>CAVXHQ010000001.1:0-869006 GCA_963761735.1 uncultured Alphaproteobacteria bacterium
GATTTGTGGGTAATGACCGCTCCGTCGGTCAACGGCTTGCATTGATGCGCCAACCAGATAGTTCTAGCGGTAAGCTGCGATTTCCCAGAGCCGGTAATGCCGATGAGAAAACAGGTTTTGTCGTCACGGGCAATATCATCGGCCAGGTCAATAATAGGGAGACCGCAGTAAGAATCCTCCTTGTTCAAGTCGATGCACAGAGAAGCTTGCCCCGAATGCTGCCTTGGTAATATCGATATTCTTTGTGATCACCGATAGCGATCGTGACGCCATCGCTTGCTGTATGGCCAACAGCGTCGCTATTTGGAGAATATTGAGCCTGAGAAGGGGTAGAGGATGATGTCAGTAGCAATGCCTTGCGTCGTGGTCTCCTTATCTTTCACCTTTAGGTTCCCTGCAATGGAATCTGCCAGGTCTTTCGCCTCTTCCTCAGCGCTTTGTTGTCGCTGTTGTGGGGCGGGGCGTGGTGCCATGTCCAACAGCAACCGGTAACGCCTCATAAATCTGATGCTGGGTGTGAGCGACATCGGCATTCAGCTTGGTTCGTCTGACGGACGTATTGGCTGCCTCAACCTCAATGGCCCGATCTGATAAGGCTTCTTGCTCGGCGTCTAGAATAACGCTGTATTCATTGAGCTTCTCGGCCACAAAGCCCGCACCAGCAGCGGCAATAATGGCCAACGGTAGAGCGACTGAGGACGGCACTCGTTGCTCTGTCTGCTGCTGTGGCTGACTGGTCGTCTGCTGGTTTCCTGTTTCAAAGGCTTTGGGCGCAATCCATAACAACAGCACCAGAAGTAGGCCGCCGTAGTAGGTCAAGCCGCGCTTCGGGGCCTGAGTCCACAGGTGCTGCAACACGGGTAGAGCCCAGCGAGGATAAGGATTTGAAGGCATTGTGTGAGGGTCTGTTCGTAATCCGAGGAGTTGGCTGGATTCATGAGACGGTTCCCTGATAGTCGCCCAATTCTTGCTGGAACAACGCGGTATCTGTTGGGAAAGTCGTTAGAGAAGCGGTAGGGGAAGGAGGACGCCCAGTAACAAACCGGCGAATACAGCAATCGCCATGGCAGTGGTGGGGCCGACAACGTCGATAAAATCGCCGGTATGTTCAAACCAGGCCACCAGGGTCGCGGTTATTCATACCCAATAACTGAGGGCGATAATGGCAATCCAGCCGATACCGACGACAGCAGCCATGACAAATGCCCAACGGAGAACAGGCACCAACACGGCTGAATGGGTCAGCGCCGTGGGTGCGGCACCCAAACAGATATAGCGGGCTACTCTCGCGGTGATCGCATGAATCGACAGAGGATGCATAGGGAGTCTCGGGGGGCTATGCCCCCGACCGTGGGTAGACAATAGGTGAGCTAACGGTTCAACGCTGACAAGCGTCGTTAATTTAGAACGGCAACTTTGGCGTTCGCCATCGCCCCTCGATAGCTGGCTCCGTAGTTGGTACCACGGCTAGCAGTGTTGGTCTGATCACGCAGTTTTTCCGACAACGTATGTTCAAAGCTGGCAAACTCGACGTTGACTTGCTCAACGTCCGCCGCGTGAGCGCTGGCCGCTGACGCTTGATGTGTACCAGTTTGTGAGACAACATGCGGATAGTGACTTCCGCTTCCGCCACTGCGGATTCCGTCTGGTCGAGCACTGCTGCGCCAAGGATTGCAGAGCGATCATCAATTTCTTGTACTCTTTGAGGGTCTTTGGTTTCTTCTTTGGCAACGCAGGTACCGTGGACGCACACCTCTTGAAAAGCGATGAGCTTCATCTACCCGGATATCAGCGCTTGCCTGGTCAAATTGCGTGTAGTCACCGCTAATGGTCAGACCAGAAGGGAGTTTAATGCTGTCCAGGTTGCGAGGATTGGTGCGTTCGTTATCGATAACACCGTTAACGGATAACTGTAATCGAAAACTTCGGGAAGGTTTGAAGGCCATAGGGTATTCTCAACTTCAATTCAGGGGTACTGCAGTTAGCTAGGCGAATCTCCTCACGGAGACCCACCCGCCTTCAGCACCGTGCCTGAGTCTTTCGGCTCACACAGCGCCTCTCCTGCCGTTTCTCCACGCTAAGGACGAACAGGGCACCAGCCCTGCTTATCCCAGCTCGTCTTCTCGGTGATGACAGACTGGATGTAATAGTTGCAGATTGTCGTACACGTCCCGTCCACCACTGGCTATTGGCCGAACATCGTCTCTCTCAATGGAATCGTGTATATCAAAGACACGTCTACAAATAGGACATCGCCCGTGCTGGCGCTTGAGTGCAGGATAGCCTCTCGAATGTAGACCATCGGATGCTTTCCCCGTCGCGCCGCCCAGTACGCCAAATCCCCGTCGTACCAGCTTTTGTGTCCTCTGACTTTGACATGCCTTCTGATGGACGTATCAGAGAACTTCGCTAGTTTGAGGGTGACCTCCCCGGCTTGCTTCGCCCCAAAGACCCAGTGACGTCGCCCTACCGTATGCCAGTAGCGGGCTCTCACCCACTTCCGACTTTGGTTAGGATGTCTCCGCCTGGCCCATCTTCTCAGTTGCCAGTACAGGACTGAATCGAGGTAGGCAAAGACACGGCTAGCCGTATTCGAGCGGTGATAATTGGCCCATCCCACAATGATGGGGTTAGGCGCAGTGATCAGCGCCTCTTGTGAGCAGCCGCGATGTCGTTTTATAATCTCTCCTAGTTTGGTCACTAACCGTTTCAGGCTTTACTGGGTTTGATGAGGGTCTTGTAGGGCCGCTGACTTTTGTTGATGCTTCGTCGCCTCGTGCGGTACTGCCGCACCTGACGACCGAGAAAATCAAAGCCAGTCGGGTACTCAGCACCGCCATTGAGAGTATGGGCAATGCGAGTCTTATCAGCCCTGAGTTCTAACCCTTTGCTCGATAGCCACTGACGAATTAAGGTCTGGGCTTTGAAGATGGCTTCGCGGTCATGATGAAAGACCACGAAATCATCAGCGAAGCGCACCAGATGAGCGCCTTTAATCGTCGTTTTAACCAGCGCTTCCAATCCATTCAGAGCGATGTTCGCCAACAAGGGAGGATCACTCCGCCTTGAGGTACACCTTCGTGCGTGGCTTGAATCTGGTCGTTGTCCACCACGCCTGCTTTCAGCCATGCTTTGCATTGTCGTGCAATCGATGGGTGACTTTGAGCGAGCTGGGCAACTAACGGGCCATGAGAGATTTTGTCGAAGCAGGCCGCGATGTCAGCATCTAAAACCCATTTGGGTTTTTCCAAATACATGGGTGAACCTGTCGAGTGCATCTTGGGGTGAACGTCCTGGTCTGAAACCATAGGAGTTTGGGGCAAAAACCACCTTCCACTGCGGTTCCAAAGCAAGTTTGGCCAATGCCTGTTTTGCTCGGTCGCGCATGGTGGGAATCCCTAGCTTTCGATACTCTGATTGTTTTCCTAGCTAGGAATTAGTACCCGGCGCACCGGTCTGCTTTCTTATCCAGCGTCAGATTCTTAGCTAGTTCTGTTCGTTCTGGTGCTTTCAAGAGGCTGTCCCATCGACACCAGCCGTACTCTTCCCTTTGTTTTCCTGCGTGACGCGCCGAACGGCAAGCATTCGCGCTGACCAGGATGTGCTCAGCAAGCGTTGGAGTGATTTAACCGTGCGGGTATTAGCTCGTTGTGAAGCGCGATAGATACGCTGTTGGAGGCGGAAGACAGTGCGCTCGACCTTCGGCCAATTCACTGCTCTCCAGTCATCAGATATTTGTTGAACGAACTTCCGTCATAATTTACTCCGACGTTGTATCGTCGCCTTGGCAGCAGTGTGTACGTCAGCTTATCCACCGGCTTTCCCGGTGGCCTTTCTTCTTACACAATCCTTCTCCCCTAAACGCATACGCCGTGAGTCGGTTACTTCTACCTTTCACTGGAAAGATAGAAGAGCGTTCTTGAGGAGTTACTTCGTTCCTAGAAGTCAGGCGTCTCTGCTGATTTAGGCTCCTACTTTCCGCCGGGTGTCTGTTTCGCACTCCAATGAAATACGCTAGTTTCATTGAGCGGCACTTGTCCGTTTTGGACGAGGGGTATCAGATTCAATTTCCCCTCATTTGACATGACGACGGTTCGAGCATAGGTTCGTCTCCTAGCCTTGTCAGCTCACCTAGAGCCGTTGACTGGGTCAAAGTGTCGAGGTCGTACGTTTAACTACATTCCACTTCATTGATGCTCAGTCGCTACCGCAGGGGTGATGGTGCTTGGTCTATGCTCGACCAGTCAGGCTTCCTTTTGGATGTAAAGTCCAATTGGGTACTAATCCGACCTCTAAGTTGCTCTAGGTTCGGTTCAACCTCGCTAGCTGTACGCCAATTCAACAATGAATCGACTTTCCAGCTAAACGAATCGCACAGCGTAGCTGTCACGAAGTGCCATAAGCCTGAATTCATTGATATGTATAGGATTCAGGCGTCGATTTTCGTGAAGTAAAAATCCAATACTCCTGCTAAATCATAAGTTTGACTTATGTTGTCCGCTCTTGTTTTACGCTCACTAGAGACGTGATTCTAGAGGCGTAGGATGAAACGAAAGTGGGACAATCATGAGCTGGTTGAGCACTGGACAATCGATGAGGAAGAGCAGCAACTGATTTGTCAGAAGCGCGGTATCAATCGCCTGGGCTTCGCGCTTCTGCTGAAGTTCTTTCAGTTGAAAGGGCGTTTTCCTGAGAAGAAGAACGAGATACCTCGAGTGGTTCGTGCTTTTGTCGCAGAGCAGCTGTCAGCGAAAGAAGAAGACTACAGCCAGTACGACTGGGTGGGGCGAGGCATTAAGCGTCACCGAGCTGAGATCCGTAAGCTATATGGCTTTCATCGGATGCGGACAACTGAGTTTGATAGCTTGCGCCAGTGGCTGGTTGAAAAGATTGTGCCGCAGGCAGTCGATGAAAGACGACTCAAAGCCTTGCTCTATGAAGAGTTGAGAGCCCGCAAGATTGAGCCGCCGACCTATGGGCGAATCGAGCGTCTGATCAATTCGGCTCACCGCCAGTTTGAGAGCCAACTGTGCGATTCGATAGTCGAGCAGCTGCCCTGCTCGCTGTCGTCGGGCTTTCGATGATCTGACCGGGCCGCAGTCAGATTCATGGATTCTGATGCCGATGAGATCCCGCTCAATCAGCTGAAGCAGGAGGCCGGGGGCGTGGGTCTCAAGAGCTTGACAGCAGAACTATCAAAGCTGAAAACAATCGAGAAATTGGCGCTCCCGACAGACTTATTCAAAGGGCTGAATGAGCAGCTAGTGGAAGGCTATCGGCTGCGAGTCGACACAGAGTCGCTCACAGAGATTCGGCGACACCCAGACCCGATTCGCTACCTGCTGTTGTCGGCGTTCTGCTATCAGCGCTCGCGAGAGATCGTCGATAGCATCATCGGGTTGTTCATTCTGTTGGTGCATCGGCTAGAGAGCGCAGCCGCAGGCGGACATCTTCGGAGATTGTCGCTACCGCACAAGAAAACAAGAATCATGACCAACTGCTGTACCAGATTGCAGTGGCGGCGCTCGCTCAGCCAGAGGGCACCGTTCAAGAAGTAATCTACCCAGTGGCAAACGAAACTCAGCTAGAGACTGTCGTTGAGCATCTAGGTGAGGGCGGCAAAACCTTCAAAGAACGGCTCCACGCCAAATTGCGTCGCTCCTATACTCACTACTATCGCCGCCTGCTACCGTTAATTGTCAACGCCCTAGAGTTTCGTTCTGATAGCCTCAATTTGAAGCCGTTGCTGGCGGCTATAGAGTGCTTGAAAGCCTCTGCCGAGCTTTCTAGCGCTGAGTCCTACCCAACCGAGATAGAAGTGCCGATGGATGGGATTCTGAGTGCTGAGTGGCAGGATACCGTGATGGTCACCGGGAAGCAGGGTGAACCCGAGATTGACCGCGCCAGCTATGAGCTAGGTGTGTTGCGCACCGTGCGCGAGAAGCTGCGCTGTAAGGAGCTGTGGGTCGTCGGGGCTCAGCGCTATCGCAATCCAGATGATGACCTGCCTGGAGAACTTGAAGCAAAGCGAGAGCAGTACTACCAAGACCTTCAGCAACCGCTAGAGGCAGACCCTTTTATTGATCGGCTCCAGGCGGAAATGACCAGGCACTGACCGAGTTTAACCAGGGCCTGCCTGACGATCCAAAGGTGAAGATCCTTAATAATCGCGGTGGTTGGATTCACCTGACGCCCGTTGCTAAACAGCCGGAGCCAAAGCATTTGAAGGCATTGAACGAAGAGATCACCCGGCGCTGGTCAATGGTGCCGCTACTTGATGTGTTGAAAGAGACGGAGATGCAGCTTCATTTCACTGAGCACTTCAAGAGTACGGGGAACCGAGAAGCGCTCGCCCCGATGAGCTACGCAAACGGCTGTTGCTCTGTCTCTACGCAGCGGGCACCAATCTTGGCCTTAAGCGGATTTTCTCATGGCGAGCATGGGGTCAGTACTCCCGACCTACGCTATGTCCAGCGCAAGTTCGTCTCGAAAGCAGCCCTCTCTAGCGATTAGCGATGTGGCAAATGCTATCTTTCGCGTGCGGTTGCCCCATATCTGGGGTGAGGCCACGACTGCCTGCGCCTCTGACTCTAAGCAGTTTGGTATAGGGATCCCAATCTTGATGACCGAGTGGCACGCTCGCTACAAAGGGCGCGGGGTGATGATCTACTGGCATGTAGAAGAATGCTGTCTGTATTCACTCTCAGCTCAAGCGCTGTTCTTCTTCTGAGGTGGCCTCGATGATTAAGGGCGTGCTTCGACGCTGCACTCAGATGTCGGTCGATAAAAACTATGTCGATACGCATGGCCAAAGTGAAGTTGGCTTTGCGTTTGCGCGGCTGGCTTTTCGGCTGATACCTCGGATTAGAAACATTCAAAAGCAGACGCTTTATTTACCGAGGAAGGCCAAAGCCCAACAGTTTGAAAACTTGACGAACCATATCAAACGCCCGATTCGCTGGGCACGTTGGAGCCCGTATGAAGATCACGCAGCCGGACAATGATCTCGTCGCGGGGATCGATGATTTCGACGTCACGTCCGAGCAATACTACCTGCACGTCGACCCCGCCAACGATGTTCTGGCGACGACCACAACCGACGTCGTCACCTGGTATCACAGCCCCAACGGCCCGGTCGAAATGCCGGTGGCATGGACCCGCCAATGGGGCCTTGGCCGGGTGTACTACAACGCGCTGGGCCACAAGGCGGATGTGATCGCGGGCGGTCCGGCCCATGAAATGCTGCGCCGGGGCCTCGTCTGGGCCGCTGGCAGCCGGGCGGCGGCGCGGGGGCAGGATCTTGCGAGATGGCAGGCAACGGGCAACCACTATTGACCGCACCGCTTGACCTTGCACGCGCCGCGCCATAGCCCGCGATAAAACCTCAACTGCCGAAAGGCCTCCCGATGCCCGCACATGAGGCTGCCCCGAAGGCAGGCACGACCGCGCCTTTCGCGCGGTTCGAATGGATGATCGCCTGGCGGTATCTGCGTGCCAAACGCGCGACAGGCGGGGTCAGCGTGATGACGTGGATCAGCCTGATCGGGGTGACACTGGCGGTGTTCGCCCTGATCGTGACGCTTGCGGTGCGGTCCGGTTTCCGGGCCGAATTCGTCGACACGATCGTCGGCGCCAACGCCCATATCACGGTCACCAATGCGCCGAGGGTCGACGAATACGGCCGCACGCAACGCACGTTTCCCGATTACGAAGCGATGGCCGCCGCGATCCGCTCCGTGCCCGGCGTCACCCGCGCGGCGCCTCTGGTGCGCGGCCAGGTGCTCGCGTCGTTCACCGAATACGATACCTTCGGCGACGTCTACGGGATTGCCCCCGATGCAGCTTGCGGCGATCCCGCTGATCGGCAATCCGCAGGAAAGTGCGGGCGACATCGGCAATTTCGCCAGCGGCGTGGCCATCGGATCGGGCGTGGCGCGCCAGCTTGGCCTGATCGTCGGCGACCGGATCGCCCTGACCCACCGCAACGGCGCGCGCACGCCCGCGGGCACCTCGCCGCGTCTGGGCGTTTTCGAGGTGACGTATATCTTCACCTCCGGGCGCTATCAGACGGATCTGACGCGCATCTACATGCCCCTCGAACGGGCGCAGCGGTTTTTCAACCGCGACGGTGTGGCCGACGAGATCGAGGTGATGGTGGTGGACCCCGAAAACCTCGACGGCCAGGTCTGGCCGGTGATCGAGGCGGCGGGCGACCGCGCCGTGGTGCGCACCTGGCGCGACTATGCGGGCGCCTATCTGCGGGCGCTGACGGTCGAGGACAACGTGATGTTCGTCATCATGTCGGTCCTCGTGCTGGTGGCGTCGATGAACATCATTTCGGGCCTGATCATGCTGGTGAAGAACAAGGGCCGCGACATCGGCATCCTGCGCACGATGGGCCTGTCAGAGGGATCGGTGCTGCGCATCTTCTTCATCTGCGGGGCGGGGATCGGGACGTTCGGCACGGTGCTTGGCGTGGTGCTGGGCTGTGCTTTCGTGATCTGGATCGACCCGATCTTTTCGCTGGTCAATTATGTTTCTGGCGGCGGTGTCTGGGATCCGTCGATCCGGGGCATCTATGCGCTGCCCGCGAAACTGGAATGGGACGATGTGATCTCATCGGTGGTGCTGTCGCTGGGCCTGTCGTGGATCGTCACGATCTTTCCGGCCCGCCGCGCGGCGCGGATGAACCCGGTCGAGGCGCTGCGCTATGAATGACGCCGTTTCCAGCCCCGGGGGCCTCAGCCTCGCGGGCATCCACAAGTCGTACAACAAGGGCAAACCGGGGCAGGTGCAGGTGCTGCTCGGTGTCGATCTGACCGTTGCCCCCGGCGAGATCGTGGCCCTCGTCGCGCCCTCCGGTGCCGGTAAATCGACGCTGTTGCATATCGCGGGGCTGCTGGACGGGGCCGATGCGGGCCGCGTCGGCATCGGTGGCACCGACATGACCGATCTGTCCGACCGCAAGCGTACCGCCACGCGCCGGAGCGCCGTCGGTTTCATCTATCAGTTCCATCATCTGCTGCCCGAATTCACGGCCCTGGAAAACATCGTGCTGCCGCAACTGGCCAACGCGGTGGGCCGCAGGCGGGCCGAGGCGCGCGCGCACGACCTTCTCGCGCAGGTCGGCGTCGACCACCGCGCCGCACACCGCCCGGCGGAACTGTCGGGGGGCGAACAACAGCGGGTCGCGTTCTGCCGGGCGCTGGCCAACCAGCCGCGCCTTTTGCTTGCCGACGAGCCGACCGGCAATCTCGATCCCGGCACCTCGGACACCGTGTTCGCGGCGCTGCTCGATCTGGTGCGCGGCACCGGGCTGTCGGCGCTGATCGCCACCCACAACCTCGATCTTGCGGGCCGGATGGACCGGCAGGTGCGGCTCGAGGCGGGGCGCCTGACGCAGCTTTGAGACGTGCCTGTCGCCGGACGGCTTGGCACTGTGCCGGGGATTTGTGGCAGCGACACAGCAAAAACCCCAAAGGTCGTGCGTCCCTTCCGGACACAACCGCGTGACACGCGCGATCCGGTGTTGTCCGCCGCGCCCCTGCCGCTAGCTGATCGCATACCCGCAAAAGGAACCTCATGCGCCGCATCCTCCCCCTGATCGCCGCCCTCGCGGCCCCCGCCGCCAGTGCCGGTCCCGTCAGCTTTGCCTCCGGCTGGCAGGAACAGCGTCTGCAACTGTTCAATTCCAACGACTACACCTTCGGCACGCAGCTTGGCATCGCCTCCGATGGCGCGGTCTCGCTTGCCTGGACGCGGACGCCCCGGGCCGAATGGGGGGCGCGGGCAGCCGCCTGGTCGTGGCGCGTCGACGAGAGCGTGCCCGCCACCGACCTGTCACGCCGCGGCGGCGACGACCGCAACATATCCATCTATTTCGTGTTCCTGCCGCAGGCGGTGGCCGAAACGATGGAAGGCGCGGACATCCGGCAGCTTAACGGCGATCCGAACGTGCGGATCCTGCAATACGTCTGGGGCGGCTCGGCGGCGCGGGGCGCGCGGTTCGCGTCGCCCTATGCGCGGGGGCAGGGGGCGAATGTGATCCTGCGACCGGCGGGCACGGGG
Organism: uncultured Alphaproteobacteria bacterium; assembly: GCA_963761735.1. Lineage (GTDB taxonomy): Bacteria > Pseudomonadota > Alphaproteobacteria > Rhodobacterales > Rhodobacteraceae > CAVXHQ01. The sequence goes on from CAVXHQ010000001.1 coordinate 10,069, forward strand.
GCGTTCTCGGAGGACGTCGACCTGGCGGCCGACTTTCGCGCGGCCTTCGGATCGGAACCTACGGCCCTCGTCGGCCTCGCCGTCTCGGGCGACAGCGACGACACCGGCACCCGCATCCGCGCGAGCGTTGCGGGCCTGACGTTGCGCTGAGTGCGGGGCCGCGGCGCGGGACGATTGCGGTCTGACATGATCCAGATCATGGCGGCGGCCCGCATCGGCTGAAACAAGGGGGCAGCCATATCCGGAGTGCTCGCCCATGCAAAGTCTCATCCCCGCCGTCCTCGTTCCCGCCGCACTTCTCCTTGGGGCCTGCGTGCCCGACGGCGACAGCGCCCGCACCGGCGGCGAGATCGTACTGCCCGACGGCGCACTTGCCTTCGCGACCGATTGCGCCGCCTGCCACGGCCCGGCGGCACGAGGCGATGGCCCGCTGGCCGCAACGCTCAGCCAGCACCCGCCCGACCTGACGCAGTTGTCCGCGCGCGCAGGCGGTTCGTTCCCCCGCGATTACGTTTATGCCACGATCGACGGCTTTGACCGGGGTGCGCATTTCGCCCCCGACATGCCGGCATTTGGCGGCGGCGATCTGGGCCCCACCATCATCGTCGAAGGCGCGGATGGCGCGGCCACCCCGGTCCCCGCGCGTCTTCTCGCGCTGGCAGACTATCTTCAGACGCTGCAAACCGTCCCCTGAGGTGGGCACGCCCACAGTTGACAGCGCGCCACCCGACCTGCCATTCAAAGAAACGCCCGCGTTTTTTCCGGGGCGTCCGGGCATTTTGACCCGATCATTGCGACCCGACTATTCAGACCCGATCATTATGACCGGACTATTCAGACCCAAATATTCCGACCCAAATATTCTGAAAGGTATTCCGATGCTGAAACAGGCTCTTCTCGGCACTACATTTGCGCTGTCCGCCACCGCCCTTGCCGCCCAGTCCACCACAGGTCTCACTCTGTCGAGCCTCAAGACCTATGCCTATGCATCGGTCGTCAACTGGTCCGAGCGGGACTGGCGGCCCAGCGGCGTCGAAGAGATCATCGCGGTCGACGGCATGGTCCTGCTCGACGTGCGCGCGGTCTTCGATGTGCCCTGGACCGAGGACCTGTCGCGCCTGTCGATATCCTCGTCCGACATCATGCTGATCCTGCCCGACGGCACGGAAATCCAGTCGTTCGGATCCTATGAATACTGGGGGATGTTCCACGCCAACGCCGCGTCGGCCTCCGCCTCGCGGCCCCGCGATTTCCCCGAAGAGGATCGGGACCTCTATTATCATTCCGTGTTCCTCGTCCCCGAGGACACCACGACGGCAACCCTGCGCCTGCCGGCCGACGATGGCGAACCCGGCTGGGAAGGCCCCGTCGAGGTGCCCAGCCTCAGCGCCGAACAGGACGCGGCGATGTTTGCGGAATTCACCGTCACCGACGTCGGGATTCTGGGGCAACTCGATCTCGAGGACGGGCGGGACAGCCGCGCCTTCACCTCGACGATCCCCGCGCCCGCGGGTTACATCTTTGCCGATCTGGAGATCGACATTCTCGCCTTCGCCGCGAACGAATTCGACGGCGACGGGCGGTTTTACTGGCACACCTACGATTTCCGGCTCGTCGGGCCGGAGGGGCAGACCTATCCGCTTATCGGCGAGCGTTTCATCGACAAACTGCTGGATGCGCAGTTCAGCGGCGTCAGCGTCGGCGACACCGCCGACCGTCGCGCGATCTGGATGATACCCGAGGGCACGATGACCGCGACGCTGATGTTCGGCCAGACGGCGGTGACCGAGGTCACGCTCGGCGGTGGCCCGTAGGGCACACGGGCGCTGCGTTCATGACGCGGGGCCATCGCAGATCCCGTCCGGCTCGATGCCGTCCCACGGCAGGTAGATCTGGGACGCCAGCGGGCGGTCGAGGGGCGGCAGGTCGAAGGCGTCGGTGAGCAGATCGTGCAAGCGCGACGTCCGGTCCGCCTCCGGCGCCAGCGCGCGGCAGCAGATGTATTCCTCGACGATGGACCCCTGCTGCTCATAGCCGAAGGACATGAAATCGGCGCTCGTGTCGGGATCGAACAGGTAGGGATCGGCGGAGCCCAGATGCTCGAATGCGGCGCGCAGCGGGTGATAGCCGGTGCGCGCGCGGTTTTTCCATTGCCAGACGTGCACCATCTCGTGCGCGAACAGCATCGCGTCGGGCAGGTAGATGGCGTCGGGATAATCGGGCAGGAAATCGCTCCGATAGACCCGGTCGAGGTAATAGACGTCGTTGAAGATCGTCATCGCATGGGTGCCGACGCGGACGGTGGGGCCCTCGGGGGGCGGATAGATACGTTGCTGACAGGTCAGGCGGGGGCGTGCCTGAATCGTGCGCGGCATAGCGGAGGCGAGCCCATCGTGGAAGCGGGCGGCGAAGTTCGCGGTGGGGCCCTGGAAATCGGTCAGAAACGCGGTCTCGCCCTCGGAGAGGGGGCGACCGCAGGCGGCGAGGAGGAGGAGGGCGAGGAGGGGGCGCATGGGGAGAAACTAACGAACGAGCAGCCGATGTGGAAGCGAATGATCTTCAAGTGTTTCAAAAATCTCGCGCACGACTTCAAATCCGGATATCACCCTCATTGGCTGTTTTCCAATTCTTGGGCCTGTGTTTGCATGACGGGACAGTGATTGGGGAGAAATCGATGGAGCGCCCGGAATATCTCAGCAGAGGCTCGTCAGCGCGCCTCTTTCCTGTCCTTGCGACTACATCCAAAGAGGGACGGACGACTTCGATTTTCCTGTCGTGTCTGACGGCGGTAGAAGAGTTCAGATCGGAAGCTTTTGGGGAGCCTTGGAGTTCGTGTCGGTGCGCGCACCAGATTTTCGGCTTTTACCGAAGTATCATTTGCCAAGTCTACGGTGAGCCTGACAGATCGGCCCGATGGTCTGATTATCGTGACAAACGGGAAAAAGGAGTGGCGCGCCCTTGTCGAAGCGAAGGTTGGTAAGGCAGAGTTAAGTGTCGAGCAGATCGAGAAGTATCGCCTCTTAGCGAAAGAGCAGGGTATCGATTGCGTACTTACTTTATCGAATAATTTTGCTGCGTCCCCGCAGCATCATCCACTTTCCGACGGACTCAATAAGAGGCTAAAGGTGCCTGTCTTTCACTGGTCGTGGATGAAGGTGCAGACTGTCGCCGATATGCTTGTGACGAATGACGGTATCGCGGACTATAATCAGGCTTTCCTTCTGAAAGAATTTATACGCTTTTTGTCGCACGAGAGTGCGGGGGTTCAGGGCTTTACGCGAATGCCGAAAGAATGGACAGAACTCGTCCGTCGGGCAACGACAAGTACTAAAATAGCAATCGGATCGTCGGAAACAGATATCGTTGCACGAGCGTGGCAGCAAGAGATGCGTGATCTTACATTGCAACTTTCGCGCAAACTCGAGGTTGAGGTCGTCGAAAGGTTGCCGAGAAAGCTCCAGCAATCTGCTGGGGAGAGGGTCAAGGCTGATATCGTTTCACTATCGGAAAATAACGCACTGAGAAGTACGTTGGAAATTCCCGATGTTGCGTCGCCGATTGACATCGTTGCCGATCTCAAGGGACGATCAATCCGGGTTTCGATGACGTTGAAGGCTCCCGACGATAAGGTCAGTTCAAAAGCACGTCTAAATTGGCTGTTGCGTCAGATTGAAACGGCGCCAAGTGATGATGTCTATATATCTTTCAAATGGCCCGGGCGCAGTGCCGATACAACTTGTGTTCTTCGGCAGGCAATTGCTGACCCTGCCGTTGTTGATCGGGATCGAGAACACCTCGCCGTCGTCGGTTTTGAGGTTTTCTGGCTTAAAGAAATGGGTGCGAAATTCTCGCAGCAATCGACGTTCATTGTCGAACTGGAATCTTTTGTGCCTCTGTTCTACAGCAAGATCGGACAAAAGCTAACGTCCTATGTCCCTAAGGCGCCGAAAATAAAATTGATGTTCGATGTTCCAAAGTCGCACGATGATGACGGCAACGTGGCGGATTGAATCCGCAGTATTTCCATATTCTCAGCGCAATACTGACCATCAGCAATTAAACATCCAACTCCTCCACAAACCTTGCATTCGCCTGAATATACTCGAACCGCAACTCCGGCTTCTTGCCCATCAGCCGCTCTACCAGATCCGCCGTCTCGCCCGGCTCGTCGTCCTGCAACGACACGCGGATCAGCTTGCGCGTCGCCGGGTCCATCGTCGTCTCCTTCAAATCCTTGGCGTCCATCTCGCCCAGTCCCTTGAACCGCTGCACGTCGATTTTCCCCTTGCCGCCCAGCCCCCTGGCCATCCACAGATCCTTTTCGGCGTCGTCCGCCACATACAGCCGCTTTGCCCCCTGCGTCAGCCGGTACAGCGGCGGGCAGGCCAGATACAGGTGGCCCGCGTCGATCATCGGCCGCATCTGGGTAAAGAAGAACGTCATCAGCAGCGCGGCGATATGCGCGCCGTCGACGTCCGCGTCGGTCATGATGATGATCTTGTCATAGCGCAGATCGTCGAGCACGAACCGCGTTCCCATCCCGCATCCCAGCGCCTCGCACAGGTCGCTGATTTCGGCGTTGGTCGTGAGTTTCGACGACGCCGCGCCCAGCACGTTCAGGATCTTGCCCTTCAGCGGCAGCAGCGCCTGCGTCTTGCGATCCCGCGCGCCCTTGCCCGATCCCCCCGCCGAATCCCCCTCGACGATGAACAATTCGGTCCCGTGCCGCGATTTCGACGTGCAATCCGTCAGCTTGCCGGGCAGGCGCAGCTTCTTGGTCGCCGATTTGCGCGCGGTTTCCTTTTCCTGACGGCGGCGCAGCCGTTCCTCGGCCCGCAGCACGAGGAAATCGAGGATCGCGCCCGCCGATTTGGTGTCGGCGGCCAGCCAGTTGTCGAAATGGTCGCGCACAGAGCCTTCGACCAGACGCGCGGCGTCCGAGGTTGCCAGCCGGTCCTTGGTCTGGCCCACGAATTCCGGCTCAGCGATGAAACACGACACCAGCGCGCAGCCCCCCGCCATCAGATCGTCGCGGGTGATGTCGCGCGCCTTGCGGTTGCTGGTCAGCTCGCCGTAGGCGCGGATGCCCTTGAGGATCGCGGCCCAAAAGCCCGCCTCGTGGGTGCCGCCTTCTGGCGTGGGAACCGTGTTGCAATAAGACTGGATAAACCCGTCGCGCGCGGGCGTCCAGTTCACGGCCCATTCCACCTTGCCCGGCACGTTGAATTTGCCGGCGAATTCCACCGTTCCGGCAAAGGGCTTGTCCGCATAGGTAGTGGCCCCGCCCAGCGTTTCGCCCAGATAATCGGCCAGGCCGCCGGGAAAGTGGAACACCGCCTCGACGGCCGTGTCGCCCTCGGGTATCGCCGATTTCCAGCGGATTTCGACGCCCGAAAACAGATAGGCCTTCGAGCGGACCATCTTGATCAGCCGCGCCGGTCTGAACCTGTGCGCGCCAAAGATATCGGCGTCCGCATGAAAGGTGACGCGGGTGCCTTTCCAGTTCGTGGCCGTGCCCACGACCTCGACGGGCCCCAAGGGCTTGCCCCGCGAAAACCGTTGTTCGTGCACCTGCCGGTCGCGGGCGACCTGCACCACCATGCTGTCCGACAGCGCGTTGACGACGGATGCGCCCACCCCGTGCAGACCGCCCGATGTCTGATAGGCCTTGCCCGAAAACTTGCCGCCCGCGTGCAGGGTACACAGGATCACCTCGAGGGCGGATTTATCCGGAAACTTCGGATGCGGGTCGACGGGAATGCCGCGTCCGTTGTCGCGCACAGTCACCGAATAATCGGCGTGAAGCTCGACCTCGATCCGCGTTGCATGGCCCGCCACGGCCTCGTCCATCGAATTGTCGAGAACCTCGGCCACGAGGTGATGCAACGCCCGCTCGTCCGTGCCGCCGATGTACATGCCGGGACGTTTGCGGACCGGCTCGAGGCCCTCGAGAACCTCGATCGACGAGGCGTCATAGGTTTGCGCGCCGTCGCCGCCAAAAAGATCGTCCGCCATGTGCTCTGCCCGTCCTGTAAACCGGATCGCCTGGTGCGATTTTCCCCGAGTGACCTGTTTTGCATGACCGCAGCCGACGGGCAACGGGGCGCCGCGCCGTCGCGACACCCGAAAAGGCAGAGGCGCTGCCCGGCAGTGATGTGCAAAGAGGGGGAGGCGCGGTCCGGCGGCGTCAGGCAAACGGACCGCTGCGCCTAGGGGTTGGGGTCCGCCGGTTCGGCGTTGCGCCGCGCCATCATCGCCACAAAGGCGGGGCGCGCCTGACAGGCCCGCAGCCAGCGCTGAACGCTGCCATGGCCTTCGATCAGGCCGGTGCGTGGCTGCGCGTACCGCAGGCATTCGGCGACGGCGATATCGGCGGCGGTGAACCGGCCGCCGACGAAATGCCCCTGCGCCGACAGGTGCCTGTCCATCACCGCCAGGGGCCGGGAAAGGGCGGTCGCGGCCTCTTTCAGGGCCGCGGCATCCGGATCGGCGGCATATTGAATGCGCAGGGCAGGCGCCTCGACGGCACTCAGCGCATAGAATGCCCATTGCATCATCCGGGCGGCCTCTGCGTCGTCCCGCGGTCCGAACGGTCCTGCATCGCGGGCCAGATGCAGCAGGATCGCCATCGATTCGGTTAGCACGAGGGCGCCGGCCTCGTAGACCGGTATCGCGCCCTGCGGGCTCAGCGCCAGAAACTCCGGTGTTGTCGTGTTCATCGGGGCACCGTCGGCGCCGGGGTCTGACAGCCTGTACCCCTGCACGACGGGGATCAGATCGAGGGCAATCCCCGCCTCGGCCGCGAGCCACAACGGACGGGTGGCACGGCTGCGATAGACACCATACAGTCTGCCCATGGATCGGCTCCTTGTCTTCAAGGTGCGGCGCGCACCGCGTCGTTACGGCACCGGTCTACGTGAAAACACTCAGGGATCGAAGAGGCAGACATGCGGATTTTGTTTACAGGCGGTTCGGGCAAGGCGGGGCGCTATGCCGTCGCACATCTGGTGGAGCAGGGGCACACCGTCACCAACGTCGATCTGGTGCCCCTGCGGCATCCCGGCGTTGCCGATCTGTGCGTCGATCTGACGAACGCGGGTCAGGTGTTCAACGTACTGTCGTCTTTTGCCCACGGCAGCGACCTCGACGCAGGCGGGCCACCACCGGCCTATGACGCCGTGGTGCATTTTGCCGCCATCCCCAGCCTGCTGCTGCGGCCCGATACGACGACGTTTCAGACCAACGCGATCAGCACCTACAACGTGCTCGATGCCGCGACGAAACTCGGCGTGCCCAAGGTTATCTTCGCGTCGAGCGAGACGACATACGGCATCTGTTTCGCCAGCGGCGAGATGAAACCCGCCTATATCCCCGTCGATGAAGAGCACCCCACGGTGCCGCACGACAGCTATGCGATGTCGAAGGTGGTGAACGAGGCCACCGCCCGGTCGTTTCAGGCGCGCACGGGCATCGACATCTATGGATTGCGCATCAACAACGTCATCGAACCCTCTGAGTACGAGGAAAAATTTCCGGCATTCTGTGCCGATGCATCGCTGCGGCGGCGCAATATCTTTGGCTATATCGACGCGCGCGATCTGGGGCATATGGTGGAGTGTTGCCTGCGCACGGACGGTCTTGGGTACGAGGTGTTCAACGTCGCCAACGGCGATACCTCCGTAGGAATGCCATCGGAAGAGATCGCGGCGACGTTCTATGACGGGGTGCCGATCAAGACGCCGATGTCAGGGCACGAGACGTTCTATTCCATCGCCAAGGCCAGACGTCTGGTCGGATTTGCACCGCAACATGGCTGGCGGCATCTGATGGATGCCTGATCCCGCATGTCGTGGGCTGCATGGACGCCCCTACGAGGCCTAATATAATACAAATACATTATGTTGGGCGCCTTACTTAATGCAATGAATTAGGTAAGAATTGTAACTTATTGTATAAAAACAGATACACGGAAGAAAGCTCCCTCGGCGGCGCCGATGCGGAGGGTCAAAGTGAGCGTTGGACATCGGTAACGGGCACCTCGGCGCTTGGCCCGTCGCACATGTACGCGCCAGCGACGGTCGGCGTAACGATGCCGGTCCGGATGCGCGCCGTCCATTGCGGGGGCCGGTTGGCTGGCGTAAATCGGGCTTCATGAAACATCTCGTCCTTGGCGCGGCTCTTGCCGTCGCCCCCTCGATCGCCGATGCCCATCCGCACATCTTCGTGCGCGCGACGGTATCCGTTACCCTCGACGCGGAGGGGGCGCTGACGGCGGTGCGGCTGGTGTGGGAATACGACGACCTGTTTTCGCTGCTGCTGACCACCGATCTGGACATCGACATGGACGGCGATCTGGTTTTGACGCCCGAAGAGTCGGAGATCCTTACGGCCGCCGTCCTCGACTGGCCCCTCGATTTTACGGGTGATCTGACGGTCTTGCGCAGCGACGGGTCCGAGGCCGTCCTCGGGCCTCGCGAGGGGGCGAGCGCCGCGATGACCGACGGCATCGTTTTCGAGAGCCATCTGCGCAGCCCTGTCGTGCCGGTGGCGGCGCCTTTTGCGGTGCAGGTGTTCGACCCCTATTATTACGTCGCCTATGAAATTGCGGACGATATCACCGTCGACGGCCCCGAAGGCTGTCGCGCGACGTTGCAAAAGGCCGACTACGAGGCGGCGTCGTCCCTCGTGCAGACCTTGCTCGGCGGGCGCGACCCGGGCGATGTCGGCGTGGACGAAGAGTTTCCCGCAGTGGGCGCCGCCTTTACCGACACCGTCAACGTGACGTGTTCGCCTTCGCCATGACCGGTGTCACCGGCCTCTTGCGTCTCGCGACCTGGACAATGGCGGCGCTGGCGCTGGCGGCGGCCCTGTATATCTGGGGATTTGGCGGACAGGACGCGATCGCGCGCGCGGCGGCACAGGCCCAGCACGACGTGCAGAACGCGATGGCTGCGGCCCTGCGCGCCCTGCGCGCCGGTGAGGTGGGGGCGATGACCGGCCTTTGGGCGCTGTGCTTTGCCTATGGGTTTTTTCATGCGGCGGGTCCGGGTCACGGCAAGGTGGTGATCGGTGGCTATGGTCTGGGGCGCCGGGTGCCGTTGCGGCGGCTGGCGGGCCTCGCTGCGGCGAGTTCGCTGGTGCAGGCGGCCATGGCCGTCGTGCTCGTCTATGGCGGCATCGCCCTGCTGGGATACAGCCGCCAACAGATGCAGGGCCTCGCCGACGGCACCATGGCGCAGCTGAGTTATGCGCTGATCGGCGGTCTGGGTCTGTGGCTTTTGGGACGGGGCGTCCGGGGTGTCTGGCGAACCGCCCGCCGCATCCCCGCGGCGACACACAATCAGGGGCACGACCATGACGGCGGGCATGACGGCAGCTGCGGCCACGCCCACGGGCCATCGGTGGATCAGGCGGCATCGGTCCGCTCGCTGCGCGACGCGGTGATGGTGATCGGCGTGATCGCGGTGCGACCCTGCACCGGGGCGCTGTTCCTGCTGATCCTGACCTGGCGTCTGGGCCTCGATGCGGCGGGCATCGCCGGGGCGTTCGTCATGGGCCTGGGAACCGCGACGATCACCGTGCTGGTGGCGGTGGCCTCGGTGTCGCTGCGCGAAAGCGCGCTGATGCAGGCGGCAACCGGCACCGGCGTGGCCCGGATGCTGGCGCTGATCGAGGTGCTGGCGGGCGCGGTCGTCGTCGCGGTGGCGGGTCAGCTTCTCTGGCAGGCGCTGTAGGCGTCATGCCACCACTTTACCCGGCGCAACGCCGGGCGTAGGGCACCGGCATGACAATCACGCCTGTAACGTCGACACCCGCGCAATTCGACCTTTCCCCCGCGTCCACGCGACGCGGCTTCTGGCGCTCGGACTGCCGCTCGTCGGCTCGACGGTGGCGGCGTTTGCGATCCACATGACCGATACGATCATGCTGGGATGGTTTTCCGTCACCGCCCTTGCCGCGTCCACCATCGCCACCTCGATCTGGTTTGTGACCTTTATCGTCGGCGCGGGGTTCGGTAACGCGGTGCCGCCTGTGGTGGCCGAGGCGCTTGCCTCCGGCGATGACACGCGCGCGCGGCGCGTCACCCGCATGGCCCTGTGGCTGAGCCTGATCTACGGTGCCCTTGCCGCCGCCGCCCTGTGGCGGGGCGAGGCGATGTTGCTGGCCATCGGTCAGACGGCGGACGTATCGGCAGAGGGGCAAAAGTACCTGCGCATCGCCGTCTGGGGGATGTTTCCGGCACTCGCGGCAAACGCGCTGCGGGGCTATCTGTCGGCCAACGGGCTGACGGCGTTTCAATTGTGGATCACGCTGGTCGCCGTCGTTCTGAACGCCGGGCTGAACTATGCCCTCATCTTCGGCAACTGGGGCGCGCCCGAACTGGGCATTCGGGGCGCGGCCATCGCCTCGGTGGTGATCCAGATCGTGCAGCTGGTGGTGATCGCGGCCTATGTGCAGTGGAAATTGCCGCAGGCAGACCTGTTCCGCCGCCTCTGGCGCCCCGACGGCGAGGCGCTGGCCCGCGTCTTTCGCCTCGGGGTGCCGATCGGTCTCACGTCCTTTGCCGAAGGCGGGTTGTTCACCGGCTCTTCCGTCATGATGGGCTGGATCGGCGAGCTGCCGCTGGCGGCGCATGGCATCGCCCTGCAACTGGTCTCGCTGATGTTCATGTTTCACGTCGGCATGTCACAGGCGGTGACGATCCGGGCGGGCAACGCCTACGGTCGACGGGACGAGGCCGGATTGCGGCGCGGCGGGGCGGTGGCCTTCGGCGTGGCGTTCGGCTTTGGCCTTGCGACCGTAGCGCTGTTCCTGCTGTTCCCGGCACCGCTGGTCTCGCTGTTCATCGACCCGGACGAGCCGCAGCGCGCCGCCCTGATCCAGATCGGGGTGACGCTGGTGATGGTTTCGGCGCTGTTCCAGTTCGTCGATTCAGCACAGATCGTGGCATTGTCGCTCTTGCGCGGGGTGCAGGATACCGCCGTGCCGATGGCGATGGCGATCTTCAGCTATTGGGTCATCGGCCTGCCCGCAAGCTATGTCATGACCTTCGTTCTGGGCTGGGGTCCGGTCGGCCTGTGGCTCGGGCTGACGGTCGGCCTGGCGATGGCGGCATTGCTGCTCGGCTGGCGGTTCTGGGCACATTCCAGCCGGATCGGCGGGACGGCCGCTGCGCGCTGATCGCGGTGTCAGTCGTTCTGCGCCGTCGCCTCCTCGTCGCGCATCAGACGATCCGCCTTTTTGCGCACCAGCAGCGACCGCAGGTCGTGCATCGCCAGCAGCAGCGCGTCGGTCACATCCTCGAGTTGCGCGTCGCTGGCCTTCGATTGCGCCCATTGCGTCGTGATGTTGAGGTAGTCGACGGCGCGGTGGATGTCATCGATATCGCGTTGCGCCAGCAGGGCCATGCGGTCAAGCATCCACTCTTTGATCGTGGCGATCTCATGCACGTTCAGGATCCGGTCACCGTGCGGTTTGATATCGCCGTTGCGGACGTTGACCACGGCGATCTGGTCCATTTCGATCCGGCGCTGGCGGTTTTCGGTATCGACGCGAAACACCGCAGCCCCGTTCTCGCGGACACGAAAATAAAACTCCGGAAGATCGGCACCCATCAGCGGGCCTCTTGCAGGCAGCGGATCAGCGATCCGTTCGGGTCGATCAGCGCGAACATCGCCGGCACCGGTCCGTGGGCCGGTTCGGGGGCGGTGAGGCGGGGCAGGGCGCCGGGGTCGTCGTTCAGCCCCGCTGCGGCGAATTCGGCGAACAGGGCGGCGATATCGGCGCAGCGCAAACAGGCGGAAAACCAGCTCGACGTGGGATCGAGGTCGGGATGGTGAAAGAACTCGACCTCGAAGGGGCCGCGTTTGAGGATCATCCAGCCATCGTCGCGATAGACACAGGCAAAGCCGAGGCGGGTATAGAACGCCTGCGTGGCGCTCATGTCACGGGCAGGCAGGTTTGCGGTCACCCGGTCGCGGGTCATTGCTGGTCCTCTCGGGGCGAGCGAAGTCCCGCGCAGAACGTCTGGATACGGCGGCACGCCTCTTCCAGGACATCGTCCGCCGTAGCGTAGCTGACGCGAAAGTTCGGCGAAACCCCGAAGGCCGCGCCAAACACCACCGCCACCCCGGTCTCGTCGAGCAGGGCCGCGGCAAAGGCCGCGTCGTCGGCAATCGCGGTACCCGCCGCCGAGACCTTGCCGATGCAGGCGGAAATGTCGGGATAGACATAGAACGCGCCCGCAGGCGTCGGGCAGGCGATGCCGTCCGCCGCGTTCAGCATCGACACCACAAGGTCGCGTCTGCGCTGAAACAGCGCCTTGTTGGTGTCGAGGTAATCCTGCGGACCGGTCAGGGCGGCGACGGCGGCCCACTGACTGATCGAACAGGGGTTCGACGTCGATTGCGACTGTACCTTGGCCATCGCGCGGATCAGTGCCACCGGCCCGCCCGCATAGCCGATGCGCCAGCCGGTCATCGCATGGGCCTTTGACACGCCGTTCACGGTCAGGGTGCGGTCGAACAACCCGGGTTCCACCTGCGCGGGAGAGGTGAATTCGAAATCGTCGAACACCAGGTGTTCATACATGTCGTCCGACATCACCCAGACATGCGAGTGGCGCATCAGCACATCGGTCAGCGCGCGCAATTCGTCGCGCGAATAGGCGGCCCCGGTCGGGTTTGACGGCGAATTGAACAAGAACCATTTGGTGTGTGGCGTGATCGCCGCCTCGAGGGCCGCGGGCGTCAGTTTGAAATCGCTGTCCATGCCGCAGGGCACCACCACCGGCGTGCCGCCCGCCAGCAGGACCATGTCGGGATAGCTGACCCAGTAGGGCGCCGGGATCACCACCTCGTCGCCCGGATTGAGCGTTGCCATGAACGCGTTGTACAGCACCTGTTTGCCGCCTGTGCCGACGGTGATCTGGCCGGGCGCATAGGTCAGCCCGTTCTCGCGCGCGAACTTGTCGCAGATCGCCTGCTTCAGCTCCGGGATGCCGTCCACGGCGGTGTATTTGGTGCGGCCCTCTGCGATGGCCCGGATCGCGGCGTCCTTGATCCGCTGCGGCGTGTCGAAATCCGGCTCGCCCGCGCCGAGGCCGATGATATCGCGGCCCGCAGCCCTGAGTTCTGCGGCGCGCGTCGTCACGGCAATGGTCGGCGACGGTTTGACGCGGGCAAGCGTGTCGGACAGGAACGGCATGGCGGGCCCCCCGGGGCTGGCGTTTCAGGCAATGCCCGTGTCATATGTCGGGGCCTGAATGCAGGCAAGCGGGATGGGACGCTGGACATGGGCAAGACCGAAATGCCGAACGGGAAACCGGGCGACGGGATGGCAGGCTACGACGCCGAGACCGGGACCGATACACTCCTTGAGTATGGTGAGGACAGCGCCACCTTCGGCGACCGCCTTGTTGCGGCGCGACAGGGTGCCGGTCTGCGGCGCAAGGTGCTGGCGCGCAAGCTGGGGGTGAAAACCGCTACCCTGCGCAACTGGGAAGAGGACCGCAGCGCGCCGCGCGCGCATCGTCTGACCCTGTTGTCGGGGATGATGGGCGTGCCGCTGATCTGGCTGATGACCGGGCAGGGCACCGGGCCTCTGGCCGACGAGAGCGATGGTATCGCCGATGGCGCGGGCCTTCACGCCGCATTGATCGACGATTTCGCCGCCGCACGGGCCGAACTGGGCGCCGTGAACCGCAAACTTGCGGGGATCGAACGCAGGTTGCGCCAGTTGCTGCCCGGAGACGACCACTGATGTCCGAGACCCGCCCGGTGGCTGAAAAACGGCTGCGGATGCGGTCCATGCGGCGCGGCATCCGCGAAATGGACCTTATTTTGCAGGCCTACGCGACAGCCCGGTTGTCGGACCTCGGCGATGCGGACGTGGCCCTGTACGACCGTCTGCTCGACGAGAGCGATCACGATATCTACGCGTGGATCTGTGGCCGTACTCCGGCGCCGTCCGAATTCGCGCCGCTGGTGGCCGACATCGCGGCAGGCGCGCAGGGCGTGACCCGGCCCTAGCCGGGCGTTTGCGCCATGTCGGGATGTCGTAGTTTAAATGTCGGGTTGTCGTAGTTTAACCGGGCAATATTAGATCAAATTCGCGCAAATGAAGCTGCCAAATAGTGACGCTTTTCGACTGACTTAACCGCTTGTTGGTCATTGCGGCCTAACCAAGTCGCAACCGAACAGACGGAGACGACAGGCATGAGCATTCATACCGAAATGGACACGCCGATGCTGCCGGGGCAGCATGCGGCTTTCATGACGAGCTACCTCGATGCGCTGACACTCGTCGAGAGGCTGCATCGCCTGCTGCTCGATGTGATCAAGGACGAATTCGAACGCGTCGGTGTCCTCGAAATCAACGCCGTGCAGGCGCTGCTTTTGTTCAACATCGGCGACAACGAGGTGACGGCGGGCGAGTTGAAATCGCGCGGCTACTATCAGGGCTCGAACGTCAGCTACAATCTCAAGAAACTGGTCGAAAACGGTTTCATGCACCACCAGCGCTGCGAGATCGACCGGCGGTCCGTGCGGGTAAAACTGACCGAGCAGGGGCGCCGCATCCGCGATATCGTGTCAAAGCTGTTCTCGGGCCACGCAGAGGGCCTGATATCGCGCGGCGTCATCGACCATCAGGGCATCGATGACATCACGACGTCGCTGCGCCGGATCGAGCGGTACTGGTCCGACCAGATCCGCTACATCTATTGAGGGGGCCGCTCCGTCCCGCCTGCCGTACCGTCTGAGACGGCGCAAACCCCGCCCGCGTCCGGCGTTTACCAGTGGCCGGTGTTTTCCATCGAGGCCCAGGGCTCTGCCTTTTCCAGAGCGTCGCCTTCCTGCAACAGCTCGATCGAGATGTTGTCGGGTGAGCGCACGAAGGCCATGTGCCCATCGCGCGGCGGGCGATTGATCGTCACGCCGTTGTCCATGAGCATCTGGCAGGTGGCGTAGATGTCCTCGACCCGGTAGGCCAGATGGCCGAAATGCCGTCCGTCGCTGGGCAGACCGTCGTCGCCGTCCCAGTTATGGGTCAGCTCGACAGGACATTCCGGCTGGCCCGGAGGCGCCATGAAGATCAGGCTGAACCGCCCGCCCTCACTGTCCATGCGCCGCGTCTCTTCGAGACCCAGCAGCCTGAAGAACGCCATCGTTGCGTCGAGGTCCTTCACACGGACCATGGTGTGCAGATATTTTAGTGGCATCGAATGTCTCCTTGGCGGTGCCCTAAACCGGGCGTAGTGAAAATTTAGCACGTCCCGAGATCCGGACCACTGTCAGAAGGGTCAGAACGTCGACCGGAAATTGACCCCGATGCCATAATCCTCACGATCGAACCGGCTGACGTTGCTGTCGGCGGTGCTGGCATCGAAGGTGACGACGGGTGCAAACCCGGCATAGCTGAACTCGGGGAAAAAGGCATCGACGGTCACGAAATACCGCTGATCCTCGCGGCCGCCGGGAATGTTCGCGCCGAAGAACTGATAGTCCGGAACTTCCGTCAATTCCGCACCAAGGCTCAGACTGAGCAGGGCAGGGCCGATCGCCTCTGCGGGATTATAGGTCAGAACGACCGTCGCGGATTCTTCGGCCAATTGCGTATTCGGGCTTTCCGTCACGGTATAGCCCAGCGTCGACGACACCCGCGCGCCACCGGCAAAGCCGTGTATCCACGATGCCTGCAGACCATAGCGCGTGTTGTCCTCGTAAAATTGCGCCGTATCGATGCGCCGCTCATAGAAGACAGAGCCCCGCACCGCGTCGTTTTCGTCAAGGCGATACAACCGGTTGGCCGAGATCCGCGCATAGGAATAGCCATAATCGCCCTGTGTCCAGGCAGCACCGATCACCGCGGACAGCCCGACCGTGCCGTTTGTCGCAGCCCGGTCATGGGTGAGACTGAATTCGACAAGCGCGCTCGTCAGATCGCTGTCGTCAAAGGCCCGATCCGCCTCGGAACCTGCATCGAGGAACGTCCGCGCCGCGTCCGACAGCCTCGAGGCCTGATAACGCACCCTGACGCCCGCCGACGTCCGGCTCTCGCGGTTTTGCTGAAACCGGTAGCGCGTGCGCAGATCGGCATAGCCGGTCCAGCCGGACAGGGCCTGACCCGCGCGGCTGATCGACCCCTGGGTCAAAAAGTCCGGCAGGGCGATATTGTCGATCTCAAAGTCCGCGCTTTGCGCACCGCCATTGACGTTGTTGGACGGCGCGAACGAAATCTCGACGCTCGTCGACCACGGGTTGCTGCGCTGCACGCCGGCGGCATCCGCGCGGGTGCGTGCGGCCTCTTGCGGGGTGGGCGCAACGGTCAAGCGCGCGGCGAAGCCACCAGGACGACAGTGTCGGGCGATCCTCGTTCAGGGCGGCAAGGGCGGCAAGACGGGCGGCACCGTAGCGCCGTTCGTCCGACGGCGTCGCGCGATAGCCATAGGTCTGCTCGTCAGCGCTTGCCGCCCGGTACAGGCGCGCCGCCACCTGCCGGGCCCGGGTGAAATCGCCAAGTTCGAACGCGGCCTGCGCCAGCACCGTCAGCGCCAGCGTATCCTGCGCGTCACGCTGCAACAGCGCCTCGGCAAAGGCGGCGGCTTCGGCAAATCTGCGTGTCTGAAGCGCCTCGGCCGCAAACCGCCGGATCGTGTCGACCTGCACTGAAACGCCGGTTGCAAGGGTCCGGTCGGGGCCCTCTGCCACGTCCTGCGCCGCGACCGGACCTGCCACGAAAGGCCCGGCCACGACGGCGGATGCCGCAAGGAGCAGCGCGCCCAGAACACTGTGTGGGCGCATCCTAATTTCCGGCGCCGCGCGCCAGGATAAAGCCGCCGGTTTCCTGAACCGTGACTTCGAATCGTGGATCTTCCGAGGTGACGACCACGATCCCGACGATTTCGCCGCCCTCTGCGGCGGTCGCATCGCCGGCAAGGATGCCGTAATACTCACCGGTCTCGTATTCCTCGAAGTTGCCGTCGGCGCCGGTGGTAAAGCTGGATATCGCCCCCGATATTTCACCGTTTTCGCGCAGGGTCGGCGCGATACCTTCGATCACGACGCGCAATTCGGGCAGCACAAGATCGCCTTCGCTGCTGCCGAGCGAAATCGCGTTGCCGGCGGAGTCGAAAGCGCGTCGGTTGGTGATCGCGCCCTGAATACCGCGGTTGGTGTTGAAATCCTCGAAGTCGATGGAAATCTGAGCGTCGCCGGTGGTATATTCCAACCCGCCCCGGCCCTCGAAAACCCGGATGCCCGCGTAGTCGCCCGAAAATACCGCCTGACCCACATCGGGCAGCGTGACGGTGCCGTTGCGCTCGTACAGGAAGCCGCCGAAGCCATAGTTCACATAGCCGCCCGTCCGGATCACGGCAAAGGACGTGCGCGGCAGGTTATCGTCCGTACTGTTCGGGCTGACGCCATAGATGGCGCGGTAGGGGCCGATCTGGTTGATGCTTTCGCCCGTGACGGCGTCGGACGCCGTGATGTCGGCCTCGTAGACCGAATATCCGTTGAGAGACCCCACAGGATCGCCCGGCGAATACACATTGCCGCCGTCGAATCCGATGCCGTCGACGACGAACCGTTCCGGCGTCGTGGCGGTTGGCGGGACGAACCGGACAGAAGAGACGAACCCGCCGCTGACGTCGTTGCGTGCCTCGAGACGGGTGACAGAGGTGTTTGCCGTGGGCTCCGGCCCTCCGCCGGGGCGGATCGTTCCGGTGTCGAGCGGATCCACGACATCGGCGCCGCCGCCGTCGGTGTTGTCGCCGCCGTCGGTGCCCCCGTCGGTGCCGCCATCCGTGGTGGCGCCATCCGTTTCGGCACCGTCGTCGGCGAACGGCTGAGTGCCGTTGCACCCGGCCAACAATGCCATCAGCGCCGCCGTCGCCATAAGATGTTTCATGCAAAAGCCCCTGTTGCGCCTGTTTTTTCGGACGCTACCGGCCAGAATACGGTCGGTCAATCGTTCACCGGAGCCGCACGGGCGCCTTCACGCGGCCTGTCTCATCCCTGCCACGAATCGGTCCGTGCGGCGCACGAAGCGCCGTCCCGGTCTGCGATGTCCCGTCCTGCACTGCGACCTTTCAGAATCGCGCGGGCAGGTATCTAACGCCAAAAACATATCCGACCGACCGGAGCTGCCAAGATGCCCCTGACCCCCGACCAGCGCGCCGAAATCGACGCTCAGCGCGCGTTGCCGCAGCAAACTCTTCGCGCAACGGCGCCGGGGATGGAAAAACACCTGTACCGCGCCCATGACGTCCTCGATCACGGGTTCATCCGCGTCGTCGATTACATGGGCGACGATGCCGCGATCTGCCAGGCAGCCCGGGTCAGCTATGGCCGGGGCACGAAATCGGTGCAGAATGACGAAGGTCTGATCCGCTATCTGATGCGCCACTGGCATTCGACACCGTTCGAGATGTGCGAGGTCAAGCTGCATGTGAAACTGCCGGTGTTCGTCGCGCGCCAGTGGATCCGGCATCGCACCGCCAACGTGAATGAATATTCCGCCCGCTATTCGATCCTCGACCGCGAATTCTATATTCCCCGCGCCCAGGATCTTGCGGCGCAGTCGGTCGTCAACAATCAGGGCCGGGGGGCGGCGTTGACGGCAGATGAATCAGCGCGGGTTCTCGAGATCCTGAAAGGCGATGCGACCCGGACTTATGACCACTACGAAGAAATGATCACCGATACCTCCGATACCGAAGGTGGCAAGCAGGGCCTCGCGCGCGAACTTGCGCGGATGAACCTGCCGGCCAATATCTATACCCAGTGGTATTGGAAGGTCGATCTGCATAATCTGTTTCATTTCCTGCGCTTGCGCGCCGATCCTCATGCACAGTACGAGATCCGGGTCTATGCCGAGGTGCTGTGTGCGATTGTCGCGGACTGGGTTCCCGCGGCATACGGCGCGTTTGCCGACTACCGGTTGGGCGCCGCGCAACTGTCCGCCAGGGGCCTTGATGCGGTGCGCAAGATGATTGCCGGCGAGCAGGTCACGCAGGAGGCATCGGGCATGAGCATGGGGGAATGGCGGGAATTTCAGGCTCTCATCGCCGGATCCTAGGTGCCGCTTCCCCAAGGATCGCTGCCTGTGTCTGTCATCGGAACGCCCGGTTTTCGGACGTCTTGCTGGCCGCGGGCGCAGGCGCCCGGTATTATAGGGCACGCAGTCTACTGTGGCGTGATATTTCCCGCCATCTGACGTCCGTCGCGCCCGTCGATCAGATCGAATTCGACCGGCATGTCGTCTGCCAGGCCGGTCAGACCGGATTGCTCGACAGCCGAGATGTGGACGAAAATGTCGGCGCCGCCGCCCTCAGGCGCGATGAATCCGAACCCTTTACTTGTGTTGAACCATTTTACGGTGCCCTTAGGCATTCGATTCTCCTTGATTACTTGACACGCATTACACGCATAGGTTGCAACGTTACCTTCCTGACCGTAACGGTAAGTTTACAGTAGTGTTTGCCTGACAAACCTCAATCGGCGAACGTCCGGAAAGCGGAAATACGCAATATCATGACAAAAACAGGGGCTGAAATGAGAGTTTTTGTGCTTAAAACCTGCGATGCCTGCCGCCGGGCCCTGAGGGAGCTGGCGGCGGATGGCGCCGATGTGCAGGTAATTGATGTCCGGGCGGACGGGATCGCGCTGGAGGATCGTCGCCGTATTGCCGGACAGTTCGCGGACCGCGCGATCAACCGGGCCTCGGCAACATGGCGCGGTCTCGACGCTGCAACGCGGGAGATGCCGGTCGAGGATCTGCTGGCCGCGCATCCGACAGTGATGAAGCGCCCCGTGATCGAGGCGGACGGTGTCTGGCACATCGGCTGGAAGGCCGATGTGCGCAACGCGCTGCTCGGCGATCAGTCCGCCTGAGAGGACAGGTCTGGCGGCAATGCCTCGGCGGTAAGCTGCGCGATCACCGCGTCGCGCGGCAAGACCTCGCTGCGGGTGTTGCCAAGCCGTCGCATCGACACCGTCCCCTCGGCCACCTCCCGCGCGCCGATGGCGAGGATCACCGGTACTTTGCCAAGGCTGTGTTCGCGGACCTTGTAGTTAATCTTTTCGTTCCGAATATCTGCCTCTGCACGAATACCAGCCTTTTTAAGGGCTTGCACGGTGTCGTTCACGTAGTCGTCGGCGTCGGACACGATCGAGGCCACGACGACCTGACGCGGTGCCAGCCACAAAGGCAGCTTGCCCGCATAGCTTTCGATCAGAATGCCGATGAACCTCTCGAAAGAGCCGAGGGCGGCCCGGTGCAGCATGACGGGACGGTGTTTGGCGCCGTCCTCGCCGATGTAATCCGCGTCAAGCCGGTCGGGCAGCACGAAATCGACCTGATGCGTGCCGCATTGCCAGTCGCGACCGATCGCGTCGGTCAGCACGAATTCCAGTTTCGGACCATAGAACGCCCCCTCGCCGGGGTTCATCTCGGGCTCGATACCCGCTGCACGGGTGGCCGACAGCAACGCCGCCTCGGCCTTGTCCCAGACTTCGTCGGAGCCGGACCGTTTTTCGGGACGGTCCGAGAATTTCACCTTGAAGCTCTCGAACCCGAGCTCGCGGTAGATGCCGGACAGAAAATCGATGTAGACCGCCGTCTCGCTCTCGATCTGGTCCTCGCGGCAAAAGATGTGACCGTCGTCCTGGGTAAACCCGCGCACGCGCATGATGCCGTGCAGCGCGCCCGACGGCTCATACCGCGCACAGGAGCCGAATTCGGCCATGCGCAGGGGCAGGTCGCGATAGCTTTTGATGCCCTGATTGAAAATCTGCACATGGCACGGACAGTTCATCGGCTTGAGGGCGTTGATGCGGGTGTGTTTGGGATTGGCCAGCCGTTCGGCGGCGTGGACGGCGTTGTCGCCTTCCGCGCTGCGGCTCTCGTCGACCTCGACGATGAACATGTGATCCTGGTACTTCTCCCAGTGGCCTGAGGCCTCCCACAATTTGCGGTCGACGACCTGCGGCGTATTCACCTCGACATAGCCACCGGCGCGCTGCTTGCGGCGGACGTAGTCCTGCAAGGTGGTATAGATCGTCCAGCCGTTGGGGTGCCAGAATATCTGGCCCGGCGCCTCTTCCTGCATATGGTACAGGTCCATCTCACGTCCCAGACGGCGGTGGTCGCGCTTTGCCGCCTCTTCGAGCATCACCAGATGCGCCTTGAGGTCCTCGCGGTTCGCAAAAGCGACGCCGGTGATGCGCTGCAGTTGCGGACGGGTGACGTCGCCGAACCAATAGGCGCCGGACACGCCCATCAGCTTGAACGCATCGGCGGGCAATTGCCCGGTGTGTTGCAGGTGCGGGCCACGGCACATGTCCTGCCACCCGCCGTGCCAGTACATCCGGATCGGCACGCCTTCGGGAATGCGGGCGATCAGTTCGACCTTGAAAGGCTCGTCCAGCGCCTCGTAGTGGGCGATGGCGCGCTCGCGGTCCCAGATCTCGGTGCGGACGGGATCGCGGGCGTTGATGATCTTCTTCATCTCCGCCTCGATGCGGCCGAGATCCTCGGGGGTGAAGGGCTCGGCGCGGTCGAAATCGTAGAACCAGCCGTGGTCGGTGACGGGACCGATGGTAACCTTGGTCTCGGGCCAGATCGTCTGTACGGCGCGCGCCATGACATGCGCGAAATCGTGACGGATGAGCTCGAGGGCCGGCGCCTGTTCTTTCATCGTGTTGATGGCAATGGTCGCATCGGCGTCGATCGGCCAGGCAAGGTCCCAGTGCGCGCCGTTCACGGTTGCGGAAACAGCCTTTTTCGCAAGGCTGGTGGCGATGGCCGCGGCCACACCGGCGGGCGTGATACCGGCATCGAAGGTGCGGGCTGTGCCATCGGGAAAGGTAAGGGAAATCTGGGCCATCGACAGGGCTCCTCGTCGGTCTGGCGCCTACAGGTGCGCCCGGTTGCGGGTATATATCGGCCTTTTCCGTGGCGGCGCGGCATAAGTCAAGCGGGGGGTGCTCCCGCCCGTCGTTGCCGCTGGCGCGGCGCCATCCCGTTGGGCCGGGCGCCGCTGTGCGGCGCGGTTTTCCGCGGCATTGGGCGCGCCTCACTGCAAACGATTCCGCCGGTGGCAACCTGTGCCTCCGGCGGGGATATTTTCGACCAGAAGAAGCCGGACGTCAGCCGTCGTGCTCCTCCATCAGGTAGGCGCCGCCGAAATTTGCCGGATTGCCGGTTTCCAGCCATGTCTTGATCCCGGCGAGCGAGCGATACCAGCCATCCGCCGTGCCACCCTCGGGGTCGTTGTTCAGACCGTGATGCTCGACGGTGAGTTTGCAGAAATCGCCCTCTGTCTCGATCAGATAGACGACGCGGCTTGGCGTCGTGACGTCGTCCCATTTGGGCTCGAACGTCGTGACGAGGCGGCTGTGGGGTACGACCTCGATCTCGCGGGCATGCATCGTGACGGTGCCGTCCGGCATCCGGTAGATCAACGTATCGCCCCGTCGCTCGGCGGTCTGGCCGAGAAAATCGTATTTCGCAAAAGCGTCCGCCTCGGTCAACGCCGCCCACAGCGCCTCTTGCGTGCAGCGGATATACGTCTGGGTCATGAAATCGGGCTTGGTCATCTGGTTGCTCCATCCAGAGGTTTCGGGTTCGTCGTGTCAGGCCGCCGCGCGCAAGGCAGCGCCGGTCTCGAGCCAGGATTTGAGAGACGCGGCCAGCCGCGCCCAGCCTTCGGTGATGCCGGTTTCGCCGGTCGGCAGATCGTAGTGCTCGATGGTCAGCTTGCACGCGTCGCCCTGTGGTTCGATCAGGTAGACCATGTGCGTCGTGGCCCCGGGCGGGTCCATGTACAGCGGCTCGAACGTCATCGCGATGCGGGCCTTGGGATCAAGCGCGGTGGTCGTCTGGCGCAGCATCACCGATCCGTCGGGGCGCAGGAAATCGACGTTTTCGCCGACAACCGCGTCCCCCGTGACCTTGCGGCAAAAGAAATGATAGGCCGCCATCTGATCGGCGCGGGTCAGCGCCGCCCACAGGGCGTCCTGCGTACATCTGATGAACGTCTGCATCATGAAATCGGGCTTTCCCATATCGGTCTCTCTTTCCAGTTGCTGTTTCATGTCGATCAGGGCGCGCGCCTGCACCTGCAGGAAAGGTGCGACCCAGCGGTCCATCATCTCCTGCATCGGGGCGGCGTTGAGGTAGTGGTATTTGAACCGCCCCGACCTGTGGGTCACGATCAGATGCGCACCTTCGAGGACGGCGAGATGTTTCATCACGCCAAAGCGGCTCATCGAGAGCACCGCCTCAAGCTCGGTCAGGCTTTGCCCGTCCCGCAGACGCAACGCATCCAGAAGGGCACGGCGTGCGGGGTCGTTCAGAGCTTTGAAGATCATGTCCATGGGGAACCTTATAGGTTACACTTTAGTAACGTGACAATAGGGTAACGTAATTATCGCGGATTTTGGCTGGAGGCAGTGCGCGCAAACGGCCAGGATGCGGTAAACCAAGGAGATCGGCGCAGGATGATACGGATGACGAGCCCGCAGGGACGCGACCTGGCGATGGAAACGATCCCCGGGACGGGGCCGGGGGTGATCTTTCTGGGCGGCTTTCGATCCGATATGGAAGGGAGCAAGGCGCTGTATCTGCGCGACTGGTGCACGCAACGGGGCCGAGCGTTCACCCGGTTCGACTATTCGGGTCACGGGGCCAGTGGCGGACGATTCGAGGATGGCGCGATCGGCGACTGGTTCGAGGATGCCTGCGCGGTGCTCGGCGGACTGACCGGTCCGCAGGTCCTTGTCGGCAGTTCGATGGGCGGCTGGATCGCGCTGCTGATCGCACGCGCCTTGCCGGAACGCGTCGCGGGCCTCGTCACCATCGCCGCGGCCCCCGATTTTACCGTCGCGATGCTGTCGCGCGAAATGACGGCGGCGCAGCGCGCGACATGGGAGACGGACGGGCAGGTGGCGCTGCCGTCGGACTACGGCGACCCCTATATCATCACCCGTCGCCTGATCGACGAGGCGCAGGGGCGGCTGGTGATGGACCAGCCCCTCGCACTGCCGTTTCCGGTGCGGATGTTGCAGGGCACGGCGGATGTCGATGTGTTGCAATCTGTTGCGACCGATCTTTTGGCGCATGCCACCGGGCCGGACATCCGGCTGACCCTCGTCAAAGGCGCCGATCACCGGTTTTCGGAACCGGCGTATCTCGCACTTATCGGCAGTGCGGTGACCGAAGTCGTGGCGGACCTGTCGTGAGGGTGAAGGCGGCGGCGCGACTTGGGACAGGGGCATATGCCCTGTGCACATCAAGCGATGGCGCCCGTCGGAGACGTTTTTCCCGGCCCGTACCGGCCAAAGGCTGACCGCCATGCGCAAACCGGCCTCGATGCGCGGCCTCGAGAATCTGGGTCGCAGGCGGCTGTCGCGCCACTTTTTTCTGCGCGATTTTCTGTATTCCGAGATTGCCGCCCTGAACGGGCTGTCGAATGTCCCCGACAATCCCCGCCTTGTGATCGACCGGGGCAGGGCATTCGCCAGCCAGCTCCTCGATCCGCTCGAGGATACGTTCGGCCGGGTGACCCTGCGGTCGGGCTATCGCTCGGCGCAGGTCAATGCCTTTGGCAACGCGCAAAACCTGAATTGCGCCCGCAACGATCACCCGGAGGAATGCCACATCTGGGACAGCCCGCATGCGGCAGTTGCGGGGGCCACGGTCGTGATCCCGTGGTTTGCGGATCAATTCGCACGGGGGCGCGACTGGCGCGATCTGGCGTGGTGGATCCACGACCATCTGCCCTATTCCGAAATGTGGTTCTTTCCCAAACTCTGCGCCTTCAATCTGTCGTGGCGCCCCGACCCGTGGCGCAAGATCGCGAGCTATGTGGCCCCTCGTGGCACGTTGCTCAGGCGCGGCGACGCGCCGGGTGAATGCGCCTCGACGCGCGCCGCGCGATATGCCGATTTTCCCGTGTTGCGGGGCGTGCCTGCGCCGGCGTGACCGGTTTTGACGGCGAGGCGACGGTGCCTTATCCGAGCGGGGTCATACGGGCATCGCGCCTTTTCCCTTCGGCGCGTCGCCCGGCGCGATCGCGGCAACCTCGGCGGGGGCGTCCTTGTTGGCCGGGGTGACCCGGCGGGCCTTCGGCCTGATCTCCTCGGCGTCGCCTGAATTGGCATCGATGAACTTCAGCACCAGAGGTCTGATGTTCTCGCGCCAGCTGCGTCCGGCGAAAATGCCGAAATGTCCCGCGCCGCCTTCGAGGTGGCTCGCCTTTTTGGATTTTGGCAGGCCGGTCAACAGGTCAAGCGCCGCAAGGCACTGACCGGGCGCGGAAATATCGTCCTCTTCGCCTTCGATGATGTGGACGGCGACATTCGTGATCTTGCCGATATCGACGGCCTCGCCCGCGACGGTAAAGGCGTTGCGGGCGATTTCGCGCTCTTTGAAGATGCGCTGAACCGTCGAAAGGTAAAATTCCGACGGCATGTCCATAACCGACAGATATTCGTCATAGAAAGCGTTGTGCCGGTCGTGGTCGGACGCTTCGCCTTTGACGACGCGCATGATCTGATCCTGAAAGGCCTGGGCGTGAGTCTCCTGATTCATCGAAATGAACGAGGCCAGTTGCAGCAGGCCGGGATAGACCTTGCGCCCGACGCCTTTGTATTTGAACCCGACCCGCTGGATCATCGTCTCTTCGAGGATGCCCATGGTGACGGAACGGCCGAAATCGGTGACATCGGTATGGTTCGCCTCCGGGTCGACGGGGCCGCCGATCAGGGTCAGGGATTTAGGCTGCGCGCTCGGATCCTGTTCGGCCAGATAGGCGGTGGCGACAAGGGCGAGAGGCACCGGCTGGCAGACCGCGATGACGTGCAGGTCGCTGCCGAGGTGTTGCATGTAGTTGACGAGGTAGAGAGTGTAATCCTCGACGTCGAATTTGCCCGCCGAGACCGGAATATCGCGCGCGTTGTGCCAGTCGGTCACGAAAACCTCGCAATCGGGGATCAGCGACACGACAGTTTTGCGCAGCAACGTGGCATAGTGCCCCGACATCGGGGCCACCAGCAGGACACGGCGTTTTTTCGGCGCGCGGCCCGCGACCTTGAAGTGGATCAGGTCTCCGAACGGCTCTTCGACGACCTTCATCACGCGGACCGTATGGTCGCGTCCGTCAGCGCCGGCGACGGTGGGGATGTTCCAGTCGGGCTTGGTGGACATGCGGCTGAACGACCGTTCAGTCACCTCTCCCCAGGCTTTCATCCATTCGACCATGGGGTTACCCGTCATGGCCATCATCGGGAAATTGCCCAGAGCGCGCGCCGAGGCGCCCATCCACTGGTTTGCATTTCGCATGCTTTCCATCAGGTCGTAGGAAACCATATACTTCACGGGTGAACCTCCGGATTCGGTCACGCGGCCTGCGGTGTTCGTCATCGGGCCATGGCCGCGGGCCAACCGGATGCTGCAAGTGCAAACTAGGGCGTCGAGTGTGTTATGACAACAAAAAATTCAGGCGATAAAGAGGCGGGTAGTCTCAAGAACGATGAATTGTCAGGCGAAAACCTGTCAAAGCTCGAAGGGAATGTCGCCAGAATTGAGGCGTTAACCCAACGTTTACTTTCTGCACTTGCATCCCCGCGGGCCGTGCCTTCGTCCTTGCAGGGGCCGTCGGCGGATTTGTATGCCCGCGCCGGTGCGGCCTATATGGCCGAGTGGATGGCCAACCCGGCAAAGATCATCGAGAGCCAGATGACATTCTGGTCAAAGACGGTGACCCATTACGTCGAGGCGCAGCATGCCCTTGCGCAGGGTCAGCTGGTGGTGCCGCCCGCCGACGATCCCGGGCCCAGGGATCGGCGCTTTGCCAACCCGTTGTGGGACACGCATCCCTACTTTAACTACATCAAGCAACAATATCTGGTTAACGCCGAGGCTGTGACCAGTGCCGTCGCAAACGTCGAGGGGCTGGATGCGCGCGAGGCGAAGCGTCTCGATTATTTCACCCGCCAGATCGTCGATCTGTTTTCGCCGACGAATTTCCTCGCCACCAACCCCGACGCCCTCGAGCGCGCCGCCGAAACCGAAGGCGAAAGCCTCGTCACCGGCCTCGAGAACCTGATCTCGGACCTCGAGGCGCACGACGGCGACCTGATCGTGACGCTCGCCGACCGTGAGGCGTTTCAGATCGGTGAAAACCTTGCCACGACGCCCGGCGAGGTCGTGTTCCGCAACGATCTGTTCGAGCTGATCCAGTACGCGCCCACCACCAAGAAAGTCCGCGAGATCCCCCTCGTGCTGTTCCCGCCGTGGATCAACAAGTTCTATATCCTCGACCTCAAACCGCAGAATTCGTTCATCAAATGGGTGGTGGATCAGGGATATACGCTGTTCGTGGTAAGTTGGGTGAACCCCGATGCAGGCTTTCCCGAAACCACGATGACGGACTATGTCGAAGACGGTTTCCTTGCGGCAATCGCCGAAGCCAAGGCGATTTCGGGCACCGGACAGGTCAATGCCATCGGCTATTGCATCGCCGGAACGACCCTGTCGATGACGCTGGGCGTGATGAAAAAGCGCGGCGATACATCGGTGAAATCCGCAACGTTTTTCACCACGCTGACCGATTTTTCCGATCAGGGCGAGGTCGGTGTGTTCCTGAACGACGATTTCCTCGACGGGATCGAGGCGGAATGCACGCAGACTGGCATCCTCGACAGTTTCTACATGGCGCGCACGTTCAGCTATCTGCGTTCCAACGATCTGATCTATCAGCCCGCGATCCGGTCCTACATGATGGGGCAGGCGCCGCCCGCCTTCGATCTGTTGTACTGGAACGGCGACGGCACGAACCTGCCCGGTGCGATGGCCGTCGAATATCTGCGCGGGCTGTGCGAGGCGGATTTGTTCGCCACCACGGGGTTCGCGGTGGCGGGCGAGGTCGTGCAGATCGGCGATGTGGATGTGCCGCTCTGTGCCATCGCCTGCGAGACCGATCACATCGCCGCGTGGAAATCCTCCTTCGACGGGATCGCCAAGATGGGGTCGGACGACAAGACGTTCATCCTTGCCGGATCGGGCCATATCGCGGGCATCGTCAACCCGCCGAGCCGTGTGAAATACGGCCACTGGACCAATCCGGACCTGAGCGTGCCGGCCGACGACTGGCGCGCCGCCGCCGACGCCCACGAAGGATCGTGGTGGCCCACCTGGGAGCCGTGGTTGAAAAAGCGGTCGGGCAAACTGGTCGCCGCCCGCGCGCCGGGCGATGCGCAACATCCCAGCCTCGGTCCCGCACCGGGCACCTATGTGACGGTCCGGCACGGCACCTGAGGCGAAAACCCTGGCGGACCCGCCAAGGGCAGGGCACTGCGGCGCGTCACAGAGGGAACCGTAAAGGAAACCCGATGGCCCACCGACACCTAAAGACCGCCGCGATTTTCCCTGCGCTGCCCGCCGGTTTTGGCGGCGATGCCAAGGCACGCAGCGAAAAGGTGCCGCAACGCGACCGGCCTGACACGCCCGCGCCGGTCTATGGGGCAGGCGGGCAGGCGCTGTCGCCGCGCGATCTGCCCGATGCGCTGGCGCCGCGCGACGGTGCCCGGGCGGTGCCCGACCGTGCCGCGTTCGACGCGCTGTCGCACCGCGACGACGTGCCCGGCGCACTTGGCGTCCGCGAGTTGAAATTCGTGATCGTCGGGCTGAGAGGGGGCGGCCTGCGCAGTACGGACGTCCCGCGCCTGTATTACATGAACAGCCAGACCCATGCGCTGCACTATTACTTTGCCCGCGATGTCCTTGGCCTCGGTCTCGACATCGCCACGTTCAATCGCCTGACCTATTTCGACGAGGGGCGCGATATCATGGTGGGGTCAGTGATCCTGCACGAGACCTACCCCTGGGCCGACGGCAGTTTGGGCCTGTATACGGTGGAATTCTGGCCGTCGGACGTCGTGTCGGCGCGTCATGCGATCATCGCGCACGATCTCGTCGCGGCGACGATGCCCTATGCCGCGTCGTCGTTGGCCTATCATCCGTCGGGTCTGGGTCAGGCCGAGCAGGCGGAACGCGAGACCGCCGACTACGCCGCCGCGGGGGTGGCCGTCGTCACCTCGGACGACATATTCGCCTCGGTGCGTTTCGCGCCGCTCAACCTCGGTCATACCTTTGGACGGCTGCGGCTGATCGACGGGTCGGCGCCCCGGCGCCCGTCCGCCACCGATATCGCGATCTTTACGCAGCTGCCCGACGATCTGGCGCGTATCGCGGGGGTTGTTTCCGCCGCACCGCAAACCCCGCTGAGCCATGTGAACCTGCGCGCGCAGGCAAACGACATTCCCAACGCCTACCTGCGCGATGCAGGCACCCACGGCAGCATCGCGCCGCACCTGGGCCGGATCGTCCGCTACGAGGTGACGCCGGATGCCATCCAGATCAGCCCGGCCCGCCTTGCCGACCTCGAGGCGTTTCACGCCGCCCGCAGGCCCGCCACGGTGCAACTGCCGGTGCGCGATCTGAGCGTCACCGCGATCCGCGCGCTTGGCACCATCGCCCATGCCGATCATGCGGCCTTCGGGGCCAAGACCGCGAACGTGGGCGAATTGCTGCGTCTGCTGGGGGCCGACGTCGTGCCGCAGGGGTTCGGCGTGCCCTACAGTTTCTATGACCGGTTCATGCAGGCGAACGGATTATACGAGACTGCTGCCACGATGATGGCGGACGCCGGCTTTCGGGCGGACGAGGCGGTGCGCGACGACGCCCTGAAACGGTTTCGCAAGACGATGAAGCAAGCCGAGATGCCCGCGGACCTGTACGACGCACTGGGCGCGATGCAGGCGCGGTTCGGCGAGGGCGTCACGCCGCGCTGCCGATCGTCGGCGAATGCCGAGGACATGGCAGGGTTTTCGGGCGCGGGGCTGTACGACAGCTATACCCATCGCGCCGACGAAGGGCATATCGCGAGGAGCATCCGTCAGGTCTGGGCCAGCCTGTGGACGTTTCGCGCGTATCAGGAGCGCGAATTCTGGCGCATCGACCATCTGGCCTGCGCCATGGGTGTGCTGGTGCATCCCAATTTCGACGACGAGGCGGCCAACGGCGTGACGATCACCAAGAACCTCTATTACGAGAGCTTTCCGGGCTATTACGTCAACGTGCAGGTCGGCGAGGACCGGGTGACGAACCCGCGCGCGGTCGACGGGGTGGCCGCCGTGGCCGAGGAATTTCTGGTGATGGAGAACCGCGGTTTGCAGACCATCCATCCATTCGTGACGATCCGCATCCGCGTGTCGAACCTGACGGGCGGGGCCGCGGTGATGCGGGCGGGCGAGGTTCAGCAGCTTGTCGATGCACTGGCGCGGATACAGGCGCATTTCGCGCTGCTCTACGGGGCGCGGGGCGATTCCGGCTTTGCCATGGACGTCGAATTCAAGCTCGATTCCCGGCGCCGGCTGGCCATCAAACAGGCGCGCCCCTGGGGCGGAACGGCGTGACATGCGCCATAGCCTGCGGGTTCTGAAGGTATTTCCAAAGGAAATCAGGTCTTTGTAAGATCCGCCGAAAATTAATGCTGCACTGCCGCATTTCCCCTTGAAATGCTGCGATGCAGCATCTATCTCTTTCTCAAGCGAAGACGGTGCCCCGCCAAGCAAGGCGGGATCAACCACCACCGTCAGGCGTGAGACGCAGCAGAGCTGCACAACATCACAGCGGGCGCGGATGCCCGCCGGAAAACATGAAAGAGGTTTACCGATGGCTGCCAAGACCCAAGATTTCACCGCCGTATTCAAAGACATGATGGGCTCGTTCCCGGTCGACACCAAGTCGATGGAAGGCATGTTCAAGAACCAGAGCGCGCTGGCCGAGAAAATGTCCGCCGTGTCCCTCGACGCCGCGAAAAAGTCGACCGACCTGTCGGCAAAATGGACCCAGGACACCCTTGCCAAGGTCTCCGACATGGCATCGGCCAAGGCCGAGCCCGCCGATTTCGCCAAGTCGATGACCGACTTCATGACGCAATCGGCCGAAGCCGCCGCCGAGCACATGGCGGCCTTTGCCGAGATCGCCAAGAAAGCACAGACCGAGTCGCTCGAGCTGATGATGGCCGCCGGCAAGGACATGTCCGAAGAGGCAACCGCCGCCGCCAAGAAGGCGACCGACGAGATGACCAACGCTGCCAAGAAAGTCGGCGCGAAGTAATCGGGCCCGGATCCGGCCGAGGCCACCGGCACTGCCGCCTCCCCGGCAGGGCCCACGGCCCACCGATCCGCCCGCAAGGGCCGTCTGCTCCGGCAGGCGGCCCTTTTTCATGCGTGCTTTCTTTTCCTGTGGTGTCGTCATAGGCTTGGGGCAGACACACGCAAAAGGGGGTGGCCGTGGCCGCGAGCACCAATTCTGTGGCGAAACCGCTGTTGATCAAGCGCTATGCCAGCCGCCGCCTCTACAACACCGAGACGAGCGACTACGTCACACTCGAAGACATCGCGATTTTCATCCGCGAGGGGCGCGAAGTGCAGATCGTCGATCTGAAATCGGGTGACGACCTGACCCGTCAGTACCTTCTTCAGATCATCGCCGAACATGAGAGCCGGGGCGAGAGCGTTTTGCCCGTCGACGTGCTCACCGATCTCGTGCGCAGCTATACCAGTCAGGCGGCGAGCGTCGTGCCGCAGTTCCTTGCCCATTCGTTCGAGATGTTGCGCGAGGGACAGTCCAAGGCGCTGGAAACCATGACCAAATCCAATCCGCTTGCCGCGATGCCCGGGTTCGAGGCGATGCGCGCCCAGCAGGAGGCGTTCCTCAAGGCGATGGCGGGAGGACTTGCGGGCGGAATACCGGGCGGTCTGACCGGCACGGCGCCCGGCGCCGGAAGTGCGCCGAAATCAGGTGCGAAACCGGGCAAATCAGCCGGTGAAGCCGACGATCTGGACGAGATCAAACGGCAGTTCGCGACGCTGCAGTCGATGATCAACAAGATGGGCAAGTAAGGCGCGTTTAAGCAGGTTGCAGCGCCAGGCCGCTGTCGTCGGAGCCTCCGGCGGGAGTACTTGGGGCAAGAAAAATCCATGCCCTGGCTTGTCGGCGCGTTCAGATGCCCAGCCGGTCGCGCAGCGCGTACCACGTCATCGCAAGCGTCAGGAGCGGCGCGCGCAGTGTCGCACCGCCCGGAAAGCGCGGCGTCGGCAGGGCCGCCATCGCATCGAGGCGTGCGGCCTGACCCCAGGTCGCCTCGGCCATGACGCGCCCGGCCATGCCCGAAAGGGCCACGCCGTGTCCGGAAAACCCGGCGCCGGACAGGATATTCGGGGCGACGCGCAACACGGCGGGCACCCGTGTCATGGTGATGCCCAGCGTGCCGCCCCAGCTATGGGTGATCCGGGTGCCCGTCAGTTGCGGGAACAGCGCCGTCATCCGTGCGATCAGGGCGCCGTCGATGTTGCGCGGATAGCCGATGGAATAGCTTTCGCGGCCCCCGAACAGGAACCGGCGGTCGGCGGTAAAGCGGTAATAGTTGACCACGAACTTGCTGTCGGCCACGGCGATGTCGCGCGCCAGCACCTCCTGCCAGCGATCCGGCAGCGGTTCTGTTGCGGCGATAAAGCTGTTGATCGGCATGACGCGCGCCGCCGTCTGCGGCTCGATTCCCGGCGGCATATAGCCGTTGCCCGCAAGGATGACGTGATCGGCGGTGATCCGGCCCTGTCGGGTGGCCAGTGTGGCGGGCGTGCCGGGGGTAATCTTCGTGACTTCCGTGCTTTCGAAGATCGTGGCACCTGCCGCCTCGGCCTCGCGGGCGAGGGCCAGCGCGTAATTGAGCGGGTGGATGTGACCGGCGCCCATGTCGAGGGTGCCGCCCTTGTAGAGCGGGGTTTTAACGAGGGCGCGCATCGCGTCCTCGTCCAGCGTCTCGGCCTGATCATAGCCATAGGTGGCCGCCATCCGGTCGGTGGCGACACGGGCGGTCTCGGCCTCGGACCGGCTGTAGGCGCCGTAGGCGACGCCGGGGGTGTAGGCGGCCTCCGGCGCGTGGGCGGCGCAGAAATCGCGGAGCTGGGTCTTGGCGTCCTCGGCCAGTTCCCACAGGGTGCGGGCCGCATCGACGCCCAGTTTGCCCGCGATCCAGGCCTGACCGGGATTGTAGCCCGACCCCACCTGACCGCCATTGCGCCCCGAGGCGCCGAAACCGACCCGGTGCGCATCCACAACCACGACGTTCATGCCGCGCCGCGCCAGCGTCAGCGCGGCCCATAACCCGGTGAACCCCGCGCCCACCACCGCAACATCCGCATGTCTGTCGCCGGTCAGGGGGGCGCGCGGCGCGGGAATGTCGGCGGTGTCGGCATACCAGGACGGTGGGTACTGCCCCTGTTTGTCGTTGCGATACAGCGGGTTCATCGATCTCCCCGACGCATCAGACGTTCAGCAGCAGATGTTCGCGTTCCCATGGTGAAATCACCTGCAGGAACTCGGAATATTCGGCGTGTTTGACGATCGAATAGACCCGCGCGAATTCCGGTCCCAGCGCGTCGTGCATTTCTGTGGCCGCGTCGAACAGATCGAGGGCATCGCCAAGCGATTGCGGAATTTCCGCCTCGCTGTCATAGGCGTCGCCGCGATAGCGTTTGTCGGGGCGGATTTCGTTGACGAGGCCGAGATAGCCGCACGCCAGCGAGGCGGCGATGCACAGGTAGGGATTGCAATCCATACCCGCCAGCCGGTTTTCGATGCGGCGCGCAGAGGGGTCCGAAACCGGAATGCGGATGCCGGTGGTGCGGTTGTCGCGCCCCCATTCGAGGTTGATCGGGGCGGCATGGTCGCGCACATACCGGCGATAGCTGTTCACATAGGGCGCCATGATCGCGATGACGCTTGGCATATGTTCCTGCAGCCCGCCGATAAAGTGAAAGAACGCATCCGTCTCGCCGCCGCCGGGCCCGGTAAAGATGTTCTTGCCCTTGGCATCGAGGACGGAGTGGTGGACGTGCATCGCAGACCCCGGCTCGCCCGAGATCGGTTTGGCCATGAACGTGGCGAAACAATTGTGTTTCAGGGCCGCCTCGCGCAGCAGGCGTTTGAAATAGAATACCTGATCGGCCAATGCGATGGGATCGCCGTGGATCAGGTTGATCTCGAGCTGGCCCGCGCCGCCCTCCTGCGTGATGCCGTCGATTTCGATGCCCTGCACCTCGGCGTATTCATAGATATCGTCGATGACGGGGCCGTAATCGTCGACAGCACTCATCGAATAGGCCTGACGGCCCGCCGCGGGGCGCCCGGTGCGGCCCATCATCGGTTCGATCGGTTTCGCGGGATCGATGTTGCGGCCGACGAGGTAGAATTCCATTTCCGGCGCGATCACCGGCGTCCAGCCCTGTGCGGCGTACAGATCGAGGACCCGGCGCAACACGTTGCGGGGCGAATACGGCACCGGGCGGCCTTTGGTATCGAAAGCGTCGTGGATCACCTGCAAGGTGCCGTCGGCGGCCCAGGGGGCGGCGGTGACGGTGCTCAGATCCGGGCGCAGGGTCATATCGGGTTCGGTGAATCCGCCGGGGCCCGCGGCCTCGCCCCAGTCGCCGGTAATGGTCTGAAAGAAAATGGAATTGGGCAGGTGAAAGTACTTTTGCCGCTCCCATTTCGCGGCCGGCACGGCCTTGCCGCGGGCGATGCCCGGCAGGTCGGCGATCACGCATTCCACCTCGTCCAAACCGTTGGCGTCGATATAGGCGCGGGCGGCCTCGGGGATGTCGCTCAGCCAGCTCATGCGGGTGCCCTCGCGTCCGAGAGGGTTCGCGAGCGGAAAAAGTTGCCGATACGCTGTGCCTCGGCGGCGTTGTCGACCGGCAGGGACGTGTCGGCGATGGCCCGGTCGAGCAGGCCATCGGGCACCGTTCCGCGACCGCGCACCTCGGCCAGATCGGCGGTAAAGGCGGGGGTGAATTCCGGATGCGGCTGCACCGAATAGGCGCGCCTGCCATACAAAAGCGCGGCGTTTGCACAGAAATCCGTGCGCGCCACGATCGTCGCACCCTCGGGCAGCGCCGTGACCTGATCCTGATGCCAGGCGTTCATCGCCTGCGGCGTGCCGCCGAAATCGTAACTGACCCGGCCCACCGACCAGCCACCGCCGAATTTCTCGACCCGCCCACCAAGGGCCTGCGCGATGATCTGATGGCCGAAACAGACTCCCACAACCGGCACATCGGCCTCTATCGCGTCGCGGATGAACTGTTCCAGCGGGGCGATGAACGGCCAGTCCTCATAGGCGCCGAATTTCGATCCGGAAATGAGCCAGCCGTCGCAGTCGGTCACGCTGTCCGGAAAAACCATGTCCATGACACGCCAGTTGGCAAAGGTGAATCCCTGATCTTTCAGCAGGTTGGCATAAAGGTCGGGATAGTCGCCGTGGTCTGAAATCATCGAAGGCGAAAGGGGGCCTGCCTGCAGGATGCCGATTTTCATGGGGGCCTCGGGGGTTTGCGTGTGCGCTGACGCTAGCCTGCCGCCGGGGGGGACGGCAATGGGGCGGGTTGGCAATTGGCGTTTGATTGGGCAGGAGTACGGATGGCATCGTTGCGCAACTGCGGACTGGGGCGTGAGCTCTCCTTTCGCGGTTGGTCTCAGGTGACGCGGCCGATCTGGGCGGTGCCGAGTGCGTTGAAGAGGTTCGAGAGGGCGACACGGATCTGGATCTCGGCGATCAGCGTGTTTCGCGGCGATGCGTTCGCCGAAGGCCGTGAGGCACCGCATCCTGGCCTCAATCCTGCCGCGGGGGGTGGTATCCGGTCCGGCGTTTTCGGAACGCCCTGCCATGGTGGTACGCGGGGTTTCGGTCCGTGCCCGTGCCGCAGGGCGATCCTATTTTCAGTATCGGCCGTTCTTGCGGATCGGAATGATCGCGTTGGCGTGACGGTCGATGATGGCGGCATGGCCGCGGCGTGGCTTTGATGATGTGACTGCCCCCCGACGGCATCGATGTGCCAAGGTGGGTCTGCGATGATCCACAAAGGAGGGCGATTGTATATTTGACAAACCCAGAACGGAACGATACCTATAACTCAACAAGTTAGAGGTTTCCGCCATGTCTGTTCTCTCTGCCCCCTACATGCACGATGAAGCCGCTGCTTTCGCGCACGTTGAAGCGATACTCTGGGCAGACGGTCCGGTTTGTCCGCACTGTGGCGTGATCGACAGCGCCTATCGCCTTGAGGGCGTCCGCACCAAGGCGAGCAAGAAGAACCCCGAAGGCAAAGAGCGTCACGGTCTGTGGAAGTGCCGCGACTGCCGCGGTCAATTCACCGTGCGCAAGGGCACCATTTTCGAGGAAAGCCACCTGCCGATGCACCTGTGGCTTCAAGCCATTCACCTGCTCGTGTCCAGCAAGAAGGGCATCAGCAGCCACCAGATGCACCGCGTTCTGGGCATCACCTACAAGTCCGCTTGGTTCCTCACCCATCGCATCCGCGAATGTATGCGCGACGGCGCACTGGCTGGCTTTGGCGGCGACGGCGGTATCGTTGAGGTTGATGAGACTTTCATCGGCAAGGAGCCGGGCGTGACCAAGGCGAAGAACGCCCGTGGCGGTTCCCACAAGATGAAGATGCTCACCCTCGTGGACCGCACCACCAAGCGCGCCAGGAGCATCGTGATTGACGACCTCAAGAAGTCCACGCTGATCCCGATCCTGCAAGAGAACATTGCCCGCGAAGCCTACGTTATGACCGACGAAGCCAGCCAGTATCAGGGCATAGGCGCTGGCAAGGTGTTCGAAGCCCACGGTTGGACCAACCATAGCGCCGGTGAGTATGTGAACCTTGAGGATCGTGAGATGCACACCAACACCGTCGAGGGCTTCTACAGCATCTTCAAGCGCGGCATGAAGCGCGTCTACCAGCATTGCGGCAAGCAGCACCTGCACCGCTACGCTGCCGAGTTCGACTTCCGCTACAAACAACCGCTCCGCGAACGGTGTTGACGACTTGGCAAGGGCTTCCGTGGCACTGTCTGGCACCGTTGGGAAGAGACTCCTTTACCGGGACTCGCTGGGCGCGTAGAATCTGCGCCGGAGGCGCAGATTTTGACAGACGCGGTTACAACAGCATCTCATCCCGGCTTCACGGTATACCTTGAGGGTGACGACGGCCACCAAGGCAACGTGCTTGCTCATACATTCACATCCAGAATCCATAAGTTGATTTTGGTGTTCAATAAGCTTGAGCGCGTTCATGAGGCCGCCGGAACAAAGAAAACCGACTTTGAAATTGTTGACGCAGAAAAGCGGAATCCAACGACCCTTACTCTGAAACCCGTTCCAAGAGTAATTAAATATAGCCCGAAGAAGGCACTTGACTGGAGCCTTGAACAGCTCGAACGAATTGACGACGGGGAAGAGCCAGACGATAGAATTGATAGCGGTCTGCTACGGGATATTGCAGAGTTGGCGGCCGAAAGCAAAGATGGCGGGCACAAAAAATTCTGGATTAATGGACATGCAGATCCGATTCATTTTGATGAAGATTTTTATGTTAAGGCGCTTACTGTCGCCCGCAAGCGGTCTCTCTCTGAAAGCCCGACAGTATGGCATAGTGGAAAATCCGTAGGCGAAGTAATCGGTGTATTGAGGCGCATTGACGACTTAGACGTCGATAATGAAGTTGTGATAGTCCCGAAAACAGGTGCAGAAACAATAAGATGCACTTTCCCAGATTCCATGCGAGATGAGATGGGAAAATTTTGGTCTCGGACAGTAAAGGTTACTGGAGTTTTAACCTACGAGGAATTTTCCCCGCACCCTCAGAAAGTCAAGATAAAGGAAGGCGGCGTCGAAATATACCCCGCAACCCCATCCGTCTCTTCCTTTAGGGATTTGCGCGGAATTTTCTCTGGGAAAGCAAAGCCCGAGGTTGAGTGGGATACCTTTCTGAATGTATAAAGGTGTGATTTATTGGGATGCTTGCGTTTTCTACGAGTGGCTTGGTAAGGAAAGTGTTTCTCGAGAGAAAAGTGATGGGATCAGAGAGATTCTAGATATAAACGATGAAGGAAAGAATACCATTATCACGTCTGTAGCTACGCATCTTGAAGTTCTACCCCAGAAACTAGACGAAAAGAACGAAGAGGCGGAATCAAGATATCTATCGCTATTTGATGCTGAAAAGTTCTGCGAAATACAGATTAGCACGAACGTCATACTACTGGCTCGTGAAATTAGAGACTACTACTATCGCCCGTATGTTCCAGCTGTTCCCGGCGTTCCTGGCGTAGAGGCTAAGCAAGCCGCCAAGGGCAGGCCCGCAGTTCTTGGAGTTTCTGCGAAAATGTCTATACCGGCCATTCCTGCAAAAATGATGGACCTAGGTGTTTGATCCCACGGTTTGATGGTGTGATCCTTTCGTTGGAATGGAAGGAAGCATTATGGGACAAGTTCGTCACGGGAGCGCCACGACCACGCACGCCGTCAGAGCAGCAATACAGCGATCGCAAGCTTCGCTCTCGCAGTTGAGCCAAGAGCTTGGGATCAATCCCAAGACGGTCGCAAAGTGGCGCAGGCGGGCGACGGTTGAGGATATGAAGACGGGGCCGAGAGAGCCGCGCTCGACGGTTCTGACCGAGACAGAGGAGGCGATGATCGTCGCCTTTCGACGCCATACGCTGCTGCCGCTGGACGATTGCCTTTATGCCCTGCAACCGACGATCCCGCACCTGACGCGGTCGGCCCTGCACCGGTGCTTGCAGCGGCACGGCATATCCCGCCTGCCGGACGTCGAGGGGGACAAACCGAAGCGACAGAAATTCAAGCGCTATCCGATCGGCTTCTTTCATATCGACATTGCGGAGGTGCAGACCGCGGAAGGAAAGCTCTACCTCTTCGTGGGCATTGACCGGACCAGCAAGTTTGCCGTGACCCAGCTCGTCGAGAAAGCCGACCGAAGACGGCGTGGGAGTTCCTCCAGCACATGCTCGAGGCCGTGCCGTATCACGTCCACACCATCCTGACGGACAACGGCATCCAGTTCGCCGAGCAGCCGCGGAACAGGAACACGGCATACTCGCGGCAGATGCGCTTCGACATGATCTGCGAGGCCAACGGGATCGAGCACCGCCTGACAAAGCCAAACCATCCGTGGACCAATGGCCAGGTCGAGCGAATGAACCGAACGATCAAGGAGGCGACCGTGAAGCGTTACCATTACGACAGCCACGATCAGCTGCGCACCCACCTTGGTGACTTCATGGCAGCCTACAACTACGCGCGAAGGCTCAAGACCCTCGGCGGCCTCACGCCCTACGAATACATCTGCAAGATCTGGACATCCGAGCCGGACAGATTCATCCTAAATCCGACCCACCAGATGCCGGGACTGAACACCTAGAGGCGGACGACGACGAGGCGCGATTCAACGAGCGGCTCAAGAAGTTGGCGAAGCCGAAGCCCGCGAAGAAGGACACCGAAGCGTCCGACGACTGATCCGCTCTGTCACGCAGGGCGGATCAGTCGTGCGGGCCGTGGGTTTGTCAAATATACAATCGCCCAAAGGAGGACGGTCATGTCATCAAAGCCTCCAACGTGACCGGATGCGACGGGGTCTGCCTTCACCTTGGCAATCATCGCGTCGTGTACTCGTTCGAGCTCCTTCACGCGGTCGGTGGCTTTTTAAAAATCATCGCCAGCGGGCAAATGCCATCGCGTCGTCTTCAACGCATGGGCCAGAGCCTTTGGCACTTTGCCCTGATAGAAATAGCGCCCGGTTCTTTGAGCAAATATCTGATCTTTTGTCGTGCCATTTCTGTACCTCGCGGAGGCAAAAGGTACAGAAAGCGCCCTAAAAAGGTACAGAAAAACAGTGCTGCCAGCGCCCTGCGCTGACGAATATGTAGTATAATAAATTCATTGAGGTTGTGGTGGGCGACCCTGGAATCGAACCAGGCGTGGGTCTCCCCGGCGGAGTTACAGTCCGCTGCCGCACCTTGCAGCCCGTCGCCCATGCAACCGACGACCACAAGAGGCGTCATTTGCGTAGGCGGGGATAGCTTTGGCAGGCATAGGCGTCAAGCCGGAAAGTGGGTGCACACAGGTTGCGGGGCGGCTGTCCCGGGTGCGGGGTTTCGGGCGGCTTGGCAAAGTCGGCGCTGGCCGCTAGGGCTGGGGACTTGCAGGGCAGGGGTGTGACGATGAAAAAACCGAAATGGGTCATCGAAAAGGAACAGGGCAAGCGGGCGGCGGCCGCCGAGACACTGTGGCTTTTTGGCTTGCACGCCGTGCGGGACGCCCTGCTGAACCCGGCGCGCGACAGGTTGCGTCTGATCGTGACCAGAAACGCCGAGGACCGGCTGGCCGAAGCCATCGGCGCCAGCGGCATGACGCCCGAAATATCGGATCCGCGCAAATTTGCCGCACCGCTCGACGACGGATCTGTGCATCAGGGCGCCGCTCTCGAGGTGAAACCGCTCGACTGGGGGCCGCTGGCCGAGGTTGCCGTGGGCGGCGATGCGCAAGACGGCGCGCCGCGGATCGTGTTGCTCGACCGGGTCACCGACCCGCACAACGTCGGGGCGATCCTGCGCTCTGCCGAGGTGTTCGGCGCCCGCGCCGTGGTGGGCGTGCAGCGCCATTCCGCGCCCGAAACCGGCAGCCTCGCGAAATCGGCGAGCGGCGCCCTTGAACGGCAGCCCTATCTGCGGGTGCGCAATCTGGCCGATGCGATGCAGGAATTGCGTGCCATGGGCTATATTCTGCTGGGGTTGGACGGTGATGGCGAAACCGGGATCGAGGAGGTGCTCGAGGGACGGTTCGACCGGCCCGTGGCCCTCGTGCTGGGTGCCGAGGGGCCGGGATTGCGCGACAAGACGAAACAGACCTGCGACGCCTTGGTGCGCATCGGTGCGGCGGGCGGGTTCGGGTCGCTCAACGTGTCGAACGCCGCGGCAGTGGCGCTTTATGCGGCGCGTCCCCGCTAAATCTGCCGCATATCCGGCACGGCGGCGTTCACGATGCCTTTACCCGTCCGATCCGGCATCTTGCGTGGCGCCGTTTCGGTACCAGATATGTATCCAGAGTGCAGTGCGCCGGAACCCGCCTGCACCTTATTCTGTCCCTCGTTCCCACCTTCAGTCCCGGGCCCCGTGCCCGGGCTTTTTTTATCGGGCGGGGGCGCTGTGGACGTAGGAGGAACAGGATGCGCGACACCCAGACAGATGCGCTGATCGCCGATATTCTGACGACCGACCGCACCATCGCGCTTGTCGGCGCCTCGGCCAATCCGGCGCGGCCCAGCAATGGCGTGGGCCATTTTCTGGTGCAGCGCGGCTACAGGGTGATCGGGATCAATCCAGGGCTGGCGGGGCAACGGCTGTTCGGAGACAAGGTTTATGCCCGGATCGCCGATGTGCCTGTGGCGGTCGATATGGTCGATATTTTTCGGACGCCGGAGGCGGTGCCCGGCGTGGTGGCCGAAGCTTTGGCGCGCTGGCCGGACCTGCGCACGATCTGGATGCAGCTTGGCGTGACAAGCCCGCAGGGCGAGGCCCTGGCGACGGCGCGGGGCGTGCGGGTGATCGAGGATCGCTGTCCGAAGATCGAGATTGCGCGGTTGGGTCTTTAGCGGGCCCACGAGGCAGCACCTGTTTCGCGGCTGGAGCAAGGCCGCAGAAATGTCAGGGCT
Organism: uncultured Alphaproteobacteria bacterium; assembly: GCA_963761735.1. Taxonomy (GTDB): domain Bacteria; phylum Pseudomonadota; class Alphaproteobacteria; order Rhodobacterales; family Rhodobacteraceae; genus CAVXHQ01. The sequence goes on from CAVXHQ010000001.1 coordinate 51,720, forward strand.
TGGTTCGCGCCGATTTTTCATCCAGACCCGAACTGTCCGCGCGCCGGGCAAGTTCCGCCTCGATATCGGCAAGGGTGACACCGCGTGCGGCGCACATGACCAGCAGATGATAGACCACGTCGGCCGCCTCGGACGTCAGCCGCGCGGCGTCCCCCCTGACGGCTTCGATGACCGCCTCAATGGCCTCTTCTCCGAATTTTTCGGCGCATTTTTCCGGGCCCCTCGCCAGCAGCCGGGCGGTCCAGCTGCTGTCGGGGTCCGCCGTTCGGCGGGCGGCGATGGTGGCGGCAAGGCGGGCGATGGACATGGTGTTCCTTTGCGGCGGTCAGGGCCGCATTGCGATGCCGGCGGCGGCCATATGCGCCTTGGCCTGCGGAATGGTGAAGGTGCCGAAATGAAATATCGACGCGGCGAGAACGGCACTTGCGCCGCCCTGTGTCACGCCGTCGACCAGATGGTCGAGCGTGCCGACGCCGCCCGAGGCGATCACCGGCACCGAGACCGCGTCCGAAACGGCGCGGGTCAGGCCGAGGTTGAACCCCTGTTTGGTGCCGTCGCGGTCCATCGAGGTCAGCAGGATCTCGCCCGCGCCCTTTTCGGCGGCCAGACGGGCAAAGGCTATGGCATCGATGCCGGTGGGATTGCGCCCGCCGTGGGTAAAGATTTCCCAGCGTCCGGGGTGGCCGTTTTCAGGGTCCTCGGGCTCGACGGTCTTGGCGTCGATGGCGCACACGATGCATTGCGAGCCGAACCGCAGCGCCGCCTCGGTAAGAACGTCCGGGTTGGCCACGGCGGCGGAATTGAAACTGACCTTGTCGGCACCGGCCAGCAGCAGGGCGCGCACGTCGTGATGCGTGCGCACGCCGCCACCGACGGTCAGCGGCATATAGATCGCCTCGGCGGTGCGGGTGACGAGGTCGAACATCGTCTCGCGGTTCTGATGTGTGGCGTGGATGTCGAGGAAACACAGCTCGTCCGCGCCTGCCGCATCATAGGCCCGCGCCACGGCGACCGGATCGCCCGCATCGCGCAGGCCGATGAAATTGACGCCTTTGACCACCCGGCCATCGGCCACGTCGAGGCAGGGAATGAGGCGTGTCTTGAGCATGACGCTTCATAGCCGTGCCGGTCGCGCAGGGGAAGGGGGCCGCTGTGGGCGCAGGCGACGGGGGCCGCCGTGCGCGCAGAAAGGCGGCGATCACGGGGGAGTGATGCGCCCGCGGTGGCGGAACGACGGGCATCGCGTCAGGTTGATCCTCTATCCCGCAACAGGAGAAAACCATGTTCACCCCTCTCGGCCACCCGCGCCGCATCCTCGCCCCGGCCGCCCTGACGATGGCGATTGGCCTGACAGTCTCGGCAGGGGCCGCGCGTGCGGAGCTTGTGATCCAGCCGTCGCCCCACTCCGTCACCGATACGACCGATGCCTTCGTTGCGGCGGTCGAGGCGGCGGGGGCGTCCGTCATCGCCCGCGTCGATCACGGCGCCGCAGCCGCAGGCGCGGACATGAACCTCGGCCCCGCCGAACTGGTGATCTTTGGCAACCCCCGGATCGGCACGCCCGTCATGCAAGAGGATATCCGCGCCGGTCTCGTGCTGCCATTGCGGGTGCTCGTCTACGAGGACGACGCGGGGGACACGCAGATCCTGTTCGAGGCGCCCTATGACATGCTGTCCGGCTACGACGTCGATGTGGATGCCGAGGCGGTCGCGCGGATTGCAAGCGCCCTCGAGGCGCTCACGAGCAAGGCCGTCGAGTAGCGATCGGTTCCTCAGTCTTCGGACAGGATGCGCAGCGCCTCGGCGAGGTCGATGGCACCGTCGTACAGGGCGCGGCCCGAAATCGCCCCGGCAACGGTATGCGTCGCCTTGAGGCTGCGCAAATCATCGAGGCAGGAGACACCGCCGGAGGCGATGACCGGGATCTGGACGGCCCGCGCAAGCGCCTCTGTCGCGGCGACGTTTGGCCCCTGCATGGCGCCGTCGCGCAGAATGTCGGTATAGATGATCGCCGCGACGCCCGCGTCCTCGAACGAGCGGGCCAGGTCGGTGGCATTGACGTCCGTGGTTTCGGCCCATCCCTTGGTCGCGACCATGCCCGCGCGCGCGTCGATCCCCACGGCGATCCGGCCCGGAAATGCCATCGCGGCCTCGCGCACGAGATCGGGATTTTCGACGGCAACGGTGCCAAGAATGACCCGGGCGATGCCCTTGTCCAGCCAGCGTTCGATCGTTGCCATATCCCGGATCCCGCCGCCCAGTTGGGCGGGAACATCGCAGGCCGCAAGGATCGCCTCGACCGGGTCTGCGTTGACCGGATGCCCGGCAAAAGCGCCATTCAGATCGACGAGATGCAGCCACGAACACCCGGCGTCGACGAAGCTGCGGGCCTGCGCCGCCGGATCGTCGGAAAAGACCGTCGCACGGTCCATATCGCCGTGGACGAGGCGCACGGCCTTGCCGTCCTTAAGGTCGATGGCGGGATAAAGTATCATGTCGTGCGCTCTTTCGGGTCTGTTCGGTTGCGGCCCGGTCCGTGCGCCTGCTTTCCCTTCCAACCCCTCGGTGGCGATAGGTTCAGGATGCAATCTGACGGCGCCCGGACGGATCGGGGCCTTATGACGGCGGCGGTGGGCGGATGCAACGCGGGGCCGCGTCCGGGTAGTGTCTCAGTCTGAAATCGGCCCCTGATTCTTCAGATAGGGCATGACGTGACCCGTACTTTGAACAAAGACGCAAAGACGGTGGTTTTTACAAACACCAGACTGCATCCCAGTGGCTGGAGTGCCCCCATCGGGCGTGGAACGCCGCCACTGAAGTGGTCCACCTTTTGGGATAGAATTATCCCGTTTTCAGGAGGACGACGAGATGGCCGGCAAGCGAGAGAGGCCCGAGGATATCGTGCTGAAGCTGCGACAGGTTGACGTGCTGCAAGGGCAAGGCAAATCAGTTCAGGAGGCCGTGCGGCAGATCGGTGTGACGGTTCAGACCTACTGTCGGTGGCGCAGGAGCGCGCCATGTCCGCCATTGGTCCGAGGACAATGGCGAGCGCGGCATGAGCCGCGATCAGCTCAAACGGCTGAAAGAGCCGGAGGCTGAGAATACCCGGCTCAGACGAGCGGTGTCGGATCTGACGCTGGACAAGATGATCCTGGCCGAGGCTGCACGGGGAAACTTCTGGGCCCTTCCCGCCGCAGGCAGTGCATTGATCATGTGCGGCAAACCCTCGGCCTGCCGGAGCGCAGGGTTTTGCGACCGAGGGCCCGGTCCGGAAGCTGGAAGGCCCGCGTGGCACTGGCGCGCAAGCTGGCCGTTACGCTTCTGACGATGTGGAAAACCAACACGATGTTCGAGAACAGGAGCTGTCGCCACGTAATTTTGATACAACCGAACGCCAGGCACGTTCCGGGTCTGGCCAAAGTCATCTCGCGACGCGCTTTGCTGCACGCCCCCGACATCGGCGATGACAGCGTAAATCACATCGGGAGACTTTCAAGCATGGCGCCATTGTGAGGCCGTTCTGAACACCTGAGCCTTGCCGACGTGACCGGCACCGATCTGCTGACCCCGGCCATTCTGGCGCTTGCTGCGCGCGCTCTGGCGCTGCGTGGCGATTGTGTGTTCGTGATCCGCGACGACGGGCTGTTGCCGTGTTCGGACTGGGATTTGACGACGCGCTATTCCAAGCCCACGGCGTACCGCGTCGGCATCCCCGACACCGGCGGCGGCACGACACAAACCGTCCTGGCGGGCGAGGTGTTGCACTTGCGCGTCGGCTCAGACGTGACCATGCCCTATGTCGGGCAGTCACCTTTGCGGCGGGCGCGTTTGACGGCGGGCCTGTTGCAGACGATGGAAGCGGCCCTGTCTGAGGTGTTCGCAAACGCGCCCTTGGGTTCGTCTGTGGTGCCGTTCCCCGAGGCCCCGGACCAAGACATGAGCGATCTGGCGCGCGGGTTCCGGGGCAAGGTGCTGGTGCGGGAATCGGTGAACGTCACGGCGGCGGGCGGACCTGCGCCTCAGACCGACCTGAAACCGACCGACGTAACTCCTGACCTGAGCCGCGCCATGACCAAGGAAACGCTGGCGGCAGCGAAGGCCAGTATCGAAATGGTGTTCGGCGTTTTGCCTGCATGGAATAATCCCGCAACAACTGGTCCCGCAGTTAGGGAATGTCAGCGCCAAATCGCCCAGTGGACGCTTATGCCGATTGCCACGATGATCGGCCAAGAGGCAAGCGAAAAGCTGGGCACTGCCGTCACGCTGGACGTGATGAGGAAGTTGCAAGCCTATGATGCGGGCGGACGGGCCAGAACCGTCACAGCGATTGTGCAGGCGCTGGCGCTGGCGAAAGAGGGTAAGCGTCCGGCCTGACCGCTCTACTCCGCCATTTTCCACGGTAGGAAGTCATCGACGCGGGTGATCTTGTAGTCCGGGATGCGAGCGAGCGTGTCTGCGAGCCAGGCCTGCGGGTCGACGCCGTTCAGCTTGGCGGTTTCGATCAGGGTGTAGGCGATGGCGGCGGCGCGGCCGCCGGTCAGTGATCCGACGAAGAGATAATTCTTCCTGCCGATCGCGACGGATCGCATCGCACGCTCGGCCGTGTTGTTATCCAGTTCCAGGACACCGTGATCGAGATACGGCTGGAGCCGCTTCATGCGGGTCAGGGCATAGCGGATCGCCGCGGCCAATGGCGACTTGCCGGAAATGGATGGCAGCTGGAGGTGCAGCCAGACCTCAAGATCATCGAAGATGGGCTTCGCTTTCGCCTGCCTGATCTCGACCCGCCTGTCCGGCGGTGATCCCCGCGCCTCTTTCTCGACTGCGTAGAGGTAGGCGATGCGTTTGATCGCCTCGTCGGCGATGGCAGAGCCCTGCGCCCGATGGACATCGACGAACTTGCGCCTGACATGGGCCATGCAAGCGACCTCGCGGATGTCGCCGGACCGGTAGAGGTCCTCGAACCCGGCGTATCCATCCGCATGCATCCAGCCGCGATATCCTGACAGGTGATCCTTTGGGTGCTGGCCCTTCCGGTCGGGCGAGAAGCGATACCAGCTGGCGGGCGCGGCATCCCCGCCCCAGGGCCGTTCGTCTCGCCCATAGGCCCAGAGCCGCGCTGTCGCGGTTTTTCCCATGCCGGGCGCCAGCATCTTCACCGGCGTGTCGTCTGCGAAGATGGCTTCGCCCGACAGCACATGTCGTCCGATGGCGTCGGCCAGCGGTTCAAGCAGCGCCGTCGACTTGCCGACCCAGTCGGCCAACGTCGAGCGGTCCAGGTCCAGCCCGTCGCGCTCGAAGATCTGGCTTTGACGATAGAGCGGCAAGTGGTCGGCGTATTTGGAGACCAGCACATGCGCCAGCAGACCTGGCCCGGGGCGCCCGCGCTCGATGGGGCGCGACGGCATGGGCGCTTGCGTGAAGGCCTCGCAGCCGGAACACGCAAAGCGCGGCCGCACGATGCGGTTCACGATGAACCGGCCGGGCACATACTCCAGTTCCTCGGTCACATCCTCGCCCAGACGGCGCAGTCGACCGCCGCACTTGGCGCAATCATCGCCGCCGGTCGTCAACTCGACTTCCATCCGCGGGATGTGATCCGGGATCGGACGGCGCTTCGGCTTGTCCTTCGGCTCCTCATCGGGAAGCCGCAGCTTGGCCGTCATCTTGGCGATCGAGATCTCGCTGGCTTCCAGTGCCAGCTGAAGCTGCTCGATAATCTCCGATGAGGCGCCGAACCGAGAGTTGCGGTGCCCGGCCAGCTGATGGCGCAGCTTCTCGATGAGCATCGCCTGCGACTTCACTTCGGCCAGCAAAAGGGCCGTGAAGCGGCGTAGTTCATCGGGATCTTCCGGCAGGGATTGGGCCACGTCAAGCATGCCAAACTATAGCAAAACATGGCTGCGGCGGGAATCCTGAATGCCCTCGACAGGGTAATTTATCCTGCCTTGAGCGGCTTCCAGCTACGCTGCGGGGCCCGCCAGTCGATGCCCTCCAGGAGCATCGCCAACTGCGCCGCCGTCAGGGAGATCTTACCCTCCTTCGCCGACGGCCAGACGAACCGGCCCTTCTCAAGGCGCTTCGAGAACAAGCACGCGCCCTGGCCATCCCACCAGATGATCTTGATCAGATCGCCACGCCGCCCGCGGAACACAAACAGGTGGCCAGCGAACGGGTCCTGCTTCAGCGCCGTCTCAGCTTGAGCCGCCAGCGTCGTGAACCCCCGTCGCATGTCTGTGACACCGGCCGCCAGCCAGACCCGCGTGTTCGACGGGACCGGGATCATGGCGACAGGCCCCGGATCAGCCGGGCCAGCGCCTCGGGATCGTAGGTGCCCACAATCCGCAGTCGGTGACCACCTGCGACATCGATCTCGATTGTGCCAGGATCAGCGGTCGGATCAGACACCGCGTCATGATCCCTCCACTCCGGCTGATCGACGATCTCAACCGGCAGGAAGCCAGCGACATCCGCAGCGCATATCTCGACCACCGGTTCGGCGGTGGGGGCGTATCGAGGATCCCGCAGCCATTTGAAGATCATGTTGGCGTTCATCGCATATCGACGCGCAACCTGCGCCACCGACACATCCGGCGCTGCCGTCTGAAAGCAGATCGAGCGCTTCTCCTCGTCGCTCCAGAGCCGTCTCGCACGACGCGCCATCGATCGCCCCTTAGTGTCCGCTATCCTAAGCGGACACTATCCCTCACTCCCTATGCGCGGCAGTGCAGGGAGACCGTACGGTTACGAAAGAGGCGGGCGTTGATCCTGACAAGGCTTTGGAACTGGTGGATTGGAAAGACTGAACGATGAAAGAAACGCGGGTGGGGCGCTGGCTGATCTACGGGCTAACTGAGGAAAGCACGGGTTGTCTCTTCTATGTTGGTAAGACGCACAAGCGGCGAGAGCATCGCTTGAGGGAACATGTAGAAGCTGCAACTGAGGGCAGTCACTACCCCGTCCACCAGCACATAAGGAAAATTTTGGCGACTGGAGGGTTGCCGGAAATCTTTGTTCTTCAAAGAGTGAACCCAAGTGATTCTTGGCAAGCTGCGGAGATACTACAAATTCAACACTGGCGAAATTTCTGCCAAGAATCATTGCCAGTCATACACCGGGCGCAGACGCCAAAGAGCGATGATGTATGGATTCGCCGCATAGACCTTAAGAACGTCCGCGACGGCGGCTAAAGTGGGAACGGGCAGAACAACATCCATGCCCCGCTGGCGTTCTGACATTCTTGCACGAATATAGCTGAGGGGAACAGGGCACATGTTACCCCAGATGTTACCCCAAGCCAAAATCCACCAAGGCCGCTTGAGGCGACTTAAGCTAAGCATTTGTTTTCTTGTGGATTTTTGGCTCCGGCGGTAGGGATCGAACCTACGACCAATTGATTAACAGTCAAGCGACGATATTTATTCACTTGGCGCACGTTGGTGCAGTTCCTCATTGAAACCAGTGGTTTGCACCTAATTTGCAACAATAATCAATCGGTTGACAGTGCGCTGGAATGCGCCTTAGTGACGTGGTGCGTTGCAAAACGTTGCAAAAACGGAGCATGACAGATGACCATCGCAATCGACTTCACCAAACCCGCACGCCTGCTAAAAACCCCACCGGGCATGTATCGACACGACGGCGACCGCTTTCCGGGCCTCTATCTCAACGTCGGCAAAACAAAGAGCACTTGGTATATCAAGCGCCGCGTGGACGGCAAAACGAAGTCGATCAAGGTAGGCGCGTTTCCTGCCTTGGACGCCACCACGGCGTTTAAACAAGGCGACACTAAGACAGGCGTTGCAAAGAGTGACATTCAGACGGTGCGCGATGGGTGGACGTTCTGGTGCGACACCTCGCAGGCGCAGGGCGGTATGTCTGACGATCACCGACACCGCATGTCCCGCCAGCTTGAGATGCACGCAAAGGAGATCATGGACAGCAACGTCGCGGACGTGACCTCGGCCAATGTGCAGGCAGTCCTTAACCGTTTGATGGCAGACGGCAAGAAGGCGACGGCGCGCGCTGTGCGCATCGGTATCGGCAATGCGTTCAACTTCGCGCCAGTGGTCAATCCCGTCGCCCAGAAAAAGACGCGAGTTGCCAAGAGTGACGAGACAGAGGCGCAATGGACGGCTGCTGCCAATGCCCACGACCTCGACGCGGACGACTGGTCAGTGATCTGGAATGCGATCATGGCGCGGCGGGAGAAGAACGTCATTGTCGGGACAGCAATTGCCGTCATGTTTCTGACAGGCATTCGTTCCGAGAATGTTTGCTCACTGTCATGGGATCAGGTCGACTTGCAAAACAAGACAATCCACCTGACCAAGATGAAGAACAAACTCGCCCGCACATTGCCTGTCATGGACACCGTGATCGACATGTTGAAGGAAATACGAGGGTCAGGCAGCGAATGGGTGTTTCCAGCGTCGTCTGCCACGGGATACATCACTGACCCCAAAGGCACGTTCGCACAGATCAACGACGAGGACGTGCGCGTGTTTCTGCCCCATGATGGGCGGCGTCACTTCATGCAGGCGTCAGCCGAGGCGTTCTTGCCCGACTACGTCGCCCACTTCCTGCGCGGTGACAAGAAGGCGGGCGAGGGTAGCGACATGCTGATGAAATACCTCAAACGTATGGGCAACCGTCGCGCCGTCGAAGACATTGAAAAAGTGTACTTCGAGCGAATTAAGGTAGAACCTTCTTTCTAAATTGTTTGTTAGCCAATGCTGCACTAAGGTGATGGTGCACTTGATGCCACGTCGTGAGACGCCGCGCACCGTGAAGGTGAGTGCGAAACTAGCTTAGGGAGCGCCGCGCTGGAAGCGGACCTGAGTGACAGCCCGCACCAGCGAGTATCAACAGAGGGCCCTGTTTGTTCAAAGATGGACAGAAGGACCTGTTGATGGCTCAAGAACTACGCGCACTCGAGTTCGCGCATTGAAGAACTCGAAATTCGTTTGAATAATCCTCGCATGATGACTCCCCTCCAAGTTTGCGACTTCCTGCAAATCTCGGAACGGGCGCTTTATGATTTGAAGGAGCGCGGAGACGCGCCGCCCGCGATTTATTTCAGTCAGCGGACGGTGCGCTATGACCTGCATGAGGTGATGGCGTGGGCGAAGCAAAAAGAAGTGGGGCAAGTGTGATGGCAAAGGACAAAGAACGAGAAACGGCAAAATTCGGCAAGGGTTATGCAGCGCAGTTGATGGCGTTCAACATTCAGAAGCAGCGAATTGTTGACCGATGCAATGTCGAGTTTGACGAGGATTTGTTTGACGAGGCGAAGGACTACAGTTCTTGGAACCGCGCATTGAATGGCAAGGAAGTTTGGGTCGGCATCGTCGATGCGCTCGACAACCTGTTAGTCGATCAGATCAATCATCCGAGAAAGTATCTGCCTGACGACGGCCCGCCGGATGATGGATTGCAGGAGTGGATGAAGCAGATTGCAACTGCGCCTTGGTGGCGCGACGTGTTGCAGGTGTCCGCGTCGCAGAGCGCGTTCAATGCGTGGTTCTCAGGACGACCAATGGGCAAAGCGAAGATCGTTGAGGTCAAAGCGGCTGTCGATAACTGGTGGGCGCGTCTGATGGCGGCAGTTGAAAAGGCGGAGTATGCATCGCTTGCACGTGAAATGGCTCGTGCCGCTGACTCTGGGAAAACGGCGCGCAATTTTGACTCCTACTTTTACACCAAAGTTGTCGAGCAAGGCATACCAGTTGAGGTCGCGCGCGCCCATTTTGTCGATATGAATATGAAGGCATTTCGACATCATGCCAATCCGATTGACCTTGCTGATCTCAGTGACCCGTTGGAGGCGATAAACAGTCAGCACGACGACATGTTTTTCGCCGAATATGGAAAGGCCTTCGACGATCTGCACGAGGCGGGGTATCCCAACGCCTTGCCGAGTATCCCGTATGACTTCGATGCCAAACCGTTGATCGAAACCCGGCGTTGGGGTGGCGAAGAAAACGAGGAGTGTCCCAAGAATCTGAACGAGGCGATTTATGGTCTGTGGTATCGGGTCAAAATTCAGCGGTTTTGGAATACAGAAATGCGGATGGTTGATCAGAAGTCACGAGATCGTCGAGGTTTCTGAGGACGGTGAAGATTGGCGAGCGGCAAACGAACGGCAGAAACACGGTTGGGATGCTGGGACGGAGTTATTCTTCCGAGGCCTGTATGAAAATGGCGATGGCCGTAGTCATCACGAGCGCGAAGTCGACGAGTTGCGCGCTAAGATCAAGCATCTGCGTTTCGATAGTCAGAGTGCGCGTTCGAGTGAAAAACGCGCACTGGCGCAAATCGAGTTAACGGCAGCAGAAAAGCGGCTGGGCGAATTACTCTAGGCGGCGCAGTCAATGCGAATGGGGAGCGCGGCGAGAATATCGTCGCGCTCTTTTCGCGTTGTGACAGGGATTAGCCAGCGTCGGATGGTGTCGAGGTCAATGCCTTCGGCGTATAGGCGGTGGGCGTGGGATTTAGCCATTGGTCGGGTCCTTTGGGTTGAGTTGTACGAATTCTTGATCGAGCAAAGCGGTCAGTAGGCTCTTTGCGCCTTCCGAGATGGCAGGGCAGTCGAGCAACCAAGTGCGCATCGCGTCGGCAGACTTCTGGGCGTCAGCGGCGATCATGCGGGCAACGACTTTCTGTCCATAGGTTGTCCCGTTAGGGTGTCTGCGCGGCATGGGCGATCTCCGTTACTATGATCAGGATTGTATCGCTGTCAATCTCGGCGACAAAAGGGACCATTTACCGGCGCAAAATGGGGCCACGGCCTGGATGTTCGCGGCGCTCTGGCGCGTGTGCTCGCCAAGTAGCTGACGCGCGCCAGAGTGCGCTGGCCGCAGGCCAGCATTGCTGCTGTTTTTGCGGTTTCAGTCTTGGAGTTTGCGGCTCTGTCGCAGCCGGTAGCTGTCGCCGTTCATTTCCAGGATGTGAACATGGTGGGTCAGGCGGTCGAGGATGGCGCCGGTAAGGCGCTCGGATCCGAAGACTTCGGTCCATTCATCAAACGGCAGATTGGACGTGATGACGATTGATCCTCGCTCATAGCGCTGCGAGATGACTTCGAACAGCAACTCCGCGCCGGATTTGCTCAGGGGAACGAAGCCAAGTTCGTCAATGATCAACAGATCCTGACTGACAATCAGCTTTTGCAGGCGCTGCAGACGCCGATCATCGGCTGCCTCGATCAACTCATGCACCAGCGCGGCGGCCGTCGTGAAGCGGACCTTCAGGCCCTTCTGGCAAGCGGCGAGACCAAGCCCCAAGGCAATGTGGGTCTTGCCGGTTCCCGATGGACCCAGAGCAATAATGTTCTCGCGGCGATCAGCGTATTCGCAACGTGCCAGCTCCATGGTCAAGACCTTGTTGAGCGACGGGATCGCCTTGAAGTCGAAACTGTCGAGGCTCTTGGTGGCCGGGAACTTCGCGGCTTTGATCCGCCGCTCAACCATCCGGCGTTCGCGTTCGATCAGCTCCAGTTCGCAAAGCCGCAGCAGATATTGAACATGATCCTTGCCCTCTGCCGCACACTGACGGGCCAGCTTGCCATATTCGCTCTTGAAGGTCGGCAGTCGGAGCGCCTTGAGGTGATGCTGCAATAAGACCTGCGGAGTGTCGCTCATGTCGGCACCCCCGACATCAGGCTCATGTAGCTGGCCGGGTCTGTCGTCCCGACCTGTGCTCTGGGCAGATAGGGATAAATATCGAGATCCAGCCGTGGCGGACGCCTCTCGATCCGGCACAGGACAAGATGCTTCACAGCATCATAGCCGATGGCCCCGAGATCGAGCGCCTGCCGGATCGCACCATGCAGATGGGTCAGTTCGAACGTTTCCAGCAGACGTAAAACCTGAACATATTCGCGCTTGCCCTTCTTCCCCATCCGCGCCTCCAACAGTCGGCGCAGGGTGGCGAACTCATCCGGCAGATCCCAGCCTTGCAGCGGTGCGGCTTGATCCAGCGCCCCAACCTTTTGCTCCAACAGCGGCAGGTAATGCATCGGATCAAATACCATGTCCGCCTTGTCGTAGGACCGGCGGTGGTGGGCAATCACCTTGGCCCCGCAGCCGATCACAACCTCATGGACATACCCACGAACCTGAACCTCGTGATGGGCATGAGCGACAGGCACCGAGTAGTCATTGTTGCGATAACGGACCATGGAGATCGATGTCGCCCGGGTGCTGACCCTGTCGCAAGCATCGTAAGGGGTGGTCGGCAGCGCCATCAGCGCATTGAGATCCCGCATCAGACGTTCACCGACAGTCTCGGTATGACCACGCACAATGTCGCCCTGTCGCGTCAGGCACTGATCTTCCAGCCAGGTGTTCAACGCATCGAAGCTGTCGGACCGCGGCGCGGGAACGAGGAAGTTGCGCCGCCCATATCCGATCACCCCCTCGACGTTGCCTTTGTCATTGCCTTTGCCCGGTTGGCCGAACTTGTCGTCGAACAGGTAATGCGACTGCAATTCCGAAAAGACGCGGGTGCGCAACCGGAGGCCATCGCCCAGGATTTTCGCCACTGCGATCGTTGTATTGTCGTAGAGGATCGACAAGGGCACGCCGCCGAAGAATGCAAAAGCGGCGTTGTGGCCATCACAAAACGCCTCGGTCGTCTCGGCGGGGTAGGTCTTGATGAAGAACGCATCCGAATGCGGAAGCGCCATCGCAAAGTAGTGCAGCTTACACTCAACACCGGCAATCACGCCCAGCGTTTCGCCGAAATCGACCTGAACATGGCCCGGCGCATGCGACAGCGGCACGAACACTTCCCGCGTCCGCCGCTTCTTCTCACGCACATAATCAGTGACGATGGTGATCCCGCCCGTAAAGCCATGCTCGTCGCGCAGCCGCGCATGAATTCGCTTGGCAGTGTGCCGCTGTTTCTTGAGTTTGCTCTTATCCTCTTCGAGGATCTGGTCGATCACCGGCACAAAGGGATCAAGCTTGGGACGCTGCGGCATCGCTTGGCGCCGATATCCCGGCGGAACCGAATGCTTCAGGATCTTCGACACTGTCTTGCGGTCGATCCCGAACTTCCGCCCCGCCTCGCGCTCACTCATGCCCTCGACATGGCACGCTCTGCGCACCCGGGTATACAGTTCCACAGAATACATCTCCCGACCCTCAGCTTCCGCCCCGGGTCTCAGAATGGCAGAATTTTACTCCGCGACGGTCAGGTAATCCCACCGTTTCCGTGGCCCAGTTTGCCTCCGGGATTTACAGTTCGAGAAGGGGGGCCATGAGGCAGCCCAGGAATATGTGAAGCTTGTGCCGGACAGCCGGATCGAGGCGGTGCGCGAGAACGGCCAGCCCGACGATCCGATGGTCGTCGAGTTCACCCTTGCCGGCGCGCCGATGATGATCCTGACGGCAGGTCCGCATCACGAACTGACGCCCGCAGCCTCGATCAGCGTGCTGACCGGGGATCAGGAGGAAACCGACCGCCTTTGGGGCGCGTTGACTGGAAACGGCCGCGAGGCCGGGCGCTGCGGCTGGGTCGTGGATCGCTTTGGCGTCTCCTGGCAGATCGTGCCGAAACGGATGCCGGACCTTCTGGCCAGTGACGATCCGGGCGTCGTGAGCCGTGTGAGCGAGGCCATGATGCAGATGAGCAAGATCGACATCGCGGCATTGGAGGCTGCAGCCGCGAAAGATCCAGCGAACGGGTGATACAACCGAGATCACATGTTCCTGCGGGCGGGCATGCCCTGAGGTTCAGGGAAAGCCCATCGCCAGTGTCGAGTGCCGCTGTGCGTCCTGTCGCGAGGCAGCAGCGCGGATGCAAAAGCTCGATGGTGTGCTGCCCATTCTGACGGAATATGACGCGACGCCCCTCGTCATGTATCGCAAGGATCGCGTGCGCTTACTGGCAGGCATGGATGGTCTTAAAAAATTCCGGCTCTCGCCTGAAGCATCTACCCGACGGGTAATCGCCACATGCTGCAACACACCGATCTTTCTGGAGCTTAAGGGCGGTCATTGGCTCAGTCTTTACGGCGGGCTTTGGCCGGACGGGACGCGCCCACCATTGGAGATGCGGACGATGGCCTCGGATTTGCCGGACGGCGCAGCACTGCCTGACGATGTTCCCAATGCCAAAAAGCAAAGTCTTGGATTCTTCGCCAAGCTCTTTGGCGCGTGGGTGGCCATGGGCTTCCGCAATCCCAAAATGCCGATGACTGGAGAGATCAATGTCCGATGAGATGATCGAGATCGAAAGCATCACCTCGCCGGACTGGTCCGGGCGCGTGAACCGGGCCAAATATATGGCAATGCGCGAAGCCTTGATCCCGGTCTTGCCGCCCGAAGCGCCCGGCATGACCGTCGCCGAAGCCAAGTGTCCAGCGACATTCGGATCTGGCCCTAGGGCGACATGAAGAACTGGCCCACCTTCAGGTTGATGCAGTGATGGTTTCGGTCGTCGCAGCGGGCTTTTGCAAAAGCCCGCTGCGACGCTTTTCGCGGAGGCGATAGCTGTCGCCCCGGATCGTGACGACGTGACTGTGGTGCAGCAGCCGATCAAGGATCGCGGTGGCGACGACCGCGTCACCGAAGACGGTGCCCCATTCGCCGACCGCGCGGTTCGATGTGACGAGCAGGGCGCCGCGCTCGTAGCGTCGTGAGACGAGCTGGAAGAACAGATGCGCGGCATCGGGCTCCAGCGGCAGGTAACCGAGTTCGTCCACGATCAGCAGCTTCGGCTTGGCGTAGTGTGTCAGCCTCTCTTCAAGGCGGTTCTCGGATTGCGCCTTGGCCAGGTTCGCCACCAGTTCCATCGCGCCGGTGAAGAGCACCGTGTAGCCGGCGACGATTGCCTCGCGACCAAGCGCCACGGCCAGATGCGACTTGCCGACGCCGGGAGGGCCCAGCAACAGGAGCGCGTCGCCGTTGGCGATGAAGCGCCCCGTGGCAAGGTCGCGGATCTGCGAACGGTCGATCGAGGGCTGAGCGGCGAAGTCGAAGCCGCCAAGGTCCCGCACGAACGGGAACTTCGCCAGCCCAAAACTCATGTCGATGCGGCGCTGGTCTTTGCGGGCGATCTCGCGCTCGCACAGAAAGGCCAGCGCATCGCGCAGCGTCATCTCCCCCCGAACGGCTTCGTCCAGCAGACTGTCGAGCTGATCCCTCATCGCCGTCAACTTCAGTCGCGTGAGCATCCGGTCAAGGTCGTCCTGCGTATGCACGCCCATCACCAGGCCCCTCCGGCGACAGCCTCATACTCGGCGAGGGGGCGCAGCAGTGCCGACACCCCGATCAGCGCCTCAACCCCGTCAGCAGGTGTCCTGGCGCGGCCCGCTGAACCTGCCACCCCGGCAAAGTGGACAGGGTCGATGATCCGACCGCGGCGGCCGGCGCTGCGCCGGTGGCAGGCGACCTCGACGCCGGCATGGGTAACCCGCACCGTCTCAGCCGTGACCAGCACGCGGACCCGCTCGCCGATCAAGCGCCATGGGACCGAGTAGGCATTCGTGTCCATCTCCACTGCACAGTCAGGTGCGACGCGTCGGCTCAGTTCGCGCGTCGCCATGAACGAGCCGCAGTGCTGGAGGGGCTTCAGGTGACCGGCTTCGTCACGCGCGAAGCGCAGGCCCGGGGCTTCGCCTGTGGTGCCATGGACCCGCAGGTCGGCGATCTGGCGGGTCCATTGCACCAGATGAGCTTCCAGCGCGGCAAAGCTTCTCGAAGGCACGCCCCGCGATCGCGTTGCCCTTCACGTAGCCGACGCCGCGCTCGTCCTTGCCCTTCGTCCGGGGTCGATACGGCGCGCAGGCCTTTACCTGAAAGCCCCAGTGCCGGGCAAAGGCATGCAGCTTCGGGTTCACCACGACCTCGCGGCTGGCAATGTCGTGGCTCAGGATCAGTGCGCGGGCATTGTCGAGCAGCACCTCTTCCGGCACGCCGCCGAACGACGCGAAGGCGCTCTCCATGCCTTCAAACCAGTTCTCCTGCCGCTCGCCCGCGAAGGCCCGCACGTGGATGCGGCGGGAATAACCCAGCGTCGCCACGAAGAACGACACCTGCCGCGACACGCCGCCGATCTCGACCCGCCGCTGCCCGAAGTCGATCTGCAACTGCTGGCCCGGCCGCGTCTCAAAGCGCACCGTTGCCCGCGCCTCGGCCCGCAGCTCCTGACGCAGATGCGCCACCGCCCGTTCGACCGTGCGAAGGCTTACCTCGATGCCCTTCTCGGCGACAAGCTCCTGACGGACCACATCTGCGTTGCCCGCATGGCGGCGAAACCGCTCCTCGACCCAACCCTCCAGGCCATCCAACGCCTTCGATCGCGGTGGCGGTGACGCCCTGCGCCACGTCCCCTCCTTCAACCATCGCCGTGCAGTCGTCCTCGAGCACCCAAGCTCCGCAGAAATCCGGCGGGCTCCCCATCCGAGAAACTTCAGCCTCAGCATGGCCGAAACATCATCCGGCTCCTTCATCTCATCCCTCCGCAGACCCTCGGTCTGCGGCAGCGTCTCAACTGTTCGATTGGTCATCCAGACTTCCCTCTCAGCTTATCGAGGGGGCCAGTTCCTCATGTCGCCAGAGGGCCAGTTTGTCGTGTCGCCTGACACCAAGGCGGCGCTTCTGCCGAACCTGTCGGAAGAACTCTTCCCCGGCGGTGAGAAAGCAGGCTCGTGGCTCAAGGCCGTGCAACTCGATCTGGAAGCCAAGGGCATCATTAGGCGCGGCGGTAATGGGCCGGTCAGGCTGTTGAAGACGGGTAAAAGCGTTTGATTACCATCGCGGGACGTCGTTGCCCTCATCGTTGTGAGGATGCGCTTTGCGGATCCCGAGTGTCAGCCGAGGCGCATGCCAAGGCCTTCTGCCCGCCGCCGCGCAACCGACCGGTCCGATGACACCGCGTCGCCGGGGCTCCGTGGTGCGCTTTCGGGCCGGTTCGATCCGGACACGGTCTGGCACGCCGGGAAGACCGCAAAGCGGCCATCCCGAAACCTTTTGCGATGGCGCCATGCAGGTCTGTCGCACCATGTGGGTCCGGTTCGGTCGGCCGCCGAGACAGACAGCAGGGCCGGTCGAGAGCCCGTTGAAGATGGCCGGCCCCGACCGGCCCGTGCCGGACTTTCCGACACTGTGCCGACGCCAGGCGAGGGTTGCGGTTCAGGTCCCGTTCCGCCGACCGCCGACCGCCGACCGCCTGCGGTTAGGGGTGGATAGCACAGGTGTGAAGTTTCGCGGCGAGTGGCGGGTTCGCAAACACGGGCCCCTCAGGCCGCGGGCAATGGCGCAAGGCGCATATCGCCGGGATGCGGGAACGGGCGATATCCGGATGGTCGAACTCACGTCCAGCCGTCAGGACGGCAGTCCGCCCCTGCCGGAACTGCTCAAATCGCCGAGGATGAGGATGCTGAAGATGAAGCATCGGCACCGCGGCAGCAGATCGGGCCTGTGACACGCGCCGCTGCCATCTCGCGATCATCGATCGCGGAGCGGACGCCCTCATGAACCGGTTCAACGCCCTGCGCACCGCCGAGATCGACGGCGTCGTCTGAACCATCCGGGAAAGAGCGAATTTCGCCCCAAACCGGATCAGCGCAACAACGCCGATCAAGGATCTCAGTTCACGTCGTTTACCTGAACAGACCGTTTGCGCCGGTCGGGCATCCGCATCTCGCCCTTTCGTGCATGTAAACATGCACTGCCGGGGGCAGTGGATGGACGGAAAGGATCGCTACCTGGACAACATCTTCCCGTTCATCGTTTGCCTTGCAACCAACTGCCGGGCCGCGATCGAGCGCCTGTGGCGCACCCTGAAATGCGTGTGCCTCTATCTGCATGCCTGGGAGACCGGGTCTCAGGCCCGCGCGGGTGTCCGGAAGTGGATAGAGTTCTACAATCACCTCCGCCCGGACAAGGCCCTTGGCGGCCGACCACCGGCGGTGGTCTACTCACTGCAACTCGAAGCAACGCAACCCGATCAGCAGGAGCAACGAACGGCCTAGAAACCGTCATATCCTGTCCAACGGAAGGGGAGCACCTCACATTTCGGGCTATCGGCGAAACATGGCCGGAGATGCGAAAGGCCCGACTGTGGCATTGCCGCGACGTCACCAGACCGGCTCCGGCGCCGTCCAGACACCGTGGCGCGGCACCGGTTTCATCCGCCGCACGCCGCTCCGCGCGGTGGACAACTTCGCCCGATGCCTTCGCTTGCCGCGCTAAGTCCGCCGGGTCGCGGGGCTTTCCGATCTGTTAACCTCTCTTATTGGCAAAACCCTTCTGTGCATGATCCGGTGGAGAACCTCTCGACGGCGCTGCCTCGGCGGCACGGCGGCGAATCGCCGGTTTCAGGGTCAACCTCAAAATCATTCATTTAGTGTAAAAATCACGTTGACCCACTACCGGTAGATGCGGCACCTAGGACGAGCCACGGCAAGAGAGGGCAACCCTCCGGGTCCTTGGCGGCGACTGCAAACAGACTGATGAGGGACCGCCAAGCGCCGTCCCGCGGCCGTACTCGGGCCAGGAAAGTACCAAACCGATCCCGATAGACTGGCGCGTCGCTGTGCCGGATCCCGGACAGGTTTGCGCGGCGTCCCGCACGAACATGGCCGGTGCACAGGCACCAGGCCGATCGATATAGAAACGACGCCGCAATGACGGCGCACGGCAAGCCAGGGGCAGCAAGCATGAAGATCGACCGCGCATTCACCATCGACGGGCAGGACGCCTATTCCGCCATCGAATTCAAGCGCACCAGTTCCGAGATCCGCAATCCGAACGGCACGGTGGTGTTCAAGCTCGACGACGTGGATGTGCCGGCCAACTGGTCGCAGGTCGCCTCGGACGTCATCGCCCAGAAATATTTCCGCAAGGCGGGCGTGCCCAGCGAGGTCAAGCGGGTGCGCGAAAAGGGCGTGCCGAAGTTCCTGTGGAAATCCGTGCCCGCCAAGGGGGCGACCATGGGCGGCGAGACCTCGGCGCGGCAGGTTTTCGACCGGCTTGCAGGCGCGTGGACCTATTGGGGCTGGAAGGGTGGCTATTTCACCACCGAGGCCGATGCGCGCGCCTATTTCGACGAAATGCGGTTCATGCTGGCCCGCCAGATGGCCGCTCCCAACAGCCCGCAATGGTTCAACACCGGTCTGCACTGGGCCTACGGCATCGACGGCCCGGCGCAGGGCCACCATTACGTCGATCACGAAACCGGCGTGCTGACCGCCTCCACCAGCAGCTATGAGCATCCGCAGCCGCACGCCTGTTTCATCCAGGGCGTCGCCGACGATCTGGTGAACGACGGCGGCATCATGGACCTGTGGGTCCGCGAGGCGCGCCTGTTCAAATACGGCTCGGGCACCGGCACGAATTTTTCGCATCTGCGCGGCGAAGGCGAGGCGCTGTCGGGCGGCGGCAAATCCTCGGGGCTCATGGGATTTTTGAAGATCGGCGACCGGGCGGCGGGCGCGATCAAATCGGGCGGCACGACGCGGCGCGCGGCCAAGATGGTGATCGTCGATGCCGACCATCCCGACATCGAGGCGTTCATCGACTGGAAGGTTCTCGAAGAGCAGAAGGTGGCCAGCATCGTCGCCGGATCGAAGATGCACGAGCAGAAACTGAACGCCATCTTTGCGGCGATCGGAACCTGGGACGGGGCGCTGACAGATGCCGTCGACCCGGCCAAGAACGACACGCTCAAATCCGCGATCCGCGATGCGAAAAAGGTGTGCATCCCGGAAACCTACGTCAAGCGGGTGCTCGATTATGCCCGTCAGGGCCATACCAGCATCGAATTTCCGACCTATGACACCGACTGGGACAGCGAGGCCTACGCCAGCGTTTCGGGCCAGAACTCGAACAACTCGATCCGGGTGACGGATGCGTTCCTGCGGGCCGTGCGCGACGATGCGCCGTGGGAACTTATCAACCGCACCGACGGCAAGGTCGCCAAGACCGTGCAGGCGCGCGATCTGTGGGACAAGGTGGGCCACGCCGCCTGGGCCTGCGCCGATCCGGGCATCCAGTATCACGACACCGTCAACGCCTGGCATACCTGCCCCGAGGACGGCGCGATCCGCGGCTCGAACCCGTGCTCGGAATACATGTTCCTCGACGATACCGCCTGCAACCTGGCGTCGATGAACCTGCTGACGTTCTACAAGGGCGGCACCTTCGACGCCGACGCCTATATGCACGCCACGCGTCTGTGGACCCTCGCGCTCGAAATCTCGGTGATGATGGCGCAGTTCCCGTCGAAAAGCATCGCCCAGCAAAGCTATGATTTCCGCACGCTGGGCCTTGGCTATGCCAATATCGGCGGGCTGCTGATGAACATGGGGTTCTCCTATGACAGCGACGAGGGCCGGGCGCTGACCGGCGCGCTGACGGCCGTGATGACGGGCGTATCCTACGCCACCTCGGCCGAGATCGCCGCCGAACTGGGCGCATTCGCAGGCTACGACCGCAACGCCGACCATATGCTGCGGGTAATCCGCAACCACCGCACGGCGGCCTACGGCAAGACCGAGGGGTATGAGGCACTGGCAGTGAAACCGGTCCCCCTCGACCACGCGAATTGCCCCGACGCGCGCCTTGCACAACTGGCGAAATCCAGCTGGGACGAGGCGCTGCGGCTCGGCGAGGCGCACGGGTACCGCAACGCGCAGGTCAGCGTGATCGCCCCCACCGGCACCATCGGTCTGGTGATGGATTGCGACACCACCGGAATCGAGCCCGACTTTGCGCTGGTAAAGTTCAAGAAACTCGCGGGCGGCGGCTATTTCAAGATCATCAACCGTTCGGTGCCCGGTGCATTGGCGGGGCTGGGCTATGGCGCGGCGCAGATCGAGGAAATCGTCAGCTATGCCGTGGGCCACGCCACCATCGGCAATGCGCCGGGGATCAACACCACGGCACTCGTCGGCATGGGATTCGGGCCCGCACAACTGCGCAAGATCGGCGACGCGCTTGCCGCCGCCTTCGACATCCGCTTCGTGTTCAACCGCTGGACGCTCGGCGACGATTTCCTGACCGGCACCCTGGGCATTCCGGCCGCGAAACTCGACGATCCGTCGTTCGACCTGCTGCGCCATCTCGGCTTTACCAGGGCCGAAATCGAGGCCGCCAACGACCACATCTGCGGCACGATGACCCTCGAGGGCGCGCCGCACCTGAAGGCAGAGCACTATCCGGTGTTCGATTGCGCCAACGCCTGCGGCAAAAAGGGTAAGCGGTTCCTGTCGGTCGACAGCCACATCACCATGATGGCCGCGGCGCAGTCGTTCATCTCGGGCGCCATTTCCAAGACGATCAACATGCCCAACGACGCCGATATCGGCGAATGCAAGCGCGCCTACGAGCTGTCGTGGTCGCTCGGCGTCAAGGCAAACGCGCTGTACCGCGACGGATCGAAACTGTCGCAGCCCCTTGCCAGCGCGCTGATCGAGGACGACGACGAGGCGGCGGAGGTGCTGGAGATCGGCAACGCCCACGACAAGGCGATCGTGCTGGCCGAAAAGATCATCGAAAAGGTGATCATCAAGGAAGTCCGCTCGCGCGAGCGCGAAAAGATGCCGCAACGGCGCAAGGGCTATACCCAGAAGGCCAACGTCGGCGGTCACAAGGTGTACCTGCGCACCGGCGAATATCAGGACGGCTCGCTTGGCGAGATCTTCATCGACATGCACAAGGAAGGTGCGGGTTTCCGGGCGATGATGAACAACTTCGCCATCGCGATATCGGTCGGCCTGCAATACGGCGTCCCGCTCGAGGAATTCGTCGACGCCTTCACCTTCACCAAGTTCGAGCCTGCGGGCATGGTGCAGGGCAACGACAGCATCAAGCAGGCGACGTCGATCCTCGATTACATCTTCCGCGAACTGGCGGTCAGCTATCTCGACCGGACCGACCTGGCCCACGTCAAACCCGAAGGCCATTCGTTCGACGATCTGGGGCGCGGCGAGGAAGAGGGCAAGAGCAATATCCGCGCGCCCTCCGAGGCGGCGGCGAGCAAATCCCTCGAGGTGCTCAAGCAAATCAGCTCGACCGGTTATCTGCGCAAACGGATGCCGCATGAGTTGATGCTGCTGCAGGGCGGCGCCGGTACGGTGGCCTTCGACGGCGCCCGCGACGCACAAGGCGTGATCGACACGCTGGTCCCGGTCCTGACCGCGGCGGTGGGCGAGGCGCAGGACAAACTTGCGGGCCAGACACCGCGCATCGCCATGGGCGCCGGCATCACCGCCCGCGACAAGGCCAAGATGCAGGGATACGAGGGCGATCCCTGCGGCGAATGCGGCAACTACACGTTGGTGCGCAACGGCACCTGCATGAAGTGCAACACCTGTGGCGGGACGTCGGGGTGCAGCTGAGGAGATTGGGCAGATGGCTAGGGCATCTTTTCCGCATACGCCGAGAGCGGTCGGCATTTTTATCGAAATGGTGGAGGCGCGTAGAGAATGTAACGTGTCCGATACCACTTTTCCGAGGATAGAATCAGGTCTGGATCGACCTTTGCGTAGAGACCTGGAAAATCAAAACTTTTCGACGTGTTGATCGAAACGGAGTGCGACCACGTGTCAGCGTATCACAGATGGGCCATGACCTGACTTTGACTGTGGATGATACTCTTTTTGATGATGCGAAAGAAGGGCAGGCCTTTTCTAACTTTATTCTTGCTCATGAATTCGCGCACGTGGCCCTGTGTCATCACGAGAAAGGTAGCACGACTTCCAATTTTCAATTGACCAGATCTGAAAGCGGATTGGTCGGTCGTTTGGCGGATTCGCCGCAGGAACTCGAGGCAGACTTCGGGGCAATCTGTTTTCAGTGCGGACCAGCCATACTTGATGAAAGTTTCTATACCGTCGATCTCGCACGGAGAAGCTCGAACGGATTATTCCATGCTAAGACGATTCAGGCGGTACACCTTACTCGAGATATTCCGGGACGAACTGAGACGGCAGCAACATACAATTCGTAACCGGATCCCCAACAGACAGGTGATTCTTTAACGGTTGACAGAGATCCGGCATGGACGAATTCCATGTCGGCGAAGGCCGGACCGCAGGCAAAAATATTCCGAGCGGTAAACCAAAGAGTCCGGTCAGCGAAACTCAAAGGGTCCCCGAGGGGGCCCTTTTTTTCGACAGTTTCCGGCCGTTACGGCTGCACGCGTTCAGTACCAGGGATAGGCGATGCTCCAGTGGTCGTAGGCACGGGCGTGATAATCGCGGTCGCGGGTCCAGTTGGCGGGTCGTTCGGGCGCGCCGCGCAACTGCTCTTCGGTGATGTCCGTAACATATCCGTCGCGCGCGGTGTCATAGGTTAGTTTTGCCCAAGGGACGGGATGGTGTTCTTCTCCCATGCCCAAAAAACCGCCAAAGCCCATGACGGCATAGACAATTTTGCCCGATGCCTTGTCGATCATCAGATGGTCGATGTGGCCGACATTGTCGCCGGTCGGGGAAAAGACATCCGTGCCGTTTACATCGGCGGATGAAACGAGATCGTGGTCTGGGGTGTCGGTACTCATAGCCTGTTCCTCTACAGAGAATGGTTATGCGGATTGAACCGCGACAGTCCACGATCGGTTCCGCCGGTGGGCAGCCGGCGCAACGTCCTGCCACTGGACAGCGCCAAAGACGCCGGGCATAGCCTTTCGACACTGGGCGGGGGACGGCAGGCGTGGTGCGGATCTGGTACACGAAAGGGCTGTCGGTGACCGGCGATGCCATCGCGATGGTGCGGCGCGACGCGCCGGTCTGGTGCATGGCCAGCCATACCGACCCTGCCTCGCCGTTGCGCGCGATTGCCGACGATTTCGTCGTCGAGCCGCCGACGCCGCACGGAGCGGCCTATGTCGATTGGGTTTTCGAGACCGCGATCGCCGCGCGGATCGACCTTGTCGTGGTGCAGCGCAGGGTTGCCCATATGTCGCAGGCCCGTGCGCGGTTCGCGCAGTCGGGTATCGCCCTCCTGCTCGCGGCAACGCCGGAACGGCTCGACCGTATCGACGACAAGCGGGCCTTTCAGGAGGATCTGCGGGACCCCACATTGGTCGCCCGTGGCGTATCGGGTCACGACATCTGGCCCTTTGCGACGCTGATCGAATTCGACGCGGCGTGGAACGTCGCCACCGCTGCCGCATCCGGGCCATTGTGCGTCAAACCGGTGCGCGGAATTTTCGGCGCCGGGTTTCGCCGGATCGAGGACGGCGGCGATGAGATGGCGCGCATCGTGTCGACCGATCCGGGCGCCAACTTCCGCCTGTCGCGCAGCGCCTATCGCGCGGCGCTGGCGGGCGCCGCGACACCGGTGCCGCAGCTCCTGATGCCGTTCTTGCCGGGCGTCGAGCGCAGCGTGGATTTCGTCGCCCATGACGGCGCTGTTCTGTGCGCCGTGTCCCGCGCCAAGATCGGGCATGCCCAGCGGCTCGAGGTTGCGGGACCGTCCATCGACATGGCCCGCGTGCTTGCCGCGCGATACCGGCTGAACGGGGTCTGCAACCTGCAAACGCGCGAGGACGATCGCGGCGTGCCCCGCGTTCTCGAGATCAATCCACGGATGTCGGGCGGTCTGCCGCTGGCCTGCCTTGCGGGTGTCAACCTGCCGCTGATGGCGGTGCGCGCCGCGTTGGGGCAGGATACGGGCACGCAGGCGACCCCGCGCGGCGGCGCGCTCGTCCGGTTCGAGCAGGTCGCCCGCATCGTCGGGTCGCCCTAGGAGGCGCCCGCGAGCTGCACATGGATCAGGCGGCCACCGTCTGCACGGGTCAGCAGCACCTGGTGTCCGTCGGTCAGCGCCACGCTGTCGCCCACGGCGATGTCGCGTTCGGCGGCGATATCGCGCATCTCGGGCAGGCCCGCGTTCACCAGATGCCAGTGGCCGTCGTGAAACTGCACATAGGCGACGCGGGCGCGCTGCGCGACGTCCAGCCGCTCATTGGGAAACACGAACCGGTGCGCGTGCCAGGGGTACAGCGACAGCCCGTCGTACACGGTAATGCGGTGATTGTCGGGGCGAAATCCGGTGCCGGGGCGGGCGGAATACAGGTTCAGGATCGGCGCGGGACGTCCGTAGGGCGTGGCACACAGCGGGCAGCGCGGCTGGGTGGTGTTGTCGAAAACATACATCCCCATCTCGCAACCGGGTTTCGCGCAGGGCAGCAGCATGTCGGCGGTGCGCACCAGCGCCGTCTCCCAATCCTCGGCGGTGGGGCGCGCCGCGGGATCCTGCAAACCGCCCGTGAAAGCCTTGCCGAACAGGTCCGCCAGAGCCGGGCCGCACAGCGTATGGGGCAGACGGGCCGTGTCGGCCCAGGGCAGCGAGGTTTTGCGTACGTCGGCCACGTCGATCCGGTTCGACGGATCGTCCGGATCCTCGATCCACAGCGCCCGCGCGCCCATCGCCAGCATGTCGTCGCGGGCGGCATCGTCGATATCGTGGATCTTGCGGCCCTGAAGCGGGTGACGGCCCAGCAGGTACATGTAGATCAGCACCGACAGGGCGTGCCGGTCGGTCGCGATGCTGGGCAGAACGCGGGCCGGATCGGTCGCAGGCAACCCCTGGGTGCGCACCACCTCGGGGGCGATGAAATCGGGTGTGCCGACGACATCGGGCGGGAATTTGCCGGGTACGACGAGGCCGTCGATGTCGATGATGCAGGCGGTGCCGGTCAGCGGATCGACGAGGACGTTGCGGTAACTCAGATCGCTGTGCGCCAGCCCCGCCGCATGCAGCCGCCGCACGGCCCGCGCCAGACGGATGCAGATGCGCAGGTAATCGACCCATGTGCCCCGCTCGCGCGGATCGAGAAACGCGGTCCGGTGATGCGCCGAGGCAAACCATTTGCCCTGCTTTTCCTTGCCTTTGATGGCCAGCATGTCGGCGTTGACGGAGCCATGCTGAAAGAAGAAATTATCCTCGAAAACAGGCACTAACAGACCTGTCTTGCCATGCCACATGAGGGTGTCGCGGGGCCAGCGGTACAGCGCGGCAAGCTCCGCGCCACCGTCGCCCTGCAATATCCGGGGCCGGTGCACGTCGATCAGCGCTGCGAGACGCTCGTGGCCCGCAGGCGTCAGCGGATCGCGGAACAGCGCCACCACATCGCCGCCATCGGTGGCGTGGACATCCTTCATCGTGCCGCTGGCGATCGGGTCGGGGTGCATCACGATATCCTCGCCCCGGTCGGTACGCAGATATTCCTTGCCGCGACGGGGCGCCATCAGGGCACCGCGCGGGGCAGCATAAGGACGATGGAACGGTCGTCGTGTTCGCCGGGCACGCGAAAGTTCAGCCAGTCGGCGAGGGCCGCCGCAGGATCGGGTGCGTCGAGCGCGGGTGCGATTTCTCCGAACCAGAAATCGCGCCAGTGGGCCGCGTCGCTCTCGGTCGCCATCGTGGGAAACTGCGCGTCCGAGACACCGTCGGTCATCAGGCAGAACGCCGTGAAACCGGAGGTTTCGGTGATGAACGACCGGGCGGTGCATGCTGCGGCGCTTGCCAGAATGTCTGCACGCAGAAATCGCGTCTGACCCGCGAATTCGCCGCTGTCGGCGGCGATCATCGGCGTGACGACGCCCGCGTCGGCATCCCACAGCGCCATAAGGCCGTCACCGATGGAAAAACTCGCGCAGAGCCAGCCAGTGTCGGTTCGCCGGGCGGCGCCGATCAGCAGCGTCGTGGCAAAGACGTCCGCGTTTTCACCCGTCTCCGACGCCAGCCGCGCAATCGCCGTCACGGCCGCCTGCGCCGCGCCGACCATCGCGGCACCGATCGCTTCGCGTGTCACATCCGTCAGGGCGCCCGGCAATGCCGCGAGCACCGCCCGCACCGCCAGCCGCGCACCCTCGCGCGACAGCGCAGCGGACCCGGCGCCATCGGCGACGACACCGATATGCCAGCCCGTTGCCGCGTCATGGGCGAGACCTGCATCGTCGTCGCGAAAGGCGCCGGTGTTGGCATGTTTGCGGCCCCGGCGGCTGGCCATCAACAGTGTCAGATCGCCGGTCATCGCCGCGTGGTCGATGTCGGGTTTGGCAAAGGGGGCATCCGCGTCGCTGGGGATGTCCTGCCACAGGCTGAACGGATCCGGCGTTACCGGCAGATCGACGATCACCACGGCACGCGTCATGTTCCAGTGCCCGTGCACCCGCAATTCGAACGACCCCGGCCTCATCGGCAGGCCCGACAGCGTCGCGGTCTGCGCATCGAACAGCAGGCCGGTCTCGGCCAACCCGTCGACCTCGGCGTCCCTGTCCGCATCGAACCGGTCCGGCAACACCAACGTCGCGACATAGGGATGACCGGCACGGGCGGCGCGGCTAAGGTGGCCGCGCAATTCCCGGACGGGGGCAGGGCCCGTCATCCGGCGTTACGCGGAATATCGAAGCTGGCGCCTTGCGCGGCGCGGACGAATTCGCTCTCGCGGCCGCACCACGGACAGATCGCAAGGCCCTCGCCGTCGATGCAATGCAGCCTGCCGCACTGGCACGACACCATACCGATCCTTGTGCCACAGTGCGGGCAGCCGGGCGCGCCTGCCAGATCGGCGGTGCTGACCTGTCCGACCGGCGCGCCCTCGTCCGTCGAGAGATCGAAATAGCTTTGTTTCAGCGCGATAGTCTGGCGCAGCACATACCGCCCGCCGGTATCGGGCGCGCCTGCGCGCCCCGACGATCCGCGCCCGCCGCGGCCCTGTTCAAACCGCATCAGATAGGGCGCCTCGGAATGCTGGCAGCGGGCCACGAAAACGGCCAGACGGTCGTCGATGCCGGTGTCGGGGGCGTCGTCGAGGGCGGCGGTACCGTCCGGCATTGATTTGCCCAGGTCTATGCCGCCTTTGGCGGCTGGTTCGGTAACGGCCCGGCTTTGCACCGCGATAGACTGCGATATCCAGTTGAAGAACCTTTTGAAACTGTCCGGTGAGGCGTCATGCAGGACGATCACATCATCGGTCAACCGGCGCAGCAGCTTGTGGTCTGCGCCGCCACCGATGCTCACGGCGACGAGCTGCGCGCGTTTGGCAAAATCCCGGTTCCAACGGTCGATGGCGGCATCGGGCCGGTCGGTCGGATAACCGTCGGTCATCAGGAAAACGATCGGTTTCCAGTCGCCCTTGCGGGTGGCGGACCCGCGCACAACCTGCGTGTCGATCTCGTCCATCAGTTCGGTGAGGGCGGCGCCAAGGTTGGTGCCGCCGCCGATCGGCAGTTCGGGCGGATAGAAATGCGCCAGTTCCATCATCGGGGTCAGCACCTTTGCGCGACCGGCGAAGACGATGATCGATACCTGCGCGGTCTCGAGGGCCTGCGGATCGGTGCGCAGCGTTCGCACGATTTCGCCCATACCGGTGGACACCGTTTCATGCGCCGGCCCGGCCATCGATTCCGACACGTCGATTACGAAGAACACCGGAAGTTTGCGCATCACTGCTCCTGCGTCAGAGGACGAGTTTTATTTCGCGCGGCGGCGGCGGCAGGGCCGGTGCGGCCGCACCCGTCCCCTGAGAGCGCGAGCCGGAGGAGACGACCTCGGAAACCCAGGCAAAGAACTGCGAGAACCCGGTGCCGTCGAGCGTGTCGAGCAGCGCCACATGGGTGCAGAACCGTTGCAGGGCCGTGCGTTCCGCCTTGGGGCCTGCGGCGCAGCCGACGATATTGGCAAACCCGATGCGGCCGATCCTGCCGCAGGCCACCTCGAACGCGGCGGTATCGGAGGGCTTTCCGTCGGTCATGACGAACAGCAGCGGCGCCCAGTCTCCCTTGGTGTCGGCGGTGGCCTTGTGCACCTCTGCCGGCACCCGTTCCGCCAGCACATTCAGGGCAGCGCCCAGATGCGTCGGCCCCGATTGCGGCGTTGTGATCGGCGCCAGATTGAACTGATCGAGCGGGGTGAGCGTGTTCACCACGCTGACGTCGCGGTCGAAGGTGATGATCGAGATATGCACGTTTTCAAGGGCGTGCGGATCCGCGCGCAGAGTGCGGATCATCGTTTGCAGGCCATTGTTGACGGCCTCGATGGGTTCGCCCCGCATCGAGCCGGAGGTGTCGATCAGCAGATAGACGGGCAGGCGGCGCATGGGTTTTCTCCCTTGGGAACGGGGCGACATCAAGCCGCCCCGTCCGCTTTGCTTTGGCGGCAGCCCCGCGGGGCTTAGCCGAGGTTGATGCCATGCTCCTTGGCAAGTGCCGCGAGACCCCCGGCGAAGCCCTGACCCACGGCCTTGAATTTCCATTCATCGCCGTGGCGATAGACCTCGCCAAAGATCAGGGCGGTTTCGGTCGAGAAATCCTCGGAAAGGTCATAGCGCGCCAGCTCGGCGCCGCCGGCCTGATTGCACACGCGCATGAACGCATTCTGCACCTGACCGAAGCTTTGCTTGCGGGCCTCGCCTTCGTGGATCGTCACGGCGAACACCAGGCGTTTGGCATCGGCGGGCACGCCGGACAGGTTGATCTTGACCTGCTCGTCGTCGCCTTCTCCCTCACCGGTGCGGTTGTCACCGGTGTGCTCGATGCTGCCATCGGTGCTCTTGGCGTTGTTATAGAAGATGAAATCGGCGTCGGAGCGGACCTTGCCGTCTTCCCCGAGAATGAAGACCGACGCA
The DNA here is from genome assembly GCA_963761735.1 of uncultured Alphaproteobacteria bacterium. Lineage (GTDB taxonomy): Bacteria > Pseudomonadota > Alphaproteobacteria > Rhodobacterales > Rhodobacteraceae > CAVXHQ01. The sequence goes on from CAVXHQ010000001.1 coordinate 81,312, forward strand.
TCCAGATCGAAATCGGTGCCGTCCGTGGCGCGCACGTCCCAGCCGAGACCGCAGGTGATTGCGGTAAGGCCGGGGGCCTCTTTGCTGAGCGAGACGTTACCGCCTTTTTTGAGGGAAACTGCCATGATATTCTCCGTTTGGAAGGTTTTGTTCGTGTAATGGATCAGGAAGCCGACAGGCCGAATTGCGTTGCCATCGCTCCCAGGCCACCGGCATAACCCTGACCGACGGCCTTGAATTTCCATTCGCCGCCGTTGCGATAGATTTCGCCGAAAACCATTGCGGTTTCGGTGGAATAATCCTCGGACAGGTCATAGCGCACGACCTCGGCGCCGGAATCCTCGTTGACGATGCGAATGAACGCATTGGCAACCTGACCGAACGACTGGTTGCGGGCGGTTGCGTCGTGGATTGTCACCGTGACGGCGATCTTGTCGACGTCCGCGGCAACCTTGGACAGGTCGATCTTGACCTGCTCGTCGTCGCCGTCGCCCTCACCCGTGCGGTTGTCGCCGGTGTGTTCGATGCTGCCGTCTGCGGCCTTCATGTTGTTGTAAAAGATGAAATCGGCGTCGGTGCGGCATTTGCCGGTGGCGTTGAGCAAAAACGCGCTTGCGTCGAGGTCGAAGTCCTGACCGTCGGTGCCGCGTTCGTCCCAGCCGAGGCCCACGACCATGCGCACGAGGCTCGGGTCGGTTTTGCTCAGGCTGATGTTGCCGCCTTTGGAAAGACTGATTGCCATTGGATTTCTCCTTGGTTGCTGGGTTGCTGGGTTGCTTGGGTTTCGGGGTGCCTGGATCGAGGCGGTATCAGGCCATGACGAGGCCTCTGAACTGATACAGGGTAAACGCGACGTAGGCCGCAAGGAATGCGATACCGATGGGTCGGGTCAGCCGGACCCCCGCCATGAGCATCGCCGCAAAGCCGACACTGACGGCGACCATGAACCACATGTCGAAACTGCTGATATCGTCCACCACGACCAGCGGCTTGGCGATGGCCGTCAGGGCGACGATGGACAGGATGTTAAAGACGTTCGAGCCGATGATGTTGCCGAACATCATGTTGGTCTCCCGCTTCACGGCCGCGGCGATGGACGCCGTCAGCTCTGGCAGGGACGTACCGATTGCAACTGCCGTCAGGCCGATGATCGCCTCGGGGATGCCGATGACGCCACCGATGGTCACCGCGCCGCGCACGAGCAGTTCCGATCCCAACGCCAGCGCCGCGATGCCCGCGAGGACCAGCAGGATCGCCGTGCCCGTGGACATGTCGACCTCTTCGATCTCGGAGGTGTCGATCTCGTTGTTGCGATACTGCCAGATGACGAAGGCAACGAGGAATGCGAACATTCCCAGACCCATCCAGATGGTGAAGATGCCGTACAGCATACCCGCGACGAGGATCGCCGTGGCGACCAGCATCATCACGATGTCCTTCGTCACCTCGGCGGGTTTGACCGACAACGTCGTGACAAGGGCCGCGGCCCCCATCACCATCAGGATATTGGCGATGTTCGATCCCACGACATTGCCAAGCGAAATGCCCGGAAAGCCGGTAAGGTTGGCGTTTACGCTCGTAAACAGCTCCGGCACCGAGGTGCCGAAGGCGATGATGGTCGCGCCGATGAACAGCTTGGAGAGTTTGGCCCGCTCGGCGATGGCAACGGCGGCGTCGATCGTCCAGTTGCCCCCGATCACAAGGAGCCAGATGCCCGCGATAATTGCGCCGGCGGACAGGATGCCGACGTCAAAAGCCGAAAATTCGAGCATGGGCGCGCGTACTCCGAGACGCCCGGCGACCGGTCCCGTTCAGGGAGGGCGCGCCGGGTCAATGTTGAGGGGGATCGTCAGACCGGGATCAAAGGTCGAATTCTGCCGGGGCCAGACCCAGTTCGCCGCAGATCGTCGCCACGGCGGCCTTTTCGTCGGCATCGAAATCGCCGTCGGCGGCACCGATGGCACAGCAGACCCGCACCAGCAGACGGTCGGCGCCGTCCTTGCCTTTGATCTTGGCGATCTTGCGCAGGGCCTCGCCCTTGCCAATTGTCGCGTCAAATTCGAACTTCGCAGTGATATCGTTGAAGGATTTGATGACGTCCTCCATCTTGAACACCTTCAGCTCGTCGGACGACTGCATATAGCCGATCATCTTTTGCTTTTCTTCGGCGCTGACGTTGCCATCGGCGGCGGCGACGATGGCACAGCCCGCAACGACGGCGTCCATGAAGTCGCGGTTTTTGTACTTCGTCATTTCCTCCGTCATCTTCTGACGGGCGGCGGCGGCGTTGGTTTTAAGCCAGTTCAGCATGGTCGTAATTCCTTGTTTTTCAATACGGCCGGGTTTTGCGACCTTCGGTGAGTCAGAACCGCTGGATGCGGTGCCGTTTGCGTCAGGGCCGCTATTTGCGACCCGCTGTCCATTGCAGGTCAAAGCGAAAGTGCTTGTCCATATCCTGCGCCCCCTTGAAGTAGAGGTTCTCGCGAGTGATTTTAAGGTTGCCCCGGTCATTTTCCAGCATCGCGACGGCGCAGATCCGCTCGTTGCTGGTGCCTTCCATCCGCACTTCGACGTCCGGATTGCCCGGCGCATAGAGCGTCACGACGCCGTCGGTGGACGACCAGTTCGGCACGCCCTCATAGATCATCGCATAAATCAGGACGCGCTTGATCTGGTCCCATTTGCCGCCGTTGATCCGCATCCATTCGCCGTCGGTGACGGCACCCGTGCGGTCGTCACCGGCAAGCTCGATCCAGGGCGATTGCTCGAACTGGCCAAAGTTGTTGCCAAGCGCCTGAATGCCGAACCGCTGACCGTCGGCCAGCTCGAACAGGCAGCACAGATCGAGGTCGATGCCTTTGGGTTTCAGCAGACCGCCCAGAAATCCCTTTTTCTTCGGCTCTTCGCCGCCCTGATTCCAGTTCAGGTTGACGGTGATCTCGCCCAGGGTGCCGCCCTTTTTTTCGAGGCTGATCGTGGGCGATGCCTTGGACAGCGACACCTTCGACAGGTTCACCGTCGACGGCGGCGGTGCCGCGGGCCGGGGCGGCGGCGGCGCGCTCGTTGCGGGTTTGGGCGGCGTGGCAGGCGTCGGCGGCGGCGGTGCTGCGGGTTCGGGGGCCGCGATGCTGACGCCGAAATTCTCGGCCAGCGGCTGCAATCCGCCGTTGAACCCCTGTCCCACGGCGCGGAATTTCCACGCGCCGTTACGCTCATAGACCTCGCCAAGGGTCATCGCGGCCTCGGACGCGCCTTTGGTATCGAGGGCAAAGGTCGCGACGGTGTTGCCGCCCGACGCCACGGTCAGGGTCAGCGCGCCGACGTCCGAAAAAGGCCGCGTCGATTGCGCCGTCAGCGTCGCTGTGATTGCCACCTTTACCAGCCCCGCGGTCAGCTTTGCCGGATCGACCGTCAGCACGGTCTGGCCGTTGCGCGACAGGATCGGGATATCGACGGCACCGTCGGCGGATTTCGTCTGGCCGTAAAATATCATGCCTTCGTCGCCGGTAACCTTGCCGGTCCCGGTCAGAAGGAACGCGCTGACATCGACGTCCTCGATCGAGGACGACAGGTTCGACCATGCCACGGTGATCGTGACGGGACCGGCGGGCAGGGCGGTATTGGCACCTTTGGTGAGTTCCATGGAGACTCCTTTTGGATCGTCGGACGGCTGCAAAGAGCGGGTTCAGATGTGCGACACGGCCTGTGCCGCCATATCGCCGGCGGTGCGCCCGTCGGCAGGCACACCCACCGCCTTAAAGCCCCAGCCGGATCCCTCACGGCTCAGCACGCCCATCACGACACCGGTATGCGCCCCCTTTTCGGCGAGGGTATAGCGGCACAATTCGGTGTGTGTGGTGTCGTCGAGCACCCGGCAAAAGGCGTTTTCGACTTGGTCGAAAGTTTGCCCGCGAAACGAGCTGACGAGGAAGACGAGGTGGTGCGCTTCGGGATCGAGGGCCGCGACGTCGACCTTGATCGCCTCGTCGTCGCCATCGCCCTCACCGGTCAGGTTGTCGCCGGTGTGCACGATAGAGCCGTCTTTCGAGCGCAGCTGCCGGAACCAGATCGTGTCGATGGCCTTTTTGTCCGCATCGTAGACGATGCACGAGGCATCGAGGTCGATGTCGTCGGACCCGCCCATCAGCTTGCCGAAAAAGCCCTTTTTCACGACCACCGGATCCCAGCCGAGGCCGAGGTGGATGTTGGTGACGCCGCCGCCCTGGCCGCCCGGCTTGTCGAGGCTGATTTTCTGGCCTTTGGAAAGTGAGATCGCCATGGTCCCTCCCTTGGGAATATTCTGGCCCTTTCGGGGGTCAGGCGGCGTTTTACGCCTGCTTGCCGACCCCGGACCCTCAAGTTTGCCCGCACGCCCCGCGCCGCAGGGCCATTCCGTCTCGCGGGACGCGGCCCGTGCCGCACCGCGTCGTCGTGCTCCCGGTACTGGTAGAAACCGCATCTCGTATGGTCAACCGGTTTCCCCCCGGGCCGTCGTTTCCCGCCTGTGGCCTTTGGCCTGTTGCATGACAGATATAGGAGACCGTAAGGGAGTTTGCAGTGGACACGAGGTAAATTTCCGATGGACGAGAACGATACCTTTGCCAGTGCGCCTGCCGGTGCCGGCCCTGGCGGGTCTGCGATCGCCCCGCTAGGCGATCCCGGCGTCGTGTTTACCCGCCGCTGCGACATGCAGGCCGGGCAGCTTGACGTGACCTGCCGCGATACCGACGGTGCCGATCTGTTCGATTTCGCCGAACGCAACAATCCGCGCCGCGCGTTCCTGTTCGTCAGCCGCGTGCTGGGGCGCCACATCCCCGTGGCCCCGTCCGCGATGCGCGCGGCCTTCACCGCTCTCGCCGATACGATCCGCGCCGATCTGCCGGGGCCCATGGTGATGACCGGCATGGCCGAAACGGCCCTGGGCCTTGGTGCGGGCGTTCACGACGCCTACCTTGCCCGCACGGGTCGCCGGGACGTCGTTTACCTGTGCACGACCCGTGCCCGCCTCGGCGGCGATCTGCTCGCGACCTTTCGCGAAGAGCACAGCCATGCGTCCGACCACCTCGTGCATGTCCCGCAACACGCGACCGATGCCGCGATGCTGCGTAACGCCCGGTCGCTGGTGATGGTGGACGACGAGGCAAGCTCTGGCGACACGTTCCGCAATCTGGCTGCCGGGTTGATCGGGCGCGATCCGGGTGCTGGTGATGACATCCGCGATCCGGGCGGTGCGAATGACAACCACGACCGGGACGTGGCGGAGGACGTTCGCGATGCGGGCATACCGGAAAATGCGCGCGAAGCGGCCGTGGTTGCGGCACTTTCCCACCCCTCGGGGCCACAGAACGCCGAAAGCGGTTTGGCAAACGCGATTGGCCCGGTCCTCGATTCCCTTCCGGCCGCACCGCTGCGCGATATTCGTCATATCCACACCGCCGTGCTGACCGACTGGTCCGGCGCGGCTGGCAACCGGGTGGCGGCGGACCGCCCCGATATCGTCGTGACACGCGGCGCCTTGCTGCACGGCAGCTTTTGTTGGACCGGCGCACCGGGTGCGCCGGTGCGCCGGTTGCCCGACGCCGATGTGTTGCGCCAGGGAAAAGCGCAACCGATCCGGCGCGACGATGATGGCAGGCTCGGGCGGTCGGTGCGGACGCACGCGGCGCTGCCTGCCGGTCTGGCGGCGTCGATTGGCAAAACGCCCCTGCGCGTGCTGGTTCTGGGGACCGGCGAGCATGTCTGGGAGCCGTTCATGCTTGCGGAACTGCTTGAAAAGGCGGGCCACGACGTGAGGTTCGGGTCCACGACGCGGTCGCCGATCCTTCCGGGCCTCGCCGTGCGGCGGGGCTATACCTTTGGCGATCACGAAGGGCTGGGCATTGCCAATTATCTCTACAACGTCGATCCGGCGGCGTTCGACAGGGTGCTCTTGTGCGTCGATACCGCGCTGACCGCCATCGATCCGGGGCTTGTCGCGGCCCTTGGCTGCGACGTCCTCGTCGGCGACGCGTTTCACCCCCATGACGCCTTGCCGGCCACGATCCGGGGCGCACCGCCCGCCCGGCTGTTTCGTGCCGGTGAAGCGCCATGAGCGATCTGCGCACCGTGATCTTCGCCGATCTGGACGACACGCTGTTCCAGACCGCCCGCAAACTGCACGCCGATGATGTGCCGCACGTGGTGCAGGTTGCCCGGGCCACCAATGGCCACCACGGGTTCATGACGCGCGCGCAGGCCGCCCTGCTGGACTGGATCGATCCCGCCCGCGCCATTCCCGTGACGGCCCGCGGCACCGAGGCGTTCGGGCGCGTCGATCTGACATTCGGGCCCGCCGCCATCGTCGCCAACGGTGCGGTGATCCTGCGCGCGGACGGCACCCCCGACGCGGACTGGCAGACCCATGTTCACACCACGCTTGCACCGCACCGCGCAGCACTTGCAGACCTGCCGGAGCGCGCCCACGCCGAGGCCGCAAAACAGGGGGCAGCGGTTCGCACCTGGCTCGTCGAGGAGCCGGGTCTGGGCGGCACCTACGCCGTCGTCAAGGCAGAGCCGGGGACGCCGGAGGCCGCTCTGGCGCAGATGGCACCGGCCTTGCGGGCGCCGCTGGGGGAGGGTTGGATCCAGCACCTCAACGGCAATAATCTGGCGCTGATCCCGCCGGGCATCTCCAAGGCGGCGGCGACGGCATACCTGCTGAAAACATGGCGCGCGGACGGCCCGCTCCTCGTCATCGGCGTTGGCGACAGTCACAGCGATCTGGCGTTCATGCGGCTGTGCGACCTGTGGATGACGCCGACCGGATCGCAACTAGACCGCGCCGTGCCGGACGACGGCACATGAGCGGGTTTTCGGGCAGCTATGCACCGGGCGACGTCGAATTTCTGCTCACCCCGCTGACCGGCAACGCGGCGCAGGCGCTTTATGTGGCGCCGCGCGACAAGGAGGCGCTGATCCAGCAGGGCAGGCGGCATTACTCCGAAATGATCTCGCCCGAGACCGCGCCGGGGCCCGCATACATGGCGATCTTCGAGGCGGCCCTCGCGCGGCACGGCACCCGCATGGGCGGCGAGGTCGCCGGGTTGGCGCAGGCCGTGGCCCGCGCGGTCAGCGGCCCGATTACCCTGTGCAGCCTCGTGCGCGCGGGCGTTCCGCTGGGCGTGCTGCTGCACCGCGCGCTGACGGCGATGGGCCGCGACGTGGTTCATTACGGCATCTCGATCATCCGCGACCGGGGGATCGATGCGGTGGCGATGGCGCATATCCTCGCACACCGCCCGGCGGCGGGCGTGCTGTTCGTCGACGGCTGGACCGGAAAGGGGGCGATTTCGGACGAACTGGAGTCCACCCTGGCGGGCAGCGTTGTCGCGCCGCGCATGGTGGTGCTCGCCGATCCTGCGGGACGGGCGTGGCTGTCGGCAAGCCATGACGACTGGCTGATCCCCGGCGGCATTCTGGGCAGCACGGTGTCGGGCCTGATCAGCCGGTCGATCCTGAACGACACCGTGGTGCCCGACGGCGGCTTTCACGCGGCAATCCATCTGACGGCCCTTGCCGATCACGACGTCAGCCGGCGGTTCGTGGATACGATCACCGTGCCGATGCTGGCCGCCCTCGCGGCACCGCCCGACCCGAGGCAGGACCCGGAGGCGCGCGCGCGGGCGGCGTCGGTGATCGACGCGGTCGCTGCGCATTTCGGCATCGCCAACCGCAACCGTATCAAGCCGGGTCTGGCCGAGGCGACCCGCGCCGTTCTGCGCCGGGCGCCGGAACGCATCCTCGTCACCGCCGAACCGAACGGGCCGACCGCGCACACCGACGCCGATCCCGATCTTGCGGGGTTGCGGCATCTGGCGCAAGAGGCCGGTATCACGTTACAACCGGCGCATATTGACCTGCGGCCCTACAGGGCCATCACCATCATTGCCGACCGCGGCGGGGATACGTCCGCCCCGATGCCCCGTCGCCCCCCTCATTTGTGAAGGACCGCCTCGCGTGCCTCTTCCCCTGACACTGCTCTCTTCCGAAACCGCCGCACAAAGCCTGTTGTCCGCGGGGCCGTCTCGTGACGCCCCGGTGCGCGAAGTCCCGTTGCCGGAAACCCCGGTAGAAGAGGCCATGACACTGGGCGCGACCCTCTATGTACCGATCCTCAACCCCGGTATCGTCGAGATCATTGCGGGCCGGAAATACCCGGGCCTGAAATCGGTGGTCCTGTGCCTCGAGGATGCGCTGCGCGTCGCCGACGATGCCTTGGGGCTGCGGCGGCTGACGCAAATCCTCGCGGGGTTCGGTGCCGCGGGGCAGGGCGGTGGCAGGCCGCGGCTCTTTTTGCGGCCCCGCAACCTCGCGATGGCCGAAATCATCTGCGCGCTGCCCGGTATCGCCCGTATCGACGGCCTTGTGGCGCCGAAAATTGCGCTTGCGCAGGTCGCCCCGTGGTGGGCACTGGCGCGCGCGACAGATCTGCGGCTGATGCCGACCCTTGAAAGCGCCTGGGTTTTCGATCCTGGCGCCCTGGCGGAATTTGCCGCTGCCGTCGAGGAGCAGCCCGAGGGGCCGCTGCTGGCGATCCGTGTCGGCGGCAACGACCTGCTGGCGACGCTGCGCCTGCGCCGGATGCGCGGCGAAACGATCTATGACGGCCCGCTTGCCTGGGGGCTGAGCCAGATCATGTGCCAGCTTGGCGCGCGCGGCCTGCCGCTGACGGCGCCGGTATTCGACGTCCTCGACGATCCCGTGACGCTGGCGCGCGAGGCGACGCGGGACGCAGGTTTCGGGTTTGTCGGCAAGACGGCGGTGCATCCCGACCAGATCGACGCGATCCACCGCGGTTTTGCCGTCACCCGTGATGAGGTGAGCCTTGCGCGCGAGGTATTGCGCAAGGACGCCGCCGCCGTCAGCCGCGCGTCGGGTGTCATGCTGGAACCCGCGACGCATCACGGCTGGGCCACAAGGGTACTGTCGCGTGCCGCCGTTTACGGCATAGTCGCGTCAGACTGAATATTTTTGCCCGCCGGTGCTGCGGTTGCGTCCCCATCGCCCCGCAAGCCGCTGCCCCATACGTCCTGCCCCTGATGAGAACTGCATTACCACTGTGTCGATCTGGTCCTATATTTCCGAGCTTGTCGAACGGCTCAACCCGCTGCGCCATCCGCACGATCCGACGCGGACGAGCACGTTCACCATCGGCGTCATCGCGCTGGCCGCCAAACTGGCGAAAGCGGACGGGCAGGTGACGCGCGACGAGGTGGTGGCGTTCCGGCACCTGTTTCACGTCGAGCCCGAAGACGAAGAGCGGGTTGCGAAGGTCTACGATTTTTTTCGTCAGGACGCCGACCATTATCAATATTACGCAGGCCAGCTGCGGCGGCTGTTGTCGGACGGCCAGATCCTCGGGCGATATCCTCGACGCGCTGTTCGCCATCGCGATGGCCGACGGCGAATACCATCCCAACGAAGAGGCGTTCCTGCGCGATTGCGCCACGATTTTCGGCATCGGCGACGTGGCGTTCGATACGCTTCAGGCGCGCTGGGTGCCGGATCGATGGAACGCCTGGCAGGTTCTCGACATGGGACCGACGGCAGACATGGCGGCGGTGCGCCGGCACTACCGGGCGCAGGTGCGGTCGTCGCATCCCGATGCGATGGCGGGACGTGGCGTTCCGCCAGAGATGATCGAGCTGGCCAACCGGCGTCTGGCCGACCTGAACCGGGCATACGAGGAAATCACGGCGCGGGCGGCCTGATCGGACCCCAGGCCGTGGCCGCCAGGGGACCGTCGCACCCATATGTGAACCCCGCCGAAGCGCAATTTCTGTGCGGCCGGTTCAACTTTAGGCGCAGGACCGCTTGTTCGCCGTCAGGCGTTTCAACCAGACCGCAATCGCCTCGTTCTCGTCGCTCAAAACCCGACTGTATCTGTAACAGGTCTCGCTAATCTGGAACGTGCGGTACGCCAGCGCGACACTGACCCCATGCACGGCGACCATCTTCACGGCCATCTCTCGTCGCTGAGACGGCCGTATCGCATTTTTCCGAGGGCTTCCTACAGCAGCTCGTTCTGCAGGCTCATCTCAGCGAAGATCTTCCTGAGACGTCGGTTCTGCTCAGCCAGGTCCGTCATCTCGGCATCGAAGACCCGTCCATACCGCCAAATTCGACCCGCCATTTGTAAAAGCTCGCGCTACTCATCTCATGCTCCCGGCAAAGCTCAGAGACCGGCACGCCGGCCTCCGCCTGCTTCAGGATCGCCATGATTTACGCGTCGCTAAAACGTCCGTTCTTCATCGTAAATCACCCCAGATATCTTGCCGTCAAAACTCTACTTTTGAACACCACTATTTTTGCGGGTATTGCCTGAGGATCGACATCGCCCTTGTGTTTGAACACCAGATAGGAAACGTTAAACTGTAACGAAGTGCATTTGCGTGCGTCTTGATAGCGACCGGTTCATCGATTGTATTGGCCGGAAGACTGTCGTTGCCCACGTGCCGGTCCTCGACCACCTCAAGACATGTAAACTTCGAGACATGTAAAATGGACAGTAACGAATGAGTTCACTTGCTCAATACGCGGTGTTGTTCGGCCTGACGCTTGGTGCGGTTGGCTTCGTGATGTGCCTTTACGCCCTCGCGCGCGCAATTGGCCGCACACGCGATGAGCCGGGCAAAGATGTGCCTGCCACCGCCGGATCGCTGTCGCGCGATCCGGTCTGGGTCCGCTATCACGCCAAGTACTACGGCTACGCGTTGCTGTTTCTGGCGTTCGATATGGAAATGGCCTTCATGTATCCGTGGGCTGTCGTCTACCGCGAGGAAGGGCTGGTGGCGCTTCTGGACATGGGCGTATTCCTCGCCATCCTGTTTCTCGGGCTGCTCTACGGCTGGAGCCAGGGCGCCTTGAGGCGGCAGGAATGAGGGGGGCGCGCCAAGGAAAGATGACCGCGCTGCAACGGATCGTTGCCTCCGCCATGTCTCGCGATCTCCACGGATTCGTGGTGCCGGGCGCGAATGTGGCGCGGGCGGCCGGTCTTGACCTGGGCGCGGCCGGATTGCATCTCAGTTCGACGCCGCGCCATGCCAATGTCCTTGTCGTTATCGGACCTCTGGATCGTGAACTGGCGGCTCCCGCGAGCATTGCATATGCGCAAATGCCCCGCCCGCGCGCCATTCTGGCGCTGGGTAGCGGCGATCTGGCATCGCTTCGGGACGCGGATGTGACGGGGCCATTGACCCAAACGGGACTGGTCATGGGCATGGCTGAACTGCGCCACGTTTTTGCGACCGGGGCGTTCCAGCCCGACGTGGAAGATTTTGATGCGCCGGCCTTGCGGACCCGCACGGAATATACCTGTCCGATGCACCCTGAAATTGTACAGGACGAGCCTGGAAACTGCCCCAAGTGTGGCATGACTTTGGTTGTGCGAGAGGCCGCAATGTCGCCTCATGCAGGCCATGCCATGTCGGAACAGGACCACGAAGCGCCTGCTGAAACGCAGTCCGATCCCATGACCGAAGGTCATGATGACACCAAAAGCGCGCACAACGGGCATGGCGGTGGACATAGTCACGATCACGGTTCCATGACGCACGCGGCGGCGGAGGCTCCGGCGCAATATACTTGTCCGATGCACCCCGAAGTGGTCAGCGATGAACCCGGTTCCTGCCCGAAATGCGGGATGTTTCTGGTGCCTGCGGACACTAAAGAAGAACACGGCGGGCATGGCGCGGGCCACGGCCATGATCAAGGCCCGGCAATACGCGCGGCGGCGGAGGCTCCGGCGCAATATACTTGTCCGATGCACCCCGAAGTGGTCAGCGATGAACCCGGTTCCTGCCCGAAATGCGGGATGTTTCTGGTGCCTGCGGACACTAAAGAAGAACACGGCGAGCACGGCGGTGGACATAGTCACGAACACGGTTCCATGACGCACGCGGCGGCGGAAGTACCGGCGCAATATACTTGTCCGATGCACCCCGAAGTTGTCAGCGACGAGCCCGGTTCCTGCCCGAAATGCGGGATGTTTCTGGTGCCTGCGGACACTAAAGAGGAACACGGCGAGCACGGCGCGGGCCACGGCCACGATCAAGGCCCGGCAAAACACGTGGGACACGACCATGGGTCTCACAGCAACCCACAGAGCCATGACTCCAAGGGCGGTCCCCCCGGGGACCACGGCAGCCATGGAGATGGCGAGGTCATAGACGGTGTCGAGGCGCATTTCATGTCGATGGTCGATCTCACCCGCGATATGCCCTCCAGCACCGACGGCCTCAAGATGGAGTGGATCGATGTTCCCTTCGGTCCGTTTTTCCCCGGTCTGCCCGGTGGATTGCAACTGCACCTGACCCTGGACGGTGACGCGGTGACAGCTGCGAATGCCGACAGCGCGGCAGACATACGCGACCTGTTGCTTGCAGATGCGACCGCTCCCGGTGTCTTCGCCGATCGCCTTGCCGCACTATCGCCTCTCAGCCCGGTGGCCTATCGCCAGTTGGCCTGTCTGGCGCTGGAGCAGGCTGCCGGACAAAGCGTGGCACCCGATGTCGCGCGTGCCCGCATCGCAGCAGTCGAGCGCGAGCGGGTGGCAAGTCACTTCGGGTGGCTGGCGGAATTGGGGGCCCAATCCGGCTTTGGCTGGCTGGAAAAACGTGCCGCCGCATTTCAACTGAAACTGCGCGAGGCGACGCCCGTCGAAATTGACGCGCTGACCCCAAAGATCACAGCACTTTTGAGTCGGTCTCAACGCACCCCCTTGCTGACTGCCAGACTCAAGGGGATTGGCCGTTTGGCGGGCGACGATACTTTGTCTGGCCCCTTGGCGCGGGCTGCGGGCATCGCACGCGATGCGCGCAGCGATGATCCGGTCTATGCCGACCTCGGGTTTACGGTGCTGACCAGGGACGAAGGCGATGCACTGGCCCGATTGGCGCTGCGGTGCGGCGAGATTTCCCAAAGCATTGAATTGATCTCGCAGGCGGGCGCGATTTCCTTGCCGAAGCCGCACGCCATCGGGGCGGCCTCGGGAACGGGCGTCGCGGTAGTCGAAACCCCACGCGGCGCAGCGCGGCTGAGCCTGACGCTGGATAAGGGCAAGGTCACAGCCGCCGAAATCGAAACGCCGACGGCTGCGCATATCGCGTTGGTCGCGACGGTTGCACAGGGACGCGAACTGGGCGACGCGCTGACAGGGATCGGATCGCTGGACATCAGCCCGTGGGAGGTGACGGCTTGACGATATTGATTGTGTCGGTCTCGCTCGCGGCAGGGGCCTATATCATTGCCGTGCTGGAAAGCTGGTCCGTTTACGGGCAGTTGCAGCCCGCGCGTCCGGCGATCTCGGCGCTGGCGCTTATGGGGCGGGAATCGCTGCTGGCGCGCTCGTCGGACCGGCTGTTTTTCGAGGCCGGGCCGGTGCTGTTGCTGGTGGCTGGTCTGTTGGCCGTGGCGGTCATTCCACTGGCACCGGGGCTGATCGTCACCGATCTGGCCACCGGGGCGTTGTTTCTGAACGCGGCGCTGGCCTATGTGTTGGTGGCGCTGATCATGGCCGGGTGGGGCCCGAACGGTGCCTACGCGATGATCGGCGGCTGGCGATTTCTGGGACAGTTCGTGGCCTATGCGATGCTGATCGTGATGCCGATCACCGCCGTGGCGATGCGGGCGGAATCGCTGTCGACCGTGGATATCGTCACGTCACAGGCTGTCCTTTGGAACATTGCTTATCAGCCGGTTGGTTTCGTGCTGTTCGTTGCCGCCGCGATGGGCCTGTGCTGGTTGCCGCCCTTGGACCTGCCCACCGCGCCGGGCGATCTGGCAGGCGGGGTCGAGGCCGAATACACCGGCGTGCGCCTTGCCGTGCTGCGGCTCGCGCGGATGGTCCTGATCATGGCACTGGCGGGCGCGACCGTGACCTTTTATCTGGGTGGCTGGCTTGGCCCGTGGTTGCCGGCATGGGGCTGGAGCGGGATCAAGATCCTGATCGTCGCGGGCCTGATGGTCAGTGCCGGGCGGCTGGTGCCGCGGGTCCGCGAGGCGCACTATCTGGAGATAAGCTGGAAGCTCGGCATCCCTCTGGCGCTCGGCAACATCCTGCTTGTGGGCATCATCGCCTTGGTGGTCCCGATATGACCCCGCAAATGGTTTTCCTCTTGTTTTTCGGCGGTGCCGCCGTGTGGTTCGGCATCGTCGTCTTTCGCACCCATTCGATGGTCCGCTCCGCTTTGGCGTTGCTGTTCTCTCAGACCGCTGTCGGCGTGATGTTCCTGCTGATGCAGGCAGAGTTCCTGGGGGTTTTGCAGATCATGATGATGGCCACCGAGATGAGCGTGATGGCGATTTTCATGGTGATGTTCATGATGGATCCCGGCGGCATGGGTGCGATGGAAATGACGCATCAGAAACGTCTGTCGCTTTGGGCGGGGGGCATCGGGTTGGTCGCTGCGCTGGCGGTGATCTGGCTGGCCGATTGGGGGCCGTCGGGCGGTGATCTTCCGGGTGCGGCCGAACAAACGGCCGAACTGGGCCGCGAGCTTTTGGGCCGCTCGATGTTCATCTTTGAATCCGCCGCATTGATGATCCTGACGGCGATGGTGGCCGCGACGATGGTGGCGATCCACCCGAGCGAAGGACGCAAGCGATGATCCCCGAACTCGTCATTGCCCTCAGCGTCGGCGCGGCGCTGTTCGGCGTCGGGCTTTACGGCGCGCTGAGCCAGACCAATCTGGTGATGATCATCATGGGGGTCGAATTGATCCTCGCGGCGGCTTTGGTCAATCTGGTCGCCTTCTGGCGCTATCTGCATCCCGACGTACCTGCGGGGCAGATGTTCGTGCTGATCGTCATGGCGGTGATGGCGGTGGAAATGGCCGTCGGCTTTGGCATCGCCATCGCCCGGTTCCGCTCGCGCGGATCGGTCGAGATGGAAGAAGCCCGCGAGTTGAAGGGATGACGATGCTGGCGCTGACCCTGCTTGGTCCGCTGCTCGCGGCGCTGGCGATCCTGGTGCTGCGCCGCGGACCCGAGGCGTTGGCGCTGATCGGGGCGGCGTTTGGGCTTATCGGGGCAGCCGGACTGTTCCTTGCCGCATCCGGAGGCGATGTGGTCGGCATCACGCTGCCTTTCTTGCCCGGATTTCCGATCCGGCTGTCCGCATCGCCGCTTACCGCAACGCTGTCTGTGGTTGTGGCGACGGTCGCGGCGATGGTGCTGACCTATGGCGTGGGCTATATGCGCAAAGACCCCGAACGCGTGCGTTTTTTCGCCACCATGCTGCTGTTTGTCACCGCGATGCAGGGTCTGGTGCTGTCAGGCGACTGGATCACGCTGCTGGCCGCCTGGGAGATGATGGGCTTTGCCAGTTATCTGTTGATCGGGTTCTGGTATGGCCGCGCCGGTGTGGCCAGTGCCGCGATGCGCGCGTTTCTTTACACGCGCAGCGCCGATCTGGGGCTGTATGTCGGGGTTTTCGTGCTGATCGGCGTGGCGGGAACCTCCGAAATTTCCGTCACACTTGCCACCACGGGCACGCCCGCGCTTGTCGCCGGCCTGCTGCTGCTGGTGGCGGCGATGGGCAAATCGGCGCAGGTGCCGTTGCAGGACTGGCTGATGCGCGCCATGGCGGGGCCGACGCCGGTGTCGGCGCTGCTGCATTCGGCGACGCTGGTGGCGGCGGGGGCGATCCTGCTGATCCGCACGGCCCCGATGTTGCCCGGTGGCGCGTTGTTGGTCATCGGGATTGTGGGGGGCCTTACCGCCGTCGTCACCGGGCTGATTGCGCTGGCGGAGCGTGATCTGAAACGGCTGCTGGCGGCCTCCACGGCCAGTCAATACGGGCTGATGCTGGTGGCCATCGGGGCCGGTGCGCCCATCGCGGCATTGCTGCACCTGATTGCCCATGCCGCGATCAAAAGTTCCCTTTTTCTGGGGGCAGGTGTCTTTCAGCACGACCGCGAAGGCACCGGGTTGCAGAAACTGGCGGGGGCAGGGCGTGCACGGCCCGCAATTTTTACAGGCTTTGCCATCGCCGCGCTGGCACTGGCGGGCATCCCGCCGCTGGCCGCGTTCTTTTCAAAGGATGCGATACTTGCCGCCGCGCTGGCCAGCAACGCCGCCCCGTGGCTCTTGCCGCTGGCGCTGGCCGGATCGGTGCTGACGGGTGCCTATATGGGACGCGCGTTGAATGTGCTGTGGGACGGGGACGCCGGGCCGGTACAGGCACCGGTGCCGTTTATGGCCGTCGGCATGGGCGTTCTCGTGGCGCTGGCCGCCGGGCTTGGCTTCGGCTTCGGGGCGCTGGAACATTTGCTGGGGGCCGAGGTTGAAAAACCCGGCTGGATCGTGCCTGCGATGGGGCTGGCCGTGGGCCTTGGCGGGCTGGCGCTTGGCTGGTTCGTGGCACCTGCGCGGTTGCTCGGACCGCTTCTGACATCTGCGCAAAACGGCTTTGCCGTTTCGGGGGGGATGGACGGATTGATCCTGCGCCCCGCTCTGGCCATGGCCGCCGCCTGCGAGTTCTTCGAGCGGCGTCTGCTGGCAGCCCAGGTCGGACTGATCCGTGGGGTCGGCCTTGGGATGGCGCGTCTTGCCGATCGCGCCGATGCGGCGCTTTTTGCCTTGTCGCTCTGGATCGGGCGGCAATCCATGCGGCTGGGACTGGCGACCAGATATACCGACACCGACGGTATCGACGCCGCCATCTTTGGCCTTGTACGTCGGGTGATTGCCGCCGGTGGCCGCGCCCGCCGCCTGCAAAGCGGCTTCATCCATCGTGAACTGGCGCTGACCTTCGCCGGTATCGCTGTCGTCGTCGGCGTTCTTCTCGCTGTCCCGTTTTATGTCTGAGGAGATTGCACCATGCCACTTCTGACCCTGGCCACCTTCCTGCCGATCCTGGGCGGATTGGCCCTGATGGCACTGCCGAACCGATCCGCCCGCGTGGCACACGGGATGTCGATCGCGGTGACGGGACTGGTGTTCTTGCTCACGCTGGTGATCTGGTCGCGCGGCATCGTGCCGGGCGGTTTTGCCCAGATCGAGGAGGTTGCCTGGATCGGGGCCATCGGGGCCGCCTATCGGCTGGGGCTTGACGGGCTCAGCCTGCCACTGGTGCTGCTGACATCGCTGCTGTTCTTTCTGTCGGCGATCTATTCGGCGCGGATCAGCGACCGCGCGCCCAGCTATGTCGTGCTGATGCTGATGCTGGAAACCGCCTCTCTCGGCACCTTCATGGCGCTGGACGGGCTGCTGTTCTACGTCTTCTTCGAGGTCTCGCTGGTGGGGATGTATTTCATGATCGCGGGATGGGGCTATGAGGACCGTCAGCGCGCGGCACTGATGTTCTTTTTGTACACACTTCTGGGATCTTTGCCGCTGCTGCTGGCAATCATCGGGCTGTATCTGGGCAGCGGCACATTCGACATGCGTGCCTGGATCGACATGCCGCCGCTGACCGGGATTGCGGCAATGCTGGCGCTGATCGCGATGCTGTTCACCTTTGCGGTCAAGATCCCGGCCTTTCCGGTCCATACATGGCTGCCCGCCGCCCACGTTCAGGCCCCCACGGCGGGCAGTGTGATCCTGGCTGGTGTGATGCTGAAATTCGGCACCTACGGATTGGTGCGCTTTGCCCTGCAAATGACGCCCGGGGCCTTTGCCCAGGCCGCTCAGGTGATCCTTGCGGTGGGGGTGGTCAGCGCGCTTTACGGAGCATTTGCCGCGTTGGCGCAGACCGATCTGAAAAAGATGGTTGCCTACACATCGATCAACCACATGGGCTATGTGGTGATCGGCGTGGCGGTGGCAGCCCTCAGCGTCGATCCGCGTATTCGCGTCATCGCGCTGGATGGGGCGACCTTGCAGATGGTCAGCCACGGTCTTGTCACGGGCGCGTTGTTCTTTCTGCTCGGCATGTTGCAGGACCGCGCCCACACCCGCGACATGGGAGAATTCGGCGGCCTGCTGGGCCGGGTGCCGTGGCTCGGCTGGGCTTTCATCCTGTCGGCCTTCGCGTCGCTCGGGTTGCCGGGGCTAGCGCATTTCCCGGCTGAATTTCAGGTGTTTCTGGCCACGCTCAACACGGCGCCCTGGGCGATCGTCGCGATCCTTGCCATCGTGGTGACGGCGGGCCTGTACCTGCGGTCCATCGCGGCCGTGTTTCTGGGGGCCGAAAACGAGAAATGGGCCGATATGCCCGATCTGGACCGCCGCGAGAAACTGGTGATCGTGCCGCTGTTGATCCTGACCGTGCTGGTCGGTGTCTACCCCGGCTGGCTGATCGACATGATCCATACAACAATGGCGAGCCTGAGCTTTTGATGGGCCGCGATCTTTCCTTTCTGTTGCCGGAATTGCTGCTGGCATCCGTGGCTTTTCTGATGATCGTGGCCGAGATGGCGCGCGCCGCGCGTCTGGTGCTGGTAATCGGGCTGGTGGGGCTGGCGGCGGCGACGCTGCTGACACTGCCGGTACTGCACGCCGACACGACAGTATTCAGCGGCACCTACCGGATCGACCTGATCTCGGGCTGGGCCAAGCTGATCCTGCTGCCGGGCACGGCACTGGCGTTGTTGATGGTGCGGGCCGAGATCGCCGGTCAGGAGCGCGAAGGAAGCGTTTATGCGCTGATCTGTCTGGTGACGCTGGGCGCGCTGATGCTGGCAGGCGGCGGCGACTTGATGCTGCTGGTCATCGGCGTGGTGCTGACCGGGCTCGGCTCGTTCGCGCTGGTGGCGTTCCCGCGCGACGATGCGGCGACCGAAGCGGCGATCAAATACCTCGTCTTCGGGGCCGTCACCGGATCGGTGATGATCTACGGGCTGACGTTCTGGTTCGGCGGCGTGGGATCCACTGTCTTTTCTGACCTCGCAGCACTGGCGGACACGCCGCTTGTCGCCATCGCGGGCCTTGTCGCCGTGATCATCGGGCTGGGATACAAGGCGGCGCTGGTGCCGTTCCACTTCTGGGCGCCCGATGCCTATGACGGCGCGCCGGTTTCCGTGGCCGCCTATCTGTCGGTCATCACCAAACTCGCGGCGATCTTCGCTTTCGCGCAGGTGCTGCGCGACATGCCGACCGAAAGCGGGTGGCCTCTGGTGATCGCGCTGATCGCGGCCGTGACCATGACATACGGCTATCTGACGGCGCTGGTGCAGACCAATCTGGTGCGGTTGATCGCCTATTCCTCGATCGCGCAGTCGGGATATTTTCTGCTCGGCATCGTGGCACTGGGGGCCAGCCCGCTTGCCATCCCCGGGATCATCGTTCTGGGCGCGGCCTATGTGGCGATGAACCTGGGCGCTTTTGCCGTCGTGATGATCGCCGGACGCACGCTCGACGACATGCGCGGCCTTGGCCGGACGCGCCCGGTCGTGGGGGTCGCGATGGTCATATTCCTGCTGTCGCTCACCGGCATCCCGCCGCTGTTCGGATTTGTCGGCAAGGTTTATCTGTTCACGGCGGCTGTTGAATCCGGGTATCTGTGGCTGGCGGTGATCGGTATCCTGAACAGCGTGCTGGCGTTGGGCGTCTATCTGCGCATCGTGGTGCCGATGTACCGGCCTGCGCCGGATCTCGGGGACGTTTCCGAGAAATCGCTGCACCCGGCACTCGTGTTCGTCATCGGCGTCGCTGCGATTGTGACGCTCGGCATGGGTCTTTTGGCTGGCTTTCTGCCGGGGTGATGTCAGAATTTGTGGGTGGCCTGAAAATTCACTGTAACGACCGGGCGGCGACGGCGTCTATACTACATTCCCCCAGATACAGGAGGCCCAGATGGCCCATCAGACCACGCAAACCGATCACACCGCGAGCGACGCCGACACAGCCACGGGATGCTGTGGCGGCCACAAAGCCAGCGGCGACACCAAAACCCAGCCCGAGCCTCAGCCAGTCGCCAAAGAGCCGGTTGCAAAATCAGGAGGCTGCTGCTGTCGCTAGAGAGGCGGGCAACCGCCCGTAGAACCACCGCCGCAGATGGACGCAGGCGACAGATGTGTTTTGTGATGCATGTGTCGCCTGCGATTGCGCGTTGGTTGTTCGAGTACGTGTCAGACGCACGTAAAATTGAGGTCAGACCTTCACTCCGACTTATCTTTATGGTTCCACCGTGACAGGCTTGGTTGTGGCGATCTCGTTTGCACCAACCTGCGCGAGAGCGTGCCGAAACGGTTCAACCGGTAACCGGAGTTTTGGCATTGCCCGCACCAAATTGAATATGAGAGCGTAGTGATGGATCATCAGCACGGTGGCGGCACCGAGACCCTCGATAATGGCAATGAGAACAAAGGTACAATCAGCCTGAGCGGCGGGGTGGCGATGGGCACCGGCGTGATGATCGGTGCCGGTATTTTCGCGCTGACGGGGCAGATCGCGCAACTGGCAGGGCCGCTCTTTCCATTGGCGTTTGTCGCGGGCGGGATCATCACAAGTTTCAGTGCGTACAGCTACGTAAAGATGTCGAACGCGTTTCCATCTTCGGGTGGCATCGCGATGATCCTGCAAAAGGCATACGGACCGGGGGCAATTGCCGCGGCGGCGGCCTTGTTGATGGCGCTTTCGATGGTGATTTCCGAAAGCCTCGTTGCGCGAACCTTTGCGACCTACGTCTTGCGCCCCTTCGACATTACCGGCGGTCCGCTCGTGCCCGTTCTGGCCGTGGGGGTCATCCTTTTCGCCTTTCTGGTCAATATCGCCGGTAGCCGTTCGGTCGGACTGCTCTCGCTGATCATGGCAGTGCTCAAGATTGGCGGTATCGCGTTGTTCGGCATTGCAGCACTTTGGGCAAGCGGGTTCCAATTCGCCGCTGCGAGCGCTTCAGCTCCCGGATTCGATATCACCGGGTTCATCGCGTCCGTGGCACTGGCCATCCTTGCGTTCAAAGGGTTCACCACGATCACCAACAGCGGTGGAGAGATCATCGATCCGCACCGCAATGTCGGTCGCACGATCATGATCTCGATCGGGATCTGCGTCGTCGTCTATTTGATCGTGGCCTTTGCCGTCGGATCGAGCCTGACGATAGACCAGATCGTCGCGGCCAAGGACTATTCGCTGGCCGAGGCCGCCGCACCTGCCCTTGGCAACGCGGGGTTCTACTTTACCGTCGTGCTGGCGGCGGTGGCGACGGCCTCGGGGGTTTTGGCCAGCGTTTTCGCCGTCTCGCGGATGCTGGCCATGCTGACGGACATGAAGATGATCCCGCATCGACATTTCGGAATGTCGGGACCGGTCCGCAGTCACACGCTGGTCTACACGGTCGTGATCGCGTCCATTCTCGCGGTCTTTTTCGATCTGACGCGCATCGCGTCATTGGGGGCGTTCTTTTATCTGGTAATGGACATGATCGTGCATTGGGGCGTTTTGCGCTTTATGCGCAAAGAGGTGAAAGCAAATGCTCCGATCATCATCCTGGCATTGGTTTTTGACGCTGTCGTACTCGTTGCCTTCACGTCTATGAAGTTGCAATCCGATCCTCTTATTGTTGTGTACGCCACCGTCGCGATCACGTCGGTCTTCGCATTTCAGCGGATGTACCTGTCGCGCTGGACTGCGCCACAGCCGAGCAATGAACACTAGCCCGCTGGGAACAACAGGCGCATCCGGCAAGCAGATGTCGGGTGTGACCCTTTCACTTTTCAGGTTTGTCAGGCTCAGCGCAGGGTGGCCATTCCCAAAGCCGGTTCATCATCGCGAACAGGTATGCACCTGACCACGCGATCAACAGCAGCCCGGTCAACGCTTCGACGCCCGTCATAAAGCGAAGATGGTCCGTGGGGAAAATGTCTCCAAGGCCAAGGGACGTATAGCTGACGACAGAAAAGTAGAAATAATCCAGCGCCGTATCAACATTATCGCCGGAAAACCCGCCGATGTTCAAAAGCTGGTCTGCGATGCCAAACGTGATTGCAAAGAGAAAAATTCCGGCGAAGTGAGCCGTAAACAGGATCATGACGGCCAGCATGACGCGATTGAACGGATCCAAAGGTATCTTTGCCATGTCTACCGATACCCAACGCATGACAGCCAGATGTATCCAACTACTCGAAATGAAGGCGGCAGTCGCAAGAACGATTGAAAATAGCAATGAGATGCTCCTGATTGGTTTAACGTGTCCGACGTAGATCAGGCAAACAGCATCGGGCACTCGCGGGCGCATTTGTTGCGCAGGATGATGTAGATCAGGTGCAGCGTCCCAAGACCCGCCAGCAGGCAGAAGAACGAGATGTAGGCATAGCGCAGCAGTACGATGTCGACCACCACGACCGCGATGATCGTACCACCGAAAAACCGCATGTGCAGATATCGCGACATCAGCGGCGGCGCGATGATCAAAAACAGATAGATCACATAGGTCATCCAGCGTGGCATCAGATAATCCAGCAGCATTGTGCCTTCGTAGGCCAGAGAATCCTGATTGACGCTGACCTGCACCCAATCGGGATTTATCGCATGGGGGACATAAAGCAACAGCCCAAACGCGATCCCGATCGCAGCGAAGGTCAGGAACAGGTTCTTGCGCGGGCTTTCGGATGGTTCCAGCACATAAACGGAAATCGGAATCCAGATCGGCCACATGAACCATGTGAAAAAGATGAACCCCATCGCACCCCAAAGCACGGTAAAGGGATCGCCACCGTTTACGCCAAGCCAGACGTTGCCCTCCATGAATTGCTGAATGCCCGCAAAAAGCGGCATCAGGGCAACCGGCAGGTACCGCAAGTTGATCCGGGTCGCTTTCCATGTGGCAAAAGCACCGCCGCCCACAAGAAAGACACTGGCGGCAAAGCTCACCTCCGCTGAGAGACACATGCTATGTCCTTTTCCTCCGGTCGTTGGTTGTTTTGCTCTGTGCCCCGTGCCTTGATCTCGCTGTCGCGTCGGGGCCGATCCTATATGCCCCAGGCGTAATCCGGTATCCGCCCGAGATTGACCGAAACCTCACCAAGGCCATCTATGTTGTCGAGTGCCACGCGCACGGCCTTTTCCTCGGCGTCCGAACCCGCAATGCCCCAGACATCGACGCGACCGCCTCCGACGATGACGCTGAGATGCACCGGGTTCAGACCCGGCACCTGCGCCAGTGCCGCCAGGACGACCTCGCGTTTTTCCTGGTCGCTGGTGGCGCGATCAATCGACATCGTCGGCGTACTCGCAAGGGCCTGCAACAGGTTGGCACGGCTGACAATTCCGACCATTTTGCCATCGTCGATTACCGGAACACGCTTGATCCGTTTTTTCTCGAGCAGCCGGGCAATGTCTGCAACAGGCGTTTCAGGGGAAACGACTTCGACATTGCGGGTCATGATATCCCCGGCGTGACGACCGCGCATCGCGATGAAATCCTGCGCTGTATTGTCGGATCCAGAAAACAGCGACAGCCACCAGGATTTGTTGGTTTTGCCGGATCCTTCGACCCGGCGCATCAGGTCGCCCTCGCTCACAAGGCCGATGATGCTGCCGTCATTGTCCAGGATAGGGACCGCGCTGATATGGTTTTCCATCATAAGTGCGGTCACCTGCTCGATGGTTGTATCAGCCGCGGCGGATACGACATTTCTCGTCATGATGTCCTGTGCTTGCATTTCGTCCTCTTATTTTATGTTGTTTCTGGTTGAACGCCTGGCAGATTTGACGGCGACTGCCCTCAGTCGTGGGCTACGCCCAGATCTTCGGCCTCGGCATGTTCCATCAATCCCTGAATGTCCTCCGGGATATCGTCGGTCGAGAAAAGCAATTGTTCCTGCGGGTCGTGAACGAAGGCGATGATATCGGCCAATTCCTGCCCCGATATCTGGATCACATACCCCAGCTCTTCGCGCTGCATGATCACCATGGTTTCGGCGCCGCGCCACATGTTCGCGGCAAAGTCGAACGGGTTCATCGGTTGATCCATGAATTCCGCGTCCAGCATCGGGGCATCCACGCCGCCAACATAGTTGACCGAATGGCAAACGACACAGCCTTTCGATGCGAACAATAGCCGGCCGTTGGCGGAATCCATTCGTGGCAGGACGAGCCCCGTTGCCATCAGGGGGTCCGATGCCCCGGCAGTGTCGGTATCGGCGACAACCGTGGTGCCCATTGACAGCAGTGTGGCGCCGATAGCGGCAGCGCCAATGGCCGCCCCGTGATGTGTCAGGTTTTTCATTGCTTGTTCCTCTCGTTCCGGGTTGAAATTATCGTGCCGTGCGTCTCGCTTATAATCGCCATGGCATCCTGCAATTTTCCGATACCGGCCGTTCCACCGGTTGCGGCAAATGCGGCGGCAGCGGCCAGTTTTGGGGCCATCGACCCTGCGGGAGCGTCGAAATTCAGGGCGTCTTGTGGTGACAGTCGCGATAGTTTCGCAGCGTTGTCGGCGCCAAAATCATGATAGACCCCGTCAACGTCGGTAAGCAACAACAGCACATCCGCCCCAAGAGAGTGCGCAAGCAGGCCGCTTGAGGCGTCCTTATCGACCACCGCCTCGATACCTCTCAGACTTCCATCGCCCTGCCGGATCACCGGGATGCCACCGCCGCCGGTGCAGATGACCACGACGCCAGCCTTCAGCAACAGTCGGATGACGCGCGTATCGGGTATTTCGCATGGCTTGGGAGAGGCGACGACGCGCCGCCACGCATCGCCGTCCTGCGCGATCTGCCAGCCGTTTGCGTCGGCGATAACCTGCGCCTGCCGCTGGTTGTAGACCGGTCCCACAAACTTGGTCGGCGTGCCGAATGCCGGATCGTTGCGATCGACCACGACCTGCGTCAGCAGCGTGGCGACGGGGCGGTCGTGGTCCAGAACGTTCTCGAGCTCCTGTTCGATCATATAGCCGATCATCCCCGCCGTCTGCGCCCCTAGTACATCCAGCGGATAGCCATTCTCGGTTGCGTTCTGCAGCGCCAGAAGTCCGACCTGCGGCCCGTTGCCGTGCGTGATTACCAAACTGTGTCCCGCACGCAGGATTTCAGCCAGCGCCCGCGCCGCGGTCAGCGCATTCCTGCGCTGGTTCTCCGCGGTCAGGGGTTGCCCCCGCTGCAGCAGGGCATTGCCGCCAAGGGCTGCAACCACCAGCACGGCTAGTTTCCCAAGGTGGCGACAAGCACCGCCTTGATCGTGTGCAACCGGTTTTCGGCCTGATCGAACACGATGGAGGCCGGGCTTTCGAAGACCTCTTCGGTCACTTCCATCGACGTGATGCCGAAGTGTTCTGCGATGTCGGCACCGACCTCGGTGTCGGCATTGTGGAAGGCGGGCAGGCAATGCATGAACTTGGTCTGCGGATTGCCGGTCTTTGCCATCACATCGGCGTTGACCTGATAGGGCAAAAGCTGACGGATACGCTCCTCCCATTTGTCCTTGGCCTCGCCCATCGACAGCCAGACATCGGTGTAGATGAAATCGGCCCCCTTCACGGCGCCGCCCACATCTTCGGTGACGGTGATCCGCGCGCCGGTCGTTTTGCCGATGGCTTGCGCCTCGTCCTGTATCGTGGGGGCTGGCCAGCAGGCCCTGGGCGCACACAGCCGTACATCCATGCCCATCTTGGCCGCGCCGATCAGCAGGCTGTCGCCCATGTTGTTGCCCGCATCGCCCAGAAAGGCAAAGGCGATCCGGTTGAGCGGTTTGTCGGAATGTTCGGTCATGGTCAGGAAATCGGCGAGGATCTGAGTCGGGTGAAATTCATCCGTCAGGCCGTTATAGACAGGCACACCGGCATATCGGGCCAGCGTTTCGACAATCGGATGACCAAAGCCGCGATATTCGATCGCATCATAAACCCGGCCCAGCACGCGGGCGGTGTCCTTGACGGTTTCCTTCTTGCCCAGATGCGATCCCGACGGCCCGAGGTAGGTGACGTGCGCGCCCTGATCGTGGGCCGCCACCTCGAAGCCGACGCGCGTGCGGGTGCTGTCTTTTTCAAAGATCAGGGCGATTTCCTTGCCCGTCAGGCGCGGCACCTCGTAGCCGCCGTATTTCGCCGCCTTCAGGTCGGCAGACAGTTTCAGCAAAAAGCCGATTTCGGGCGGGCTGAAATCACGCAGGGTCAGGAAATGGCGGTTTCGCAGGTTGTAGGACATGTGTTTTCCTTTCTCAGATCGCGTCGCGGACGGTGGGACAGCTCATGCAATGGCTGCCGCCCCGGCCCCGGCCCAATTCGGCACCGGGGATCGCCAGCACCTCGATGCCCGCATCCTTCAATGCCGCGTTGGTATCGTCGTTGCGGTCGTAGCCGATCACCACGCCCGGGCGCAGCGCCAGCACGTTGTTGCCGTCGTTCCATTGCTCGCGCGATTGTTCGGCCAGATCGCTGCCACCGGTTGGAACCAGGTGCAGCTTCCTGAAGCCCAGTATCTCTGCGGTGATCTCGAACATATGCCGGGCATCGCGCCGGATATCGAGCGGGGCGTTCCCGGGTCCCGGGCGCAGGTCGTAACAGGTGATCGCGTCTGCCACTTCTTGGAATGTGGTCACGACATCGTTGCCGCAATGCGTGAATACCGTGTCCAGATGCATCGCCGCGCGTGATCTGGGCATCTGGCAGGCGATGACCCGGTGCACATCGCCGCCCGCGAACAGCGCTTCGGCCAGTTGCCCGACTGCCTGCGGCGTGGACCGTTCGCCCATGCCGACCATGGCAACGCCGTGGCCGATCGGCATGATATCGCCGCCCTCCAGCGTGGCGGCACCAAAGTCGTGCGTCGGATCGCCGAACCTGACCTTGGCCTTGCCTGCGAATACCGGATGAAACCGATAGACTGCCGCCATCAGCAGCGTTTCGGGACGCCGCGCGGCAAAATGCATCGGGTTGAGGCTGACACCGCCATAGACCCAGGCCGAATTATCCCGCGTGAAGATGAAATTGGGCAGCGGCGGCAGAACAAAGCCGTTCAGGCCCAGATAGCTGCCGAACATGCCCGACGGGGTAAACGGCAGATCGTCCACCGTGATCCCGCCGACGAGGAACCGGGCCAGATCGGCCCCCGGCATGGCCTCCATCCATTTCCGCAGATCGGCACGCATCCCGACGCCGACGTCGTTGCGGGTGATGCGATGGCCGAGCACCCAGGCGCGCGCATCGGCGATGTCCAGCGTGTCGGCCAGCAAGGTCATGGCATCGAGCACCTCGACCCCCTCATCGCGCATGATGCCGGCAAAGATACCGTGGTCGCGGATCGCCTGCCTGACCCAGAACACATCGTCGAACAGCAGGTTTTCGCGGTTGTCGGGGGTGAGGCGGCGATGGGCAAGGCCGGGCGGCGAAACGATCACCTGACGCAACTTGCCGGTTTCGGAATGGACGCCCAGAGCGGTGTCGGTCATGGCATTTCTCCGTGCAGGTCAGAGGATCACGGCCAGGCTGAGCGCGGCCAGGATGAACAGCGTCAGGATCAGCAACAGCGGCCAGACGAACGCCAGCCAGCGGTCGAACGAGACGCGCCCGATCGCCAGACCGCCGAACACCACCGCAGAGGTCGGCGTGACCAGGTTCACCAGCCCGCTTGCGGACTGATAGGCCGTCACCACCAGTTCGCGGCTGACATTGGCGAAATCGCCCAGCGGTGCCAGGATCGGCATCGACAGGACCGCAAGTCCGGACGAGGACGGCACCAGAAAGCTTATGCCGATCTCGATCCAGAGCATCAGGTTGACGAAGGCAACCTCGGACAGGCCGCCCAGCGTGTCGGCCGCACTGTTCAGGATCGTGTCGGCGATCAGGCCCTGTTCCATGATCACCACGATGCCGCGCGCCAGCCCGATCACCAGCGCCACGCCCAGCAGATCCTTGGCCCCGTCGACAAAGGCCGATGTCAGCCTCTTCTCGCCCATCCGCGCGACCAGCCCGACGACGATAGCCATGCCGATAAACAGCGCGCCCATCCGCGCCATCCACCAGCCCTGGCTGGACACGCCCCAGATCATCACCGCAAAGGTGCCAAAGAACAGCAGCAGCACCAGTTTCTGCGTGCCGGTCAGCCTGGGCTCGGTGAATTCGGCATCCGTCTCGCTCAGGAAGATCCGGCGGTGCGCGTCGCGCTGTGCCGCCACGACAGACCGGGTCGGATCGGCCTTGACCTTTGCCGCATAGCGCATGACATAGGCAATGCAGATCGCCAGACCGCCGGTCAGGATCACCAGCCGCAGCGCCATGCCCTGCGTGAACGGGATCGCCGCCGCGTTGGAGGCGACGACTGTTGCAAAGGGGTTGATGGTGGAGCCCAGCGTGCCGATGCCGGCACCGATCAGGATGATGGCGACCCCCACGATTGCATCGAACCCCGCGGCAATGACCACCGGGATCAGCAGCGCATAAAAGGCCAGCGTTTCCTCGGCCATGCCATAGGTCGTCCCGCCCAGGGCAAATAGCGACATCAGGATCGGGATCATCCAGATCTCGCGTCCCTTCATGCGTCCCATCGCGGTCTGGATGCCGGTGTCGATGGCCTTTGTGGCGTTGACCACGCCCAGAAACCCGCCCAGCAACAGCACGAAAAGCGCCACGTCGATGGCATTGGCGCCGTAGCTGTCGGGGTCGTAGAACCCTGCCACCGGGGCGAGCATCACATCGACAAACCCCTGCGGATTCGCCTCGACCGTCTGATAGGTGCCCGGCACGGCAATCTCGCGCCCGACCTCTTCGTTCATCGCGCGATCATACCGCCCTGCCGGAATGATCCATGTCAGTGCGGCGACGATCACGATCAGCGCGAACAGGATCGTGTAGGCAGTCGGAAACCTGGATGCCATGCCATCGTTCTGAGGTGTGGGATTGATCTGTTGATCGCTCATGGGATCGCCCCTTTCATCTTACGGTGTTGCGTTCCGGGTTTCTGAAAACCTTGGAATGAAGGCGGGAACTCGCGCTGCGTAGGCATCGAACTGCGTCCCGAAGGTCGCGCGGGTATCACGCTCTTCCGAGCGGGCGAGGCGGACATACATCCAGATGAGCACCGGATACATCGCCAGGGTGAGCAGGGTTGGCCATTGGAACAGGAACCCCGTCAGTACCAGGACAAAGCCCATATACTGTGGATGGCGCACCCGCGCATACGGACCGCCGGTTGCCAATATGCCGCTTCGCTGGGCCTGGTAGAGAACGTGCCATGCGCTGGAGATCATCCAGAAGCCCAGCCCGATCAGGATAAAACTGATCAGGTGGAAGGGGCCGAAATGCGGATTTGTCTGCCAGCCGAACATCATTTCCGGCAGGTGACCCGCATCGTGCGAGAACCAGTCGACACCCGGATAGGCCGACTGCAACCAGCCCGACATCAGATAGATGGTCAGGGGAAAGCCGTACATTTCGGCGAACAGGGCCACCAGAAAGGCGCTGAACGCGCCAAAGCTGCGCCAGTCCCGTGGCGTGCTCGGTTTGAAAAAGCTGAAGGCGAACATGATGAAGATCGCCGCATTCAAAACGGCGAAAAACCAAAGACCGTAGCCGGGTGCATCCGTCATGATTTGTCACCGCCGCCATGGCCGCGATGCATGAACAGGTGCATGACGACGCAGCCCAGCAAAAGCAGGACCAGAAACCCGTTGCCGGCAAGAATGTGAATGCGGTGCTCGAACCCCAGAAGAATGGCCGCGATAGCCAGCGAGAGGATCAGACTTATCCCGAAACGGGATTTCCAGAACGGTTGTGGCGGTTCCGGCCGGGGCGCGGCACCGGTTTCATCCGCCGGACCGGTGGAGAGATTTTTTCCAAGTTCCATCTACCATTCGATCCCTTCTGCTGTGGCAGCAAGTGCCGCGATCAATGCCGCGCGATCGTCGACGCCGCCCTGCCGACGCACGGCCAGGTCGATCCGCCGCGCCGCGTTGTAGCCTTCCAGCGCCCACCGGTCCGGCGCGGTTCCGTAGGCGTCCTGAAACCGGGCTGCGAAGGCCGCGCGGGCCTCTGGCGGGTTCGTATCGAACGTGCCCGGACGGATGGTGACGGTCTGCGGATCCAACCGGGCCGTTTCCGGATCGGTCGCGGCATCGGGGCCGATCAGGATGGCAATGTCGATGGAGGTTTGAGGAACGCGTTTGAGACCCGCGATCGTCCCCGCGGCATCGACCGGCAGTGGCACGATAAAGACATCGATCCCGCCAAGATGTCCGTCCGATGTCTCGCCCGCGTGGCCGTCGCGCTCTCGCGTGGCCAGCAACATGCCTCTGATGGCGGCCTCCATCTGCGCTGCTGCCGCGTCTTCGCCCACCACGACGCCGAGCGCGAAATTATGTGCGGCGACCGCGGCGGGTGCAGCGAGGGCCACCACCGCCACAAGCGCCTTGCCGAAATTCGCAGGCCCCCGCCGGACGATCCGATCGCCGACGCTGTGCCGGATCGCCGGGATCTTCGCGGTTCGTTCACCATGTGTCATGTCGTTCATTCCCTTTTTCAAAACTTCAGCCGCCGCAGCCGCAGGGCATTCAATACAACGGAAAGCGACGATGCGCTCATCGCGAAGGCCGCGAAGATCGGGCCGATCAGGATGCCGAAGAACGGATACAGGATACCGGCCGCGATCGGCACACCCGACGCGTTGTAGATCAGCGCAAAAAACAGGTTCTGACGGATATTGCGCATGGTTGCGTGGCTCAGCTTGCGCGCCCGAACGATCCCGTCGAGGTTGCCCCTGACCAGCGTGATCCCCGCACTCTCGATCGCCACGTCCGCGCCGGTGCCCATGGCGATGCCGACATCGGCCTGGGCAAGGGCAGGGGCGTCGTTCACGCCATCACCGGCCATGGCGACCTTCTTGCCCTGCTCTTGGAGTTCTCGGATGATGCGTGCCTTGTCTTCGGGCAGCACATCGGCGCGGATCTCGTCGATGCCCAGGCGGTTGGCAACGGCCTGTGCCGTCCGCTCATTGTCGCCGGTCGCCATGATGATGCGAAAGCCCAGTTCGTGCAGTTCCCTGAGGGCCTGCGGCGTGGTTTCCTTGACCGGGTCGGCGACACTGACCAGCCCGGCGATGGCGCCGTCCAGCACGATGAACATCACCGTCTCGCCCTCGTCGCGCCGCGCGTTGGCGGTGTCGACAAGTGCGCCGCTGTCCAGCCCCATGTCGCGGATCAACGCGGCGTTGCCCAATGCGACAGCCTTGCCGTCGACGCGGCCCATGACGCCCTTGCCGGTCACAGCCTCGAAATCCGTGGCCTTGGCAAATTCAATGCCGCGCTCTTCGGCGCCGCGCACGATGGCCTCGGCCAGCGGGTGTTCCGACCCGCGTTCCAGAGACGCGGCAAGCCGCAGGACCTCGGCCTCGTCATGGCCGTCCTCGGGCAACACCGCGACCAGTTTCGGCTTGCCTTCGGTCAGGGTGCCGGTCTTGTCGACGATCAACGTGTCGATCTTCTCGAACCGCTCCAGCGCCTCGGCGTTCTTGATCAGCACGCCCATCTGTGCGCCCGTGCCCGTGGCCGTCATGATCGACATCGGCGTGGCAAGGCCAAGTGCGCAGGGGCAGGCGATGATCAGCACGGCGACGGCCGAGACGAGGCCATAGGCCATCGCCGGGGCAGGACCCCAGATCGACCAGACGATGAAGGATACAATGGCGACGGCGATGACCGCCGGTACGAACATGCCTGCCACCTGATCGGCGTATTTCTGGATCGGCGCACGGCTGCGCTGTGCGTTCGCGACCATCTGCACGATCTGGGACAGCATGGTATCGGCGCCGATGCGCGTGGCCTCGATCACAAGGCTGCCGGTGCCGTTGATCGTGGCCCCCGTTACCGGTTCGCCCGCGACCTTTTCGACCGGGACCGGCTCGCCGGAAATCATCGACTTGTCCACCGAGGAGCGGCCGTCGAGCACCACACCGTCGACCGGCACCTTGTCGCCGGGACGTACCCGGACGTGATCGCCCAACTGCACCTGATCGAGTTCGATTTCTTCTTCGGTGCCGTCGGGACGGATCACCAGCGCGGTCTTTGCGGCCATGTCGAGCAAGGCCCGGATCGCCTTGCCGGTGCCTTCGCGGGCGCGCAGCTCCATCACCTGACCGAGCAGGACCAGTGTGACGATCACTGCCGCGGCCTCGAAATAGACGCCGACATTTCCGTTTTCGTCGCGGAACCCGGCCGGGAATATCTGCGGTGCGATCACCGCCACGATACTGAAGAGGTATGCCGCCCCCACACCCATCGAAATGAGGCTGAACATGTTCAGGTTCATCGTGCGGAAAGACTGATAGCCGCGTTTGAAGAACGGCCAGCCCGACCACGAGATCACCGGTGTCGACAGCAACAGCTCCAGCCAGAGTGAGGTGCGTTCCCCCAAAAGCTCCATGACATAGGTGAAACCGACATAGGGCCCCATCGCCAGCACCAGAACCGGGATCGTCAGTGCGACACCGACCCAGAACCGGCGGGTGAAATCGACCAGTTCGGGATTCGGGCCCTCGTCGTCGAGGCTGATCGTTTCGGGCTCCAGCCCCATGCCGCACAGCGGGCAGGATCCCGGGCCGGGATGGCGCACCTGAGCGTGCATCGGGCAGGTGTAGATCGTGCCTTCATATCCGTCTGGCACGGTATCGTAGTCGCCCCCCTTTGCCGCGACTGACGCAGCACCCGGAGCATGGTCATCGCTGTGACACGAGTGTCCATGATCGTGTCCGTGTCCGTGACCGTGTCCGTGTCCGTGTCCGTGTCCGTGACCGGAATCAGTGTCATGACCATGTGCGCCACCGTCTCCCTCAGAGGTCAGAAACATGCCGCATTTCGGGCAGGAGCCCTCTTCCGTGCGGCGCACTTCGGGGTGCATCGAACAGGTATAGACCGTGCCCGAAAACCCCTCGGGCACTGTATCAAGGTTCTCACCATCATCTGGTGTTTCGCCATACCGGCCTTTGGTGGCATTCATCTCGCGTTCCTTCTCGATCGTCGGTCTGCGCTCGTGCGTCAGCGCCATTCAATGAAAATCATGCCATCGACGTGAAAGCCCGCATCGACACGCAGGATCTCGCCGGTGATGGCGGTTGTGTGGTCGCCGGCCAGCAGCAGGGGGCACGTCCCGCCTCGTCGGCGGTCACGGTGCGGCGCAGCGGTGAATTGGTTTCGGTTTCGCGGATCAGCGCGTCGAGGTTTTCAATGCCAGAGGCCGCGCGCGGCCTGAGCGCCCCGGCGGCGATGGCGTTGACGCGAATACCCTTTGGCCCCGACGCGTGGGCCAGATGGCGGACGGAGGCCTCGGGGGCGGCCTTGACCGGCCCCATCGGGTCGAGGTGATCCACCACCGATTGAGCACCCGGAAAGCGGGGCGTCGTTCGGCTTCCGCTCTGGGCCATCAGTGGCTCGGCCAGTTTGGCCGTGCGGACAAATGCATGGCACGACACCTGCACCGCCTGTGCAAAGGTTTTGGCAGAGCAAGCGGTCAGCCGCCCGTGCAGATCGGCGGTAGGGGCCCATACGATGGCATGGAGCAGAAAATCGAGCCGCCCCCAGGTCTTGGCGATGCTGCCAAAGACCGCCTTACGCTGGCCGTCGCGGGCCACACCGCAGGGCAACAGGATCGCGGCACCGACCGATTGTGCCAATGGCCCGGCGAAAGGCCGCGCCGTGTCACTGAGATAGGTCAGCGCCAGATCGGCGCCAGCCGCATGACAATTGCGCGCGGCGGCCCGGGCCAGACCATGTTCATTGGCAAGGCCGACAATCAGGTCCGTTTTGCCAGTCATGTCCAGCAACCGGACGGAATCGGGCGGAAGGGGGGCGTGTGTCATACTGCGCACCGCGCAAGGGCTGCCGTTGCGCGGTGCGCGCAGCAGGCATGTTCAGGTTGGGGAGTGGCAGCGAGGCATGTCCCGGCCAAAGGCGCAGGTGTGCCCCGGACCTCGCTGCGATCGAGCAACGGAGCCGCCACCGCCCGAGACGCCATCCGCGCCGGAGCCAAATCGTGTGCCCTGTCTTCACGGTCCCGGAGTGTCGCTGGTTGCGAAGACATGGGTCAGACCTCCATCCCGGCAGGGTAAGGCACCTGACCTGCATTGAGATGTGCGGCCACATGCTGGGCGATCATCATCTCCTCGTCCGTTGTGCGGGCGTCGACCGTCACGCGGGCACCCGGCTTCGAGATCACCGTGTCACCCGATTTATTCGCATGACTGTCGAGGTTTATGCCGAGATAGCCGAGGCCGGCACAGATCCTGCCGCGTATCTCGGCCGAATTTTCACCGATCCCGCCGGTGAACACGACGCGGTCGAGGCCGCCGAGCGCGCCGGTCAGCCGTGCGAGGTGAAGCTGCGCCTGATAGCAGAAATATTCCACTGCTTCGGCGGCATTGTCTTCGTGGCTGTCCAGCAACGCGCGCATGTTCTGGCTGATCCCGGAGAGGCCCAGAAGCCCGCTTTGAGTATACAGAACATCCGCGACCTCTCCCGGCTCCAAACCCTTTTCCTGCATGAGGTGGATCAGGATGCCGGGGTCGATATCTCCGGATCGGGTGCCCATCGGCAGACCTGCGACGGTTGAAAAGCCTGTGCTGGTCTCGATCGGCTCACCTCTTCGGATCGCTGCCATCGACGCGCCGTTGCCGAGATGCGCAACGACGATGCGTTCCGCATCGACGTTCACGCCATCCTTGCGCAGCGACTTCATGATGTATTCGTAGGAAAGGCCGTGAAAGCCATAGCGCCGAAGCCCGTCGGAGGCATAGGCGCGGGGCAAGGCCGTCATCCGCGCCAGGCGGGGCAGGTCGTGATGGAACGACGTGTCGAAACAGGCCACCTGCGGCAGATCGGGCCGGGCAGCCTGCACCGCTTCGACCCCGGCAAGATTGGGCGGCATGTGCAGCGGTGCCAACGAACTCAGCCGCCGCAGTCGTGCCAGAAGGGCGGGTGTGACGCGCCTGGGACAATCGCATTCCGGCCCGCCGTGCACAAACCGGTGGCCAACCGCAACCAGATCGAGCGATCCCGGCAGGCTGTCAATCGCGCCGAGCAAACGGGTCAGCGCCGCCTCGTGGGTGTCGAGCCTGCCCGGCTCGTCAAGCACCACCGTCCTGCGCGCATCGCTCAACTGAAAATGCGCAACCGGAAGGCCGATGCGGTCGATCGCCCCGGACCACAGCCGCCTGGGGTGCGCGGATGCGGTGAACAGCGCGAATTTCAACGAGGACGACCCGGCGTTGAGCGCCAGAATGACCTGCTTAAGCATTGCGGTCTTCCTCCGACCGGTCATTGGCCGCTTCATCAGGCAGTTCCGTGTCTTTTGGCGATCCGTGATGCGCGGCATCGCCATCGTTCTTGTGCCCACGCCTGTGCCCATGCCCATGCCCATGCCCATGACCGAACAGGTGCATCGCCAGCATTCCGCCGCCGACAAGGAGGAGCAGCCAGTTTTCGATCATCCATTGCATTTCTCGTCTCCTTTCGCCCTAGACGGGCATATGCGCGCCATTCTCGAGGTTCGGCGTTGCGCCACCGCCATAGATCGCTCTGAACCTGCGTTCGGAATTTGCATCACGACGGATGCGCGCCTGTTCGATGGCATCACCGATCGCTGCAAGTGCGGCCCGCTCTTGCACAATCATCGGATCGTTCGATGCGAGGGGTGCGCGGGTTTCCGCCACGGTCTTTGCCATCTGCCGGACAAGGCCCATCCACGGATTGAACCTTTCCGAAAACACCAGGCGGCTGGTGCGCATCGGGTGCATCCATTTCAACATCCCGGCGCTTGCCGGGGTCGTCATCAGCCGCACCCAGGGGCTGACGAAAGCGGCATAATACGCCTCGTTGATTTCCGACACGCGCGTGACGGCATCGAACGCCTGTTCGGGTACCTCGTGGTCAAGTTCGCTGACATCGCGGTGTTCGAAACGGACCTTGTATTGCGCATCATGCGCGTCGGTCTTGCCGGTGGGTGCCTCGATCTTCATCTCGTAAAGGCCCGGTTCGAGCTTTTCGATCTTGCCCAGACTTTCCAGAATGGCGCGATGTTCGCGCCTGGCCACCGACGCGGACACGAATATGCCCAAATGGCCGACATGGGCATTGGTCAGGTAGACAATCCGCTGGCCCGCGGCCTTGAGGTCTGCGGTGTCCTTGTAGACCGCGGGAATCCAGCCAAGTGCCTGTGCAGGTGGCGTGATGTTGTCGCCGTAGGAGGCGAACACAATCATCGGGCTCTTGATCCTGCGCAGGTCGGCCACGCAGTGATCGCCGATGCGCATTTCGCCATTTTCCAGTTGGTTGCCGATGAACAGGTTCTGGGTGATCGACAGGATTTCCGGGCGGCTGAGGGCGTAGAACCCGTTCCACCACCGCTCGAAATCGAGAAAGCGGTCGTGTTCCGTATCCACATTGGTGAACAGGTTGGCGTATTTCTCCCAGATCGCCTTTTCCGGCTTCAGACTTTCAAAATTCTGCGCCAGCCAGGCCCCGTCGAACCGGCCGTCGCCCAGATCTGCCGCGAGATGGGCCAGCCATGCGCCGCCCAGCAATCCGCCGGTGACACGCATCGGGTTCACGCCTTCTTCGCCGGCCCAGTAGGAGAGGGGCGAGCCGTTCAGCACGACCGGTCCGGCCAGTCCTTCGCAATGCGCGGCCAGCAAGGTGACCGCCCAACCCGCCTGGCAATTGCCATAGAGGACGGGGGCGGCACCGTCGTGGCGCGATGAGACCTCTTCGACAAAGCGGCGCAAGGCGAACAGCACATCCTCAAGCGTCTGGTCCGGGGCGGGTTCCGGAAAAAAGATCACGAAATAGACCGGATGCCCCTCGGCCATCGCCATGCCGACCTCGCTGTCGCGTTTGAACCCGCCGATGCCCGGTCCGTGGCCCGCCCGGGGGTCCACCACGATGACCGGCGGCTTTGCCACATCGACGCAATCATCCCAGCACGCGCCGCCGATTTCGGTAATCCGAAGCAGCGCATAATTGGCGGGACGACCGAACTGCCGCGCGTCCAGCAGCGTTTCGTATTTGAAATCCAGCAGTGGCGGCATCCCGGCACGGTCGTGCGCGATCATGTTGTCGGCGCGTTCGCGCAGCGTATCCAGAAACAAGACCGAGCGTTCCCAGAGATCACGGCCATAGGCGGCCGGATCGGGCAGGGGGGAAGGGTTGGCAGATGATGGATTGGATACCTCCGCGTTGACCGGGAGGAGAGTTTTGATCGACGTCACGGAGTTCATGCCGATGCCCTCGGGGAAAAGAAGTTCCAGGCAGGCACGAAGATCACGGCGATGTACCAGCCATAGGCAAAGCTCTCGACCAGTCCCAGCAGGGCGCTTGGCCAACTGATCCAGCTCACGCCCGGCAAAAGCGGCAACCACGCCTGATACATCTGGGCACTGGAAAACAGCAGCCCGAACGCCACGCACAGCGCGAAACTGATGGCCAGCAGGATGCCCAGCGACATGCCGACGGGATAGATGCAGAGGGGTTTTGTATCTGACATGTGGATCACTCCTTAAGTCGCGACGCCGCGCAAATGCGGCGGGTCCGCGTGTTCGCACGGGTTCAGTATCAGGACGCAGTCGGTGGCATGCCGTTACAGACCCGGGCGAAAAAACGGCCTTCCGGTGTGTCTGGCAGGAACAGGCTTTCAGGCTGATAGAACGGTCAATTTCGCGCGCGTTGATGCCGGACCGGGCGTGCGGACGTTTCGGTCTGAGAACTTCGCATGACGGCAAGCCAGACGATTGCTGAGAGGCTTGAGGCGCCAATGATCGCGAGACGTGTCTTGGCCGTAAGTTCCGGCCGCTGAAGCGCTGGCGCGGCGACGACGTGAGGCGCCCCTGGATGGTCAGTCCCGGCATTTGGTGGATCGGATCGAGGATGAATCTATCCGGCTCTGCTGTCCAGATTTTGCAGATGTATTCGTAGGGCGTGAGGCCGTTGAGGGTCTTCAGCCTTCGGGCGAAGTTGTAGGCTGCCATGAAGTCGCCAAGATGCGTGCGCAGCTGACCGTGGTTTTCGGAGTGAAAGCGTTTCACCGTCGCATCCTTGATCGTGCGGTTCATCCGCTCGACCTGGCCGTTGGTCCAAGGGTGGTTGGGCTTGGTGAGCCGGTGCTCGATCCCATTGGCCCCGCAGATCATGTCGAAGCGCATTGGCCGGGAATAGATGGTGTTCCGGTTCCGGGGCTGCTCTGCGAACTGGATGCCATTGTCCGTGAGAATGGTGTGGATTTGGTAAGGCACGGCCTCAAGCATGTGCTGTAAGAACTCCCAAGCGGTGCGCCGATCAGCCTTTTCAACGAGTTGGCTCACGGCGAATTTGCTGGTGCGGTCGATTCCCACGAAGAGGTAAAGCTTACCCTCAGCCGTCTGCACCTCGGCAATATCAATGTGAAAGAACCCTATTGGGTAGCGTTTGAACTTCTGGCGCCCAGGCTTGTCCCCCTCGACGTCCGGCAGGCGGGATATGCCGTGTCGCTGCAGGCACCGATGAAGCGACGACCGCGTCAGGTGCGGGATAGACGGCTGAAGGGCATAGAGACAGTCGTCCAGCGGCAGCAGCGTATGGCGTCGAAAGGCGACGATCATCGCCTCTTCCGCCTTGGTCAGAACTGTTGAGCGCGGTTCCCTTGTCCAGCGACATTCGGATCTGGCCCTAGGGCGACATGAAGAACTGGCCCACCTTCAGGTTGATGCAGTGATGGTTTCGGTCGTCGCAGCGGGCTTTTGCAAAAGCCCGCTGCGACGCTTTTCGCGGAGGCGATAGCTGTCGCCCCGGATCGTGACGACGTGACTGTGGTGCAGCAGCCGATCAAGGATCGCGGTGGCGACGACCGCGTCACCGAAGACGGTGCCCCATTCGCCGACCGCGCGGTTCGATGTGACGAGCAGGGCGCCGCGCTCGTAGCGTCGTGAGACGAGCTGGAAGAACAGATGCGCGGCATCGGGCTCCAGCGGCAGGTAACCGAGTTCGTCCACGATCAGCAGCTTCGGCTTGGCGTAGTGTGTCAGCCTCTCTTCAAGGCGGTTCTCGGATTGCGCCTTGGCCAGGTTCGCCACCAGTTCCATCGCGCCGGTGAAGAGCACCGTGTAGCCGGCGACGATTGCCTCGCGACCAAGCGCCACGGCCAGATGCGACTTGCCGACGCCGGGAGGGCCCAGCAACAGGAGCGCGTCGCCGTTGGCGATGAAGCGCCCCGTGGCAAGGTCGCGGATCTGCGAACGGTCGATCGAGGGCTGAGCGGCGAAGTCGAAGCCGCCAAGGTCCCGCACGAACGGGAACTTCGCCAGCCCAAAACTCATGTCGATGCGGCGCTGGTCTTTGCGGGCGATCTCGCGCTCGCACAGAAAGGCCAGCGCATCGCGCAGCGTCATCTCCCCCCGAACGGCTTCGTCCAGCAGACTGTCGAGCTGATCCCTCATCGCCGTCAACTTCAGTCGCGTGAGCATCCGGTCAAGGTCGTCCTGCGTATGCACGCCCATCACCAGGCCCCTCCGGCGACAGCCTCATACTCGGCGAGGGGGCGCAGCAGTGCCGACACCCCGATCAGCGCCTCAACCCCGTCAGCAGGTGTCCTGGCGCGGCCCGCTGAACCTGCCACCCCGGCAAAGTGGACAGGGTCGATGATCCGACCGCGGCGGCCGGCGCTGCGCCGGTGGCAGGCGACCTCGACGCCGGCATGGGTAACCCGCACCGTCTCAGCCGTGACCAGCACGCGGACCCGCTCGCCGATCAAGCGCCATGGGACCGAGTAGGCATTCGTGTCCATCTCCACTGCACAGTCAGGTGCGACGCGTCGGCTCAGTTCGCGCGTCGCCATGAACGAGCCGCAGTGCTGGAGGGGCTTCAGGTGACCGGCTTCGTCACGCGCGAAGCGCAGGCCCGGGGCTTCGCCTGTGGTGCCATGGACCCGCAGGTCGGCGATCTGGCGGGTCCATTGCACCAGATGAGCTTCCAGCGCGGCAAAGCTTCTCGAAGGCACGCCCCGCGATCGCGTTGCTCCTCGCTCAGCGCCGAGAGCGAAGCTTGCGATCGCTGTATTGCAGCTTCTGACGGCGTGCGTCGTCGTCGCGCTCCCGTAACGAACCTGTCCCATGTTGCTTCCTTCCATTCCTCAGAAAGGATCGCACCATCAAACCGTGGGATCAA
This sequence comes from uncultured Alphaproteobacteria bacterium, assembly GCA_963761735.1. Classification (GTDB taxonomy): domain Bacteria; phylum Pseudomonadota; class Alphaproteobacteria; order Rhodobacterales; family Rhodobacteraceae; genus CAVXHQ01. Next base: position 121,344 of record CAVXHQ010000001.1, read on the forward strand.
ACACCTAGGCTTCCGCAACAGGCTTTCGCAATCGGGCCTGCGTTCAACAAAATCAACCACTTAGCTTTTCGGTGCCTGTCACCAATCAGGCCGGACTGGCGAGCAAGCTTCGCCCGACTAATTTACTCAAATTACATCACAAAAAAAGCATTCGTGCCGCCCAAAGCTACTGCAATCGCAAGAACTGCCAGTCCGGTTGAACTCGTTTCGCGCCATTGTCATGCCAACCCCCTGGAACGCCGGATCCGCGCGGCTGCTGACGCACCTGGGGTTTGAGGCGCTTGCAACCGCGAGCGCCGGGTATGCCTTTGCTACGGGCCGGAGCGGTTCTTTCGCGGGGCTGGTCGGGCCGGAAATTCTGCGGAACGCGGCCGAGATCGCGGCCGTGAGCGATCTGCCGGTGTCGGCGGACCTCGAGGATGGGCTCGGTGCCGCGCCGGAAACCTGCGCAGAGACGATACGCGTGGCTGCGGATATGAGCCTTGCGGGCGGGTCGATCGAGGACGCGAACGGCACCCCCAAGGCCACGATCGATGACCCGGCGGAGGCCGTCGCGCGTGTGCGGGACGCCGCCGGAGCCACCCGGGACCGGTCGTTTCTGCTGACGGCGCGGGCCGAGAATCACCTGTGGGGGCGGCCCGATCCGGCGGGTACGATCTGGCGGTTTCAGGCGTTTTCCAAAGCGGGCGCAGATGTTCCGTTTGCGTCCGGTCTGCCGGATATCGAGGCGATCCGCACCGTCTGCGCGGCGGTCGACGGGCCGGTCAACGTCGTGATGGCGTTGGCCGGGCGCCGCCATACTGTTGCGGAACTGTCGGCCGCCGGGGCGCGCAGGTTCAGTTTGACGGGTCATTTGCGCGCGCGGCGCCCGGCGCTGTACTGCGCCCGGCGGAGGAGGCACTGGCGGACCGGCGATAGGGCGCGGGCCTATGCGTTGAGCAAGCGCGCCGCCTCGGGCGCGAAATAGGTCAGCACCCCGTCGGCGCCCGCACGTTTGAAACACGTCAGGCTTTCCATCATCACGCGCTCGCGGTCGATCCAGCCGTTTTGCGCCGCCGCCGCGATCATCGCGTATTCGCCCGACACCTGGTAGGCGAATGTCGGCACGCCGAAGCGGTCTTTGACCCGTGTCACCATGTCCAGATAGGGCATCCCCGGTTTCACCATCACCATGTCCGCGCCTTCGGCGATGTCGCGCGCGACGCAAGCCAGACCCTCATCGGCATTGGCGGGGTCGATCTGATAGGTGTTCTTGTCGCCCTTGAGCGCGCCGGACGCGCCCACCGCATCGCGGAACGGGCCGTAAAAGGCCGATGCGTATTTCGCGGCATAGCTCAGGATGGTCGTGTGAATGTGCCCCGCGCCTTCGAGGGCTGCGCGCATCGCGCCGATCCGCCCGTCCATCATGTCCGACGGACCCAGGATGTCGGCGCCCGCGTCGGCCTGCGCCAGCGCCATTTTCACCAGTGCGGCGACAGTGCGGTCGTTGACGATCTCGGCTGTCCCGTCGGCGCGTTCCTCGACGAAACCGTCGTGGCCGTCGATGTTGTAGGGATCGAGCGCGATGTCCGTCATCACCGCAATCTGAGGCACCGCGTCCTTGATCGCCCGGATCGCGCGATTGGTCAGGTTGTCGGGATTCCATGCCTCGGCGCAGTCCTTCGTGCGATGCGCCATGCCGGTGTAGGGAAACAGGCACATCGCGGGAATGCCAAGGCTATGGGCCTCTTGCGCCGCCGCCACGACCCGGTCGACCGACAGACGCGACACACCGGGCATCGACGCGATCGGCGTTACCACGTCCTCGCCGGCCGTCAGAAACACCGGCCAGATGAAATCGGCGGGCGTCAGCACGCTGGCGCGGACCAGTGCGCGCAGGGCCGGCGTGCGACGCAGACGGCGCGGGCGGCTCGCGGGAAACGGAGCGGGCAGGGCAGGGCGGATCATGGTCGGGCCTTTCGATGTGGAATATCCGTGGCGTGGCATGTAAGAACGGGTCTGACAAGTCTGGGCAAGGGCGCGCATGGCCGCTAGGGTCCGCCAACCGAGCGCACGACGCCACCCAGGGATTGGGCCCACCCAGGGATTGGGCCCCAAGACCCGGATATCGCCGGGCAAACCAAGATGAGGCACCCCAGCCGTGGACTGGACCCAAACGCTGCTCGACGTGATCGACATGCGGTCATTTTCAAGCATCTGGTACTGGATCGTTCTGGCGGTCGTCTGGTCGACGGCGAGCCACTGGGTGCTTGGCGTGCCCTACGACGTGATCGTGCGGGGCCGCAAACAGGGTGGGCAGGCCTACCGCGACCTTGAGGACATGGTCCGGGTCAACGTCACGCGCATCCTGTATATCGCCGGGGTGTCGGGGATGTGGCTGCTGGGGTTCACGATGTTCATGCTGACCGCGCTGCTCGTGCTCGCGTTCTGGTACTGGATTGAATTCGCGCAATCGGTGGCGCTGATCGCGGTGCCGATGACCGGCGTCGGCGCGCTGTCCGTCGCCACGGCACAGCGGATCCGTCTCGAGGACCCCGAGGGGGCGGCGCTGTTCAAACGCCTCGTGCGGCACCGGTTCTGGACGCAGGTAATCGGCATGATCTCGATTTTCATCACCGCGATGTTCGGGATGGCGCATAATCTTACGACCGTTCCCGGTTATCCTTCCGGCCTCTAGGTCGCACTTGTCAGGGGCCGCGGCCCGTTTAGGTCACGCCCCATGAACCCCAATCACATCACAGTCGCCGGTGCGCCCGAGGGATTTGACGCGCACCTTATCCTGCGCGAGATCGACAGGACGGGCGCGCCCGTCGCCCATGTCGCGCGCGACGACAAGCGGTTGGCCGCCGTCCGCGCGGCGCTGGCATTCTTTGCGCCGTCGATGCCGGTCTTTACCTTTCCCGGCTGGGATTGCCTGCCGTTCGACCGCACATCGCCCAACGCCGAAATCTCGGCCACGCGGATGGCGACGCTGGCGGCTCTCATCCACAAGATGCCCGCGCGGTTCGTGCTGCTGACCACGCTGAACGCCGCGACCCAGCGGGTGCCCGCGCGCGAGACGCTGCGCGAGGCCGCGTACAGTGCCAGCGTCGGGTCGCGCATCGACGAGGCAGAGCTGCGCGCCTTTCTCGTGCGGATGGGGTTCACGCAGGCGCCGACCGTGGTCGAACCCGGCGATTACGCGGTGCGCGGCGGCATCATCGACATCTATCCGCCGGGGCAATCGGGCCCCGTGCGCCTCGATCTGTTCGGCGACACCCTCGACGGGGCGCGCAGGTTCGATCCCGAAACCCAGCGGACCACCGAAAAACTCGGTCTGGTGGAACTGGCCCCCGTGTCGGAGGTGATCCTCGACGAGGACAGCATCACCCGGTTCCGGCAGAATTACCGCATCGAATTCGGCGCCGCGGGCACCGACGATCCGCTGTACGAGGCGGTTTCGGCGGGGCGCAAGCAGGCGGGCGCGGAGCATTGGCTGGGCCTGTTCCATGCGCGCCTCGACACGCTGTTCGATTATCTGCCCGGCGCCACCATCACGCTGGACGATCAGACCGGGCCGCAGCGCGAGGCGCGCTGGGTCTCGGTCGTCGATCAGTACGAGACGCGCAAGCACGCGATGACCCAGAAGAACCGGATGGACACGGTCTATAAACCGGCCCCTCCGGCGTTGCTGTATCTTGACGGTGACGCCTGGGACGCTGCCGTGGCCGGTCGCCGCGTGCTGCAATTCGCGCCGCTGCAACAGGCGACGGGGCCGCGGGTGATCGACGCGGGCGGGCGCATCGGACGCAATTTCGCGCCGGAACGTCAGCAGGAAAAAATCAGCCTGTTCAGGTCTCTGGCCGATCATGTTCAGGCAAAGCTGGCGGACGGTCCGGTGCTGATCGCGTCCTGGTCCGAAGGCGCGCGCGAAAGGCTGATGGGTCTGATCGAGGACGAAGGCGTGGCCGAGGCGATCCCGGTCACGGATTTCTCCCGCGTCGGCAAGACGAGTGTGCATCTGGCGGTCTGGCCTCTGGAGGAGGGGTTCGAGGCACCGATGGCCGCTGGAAAGGGCCGCTTTACGGTCATTTCCGAACAGGACGTGCTGGGCGACCGTCTGATCCGCCAGACCCGCAAACGCCGCAAGGCCGAGAATTTCCTGACCGAAACCCAGAGCCTCGCGCCCGGCGATCTGGTGGTGCACGTCGATCACGGTGTGGGGCGGTTTCTCGGGCTTGAGGTGATAACGGCAGCGGGGGCGGCGCACGAATGTCTGGCCCTCGAATACGCCGAAAATTCGAAATTGTACCTGCCGGTCGAGAACATCGAACTGCTGTCCCGGTTCGGCCACGACGAGGGCCTGCTCGACAAGCTGGGCGGCGGTGCCTGGCAGGCCAAGAAGGCGCGCCTGAAAGAGCGGATCCGGATGATGGCAGAGCGCCTGATCCGCGTCGCCGCCGAGCGCGAGCTGCGCACTGCCCCGGCCCTGAGCCCGCCGGACGGCATGTGGGACCAGTTCTTGGCAAGGTTCCCCTATTCGGAAACCGAAGACCAGATGAACGCCATCGCCGACGTGCTCAACGACATGGAGGCGGGCCGCCCGATGGACCGGCTGATCTGTGGCGACGTCGGCTTCGGCAAGACCGAGGTGGCGATCCGCGCCGCCTTCGTCGCCGCGATGTCGGGCGTGCAGGTCGCCGTGGTGGCGCCCACCACGCTGCTCGCGCGCCAGCATTACAAGGGCTTTGCCGAGCGGTTCCGGGGCTTTCCGATCAACGTGCGCACCCTGTCGCGGTTTGTCGGCACCAAGGAGGCGAACGAAACCCGGAGCGGTATTTCGCGCGGCACGGTGGACATCGTCATCGGCACCCACGCCCTGCTTGCCAAGAGCATCCGGTTCAAGAACCTCGGCCTGCTGGTGATCGACGAAGAGCAGCATTTCGGCGTCCAGCACAAGGAACGCCTGAAACAGATGCGCACGGACATCCATGTCCTGACATTGACGGCGACGCCTATCCCCCGGACATTGCAGCTTTCCCTGTCCGGCGTCCGTGAGTTGAGCGTGATCGGCACACCGCCCGTCGACCGTCTGGCGATCCGCACCTACGTCAGCGAATTCGACACCGTCACCATCCGCGAGGCCCTGTTGCGCGAGCACTATCGCGGCGGGCAATCGTTTTTCGTCGTGCCCCGCATCACCGACCTGCCGGAAATCGAGGACTGGCTGGCCCGCGAGGTGCCCGAGGTGTCCGTCGTGATCGCCAACGGTCAGATGGCGGCGGGCGAGTTGGACGACAGAATGAACGCCTTTTACGATGGCAAGTTCGACGTGCTGCTGGCCACGACGATCGTCGAATCCGGCCTCGATATTCCCACCGCGAACACGATGGTGGTCTGGCGCGCGGATATGTTCGGTCTGGCGCAGCTCTATCAGATCCGCGGCCGCGTGGGGCGCAGCAAGACCCGCGCCTATGCCTACATGACGACGAAACCGCGCCTGAAACTCACGCCGCAGGCCGAAAAACGGCTGCGGGTGCTGGGTTCGCTCGACACGCTGGGCGCGGGGTTCGCGCTGGCGTCGCAGGACCTCGATATTCGCGGCGCGGGCAACCTGCTGGGCGAGGAGCAGTCGGGCCAGATCCGCGAAGTGGGCTATGAGCTGTATCAGCAGATGCTGGAGGACGAGATCGCGCGGATCCGCTCTGGCGAGGCCGAGGGCATCATCGACGACGGCCAGTGGGCGCCGCAGATCGGCCTTGGCGTGCCGGTGCTGATCCCCGAGGACTACGTGCCCGACCTCGACGTCCGGCTGGGTCTCTACCGGCGGCTGTCGGAGCTGTCGACCAAGGTCGAACTCGAAGGATTCGCTGCCGAACTCATCGACCGGTTCGGAAAACTCCCGAAAGAGATCAATTGGTTGCTGACCATCGTGCGGATCAAAGCGATGTGCCTGAAGGCCGGGATCGCGCGTCTGGACGGCGGGCCCAAGGGGGCGACGATCCAGTTCCACAACGACAAGTTCGCCTCGCCCAAGGGCCTCGTCGAGTTTATCGCGGCGCAAAACGGCATGGCCAAGGTAAAGGGGAACAAGATCGTCGTGCAGCGCGATTGGTCGACGGACAAGGAAAAGATCCGCGGCGCCTTTGCCATCGCCCGCGATCTGGCCGAAAAGGTCGCCGAGGCAAAGAAGGAAAAGGCCGCGCGCGTGTCGTCCTAGGTCGCGGCAGGGACCGGGCGCCACGGCGCGCCGCGCGGTTGCGACATCACGCCGTCACGCCTTAAAACGAACGCCCCGTCCGGTCCTCAGGCCGTGACCTTGACTGCCCCCGGCTCTCCGGGGCGCACGATTTTCAGGGTCAGCCAGAACGCGAGCGACACGCAGACCAGCGAGGCCAGCGCCATCGGCAGCGGCGTGCCGTCATAGGCGAGGCCCACGGGGGCGGCGATCAGGACCGCGCCGATGGTGCTGATCGCCGCCATGATCGACGCGGCCATGCCCGCCATGTGGCCCATCGGCTCCATCCCCAAGGTGGTCAGGTTGCCGATCGTCATCCCCGCCGAAAAGAATGCGCCGGTGGTCCACATGACGAACACTGCGAATTCCACCTCGAGCGGCAAGGGCAGCACGACCGCGAGCGCCATGATGGCCGAAATCACGATCAGCATCAGGAACGACATCCGGATCATGCCGCGCATGCCGACGACGACGACGTAGCGTGCGTTGATGAACGAGGCCGACGCCGCGACGAGGGCGATGCCGCCGAACCAGAAATGGAACGTCTCGCCGCGCCCGTAGGTGACGTCGAAAAGCTGCTGGGTCGAGGACAGCGACGAGAACAGCGTGCCGAACGACAACGTCTGGATCATGATCGACAGGCGCGCCGTGGGGTTGGCAAACATCTCGCGCGCCGCGCGCCACTGATTTGCAGGGTTCAGCGGGCGTCGGCTGGCGACCGGCAGCGTTTCGGGCTGGCGGAGCAACAGCCATGTGGTGACGACGCCCGCAAAAACCACAAAGGCGACGAAGACCGCGCGCCAGCCGAACGGCACGATGATCGCGGCGCCCAGCGTCGGCGCGAGGGCGGGCACGAGGGTGAAGATCATCATCACGAAGGACATCGTGCGGGCCATGTCGGTGCCCGAGTACCGGTCGCGCACCATCGCCAGCGCAACGACGCGCGGCCCCGAGGCGCCGAGCCCCTGAATCACCCGCGCGACCAGCATCGCCTCGAGGGACTGCGACGCCCAGGCCGCCGCCGCCGCGAGGATATACAGGATCACGCCACCGACCATGACCGGCTTGCGCCCGAACCGGTCCGACAGGGGGCCCGCCACAAAGGTGCCCATACCCATGCCCAGAACGAAACTGGTGAGGATCAGTTGCGCGCGGTTGGGCGCGTCCGGCGTCAGCTCCTCGATGATCTGCGGCAGCGCGGGCAGCATCGCGTCGATGGAAAAGGCGACGGTGGCGGTGCACATCGCCATCAGGGCGATGAATTCACCGCGGGGCAGTGGCTTGGTGGGCCAGATCATGGTCGGAGCCTTGGATCGGGCGAGGGGCATCGGGCCGGTCGCGGGGGGTAATTCGGCAAAAGTGTCGCGGTCTGGGAAAACGGTTATGGTTAACGGATTGGATCAGCCGGCGGAGGCCGTGTCCTGCGCGTTCAACTGGGCGATGATCTCACCGGCAATCTGCTCCCAGGATTCGGTTGACTGGGCGCCGGGCACCGCGTGTTTGCCGGCGACGATGAACGTCGGCACCGAGGACACGCCCATCTTGCGGCTGTGCGCGTCGCGCCGGGCGATATCGTCGATATCCTGATCGCCCGCCAGCAGACGGGCAATGACCGCCGCATCCAGTCCCGCCGCATCGGCGATGTCGGCCAGCACCTCGGGATCGCCGATATCGCGGGCATCGCGGAAATACGCCTCGAAAAGATGTTGTACGACAAGGCCCTGAAGGCCTTCGAGGCCGCCCCAATGGATCAGACGGTGCGCGTCCGTGGTGTTGGGCGTGCGCTGCATGCCTTCGAAATCGATTGCAAGTCCCGCGGCCTGCGCGTGTTCGGCGACGGGGGCATAGGCCTTGACCGCCGCCTCCTTGCCACCGAACTTGCTTTCCAGATACTCACGCCGTCCCATGCCGCCTTTTGGCATATCGGGGTTGAGTTGAAACGGATGCCACTCGATCTGAAACGGATGATCGCCGATCTTGTGCAGGGCACGATCAAGGTTTGTCTTGCCGATATAGCACCACGGGCAGATCGGATCGGAGAGGATATCGAGCGTGACCATGTGAAGCGTTCCCGGCGTAAGACGTGATTTTGTCCGACGCTTGTCGCGCCGCAGGGGCCGGGTGTCCAGTGCGCGGGTGAACGAAGGTGTCTGCCGGACCGCACGGGGCACCGCGCGGCTGAGGCCGCGAAACCGGGAACGGCGAAAATCGGGGGCTCTGCGACAAAGGGGCGCCGGTCAAGGCGCCCCGTCGGTCCGGCTTTCCGTTTTCAGGGTCGGCCTGCGTCAGGTTCGGCCCACGGGGGCCTCGGCAAGGGCGTCGTCCCCGAAACGGGCATCGTCGTCCGACGGATCTTCGCCCGCCGGAATGTCGCGGCCCGATGCGGTGATACGGGCGTTGTCGCGCGTCTCGTCCATGACCGCGTCGACAGGCTCCTGACCGGTGATCCAGTCGTCCAGGTCGATTCGGGCATTCTCGGCGGTGGTGCCCTGTGTGTCGGCCAGCAGGGTGGCAAGCCGGTCACGGTTGCCGTCGGTCGCCAGGGCGTCGTCCTCGGGCAAGGCCGGAAAGCGGGTGAGCAGCGATGGCACATGGCTTGGCCAGGTCGGGGCGATATCGGTCCACATCATGTCGGGATCTCCTTTGGCAAATGTTACAATACCAACGCCGTCCCGGCGCGGGAGGTTCCGTACCGGGGGGTGCGTCAGATCAGCAGGCCGGCCCCGGCAAGCGTCACCTGACCGGCGCCGATGGCGACATTGCCCGCCGTGCGGACCGGATTGCAGGCGGCGAGCGCGACCAGTGCGAAGATCAGGAACAGGGGACGAAAGCGCATCGGGGAGAGCCTTTTATGGGTGTCTCGCCGCCGGACGACGACATTTACACCGGTCTGATCATGAAAGCGGCCCCGCCCGCAAGGGGAAGGGCCGCAGGTGCGCGTTTCCGGCGGATTAGTCCTCTTCCCACCACCAGACATCGGGCTGCCAGCCGGTCCAGTCGCCAAAGATCGGCACCACCTCGGGATAGCGCAGGTTCGACGCATGGGCGATACGGCTGATGTTCCACTGATAGATCGGGATCACATAGCGCCCGGTCGTCAGCACCCGGTCGTAGGCACGGACGGCGGCGAGGAAATCGTCCTGGCTGTCGGAGGTCAGCAGGATGTTGATCAACCCGTCGATCGCCTCTGACTGCACCCCCATCAGATTGCGGCCACCCGGCGTTTCGGCATCCTCGGAGCCGAAATACAGGTATTGCTCGTTGCCCGGAGACAGCGACAGCCCGCGCCGGAAATAGGTCATATCGAAATCGTAGTCGTTCGTGCGTTCCGTGTACTGCGCGCCGTCGACGGTATCTATCGTGGCGACCACGCCGATCCGCTCGAGGGACTGGATGTACATGTCGATGATCGACTGGTTCTCGGGCTTCCCAACCTCGAGCAGCACCTGAAACGTGAACGGCACACCGGCGGCGTCGCGCATGATGCCGTCGTCGCCGATGCCGAAGCCCGCCTCTTCGAGCAGGGCGATGGCGGCGGCGGTGCCGTCACGGTTGCGCTCGGTGCCATCCGAGACGGGCATCGCATAGCCCTCGATGGCGCCGGGCAGCAGGGCGTCCTCGAACATCTGCAGGAATTCCAGCTCGCGGCCCGTGGCGGGGCCATCCGACATGCCCAGCGGCGAGTTCGAGAAATACGAGGTGATGCGCGGCTGCTGCGAACCGGTCATCGATTCGTTGATGAATTCGAAGTTGAACGCTTCGATCAGGGCCTGACGCACGCGCCAGTCATCGAAAGGATGCTGACGCGTGTTCATCACGAAACCGGTCATGCCGCTGGGGCGCGCATGCGGCAGCACCGACAGGACGATGTCGCCCGATTGCACCAGCGGAAAATCGTACTGGCTGTCCCACCGGGCGACGTTGAATTCGCGGTTGGAATTGACGGTGCCGGTCTTGAAGGCCTCGAAGGCGGCGGTCTCGTCGCCGAAGAATTCGATCCGGATCTCGTCCAGGTTCGCCAGACCGTTCATGAACGGCACCACGTCGTATCCCCAATAGTCGGGGTTGCGGGCCAGCGAGACGAAGCGTCCGGCCTCGAAATCGTCGATCACATAGGGCGAGGAGGATATCGGCGCGATGTCCAGCCCGCTTTCGGCAAAATCGAGGCCCTCCCATTGCGCCTGTTGCAGAATGGGGCGCAGACCGGCGATCAGGGCCAGCTCGCGGTCCTCGCGGTTGAAGGTGAACCGCACCGTCCGCTCGCCGACCTGTTCCATGCTCTCGACAGAGGCCCAGAACCCGGCGTAGCGCCCGTTGCCTTGCGTCCCCAGCGTCTCATAGGACCACATCACGTCGGCGACGGTGACCGGGCTGCCGTCGGAAAATTCCGCCTCCGGACGCAGGGTGAATTCCACCCAGGAGCGGTCTTCGGCGGTTTCGATGCTTTCGGCCAGAATGCCATAGAGCGAGAACGGCTCGTCGAGCGAGCGGCCCATCAGCGGCTCGCCGATGAGGAAGCGCAGCTGCCAGGGCGGCGAGCCCTTGGTGATGAACGGGTTGAGGCTGTCGAAGGTGCCGACCTCGGCGGTGACGATCCGCCCGCCGGTCGGCGCATCCGGATTGGCGTAGGGCAGGTGTTCGAACCCGGGCCCGAGGGCCGGCTCGCCGTACATCGCGATGCCGTGCGCAGGTTGGGCGACGAGGGCGCTTCCCGCGACAAGTCCGAGGGCCAATGCACTGATATTTGCGAAATTTACTGTTTTCATTTTGGGTACTGTCCCTGAGATGCCTGTTTTTGTTGACACCAGCCTAGCGGCAGGCCAGCGGGTGCGCAAATTTTTTAGGACTTGGCGGACGACGGCAGAAGGAGTATAAGTTCCGTACTGCTCGATAGGTTTCTTGCCTGTATGAAACCTGCCTCAATAACTTCACGCCCGCCTTGTGCGGGCGTTTTTTTTTGATGCCGCCCAGTTTCCCTTTAATTTATGACTGCACGCGTGTCATGCACGGGACGAGCTTTGTCGTCTATCTGTGCCTGACCAAAGGGAATCACTGTCCCGAACCCGGTGCCGCGCTGATTCCCTTTGCGATTCTTTTCCGCTACGGTCCCTGCCATGCCTTCATTTTGCAGGTGCAGCATCTATCTTTGCATGGACTGGCGTGAATGGCGCCCAAACCCATCCGGTCCCGGCTGCTTCGGACCCCGGAATTCTTCAGACAAGGAACCGCTCCATGGACCTCACCGGCAAGACCGCCGTCATCACCGGATCCAATTCCGGCATCGGCCTCGGCATCGCCCATGCGTTGGCCGCGAAAGGGGCGGATATCGTCCTGAATTCGTATACCGACCGGGACGAGGACCATGCGCTGGCCGCCGAGTTGGCGAAAAAGCACGGCGTCACCGCGCGCTATATCAAGGCGGATCTGAGCAAGGCCGGTGATGCGCGGATGCTGATCGAACAGGCGGGCGCCTGCGACATCCTCGTGAACAACGCCGGCATCCAGCATGTCGCCCCGATCGAGGAGTTTCCGACGGCAAAATGGGACGCGATCATCGCCATCTGCCTGTCGAGCGCCTTTCACACCAGCGCCGTGGCGGTGCCGATGATGCGCAAGGCGGGCTGGGGCCGGGTCATCAACATCTCGAGCGCGCACGGGCTGCGCGCCCACCCCGACAAATCGGCCTATGTCGCGGCGAAGCATGGCATCGTCGGTCTTTCCAAGGTCGTGGCGATGGAAACGGCGCAGGAACCGATCACCTGCAACGCGATCTGCCCCGGCTATGTCATGACGCCGCTCGTCGACAAACAGGTCACCGACCTGATGGACAGCAGCGGCGAGGACCGCAAGACGGTCGAGAACGACATGATCATGGACCGGCAGCCGTCGAAGACCTTCGCCACCATCGACCAGATCGCCGGGACGGCGGTGTTCCTGTGTTCGGACGCGGCGGACCAGATCACCGGCACCACGATTTCGGTCGACGGCGGATGGACGGCGTCATGAGCGCACCTGAAGCGCCCCCCCACGCCTTCGCGGACGCGCATCTGATCGGCGCGACGTTCACCCGCGTCAGCCTGAAGGATGCCCGCATTTCCGAAAGCCACGCGATGGGGGCGATATTCCGGGATGTCGACGCACATGGCATCGGGTTCAGCGCCGTGAACCTTCGGGACGCGACATTCCGGGATGTGAACCTGAGCGGTGCGCGCATCGGTCACGCGAAGTTGCAGGGCCTCGTCATCGACGGTGCGGACATGAGCGGCGCGACATTCGACGACGTCAACCTGACAGGCGCACGCATCACGCACGCGAATTTGGGCGGCGTGGCGATTGCGGACGTCAGCCTGGACGGCATGACGATCGACTGCATTGCCGTGACAGACCTGATCGACTGCTGGAACGCGGCGCATCCCGACGCGAAAGACCCTACGTGAAACGCATCAACCTGGCCCTTCAGGGCGGCGGCGCGCACGGGGCATTCACCTGGGGCGCGCTCGACCGGCTGCTCGAAGAGGACGATATCGAGATCGCGGCGATTTCGGGCGCCTCCGCGGGGGCGCTGAATGCCGCGGCCCTGAAGGCGGGGATGTGTGCCGGCGGACGCGAGGGGGCGCGGGCCGCGCTTGCCGACGTCTGGGGGCAGGTGGGCGGCGTCACCGACAGCCGCTTTGCGGCGTGGCTGACGGCAGGCGATATCTATGCGCCGGACATGGTCCCGTCGCTGGCCAAGGCCATCGAGTTTTCGCCCGGATACATGGCGTTCGACATGATGACGCGGATGATGTCACCCTATGTTTACGGGCCCTTGCTGCGCAATCCGCTGGAAAAGATCGTCAGCGCCTTCGATTACGACCTGATCTGCAGCGACGAAGGCCCCGCGCTGCATATCTGTGCCACCAACGTCCGCTCGGGCAAGATCCGGGTGTTTGCAGGCCGTGATATCGGGCCGCAGGCAATACTTGCCTCTGCCTGCCTGCCGACGCTGTTTCAGGCGGTCGAGATCGAAGACCCGCGCACCGGCCACATCGAGGCCTATTGGGACGGCGGCTATACCGGCAACCCGGCGCTGTTTCCGCTGTTCGACGCAGGGTTGCCCGACGACATTCTGATCGTGAACATCAATCCGCTGAACCGCGACGAGGTGCCGACGGACAGCCCGGCGATCCAGAACCGGATCAACGAGATTTCGTTCAACACGTCCCTGCTGCGCGAGTTGCGGGCCATCGATTTCGTGCACCGTCTGATCCGCAGCGGCAAGGTCGACGAAGGCCAGATGAAGAACGTGCTGGTGCACATGGTCTCTGACGACGCGCTGATGAACGATCTGAACATGGCGACGAAAACCGTCGCCATTCCGGTTATCATGGAGCGTCTGAAAGAGGCGGGGCGTGCGGCGATGGACGGTTTTCTGGGCGCGCACAGGGACGACATCGGCACCCGCAGCACCATCGACCTCGAAGAGATGTTCACCTGACGCCTGCGTTCTTGTCGCGCCACCGTCCGGCGGCGGGCCTAGCGTCGCGGCGTATCGAGCGGCAGGTCGTTCTGCGCCGGGATACGGTCTGGCGGATAGACGAGGCCCGCTGAAATCACGAGTTTTGCCGCATCCTCGACCGTCATGTCCAATTCGATGACGTCGCGGCGCGGCAGGAACAGCAGGAAACCAGAGGTAGGGTTCGGCGTGGTCGGCAAGAACACGGTCGTGATTTCTTCGTTCAGGTCGAGTTTGCCGGAAATCTCGCCTTTGGCGCGGGTCGAGATGAAAGCGATGGCCCAGATGCCCTTGCGCGGATATTCGACCAAACAGGCCGTGTCGAACGAGGTTTCGGTCTGCGCGAACACCGTTTCGGCGATCTGCTTTACCGCGTTGTAGATCGAGCGGACGACCGGCATCCGTCCCACGAGGCTTTCGCCGAACCGCAGGAGCGAGCGTCCGACGAGACCCTTGGCAACCCAGCCGACGAGCAGCGTGAATACAAGGAAAAACACGACGCCGATGCCGCGCAGGTTGACGCCGATGTAATTCTCGGGGTCGAGTCGGGCGGGCACGAAGGGCAACACCCAGCCGTCGATCCAGCCGACCAGAGTCCAGATCAGCCACAACGTGAAGGCGATCGGCGCGATGACCACAAGGCCCGCAAGAAAATTGGTCCGAAAGCTGCCGATAAAGCTGCGTTTCGGGGGCAGTGGTTTCGGCATGTCCTGGGGATTCACGTGGGCGTGCCCTCCTTGATGCGCGGTATCTAGTGGGGGCGGGGCGCGCATGCAATGCGTCCGCGATCGGCGGCGACGATTAAAGGGCCGGGCACCTGTCCCGCGCCCCGACGGCGCACACCGGGGTCACAGGGTGCGCAGTGCCACGGCGATCCCCGCGGCCAGTGCTGCATTGTTGAGCACGAGCGCGATGTTCGCCTCGAGGCTTGCGCCACTCGTCAGGGTAAAGATCCGGTCGAGCAGGAAGGGTGTCACCGCCTTGGCGCCGATGCCCTGTTCCGCCGCCTCGCGGATCGCGCGGTCGATGACGGGCGCCAGAACCTGCGCCGGGATCTGGTGTGCCGCCGGGATCGGATTGGCGACGAGCTGCCCGCCCGGCAGACCGAGGGCCGCGCGCATCCGGTGCGCGGCGGCGATCTGGGCGGCGGTATCCATCCGCAGAGGGGCGGCGTGATCCGATGTCGCCGACCAGAACGCGGGCAGCATGTCCTGACCGACCGCGATCACCGGAACCCCAAGGGTTTCGAGGACTTCGTAGGTCTTGCCCAGATCGAGGATCGCCTTGGCACCGGCGGCAACGACGGTGACGGCGGTCTGCGCCAACTCGTGCAGGTCGGCCGAGATGTCGAAACTGCGTTCCGCGCCGCGATGCACGCCGCCGATGCCGCCGGTGGCGAACACCTCGATCCCGCCCATTCGCGCGGCGATCATCGTGGCCGCGACGGTCGTGGCACCGGTGCCGCCGCGTGCGATGCAGGCGGCCATGTCGGCACGGCTCAGTTTCGCGACGTCCCGCGCTTGCGCGAGCGCGCTGAGCTCGTCGTCCGACAGGCCGATGCACAGGGTTCCGTCGAGGACGGCGATGGTTGCGGGCACGGCACCGTTGTCGCGCACGCAGGCCTCGACGCGGCGGGCGGTTTCGACGTTGCGCGGCCAGGGCATGCCGTGGGTGATGATCGTGCTTTCAAGGGCGACGAGGGCGCCGCCAGCGGCCCGCGCGGCCGCGACCTCGGCGGAATAGCGGATCGGCAGGATGGAGGGTTTCTTATTCATGTCAGATCCTTGCGGTGTTCTCTTCAGGTTCACGACGGGTTGCTGCCCGACACATAGCTGGCCGCCGCCCGCAGCGCACGCGCGAGCGCATCGCCCTCGTCCATGCCCTGAACCTCGGAGGCGATATGGGCGGCCATGAACGTGTCGCCCGCGCCGGTGACCCGGGTTACCAGAACCTGTGGTGGCTGTTGCGTCAGCATCTGCGCCGTCGTCGCCACCGTCGCGGGATGGGCCCCGTCGGTCACGACCGCACGGCAGGCACCGCGCGCCACGAGGGCCGTTGCTGCCTGCGGCGAGGCGGAGAACCGGGTCTGGCACAGCAGGCCCGCCTCCTCGAGGTTGACGTACAGCGTCGCCGACGGATGCCCGAGCAGCGCCAGCAGACGTTCCGCCTTGCCGGGGCTTGCCGGCGCCACGCGCAGATCGGCGCGGCTGAACGCCGGGTCGGTGGCGATGGTCGCCAGCAGCTGCGTCGTGAGATTGCCATCGAGGGCCACCGGTCCGGCCCATGGCGCCGCCGGCGTCCCCAGGGCGCCATTGCGCAGCGGCGCGAGGATCTTGTCTCCCGCAGCCTCGAGCGAGTGGGCGTCGGCGATGGCCGCGATCAGACCGTTGGCGCCTTCGATCGCCATGTAGATATCGGTCGGCAGATCGGCAGAACGATAGGCGTGCGCCGTCGCCACACCCAGACCTTCGGCCTCGCGGATCAGATCGTCACCGGGACCGTCGCGACCGACGGCGGCAAGGATCGCCGGATGCAGACCGAACCGTGCCAGCGTCATCGCGATGTTCATCGCCACACCGCCGGGCAGCCGGACGATCCGGCCCGGCACGTCCGAGCCGACGCTCATATGGCTCGGCGCACGCCCGATGATGTCCCACAGGACCGCACCGATGCACAGGATATCGGGTTTGCTCATGCCGCGGGTGTGCCGCAGCCGACAATGGGCTGCAAGGGGGCAGGGATATCGGCGGCGGCGGTCACAGCGGGTAGAAATGGCTGAAACACGTCGTCCGGGGTCGGCTACATGCGATGCCGTTTACAGCCCCCTCAAAGGCAGAGTGGCAACTTCGCCGAAATTTGCCGCTTTTGCCCGGGCAGTCACGCCCGCGCCCGATTGCAAGAGGCGGCGTCCACCATCGCCCGAAGCGCAATAGAGCTATGAAAGAATGGTGCGCCTAACGAGAGAAAACTCGAACTCTCTCTTTGAAGCACTGGAAGAATGGGAACGCCATCTCACGCAACTTGACCTTGATGGTCGGGAGCGTCGAGATGAAGCATCCAACGAATGATTTCAATACTTTAGCCAACCAGAAGGCAACTAAAGGGCCTGCGCCGTTCTCGCTGCGGCTCAGCTTCGATGGTCGGGCAGAGGAGCGCGGCTGTGTTGCCGTTTGGTGTGCATGTCGGAGGGGCCCGCGTCGTCGCCCGGGCCGGTTTCGTCATGCTGTGCCTCTGCGGCCCGCGCGATGTCGGTGTCTTCCTGCAAGTCGAACGCCAGTTGATCGAGGCTTTCGGATTTCGACCCGAACCGCGCCTTGTGTTGGGCCGCCAGTTGTCCTTGCAGGTCCTCCACCTTCAGGGTCAGCGACTTGATCTCCGCGCCCGTCAGGGCGACCAGACCCTTCAGGTCTTCGGCATCGTCCGGCAGGGATTTCAGCGTCTCCAGCATGGCGGGAATATACCAAACCGGTGGCCATGACGGAACAAGAAACGCGCCAAACGCCATGTTTTATTGACTATCCCGCCTGCAATGGCTGCCACGTCTTTTGCGGCATGCGCCAATCGATCCCCGCCAGCAGCATCGAGAGTTGCGACGGACTGAGGCTCACCTTTCCCTCCTTCGCCGCGGGCCAGACGAACCGACCACGCTCGAGGCGCTTGGAAAACAGGCATGCTCCCTGAGAAGTCCCACCAGATGATTTTCAACAGATCACCCCGGCGCCCTCGGAACACGAACAGATGGCCGGAATACGGGTCTTCGGCCAAGACCTTCTCGGCCTGCGCCGCCAAGGTGTTGAAGCCACGCCGCATGTCCGTCACCCCGGCCGCGAGCCAGACCCGCGTATTGCTCGGCACCGGGATCATGCCACCAGACCTCGCACGAGCCCGACAACCGACGACAGCGCCGTGGCCCCTTCCACAAGGACCCGTCGTCCATCCGACAGAGTGATGTCGACCCGATACGCCAGAAGAGGGGCCGATGTCGAACCCGCTGCCATCATGGGCGCGTCGTCGGCATCATGGTCGATGGACGGCCCCGACACTTCCACCGGCAAGAAGATACCGTCATCTTCCGATGCCATTTGCGTTTCGTCCGCAGCAGGGGAAAAGCGGGGGTCTTTCAGCCACTTGAAGATCAGGTTCGCGTTCATCGAATAACGACGGGCAACCTGTGCGACCGACACACCCGGGGCCAAAGCCTGCTCGCAGATCGACCGCTTCTCTTCGTCCGCCCAGAACCGCTTCTTCTGGCCCTTCTTGCCCGCCATGGAGTGCCTCATGATGTCCACTATCGATGGTGGACACTATCAGCCCCAGATTCCCTCGGTCAGAGCGGCGTCAGCGGACGGTTACGTTCAAGGATGCTTGGGACATGCGGTTGGCTGAGGCACACAATGCCAAGGACACCAATGCTAGGCAGCTAGCGGACCTAGAAGAGCAGATTGAGAGCTTACTCGACCGGATCATCGATGCGTCCAGCCCGTCCGTTATTACGGCCTACGAGGGACGGATTGGCAAACTGGAGCGCGAAAGGCTACTTTTGAGAGAAAGAGCGGCCAAAACCTTGCCGCCGAAGGGGAGGTTTGAAGAGTTTATCGAACTATCGCTCGATTTTCTGGCAAAGCCTTGGAATATATACGAAAATGGCAGTCTGTTGCTTAAGCAAACAGTGCTCAGATTGGCATTTACTGAGCCCCTGCGATACTCGCGGGAAAGCGGTTATCGAACTATAGAAACTGCCTTTCCCTTCAAGGTGTTAGCAGGATTTAACAGTCAAAAATAGTGAGATGGTGCTGTGAGAGAGGATTGAACTCTCGACCTCACCCTTACCAAGGGTGTGCTCTACCACTGAGCTACCACAGCATCTCGTTTTCCAGTTAGTAACCCCGGGCGTTACCCCGAGGCAAGAGGGTCCTGAAATAACCCACCTAATTCATCGCCTTCGCACACCAGACGTGCCCCTTACCAAGGGAGTGCTCGACCACTGAGCTACGGCAGCATTGGGCCGCCTTTTACCCCGCGCGGGCATGAGCGCAAGGGCGAAAATTCGGGCCGGGCCATTCGGGCTGTCTTTACACAGGCCGATCTGTGCTTTCGGGGCGTGCCGGGTCCGGTGCAGCCGGGGCAAACGCGACGATACCGGGCTGTTTCGCGTCGGATGCCATCGTGCGGCCCGCTCTAGACCTTGGGCGGCGCGCGCAGTATGAGGTTCGCGATGAAAAAGACGCCGAAACCCAGCACAGTGACGGACGACCGGAACGCCCGGTTGAAACAGGCGCTGAAGGCCAATATCGCGCGCCGCAAGGCGCAGATGGCGGCGCGGTCGACGCCGATAGCGCCTGGTGACGCTCCGCTGCAGGCGGCCGTTCCGCATGCCGATGCGCAGGAGACCGGTGCGCGGGCGGACGGCCAGGAAACCGGATCGCAAGATATTGGGCCCCAAAGCAATGGTCCAAAAGCCGGTGGTGCACAGGTTGGCTCGGACGAAAGCTGACGGCACAGAGCGGACAGCACGGACCGGTGCCAGCGAGAAACGACGAACGACGAACGACGATAAAGCAGTCCGCAAGAGCAGTTAAAACAAGAGCAATAAGAAAGGCAGGGCACGATGGATTCCATTCTGGTGACGGGGGGCGCATCCCTTTCGGGGCAGATCCCGATCGCGGGCGCCAAGAACGCCTGCCTCGCGCTGATGCCCGCAACGCTGCTGAGCGAGGAACCGCTGACCCTGACCAATGCGCCGCGGCTGTCGGACATCAAGACGATGACGACGCTGCTGCAATCGCTCGGGTCCGAGGTGTCGGTGATGGGGCAGGGCAAGGTTCTGGTGATGTCGTCGCAGGGCGCCACGCAAACCCACGCCGACTATGACATCGTGCGCAAGATGCGGGCGTCGAACCTCGTGCTGGGCCCGCTTCTGGCGCGGCACCATCATGCCGAGGTCTCGTTGCCGGGCGGCTGTGCGATCGGCGCGCGGCCGATGGACATCCACATCGACGCGCTGACCTGCATGGGCGCCGAAATCGAACTGCGCGACGGCTATCTGCACGCAAAGGCGCCGGGCGGCCTGAAGGGCGCCGTCGTGCCGCTGCGGTTCGCCTCCGTCGGGGCGACCGAGAACGTGCTGATGGCCGCGACGCTGGCAAAGGGGACGACGGTGATCGAAAACGCCGCCCGCGAGCCCGAGATCGTCGATCTCGCGACCTGCCTGCGCCGCATGGGCGCGCAGATCGAGGGCGACGGGACCGCCCGGATCGAGGTGCAGGGGGTCGATGCCCTCGGCGGCGCCACGCACCCGGTCGTCACCGACAGGATCGAACTCGGGACGTATATGCTCGCCCCGGTGTTCACCGGCGGCGAGGTTGAATGTCTGGGCGGGCGGATCGAGCTTTTGTCCGCGTTTTGCGAAAAACTGGATGCGGCGGGCATCGGCATCACCGAGACGGCGCAGGGGCTGAAGGTATCGCTCAAGGGCGACCGTCCGCGGGCCGTCGATGTCGTCACCGAACCGTTCCCCGGTTTCCCGACGGACCTTCAGGCACAGATGATGGCGATGCTGTGTTTGGCCGAGGGCACCAGCGTGCTGGAGGAGAAAATCTTCGAGAACCGCTTCATGCACGCCCCCGAACTGATGCGCATGGGCGCCGATATCGAGGTGCAGGGCGGCCACGCGACGGTGCGCGGCGTCACCCGCCTGAAAGGCGCGCCGGTCATGGCGACGGACCTGCGCGCGAGCGTGTCGCTGATCCTCGCGGGGTTGGCCGCCGAGGGGCAGACGCAGGTGAACCGGGTCTATCACCTCGATCGCGGGTACGAACACGTCGAGGAAAAGCTGCGCGCCGTGGGTGCGAAAATCGAGCGGGTGCCGGGCCGGTGAGTGCGGATGCCACATACCGCGACGGCGCCGAGCGCCCCTTGCGTCTGCGCGCCTTCGACGCCGAGGATCTGGGCGTGCTGTCGGCGCTGGTGCAGGACGCGGTGCTGCCGGGGACGGAACTGCGCTGGCACCGGCGCGAGCGGCGATTTGCGCTTTTGCTGAACCGGTACCGGTGGGAGGACGCGGGCCGTCGCACCGAGCGGGTGCAGTCGGTTCTGGCGATCGAAGAGGTGGGGGCGGTGCGCACGCAGGGGATCACGGCCGGCGACGACGTCGTCTTGTCGCTGCTGGCGGTGAGGTTCGAGCAGGACGGCGAGGGCCCCGATGGCCGTGTCGTGCTGACCTTTGCGGGCGACGGGGCCATCGCGCTGGATGTCGAGGCCCTCGAGGTGGTGCTGCGCGATGTCACCCGGCCCTATGGCGCCCCGTCGGGCAAGGCGCCCGCGCACCCCGCATGAGGCGGGTTGCCGTTTGCAAACAGGGGTGTGGCCGAGACAATGAGCGATGACACCGGGGATGGCCCGCACGTCCGGCGGCTGACGGCGGGCGACGTCGTCGCCTACCGTATCGTGCGGCTCGAATCGCTGCGGCTGGCATCGGCGGCATTCGGGTCGACGCACGCCGACTGGGTCCGGTTGCCGGACAGCGCCTTTCTGACCCGGATCGAGGGGGGTGCGGTCTTCGGTGCCTTCACGGCGCGCGGTCTCGAGGGGCTGCTGTCGGTGGACCGTGAAAAAGGCAGCCGTGCCGATCATCGGGCAAGCATCCATCAGGTCTATGTGCGTGCGCACCTGCGCGGTACCGGGGTGGCGCAGGCCCTGCTTTCGGCCGGTATCGGTTGGGCGCGCAGTGCGGGCTTGTCGCAGCTCGAACTGATGGTCGCCGCCGATAATCCGGCGGCCCGCGCGCTCTATGTCCGGGCCGGGTTCCGGCATTGCGGCGTCTGGCCCCGGGCCTTGCGCACTGACGACGCGGGGTTCATCGACGAGGTGCTGATGATCCTCGATCTGGATGGCCCGTCGACATCCCCCGATCCGTCGCTGCCCGCCGATTGAACAGACGGCCCCGGCCCGCTATGGGGCGCACAGCGACAGCTGATGGAGAGCGACATGGTCCGGCGACTGAGCACGACCGATCCCGATTTCGACGCGGCATTCGCGGCCCTGCTGGGCGCAAAGCGCGAGGAAAGCACCGATGTCGACGATGCTGTCGCCGCGATCATCGCCCGGGTGCGCGCCGAAGGGGACGCGGGCCTGTGCGCGCTGACCGCGCAGTACGACCGGATGGAGATTGCGCCCGAACGCCTGCGGTTCACCGCCGGTGAGATCGCCGGTCATGCCCGGTCGGTCGGAGACGAGGATCGCGCCGCGCTGACCCTCGCCGCCGACCGGATCCGCGCCTATCACGCCCGCCAGATGCCGCAGGACGAACAGTGGACCGATGCGGCAGGCGCGCATCTGGGCTGGCGCTGGGGCCCGGTCTCGGCGGCGGGGATCTATGTGCCGGGCGGCACCGCGTCCTATCCGTCGTCGGTGCTGATGAACGCGATCCCGGCGCAGGTCGCGGGGGTGGCGCGGATTGCCATGGTCGTGCCGACGCCCGACGGCGCGGTCAACCCGGCGGTGATGCTGGCGGCGCAGATCGCGGGCGTGACCGAAATCTATCGCATCGGCGGGGCGCAGGCCGTGGCGGCCCTGGCCTATGGCACGGAAACCATCGCCCCCGTCGACAAGATCACCGGCCCCGGTAACGCCTGGGTCGCCGCCGCGAAACGCCGGGTTTTCGGCACCGTCGGCATCGACATGATCGCGGGGCCGTCGGAGATCCTCGTGATCGCGGATGCCACTGGCGACGCCGACTGGATCGCCCTCGATCTGCTGAGCCAGGCCGAACACGACGTGTCGGCGCAATCGATCCTGATCACCGACGACGCAGCGCTGGCGGACGCCGTCGACCGCGCCGTCACCGCCCGCCTCGAAACGCTGTCGCGGCGCGACATCGCGGCGGCAAGCTGGCGCGACAACGGTGCCATCGTCGTGGTCCGCGATCTGGCCGAGGCCGCCGCCCTGTCGGACCGCATCGCCCCCGAGCATCTGGAACTGTGCACCGCCGACCCAGACGCGCTTGCCGCGCGCATCCGCCACGCGGGCGCGATATTCCTCGGCGCCTGGACGCCCGAGGCCATCGGAGATTATGTCGGCGGCCCCAACCACGTCCTGCCCACGGCCCGCTCGGCGCGGTTCTCGTCGGGCCTCTCGGTGCTCGATTTCCTGAAACGCACGACGCTGGCCCGGATGACGCCCGCCGCACTGCGTGCCATCGGCCCCGCCGCGGAACGGCTTGCCGCGGCCGAGGGCCTGCAGGCGCATGGGTTGAGTGTCACGGCACGGCTCGCGCGGCTGAACGATCGGGCATGACCGGGCATGACCGGCCGGGCATGGACGATCAGCCATGTTGTGACGCCCGCGCCGCTCGGTTAGGCACGGTCCGTAAAGGGAGCGCCATGACCCGCATCAGCCATATCGAGCTTGACGACAGCGGTCTGCCCGCACCCACGCCCGAGATCGAGCAGGAGCGGCGCGTCGCTGTCTTCGACCTGCTCGAGGACAACAGCTTTGCCTTGCCCGACCGCGACGGGCGCGCGGCCCCGGATGGCCCGTACCGTCTGGCGCTCGCGATCCGCGAGCGGCGGCTGGTGTTTTCCGTCGATACCGATGCGGGCGACAGGGCGGCGGAATTTCATCTGTCGCTGGGGCCGTTCCGGCAGGTGGTAAAGGACTATTTCCAGATCTGCGAAAGCTATTTCGCGGCCGTGAAAACCCTGCCGCCCAGCCAGATCGAGACCATCGACATGGCCCGGCGCGGCATCCACAACGAAGGCGCGCGGGTATTGCAGGAGCGGCTGGAGAGCAAGGCGGAGGTGGACATCGACACCGCGCGCCGCCTCTTCACCCTGATCTGCGTTCTGCATTTCGGGGGCTGAGGCGGATGCGGCCTGCACCAGAGTCCGGTCCGGGCATTCCGCCACTGCCGCAATCGGTTCTGTTCTGCTGCGATCACAATGCCGTCCGCTCGCCCATGGCCGAGGGGATCATGAAAAAATTCCATGGCACCCGGTGTTACATCCAGTCCGCCGGGGTGCGCAACGATCTGGCGATCGACGGGTTTTCCATCGCCGTCTGCGCCGAGCTGGGGGTGGAATTGTCGCGCCACCGCTCGCGCAGTTTCGAAGAGATGCAGGAATGGGGCGACGATCTGACCGGGTTCGACCTGATCGTGGCGCTGTCGCCCGCGTCGCAGCGGCTGGCGCAGGAAATGACCCGCAATTTCCACCTCGAGGTGGAATACTGGCCGATCCTCGACCCCACCGGCATCGGCGAGGCCCGCGAGGCAAAACTCGTGGCCTATCGCCAGACCCGAGACATGATCGCCGAACGCCTGTTGGCGCGCTTTGGCCCCGCGCTGGAATAGCGCGCGCGCCCGGCATCCGGTCGACGGGCGGCCCGAAACCGGACCCGCGCCGCATCTGCCTTGCGATTAGGCCTTGAAAATCGTCGCTGCCGGGCGCATCTAGCGTCTCGTCCGCATCTTCGCGGGCCTGCGTCATCACGGAGACCCCATGGCCAAGGAAGAACTGCTCGAATTTCCCGGCGTTGTCAGAGAACTGCTGCCCAATGCGACGTTCAGGGTCGAGCTGGAGAACGGCCATGAAATCATCGCGCATACGGCAGGCAAGATGCGAAAGAACCGCATCCGGGTGCTGGCGGGCGACAAGGTTCAGGTCGAAATGACCCCCTATGATCTGACCAAAGGCCGCATCAACTATCGCTTCAAGTAACGTGTCGCGCCGGGACGGCTTGTCCGTACCGGTGAGGGCTGACGGCCCGCGCGGGTCCGACGCACCCGCACGTCAGTCTGACCGCAGGAGCCGGGCATGACCCTTACGCCCGATCCCTCGCTCAGGCTCGTCCTGGGCAGTGCCAGCCCGCGCCGGCGCGAGCTGCTCGCGCAGATCGGCATCGTCCCCGACGCCGTCCGTCCGCCCGACATCGACGAGACGCCCGCCAAGGCGGAGCTGCCGCGCGATTATGTCAAACGCATCGCCCGCCAGAAGGCCGACGCCATCGACGTTGCCGACGACGAGGTTGCCCTGTGCGCCGATACAACCGTGGCGCTGGGGCGCCGGATCATGGGCAAACCTGCCGACGAGACCGAGGCGCGGGCGTTTCTGGCGTTGCTGTCGGGACGTCGGCACAAGGTGATTACCGCCGTGGCGGTGAAACGCGGCGAGCGGATCTGGCTCAGGGATCAGCAGACCACCGTCGAGATGAAACGCCTCAGCCACGCCGAGATCGACGCCTATATCGCCACCGGCGACTGGCGGGGCAAGGCGGGCGGCTATGCGATTCAGGGGCCCGCGGGGGCGTTCATACCGAAGATCAACGGCTCGTTCACCGGGGTCGTGGGTCTGCCCTTGTCGGTTGTCGTGGGATTGCTGACGGCGGCGGGTTTTGCCGTCTATGCCGGAACGAAACAGAACCTGTCCGCATGAAAGGAACCACCCGATGAAGGGGCGGCGCATCTACCTCGACCATCTGGGCAGCCGCGAGACGGCGGCGCTTGTCGTCGACGGCCGCCTCGACGATCTGCTGATCGACGACGACGCGCCACGCATCGGCACCGTATATCGGGGCATTTGCGACCGCGCCCTGAAGGGACAGGGCGGGATGATCGTCCGCATTCCCGGCGGCACGGCATGGCTGCGTGCCGCGCGCGGCCTCAGCGTCGGTCAGGTGCTGCTGTTGCAGGTGACCGGCGTGGCCGAGGCGGGCAAGGCGGTGCCGTGCACCGACCGTCTGTTGTTCAAGAGCCGCTACGCCATCGTCACCCCCGCCAGTCCCGGCATCAATGTCAGCCGCCGCATCGCCGACGACGACGAGCGTGACCGCCTGCTGGTGATTGCCCACGACGCGCTGCCCGACCGTGACGGTCCGCCGTTCGGCCTGATCCTGCGGTCCCAGGCGCAGGGTGCCGTGGCCGACGAGGTGGCCGAGGATGTCGTCGCCATGTGCGATCTGGCCGAAGCCGTGCTGTCGGGTGACGGCAAAAGCCCGGAAACGCTCCTCGAAGGGTACGGGCCCCACGCGGTGGCCTGGCGGGAATGGGACGCCGACGACGTCATTACCGAACCGGGGTGTTTCGCGCGCGACGGCGTTCTCGATCTGATCGGCCACCTTGGCGGCGCGAAGGTGCCGCTGGACGACGACGCCGGGGCCACGATGTACGTCGAGGCGACCCGCGCGCTTGTCGCCGTCGACGTGAACACCGGCGCCGATACCTCGCCTGCCGCGTCCCTGAAAACCAACCTTGCCGCCGCCCGCGCCTTGCCCCGCGCCCTGCGGCTGCGGGGCCTTGGCGGGCAGATCGTGGTGGATTTCGCGCCGATGCCCAAAGGCCAGCGCAAACAGCTCGAACAATCGCTGCGCGGCTCGTTTCGCAACGATTCCGTCGAGACGAGTCTTGTGGGCTGGTCGCCGATGGGCCTGTTCGAATTGCAGCGCAAACGCGAGCGTGCGCCCACGGCGGGGCTGATTGGAGACACGGTATGAACTGTCCGATCTGCGCCCGCGAGTCGGAGGCAAAATACCGGCCGTTTTGTTCGAAACGCTGCGCCGATGTGGACCTGGGCAAATGGATGACCGGCGGTTATGCGATCCCCGCCGTGGCGACCGACGAGGACGAGGACGACACCCCCCGCGACGACGATCCGGGTCTGCCGCATTAGGCCCTAATCGGGAGTGCCGAAGGTGCTCCACAGCTCGTTCTGCCAGGATGCGATGGCGTCCAGCGGATAGGCCAGCATGATGATGTTGAACAACAATCCATCGCGGATCAGCCAGATCGTCAGCCCCTCGAACGCCACGAAAATCAGCAGCGTGACCCAGATCGGCAGCCTGGACGCGAGCCAGAAGCCAAGGATCATCATGCCGATATCGCTGACGGAATTGATGACCGCATCGCCGAAATAGCCGATTGCCCCGGCCTCGCGGTACAGGTTGATCACCGCGTCGGTGTTTTCCGCCACCTCCCACGCCGCCTCGACCAGCGTCGCCAGCACAAGACGCCAGCCGAATGACAGCCGCCGCGCGACAAGCCACGCGATGCCGTAGAAAATCGGACCGTGCAGGAAATGGCTGGGCGTGTACCAGTCGGTCAGATGCTGCGAATTGCCCGCACCCATGATATCGCCGTACCAGAATTTGATCTCGCCGCAGGTACAGATCGGCGCCCGGCCGATAGACCACAGGTAGGCGGCGGCGATGGCGATGATCGCGGTCGTCAGCAGATAGGGCAGGGTGTGTCTGGTCATATCGATTTATGAACGTCGTTCACGCGATTTGTCCAGTTATTTTTGCAAGGTGCGCGGCGTTTGCGGGCGTCCGGGTCTGCCGCCACGCCACCTGCGCCACGCCGCGGCCCCTTTCCTTGCGCAAGTCGCACCTCACCCGCCCAGAAATCCTTCCAGCAGGTTGACGGTATTGATCCCCACCTGTTCTACGGCATATCCGCCCTCCATCACGAACAGCGTCGGCAGGCCGAGTGCTGCAATCCGTGCCCCTGTGTCGGTGAAATCCGGACTGTCGAGCGTGAAAAAACCGATCGGATCGTCCTTATATGCATCGACGCCGAGCGACACCACGAGCGTATCGGGGCCGTAGCCGCGGATATGTCGGATGGTTTCGTCGAGAGCGCTGCCCCAGCGGTCGTAACCGGTTCCGGGCGGCATCGGATAGTTGCGGGTGAACCCGGCCCCTGAACCGGACCCCGCGTCGTCGGCATAGCCGGTGAACCAGGGATAGGTATGTTCGGGAGCGCCGTGCAGCGAGCAGAACAGCACGTCGTCCCGGTCGTAAAAGATGTCCTGCGTGCCGTTGCCATGATGAAAATCGATGTCGAGGATCGCCACCCGTGCCGCGCCGGCGTCGCGCAGCATCTGCGCCGCAACGGCTGCATTGTTGATAAAACAATAGCCGCCGTATTGATCGGCCGTGGCGTGATGACCCGGCGGACGGCACAGCGCAAAGGCCGACGCCGCACCGCCGCGGATCGCGCGCGCACCTGCCTGCGCACAGGCCAGCGACGCGCAGGCCGCCGCCCAGGTGCCCCGGGTCATCGCCGTCTCCGAGGCATGGGCGTACCAGCCGACAAGGCCCTCGATATGCTCTGGCCTGCGGGCCGTGGCCATGCGACGGGCAGGGACGTTGGTGGCAATGATCTCGCCCGCGTTGCCGGCCGCCTTCCAGGCATCCCAGGCGGTTTCGAGGAAAGTCAGATAGCCGGGATCGAGCAGGGCGCGCGCAGGCCGCAGATCGACCGGTCCGGGATCGCGCGGCGCCGAAAACTTGCGCTCGGCAAGGCGTTGAACGATATGGTCGACGCGTGCGGGCCGCTCGAAGGGTATGACAAGCTGACCGCCGGACAGCTCGACCTTGGGGAAATGACGGCGATGATTTTCACTGAGAAAGGTTTGCATTCCAGGCTCCGACGGAGGGACGTCGGCGCAAGGCTGCACACCGGCGCCGCATTGGGCAAGGGAGCAATTCGCTGCTCATGAGAAAGGCGCGGTTTGAAACCCGGCACGGGATGCACGACGTCCGGGTCGACCGGCGCGGCAAAACCCCGCAAATGCCTCTGGACACCCGAAACCGCCTCGCCTAGATAGTCCGGACCCGACGCAGGGCCGCCTCCGGCGACCCAAATGCGTCACCGGTGCCCGGGTAGCTCAGGGGTAGAGCAGTGGATTGAAAATCCTCGTGTCGGTGGTTCGATTCCGCCCCTGGGCACCACTCCTATTTTTTATCGTTGCGTTTCAACGCGGTAGGGGTCGAAATTGTCCCACCGTCTGCCACGTCACCCGAAAGTGGGACACTTTTGTCCACGATTTGTCCCGCAGACATGCGCGCCAGAGCGGAATCCGCGCCGGTTCTTTGACGTGCCGCACGGGTGTATCGCGTGACCTCTTTCGAGGTCCGGTGGCCCGTAATCGACATGATCTCATGTTCGGTGCAGCCCAGTTCGGCGAGCCGCGCCGCCGCTGCCTTGCGCAGACCGTGAACGGTGCATCCGGGCAGCTTCGCGTCGTCGCACCACTTGCGGAACCTGTTGCCGAAACCGTTCGACGTGAAGGGGCGACCGAACTCGGTTTTCAGGAAGGCGAGGTCGCCCGTCGGTGTCGCGTCGATGATCCGTTGCATTTCGGGGATGACCGGAATTTCGAGCCGGACGGGCTTGGTGTTGCGGCCCTTGGTCTGTGTGAAAGCCAGCCATCCGTCGCGCACATGCTGGCGACCGAACTGAACCAGATCGGCGCGGCGTTGCCCCGTATAGAGGGCGAGGGCCAGTCGCGCGGTAGTGCCGACAGGATGCGCGTTCTCGAATTGGTCAATCTCGGCAAGGGACCAGCTATGGAAGCCCTCGGGATTGCCCTTCAGATACTCGACGCTGACAGCCGGGTTCACGTCATGCAGGTCATAGCGCAGGGCGAACTTGAATAGCTGGCGCAGCGCCTTGACCATACCGTTCGCCGCCTCGGGCCGGTCCATCATGTCGTCGCGCCGCGCACGGATATGCCGGGGCAGGAGCATGGCAAACGGTTTGTCGCCGTCGCCCTTGTTCTGGCAGACCCGCTCTAGGATTGCCCTGCGCACGGTCTGGGTGCGGGGGTCCATTTCCCTGAACATGGCCGACTTGTAGTATTCGACGCAAAGCCATTTCAGGCTGCGGGGCACCACACGCCCTGCCTTTGCGACAGACGCCTTGCGCGGGGTCTTGGGGTTCGCGGCGGCGCGGTAGTCGGTCAGGAACTCGGGCGAACCAGTCGGCCCCCTCAGTCGGACCTTGCGACCGTCGTGCCGGTAGTAGAGCCGCACGTTGCCGTGCCGGTCCACGTCCTCCACCACATACTTCAGGCGCATCTGCATGGCGTCCCCCACACGATCAGTCATCGTAGGGATTGTGGTCTAACTCGTCGCCCCCCGGGGCAACAGGTCAAAAGAACGGTCCAGTGCCCGCACGTCCCAGACCCTGCGACCGTCTATTTTCTTGGGTCTAGGCATCCGCCCGTCACCCGTCATGGCATCGAATTTCGTCGGGCTGACGCCGATGTATTCCGCCGACTCGAAACGATTAAGCCCGCGCCGAGTCGACACGATTAAGCCCGCGCCGAGTCGACACGATTAAGCCCGCGCCGAGTCGGCGGGGGGACGGCAGATTGCCGAATCGGTCGGTCCGATTCCGTAGCAGATTGCGACATGATGATCCTTTCGCGCTCTGTCAGGAGTTGGGAATCGTGGATCGGTGCGCTCTGCGAGGACTCAGCCTTCGCATTAATCTTACCCGCGCCGTGTCGGCAGGGGAAGGGCATTGCGCTGGTCGGTCATCGGTTCAGCCGTCCAGCCGGACGTTCACGCTGGCGGACGGGTTGCCTGCCACGGTGACGGCAAGGCCCACACGGGTGTTGCCGCTGGCGGTGGTCGTGACCAGCCCGTCGGATGCCCGGTGGTAGGCGATGGCCCCCACGGTGAAGGCATCGGTTTCGACCTTGGGCAAATCGTAAACGCCGACAGTGGACAGGACCAGAGGCTCGCCGATAGCGGCGTCCCCGAAGGCCACGCCGATCAGGTTGCCGACTTTCACCACGTCACCAGAGGCGGCGAGGGCGGCGGCGGTAAGGGTGATGCGTTCACCCGGTTGGACAAAGTTCTTCATCTCAGATGCCTTTCGATGTGTTGAGGTAGATGGTCTTGACCGGCTGACGGGTGGCCTTGGCGATTTCGGCCTCTAGGTAGCCGATGGCCCGGCCCATCTCGCCGTCGGAACGGTAGGTGACGAGTTCGCCGCTCTGGTCCCTGAAGGTCAGGACGCCACTGGCCCTGTTGAGGACCAGAGCATCGCGGGCAGCGACCAGAGCGGCGACGGTAAGGGCCATATCAGGCATCGCCCCCGTTGAGGTAGGCGGCACGGGGTTCCGTCCATGCGCAACCGAAATCCAGCCAGCATCGGTAGGACACACCAAGCGTGTTCCACGAGTCCTGCCGTTGGACCTGCGGACCGGGCGCACTGGCGAGATAGCCAAATACCATCCCGGCGAGGCGGGCCGGGTCGCTGAAGACCCACCACGCCTCGGAATCGCCAAGGCGCGGCTCCACCAGCAAGGACAGGCGGGCCATGCCCGATTGCGCATCGCCGACGGTCGCCGGATAGATGGACGCAAGGAACCGTTCGGCGGCTGCCTCACCAGCGGGGCCGACCAGAAGGTAGCGGGGGCTGGCACTGACCAGAGTCCGACCGTCGAGTTCGACATAGCCGCGCATGGCCTTGCGGGCGTCGTCCAGAGCGCCAACATCGCCTGCGCTGCCCAGCGACGTGCCGACGGCGGCGATGTTGCCCCGGCTGGCGTGAAAGACGGCGGTGCCATCCTTCATGACCGGATTGCTGGTCAAGGTCGTGACCATCTCTGCGGCCTCAGTATCCGCCGCAGACTGGCCGAACGCCGCCGACATATCGCCCAGCATCCCCAGATCGTCGTTCACCAGAAGTTCGCGGGTCACGTCGATACGGCGGGCAAAGGTCGAAAGTCGGAAGGACTCGCTCGCTTCCGCGCGACTGGTCGCTTGGATTTCCCCGGCTTCGGTGAGCGGCTCCAATCGTCCAAGTTCGCCAAGGCGCACCGACGATCCGGGCTTGAAGTCGCGCATATTGCGCTGCCGGGAGATGGTCTTCAGCGGGCTTTCGGCCACGCGGAAGTTGGCGAGGGCGACCTTGCTGATAGAGTTTTCCAGAAGCGCCGGGAAATCGGAGGTCGTGTGCGCAGCCCGGGCGAACGTTTCATCGGTCGAAAGACCTTTCGCGGTCTGGCCCGTGCGGGCGATCGCGTCCCGGGCGAAGTCCAGAGCGGAATGGCCCAGAAACTCGCGGCTCGCCTCGGGCAGTTCGCCGCCCGCCATGCGGAAGACCAGAGCATCGGTCTGCCTGCGAAGGATTGTCGCCGGGTCATCGTTCTGAGGCTGGTGCGAACGGATGATCGGGGTCGTGCTGCGGCGGGTCTGCATGTGATCGAAGACCTCGGCTTTCGCGCGGGTCATGTCGGCCCCGGCGTCGATAAGCTGGTCTGCGACCTCAGCGCCAAGACCGGCAGACCGGACAAGGGTGCGGATATCGCTGCGCCGGGTGGCCTCTTCGGCCTCGGGCGTGATCGTCTCGATAGGATCGGGCATGGGGGACTCCTCTTGCTGCCTGATTTGCGCGGCGGGGTCCGCCGGGTTGCTGGTGAGGGTGACTTCGGTGAGGGACCATGCGGTCGCGTGCTTGACGCGCCCGGTAGGCCCGGTGGTTTCGGCCCAGCCCGCCACGCGGTAGCCAATGCTGACACCTGTGACGGACTGGTCTGCGATCCGCTGGCCGATACCGGCAGCATCTTCGGCAGAGGTGAGGACCAGAGCGGCAACGAGCGTGTTGCCTTCGGTCGAAACGGATTCCACGCGCCCGATCACGTCGCGGACAGAGTTGGTCCGGTGCGAGTTCGAGCAATGCCAGTCGCGCCCCGGACGGGACGTAGGCGGCGACGGGCAGCACTTCGAGATAAGGGCCACGGGCGTCCCGCCGCTGCACGGGTGGCTACTCGACTCTCCTGACCGCCGCCGTCGCTGCCTTCGCCTCGAACGATCCGTCGCCGATCTTGGCCCTCCTGCCGACCGTGGACGACTGCCGGAACTTCGTCGTCCATAGCCTCGAACCAGTGGCAGAGGTTACGCCCGCTCTTGCAGGTTTCTTTGCCGACGAAACCGTGTCTGGCAGGAACACGCTTCTGCAAAAGCGTTTCCCCGGGGGCAGCCTGAAGGTTATCAGCGCCCGTTCCCCCCGGTCCCTGAGGGCGCACACCACCCGCGTCCTGTTGTGTGACGAAATCGACGGTATGGAAATCACCGCAGAGGGCAACCCGCTGCTTTTGGCAGAGAAGCGGACCCTCAGCTACAGCGACAGGAAGATTGTCTGCGGCTCAACTCCGACCGACGAGTTCACGTCCCTGATCCTTCAGGAAGGGTCAGGCGCGGCGGCGGGCGCAGGGCGGCGAAAGCATCGTGGCGCAGGGTGGCGAAACGCGGATCAATGGTCATCGGGCGACCCCTCAAAAACGGCATCAGGAGCGCCGTTGTCGTCGTCGGCTACATCGGGTCGCGGAAGGCCCGAGTCATCTACCAGCGACGATCCTGTAGATTGTGCGGCGGGGTCTAGGTGTTTGATCCCACGGTTTGATGGTGTGATCCTTTCGTTGGAATGGAAGGAAGCATTATGGGACAAGTTCGTCACGGGAGCGCCACGACCACGCACGCCGTCAGAGCAGCAATACAGCGATCGCAAGCTTCGCTCTCGCAGTTGAGCCAAGAGCTTGGGATCAATCCCAAGACGGTCGCAAAGTGGCGCAGGCGGGCGACGGTTGAGGATATGAAGACGGGGCCGAGAGAGCCGCGCTCGACGGTTCTGACCGAGACAGAGGAGGCGATGATCGTCGCCTTTCGACGCCATACGCTGCTGCCGCTGGACGATTGCCTTTATGCCCTGCAACCGACGATCCCGCACCTGACGCGGTCGGCCCTGCACCGGTGCTTGCAGCGGCACGGCATATCCCGCCTGCCGGACGTCGAGGGGGACAAACCGAAGCGACAGAAATTCAAGCGCTATCCGATCGGCTTCTTTCATATCGACATTGCGGAGGTGCAGACCGCGGAAGGAAAGCTCTACCTCTTCGTGGGCATTGACCGGACCAGCAAGTTTGCCGTGACCCAGCTCGTTGAGAAAGCCGACCGGAAGACGGCGTGGGAGTTCCTCCAGCACATGCTCGAGGCCGTGCCGTATCACGTCCACACCATCCTGACGGACAACGGCATCCAGTTCGCCGAGCAGCCGCGGAACAGGAACACGGCATACTCGCGGCAGATGCGCTTCGACATGATCTGCGAGGCCAACGGGATCGAGCACCGCCTGACAAAGCCAAACCATCCGTGGACCAATGGCCAGGTCGAGCGAATGAACCGAACGATCAAGGAGGCGACCGTGAAGCGTTACCATTACGACAGCCACGATCAGCTGCGCACCCACCTTGGTGACTTCATGGCAGCCTACAACTACGCGCGAAGGCTCAAGACCCTCGGCGGCCTCACGCCCTACGAATACATCTGCAAGATCTGGACATCCGAGCCGGACAGATTCATCCTAAATCCGACCCACCAGATGCCGGGACTGAACACATAGCGGATCGCCGCGGCCAATGGCGACTTGCCGGAAATGGATGGCAGCTGGAGGTGCAGCCAGACCTCAAGATCATCGAAGATGGGCTTCGCTTTCGCCTGCCTGATCTCGACCCGCCTGTCCGGCGGTGATCCCCGCGCCTCTTTCTCGACTGCGTAGAGGTAGGCGATGCGTTTGATCGCCTCGTCGGCGATGGCAGAGCCCTGCGCCCGATGGACATCGACGAACTTGCGCCTGACATGGGCCATGCAAGCGACCTCGCGGATGTCGCCGGACCGGTAGAGGTCCTCGAACCCGGCGTATCCATCCGCATGCATCCAGCCGCGATATCCTGACAGGTGATCCTTTGGGTGCTGGCCCTTCCGGTCGGGCGAGAAGCGATACCAGCTGGCGGGCGCGGCATCCCCGCCCCAGGGCCGTTCGTCTCGCCCATAGGCCCAGAGCCGCGCTGTCGCGGTTTTTCCCATGCCGGGCGCCAGCATCTTCACCGGCGTGTCGTCTGCGAAGATGGCTTCGCCCGACAGCACATGTCGTCCGATGGCGTCGGCCAGCGGTTCAAGCAGCGCCGTCGACTTGCCGACCCAGTCGGCCAACGTCGAGCGGTCCAGGTCCAGCCCGTCGCGCTCGAAGATCTGGCTTTGACGATAGAGCGGCAAGTGGTCGGCGTATTTGGAGACCAGCACATGCGCCAGCAGACCTGGCCCGGGGCGCCCGCGCTCGATGGGGCGCGACGGCATGGGCGCTTGCGTGAAGGCCTCGCAGCCGGAACACGCAAAGCGCGGCCGCACGATGCGGTTCACGATGAACCGGCCGGGCACATACTCCAGCTCCTCGGTCACATCCTCGCCCAGACGGCGCAGTCGACCGCCGCACTTGGCGCAATCATCGCCGCCGGTCGTCAACTCGACTTCCATCCGCGGGATGTGATCCGGGATCGGACGGCGCTTCGGCTTGTCCTTCGGCTCCTCATCGGGAAGCCGCAGCTTGGCCGTCATCTTGGCGATCGAGATCTCGCTGGCTTCCAGTGCCAGCTGAAGCTGCTCGATAATCTCCGATGAGGCGCCGAACCGAGAGTTGCGGTGCCCGGCCAGCTGATGGCGCAGCTTCTCGATGAGCATCGCCTGCGACTTCACTTCGGCCAGCAAAAGGGCCGTGAAGCGGCGTAGTTCATCGGGATCTTCCGGCAGGGATTGGGCCACGTCAAGCATGCCAAACTATAGCAAAACATGGCTGCGGCGGGAATCCTGAATGCCCTCGACAGGGTAATTTATCCTGCCTTGAGCGGCTTCCAGCTACGCTGCGGGGCCCGCCAGTCGATGCCCTCCAGGAGCATCGCCAACTGCGCCGCCGTCAGGGAGATCTTACCCTCCTTCGCCGACGGCCAGACGAACCGGCCCTTCTCAAGGCGCTTCGAGAACAAGCACGCGCCCTGGCCATCCCACCAGATGATCTTGATCAGATCGCCACGCCGCCCGCGGAACACAAACAGGTGGCCAGCGAACGGGTCCTGCTTCAGCGCCGTCTCAGCTTGAGCCGCCAGCGTCGTGAACTGCCCGATTACATCGCGACGCAACCCGACCCGAGCTTTGGCGGCCAGTTGCAGGATTTCGGCCTGCCGGGCCATGCCGCCGAATACCGGTTGCAGATCGACTATGAAGAGATGGAGATTGCCCTGTCAGGTGGCGAGACGGCGTCTCTGCGCGCGCCCACCTATACCGCCGCCGATCTGGGCTATGGCCCGCTGCGTCCGGACGCGATGCTAAACCCGCGGGTCGCACCCCAGATGATCGGACTGGGCTTGCTCGAGGCGATTCCGGCGGCGGAAATCCTTGCGGGCGAAGACCCGGATGACGCCGATGGCGACCGTATCTCGGGGCGGGCCAACATCGTCTGGTCCGCCGAATTCGAACGCCCGATGCTGGGCCGGTTCGGATACAAGGCCGGAATGCCCTCGATCCGTGAGCAGACGGCCGCCGCCTTCGCGGGCGACATCGGCATCTCGTCACCGCTTTTCCCGCAGCCGTGGGGCGATTGCACGGACGCGCAGGCCGGGTGTGTCGCGGCGCGGCACGGCGACGAAGAAACCGGCGGCGGATTCGAGATCGACGAGACCGGCCTCGATCTCGTGACGTTCTACAGCCGCAACCTTGGCGTGCCGGCCCGGCGCGACGTGGACGACGCAGCGGTGTTGCGCGGCAAGGAGGTGTTCAACCTGACCGGCTGCGTATCCTGCCACATGCCCGCCTACGTCACCAACCGGCTTGAGGATCAGCCTGCGCAGAGCTTTCAGTTGATCTGGCCCTATACCGACCTGCTGCTGCACGACATGGGCGAGGGTCTGGCCGACGACCGGCCCGAAGCCCGCGCCACCGGCACCGAATGGCGCACGCCGCCGCTTTGGGGGATCGGGCTGACCGAACAGGTCAGCAGGCACACCTAATTGCTGCATGACGGGCGTGCGCGCTCCCTGATGGAAGCGGTGCTGTGGCATGGTGGCGAGGCACAGGCGTCGCGCGATGCAGGTGTCGATATGTCGCCGGAAGACCGCGCGGCCCTGTTACGGTTTCTGGAAAGCCTATGATGATGTCCATGCGAACGACCATTGCAGCCCAGATGATACTCCCCTGCGCCGCCCTTGCCGACGGCACCGCGGCTGTCGAGACGCTCGTGCGCCCGGGGTTCGCGGCGCTGGCCGATGAGGGCGCGGCCTTCGCAACGGTGGCATCGGCCACTTGCGATCCGCACGATGCCACCCTTCGCGCCGCCTTCGACGCATGGATCGCGGTGAGCCACTACCGCTTCGGCCCCAGTGAAGAGGACGACCGCGCCTTTGGGCTGGCCTACTGGCCGGACGCGCGGGGGGCAACGCCGCAAACGCTGGCCACGATGATCACGGACGAAGACCCGGCGGTGGACGACATCGCAAGCTATGCCGAGGTGTCCATCGCGGCACGCGGCTTTTATGCGCTGGAATTCCTGTTCTACGATCCGCGGTTCACGGACGCGCCGTCAGGCTATTCCTGCGCCCTGACCCGCGCCATCGCGACAGACATCGCGTCGACGACGGCGGCACTGTCCGAGGAATGGCAAGACTATATGCCGTCCGAGCCGGATACAGCGCTTTACAACGCTCTGCTGACGGGCCTCGAATTTACGGCCGAAACCCGCATCGGCAGGCCGCTTGGAACCTTCGACCGCCCGAGGCCCGCTCGGGCGGAAGCCTGGCGGTCGGAACGCTCTTTGCACAACGTCGAACTGTCCCTGACCCTGAACGCCATGCGCGACCTGGCGTTGATCTTGGCATCCGGCTCCCCGGCGGCATCCGGACGTATTGTATCCGCTTTCAACCGGGCCATCGAGACGGCATCAGACCTCGACGATCCGGTGTTCGCGGGTGTTGCGGACCCGCAGTCCCGGCTGAGGGTCGAAGTGCTGCAACAGCAGGTTCATTCCGCGCTCGGCGTCAGCCGCGAAGAGGTCGGCGCGCGTTTGGGGGTCGTGCAAGGATTTACCGCATTGGACGGCGACTGACATGACGACCCGCCGTACCTTCCTCGCCTCGCCTCGCTGCTGGCCGCAGGGTCCTTGCCATCTGTGTCCTGGGCCGACGCGGGCGGCCCCGACTATCTGGCAGCAGGTCTGGTCGGCGACACTGATTTCCACCTCTTCGGACTTAGCGCGTCGGGCGAAGAGGTCTTTCGCCCGCTACTGCCGGCCCGGGGGCACGCCGCCGCAGCACACCCACACCACCCCGAGGCGGTCGCATTCGCCCGACGCCCCGGCACCTTTGCCTGCGTGTTCGACTGCATCACGGGGCGCGAAATAGCCCGCTTGAGCGCGCCCGTGGAGCGGCATTTCTACGGCCACGGCGCGTTTTCCGCCTTGGGCGACCTGTTGCTGACGACCGAGAACGCCTATCGGACGGGAGAGGGGCGCATCGGCATCTGGTCGCGCGCGCAGGGCTATGCGCGTGTCGCCGACATCGCGTCCGGCGGTATCGGCCCACACGACATCCTCCGGCTGCCGGGCAGCGACATCTTCGCCGTCGCCAACGGCGGCATCCGCACCCATCCGGGCAGCGGCCGCGAACAGCTGAACCTCGACACCATGCAGCCGAACCTGACCTGTCTGCGGCTGGATGGCGCGCTGGTCGACAGGATGGAACTCGCCACCGACCAGCGTCGCAATTCGATCCGACACCTGGCCGTGCGCGCCGACGGCACCGTCGCGTTCGCGATGCAATGGCAGGGCGAACCCGGTGAGGAGACCACGCTCGCAGGCCTCCACCGCATCGGCGAACGACCGTCCCTGCTTGGCCAGACCGACCTGACGCTCGCGCGTCTCGGCGGCTATGCCGGAAGCGTCGCCTTCGACGGTCCCGGCACGCAAGTCGCGATTTCATCGCCGCGCGGTGGTGTGGTGCAGATCTACGATACCGCATCCACCGACCGGTCTTCGAGCATCGACCCGATCGACGTATGCGGGCTTTCTACCGGGGCGGCAGGGATATTCTGCTCTACCGGCACCGGGGGGCTGCACGTCATCGGAGACCAGCCGACCGCCTTGCTCTCGCAATCCAATGTGAAATGGGACAATCACATCATCTCGCTCGGCTAGCCTTGGGCCGATGTGTTTTCAACGAGGCTTAGGCTGAAAATTCGACCGCTTGATTGCACAGGCCGACAGATCGCATCGACGACGCGAAAGGCGGTGAGCGCATTGTATTCACCAGCAAGTCTTTGATACTGCTTTGTTGCCTCGGGCTATCAACGGTGCCGTGCTGATGCGGACCGTCGACTGCAGTTTGGCATGTATACGACGGCAAACCGCCCTTGGCACCAAATTATTCTTGAAAATCCTTCGAATTATGGCTGGTTTGCATGGTGTCGCCTCAAGGGTTCTTTTGCTCAGGCATGCCGAGGCCAAGTGTCCCTGACGTCTATTGTTCGACACTTTTCGCTTTCTGAGCCGTGATGCCCCCGGCGCTTATGTGATGGCTGCGAAACGATTGGTTACTGAGCGTCTCGTGTTGCACTTTCGGATCGCGGCGCAGGGACATGGGCGGCAAGGTGCGATGTCGTGCGACTGACCTGGACCTTCGGCCAGGAAGGGCTGGATCCGTTTGAAATGTTGATCTCGTTGCAGAAAATCGCCAGGCACGCCTGCCGGACGAACCCGATCGGCAATCTTCTGCGCGGGATCAACGTGGCACGCGACCCGATCATGGCCGTCGATAAGCCGCCAGATTTCTGCCACATCACCCTACGGCTTTCGAGGTCCGAAGCCGTTGTTACATTTATCCGACAGCGGCCTAGCCAACCCGATAGTTGGGAGATTCCCGTGTGATCTGCACGTCATGCACGTGGCTTTCCGTCAGGCCCGCGCCCGTGATCTTGACGAAGGTGCAGTCGTGGCGCATCCGCTCGACCGTGGCGCAGCCGGTGTATCCCATTGCCGCCCGCAAACCGCCGACGAGCTGGTGGACGACCGCGCCCGCGCTGCCCTTGTAGGGGACCTGACCTTCGATACCTTCGGGCACCAGCTTGTCGCTGGCCGCGTCGGATTGGAAATAGCGGTCGGCAGAGCCGCGCGCCATCGCCCCGAGGCTGCCCATGCCGCGATAGCTCTTGTAGCTGCGGCCCTGGTACAGGATGACCTCGCCGGGGCTTTCGTCCGTACCGGCGATCATCGAGCCGACCATGGCGCAGGACGCACCCGCCGCGATCGCCTTGGCGAAATCGCCTGAAAATTTGATCCCGCCGTCCGCGATTACCGGCGTGTCGCCAGCCGCCGCCGCGCAATCCATGATC
Organism: uncultured Alphaproteobacteria bacterium; assembly: GCA_963761735.1. GTDB lineage: Bacteria > Pseudomonadota > Alphaproteobacteria > Rhodobacterales > Rhodobacteraceae > CAVXHQ01. The sequence continues at coordinate 161,051 of CAVXHQ010000001.1, forward strand.
GCCGTCAGCTGCGGCACGCCAACGCCCGCCACCATCCGCGTGGTGCAGATGCTGCCCGGCCCGATCCCGACCTTCACCGCGTCGGCGCCCGCGCCGATCAGGGCGCGCGTCGCCTCGCCGGTGGCGACATTGCCTGCGATCACCTGAACTTCGTTCGACAACGCCTTGAGGCGGCTCACAGCTTTGGCCACGCCTTCGGAATGGCCGTGGGCGGTGTCGATCACCACGATGTCGACGCCGGCATCCACCAGCGCCTCGGAGCGCGCAAAGCCTGCGTCCCCCACGGTCGTCGCCGCCGCCACGCGCAACCGGCCCAGCGGGTCCATGCAGGCGTCGGGGTTCAGCACGGCCTGCTCGCTGTCCTTGAGCGTCAGCAGCCCTGTCAGCTTGCCCGCCGCATCCGTCACCAGCAGCTTTTCGATGCGCCGCGCCTTCATCAGGCTGCGCGCCTCGTCGAGGTCGGCGGGTTCCTGCAGGATCGCCAGATCCCGGGTCGTCATCATCACGCTGACCGGCGTTGCGTCATCGGTGGCGAACCGCATGTCGCGATTGGTGACGATGCCCACGACGCGGCCACCGGGGCCGACGACCGGAAAGCCGGTGACACGATAGCGCTCCATCAGCACGCGGGCGTCCGCAAGCGTCTGGTCGGGCGTCAGGGTGATGGGTTTGTACACGATACCGGAGACGAACCGTTTGACCCGGCGCACTTCTTCGGCCTGTGCGGCGATGTCAAGGTTGCGGTGGATCACGCCGATGCCGCCCGCCTGTGCCATGGCAATCGCCATGCGGCCTTCGGTCACGGTATCCATCGCCGAGGACATCAGCGGGATGTTCATCGTCACCGACCGGGTGGCGCGGGTGCGGGTGTCGGCCGTCGAGGGCAGCACGCTTGACGCGGCGGGCACCAGCAGCACGTCGTCGAACGTCAGGGCCTCACGAATTTCCATGCACGGTCTCCTCGGGATGGCATATCGGTTGGCATCGCCCTATCGCACAGAGCCCGCGTCCGCGAAAGGGCCACGGGGCGCGCACGGCACCTTTACGCTGCGCGCGATGCCGCATATCGGACGGGGAGCGACGCGGCGGGGCAGGGGCGGTGCGGCACTGCGCCCTGGTCTGCCGGCAATGGCCTGACGCAGGGACGAGTATCGACATGTCTGACAATCCCCTCGTGATTTTCACCCCTTCGGGCAAGCGCGGCCATTTCCCCGTCGGCACTCCGGTCCTGACGGCGGCGCGGCAGCTTGGCGTCGATCTGGATTTCGTTTGCGGCGGGCGCGGCATCTGCAGCAAATGCCAGATCACGCCGTCCTTTGGCGATTTTTCAAAGCACGGCGTGACAGTTTCGCAGAATGCCCTCTCCGAGTGGAACAGCGTCGAGGCGCGCTATGACCGGGTTCGCGGCCTCAGGGCCGGACGCCGTCTGGGCTGTCAGGCGACGGTGCAGGGTGACGTCGTGATCGACGTGCCGGTCGAGAGCCAGGTGCACCGGCAGGTGGTGCGCAAGGACGCCGACACCCGCGAGATCGTGATGGATCCGGCGACAAAGCTCTACTACGTCGACGTCCTCGAGCCGGATATGCACGAACCGGCGGGCGATTTCGAACGGCTGGGCGACGCGCTGCGCAGCCAGTGGGGCATCGACCGGATCACCGCGCCGCTCAGCGTGCTGCGCAAGCTGCAACCCTGCCTGCGCAAAGGCAAATGGGCCGTCACCGTCGCCCTGCACAAAGGTCACCGCGACGATCATCATTCGGTCCTCGATATTTTTCCCGGGTTTCACGAAGGGCGGCTTTTCGGGCTGGCCATCGATCTTGGGTCCACCACCATCGCCGCCCACCTAACCGACCTGCGCAACGGTACGGTCGCGGCCAGTGCCGGTGCGATGAACCCGCAGATCCGCTTTGGCGAAGACCTGATGAGCCGGGTGAGCTACGCGATGATGAACCCCGGTGGCGATGTCGAGATGACCGTCGCCGTGCGCGAGGCCATCGACGGTCTGACACGCGATCTGGCCGAACAGGCGCGGATCGAGGCGTCGCAGATCGTCGAGGCGGTGGTCGTCTGCAATCCGGTGATGCACCACCTGTTGCTGGGGATCGACCCGGTGGAACTGGGACAGGCGCCGTTCGCGCTGGCGACGTCGAATTCCGTCTCGCTGAACGCCACCGAACTGGATCTCTCGGCAATGAACGCCGCCGCGCGCGTGTTTATCCTGCCCTGCATCGCCGGGCACGTCGGCGCGGATGCCGCCGCCGTGGCACTGGCCGAACAGCCGGGGCAATCGGACGATCTGGTGTTGATCGTGGATGTCGGGACCAATGCCGAACTGCTGCTGGGCAACCGCACCCGCGTACTGGCCTGCTCGTCGCCCACCGGCCCCGCCTTCGAGGGCGCGCAGATATCGTCGGGCCAGCGCGCCGCCCCCGGTGCGATCGAGCGGATCGAAATCGACCCCGTCACCAGGACGCCGCGGTTTCGCGTGATCGGCTGCGACCTGTGGTCCGACGAGGAGGGGTTCACGCAGGCCACCGCGGACACCGGCATCACCGGCATCTGCGGATCCGGCATCATCGAGGCGGTGGCGGAAATGCGCGTGGCCGGGTTGATGGACGCCAAGGGGCTGCTGGGCTCCGCCGAACAGACCGGCACGCCGCGAATGGAACCCGAGGGGCGCACACATTCCTACCTGATTCACGACGGCACGGCGACAGGCGGGCCGCGCGTCACCGTGACGCAAACCGATATCCGGGCCATTCAGCTCGCGAAATCGGCGCTTTATGCGGGCGCGCGGCTGTTGATGGACGAGATGGGCGTGGACACCGTCGACCGTGTCGTCCTCGCGGGTGCCTTCGGCGCGCATATTTCGCCCCGGCACGCGATGATCCTGGGGATGATCCCCGACGCGCCGCTGGACAAGGTATCATCGGCGGGAAACGCCGCCGGTACCGGCGCGCGGATCGCGCTGTGTTCGGTCGCCGCGCGCACCGATATCGAGGCCGTGGTGCGGCAGATCACCAAGGTCGAAACCGCCATCGAGCCGCGATTTCAGGAGCATTTCGTCGCCGCCAACGCCATACCGCACGCGACCGACCCGTTCCCGCATCTGGCGTCCATCGTCACGCTGCCCGACGTCAGTTTCAATCTGGGCTCTGGCGGCGACGGTGGCGGACGGCGGCGCCGCGCCCGGTAGGCCTGCGGAACGGGTCGCGCAGGATGACCTTGAAATCCCGCAGCAGGAGGTGATACAAAGTTCGCAACGCGGGTGTAGCTCAATGGTAGAGCTTTTGCTTCCCAAGCAAGTGACGAGGGTTCGATTCCCTTCACCCGCTCCAGTCCTTTCGTCGGTGCCGTGTTTTCCGTACGTTCAGGTTGCCGGCACGGTACGGCACAAGGCCGAGATATGATGGAGCGAGTGGATCTTCCGGCATCCGGCGCTATGCCGATCTCACCTCGAATACCCTACTTTATCGGAAATTTCATGGCCCTTTCCTCCGTCCGTGCAGCCCTTCTGGCATGTGCGGTCGCCACACCTGTCACCGCCGAAACGCTGACCTTTTCCGCCGCATTGGGCAACCGCACCCTGGGCACGCTCACCTTCGACAGCGCGGGCCCGACCTTGCTGTCTGTCCTCGACAACACGCCGCTCGGCGTTGGCGACGGGCGGTTCGAGGCGACGTCCCGTCCGGTGCGCACGGATGCAGGCGCGGCGGTGACGCAATATATCGGGCGCAGCGATGACCGCACCATCTCGGTCCTGCTGGACGGGGCCCGTGCGGTCGAAACGGTTGTCAGCCCGTCGAGCGAGGAGACAGAGCTGTCCGATGTGGCCCGTGTGCCACCCAGTGTCCTCGACCCGGTGACCGGTTTCGGCCGCCTTGCCGCGGCAAACGGCTGCCCCGCGCCGATGCGCCTTTACGACGGCCGCCGGGTGATCGATATCGCGACGGCACGCGAAAGCCGTACCGAAACAGTGCTGACCTGCGCGATGGCGTATAGCGTCACAGCGGGGCCGGGGCATCTGTCGCCGTTTCGGTTCACATCGCTGGCCGTCACGCTGCTTTACGGGATAACCGGGGCACAACGCCTGCAACGCATCGAAATCGAGGCGGGCGGATTTACCGTGACGTTCTCGCGGTGAGATAGTCTTCTGTTGGCCTACAGGTACGCTGAAAGTGCCCGGGAACGAACGGTCATGATCCAGGTGTGGAACTCTCTTATTGGCCGATGATGGATGTGGTGCAGCGCCGGTCAGAAACAACGATATGCAGATGCACGGTAAACATCCGGGGATCAGGCGCGGGAGGTTTGGTAACGGCGCCCGTAACACGCAGGCCCCGCCTGCTGCCCTCAAAACCCGTGTCCGCCGATGACGCCCGGTGCACGCATTGCCGCGGCGATTGCGGTGCTCGATACCGCGCTGAGCGGCATGCCTCTGGAACGGGCGCTGACCGGTTGGGCCCGCAGCAGCCGCTATGCCGGATCGGGCGACAGGGCGGCAGTGCGGGATCTGGCCTATGGTGCATGGCGGCGGCGACGCAGCTTTGCGGCATTGGGCGGTGCGGAAACGGGACGGGGGCTGATCCTCGGACAGCTGCGCCACGAGGGCATCGATCCCGGATCCCTGATGAACGGTGTCGGACATGCCCCGCCCGCCCCGTCGGATCTTGAGGCCGGGCGCGCGCCACAAGGGGCCGAGCGTCATGATCTGCCGGACTGGCTTTGGCCCTTGTTCGAGGCCGATCTTGCGGACGCGGCGGCCCCGGTTGCCGCCGCATTGGGCGACCGCGCGCCGGTATTCCTGCGGGTCAATCTGGCGCGGATATCGCGCGACGCCGCAGCCCGGGGCCTCGGGGCCGGTGGCATCGGCACCCGGCCGCACGATCACGTCAAGACCGCGCTGGAAGTGACGGAAAACCCTCGAAAAGTTGCGCAAAGCAGTGCCTATCTGGACGGCCTCGTCGAATTGCAGGATGCGTCGTCGCAGGCCGCCGTCCTGGCACTTCCGCTGACCGGGGGCGACCGTGTCCTCGATTTTTGCGCAGGCGGCGGCGGCAAGTCGCTGGCGATTGCCGCGCGGGGACGGTTCGATCTGTGGGCGCATGACGCGGCAGCCGCACGCCTCGCCGATCTGGGGCCACGGGCCGCGCGTGCCCGGACGCATATCGATGTCGTCGACGGGCACCCCCGCGATCTGCTGCCCTTCGACCTCGTTCTCGTGGATGCGCCCTGTTCCGGCAGTGGCACCTGGCGGCGCGATCCCGATCACAAATGGCGTCTGACGCCGGAAAGATTGGCCGAACTTACCGGCCACGCAGGCAGAGATACTGGAGACCGCAAGCAATTGCGTGGCCCCCGGTGGCGTGCTGGCCTATGCGACCTGCTCGGTTCTGGCGCGCGAAACGACCGGCCAGAGCGCGGCATTTCTTGCGCGCCATCCGCGGTGGCGGCGCGAGGCGGAACACGCGTGGTTGCCCGGTCCGCAGGGGGACGGGTTTTCGCTGTGCATCCTGCGCCGCGACTAGGGCAGCGTGCCGATCTACGGGATGCGGTGCCACAACTAGCGAGTGCATGTCATGCGACGACGACCTAGCGTGTCGTGACTGTTAACCAGTTCTTAGCTTTGCCCACCGACAAGGGACATCTCAATGCAGGGGACACGCCTTGGCCCTATCTGAAGAACACGTCGGATCGCTGACGACAGAGCCGCCACCACAGATCGGTAGCGTTCAGAATACGTTGCCGCTTGCCGCCTTCGTGGGGGCGGCGATCGCTCTGATAGGCGCGATCCTGTCGAATGGCATCGCACAGCAATTGATCCTGACCGCCGCCGCCGTCGTGCTCGCCGTGGCGTCCGCCGGGCTAAGTGTCGTGGCCGTTCGACGGCGCGACCGGATCACGGCGATCGACGGTGCCGCGCGCCTGATGGCGAGTGCGGATGAACGCGCGGTCTACGTCACCGACAGCGCGGGGCAGATCTATCTTCCGCAACGCCGCAGCGACCGCACGGATGACCGGACGACCGCCGGTAAACCTTGCCGATGCACTGGCCGATCTGTGTGCAAATCCGCGGCAGATGATCGCCAAACTGCAATCGCGCGCTGTATCGTTCGGATCCGCGACCGAGGACATCGTCAGCCGACGTGCGCATCAGCGCGTTACCGTCAACTGGCTCGATGCGTCGGCGGTGGTCTGGCGCCTCGAAGATGTGACATCGAAAACCGCGACGGGCAGGGCCGGAACGCTCAGCATCCCGATGCTGACCGCCGGGCCGTCGGGGACGATTTTATTCATGAACGAGGCGTTTCGCCGCCTCACCGGCGCGCGCGACCGGACGTTGAGCGCCGTTTTCGCCGACCTTCCCCTTGTGTCGGGCCAGATCCACACCGTCGAAGGCGTCGACGGGCTGGTGCAGTCGTTGGTGGCACAGGTGCCGTGCTCGGGCGGTCGCAACGAAATCTATCTGCTACCGCCCGGCTCTGTCGATCCGGCGATGACCGTGGATGGCTCGATGTCGGGCGCGGGCAGCAGTACCGGCGGGATCCCGTCGCGCACCCTGCCGCCGCCTGCCGCCTGGGATGAGATCGAGGCGCTGCCGGTGCCCTTGCTGAAACTGTCCATCGACGGAATCGTGCGAACCGCCAATGCCTCGGCGCGCGCGCTGTTGCCGATGCAGGTGGACAGCGACACGCGTTTTTCCGATTTGCTCGAGGGCCTCGGGCGGCCGGTGATCGATTGGCTGGACGATGCCGCCGCCGGTCGCGCCTCTGTCAAATCGGAGTTTCTGCGCGGCACGGGGTCACATCAGGATACCTTCGTTCAGGTTTCGCTCAGCGGCGTCGGCAGCGGCGACGACCGCCACCTGATCGCCGTACTGCAGGATGCGACCGAGTTGAAATCGCTGGAGGCGAAGTTCGTTCAAAGCCAGAAGATGCAGGCCATCGGACAGCTCGCCGGTGGCGTGGCCCATGATTTCAACAATTTGCTGACCGCCATTTCCGGTCACTGCGACCTGCTCCTTCTGCGCCACGATCAGGGCGATCCGAATTATGGTGACCTGATCCAGATCCACCAGAACGCCAACCGCGCGGCAAGCCTTGTCGGGCAGCTTCTTGCGTTTTCGCGCAAGCAAAACCTGATGCCAGAGGTGATCGATCTGCGCGACACGCTGTCCGAACTGACCCATCTTCTGAACCGGCTGGTCGGTGAAAAAGTGCGTCTTTCTCTCAACCACGACCCCCTGTTGCTGAACATTCGCGCCGACAAACGACAGCTGGAACAGGTACTGATGAACCTGGTGGTCAACGCGCGCGACGCCATGCCCAAGGGTGGCGAGATCTGTGTCGAGACTGAAAATGTGACGCTGCGCACGCCGTTGGAACGTGACCGTGTAAAGGTGCCGCCCGGCGATTACATCGTCTTGCGCGTCGTCGATCAGGGGACGGGCATACCGGCCGACAAACTCAACAAGATATTCGAGCCTTTCTATACCACCAAACGTCCGGGCGAAGGGACAGGTCTGGGCCTGTCGACGGCCTATGGTATCGTCAAGCAAACCGGGGGTTTCATCTTTGCGGACAGTAAATTGAGCGAAGGCAGCACATTCTCGCTTTACTTTCCCGCCTATGACGCGCCTGCAACCGTCGCCGTCGAGGTGCCGCGTGCCTCGCGCGAGATGTTGTCGGAGACCGCCGACGGCGTTGTCCTGCTTGTCGAGGACGAGGCACCGGTACGGGCGTTTGCCAGTCGGGCGTTGCGGCTGAAGGGGTACTCTGTGCTCGAGGCCGACAGCGCCGAAACCGCCCTCGAACTGCTGTCAGACCCCGATATCAAGGTCGACATCTTCGTCACCGACGTCATCATGCCTGGCAAGGACGGGCCGACATGGGTGCGCGAGGCCCTCAGGGACCGGCCCGACACAAAGGTCGTCTTCGTTTCGGGTTATGCCGAGGACGCGTTCTCCGAGCACAAGGCCCTGATCCCGAATTCGGTATTCCTGCCCAAGCCGTTTTCACTCAACGATCTGACGATGACGGTGCAACGACAGTTGCACTGAAATGTGTCCGGAGGTTTCGAACTCTCGGCATAGCTATCCAAGGACGCGGCTCAACTCGCGGATGATCTTGTTGCGTATGGCGCGGGGATAATCCCGATGGGTGCGCGCCGTGATCACGAAACCGTCGCGCGTGACAAGCTGCCGCTGATAGAAGCCGGTGATTGCCATCCCGATAAACTCGATAGCGACACCATTGATCGTGACACCGGCGCGTTCTGCAGCCAGACGGGCCGCCAAAATGTCAGAGCCTGCATTCGGAGTCCCGTCACCGGACACGTCGATGATTTGGCGGGCACAATCCTGGACGGTGGCGAACTGATCCAGCGCGAAATAGACTGCCTCGGCCGGAGCGGTGTCAGACAGTGCGAAAACCCGTTCGGTCAGCCGCGCGTCGATCGCGAAACGCGCCACATCGCCCGGCGTCATCATCCGCGCCCAGTCCTGCGTGATCGCCTGTCTGTCAGCACCGGACCACTGCATCACCGCAAGAGCCACTTCGCCCTGAATGAGCGCCTCAACGATATCGGGATCCTGAAGGGCATCGGCCAGACCGTCTGTCTGCAACCTGAATTCTGCGGAATCGACCGAGTTCGACACATCGATCGACAACATCAGCGCCGTTTCGCAAGCAGCCCGCGCAGAACCGGCAATGAGCGGCAAAACGGCCGCACAGGCAACGCCGAGATATCTGCGAAAGGATTGCGAATAGATGGAATAGCCCATGCGCCATACTGACGGCGCACCGACCCATAGATCAACACCGAACTTAAACGCCGCAATGCCCGCCGGTTCTGCGATCCCGAAGGATCAGAAAATTTGGATGAACGGCAAAGATTGGCGACTGATGACAGAATCGTCGATACTTTCGCGATCCCTTGCGGTTAGCAGGCTCGCGACGACTGAAAATTAACGGACTTCGATCTTGCGGCAGGAGAACGCGATAACTTTCCGAAATCCAGACCGGCCCCTACCGGATCGGGTTTCTTCAGAACTGTTTCTCAAGCTCTGTCGTCAAGTTAAATGACGGTTTGCGGATCAACCCATATCGCTACCGCAGTCCAGCCGAAAACGAAGCTGCCCACGCGGATCAGGACCCACCAGATTATGCGGGTTGCGTCAGCTTTCTGTGGCTGTCGTTGAGCGGAGGTGAAACGCCGGGTACGAAACCGGCGGTATTCCGCAAATACGCTTCGTTCGCCTTGCTTCCAGTGCCATCGAAATGATCGTCGGGATGGCCGGTCATTTCACTGGTTTGTCGAGGATCTGGTTGAGCAAGACCGCGCCGATGATCAGCGCGCCGCGCACGACAAGCTGCCAGTATTCGGAGATATTGAGCAAGGTCATGCCGTTGACGATAAAGCCCAGAAACAGCACACCGACCAGTGTCCCCCAGATCCGGCCACGGCCTCCGAACAGGCTGGTGCCGCCGATGATGACGGCCGCGATCACGTCAAGTTCCCACCCGCGCCCGGCAGAGGAACTGCCCGACAGGATCTGCGCCGCGATGATGACGCCCGCAATCGCGGTCAGGATGCCCGTGATACCCAGGGCCAGCATCTTGGTCCGCCAGACGCGGATGCCCGACAGGCGCGCCGCCTCGAGATTGCCGCCAACCGCATAGATTTCACGGCCGAACCGGGTGTAGTTCATCAAAAAGAAACTGATCCCGAAGACAGTGGCAAAGATATAGACGGGAAAGGGGATGCCGAACATAAAACCCGAGCCGATGAAATTGAACCAGCGCGGAAACGCGGTGATCGGAAAGCCGCCGGTGATCAGGTTCGCCACGCCCGACAGCAGCGCCAGAAGGCCCAGCGTGGTGATGAACGACGGCATGTTGAACACTTGTCGGAGTTTGCCCGTCATCAGGCCGAGGCAGAACAGCAGCGCCATCGAGCACAGCGCCCCCAGTGCGATGGCCATCGCCGAGCCGATGAAGGGCGACATCTCGCGCGTGACCCAGGCGGTGAGGCAGCCTGCGACGGCGACGCCCGAGCCGATGCTCAGGTCGATCTCGCCCGAGATGATGACCATCGTCATCCCGAACGCGATGATGCCCTGCATCGTGATGTTGCGCAGCACGTTCATCTGGTTGTTCACGGTGAAAAAACCGGGCGCCGAGACGGCAAGGGCGATGAACATCAGCGTCAGGATGATTTCCATCGGATAGCGCCGCAAGATCGAGACCATCATGCCGCCTCTCCCATGCAGGCATCGTAAAGAGCTGTCAGGCTTGTCGTTCTGGGGTCCCGCTCGCCGACTAGGTTGCCGTTCCGCAGCACGAGGATCCGGTCGCAGACCTCGAGCAGTTCCTCGAGTTCGGAGGAGACGAAGATCACCGCGAGGCCCTCGCGCGCCTTTTGCCGGATGATGGTAAAGATCTGCTGTTTGGCATGGACGTCGACACCGCGGCTGGGCTCGTCGAAGAACATCACCCGGGGGTTGGTGTTGAGCCAGTTGCCGATCACCACCTTTTGCTGGTTGCCGCCCGACAGCGACCCCGCCGGGTCTTCGGGGCTGCCGACCTTGATCGCCAGGTCCTCGATCTGGCGCCTGACGCCGGGGCGTTCGCGCGCGGTGGTGATGGTGCCGTTCGGGCTGAGCTGATCGAGGCTGGCCATCGACAGGTTCGCATGGATCGAATGTATCAGGATCAACCCGTCCTCCTTGCGGTTTTCGGATGTGTACCCAAGGCCCCGGCGCTTCATCTTCGCGGGTGTCGGGTCAACGATCTCTTCGTCGAACAGGCGGACGGTGCCGGAGTGCGGCGGGTCGGCGCCGAAAATGCCGCGCAGCAGTTCGGTCCTGCCCGCGCCGAGCAGGCCCGCGATGCCAAGCACCTCGCCCCGATGCAGTTTCAGGGAAATGTCGCGGTAGGCCGGCTCGCGGGTAAGACCGTCCACCTCGAGTACGCAGGGACCGCGATCGTGCGTTGCCGCAACGGACCGCGCCGCCCGGGCGGTATCGCCGAACATCATGTCGACGATTTGCGCGGTATCGGTATCCCGAACGGCAACGTCGCCGGTCTTTTGCCCGTCGCGCAACACCACCGCCCTGTCGGCCAGATCGAACATCTCGGACATCCGGTGCGAGATATAGATCATCGTGACGCCGCGCGCGCGCAGTTCGCGCAGAATCCGGAACAGCTGGTCGACCTCGTTGCTGGCCAGAGCGGAGGTAGGTTCGTCGAGCAGCAGGATACTTGGCTCAAAGGACATCGCCTTGACGATCTCGACGACCTGCTGTTGCCCGACGCTCAGCTTGTAAACGGGGGTCGCGGGATCGAAATCGAGCCGCATCGTATCGAGCAGATCGCGCGCCTGCCGGCGCATCCCGCGCCAGTCGACGAGGCGCACGCCAAGGCGCGACAGCATCGGCCATCGCCCCAGAAAGATGTTCTCGGCGACCGACAGTTCCTTGACCAGGCTGAGTTCCTGATGGACGGTAACGATCCCGGCGGCGAAGGCGTCCGACGGCGCGGTCAGTTTCAGTCCGGCGTCATCGAGCCGGATATGTCCCGAGGTGGGCGCTATCGCCCCGCTGAGCATCTTGACCAGCGTCGATTTGCCGGAACCGTTCTTGCCCATCAGCGCGTGGATCTTGCCATGATCGAACTGGTGGCTGAAGCGATCGAGGGCCACCAGCGATCCGTAGGTGCGGGTGAGATCGTCGCAGGTAAGGTTCTTGGTCATGCTGCGCCTTTGCACCCGAACATTCGGTAACTGCCGGGCGATCTTGCCGCCCGGCATCGCGATTGAGGCTTACTGGATCGCTTCCAGCCCGGCGCGGAATTCCGCGACGGTGTCGGGATCGGTGCGCGACAGGCCCAGAACCGGCACGATGACGACCGCGTCGACGGCGTCGCCATTCGCGGCGGCGAGGGCGGCGGTCACGGCCATGCGGCCCATCTCGTAGGGCTGCTGGGCTGTCACGGCCTGAAGGATGTTGTCTTCGTCACCAATGAAATCAAGCAGTTGCAGCGTCCCATCGACACCGAACACGACGATCTCGCCTTGCTTGCCCGCATTGCGGACGGCCTGTACCGCGCCCACCGTGCCGCCTTCGTTGGCGGCATAGATTATCGTCATCGTCGGGTTCGCGGTGATCATGTCGCCAGCAACGCGGACGGCATCCTCGGCCAGCCAGGCGTCCTGCTGTGCCACGACGTCGATGGTATTCTCGGCGCTGACCACCTCGATAAAGCTGTCGACACGGTCTGCCGAAATCTCGGGCAGCAGCGCCTGAAAGCCCAGGGTGCCGACGACGGCGGTGCCATCCATGTTGGCGGCGATATACTCGGCGGCCATCGCGCCCGTTGTCTCGCCCAGATCGCGCTGGTTCGAGTTCAGGTAGGACACCGGAAAATCGGCCTCGAGGTTCGAGTTATAGGTGACGATGACGACGCCGGCCTCGGCCGCACGTTCCAGCGCCGGGATCGACGCGGTGGACGACACGGGCGAGATCACGATCGCATCGACGCCGCGCGCGACATAGGTGTCGATCAGGCTGATTTCGACGTCGGGACGGCTGTCGGAAGCTGCCCGACAGCAGCGTCGCACCGGCCTCTTCGGCGGCGGCCTCCATGCCGAGCTGGATCGTGCGGAAAAACTGGTCCTGCTGGAAGACGATACCCGCGACGGTCCGGTCCTGGGCCATCGCCCCGACGGTCGATGCCGCGGTCAGGCCTGTGGCGACGATCATGGTGTGCAGTAACTTCATGGTTCTTTCCTCCCGGGAAAATCGCCGCTGTCGCGGCATTGCGAATGGTTCAGTCGGTTGTGGGAACACTGTCGGCAGTCTCTTTGCCGATAAAGCTCAGCCCCTGACGCAGGTGGTCCGTCATGTGGTAATGGTACGACAGCCGGTCCTTGTGCCGCAGTGCCGTGAGAATGTTGAGATGGCTTTGCGATGCCACGTCGCGGCCCCGGGTTGCCTTGCCGGTTTCCATCAGCTTGAGGATCACCGGTTCCATGATGCGATAGACATCGTGGACCGTCTTGTTGCCCGCGATTCCGACCAGCCGCAGGTGAAAGGCGTGATCGGCCGCCGCTGCCTCGGCGACCGAGCGGGCTGCAAGCATCCGGGCATTGCTGTTTTCGAGGTCGGCGAAATCGGCGGCGTCGATCCGCCCGGCGATGGCATCGTAGAGCCCGACCTCGACCAGATTGCGAAAGCCCTGGACGTCCGAAAACGTCTCGGCGGTGATCGAGAGTTGAAACGAAAACACATCGAGTGCGGCCTCGACATGCCGGTTGATCAGCACGGCGCCGATCTTGGGCCGGACATCGACCACACCGTAGGCCCGCAGGACACCGAAGGCCTCGCGCACGGTGTTGCGGGCGACACCGAACCGCTCCGAGGTCTCGCGCTCGGTCGGCAGGCTGTCGCCGGTTCCCAACCCTTCGTGGGCGATCATCTCGCGCAACTCGCGGACAAGCTGGCGGACGGCGGTTTCCTTGCGCGGTTCGTGCAGCAGATCGGTCACGGTGGACATGATGGCTCATATGTTGGACCAGGACTTGGCTAAGACAATCCCTATCGCACTGCAAGAGAATAAATTTCGCTTTACGGCGGGTGAGTTTTTGGTTTTGTTGGACCTGTAGAAGGCATTGAACCGACGTGGTGTTTCAAAGGGAGAGAACGATGGAACAGACCTGGCGCTGGTTCGGGCCGGACGATCCGGTGACATTGGCCCATGTCCGGCAGGCGGGTGCCAGCGGTGTGGTGTCGGCGCTGTACGGCCAGTATGACGGTTCTGCCTGGCCGCAGGCCGATGTGGCCGCGCACAAGGTGCGGATCGAAGCCGCCGGCCTGCGATGGTCCGTCGTCGAGAGCATTCCCGTTCCCAACGAGATCAAGCTGGGCGGTGTGGCGGCACAGGCCGCGACGCAATCGTTCTGCGACAGCATGCGCGCCGTGGCGGCCGCCGGGATCGACGTGATCTGCTATAATTTCATGCCTGTGGTCGACTGGACACGCACCGATCTGCGCCACGAAATGCCTTCGGGCGGATTGGCGCTGCGGTTCGATATGATCGATTTCATCGCCTATGACGTGGGCATTCTGGATCGGCCCGGTGCTGTCGCCGATTACGATCCTGCGCAGATCACGGCCGCCGGGGCGCGCCTGACAAGGATGGACGCCGAGACACGCGCACGGCTGGAAAAGACGATCATCGCGGGTCTGCCCGGTAGCGAGTCGGTCCACGACCGCGCCGGTATTGCCGCCGTAATCGCGCGCTACGACGATCTTGGCCCCGATGATCTCCGGGCCAATCTGGCCGCGTTCCACAAGGTGGTCGTGCCGCTGGCCGCGTCGTTGGGCCTGCGGTTGTGCATACACCCCGACGATCCGCCGTTTCCCCTGTTCGGACTGCCCCGCATCGCTTCGACGGCGGCGGATTTCGACAAGATGTTCGGGGCCGTCCCCGAGCCGGAAAACGGTCTCACCCTGTGCGTCGGGTCACTCTCGTCGCGGCGCGACAACGACGTCCGGAAAATCTTCGAGAGCCATGCAAGCCGCGTCCATTTCCTGCATCTGCGCAATGTTACCGTCGAAGACGACGGATCCTTCGTCGAGTCCGATCATCTGGACGGCGACACGGACATGGTGGATCTCGTTCAGGCCGTTTTGGCAGAGGAGGCCCGGCGCAGACAGGACGGGCGTCCCGATCACAGCATCCCGTTCCGTCCCGATCACGGCCACCTGCTGATCGACGATCAGGACAAGCAGATCCTGCCGGGGTATTCGGCAATCGGTCGGCTCAAGGGGCTCGCGGAATTGCGCGGTGTCATCCGCGCGCTGGAGCGCACGGCGACCCGGGACGAAAATGCCGGAGCCCACAAGTGAAACCCGAACCCCGGGGCTGCCGGATTGCCCGGACGCGACAGCCGGTCGGCATCCCCGACGGCATCCTCCCCGATGGCATCCCTAGACGGCATCCCTAGACGGCATCGCACGCGTCGCGCGACCGCCGACATGACAGCGGTGATGCCGCAGGCAGTGAAAAGGAGTTGAACCGATGGATTTTGCCGGAAAGGTCGCCGTCGTCACCGGATCGAGCGGCATCGGGCTGGCTGCCGCGCTGCATTTCGCGCAACAGGGCGCGCAGACCTATCTGTGCGGCATCGACGACAGTCTCAACACGCAGGCACAGGCCGCTGCGGGCGATTTGCCGCTGCGTGTCGCATCGGTCGATGTCGCGCGCGAAGATCAGGTGGCGCGGTGGATCGAGGGCATCGCCAAGGAGGCGGGCGGCATCGACATTCTGGTCAATGCGGCGGCTGTACAAAGTTTTGGCACCGTCGAAACCACCGATGCGGCGCATTGGAACAGGGTTCTCGCGATCAATCTGACGTCGTGTTTTCTGACGTCCCACTACGTTTATCCGCACATGAAAACCCGCGGCGGCGGCGCCATCGTGCATGTCTCGTCGATACAGGGCCATGCAAATCAGGTGAACGTGCTAGCCTACGCGACAAGCAAGGGCGCGATCCATGCCATGACCCGCGCGATGGCCGTCGATGCGGCACGAGACAACATCCGGGTGAATTCGGTCAGTCCGGGGTCGATCAGAACGCCATTGCTGGAATTCAGCGCGATCCAGATCGACGGCGCCGAGAATATGGAGGAAACCATCGCCGGGTTCGGACGCTCCCATCCGATCGGCCGCGTCGGCACTGTCGACGAAACGACCGCGCTGATAGCATTCCTGTGCAGCGACAAGGCCACCTTCTGCGCTGGCGGCGATTACCTCGTGGATGGCGGTCTGACGGCGCGTGCCGCAGTGTGAGTCTGTTGCGACTTTGCGTGGCATGTGCACAGCGGATGGCGCCTTGACGTGCATCGCACCGCTGACTTGGCGGAAAATGACTGAATTTGCTGGATCAGTCGGCTTTTGCTGAATTTATTTGGACCGAATGCTTGAAAGCGCAAGCACAAAGGCGGGTGGCCACTATGCACCACCAGGGAAATTCCCGCAAAGCGAGCCTGATTTCAGGATCATAAGGCGCGGAGGGGAAAGTGCAGGCTTCTGTTGCCAGGTGCCTGCGGACCCCGCCTTACGCTGCTAGGCGCAAGGGCTAAGTTTCGGCAACTCGGACTGCTTACGCAGCCAGAGCCATAGCCGGAGCACGGTTGTTATTGGCAACTGTACAATTTTGTACCGATAACGGTGGTAACTCACCGAAACAAAGCAAACCCCTTTAGACGTTCGTCGATCCTGTTTCGTCCCCGCGAACCCCCAATAAGGGTGATGTGGTGGAGACGCCGGGTACCGCCCCCGGGTCCGATCCGCGTATTACGAGCGCGTTTATGTTCATAGTCCCGAAGGACAGACAAGATATAGGAGGGGGGCAGGGCGCGCGCAAGGGGGGTGGTGGCATCGCAACGCCGCCGCGCCATCCCGATGCGCGGGCCGATGCGCGGGGCCGCGGGATCAGGCGACAGCAACGACGGATCTGTGGGGCCTGCCGGGTCGCGCCCGATGCCTTGCTTGCGACAACATACCGCGTCGTGTACCGTTGGGCACCATTTTTTCAAGGAGCATATTGATGAAACCGTTTCAGACGCACGCCTTGGGCATCGTTGCCATCGGCGCCGTGACCGGTGCCGCCGCACTTGTGGCCGCACTGCCGGTCGTCGCGCAAACCACCGAATTTCCGGCCTGCGAGAGATTTCCGATCGGCGAAGAAACCTATGCCTGCGACTGCCCGGCGGATGCCGTTGCGGGATCGGTCTGGGGCAGCAGCCCGTATACCGCCGACAGCGACGTTTGCGCGGCGGCACGCCATCAGGGCGTCATCGGCCCGGACGGAGGCGCCGTGCTTGCCGTCGGGCAGCCGGGGCAGGACAGCTATACCGGGTCCGACATGAACGGCATCACCAGCCGGGACTGGGGCAGCTATGGGACTTCCATCGTTTTCGAGGCGAAAGGACCGCGCAGCACGCAGGCGACATTCCCGTCCTGCACCGGGTTCGACACCACACTGGAGGTTGTGGAATGCAGTTGTGCGCCGGGCGAGGCCGGTGGCTCTGTCTGGGGAAACGGGCCCTATACCGCCGACAGCGACATCTGCGCGGCGGCGGTCCACACGGGCGTCATCGGACCGGATGGCGGAGACGTTCGTGCGCTGCGAACCGCCGGACTGGAAAGCTATTTCGGATCCGAATTCAACGGGGTGACGACGCGCAACTGGGCCAGCTATGGCACCAGTTTCGTATTGGACTGGAACTGAACCGGCACCGCCGGCGATCTGGCTGCGGAACGGCAGACCGCAGTCGAACGATCCACGGTCGGTCAGACCACGGGGGCGGGCCACAGGTTCACGAGCGCCAGCACGGCGACGGCCGCCTCGACCGCGAAATACGTCCATTTCTTGCGGCTGGTGCCATCCACCGCCAGCGATGTCGCCCGACCGGCTGCCGCTCCGCCCCAGCAAAAGCCGATCATCGCATAGGCGGCGGGTGTGCCGATGATCATCGCGCCAAGGCCCATACCGACGAACAGGGCGCCCGAGGCGGCGCGCACCTCGGATATGCCCATATTGGACGGCCCGGATTTCAGGTCGAGCGTGGCCATGGCAAAGCGCGGCGCAAGCCAGCCGACGATGCCCAGACCGATACTGGCGAGCGCCAGAATGATGTTGATGATATCCATGGCGCGGCCCCTTGTTCCGGTCTGTTTGTTCCGGTCCGTGAAAACGCCAGATGGCGCGGTTGCAGCCGAAATCAAGGACCGGTCCAACGTACCCGGATCGGGGGCGGGTGCGCCGCCTCCCGAATATCCGGGTGGCGGCACGTCCGGTAACTGCGGGGCGGTCAGAAACCGGCCTTGATGAGTTCGAATTCTTCGGCCTGCCGCTCGCGCTGCTCGTTCGACATCGGCAGCTGTGCCAGAACCGGCACGGCGACGGTGCCGATGCCGGAGGCCACGAGGTCTTCCTGCGTCACCTGATCGGTGAGGGCGACCATGTTGGCATGGCCAAAGCCCTCGCTGACCAGCGGCACGGTGGCCGAGGGATCGAGCATCGCGTTGATGAAATCATAGGCCTTGTCCTCGGAACCCGCGCCCTCGGCCATGTTCACATAGCCGCACAGCCAGACCGACGATCCTTCTGCCGTCTCGCGCTGATAGGCGACCGGGCGGCCCTCTTCGACCATCGTCGGATAGGTCTCGTTCCACGCCCAGCTCACCAGAACCTCGCCAGAGGCGAGCAGCTGCGACAGTTCTGCCGGATCGGTCCAGTAGGTGCGCAGGTTCGGGTGCACGGCGCGCAGCCAGTCGCTCGCAGCGGCAAACTGTTCGTCCGTGACGTCGGCCCACGACGTCAGACCGGTGGCGAGATAGGCCAGCGCATAGGCATCGTCGACATTGTCGGGCAGGGTCATGCGGCCCGCGAATTCCGGGTTCTGGAACACCTGAAGCGAGGCCACCTGATCCTCGGTCACGAGATCCGGATTATAGGCGATGGCGGTCGAGCCGAAATCGACCGGAATCCAGAACACGTCGCCGTCGCCGCCGACGGCGGTGCCGGTCAGGTTGCGGTCGATGTTCTCATAATTGGGGATGCGGGACACGTCCCAGGGCTCGATGATGCCGCTTTCCGCCCATTTCGTCACCGAACCGGCACAGATATGCGTCACATCGGCGGCAAATCCGGCGCGGACCTTTTGAAACGCCTCTTCCTCGTCGCCGAAGAACGAGAATGTCGGGCTGTCGCCGTGGGCCTCGGTATAGGTCACGTGGAAATCGGGGTTCTCGAAGCCGGGGTAATCGAGGACGGTCAGGTCGGCGTCCTGAGCGGTGGCGGCGCTGGCAAGGGCGGCGAGCGAGGCAGCCCCGAAGAGCGTGATGAGTTTCATGTCGGTCTCCCAAAGAATGATTTCAGAGCGGTCCGGGGCAGGGCGCGCGGCCCCGCCCGTCCCGGTCGCGCGCAGACTACGGGGCCGGTTGGGCGCTTTCAAGCGATGCCGTGCGGTCGGTGCGGGCGCTTGCCGCCGGGCGCGCGGTTTGGCAGACTTTCGGTGCGGCGAACCGGCGAACCGGGGGGCCGGCGAACCGGGGGGCGGGTGCAACCCTGCGTACTGCCAGTGTCGGGCGCCGTGGCGTCTGCCAACAAAGGATCGGCCAAGAATGATCACCCCCGACTATGTGCGGATGATGGCGCGCTATAACGCCTGGCAAAACAGCGGTCTTCGCGCCATCGTGGCCGGTCTGGACGCCGGCACTCTCGATGCCGACCGGGGGGCGTGGTTCGGCTCTGTCCGTGGCACGCTGAACCATATCCTGTGGGGCGATCTGTTGTGGATGTCGCGCATCGATCACGGCACGCCACCGACGATCGGCATGAAGGAAAGCGTTGCGCTGACCCCCGACATCGCGGACTGGGCCGCGCAGCGCGAGCGTACCGACGGCTGTATTTCGCAGTGGGCGCAACGGTTGCGCCTGTCCGATCTGACCGGCTCCCTGCGGTTTCATTCGCGCATCAAAGGGGCGCAGGTGGAAAAACCCGTCGGCCAGCTCGTGGCGCATATGTTCAACCATCAGACACACCATCGCGGGCAGGTCCACGCCATGCTCACGGCGGCGGGCGTCCGGCCGCCCGACACCGACCTGTATTTCATCGACGAGATCGACTGAAACGCGCCCGTTGCGCCGCCGGCCCCGGATGTGCGGCACTTAAATCGCGTGAAAACGACATTGCGTCGCTTCGGGCGTCGCTTTTGGGTGGAGGTAGGCACCCGCACGCCATACTGTCGTGCAACAAAACCAAAAGACCTAAAGGACAGGGACAAAACTATGGCGATGGAACCACCCCTTACGGATCTTCCGATCAAGACCGCCGACAGCGGCTTTTATAGGGGGTTCTCGATCAACGTCACGATCAGCTCGAAAATCATCATCGGCCTGCTGGTCATCTGGGCCGTTGCCTTCCCCGACCAGGCCGGCAACGTGCTGGGCGGGCTGAACAGCTTTATCCTGTCGAACTTCGCGACATGGTACGTCATCGTGATGGCGGGCTTCGTCGTGGTGTGCCTTGCCCTCGCGATCTGGCCCGCAGGCGGGCGCCTGCGCATGGGACAGCCGGGCGAACGTCCGGAATTCACCAACTTCTCCTGGTTTTCGATGATGTTCGGCGCCGGTATCGGTGTCGGCATGCTGACCTGGTCAGTGGCCGAGCCGATGTATCACTTCGGCAATAACCCCGACGTCATTCAGGGCTTTGCCACCGGTGCCGGATCCGACAACATCATGAACGCCTATAAATGGTCGTACCTGCACTGGGGCATCACCGCGTGGTCGTCCTATGCGATCACCGGCATGGCCCTTGGCTATTTCGCCTATCGTCGCGGTCTGCCGCTGACGATCCGCTCGTCGCTGTCGCCGCTGTTCGGCAAGGCGCTGTCGGGCCCGCTGGGTCACGTCATCGACATCGTCGCGGTCGTCGCCACCATCCTCGGCGTCGCCCAGACCCTCGGGTTCGGCGTCAACCAGTTCATCGACGGCATGGCGCGCATCGGTGTGGGCGACTGGCTTATGGTGACCAACGCGGACGGCGGCAGCGTGCCATCGACGCTGGGCATCCTGTTTGCCATCACCATCATCATGGCCGCCTCGACGCTGTCGGCCCTGTCGGGCGTCGGCAAAGGCATCAAGTGGCTGTCCAACATCAACATGGGCCTGTCGATCTTCCTGCTGCTGTTCCTCATGATCTTCGGTTCGACGTTCTTCGGGTTCCAGGCGCTGTTCATCGGCATGTGGGAATACTTGATCGCGCTGCCGGGCATGATGGTGACCGTCTACAGCGGCGAGACCGAAGTCGATGCCGCGCTCATCGGCTGGCAGGGCGCGTGGACCGTGTTCTACTGGGCATGGTGGGTTGCATTCGCCCCCTTCGTGGGCCTGTTCCTGGCCCGCATCAGCCGGGGCCGCACCATCCGCGAGTTCGTGCTGGGCGCGATCATCGTTCCTGCCGTCATGTGTTTCGTCTGGTTCTCCTGGGCCGGTGGCACGGCGATCGACCTGTCGATGGCGGAAATGGCCGCAACCGGCGTCGAGTACAACGACACGGCGATCAAATCGGCGACGGACGGCGGCAAGATCTTTGCCATGACCGACATGATCATCGGTGAGGGCACGCTCGCCTGGCTGATGGCGGTGGTCATCGTGATCCTGCTGATGACCTATCTGGTGACCTCCGCTGACTCGGCCGTGCTGATCGTGAACACGATCAACGCCGCCGGTGACGAGGGTCCCAAGGCGCGTCCGCACATCATCTTCTGGGGTGTGGCGCTGGGGGCCGTGGTGGCGGCCCTGCTGCTGATCGGCGGAATCGGCGCGATCCAGACCGCGATGGTGATCGGCGCGCTGCCGTTCAGCCTGGTGATGGTGCTGATGGCGATTTCGCTGCTCAAGGCGATCTACAACGACGGCCGCCGCATCTCCGAAGGCGTCGAAACCTACGGCGAGGTCGAGCCGATGCAGCAGCCCGCCGAATAGGGCCGCCGCAGACACACGATCATGAGGCCCCGGGGCGCGTAGCTCCGGGGCCTTTTTCATAGGCACCGGTCGGTCACGCAGCGGGCGCGGTGCGCTGTGCGACGTGCCCGCGCGATGTACCTCTTGACGGCACCGCAAGATCGGTCAGGCTGGCGCGATGACACTTGATACCCAATGGGTCCGGGCCCAGTTTCCCGCCTTCGACACGCCCGCCCTGCAGGGCCTCGCGTTCTTTGAAAACGCCGGTGGCTCCTATGTGTGCCGCCAGGTGATCAACCGCCTCACCCGGTTTTACACCGAGCGCAAGATGCAGCCCTACGGTGCCGCCGCGCCCACCCGTCTGGGGGGCGAAGAGATGGACGAGGCGCGCACCCGGTTTGCCGCGATGCTGGGCGTCGCCACCGACGGGTTGTCCTTCGGCCCCTCGACGAGCGCCAATACCTATGTGCTGGCGCATGCGGTGGCCGGGTGGCTGTCGGATGCGCAGTCTCCGGCGGTGGCAGGAAAACCCGTCGTGGCGGGAGAACAGCGCGTCGCGGGAAAACCTCGCGTCGCGGGAAAACCCGCGATAATCGTTACAAATCAGGATCATGAGGCCAATACTGGATTCTGGCGTCGTCTTGCGGATCGTGGCATCGAGGTGCGCGAATGGCCGGTCGACCCCGAGACCGGGCGGCTGGAACTGTCGGCCCTCGTGCCGCTGTTGCCGGGCGCGTCTCTGCTGGCGTTTCCGCATTGCTCGAACGTCGTCGGCGAGGTTAACGACGTCGCCGCGATCTGTGCGATGGCTGCGGGCAGCGGTCTACGGACGGTGGTCGACGGCGTCAGTTACGCGCCGCACGGCCTGCCGGATGTCGGCGCGCTGGGCTGCGATGTCTATCTGTTCTCGGCCTATAAAACCTACGGCCCGCATCAGGGCCTGATGACAATCGGGGCCGATTTCGGCGCCGAACTGCCCAATCAGGGCCACCATTTCAACGGCGACAGGCTGTACCAGCGGTTTACCCCCGCCGGCCCCGACCACGCGCAGATCGCGGCCTGCGCCGGCATCGCCGACTACCTCGAGGCGCTGTCCGCGCATCATGGCGGGCCTGCGAGCGGGGCGCAGGCCGCCCGTTTCGCCCATGACCGGATGCGCGCACAGGAAATCGCGCTGACCAAACCGCTGCTCGATTATCTCGTGGCCAGCAACAGCGTTCGCGTTCTCGGCCCGCTGACCCCCGAGGCCCGCGCGCCGACGATCGCCGTCGAGCTGAAAGGCCCCGCCGAGCCGGTGGCCGCCGCTCTCGCCGATCATGGCATCATCGCGGGTGGCGGCACGTTCTATGCCGACAGGCCGCTGGCGGCGATGGGCGTCGATCTGAAAAACGGCGTGCTGCGGATGTCGTTCGTGCATTACACCGAAGCGGCAGAGGTTGACCGGCTGATCCGGGCGCTAGATCAGATCTTGTAACAGGGCGGTCCGCGCCCGGCAGCAGGGCAGGGCCATGACAGACAAATCTCCGATCCTGATGTGGTTTCGCCGCGACCTGCGGCTGGGAGATCACGCGGCGCTGACGGCGGCGGTACAGACGGGTCGGCCGGTAATCCCGGTCTTCGTCCACGACGAGGTGGTCGCAACCTTCGGCGCCGCCCCGCGCCTTCGACTGGGTCTGTCGCTCGCGCAGCTGGGCGGGGATCTGCGCGCCAGGGGCAGTCGCCTCGTCCTGCGCCGGGGCGACGCCCTGCCGACGCTGCGCGCGCTGATCCATGATACCGGCGCCCGCGATGTCTGGTGGCAGCGGCTGTACGATCCCGACAGCCGCAAACGCGACGAGGCGGTGAAAGCGGCGCTCAAGGACGATGGCGTGACCGCAAGGAGCCATGCCGGCCACGTCCTGTTCGAGCCCTGGACCGTCGAGACGAAAACCGGCGGATACTACAAGGTCTATACTCCGATGTGGAAAGCGGTGCGCGACCGCGACGTGCCCGAGCCGCTGTCCGCGCCGTCGAGGATCCCCGCACCGCAAAACTGGCCCGGCAGCGACAAACTGGCCGACTGGGCGATGGCGGCGGACATGGGGCGCGGCGCCGATATCGTGACCGGGCATCAGGTGGTGGGCGAGGCCGCCGCCTCGGCCCGGCTTGCCGCGTTCATCGCCAACCACATCGACCACTACATGGAACGCCGTGATTTCCCCGCCGAGAACGTCGCCAGCGGCCTGTCCGAAAACCTGACCTGGGGAGAGATCAGCCCGGCCCGCGCCTGGCACGCAGGCCGGCGCGCGATGCAGGACGGCAAACCGGGGGCGGAACATTTCCTCAAGGAACTGGTCTGGCGCGAGTTCTCCTATCACCTTGTCCATCACACGCCGCATATCACCGACACCAGCTGGCGAGAAGGCTGGGAGGGATTTGCGTGGAAGACCGATGAGCGGTTGGCCGAGGTCAAGGCGTGGAAACAGGGCCGTACGGGCATCCCCTTCGTCGATGCGGCAATGCGGCAGATGTATGTGACGGGCACGATGCACAACCGCGCGCGGATGATCGTGGCGTCCTATCTGACCAAACATCTTTTGTGCCACTGGCGGATCGGCCAGAAATGGTTCGAGGATTGCCTGACCGACTGGGATCCCGCGTCGAATGCGCTGGGGTGGCAATGGGTAGCGGGCTCCGGTCCGGATGCGGCGCCCTATTTCCGGGTTTTCAATCCGGTCACGCAGGTCGATAAATTCGACAAGGATCGACCGCTATCTCGATGCATGGATCGCCGAAGGGCGCGCACGGCCCCAAAAAACCGCGCTGTCCTATTTCGACGCCCTCCCCAAAAGCTGGGGCATGTCCCCGGACGACGCCTATCCCGAGCCCATCGTCAGCGCGGCCGAAGGGCGCAAACAGGCGCTTGCGGCCTATGAAGACCGTGGATTCTAGGCGCTTTGCGCGGCACAATTAACGGCATTGAAACTTTTGTTCGTGTCCGCCCGTGACATTCGGTGCGGTGGCAATACATATCGCAGGGGATGGCGCGCGGGAAATGCTTGCGCGCTCAGATAGATGGGAACCGTCATGATCCTGACGACGACGCAGGGGCAGAAAGATTTGCCCCGCTATTTCGGACCGGTTTTCGATAAATTGCGCACACTGCCGCGTGGCCGGGTAGACATCATCCTGCCGGATGGCCGGCATTTTCGTGCCGAAGGGGCCGAGCCGGGCTTCGTCGCCGAAATTACCGTCGAAAACCCCGATTTGTTCACCCGTCTGATCCGCGAGGGCGATCTTGGTTTCTCCGAGGCCTACATCGACGGCTGGTGGTCGACGCCCGACCTTCAGGCGTTCATGGACCTCGTTCACGACCAGAACGAGGACGTCTACGACGGGTTTCCGGGGCAAGGCATCGTCCGCGCCTGGGAAAAGCTGCGCTTCTGGCTGCAATCGAATTCCCGTCGGCAGGCGAAGAAGAACATCTCGTTTCATTACGATCTCGGCAACGAATTCTACGGCCTCTGGCTCGACGAGACGATGACCTATTCGTCGGCCAAATTCGACAGCGGTCAGGAAAGCCTGGAAAGCGCGCAAATCCTGAAATATGCGTCGATGGTCGATCAGATGGGCGCGCAACGCGGCGATCATATCCTCGAGATCGGCTGTGGCTGGGGCGGGTTCGCCGAATACGCCGCGCGCGAGCGGGGGCTGCGCGTGACCGGCCTGACGATCAGTCGGGAGCAGTTTAACTATGCGGTGGAGCGCATTGAAAAGGCGGGTCTTTCGGACCTCGTGACGTTCAAGCTTCAGGATTACCGCGACGAGACCGGCACCTACGACGGGATCGTCAGCATCGAGATGTTCGAGGCGGTGGGCGAAAAATACTGGCCCGTCTACTTCGAGACCGTGCGCAACCGCCTGAAACCGGGCAAGAACGCCACCTTGCAGATCATCACCGTCGCCGACCGCCGCTGGGAGGTGTACAAGCGCGGCATGGATTTCATCCAGAAATTCGTGTTTCCGGGCGGTATGCTGCCCAGTCCCACCGCCTTGCGCCGCGAGGTCGAACGCGCGGGCCTGTCGGTCGCGCGCTCCGTCGAATTCGGCGACAGCTATAGCCAGACCCTGCGCCGCTGGCACGAAACGTTCAACGCGCGCTGGGACAAGGTTGCGCATCTGGGGTTCGATCTGCGGTTCCGGCGGATGTGGAACTTTTACCTGACCTCTTGCGCCGCGACGTTCCTTAGCGGAAACTGCGACGTGACACAGATCACGGTGCGCAAGGAGGCCTGACGGGCAGCCTGAGCGCCGACAGGCCGCTTTGGCCGGGGACAAGGCCTTTTTCCGGCCGGAATTGACGGGCAGGAGGGCGGCAGATGCTGACGAAGGGCCGATGCTGACGGTGCGCCGATGCTGACGATGGGTCGTGTTGCCGCCGCCCTGCTGTTTGCGGCGCTTGCCTGGTATGCCTCGGTCCTGATCATGCCGCTGTTTCCCGACGGCATGGATCTGGGCCGGTTTGCCTATGTGAATGCGGCGCTGGCGATGCCGGTGGCCTGGAAGATTGCCGGAAGCCGGGCCGGGGACGGATGGGGTGCCGCCCTGAGCTATGGCCTGACAACGACCCTGATGGTCGTGCTCACCTGCCTGTTCGTGCAGAGTTTCGCGGAAATGATCCGACAGTCCCTGAAAAACCGTTACGACGGTCCGGTCGAGGCCTTGCAGGCGGTGTTCGAGATGATGGTGGAATACGGCCAGCTCATGATCGAGCCCACGGTTCTCGGCGTGTTGGTCGGTGGCGGGATCGTCGCGGGGTTTCTGGTCGAGCTGACGGGGCGAAATTTCCGGTGAGAGCGATGCCGTCCGCCCCGGTTTCATGCCCGTGACGGCATCCACGGTCGCGCTTTTCATATATGGAACATTGCGGTACGCGCCGCTCTTTACCCTTGTCGCGGGGTCCGGAGGCGGGGTCTGCGTCGATGCCGCTCTGCCCGGTCACCGCGTCATGGCCGCGATGGACGGTCTTCCGCTGCTCGGGGCCGTGCCCGACGATGGCACATCGGGCCTTGTTGCGCCGGGACAGTTGTGGCGTGGTCTCGATGCCGGACGCCTTGCGCGCCTTGACCGCTACGAAGTGCCGTTCGGGTATTTTCGTCGCCCGGTCAGCGTGCTGGCCGACGCGGGGCCCGTCGCCGCGGAGGCCTATTTCCCGCCCGTCGACATGGCGGCCACGCAAGAGCCGTGGGACCTCGATCGCTGGATCACGGCACATGGCGCCGTGACGCTGCACGCAGCGGTCGAACTCGTCTCGCACCAGCCCGAAATGTCGGGCGAGGCGATGGTACGCCAATGGCCGATGATGCGCGCGCGGGCCGAGGCGCGGCACCGCGCCGACACCACCCGCCGTCCGGCCACCCTGCGCCGCACGGCACAGCCCGGAGATGTCACCCTGCGGCAGGTCGGGCCGACGTCGGGCAGCTTTTTCAAATTCGCCGAACTGCGTGTCGATCATCTGCGCTTTGACGGCACCCGGGCGACGGACCTGTCGCGCGAGGTGTTCGTGGGCGTCGATGCGGCCCTTGTTCTGCCCTATGATCCGGTCCGCGACAGGGTTTTGCTGGTCGAGCAGATGCGCCTCGGCCCCGCCGCCCGGGGTGACACGAATCCCTGGACGCTGGAGCCCGTGGCCGGGATCATCGACGCCGGTGAGACGCCCGGACAGGCCGCCCGGCGCGAGGCCGCCGAAGAAGCGGGGCTGGAGTTCGCGTCCCTCGAGCCGATGTTCGCGGCCTATGCCTCGCCCGGATCGTCGACGGATTTTTTCCATTGTTTCGTTGGATTTGCCGATCTGCCCGACACGACGGTGCGGCACGGTGGCCTCGCGTCCGAGGCCGAGGATCTGGCCTTGCATCGCCTGTCCTTCGACGCGGCCCTCACGCTGGTGGCCAGTGGCGAGATCACCGCATTGCCGCTGATCGCGATGCTGCACTGGCTGGCCGCGCACCGGGCACGGTTGCGTGAGGCGGCACGGGCCAGCGCTTGAGTTCGCAAGGTCGCCCGCCTAGACAGGCCATACCCTGCGCGCGCCCCGAAAGGACCACATCATGACCATCCGAGCCGATCTCGCCGCCGCCGTTGGCAACACGCCGTTGATCCGCCTGCGTGCCGCGAGCGAGACCACGGGGTGCGACATCTTCGGCAAGGCCGAGTTCATGAACCCTGGCCAGTCCGTCAAGGACCGTGCCGCCCTGTACATTATCCGCGATGCGGTGGCGCGCGGCGATCTGCGCCCCGGCGGCACGATCGTCGAGGGGACGGCGGGCAACACCGGCATCGGCCTCGCCCTCGTGGGGGCGTCGATGGGATTTCGCTGTGTCATCGTGATCCCCGAAACGCAGAGCCAGGAGAAAAAGGACATGCTGCGGCTTGCCGGTGCCGAACTGATCCAGGTGCCCGCGGCGCCCTACAAAAACCCCAACAACTATGTCCGCTATTCCGGGCGTCTGGCCGAGAAACTGGCGCAGACAGAGCCGAACGGGGCGATCTGGGCCAACCAGTTCGACAACACCGCCAACCGTCAGGCCCATGTCGAGACCACGGGGCCCGAAATCTGGGAGCAGACGGGCGGAAAGGTCGACGGGTTCATCTGTGCGGTCGGGTCCGGCGGTACGCTGGCCGGCGTGGCGCAGGCGCTGCAGCCCAAAGGCGTGAAAATCGGCCTGGCCGATCCCGATGGCGCGGCGCTGTATAATTTCTATGCCAACGGCACGCTGAAATCCGAAGGATCGTCGATTTCCGAAGGCATCGGGCAGGGCCGCATCACCGCCAACCTCGAAGGGCTCACCCCCGATTTCGCCTATAACATTCCCGATGCCGAGGGCCTGCCGGTCTGTTTCGATCTGCTGGCCCACGAGGGCCTGTGCATGGGCCTGTCGACGGGCATCAACGTCGCGGGTGCTGTGCGGCTGGCGCGCGATCTTGGCCCCGGCAAGACGATCGTGACGATCCTGTGCGACTACGGCACCCGCTATCAGTCCAAGATGTGGAACCCGCAATTTCTGCGCGACAAGGGCCTGCCGGTGCCCGACTGGCTGGTGCGCGGCCCGGGTGCCATCCCGGGTGTGTTCGAGGACAGCTGAACATGCGCGGCGCCGCGCGCCTCAGGCGGATCCGGTGCGCGGGTGTCGCCCTCGCCCTGCTGTTTGCCGGAGCGCTCGCCGCGCCGCTACAGGCGCAATCGGCGGATACCGCCGTTCCCGAAGAGACCTCCGTCGACCTGATCGGCCCGCCCGCGCCGGGACCCGGCGATCTGGATGCCGAAGGCGCCGCACTGGCGGCGTGGTATTCGCTGGCAAACCGGGCCGAAGGGGCGCTGACCGATGGTCTGGCCTCGGAATTTGCACTGATGCGCCTGCGCGCCGCCGTCGTCGACTGGCGCGACAGATTTCTGGCCGACGAGAACGTCAACGCCGCGCGCATCCTGACGGTGATGGCGCAGTTGGCCGCCCTCGGCCCGGCACCCGAGGGCGACGTCGAGGAAGAGTCGCGGATCGCCACCCGTCGCGTCGAACTCGAGGCGCAGCTGCGCAAATTGCGCGCGCCGGTGCGTCTGGCGCAGGAGGGCTTTGCCCATGCGGACGGCTTGGTCAGCGAGATCGACACCGCGCTGCGCGGCCTGCGGGCGCAGGGTCTGCGCGCCCGTGGTGCCTCGCCGCTGGACCCGCGGTTGTGGCCCGAGGCGGTCCTCGCGCTCGGCGCGCGGGCGGGAGCCGTGCTGCAGGAAATGCGGACAAATCTGGGCAGTGCCGCCCGGCGCGAGGAGCTGAAGGGCAATGCGGTATGGGTCACGCTGATGCTGCTGGTGGCATTCGTGCTGTTGCAGCGCGGTCAGGTCTGGGTGACGCGCGTTCTGGCACGGGTCACGCAATCCGCACGGCAATCTGCCGCTGCGACATCCGGTGACACCGGAACCGCGCCGCTTGACGGCGACATTCAAACCGCGCCGCCTGGCGGTGACACCGACACCGCGCCGCTTGACGGCGACATTCAAACCGCGCCGCTTGGCGGCGACAACCCTGCCGCGTCGGTCAGCGGTGCCACGGTGGCCGAAGAGACCAGCTCTGAAACGTCGCCCGCGCCGCCCGCCGCGTCCGGGGCCAGCGTCTGGATCATCGTGCTGGGGTTCTGTCAGGTCGCCTTGCCGCTGATCGGCCTGTTCGCGCTGCGCGAGGGTTTGCTGGCGACGGGCATGTTCGGCTACCGCATGACCGGCATCGTGAACGCCCTCCCCGAGGCAGGCGCGAGTATCATTCTGGCGCGCTGGTTCGCCACCCAGTTTTTTGCGCCCGACCGGGCCGAGCGGTCCTCTCTCGAGATCGACGTCGGCGTGCGCGCCCGCATCCGGCGCCTTCTGGAGGCGATGGGGTGGATCCTGGCATTCGGCCAGATGCTCGATGCGTTCCTGTCCGCCGGTGAGAAGATCGGGCCCGCTGTCATCGTGGCGCAATTTCCGGTCAGCGTTGCGCTCGCCATCGTGCTTTTTCGGCTGGGCAAGCGGTTTACCCGGACGCGCGCCAAGGTGGCCGAGGGCAACGAGGTGGCACGACCCGGCCTTGTGCTGCCGACGTTCGGGCGCCTTTTAATGGTCATCGGCGTGTTGGGCGTCGGGTTGCAGGCCCTTGGCTATACCGCCGCCTCCGAGGCGCTGATCGTGCCCGCGATCCTGACGATGGCGCTGATGGGCGGGGTGACCTTGCTGCAACGTGTCGTCTTCGATGTCTTTGCGCTGATCGCGGGCGGCAAGACGCGCGGCGATGACGCTCTGGCTCCGGTCGTCGTGGGGTTTGTGCTGGTGCTTCTGGCGCTGCCGGTTCTGGCATTGATCTGGGGCGCGCGGACCGACGACCTGATGGAGATCTGGGCCAAGTTCCGCGAAGGCTACAGCCTTGGCGAACGGCGGATCTCGCCGACGGACCTGTTCACCTTTGCCGCCGTTTTCGCGCTGGGGTATTTCCTGACGCGCCTGCTGCAAAGCACGTTGCGCCGGTCGATCCTGCCGCGCACGCGTCTCGATACCGGCGCGCGCAACGCGATCATTGCGGGGCTCGGGTATATCGGCATCTTTGCCGCGGCGCTGGCCGCCATCACCAGCGCCGGGATCGATCTGTCGTCCTTTGCCATCGTCGCCGGCGCGCTGTCGGTCGGCATCGGGTTTGGTCTGCAGAACATCGTGTCGAATTTCGTCAGCGGCATCATCCTGTTGATCGAGCGTCCGGTCTCGGAAGGCGACTGGATCGAGGTCGGCACCCAGATGGGATACGTGCGCGCGATCTCGGTGCGCTCTACCCGGATCGAGACGTTCGACCGCACCGACGTGATCATCCCCAACGCCGATTTGGTCTCCGGCACGGTCACCAACTGGACGCGCAACAATTCGGTGGGCCGGGTCAAGGTGCCGGTGGGCGTGGCCTATGGCACCGACACCAACCGCGTCGACAAGATCCTGCGCGAGGTGGCGGCGGCCAATCCGATGGTCCTGCTGCAACCGCCGCCAAACGTATTCTTTCTGGGGTTCGGTGCGGACAGCATGGATTTCGAAATCCGGGCGATCCTGCGCGACATCAATTTCGTCATGGTCGTGACATCGGAGATGAACCACGCCATCGCGGCGCGTTTCGCCGCCGAAGGCATCGAGATCCCGTATCCGCAGCGCGACATCTGGCTGCGCAATCCCGAATCCCTGCGCACTCAGGGCGAAAGCGCGACACAGAAAGGCGTTGTACCGTCTGCAGATCTACCGGTGCGGCAACTGTCCGACACCGCCGATCCAGAAACCGGTCACCCGATGTCGGATGACATTTCCGGTCACCCGATGTCGGATGACATTTCCGGTCACCCGATGTCGGATGACATTTCCGGTCACCCGATGTCGGATGACATTTCCGGTCACCCGATGTCGGATGACATTTCCGGTCACAAGGACGTCAGGGCGCCCGATCCGGGCAAGCGCCGTTGATTTTTGCGTCAACTGCCTGCTAATTTGGCGCATTCGGTCAGCTCAGGATATTTCAAATGCGCCATCTTTTCATCAGCCTTGTTGTTTTCGCAGGCTTTTCGGCCTTTGGGTCCGGCCCTGCCGCCGCGCAGAGTTTTGCGCGCTGTGCGGGATATCAGTCGGAAACCGTGCAGCTGATCCTGCCCCGGACCGTGCAGCTGGCACGAAGTGCGGCGGCGGGAGTGGTCGACGACGCAACCTTCGCGACATGGTTCGGCATCTACTCCCCGGCGAGGGCCGAGCGGGTACGCCGCAATCTCAAGGCGATCCACCGGGTCCTCGACAGTGCCGATCTGCGGTTTTATTGCGGCGATCCGAACGAGCCGACCTGCAAGGGCAGCACCTACGCCTATGTCTATTCGACAGAACCCTATGCGGTGACCCTGTGCCCGATGTTTTTCACGATGCCGATGCTCCCCGGCGGCTCGCCCTCGGATGCGGTATACGAAGACGGCACGATGGAAGGCACGCTGATCCACGAAATCAGCCATTTCGACGTCGTGGCAGGCACGGACGACAGTTGCTATTCGCGTTCCGACTGCGCCGACATGGCGATCGACGATCCGACGAGTGCGATGGCGAACGCCGACAGCTATCAGTATTTTGCCGAAGACGTCATGTTCGCGCTGCGGGCCGACGACGGCGTGGCCGCGCGCACCGCCGACAAATAGGGCCGGGGGGTGAAAGTCGCGGCACGAGATCCGTTCCTGTCTGCCGCGTGCCGGCCCCGGGTCTTGTCCCTGTTGAATGCGCCGCGGGTCTGTCACCGACACCCTATTCCGCCGCCTGCCTGTAATCCACCGTGGGGGCTACCGGCGTTTCGGGCTCCGGCAGACCCTCGCGCGACAGCAGGATCGCGACGGGGCGCAATGCCGAAATTTCGGAACAGACGATCATGCCCGCGACCATGATCGGCACCGACAGAAACATCCCCGGAATGCCCCAGACCGCCCCCCAGAAGGCCAGCGAAATGATGATCCCGAACGACGACAGGCGCAGCGCGCGGCCCATGAGCCAGGGGTCGATGACATTGCCGTTCAGGAACTGGATCGCGCCCACGGCGGCAAAGATGCCGAACGTCGCGGCGGGATCGCCCAGTTGGACATGGGTGACGAGAGCCACGAGGAACGTCGCCACGATGGAGCCGATATTGGGGATATAGTTCAGGATGATGGTGATGATCCCCAGCGCCGTCGCAAGTTCGAGGCCGAACAGCCGCGCCGTGCCCCAGACCATCGCGCCGGTCACGAGGCTGACCATCGTCTTGACCAGCAGATAGCGGTTCACCCGGCGGATGATCGAGGCCACGATCTTGCCCACCCGGTCGGCCTGCGCGGCGTCGCCCACGAAACTGACGAGTTTGGTCGAGAACCAGATCCGTTCGGCAAACAGGAATCCGACGAACAGGATCACCAGCACGGTCGCCTGCAACAGATTGCCCGCCTGTCCCGCGACGGCGCGCAGATAGCCCGATATATCGACCGTGGAAAGCGAGTTGAACATCGCCCGCTCTGCATCCTCGCCCAGAAAACTGAACAATTCGGCAACGGCTGCGGGGACGCGTTCGGAATAGCTCAGCGTGGTGACGAGAACCGTGTTGATCTGGCTCAGCACGATGGAGGTGAGCGCCAGAAGGGCAAGCGAGATCATCGCCACGGCGGCCAGTGTGGCAAGCCAGTTGGGAATATGGATCGGACCGATGCGGATCCGCGCGATGAAATTGATCGCATCCGAGGTCAGCGAAAACAGCACGATCGCGGTGGCCAGCGAAATCAGCAGGAACCGCGCCTGCACCAGCAGAAACAGCACCACGGCAAAGGAGATGATGATGAGGGCAATGGCCTGAATGCGCATCGGATCCTGCAGAGGCCGGTGCCGCGCCTTGCGCCCGGCGGGGGCGGTGGCAATCCCGACAGGGCCTGACGGGGCGCCGGCCCGCGCCGCGATACCGGCACGCGCCGCGTCTGTCGGGGCAGGCCTGCGGCCATCGCTCCTGCTGGGTGCATCGGCTGTCATGCGGTCTGTCGCTCCCCCCCGGGGCCATTTCGCGGTTCTGTCGATCAGCGCATCGTGGGCGCCGCCCGGCAAAACCGACATTGCTTTTATGCGCCGCCCTGTCTGCACTGGCAATGCCGCAACGTCGCGAACCTCGAATGGCGGAACCGGGCGGGGCAGGGCGGCAGGCCACGGGCATACGGCTCACCCAACCCGCGCCGCGTAAACCTGATGACGGGTCGTACGGCTCTTGCATTGGTCAATGCGGGCGGATAGACGCCGCCACAACGGAGCGGTGGCCGAGTGGTCGAAGGCGCACGCCTGGAAAGTGTGTAGGCGGGAGACCGTCTCCAGGGTTCGAATCCCTGTCGCTCCGCCACTTGCCCTAGAGAAACGTTTCTCCGCATCCGGCTGCGGCAAGATTTTTCCGTTATATTCAAGGGTTATGCGGGTTGGCTTGAACACCGACCCTCGCGCCTAGGCGGCACAAGCGTTCTCTCGGGAGCGATATTCTCCGGACCTGATGACTGCGCCGAATGGGTGTTTAGCTTGTAAGACGTTGGCAGTATTGCGATTTTATAACGATCGCAAAGTGACTTCGTTGCCAGTCGCGTCCGGTCAGATGTAACTGGGATCGGAATTTGCCAAAGTAAATCTAGAGGTGTCCCGGCATTGGGACGCAGCGCCAAGCGCAGTGGAACAGGCTTTGCCTACTTGCGGGCGACGACAGAAGCACGCCGCCCAAGCAGACATCGTCTTAAAAACGAGATTTACGAAACAGAAAAAGCGCAGGCCGCAGCCTGCGCTTCAATGTGGTGCAATCGAATGCTTGTTAACGGCTCGACCGCGAATTTTGAACGTAACTTTTATGCCTCAAGGTTCCTGCCGTCGTCAAGCTTTGTTTCATGTTGCCTGACGAGATCTCCGCTGCAATGGTTTAATCGATTTGGTGAGGGTGGCCTTGATGAGACTGGGTTTAGATATTGGAACGAATTCGATCGGTTGGTGGCTCTATGCGACCGACGGGACTGAGATCAAAGTGGTCATCGACGGGGGAGTGCGGATATTCTCGGACGGACGAGACCCGAAATCAAAAGCCTCCCTGGCCGTGGATCGACGCGCGGCCCGTGCACAACGTCGTCGTCGTGATCGGTATTTGCGGCGTAAGGCGGCCCTGATGAAGCGAATGGCTGCTGTGGGGCTGATGCCAGCCGATCCGGTAGAGGCCAAGGCGCTGGAATTGCTCGACCCCTATGCTCTGCGCGCCGAAGGCTTGGACAGTGCTTTGCCCCTGACCCATTTCGGGCGTGCGCTCTTTCACCTCAACCAACGGCGTGGTTTCAAATCCAACCGCAAGACGGATCGAGGGGATAACGAGAGCGGCAAGATCAAGGATGCAACGGCGCGTCTGGATCAGGAGATGATGGCCAAAGATGCGCGCACCTATGGCGAATTCCTGCATTTGCGCCGCGCCGCTGCCACGGATCCCAAAAGGGTGCCAACCGTGCGTACCCGCCTGTCCATTGCACGGCGCGACAACGCCGAAAAGGAAGAGGCAGGGTATGATTTCTATCCCGACCGGCGGCACCTGTCCGAAGAGTTCGCGAAACTCTGGGCGGCGCAGGCCGCGCATCACCCCGAAGTCCTGACCGCCGATCTGCGCGATGAAATGTCGGTGATTATCTTTCACCAGCGCCCACTCAAAACACCCGGGGTGGGCCTGTGCCTGTTCACCGATGAAAAACGTATCCCGA
Organism: uncultured Alphaproteobacteria bacterium; assembly: GCA_963761735.1. Taxonomy (GTDB): domain Bacteria; phylum Pseudomonadota; class Alphaproteobacteria; order Rhodobacterales; family Rhodobacteraceae; genus CAVXHQ01. The sequence continues at coordinate 196,375 of CAVXHQ010000001.1, forward strand.
GCGCGCATCCTCTGAACCAACGCCGTATCCTGCTTGAGACTGTGAATGCCCTGCGCGTCGCTGCACGAGGTGAATCTGCGCGCAATCTTACGCGGGAAAAGCGCGACATGATCGTCCATGCGCTGGACAACAAGGCGCACACCAAGAACCTTTCAGGCATGTCGATGAAGCTCAAGGCACTTGGCAAAGTGATCAAGCTGCGTCCGGAACAGTCGTTTACGCTTGAAACCGCCCATCGCGATGCAATCTCATGCGATCCGGTTCGCGCCAGCCTTTCAAACCCTGACAGGTTCGGGCCGCGCTGGTCTACGCTGGACGCCGACGCAAAATGGGACGTGGTGCAACGCATACGAAGAGTCCAGAGCGAGTCAGAACATGACGAGTTGGTCAAATGGCTGATGATAACCCACGTTCTTGACCGCGACCATGCCGAGGCCGTTGCACATGCTCCCCTTCCAGAAGGATATGGCCGTTTGGGACTGACAGCCACAAAGCATATTCTGGCCGCTTTGCAGGCTGATGTGATCCCCTACAGCGCAGCCGTCGCCGCCTGCGGCTGGCATCATTCGGACGGAAGGACGGGTGAGGTTTTGTCAAACTTGCCCTATTATGGCCAGATCCTTGATCGGCACGTGATGCCCGGCACTTATGACGAAAATGACGATGACGTGACCCGTTATGGCCGCATCACCAACCCAACTGTGCATATCGGCCTGAACCAATTGCGCCGATTGGTGAACCGGATCATCAGTGCCTACGGCAAACCCCATGAGATAGTCGTCGAATTGGCCCGCGATCTGAAACTGTCCGAAGATCAAAAGCGCGACGTACAGCGTGACATCAAGAAAAACACCGAAGCGGCGATTGCGCGGCAGGAAGCTTGAGGAAATGGGAGTGGCGGACACCGGAGCCAACCGGATGGTTCTGCGCCTATGGGAAAGCTTGGGCGACGACGTTATGACTCGCAATTGCCCCTACTCGGGCAAACGGATCAGCGCCGCGATGCTCTTCGACGGCTCTTGCGACGTCGATCACATCCTGCCCTATTCGCGCACTCTGGATGATGGATTTGCCAACCGCACACTTTGCTTGAAGGAATTCAACCGCCACAAGACGAACAAAACTCCGTCGGAGGCATGGGGCAACACGTTGGCGTGGGACGCGATTGAAGCCAATTTGAAGAACCTCCCCGGGAACAAGGCTTGGCGCTTTGCCCCTGACGCTATGGAGCGCTTCGAGGGGAAAAACGATTTTTCTGCTCGGGCGTTGAAGGACACGCAATACCTGTCTCGCATCGCACGCGCCTACCTTGATGCACTTTTCGACGGTGCAGATCAACAGAGCCACGTCTGGGTCGTGCCAGGTCGGCTTACCGAAATGCTGCGCCGTCACTGGGGGCTGAACGGAGTCGAAGCGCTGACCGACAGCGATGCCAGGACAGTGAAGGCCAAGAACCGCACCGATCATCGCCACCATGCCATCGACGCCGCGGTGGTCGCCGCCACCGACCGATCGCTGATTAAGCGGATCGCGGACATGGCACAGAAGGACGAGAAGAACGGTGCCGAGGAAATCGTGCGGTCCGTTCCGCCGCCATGGGAAGGGTTCAGGGCGGACATCGCCGCGCGTTTGCAAAGCGTGATCGTAAGTCACCGTGCTGATCATGGCAGTGTCGACGTCAAGGCACGCCGCGCCGGGAGGCATACGACGTCGGGGCAGATGCACAACGATTCCGCCTATGGTTTGACCACGGACGACACGGTCGTCAGCCGCAAGCCGTTGTCGGCCCTAAAGCCGAACGATATCGAAATCACCACCCGCGGGGCGAACATCCGGGATCGAGATCTTCAAAGGCACCTCGCGCGGGTCACACGCGGGCTTGAGGGCAAGGCATTCGAGCAGGCGCTGGTGGATTTCGCACATGCACCAAGTCTACCCGACGGCACCGACAACCCCTATCGCGGCCTGCGGCGGGTCCGATTGGAAGAGACGTTGAGGGAGAGCGCCCGGATCGAGATCTCCGACGGCAACGGTCGCCCGTTCAAGGCCTACAAGGGCGACAGCAATCATTGCTACGAAATCTGGAGGCTGCCGGATGGCAAGATCAAGGCGCAGGTGGTGACCACGTTTGAAGCGCATCAAACCCGCTCCGAGAAGAAACCTCATCCAGCCGCGAAACGTATTTTACGTCTCTTCAAACGTGACATGATCGCAGTTGGAAGGGATGGCGAAACCATCATCGGCTACGTGCAGAAGCTTGACCCGGCCAACGGTATCTTCATCGCGCCGCATACCGAGGCAAACGCGGACGCGCGCAATCGCGACAAGACAGACAGTTTCAGGTTCATCCAGATGAGCGCGGGACCCCTGATCAAGGCCGAGGCCCGTCGGGTTTACGTCGACGAAATGGGGCGTCTGCGGGATCCCGGTCCGCCGAAATAGGGAAGAATTTTGCGAATCCAGAGTTTCGCAATATAATCAAGAACGTTGACGATTCGCGTGGGGGCGTGAGGAGTAGCGTGTGGATCAGATCATCGACATTGCGACCGACGGACGGTACCTATCGCGCGACCGCGGTTTTCTGCAAGTATCTCAAGACGGCACCGAAATCGGTCGCACGCCACTGGACCAGATCGCAGGCGTTATTGTTCATGCCCACGGGACGACATGGTCGACATCCCTGCTAGTCGAACTTGCCGAACGCGGGGTGCCCGCTGTTCTGTGCGCAAGAAACCACGTGCCGAAATCCGTGCTATTGCCGATCGAAGGGCACCATGCGCAGGGTGCGCGGATGCGGGCGCAATGGCGGGCCAAGGCATCTCTGATAAAACAAGCCTGGAAACAGATCATCATCGCCAAGGTTCGGATGCAATCGGGCGCCCTTGCTGCAATTGGCGAAACCCCTGCGCCGCTCCTCATGATCCTGCGCAAGATCACCTCGGGCGACAGCACCAATATCGAAGCACAGGCCGCCCGCCATTATTGGCCCCGCATGATGGGAATCGACTTTCGCCGTGACACCGACGGCGAGTGTGAATCCCGGAGGCAAACTGGGCCACGGAAACGGTGGGATTACCTGACCGTCGCGGAGTAAAATTCTGCCATTCTGAGACCCGGGGCGGAAGCTGAGGGTCGGGAGATGTATTCTGTGGAACTGTATACCCGGGTGCGCAGAGCGTGCCATGTCGAGGGCATGAGTGAGCGCGAGGCGGGGCGGAAGTTCGGGATCGACCGCAAGACAGTGTCGAAGATCCTGAAGCATTCGGTTCCGCCGGGATATCGGCGCCAAGCGATGCCGCAGCGTCCCAAGCTTGATCCCTTTGTGCCGGTGATCGACCAGATCCTCGAAGAGGATAAGAGCAAACTCAAGAAACAGCGGCACACTGCCAAGCGAATTCATGCGCGGCTGCGCGACGAGCATGGCTTTACGGGCGGGATCACCATCGTCACTGATTATGTGCGTGAGAAGAAGCGGCGGACGCGGGAAGTGTTCGTGCCGCTGTCGCATGCGCCGGGCCATGTTCAGGTCGATTTCGGCGAAACGCTGGGCGTGATTGCCGGTGTTGAGTGTAAGCTGCACTACTTTGCGATGGCGCTTCCGCATTCGGATGCGTTCTTCATCAAGACCTACCCCGCCGAGACGACCGAGGCGTTTTGTGATGGCCACAACGCCGCTTTTGCATTCTTCGGCGGCGTGCTCTTGTCGATCCTCTACGACAATACAACGATCGCAGTGGCGAAAATCCTGGGCGATGGCCTCCGGTTGCGCACCCGCGTCTTTTCGGAATTGCAGTCGCATTACCTGTTCGACGACAAGTTCGGCCGACCGGGCAAAGGCAATGACAAAGGCAACGTCGAGGGGGTGATCGGATATGGGCGGCGCAACTTCCTCGTTCCCGCGCCGCGGTCCGACAGCTTCGATGCGTTGAACACCTGGCTGGAAGATCAGTGCCTGACGCGACAGGGCGACATTGTGCGTGGTCATACCGAGACTGTCGGTGAACGTCTGATGCGGGATCTCAATGCGCTGATGGCGCTGCCGACCACCCCTTACGATGCTTGCGACAGGGTCAGCACCCGGGCGACATCGATCTCCATGGTCCGTTATCGCAACAATGACTACTCGGTGCCTGTTGCTCATGCCCATCACGAGGTTCAGGTTCGTGGGTATGTCCATGAGGTTGTGATCGGCTGCGGGGCCGAGGTGATTGCCCACCACCGCCGGTCCTACGACAAGGCGGACATGGTATTTGATCCGATGCATTACCTGCCGCTGTTGGAGCAAAAGGTTGGGGCGCTGGATCAAGCCGCACCGCTGCAAGGCTGGGATCTGCCGGATGAGTTCGCCACCCTGCGCCGACTGTTGGAGGCGCGGATGGGGAAGAAGGGCAAGCGCGAATATGTTCAGGTTTTACGTCTGCTGGAAACGTTCGAACTGACCCATCTGCATGGTGCGATCCGGCAGGCGCTCGATCTCGGGGCCATCGGCTATGATGCTGTGAAGCATCTTGTCCTGTGCCGGATCGAGAGGCGTCCGCCACGGCTGGATCTCGATATTTATCCCTATCTGCCCAGAGCACAGGTCGGGACGACAGACCCGGCCAGCTACATGAGCCTGATGTCGGGGGTGCCGACATGAGCGACACTCCGCAGGTCTTATTGCAGCATCACCTCAAGGCGCTCCGACTGCCGACCTTCAAGAGCGAATATGGCAAGCTGGCCCGTCAGTGTGCGGCAGAGGGCAAGGATCATGTTCAATATCTGCTGCGGCTTTGCGAACTGGAGCTGATCGAACGCGAACGCCGGATGGTTGAGCGGCGGATCAAAGCCGCGAAGTTCCCGGCCACCAAGAGCCTCGACAGTTTCGACTTCAAGGCGATCCCGTCGCTCAACAAGGTCTTGACCATGGAGCTGGCACGTTGCGAATACGCTGATCGCCGCGAGAACATTATTGCTCTGGGTCCATCGGGAACCGGCAAGACCCACATTGCCTTGGGGCTTGGTCTCGCCGCTTGCCAGAAGGGCCTGAAGGTCCGCTTCACGACGGCCGCCGCGCTGGTGCATGAGTTGATCGAGGCAGCCGATGATCGGCGTCTGCAGCGCCTGCAAAAGCTGATTGTCAGTCAGGATCTGTTGATCATTGACGAACTTGGCTTCGTTCCCCTGAGCAAATCCGGCGCGGAGTTGCTGTTCGAAGTCATCTCGCAGCGCTATGAGCGAGGATCAATCGTCATCACGTCCAATCTGCCGTTTGATGAATGGACCGAAGTCTTCGGATCCGAGCGCCTTACCGGCGCCATCCTCGACCGCCTGACCCACCATGTTCACATCCTGGAAATGAACGGCGACAGCTACCGGCTGCGACAGAGCCGCAAACTCCAAGACTGAAACCGCAAAAACAGCAGCAATGCTGGCCTGCGGCCAGCGCACTCTGGCGCGCGTCAGCTACTTGGCGAGCACACGCGCCAGAGCGCCGCGAACATCCAGGCCGTGGCCCCATTTTGCGCCGGTAAATGGTCCCTTTTGTCGCCGAGATTGACACCTCGCTGCTGGCCGATCTCGCCCAGCTGGCGGCGCGGCGGTTCATCCTCGGGCCGATCGCCAATGCACTCTCCGGTGCGCTCGGTGGCGCTGGCGGCATCTTCGCCAACGTCCTGCATGCGGGCGGGATGGTCGGATCGGCCGGACCCTCGCGGATGGTCCCGGCCATGGCCTTCGCCGCCGCGCCCCGGATGCATGGCGGCGGCATGGCCGGGCTGCGCCACGACGAGGTGCCTGCAATCCTGCAGCGCGGCGAGCGGGTGCTGTCGCGACGCGAGGCGCAAGGCTACGGCGCGGGCGGCGGGGTCAACGTCACCATCATGGCCCGTGATGCCGAGAGCTTCCGGCAGTCCCGCACACAGGTCGCCGCCGACATCGCCCGCGCCGTGTGCCGCATGAGCGATCTGTTTTGGCTGACGGAGGCGCAGATGGGTAACCGTACGGTCTCCCTGCACTGCCGCGCATAGGGAGTGAGGGATAGTGTCCGCTTAGGATAGCGGACACTAAGGGGCGATCGATGGCGCGTCGTGCGAGACGGCTCTGGAGCGACGAGGAGAAGCGCTCGATCTGCTTTCAGACGGCAGCGCCGGATGTGTCGGTGGCGCAGGTTGCGCGTCGATATGCGATGAACGCCAACATGATCTTCAAATGGCTGCGGGATCCTCGATACGCCCCCACCGCCGAACCGGTGGTCGAGATATGCGCTGCGGATGTCGCTGGCTTCCTGCCGGTTGAGATCGTCGATCAGCCGGAGTGGAGGGATCATGACGCGGTGTCTGATCCGACCGCTGATCCTGGCACAATCGAGATCGATGTCGCAGGTGGTCACCGACTGCGGATTGTGGGCACCTACGATCCCGAGGCGCTGGCCCGGCTGATCCGGGGCCTGTCGCCATGATCCCGGTCCCGTCGAACACGCGGGTCTGGCTGGCGGCCGGTGTCACAGACATGCGACGGGGGTTCACGACGCTGGCGGCTCAAGCTGAGACGGCGCTGAAGCAGGACCCGTTCGCTGGCCACCTGTTTGTGTTCCGCGGGCGGCGTGGCGATCTGATCAAGATCATCTGGTGGGATGGCCAGGGCGCGTGCTTGTTCTCGAAGCGCCTTGAGAAGGGCCGGTTCGTCTGGCCGTCGGCGAAGGAGGGTAAGATCTCCCTGACGGCGGCGCAGTTGGCGATGCTCCTGGAGGGCATCGACTGGCGGGCCCCGCAGCGTAGCTGGAAGCCGCTCAAGGCAGGATAAATTGCCCTGTCGAGGGCATTCAGGATTCCCGCCGCAGCCATGTTTTGCTATAGTTTGGCATGCTTGACGTGGCCCAATCCCTGCCGGAAGATCCCGATGAACTACGCCGCTTCACGGCCCTTTTGCTGGCCGAAGTGAAGTCGCAGGCGATGCTCATCGAGAAGCTGCGCCATCAGCTGGCCGGGCACCGCAACTCTCGGTTCGGCGCCTCATCGGAGATTATCGAGCAGCTTCAGCTGGCACTGGAAGCCAGCGAGATCTCGATCGCCAAGATGACGGCCAAGCTGCGGCTTCCCGATGAGGAGCCGAAGGACAAGCCGAAGCGCCGTCCGATCCCGGATCACATCCCGCGGATGGAAGTCGAGTTGACGACCGGCGGCGATGATTGCGCCAAGTGCGGCGGTCGACTGCGCCGTCTGGGCGAGGATGTGACCGAGGAGCTGGAGTATGTGCCCGGCCGGTTCATCGTGAACCGGATCGTGCGACCGCGGTTCGCGTGTTTCGGGTGCGAGGCATTCACGCAGGCTGCACTCCCTTCGCGGCCTATCGAGCGCGGCCGCCCCGGTCCCGGCCTTCTCGCCCATGTCTTGGTGAACAAATACGCCGATCACCTGCCGCTCTACCGGCAAAGCCAGATCTTCGAGCGCGACGGGCTCGATCTGGATCGCTCGACGTTGGCCGACTGGGTCGGCAAGTCGACGGCGCTGCTGGAGCCGCTCGCAGACGCTATCGGACGCCACGTGCTGGCCGGACAGGCCATCTTCACGGATGACACCCCGGTGAAGATGCTGGCACCCGGCACCGGTAAGACAGCGACGGCGCGATTGTGGGCTTACGGGCGGGACGAGCGGCCTTGGGGGAGCGGTGTCCCACCCGCCAGTTGGTATCAGTTCTCTCCCGACCGCAAAGGTCAGCATCCGAAGGATCATCTCGCAACGTATCAGGGCTGGATGCACGCGGACGGCTATGCCGGGTTCGAGGATCTCTACCGGTCCGGCGACATCCGCGAGGTCGCCTGCATGGCTCATGTCAGACGAAAGTTTGTCGACATCCATAGAGCGCAGGGCTCGGCCATCGCCGACGAAGCCGTCCTGCGCATCGCCCAACTCTACGCAGTCGAGAAAGAAGCGAGAGGGTCACCGCCAGACCTTCGCGTCGAGATCCGGCAAGCGAAGGCGAAGCCCGTCTTCGACGATCTCGAGGCATGGCTGCACCTCCAGCTGCCATCCATTTCCGGCAAGTCGCCATTGGCCGCGGCGATCCGCTATGCCCTGACCCGCATGAAGCGGCTCCAGCCGTATCTCGATCACGGTGTCCTGGAACTGGATAACAACACGGCCGAGCGTGCGATGCGATCCGTCGCGATCGGCAGGAAGAATTATCTCTTCGTCGGATCACTGACCGGCGGCCGCGCCGCCGCCATCGCCTACACCCTGATCGAAACCGCCAAGCTGAACGGCGTCGACCCGCAGGCCTGGCTCGCAGACACGCTCGCTCGCATCCCGGACTACAAGATCACCCGCGTCGATGACTTCCTACCGTGGAAAATGGCGGAGTAGAGCGGTCAGGCCGGACGCTTACGCAGATGGAGCGTCTGAAGCCGTTCTTTCCACTGTCCCACGGCAAGCCGAGGGTCGACGACCGACGTGTGCTGAGCGGGATTATCTTCATCAACCGCAATGGGTTGCGCTGGAGGGACGCTCCTGCAGCCTATGGGCCACCGAAGACGCTCTACAATCGTTGGGTCCGTTGGAGCCGGTTGGGTGTCTTCGCCCGGATTTTGATGGAACTGGCTGCGGAAGGGCGGGAACGCAACACCTTGATGATTGATGCCACCCACCTGAAAGCGCACCGGACGGCCGCCAGCCTGCGGGGTAAAAAGGGGGGCACAGTCGCTTCATCGGGCGCAGCAAGGGCGGGCTGAACTCAAAATTGCACACTGTAACGGACGGCAACGGGCGGCCGATCGGCATGTTCCTGAGTGCGGGGCAGACCTCAGACTACATCGGTGCGCGGGCGCTCCTGTCATCGTTGCCGTCCGCCAAAGCCCTCCTGGCAGACCGTGGTTACGATGCGGACTGGTTCCGTAACGCCTTGATCGAAACAAATATCCAGCCCTGCATCCCCTCCCGGAAATGCCGCAAGGTGCCGATCCCGCACGACGCCGTCCTCTACCGTCAACGTCACCGGATCGAGAACGCCTTCGCCCGGCTCAAAGACTGGCGACGGATCGCGACGCGCTACGACAGATGCGCTGATCTCTTTCTCTCAGCCTGCGCCCTCGCAGCTGTCGTCATGTTCTGGCTATGAGTCCTGACCCTACTTCGTCGGATTATTGGGAGCAGCAGTCTTGGTGTGCCTTTCTGCTGGTAGTCGCATCATGTCAGGCACCGGTCGAGGCAGGCGAGCCAGTTATCGCGCGCGAGCTTGCGGAGGAGCGGGGAATCGTAGCCATGCGCGCCCATCGCCTCGAACAGAAGCGGAGCGCCGGTCACGTCGCCGATGAGATCGGGCAGCACGCAGCCGTCGAAATCCGAGCCGAGCCCGACGTGATCCTCGCCCGCCTCGGCGATCAGATGGTCGAGGTGACGGAGCATCGTGTCCCAACCCGTGCCCGTGTCCGCCCGGCCATCGGCGTTCAGGTAGAAGGTGGCAAAGTTGAACCCGACCATGCCGCCGCGCTCGCGGATCATGTGAAGCTGCCGGTCGGTCAGATTGCGCGGGCTGTCGCAAAGCGCGTGGGCGTTGGAATGCGAGGCGACGAGCGGCTTGCCGGAGACGCGGGCCACATCGTCGAAGCCCTTTTCGTTGAGGTGCGACAGGTCGATCAGGATGCCGAGTTCGTCGCACAGGCGGACAAGGTCGCGGCCCTTCCCGGTAAGGCCGGGCCCCGTATCGGGCGAGCCGGGAAAGGCCATCGGCACACCGTGGCCGAAGATCGTGGGCCTGCTCCAGGCCGGGCCGAGCGACCTCAGGCCCATGTCGTGGAAGAGGTAGAGCGCGTCGAGGTCCGGCCCAATCGCCTCCGCGCCCTCCATGTGCATGACACCCGCGATCACGCCTGCCTCCATCGCTTCGCGGATCTCGGGCACCGAACGGCAGACGCGGAAATCCTGCGGTGCCGCCCGCTCCATCCAGTGCAGAAGCCCGGCCATGGTCAGCGCGTCGGGCTGGGCCTGCGTATGCGTCATCTCGGGGGGCATCGGCAGCGCATAGGGCGGGTCGGCCATCAGCGCCCTGAATTCGGGCGGCGGACCACTGGACGCCGGCGGCACGAAGATCGCGAAAAGCCCTCCCGCGAAGCCGGAGGCCTTCATTCGGGCGAGGTCGAGATGGCCGTGGCCGCTTGCGCCGAGCCAGGTCTCTTCCCGTGGCGCGGGCGTCTTCATCAGCCGCAGGAGGAAGTCGTTGTGGCCGTCGAAGAAGGGAACGAGCGCGGTCATGGCGCGCACGCGCTTCCCGCAATCGCCGCAAGATGCCGGTCGACCGCGTTCAGAAGGTCGGTGCAAGGCTGGTCGACGATGCCGAGTTCCGCCAGGTGCCCTACGATGCTGGCGAGATAGTCCCGGCTGGTACCCAGATCGCCCGCCCCGTGGGCGACGTAGCGAACCTGTTCCTCGCGGGTCAGGTCCGGGCGGACATCGGGCACGTCGTGATCCGCGAGAAAGGACAGCGCGCGGACCTCCGCATCGCCGATCCGGGCCGGGATGAACCGGGCGAGGTAGCCCGGCGCCAGCATTTCGCGCTGAAAGAGAATATCGGTTTCGGTATCCACATCGGCTGCGGCGATCCGGAAAGCCAGACCATCACAGCCGTCGCCCGCGTCGAGCATCGCCATCAGGCCCGGTGCCTCGGCCGTTCCGCGGGCGCCCCGGTGGTCCACGAGGATCAGACGGCGCGCATGGTCCGGGACATGTGCTCGCCGCACCTCGGCGAAGCGCAGGGCCGGGTTCCACATCAGTGAGCCGTAGCCGTAGATCCAGAGATCGCCGGAATGGCCGGCCAGCGCCTCGGCCCGGATCGCCTCGCGCCGTGCTTCGGGATACACCCAGTCCCGCAGATGCGGCTCTTGCAGGATAAGCGCCTCCGCTCGGAAGGTCCGGAAGCGCGAGGTTTCCGGGTCCGCGATGCGGTCGCGCAGTTCGGGATGATGGACGAACGGGTCAGGCGTCTCAGGCAAGGCGGTTCTCCTTCGCGCCGCTGTGGGTCGGGGTCATTTCCGTGCAGATGTCGACGCCCGACGAACGTTGATTGCTCAACTTCGGCACGCCCTGCATTTCACTTTGCCACGGCACTTGAGGACCCGCGCACCAAACTCGACCCGGTTTTCGATTGGGTCGCACCGATTGAATGCCCTCTCGGCGCCACGACGCCTGGCACCGTTGAGCGCCTGCCTTGGTCGGGGCCGCCCGCCCCTCACCCACGGCCTGTATCTCCCCATTCAAGCCAGGCGCGTTCCTCAACCGTCAGTTCCGCGTTCATCCTGGCATCATAGGCCGCAATATCATCCTCCGTCAGCACGCCCTCCCACTTTCGCGATGTCGCGCTGTCAAAGAACCCCGTATCGGCCTTCCAGAATCCTTGTCCGGCTGATGGCGTGAAACGGGTCGCGTTGGCCTTCATGCTGGCAAATGTCGCAGCCTCGGTGATGGCCGCCATAACCCCGGCCGGATGGGCGATGCCGACATGCGCGGCCAGCGACGACACAGCCCCCGGAAGATCGCGCAGCATGTCGGCATAGTGCAGCCGGATCAGGTTCTCGCGTGGCTCGCGCGCCAGTGTGCATAGGTAGTGGTCAAGGATCGCCCCAAGGCCGCGATGATCGACGTCTTCCGCCAGAAACTCCCGAAAGCTCTCGGACGGGTTTTCGGACAGTGAGGCCTGTCCTACGTCGCGGGCCATGTTGGCCAGATGCTTGCGATAGGAAAAATGCACGTCGATCGGGTGCCGATAGACCGTGACATAGCGCACTTGCGGCCAGAAGGGGATGCCATCGAATGGCGTGTGCGTCTTGACCTGCCGCCTGTGCTCCTGCGCCTCGAGCCTCGCCATGACCTCGCCGAGATCGCGAATGTTGATGTCGATCCAGGGCGATTTCATCGAGGTCTGCGCGTCCACCTCCGGGTCGCCTGCGATCAGCATGGCAAGGATCCCTTGTGTCCACGTCGTGCCGGACTTGGGCGGGGTGGAGACCACGATATCTCCCGCGCGCGACACGTAAGCGTCCCAGCGGGAGCTGTCGGAAACGGAGTCGGTATAGATGCGGCGGCGTGGTTCCGGATCGGCGGACATGCTTGTCTCCATCTCAGCGGGCCTTCAGCGGATAGCGGTCAGCTTCGGCGAAGACGTCGACCGCAATGGTCCCCGCCCGGATCCTCGCGCTGTGCTCGACACCTGCAGGGATGTCGTAGCTGTCACCCGGTCGATAGGTCCGCGTCTCGCCGCCGATGGTGAAGACGATCTCTCCGGCGATCACCGTGCCCCATTGGGGCCCGTGCGCGTGGGGCGGAAGGTCCATGTCCTTGTGAAAGCGGAAGAAGGCGACCAGCCCCGCATCCGAAGCGACGGCGTGGGTCGTGACCACATCCTCGGGGAACGGCACGTCAAGAGCGGGCATCGCGTCGAAGAAAGCGGGAAAGTTCATTGGCGTCTCCTTTTGCAGTGGTTCAAAGCTGTGGCGGTTCTCATGCCACCAGCCCCAGTTGTCGGGCGATGCTGGCGCTGTCGTAATAGTCGCGGCCCTCGACGACCTTGCCGTCCTGCACCCGCATGACCGAGCAATAGCGCACTTCCATCCGGCGACCCGTGGGCAGGAATTCCCCCAGGCTCGAGCAAAGGGGTCCGGTCTGGGTGCCGCGATTGAGGAACTCGACAACCGCCCAGCCGTCGAGTCCATCACCAATGGTGATGACGTTGACCACCTTGACCTCGCCATCGGGGAAAGCCGCGCGCCAGCGGTGATAGTCCATGCGGTAGCCGTCGGGGCCGATCTGCGCCTCGCCGCGCGCCACATCCTCGAAGCGGCAATCTGGGGCGATGACAGCCGCGCCGCGGTCAGGATCGCGCAGGTCCCAGGAACTCGTGAAACTGCCGGACGGTCTTTTCGATGATGTTCATGGGGTTTCCTTCGGGGTCGGGTCGCCGGGTTGCGGCGGCAGTTGCACGATGGCCAGTCGCACGTCCTCGCTGCCGATCACGGTGGTGGTGTGGCCCGATCCGGAGACGTCCTCCATCCGCCAGATCGCGCCCGCGCCGAATTCCCGCACCTCGCCGTCGCCCGCCTCGACCCGAAGGCAGCCGGACAGGCAGAAGGCGACCTGACGGTGTGGGGAAGGATGCTGCGCCCCGCCCCATCCAGCGGGCAGGACGAGATAGAGCAATCCGGTCGCCGCCTCGGTGGCTGAGATCGGCATGGCAGGTGCGGGCGGAGCGAAGGCGCCAGCAGTCAGCGGAACGGCCGGGTCCGAGAAATGCGAAACACCGTCAGCATTTTCGGTCAGGTGCAGGAAGGGCATGGCGTCGCCGTGGGACACCGTCATTGCCCAAGCTTTCGTGCCGGCGTGGCCACAAGGTATCTGGCGCGGGCGCCGAACCCGATACTGCCGTCCGCCTTGCGGAACGGTGCCATGAACGCAGTCATCGCGGCAGTGAACGCCGTCTCACCCGAATGTTCGATGGCCTTGACCGCAACACCCGACGAGCCGATGCCGCGCAACGCAGTCGAGAGGTCGGGGTAGTGCCAGGGCGTGTCCACGTCGAAGATCTCGCCCGGCATCAGGCCCCCGGCTTCGGCGAAGGCGCGCAAGGCAGCCTCGTCGGACAGGGCGAAGGGGCCGGACGCGCCCTGTGGCGGCGGCGGCAGAAGCGGCTTCAGCGCGGCCAGGTGCCCGGCCGCCTCCATCCCCCTGGGATCGCCCCAGGTCATGATGACGATGCTGCCGCCTGGTCGCGTGACGCGCCCCGCCTCGCGCAGGGCCTGAGCGGCGTCGCCCGCGAACTGAAAGGCGTTGAAGCCGGTGACCAGGTCGAAACTGTTGTCGTCCCAGGGCAGGGCCTCCAGATCGCCCTGCCGGAAATCGCCGGCTGGAACCCGTTCGCGCGCGATCTCCAGCATCCCTTCCGCAGCGTCGAGCCCCGCGACCTTGGCCCCGAGTGAGGCCGCAAGCGCCGCTGCCATACCCGCACCGCAGCCGGCATCGAGATGGCGCGTGCCGGTCGTGACGCCCGCCTGGGCCAGCACGGCATGGTAGGCGGCGGCAAACTGCCCCTCCTGCACCTCGGCCCAGTCCCGGGCGCGCGCGCCCCAAAGCCGGCCGTTGGTCTGTGATGTTCCTGTTGTCATGTCGGACTCCTGCCGGTTCGGGCGCAAGCGGTTCATCCCGCGTGTTTCGTTGCGATCATCGTGACGAAAGGCAGGAACCCATACAGCGTCCCGGCCTCGGCGCGGCGCATGTATTCGGCCTCGAGCGCATCCGCGAGTGGCTGCCCGATCACGCCGTCGCCCACCAGGCGCGCCGATGCCATCCTGACCCAGACGAGGTTGCCCATGCCGTCCGTCACCACGCGGTTGGCGGTGCCGAAATGCGCGACCGTCAGCCCGGCAGCAAAGGCCAGCGGCTTAAGCTTGCCCGCAAGCCAAGCGTCGGTGACCGATCCGGCCACGAAGGCCCGGGCGCAAGAGTCCAGCGGATCGCCTTGGCAAAGCCCCAGAGCCGCCTTCGAGAAATCGGCGTCACAGACCACCAGTGTGCCGCCCGGGCGCAGGATGCGCGCGGCCTCGGCGACCAGCGGGGCTGGGTCGGCGACATGGGAAAGCACTGTGTGCAGGATGGCGATGTCGGTGCTTGCGTCCGCGAGGCCGAGCGCCGCACCGTCGCCCAACCGGAATTCGAGGTTCGCCCGGTCGCCCACCAACGCCCTTGCCTTGTCCGTCAAGGCATTGGACGGCTCTATACCAAGGACCGAGGCCTGACCGAAACGGTCGGCGATGCGCCGGGTCACGCCGCCGGTGCCGCAACCGATATCGACGATTAGACCACCCTCGGGCGGGTCGAGCCTGTCGAGATAGGCGTCGATCACCGGCAGCATGGTCGGATCCGCCGCCCTGGTTTCAAGTCCTGCGACGATGATGTCGATGATGGCTGGCGACGCAGCGTCTACATCGGCGAAGGGGTCGCTCATCCCGCCACCTGCCGAGCGTAATCCTCCGCGTCGAACCATCCCCGCGAGGCCGCGACCTTGCCGCCTTCGTCCAGATCCCATTCCTCCCAACCCGTGATCCACAACGGCTTGCGGGTCTCTGAATGGTGGCCGGTGAAGGTCCATAGATACAGGACATGATTGCCGGCGACGCGCAGCCCGTCGCAGACAAGGTTCAGGTCAGGCACGTCGGCGAAGAAACCAGCCGCCATCGCGGCGACGCCCTCGCGCCCCTCCCAAGGCGTGCCAAGGTTGATGACGATGCCGCCGTCTTCGGCGTGGAAGGACGCGACCGCCTCGGCCGAGCCACTGTTCCAGGCGGCGGTGTAGGCCGTGGCGACGGCGTGGATGTCAGTCGTCATGTCAGGCTTCTTTCCGTTCGGCATCCGCCGGCTCGCCGCCGAACATTGCCCAGAATTCGTCGCGGGCATTGCTGCGCGGGAACGCGGTGGCTGGTGTCGGCACATCGAGAAAACGGCAGAGCGGTTCCCACCCATCTGTCGGCGTGAACACCAGCAGCCGGTCCGCTGCCACGGTGGCGCGGACCTTTTCGTTATTGCGACGATAAGCAGCGATCGAACGTTCGCGATCAAGGCCGCCGAACACCCCGTCGACCAGCAGGATTTCCATCGTTCCGAACAATTCGAGGATGGGCGGTGGCACTGGAAGCGATTTGTAATGCGCAAAGAACTTGCCGATGGTCTTAGAATAGCTGGCCCACCAGTCGTCTTCCGGGCGCTCCGTGTGGATCACCTTCGCGTCGGGAAAGGCCACCAGCATATCCTGCCAGTAGGCGGCACCGGGAAAATCCACCTGCGACGTGTAACCCGCGAAAACCTGCGCCCAGTCGACATCATGCCCCGCGGCAAGGGCATGCCAGTGCGCGGGCTGGTCTGGGTTGCCCATGACCTCGACCATGTGGTGACATGGGCCGAAGCCCAGTTCTTCCAGCGCCATCTTGGTTGACATGGTTCCAGTCCGGCCGAAGCCGGAGCCGATGATCTGAAGAGTCATTGCGTCGATTCCTTGCTTGTTGTCGAAGTGGTCGAGGCAAACGGGTCACCGTCCCAGTCGCCATGGCTGCGCAGCGCGCGCAGACGGGTGAAGGACGAGTAGTCGAACATCAGACCGGCGCGGCTTTCCTCCATCCGGACGCGGTGGCGGCCGTCGTGATAGGCGGCTTCGCGCATCGCCTCGTCCGAGCGCCAGAGCGAGCAGGTGAAACCTTCGCGCCCGTCGGTGCCGTTGAACACGTCGTTGCGCAGATTCGAGGGCAGCGCGCCATACCACGCCATCACCTCGGACACGCCTTCCACGAAGAGCCGGATGCGGGGCAGCATCCAGTCCTCGCGCGACAGGAACCCCGCTGTGGTGACGACGACCAACGGACCGCCGGGATCGGCAGCGGCTGGGCGCACGGCGGTGCGATCTTCGACATGGCCGCGCCAGTTCACCTTGCCCCGGTGCGACACCGGGATGGCGAGGCAGTGCCACTCCGCGACGGCTTCTGCCAGCCAGGGCATCGCCGCACCCGGATCGGAAAGAATCGACTCGGCCTTGTCCCGGCTGTCCCAGATCCCCAGCCCGCCCCAGGTCTCCGAAGTCAGTGTCGTTAGCCCATCCGCGCCGGGCACGTGCTGCGGGCAGAAACGCCAGACCGAAGCGCCTGGCGCGGCGGGAAAGCTTCGGTCCCGAGCGGCGATCGGCGCGGCAAAGCGCACCCGGTGCAGCGTGATCCAGTCGTGGCTCTGTTCGCTCATGCCTTCGCCTTCAGCTAAATTGCCAGTCATCGACCCCTTGGGACGATCCGGCGACAAGGGTGCGCGGCGGTCTCCGGCCCGCGCGGGATCTGTCGGAGCGGCGCCGCCCGACCCAGCCCATTCCTTCGGCCTTCCCGATCGGCGCCGCGACGCGCAAGCTGCGGTCTGGCGGCTGGTAGACGCGCCTGCGTCGGCGGTGTCAGGTCCAGCCGAGGGCGCGCATCGACTGGGCGTCGTTCCAGATCTTGGTCATGTGCTTGATCTTCGGGCCATCAAACTCCATCGCATAGACGTAGTCAGCCGCCACGCTGCGCCCGGTCGGCGGCACCGGCCCGCCCTCGGCCGTGTGGGTCCCGTGGAACACTGCGAAACCCAGCACCGTGGCGCGCGCCTCGTCGGCGGCGAAGGCCTTCATTTCATAGCGGCCGTCCGGCGCCAGCTTCAGCAGACCCTCCATCCAGCCGGCATAGGCCTCGATCGTGCCAATCTCCGCCAGGGCGTCGGACTGACAGGAGAAGGTGGCGCCCGGCGTGCAGAAAGGCGCGCAGGCGGCCCAGCCCTTGCCCGTCTCGATGGTGTCGAAGAACGCGGCGGCGGTGTCGGTCATCGTCATGGACTTGTTAATGGTGTCTCTTCCTGTCAGGTGGCCGCGATCTGCGGCGAGTTTTTCAAATGGGGCAGGTTTGCGCGTCGCTCGCTACACCACCGGCTAAAAAACTTCTAAAGCTGATCGACGCGGACCGGCTCAGCACAGCGATACGGCGTCTTCGGGCGTCGCAAGGCCCGCAACATTAGGCTGGCGGAAAAGGGTCGCACGACCGATGCCGTTCCGGCCCCTCGGAGCCACTCACCCGTGCGGCGGTTGGTATGCACCCGTGACCTCGCCCGCCTTCGTCATCGCCGCCATCGCGTCGGCCGAAGTCATCAGTTTCGTCGTCGCGCAGCCCGAAACGGTACCAGCGGATGCGACGGCGGCGGCACCCGCCATCATGAAGGTGTCATCGGGGCCTTCGATCAGGCAGACGACGTCGTACTGGCCAAAGGCAAAGAACAGGTGATGCAACTTGCCGCCAAGCGCCTCCACCAGTTTGCGCGCTGCGGCTTCGCGATCGCTCGGATTGGCGACCATGCTCTTGATGGCGTCGGCGGAGTAGCTCAGTTGATAAAGATAAAATGGCATGGCGCGGTCCTCCCTCAGACGGGGCCGCGGCACCATTGCCGTTCGTCCCCTTTCACATGCTGGGCGGCCCGACAGGGCGGCGTCTACAAGAGCCGCTAAAAAGATATAAATCCGCTTCATATTGCGGATGCTACCGAAGCGCCTGCGCAGCCTCCGGCGGTGCGAGGCCCGCGGCGATGCGAAAGAACAGGTCTGCACGGGCGAGGTAATCGGGGTTCGAACTCAGCCATCGGCCGCCAAGGCGCGCCGCGACCAGGGCCGGTGCGATCGCCTCGACCCTCCGAAAAGCGGTTCGGGCACGGTCGATCCGCCCTGCGCCAACCCAGGCGATGGCGCCAAGAATCAGCGGCGTGGCGCTGTCGGCAGCCTCGGCCAGAGCCGCCTCGGACGCCTCCGCGGCCTCGGCATAGTTGCGCACCGCGAAATGCGTGAAGCCGAGCGCGGCCAGCATCGAGCCACGCGCGGGGTCACGCGGGCTGCGCCGCAGCGCGGCCTCGGCCAGTGGCACCCCCCTTGCGGCATCGCCGTGGAGCCCTTCATAGAGCCCCAGCCAGCCCAGCGTCACCGCGCAGTTGGGGTTCATCTCATGGGCGAGCCGCAATTCGGGCAAGGCCACGCTCGAATTCTGGCTCATGAACTGCAAGAGCGCCCGGATGCGCCGCGCGTGGTGATCGGTCGGGTCGGCCGCGATGGCGCGGGTCGCCTCCGCGATGCCGTCGGACAGCGTCTTGGGCATGGATGGCGTCGTCGCGTGGTAGGCGTGCCACCAGTTCACCCAAGCCAACACGCGCCATGCGAGCGCCGAGCCGGGATCGCGCGCCAGCGCCTGGCGCGCCAGTTCCGCCGCCTGCTCGCGCGGATCGGGATCATAGGCCATTTCGCCAGCCGAAATCGCCGCCCAGCCTCTCTGCGCCAGACCATGCGCTGGAAGGTCCTCGGGCGCGCAGATGCGATTTCGCGTGGCCTCGGCCCGGTCGATCTGCGGCGCGAGGCAAGTGACGACAGCACGCGCGACCAGCGCCTGCGTCTCGAAACATTCGGCCATGGCACGGTCGAAATTCTCCGCCCAGACATGCCCGCCGGTCGTCGCATCGATGAGCTGGGCAGTGACGCGAACCCGGTCAGGCGTCGCCCTTAAACTCCCCTCCACGACATAGCGCACGCCCAGAACGCTTGCGATTTCGCGCAGATCACGCGGTATGTCGCGATAGACGAAGGCCGAGTTGCGCGCGACGACGAACAGGTCGCGGAACCGCGACAGTTCGGTCGTGATATCCTCGACGAACCCGTCGGCCAGCCAGTCCAGGCCAGGATCGCCGCCCATGAGCGTGAAGGGCAGCACGACGACCGACGGACGGTCGGGAAGGGCCAGCGGCGGCGGATCCGGCGCGACATCAAGCGCAAAGCGCAGGCCCCGGCCGGCCACCGTGACAATGGCCTGTGTGCCGAGGACGCGGCGCAGGTTGGCGACCTGCACGTTCAGATTGTTCTCGCCCACCACTACTCCGGGCCAGACCGACGCCATGATCTCGTCCCGCCCGATGACCCTTTCCCGGTTCACGACCAGCAGCTCCAGAAGATCGAATGCCCGCGCTCCAAGTGCAACGACATCGACACCGCGACGAAGTTGCCGCGCCTGGGGCTCGAGGGTGAAATCTGAGAAGCGAAAGTTGTTCATCTGGTTCCGGAATGAAAAGTTGAATCAACTCTACCAACGATTTTTGTAGAACCGTGCTTTTTTTGACCGTTGAGGCAGAGGATGAACTCTGTCCAAGTCCCATTGTTCAGCAACGGTCGATGAACGAAGATGTTCGACAAGAAATCGTTGGGGCACTATTTATACTAATTTCAATATCTTACGGGGTAGAGAAGGTTCGACGTCAGGCCCATTCCCTCCGCCACCACCTAACTCATTGATAAAAAAGGAATAAGAAGCCCCGAGAAGACCTCACCATTCTCAAGGGGTGGCGAGTTCGACGACGCGATGCGAGACTGTTGTTTCTTTGGACAATGGCGCCTGAACCCAGCTCAATCTCAGTCCGGATGTTTCAACGGTCCGGTTTCGCGATTCTTTGAGGGTCTAGAGCGTTGCGAGTGCCGCGCGCTGGTCCTGCCAACTGGCAGGCAGATCCTGGCGTTTGATCCATTCGGACGTGAAGCCGAGGGGATGTGTGCCGCGGCTGATGTCTTCGGGGATGTCCGGCGCGGTAGACAGTAAGGTCTATCATGTGTTGAACGCGACTGCGCTTATGGCCTTCGACATCAGCGATCTCGGTGAATGCCGCGCCCGCCTTGAACCGTTCATACCACGACCTTGCCTTGCGGATATTGGCCATAAGAGTGGCGTCTACTGTTGCGGGCTGCGCGCCGGGGATCATACGCGTTTCGTTGCCGCGTCGCTTGAGCTCGATTGACGGCGTGAATGTAAGGGTGTCTTTCGCTGACTGATCTTCAGCCACATCTAGTATTTCAGCTAAGGTTCGGAGTTCAAATGGATGGTCATTCGGCGCCGCCGCAGGCGTAGTCTTCCGGCGGGGGGTGCCTGTTGCGGGTGAGGGTTTGTCGGCTGTCTGACCTTATGGGTGCGCATATGGACAGAGCCGGGGTAGTGACGCTGGACGTGGTGGATACGGGCCGGCGGCGTCGCTGGACGGATGCGGAGAAGCAGCGGATCATCGAGGAAAGCTTCGCGGGGCCCCGGCAAGTGGCGCAGACGGCGCGGCGTCACGGAATGTCCCGCTTTTTGCTGACGACGTGGCGGCGGCCGCACCGGCAAGATCTGCTTTCTGGGGCCGGAACTCCGGCGCCGGGATTTGCATCTGTGACATTGGCGCTCGGGCCGCCATCCACGCCTGCAACGTCGTCCTCGGTCGCGGAGTCCGGCCGCACGGCGATCGTGTTGTGTAACGGGCGGCGGATCGTCCTGGGCGCGGGGGATGGACCCGGCGGCGCCCGCGCAGCTCATCGCGGTGGTCGAGCGGGCATGATCGCGCTGCCGCCGGGCGCTCGGGTCTGGCTGGCCGACGGGGTGACGGACATGCGCGAGGGCGTGCCGGGGCTGGCGCTGCTGCCGCCGGGCGCTCGGGGCTGGCTGGCCGACGGGGTGCGGGACGTGCGCGAGGGCATGCCGGGGCTGGCGCTGCTGCCGCCGGGCGCTCGGGTCTGGCTGGCCGACGGGGTGACGGACGTGCGCAAGGGCATGCCGGGGCTGGCGCTGCTGGTGCAGCAGGGGCTCGGGTCTGGCTGGCCGACGGGGTGCGGGACGTGCGCGAGGGCATGCCGGGGCTGGCGCTGCTGCCGCCGGGCGCTCGGGTCTGGCTGGCCGATGGGGTGACGGACATGCGCGAGGGCGTGCCGGGGCTGGCGCTGCTGCCGCCGGGCGCTCGGGTCTGGCTGGCCGACGGGGTGACGGACATGCGCGAGGGCGTGCCGGGGCTGGCGCTGCTGGTGCAGGAGGGGCTCGGGCGTGACCCGCATGCGGGAGACCTGCACGTGTTCCGCGGCCGTTCCGGCTCGATGGTCAGGTTTCTCTGGCACGACGGGGTGAGGTGGTCCTGATTTTTCGACCAGCTTTCCGCCTGGCTAAGCTATCGCATTGGTTTCATGTCAGGCGGCGGTTTTCAGGGGCTGGGGCGACGTATCATAGGCCTCGCTCGGGGTCAGCAGCCCGTGCGATGAGTGCGGGCGTTTTTCATTGTAGTAGCTGATCCAGGTACCGATCCCGGCTCTCGCCTCCGATCCGGTCTCGAAGGCCAAGGTCAGGCCGGTGATGATGATGATGATCATCACTGCGATGATCTTGGCGACCGGGCCTTCGATGGATTCGAGGATTGCCTGCAGCGGCGCCTCCCAAGGCATTGACGAGCCTGCTGCGCGGGCGGGGGAGGCTAAGGTCAATGAGACGAAGGCGGTAATGCAGAACGCGTCGAGCTTCCCGGCGGATGGGTCTTCCATGGACCAACATTAAGGGGATCCTTTGCTGATATCGGTTGCGGGGGACAGACGATAGTCACCAGTCGCATCAAGGCCTTCGACGTGCGCCAGTTCAGAGAGGCGGCGCGCGGAGCCGCCTCCCGACAGGGCGGCGACGCGATCAATCGTTTCGGCAATCAGCGTGCGCGGGACAGTGATGACAGCTTCCTGAATGAGTTGTTCCATGCGACGCTGGGCACCAAGAGCCGTCACGGCATGGATCGTGCCAATGCCGCCGGGGTGAACCGTGCCCCAGGCTTTGAGGAGGTCGAGTGCTTCTGGGCCGCGCACCTCACCGATGGGAATCCGGTCAGGCCGCAGACGTAATGACGAGTGCACGAGGTCGGAAAGCGAGGCGACATTGTCCTTGGTACGCAGCGCCACCAGGTTCGGGACAGCGCATTGCAACTCGCGGGTGTCCTCGATCGGGACGACGCGATCCTCTGTCTTGGCAATTTCGGCCAGGAGGGCGTTCGTGAGGGTGGTCTTGCCGGTCGATGTCCCACCGGCAACGAGGATGTTGTGGCGCTTTGCCACCGCGTTGCGAAGAACATTCGCTTGTGCTGCGGACATGATGGCGGCTGTGACGTAGTCGCCGAGCGTGAAGACGGCGACCGCGGGTTTGCGGATCGCGAACGTTGGAGCTGCCACGACTGGCGGTAACAGGCCCTCGAACAGTTCACCGGTCTCGGGCAACTCGGCGGAGACGCGCGGTGCGCCCGCATGAACCTCCGCGCCAACATGATGGGCGACTAATCGAATGATCCGCTCACCGTTGACGGCAGACAGAAGCTCATCGGTAGCGCAAAGACCTTCGGTTAGCCGGTCGATCCAGAACCGGCCATCAGGATTGAGCATGACCTCGACGACTTCAACATCATCGAGATATTCAGAGATAGCAGGGCCAAGCGCGGTGCGCAGCAAGCGGCTGCCGCGAGAAACTGCCTCTGAGGGGATCCGTGAAGCCGTCATTGTATCCTCTGTTTGACAGAGGGGTCAGCAGTCGCCCTCTGGTTTGGGGCGATTAAGAGAACTACATCTGGACGTGCGCAATAGGGAGACGGCCTTAGTAGTGTTCTAGAGTGGGATTACAGGGGAAGGGTGGGACGCTGATTGCGTCGCTGGGAGTCGGCACGCGCACCAACAGTTAGAAATAGCGCGTTGGAAGTGCGATAGGTGGGGCAATTCACCAATCCAACACGGATCGACTGATCCGTTCTAAATTCCAATTTGTCAGACCACTTCCGGGGTGGGGAAGAGAAGTAATGCGGAAATGCGAGGGCACCGTTCCGACGGGACGACTGAGGCTTAGCGGATCTTCGGGGATCCCTTTGGAACGAGGTTTCTGCGTCTATTTATACCCTTCAACCGAAACGGCTTCGAGAAGCTGTAACGTAAAAGACCCCGTCAAGGATCATGTTATTGGACCATCCGATTGAGACGACATTTGTTCAGGCAGCGTTGAGCGTTCCACGAAGCTACCTTGTTGTCCGTTCACCGATCCCCTGTCGGACAACCGCCACCCGCTCCGTCCCCACGGCACGACGGCGTCCAAGCCAGGCGAAATTGTCTGGTGTCTCCCGAACGATCCGCAACGGCATCGGTCTGCCTTCGCTGTGGACGTGGTTTCCGATGCGGCAGGGATCTCATCGAATGAGGCGGACCACCTTCGATCTGTCCGAAGAACCCGACTTGTGCCGGGCACGGTCCGTGGCAAGGCTCACGGCCTTCGTGAAGGCCACTTCTGCCCGACCGGACCGTGCACCGACGGGATGGACCGCGCCGCCGACCGAAACGTTGATATCGGCACCCATCTCCGCCAGCAGCCGTTGCAGCTTCTGTTCGACCGTCTCGACCGACAGAAGGGTCGAGGCATCGGCGGCGACCATAATGGCGCTGCCGTCGACAATGGCCATCAGCGGACGTTGGGCCTCGAAGCAGCGGGCCGCGGCGACCGCGACGTCCCGCAGATGCCCCTGATCGTCCCGCGCATCCGAGGCCGCATTCCGCCGTTCGCCCCAGATGGCGAAGACGCTGACCTTCTCGATCTCCCGGTTCGGCAAAAGGCTCAGGTAGCTGGCGAGATTCTTGGCACTGATGAGGTTCTCAAGCCATCTGTCGTCGACCCGGGGGGGCGCTTCGCGGACCGGATCGGCGACCGGATCGGCCCGGGGCGCCGAACGGCTCGCCTGCACGAGGTCCCAGGCGTGTTCGAGGCGGGCCCGGAGATCCTCGATATCGAAGGGCTTGGTGGCGTAATCGGTCGCCCCCGCCACGATCGCCGATCCGATGTTGCCGATATCGCGCATCGCGGTCAGCATGATGATCGGCGTCTTGCTATAGGCCGGCATTGCCCGGATGCGGCGGCACAGCTCGATCCCGTCCATCCCCGGCATGCTGATGTCGAGCATCAGGCAATCGAACGGCTCGTCGCGCCGCTCGAGGAGGGACAGGGCCGCCGCCGCGCCATCGGCGCCGGTAACATCGGCGAAGCCGGTTTTCGCCGTTATTTTGGGCAGCAGTTCGAGGATGAAGGCATCGTCGTCGACCGCGAGGATCGACATCGACCCGGCCCTCCGGGCAGACAGGGGGGGCGCCCCCGGCACCGCGCCCCCGGCCAACCGGTCGTCGATGGCGAATTGCACCAACGGCACGAGAAACATCACGGCAGTGGCCGTGACCGTATAGACCAGCATGGCCACCCAGAAGGGCGATCCCGCCAGGACCGTCGCGGTCGCGGCCAAAAGCCCGGTCACGGCACCGACGAGAACATAACCCAACATGACGGCTCCAAACAGATTCTACCTACAGTTGTAGCGCAGATTACGTGGTTTCCAGCTCCGTAGTTCAGCAGAATTTGCCGATGGCGGATATTTGGATGTGGATTTTAGGCATTTCTTGGCTGACTGTGTCATCCTGAACGCACAACAGAAATCGCCGGGTGTGCCGTTGCCGCCAAAAACGGTGAACCGGATCTGTCTTGCAGACCGTCGGCACAACCTGGAGGTGAGGCCCGTGCAAAGCCGGACGATGAACGACAGCATGATCACCCATGCGTTCGAGGAGATGCGCATCCCCCTGATGATCCTCGGGCCGGAGGGGGCCATTTTGCGCTGCAACCGGGCTGCGGGCCACCTGTTCGGCCATTCCGTCGACGGCCTGACGAAGTTGTCGATCCACGAGGTCCTTCCCGACGCTTCCGTTACCGCGCTCGACGCCGCGATCGAGCGGCCGAACGTCGACGCCGTCATCCGCGACATGGCGGCGCGGGACGGAACGGGACGGCCGATCTTCCTCACGGTCCAGGTGACGATCCTGACGGAACCCGACCGCGGAAACCTCTATGCCCTTGCCCTGCGGAACACGACCAAAGAGACCGACCGGCGGCAACGGGCGGTTCGCGAGCGGGAGCGCGCCGAAAACGCGATCCGGGGCGCGCGGATCGGGGTCTTCGAATTCGATCCGGGCGACGGATCGGTGGCGGTGTCGGACATTTGGCGCGACCTGCTCGAGATGCCGGACACCGCGCCCGAAGACGTCCAAGACGCATGGCGCGCGCGCGTGCATCCCGCCGATCTCGACACCGCGCTCGACCCGGTGCGCCGCTGCCTGTCGGGCGAGGCGGCGCGGGCGACCTGCGAATACCGCCTGCGCGCGCGGGATGGGACGCGCTGGCGATGGATGCAGACGGACGTCGCGGCGGTCGGATCAATCGACGACGGCCACCCGACTCGGCTCATCGGCGCGACGAGCGAGATCACGGACCGCAAGGACGCCGAGAGCAGGCTGCGCCGCATGACGGACCGGCTGCGGTCGTCGTTCGAGAACCCCATCGTCGGCCAGGCGATCCTCCGCCTCGACGGCACGTTCGAACAGGTCAATGCCGCGCTGTGCGACCTGATCGGCCACGACATGGACGTCATGCTGGCGATCGGCATGGGCCACGTCACCCATCCCGACGACCACGCGGCCGACCGGGACCGCCTTGCCAGGCTGATCGAGGGGGAGGTGCCCGCCTTCCAGATCGAAAAGCGCTATGTCCGGGCGAACGGCGCCGTCATGTGGGGGTTGTGCAATATCGCCCTGGTCCGGGATGCCGACGGCACCCCCGAACATTTCGTGTCGCAGATCGTCGATATCACGGAACGGCGCCGTCTCGCCGAACTCAAGAGCGAGTTCGTGGCGACCGTCAGCCATGAATTGCGGACCCCGCTGACCTCGGTCCTGGGGTCGCTGACCCTTTTGTCCCTGATGGACGAAGAGCCGTTTTCGGACGAGGCCCGACGCCTCCTATACATCGCCGAAGAAAACGGCAAGCGCCTCGGCGCCCTTATCGAGGACATCCTCGACTTCGAAAAGTTCTCGGCCCGGCAGATGCGCTTTTCGTCCTCGGACCAGAACGTCGCCGACATGATGGGCGAGGCGGCGCTCGCCAACCGGGCGGTCGCGGATATCTACGGTGTCGGGTTCGCGGTGGCGCCCGGGGATCGGTCCCTGTCGTGCAGGGTCGATCCCGGGCGGTTCCAGCAGGTGATGACGAACCTTTTGTCCAACGCGGCGAAGTTCGCGACCCCCGCCAGCGACATCTCAGTGGCGGCGGAGCGCCGGGACGACATGGTCCGGGTGTCGGTCGCCAACGCGGGCGAGCCGATCCCCGAGGCCTTCCGCGACATGATCTTCAGGCCCTTCCTTCAGGCCCTGCCCGTATCGACGCGGAATCGCGGCGGAACCGGCCTCGGGCTGAGCATCACCCGTCAGATCGTCGAGCAGATGGGCGGCGCCATCGGTTTCGACTCTACCCCCGAGGGCACGACGGTCTTCTGGTTTACGGTTCCGGCGATCTAGGGCAGATGCACGCGGCGGCATCGCGCGCGCGATATCCATCTCCGCGCCTCCGGCAGGATCGGCAGTTTCTTGCCGTCGGCCCTGAAACATGGTACAACTGTCTACACTTAAAAGGAAATCAACTATAAGAAGAGTTTAGTTTCGTGAGGCGTCCATGTGTCGACGGCGGTGTCGGTCGAACCGTCCGGTCTGACCCGACGTCCTGGTTCCACCCGGCGACAGAAAGAGGTGCCACATGACAAGACCCGTGAGGAAAGCGGTATTCCCCGTCGCCGGCCTGGGAACACGGTTCCTTCCCGCGACCAAGGCACAGCCTAAGGAGATGCTCACGGTCATCGATAAGCCGATCATCCAGTTCGCCGTCGAAGAGGCGATCGCGGCGGGCATCACCCACCTGATCTTCGTCATCGGTCGGACCAAACGCTCCATCGCGGACCATTTCGACGCCAACCCCGAACTCGACATGCTCCTTCGCAACAAAGGCAAGGACGACATCGCCGACCAGTTGAACAGCATCGTTCCCAAGGACGTGGCCTGCATCTATTTCCGCCAGGCCGAGGCGCTGGGTCTCGGCCATGCGGTCGCCTGCGCCGCTCCGGTGATCGACGACGACGAACCCTTCGCCGTCCTTCTCGCCGATGACCTGATGCGGGCGGATGTGCCGGTTCTCAAGCAGATGATCGATATCCACGCGACCACAGGGCGAAGCCTCGTCGCCGTCGAATCGGTCGCGCCGGACATGGTCCAGAGCTATGGCATCGTCGACGCCGACCTGCCGCACCCCGGCGCCCACGCGGACATGCGCGGTGTCGTCGAGAAGCCCAAGACAGAGGAGGCTCCAAGCAACCAGGCCATCGTCGGGCGCTATGTCCTCGACGGCCGGATCATGCGGATGCTCGGCGAGCAGAAGCCGGGGGCGGGGGGCGAGGTCCAGTTGACCGACGCCCTGGAACGCCTGATCGGCGATCCCGGCATCGACGCCTACCGCTTCGAGGGGAAACGTTACGATTGTGGCTCCAAGATCGGGTTCATCGAATGCACCATGGCCAGCGCCCTGGAGCATCCCGAATTCGGCGCGCGGGTCCGCGACTTCATGCGATCCATGATCGCGGCCGACACGTGACGTACCGTTCGGACCCGTCGACGCGGACGGTGCGCGTTCCGGCGGAGGCACGGTTTGCGCAGAATCGCCGTCGATGCTGACGCAGGCCGGTCTTTTGTCGTGCATGGAACTGCGGGCCGGAGAGGTGCAGGACTACTTTGTCCTGGCGCTTCTGCCGACGTTCATCGCCATGACGATCTGGATTCGCTACCAGCCCGCGTTCAACGGCAGGCGCTTCTTCCTCACGGCGAACTGGGCCCTCGTCGCCTGGCTCTTCGCGGTGGTGATGGAGCTGTTCAGCGAGACCGCCGATTGCAAAATATTGTGGAGCACGCTGGCCTTCCCCGGCGTCGGCCTGTTGCCGGTGGCGTGGTTCCTGTTCGTCTATCGCTATACCCGGAACGAGACCGGGCCCGTGCAGCGCTGGCAGTTGGGCTTACTGATCGTGGTGCCAGCCATCGCCACGCTAGCGGCCATGACGAACCCGATTCACGGCCTGTTCTACGGCGCCGGCACCGCGGCGATCGATACGGCCCCGGGCGCGCCGGTCGCCTACGATCACGGCCCGCTCTTCTTCGCCGACGCGGCCATGCTCTACGCGTTCATCGTCGCAAGCTTCGTGCTGCTGGCGCGCGGCGCCGTCCGCACGTCGGGGGTCGAGCGTCTGATGTATGCCGTGCTGCTGGTCATGACGGCAATACCCACCATGGCGAACGTGGGCTATGTCGTTTTCGGCATCGGCATCGCCGGGTTCGATCCGACGCCCTTCCTGTTCTCGTTCGTGCTGGTCGCCTATGTCGGCCTGATCTCGTTCGGCAACTTCTTCCAGATATCGCTGATCGCCAAGGAAATGATTTTCGACAGCCTTCCGAACGCCGTCTTGGTCCTGAGCAGGGACGGCAGGATCATCGCGTCGAACCGGGCGGCGCAGGCCACTTTTCCGATGGACTGGACGGCCGCCCCCGGGGTCCATGACCTGCCGGCGCTGGCCGACATCATGACCGTGGCGGTCTCAGGCGAACGGCTCGACAATCCGCCTGAGATAAAGGTCGGGGACGCTGAGTTCGAGGTCCGGATGACGACGATCTACGGCTCTCACGGCGCACGCCGGCGCAGCGTCATCGGCTTCGCCTTCGTCTTCTTCGAGATCACGACGCGCAAGCAGGTCGAGCAAGCCCTGTCCCGGGCTCTCGACGCGACGGACGCGAGGCTCGACGACGTGCTGTCTCAGAACCGGCGCATCACGGACGAGGTGCGGACCGATCCGCTGACCGGATTGCTGAACCGCCGCACCCTGACCGAAGAGTTCGAGGCCATGACGACCTCCCGCGAGGATGGACAGGTCTTTGCGGTCATCGTGGACATCGACCATTTCAAGAAGGTCAACGACCGGCTGGGGCACGGTGTCGGCGACAAGGTCCTGGTCGCGCTGGGAACCTGTCTGCGCCGCGGGTTCCGCAGCGACGATCGCGTCTTTCGCCTCGGCGGCGAGGAATTCCTCATCCTTTTGGGCAGGATAGACATCCAGTCGCTTCACAGCCGCATCGCCGGCCTGCGCGAGGTGGTCGCCGCCGCCGGAAACATCCTGCTGCCCGAAGACATGGCGTTGCGGTTCTCGGCCGGCATCGGGGCCTGGCCGTCCGATGCGGACACGCTGCCGAAACTGCTCGAGATTGCGGACAAGAGACTCTACTCGGCGAAGAAATCAGGGCGAAACAGGACCGTCGGTCCGCTGGCGGAGACGGGATGATGCGAACCGCGCGCCCCCTCCTTCGGCGCACGGCGCGCCTGATCGGCCTGCCGTTCGTGCTGGCGATGGCGGCCTGCGTTGCATCGCCGTTCCTCGGAAACCTCAGCGTCGAGACACTTCAGATGTCCCGGCAGTTCGTGCAGCAACGCCTCGATCATGGATGGGCGGCCCCGCAGGGCGCGATGGTCGCGATACAACGCAGCCTCGGGTCCGAGGCCGAACAGATCATCGGGCTGGTCAACGAGACCACGATCGAGGGCGACAATTTTCTGTGGCTGCGCGCCCGGGTCCCCGACGGACGCAATCCCGGACGGTTCTCGCTTGCCGATTTCATGTCGCGCACCGAGGGCGTCCCGGTGCCTTTCGCCCGCGTTTCCGACGAAAACCTGCGCCGGGGCAGCGACACGCTGGGCACCTATTTCTATCTTGAATGGCGCAGCGGCGGATCGACGAATTGCGTTCTTGCCTTTCGCCGTATTGCGGGCGCCGAGCGGATATTGCCGCGTGGCACCAACGTGCTCGAGGTGATGTTGCGCAATTGCGTTCTTGGCAGCATCGAAGAGGCGCTGTTGCCCATTCAGGACCGCCAGATCGGCGTCGCCGCCGTCGCGGGAACAGAACCCGCGGGCGGCGGCAACCGCATGATCTCGCCCCTCGCAGCACCGCCGGTAGAGTAATGATCATGAATATTTCAGCCACCGGATCCGCGTCATGAGCGCGGCCAGCACACCATCGCGCACGCAGGCCTGGCCGGAAATGGTGCTCTGGCTGCTGTTTTCCATCGTCATCGCAGCGATGGTCAGCGTGCCGATTTCCACCAGCGGCCAGGCCTTCCTCAGTATCGTCGCCGTCGCCGTCGTGGCGTTGCTGAAACCCTACGCCCGCCTCCTCGTGGCGCGGTTCTTCCTGCTGGCGACGGCAAGCCTCGTGGTCCTGCGCTACTATCTCTGGCGCGTCCTCGAAACGATGCCCGATCCGGGTCTGACCATCTCGTTCGTTGTCGCGGTCATGCTGCTCATCGTCGAGAGCTATTCGATCATGGTGTTCTTTCTGAATGCCTTCATCGGCGCCGACCCGACACGCCGCAAATTCCCCGAAATGGTCGCGCCCGAGGATCTGCCGACGGTCGACATCCTCGTGCCGTCCTACAACGAGCCGTCCGAAATGCTGAGCGTCACGCTCGCCGCGGCCAAGAACATGATCTATCCGAACGACAAGCGGACGGTGGTCTTGTGCGACGACGGCGGCACGGATCAGCGATGCAATTCGTCGGACGCGGACCTGGCGGAACGCTCGAAGGCGCGGCGGGCCGAGTTGCAGGCGCTGTGCGCCGAACTGGGCGTGACCTATGTGACCCGCGCCAAGAACGAGAACGCCAAGGCCGGGAACATGTCCTCCGCCCTCGAGAACCTGTCGGGCGATCTGGTCGTGGTGTTCGACGCCGATCACGTGCCCAGCCGCGATTTCCTCGCCTGGACCGTGAACCATTTCGTCGACGATCCCGAACTGTTCCTGGTGCAGACGCCGCACTTTTTCATCAACAAGGACCCGATCCAGCGTAACCTCGAACTGGTCGAGGAATGCCCGCCCGAGAACGAGATGTTCTACAGCCTGATCCACCGCGGCCTCGACCGCTGGGACGGCGCGTTTTTCTGCGGCTCGGCGGCGCTGCTGCGGCGCAAGGCTCTTGATTCCGTCGGCGGTTTTGCCGGCGAGACGATCACCGAGGACGCCGAAACCGCCCTCGAGATCCATTCGGGCGGCTGGAAGAGCCTGTATATCGACCGGGCGATGATCGCGGGCCTGCAACCCGAGACGTTCGCCACGTTCATCGAACAGCGCGGACGCTGGGCGGCGGGCATGATGCAGATGCTGATGCTGAAAAACCCCCTGTTCCGCCCCGGCCTGCGCCTGTCGCAGCGGGTCTGCTACATCAATTCCATGAGCTTTTGGCTGTTTCCGCTGATGCGGCTGTTCTATCTGTTCGTGCCGCTGGTCTACCTGTTCTTCGGGATCGAGATCTTCGTGGCGACCTTCGACGAGGTGCTGGCCTACATGCTCGGCTATCTTGCGGTGTCGTTCATGGTGCAGAATGCGCTCTACGCCCGGTTCAGGTGGCCACTTATCTCGGAGGTCTACGAGGTGGCGCAGGCCCCCTATCTGGCGCGCGCGGTCCTGCGCACGATCTTCAAACCGCGCGGTGCGACGTTCAACGTGACGGCCAAGGACGAGACGCTGGACGAGGATTACATCTCGCCGATCCACTGGCCGCTGACGATCATCTTCATCTTCATGCTCGCCGGGATCGTCGCCCTCGGCATCCGCTGGTACGCCTTTCCGGGCGACCACACGGTTCTGGTCGTCGTCGGCGGCTGGGCGGTCTTCAACTTCATCCTGATCAGCATCGCCTATCGCGCGGTGTCGCGGGCCGCCGATTTCCGTACCTGCGCCGCACGTTCGACCAGTCCGCGCTCCCTCGACGTCGCCTATGAGCGGGCATGGTGCGTCCATAACCTCCGACAGGCCGCTCGAGGCGCTCGCGCTGTTCACTTCCGCGGCGGAGGGCGGCCTCGGCGGCACTGTGCCGCGCGACGCACGCTACGGCATGGCCCTCTCGCTTCTCGCACGCAAGATGACGGACGCGGCCTCGCGCATCGCGGCCGCGACGGACTTCGATATCGAGCGGCGCCGCACCGTCGAGGCCATCATCCTCGACCAACGCGGCGTCCGGGCCCATCGGGAAGAGAACTATGCCCAAGCCATCGTCTATTTCGATGGTCTCGAGGCGCTTGACGGCACGCTGCGCCGCGATCTGTCGATCCTGCGGGCCTATGCCTACCTCAACAGCGGCAACCGCGCCGTCGCACGGGCGGAATTCCGATGGCTCGACGACGAACTGGCGACCGACGAGACCCGCGCCGGACTGGCGGCCGTGCGCGGCTAGCCAGACCCTACCCTGCGCTCCGCGCGAGATGCGCAAATCGTCGACCGGAAAGCGGCGATTTTTCCAAAAAAAGTGCCAGCCGCAGGGTGAGTATACCGTCCGGTGCCTTGTTTCGGTCATAGTTTTCTTGTTTGTTGGGAAACAAGACGATGCGTTCGGGAAGACGCTGCGACCTCGCTGGATCCACCACTGTAGATCTGCCTGACGGCATTCTGCGGTCTTTTGTTAACGATCCACTTGTTTCGTGAGGCATGCCATGAAGATCCTCGCAGTCGACGACGAGCCCTTCATCCTCGAACTGCTGCCCAAATTCGCCCGGAAACTGGGTTTTGCGGATGTAGGGACGGCCTCGTCGGGCGAAGAGGCTCTCGCCGCGATTTCGCAGGCGGACCCCGCGTACGATTGTTTTCTGGTCGATATCAACATGCCGCAGATGGACGGTATCGAACTGGTTTCTAGGATCCGCGACCTGCCCGCGCACCGCAAGACGCCGATCATCATGCTCACGGCCATGGTCGAGCGGAATTACGTCGAGCGGGCGTTCCGCGTGGGTGCGACCGACTATGCAACCAAACCATTCGATCTCGTGGAGCTGGGGGCGCGGTTGCGATCGGCACATGACCTCGGCAAGGCCTACGACGCGGCCCGAAACGCGGCCGAAGACGACGCGCGGACGCGCGAGAGCGACCACGGCCGGATATTCGAGATCGGCGGCAGGGGACAGATCCTGGACAGCAATGCAATCCGCAACTACCTGACGCAGTTGTCCCGCGCGGGCCTGGACGGATCGCAGATCCTCGCGGTCAAGATAGATCGCTCCGAGGCCATCCACGCCCGCGCGAGCGCTGCGGAATTCGCCTACGCGCTCACCGAGGTCGGCGATGCCATCGACGATATCCTGCGGCCCGGCGGTTACGTCATCAGCTATGTGGGCAACGGCTATTTCATCGCGGTCTCGAGGCAGGCGACCCTAACGACATCCGAACAGCTCGAATCGAACGTGCAGGCCCTGCTCGACGACCGGATGACCGAATACGACGACGGCACCCCCCTCGACCTCGATGTCTCGATCGGCAATCCGATCCGTCCGGGCACCGGCGAGCTGAGTGACATCGACCAGGTGTTCCAGCGCGCCATGTCGCGGGCCAGACAGCGCTGCGCGCAAAAGCAGAAGAAGCCACGGCCGTTCAGCTTCGTCGGCAGAAAATTCTGAGGGCGGCCGGCGGACGCCGCCCGGCCTCTCGAACTGCGGCATCTAGTCGTCGTCGGTCTCGATGCCAACGGTGAACCAGAAGGTCGTGCGTTCGCTTGGGTTGCTGTCGAACCCGATGTCGCCATCCATTTGCCGGACGAGCTGGCGCGTGATGTTCAGCCCCAGCCCGGTGCCCCCACGGCTCTGCCCCACGGCACCCGGCGCTTGCGAAAACGGGGTGAAGACGGACTCGCGAAAGCTCTCGGGGATGCCGGTGCCCTCGTTGGAGACCGAGATACGGACGGCGTCCGCGACTTTCTCGATGGCGATATCCACCGTCGATCCCCCCACCGCGAACTTGGTTGCGTTGGACAGAAGGTTCGCCATTATCTGCTGAAACCGTCCAGGATCGACGAAGCCCGCCAGCGACCGGTCCTCGCAGCGGATTTCGAACTTGACGCCGTACTTGTCCGCAAAATGGAGGTTCGTCAGCAAGGCTTCCTCCACCAGGCCGACGATTCGCTCGAGTATCAGGCTGACCTGAAGGGTGCGGCTGGAGAATTTCTCGAAATCGAGGATGTCGTTGACCAGGCGGTGCAGCCGCTCGCCGTTCTGCCGGGCAATGAAGAGCAGGCGCTTCACGTCCTCGGAAAAATCGTCCGTGTCCTCGGTATCCAGCAAAGTCAGCGCCCCCAGGATCGAGGTGAGCGGCGTTCGGAGTTCATGGCTGACGGTCGAGACGAAATCGCTCTTCAGTGCGTTCAGGCGGTGCTGTTCGCTGGTGTCGAATATCTGCGAGACGAAATGATCCGGCTTGCCGTCCGGCCCGTTGACCAGCGCCACGTTGAGCATTCCCCAGACGATCGTGCCGTCCTTTCGGATATACCGCTTCTCGACGCGGTAGACGGACTTTTCCCCGCTGACGAGCAGCCCGAGGTTTTCCAGATTGGCGGAGACGTCGTCCGTATGCGTGACCGCCTGGAAATCGACGTCCATGAGCTCCCCGCGCGAATAGCCCAGGTAAGTGCACAGGGCCTGGTTCACCCTCAGCCAGCGTCCGTCGAGACCGACAATGGCCTTGCCGATCGGCGCGCTGTCGAAGCTCGACTGGATTTGCGCGGTGCTGGCGCGCAAATCCTCCTCGAGGGTCTTGCGCTCCGTGATGTCGGTCATCGCGCCAATCAGCCTTGTCACACGGCCGGTCAGGTCCCTGTCCCGGATCGATATATCGGCCTGTATCCACTTCCAGCGCGTCCCGTCGCGCGATCGGAGGCGATAATCCACACGGTCGCGCTCCCGGTCGCTTGCGGCGCATCCGTCCACAGCCGTTAGGACCCTGACCAGATCCTCGCGGTGCACCCGGTCGCGCCATTCGCGCTGCACGTCGATATCCTCGAGCGCCCCTATCTCGAGAAGCTCGCGCCAGATTCGCGAGACCTCGACGCTGTCCTCGATCGGCCGGTAGGAGAACACGCCAATGCGGGCGGCCTCCACGGCGTTACTGTCGAGTTCCATCTCGATCCGGCCGGGGCCGCCGTCCACCGCCGTTGCGCGCGGGTCTTCCATGACGACGGTGTGATGCGTGCCGTCCCTTGCATCGGTCCACGCGGACACCTGCATCCGGACGACAAGCAGCCGTCCGTCGTGTCGCCTGGCGGTGGCGGCGTCCAGGGCGATGGTCGTCGCCGGCGGAACGATCCGTGCCGCCAGATCGGGGACGGACACATCCGGAAACAGATCGTCGATACTCAAGCCCGGCGCGGTGCAGAGATCGTACCCGAACAGGGTGTTTGCCGCGGCATTGCTGAGCGCGATACGACCGTCGGGTCCAGAGCGGATCACGGGAACGGATGCCGCGCCGACCGGTCTCTCTAAGTCATGATGGTTCATATCGGCCCACTACCCGTTACCGCACAGGCTTCGGCAAAGCGCATCGCGACGATCCGGATCCTGCCCGGTTGGACTATCGGCGGGGGCCCCTTCACAATCAAGGGTTGTAGTTCCTGCCTGACGACACGCCCATCCGGTGTTGCAACCGATCCCTGCACGCGGCGTTTGACGGTCTTTTCGTCCTGTCCAGCCCGAGGGGCCGGCATCACACCGGGGGCACACGGCGAATGGCGGGTCCGACACTGGAACTCAAAGCCATCCACTCTGATCCCTAACGCGACGCTTTCGTCGTCAAAGAGATCGACTGTCGCGTCGACGCGGGCGTGGTCTGCCTTGAAAGCGATATCGGAGACCGCGTGTTAGAGCACGTAAACACCCGTCGCCTCGCACATCTACCGGGCGCCGAGAACATCAGCACCACCGAGATCATCCGCGTCGCCTGAGACCAACGGGGACAGGGGAAAGGGGAGGTCACGCCTCGGACCGCAGTTGTGCAACAACGCCTCGCGGCTCACTGAAAGGAGCCATACCGGGCCGCATGGCGACAGAGAACACCTCGGCCGCGACCAGCCAGTGAACCTCCCCCATGACAATGGGATTGACCTTGACGCCAAGCAAATCGGGCCAGTCGATTGATGACCGATCCTCGCGCTTCAGCCGGTACTTCAGCTCCAGCCGCGCGGCTCCCGGAAGCGCCCGTAGAAGCGGCAGAAACGCGCCTGGCCGGTCCATGATCTCGACCAGCGTTCCGAAGGCGTCGAAACACACGGCCCCGATCCCGTCGAAGACGTGTGGCAGGTCAAAGACCATGCGTCGGCCCCCGGTCCAGCTCGCGCGCCTTTTCGATCTTCCATTCTTTCTCCAACTCGCGTTCCCGCGCGTCCTCGTTGTCCAGTCGTTCGCGCGGCTTGTTCAGCACCGCGTCCAGCCGCTCGTGCATGTCGCGGAAGGCTTCACGGGCCTGACGGGCGGCATGGACCACGGCCCCGCGTTCCCTAACCGGGACATACTCCCGGTCCTCGCGCGCGGCGGAGGCTTTCTCGCGCCGCTCCATCGAATTGGCCGCCGGTCCCAGCTTCAGCTCCGGGTCGCGGTCCAGCTCCTCGGCCTCTAGCTCTTCGCCGCGTTCCTGCGCCGCTTCCCGCTGCGCCTCCAGCGACCGGTGATCGGTGACCGACGCGCTCGACCTCCCCGACGCGCTCAAGAGCGCGGTTCTGCAATTCGGCCCAGACACCGCGCATCTGCTCGATCTCGACGCCGCCGTTTTTTGCGGAATCGAGAACCCGCGTCTTGGCCGTGAACCCCTCCGGTTCAAGTTGCCGGGTGGTGGTCAGGACGTGGGCGTGGTGATTGCGCTGGTCGCCTTCACAGTGCGGCGCATGGATCGCCACATCGACGGCCACGCCGAAGCGGCTGACGAGCTCCTGCGCGAAGTCGCGGACGATCTGTGACCGCTCGGCCGGGCCGATCTCGGACGGCAGGGCCAGCTCCCATTCGCGCCCCGTGACGGAGTTGCGCCGGGTCTCGCTGGCCTCGGCCGCGTTCCAGAGCGCGGACCGGTCCTGCGCCCAGGCCGGGGCACGCTCGGGGGCGACGATGAACGTTTCCTCGATGCCCTGCTTGCGGGTGTCGTCGTGCAGCGGCCCTCGCGCCGGCACTCGATGCGCTCGCCTGCCCGGTAGGCCCAACAGGCTCGAACGCGCATATACTGACGTCTTGTAGAACGTGTCATGAACAA
This sequence comes from uncultured Alphaproteobacteria bacterium, assembly GCA_963761735.1. GTDB lineage: Bacteria > Pseudomonadota > Alphaproteobacteria > Rhodobacterales > Rhodobacteraceae > CAVXHQ01. Next base: position 233,730 of record CAVXHQ010000001.1, read on the forward strand.
CCTTGGCATTGACCCAACCGTTTCGACCTTTGAAGCTGGTGGGGACAAGCGGCGGAGGGGACATGCCGGAACGATCGTTCATGGAGATCTGGAGCCTTGGTTCAGACGAGATCGCATGGGTGGACGGTTTCAACCGGCTGTGGCGGGTCTGAGCGGCATTTCAGCTATGCTTCTTTTGGCAGCATGGCCGGTTTCCGTCGCGCGATGGTGACATCGATGATGAGGGCCTGCGCTATCTCGCCGAGCAACTCGGGCTCGCCGTCCCCGATCCGGCCGGATTTCGATTTGATCACGTGAATGCACGCCGTCAGCGGGCGGCGGTTCTTCGCCATCTCGATGTCCGTCGGGCGCCGACCGCGACCGCAGGGAATTCCGGTCCTGGCTATCGACGTTTTGCCGGAATTCCGCCCGTTCGATCGAGGAGCATGCGGAGAAAGCATATCGCCGATGCGCCGAACTCGGTGTTTTCGTTCCGTCGGACAAGATCATGGAGCGCCTGGTCCGCGGTGCGCGGCATGATTTCGTCGAAGACCTGCTGGCCGGAGTTGTCGAGCGCTTGTCGGATGACGTGCGGGTTCGGCTCGATGCCAGCCTGGCGGATCCGATGGCATCGACCGGTTTTCTGAGCCTGAAGCTCGATGCCGGCGCGGCATCGCCGGAGTGCATCCTTTCGGCTTGCGACCGGCTGGATTGCGTCGAGAGGCCTGATCTGCCCTATGATCTTTTGACCGGGATCGATCCGGCCTGGGTCCGGCGGTTGAGTTGCCGTGTCGATGGCGGTGAGCCGGAGCACGCCACCGGTTCGAGTGAACCGGCGAACGCCGCCGAAATGCGACGGCACAGTGATGTCCGGCGTTTGGGCGTCTTTGCACTGTACCTGATGGAACGCCGGGGCATGATCATCGACGGCCTCGTCGATCTTCTGCTGGAGATCGTTCACCGGTTGCAGACGCGGTCGCGGCGCCGGGCGATCGGGGCGGTCGGGGCGATCGCCAAGGATATCGAGCGGGCGCATGGAAAAGAACGCCTGCTGGTCGATATCGCCATGGCGGCAGCCGACGCCCCGGAGGGCCGGGTGATGGATGTGATCTATCCCGTCGCAGGCGCCGAGAAGCTGAAGGCCGTGGTCGAGGAACACCGGTCCAAGGGCACACTGGACCGGCGCATCCAGACGGTGATGCGCGGATTCGACGCCAGCAGTGCCGACACCCCGATCAGCGCCTCAACCCCGTCAGCAGGTGTCCTGGCGCGGCCCGCTGAACCTGCCACCCCGGCAAAGTGGACAGGGTCGATGATCCGACCGCGGCGGCCGGCGCTGCGCCGGTGGCAGGCGACCTCGACGCCGGCATGGGTAACCCGCACCGTCTCAGCCGTGACCAGCACGCGGACCCGCTCGCCGATCAAGCGCCATGGGACCGAGTAGGCATTCGTGTCCATCTCCACTGCACAGTCAGGTGCGACGCGTCGGCTCCTCGAGCACCCAAGCTCCGCAGAAATCCGGCGGGCTCCCCATCCGAGAAACTTCAGCCTCAGCATGGCCGAAACATCATCCGGCTCCTTCATCTCATCCCTCCGCAGACCCTCGGTCTGCGGCAGCGTCTCAACTGTTCGATTGGTCATCCAGACTTCCCTCTCAGCTTATCGAGGGGGCCAGTTCCTCATGTCGCCAGAGGGCCAGTTTGTCGTGTCGCCTGACACACGGTTCTGGAGCTACGTGCGCGATGAACGTCCATGGTGCGGACAGGCGCCCCCCTGCGCGTGGTATCAGTTCAGTGTGGACCGGAAGGGCGAACACCCTTCCGCCCACCTCTCGGGCTACAAGGACACCGTGCATGCCGACGGTTTTACCGGATTCAACGGCCTGTTCGGCGCAGGGCTCGCCACGGAGCAAGCCTGCATGGTCCATGTCCGTCGCAAGTTCGTGGAGGTCGCCGACATGGCCGCGTCAGCACAGGCGCCCGAACGGAATGGGGGTCAGGGCATGGAGCCCGGAGCAGATCTCGCGCAGACTGCACTTCGACTGCACTTCGACTGCGCCTCGACTGCACCTCGACTGCACCTCGACTTTCCCGAGGACGGACCACACGGATCAGTCATGAGGCGATCTGACCGGGGCGCTCTATGTCCAAAGTCGGGCTGCTGAAATGGCGCGTCACGCCGATCTGAGGATCGGGCACGGTCTGCCGGTCTACTTCTGCGACCCTCGGAGCCCCCACTTGTCTTATGAATGAGGTGGCTTCTGTGTGATTGTGGAGCCACTTCCGTGCACGTCATTTATGACGGGCAGTGGCGGGGGTCGGACCGTTCCCCTCTTGGTCTTTGAGGACCGTTGCCGAGTATGGTCGCCCCCGTCTTTTCTGATGACCTGAACGGATACCTGGGCTTCGGGCCCGCATGACAAGACAAGGTAGGGAAAAGACACGTGGACAATACCATTGGCATCGACATTTCCAAAGACACACTTGATGTTCACTGCCTGAGCGACGGCGAACACACGCAGTTTCTCAATAGCAGAACTGGGCATGTGCAACTGACAAAATGGATTGGATTGCAGCCGGCGTCGGTGATCATTTTCGAGGCTACCGGTGCGTATCATCGGCAGCTGGAGCAAGCGCTTGGTTCAACTGCCATACCGTTTGTCAAAGTGAACCCAAAACAGGCGCGCCGGTTTGCGCAAGCCAGTGGCAAGCTGGCGAAGACAGATCGTGTGGATTGCGAGATGCTGGCGAAGATGGGTGCGGCCTTGCAGCTGGTCCCAAAGCCCATCTGCGCAGCAAATCTGTATGATCTGAGAGAGTTATTATCTGCACGGCGGGCACTCATTAAAGATCGTATAGCCGCCAAAGCACGTAGGGGTACGGCTTCTAACGCTCTCATAAAGCAGCAATTGGAAAGGCGTCTACGCCAGATCGAAAGCGATACTGCAAAAATTGATGCGTCGATGCTGAACCTGGCAAGTCAGGATCAGCACATGAGCGAACGGCTGGAAATTCTGTCCAGCATCCCCGGAATTGGGAAGACAACAGCGCTCCTCATTCTCGTGGATATGCCGGAGATCGGTGCCTTGGACAGCAAACAAGTTGCCAGCCTTGCCGGGCTCGCGCCCATGTCACAGAGCTTCTGGGAAATGGCAGGGAAAGGCGCGGATACAAGGTGGCCGCCCAAGTCTGCGACACGCTATCTTCATGCCTGCTCTGGTCGCGATCCGGTTTAATCCGGATCTGAAAGCCAAATATGATCAACTCATCGCCACAGGGAAAGAGAAAAAAGTTGCGATCACAGCGGTCATGCGGAAGCTGCTGGTCCTTGCAAACGCTCTGCTGCGCGATCATCGGAAATGGGCAGAAAAGGCGACTTGACCAAGACGGATACTCGGCAGATTTGCCATGCAAATCGCCTGCCGGGCAATGCATGGCAACGCGGCACGAACGAGAACACCAATGCGCTGTTGCGCCGGTACTTTCCCAAGGGAACGGACCTCAGCCCGCACCGGCCCGGCGACCTCCGGGCCGTCGCCGCGGCGCTCAATGGTCGGCCGCGCAAAACCCTCGTGTCAATCTCGGCGACAAAAGGGACCATTTACCGGCGCAAAATGGGGCCACGGCCTGGATGTTCGCGGCGCTCTGGCGCGTGTGCTCGCCAAGTAGCTGACGCGCGCCAGAGTGCGCTGGCCGCAGGCCAGCATTGCTGCTGTTTTTGCGGTTTCAGTCTTGGAGTTTGCGGCTCTGTCGTAGCCGGTAGCTGTCGCCGTTCATTTCCAGGATGTGAACATGGTGGGTCAGGCGGTCGAGGATGGCGCCGGTAAGGCGCTCGGATCCGAAGACTTCGGTCCATTCATCAAACGGCAGATTGGACGTGATGACGATTGATCCTCGCTCATAGCGCTGCGAGATGACTTCGAACAGCAACTCCGCGCCGGATTTGCTCAGGGGAACGAAGCCAAGTTCGTCAATGATCAACAGATCCTGACTGACAATCAGCTTTTGCAGGCGCTGCAGACGCCGATCATCGGCTGCCTCGATCAACTCATGCACCAGCGCGGCGGCCGTCGTGAAGCGGACCTTCAGGCCCTTCTGGCAAGCGGCGAGACCAAGCCCCAAGGCAATGTGGGTCTTGCCGGTTCCCGATGGACCCAGAGCAATAATGTTCTCGCGGCGATCAGCGTATTCGCAACGTGCCAGCTCCATGGTCAAGACCTTGTTGAGCGACGGGATCGCCTTGAAGTCGAAACTGTCGAGGCTCTTGGTGGCCGGGAACTTCGCGGCTTTGATCCGCCGCTCAACCATCCGGCGTTCGCGTTCGATCAGCTCCAGTTCGCAAAGCCGCAGCAGATATTGAACATGATCCTTGCCCTCTGCCGCACACTGACGGGCCAGCTTGCCATATTCGCTCTTGAAGGTCGGCAGTCGGAGCGCCTTGAGGTGATGCTGCAATAAGACCTGCGGAGTGTCGCTCATGTCGGCACCCCCGACATCAGGCTCATGTAGCTGGCCGGGTCTGTCGTCCCGACCTGTGCTCTGGGCAGATAGGGATAAATATCGAGATCCAGCCGTGGCGGACGCCTCTCGATCCGGCACAGGACAAGATGCTTCACAGCATCATAGCCGATGGCCCCGAGATCGAGCGCCTGCCGGATCGCACCATGCAGATGGGTCAGTTCGAACGTTTCCAGCAGACGTAAAACCTGAACATATTCGCGCTTGCCCTTCTTCCCCATCCGCGCCTCCAACAGTCGGCGCAGGGTGGCGAACTCATCCGGCAGATCCCAGCCTTGCAGCGGTGCGGCTTGATCCAGCGCCCCAACCTTTTGCTCCAACAGCGGCAGGTAATGCATCGGATCAAATACCATGTCCGCCTTGTCGTAGGACCGGCGGTGGTGGGCAATCACCTCGGCCCCGCAGCCGATCACAACCTCATGGACATACCCACGAACCTGAACCTCGTGATGGGCATGAGCGACAGGCACCGAGTAGTCATTGTTGCGATAACGGACCATGGAGATCGATGTCGCCCGGGTGCTGACCCTGTCGCAAGCATCGTAAGGGGTGGTCGGCAGCGCCATCAGCGCATTGAGATCCCGCATCAGACGTTCACCGACAGTCTCGGTATGACCACGCACAATGTCGCCCTGTCGCGTCAGGCACTGATCTTCCAGCCAGGTGTTCAACGCATCGAAGCTGTCGGACCGCGGCGCGGGAACGAGGAAGTTGCGCCGCCCATATCCGATCACCCCCTCGACGTTGCCTTTGTCATTGCCTTTGCCCGGTTGGCCGAACTTGTCGTCGAACAGGTAATGCGACTGCAATTCCGAAAAGACGCGGGTGCGCAACCGGAGGCCATCGCCCAGGATTTTCGCCACTGCGATCGTTGTATTGTCGTAGAGGATCGACAAGGGCACGCCGCCGAAGAATGCAAAAGCGGCGTTGTGGCCATCACAAAACGCCTCGGTCGTCTCGGCGGGGTAGGTCTTGATGAAGAACGCATCCGAATGCGGAAGCGCCATCGCAAAGTAGTGCAGCTTACACTCAACACCGGCAATCACGCCCAGCGTTTCGCCGAAATCGACCTGAACATGGCCCGGCGCATGCGACAGCGGCACGAACACTTCCCGCGTCCGCCGCTTCTTCTCACGCACATAATCAGTGACGATGGTGATCCCGCCCGTAAAGCCATGCTCGTCGCGCAGCCGCGCATGAATTCGCTTGGCAGTGTGCCGCTGTTTCTTGAGTTTGCTCTTATCCTCTTCGAGGATCTGGTCGATCACCGGCACAAAGGGATCAAGCTTGGGACGCTGCGGCATCGCTTGGCGCCGATATCCCGGCGGAACCGAATGCTTCAGGATCTTCGACACTGTCTTGCGGTCGATCCCGAACTTCCGCCCCGCCTCGCGCTCACTCATGCCCTCGACATGGCACGCTCTGCGCACCCGGGTATACAGTTCCACAGAATACATCTCCCGACCCTCAGCTTCCGCCCCGGGTCTCAGAATGGCAGAATTTTACTCCGCGACGGTCAGGTAATCCCACCGTTTCCGTGGCCCAGTTTGCCTCCGGGATTCACACAATCCGGAATCGACGGCGAAAGGGACCGGCGCTGACCACCGCCCGCTACCGGAACGGATCCAGGAGGCGCACGCCCGTCGCGTCGAAGTCCGCGACATTGCCGGTCACGACGGTCATCTCGCGCGTCAGGGCCTGCGCGGCGATCATCAGGTCTGCGCCGGGATGCCCGATCCGGGCCGAAAGCGCGCCCCAGTGCTGCGCATCCTGTGCCGTGAGTTCGAGGATGCGGTCCGCGAACAGCGTCACCGTCCGGTCGAGCCAGACGCGCAGATCGGTGGCGAAGGCCGGATTGCGGGGTTCCTGAAGCCGGATGCCGCGTTCGATCTCTCCCATCGTGACGACGCTCAGGTACGGGTCCGCCTCGTTCTGCACGGCCAGCCAGGCCGCGAGTTTCGGTGCCCTGTCGGCCCGGCGCGCGCCCGAAATCACGTTGGTGTCGAGGATATGGCTCAAAAGCCGACGTCCCGCAGGGCCGCCGCCGCGCGGGGCACATCCTCGCCCCCCGGGAACCGCATCAAGTGCTCCGAGAAACTTTCCCGTCGCGCCCGCGCCTGCGTCACGAGTTGCCGGTACTGTTCGACCGACACGACGACGACGGCAGGCTTGCCGCGCCGCGAGATCTCTTGCGGGCGGCCCGACAGGGCGGCGTCCACGACGGCGCTGAACCGGTTCTTGGCATCCTGAAGACTGATCATCACAGAGATCCTCTGTCTAGCTGACAGGCTAGATCGTCGTGCATTCCGGCGCGGACGGCAATCGGTGTTTTCCGCGCCAGATCTTTCGGCCCGTCGGTATCGCCATGCCCACAAAAAATGCCGGACCTTTCGGCCCGGCATCGAGTTTTGAACGGTCAGGGAGAATCCGTTCAGTTGAGTCTCGGCGTCGAAGAGATAGACCTTCTCGTCGGGGCGGGGGGTCCAGTCCACACGGTCGCTGACGCCGTAGAAGTCCGGCTGAAAGTACATGTGCAGCCAGGGGCCGTCGTCGTAGAAGACCTGCAACATCTCGTCGATGATCACGCGGGTCTCTTCTTCGGTCTGGGCCGCCGAGATGTCGCCCAGCGGTCGAACCAGCGCGGATCGTCCCAATGGGTATAGTTCGTGCCGGCCTCGACGGCGCCGAGATCGGCCATGTCGTAGAGCGGCGACCACAGCGCGCCGCCCGAGCCGAGGAAGAACAGCGGCCCGGCGTTACGCTCGCGGATGAGCGGGACGAAGACCGAGGACCATTCCATCAGCTCGAGGTCGACGTCGATCCCGACGTCGGTGAGGAACTGGGTCACGGCCTGCACGACGCTGGCGTCGTTCAGATAGCGGCCCTGGCCCGCCTGGAACCGGATCGAGAACCGGGTGCCGTCCTCGCCGCGGGGCCAGCCGGCGGCGTCGAGCAGTTCCTCGGCCATCGCCGGGTCGTAGGGGTAGGGCGTCAGGCTCTGGTTCGCGTTGGGCGGGTTCACGATGCCCGTCATCCGCTCGCATTCGAAGTTGAGGAGCTGCAGACAGATCGACGGCACGTCGACGGCGTATTGCAGCGCGCGGCGCACGTCGGGGTCGGCGATGGCGTCGGCGCCGGGCATGTCGGCCATGGCCTCGGACAGGTTGAAACCGACGTACATCCGCCGCGTGCCCTGGATCGGGTCGACCTCGGCGACGCCCGAATTGTTGATCACGTCGAGCTGGTCGGGGGCGACGTTGGTGATGATGTCGACGTTGCCGGCCATCAGTTCGGCGGCGCGGGTCGATGCCTCGGGGATGATCCGCCAGACGATGTTCTGAAAGCCGACGTCGGCGCCCTCGACCGCCTCGAGGACGATTTCGGACCCGCGAGACCAGTCGGCCACCTTGTAGGCGCCGGACCCGACGGGATCGGACGACGCCGCGTCGAGGCTCATCGCCTCGTAGCTGTCCTTGCAGTGGATATAGACCTCGGCGATCAGGCCGAAGGCGATCTGGCTGGGTTGGGAGATGTTGATCTGCACGCGCAGATCGTCGAGGGCCTCGGCGCTCTGAAAGCCGATGGAGGAGAAGACGAAGCCGGGCGTGTTGCCGGTGAACCCGTTTTCGGGATCGGCGGCGCGGTTGAACGAATAGGCGACGTCCTCGGCGGTCAGCGCCTCGCCGTCCTGGCAGATCAGACCCTCGTTCAGGGTATAGACATAGGCCAGACCGTCGTCCGAGATTTCCAGCGTGTTGGCCAGATCGGGCTGTGCCACGCCGTCGCCGTCCATCGAGAACAGCGTGCCGAAGATGTGGCGTGCGATGTTGGCATTGTCGCGCGACGAGATCTGCGCGGGATCGAAGGTGGTGATGTCCGCGCTGAGGCCCACGACGATGGTGTCGTCGGCGATCTGCGCCGTCACCCCCGTTCCCAGGGCGAGGCTCGTGGCCCCGGCGGTCAGTACATGGATGAGTCTTGGCATTGATCTTCCTTTCACCTGTTGGATGGATGGACTGACCTTCGGCACTCTTGTCGGTGCCTCCGGCCGGAAAAGATGCAACCTGTGCCGCGACCCCGTCGGGGACCGTCCGTTCAGGTCACAGGGCCTGCACGATCGTCTCGGGATCGAAGGCGGCAAGGATGCGCGTGTGTTCGGATATGAGGCCGATCGCACGGTCGGCGTCGCGCGCCTCGAGGGCATCGACGATGGGCGGGTGGTTGCTCGCGATTTCGGTCAGGTTGCTTTCGTCGCGGTTGCGCAGGGCCATGATCTGGTGGATGCGCAGGTACAGGTTCTTCCACGAGGCGCGCAGCAGGTCGTGATCGGCCAGCGTGATCAGAGTGTGGTGGAACGCCTCGTCGGCGGCGATCAGGGCCTCGAAATCGTCGGCGGCGGCGGCGGCGGTCATGACGTCGCAATGGGCGCGCAACAGATCGAGCGGCGCGCCGTTGTCGAGGATCCGGCGGACGGCCATCACCTCGAAGACCTCGCGCAGGGAATAGGTCTCGCCGACTTCGCGGGCGGTCAGCGGTTTCACGCGTTTGCCCTTGTAGGCGATGGTTTCGACGAGGCCGTCGTTCTCGAGGATCTGGATCGCCTCGCGGATCGGGGCGCGGCTGACGTTCATCTGGTCGGCGAGGGCGGTCTCCACGAGGCTGGTGCCGGGTTTCAGGCGGCCGCTGAGGATGGCGGCGCGCAGCCGGTCGGCGACCTGCACGCGCAGCGGCACGTTCTCGATCGGCGCGATGTCGGGCGGCATGCCTGCCAGGGTGGCGTTGGTCGTGACGGGGTTTGCGGTGTTCACGGCGTCAGGTCCTTGGGGCTGTTACAGACGGCCGCCCGACTGGACGGTGTGCCCTGATAGTCGATTTCGCCGGTTTTGCCGAAGCCAATTCGCCCCTGGCGGCCGACGGGATCATTCCGCCGGTCATTTGTATGTTTATATCTGTTGAATGTCGACGATCCATAGGTGGACAATGCGCCAGCGATTTTGCTCTTGTCAAGCGCGACGGGGGATTGCGTCGCCAAACGCGCCCGGTTTCCGTCAGGTGGTATGAATGCAGGCACTTGCGTGACCGGGACCGAGCGGGCGCAGGTCCGGGATGATGCGGGCGCAGTCCTGCGTCGCGATGGGGCACCGGGTGCGGAACACACAGCCCGACGGCGGGTCGATGGGGCTGGGAATGTCGCCGCGCAGAATCGTGCGCGACCGGCGGCGGCCCGGTTCGGGGACCGGGACCGCCGAGAGGAGCGCCTTGGTATAGGGATGATTCGGACGGGCATAGAGATCGGCGGCGGAGGCGATTTCCATCACTTTGCCGAGGTACATCACGATCACCCGGTCGCAGATATGCTCGACCACACCAAGATCGTGGGCAATGAACAGCATCGTCAGGTCGAGGTCGTCCTTGAGATCCTCGAGCAGGTTGATGACCTGCGCCTGAATGGACACGTCGAGCGCCGAGACGGGTTCGTCGGCGACGATGAATTCCGGCTCCACGGCGAGCGCGCGGGCGATGCCGATGCGCTGGCGCTGGCCGCCGGAAAATTCGTGCGGATAGCGCGCCAGGTGATCCGGCGACAGACCGACCTTCTCGAGCAGCGCGGCGGCCCGGTCATTGTGTTCGGACGCCGTGCCGATGCGGTGCAGGCGCAGCGGGTGGGTCAGCACGTCGCGAACCTTTTCGCGGGGGTTCAGGCTCGCGTAGGGATCCTGAAAGATGATCTGCATCCGCTTGCGATAGCTGCGCAGTTCTGCGCGCGACAGGCCCATCACATCCGTCCCACCGAAGCGTACCGCACCGCCCGTCGCCTCTTCGAGACGCAGGATCGTGCGGCCCACGGTGGTCTTGCCCGACCCGCTCTCGCCCACGAGGCCCACGACCTCGCCCGCCCGGATGGTGAACGACACGTCGTCCACCGCCTTGACGGAATTGACCTGCCGTTGCAGGACGCCGCCCATGATCGGGAAGTGCTTTCGCAGGTTTTCGACCTCGAGCAGCGGGGCCTTGTCGGCGGATGCGGTCATGACGCGCGCCTTTCGGTCAGATCGAGATCCCGCCAGCGGGCACAGCGGATCATGTGGCCGTCCCCCGCCCGTTCGAGGGGGGGCAGGGCGGCGCGGCAGATATCCGTGGCAAAGGCGCAGCGCGGGTGGAACCGGCAGCCCTGCGGCAGGCTCGTCAGCGCGGGCACCGACCCGGGGATCGCCTGAAGGCGCACCTTGTTCACCGACGCGCCAAGCCGCGGGATAGAGTTCATCAGACCGGCGGTGTAGGGCATCCGCGGCGTGCGGAAGATATCCCCGACCGGCCCCGTTTCGACCACCTGTGCCGCGTACATCACCACCACGCGGTCGGCGACCTTGGCCACCACGCCAAGGTCGTGGGTGATGAAGACGATCGCCATCCCCATCTTGTCCTGCAGATCCTGCATCAGTTCCAGCATCTGCGCCTGGATGGTGACGTCCAGCGCCGTCGTCGGCTCGTCCGCGATCAGGATGCGCGGTTCGCACGACAGGGCCATGGCGATCATCGCGCGCTGCCGCATGCCCCCCGACATTTCGTGCGGATAGCTGTCGACCCGGCGTTTGGGTTCGGGGATGCCGACGAGGGCGAGCATGTCGATGGCCCGCGCCCGGGCGCGCGATTTCGACAGGCCCTCGTGGCGGATCACCATTTCCGCGATCTGCTGGCCGACGGTGTGCACCGGGTTCAGGCTTGTCATCGGCTCCTGAAAGATCATGCCGATTTCCTTGCCGCGGATCTCGCGCATCTCGACGTCGGAATATTTCGAAATCTCGCGCCCCTGAAACAGGACGCTGCCGCCGGAAATGCGCCCGATGTCCTTGGGCAGAAGGCCCATGATCGACAGGCTCGTCACCGATTTGCCAGAGCCGCTTTCGCCCACGATGGCCAGCGTTTCGCCTGCGTGGACGTCGAAACTGACGCCGTCGACCGCATCGATCGACAGGGTGCGGGACAGATGAAACGTGGTTTTCAGATCGCGGACCGACAGGATCGGGGCGGTATTCGCGACAGGATCCGGGGCATCGTGTAGCATTTGGTGCCTCTTCTTTGGGCGGAGCGGCCGGGGCCGGACGTGCAGGGCGATGTTCTCGAACTGGACGCTTGACGGCGGCGGGCAGTGCATGGTTGTGTTGTCTAACTGTCGACAATCTAAAATATACCCTGTTGGATGATCGAACCGGTTGTCAAGCTTTGCAAGGCAGGAACCACGCAAATCGAAGGGACGGCGATGGAACGGGCGACGGGCGGGCAGGCCAGCGATACATTTTTCGGCGAAGTCCCGGTGCTGCCGGGCGATCCTGCGTGTCGGCGTTCCACGCGCCCGGCGTTTCGGTAAGGGAGCCGGGCCATGTGGACATTCCTTGTACGGCGCCTGCTGCAAAGCATCATCGTCCTGATCGGCGTCACGCTCATCAGTTTCATCTCGTTGCAGATGGGGGGCGATCCCACCTATCTGTTCGTGTCGGAAAACGCGAGCGTCGAGGAGATTCAGCGGGCGCGCGAGGCCCTCGGCTTCGACAAGCCGCTGCCGGTGCAGTACCTCAGCTATGTCTGGAACGCGCTTCAGGGCGATTTCGGCAATTCGCTGAGCTATCGTCAGCCGGCGATGGATGTCGTGCTCGAGGCGATGCCCGCGACCATCGAACTGACGGTATTTTCACTGGTCCTGGCCATCGGTCTGTCGATCCCGCTGGGCATCTTTGCCGCACTCAATCGTGGCAAACCCATCGACGGCGGCATCATGACCATCGCGATGCTGGGACAGTCGATCCCGAATTTCTGGATGGGGATCATGATGATCCTGTATTTCGGCCTGTATCTGGGGTGGTTTCCGATCTCGGGGCAGGTTCCGTTCCTCGAGCCGCTGTTCGAGGGCGATTTTTCGACAGCGTTCGGCAACCTGCCGCGGTCGATGTATTACATGGTGCTGCCCGCCTTTGCGGTGGGCACCTATACGCTGGCGCGCAACGCGCGGCTGATCCGGTCCTCGATGCTCGAGGTGCTGGGGCAGGATTACGTCCGTACCGCGCGGTCCAAGGGGATTTCCGAGACCCGCGTGGTGATCCATCACGCCATGCGCAACGCCTGGCTGCCGGTGGTGACGATGATCGGGCTGGAATTCGGGTTTCTGCTGGGAGGTGTCGTCGTCGTGGAAACCGTGTTCTCGTACCCCGGAATTGGACGGCTGGTGTTCAACGCGATCAACCAGCGCGACATTCCGGTGGTGCAGGCCAGCGTGATCCTGCTTGCGGGCATCTTCATCCTGCTGAACCTGGTCGTCGACCTGATCTACGCGCGGCTCGATCCGCGCGTGAAACTTTAACCAAGGGACGCGCCCATGTCCGATACAGACCCCGCGATCGCCGCGGTCGACGAGATGGCCGCTCCGGCGGTTTCCTACCGCCGCCGCGAATGGCGCCGCGCGATGCAAAGCCTCGTCACCAGCCGGTGGGCGTTGCTGGGCATGCTGATCCTGCTGGTGGTGACGTTCATCGCGATATTCGGGCCGTGGCTGGCGCCGTTCGATCCGAACCGGCAGAACATCATGACGCGGCTGCTCGAACCGGGATCGGCGGGGGCGGGGGATCTGACCTATTGGCTGGGGTCCGACCAGCTGGGTCGCGATGTATTCTCGCGGCTGCTGTACGGGGCGCGGGTATCGCTGCTGGTCGGTGTCGCGTCGATCGCGGTGGGCGGCACGATCGGCACCGTGGCGGGCCTCGTGTCGGGGTATTTCGGCGGCTGGATCGACGATGTGATCATGCGGCTGGGCGATATCCAGCTGGCGTTTCCGTTCATCCTGCTGGCGATCATGTTTCTCGTGGTGCTGGGCCCCGGCCTGGTCAACATCATCCTCGTCCTCGGGATCGGGCAGTGGATCACCTATGCGCGGATCGTGCGGGCGCAGACCCTGTCCCTGCGCGAAAAGGAATATGTCGAGGCGGCGCGGGCGATGGGAGACAGCACGTTCTCGATCCTGTTCCGCACGATCCTGCCCAATATCGTGGCCCCGCTGACGGTGATCGCCTCGTTCAACGTGGCGGGGGTGATCCTGTCCGAGGCGGCGCTGTCGTTCCTCGGCCTCGGCGTGCCGCCGGACGTGCCGACATGGGGCAGCATGCTGTCCGAAAGCCGCGATCACCTGTTGTCGAACAAGTGGTGGATGGCGGTTTTCCCCGGGCTGGCCATCGTGCTCACGGTGCTGGCGTTCAACATCATCGGCGACTGGCTGCGCGATTTCCTCGATCCGCGGCTGAAGGAGAACGGTTGAGGCCCGCGTCTCACGGCGTGACGTGGCGGCCCCGACCGGGGGTGCCGGTCACATCGCCGTCGAGGTAGACCGTCGTCCCGGCGAGGATGGTGCGCCGGACCCGGCCCCGCAGGCGCCGTCCCTCGAACAGATGCGCGACCTCGCGGGCGTGGGTGTGCAGGGTGTCGGCCGTGATGTGCGTCTCGCCCGCCAGATCGACGACCGCCAGGTCCGCCGCACTGCCCGGTACGATGGCCCCCTTGTGCGGGTGCAGGCCGTAGCGCCGCGTGCCGTTGGCGCAGATCAGGTCGTGCGCGTGTTTCAGGGTCAGGCGCCCCGCCGCCACCGCGTCGAGCATCGCGGGCAGGATGAATTCGATACCGGGCACACCGGGGGGCGCACCCGGAAAGTCGCCCTCGGACGCCTGCTTTTCGGCCTTCGCGAAAGGAGCGTGGTCGGTGGTGACGTAGTTTATCACGCCGTCGGCGATGGCCTGCCACAGCGCGTCCTGATCGGCCTGGCCGCGGATCGGCGGGTTCACCTTGCCGTAGACACCGGCGCGGGCCACGTCCGTCTCGGTCGCGAACAGGTACTGCGGGCAGGTCTCGGCGGTGAAATCCGAGGTGCCGGCAAAGGCGCGCAGGACGGCGACGGTCTGCGCCGATGTGACGTGCGCGATATGCAGTTTCGCGCGCGCCGTCATGTTCATCGTCAGCAGTTTGGCGACGGCCACCGATTCGCACACGGCGGGGCGCGACGCCCCGTGGGTGGCGGCATCGGCGGGGTCGAGCGCGCGGGCCGCAGCCTCGAAATGGGCCAGCAGGGCGGCACTTTCGGCATGGACGACGACGGGCCTGCCGGTGTTCGCCAGCAGGGTCAGGGCGCGCAACTGGTCGGCCTCGTCCGGAAACGCCAGACCGTCGAATTCGTCGCCGCGTCCGGCGGGGGCGGGGGTGGTGAATATCTTGAACGCGATGGCGCCAAGGCGCAGCATCTCGTCACGCGTGGCCTCTGTCAGATCGCCGGGGGCGGCGTAGATGCCGAAATCGATGACGGCGTTTTCGGCGAAATGATCCCGCCTGCGCACGAATTCGGCGGGGGTGGAACAGCAGGGTTTCGAGATCGGCATCTCGAACAGCGTGGTGACGCCGCCCGCCGCCGCCGCGCGGGTTTCGGACTGCACCGTGCCGCGTTCGGGATAGGCGGGCGCGCGGACGTGGAAATGGATGTCGACGATGCCGGGCAGGACGTGCAGGCCGGTGGCGTCGATCACTTCCGCCGCGTCCGGCACGGTGCCGGGCGCGTGGACGCCTGCGATCCGCCCGTCGGCGAGGCTCAGGTCGACGCGGTGCAGACCGTCGGGCAACAGAACGTCGCCGCCCGCGATCACCGTCTGCGGCGCGCTCATTTCAGGCCCAGTTCGGCGAGGGCCCTGGCCACACCGTCGAGGTTGGCGAGCTTCATCGATGCGTAGTTGGGCGACAGGACCACCCCGTCGCCGCCCGCGCGATAGGTTGCCATGACGGAACGGTAGGCGATGTCGGGCGTGCATTTCGCCTGATCGGCGCGGACCCGCGGTGCGTCGATGCCGAGGCCCATGAACACGTTTGCCTCACCGTGCACGCCGCGCACCGCGTCGGCGCATTGGTTGTAGACGTAGGTGTCCGGATCGAGGCCGTCCTGCACCACCGATCCCAGCGGCGACCCTTCGATGTTCAGGATGCCGTCGAGGACCTTCATCGCCGTTTCCGGGTCGAAATCGCGCAGGATCGTCTTTTGAAAGAACCCGAATTCCTTGTGCCAGATCTCGCCCGACTGGTGCTGATAGGTGATCGGTTTCACCCAGTCGGCGTACATCGTCTGCTCGTACCACGGCCATTGCGCGCGGCGGAAGATGTTGAAATGGTTGCGGTTCCAGACGTTCAACCCGAACGGCAGGTTGGGCTTGCACCACTTGACCAACCCGTAAAGCTCGCGGTCGAGGTCCTTGTTGCGCTCTAGCCAGAAGCGTTCCCAGATCAGCACCTCGGGGTTTTGCATGAGGACGCGCAGGAACGTGACGAAGGCGCCATCGTCGAACGCCTCGCCCGCCCGCGCGGCCTGCATGTACTCGTACATCGCGATGCAGGCGCGGCGGCAGGCCTCGACGTCGATGCCGCGCGCAAGGGCTTCGTGGCGGGTATGCTCGCTGAAATCGCCGGGCGCCTCGCCCTGCATCATCTGGTCCAGCGGGCTGTTGCGCTCGTTGCACCACATGATGCCGTCGATGTCGTAGTTGCGCACCTGATCCTCGATGATCGCGTGCATCCAGTTGCGGTAATCGGGGTTCGAGGTGCTGGGCTCGTCGCGGCGGACGCCGAACACGTCGACCTCCATGCAGGTCGGCCAGATTGGGGATCTCGATGTTGTTGACCGACCCGTGGCCCGCGTATTTGAAGAACGGCTCCATCAGTTCGACGTAGACCTTCATGTCGCGCTTGTGCGCCTCGGGGATCACGAGGTCGAGGATGTCGATGCCTTCCATCTCTGCGTCGGTGGCGCGGAAATCCTTGATCAGCGTTTTCGAATAGTACCGCGGATCGGGATTGAAATAGGCGCCGCCCTTCATGGTGAACGGTTCCGGCACGCCATGGTCGGGCCAGCCGTCGAGGGCATGCGAAATGCTGCGCCCGGTCTTCAGGCCGAGCCACGACACGGTGCCGAGCATCAGGACGTTGACGCCCACACGGTCCTTCAACGTGTCGAGGACGGTGTCGACGCCCTCGTCGATGAAGCTGATCGGGCTGACCTGGATGCCGACGAATTTTTCGGCGGGGTCGGGTTTCGTGTCGCTCATGTCGTCGTCCTCGCTTCGATGAATCCTCTGATCCGGCTCATCGCCTCTTCGATCACCGGCAGGGGTTGCAGGTAGGAGATGCGGATGAAATCGCTGTCCGGTTCGCCGAACATGTCGCCCGCGAAGACCATCACGCCGGTCTCGCGCAGCAGTTCCTCGCAAAACGCCCTGGCCTTCAGGCCGGTGCTGGAAATGTCGGTATAGATATAGAACGCGCCGCCCGGCGCGCCGTAGGACAGCCCCGCGTCGGTCAGCGCGCGCATCAGATACGCGCGCCGCGCGGCGTAATCGGCGTACATCGCGTCGAGGTCGTCCTGCGGGCCGGTCAGGGCGGCGAGGGCGGCATGCTGCGATATGGTGCAGGTGTTGATCGACAGGGTATGGCGCGGTTCGGTCAGCTTTTCCACGAAATCGGCGGGGGCGGCCATATAGCCGACGCGCCAGCCGGTCATCGCGTAGGTCTTGGAAAATCCGTTGAGCGTGATCGTGCGGTCCTTCATCCCGGGCAGCGAGGCGAGCGAGAGGTGCTCGTGCGGCGGATAGATGAGTTTGGCATAGATCTCGTCGGCGATGATCAGGATGTCGTGTTTCACCGCGAGGTCGGCGATCTTGCGGATCACGTCGGGGGGCGTCACCGCACCGGTCGGGTTGTTGGGCGAGACCAGCACGAACATCCGCGTCCGGGACGTGATCCGGCTCTCGATCTCGGCGGGGTCGAGGGCGAAATCGTCGCGTGCGTGTGTCGGGACCGGCACCGGCACGCCGCCGCACAGGTGCACGGCGGTGTCGTAGGTGGTGAACCGGGGCGAGGTGATGAGGACCTCGTCGCCCGGCGCCACGAGACCGAGCATGCACAGCATGATGCTTTCCTGTACGCCCGCCGTCACCACGATCTCGTCGGCGGTGTAGTCGAGCGCGTATTCATTGCGCAGGTTCGCGGCGATGGCCTCGCGCAGGGCGGGCAGGCCGGTGGGGCCGGTGTAGTGGTGCTGATTGTCGTCGAGCGCCCGTTTGGCGGCGTCGACGATATGGGCAGGGGTGTGGAAATCCGGGTCGCCACGGCCGAGGGCGATGACGTCGTCCATACCCGCGGCGATGGCCAGCATCCGGGTGCGAAAGGCGCCGTCTTCCTCGACGATGCGGGGGGCGGTGCGTTGCAGCAGCAGCGATTGCGTCATCCGTGCATCCTCTTGCCGTCGATAAAGGTCATGGTGACGTTTTCGAGCGCCGCGAGATCGTGGTCCGGTTTGCCGTCGACGACGATCATGTCGGCCAGTTTTCCGGCTTCGAGCGTGCCAAGGGTGTCGCCCATGCCGTTCAGCACCGCCGCCCGCGCGGTGATGGAGCGCAGCGCGTCGAGGTTGTCCGTGCACACGCCCACCTCGACCATGAACCCCAGTTCGGGGACGATCCGGTCGTGTTCGACCGCAGGAGAGCCTGCGTCGGTGCCGAAGACGATGGGCACGCCGGCCTTCGCCGCGCGCACGAGGCCGTCGAACCGGGACGTGTCGGCCACGGCCTTCTTGCGCTCCTCGATCTTCCATTCGGGGATACCGAACCGCCGCGCGATCTCTTCGTTGGCCTGGATGACGAGGGCGGAGAACGTGGTGACGATGGGGAGCTTCCTGTCCAGCAGCAGCTGGATCGTGGCGTCGGTCATCGACCCGCCATGTTCGATGCAGTCGATCCCGGCCCCGGCCACCCGCGCGATGCAGGCATCGAAGGTGGCATGCGCGGTGATCGGCAACCCGTTGCGGTGGGCCTCGTCGATGACGGCGTGCAGTTCGTCGTCGGTGAATTCGAGGGTGTCGTGGCAGGCCATGATCTTGATCAGGTCGGCGCCGCCCTTGACCTGATCGCGTACGGCGCGGCGCATCTCGTCAGGCCCCGATGCCTCGCGGCAGACCCAATAGGTATGGCCGCCGGTCTGGATGATGCTCTCGCCCGACACCAGCAGGCGCGGACCGGGAAAGATGCCCTGCGCCACGGCCTGCTTGGTGAACAGGTTGGCGTCGTGCACGCCGAGATCACGGACGAGCGTGATGCCCGCGCGCAGGCTCTTGAGCATGTTGCCGGCGGCCTTGTAGGCGCGGATTTCGGGGGCGTCATACATGCTCTGCTGGCTGAGTTCGTGGATGCCGTCCCAGCTCAGGTGCGCGTGGCTGTTCATCATGCCGGGCATCAGGGTCTTGCCGTGGGTGTCGTGGGTCTCGCCTTCGGGTGCGTCGCCACGCTTGCCGACGGCGGCAATCCTGCCGTCCCTGATATGCACGAAACCGTCCTCGATCACCGCGTCGCCGACGCACGGAATGACGCGGCCGAGAAAGACCGTGTCGACGGACGTGCCATCGAACATCGGCTTGGTGATCTTTTGATATTTCCAGGCGGCTGGTTCGGGCATTTCGGGCTCCTTCTGAGGGTGACGGTGCGGGCGTCGGTTAAATTGCGACGACGCGGTCGGGGATCAGAGTGCGACGACGCGGTCGGGGATCAGATTGCGACGACGCGGTCGTCGACGGGGGTGTCGGTCTGGAACCGGGAGGGGACGGTGACGCCCCCGTCGGTCACGATCATGGTGTCGATGGTGCGGTATCCGTCGATCCCGGGTCGATAGACGCCCGGTTCGCTGGAAAAGATCATGCCCGGGACGATTGCCGTGTCGTCGCCCGGGGCGAGCCAGGGGGCCTCGTGCCCCTCGAGGCCCATGCCGTGACCGATGCGGTGGCGGATGGTGTCGCCCAGACCGGCGGCGCGCAGGGCGTCCATCGCCGCGTCGTTGGCCGCGCGGCAGGTGGTGCCCGCGGCACAGGCGGCGATGGCCGCGGCGTTGCAGGCCTGCATCGCGGTCATGATGCGGCGCTGTTCGCCTGACATTTCGCCGACGATCAAAGTGACGCCGCTTTCGGCGTGATAGCCGCCGAGCGACGCGCCGATGCCCGCGATCAGGGTTTCGCCCGCGCGGGGCGTCCGTTCGAGGACCGCCCCGTGCGGCAGGGCGGCGCGGGGGCCGGAATGGACGCTCGCGGTGATGCCCATCGGCGCGCCTGCGAACGCCGCCTTGTGTTTCGCCAACAGGGCGCCGCGGGCGTGGGACATGGCATCGGCCATCAGGTCCGCTTCGGTGCCGCCCTGTGCGATGATGTCGCCCGCCGAGCCATGCAGGCGGTGCAGGAACAGGTCGGCGAAACGGGCCGCCTCGGTCGTGAGGGCCACTTCCCCGGGCTCCTTGATCGCGCGGGCCAGCATCGGGTGATCGGTGAGGTCGAGCCGGGTCAGCCGGTCGCGCGCGGCGTCGAGCAGGGCGGCGTCGAGCGCGTCGATGGCGATGGATCTGGCCCCGATCTGGTCGAGCATCCACAGGACGGGGGGCACCTCGCCGGGGAATTCGTCGTAGAAGCGGGCGTCCGGGATACCGGTGCCCTCGGCGTTCTCGCGCTCGAGGCCGGGCAGCAGCAGGATCGGATCGCCGTCCACCGGCAGCCAGAGACCCATCGGGCGCTCGTTGGCCGACAGGAACAGACCCGTGGCATAGGCGAGGTTCGGCGCGCGCAGCAGCAACAGGCCGTCGAGGCCCGCCGCCGCCGCCCGCGCGCGCAGCCGGTCGCGGGCGGCGGCGTGGAACGCCGGGGGCAGGGGCGCGAGGGCGCTCACAGGGTGGTGCCGGTGTAGGGGCCGAGGCCGTCGAGCGGCGTCTTCAGGCCGAGTTCGCGACCAAGGGCCTGCATGTCGGCAAGGACCACGTCGTCCAGCGGCACGCCGCCCGCCGATTTCGCCGCCGTGCGCCGCGCCTCGAGTTCGCCGGGGACGAGAATTTCGTCGAAGCCGGGGCGCAGGGCGCGCGATTTGCACATGTCGACGAATTCGCCCATCCGGCGCGCGTAATCGGCATGTTCCATGAACCACGAGATGTCGATGGCCTGAAAATAATGCGACACGTCGAGCTTGCCGGGGTCGGAATAGGGCATCAGGCCGAAGCCGCCGCCCGACAGCACGCCGGTCGTCGCCTCGGTCATGAAGGCGAGGCCGTAGCCCTTGTGCCCGCCGATCCCGAGCAGCGCGCCGGCCATTGCCGCCGACGGGTCGTCGGTCTCATGGCCCTCGGGCGTCAGTGCCCAGTCGAGCGGCATCTTGCGGCCCTCGCGCGCGTGCCATTTCATCATGCCCTTTCCGGCGGTGGTCAGGGCGATGTCGAGCACCACGGGAAACCCCTTGTCCGACGGCGCCGCGATGGACCACGGGTTCGTGCCCACAGCCCCCTCGCGCCCGCCCCACGGCGCCATTTCGGGGCCCGCGTTGGTGTACGCAATGCCGATGCAACCGTGGTCGAGGGCCTGGCAGGCGTGCACGGCGCTGGACCCGTAATGGGTGGAATTGCGCACGATCACGGTGCCGATGCCGTTCCCTTTGGCCTTGTCGATGGCAAGGCGCATCGCCTTGGCCGCCGCCACCGTGCCGATGCCGTTGTGCGCGTCCACCAGCGCCAGCGCCGGGCCTTCCTTGAGGATCGACCAGCCCGCCCGCGGGTTCACCTCGCCGTTGCCGATCCGCTCGTGGTAGCGGCGCAGGCGGGCGACGCCCTGGCCCTGACCGGGGTGGAACCGCAGCTCCGAGAACACCAGCGCATCGGCGAAAATGCCTGCGTCCTCGTCGGTCAGGCCGAGGGCCGCGAACCCTTCGGTGACGAAAGTGCGCAGTTGGTCGCGGTCGACGTTGGTCATGGAAATGGGCGTCATGGAAATCTGGCTCATGCGCGCAGGCCCAGGATATCGGCGATGTTGGTGCCGGGCGCGTCGTGGCTGGTCAATTGTCCCGCGGGGGCAGTCATCACGATGGTCATGCCCGGCCCGTATCCCGCGCGCGGCCCGTCTGTCTGGCCGACGATGCCGATGGACATCGCCCCGCGCAGATAGCCGTGGTTATAGCGGCTGTCGGTATCGGCGATGGCGACGACGTCGCCGAGGCGCAGTTTGTCGAGGCCGTGGGCGGCCAGTTCCGCGCGGTCGGTGGACTGCATGTGCAGCGAGCCGCCCTCGGAGGTGAGGCCGGCACCCGCGCCGACCATGTGCGGCGGCACGGTGGCGACGACGCCGATGCTCAATACCCCGTCCCCCAGTTTTGCGGGCAGTTTGTCGAACAGGGCAGGCGACAGGGATTTGAACGCCACGCCGGGGCAACCGGGCACGACCAGCCCGACGCCCTCGCTGCGCACGGTGATGCGGTCGTCGACGGCGAGCTTGCGGCGGGTGTCCTCGTCGAAATGCACGATCACCTGATCCGAGAAACGGCCCGATTTGCCGGTGACGGTGCCCTTGGCCCCCTGTGCCGCGCCAGAGGCGACCGTCGCCGTGTTGCCGACGCAGGCGAAGACGTTGAGGCCGCGGTTCTTGTTGGCGTCTGGGTGGGCGATGCTGACGCCCGGGTGGATGCAGTCGCCGGACCAGCCGAAGGCGCTGTCGCCGACGCTCACGTTATAGACGATGCCGCCGAACGTGGGCCACAGGAACGCGCGGCCGTCGGCGTCGAGACGGTACGGCTCGGCGGGCAGGCCGGACAGCGACGGGTTCGCGACCTGACCCAGGATCGAGACGGAGACGATGTCGGCGGCGTTGGTCTGGATACTCATGTGCGGTCTCCGAGGTCGAGAAGGGTGGCGATGTTGGCGCCAGAAGCGGTGGTTGCGGCGTCGACGGTAAAGTCGATCTCGCCGCCCCGGGCGGTCATCAGCGTGAGGATGCCGGGGCCGTGGCCGGTCATGATGCTGTCGCCGTGGATGCACAGGCAGATCGACACGGCATTTTCGCGGTAGGACCGGCCCCAGTGGTGGTCGGCGTGGCGGATGGCGATCAGGTCGCCCAGACGCATCCTGTCGATGCCGAGGTCGGCCATCAGGGCGCGGTCGCCGGACATCAGGTCCTGATCGACGTATTCGGAATTGAGTTCGGCGCCCGATCCCATGATCCGTACCGGCAGTTCCATCGCGACGTTGACGTGCAGGCGGCCCGCATCCTCGGTGATGCCCATCGCGTGAAACAGACGCGGGCTCATCTTCTTGAGCGCCACATCCGGATAATCCGTCAACGCAAGGCCCTGGCCCATCGTCATCACCTGTATCCGGTCGCCCGGGGCCATCAGGTCGTGGGCGACTTCGTCGAACTGCACCAGGATGCGGGCGTGTTCGCCGATCACCGTGCCGCGCGCGCCGGCGGCCATGCCGCTCGTCACCATCGCCGCGTTGCCGATGCAGTTGAGATAGTGCAGCGCGTGATGCCGCCCGCTGTCGCCCTCGTCGTCGATGCTGACGCCCGGTTCGACGTGGTCGCCGGCCCAGCCGAACGCCCGCATCCCGCAGCGCACGTTATAGGTGATGCCGAACATGCCCGGCAGGATCGCGGCGGTGCCGTCGGGGTGCGGGATGTACTGGCCCGGGCGCACCGCGGGCGTGGTGATCGCGCCTGCGACGGCCATCTCGACCAGAGTGGATTCGTTGGTTTTCGGGCTGGGCATCGCGGGGCGGCTCCTGTGTCGATGGGGGCGGGGCGCGGAATTTGGTTTGACACCCGCAGCCTTCCTTGCCATCAGTAGATTGTCGACATTGTTCTTGTTGAATGGGATACACGAGCAGGTCGCATAGTCAAGGAGCCTGCGTCCGGACCCCGGATTCGACCCGCCCCGCAGACCCGATAGGAGTTGCCGATATGAGTTACACCGCGCTGATCGAGGTCATGGGCCGGGTGAACGACCTGCTGAACGCAGGCTCGATCCTGTCGTGGGACGCGCGGGTGATGATGCCACGCGGCGGCAGCGCGAGCCGGTCCAAGCAGTTGTCGACGCTGGCCGTCGCGGCGCGCAACCTGCTGTGTTCGACTGAGACGAAACGCGCGCTCGACGGTGCGGAACGGGACGTGGCGGGCAAGGCGGGCGACAGCCCGGAGGCGCGGATCGTGGCACAGGTGCGCGAGGCGATAGACTGGCACGAGCGGATCCCGGCGGAGCTGTTGCGGCGCAAGACCGAACTGGGGTCGGAGGCGCACGACGTCTGGGCCGAGGCGCGGCGCGAGGCCGATTTCGCCAAGTTCGCCCCGGCGCTGACCCAGATGGTCGACATCAACAAGGAGATGGCCGAGGCCATCGGATATGACGCCCACCCCTACGACGCGCTGATGTACCGGTTCGAACCGGGGATGACCAAGGCGGGTCTGGACACGCTTTTCGGGCAGTTGCGGGACGGGATGCTGCCGCTGGTGCAGGCCATCGCGCAGGCGGAACAGCCGCGCGGCGATTTCCTGTTGCGCGACTATCCGCAGGATCAGCAGATGGCGTTCGCCGAAAAAATGGCTGCGAAGGTAGGCTATGATTTCGACCGCGGTCGCCTCGACCTGACGGTGCATCCGTTCGAGGTCTCGTTCACCCGCAACGACGTGCGCATCACGACGCGGGTGGCGCGCGATTTCATGCAGATGTCGCTGTTCGGCGCGCTGCACGAGGCGGGGCACGGGATGTACGAACAGAACGTCGACCCGGCCTATACCCGCACGCCTCTGGCGACCGACCTGATCAGCCTGTACGCCGTCGGCGGCGTCAGTTTCGGCGCGCACGAGAGCCAGAGCCGGTTGTGGGAAAACCACGTCGGCCGCAGCCGCGCGTTCTGGGACAACCACATGGACGACATCCGCGCCGCCCATCCGGGCCTTCTCGACGACGTGACACCGGACGAATTCTACCTTGCCATCAACAAGTCCGAGCCGAGCCTGATCCGCGTCGAGGCGGACGAGCTGACCTATGATTTCCACATCATGCTGCGGTGCGAGATCGAGGCGGCGCTGGTGGACGGCTCGCTCGCGGTCGCCGACCTGCCGGAGGCGTGGAACGCGCGGATGAAAGAGACCCTCGGGATCGACGTGCCCGACGACGCGAACGGCGTGTTGCAGGACGTGCACTGGTCGTCGGGACAGATCGGGACGTTCTGCAACTATACCGTCGGCAACATCATGGCGGCGCAATTGTTCGACACGGCGACGAAGGGCGACGCGGGGGTTCAGGCAGGGCTGGACGCCGCCGATTACACGCCGCTGCGCGAATGGCTCAATGAAAACGTCGCGCAGCACGGGCGGCGGTTCAGCCGCGACGAACTGCTGGAAAAGGCGACGGGACGTCCGCTCGATCCCGAACCCTACCTCGATTACCTGACGACGAAATATTCGGATATCTACGCGCTGGCCTGAGGCCGGACGAGGAGGACAGACATGACGACCATCGACCCACGGCTCGCCAGACGGGTGAAACTCTCGGACGGGGCGCTGATCACCCGGATGCTCGATATCGCCGAGGGGCTGGACGACGTGATCAAGCTGGGGCGGGGCGACCCGGACCTCGACACGCCCGCGCACATCATCAAGGCGGGGCAGGAGGCGCTGGCGAACGGGGCGACGCATTACACCCACCCGCTGGGCATCGCGCCGCTGCGCGAGGCGATCGCCGACAACATCCGCACCTATGGCGGGGCGGATTATGCGCCCGACGAGATCATGATCACACCGGGCGGCCAGCAGGGCATGTTCATCATCGCCCTGTCGCTGCTGAACCCCGGCGATGAGATCATCGTGCCGTGCCCCGGCTACAATCCCTACCAGCAGGCCGCCGAAATGTCGGACGCCGTGGTGGTGCAGGTGCCGATGACGATGGCCACGAATTTCACGCTGACGGCGGATATGGTCGCCGAGCGGATCACGCCGAAGTCGAAGATCCTCGTGCTGATCAACCCCAATAACCCCACCGGCACCGTCACCCCGCCCGACGAGGTTCGCAAGATCGCGGAACTGGCCAAGAAGCACGACCTGATCGTGATCTCGGACGAGATCTATTCGCGTCTGACCTTTGGCAACAACACGGTTCTGCCGGTGGCGTCCCTGCCGGACATGAAGGACCGCACGATCACCCTGTCGGGCTTTTCCAAGGCCTATGCGATGACCGGCTGGCGGATCGGATACCTGGCCGGGCCGCGCGCGCTGATCGCGCCCATGTCCGAGGTGAACCACGCCTTTGCGATTTCCACCGCCGCCGTCAGCCAGCACGCGGCACTTGCCGCGATGACCGGACCGCAGGACTGCGTCGACGAGATGCGCGACCTGTACGACGAACGCCGCCGCGCGATGCTCGAGGGGCTGGACGCGATGGGCATGGGCTATGCCGAACCGCAGGGCGGGTTCTACGTCTATGCAAACGTGGCGAGCCTCGGCCTCGGGATCACGGCGGGGCCGTTCTGCGAACGTCTTTTGGCCGAAGGCCGGGTGATGATGTACCCGGGCACGATCTATGGCGACCACACCGACGATTTCATCCGCATGTCGATGACGCAGCCCGTGGACCGCATCCGCACCGCGATGACCCGCATGGCCCGCGTCGTCGAGAGTTTTCGCGCCGAGGCGCGCACCCCCGCAATTTAAGCCCGCATTTAGGCTCGCAACCCGAGGACCAGAACATGACCGTCAAATCCGACAATCCGAACGTGCGTAGCATCAAGCACATGGCCTTTGCCGTGCGCGACGCGAAAAAGGCGCTCGGCGCCTATGCGCAGTTCCTGCACGTCCCCGCCGACACCGAGATCACGCATTTCGCCAAATCCGGCAACAAGGTGGCGCTCTTCTATCTCGGCGGCATCGAGTACCAGCTCTGCCAGTCCACGCAAAAGGGCGGGCGCTTCGATGCCTGGATCGAGGAGCGCGGCGCCGAAGGCCTGCACCACATCTGCTATGAGGTCGACGATATCGACGCGGCACTGGCGCACGCCCAGAAACAGGGGGCCGACCTGCGCGAGTGCAAGGCCTGCAAGAAAACCGGCAGCCACGCCCACCCCGAAGGCTGGGTCGCGTTCCTCGACAACGACGCGGGCGGGATCGAGATCGAGTTCATGCAGGTCTATACGCCCGAACAGCTGAAGGCCTGGGAAGACGGCGGGGCGGCAGCGGTATGAGCACGCAAGCGAACGAGAGCCTGACGGTCGGCACCGCAACGGCGAAACCCGGCGAGGTCGTGCGTGGCACGATCGTGGGGCCTGCGATGGCGGGTGGCGTCGCGGTCGAGATCCCCGTCGTGGTCATCAACGGCGCGGGTGCCGGCCCGACCTTCTGGGTCAACGCCGCGATCCACGGCGACGAGCCCGAGGGGCCGCTGGCCTGCATGCTGGCGCGCGAACGGATCGACGCTGCCGCGTTGCGCGGTGCTGTGGTGCTGGTGCCCTGCGTCAACCCGCTGGCGTTTTCCGCCGCCGAACGCGGCAACCCGCTGGACACCTTTGCCTATGACATGAACCGGATCTATCCCGGCAAGGCCGACGGCTATTTCACCGAGCGGCTGGCGCACGCCCACTGGCAGGCGATGAAGGACGTGGCCGACATGGAAATCTCGATCCATTCGGGCGGCGCGCATTCGTTCCTCGACAAGGCGATCTTCGTCGACGAGCGCCCCGAGAGCGTCGAACTGGCCCGCGCGATGGGGACCGGCTGGGGCTGCATCATGTCGAATTTTACCAAATCGGGCTCGCCGATGGCGGCGCTGAACGGCGCGGGCAAGGTGGGGATCACCGTGGAACTGGGCGGGCGTTCGTACACCTCGCCCGAGCGGTTCCGCTATGTCGGCGACGAATTGGCCAGGAGCATCGTCAACATCTGTTACCATTACGACATGCTCGACGGCACGGCGACCTATCCCGACGACGCGACGAAGGGGCAGCAGGAGGCGCTGCTGGCGCCTGCGTCCGGGATATTCCTGCCCGAAGAGGGCACAGATTTCCTGACGCCGATGAAGAAAGGCGACCGGATCGCGCGGATCGTGAACATCTTCGGCGACGAGGTCGGCACCTTGCAGGCCCCCGCCGACGGCATGTTCTTTGGCCTGCGGGCGCTGCCGAACGTGAATGCGGGCGACTGGTGCTGTTTCTTCAACAAGGTCGAGGGGCCGCGTGATTAGGGCCGGCAGGTTGCGGGCGCGCCGGATCCGGGCGGTGACAGGGTGAACCGGCTGCGCGACCTTGCAGGGTATGGCGCGACGCCCCCCGATATCCGCTGGCCGGGCGGGGCCGGTCTCGCGGTGAATTTCGTCCTCAACGTCGAGGAGGGATCGGAATATTCGGTGGGCGACGGCGACGGCCGGTCGGAAAGCGCGCTGACCGAGGTGCGCGCCAGCCGGGTGCCCACGGGCGACCGCGATCTGGCCGCCGAAAGCATGTACGAATACGGTTCCCGCGTCGGATTCTGGCGCCTGCACCGCCTGTTCACCGGGCGCGACATGCCGCTGACGGTGTTTGCCAGCGCGCAGGCCCTGGAACGCTGCCCCGATATCGCGGCGGCCATCGCCGCGACCGACTGGGACATCTGCGCCCACGGGTTGCGCTGGGTGGAACATTACCTGATCGACGCCGCGACCGAGGAGCGCCACATTGCCGAGGCCCATGAGAGCCTGACGCGCACCACCGGGCGCGCGCCGCGCGGCTGGTACTGCCGCTATTCGGCGTCGGCGGCGACGCGGGGCCTGGTGCAGGCACACGGCGGCTTCGATTACGACAGCGACGCCTATAACGACGACCTGCCGTACTGGACCGACGGCGCGCGCGGACCGCACCTGGTGATCCCCTATTCGATGGTGACGAACGACGCGAAATTCCTGTCGGGCGACGCCTATTCGGCGCACGATTACGCCGATTATCTGATCGACACCTTCGATGTTCTGCACGCCGAGGCGCGGGACATGCCGCGGATGATGTCCGTGGGCCTGCACGCGCGGGTGATCGGCCATCCCGGGCGGATCGCCGGGCTGATGCGGTTCATGGATCATGTCGCCGGGCGCGACGACGTCTGGCTGTGCCGTCGCGGCGATATCGCCGATCACTGGCGCGCGCAGGTGCCGCCCGGGGGTGCTGCGTGACGGTCGGGGGTGCCCCTGCCTCCCCGACCCGCCGGCTGTCGCCGCCCGACGCTGCGGCATTCGCGCCGTTTGGCCGGTTCGTCACGCCGCCCGCCACGCCGGGCGAACGGGCGTTCTACAGCGATGCCTTTGCGGGTGCGCCCGCCGACACCGGCGCCGTCATTCACGTCAACCACGTCCTCGCGTCGGCGTTTCCGCTGAGCGTCACCCGGATCGAACGCCACCCGCACGCCGCGCAATGTTTCGTGCCGCTGGACGTGGCGCGCTATGTCGTGGCGGTGATGCCGTCCGACGCCGCGGGCGATCCGGAGCCCCGCGGCCTTCTCGCCTTCGAGGTGCCGGGCGACACGGGCGTGATCTACGCCCCCGGCGTCTGGCATCTGGGGGCCACCGTCCTCGACCGCAGCGGCCATTTCGTCGTGACGATGTGGCGCGGCGGCGCGCAGCCCGACGACGCGTTCCGCGACATCGACCCGATCCTCCTGACCCTCTGACGAAAGACCCGCCATGACCCCGCGCAAGATCGAACTGTTCGTTCCGGCCATCACGCCCTTTGCCGCCGACCTGTCGGTCGACACCGGACGCTTCGTCGCCCATGCAAAGGGGCTGCTGGCGGCGGGCGCGCACGGGCTGGCGCCGTTCGGGACGACGAGCGAGGCCAATTCGCTGTCGGTCGCGGAGCGGACGGCCGCTCTCGAGGCGCTGACCCGCGCGGGCATCCCGGCGGCACAGCTGATCCCCGGCACCGGCTGCTGTGCGGCCGCCGACAGCATCGCGCTGTCGAAACACGCGATGGATCTTGGCTGTCGCGGCGTCCTGATGCTGCCGCCGTTCTTCTACAAGGGCGTGAGCGACGACGGCGTGTTCGATGCCTACGCCCGGGTGATCGAGGCGGTGGGGACGGGCCTGCGCGTCTATCTCTACCACATTCCGCAGATGTCCGGCGTGCCGATAACCTGTGCGCTGATCGAGCGCCTGATCGCGGCCTATCCCGGCGTCATCGCGGGCCTCAAGGACAGTTCGGGCAAGTGGGAGAATACCGCCGCCGTCATCGCCGCCTTCCCGCAGATCGACACCTATTCGGCGTCGGAATCCCTCATTCCCGAAAACGTCGCGGCGGGCGGGGCAGGGTGCATCAGCGCCAGTTCCAACGTCAACCCGGCGGGCATCCGGGCGCTGATCGACGGGCTGAACGGGCCGGACCACGACACCCTGCACGATCAGGTCAGCGGGGTGCGCCGCATCTTCGAAGGATTGCCGCTGATCCCCGCGATCAAGGCCGCGGTGGCGGCACAGACGGGCGAGCCTGATTTCGCCCGGGTCCGCCCGCCGTTCACGGCGACGGGGGCAGAGCACGGCGATGCCATCGCGCAGGCCGTGCGGCTGGCCGGACCGCAGGGCGCTGCATGACGGACGGAACGGTCCTCGTCACCGGCGCGGGCGGGTTCGTCTGTTCCGAGATCGTGCTGGCGCTGGTGCGCGCCGGGCGCGACGTTGTGGCGACGGACCGGGCGTTCGACGCTGCCACCCGCGCGCGGTTGGCGGGCGTTTCGCTGATAGAGGCACCGCTGGCGCGGGCGCTCGCGGATGTCGGGCAGGTGGGCGCGGTGATCCACGGTGCGGCGCTGACGGCGGATCCGGGCGAAATGGGGATCACGGCGGCGGAGCATCTGAACCGCAATCTCGGGATGCTGACCCGAACGCTGGCCACGGCACGGGACGCGGGTGCCGGGCGCGTGCTGTTCCTCAGTTCGATGGGCGTATTCCGGCCCGACGACGGCCCGGCGCGGGCGGGGCGGTTTACCGAAGGCACGGTGCCCACCGGCGCTATCCCCTATGCCGCGGCAAAGCGCGCGGGCGAGATCGTGACCGCCGCCGCCGCCGATGGTGCAATGCAGACCCTGTCGCTGCGGCTGGGAAATGTCGCGGGCCCGCACGAGGCGGTGCGCGACAGCCGTCGTCATTTGTGCCTGATCGGCCGGATGCTGGCGCAGGCCCGCACCACGGGGCGGATCGACGTGAGCGATCCCGAGGGTGCGCGCGAATGGGCGTGGCTGCCGGACCTGGCGGATGGAATCGCGGCGCTGATGGGTGCGGCGTGGGACGCGCCGGTCCTGCATGCCGGTACGCCGCCGATCCTGTCGCACCGCGCGCTGGCGGACGCCATCGCCGCACGGATGCCGGGGGTGACGGTTGCCGTGACGGATGGCGTATCGAACGGTGCGGGCCGCATCCGCGCGCCGATGGGGTCGGACCACGACAGTCCGATGGCGGCAATCCGCTGGACCCCGACCGACGCGTTTCTCGATACCCTCATCGCCGCCCGGGTGACGGCATGAGCGCGCTGCGCCTGATCCTCGTGGGCCTCGGCGCGCGGGCGCGGACATGGGCAGCGGTGGCACGCGCGAACCCAGACGTGCGGATCGTGGCGCTGTGCGACCCCGACGCGGGCGCCCGCGCGCGCACGGCCGCGGATTTCCCCGGTGTGCCCGTCGGCGCCACCCTGAACGATGTGACAGGCGTCGGCGCCGATGCCGCGCTGATCTGCACCCCGCCGGGCGGGCGCGATGCGTTGATCGAGGCGTGTTGCGCGCACCGCCTTGCGATCCTCGCGGAAAAGCCGCTGGCCGATGGCGTCTCCAGTGCCGCGCGGTTCGTTGCCATGGCCGAGAGCGCCGACGTGCCGCTGATCGTCGGGTTGAACTTTCGCTATCTGCGCGTCACGCAGGCGAAACGCGCGATCCTCGACGCGCGCACCTATGGCACCCCGGAATTCGGGCGGTTCCTGTACGAACGCTGGCGCGACGGAATGCAGCCGCAACTGAACAGATATCCCCTGACCATGGCGCATCCGATGCTGTGGGAACAGTCGATCCACCATTTCGACCTGATGCGCCACGTCTACCGCGCAGAGCCGGCCTACGTGCAGGCGCAGACGTTCAATCCGTCGTGGTCGATGTACGCGGGCGATGCCAACGTGGCCGCGCTGTTCGGCTTTCACGGCGGGATGCGCGTCACCTATCAGGGCACCTGGGCCGCGGGCATCGACCGTCTCGATTTCGACTGGCGCACGGATTGTTCGGACGGGATCGTGGTGCAGCGCGCGATGTTCGGCGATCTTGCCGCCGGGCACCGGCACGACACGGATCTGGCGCCTGTGCCGCTGCCCGATCATACGCCCTGGATCGACGACGCGACCGCCCTGCTCGCGTCCTTCGTCGCGACCTGCCGGGGGGCCGCACCGGAGTGCACCGGGCGCGACCACCTGCAATCGCTGTATATGCTGGAGGCCTGCATCCTCGCCTCCGCCCGCCGCGCCACCGTGACCATCGAAGAGGTCCGCGCGACCACCGCCTGAAAACCGCGGGCCGCCCAATGCGCGGTCCGACCACAAAGGAGACCGCAATGCTCAACGTCGGTATCATCGGGGCGAGTTTCGCCCGCGACGCCTATCTGCCCGCCTTCGCCCACATCGAGACAGCACAGGTCGTGGCCCTCGCCTCGGGCCGGATGGAGAGTGCGCGCAAGGCCGCCGAACCGCACGGCATCGAGGCTGTCTACGACGACTGGCGGGCGATGCTGGCCGCTCACGACCTCGACCTGGTGTGCATTGCGACGCCGACGGTGATGCATGCGGAGATGACGCTGGCGGCACTGGAGCGCGGGTGCCACGTGCTGTGCGAAAAACCGACGGCGATGGACGCGGCCGAGGCGCGGACGATGCTGGACGCGGCGCGGGCAAAGAGGCGCCTGCACATGATCGACCACGAGTTGCGGTTCGATCCGACGCGGGCGCGGATCGCCGAGATGATTCACGACGGGATGCTAGGCGAGGTCCGGCACGTCAACGTCACCAACATCGGCGCGTCCTGGAACGATCCGGCGAGCCGCCCCAAGGGCGACTGGTGGTCGGATGCGGCGATGGGCGGCGGGCGGCTGGGGGCCAACGGTTCGCATCAGGTGGACATGCTGCGCTGGTGGCTGGGCGAGCCTGCGAGCGTGGTGGGACAGGCCCTCACGGTGGTGCCCGACCGGATCGACAAGGCGACGGGAGAGGCATGGACCGCCACCTCGGACGACCTGTCGCATTTCACGCTCGAGATGCAGTCGGGTGCGCTGTGCCAGGTATTCATGTCCGGCGTCGCGGCGGCGAACATGGGCAACGAGACGCAGGTATTCGGATCGAAGGGGACGATCACGCTGAGCAATTCCGACGAGAAGATCCATTTCGCGAAGGCAGGGCAGTTTTTCGACGAGGTGCCGGTGGACGTGCCCGACGCAGGCCTGGCGGGCCTGAACAAGGGGATCTGGAACGTCTCGGTCCTCGGCGCGCTGCGCGAGCTGTGCGGGGCCATCGCGGCGGAGCGCGATCTGCAACGCGGCGCCACCTTCGTCGACGGGCTGCGCAACCAGATGGTTCTCGACGGCATCGTCGCCTCGACGAAGAGCCGGAAATGGGAAGATCTGGATATGGCGGCGGCGTCCTGATGCCCGCGCTGTCGGAACAGCGTGTGGTGATCACCGGCGCGGGGCAGGGCCTCGGTGCGGCCATCGCGCGGGTGTTCGCGGGGCATGGCGCGGACCTTGTGCTGATGGATGTGGACGCGGACGGACTGGAGGCCGTGAACACCGCCATCGGCGGCGGCGCGGTGTGCCTGACCGTCGATCTGGCGGATGCGGCGGCGACGGCACAGGCCATCGCCGCACTCCCCGGCCCGGTCGATACCCTGATCCACAATGCCGCGATCCTGCGGCCAGAGCCCGTCGATGCCATCACTTTTGAGGTCTGGACCGCCACGATGAACGTCGGCATCCAGGCCGCGTTTCAACTGACGCAGGCCGTCTGGGCCGGGATGAAGGCGGATGGCGGCGCGCTTATCTTCGTGTCGTCGCAGTCGGGGATCAGGGGTTTCGTGGACGAAACCGCCTATTGCGCGGCGAAACACGCCCTCGAGGGGTTCTCCAAATGCCTCGCGATGGAGGGGGCGGCGCACGGGATCGTCTCCTGCACCGTCACGCCCGGCCGCGCGATGCACACGCCGATGTCCGAGCGCAACTATCCCCCCGACCTCAAGGCCGAGTGGGTCGAACCCGACCTGCTCGCTCCCGCCTTCGTCCACGTCGCCACCACGCGCGACCCGGCCCTGTCGGGCCAGCGCCTGAACGCGTGGGAGATGTCGCAACCCCAGGGAACCGCACCATGACCCACGCCCCCTCCGCCGAAATGCAGCCGATCTACGACTGGATCGACGCCCATGCCGATGAATGCGTCGCCGATCTGCAAGCCTTCGTGCAGCAACCGTCGGTGTCCGCACAGGACATCGGGTTGCGCGACTGCGCCGCCCTGATCCGCAACATGATGCACCGCGACGGGTTGCCCGCCGAATTCCACGAACTCGACGAGGGCCCGCCGGTCGTCTACGGCGAGGTCGCGTCGGCGTCGGCCAAGACACTGCTGTGTTATTCCCACTACGACGTGCAGCCCCCCGAACCGATCGAAGCCTGGACGCATGGCGGGCCGTGGTCCGGCGCCGTGGTCGACGGGGTGTTGTACGGGCGCGGGGCGACCGACAACAAGTCCGGCGTGCTGGCGTTCAACAAGGCGGCCAAGGCGTTCATGGCGGTGCGCGGCGCCGTACCCGTGGGCCTGAAACTGCTGATCGAGGGCGAGGAGGAGATCGGCTCGCCGAACCTCGGACCCTGGGCCGAGAAGAACGCGACGATGCTGGCGGCAGACGGAATGCACTGCCTCGACGGCAGCCTCGAGATCGGCGTCGACGTGCCGGACGTGTCGCTCGGCCTGAAATCGGTGCTGTTCGTCGAACTGATCGCTCGCGGGCCGCGCCGTGACGTCCATTCGCTGAACGCGCCGCTGGTGCCGAACCCGGTCTGGGATCTGGTGCACGCGCTGGCGTCGATCATGGACCGCGACAAGAATATCCTGATCCCCGACTGGGCCGAGGGCATCTATGTCCCGAACGACGAGGACATGGGCTATCTGGCCGACAAGGCCGCGCGCATCGACTTTGGAATGCTGAAAGACGAGATGGGCGTGGAGGCGTTTGCCCTCGGGCGCGACGGCGTCGACGCACTGAAGGCGCGGACCTACGAGCCGACGGCGAACATTCAGGGCATCACCGGCGGCTACACCGGCAAGGGCACCAAGACCATCGTGCCGTCCGAGGCGCGGGTGCGGATGGATTTTCGCCTGATCCCCAACATCTCGCCCGCGAAAGCCATTGTGAAACTGCGCGACCACCTGAAGGCGCTGGGGTTCGACACCATCGAGGTCAGGGGCGAGGCCCGCGTGGAAGAACCGTACAAGATCAGCGCAGCTGAGGACATTTCAGTGTCCATCATCGCGGCGGCGACGGAGGTGTATGGCGAACCGCCCATCGTCAACGGCGTCTCCGCCGAGGGGGCGATCCTGAAACACGTCTGGATCCCCTGCGTGCTGACCGGGTTCGCCAACCCCGGCTGCAACCTGCACGCGCCGGATGAAAATATCCGGGTCGACAAGTACATCCTCGGCATCAAATACGCCGCCGCCATCATGGAACATTTCGGGCGCACCGCCCCCGCAGGAGAGACCCGATGACCGTCACGATTCCCTTCGACACCTACCACGCCTACGACGCCTATACCGCGCACCTGCACAGCCTGGCCGAGGCGTACCCGGACCTGTGCACGCTGACGTCCATCGCCAAGTCGCATCAGGGCCGCGACGTCTGGTTCGTGACCATCACCAATCCCGATACCGGCCCGGCCCTCGAAAAGCCCGGCTTCTACATCGACGCGCAGATCCACGCCGAGGAACACGCGACGAGTGCGACCGCGCTCTATGCGATCCACTACCTTCTCACGCAGTACGGTACCGACGAAGAGGTGACGCGCCTCGTCGACGGGCAGGCGTTCTATATCATCCCGCGGATCAACCCGGACGGCGCCGAATCCGCGATGACCGCCCCCTATCACCCGTGGTGCGGCAACGGGCGTTTCCTGCCCGGCGAAGACCGCCTCGAAGGCCTGATCCCGCAGGACATCACCGGCGACGGATACATCGTGCAGATGCGGGTGCCCGATACCAAGGGCGAATGGAAGAAGGACACCCGGAACCCCGACATCATGGTCCAGCGCGAGCCGGGCGAAGAGGGCGGCGACTATTACCGCCTGTATCCCGAGGGCGTGATCCGCAACTACGACGGCGTGCATGTCGCCATCGAGATGCAGCAGGACGGGAACATGAACCGCAATTTCCCGACGAACTGGACGCCGCAGGAATACGGCGCGGGGGAATATCCCTTCAGCGAACCCGAAACGGCGGGGATGCGCGATGTCATCCTGAACCATCCCAACATCACCGGCATGTGCGCCTATCACACCCACGGCGGCATCATCCTGCGCCCCTCGATGCTGCAACCCGACGCCGAGATGAGCGCGCCGGACCTGTCGCTGTACAAGGCGCTCGGCGCGGTGGGCGAACGGTTGACGGGGTATCCGACGATCTCGGTCTACGAGGAATTCACCCCGGACAAGTCAAAGGCGCGGCACGGCAGCCTGACCGACTGGACCTACGAGGAGATGGGCATCATCTCGTTCGGAACCGAGTTGTGGGATCTCGAACGCACGGCAGGCGTGCCCAAAGAAGGGTATTACAACCTCGGGCCGCGCGACGCCGAAACCCAGCGGCTGGTACACGACTGGGTGGTCGACAACGTCGGCGACCGTGGGTTCCGTCCGTGGACGGCGCACGACCATCCGCAGCTCGGTCCCGTCGAGGTTGGCGGCACGGTCTATATCTGGAGCTATCGGAACCCGCCGGGCAACCTGCTGGAGAAGATCTGCCACGACAACGTGAAATTCAACCTCGCCCACGCCGCCGCCGCCCCGCGCATCGCGGTGGACGACCTGAGCGTCGAGGCATTGGGGGGAGATCTGTTCCGGGTGACGGCCGTCGTGTCGAATCACGGCTATCTGCCGACGAACTTGTCCGACGTGGCCGTGCGCAACAAGGTGGCGAAACCCGTGACCCTTGCACTGACCTGTGAGGACGCGGACCTCGTGATGAACGCGCAGACCGTCGATCTCGGCCACCTCGCCGGGCGCAACGAACGCCGCCATGCCTATTCCAACTGGGGACAGCAATGGTCAGCGGTGACGAAAAAGGCCGAATGGCTGGTGCGTGCGACCGGGGCGAACCCCACCGTCAACGTCACCGCCACGTCGCAAAAGGGCGGCACGCAGCGGCAATCGGCGCCGCTGAGCGCGGCATCGTGAGCGACACGGGGAGCGACGGACCTGTCGCGGTTCTGTTCCGGTCACGGTGCTCATTTAGGCGGCCATTTGTTCGAAGGCCAAGGGGCTTTTCCAGCCCAAGGCTGAATGTCGGCGTCGCGGATTGTAGAAACCGTTGATGTATTCGAAGAGGGCCAGCTCGACGTGCCGGCGGGTTGGCCAGGGCCGTCGCCAGATCAATTCGGCCTTCAGGGTCTTGAAGAAGGTCTCGACGGCGGCGTTATCGTAACAATTTCTTTTGCCGCTCATTGACGGTTTCAGACCGTTCCGGCGCAGGATTTTCTGGTAGTCATGAGAGCAATATCGACTGCCGCGATCCGTGTGTTGAACGCAGCCCTTGGGCGGGCGTCGCAGGGTGATCGCCATGTTCAGCGCCCGGGTCGCCAGATCCTTCTTCAGCCGATTGCTGATCGCACGGCCGATCACCCGCCGCGAATGCAGGTCCAGTATGACAGCGAGATAGACCCAGCCTTCGCGGGTCCAGATGTAGCTGATGACGCCAGCCCACTTCTGGTTCGGGCGATCCGCATGAAAGTCACGGTTCAGCAGGTTCGGCGCGATGTTGAAGCTGTGGTGACTGTCGGTCGTCACCTTGTATTTGCGGGTTCGGACGATCCGGATGCCGTTCTGCCGCATCAGACGACCGATGCGGCGGTGACCGAGATCAACGCCGAGTTCTTTGTGAATCCCGGAGGCAAACTGGGCCACGGAAACGGTGGGATTACCTGACCGTCGCGGAGTAAAATTCTGCCATTCTGAGACCCGGGGCGGAAGCTGAGGGTCGGGAGATGTATTCTGTGGAACTGTATACCCGGGTGCGCAGAGCGTGCCATGTCGAGGGCATGAGTGAGCGCGAGGCGGGGCGGAAGTTCGGGATCGACCGCAAGACAGTGTCGAAGATCCTGAAGCATTCGGTTCCGCCGGGATATCGGCGCCAAGCGATGCCGCAGCGTCCCAAGCTTGATCCCTTTGTGCCGGTGATCGACCAGATCCTCGAAGAGGATAAGAGCAAACTCAAGAAACAGCGGCACACTGCCAAGCGAATTCATGCGCGGCTGCGCGACGAGCATGGCTTTACGGGCGGGATCACCATCGTCACTGATTATGTGCGTGAGAAGAAGCGGCGGACGCGGGAAGTGTTCGTGCCGCTGTCGCATGCGCCGGGCCATGTTCAGGTCGATTTCGGCGAAACGCTGGGCGTGATTGCCGGTGTTGAGTGTAAGCTGCACTACTTTGCGATGGCGCTTCCGCATTCGGATGCGTTCTTCATCAAGACCTACCCCGCCGAGACGACCGAGGCGTTTTGTGATGGCCACAACGCCGCTTTTGCATTCTTCGGCGGCGTGCCCTTGTCGATCCTCTACGACAATACAACGATCGCAGTGGCGAAAATCCTGGGCGATGGCCTCCGGTTGCGCACCCGCGTCTTTTCGGAATTGCAGTCGCATTACCTGTTCGACGACAAGTTCGGCCGACCGGGCAAAGGCAATGACAAAGGCAACGTCGAGGGGGTGATCGGATATGGGCGGCGCAACTTCCTCGTTCCCGCGCCGCGGTCCGACAGCTTCGATGCGTTGAACACCTGGCTGGAAGATCAGTGCCTGACGCGACAGGGCGACATTGTGCGTGGTCATACCGAGACTGTCGGTGAACGGTAAGCGTCCGGCCTGACCGCTCTACTCCGCCATTTTCCACGGTAGGAAGTCATCGACGCGGGTGATCTTGTAGTCCGGGATGCGAGCGAGCGTGTCTGCGAGCCAGGCCTGCGGGTCGACGCCGTTCAGCTTGGCGGTTTCGATCAGGGTGTAGGCGATGGCGGCGGCGCGGCCGCCGGTCAGTGATCCGACGAAGAGATAATTCTTCCTGCCGATCGCGACGGATCGCATCGCACGCTCGGCCGTGTTGTTATCCAGTTCCAGGACACCGTGATCGAGATACGGCTGGAGCCGCTTCATGCGGGTCAGGGCATAGCGGATCGCCGCGGCCAATGGCGACTTGCCGGAAATGGATGGCAGCTGGAGGTGCAGCCATGCCTCGAGATCGTCGAAGACGGGCTTCGCCTTCGCTTGCCGGATCTCGACGCGAAGGTCTGGCGGTGACCCTCTCGCTTCTTTCTCGACTGCGTAGAGTTGGGCGATGCGCAGGACGGCTTCGTCGGCGATGGCCGAGCCCTGCGCTCTATGGATGTCGACAAACTTTCGTCTGACATGAGCCATGCAGGCGACCTCGCGGATGTCGCCGGACCGG
This sequence comes from uncultured Alphaproteobacteria bacterium, assembly GCA_963761735.1. Classification (GTDB taxonomy): domain Bacteria; phylum Pseudomonadota; class Alphaproteobacteria; order Rhodobacterales; family Rhodobacteraceae; genus CAVXHQ01. The sequence continues at coordinate 272,806 of CAVXHQ010000001.1, forward strand.
TAGAGATCCTCGAACCCGGCATAGCCGTCCGCGTGCATCCAGCCCTGATACGTTGCGAGATGATCCTTCGGATGCTGACCTTTGCGGTCGGGAGAGAACTGATACCAACTGGCGGGTGGGACACCGCTCCCCCAAGGCCGCTCGTCCCGCCCGTAAGCCCACAATCGCGCCGTCGCTGTCTTACCGGTGCCGGGTGCCAGCATCTTCACCGGGGTGTCATCCGTGAAGATGGCCTGTCCGGCCAGCACGTGGCGTCCGATAGCGTCTGCGAGCGGCTCCAGCAGCGCCGTCGACTTGCCGACCCAGTCGGCCAACGTCGAGCGATCCAGATCGAGCCCGTCGCGCTCGAAGATCTGGCTTTGCCGGTAGAGCGGCAGGTGATCGGCGTATTTGTTCACCAAGACATGGGCGAGAAGGCCGGGACCGGGGCGGCCGCGCTCGATAGGCCGCGAAGGGAGTGCAGCCTGCGTGAATGCCTCGCACCCGAAACACGCGAACCGCGGTCGCACGATCCGGTTCACGATGAACCGGCCGGGCACATACTCCAGCTCCTCGGTCACATCCTCGCCCAGACGGCGCAGTCGACCGCCGCACTTGGCGCAATCATCGCCGCCGGTCGTCAACTCGACTTCCATCCGCGGGATGTGATCCGGGATCGGACGGCGCTTCGGCTTGTCCTTCGGCTCCTCATCGGGAAGCCGCAGCTTGGCCGTCATCTTGGCGATCGAGATCTCGCTGGCTTCCAGTGCCAGCTGAAGCTGCTCGATAATCTCCGATGAGGCGCCGAACCGAGAGTTGCGGTGCCCGGCCAGCTGATGGCGCAGCTTCTCGATGAGCATCGCCTGCGACTTCACTTCGGCCAGCAAAAGGGCCGTGAAGCGGCGTAGTTCATCGGGATCTTCCGGCAGGGATTGGGCCACGTCAAGCATGCCAAACTATAGCAAAACATGGCTGCGGCGGGAATCCTGAATGCCCTCGACAGGGCAATTTATCCTGCCTTGAGCGGCTTCCAGCTACGCTGCGGGGCCCGCCAGTCGATGCCCTCCAGGAGCATCGCCAACTGCGCCGCCGTCAGGGAGATCTTACCCTCCTTCGCCGACGGCCAGACGAACCGGCCCTTCTCAAGGCGCTTCGAGAACAAGCACGCGCCCTGGCCATCCCACCAGATGATCTTGATCAGATCGCCACGCCGCCCGCGGAACACAAACAGGTGGCCAGCGAACGGGTCCTGCTTCAGCGCCGTCTCAGCTTGAGCCGCCAGCGTCGTGAACCCCCGTCGCATGTCTGTGACACCGGCCGCCAGCCAGACCCGCGTGTTCGACGGGACCGGGATCATGGCGACAGGCCCCGGATCAGCCGGGCCAGCGCCTCGGGATCGTAGGTGCCCACAATCCGCAGTCGGTGACCACCTGCGACATCGATCTCGATTGTGCCAGGATCAGCGGTCGGATCAGACACCGCGTCATGATCCCTCCACTCCGGCTGATCGACGATCTCAACCGGCAGGAAGCCAGCGACATCCGCAGCGCATATCTCGACCACCGGTTCGGCGGTGGGGGCGTATCGAGGATCCCGCAGCCATTTGAAGATCATGTTGGCGTTCATCGCATATCGACGCGCAACCTGCGCCACCGACACATCCGGCGCTGCCGTCTGAAAGCAGATCGAGCGCTTCTCCTCGTCGCTCCAGAGCCGTCTCGCACGACGCGCCATCGATCGCCCCTTAGTGTCCGCTATCCTAAGCGGACACTATCCCTCACTCCCTATGCGCGGCAGTGCAGGGAGACCGTACGGTTACGGTGAACGTCTGATGCGGGATCTCAATGCGCTGATGGCGCTGCCGACCACCCCTTACGATGCTTGCGACAGGGTCAGCACCCGGGCGACATCGATCTCCATGGTCCGTTATCGCAACAATGACTACTCGGTGCCTGTCGCTCATGCCCATCACGAGGTTCAGGTTCGTGGGTATGTCCATGAGGTTGTGATCGGCTGCGGGGCCGAGGTGATTGCCCACCACCGCCGGTCCTACGACAAGGCGGACATGGTATTTGATCCGATGCATTACCTGCCGCTGTTGGAGCAAAAGGTTGGGGCGCTGGATCAAGCCGCACCGCTGCAAGGCTGGGATCTGCCGGATGAGTTCGCCACCCTGCGCCGACTGTTGGAGGCGCGGATGGGGAAGAAGGGCAAGCGCGAATATGTTCAGGTTTTACGTCTGCTGGAAACGTTCGAACTGACCCATCTGCATGGTGCGATCCGGCAGGCGCTCGATCTCGGGGCCATCGGCTATGATGCTGTGAAGCATCTTGTCCTGTGCCGGATCGAGAGGCGTCCGCCACGGCTGGATCTCGATATTTATCCCTATCTGCCCAGAGCACAGGTCGGGACGACAGACCCGGCCAGCTACATGAGCCTGATGTCGGGGGTGCCGACATGAGCGACACTCCGCAGGTCTTATTGCAGCATCACCTCAAGGCGCTCCGACTGCCGACCTTCAAGAGCGAATATGGCAAGCTGGCCCGTCAGTGTGCGGCAGAGGGCAAGGATCATGTTCAATATCTGCTGCGGCTTTGCGAACTGGAGCTGATCGAACGCGAACGCCGGATGGTTGAGCGGCGGATCAAAGCCGCGAAGTTCCCGGCCACCAAGAGCCTCGACAGTTTCGACTTCAAGGCGATCCCGTCGCTCAACAAGGTCTTGACCATGGAGCTGGCACGTTGCGAATACGCTGATCGCCGCGAGAACATTATTGCTCTGGGTCCATCGGGAACCGGCAAGACCCACATTGCCTTGGGGCTTGGTCTCGCCGCTTGCCAGAAGGGCCTGAAGGTCCGCTTCACGACGGCCGCCGCGCTGGTGCATGAGTTGATCGAGGCAGCCGATGATCGGCGTCTGCAGCGCCTGCAAAAGCTGATTGTCAGTCAGGATCTGTTGATCATTGACGAACTTGGCTTCGTTCCCCTGAGCAAATCCGGCGCGGAGTTGCTGTTCGAAGTCATCTCGCAGCGCTATGAGCGAGGATCAATCGTCATCACGTCCAATCTGCCGTTTGATGAATGGACCGAAGTCTTCGGATCCGAGCGCCTTACCGGCGCCATCCTCGACCGCCTGACCCACCATGTTCACATCCTGGAAATGAACGGCGACAGCTACCGGCTGCGACAGAGCCGCAAACTCCAAGACTGAAACCGCAAAAACAGCAGCAATGCTGGCCTGCGGCCAGCGCACTCTGGCGCGCGTCAGCTACTTGGCGAGCACACGCGCCAGAGCGCCGCGAACATCCAGGCCGTGGCCCCATTTTGCGCCGGTAAATGGTCCCTTTTGTCGCCGAGATTGACAGTTAGCAAATGGATCGCTGCCTGCGGCTGTAATCATGTGCACCAACAGGCTTTCGGCGCTTGATCCGGCAGTCAAACGGCGTGCTGCAGAGATCTTAGTTTTTGGACGTCCAGAAATAGAACAACGTCGATTAGTCCTATCGAACGCTCTTTTTCCATTTGGTCTAACTGACGCTGATGTTGAAGTATTAGTGGAAGTGACGGGGCCTACCAAAGATCGTGCTTACGGGTTCGCATTTTCTGATCTGACGCAGAGGCTCATCCCGTCAATCATTCTCGATGCTTATCCTACATCAAAGGTAACTGCAGTGCGCGCTGTAGATATCACAATGGGTACTATTCCTACCCCTCCATTTCAGGATGGTGACCAGAATGACTGATTGGAATCTTGGGGTAGTTGTTTCTTCGTTACACAAACGAATTCAAGAAGAGCTCCGAACTGCGCGTGAAACGCTCGCGCATCCAGGAACGAAGGGTGATGCGAGCGAAGGCATCTGGCTGGAACTGCTTCAAACTTACTTGCCAAGAAGGTACCAAGTCGAATCTGCGCACGTCGTAGATAGCGATGGCAAATTTAGTGATCAGATGGATGTCGTTATTTTTGACCGCCAGTATTCACCATTCATCTTCGATTTCAAGGGAGCAAAGATCGTACCCGCAGAAAGCGTCTACGCAGTTTTTGAAGCCAAACAGACCATGGACGCTGGCCTGCTCTCCTATGCTAATGACAAGATCAAAAGTGTACGCAGGTTGAAGTGTACTAGTTTGCCAATCCCTCACGCTGGTGGTGAATATCCTGCGAAACCACCGATCCACATTTTGGGGGGAATGTTGTCGTTGGAATCGGAATGGAGTCCGCCGATGGGCACATCGTTGATGAAGAACCTTGGCAGTCCTTCGCGCGACGATCATTTGGACATGGGATGTATAGCCGGTCATGGTTATTTCAGTCTTAATCGAGAGAAGACCGACTACGTGTCCAGCGACATTCGGATCTGGCCCTAGGGCGACATGAAGAACTGGCCCACCTTCAGGTTGATGCAGTGATGGTTTCGGTCGTCGCAGCGGGCTTTTGCAAAAGCCCGCTGCGACGCTTTTCGCGGAGGCGATAGCTGTCGCCCCGGATCGTGACGACGTGACTGTGGTGCAGCAGCCGATCAAGGATCGCGGTGGCGACGACCGCGTCACCGAAGACGGTGCCCCATTCGCCGACCGCGCGGTTCGATGTGACGAGCAGGGCGCCGCGCTCGTAGCGTCGTGAGACGAGCTGGAAGAACAGATGCGCGGCATCGGGCTCCAGCGGCAGGTAACCGAGTTCGTCCACGATCAGCAGCTTCGGCTTGGCGTAGTGTGTCAGCCTCTCTTCAAGGCGGTTCTCGGATTGCGCCTTGGCCAGGTTCGCCACCAGTTCCATCGCGCCGGTGAAGAGCACCGTGTAGCCGGCGACGATTGCCTCGCGACCAAGCGCCACGGCCAGATGCGACTTGCCGACGCCGGGAGGGCCCAGCAACAGGAGCGCGTCGCCGTTGGCGATGAAGCGCCCCGTGGCAAGGTCGCGGATCTGCGAACGGTCGATCGAGGGCTGAGCGGCGAAGTCGAAGCCGCCAAGGTCCCGCACGAACGGGAACTTCGCCAGCCCAAAACTCATGTCGATGCGGCGCTGGTCTTTGCGGGCGATCTCGCGCTCGCACAGAAAGGCCAGCGCATCGCGCAGCGTCATCTCCCCCCGAACGGCTTCGTCCAGCAGACTGTCGAGCTGATCCCTCATCGCCGTCAACTTCAGTCGCGTGAGCATCCGGTCAAGGTCGTCCTGCGTATGCACGCCCATCACCAGGCCCCTCCGGCGACAGCCTCATACTCGGCGAGGGGGCGCAGCAGTGCCGACACCCCGATCAGCGCCTCAACCCCGTCAGCAGGTGTCCTGGCGCGGCCCGCTGAACCTGCCACCCCGGCAAAGTGGACAGGGTCGATGATCCGACCGCGGCGGCCGGCGCTGCGCCGGTGGCAGGCGACCTCGACGCCGGCATGGGTAACCCGCACCGTCTCAGCCGTGACCAGCACGCGGACCCGCTCGCCGATCAAGCGCCATGGGACCGAGTAGGCATTCGTGTCCATCTCCACTGCACAGTCAGGTGCGACGCGTCGGCTCAGTTCGCGCGTCGCCATGAACGAGCCGCAGTGCTGGAGGGGCTTCAGGTGACCGGCTTCGTCACGCGCGAAGCGCAGGCCCGGGGCTTCGCCTGTGGTGCCATGGACCCGCAGGTCGGCGATCTGGCGGGTCCATTGCACCAGATGAGCTTCCAGCGCGGCAAAGCTTCTCGAAGGCACGCCCCGCGATCGCGTTGCCCTTCACGTAGCCGACGCCGCGCTCGTCCTTGCCCTTCGTCCGGGGTCGATACGGCGCGCAGGCCTTTACCTGAAAGCCCCAGTGCCGGGCAAAGGCATGCAGCTTCGGGTTCACCACGACCTCGCGGCTGGCAATGTCGTGGCTCAGGATCAGTGCGCGGGCATTGTCGAGCAGCACCTCTTCCGGCACGCCGCCGAACGACGCGAAGGCGCTCTCCATGCCTTCAAACCAGTTCTCCTGCCGCTCGCCCGCGAAGGCCCGCACGTGGATGCGGCGGGAATAACCCAGCGTCGCCACGAAGAACGACACCTGCCGCGACACGCCGCCGATCTCGACCCGCCGCTGCCCGAAGTCGATCTGCAACTGCTGGCCCGGCCGCGTCTCAAAGCGCACCGTTGCCCGCGCCTCGGCCCGCAGCTCCTGACGCAGATGCGCCACCGCCCGTTCGACCGTGCGAAGGCTTACCTCGATGCCCTTCTCGGCGACAAGCTCCTGACGGACCACATCTGCGTTGCCCGCATGGCGGCGAAACCGCTCCTCGACCCAACCCTCCAGGCCATCCAACGCCTTCGATCGCGGTGGCGGTGACGCCCTGCGCCACGTCCCCTCCTTCAACCATCGCCGTGCAGTCGTCCTCGAGCACCCAAGCTCCGCAGAAATCCGGCGGGCTCCCCATCCGAGAAACTTCAGCCTCAGCATGGCCGAAACATCATCCGGCTCCTTCATCTCATCCCTCCGCAGACCCTCGGTCTGCGGCAGCGTCTCAACTGTTCGATTGGTCATCCAGACTTCCCTCTCAGCTTATCGAGGGGGCCAGTTCCTCATGTCGCCAGAGGGCCAGTTTGTCGTGTCGCCTGACACTACGAGGTACATCTTGGCAATAAGCCAGCTACCGGGTTTTTATTTCATTTGATTTCCGAGCTGCAATGCGCAGGTACTGTTCCGATGATTGATATTAAAGCTTATGCAAGATGGCTCGTCGATTGAGGCACCACCGAAACAGAACCAGACTATATTAAGGACAAGAATATGCCGAAGAACATATTGGTCTTCTCTGATGGTACTGGGCAGGTTGGAGGATTGCGACCTGATCAGCGATTGTCGAATGTCTATAAAATGTACCGAGCGATGCGACCTGGTCCATCTTCACCAATTTCTCCAGCACAGCAGATATGCTTTTACGACGCAGGTCTTGGAGCAGGGGAGGTGGGTGGACTGACCTTGAAAAGGATTCGAAATGCGTTATCTGCCGCGGCCGGAACCGGAATCGATGAGAACGTCATAGATTGCTATGAGAAGATCATCTCATACTATGAGCCCGGTGATCGCATCTTGCTTTTTGGCTTTTCTAGAGGTGCCTATACTGTGCGGGCCGTCGCAAATGTGATGAATCTCTGTGGCATTCCAACAAGGATGCCCGATGGAACGAAAGTACCTCGACATGGTGCCAGGTTACGCAAGATTGCCAGCGACGCCGTAAATTACGTCTACAATCATGGCAATGGATTCCTGCGTGGTTTGAAGCCCTATTATGAGCGACGTGAAGAGCTTGGTCGACGGTTCCGACAAAAATACGGCAGCTTTGTTCCTGACGTTGAAAAAGACGTTCAGGGCAATGTTCAGCCGACATTTATCGGTGTTTTTGACACGGTGGCGGCACTTGGAAACGCCCAAGTTGGTATAGCTGCTATTGGGTCTGTCGCGGCTCTTGCGGCCATCATGGTAGGTATGATTTGGGCGTCTTGGTCTCCGCTTTTGTGGGGATCACTGAGTATTCTGTTGGGCTTAGTTCTCTATTGGTACGGAAAATTAAGATGGTCACAATGGAAGTATTATTCTCCAGATGAGCATAGTCCGTTGAGCTTATCGAGAGTTCGAGATTGGCCGTCCATCTGGAAGTACGGGCATCGAGCAGTGTGGGACTTGAAAAATTATGATGGATGGTTGGACTCTGACGTTCGACATGCACGGCATGCATTGGCGATTGACGAACACAGAGAGGATTTTCCACGGGTCATCTGGGCCACCGCTGGTGAAGCAAAGAAGACGAAAGAGCGTAAGCCGGAATGGTTAAAGCAGGTTTGGTTTGCTGGATGCCATAGTGATGTTGGGGGGAGTTATCCTGAGCCAGAATAAAGGCTTAGCGACATTGCCTTAGAATGGATGATAGAAGAGCTTCAGAGTTGCGTGCCTGAAATTGAGATCAACCGCGAAAAGCTGAACGTTGCGCCCAACGCTCAAGGCATGCAGCACGAAGAGACATACATGTTCGCGTTTGGCCCACTAAAAAGGCAATGGTCAGCGAAACCTCGAATGGTCGATCCCGACGCCGAACTTCATCCGACCGTGCTAGAGCGGATGAAGGCCGAAGATGTGTCCCATCTTGGCGATATGAAGAAATACCGGCCGATGCAGCTTAGGGGACATCACGATACCGAGGATTTCTATAAATAGAAACTTTACCCGGCCGTTTCCTTCCTTTTAGTTCTGGAAGGAGCGGCCATGCAAACGGTGCGAGGCAAGCGTCAAGAAAACTGGGGGCACTTCAGTCCGTAAAGGAATGTACCCTAGCGACAGACCAAATTCGCATAAGGTTCAATATGAAAAAATTTTTGCCGTTGCGGGCATAACTTGCCGGAACAGGTGCCAGTCGTCGCATGTATTGGCCCCTTGATCCAGTTGAACAATTTATACGCCACAGTATCCGATTGCCGTTAGCTACCAGAGAAGGTCTTCCATCAACCAGAGCTTTCGCATTCTATTGAAACTCATCTGCATGAATCGAAAGGACGCGTCATGTCGTGCGTGAATATGGGACCATGAAAAGAACGGTTAGGCGTCATCAGCTTCGGGAGATGGTACCGTTAGCTGACACGACGATTTACGAACTCGAAAAACGGGGAGAATTCCCAAGACGGTTTCATCTGTCAGCCAGGTGTGTGGTTTGGGATCAAGCAGAGGTAGAGGCATGGCTCGATGAGCGCCGAAGGTTGTCGGATCTCAAGGCCAACAAACGTGCCCCTGTACCTGACGTACGCTTGCGCAAAGCCCGCCCGGTCAAATTGTTGGCTCGGAGGCGAGGAGGTCCATCGCCGGCGGATAGAGTGTAGGTTGATACCTCTTGCCAGACACCCAAGCGTCAACGAGATTTGCCCATTCCTGCATCATATGGCGGCGTTGATGTTCGTATTCCGCCTTATTGTATATGCCACGCGACGACCGACCATCCTCATGCGCAAGACATTTTTCAATCCAATCACCATTGAACCCCAACTCGTTCAACAGCGTCGAACCGGTGCGGCGTAGGTCGTGAACGGTGAAGTGTTCGAGAGGTAGGCCCTCCTTTTGTGCTCGTATGATTACAGCTTTTGTTACGCGGTTGAATGTCGCCCGCGACATTGGGGCATCCGCGTCATAACGTGAAGGAAGCAGATATCTGGAATTGCCTGCGCAGGTCTTCAGCGCGATCAGTATGTCGATCGTCTGTTGTGCCAGGTAAATGTTATGGGGCTTGGATCGCTTCATTCTTTCCTTCGGAATCGACCAAACCGCGTTTCAAAATCGACTTCATCCCAAGTTGCGTCTTGAAGTTCGCTCTTTCTAACCATGGTCAACAGGAACATTTTGACGCCCAGACGAATGGTCGGAAGGGTCGCGACATGTTCAAGCTGGTTTAGCATGATCCGTATCTCCGACGGCGATAACGACCGATCTCTCGGAACGAAGGTGGCTATGGACGACGGGCCAACTTCATCGGCAGGATTGGCGACTTTCTCTCCGTGAAGGATCGCGAATGCGTAGACAAGTTTCACGATGTCCCGAACATGGATGGCGGTCGCTGGTGCGCCGCGATCCTTTACCGTTGCGCATCTCATTCGCAGGTCGTCAGCACTGATCTCCGACAGCAACCGATTTCGGAACGTTGGAAGAATATCCCGCTCGAACACGGAACGCCGCATGGCGCGCGTACTGTCCGCCATCTTGGCTTCTTTCAACCACCGTTCGCCAAACTCACCGAAGCTCTTCGCTTCTTTCAGGCGACGCTTCTCACGTTGCTTCTCCTGCGCGGGCGAACGACCTTCAGCAATGAGACGCTTCGCATCGATCAATGTTTCCCGAGCGCGGGCCAGAGATAGGCCCGCTGAGCCATATCTACCGAGGGTGAGCGTCTCACGACGATCATTCAAACGATAGTCGAAACGGAACACGACTGTGCCCGAAGGTTGAACAGTGACATACATACCGTCACGGTCCGAAATTTTATACAATTTGTTCTTTGGTTTCAGGGATCTAAGGGCGGCATCTGTCAGCATAATACTCTCCCAAATCTGGGTTTATCGAGCGAAAATACGGAAATATACCGTCAGCTAGAATTTCACATCCGATCCTGAGATTTTACCCAGTAAATCAGCATGTTATGAAGATATTTATACCGTCATCGCATTCGAAGTGCTGACAGTATATCAGATTTCGACAGATTTTGAAATCACGCATACCGTCAGGTATACCGTCATAATGTTCGATAGCCCATCGATAGATAGTGAAGCATCTCGCATGCTGTATTATTTATTATCAGATACTTAGACCGCACTGTGGAGAGAAATCGGATACCTTGGCGCAGGCAAAATTATTCCCATTCGATGGTGCCGGGCGGCTTGCTCGTGATGTCATATGTCACACGGTTGATCCCCGGCACCTCGTTGATGATCCGTGTCGCGGTTTCGCCGATGAAATCATGGGTGAAGGGATAATAATCGGCTGTCATCCCATCGACGCTCGTCACCGCGCGCAGGGCGCAGGCGTAGTCATAGGTGCGCCCGTCGCCCATCACGCCGACCGTGCGGACCGGCAGCAGCACGACGAATGCCTGCCAGATCTCGTCGTAGAGCCCATGCCGGCGGATCTGGTCGATATAGACCGCATCGGCAGCGCGCAGGATGTCGAGTTTGGCGCGGCTGATCCCGCCCGGACAGCGGATCGCAAGGCCGGGACCGGGGAACGGATGCCGCCCGATGAACGAGGGCGGCAGGCCGAGTTCGGTGCCAAGGGCGCGGACCTCGTCCTTGAACAGTTCGCGCAGCGGCTCGACCAGCTGCATTCCCATCTTTTCGGGCAGGCCGCCGACGTTGTGGTGGCTCTTGATCGTCGCGCTCGGCCCGCCGGAAAACGACACGCTTTCGATCACGTCGGGGTACAATGTGCCCTGTGCCAGGAACTTTGCCCCGCCCATGGCATCCGCGTGCTTCTGGAACACGTCGATGAACAGCCCGCCGATGATCTTGCGCTTTTGCTCGGGGTCGCTCACGCCTTCGAGGGCGCCGATGAACAGGTCCGCTTCGTCGGCGTGAATCAGCGGCAGGTTGTAATGCTCGCGGAACATGCCGACGACCTGCTCGCTTTCGCCCTGCCGCATCAACCCGTGATCGACGTAGACGCAGGTCAGCTGGTCGCCGATCGCCTCGTGGATGAGCACCGCGGCGACAGACGAATCGACGCCGCCCGACAGGGCGCAGATCACCTTTTCGGTCCCGACTTGCGCGCGGATCGCGGCCACGGCCTGCTCGCGGTAGGCCTCCATCGTCCAGTCGCCGGTGAACCCCGCGGCAGCCACGAAATTGGCATAGAACGTGGCACCGTTCGGCGTGTGGTGCACCTCGGGGTGGAACTGCACGGCGTAGAACTTTCGCGTGGCGTCGCCGGTGATCGCGAAGGGCGCGCCTTTCGATGTGGCGAACACCTCGAAACCCGGCGCGATGGCGGAAACGTGGTCGCCGTGGCTCATCCAGACCTGTTCGCGCCCTTCGAGGAACCAGCCCTTGAGCATATCCGAGGGCGCATCCGTGGGTGAGACATAGGCGCGCCCGAATTCGGCGGTGCCGTGGCCACGTTCCACCGTGCCGCCCAGCATGTGCATCATGATCTGCTGGCCGTAGCAGATGCCGAGGACCGGCACGCCGAGGGAGAAAACGCTCTCGGGCGGGCGCGGCGCGCCATCGGCGAAGACTGAGGCGGGCCCGCCGGACAGGATCACCGCCAGCGGCGCGAAATCGTTCAGGAATTTATCGGTGACGTTCTGGAATGGGTGTATTTCGCAGTACACGTTCAGCTCGCGCAGGCGGCGCGCGATAAGCTGCGTCACCTGTGAGCCGAAATCGACGATAAGCAGGCGCTGGTGCTGCTGCGGGATCTGTTCTGGGATGCTGTCGTTCATAGGGGGGCCATAGGCCGATGCGATTTGCCACGCAAGAGACGCGCGCCACCTGCGTCATTGCGCGGCCCCGGTTTTCGCGGCATCGTCGGGACAATCGCACCTCAAATCCCCGCTTCAAGGATCCTGCCATGCGCCTGCCCATACTCGCCCTTGCCGCCTCGCTTGCCGCCGCACCCGCGCTTGCCGAGGAGGTCGTGATGACGCTCGACGGCGGTATTGCCGCGACGTTCAACATGCCGGACGGCGACGGGCCGTTTCCCGGCGTTCTGATGCTGCACGGTTTCGGATCGTCGCGGGACGAAGTCGGCGGGATGTATGCCGCGGGGGCCGCGGCGCTCGCCGGGGCAGGCATCGCCTCGTTGCGGATCGATTTTCAGGGGTTCGGCAAATCCGACGGCGATACCGGCGATCATACCGTCGACCGGCAGAACGCCGACGCCGAAACCGGGCTCGCCGCGCTGATGGGCATGGATGGTATCGATACCGGCCGGATCGGCGTGCTCGGGTTTTCGTTCGGCGGCGGGACCGCGATCGAGCTTGCGGCAGCGTATCCGGACGACGTGAACTCACTGGTCCTGTGGTCGTCGGTCGGCGATTACGACACCGATTTTCTCGACAGCATGGGACAGGCGACGTTCGACCGCGCGGCGGCCGAGGGCATCGTCGGCCTCGATCTGGGCTGGCGGGCGATGGCGCTGAAGGCCGCGTTCTTCGACAGCCTCGCGGCGCACGACATCATGGGCGCCCTTGCGACCTATGAGGGGCCACTGCTGAGCATCACCGGGGCGGACGACTATTATGCGATGTATTCCGCACCGATGGCGCAGACGGCTGGGGGGGAGGACGTCGAAGCGGTCGTGATCGACGGCGCGGACCACATCTATCACGTTTTCGATCCGGATGCGTCGAGCGTTGCGCGGGTGATCGAGATGACCACCGCGCGGTTTGCCGAAACGCTCTGACCGGTGCCGTGCGCGGCGGGTTCGGCGCGGTCAATGTCGCATATCGGTGTCAAACGACGCAAAAGGTGCGCCAATGCCCCGCGCATCGCGCTAGACCCGCGCCTGTAAGGGCAGGGAGCATGACATGAGCGACGTTGAAACGCGGACCACCGGACGCCGCGCACGGGGCGGTGGCGGGGCCGCGCGCCGGGCCGAGCGCACCGCCGTCTCGGTCGAAACCGCCCGCTATATCGAGCGCAACATCCCCAACTTCGAGGTGCTGACGACCGAGGCGCTCGAGATCATCGAATACAACGCCGAGACGATCCTCGAAGAGATCGGCGTGAATTTCGTCGAAACCCCCGAGGCGCTGGCGCGCTGGCGCGAGGCGGGCGCCGACGTGCAGGGCGAGCGGGTGCATATCCCGCGCGGTCTGGCCCGCAAGCTGTGCCAGACCGTCCCGTCGCAGTACACGCAACACGCCCGCAACCCCGAACGCAACGTGGTGGTCGGTGGCAGGAACATGGTTCTCGCCCCGGTCTACGGCCCGCCTTTCGTGCGCGATGCCGATGGCGGGCGCCGCTATGCGACGATGGAAGATTTCCGCAATTTCGTGAAACTCGGGTATATGTCCAAGTGGCTGCACCATTCGGGCGGCACCGTGTGCGAACCGACGGATATTGCCGTCAACAAACGGCATCTGGACATGCTGCACGCGCATATGACGCTGTCGGACAAGCCCTATATGGGATCGGTCACCGAGCCTTCGCGCGCGCAGGACAGCGTGGATATGTCGGCGATATTGTTCGGCGCGGATTTCGTGCAGAACAACACCGTGATAACCTCGCTCATCAACATCAACTCGCCGATGACCTTCGACGGCACGATGATGGGCGCGCTCGAGGTCTATGCCAGCAACATGCAGGCCTGCATCATCTCGCCGTTCATCGTCGGCGGCGCGATGGCCCCCACGACCGTTGCGGGCACGCTGACCCAGGTTGCCGCCGAAACGCTTGCGGGGGTGGCCTATTCGCAGCTTATCCGGCCCGGTGCCCCGATCGTCATGGGCGCCTTCGTGACGTCGATCGACATGAACTCCGGCGCGCCGACATTCGGCACGCCGGAGGCCGCACACATCACCTACGGCGCGGGTCAGCTGGCCCGCAGGCTGGGCCTGCCGTACCGTTCGGCGGGCTCGTTCTGCGGCAGCAAACTGCCCGACGCGCAGGCCGCCTACGAGACGTCGAATTCCTTGCAGATGGGGCTTTTGTCGGGCGTCAACTTCATGTTGCACGCCTGCGGCTGGCTCGAAGGCGGGCTTGTCGCGTCCTACGAGAAATTCGTGATGGACGCCGACCAGCTCGGCACGCTGCACCATTTCGCGCGCGGCGTGGACATGTCCGAAAACGGCCAGGCCCTCGATGCGCTGCGCGAGGTGGGGCCGGGGGGCCATTTTCTGGGCTGCGCGCATACCCAGAACAACTTCAAGACGGCGTTCTGGCGGTCCGATCTGTTCGATTACAAACCCTTCGAGACCTGGGACGAAGAGGGCGCGCGCGACACGCAGGCGCTGGCGACGATCCGGGTAAAACGGATGCTGGACACCTACCAGCAACCCGCCCTGGATCCCGCCATCCTCGAGGCGCTCGATGCCTTCGTGGCGCAGAAAAAGGCCTCCGAGCCGGATGCTTTCATCTGATTTTCGGTCGATATTCGGCAACTCGCCGGAATTCGGCAGCGAGCAGGTATTTTCGCTGTGCGGATATCCGGTGCCGGGCGGATATCCGGCAGCGAGCCGGCCATCGATGCTCTGAGGATCTGGCCTTAGCGCACAATTCTGAACAGCGATTTACGCTCGACGGTGCCCGGGTGGGGGATCTCACCGCCCGGGGCGGGGCGAAACACCGCCACGGGCGGCGTGGCGGGCATATCGCGTCCCCCTGCGCGCCCTTCCGCAAGACCCGTGCGCAGCAGTCGCGCCTCGCCCATCAGCGCCGTCAGCACATCGACATGCCGGGCAATGGCGTAATCTGCGGCGCGGGCGACGCGACGTTCCTCCATCTCGGTCTCGAGGTCGAGGAGGGCGACGATGGCCTCGCCGACGCGGGGGGCGGCGGGCCGGTTCAGGAGTCGCGGCAGCCGCGCCGTCCGGTTGTAATCGTCGATGCCGTGGCGCGCGGCCCGGACCAGCAATGGCGGGCGGTGGCGTGTGGCGATCATCGTAAGCAGGTCTTGCATGTCGTTCCCTTCCCGGGGTCAGTGGTACAGCGCTGAATGCCGTGTCCTGTGCAGAGCCTACATCGTCCCCGGATGGTGTTGCGCCGCACCGGCAACCGCCGCGCGGCCCCTTCACCACTGTTTGCAAATTAGAAACAATGATGGACGACGCGACGTACCATTAACGAATGGGTAACGAATGCAACCTTAGGTGGTGGTCGCGACAAGTTATCCCCAGTTGGACCCGGGGATGTTTGATCATTGGTGGAGAAGGGCATGACGGCCAGAACCGGCGCCATGCGAGGCGAAGATCTGCCGTCCTGGGTACCTCAGGACGCGCGACATTATCTCGAGCATACCGAGAGGGGGCTCGCGATCCGCGCCCTCGCGCGGGGCGCGCAGCTGCATGCCTCGACGGTGCTTCGACAGATCAGAAAGGTTGAAAATGCACGCGACGATCCCCTGATCGATGCGGCCTTGCGCCGCCTGTCGGCGCAGGTCGTCAAACAGCCCGGCAACGGAAAATCGGCGGGCGTCGCCGCGCTGGCCCGCCGCGCCACGGCCCCCGTGGCCGACACGGGCCCGCTGCCGACCGGCGCACAGGTCACCCTCGAGGCCTGCCGTGTTCTACGCCGGATGACCGACAGCGGCGCCGTCATGGCGATGGCGCGCGACATGGACAAGGCGGTGGTGGTCCGCGAGGGCCCCGGCGGCGAGCCGCAACGTGTCGCCGTCGTCACCCGCGACGTGGCCCAGGCCCTTGCCCTCAAGGACTGGATCTCAAGCGACGATCCGACCGCCAACATCGTGCGGTACCGGATCACCGGCGCGGGGCGCACTGCCCTCAAAGAGCTGCTGGCCGCGGAGCAATCCCCGGCGACCGGCTTCGCCGAGGCCGCAACACCCTTTGCCGGGGCGCTGCGCGTCGTGCCGGACGTACCAGAAGCAACGCGGGCGCCGATGATCGAAAGCCCGCTCTACGGCCTGGCGCGGCGGCGCGATAGCAAGGGGGTGCCGTTCCTCGACCGCGCGCTGGTCGCCGCCGGGGAACGTCTGCGCGAGGATTATGAACTCAGCCAGATGGATCCGGTCCTGCGCCGCCGCGTCGCCGCCCTGCGGGACGGTGTGACGGCAGCGCCCACCGGCGACATGGAGGGCAGCAGCGCGCTTGCAGCCCTGACCCGCGTCGAGGCGGCCTTGTACGACCTTGGCACCGGTCTGGGCGATGTGGCGCTGCGGGCGTGCTGCCTTCTCGAAGGGATGGAGACCCTCGAAAAGCGGATGGGATGGTCGGCCCGGTCGGCAAAGATCGTGCTGCGCATCGGATTGCAGCGGTTGCAGCGGCATTACCTCGAGACGACGGGGAAATACGGGCCGAAAATCGGCTGAAAGACAGCGCGGTAGGACCGGTCAGGCACGCGCTGCCGGAACGGGCGGATCAGGAAGGCCGCTGTACAATGCGCGCGGGCACACCGACGGCGGTGGCGCCTGCGGGCACGTCGGTGACGACGACCGCATTGGCACCGATCTGCGCGTGATCGCCGATCGTCACACCGCCGATGATTTTGGCGCCCGCGCCGATATCGACATGGCCGCCGATGCGGGGTGCGTGGCCCGAACGGTCGGTCCCGAGCGTTACCTGCGCCATAACAGTGCAGTTCGGGCCGACCCGCGCGTCCGAATGGATCACGATTCCGTTGGGGTGCGGGATGCGCAGACCGCCGCCCAGAGCGGCGACCAGCGGAATATCCGCCCCCGTCACCACCGACCAGAACCGATGTGAGAGCACCCACCACCGCCGGGCCAGCGGGCCTGCGCGGCCATACCGGCGGATCGCGCGCAACAGGCGGCGCGACGGATCCCACAGGCGCAGGGGCGCCTCCCGCGGCCAGTCGGGGTCGGTCGCGGAGGTCGCGGAGGTCGTGTTGACGGGATCGGACACGGCAAACCTGTAAAGTTGTCTGTCGCGATATTGCCGCAAATCGCGGCGGAGTGAAGCCGCTGATGTGACGGGCCTGCGCCGCGCTTGCGGACCGGAACATGAGCCGCGTCGCTTCGCGGGGTCGACGCAGGCCGCGACGCAGCCTATCTAAAGGGCGACAGTGCTACTGCAAAATCGTCCGCAGTGCGCCACGACCATTGAAAAAGGCACCTCATGGCCCCCCGCGATCTGAAAATCCCGCATGAACGCCACCCCGAAAAGGCGCGCCGCCCCGACAGTGCCCAGCCCAGGAAACCCGACTGGATCCGCGTCAAAGCGCCCACATCGCAAGGGTATAAGGAGACGCGGGACATTATCCGCGAACATCGGCTGACGACCGTGTGCGAGGAAGCCGGGTGTCCGAACGTCGGCGAATGCTGGTCACAGGGCCATGCCACGATGATGATCATGGGCGAGGTCTGCACGCGGGCCTGCACATTCTGCAACATCGCCACCGGCAAACCGCCCGAGGCGCTGGACGTGTTCGAGCCTGGCCGGGTTGCCGATGCGGTGAAAAAACTGGGTCTGAACCATGTCGTGATCACAAGCGTCGACCGCGACGACGTGGATGACGGCGGCGCCGAGCATTTCGCGCAGACGATTCGCGCCATACGGGCCCGCGCACCCGGCACCACGATCGAGATCCTGACGCCCGATTTCATCCGGTGCGGACCCGAGGCCCTCGAGGTGGTGGTGGCCGCCCGTCCCGACGTGTTCAACCACAATCTCGAAACCGTCCCGGGCCTGTACCCCGAGGTTCGACCCGGCGCGCGCTATTTTCATTCCTTGCGGCTGTTGCAGAGGGTCAAGGAACTCGATCCCGCGATGTTCACCAAATCGGGTATCATGGTCGGCCTCGGCGAGGATCGTCAGGCGGTCATTCAGGTCATGGAAGACATGCGTGCCGCCGATATCGATTTCCTGACCATCGGCCAGTACCTGCAACCGACGCCAAAGCACCACCGCGTCGACCGGTTCGTCACGCCGGACGAATTTGCGGCCTATGAAAAGGCCGCATACGGCAAGGGATTCGGGATGGTATCGGCGACGCCGCTGACCCGGTCATCCTACCATGCGGGTGCCGACTTCGAACGGCTGCGGAATGCCCGGATGGCGCGGCTCGCGGGTGCCCGCCCCGGCAACTGATCCGTCCGGGGCCGTCGTCCCGAAATCGGCGACTTCGAGTGGTTTCGAGTAATGCCAGCCTTGACCGAGCGTTACGCCGAAGTCCGCAAGGGCCTGCGCCTCTGATGGGGTCTCGATGCCCTCTGCGACGACGCGCGCGCCGATGTTGTCCGCAAGTGCCACGATGGAGCGCACGACAGATTGCCGGGTGGCATCGGTATCGCACGACCGGGTCAGGGAAATATCCATCTTGAGGATATCGGGCGCAAGGTTCGCTATTTGCTGAAGTCCGGAATACCCCGCCCCGACATCGTCGATGGCGATACGTACTCCCGTCTCCCGCAACCGGTCCACCTGATATTTCAGGTCGTTCAGGTCGCCGAAATGACTGTGTTCCGTCACCTCGACGACGACGCGGGCAAAGTCGATATCGCGCAGACAGTCGAGAACGTCGCCAGTCAGAATCGTCAACGGGGACGCATTCACCGACAGATAGGTTGACGGCGGCATCAGAGGCAGGGCGGCGAGTGCCGCGCGGATTGCCGCGCATTCGAGAGGCGCGAGAAGGCCGACGGTCGCCGCGTCGTCGAACCAGAGGTTGGGCGGGCGATAGGGCAGCGGTGTGAACCGGCACAGCGCCTCGTGGGCAACCGGCATGCCCGTGTCGATGGACACGATCGGTTGAAACACCATCCGAAAGGCGCGTTCTGTCAGCACCCCGCCGATCTGGTCGCGCAGCGCATCGAGGGCAAAGACATCTGCGTGGGCCAGGTCGATCTGATCCGCAGCCAGACCTGCAAACATTCGCATGACGTTCAGATCACGTTCGTTCAGGGTCGGGCTCGCCACCGGCGAAAGGCAGCAGAACATGCCATAGATGCTGCCGTCGGCACGTTCGATGGGTACGCTGATATGGCTGCCGATCGGGGCGGTGTCGGTGATCGCCAGCGTTTTGGTGAACTCGACCGCGGCGGTATCGGGCATCAGCTGGGGCAGGCGCCCTTCGCGGATATGGTTGCAATAGGCATCTTCGTTCGAAAAGCTGTCGCCCGTCTTGATCACGTGGCCGTGATCGGGTGCATTGACGTTGCGGAAAACGATCATGCCATCGACGAATTCCGACACAAAGGCGATGGGCATGTCGAGATGTTCGCGCACCGCACGCAGCGCATCGTCAATCGTCCGGGAAGGGCGCGTCCCGGTCTGCGGTAGGGCGAGCGTCATGAAATTTCCTGTCGGATGTGAGACCGTTATCTGTTCGGCCACATTATTCCAGGAGTCTTAAAATAGATATACCGACGCCGGTCTATTATGGCGCGCCGTCCTCCGTGACGTCGGGAATTGCCAAAAGATAGGCCGCGATTGCGATCCGGTCGTCCTCGGTCAACTGCGCGGTGTTGCGCACCACTGCCGCCATTTCGCCCCCCGCGCTGTCGAAATCTGGCGTGAACCCCGTTGCAAGGTAGTCGACGATGTCGAGATCCGACCACCCCAGAACGGCAGGCGTGATATTGGGGATGCGGCCCTCGGACTCTACCGGATTTGCCGCACCGCCAAGCCAGCGTGCGGTATCCAGCGCGCCCAGCGGCCCGCGCGGGGTGTGGCATTCGCCGCAATGGCCCAGTGCCTCGACAAGATAGCGTCCGCGCACGATCCGGTCGGTGAGGGCATCGTTCAGGACCCAGTCGGTGGACATGTACAGCGTTTTCCACAGGCCGGTGGCGCGGCGGATATTGAACGGAAATGTCACGTCCTGCGGCTGACTGGGGGTGTCGCTTGCGGGCAGGGTGCGCAGATGGGCGATGATGTCGGCCACATCCTGGATGTCGGCGCGGGCGTAGGCGGTGTAGGGGAAAGCGGGATAGTAGTGCTGCCCCTGCGGCGATACGCCGCGCTGGATCGCATTCGCGAGATCGAGATCGGACCACGCACCGATGCCATGATCGGGATCCGGCGAGATGTTCGGCGCCACGAAGGTGCCGAAATCGGACACGAAGCGCCGTCCACCGGCCAGAACCAGCGGACCGTCCCGTTCGGCATCGGGTGCCGTGTGACAGGACGCGCATCCGGCCGCCGCGAAGAGAGGCGCGCCGCGCGCCGCATCCCCCGAAATCCCGGTCAACGCATCTTCCGGCAGCGGCACCGCCCGGCTGAGCCACAGGCCCAGCGGCACGGCGACCACGGCCAGTGCGATCAGCCAGCGCAGCAGACGCACGTCCTAGCGTCCCTGAAAACTCTCGTGGCAGGCGCCGCAGGACGCGCCGACCGGGCCGACGCCTGCCTGCATCGCCTCGAGGCCGTCGCCCGCAACGGCGGCAAGCGCAATTGTGGCAGCGGCAAGATCGGATCGGTGACCGGCGAATTCTTCGGGGTTTTCCCAGATCGCGGCCAGCGCCTTTGTCCCGTCGACCTCGCCCATCGCCGACCCTTCGGGCCAATAGCCGCCCTGATCGAGGTTCGTGATGGCGGCAAGATTGTCGGCTGCCGTCTGCGCGGCCCCGGCGTCATAGTCCATCCGCCCGCGCGCCATCCCGGCCAGAACGCCAAAGTTGGCGGCTGACAGCGTCATATGCGCCTGACGCACCTTCACCGCATCTGCGGCGGACTGCGCGATCAGCGCGGTACCCAGGACCATGACCCCGACCGTGACCATGGCGGTCCGGCTGCGGCGGGTAAGACGGGCAGAGGAAAGAGAAAACATGTTCATTGGCAGGCTCCGGTACGGGATGCGGGATGACGTGCGCCCGATCCTAGGACAGGTTGCGCCGCAGATCACCGTTTTTCTTGCGCCGCACCGATCACGATGTTTGGGGGCGGGACCGCGGCCGGAGGTGCTGCGAAAATGTCCGGGGCGGAACTGCCGACGGTCGCTGACCCGCGACGTCGTGGAATTGCCCCCGCCTACAGGTCGCCGGGGATCCGGATGCCACGGTTCCCCCGGCTTTCGGCAGTGGCCCAGTCGGGCCAGAGCCCGGCCCATTCCAGACCGACGATCCCGAGGCCGATCGCGATGACGACAAGCCCGAGGATGACGCGGCCCATCGACGGCGGATGCCGCACCCATCGCGCCATCCGCATCAAGAACAAGGGGTTCATCGGCGGTTCTCCGATCTGCGGACGCTGCGTGTCCGGTGTGAAAATCGTTGCCCGGACACGGATGCCCGGTCATAGTGTCGTATTGAAGTCGATACCGTGATTTTGGCGCACTTATCGTGTCACGACCCTGTTTTCCGCGCCAGGGCACGGATGGCGGCGACAGGCCTCCAGTTTCAAGATCAGGATTTTACATGACCCGCCTATTTCTTTTGACATTCCTCACTGTTCCCGCCTGCCTGACCGCCTTTGCGATTGGCATGTCACCCGTCATGGCACTGGCCGACAAGGTCTTTGTTGCCACCGACGATCCCGCCGTCGCGCCGTTCCTCGACGATCTCGACGAGATTGCAACCGCCCGAACGCAGCTTGAACTGGGCGATTATGCGCCGTCGGTGCCTGTCGTGCGCGAACGTGCCGAGGCGGGCAATCCCTGGGCGCAAAACCTTATGGCAACGCTGTATTCGGGAAACGGTGACGACGATCTCGTTCCCGACGATATGACGCAGGCGATGGCATGGTACGAACGGTCCGCGCAACAGGGCTTTCCACTGGCGATGCACAACCTTGGCGTCAATTACCGGGACGGGATCGACGGAGCGGCACCGCAGATGGACAGGGCCGCCGAGTGGTTCGGGCAGGCCGCCGACGCGGGCTATGCCGAATTGATGGCCGAGCTGGCGCTGATCCTGTTCGGAGATCCGTCGCAGTTACAGGATGCCCGCGCGCGCGACCTGCTCGATGCGGGGCTTGCAATCAAACCTGATCTCCCGCTTTTGCGATCGATCCTGGCCGATACGCATTACCTCGGCCGCAGCCGGCCCGTGGATTATGCCGCCGCGCTGCCGTTGTACGAGGATCTTGCCGATGCGGGCGATTTGCACGGGCAGATGCGGGCGGGCGAGATCTATTACTATGGTTTGGGCGTCGAGGTGGACGTTGTCCGCGCGCGGCAGCTGTTCGAGGCAGCGGCAGCGCAGGACGATGCCGAGGCGTATGCCTTTCTGGCCGAGATCTATATCGATGGCTATGGCGTCACGCCGGATCCGGCGCGCGCCATGGAATACGCCACGGAGTCCGACAGGCTCGGTGACGGATGGGGCGCCTATCACCTTGGCTGGCTGCTGCGGCACGGCATCGGTGCCGGGCCCGATTACGACAGGGCCCGCGCGGCCTTTGCCCGGGCCATCGAGCGGGGTCATGGCGCCGCCGTGAACGATCTGGCCGACATGGCGTATTTCGGTGAGGGAGAAGTGCAGGATTACGCAAAGGCATTCGAGATGTTCGAACGGCGGTTCTCCGAGGCCCCCGACGATATCTACGCCGCCTATTCCGTCGCCTACATGCAGATGCGCGGCGAAGGGACCGAGGCGAACATCCCCGCCGCGCGGGATATTCTGGAACAGGTTGTGCTCGACGATGGCTATGACATCGCAACCTCGCGGATCGAGCTTGCGGTGATCTACGGCCACCCGGATTTCGCCGGGGCGTGGTCCGATCCGGTGCGCGGCATGGCACAATGTCTGGCACTGCGCGCGGCGGATGCGTTGGCGGCGGCGCCGGTCACAGACGATGGCCCCGTGGCCTGCGCCCACCTCGACGCATCGGTCGATGCGGCGCAGATGACCGCGGCCCGCGATCTTGCAGCGTCGTTCCGGACCAATTAGCGCCAGTCAGCGGTCAGCGGTCAGCGGCCAACGTTCGCGGCGCCGGGCATCGCAACAGGCCTATGCCGGGCCGGTAAACCGCACCTTGCCGATATAGGGCAGGTTGCGGTTGCGCTGGCCGTAATCGATGCCATAGCCCACCACGAATTCATCGGGGATCGAAAACCCGATCCAGTCTGCCGTCAGGTCGACCTCACGCCTGCTGGGTTTGTCGAGCAGGGCGATGGTCCGCATCCGGGCGGGATTGCGCGCCGCCAGAAACCGGGTGACGTGGGCAAGGGTGTGGCCGGTGTCGACGATATCCTCGACGACCAGAACATCGCGCCCTTCGATCTTGCCGCGCAGGTCCTTGAGGATGCGCACCTCGCGGCTGCTTTCCATGCCGTCGCCATAGGACGACGCCTCGAGAAAATCTACTTCGACCGGCAGATCGAGCTCGCGCACCAGATCGGCGATGAACACGAACGAGCCGCGCAACAGGCCCACAACCACGAGTTTGTCGGTGTCCGAGAAGGCATCGCGGATTTCGCGTGCCAGTTCCTCGATCCGGGCCGCGATGGATTTCGCCGAGATCATCCTGTCGATGACATAGGCGGGCGTCGCGGCGGCCGTTTTTTCGGGCATGTTATCGGCCATGATCTTGGGGGCGTTTTCGGGCGCCGGGGGCACCTGCTGGCTGTCGGACGCTTTGGCATCGGTCATGGTACAGGCTCCGGGATCGGGGGCAGGGACGCAGGTAAGGCCCCTGTTCATCCCATCAAACCGGCCCGGACCCAAGGGTTTTCGCGCAAATGAGCCGTACCGTGGCACCCAAAGGGCGGCCAATCGCCGCGCTGCCCTTGCTTTCGCAGCGCCCGGTCTGACATTGCAGGGGATAACACCCGCCACCCCGCCCCAAACGCCCTCGCCCTTCGCCTCAGGACCCGACGCCATGACGACACATTCCGAAACGCGGGTTTTGCCGTTCAGCGCCGCTCAGATGTACGATCTGGTGGCCGATGTGTCACGGTATCCTGAATTTTTGCCGTGGACGGCGGCGGCGCGCATCAGATCGACCGAGGAGGTGGGCGATCACACCGTGATGATGGCCGACCTCGTGATCTCGTTCAAAGTGTTCCGCGAGCGGTTCGGCAGCAAAGTCGTGCTGTATCCGGACGAAAAACGCATCGAAACCTCCTATATCGAAGGCCCGTTCCGGCACATGGAAAGCGAGTGGCGTTTTGGCGACGTGCCGCACGGGCCGGGCACCGGCTGCGAGGTGCATTTCAACGTCGACTTCGAGTTTCGCAACAGGCTGTTGCAGGGCGCGGCGGGGCTGTTCTTCAACGAGGCGATGCAGCGCGTCGTGCGCGCGTTCGAGCGGCGGGCGAACGATCTGCACGGCGGCGGCAAAGGCTGAAATCGGGTCGCCGGCGATCGAAATGGCGGTCTGTCGCGGGGTCGATGCATGACGGCCCGCTACCGTGATGCCCGCGCCAGCGCGACAAGGCGGTTCAGCGCATGATCGCGGGCGGCAGCGCGCACGTTTGCGCGTCCCAGGGCGCCGAACTCTATCGTTTCGGCCCCCGCGCCGTG
Source organism: uncultured Alphaproteobacteria bacterium (assembly GCA_963761735.1). GTDB lineage: Bacteria > Pseudomonadota > Alphaproteobacteria > Rhodobacterales > Rhodobacteraceae > CAVXHQ01. Next base: position 297,304 of record CAVXHQ010000001.1, read on the forward strand.
CGCCCCGGCCCAGCCGAAACAGACCCGCCCTTCAGGCTTGTGGTCAGACCCGCCGGGGCCCGCAATGCCTGTTACCGACAGGCCGATATCGACGCCCGGCAGTGCGCAGGCCCCCCGCGCCATCTCGGCGGCAACCTGTTCCGACACGGCGCCGTGCGCGTCGAGGGTGTGGGCCTGAACGCCCAGCATCTGCATTTTTACCGCGTTGGAATAGCTGACCACACCGCCCGCCAGCACCGCCGAACTTCCCGGCACGGCCGTCAGGGCGGCGGCGATCATCCCGCCGGTGCAGCTTTCGGCCAGACCGATCGTCAGCTTCGCCTCGACGGCGGCGGCGACCACGTCCTCGGCAAGGCTCATATCAGCCGCCCGATACCGTGGCCGATACCCGCCAGAACGACCACGCCGAGGGCCGCGAACACCCCTGCGATCAGATCGTCGAGCATCACGCCCCAGGCGTCGCCCCGCCGGTCGGCCACGCCGATCGGGCCGGGTTTCCAGATGTCGAACAGCCGGAACAAGAGGAACGCCGCGATCCAGCCGGGCCAGAGCGCCAGCAGCGCCGCCCCCGTCCACCATGCGCCGAAGGCAACCGGCAACAGGGCGATCCACTGTCCCGCCACTTCGTCGATTACGACATGTGCGGGATCGTGCGACAAAGACGCGCGCACCTCGATTTCGGTCGCCTTGGTGCCGATGACAGTGACGAAAACGATCCCCGCGACCAGCCCCCAGGGACCGGACCCGATGAGGATCAGATAGGCGACCGGCAGGGCCGCCAGCGAGCCCCATGTGCCCGGCGCCGGGCGCAACAATCCCGCGCCACCGAATGTCGCGACCAGATGCCAGAAATTCTTCATCGCATCACCATCGTAAAAAGTTTCAGTCGTGAGACAGCGCCCGGATCGGTCCGTCCCGCGCCAGGGATCCGCCCTTTGACATCATACCACATCAGGGGCGCACCAATGTCGCGATGGCCATCGCCGCGATTCCCTCTCCCCGCCCGGTAAAACCCAGACGCTCGGATGTCGTCGCCTTGACGCTCACCCTGTCGATGTCGATCTCCATGATCCGCGCCATTGCTGTCCGCATCGCCACGGCATGTGGCCCGATCTTCGGCTCTTCGCAGATCAGTGTCACGTCGGCGTTGGAAATGCCAAATCCACTTTTACGCGCCAGGCCACAGGCATGGGCCAGAAAAATATGGCTTGCCGCGCCTTTCCACTGCGGATCCGACGGCGGAAAATGGGTGCCGATATCGCCTGCGGCCAGTGCGCCGTACAGCGCATCGGTCAGCGCGTGCATCCCCACATCGGCGTCCGAATGACCGTCGAGACCCTGACCGAACGGTATTTTCACGCCGCAGATCACAACGTGATCGCCGGGCCCCAAACGGTGCACGTCGTAGCCCTGTCCGGTGCGGATATCCTGCATCTGCGGTGTTTTCTCCATAACGGGTGTGGCGCGGGCAAAATCGCCCAGACGTGTGGCGCGGACAAAGTCCTCTGGCCGGGTGATTTTCAGGTTATCCTCGTCGCCCGCCACGATGGCAACGGCAAGGCCCGCGCCGCGCGCCACCTCGACATCGTCGGCGGCGTATGCGGCCTGTGGCGCGTCGCGGTGCGCCGCCAGAATCGCGGCAAAGCGAAACCCCTGCGGCGTCTGCGCGCGCCACAGGCCGGCGCGGTCCTGCGTGCCGGTGACCAGGCCGTCCGCGCCGCGCCACAGCGCATCCGTCACCTCGACGGCGGGGGCCGCCGCATCGTGCTCGTCGAGGGCCGTGAGCACACGCGCAATCACGTCGCGGCTCAGCAGCGGCCGTGCCGCATCATGGATCAGGACCAGATCGGGGGGCGCCTCGGCCAGCGCCTCGAGGCCCGCGCGGACTGACGCCGCGCGTGTCGCACCGCCCGGCGCGACGATGACGTCGGGGGCCGAAAGGGCCGCCATGCGACTGGCGTCTTCGGGACCGATGACCACGCACAGGCGGGAGACGAGGCCGGAGGCGCGCAAGGCGTCCAGGGTCCGGGCCAGCACCGGCTTGCCGCCCAGATCGCGCCACTGTTTTGGCGTGCCGCCACCGGCCCGCAGGCCGCGCCCGGCGGCCACGACGATCGCGGCAGTGGTCGGCGGGGTCGGCAACGAAACATTCCTTTTTGGTCCGCAAATTCTCGGCAGAATGACTGGCGTCGCGTCGCGGTCTCGCGGCGCCGCCCTTCCTAACGCGCCGGCTGGAAACAGGCAATTCCGGCCGCACCTCCGCATCGCCGCCTAAATATTGAGCAGAGACCCAAAACTGCCCGGATTTTCGACGCCTGATGATTGCACCGCCCGCACGGGGCGGCTAAATCAGTAACAACCGCTCATGAAATGGGCATAACCGACCGGCGCCATGATCCCTCCGGCCCCCATCTCCTCTCTGCCGGACCTCATCCTTGGGGACCACAGGGTATCGCCCGTGGCACTTGCGCCGCTGGCCGGGATCACCGACCTGCCGTTCCGGCAGCTGGTGGCGCGGTTCGGCGCGGGCTGGGTCGTGTCGGAGATGGTTGCCAGTCAGGAAATGGTGCAGGCGAAACGCGGCGTACGCGAGCGGGCCGAACTTGGCCTTGGCGACGGTGCGACGGCAGTGCAGCTGGCCGGGCGCGATCCATACTGGATGGCCGAGGCCGCACGCATGGTCGAGGCGAACGGCGCCGCAATCATCGACATCAACATGGGCTGTCCGGCCAAGAAGGTGACGGGCGGCCTGTCCGGCTCGGCGCTGCTGCGCGAACCCGATCACGCGCTGCGCCTGATCGAGGCGGTGGTGGGCGCCGTATCTGTGCCGGTCACCCTCAAGACGCGGCTGGGATGGGACGCGGCGTGTCTGAACGCGGCCGATATCGCGCGCCGGGCTGCGGCGGCGGGTGTGCGGATGATCACGATCCACGGGCGCACGCGGCAGCAATTCTACAAGGGCCGCGCCGATTGGGCGGCGATCGCCGGGGTGGTGGACGCCGTCGACGTGCCGGTGATCGCCAATGGCGATATCACCGATGCGGATACCGCCGCCGCGGCCCTGCGCGCATCGGGGGCGGCGGGTATAATGATCGGCCGGGGGGCGCAGGGCAGGCCCTGGCAACTTGCGTCGATCCGCGCGGGACTGGGACTTGGCCCAACGCCCGACATCCCGACAGGCGGGATCTTTTGTGACATGGTTTCAGAGCATTACGAGGCAATGCTCACGTTCTACGGCACGTCCCTGGGCAGCCGCGTGGCGCGCAAGCATCTGGGCTGGTACATGGATGTTGCCGCGACGCCCGCGCCGTTGCGACAGAGCATCCTGCGCCATGACGACCCCGACGCCGTGCTGCGCCTGCTGCGCGGGGCGTTCGACGCCGACCATGCGACGGACCGGCCCGCCGCACGGGTCGCCGCATGATCCGCGACGCGGATCTGTGGTCGTCGCTGCCGGTGCCGGCGCTGCTGCTCGACGCGGGCGATGTCATCACCGAATGCAATCCCGCCGCCGAGGCGTTCCTGAACCTGTCGTCCCGGATGCTGACCGGCGAGGTCGTCTGGCAGCGGATCGAGGTCGACCAGGCGCTGGCCGACCCTTTCGCCCGGGCCCGCGACCAGCGCTCGTCGCTCTTCGTCAACGATGTCGATGTCGGCTCCGGCACGCGCGCGGCGATGCCCTGCAACATCCAGTTTTCGCCTTTGCGCGGCTCTGACACCGGCATGATCATGATGATCAGCCCGCGCGAGATCGCCACCCGGATGACCCAGAACGCCTCGTCCGCCAAGGCGGCGCGCTCGGCAATCGGGATGGCGGAAATGCTCGCCCACGAGATCAAGAATCCGCTGGCGGGCATTACCGGGGCGGCACAACTGCTGTCGATGGGGCTGACCGGCGACGACCTCAAGCTGACCGACCTGATCGTCGAGGAAAGCCGGCGGATCGTCAAACTCCTCGAGCAGGTCGAGCAGTTCGGCAACCTGAGCCCGCCGCAGCTGCGCGGGGTGAACATCCACGATATCCTCGACCGCGCGCGGCAATCGGCCACGGTCGGTTTTGCTTCGCACATGATGTTCGTCGAGGATTACGACCCGTCGCTGCCGCGTGCGCTGGCGGATGCCGATCAGCTTTTGCAGGTGTTCCTGAACCTGTTCAAGAACGCGGCGCAGGCCGGACACCCGGGCGGTGTGATCCGCCTGCACAGCTTTTACGACACCGCCCTGCGCGTCACGCGCGCGGATGGCACCCACGCGCGTCTGCCGTTGCAGGTCGAGGTGATCGACGACGGACCCGGCCTGCCGCCCGATATCGCGAACGAGGCGTTCGAGCCGTTCGTGTCGGGCCGCGAGAACGGCACCGGCCTCGGTCTGGCGCTGGTGTCCAAGCTGGTGGGGCAGGGTGGCGGCTGGATCGGTGTCGAGTTCGCCCCCGGTCGCACGGTTTTTCGCCTGTCGCTGCCGCTGGCGCCCGAAGAGAACGGGTCCGGCGACACCGACGCCGCGCCCGAGCAGCCCGGAGTGTTACCGACGCAGGCCCACGTGCCGCTTCGGGCGTCGCCCGGGCAGCGCGGTGCCGAAAAAACCGCCGATGAAACGAAATCGAACGACCTGTCCGACGGTGTGCCTGCCCGCATGCCGGCGCACCGTCCGGGTCCAACCCCCGCAGGAGATACTTGATGGATGGCACCGTTCTTGTCGCCGACGACGACCGCACGATCCGCACGGTCCTCACACAGGCGCTGACCCGCGCGGGCTGCAAGGTGCACGCCACGTCGAGCATCGTGACGCTGATGCGCTGGGTCGACGAGGGCAAGGGCGATCTGGTGATCTCGGACGTGATCATGCCCGACGGTAACGGGCTTGAGCAATTGCCGCTGATCGCCAAGGCGCGGCCCGGCCTGCCGGTGATCGTCATTTCGGCGCAGAACACGATCATGACGGCGATCAAGGCCGCCGAGGCCGAGGCCTATGATTATCTGCCCAAACCCTTCGACCTGCCGGACCTGATGAAGCGCGCGGCCCGCGCTCTCGAGGTAAAGCGGCGGCTGCCACAGCGTGCCGAACCCGTCGCCGAGGACACCGGCAAGAGCGACCTGCCGCTGGTCGGGCGCACGCCCGCGATGCAGGCGTTGTACCGCCTTGTCGCGCGGGTGATGAACACGGCCTTGCCCGCACTTGTGACAGGCGAAAGCGGCACCGGCAAAAGCCTGATCGCGCGCGCCATCCACGATTTCTCCGACCGCCGCTCGCGGCCCTTCGTCACCGTGTCCGCCGCCGATCTGAACGGCGCCGACGGCCCTGCCGAGGTTGTGGCCCGCGCGCGCGGCGGGTCGATCCTGTTCGACGAGATCGCCGATTTCGATGACGCCGCACAGGCGCGGATTGTCCGGATGCTAGATACCTTCGGCGATACCTCGCCGCGCGTTATGGCGACGAGCCAGGTCGATCTGGCGGTGCTGATGGAAGAGGGGGCGTTTCGCAGTGACCTGTTTTACCGGTTGAGCGGCGTCACCATCGCCGTGCCGCCGCTGCGCGAACGGGTCGACGACATCCCGCTTCTGGCGGAGCATTTTCTGGCCCGCGCCGCGCGCGAGGGCCTTGTTCTGCGGCGGCCGCACCAAAGCGCCATCGATCTTTTGCGCGCCTACAGCTGGCCCGGCAACGTCCGCCAGTTCGAAAACAGCATCCGCCGGCTCGTGGTCACCTCGTCGGAGGACGAAATCACCCGTGCCGAGGTGGAGACCGTCCTTGGCAATCAGCCCGCCGCCGACCGGGTGCGCGGCGACAGCGGCACCGACAAGCTGTCGGCCTCGGTTGGAAAACATCTGCGGCGCTATTTCGATCTGCACGGCGGTGTCCTGCCGCCGCCGGGCCTCTACCCGCGGATCCTGCGCGAGGTTGAGGCGCCGCTGATCGACATCGCCCTCGAGGCGGTGGGGGGAAATCAGGCGAAATGCGCCGATCTGCTGGGCATAAACCGCAATACCCTTCGAAAAAAGATCACAGACCTCGATATCCGCGTGACACGGCGCCGCAAATTGATGTAAAACCGCAACATAACCGTGGCCGCCGTGCATCTGTTTGCCCTTTGGGACCAGACAAGACGCCGGAATGAGCCTCGGAAAACGGTGGCGGTGGGCCTGTTGGGGTCCGATATACAAGGCGGATCATCCCGTGCAACGGTTGTGCGCCGGTCTCTGACCGGAACATCCCTGAGGCGCTTTACCCGGTGGCGGCGCCAGCGGCGGGTGCAGAATGCGGCGGCCCTGGGTCTCGTAACCCTCGGGCCGATGCTCGCGGTGCTGACCTACGTCGTGCTCGGCCCCCTCGATCAGGGCAGCAGCGATGTGTCGCTGCGCCTCGTGCTGCTGGCCGATCTTTGCTATGTCCTTGTTGTCGCGGCCCTTGTGGCACAACGCATCGTGCGGATGGTCGCGGCGCGGCGGGCGAAGTCCGCAGGCTCGCGGCTGCATTTGCGGCTCACCGGCACCTTCGCGCTGCTCGCCCTTATTCCGACCGTTCTGGTGGCCGTTTTCTCGGTTCTGACGATCAACGTCGGCCTCGAGGGTTGGTTTTCGGAGAGGGTCGGCAATGTGCTGGGCACCTCTCTGGACGCGGCCCTCGCCTATGAGAACGAGCATCGTCAGGACCTTGCGCAGGACAGTCTGGGCCTTGCCGCCTACCTCGACGAGGAGCGGCGCAAGACATTGTTCATGTCCGACGGCGATGTGCGGCAGGCTCTTGGCCGGGTACAGCCGCAGATCGAGCGGGGGCTGACAGAAGCCTTCGTCATCGACGGCGCAGCGACGATCCGGGCGCGCGGGGCGCGCAGCTACGAGTTCGATTTCGAGGCACCGGAACAGAGCGATTTCGAGGCCGCCCGCGTCGATGGCATCGCCATCATCGAGGATTACGACAACGATGAATTCCGCGCCCTGATCCCGCTGGCCCGGTTCGAAGACCGCTATCTCTACGTCACCCGCGAGGTCGATGGCGAAATCCTGTCGCTGCTGGATAATACGCAAGCGACCGTGGCCCTGTACGAGCAACTCGAACAGCAGCGCGGACGGTTGCTGTTCGAGTTTGGGCTGCTCTATGTCGGGTTCGCCGTGATCCTGATCCTTGCCGCGATCTGGCTTGGCCTGTGGTTCGCCGAACGGCTGGCACGGCCGGTGGGGCGATTGGTGATGGCGTCGCAGCAGGTGGGCGCCGGCAACCTCAACGTGCGGGTGATCGAGGATGAGGGCGACGATGAAATTTCGCAATTAGGGCGCTACTTCAATCAGATGACAGCACAACTTAAGGCACAGCGTGAAGAGTTGATCGGCACCACGGAACAGACCGAAGCACAGCGGCGCCTGTTCGATTCTGTATTGTCGTCGGTCACCTCCGGGGTTGTCGGCCTCGACGACGACGGGCGCATTGATTTTGCCAATCGCTCGGCGCGCGGCCTTTTGGCGATGACCGAGGCCGAGGCCGAAACGCCGATGTCGGTCGCGGTGCCGGAATTTGCGCCGCTGTTCGATCAGCTGCGCGCCGAAGGGCGCGATGTCGTGCAGGAACAGATCAATCTGGTGCGTGCGGGCAAACAGGAGAGCCTGCTTGTGCGGATGGCGCCGCGCCGGACCTATCTGGGCGATCTCGAAGGCTATGTCGTCGCCTTCGACGATGTCACGTCGCTGGTGTCGGCGCAGCGCACGGCCGCCTGGGGGGATGTGGCACGCCGCATCGCCCATGAAATCAAGAACCCGCTGACCCCGATCCAACTGTCCGCCGAACGCATCAAACGCAAGTTCGGACCTGTCGCGGGTGACGAACGCGAGACCCTCGAGCGGCTGACCGGCGTGATCGTACGCCAGACCAACGACCTGCGCCGGATCGTCGACGAGTTTTCGAAATTCGCGCGGATGCCGGAACCGCAGCGGGCGGTCACGAACCTGACGGCGCTGTTGCGCGATGCCGTAACGCTGCAAGAGGCGGGCCTGCCGGACATCGAGATTACGCTGGACGTCGCCGAAGTGGATGTGATGGCCGATGTCGACAGCACAATGATTTCACAGGCCCTCAACAATATTATCAAGAACGCCGGAGAAGCCATTGAAAGCCTTAAGGAAAAAGATGCGCCAGAAGCGTTTTTTCCGCGCATCCGCGTGACGCTGGGCACGACGGGCGGCACGACCGCCACCGCCGCCGGACAAGAGGTGCGCATCACCATCGAGGACAGCGGCATCGGCCTGCCAGAGGACCGGGGTCGCCTGTTCGAGCCCTATGTCACCACCCGCGACAAGGGCACCGGTCTTGGTCTGCCGATCGTCAAAAAGATCATCGAGGAACATGGCGGCACGCTCGCCCTTCTGGATGCCGAGATTTTCCCCGGCCATTCCCACGCGGGTGCCAAGGCCGTTATTTCCCTGCCGGTGCTGCGATCCGTGGCGGCGAACGGCAGCCCGCAGATCCCCCCGACGGCCCCGACCGCACTCTCCGCGCCGGATCCGACGACACTCTCTAAATCAATCAAGGCGGCAGAATAAGCCCCACTAAATAGGAGCGGTAGCAATGAGCGATATCCTGATCACCGACGACGAACGCGACATCCGCGAGCTTATCTCGGACATTCTGATCGACGAGGGGTTCAAGACCCGGCTGGCGGGCACGTCCGATCAATGCATGGCCGAGATTGCCAAGGAACCGCCGGCGTTGATGATCCTCGATATCTGGCTGAAAGACAGCAAGATGGACGGGATCGACATCCTCAAGGCGGTAAAGCGCGACCATCCCGACATTCCGATCGTGATCATTTCGGGCCACGGCAATATCGAGATCGCGGTCGCCGCGATCAAGCAGGGCGCCTATGATTTCATCGAGAAACCGTTCAATATCGACCAGTTGATGGTCGTCATCAAACGCGCGATGGAAGTAAGCCGCCTGCGCCGCGAAAACGTCGAGCTCAAGCGCGGCGACGCGCCGCCCAGCGAGATGCTGGGGGAGAGTGCGATCTTCAAGGCGCTGCGCAGCCAGCTCGACAAGGTGACGAAATCGAACGGGCGGGTGATGCTGACCGGTGCGCCGGGTGCCGGCAAGGAAATCGCCGCGCGCTTCATCCACGCCAATTCCAACCGCGCGTCGGCGCCTTTCGTAACCGTCAATTCCGCGTCCATCGAGCCGGACCGCATGGAAGAGGTTCTGTTCGGGATCGAAGGGTCAAACGGCATCGAAAAGGGCCTGCTGGAACAGGCAAACGGCGGTGTGATCTATTTCGACGAGGTGGCGGAAATGCCGCTGGGGACGCAGTCGAAGATCCTGCGGGTGCTGGTGGATCAGTCGTTTCAGAGGGTCGGCGGCGCCGAAAAGGTGCAGGTCGACCTGCGGGTGATCTCGTCGTCGAACAAGGACCTGAACGTCGCCATCCAGCAAGGGGCGCTGCGGCAGGAATTGTTCCACCGCCTCAACGTCGTGCCGATCCCGGTGCCCAGCCTCGAGGAGCGGCGCGAGGACATTCCGCTGCTGGCCGAGCATTTCGTCGAAATGCTGAACCGCGAGCAGGGCCTGCCGCTGCGCAAACTGGCCGAGGATGCCCGCGCGCTGTTGCAGACGATGATCTGGCCCGGCAACGTGCGTCAGTTGAAGAACGTGATGGAACGCGTTCTGATCCTTGGAGAAAGTTCCGGGACGATCACCGCCAAGGAACTGCCTTCTGTCGAGGAGACGGGCGCCGAGGAAGGCCGCGTCGTCCTGTCGGGCGGTCTTGCGACGCTGCCGCTGCGCGAGGCGCGCGAGCTGTTCGAACGCGAATACCTGCTGACCCAGATCAACCGGTTCGGCGGCAATATCAGCCGGACGGCCAGCTTCGTCGGGATGGAACGCTCGGCGCTGCACCGCAAACTCAAGAGCCTTGGCGTTGTCACCACGTCGAAGGCGGGGGGGCGCGTCGCCCATGTCGAGGACGCCTGAGCGGGGGCCCGTCGAAGCGTCCGTCGAAGCGGCGCGCTACGCGGCTATCCCCGTTGACCCGCCGCCCCGCGCCGTGGCACCTGTGCGGGCGTCACGCCTGCGATCGGAGCATCCATGAAAGTCATCATCTGCGGCGCGGGACAGGTCGGCTGGCAGATCGCCCGCCAGCTTGCCGGTGAGCGCAACGATGTCACCGTCGTCGACAACAACCCCGATCTGGTGCGCCGTGCCACCGACAGCCTCGATGTGCAGGGCGTGTCGGGCTTTGCGTCGTATCCGGATGTCCTCGACCGGGCAGGGGCGCGCGACGCGGACATGATCATCGCCGCAACTCACTCCGACGAGGTGAACATGGTCACCTGTCAGGTCGCCCATTCCGTGTTCGGGGTGCGGCGCAAGATCGCGCGGCTGCGCGCGCAAAGCTATCTCGACGCGATCTACGCCGACCTGTACCGGCGCGATCACCTGCCCATCGACGTGGTGATCTCGCCCGAAAAAGAGGTGGCCGAGGCCGCCCTGCAACGCCTCGCCGCGCCCGCCACCTTCGACAACGAGAGCTTTTTCGACGGCAAGGCGCAGCTGATGGGCCTGACCATCGACGAGAATTGCCCCGTCGTGAACACGCCGCTGCGCCAGCTCAGCGAGCTGTTCTCGACCCTGCGTGCCATCGTCGTGGGCATCCGGCGCAACGGCACGCTGTTCGCGCCCACCGCGGGCGACCAGATCTTTGTCGGCGACGATTGCTATGTCTTTACCCATACCGGCGACGTGCCCCGCACCCTCGAGATTTTCGGCAAGAAACATATCCGGCAGGAGCGCATCGTCATCGTCGGCGGCGGCAATGTCGGGCTGCGGGTGGCCTCCGCGCTTGAGGCGCGCACGGACCGGATCCGGGTTCGCGTGATCGAGCGCGACCGCGACGCCGCCGAGGCCGCCGCCGACGCCCTGGAACGGACCATCGTGCTGAACGGCGACGGCCTGGACGCCGCGATTCTCGAAGAGGCGGGCATCGCGAACGCCGATGCGATCCTGGTGATTACCGACGACGACAAGGTGAACCTGCTGGCCGCCGTGCGCGCCAAGGAAATGGGCTGCAAGATGGCGATCTGCCTGATCAACGATCAGACGCTGGCGCCGCTGATGACGCCGCTGGGGGTGGATGCCTATATCAACCCGCGGGCCACGACCGTTTCGTCGATCCTGCGCCACATCCGGCACGGACGGGTGCGCGGCGTCTATTCCATCGGCGATTCCGAGGCCGAGGTGATCGAGGCGATGGTCCTGGGCACCTCTCCCATCGCGGGCAACCGGATCGGCGACATCGCGTTTCCCGAAGGCGTCCTTGTGGGCGGCATCCTGCAGGACGGCAAGATGATCAAACCGACGGCGGGCACCCGGGTGCAGGAAGGCGACGTAATAGCCATTTTCGCGATGTCGGCGGACGTGCCGGAGGTCGAGCGGCTTCTGCAGGTCTCGATCGACTTCTTCTGATCGTGAGGGATCGCACCCCTTCGAGGCCGGACACGCCGATGCCCGGCCACCGGATCCGCGTGCCGCTGGGCGAAACTATTACCGCAAAGGTCTGCCGACCATGATGGCGCGCATCAAGGCCCTGCCATTTTTCGTGCTGCTTCTGGGGCTGGGGGCCGTGGCGATGCTGGTGCCGGCACTGCACGCGATCCTCGCCTACGATGACGCGGCGACGGCGCGGGTTTTTCTGTACGGCGCGATCATCGGGCTGGTGCTCACCCTGGTGCTGGGCATTGCGACGCAGGGGTACAGCCCGCGCAACGTGTTGCGCAGCCAGCTTACCGCCTTGCTCGCGGCCTTTGCCGCGTTGCCGCTGTTTTTTGCGCTGCCGTTCCTGGAAGGGGTCAGGGGCCTCGGGGTGCGCACGACGTTTCTCGACGCGTGGTTCGAAATGGTATCGAGCTTCACGACGACGGGCGCCACGGTCTATGACATGGCGGGTCAACTGAATGCCTCGCTGCATCTGTGGCGCGCGCTGGTCGGCTGGATGGGCGGGCTGCTGATCTGGGTCACCGCCGTGGCGATCCTCGCGCCGATGAACATCGGCGGCTTCGAGGTGCGCGCCCGGGGCCGCGCCTCGGGGCCGGTGCCGATCCATGCCCGCCTGCGGCAGGGCAGCGATCCGGCAGAGAGACTGGCGCGTTACGCCCTCGTGCTGACACCGATCTACGCGATGCTGACCGGCGTTCTGGCCATCGGCCTGCTGATCGCAGGCGAAATCCCCATCGTCGCCGTCACCCATGCGATGGCGGTGCTGTCGACCTCCGGCATTTCGGCCATCGGCGGGCTGCAATATGCGGCATCGGGGTTCTGGGGCGAGGTGCTGATCTTCGGCTTCATGGCTTTCGCGATCTCGCGTCTGACGTTTTCGCGCGGGCTGTTCAGCGACGACGGCACCCACATCACGCGCGATCCCGAGGTGCGGCTGGCGGCGGTCCTGGTTTTGTCGGTCACATCGCTGCTGTTTCTGCGTCATTTCGTCGGCGCCCTCGAAGAGGGGGTGACCTATTCGGCCGCCACCGGGCTGACCGCGCTGTGGGGGACGCTGTTTACCGTGATGTCGTTTCTCACGTCGACCGGATTCGAGAGTTTCGACTGGCTGGGTGCGCGCGACTGGTCGGGGCTGCGCACGCCGGGCCTCGTCCTCGTCGGTCTGTCCCTGATCGGCGGCGGCGTGGCGACAACGGCGGGTGGCGTGAAACTGTTGCGGGTCTATGCCCTGACGATGCACGGCGAGCGCGAGCTGGAGCGTCTGGTGCACCCCAATTCCGTCGGGGGCGGTGGCGGCGAGGGGCGGCGCATCCGGCGGCAGGGGGCCTATATCTCGTGGATATTCTTCATGTTGTTCGCGCTGTCGATCACCGGCGTGATGCTGGCATTGTCCCTCACGGGCGTGCAGTTCGAGACGTCGATGGTGCTGGCGGTGGCCGCGATTTCCACCACCGGCCCGCTGGCCGACGTCGCCGCCGAAAGCCCGATCCTGTATTCGGGCGTGCCAGACAGCGCCAAGGTCGTGCTGGCGGCGACGATGGTGCTGGGCCGTCTCGAGTTGCTGGCTCTGATCGCCCTGCTGAACCCGGAATTCTGGCGCCGATAGACGCGGGCCCGCGGGGCTCCGTGTCGCTCTCGTGCCACGGCCTGCGCCGCGCGCACAATAACTTCTTGTTTACGCTTTAATGTTGCGCCTTCGCGCGACATAATCATGCCAAATCCAAGGGGTCGGCCTGATGGCGGCCCCTCTTTGCACGTCAAGAAGACGCCATCGTAATTGGCGCAAGAACAAGGATTACCCACATGGCCTCGGACAAGCAGAACCTGCAGGATGCGTTCCTAAACCACGTTCGCAAGACCAAGGTGCCGGTCACGATCTTCTTGATCAACGGCGTGAAATTGCAAGGCGTCATCACCTGGTTCGACAGTTTTTGCGTGCTGCTGCGCCGCGACGGCCAAAGCCAGCTGGTGTATAAAAGCGCGATCTCGACGATCATGCCAAGCCAGCCGATCAGCCTGTACGACGGCGAAGAATAACCTATGACCGCACCCGAGGCAGGCGATACTCCGGACGACAAGGCCGTCGATTTCGATCCGGGCGATACCGATCCGGGCGTTACCGATCGGTCTGAGGTCGATCGGTCTGAGGTCGATCGGTCTGAGGTCGATCAGGTCGCGGCGGATCAGGTCGCGGCGGATCAGACTGGCACCGAGCAGACCGGCCCTGATCTGGCCGATGCCGGTTCCGATGAAGAGTCCGGCGATTTCGTCAAACAGAGGCGCGCCGCGCGTGAAATGGTCGACCGGGCCGAAAAGCGTACCCGCGCCTTCGTGATTCATCCTGAAATCCGCGCCGATGCCGACCGGCGCAGCCCCGAGCCTGCCTTGCACGAGGCGCTCGCGCTGGCCGAGGCGATGCCCGGCCTGACGGTCGTGGCGGGGCAGATCGTGAAATTGCCGCGCATCCATCCCGGCACGCTGTTCGGCAAAGGCAAGATCGAGGAGCTGGGTGCTGCGATGAAGGCGGCGGATGTCGAACTGGCGCTGATCGACGGCCACGTCGGCCCGGTGCAGCAGCGCAACCTCGAAGAGGCCTGGGGCGTCAAGATCCTCGACCGGACCGGTCTGATCCTCGAGATCTTCTCGGACCGCGCGCGGACCCGCGAAGGCGTCTTGCAGGTCGAAATGGCGGCGCTGAGCTATCAGCGGACGCGTCTGGTGCGCGCCTGGACCCACCTCGAGCGGCAACGCGGCGGCATGGGATTCGTCGGCGGCCCCGGCGAAACCCAGCGCGAGAGCGACAGGCGGGCCATCGACATGCAGCTCTTGTCCCTCAAGCGACAGCTGGCGAAGGTTGCCAAGACCCGTACCCTGCACCGGGCGGCGCGCGCCAAGGTGCCCTATCCGATCGTCGCCCTCGTCGGCTATACCAACGCCGGAAAATCGACGCTGTTCAACCGGTTGACCGGTGCGGACGTGCTGGCCAAGGACATGCTTTTCGCCACCCTCGATCCGACGATGCGCGAACTCGATCTGCCCGGCGGACTGAAGATCATCCTGTCCGACACGGTGGGATTCATCTCGGCGCTGCCGACAGAACTGGTGGCGGCGTTCCGCGCGACCCTCGAAGAGGTGCTCGAGGCGGACCTGATCCTGCACGTCCGAGACATCAGCCACCCCGAAACAATCCCGCAGATGGAAGAGGTGAAAACCATCCTCACCAGCCTCGACGTGGACCCGGACGTGCCGGTGATCGAGGTCTGGAACAAGATCGATCTGCTGGAGGCCGACGCCCGCGACGCCCTGATCGCCGAGGCGCCGCGCCGCGATGCGGCCTTGCCGGTGTCCTCGGTCACGGGGGCGGGGCTGGACGGTCTGGTGGCCCTGATCGAGGGGGAGCTGGCGCCGCAAACCCGCGACGACACGTTGCTGCTGGGCTGGGCTGAAGGGCGCGCGCTGGCGTGGTTGCAGGGCCAGCATGTCGTGCAGGACACCCGCGACACCGAAAACGGCTGGCAGGTGGATGTCCGCTGGTCCGATGAACAAGCGGGCCGGTTCCATGTGGAGCGGGCCCGCGGCTGAAATCGACGAGGAACGCCGTAGATTTTTCTCGCCACATGCCGACCAGCCTGCTAGTTTTTTTGCAAAATATCATTGTCGATACCGGTGGAGTTTCACCATGCCGCGACTGTGGTCCGTGTGCCTCGTTCCCGCAGTGCTCATGGCCTGCGTCGAACCGACTGTGACGCCGGGATCCATCGAGGGATCGCCTCGGCTGTTTCCCGATGGCTGTACGCAGTCGGCGGACCGCGTCTGTTTCGTTTCCGATCCGATCCGCTATGTCCCCGCGGCCACCGGCCAGATGTGGCGCACGACAGCCTACGACGAAACGTCGCGCCCGTTGGGCACGACAGATGGCGCGTCGATCCCGGAAGCGGTCTGGGGCCTTATCGGCGGGCCCTACGCGGCGGAATTCATCCGCCCCGCGATCCTGCACGACAACTACACCTGGCCCGAAAACCGCATCCGCCCCTGGCGCGACACGCACCGTGCATTTCTGTACGCCCTGCTGGACGAAGGCGTCGAGCCGACGAAGGCATATGTCATGTACTACGCCGTCTATGCCTTCGGCGGGCATTGGGGCGAACTGGTGCGCCCAGAGGATTGCGACGAAGGATGCGAGTATCGCGGTGTGCCGCCGTCGGGTCTTTCGACGCTCAATCGCAATGCACGGGACCAGGGCGGCATCGACATCGCGGATTTCGTGGGCACTGTCGCCAACCGCGAGCCGACCACGCTGAGCGATGCGGCCGCCGCCGATATCCGGGCGGTCTGGCCCCTGATCAACGGCAACACGATCGTGACGTCCGACGTCGAGACCACGTTGCGCAACATCGAAGAGATGGCCCGCCGCCGTCACCCCGAAAATGCCTTTCTCGACTACGTGGATTGTATCCCGCTGACGCCGGAGAACATTCGGCGGCTGGGTCTCTGACGGCGGCGACCGCGCCCCCGGGTGGCGGTGGCACGATCGGGCCCTGACGCGCGCAGCTCTTCAGTCGTCCGGGCACCCGCTGCGGGACGTCATGGCAGCTGCGTCGCCGGCGCCCGGTCACGGTGTCGTCAGTCGGATCCGGAATCGCCCGCGGGCAGGAGCGTCGTCACCCCGACGGCACCGGCCCGCGCGAGACCGGGGTCGAGCGACATCGGCACATATTCGCCGCGCCGCCACAGTTCTCCCATATCGTCGTAATAGCGCGACAACGGGTGCCCCGACTGTCCGGTTGAAATGATGAAGACCGAACTGTCCGGATCGGCGAAATCGTACACCCCGCGATACCCCGCCCCGTTCACGTTCGCGAAGGGTCGGCTTGCGCCGGCGCCCGCCGTCAGGCCCCGCATCAGCG
Organism: uncultured Alphaproteobacteria bacterium; assembly: GCA_963761735.1. Taxonomy (GTDB): domain Bacteria; phylum Pseudomonadota; class Alphaproteobacteria; order Rhodobacterales; family Rhodobacteraceae; genus CAVXHQ01. The sequence continues at coordinate 313,683 of CAVXHQ010000001.1, forward strand.
TATCGTCGCCGCCGGAGGTGCTTTGCCTGATGTTGACGAACCAGCTGAAGAACGGCGTGTTGCCGAGGACCGGGTGGTCCTGAAGGGCCTCGTGGGCATTGCCCCAACGCAGGCTTTCCAGCTTGCCCCCGTAGGTTTCGGTGATCCAGATCAGCGCCGCGTCGAGGGATGCCCGGGCGATGTCGGTGCAGGTCTCGACCGGAGCCGATTGCAGCACGTCGCACCAGACGGCGGCGCCGTCGACGTTGCGGAATACGCGGGCGATGAAAACCGGTTCGACATTGGTGAACTCGCGCGCAAGCGGCCCCAGTTCGTCACGGATCAGCCGTTCCTGAAGGAACATCATCCACGCGGCATAGATCAGCGGTTCGGGCAGATGCTCGTTCATCTCGCCGTTCCAGTCGGCGAGCAGAGCCAGCGCGCGTTGCCGCTGTCGCTCTGGCGTGCCCTCGGGCGCCGCGTCGCCGGTGTACCACAGGTCCGCGCCGACCAGCGGCAGCAAGGACCGCGCCGTGACGCTGACGGTGTCGAGCTGTGCGTCGATGAAACTGTCGCGGTTGTGCACCTCGCGGCCCTGCATCAGGAATTCCCAGCGCTGTACCCGCGCCGTATCGCCCCAGAAATACGAGATGTGGTCCGGAAACGGGCGGTCGGTGACCTTGTTGTTGGTATTGCCGACGAGGCCGCCGGGCGGATCGACGAAACGCGGGTTGGTGGACGCAGGCCGGATACCGGTCCAGCGGTTTTCGGGGATATAGCCCAGCACCGGCATCCGGCCCTGGGTATAATTGCCCGGATCGCGGGCCGGGGCGGCACCGACGGTAACCATCGCGATCCGGTTCCGGTCGGCAAGGACCAGGTTCTGGCTGGGCGCCACAAAGCCCTGCGTCACCCCCAGCGCCTCGGTCACATCGTGGCTGCGCATCAGCGCGAGGCCCGCCGACATCGACGTATCGCCGGGCTCGAGGGCGGTCCAGCGCAGGGTCGTGACATGGCCCTGCGGCCGGATCGTCGAAAGATCGAAGGCCTCGGGCGGCAGGACAGGCCCGTTGCGCGACCATTGCATCCGCACCGAAATGCCCGGCGCATCGGCGATATTGATGATCGTCGACCGGGTGCGGAAATCTTCCCACACGCCACCCTCGATCCGGTACTGATCGGTGTTGGCGGGGTTCACTTCCTCGATATAGATGTCCTGATCGTCGAGATAGCTGGCCGTCACGCCCCAGCCGAGGTCCGCGCTGCGGCCGGACACGATCAGCGGCATGCCCGGTATGGTGGCGCCGATGACGCCGCCCGACGCAAGCTCGAGCCGGGCGAGATAGAACGTCGACGGGGCCGTCAGGTTCACGTGTGGATCGTTCGCCAGCAACGTGGCCCCCGAGGCCGCGCGTTCGGGGGCGGCGGCCCAGGCATTCGATGCGCCGCCCATCCGGCGCGGCGCCACCGGAAACAACGGGCCGGGGTCGGCGCGGGCGGTTTGCGTGAAGGCGGGCACGTCCGGTATCAGGGCAGCGTAGTCCGGCAGGGCGGCGATGACGGTGCCCGGCGCGTCCGGCATCAGATCGGACAGACGGTCGGGACCGATCAGCAGGTTGACGCGGGCGCGCAGAACCTCTTCGGTAAGGTGCGGCGATTGTTGCAGCGCCATCAGTTTCAGGATCGCGAGGCTGTCGGCAGGCTGCCAGAACGCGACCGGCATATCGAAAAGCCACATTTCCGGCGCGCCGCGCCCGCGCGCGCCCTCGTTCACCTCGGCCAGCCAGGCGTTGACGCCCGCCGAATAGGCGATCAGTGCCTCCTGCGTCTCGGCGTCCTGCGCGGCGACATCGCGGGTCGCCAACCCGTACAGATCGAGGCGACGCACGAGGATGTCGCTCTCGACCGTGCTTTGCCCGAACACCTCGGACATATACCCCTGCGCCATCCGCCGCGTCACCAGCATCTGCCACATCCGGTCCTGACCGTGGGCATAGCCAAGCGCAAAGAACACGTCGGCGTCGTTGCCGCCGAAGATATGCGGCACGTTGGCGTTGTCGCGCACGATCTCCACCGGCGCCGTCAGGCCCGCGACGGTGCTGGTCCCGTCGTAGTCGGGCAGCGAGCGCGAGGCGAAGTAATAGATCAGCGCCAGTGTCGCCAGACCGAGCAGGATAAGCCCGGTGGTGATGTTCAGCAGCCAGCGAAATACCCGTATCATGTCCGTTCCGTAAATTCTCTCGACGACCGGGGACCGCCGTCGCGGTTGCCCGTCCGACGACGCCCCGGTACCAGTGGCTAACGGAATTCAGGCGCAAGCGCGAGAGGGCAGAGACATGGCAAAAGTAGCGTTTTTGGGATTGGGAGTGATGGGCTACCCGATGGCGGGGCATCTGGCCGCCGCAGGACACGACGTGCGGGTCTATAACCGGACGGCGGCGAAGGCAGAGGCGTGGGTGGCGGAGCACGGTGGCAGCCACGGTGCCACACCGCGCGACGCGGTCGAGGGGGCAGCGTTTGTCATGACCTGCGTCGGCAACGATGATGACCTGCGGTCGGTCTGTCTGGGCGACGACGGTGCCTTTGCGGGCATGGCCAGCGGTGCGGTGTTCGTGGATCACACGACTGTCAGCGCGGCGGTCACCCGCGAACTGCACGATCTAGCCGGCGATGCGGGCATCGGATTCGTCGATGCGCCGGTGTCTGGCGGGCAGGCGGGCGCGCAGAACGGGGCGCTGTCGGTGATGTGCGGCGGGGCGGCGCAGACCTATGATGCCGCCGAGCCGGTCATCGCGGCCTACGCCCGCATCTGCCGTCTGATCGGGCCGTCGGGCGCGGGCCAGATGACCAAGATGTGCAACCAGATCGCCATTGCGGGGCTGGTTCAGGGCCTGTCCGAGGCGCTGCATTTCGCGCAAAAGGCAGGGCTGGACGGGGCCGCCGTGGTCGAAGTGATCTCACAGGGGGCGGCCGGCAGCTGGCAGATGGCGAACCGGCACGAGACGATGCTGGCGGATGCGTTCGAGCATGGCTTTGCCGTGGACTGGATGCGCAAGGACCTTGGGATCTGTCTGGATGCCGCCGACGCGATCGGCGCGTCGCTGCCGGTCACGGCGCTGGTCGATCAGTTCTACAAGGACGTGCAAAAGATGGGCGGCGGGCGGTGGGATACGTCGTCGCTGATCACACGGCTGAAATAGCGCCGGTCCGGGAGGCGGCCTCGGAGGGGGCGCTGCCCCCGGCCTGCGGCCCCCCCGGGATATTTTCGACCAGAAGAAATGCGGGAGTGCTGTCTCTAGCGTTCGGGAATAAGGCCGCGCGGCGAAAAACGCAGCACCAGCAGCAGCGCCAGGCCCATCACGAAAAAACGCATGTGCGCGACGCTTTCGTAGAGCTGCGCCTCGAGCCAGGAGCCGTCGGTGGTGAGCAGGGTGATCATGTCCATGAGCCATGTGCCGACATCGGGCACCTTGATCCACAGCCACCAGACGAAGAACCCGCCCACGACGGCGCCGAAGTTGTTGCCCGATCCGCCGATGATCACCATCACCCAGATCAGGAAGGTAAAGCGCAGCGGCTGATAGGAGGTCGGCGTCAGCTGCCCGTCGAGCGTCGTCATCATCGCGCCCGCGATGCCGCAGATGGCGGAGCCGAGGATGAAGATCTGAAGGTGGCGCGCCTTGACGTCCTTGCCCATCGCCTCTGCCGCGACCTCGTTGTCGCGGATTGCGCGCATCATCCGGCCCCAGGGCGATTTCAGCGCCAGTTGCGCGAGAACGAGCAGGACGATCAGGACGATGGAAAACAGAACCGAGTAGGCGATCTTGTTGCCGATGGTGGCCGCCGTGACCGGGTCGATGCCGAATTCGGCGGCGCGGGCGATATATTCGGGGTCGTCACGCAGCTGGATCGGCGAGGGCGCGGCACCGGGGATTTCGGTGACGTTCTTGACGCCGCGCACCAGCCAGTCCTCGTTCTTGATCACGGCAAGGATGATTTCGGCGATGCCCAGCGTCGCGATGGCGAGGTAATCGGACCGCAGGCCGAGCGCCGTCTTGCCGATGATCCACGCGGCACCTGCCGCCAGCAGGCCGCCCACGGGCCAGGCGAGAATGACGGGCAGGTTCAGGCCGCCAAGGTTGCCGAAGCGCGCGGGGTCGAGCGCCTCGACCGCCGTCACACCGCCGTCGAACACGAAGCGGAACAGATAGAAGCCCGCAACGAGGAGCGTCAGCGTCGCCACTGTCCGCAAGCTGCCGGGCGCCATCCGCGCGCGCATCGCGATGATGGCAAGTACCGTCGCGGCCCCCAGGACGAGACCGCCGAGAATGCGCCAGCCGCCGGCGCGCATCGCACTCAGGGTTTCGCCACCCGCCCCGTCGATTTCGACGATGACGGCGGGCACGGAGACGAGTACCGCCGCCACGCCGCCAAGGGCCACGAACCCCATGATGCCGATGTTGAAAAGCCCCGCGAACCCCCATTGCAGGTTGACGCCAAGCGCCATGATCGCGCCCACCAGCGCGAAATTCACGATGCCGAGCGCCGAGTTCCACGAGCCCGAGAAAAAGCCCCAGCTCGTCGTGCCCTCGAAGATGTACAGGGCCGCGACGCAGGCCACGATAAGGCCGGTGCGGATTGTGTCGCGTGTCGCGCTGCGGGCCGGATCACGGGTCATACGGATTGTCCTTTGAAGAGGCCCGTAGGCTTGAACAGCAGCACGATGATCAGGATCGCGAAGCTGACCGCGAATTTATATTCGGTGGAGAGCAGTTGCAGCAGGCCGTCGGTCTCCATGCCTTCGGGCACGAGGTAATTGTAGATCTTTTTCCAGCCGTTGGTGACGAAAACCTCGGAGAACGCGATCACGAAACCGCCCGCCACGGCACCCAGCGGATTGCCCAGACCGCCGACGATGGCGGCCGCGAAGATCGGCAGGAGGAGTTGGAAATAGGTGAATGCCTTGAAGGACTTGTCGAGTCCGTACAGTGTGCCCGCCGTCGTCACGAGGGCCGCGACGATGATCCAGGTGACGGCCACGACACGTTCGGGGCTGATGCCCGAGAGCAGCGCCAGATCCTCGTTGTCGGAAAACGCGCGCATCGATTTGCCGGTGCGGGTGCGGTTGAGGAACCAGAACAGCAGGGCCATCGCGATGGCGGCGATCACCACGGTGAGCGCCGTCGTGGTGCGCATCGTGATCGCTTCGTCGAGGCCGGTCATGTCACGGAACGTGCGGGCCGAAATCACGAAACGCTCGCCGTCGGTGAACTGGATATCCTCGGTGCCGCTGACGTTGCCGCCCGGCGACAGCCAGCCGCCGCCGAACGACAGCACGATCCGGGTGATCGCGTTGGTCATGAACATGACACCCATCGACACGATCACGAGGATGACGGGGGCCGCCTTTTGCCGACGATAGAACCGGTAGACCGCGCGGTCGGTACCCAGGACGACCAGGGCGGTGATGCCGATCCCGAAGGGCAGGGCGATGAGCGCCGTGGGCAGGATCCCGCCCGAGATGCCCACGCCCTGCATCGCCCATGTCACGAGGATAACGGCGACGGTGCCGAAGGCCATCGTGTCGCCGTGGGCAAAGTTCGAGAACCGCAGGATGCCGTAGATCAGCGTGACGCCAAGCGCGCCGAGCGCGAGCTGCGCGCCGTAGGCGAGACCGGGTATGAACAAAAAGTTCAGGAAGGCCGCGAGGGCATTGAGAAGGTCCATGGGATCTTTCGAACTAGCGCGCGGGCACGCAGGTGAGGGACTGGATCGAGTGGTAGAGGCCCTGAAACGCGCCCACGACCGAGAAGGTGGCTGACAGATCGTCGGCCAGTGTCAGCATCTGCACCGATGACGGGTTCGAGGTGCTGACCCAGGTGGTAAACCCGTCGCGCTGGATCGGTTTTGCCGTGAAGGCGGTCTGATCGACCCAGCCGAAGGACGCGGTGCCGTCGGCATTGGCGCGGATGGCGAACCGTTCGTCGTCAGGCGCACATTCCAGCGCGTTGGTGCAGTAGCCACGGGTCTGACAGTCGAAATTCTGGGCGACGGCGGCGGTGCCCAACAAGGTCAGCGCGACGGCAAAAGCAGATACGGAGGATCTGTGGACGGTCATTGCGATACCTCACAGGTGAGAAAAAAGAGACCGGTCCCGGCGATCCCGGCGGTGTCCTCGAGCAGCAGCGTCATGTCGAGCGGATCGGTGTCCGGCACGGGCGCCAGGGTCTGGCGGCGGGTGCCGGCCTGCCAGACGTAGGGGCCGGTTGCGCAGACCGCACCGCATTTGCCGGCATGATTTCGGCAATCGGGGGCGCGCATCGGTGCTGCCGCGAAGGCCGGAACCGCGGTCAGAACGACACCGAATTGTGCGAGTACCGGACAACCGACCACCCTCATCCTCCCAGAAACGTGCGTCGCACGTCCGGATCGTTCAGCAATTCCTCGCCCGAGCCCGTGTGCGCATTCGCGCCCTGTACAAGGACATAGCCGACGTCGGCTATGTCGAGGGCCTGTTTGGCGTTCTGTTCCACCATCAGGATGGTGATGCCTGCGCGCGCCACCTCGATGATCCGGTCGAAGAGCTCATCCATCACGATCGGCGAGACCCCGGCGGTCGGCTCGTCGAGCATCAGGACGCGTGGCTGTGTCATCAGCGCGCGGCCCACGGCAACTTGCTGGCGCTGACCGCCGGACAACTCACCCGCGTTCTGACGGCGTTTGTCGCGCAGGATCGGGAACAGGTCATAGACCTGCTCCATCGTCGCGGCGATATCGTCGCGGCGCAGGAACGCGCCCATTTCAAGGTTCTCGGCAACGGTCATGGACGGGAAGATATTCGAGGTCTGCGGCACGAAGGCCATGCCTTTGGCGACGCGGTCCTGCGGCGACAGGGCGGTGATATCCTCGCCGTCGATGCGGATGGCCCCGGACCGCAGGTTCAGCATCCCGAACACCGCCTTCATTGCCGTCGATTTGCCCGCGCCATTCGGGCCGACGATCACGGCGATCTGGCCTTTGTCGACGGAGACAGTGCAGTCGTGCAGGATATCGGCGCCCTTGCCGTAGCCGCCGGTCATGTTTTCGCCGATCAGGAACGGACCGCCCGGAGCAGGGGTGGCCTTGCCGCTGCGGGTCACCGGATCCGAGGTGCTTTTGCTCGGTTTGCCCAGCGAGATGTCGCGGTTGCCGCGACCGCCCCGATAGGAATTGTCGTCGTTCATGCGCTGGCCTTGTTTTTCAGACCGGTGCCAAGATAGGCCTCGATGACCGCCTCGTTGCGCATGATCTCATCCGCCGAGCCTTTTGCCAGGACGCGGCCCTCGGCCATCACGATCACCGGATCGCAGAGTTTCTTGATGAAATCCATGTCGTGTTCGATCACGCAGAAGGTATAGCCGCGCTCCTCGTTCAGACGGATGATCGCGTCGGCGATAGTCATCAGCAGGGTGCGGTTCACCCCCGCGCCGACCTCGTCGAGGAACACGATCCGCGCGTCGACCATCATCGTGCGGCCCAGTTCGAGCAGCTTTTTCTGACCGCCGGAGAGGTTCCCGGCCTTTTCGTCGCGCAGATGCGACACCGTCAGAAATTCCAGCACCTCATCGGCCTGATCGCGCAAGCGGCGTTCTTCGGCGCGGATCCTGCCACGGCCGAACCACGCCGACATCAGGCCCTCGCCAGACTGCGCGGCGGGCACCATCATCAGGTTTTCGCGCACCGTCATGGATGAAAACTCATGGGCGATCTGGAAGGTCCGCAAAAGCCCTTTGTGAAACAACTCGTGCGGGGTGAGGCCGGTGATATCGTCACCCGCCATCGTAACGCGCCCCGAAGTGGGTTTAAGTCTGCCTGCTATCACATTGAAAAGGGTGGTTTTTCCCGCGCCATTCGGACCGATCAGCCCGGTAATGGAGCCTTTTTCGATGGTCAGCGTCGATCCGTCGACGGCATGGAAACCGCCAAAATGCTTGTGAAGGTCATGGACCTCGATCATTGCGTCTATCTTCCCCCGTCGGTGCCGATTATTCGGCGATGCCCGTATTTTACGGTGCATTCTTAAGGTAAAGGGCGGCTCCGGAGAGCCGCCCTCGTCAGATCAGCGGAAGCGGACCGTGTTGATCGCGCCGTCGCCGATTTCGATTTCACGGTAATTTCCGGCGCTTTCGCCCGGTCCGATAAGTTCGACAGCCGTCGCGCCGACATAATCGATATCGGTGCCCGCGGCGATCAGCTCGAGAGCCTTGCCGAGTTCACCGGGCAGGATCGGCTCGCCAGGCGCATTCGCAAGGTCCATGACCATCGGCGCGTAATCGGCGGAGGCTGTCGACCCGGCAGCGGCCATGGCCAGCATCATCAGCGCGGCTGCGTCATAGCTTTCGGGGGAAAACGCCCCGGTGCCGTCGAATCCGGCTTCTTCGGCCAAGGCGACGAAGATTTCGGCGCCTTCGCTGTCGGTGCCCGGGAACTGGCCGAATGAGCCGTCGAGGCCGGAGCCGATGTCGTCGACGAGTTGCTGGCCGACCATGCCGTCGGGCAGAACGAAGGTATCGAAGGCGCCGGTGTCGAGGGCGTTCTGGATGATGCCCTTACCGCCCTGATCGGTATAGCCGGCGACGACGAGAACTTCGCCACCCGCGGAGGCGAGGGCTGCCACTTCGGCGGAATAGTCGCCTTTGCCGTCCTCATGCGCTGCGGAAATCGTCACCGTGCCGCCCGCGTCTTCGAAGGCCGCCTGAAACGCGTCGGCCAGGCCCTTGCCGTAGTCGTTGTTGGTATAGGTCAGCGCCACTTCGGTGATGCCGCGATCCACGAGGATCTCGGTCATGACAACGCCCTGACGCGCGTCCGAGGGGGCGGTGCGGAAGAACAGGTCGTCGTCGTCGGCGTCCGACAGGCCGGGCGAGGTGGCCGAGGGCGAGATCATCGCGATGCCGTTGGGACGCGCGACGTTTTGCAGGATCGCGCCGGTGACGCCGGAACAATCGGCGCCCATGATACCTGCGATACCCTCGGCAACGAGGCCTTCGGCAGCGGCCGTCGCGGCGGCGGCGTCGATGCAGGTGCTGTCGGCGCGCACGGCCGTCACGGTGCGTCCGTCCATGAACATGCCGGTGGCGTTCATCTCGGCGATGGCCAGCTCGGCGCCGGCACCCATGGCCGGCGTGATCGATTCGAGCGGTCCGGTAAACCCGAGGATGATGCCGATCTTGACGTCGCCGTCATGCGCGTCGGCAAAGGCCGCTCCGGCAACGAGGGCACTGGCCGCGGTGGCCATAAGCAGGTTTTTCATCGTGTCACTCCCAATAGTTAATTTTTTCCTGACGCAGAGCCTAGTCAGCGCCCTGTCGAAAGAAAAGCGGTTTGCAGCGCCGGTTTCCCCGCGTTTCTGCGCAAATGCAGGCAAATGGACCGTAATGTTTCCGAATTCGATTGCATTCGGTCTTCGCGGGCGCGTGGCCCGTCGCACCTCAGACCGACAGACGCGTCCCGTGACTGCCGCGTTCGCGGTAGGGGGTGGTATCGTAATGCGCGCGGTAGCATTTGGAAAAATGCGACGGCGAGGCGAAACCGCAGGCCAGTGCGACATTGATGACGCTCATATCGGTTTGCATCAGCAGGTTGCGCGCCCGGCCAAGGCGCAGCTCCATATAATAGCGTTTGGGCGAGCGGTTGAGGTAACGCCGGAACAGCCGCTCGAGCTGGCGGGTGGACATGCCGACGTCGCGGGCAAGGATGCTTGGCGAAATCGGGTCCTCGATGGCCTGTTCCATGCGCTGTATTACGCGGGACAGTTTTGGATGCCGTACGCCGATGCGGGACGGGATCGACAGCCGCTGGGTGTCCTGATCGGTGCGGATCGACGAATAGATCATCTGATCGGCGACCGCATTGGCCAGCTCTTCGCCGTGGTGGTCGGCGATGAGTTTCAGCATAAGATCGATCGACGCGGTGCCGCCCGCGGTGGTGATGCGCGGCCCATCGACCACAAAGACCGATCTGGTGAGTGTCACCTCCTCGAATTCCTCGACGAAACTGTCCTGATTTTCCCAGTGAATCGTGGCACGCCGCCCGTCGAGCAGACCCGCGCGCGCCAGCGTATAGGCCGCCGTACACAGGCCTGCCGTGATCACGCCGCGCCGCGCCTCGCGCCGGACCCAGTTGAGAATGCGTTTCGTCGTCGCCGCCTGCACGTCCATGCCGCCGCACAGCACAAGGATATCGTCACGTTTCAACTCGTCGAGGCCGATGTCGACCTGAAAGGTCGTGCCCGCCGAACAGCTGACCGTTTCACCGGATTCCCCGGCAAGCAACCAAGTATAGAGCGTGTCGCCGGACATGCGGTTTGCAATGCGCAAGGCGTCGATGGCCGAGGCAAAGGACAGCAACGAAAAGCTGTCCAGCAGCCCGAACACGAACCGGCGCGGGACTGCGTCGGGTGTCGGGGCGCTGATATCGGGGGCGCTGGCAAGTCGTGCAGGTCGGGTGTCCACGGGTAATTTTCCACGGGCGTTAACGGGCCTAACGATTGGCCAATGCGATCTCACCAGTTTTGCAGGGGCGGGACAAGGCCCCATGATCGCGGTGCGGACAGCATCGCAGTTAACCCGGACGACCGTCGCGGAGGTCGCGCGTCCCGTGCCGGAAAGGCCGGGCCGGCGCGAAAATGCGGCATTTGGTGGCGGCTTTGGTGTTGGCCCCGGCGGGGCGTCCCGTTATACGATGCGCCAGCCTCCGCAGGAGGCGCCGATAAAGACGACGCATAATGTAACGACCGGTCGCCGATGCGGCGGCATACGACAAAATCGGCCCACCGGGCCGAAGGAACGGAGCAGGACGATGACGGAGTGGCGCAAGAGCGACTGGAGAACGAAGCCCAAAATCCAGATGCCCGCATATACCGATGCGGACAAGCTGGCAGCCACGGAGGCGCGTCTTGCCACCTATCCGCCGCTTATATTCGCCGGCGAGGCGCGCAAGCTGCGCACCGAACTGGCGCGTGTGTCGCGCGGCGAGGCGTTCCTGTTGCAGGGCGGCGATTGCGCCGAGAGCTTTGCCGAATTCGGCGCCGACGGCATCCGCGACACCTTCAAGGTATTGCTTCAGATGGCGATGGTGCTGACCTTCGGGGCCAAGGTGCCGGTGGTGAAGGTGGGCCGCATGGCGGGCCAGTTCGCCAAGCCGCGCTCGGCGGATACCGAAACCCAGGGTGGTGTCGAACTGCCGAGCTATCGCGGCGACATCATCAACGGGTTCGATTTCGACGAGACATCCCGCGTGCCGGACCCGGACCGCATGTTGCAGGCCTATCTGCAATCGGCGGCGACGCTGAACCTGCTGCGCGCCTTTTCGACGGGCGGTTTTGCCGATATCCACCGCGTCCACGCCTGGACCCTTGGGTTCGCCGACATCGAAGGCGTGCAGAAATACAAGGACATGGCCGACCGGATTTCCGACACGCTCGATTTCCTGACGGCGGCGGGTGTCACCTCCGATACCTCGCACGATCTGGGGCAGGTCGATTTCTATACCTCGCACGAGGCCCTGCTGCTGGAATACGAAGAGGCGCTGACCCGCGTCGACAGTACCTCCGGCAAATGGGTCGCGGGATCGGGCCACATGATCTGGATCGGCGACCGCACCCGTCAGCCTGACGGCGCGCACGTCGAATTCTGCAAGGGCGTGCAGAACCCCATCGGCCTCAAATGCGGGCCGTCGATGACGTCGGGGCATCTGAAATCGCTGATGTCGACGCTGAATCCGAAAAACGAGGCCGGACGTCTGACACTGATCGCGCGGTTCGGCGCCGGAAGCGTCGGAGAGCATCTGCCACGTCTGATCAAGGCAGTGCAGGAAGAGGGTGCGAACGTCGTGTGGACCTGTGACGCGATGCACGGCAACACGATCAAATCGACCAGCGGCTACAAGACGCGGCCTTTCGAAAGCGTGCTGCGCGAAGTGCGTGAATTCTTTGCGGTACACAACGACGAAAACACGATCCCCGGCGGCGTGCATTTCGAGATGACGGGCGCCGATGTCACCGAATGCACCGGCGGCGTGCGCGCGGTCACAGACGAGGACCTCGGCTCGCGCTATCACACGGCCTGCGATCCACGTCTGAACGCCTCGCAATCGCTGGAGCTGGCGTTTCTGGTGTCCGAAGAACTGTCCGCGCGCCGCGCCCGGATGCAGAAGGCCGAGGCCGTCTGACCCGGTCCTGACGGCTCAAAAATGCACAGGACGGCCCGCGCGATGCGGGCCGTTTTTTTTCGGATGGCGCCCGTCGAACGGGACGTTTTTTTTCGGATGGCGCCCGTCGAACGGGACGTCGGTTTGCGCGCCGCTTTTTGGCGTCAGCCGTTCGACACGACAAGGCTCAGCGCGGGACGCTGTGCCGCGCCGGTGGCACTGGCGATGGACGTCTTTCCGGAGCCGTGAACCACCTCGAACCGTTTATATGCCCGCTCTGCCGCGACCGGTGGGGTGCCGCCGGTCGCGCGACGTTCCATCGTGCGCGCGACCGGGGGTTCGGTCCGCACGCTGCGCGACGAGACCGGGCGCAGAACTGTGGGGGCCGGGATCACGTCGATGCGCGGCGCGCGCGTATCGGGGATGTCGAACCGCACGGCGGCCTGACGGGGCAGGGGCGCATCGGTGACCAGAACCGCCAGCGCCCGGGTGATCTGGCCCGAGCCATCGTCCAGCGGCAGGATCAGCAAGCTGCCCGGAATGCCCGCGCGCAGCAGACGGCGCGGCGTCGTCAGCGGTATCTGCACGATGGCCGGTCCGGCAAAGGCCAATTCGATATGCGCGCCCAGCATGCGCCGGGCCGCGGGGGCGAAAAACACGCTCAGCGGCATGCCGCGCGGGTCCATGCCGCAGGCCTGCCCGACGAGCTGGCCCGCAACCCGGATGCGCGCGATGCCCGGGGACACCCGCTCGAGGATCATCGTCGCGGGCAGGGCGTCGGCGATGGCATCGGGGTCGATGTCGCTGCGCCGGGGCACCCATGCGGTACTGCGGGCGGCGTGCCAATAGGCCTCGACGGCGGCAAACACCTCTGGCCCGATGTGGGCGGGCGTCAGCCGGTCTGCGGCGGATGCGGCACGGCGACCGACACCGAGCGGGCGGCGACGCGAGGCCCGGTTGGCGAGCTGTTCCGGCGCGGCGCCGCGCAGGTCGGATGCGCGGATATCGACGCAGGGGACCTGTGCCGTGTCGGCGTCGCCGGTGGCGCTGCCTGCCGATGTCGTCGGTGTCGCACCGACCGACGTGGTGCGAGACGCGGTGCCGGTGCGGACGTCGGTCGATGTGGGGGCCTCGGGGGTCATGGCTCGGTCCTCGTGATGTTGTGACGGTTGTGGAACCATCGGCTTATTTCGGGCCGCACGGCGGGCCGGAAGAGTGTGCCGACCGCCCCGTCTGGCTTTTGCCCATCTGACTTTCAGGCGATCTGACTTCTTGGCCGGTCTGTCTTTCTGGCCGGTCTGCCTTTCTGGCGGTCTTTCTGGCGGTCTGGCTCATTGAACGTCTGTCGGATCGGTCGGATTGGCGGGGCAGGGTGGTTTACGATTTGTTAATACATCATCGTTTTACACCAGTCGTTTCAAATTTTCGCTGTTTGTCTGATACATCGGTTAACGGCCCGCCGGACAAGATCCCGGAACGGAACCGTGCGACCGCAGCCTGCACCGGACTTTCGCGCAGTCCTTGCTGCCCGTCAGAATAGGAAACCGATTGGAAAGCAGTGGAGATGCACACTGGCCGCGCGGATCCCTGACACCCATTCGGATCCGTCATTTTGTCATCCGGCGAAAAACAGGCGAACGGGTCCCGGCGATACGGCGGCCTGCATCTGCGCCTGTTGCATCGGGCCTTGCGCCCGGGGCATCAATGAATGAGATGCGCGTCTGAAACCGGAATGTGGAAACGATGGCAAAACCGACACCGCCGGACCGTCGCGGTCTCTTGATCATCCTGTCCTCGCCCTCGGGGGCCGGAAAATCGACGCTTGCCCGGGCGCTGCGGCAATGGGATGCGACGTTGCAATTCTCGGTCTCTGCCACGACGCGGCCCCCGCGCGCCGGCGAGGTCGACGGCGAGGATTACTTCTTCGTGAACGAGGCGACGTTTCGTGGCTGGGTCGACGACGACGAGATGCTGGAACACGCGCGGGTGTTCGGAAATTATTATGGCTCTCCCAGGGGACCGGTGGAAACGGCGATTTCGGCGGGGCGCGACGTGCTGTTCGACGTCGACTGGCAAGGCGCGCAACAGATCGGCAATTCCGCGCTGAACGATCATGTGCTGTCGATCTTTATCCTGCCGCCGTCGATCACCGAATTGCGCCGCCGCCTCGTCAGCCGGGCGCAGGACAGCACGGAGGTGATCGCGGGTCGGATGGCCAAGAGCTGGGACGAGATCAGCCATTGGGGCGGCTACGACTACGTGCTGATCAACGACGATCTGGCGCAAACCGAAGCGCGCCTGAAGAAAATCATCGCCAGCGAGCGTCTGCGCCGGTCGCAGCAGCCCGATCTGGTCAACCACGTGCGCCGGTTGCAGCGCGAATTCGAAGGGCTGGCGGACGCCGCCCCGGGGAGGGACGAATGATCTATACGCTCGACGGGGACGCGCCCCGGATCGATCCCACCGCATGGATCGCACCCGGATGCCACGTCATCGGCAAAATCGAGATCGGGGCCGGGGCCTCTGTCTGGTTCGGCGCGACGTTGCGGGGCGACAACGAGCCTGTCGTGATCGGCGCGCGCTCCAACGTTCAGGAAAACGCCGTGCTGCATACCGATATGGGCCATCCGCTGACCATCGGCGCGGGCTGCACCATCGGTCACAAGGCGATGCTGCACGGCTGCACGATCGGTGACGGCAGCCTGATCGGCATGGGCGCGACCGTGCTGAACGGCGCGGTGATCGGGCGCAACTGCCTGATCGGAGCCGGGGCGCTGGTGACCGAGGGCAAGCAGATCCCCGATGGCAGTCTGGTCATGGGCATGCCCGCAAAGGTCGTGCGCGCCCTCGATGCGGCGGGCGTTGCGGATCTTGCGCGTTCTGCGGAATCCTATGTCGCCAATGCCGCGCGGTTCCGGGCCGGTCTGAAAGCCGATGCCGAAGCCACCGCCGCGCTTCTCCGCGACGACCCAGAAAAGGACGCATGATGGACCGACCCCGCTCACTCGTGCGCCGCACCGGCTGGCCCACGTCGGCCTCGCGCCCTGTCGTGACACCGTTGCAGCCGTCGGTGGTCTATGCCGCACCCGATCCCGACGCGCTGGACGCGCAGTACGCCGACGGCACCGGATTTACCTATGCACGCGAAGGGCATCCGAACGCCGAGGTGCTGGCGGCCAAGATCGACATGCTCGAAGGCGCACCGGACCTGTTCGGGCCCGCCGGCATCGTCACCGGATCGGGGATGTCGGCGCTGGGGGCGGTGTTTCTGGGGCTGCTCAGGGCGGGCGATCACGTGATCGGCGGCGATCAGCTTTATGGCCGGACGTTGAGGCTGATGGGACAGGATCTGCCGCGCCTTGGCATCACCACGAGCCTTGCGGATGCGACGGACGTGGCCGCCGTGGCCCGTGCCGTGCGTCCCGAAACGCGGATGGTGGTGATCGAGGTGATATCCAACCCGACGATCCGCGTGGCCGACGTGACCGGCATCGCCGCACTGTGCGCCGAGCGGGGCATCCTGCTGGTCGTCGACAATACGTTCACCACGCCGCGAATGCTGCAGCCGTTCGCGCTGGGGGCCGATATCGTGGTGCATTCGGTGACCAAACTGCTGGCGGGCCATTCCGACGCAACGCTGGGCTATGTCGCGGCGCGCGACGCCGACCTGCGGCGGCAGATCAATGATGCCAATGTGACATGGGGCCTGACGCCCAGCCCGTTCGATTGCTGGCTGGCGGAGCGCGGGATGCACTCGTTCGATCTGCGATTCGACCGGGCCGAGCAGACGGCGGCACGACTGGCCGGAGCATTGGCCGCCGTGCCGGGGGTGACGCGCGTGATCTATCCGACGCGCCCCGATCATCCCGATCACAACCGGGCCGTGGGTTTGCTGAACGGGCGCGGCGGCAACATGCTGAGTTTCGAGCTGGCGGGCGGACGCGCGGCGGCCAATGCGATGACCCGGGCGGCTCCCGATATCGCCTTTGCCCCGACGCTGGGCGACGTCGGCACGACGCTGTCGCATCCGGCCTCGTCGTCGCACCGGGGCCTGACGGCGCGGGCGCGCACGGATCTGGGGATATCGGAGGGGTTTTTCCGGGTGTCGGTCGGGATCGAAGAGCCCGACATGCTGATCGGTGAAATGATCGCGGCGGCGACCGCGGCGGCCAGGGAATCGGCCGCTCGCTAGCCCTCGATCACCTCATAGCCGACGGAAAATACGTCGAAATCGACGGCGGGCGCGCGGAACAGCACCTCGCGCCGGATCAGAGCACGGTCTGGCACGTCATGGCCGAGGGCCACATATCCACCGCTATGGGCGGCGGCGTTCAGCAAGGACGCCAGATCGAGTGCGTCGAAGGTGCGCGTCATCAGAAACGACAGCACCGGGCGGCCCGCAAGACGCGCAATGCCCGCCCGCGTCAGATCGCTCAGCGATACGATTTCGGGATGGTAACAGGCGTCGGGCGCCAGTATCTCGATATCGAGGGACGGATTATGGGTGACGTAGACCGGTCGGCGATGGGCCAGCGGAGGAAAGCCGTCGGGACAGCGCAGCCGGATACGACGGGCGCGCGGCGCCGTATTCTGGTTGGCGGTTCTGTCGGATCTTGCACACAACGTCACAATCGTCTCCAGGATGGCTGTCTCCAGGATGGCGCGGATGACGCGCGCCCCCGGGTGCTTTATCGCGCAACATGCGAATCACATTGCCATGAAGCGACGGATCCCTCGACCATGCGAGCAAAAAATGGTTAACAAACTGGTTAACGCCCCAATTCTACACGGATTTTTCCCTGCGAAGCCACGTCACGGCGCGCGCGCATGATGTCGCCGGACGCCGATGCGGCGGCTGCGGCGCTGATGTCGGCGCTCTCCATGCCCGCAATCCTGATCGGTCCCGAAGAGCGCATCATCGCCGCAAGTCCGGCGGCGCAGGCGATCCTGCACGGGGGCACCGCCGGTCTGCATTACATCGCGGCGCTGCGGCAGCCCGGTCTGCTCGATACCATCGAAAGGGTGCTGGGCGACGGGGCGACGCGCAAATCGGGATATACCGTCTATGGCGCGATCTCGGACACCACCTGGCACGTCACGGTATCGGCGCCCGTAATCGCGCAACTGCGCCATATCCTTTTGATATTCGAGGATGTTTCCGCCATCGAGGACGCCACGAAAATGCGCCGCGATTTCGTCGCCAACGTCAGCCACGAGCTGCGCACACCGCTGACGGCGGTTCTCGGGTTTGTCGAGACGCTGACCGGTGCGGCCCGCGACGACGCCGAGGCCCGCGCCCGGTTTCTGGGGATCATCGGACGCGAGGCCGGACGGATGACGCAGCTTGTCGATGACCTGTTGTCGCTGGGCCGCGTCGAAGAGGACGAACGGCGCAGGCCCACCGACATCGTGGCGCTGGCCGAGATCATCGACAGCGTCGTGGCCACGCTGGCGCCGGTCGCCGCCGCGAACGACGTGCGGCTGTATGTCACGGGGCCGCTGCCGCAGGCAGAGGTGCCGGGCGATGCGGCACAATTGCGACAGGTCGTCTCGAATCTGGTGATGAACGCGATCAAATACGGCGGCGCGGGCCAGCAGGTGCGCATCACGCTGTCGGTGCCCGCCTTCGACGAGATGCTGCGGCGCGAGGGCGTGCGGTTGTCGGTGACCGATCAGGGCGAGGGCATCGCCGATCATCACCTGCCGCGCCTGACAGAGCGGTTCTACCGGGTCGACGCCCACCGTTCGCGCGCACTGGGGGGCACCGGACTTGGCCTTGCGATCGTCAAACATATCGTCGGGCGGCACCGGGGGCGCCTGCGGATCGACAGCGCGCCGGGGCAGGGCAGCACGTTTACCGTGATTATGCCGACAGGGTGACGGCGCCACCACCGCCGTAACACGTCGATTGCTGTGGGCGCCGCTCGCAAAGTAGCGCAATCAAGGCGTGAAACGGCCCTGGTTTCCGGCAACGGCGGCGTCCGTCTGCACCGGGTCGCCGCCATTGTCACACAACTTTTACACAAGCGTCACAAAACCGAGAACTGCGGGGCCTAGCTGGCACGCATCGGTCGCCCGGCTCGCGGGTGGCCCATCACCAACCCGGAGAGATCCATGTCCCTGACGAAGTTTGCCGTGTCGGCGCTTGCACTGGCTGCCGCCACCCCCGCCCTTGCCCGCGAAAACATCCAGATCGCAGGCTCGTCGACTGTGCTGCCCTATGCGGGCATCGTCGCCGAATCCTTCGAAGAAAACTTCGATTTTCCGACGCCGGTCGTGGAATCGGGCGGCTCCTCGGCGGGTCTGGCGCGTTTTTGCGAAGGCGTGGGCGAGAACCAGATCGACATCGCCAACGCGAGCCGCGCGATCCGGCCCGGCGAGGTCGAGGTTTGTGCCGCCAACGGCGTGACCGACATCATCGAGGTGCGCATTGGCTATGACGGCATCGTTTTCGCCAGCGATATCGATGGTCCGGAATTCGCCTTTACCCCGTCGGACTGGTTTTTGGCCCTCGCCGCGAACATCGTCGTGGACGGTGCGGTCGTCGAAAACCCGAACACCCTGTGGACGCAGGTGAACGCCGATCTGCCGGATCAGGAAATCCTCGCCTTCATCCCCGGCACCCGGCACGGCACCCGCGAAGTCTTCGAGGAGAAGGTGTTGTTGCAGGGCTGCGAAGACACCGGCCAGATGCAGGCGATGATGGACACCGGCATGTCCGGGGACGACGCCGAAACCGCCTGCATGGCCGTCCGCACCGATGGTGTCAGCACCGACATCGACGGCGATTATACAGAAACGCTTGCCCGGATCTCGTCGAACCCGGATGGCATCGGCGTGTTCGGTCTCGCGTTTTACGAAAACAACACCGACACCCTTCAGGTCGCCACCATGTCGGGCGTAGAGCCGACGGTCGACAGCATCTCGACCGGCGAATACCCCGTGTCGCGTCCGCTGTACTTCTATATCAAGGTGGCGCATCTCGACGTGATCCCGGGCCTGCAGGAGTTTGCGTCCTTCTTCGTGTCCGACGACATGGCCGGCCCCGACGGGCCGCTGGCCGAATACGGTCTGGTGTCCGACCCCGATCTTGCCACGACGCAGGACGCGGTGGCGGCAGGCGTGGCCAACATCGGCGGCTAGGACGTGCATGACACCGGCGGCGGCCCCGCGATACAGGGCCGCCGCCCACGCCGCGAAACGAAAGGCAACCGCCGCCATGAGCACGCCGACCCTTCTTGCCGCCCTCGCCGTGATCGCCGCACTGGCCTATCTGTTCGGTCGCAAACGCGCGCTTGCCACGTCTGACGGCGACCGCCGTACCCTGCATTCGCTGCCCAGCTATCACGGCACTAGGGCCGCGATGTTCGCGCTGGCCCCCGGCCTCGTCTTGCTGGCGGTCCTGCTGATCGGCAAGGCATTGTGGCTGGCATCGATGAACTACGCGGCGCTCGACGGCTGGGAAAACGGCCGGACGCCGGGCGATGCGCTGTTGCGCGGCGAGGTGGCCCGGGTTGCCGAGGGCCTTGACCGGGCCGCGGCATCGGGCGCCGTCGCCATCGACGGGTTCACCCTGAAAATGCCCGACGGCGCGCAGATCGGCGAGATATTGTCCGCCGAAGGGATCGCCACGGCGGGGGCCGTCGACGCCGCGATGGTCGAGGCGGCCCTGCGCCATCGCGGCACGGCACGGGCCGGACAGTTCAGCGCCACGATCGTGGTGATCGCGGCGGCATTGTCCGGTGCGGGCTGGGCGCTGCGATCGACGCAGGTCGGCACGCGGGCGCGCAATACCGTCGAGACGGGCCTGCGCTGGCTGCTGATCGCGGCGGCGTCCATCGCGATCCTGACGACGCTCGGCATCGTGCTGGCGCTGATCTTCAACACCGTGAAGTTCTTTGGCCTGTATTCTGCGGGCGATTTCCTGTTCGGCACCACCTGGTCGCCGTCGTTCGGCGGCGGTTCGTCGCTCGGGATCGTGCCGCTGTTGTGGGGGACGTTCTACATCTCTGCCGTGGCGTTGATCGTGGCGGTGCCGCTGGGCCTGTTCGCGGCGATATACCTGTCGGAGTACGCCACGCCCCGGGTCCGGTCGATCGCCAAGCCGATGCTCGAACTGCTCGCCGGAATCCCCACAATCGTCTACGGATTGTTCGCGCTGCTCACGGTGGGGCCGATGCTGGTGTCGCTGTTCGGGAGCGATGGCACGCTGGGCGTCGACTGGATGCGCGGCGGCACCAGCGTCATGACAGCGGGTCTTGTGATGGGCATCATGCTGATCCCCTTCGTGTCGTCGCTGTCCGACGACATCATCAACGCGGTCCCGCAAAGCCTGCGCGACGGCTCTCTCGGTCTCGGCGCGACGCCCTCGGAGACGATCCGCAACGTGGTGCTGCCCGCCGCCTTGCCCGGCATCGTCGGCGCGATCCTGCTGGCGGCCAGCCGCGCCATCGGCGAGACGATGATCGTCGTTCTGGGGGCAGGGGCGGCGGCGCAACTGTCGATGAACCCCTTCGATGCGATGACGACCGTGACCGCCAAGATCGTGTCGCAACTGACCGGCGACAGCGATTTCTCCTCGCCGGAGGCGCTGGTGGCCTTTGCCCTCGGCATGACCCTTTTTGCGATCACCCTGTGCCTGAACGTCGTCGCCCTGTGGTTCGTGCGCACCTACCGGGAGCAATACGAATGAACGCCCATCCCGACACCGCCGCCGCCGGTCTGCCGCACACGCGGCCCGGCCGCTCGATCCACAGCGTCGATACAAATACCCTGCGCCGCAACCGTGCCGAAAAGCGGTTTCGGGCCTACGGCGTGGCAGCGCTTGCACTGGGGGCCGTGTTCCTTGCGGTGCTGCTGTTCACCATCGTGCGCAACGGCACCGGTGCCTTCACCCAGACTTTCGTGACATTGCAGGTGCCGCTGAGCGAGGCCGAACTCGATCCTGACGGCACCCGCGACATCGCGGAAATCGGCAAGATCACCACCCTTCGCTACGGCCGGATCATCGAGGCCGCCCTCGTGGCGACCCTTGCGCAGAACGGCATTGCGGGCGCGGACTACGCGGTGGACGAGGATGACCTCGACCAGATGCTGTCGGACAGGACGGCGGCGGTGATCCGCGACATGGTGCTGGCCGACGTGTCCCTGATCGGCACCACGGTCCGGATCGAGGTACTCGCCTCGTCGCGCGTCGATGGCTATCTCAAGGAACGGGTGACGCGCGCGGATCTCGCGCGCGACCGCAACCTGACGCCCGCGCACCTCGACCTGGTGGACGCGATGATCGGCGCGGGTCTGGTGGAAAAGCGCCTGAACCTGGCGTTCCTCACCGGGTCGGATGCCTCCGAAAAACGGCCCGAAATGGCGGGGATCGGGGTGGCGATGCTGGGCTCGTTCTTCATGATGCTGGTGGTGTTGTGCCTGTCGCTGCCGATCGGTGTCGCGGCGTCGATCTACCTCGAGGAATTCGCGCCGCAGAACCGGTTCACCGATCTGATCGAGGTGAACATCTCGAACCTCGCCGCCGTGCCGTCCATCGTGTTCGGCATCCTCGGCCTTGCCGTGTTCATCCAGTACATGCACCTGCCGCAGTCGGCGCCGCTGGTCGGCGGCCTCGTCCTTACGCTGATGACGCTGCCGACGATCATCATCTCGACCCGCGCGTCGCTCAAATCCGTGCCGCCGTCGATCCGCGACGCGGCCCTGGGTGTCGGCGCGTCGAAAATGCAGACCGTGTTCCACCACGTCCTGCCGCTGGCGATGCCCGGCATTCTGACCGGCACGATCATCGGGCTGGCACAGGCGCTGGGGGAAACCGCGCCGCTGCTGCTGATCGGCATGGTCGGCTATGTCGCCACTACCTATCCGGGCGGCCTGTCCGAGGGGCTGCTCAATCCCAACTCCGCCATGCCCGCGCAGATCTATGAATGGGCCAAACGCGCCGATCCCGCCTATTACGAACGCGCCTGGGGCGGTATCATCGTGCTGCTGCTGTTCCTCTTCGTGATGAACCTCGCCGCCATCCTGTTGCGCCGCCGCTTCGAGCGGCGCTGGTGAGCGGCAGGCGGCGCCGACGCCGTGCCGGATCAGGCACCGCCGACATCTTCTCGCTCCTCCTCGCCGAAGGGCGTGACATTGCCAAACGAAAGTTGCTCCATGCCCCCCGACCTCGACAAACCCGCCGCGAAAGTCTCGGCCCGCAACGTCAACGTGCACTACGGCGATACCCACGCCATCAAGGACGTCAGCGTCGAGATCCCGAACAACGCGGTCACCTCGTTCATCGGCCCGTCCGGCTGCGGCAAATCGACGTTCCTGCGCTGCATCAACCGGATGAACGACACCATCCCGATCTGCCGCGTCACGGGAGATATCGCCATCGACGGCGAGGACATCTACGATGCCCGCGTCGATCCGGTGCAATTGCGCGCCAAAGTCGGTATGGTGTTCCAGAAACCGAATCCCTTCCCGAAGTCGATCTACGACAACGTCGCCTACGGGCCAAAGATCCACGGGCTGGCCCGCAACAAGACCGACATGGACGAGATCGTCGAACGCGCCCTGCGCCGCGCGGCCTTGTGGGACGAGGTTAAAGACCGCCTTGCCGCCCCCGGCACCGGCCTGTCGGGCGGCCAGCAGCAGCGGTTGTGCATCGCGCGCGCCGTGGCGACGGAGCCCGAGGTGCTGCTGATGGACGAGCCGTGCAGCGCACTCGACCCCATCGCCACGGCACAGGTCGAGGAACTGATCCACGAGCTTGCGTCGAACTACGCCGTCGTCATCGTGACGCATTCGATGCAGCAGGCGGGACGCGTATCGTCGCGCACGGCGTTTTTTCACCTCGGCTCGCTCGTCGAATTCGACGAAACCACGCGGATTTTCACTAATCCACAGGACCCGCGGACCGAGAGCTATATCTCGGGCCGGATCGGATAGGACGCAGGGTCGTCAGACCGCACACGGGGCAAAAAGGAGACCACGATGCAGGACCAGCAGCACATTCATTCGTCCTTCGACCGCGACCTCGAGGCGATCCAGAACCAGATCCTGAAAATGGGGGGCCTCGTCGAGGCCGCGATCCTGGACGGCACCCGGGCGCTGGAGGAACGCGATACCGATCTGGCCGAGGCCGTGCGCGCGGGCGACAAGGCGATCGACGCCATCGAAGAGCAGATCAACGAAGACGCCGCCACGATCATCGCCCTGCGCGCACCTGTCAGCCGCGACCTGCGGGTGATCCTGTCGGTCATCAAACTCGCCGCCGCCCTCGAGCGGACCGGTGACTATGCCAAGAATATCGCCAAGCGCGGGACGCTGCTGGCGGACGTGCGTCCGATCGACGGCTCGGCGCAGCTGATCCGGCGGATGGCACGCGACGTACAGGGGATGCTCAAGGACGTCCTCGACGCCTTCGTCGCGCGCAATGCAGACCTCGCGCATGAGGTTATCCAGCGCGATTTGGAAGTGGACCAGTTGTACAACGCGCTGTTTCGCGATTTCATCACGCATATGATGGAGGACCCGCGCAATATCACGCCCTGCATGCACCTGCACTTCATCGCCAAGAATATCGAACGCATGGGCGATCTGATTACCAATATGGCCGAACAGGTGGTCTATGTGATCACCGGGTCGATGCCAGAGGACGATCGTCCCAAAGGCGACACCACGTCGACGAAGCCCTTTGCCTGAACGGAACACACGCCTCACAGGAGTACCGGTGCCGATGTCCGGCCCAAGCCCGCATATCCTCGTCATCGAGGACGAGCCCGCCCAACGCGAGATTCTGAGCTATAATCTCGGCGCCGAAGGATACCGCGTATCCCAGGCCGCGGATGGCGACGACGGCGTATTGATGGTGGCCGAGGATCCGCCCGACGTGGTGGTTCTCGACTGGATGTTGCCCGGACTTTCGGGGATCGAGGTGTGTCGGCGTCTGAAATCCGCCGCCGAGACGCGGGGCATTGCGGTGATCATGCTGTCGGCGAAGTCCGAAGAGGTCGACAAGGTGCGCGGGCTCGAGACCGGGGCCGATGACTATGTGTCCAAACCCTATTCCGTCAGTGAGCTGATGGCGCGTGTGCGCACGCAACTGCGCCGGGTGCGGCCCGTCAGCGTCGGGCAGGTTCTGACATATGAGGACATCAGGCTCGACGGCGAAACCCACCGGGTCTATCGCGGCGCGGCCGAAGTAAAGGTCGGGCCCACCGAATTCCGCCTCCTCACGACCTTCATGGAACGCCCAGGGCGTGTCTGGTCGCGCGACCAGCTGCTTGACCGCGTCTGGGGGCGCGAGATCTATGTGGATACGCGGACGGTCGATGTACACGTCGGCCGGCTGCGCAAGGCGTTGACGGCAAAGGGTGGCGCCGATCCACTGCGCACGGTGCGCGGGGCAGGGTACGCTCTCGGCTGACCACAGGGACAAAATTCTTTCAAAGAATTTTACGTCGAATTTTTGAAAAATTCGCTCCCGGGGTTATGGCGACGCGCCCCCCCTGCCGCCACCAAAGGCCGACAGTACCCGCCGGGCCGCCGCCGTGACAGGCGCTTCGGTTTCTGCCAGCAGGACCGCGCGATCAAAACGACTTTCGTCGGCAGTCACCGCAGCGCGCAGCGCGGTGCCAAACGCCATGCGCAGCTCGGTGCCGATGTTGAATTTGCAAACCTTCGATGTCGCCGCCAGCCTGCGCCGCTGCTCGACCGGCACGCCGGAGCCGCCGTGAATCACCAGCGGCACCTCGGTCACTGCCTCGATGGCGCGGATGCGCGCCTCGTCGAGGCCGCCTTCCTTGTCCTGTTGCAGGTGCACATTGCCGACGGAAATCGCCATCGCGTCGACCCCGGTCTGCCGCGCGAACGTCGCGGCCTCCTCGGGGTCCGTGCCGGCGCTTGCCTCACCGCTGGCATAGCCGACAAAGCCGATCTCGCCTTCGCAGGAAATGCCCGCCGCGTGGGCCAGTTCCACGATGCGCGCCGTCTCGTCGATGTTCTGGTGCAGGGGTTTGCGCGATCCATCGTACATGAGCGAGGTAAACCCGGCGTCGAGGGCCCCTCTGCAGTCCTCGTACGAATAGCCGTGGTCGAGATGTGCCACGACGGGCACGCCCGCACCCTCGGCCAGATGCCGGAACATCGCACCCAGAACCGGCAGCGGCGTGTGGGCGCGGCACCCCGGACCGGCCTGCAAGATGACCGGACACCCCAGTTCTTCGGCGGCGGCCACATAGGCGCGCATATCCTCCCATCCAAGACAGACAAGGCCCCCGACGGCGTAACCGTTTCTGAGGGCAGGTTGCAAAACGTCGGCAAGGGTAACGAGGGGCATGACGGTTCCACAACAGAAAATTGATTTTACAGGGCTATAGCAACACCGGGTCGCAACCGATACCGGCAGCGCCGCTACTTGAATTTGGCGATCATGTCCTTGATGCCGGGGATCGTCTCGATCTGATCGGCGTGAGACGGTTGGAAATACTGCACCAGACTGCGCTGGCTGAGGCCGCCGAGAATGGTGAAATAGTACATCTCATAGCCCGGCAACACGCAGCAGGGGTGATAGCCGTTGTCGAGGCAGATCGTGGATCCATCGACGAGGTGATAGGCGTCGCCCGGCTTGCCGTCCTCGCGTTGCAACATCTGCACGCCAGAGCCGTGATTGGGACGGAAGCGAAAATTGTAGGTTTCGTCATGACGCGTTTCGATGATATCGCCGTCCACGCTGCGGTCGGTGTCGTGCTTGTGGCTTGGAAAGCCAGACCAGCCGCCCGCGCCGACGGTAAACAACTCTGATACCAGCAGCCGCCCGACCTGTCCGTGGTACTTCGTACCAAGGATGTGTTTGATCTTGCGGTGGGTTTTCGTGTCGTCGGACCCGTACTGCACGAGATCGAGCTCATCCGAGCGCACGGCGAACGGGCTGAGCACCTTGTCGAATTTTGCCCCTGCGATAAAAACCTCGACCGCGTCGCTGGTGCAGACGATCCGTGCCTTGGCGCCCGACGGGACGTAGACGCCCTCGGGCTCTCCGTCCCAGACGTCGACGCCGCGTCCGCCGATCGCCGCATAGGCCTCACCTTCGACGTCGACGTCGACGGTGCCCGTCGCGGGGACGATGCAGGTCTCGTATCCCGGAACCTGGTACTCGAACGCCTGTCCCATGGTCAGCTTCACGATGTTGAAATAGTTCAGCGGTACTGTGCTGTCGCCGGTATCGACGATGGGTTTGTTGTGGTTGTCGAATGGGGCAATGTGCATGTCGGGGCCTTCTTTCGGGTTGTTCGGATCAGGTGGGACCGGGGTGGGCGGTCAGAAATTCGTCGAGCTCGGCGGTGTCGGGCATTGCGGGCGCGCAGCCGACACGGCCCACGACCATCGCGGCACAGGCAGAGCCGCGCAGCACGGCGTCCCGCAGGTCGTGTCCGTTCGCGAGGCCCGCGATCAGACCGCCCATGAAACTGTCGCCTGCACCCGTCGGTTTCAGCGCCGTGACCGGAAAGATGCCCGTGCGAAACTCGCTGTCCGGCGTGATGGTGACGGCACCGTTTTCGCCCATCTTGTAGATCACGACCTGTGCCGTTGCACCAAGGTCGCGGGCCTTGGCAAGGCCGTCGTCGTACCCGCCCGCCATAAAGCCGAATTCCACATCGTTGCCAATGATCACATCGCACAACGCCCCCGCGCGGCTGTAGATTTCGGCGGCGACCTGCGCCGAGGGCCAGGAATAGGGCCGATAGTCGATGTCGAAGATCAGCGGCAGACCGGCGGCGCGCGCCAGTTCGAAGGCTCGAAACGCCGCCCTGCGCGACGGTTCGGCGGCAAACACGGTGCCGGTGGTGATCAGCGCGTCGTAGGCGGCGTAGTCGAGCGTCTCGACATCTTCCAGATCCATCTGAAAATCGGCCGCACCGTTGCGATAGATCACCGACTGGTGGTCCTCGACCCGGCTCTCGACCACGGCGAGCGAATTGCGCGCCTCTCCGCCCACTGCCCGTACGCCCGAATGGCCGACGCCATAGCGGTGCAACTGGTTGACGCAAAACCGCCCTATGCTGTCGTCGGCGACGCAGGTGACCAGATCCGCCGTGCACCCGTGCCGGACGAGGGCCACGGCGATGTTCGCCGACGACCCTCCGAGGCAAGTGAAGAACTGCACAGCCTCTTCGGTCTTCGTGCCCGGCGGGTCGGGATAGATGTCCATCCCCGCCCGACCGATCACGAGAAACCGCCTGCCCGACAAGTCCATAGTCATACGCCGGGCCGTTGTTTCGCGCGCCCGGCCTCCTGCTCTGCGTGGGCGTCGCGCACCTTTGCGCTGTCCGAGACTTCCGGCGTGCCCACCTCCCACCAGGCGTGGCCCTGCGTCGTCCAGCCTTCGTAGGCGTCGACCTGCATCACGATAACCTGGGTATTCGTCGCGGCCTGCGCAGCGACAAAGGCCGTTTTCAATTCGGTCGGGTTCGCGACGGTCACGGCGTCGGCGCCAAGAGCGCGCGCGTGCGACTCGAAATCGACGCGGACGGGATTCGTCGCGGTCGGCGTATCGGCGATAAGGTTGTTGAAACTCTCGTTGCCGGTGTTGTTCTGCAACTTGTTGATCACCGCGAAACCGCCGTTGTCGAGGACCAGCACGATCAGCTTTTTCTGTGTCAGAACAGCAGAGTATATGTCGGAGTTCATCAAAAGGTATGAGCCATCGCCGATGAAGACGACGGTATCCCTGTCCGCCTCCCGTTCGCTTTGGGCAATTCGCGCCCCCCAGGCCCCCGAAATCTCATAGCCCATGCAGGAAAACCCGAATTCCACATCGACCGTGCCGATATCGAGCGTGCGCCAGTTCGCCGTCACCTCGGCGGGCAGACCGCCTGCCGCTGCGACGACGCGGTCGCGCGGGTGCATGTGGGCGTTGGCGATGCCGATGGCCTGAGCATAGGAATTGGGCCGGTTGAGCGATGGATCATAGGCCACGTTATCCGCAACATAGGCGTCCCAACCGGTTCGTTTAGACTGCGCAAGCGCCGTCCAGTCCGATGGAGATTTATAAGACTTTAGTTCAGTACCAATGGCTTGCAAGCCGATCTTCGCGTCACCCACGACCGGAACCGCGCGGTGTTTACCCGCATCGTGCCGCCCGGCGTTCAGGGTGAGAAGCGTCGCGTCGCGCGCAAAGGCGGTCCACGATCCGGTCGTGAAATCCTGCAACCGCGTCCCGACCGCGAAGATAACATCCGCCCGGGCCGCGATGTCATTGGCACTGTCCGATCCCGTCACGCCGACAGGACCGATGTTAAGAGGGTGGTCGGCGCGCAGGTTGGCCCGGCCCGCGATCGTCTCGATTACCGGAATGTCGTGTGCCTCGGCAAAGGCGGCAAGTTCGGCCGTGGCCCCGGAATATTGCACGCCGCCGCCCGCGACGATCACAGGGCGCTTCGCGGCGCCCAGCACGACTGCGGCATCGGCCACCTCGTCGGCATCGGGGGAGAGGCGCCGGATCCGGTGCACCTTTCTGGCGAAAAACGCCTCGGGATAGTCGTAGGCCCAGCCCTGCACGTCCTGTGGCAGCCCGAGAAACGCGGGTCCGCAATCGGCAGCGTCGAGCAGCACCGCCAACGCATTCGGCAGCGACTGGATGATCTGGGCGGGGTGAGTGATCCGGTCCCAGTAGCGTGAAACCGGTTTGAAAGCATCGTTTACCCCGAACGTCGGATCGCCGAAATGTTCGAGTTGTTGCAGCACGGGATCGGGCAGGCGGGTGATGAACGTATCGCCGCACAGCATCAGCATCGGCAGCCGGTTTGCATGCGCCAGCGCCGCGGCGGTCAGCAGGTTGGCGGTGCCGGGACCGGCACTTGCCGTGCAGAACATGAACCGCCGCCGCAGGTGATATTTGGCATAGCCGGCAGCGGCAAACCCCATGCCCTGCTCGTTCTGGCCGCGATAGAGCGGCAGGCTGTCCTGTACCGGATACAGCGCCTCGCCCAGACAGGTGACGTTGCCGTGGCCGAAAATACCGAAGCCGCCGCCGCAGACGCGGACCTCGTGTCCGTCAATCGCGATCCACTGATTTTGCAGATAGCGCACGATGGCCTGTGCGGTGGTCAGCCTGAGTGTCTTCATGTCGTCTTATTCCTGTCTTTGCCCCGACATGGCGCCGTTCGTGCCGGCGGTGTTCGGCCGTCGCGCCATTGTGGGGCTGTCGTCAACCCCCGCTTTGGCGATGAGGATACGAGTATTGTAACCGGTTGCAATCTCAATTCTGGGCCCGTTCCGGGCCTGACCGAAATCGGGATCGGCATGTCGCGGCGGCGGCAACTCGGGCATGATATCCGCCGTGGCCGTGGCAGCGGTTGGTACAGCACCGGACGTGACGCGGCGTCCGCACCCCGGTGTCACCGGCGCACCCCCGAGGGCGGTTGCCCGATGTGCCGATCCCGACACCCGTGCAATCGGTTTCAGACCCGCCGCCCTGCACCCGGCGACGATATCCTGTCAGGGCACCATGAATGTCGCATTGGCCCACAGCGATTCCCACATCGCCACCTCCGGGTCCGGGATGCGCAGGATCACGGCGTCGATCATGTACTCCATCCCCGGCGCCACCGGCAGCATCGCGATGCCCTCGTCGTCGGTGCGGTGATAGGTAACGGACACCTCGGCGTCGCCGGGCAGGCGGGCGAACAATTCGACCTGTTCGTTGGCACGCACATCGTCGCCGTACCACAACTGCACCGGCAGGCCGCCCGACAGATCGTCGGTATAGGGATTGGCGAGCAGGACGAACTCCGTCTCGAGGCCGACGCGCAGGTCCGCGCCTTCGGAATTTCCGACACCGAACAGAGATTTCGAGAACCGGGTATAGCTTTCGGTGACGCGGTCGCGCGTCAGGCCCCGGTCCTCATGGGTGAAGGCGAGCGCCTCGAGGTCCTTGTGATAGGCGAAACGCTCGAAGGTTTCGTAATCCGAATAGGTCAGCGACGACGGTGTCGACTGATAGGAGATCACCACCAGCCCCTCCTGCGGGACGGGCACCTGCAACGCGGGCGAGGTGCCGGCACGCGCGATGATCGGTCCGGTCAACCCATTGACCCATGCCGAAAAGTCGACGATGCGGTTGGGAAAGTACGCAACGTTCACCCCATCGAAATTCGAGCCGTTGACAAGTCGCGCGACCAGATTACCGTCCGCTGCAACTTGGTAACTCAATGGCTCGATCCAGAATTCATGGGTGGCTGCGGGTGCCGCAACTCCGGCCGAAAGGCCGACGGACAGGATCAGGGATCGGATGGGACGGGACATGGGATTTTCCTTGCGTGCTGCGTTGAAAGTGCGCCTTGGCGCGGTGGTGTCAAGCGCTGTTGCGCTGTGGATGGTAACGGCTGCGGCACTTGCCGCGCATGAGGTGTTTCCGTCGATCGCCGACATGACGCAAGACGGTGCACGGGTGACGTTTTCGGTCGAGACGACGATCGAAGGTTTCGTCGCGGGCATCGATCTGGCCGAGGTTGCGAACACCAACGAGGCGGCGCAGGCCGACACCTACGACAGCTTGCGGGCCTTGTCTCCCGAGGAGATGGCCGACCGGTTCGAGGCATTCTGGCCCGACATGGCGCAAAAAATCACCGTTCTGGCGGATGGTGAGCCGGTGACGCCGGGCCTTGTGTCGATCACCGTCATGCCGGAGCAGAACCTCGAACTGCCGCGCAAGTCGACGTTTGTTTTCGACGCCGATATGCCGCCCGGAACGGAAACCGTCACCTTCGGCTGGGACCGCGCCTTCGGCGCCGTCGTAGTCCGTCAGATGGACGTCGAGGCGCCCTACGACGGGTATATCGACGGCGGTGACTTGACGGATGCCATCGTGCTGGCGGGCGGCGGGCAGGCGGGTCCTTGGGCGACGTTCGTCGACTACATTCCCACCGGGTTCGATCACATCGTTCCGAAAGGTCTCGATCATATCCTGTTCGTGCTGGGCCTGTTTTTTCTCAGCACGCATTTTCGCCCGCTGTTGTGGCAGGTGACGATGTTCACGTTGGCGCATACGATCACGCTCGCCCTGGCGGCGCTTGGCTATGTCAGCGTTCCGGGGGCCATCGTCGAGCCGCTGATTGCCGCCTCGATCGTCTTCGTCGCTGTTGAAAACATCTTCTCGCGCGGGCTTTCGCCGTGGAGGCCGGTGGTAATCTTTGGCTTTGGTCTGCTGCATGGCCTGGGATTTGCCTCGGTGCTGGCGGAATTCGGCTTGCCGGACAATGCCTTCGTGCCCGCGCTGATCGGGTTCAACATCGGCGTCGAGGTGGGGCAACTGTTCGTCATCCTGTGCGCCTTCGGGCTTGTATTTCTCGCCGTGCGCGTCGACCGGGGCCGCCCCGAGGTAACGCCCGCCATCGCGTTTTACGCGGTGCTGGCGGTGGCCTTCGGTGCATTGGCCTGGATCACCTGGTCGGCACCTGTCGCACGGGGCTGGATGGCACCGCTCAACGGCGAGGTGCCGTTGTGGCTCTTCGCAGCGCCGGTCGCCACTCTGTCGCTGTTGTGCGGCCTGTCGGTGCTTGCCCGCGACCGGATCGACGCCTATCGCCGCATCGTCGCCATTCCGGCCTCGCTGGCGATCGCGTCGGTGGGCACATGGTGGGTCATCGAACGCACGTTGCTCTGACGCTCGGCGCCCCTCTCATCCTGCTGCAAATATCCCGGGGAGCGCGAGGGGCTGGCCCCTCGCCCCTTGCCAACGGCATCCTACTCGCCTAATGGCACCGTACTTCACAGGCGGAGGCGGGCAAGCGGGACAGACATCCCCCGTGCGTCCACCGGTTGGGGTTCTCCCCTGATCCTCCGTCCCAGGTCAAAACCGGAAAGGAATACGACCATGGCTCTTCCCGAGTTCTCCATGCGGCAGCTGCTCGAGGCTGGCGTACACTTCGGCCACCAGACGGCCCGCTGGAATCCGCGCATGTCGCCCTATATCTACGGCGCGCGCAACGGTATCCACATTCTCGATCTGACGCAGACCGTGCCGCTGCTCGATCAGGCATTGCAGACCATCCGCGACACCGTCGCCAAGGGCGGTCGCGTGCTGTTCGTCGGCACCAAACGTCAGGCGCAAAAGGCGATTGCGGACGCGGCCGAGAAATCGGCGCAATTCTACATGAACCACCGCTGGCTCGGCGGCACGCTGACCAACTGGCAGACCGTGTCGAAATCCATCGCCCGCCTGAAGGCGATCGACGAGGCCGCAGAGCGCGGTTTCGAAGGTCTGACCAAGAAAGAGCGTCTCGGCATGGAGCGTGAGCAGGAAAAACTGCAGGCCTCCCTGGGCGGTATCCGCGAGATGGGCGGCGTGCCCGATCTGCTGTTCGTCGTCGACGTCAACAAAGAGGATCTCGCGATCCTCGAGGCGAAAAAGCTGGGCATTCCGGTCGTCGCCATCGTCGACACCAACTGCTCGCCCAACGGCATCGACCATATCATCCCCGGCAACGACGATGCCGCCCGCGCCATCTCGCTCTATTGCGATCTGGCCGCGCGTGCCGCCCTTGACGGCATGTCCGCACAGCTTGGCGCTGCCGGCGTCGATATGGGCGCGATGGAAGAGCTGGCCGAAGAGGCCGTCGCAGGCGAAGGCGCAGCGTCCGCTGCACCGGCAACCGATATGCCGACCGGCGACATTTCGGACAAGGCCGCCGGCAGCCCGCATGTGCCCGCCGAGGCACCGCTCGACATCGAGAGCAGCGAGCCCGGCGAAAAGGTCTGAACCGCAGCCGTCGGAACACACCACAGGCCGGGCAGGGGAGACCCGCCCGGCCAAACCCGATATTGACAGGGACCGCATCCCGACCGGACGCCGGACCCCACGTGACAGGAGAGACGACATGGCGATCACCGCAAGCATGGTGAAAGAGCTGCGCGAAAGCACCGGCGCAGGCATGATGGACGCCAAGAAGGCGTTGACCGAGAATGACGGCGACATGGAAGCGGCGGTCGACTGGCTGCGCACCAAGGGCCTCGCCAAGGCCGCCAAGAAATCGGGCCGCACCGCTGCCGAGGGCCTCGTGGTCGTCGCCACGAAGGACGGCAAGGGGGTTGCCGTTGAGGTGAATTCCGAGACCGATTTCGTCGGCAAGAATTCCGATTTTCAGGCGATGGTATCGACAATCGCAGGCAAGGCTCTCGAGGTGAACACCCTCGAAGATCTGAAAGCCGCGAAGATCGACGGCACGACAGTCGAAACGATGATCACCGACGCCATCGCCAAAATTGGCGAAAACATGGGCGTGCGCCGTATGGCGACGATCGAAGGCGATGTCGTGGTCAGTTATGTCCACAATGCCGCCGCCCCGGACATGGGCAAGATCGGCGTCCTCGTCGCCCTGAAAGGCGACGACAAGAACGGCATCGGCAAGCAGATCGCGATGCACATCGCCGCGGTGAACCCGGCGTCCCTGTCCGAGGCCGACCTTGACCCGGCGGTTGTCGAGAAAGAACGCCAGGTTCAGATGGACATCGCCCGCGAAAGCGGCAAGCCCGAGCAGGTCATCGAGAAGATGATCCAGGGCCGGATGCAAAAGTACATGGCCGAAGTGACGCTGGTGAACCAGCAATTCGTCGTGAATCCCGATCTGACGGTCGGTGCCGCCGCTCAGGAGGCCGGTGTCGAGATCGCGGGCTTTATCCGTCTCGAGGTCGGTGAAGGCATCGAAAAAGTGACCGAGGATTTCGCCGCTGAAGTGGCAAAGGTCGCCAAGGGTTAACAACGGGCCGCAACCTGTTGTTCAATATGGCCTAAAAGAA
This sequence comes from uncultured Alphaproteobacteria bacterium, assembly GCA_963761735.1. Taxonomy (GTDB): domain Bacteria; phylum Pseudomonadota; class Alphaproteobacteria; order Rhodobacterales; family Rhodobacteraceae; genus CAVXHQ01. Next base: position 347,640 of record CAVXHQ010000001.1, read on the forward strand.
TGCAGCGCCTAGGTTAAGGTGCTGCATTTTATGTTTTGCACAGCTTGTCGTCCGTCCAGGCAGTGCAGAAAGATCGGGGACGGGCGATGTTGCGTCGGGAAGCCGCACCATCGCCCATTGGTGACACATCCAGTTGGGGAGCGAATGCGCCGAACCTTACCCCCGCCGGCAACACCGAAAAAACACGGGTTCACCGACGATATCCGGCGTAAATGCCGGGTTTTAAGTGCGGACCGCAGAGCCCTGTAATACCAGAGGTTCCGGTCCGCTGTTCCCGGCCCAAGGCCACCACTCACGGAACACGGTCAACGTGCCCATTGACGCCGCGTCACGACAGTCTGGAAACCCATACCCGATTGATAAATCGATGCGTTCGACGCGGTGACGCACGATCGGTTGCATTCTGCGTGATGATTTCAGGATGAAGATCGCGTTATAACATGTTGTTTTTGCGCTACTCTTCGATGATAAACATCTGATTCTGAAATGATGCCTTCAGAACGGCCTGCGCCGTCGTGTCCACGTCGAGGGCCTCGCGCGCCAGCCGCAGGTGTTTTTCCACCGTTGCGGGCGTCAGACCGAGTATGTCAGCGGTATCCTGCGTCGTCTTGCCGTCGCCGACACATTCGAGCACTTCACGCTGACGTTTCGTCAGGCTGCGGGTGCCGGTGTAGGGCAGGGTCAGGACCTTTAGATGGGCCATGTTGTTCATCAGCAGGATCTCATCGCCCTTTTCGTCCCAAAGGGCGTCGACGTCGTCCTGAGTCGTCCCGGCTTGCGCGGTCAGGGCTGTCGCCCCCTTGGCGCGCATCGACAGCGACCGAAAGCTGATCGTATAGCCCGCCACGACGCCCATCTGCCGGTTGAATTCCATCATCCGCAGCTTTGCCGGGTAAGGCCGCCACGCTGCGCCTGTTCGGTAACCCAGGACCAGCTGCACGCACCGTCGTTTTCGAGCGCCCATTTCATCATCGGGGCGTTGAAATAATGGCCTTCATCCCTGAAATGCGTCATGTATTCAGGGCTTTGATTGGTCAACATCATCCAGTCCTGCGGGTCACCCAGCGAACTTGACGTCCGGTACCGCGTGAACCCGTAGATCACCCGGTCAAAGCCGAAACTCGCCATCTTGCGGCTGTGCATTTTCCACAGATCTTCGCCGGTCGGCGCTGCGGCCACTGCATTAAGATAGTCGATCAGGGATTTCATCGCCAGCTCCTCCCGTTGATGTCGCCACCGGGTGCCGTCCTGACCCTTGGTCGGGTATGTGACCGTTGCTGCCGCGGCGCCCATTCCTGCAGACCGATCGGCGCAAGTCTGGAATACCTCACCTCTGTAACAGCGCAGACCTATCGAGGAAACGGCATATTCGACCTGTCAGCGATGCAGGGAGACTTTGAACACATGGATCTAAACTGCGTTCGGTTCAGGCCACTTCCGTATATTACATAATACTGATTATACGTTTCCGGTATTGTGGCCGCAAAGCTAAAATGTCACCCATGTGCAATTCGGGAATGTCACTCTCCCTGCCGAGGATAGCAAGCAGAGAGAGCGGACATGGGATGGGTGATGATGAGCGGGCGCGACTTCCACCGGATCGAGGTGTTGGCGCAGGTCGATGATGGACGGCTGAGCGTCCAGAACGGGGCGAACCTGTTGGACGTGACCAGGCGACAGATGTTCCGGTTACTCAAGACGTACCGCACCGAGGGCGGCGCTGGAATCCGGCACAAGGGGCGCGGCAAGGCGCCGAACAACCAGATCCATGCAGCCAGGCGCGACAATGCCGTGGCCCTGGTCAAAGAAAAGTATGAGGACTTCGGACCGACGCTGGCGGCCGAGATGCTGGCGGAACATCACGGGTTCAGGGTCTCGCGTGAGACATTGCGCAAATGGATGCAGGACGCCGGTCTCTGGTTGTCCCGCAAGCAGCGCCGGACATTCCATCAGCCCAGATTGCGCCGGGAATGCCTTGGCGAGCCGATCCAGATCGACGGGTCGGATCACCGGTGGTTCGAGGATCGCGCTGATCCTTGCACCCTGCTCGTCTTTATCGACGATGCGACCAGCACATTGATGGAATTGCGGTTCGTGCCATCGGAAAGCACGTTCAGTTACGTCGAGGCGCTGGAAAGTTATCTTCTCAGACACGGTCGCCCCGTTGCGTTCTACAGCGACAAACACACGGTCTTTCGGGTCGCAAAGCCGAACCAGCACATGACGGGCATGGCCCAGTCCGGTCGCGCTCTGGCCGAGCTGAACATCGAGATTTTGTGCGCCAACAGTCGCCAGGCCAAGGGTCGTGTGGAACGCGCCAACCGCACCTTGCAGGACCCTTTGGTCAAGGAGCTGCGTCTCGCAGGCCTATCCTCAATCGAAGACGGAAACGTATTTCTTCAGGGCTTCATGGAGCGCTACAATACCAAATTCGCAAAGGCCCCGGCCAGGCCGGACAACCTGCACCGTGCTTTGAACATCGCACCTGACCAGTACGAGTTGTCGCAGGATTTCGGATCAGTTGTTAAGCTGTAGCGATTGACGAAGGAGCGACCCAGATGACGAAACGGAAACGCTATTCGGCGGAGTTCAAGGCCAAGGTTGCCCTTGAAGCCATGCGTGAAGAACTGACGACGGCCGAGCCGGCCAAGAAATACGGCATCCACCCGACGATGATCAGCGGCTGGAAGAAAACGGCGATCAAGAACATGGCATCCGCGTTTGACGGGAAGGCCGAGGAAGAGCCGCCCATCTCACGGAAGGACGTGGAAAAGCTGGACGTCCCGTTGCCCGGCAACACATGCTTGCATGTGTGAGAGGGGAGATCGGCCAACTGGTGGTGGAACGCGATTTTTTGTCCGAAGCCTCCAGCCTTGTCCTCGGGACTGGAGGCAAAAAGCGGTGAAGCAAAACCAGCCTGATCTCAGCGTCCGGCGGCAGTGCAGCCTGCTGTCTCTGCCGCGCTCGACGTTGTACTATCAGCCACGCGGCGAAAGCGGCGAGAACTTGGCGTTTATGGGAATTATCGATCGCCAATTCCTCGAAACGCCCTGGTACGGCTCGCGGCAAATGGCCCGACACATGCAGCGACAGGGTCACAAATGCGGTCGCCACCGTGTGCGGCGGCTGATGCGCCTGATGCGTCTTGTGCCGATCTATCAGGAGCCCAAGACCAGCAAGAAGCACCTGGAACACAAGATTTATCCATACTTTATCAGGGACTTACCCATCACCCGGCCTAATCAGGTCTGGTGTACTGACATCACATACATTCCCATGCGGCGGGGATTTCTCTATCTGGTAGCAATCATGGACTGGCACAGCCGAAAGGTACTGAACTGGCGACTGTCGAACACGATGGAAGCCGGATTTTGCGTAGAAGCTTCTGAAAGAGGCGCTGGCCAGATATGGCTCACCGGAGATCTTCAACTCTGATCAGGGTTCCCAGTTCACCGGCTCAGATTTCACCGACGTGTTGCGTGACGCCAAGGTGAAGATCTCCATGGACGGACGCGGCCGCTGGATCGACAACCGCATGATCGAGCGGCTCTGGCGCTCGCTGAAATACGAAAGTGTCTACCTGAATGCCTTCGAGACCGGATCGGAGGCGAGAGCCGGGATCGGTACCTGGATCAGCTACGACAATGAAAAACGCCCGCACTCATCGCACGGGCTGCTGACCCCGAGCGAGGCCTATGATACGTCGCCCCAGCCCCTGAAAACCGCCGCCTGACATGAAACCAATGCGATAGCTTAGCCAGGCGGAAAGCTGGTCGAAAAATCAGGACCACCTCTTGTCGTTCTTCTCCTTTGGCGGCGGGGCGGTGATCTGATGCTCGATCCTGACGCCATCCCCGGCTTTGTCATCCCGGTCCACCGGGCTCTGACCGAACCGATCCTGCTGGCAGGAGCCCCGCGCTCGATCGCGATCCTCAACGGCACGTTTGCCGCCGCCATCGGGCTTGGCCTGCAACTCTGGCTGGTCGGTCTGGTGATCTGGATCGCGGGCCATCTCGCCGCCGTCTGGGCAGCGAAACGCGATCCGCTATTCGTCGACGTGGTGCGCCGCCATCTGCGCATTCCCGGCCGTCTCGGAGTGTGACGGATGATGAACCTCGCAGAATACCGTCGCAAACCTGTGAATCCCGGAGGCAAACTGGGCCACGGAAACGGTGGGATTACCTGACCGTCGCGGAGTAAAATTCTGCCATTCTGAGACCCGGGGCGGAAGCTGAGGGTCGGGAGATGTATTCTGTGGAACTGTATACCCGGGTGCGCAGAGCGTGCCATGTCGAGGGCATGAGTGAGCGCGAGGCGGGGCGGAAGTTCGGGATCGACCGCAAGACAGTGTCGAAGATCCTGAAGCATTCGGTTCCGCCGGGATATCGGCGCCAAGCGATGCCGCAGCGTCCCAAGCTTGATCCCTTTGTGCCGGTGATCGACCAGATCCTCGAAGAGGATAAGAGCAAACTCAAGAAACAGCGGCACACTGCCAAGCGAATTCATGCGCGGCTGCGCGACGAGCATGGCTTTACGGGCGGGATCACCATCGTCACTGATTATGTGCGTGAGAAGAAGCGGCGGACGCGGGAAGTGTTCGTGCCGCTGTCGCATGCGCCGGGCCATGTTCAGGTCGATTTCGGCGAAACGCTGGGCGTGATTGCCGGTGTTGAGTGTAAGCTGCACTACTTTGCGATGGCGCTTCCGCATTCGGATGCGTTCTTCATCAAGACCTACCCCGCCGAGACGACCGAGGCGTTTTGTGATGGCCACAACGCCGCTTTTGCATTCTTCGGCGGCGTGCCCTTGTCGATCCTCTACGACAATACAACGATCGCAGTGGCGAAAATCCTGGGCGATGGCCTCCGGTTGCGCACCCGCGTCTTTTCGGAATTGCAGTCGCATTACCTGTTCGACGACAAGTTCGGCCGACCGGGCAAAGGCAATGACAAAGGCAACGTCGAGGGGGTGATCGGATATGGGCGGCGCAACTTCCTCGTTCCCGCGCCGCGGTCCGACAGCTTCGATGCGTTGAACACCTGGCTGGAAGATCAGTGCCTGACGCGACAGGGCGACATTGTGCGTGGTCATACCGAGACTGTCGGTGAACGTCTGATGCGGGATCTCAATGCGCTGATGGCGCTGCCGACCACCCCTTACGATGCTTGCGACAGGGTCAGCACCCGGGCGACATCGATCTCCATGGTCCGTTATCGCAACAATGACTACTCGGTGCCTGTCGCTCATGCCCATCACGAGGTTCAGGTTCGTGGGTATGTCCATGAGGTTGTGATCGGCTGCGGGGCCGAGGTGATTGCCCACCACCGCCGGTCCTACGACAAGGCGGACATGGTATTTGATCCGATGCATTACCTGCCGCTGTTGGAGCAAAAGGTTGGGGCGCTGGATCATGTCAGGCGACACGACAAACTGGCCCTCTGGCGACATGAGGAACTGGCCCCCTCGATAAGCTGAGAGGGAAGTCTGGATGACCAATCGAACAGTTGAGACGCTGCCGCAGACCGAGGGTCTGCGGAGGGATGAGATGAAGGAGCCGGATGATGTTTCGGCCATGCTGAGGCTGAAGTTTCTCGGATGGGGAGCCCGCCGGATTTCTGCGGAAGCTTGGGTGCTCGAGGACGACTGCACGGCGATGGTTGAAGGAGGGGACGTGGCGCAGGGCGTCACCGCCACCGCGATCGAAGGCGTTGGATGGCCTGGAGGGTTGGGTCGAGGAGCGGTTTCGCCGCCATGCGGGCAACGCAGATGTGGTCCGTCAGGAGCTTGTCGCCGAGAAGGGCATCGAGGTAAGCCTTCGCACGGTCGAACGGGCGGTGGCGCATCTGCGTCAGGAGCTGCGGGCCGAGGCGCGGGCAACGGTGCGCTTTGAGACGCGGCCGGGCCAGCAGTTGCAGATCGACTTCGGGCAGCGGCGGGTCGAGATCGGCGGCGTGTCGCGGCAGGTGTCGTTCTTCGTGGCGACGCTGGGTTATTCCCGCCGCATCCACGTGCGGGCCTTCGCGGGCGAGCGGCAGGAGAACTGGTTTGAAGGCATGGAGAGCGCCTTCGCGTCGTTCGGCGGCGTGCCGGAAGAGGTGCTGCTCGACAATGCCCGCGCACTGATCCTGAGCCACGACATTGCCAGCCGCGAGGTCGTGGTGAACCCGAAGCTGCATGCCTTTGCCCGGCACTGGGGCTTTCAGGTAAAGGCCTGCGCGCCGTATCGACCCCGGACGAAGGGCAAGGACGAGCGCGGCGTCGGCTACGTGAAGGGCAACGCGATCGCGGGGCGTGCCTTCGAGAGCTTTGCCGCGCTGGAAGCTCATCTGGTGCAATGGACCCGCCAGATCGCCGACCTGCGGGTCCATGGCACCACAGGCGAAGCCCCGGGCCTGCGCTTCGCGCGTGACGAAGCCGGTCACCTGAAGCCCCTCCAGCACTGCGGCTCGTTCATGGCGACGCGCGAACTGAGCCAACGCGTCGCACCTGACTGTGCAGTGGAGATGGACACGAATGCCTACTCGGTCCCATGGCGCTTGATCGGCGAGCGGGTCCGCGTGCTGGTCACGGCTGAGACGGTGCGGGTTACCCATGCCGGCGTCGAGGTCGCCTGCCACCGGCGCAGCGCCGGCCGCCGCGGTCGGATCATCGACCCTGTCCACTTTGCCGGGGTGGCAGGTTCAGCGGGCCGCGCCAGGACACCTGCTGACGGGGTTGAGGCGCTGATCGGGGTGTCGGCACTGCTGCGCCCCCTCGCCGAGTATGAGGCTGTCGCCGGAGGGGCCTGGTGATGGGCGTGCATACGCAGGACGACCTTGACCGGATGCTCACGCGACTGAAGTTGACGGCGATGAGGGATCAGCTCGACAGTCTGCTGGACGAAGCCGTTCGGGGGGAGATGACGCTGCGCGATGCGCTGGCCTTTCTGTGCGAGCGCGAGATCGCCCGCAAAGACCAGCGCCGCATCGACATGAGTTTTGGGCTGGCGAAGTTCCCGTTCGTGCGGGACCTTGGCGGCTTCGACTTCGCCGCTCAGCCCTCGATCGACCGTTCGCAGATCCGCGACCTTGCCACGGGGCGCTTCATCGCCAACGGCGACGCGCTCCTGTTGCTGGGCCCTCCCGGCGTCGGCAAGTCGCATCTGGCCGTGGCGCTTGGTCGCGAGGCAATCGTCGCCGGCTACACGGTGCTCTTCACCGGCGCGATGGAACTGGTGGCGAACCTGGCCAAGGCGCAATCCGAGAACCGCCTTGAAGAGAGGCTGACACACTACGCCAAGCCGAAGCTGCTGATCGTGGACGAACTCGGTTACCTGCCGCTGGAGCCCGATGCCGCGCATCTGTTCTTCCAGCTCGTCTCACGACGCTACGAGCGCGGCGCCCTGCTCGTCACATCGAACCGCGCGGTCGGCGAATGGGGCACCGTCTTCGGTGACGCGGTCGTCGCCACCGCGATCCTTGATCGGCTGCTGCACCACAGTCACGTCGTCACGATCCGGGGCGACAGCTATCGCCTCCGCGAAAAGCGTCGCAGCGGGCTTTTGCAAAAGCCCGCTGCGACGACCGAAACCATCACTGCATCAACCTGAAGGTGGGCCAGTTCTTCATGTCGCCCTAGGGCCAGATCCGAATGTCGCTGGACAGATCAAGCCGCACCGCTGCAAGGCTGGGATCTGCCGGATGAGTTCGCCACCCTGCGCCGACTGTTGGAGGCGCGGATGGGGAAGAAGGGCAAGCGCGAATATGTTCAGGTTTTACGTCTGCTGGAAACGTTCGAACTGACCCATCTGCATGGTGCGATCCGGCAGGCGCTCGATCTCGGGGCCATCGGCTATGATGCTGTGAAGCATCTTGTCCTGTGCCGGATCGAGAGGCGTCCGCCACGGCTGGATCTCGATATTTATCCCTATCTGCCCAGAGCACAGGTCGGGACGACAGACCCGGCCAGCTACATGAGCCTGATGTCGGGGGTGCCGACATGAGCGACACTCCGCAGGTCTTATTGCAGCATCACCTCAAGGCGCTCCGACTGCCGACCTTCAAGAGCGAATATGGCAAGCTGGCCCGTCAGTGTGCGGCAGAGGGCAAGGATCATGTTCAATATCTGCTGCGGCTTTGCGAACTGGAGCTGATCGAACGCGAACGCCGGATGGTTGAGCGGCGGATCAAAGCCGCGAAGTTCCCGGCCACCAAGAGCCTCGACAGTTTCGACTTCAAGGCGATCCCGTCGCTCAACAAGGTCTTGACCATGGAGCTGGCACGTTGCGAATACGCTGATCGCCGCGAGAACATTATTGCTCTGGGTCCATCGGGAACCGGCAAGACCCACATTGCCTTGGGGCTTGGTCTCGCCGCTTGCCAGAAGGGCCTGAAGGTCCGCTTCACGACGGCCGCCGCGCTGGTGCATGAGTTGATCGAGGCAGCCGATGATCGGCGTCTGCAGCGCCTGCAAAAGCTGATTGTCAGTCAGGATCTGTTGATCATTGACGAACTTGGCTTCGTTCCCCTGAGCAAATCCGGCGCGGAGTTGCTGTTCGAAGTCATCTCGCAGCGCTATGAGCGAGGATCAATCGTCATCACGTCCAATCTGCCGTTTGATGAATGGACCGAAGTCTTCGGATCCGAGCGCCTTACCGGCGCCATCCTCGACCGCCTGACCCACCATGTTCACATCCTGGAAATGAACGGCGACAGCTACCGGCTGCGACAGAGCCGCAAACTCCAAGACTGAAACCGCAAAAACAGCAGCAATGCTGGCCTGCGGCCAGCGCACTCTGGCGCGCGTCAGCTACTTGGCGAGCACACGCGCCAGAGCGCCGCGAACATCCAGGCCGTGGCCCCATTTTGCGCCGGTAAATGGTCCCTTTTGTCGCCGAGATTGACACGAGATAGGCCAGAACGCGGTCCAGCGGATCGTCAGGTTCATGATAGGGCGCACCGGCGAACAGGGCGCTCGTCGTCTCGGCCCAGAAATTCGCGGCGGCAACGCCGAGCAACTCTTTCGTCTTAAAGTGGTGGAAGAACGCCCCTTTCGTCACCCCTGCTGCCTGGCAGAGATCGTCCACCGACGTTGCGGCAAAACCCTTCTGCCGAACGATGTCCCGGGCGGCTTCCAGAAGGCGCGTGCGCGCAACGCCGCGCTCGGGTGATTGTTTGGTCGGTCTGGGCATGTCGGATTACATACCGTACGGTTGGTATTCAGTCAAGCATGAGAAATACAGGAGGAAAATGGCAATGAGCTATATCGACGGATTTATCCTCGCGGTGCCGACCGCCAACAAGCAGACATTCATTGATCACGCAGACCGGGCCAACCGCTATTTCATGGACCAGGGAGCGGTTCGGGTTCGGGAATGCCGGGGTGACGACGCGCCTGACGAAAAGCAGACCGATTTTCGCAAGGCCGTTCAGGCCAAGGGCGAAGAGACGGTCGTGTTCAGCTGGATCGAATGGCCGGACAAGGCGACCCGCAATGTTTGCATGGCTCAGATGGAAGAGGCATCGAAATCCGACGAACGGATCAATCCCGGCAAGAACCCGATGCCGTTCGACGGGATGCGCATGATTTACGGTAGCTTTTCACCCGTCGTCGAACTCGATTCTTGATGGATTGGAAAACTGTATGAGACCGATCAATATCCAGACATTCATGAGCCTCGACGGCGTGATGCAGGCCTCCGGTGGACCTGACGAGGATATTTCCGGCGAATTTTCTCTCGGCGGTTGGTCCCAGCCCTACTGGGCGAGATGATGGGCGAGGTCATGGGTCAGACGATGATCGAAGAGTACGACCTGCTTCTGGGCGGCAGGACCTATGACATCTTCGCCGCGCACGGGCCGAATGCGGGCGATGACAATCCGGTGACGCTGAAGTTCAACACAGGGACGAAGTACGTCGCGACCGCCGCACCAGACACACTTGAATGGCGGAACAGCCAGGAGATCACTGGCGATGTTGCCGCGGCCATCGCAGAGCTGAAGCAGGGCGATGGATTGCCGCTCAGCGTGCAGGGCAGCAGCCAACTCATCCAGACATTGCTCGAAAACCGGTTGGCCGATGAGCTGTTCCTCTGGACATTCCCGGTCGCCCTCGGCTCGGGCAGCGGCTCTTTGGAGACGGCACGGTACCGCTCGGTCTGGAACTGGACGATGTAAAGACGTCCACAACCGGCGTGACCATGGCCCGCTATCGCGCTGCCGGAGACGTCAAGATCGGCTCCTTCGGCCTCGAGGACCAGTGAGGTGTAGGCCCGCGATGACAATCACGATAACAGCCTCTACGGCCTCGCCCGATCGCGGGCAGGGTCTGGCGCGCGACATGCCTGTCCGCTGGGCGCTCGAAGAGGTCGGCCAGTCTTATGATATCCGGCTGGTCTCGTTCAAGGAAATGAAGGAGCCAGCCCATCTCGCCCATCAGCCGTTCGGGCAGATACCGACCTATGAGGACAACGGACTGGTCCTGTTCGAATCCGGTGCCATCGTGCTGCATATCGCAGGGCGTTATCCAGGCTTGCTGTCCGACGAAGAGAATGCGCGGGCACGGGCAATCGCTTGGATATTTGCGGCACAGGCGACCGTGGAACCCCCGATTGTCGAACGCGAAACCGCGGGGTTTCTGGAACAGGATCGGGTTTGGCACGAACAGCGTCTGCCATTGATGGAGGAGCGCATCGAAACACGGCTGGCCCAACTCTCCGCCCGTCTCGGCGAGGCTGACTGGCTCCAAGGTGCATTCAGCGCGGGTGATCTGGTCATGGTGAGCGTGCTGCGCAGATTGAACGGATCGCCTCTCTTGAACGCGTTTCCGAACCTTTTGGCCTATGCCGCACGCGGAGAAGCGCGGCCCGCTTTCAAACGCGCATTTGCTGCTCAGCTGGCCGTTTTCGAAAGGCGATCCGCAGAAGTCTGATCCCCGGCGGCGAAATAATCACCGCAGGGATAACGTTCGATCAAGCGACGCTGACCTGCTCCAGATGCGCCGCGTCGAACTCCGCCATTTTTCTCGCCGATGGCCGCGCTTCGCAGCGCTCGATCCATGCCTTGATCGCCGGTTGAACCGGCGCAGCATCGGGAAACCATGTGAACGGCGAGACCAGCAGCAGGTCTGCCGCAGTAAACTGCTCACCCATCAGAAATGGCGTATCTTCCAGAGCACCGGCCAGCCGAAAGGTCATCTCGGGAATGCCGCGAAAGGTGACGTCGAATATGGGATGCGACAGTTCAGTTGCTCCAATGACGAACACCGGTTCGACCACGTTGCCATACCATGCGAGCCAACTCAGATATCGGCCGCGTTGCTGATCGCCCGCAACCGGCCCCATCCCAGCCTTCGGAAACAGGTCGGTCAGATAGAGAATGATCGCATTCGATTCCCAAATTTCGACGCCGTCATGCACCAGCAGCGGCACCTTGCCCTCGGGATGCGGGTTCGTCGAATCCTTCTCGCCCGTCCCATCACTGTGCGTAATGCTGACGATGCGGATATCCACCTCGGTCCAGATGTCTAACTCGTCGATCAGACGGATGATGCGCGACGAACGGGAACGGGGCGAATGATACAGGGTAAGCATGGTTTGACCTCATGATTTGGTTTTGAACTGCCATCCGATATACGAGCACCATACTGTCAGTTTCCGTCAGGATATCATGAGGAGGATGTTATGAGTCGGCCCGAACGCCTTTTCCGCCTTCTGAACGCGCTACGGGTTCTACCCAAGCCGGTCACAGCCGCCCGGCTCGCCCGCGAGACGGAAGTGTCGGACCGTACGCTTTATCGCGATATCGAGAGCCTTCGGGCGGGCGGCGCGCTGATCGACGGCGCGCCCGGTCTCGGTTACACGCTCACCGAAGACCCTGCCCTGCCGCCACAGGCCTTCTCCGGGATCGAGATGGAGGCTCTGATCGTCGGTCTGGGCGATATCCGGCAGCGTGGCGACCCGCAACTGGCGGAAGCGGCCGACGCAGCCCTCGCCAAAATCGCCGCGACGCTGCCGGAAAGTCTGCAACGCCAGATCCTTCACGCGACCCACATGGTTTATCGGTACGAAACGCCCGCGAAAGTCACGCCGGACATCTCGGCTATCCGCACGGCCTGTTGGAACGAGCGTGCAATCGACACCGACTATCGCGATGCGGACGGAATTCCGACCGAACGGCGCATCTATCCGCTGTCCATCGTCTATCTCGATACCGGGAGCGCACTGCTCGCGTGGTGCTGCCCCGACAGGATACTTGAAAGTTCCGCGTCGAGCGGATCGAAGCCTTCCGACCGACCGACGAGAGTTTCCGCCCGGACCGCGTCAGGCTACTCCGCGATTATCTTGCTCAATTGTCTTGAAGCGGCGTGCCCGTAACGCATTGCACCACATCCGACAGACGCTGGCGCGGCGCCAAGGTAACACTTTGTTTCGGAGGGGAGAAATGGTGCACCCGGCGCGATTCGAACGCGCGACCTTTCGCTTCGGAGGCGAATACTCTATCCAGCTGAGCTACGGGTGCGTACCTTGGTTCTACTGCTTACGTCGTGCTTACGCGAGAAATATCAGGTTTCCGACCAACCCGCGACCGCTAGTGTAAGTCGTTGTATTCCAGACTGGTTTCCTTACTTCTTTTTCAACCTTCACATTTGACTTCCGCCTTCGCAGGGGCGGCGTTCTATCCAGCTGAGCCAACGGTCCGTGACCGCGTCATAGGCCAAGGGCGCGCGCCTCGCAATCGAAAACCGGACCGGGACCGCGTCGCGATCAGGCAAAAAGATCGTGGCACAACTCAAGCGCGGAGATCAGCACATCGACCTCTTCGGTCGTGTTGTAAACGCCAAACGAGGCGCGGCAGGTGGCACCGACACCCATATGCTCCATCAGCGGCATCGCGCAATGCGTGCCCGCCCGTACCGCGACGCCACGCTTGTCGAGCACGGTCGATATATCATGCGCGTGGGCGGCCCCGTCGAGAGTGAACGAGAATATCGCCGCCTTGCCGGCAGATTTTCCCTGAACGGTGATCCAGTTCAGACCGTCGAGCCTGTCACGGGCATAATCGCGCAACGTGCGCTCGTAGGCGGCGATATTCGCCATCCCCAGATCCATCATGTAGTCGAGGGCGACGCCCAGACCGATGGTCTGGACGATGCCGGGGGTACCCGCCTCGAATTTCATCGGCGGATCATTCCACGTCACAGCATCACGACTGACCTCGCGGATCATGTCGCCCCCGCCCATGAACGGACGCATCTCTGCCATGCGGTCGCGCGCGATGAAAACAGCGCCGGATCCCGATGGACCATAGAGCTTGTGGCCGGTCACCGCATAGAAATCGCAGCCGATGTCGCGGACATCGACGGGCATGTGGACCGCCGCCTGTGAGCCGTCGACGAGGACCGGCACGCCTTTGGCGTGGGCCCCCTCGGTGATCGTCTTTACATCAACCACGGTGCCCAGCACGTTGGAAAGATGCGTAATTGCAACCAATTTCGTACGCGGCCCGATCGCGTCGATCACCGCCTGCGGATCGAGGTCGCCGTTCGCATCGACATCGACCCATTTGAGGATGACGCCCTGCCGCTCGCGCAGAAAATGCCAAGGCACAATATTGGCGTGATGCTCCATGATCGACAGGACGATTTCGTCGCCAGCCTGCATCAACGGCATCGCCCAGCTATAGGCGACAAGATTTATCGCCTCGGTGGTGCCCGTGGTAAAGACAATTTCATCCTCGGACGGCGCGTTCAGGAACCGCGCGACGGTGCCGCGCACCGCCTCGTACTTGTCGGTCGCCAGATTGGACAGGTAATGCAGGCCTCTGTGAACATTGGCATATTCATGGGCATACGCCTGCGTGACGGCGTCGATCACCACCTGCGGTTTTTGCGCCGAAGCACCATTGTCGAGATAGACGAGCGGTTTGCCGTTGACCTCGCGCGCAAGGATCGGAAAATCGCGGCGAACCGATGCGATATCGAACATGTTGTTTGACCTCAGGACTGGAAAGCGGCGGCGCCGCCGATCAGGACGATGAACAGGGCGGCGCCGAAACTGACGCCGACAATTCCCAGAACAACGGTCGCCAATGCCTTGAAAAGATTATCGAACCCCGCCGATATGGAGACGAAGTTCAGCAAAACGACGAGCATGATGGCCCCGGCGGCAACCTGCGCGATCCCAAGGAACTGCGGCAAGATGAACAGGACGATCAGCTGGGCTGCAAAGACCACCACGGAGACAACGTCGATCGCCGCAAAGGCAAGCAACATCGCGCCAAAGGACCCGGTGCCCCCGATAATCCGAGAGGTATAATGCAGCACAACAATGCTAAGCGCCGTGCCGGACCCGAGGATAAGCGCAAAGGTCAGGGGGGCTGCGGTAATTTCGCGGTCCGCCAGCGTCATGGTGATAACCGGACCGGTCACCAGCACCTCACCGAACACCCGCACAATGGCGGCAAGGGCGATGACATACCACAACTCGCGATGGCCCAACCGAAGGTGCGCAGCCTGCGCCAGCGCCATCCGTGGATCGGAGACGCAGCGCACCACGAAGGCCGCAAACAGACGAACAATTTCCATGATCAGCCGCCTGTCGCGTGATTGCCTTCGGCGAGGCCGATAGCGGTGAAGAGAATAAAGGCGATGAACGCGATCATGCCGACGATGCTTGCCTGAAGCGACGGACCGATAAAGCCAAGGGTCAGCCCGAACAACAGCGTCGCCGGGGTCGCCGCCAGAAGCGACCAGAACACTGCCACCCGTGCGGTATAGAGTGTGCCCTGCCCCCCGGAAAGTTTGCGCACCACATGAAGAAGAGCCGCCAAGATATACAGACTTATCGGAAAAACCGCGATCCAGAACAGAAACCCATAAGCGATCAACCGATCGACGGCATCACCCTCAACATAGGCCGTCCGGCTCAGCCAGGGCCACTGCGCAACGAACGTCAGAAACGCGCCCGCCATAAGGTAGGCAGCGGCGCGGTCCTCTCGTTTTGCACCGCCGACGACGCGGGCCATCACGACCCGGGGATGGCGCCAGGTGCGCATGATTTCGGTGGCGACTGACATCAGCCGTGCCGTTCGAGCCAGTCGGCAAGCCTGTCCCGCAATCTGTCGGCCAAGGCAGCATCGTCGATTTCGTCCAACGCCTCGGCCAGAAACGCAAGTGTCAGCAGACGTTTGGCCTCGTTTTCCGGCAAACCGCGAGAGCGTAGATAAAACAGCGCCGTATCGTCGATCGCACCGCTCGTCGAGCCATGCGAACAGGCGACGTCGTCGGCATAGATCTCAAGCTCGGGTTTGGCGAGGAACTGGCTGTCGCCATCAAGGAGCAAGGCCTGTGAAATCTGGTAGCCGTCGGTCTTTTGTGCACCCTGTTTGACGAGGATCTTGCCTTGAAAGACGCCCACGGCACCGTTGCGCAGCACCTTTTTATACACCTGCCGGCTTTCGCAACCAACGGCGTCATGGGTGATGAATACAGTATCGTCGTGATGAAAATCGTTTCCATCTCCGACACTTACACCCGCGACATGGGCGATGGAATCGTCACCTGTCAGCTCGATCACGCAATCATTGCGGGTCAGCACGCCGTTTGCGGTAAGGGTAAAGCTCTTGAAAAGAGATTTCGCGCCCAGATGCGTAAACATATGCGTCACAGCGCGGCGTTCGTGGTCACGGCCCTGCGCGCGGACGTGGTGAAACGCGGCGCCGTCGGCAATATCGACCTCGGCCACCGTATTCAGACGCGCGGCACCGGGACCGTTCTCGAGCAGTGTGAAGCTGGCGCCCGGTTCGATCCGGATGACGTGATGAAGGACAGCATCGGAGGTCTCCGCCTCATGAAGATAGCGCAGTTGTACCGGCCGGGACACCGCACCGGTCACGCGGATCGCAACGCCGTCCGTCGCATAGGCCGAGTTGTAGGCGGCAATCGGACGGGGCACCGGGGTGTGTCCGCGTGTCTCAAAAACGCCGTAGAACTCTTTGATCCAATGGATATCTTTATCTACGGCATTGACCAGACGATCGATCTCGATGCCGGTCATTTCCAGATCGTCGGATTGCGCCGGGTCGAACACGCCATCCACGAAGGTGATCGTCAGCGCATCGATGCTGTCGAACATCGCCGGGTTTTCGGGCGACATCACAGCAGCATGCGGAACGTCGGTCTGGGTCAGGGTTGTGGGGTCGGTATAGCGCCAGTATTCGTCCCGTCTGCCGGGCATGCCCATATCGACAAGGCGCGCACGTGCCGACTGGCGTGCCTGCGTGGCCCATGTCCCCCCGTCGGGCAGCGCCGGAAGACGGTCCGAAAGGCCGTTCGAGGATGGCTGCCGCTCCGCCATCATACGGCCTCGGCGAGAATATCGGCGTAGCCATTGTTCTCGACTTCGAGCGCAAGCTCGGGTCCACCGGATTTGACGATACGTCCGTCCGCCATGATGTGTACCACGTCGGGTTTGATATGATCCAGAAGGCGTTGATAATGCGTGATAACCAGAAATGACCGGCCTTCGGAACGCAGTGCGTTCACGCCTTCGGACACCAGTTTCATCGCATCGACGTCGAGTCCTGAGTCGGTCTCGTCCAGGATGCACATCTTCGGCTCGAGCATCGCCATCTGCAGGATTTCATTACGTTTTTTCTCGCCGCCCGAAAAGCCGACATTGACCGGACGCTTGAGCATGTCGGCGTCGATCTTCAGCTCTTTCGCGCGCGCGCGCACGGCTTTCAGGAAATCGCCCGCCGACAGTTCGTCTTCGCCGCGTGCCTTGCGCTGTGCGTTCACGGCTGTGCGCAGGAATGTCATGTTGCCGACACCGGGGATCTCGACCGGGTATTGAAACGCCAGAAACAGGCCGGAGGCGGCGCGTTCCTCGGGTTCGAGGTCCAGCAGATCGGCGCCTTCAAGAGCCGCGGTTCCCTGCGTCACCTTATAGCCGCCGCGACCGGCCAGCACATAGCTCAGCGTGGATTTCCCGGACCCGTTCGGCCCCATGATCGCGTGCACCTGCCCTGCGCCAACGCTCAGGTCCACGCCTTTGAGGATCTGCTTGTCCTCTTCTTCGAGTTGCACGTGCAGGTTCTTGATCTCAAGCATTCTGGGTCCCAATTCTCGGTCATCGTCATTTCGGTGCCGGCATTCCGGCGGTATATCTGCGGTCAGTCGCGGTCGAGGACGAGCTGCGCGAGGAGCGATCCGGTAAGGCCGGAAACGAACGTCACGACCGCTATTTCATAGCCCTTCGGCACCAGAAGCACGGCGGAAATGATCGCTCCAAGTCCGACGCAGAAGGCGCCGGTCAGAAAGGCAACGGCGCCGATCATCCGCCATGTCCGCATGCGAACGGTCACCCTATCCCACCGATCCTTCGAGGGAAATTGCAACCAGGGCCTGCGCCTCCATCGCGAATTCCATCGGCAGCGCCTGCAACACTTCCTTGCAGAACCCATTCACCACGAGGGCCACGGCCTCTTCCTCGTCCATCCCGCGCGAACGGCAATAAAACAGCTGATCGTCGTCCACCTTGGACGTCGTCGCCTCGTGTTCCACCCGGCTCGAGTTGTTCTTGACCTCGATATAGGGAACCGTATGGGCGCCGCAATTGCCGCCGATCAGCAGACTGTCGCACTGGGTGTAGTTGCGGCTGTCCTTTGCCTTCGGGTGCATCGAGACGAGGCCACGGTAGGTGTTTTGCGCGCGGCCCGCCGAAATCCCCTTCGAGACGATGCGCGATTTCGTGCGCTTGCCAAGGTGGATCATCTTGGTGCCGGTATCGGCCTGCTGCATGTTGTTGGCGATGGCAATGGAATAGAATTCGCCCTGGCTGTCGTCGCCGCGCAGGATGCAGGACGGGTATTTCCACGTCACCGCGGAGCCGGTTTCCACCTGCGTCCACATCACCTTGGCCCGGTGGCCCCGGCAATCGGCCCTCTTGGTAACGAAATTATAGATGCCGCCCACCCCGTTCTCGTCGCCCGGATACCAGTTCTGCACGGTGGAGTATTTCACCTCCGCGTCTTCCTCGATGATGATTTCCACCACGGCGGCATGCAGTTGCGCGATGTCGCGCTGCGGTGCGGTGCAGCCTTCGAGGTAGCTGACGTAAGAGCCCTTGTCGGCGATGATCAGCGTCCGCTCGAACTGGCCGGTGTTCTCGGCGTTGATGCGGAAATAGGTGCTCAGCTCCATCGGACAGCGCACGCCGGGCGGCACGTAGACGAAGGATCCGTCCGAAAATACCGCCGAATTCAGCGTCGCGTAATAATTATCCGACACCGGCACGACAGAGCCGAGGTACTTGCGCACCAGTTCGGGATGCTCGCGGATCGCCTCGGAAATCGAGCAGAAGATCACGCCGGCCTTCGCCAGCTCATCCTTGAACGTGGTCCCGAGCGACACGGAATCGAACACCGCGTCGACCGCGACCTTGCGGTCCTCGGGCGAAGGCTCGACACCGGCGAGCAGCGCCTGCTCTTTGAGAGGAATACCCAGTTTCTTATAGGTTTCCAGCAGCTTGGGATCGACATCGTCGAGCGACTTCGGCTTCACGGCCATGCTCTTGGGCCGGGCGTAGTAATACTGATCCTGAAAGTCGATCTTCGGATAGCTGACCATCGCCCAGGTCGGCTCCGTCATCTTTTCCCAGCGGGTGAACGCGCCAAGACGCCACTCGGTCATCCACTCGGGTTCGTCGTTGTTCTTGGAAATCAGGCGCACGATATCGGGGTTCACGCCTTTGGGCGCGTAATCCATCTCGATATCCGTCGACCAGCCGTGCTTGTAGGTGCCCGAGAGGGCCTCGACCGCGTTCACGGTGTCCCGGTCGACGCCGTCCTTTGCAAGATCGGCCATCTTTTCGGGGGCTATCGTGGTGTCGATCACTGTCATAACGTCTCTCCTACGGGCGGTCTGCGCCGAACGGCGCGTGTCTTGGACGGTGTGGTTAGGCGGCGCGGTCGCGGTGCCGGTCCCGTCTGTCGGTCCAGGTCCGGGCGAACCCCATCACCTCTTCCTTCGTCGTGTGCAGGCCAAGCGATACGCGCACCGCGCTGGCGGCCTGAGTGGCGTCAAATCCCATGGCGCGCAAGACCCGGCTTTCGCGAACTTTGCCGCTGGAACAGGCGGATCCTGCGGAAATCGCGTAACCCGCAAGGTCCATCGCCATCACCTGCGTTTCGCCTTTCCAGCCGGGCGACAGGACGCAGGACGTGTTGGGCAGGCGCGTGGCGTCATGCCCAACAAAAATAGTGTCCGAATGCCGCTCTGCAATGGCGGCCTCCATTAAATCGCGCAACCGCGCCACTTCGTCCCACCGGCCCGCCGCAAGATCGGCGAGAGCCGCCGTGCAGGCGGCGCCGAAACCGGCGATTGCAGCGACGTTCTCGGTGCCCGACCGACGGCCCATTTCCTGCCCGCCGCCAAGGCTCAGCGGATCGATGTCCACGCCGTCGCGCACGATCAGGGCACCGACGCCTTTGGGCCCGCCGATCTTGTGGCCCGACAGCACCGCGAAATCGGCCCCCGACCAGGCAAACGAAAACGGCACCCGCCCCAGCGCCTGCGTGATGTCGAGGAGCAGCCGCTCGGCGCGCGCCGTGCCCCCGGGAAAGGGGACAGGCCACCGGCCGTCAATCTTTTCGGGCGGATCGGTCACGATCCCCGTCTCGCCATTGGCAAGACCCATGGCGAATGTATGCCCCGGCCCAAACGGGCGCTCGGCCCCGTCGACCATCCGGGTGTGCGCCCACAGCGCATCATGGGCCGTCTCGTCGACCAGAACGTCATGACCGGCCCTGTGCACGCCCAGCATCGACGCGGCCTCTGTCGCACCGGCGGTAAACACCACCTCGGCGGGCTTGCACCCGACGGCCTCGGCCACCTGCGCGCGCGCCGTCTCGACCGCTGCCTTGGCCGCGCGCCCCTCGGCGTGCACCGAGGACGGATTGCCCGCCAGATCGAGCGCCGCGATCATCGCCTCGCGCGCCTCGCGCCGCAGCGGCGTCGTGGCGTTATGATCGAGATAGATCCTCACACGGCGCCCCGGACAGCGAACCGGCCCATGCTGCACCGGTCTTCAGATACGCACTTGACGCGGCAACCCGCCTGTCGACACCGCCACCCCATCAGTCCACCACCTCGAACAGCGACGGCACGGCAGGACAGGGGGCAAGCGTGTTGCCCACCACGTCCGACAGCCGTGTCTGGTGCAGGAATACGTATACCTGCGCGCTCAGCCCCTCCCACAGGCGATTGGTCAGCGACTGCGCGCGGCTGCCCGACACGGCGCCGTTGGCACCGGCGCCGGTGTGCATCGCACTGACCGTTTCGTCCACGGCGGCCAGAATATCGGCCACCCGGATCTCGATCGCGGGTTTCGCAAGGCGATAGCCGCCGCCCGGGCCGCGCACCGAGTCCACCAGGCCGTCGCGCCGCAGTTTCACGAAGAGCTGTTCGAGATAGGCGAGCGATATATTCTGACGTCGCGAGATCTCGCCCAGCGACACGAGCGTGCCGTCCGGCTGCAGCGCCAGATCGGCCAGCGCCACCATCGCATAACGTCCTTTCGTCGACAGCTTCATTCTCGTCTTGCCTTTCGGACGCACCCTGGCCGCGATCCCGCGCGGCGCCCGGATAGCGCAAAGAGATTGACCTCACCGGCCCGGCCCCCTAGGCCGTGCCAGTGCACATTGCGGCGCAATACCCATGCGCCGCAGATTAGAATTATTCTAAGGTGGCCGTACCCTCGTGTCAACGAAGGCAACGGCCCTAAATGACCCAACGGTCGCCCGCCGCACGGCGGCCCGTCCAAGGAGCGTCGATGCCCGAAGTCATCTTCCCCGGCCCCGAAGGCCGTCTCGAAGGCCGCTATCACCCGCAAAAGGAACGCGACGCCCCGATTGCGATCATCCTGCATCCGCATCCGCAGTTCGGCGGCACGATGAACAACCGCGTCGTGTACAACCTGCATTATGGCTTCAAGAACATGGGCTTTACCGTGCTGCGGTTCAATTTCCGCGGTGTCGGGCGCTCTCAGGGCGAATACGATCAGGGCATCGGCGAGCTGTCGGATGCGGCCTCCGCGCTCGATTATCTGCAGTCGATGAACAACAACTCCAAGCATTGCTGGGTCGCGGGCTTCAGCTTCGGGGCATGGATCGGCATGCAGCTTCTGATGCGGCGGCCCGAAATCACCGGGTTCATCTCGGTGGCCCCGCCTGCCAATATGTACGACTTTTCGTTTCTCGCCCCCTGCCCGTCGTCGGGCCTGGTGATCAACGGCTCCGCCGACCGCGTGGCGCCGCCCGCCGATACGGTGACGCTGGTCGGCAAGCTGCACGAGCAAAAGGGGATCACCATCACCCATGAGGTCGTCGAGGGCGCGGGCCATTTCTTCGAGGACGCGCATATGGACCACCTCAACTCGTCGGTGAACACCTATGTCCGCCGCCGCATGACCGAAACGACCCGCTAGACGGTGCGGACGCGGGAGACGGTGCCGACGCGGGCGTTTCTGTCCGCGCCGCTATGGCGCGTCCGGTCGGTGGCGTTTGCGCTTTGCGCCGCCCTCTTCGTCTCTTCCGCCACCGCAGGGCCGGACGATACCGTTTTTGCCGGCACGGTGGCGATCACCGCCGGGGACATCGCGTGGTTTCGGGACAGCACCGTCGCGTGGATCCATGCCGAGACCGGCAGTCCGGTCCTGCTGCCGCCGGATACCGGCCTCGAGGCCTTCTGGGCAAATTTCGAAGCGGGCGCCCGCGGCACCCGGTTCGAGCGGGTGTACCTCGCCTTCATGCTCTACGCCGATCTGCCGAACGGCGTCCATCCGGTCGATGCGGCCCGGCTGTCGGGGCCGTTTCCGGTGCGGATGCCAGAGACGATCACCGTCACCGCAGATCACCGCCGCCTGCTTGCCCGGGCGTGGTGGCGCGAAGGGTTCATCGATCCGAAATACCCGTTCGGGAACTACAATTACACCGAAGCCGACATCGGCTTTGCTCTTGGCGGCGCGGTGCCGGCAGACGACACCGGCACTTTCGATCTGCCTGCCGACCGCGAGGCGGCGTATATGGCGCTCTACCACGAGCTGCCATTCGTTCTGGCGGTCTGGATCGCCCACGCCGAGCTGGCACCCGGCACCTACCGGCTGCCCTACGACGGCTGGATGGGCTATGGCAGGCTTGCGGGCCTCACCGGCGACAGACCGCGAGGTCTCGGGCTAGGTCCGCGCGCGGAACCTCTGGCTCGTCCGCCGCACGGTACTGGGGCGCGATGCGGTGGACGCGGTCATCGACTGGATACACATCACCGATGCCTTTGCGGGACGCGTGCGCCCCTGATAGACCGCGCGCAGTGCCAAGACCCGGGACGAGGAGACCGAACAGATGAGTGACATCGTCGAAAAGCTGGCCGACGATCTGGCACAGGCCACCATCGCCGCCGCCGAGGAACTGGGCGAGCCGGACCTGATCGACGAGATCGCGCGGATGATCGGCGCGACATCGCAGACCTCTCAGGAAATCTTCATGACCGCCGTCCGCGTGCGGCTGGCGATCCGGCGCGGGCATCAGGCCCTCGAGGCAAAGCTCGACAAGGCGCGCAGCAGCGGCGAGGTGCGCGACAAGGTGGACCTGTCGACACGCAAGATCATGAACGTCGAGGAAGACTGATGTGCTGCGACGAGGTTGCGGCGGCGGACCGCCTCACGGCGCAGTTCGCCTTTCTCAACGAGGCCGACCGGCTGAAATCGGTGCTGCGCGGCACGACGCTGAACGACGGGACGCGCCGCGAGAATTCTGCCGAGCATTCCTGGCACATCTGTCTCTATGCTCTGACCATGGCCGAACATGCGGTGCGCCCGGTGAACATCGACCGGGTGGTGAAAATGCTGTTGCTGCACGATCTGGTCGAAATCGACGCGGGCGACAACCCGATCCACGGCGATCATGACGTGACGGAGATGGCGCGGATCGAACAGGCCGCCGCCGAGCGGATTTTCGGCCTGTTACCGCCCGATCAGGCCGCCGCCTTTCGCGCCCTGTGGAACGAATTCGAGGCCGCGCAGAGCGACGACGCGGTGTTCGCCAAATCGGTGGACCGGGTGCAGCCGGTGATGTCGAACCTGGAATCCGGCGGCGGCACCTGGCCGGAATACCGCGTGACGGCGCAAATGCTCGAAACCCGCGTCGGTGTCCGGGTGCGCCGCGGCGCGCCTGCCCTCTGGGCGCACCTCAAGGGCCGGATCGACCGCTGGTTCGCCACGCACGGATGAGGCCCGCCCGACGCTGTTGACGTCCGACAGCACAACCCCGATGCTGAGGCCTCAGCATCGGGGATTCTCATGACCGGTTTGCCACGCCTGTTCGCCGCCCTGTCGCTGCTTGCCGCCTGTGAGCAAGCCCCGCCACCCGGCATCCCCGCTGCGGCCCTCGACCGCGCGCCGGATACCGTCGGTGCCGCGGCTTGCCCGATTTCGTCGCGTGAATTCGTCGAGAACTCCGTCGGCTCCTACGCCGACGCCATTGCCCGGCTGTCCGGACCGTATCCGCGCGAAGCGCAGGTGTTGCGCGATATGAGCGTCAATGCCGCCAGCCAGACCGATCTGATCTACGCCGAAACCTGTATCGGCGTACCCGGCACGCGCCCACTCCCGTCGCCGTGATCCTGCGGCATGTCGGCGATGGCCGGGATCCGTCGTGCCGGACTACGAAATGTGCGATCCGCCGTCGATCCGGTCAGGGGTCCTGCCGACCGCTTCCAGATGGTCCTGCAATATCCGGGCGTTGCGGACGTTCGCCTTGAAGGCGAAATCCAGAAGGTCGCCGACGACGGGGATCAGGCCCACGGCGTAGTCGACGCCCGTATTCCTCGCCATCCGCACCATGTGCCGCCGGGGCACGCCCAACTGCCGCGCCTTCCATATCATATAGGCAGACGGCGCCAGCGCCAGCGTGTCGCCCGCCACCGGGACCAGCCCGACGATGCTGTCGACGCCAAACCGGAACGGCGTGAACGGGATGCGCCATTTCACATCGAGCCAGGATGCAAGCCGGTTGATCCGCGCAAGCTCGCGGGCGGGGTCGATGTGCAGCTTGTCCGCGTCGGTTTCCGGCGGTGTGACATGGACAAGCCCGTCGATGATCCCCGGGTCGGACGCGGTCGCGCCTTTTGGCCTGGTGGGTGTCATGGCGTTCTCCTCTGCGTCTAACCGCCCGGACCCGCGAAACGTTCATTGCGGCGCGTCGTCTCGACAAGGCCGCCTCGATCAGGATGCCCGCGATTTGACCGCCCCCGCCCCTTCACCTTGTCCGGAGGTGACGATAGGGTGCGCCAAACAGCCATCCGGAGCACAACATGTCGAAAATCAAGGTAGCGAACCCCGTCGTCGAACTCGACGGCGACGAGATGACCCGCATCATCTGGGATTTCATCAAGCAGAAACTGATCCTGCCCTACCTCGACATCGACCTGAAATATTACGACCTTGGCATCGAGGCGCGCGACGAGACCGACGACCAGATCACCGTGGATGCCGCCGAGGCGATCAAGAAATACGGTGTCGGCGTCAAATGCGCGACGATCACCCCCGACGAGGACCGGGTCGAGGAATTCGGCCTTAAACGCATGTACCGCAGCCCGAACGGCACGATCCGCAACATCCTCGGCGGCGTGATCTTTCGCGAGCCGATCATCTGCAAGAACGTGCCCCGCCTCGTGCCCGGCTGGACCAAACCCATCGTCGTGGGCCGCCACGCCTTCGGCGATCAGTACCGCGCCACCGATTTCCGCTTTCCCGGTCCCGGCAAGCTGACGATCAAGTTCGTCGGCGAGGACGGCGAGACCATCGAGCGCGAGGTTTTCGACGCGCCGTCGGCCGGTGTGACGATGGCGATGTACAACCTCGACGCCTCGATCATCGATTTCGCGCGCGCGTCGATGAACTATGGCCTGACCAAGGGCTGGCCGGTGTACCTGTCGACCAAGAACACGATCATGAAGGCCTATGACGGACGCTTCAAGGACCTGTTCGCACAGGTTTTCGCCGAGGAATTCGCCGACAGGTTCAAGGCCGCGGGCATCACCTATGAACACCGCCTGATCGACGACATGGTCGCGAGCGCCATGAAATGGTCGGGCGGCTACGTCTGGGCCTGCAAGAACTATGACGGCGACGTGCAGTCCGATACCGTGGCGCAGGGTTTTGGCTCGCTCGGCCTGATGACCTCGGTCTTGATGACGCCCGATGGCAAGACCGTCGAAAGCGAGGCCGCCCACGGCACCGTCACCCGGCATTTCCGCCAGCACGAGAAGGGCGAGGCGACCTCGACGAACTCGATCGCGTCGATATTCGCCTGGACCGGCGGGCTGAAGCATCGTGCCAAGCTCGACGACAACGCCGAATTGCTGGCCTTCGCCGAAACCCTCGAGCGGGTAACGGTTCAGGCGGTCGAGGACGGCCATATGACCAAGGATCTGGCGCTGCTGGTCGGTCCCGATCAAAAGTGGCTGACCACGATGGGCTTTCTCGAGAAGGTCGACGACTATCTCGGCAAGGCGCTTTGATCGCACTGCACTGAATGGCGCAAGCGGGCCGGTGGCAACGCCGGCCCTTTTTGCTGGCGCGCCGGACAGTCTGTCGCTTGCGACCCGACCGGCGACGATCCATCGAGTGACAATCCAACGAGTGACAATGGCAAATTCCTCCGCAACGCAGCACAGCCCCCTCGATGACGCGCAGGGCATCGCCCTCGGCACGTTCATGGCCGGTCTCGGGCTGCATTTTCTGACCACGGCGGGTTTCGTAACCGGACAGACGGCGGGCCTCGCCGTGATCGTCTCCTATCTCAGCGACTGGTCGTTCGGCCTTGCCTTCTTCGTCATCAACCTGCCGTTCTACGCCCTCGCCCTGTGGCGCATGGGCTGGATATTCACTGTCAAATCAATGATCTGCGTGACGCTTTTGTCGGTGATAAGCGCGTTTTTACCCAGCCAGATCGTGATCGAGTTCATGTCCCCCGCCCTTGCCGCCGTCACCATCGGCTGCCTGTCGGGGCTGGGCCTCGTGGCGCTGTTCCGGCATGGCGGTTCGCTGGGCGGCCTCGGGATCGTCGCGCTGATCATTCAGGACACCACCGGTTTTCGCGCGGGCTATGTGCAGCTTATCGCGGATGCGGTGATCTTCTCGATTGCGGCGCTGCTGTTTCCGGCGCCGGTAATTCTGTGGTCGTTGCTGGGCGCGCTGGTGATGAACCTGATCATCGCGGTCAACCACCGGCGCGACCGCTATATCGCCACCTGACCCTCAGGTTTTGGCGGTGAACAGGAAATCCGTGGGCGACAGGCCGTCAGCGGTGTATCCGAACGGCGCAAGGAACTGCACTGCCCGCTCGTAGGCATCGTCCTTCGCCAAAAGCTCGATCCAGAGCGGCGGTGCATGGCGCGACAGCAGGCCGGTCGCCCCCTGCAGCACCGCCATTTCCATTTTCTCGACGTCGATCTTGATCAGCGATACCTCCGCCTGCTCTCGCGGCGTCAACGCGTCGTCCAGCGATACCATCGGCACATCGCCCGCGTCGTCGGGCGCAAAGGTCGTGCCGCCGTAGTTGACGGGATTGAAGGCGGTGAGCCTGCCCGCGCCGGATGTCGGGCCGACCATCGCGTTGATCACCCGCTCGTCGCCCAGACCGTTGAGGGCAAAGTTGAACAGGAGGGTCTCGTGGCAATGCGGCTGCGGCTCGAACGCGATAACCTGTTGCGCGCCCAGAATACGGCCGAAATAGACCGAATGGTTGCCGATATTGGCGCCCACATCGCACACCGTCGCGCCGCGCCGCACGATGCCGCGCCGGGAGAGCTCGGTCAGCTGGCGCGTCTCGTAGAAGCTGCGGTGATTGAGGATCTGTTTTTGCACATAGTCGCGCTGTGCGTCGGGCAGTGACAGCGCCACCTCGACGCCGTTGTGCCCGAACCGGCAAATCGATCCCGGCATTTCCAGCAAGGCGATGCGCTGCAAGGTCACGCTTTCCGTGGTCAGACGGATAAGCTGGTCGATCTTGCGCCCGAGTGCGTCATTCGCGGCCGTGCCGGCCTCGGCGGTGCTGCCGTCCATATTCTGCCTCGTGATGTTTCGCGGTCTCATTGGCGGACTGCGCTGCGTATAATCTTTCACAATTATGACCGAATTTGCAACAGTCGGCTCGTTGCACGCGGCCATACATGTGCGATTCGCACCGCGTGTTGTGACCGCGCGGCACTTGCCTATTGCCGCTGGTCATTGCCGCATCTGCGCGGTAAGGCACGCCAACTCCGCAAAAGGCACGCTGCACATGGACATCCGTAACATCGCGATCATCGCTCACGTCGACCACGGCAAAACCACGCTCGTCGACGAAATGCTCAAGCAGTCGGGCACCTACCGCGAAAATCAGGCCACCACCGAACGCGCCATGGACAGCAACGACATCGAGCGTGAGCGGGGCATCACGATCCTTGCCAAATGCACGAGCGTCGAATGGCACGGCGTGCGCGTCAACATCGTCGATACCCCCGGCCACGCCGATTTCGGTGGCGAGGTCGAGCGTATCCTGTCGATGGTTGACGGTGTCGTCCTGCTTGTCGATGCCGCAGAAGGCCCGATGCCGCAGACCAAATTCGTCACGGCCAAGGCGCTGGCCCTCGGCCTGAAACCCATCGTGGTCCTGAACAAGGTCGACAAGAACGACGCAGAACCCGACCGAGCGCTCGACGAATGTTTCGATCTGTTCGCCAACCTCGGTGCCACCGACGAGCAGCTCGATTTCCCGCATCTGTATGCCTCTGGCCGCTCCGGCTGGGCCGACACCGAGCTGGACGGTCCGCGCGAAAATCTCGACGCGCTGTTCGAACTGGTGGTGCGCCACGTCGAGCCGCCGAAACAGCAGGCCGACAAAGGCGAGAAATTCCGCATGCTGGCGACGACACTCGGCGCCGACGCGTTCATCGGCCGCGTCCTGACGGGACGCGTCGAAAGCGGCACCCTCAAGGCGGGCGAAACGATCAAGGCGATCAGCCGCACCGGCGAGAAACTCGAGCAGTTTCGCGTCTCCAAGATCCTCGCCTATCGTGGCCTGGAACAGACCGCCATCGACGAGGCCGTCGCAGGCGATATCGTCAGCATCGCGGGCATGAGCAAGGCGACCGTCGCCGATACGCTGTGCGACCTGTCCCTCGACATTCCCCTGCCGGCGCAGCCCATCGACCCGCCGACCATCACCGTCACCTTCGGCATCAACGACAGCCCGCTTGCCGGCCGCGACGGCAAAAAGGTGCAGTCCCGCGTGATCCGCGACCGTCTGATGAAAGAGGCCGAGGTCAACGTTGCGATCAAGATCGCCGACACGCCGGGCGGCGAGGCCTTTGAGGTGTCGGGTCGCGGCGAATTGCAAATGGGCGTCCTGATCGAGAACATGCGACGCGAGGGATTCGAGCTGAGCATCTCGCGCCCGCAGGTGATTTTCACCGAAGAGAACGGCCAGCGGATGGAACCCGTCGAAGAAGTAACCATCGACGTGGATGACGAATATTCCGGCGCCGTGATCGAGAAGCTGACCGGGTCGCGCAAGGGCGAGTTGGTCGAGATGAAGCCTGCCGGCGTCGGCAAGACCCGGATTATTGCGCATGTCCCGTCGCGCGGGCTGATCGGGTATCACGGCGAATTCCTCACCGATACCCGTGGCACCGGGGTGCTGAACCGCATCTATCACGGGTCGACCCTGCACAAGGGGCCGATCCAGGGCCGTCGCCAGGGCGTACTGGTCTCGATGGGCTCCGGTACCGCCGTCGCCTATTCGCTGTGGAAGCTTGAGGATCGTGGCCACATGTTCGTCGTGCCGCAGGAGCCGGTCTACGAAGGCATGATCATCGGCGAGCACAGCCGCGAGAACGACCTCGACGTGAACCCCCTCAAGGGCAAGCAGCTGACCAACGTGCGCGCGTCCGGCACCGACGAGGCCGTGCGCCTGACCACGCCGGTGATCATGTCGCTGGAGCAGGCGATCGCCTATATCGACGATGACGAGCTGGTCGAGGTGACGCCGAACGCAATCCGGCTGCGCAAAAGGTTCCTCGATCCGCACGAGCGTAAACGGGCCTCGCGCGCGGCCGGCTGAAACGAATTCTTTCAAAGAATTCGACGTCGATTTCTTTGAAAGAAATCGTGGTCAGGCCCGCCTGACGCCGTCCCCCACAGCGACATCGCCCTCTTCCAGAACCTCAGCACACCAGCCGCCGTGACCCCGCATCGCCGAATAGCCGCCCGCACCAAGGGCAGCCTCCATCCGGCTGCACGGCGCGCATTGCACCGTAATCTGCACCAGCGCCGTCCCGACCCGCACCGGATGATGGCGCAGCGCCGTAAGGTTGATACCGGACACAACGATATTGCGCCGCAGTGTTTCGGGCTCGACGAACCCAAGGTGCGCCAGCGATGCGATCACCGGCAAATGCTCTGCCTGCAACAGCGTCAGCGCACGCTTGCCCTTGCGCGACCTGTCACCGACCAGACCGGTGACCGCCAGTTCCGCAGACTTCATGACACGCATCGGATCGAGCCGCGCGGGCCGCAGGCCGATCCATTCGATCTGCCCGGTCCCCGCATGCGTCGCCTGAAGATCGGAGAGCGTTTTCATTCCGCCTCTTCGACGATCACCAGTTCGCGCGTCGCCGCACCTTGGGCAAAGGTCAGCGCCTCTTGGTAGGCCGCCGACAAATAGCAACCGTGCGCTGCCTGCAGGCTCGGGAACCGAGCGACGACGTTGCGGTGTCTGTCCGGTCCTTCGAGCTGAACGTAGGCGCCACCGCGTGCCAGAAAAACGCCACCGCAGGCGCCGATGGCCCCTGTCGCGCGGCGTGCATATTCGGCGTAGCGTTCGGGGTCGGTCACGTCGACGTGGGCTATCCAGAGTGCGGTCATGTCAGGTCCTCCAACAGTTTGCGTGCCGCGGCCACGGCGCCATCGGCATTTTCGGCGGATGCGGCACCGCCCTGCGCCATTTCCGCACGCCCGCCGCCGCCTTTGCCGCCAAGCGTGGTTACCGCGGCCCGCAGCAGATCGACAGCCGACAGGCGCGGCACCAGATCCGCGGTGACACCGGCTGCAACCGCCGCCTTGCCATCGGTGTCGGCGATCAACAGCACGGCACCCGACCCCAATTCTGTCTTGAACGCATCGATAAGACCCGGCAGATCCCTGCCCGAGACCCCGCTCAACAGCTGCGTCTTGAATTTGATCCCGTTGATCTCCGGCGTCTCGGAAACGGCGCCGCCACCGGATGTGGCAAGCCGCCGTTTCAGGTCGGCGACCTCGGCGGCGAGGGCCCGCCGTTCTTCGACGAGGGCAGTCGCCTTGTCGAGAACGCCGCCCGACTGTGCCTTGAGGACGCGCGCCACGGCCGCCAGTGCAGCGTCCTGCGCGCGCAGATAGTCGAGGGCCGCCTGCCCGCTCAGAGCCTCGATCCGGCGCACGCCAGACGACGACGCGCTGTCGGCGAGCAAGACGAAGGCGCCGATGTCGCCGGTGCGTATGACGTGGGTGCCGCCGCACAGCTCGAGACTGTAGGTATCAGCCTTCGCGCCCTTGCCCGATCCTGCGGCGACGCCCATCGACACGACGCGAACTTCGTCCCCGTATTTTTCACCAAACAAGGCCTGCGCACCGATCGCGCGCGCATCGTCGGGCGTCATGATCCGCGTCTCGACAGGATCGTTCTGACGGATCATCGCATTCACCTGCGCCTCGACGGCGCGCATCTCACCCAGCGTCATCGCCTTGGTATGGCTGAAATCAAACCGCAGCCGATCCGGCGCATTGAGCGATCCACGCTGCGCCACATGATCCCCAAGAGTTTCGCGCAACGCCTCGTGCAGCAGATGCGTTGCAGAATGGTTCGCACGGATGGTGCAGCGGCGTGCGTGATCCACTTCAAGAACGGCGCCTTGCCCTTTGGAAACGCTGCCTTTCGTGACCGTGCCGATATGAATGAACAGACCTGCGATCTTGCGGGTATCGCTGATCTCCACAGTGCCGGTTTCCGTCACGAGGCTTCCGGCATCGCCGACCTGTCCTCCGGATTCGGCATAGAACGGCGTCTGGTTGAGGACGATCTGCACCGCAGCCCCTGTTTCGGCCTCGGTCATCGGCGCATCCCCCACCAGCGCCAAGATCTGGCCTTCGGCGCGTTCGGTGTCGTATCCGAGAAACTCCGTCACACCGTGCCGGTCCGCGAGATCGAGCCAGATGGCTGCGTCCGCCGTTTCGCCGGTGCCCGACCATGCCGCCCGCGCCTGCGCCTTTTGCGCGGCCATCGCCGCATCGAAGCCGGCCGTGTCCACGCCCCGGCCCTTTTCGCGCAGCGCGTCCTGCGTCAGATCGAGCGGGAAGCCGAATGTGTCATACAGTCTGAACGCGGTTTCGCCCGGCAGATCGCCTTCGGGCAACCCGTCCAGCGCATCGTCGAGCAGTTTCAGACCCCGGTCCAGCGTCGACTTGAACCGTGTTTCCTCGGCGCGCAGCGTCTCTTCGATCATCGCCTGACCCTGCCGCAATTCCGGGTAGGCCTCGCCCATCTGCTGCACGAGCGCGGGCACAAGGCGGTGCATCACCGGATCCTGCGCACCCAGCAGATGCGCGTGCCGCATCGCCCGGCGCATGATCCGGCGCAAAACATAGCCACGCCCCTCGTTCGACGGCAAAACGCCTTCGGCAATCAAGAACGAGGTCGACCGGAGGTGATCGGCAATGACGCGGTGGTGCACGATACGGGCGGCATTGGTGTCGGTGCTCGTGGCATTGGCCGATGCCTCGACCAGCGCCAGCATCAGATCCGTTTCGAACACGTTGTTGGTGCCCTGTATGATCGAGGAAAACCGCTCGAGGCCCATGCCAGTGTCGATCGACTGCATCTCGAGCGGGCGCATGCTGCCGTCCTCGAGCTGCTCGTTCTGCATGAAGACGTTATTCCAGATCTCGATGAACCGGTCGCCGTCTTCGTCGGGGGATCCCGGCGGGCCGCCCGGAATATGATCGCCGTGGTCATAGAAAATCTCGGTGCAGGGCCCGCAAGGACCGGTCGGCCCCATGCGCCAGAAATTGTCGTCGGTGGCGATCCGGATGATCCGGCTGTCCGGCAGTCCGGCGACTTTTTTCCACAGGTCCGCGGCCTCGTCGTCTGTGTAATAGACGGTGACGCACAGGCGCGCGGGATCAATGCCGAAATCCTTCGTCAGCAGGTCCCAGGCCAGCGGGATCGCCTCTGCCTTGAAATAATCGCCGAAGGAGAAATTTCCCAGCATTTCAAAGAACGTCAGATGCCGCGCGGTATAACCGACGTTGTCGAGATCATTGTGCTTGCCCCCGGCGCGGACGCATTTCTGCGCCGTTGTCGCGCGCGTGTAATCGCGATGTTCCGCGCCGGTAAACAGGTTCTTGAACTGAACCATCCCCGAATTGGTGAACATCAGGGTCGGATCGTTGCGCGGCACAAGTGGCGACGACGCGACGGCGGCATGGCCGTTACGCTCGAAGAAGCCAAGGAAGGTCGAACGGATATCGGCGAGGCTGGTCATGCGATCGGTCCATCGTGGAGGTATGTCGGCACGGTGTAGCCGCGCGGGCGGGGGGTTGTCCATTCCGCAGCATCGCCGGGCCGCTGAAACGACGACGGGCGCCGGTTGCCCGACGCCCGTCTGTCGTCCCGCTAAACTGGGTCAGCCTTCGATCATCTCGGCGGCGCCATCGTCGCCACCGTCGCGGTCGCCGGCGCCCATATCGAAATCGAGGCCGTTCGCGGCACGGATCTTGTCCTCGATCTCCATCGAGATATTCGGATTTTCGCGCAGGAATGTCTTGGCATTTTCGCGTCCCTGACCGATCCGCTGATCGCCATAGGAGAACCACGAGCCGGATTTCTCGACGATCCCCGCCTTTACGCCGATGTCGATGATCTCGCCCATCTTCGAGATGCCTTCACCGTACATGATGTCGAATTCGACGACCTTGAACGGCGGCGCGACCTTGTTCTTGACGACCTTTACCTTGGTGGCGTTGCCGACAACCTCGTCACGATCCTTGACCGCACCGATGCGGCGGATGTCGAGACGGACGGAGGCGTAGAATTTCAAGGCGTTGCCGCCCGTTGTCGTCTCGGGGCTGCCGAACATCACGCCGATCTTCATGCGGATCTGGTTGATGAAGATAACCATGCAGCCCGATTTGCTGATCGAGCCGGTCAACTTGCGCATAGCCTGGCTCATCAGGCGGGCGTGCACGCCGACGGAGCTGTCGCCCATGTCGCCTTCAAGTTCGCTCTTGGGCGTCAATGCCGCAACCGAATCGACCACGACCATGCTGACGGCACCAGAGCGCACCAGAGTATCGACGATCTCGAGGCCTTGCTCGCCGGTGTCGGGCTGCGAAATCAGCAGCTCGTCCAGCTGCACGCCCAGCTTCTTGGCGTACATCGGGTCAAAGGCGTGTTCGGCATCGACGAAGGCGCAGACACCGCCTTTTTTCTGTTCTTCGGCAATGGCATGCAGGGTCAGCGTCGTCTTGCCGGAGCTTTCGGGACCATAGATCTCGATGATCCGGCCCTTGGGCAGACCGCCAATCCCAAGTGCTATGTCGAGACCCAGAGAACCGGTTGACGTCGCCTCGATGTCGGGCAGCTTGTTCTCGCCACCCAGCTTCATGATCGAGCCTTTGCCAAACTGCCGCTCGATCTGAGCCAGCGCAGAATCAAGCGCCTTTTGCTTGTCTGCCTTCTTCTTGTCGCTCATCATCAGAATGTCTGCCGCTGCCATTTTTCTCACCCTCTATCACACACCCGCATCGGGGCGGCAATGCGCGCCGGTCCCGGCGCCTGCCAATACAGTCAATTTGTTCTTGTCTTGTTCCATTCCAGATATGGGATCAAAGCATGAACAAATCAAGTTAATTCTTAACGTGTCCAGCTTTCGCCGCGAACGGTTAAAGAAGTATTAGCGACAGTTCAGCCCAGAGGGTTTTCTGCCAAATTCCGCGGCGACGTGTCCTAGCGCCCGTCGCGCCGAACCCGGAAAGCCTCCGCGTGCCGATAGTGATCCGACAGCGCCAGCGCCCCTGCCGAACCTTCGTCCAGAACGACCGTGACATCGGCATGCATCTGCAGTGCGGAGGCCGGGCAAAAGGCGCTGACCGCGCCCTCTATCATCGCGCGGACAGCGACCGATTTTGCGGCACCCAGCGCCAGAAGGACGACGGCCCGCGCATCGGTGATCGTGCCCACACCCATCGTCACCGCCGATTGCGGCAGCGCCTCGCCCGCGCCGAAAAACCGGGCATTCGCATCGAGCGTTGCCTGCGCCAGAACGGTTTCGCGGGCCCGCGAGACGAGCGAACTGCCCGGCTCGTTGAACCCGATATGGCCGTTGTGTCCAAGGCCCAGCAGTTGCAGGTCGATGGGGCCGTGCCGCACGATCGCCGCCTCATAGCGGGCGGCGGATATGCCCGGATCGCCCAGCCCGTCGGGCAGATGGCGCGCGCCCGGCGGCAGGTCGATATGATCGAACAGGTGGCCGCACATATAGGCCGCATAGCTTTGCGGGTGATCGGGGCCAAGGCCGACATATTCGTCGAGGTTGAAGGTCCGCGCCCGCGCGAACGTCAGCCCTGCGGCGTGCGCGGTTATCATGCCGCGATAGACGCCCTCCATCGTGCCGCCGGTGGCGAGGCCGAGGACACAGGCAGGCCGCGCGCGCACCTGTGCGCAAATCGCGTCGACCACGCGGGCGGTGGCCGTTTCGGCATCGGGGCAGATGACGATGCGCACGGCGTCAGGCCAGCGCCGCCAGCGCGCCCAGATCGACCGCACGGTCGAAGGCGCGGTCCCCGGCGTCGAACAGATGGGCGTTGACCGGATCGAAGGTCGCGGCAATCGCGCGGCCGGGACGGATGTCAGCGGCGCCCTCGGCGATAGTGCACAGCGAGACGCCCGGCGTGCTTTCGCCGTAGACGACAGTCTGATTGCCCAGCCGTTCGACGACCTCGGGCGTATAGGGCAGCGAGACGGTTCCCCCGGAGGGTGTCAGATCGTCAGGCCGGATCCCGAGGGTCAGCGTCGCACCCGGTTTCGTCGTGCCGGCGGGCACCGGGACCGTCGCCTCGATACCGCCGGGCAATGTAACCGTGACACCCTCCGGTCCTGCGGCGGTACAGGTCGCGGGCAGGAAATTCATGTTCGGATTGCCGATGAACCCCGCGACAAAGCGGTTTTTCGGCTTGTGAAACAGCGCGAGCGGAGAGCCCACCTGCTCGATCAGACCGTCGCGCAACACGACGATCTTGTCGGCCATCGTCATCGCCTCGATCTGGTCGTGGGTGACATAGATCATCGTGTTGCCGAGTTTGCCGTGCAGGCGCTTCAGCTCGACCCGCATGTCGGCGCGCAGGGCGGCGTCGAGGTTGCTCAGCGGCTCGTCGAAGAGAAAAATCTGCGGCTCGCGGACGATGGCGCGCCCGATGGCGACGCGCTGACGCTGACCGCCCGACAACGCGCCGGGGCGGTGTTGCAGGCGCGGCGTCAGTTGCAGAACCTCGGCGGCCTCGTTGACGAGGCGGTCCATCTCGGCCCTGGACATCCGTGCGACGCGCAGGGGAAAGGCGATGTTCTCGTAGACCGTCATGTGCGGATAGAGCGCATAGCTCTGGAAAACCATGGAAATGCCGCGTTTCACCGGGGCCAGGTCGTTCACCACCTTGCCGTCGATCTCGACGGTGCCCGACGTGATCTCCTCGAGCCCCGCGATCATCCGCAGCATCGTCGATTTGCCGCAGCCCGACGGGCCGACGAACACGGCGAATTCGCCCTCCTCGATGGTCAGGTCGGTGGGTTTGATGACTTGCGCCGAGCCGAAGCTCTTGGTCACGCCTGTCAGCTTCAGCTGTCCCATCGGGTGCGTCCTCACGGTGATGGATCGGGCATGGCCCGGGGATCGGAGTGCCGCGACCGGAACGGATCCGGGCGCGGCGATGGTATGCGCCTATTCGGCGGCAAGGTCCTCGAGATCGGCCTGTGCCGTCGCTGCGGCGTCCTCGGGCGTCACTTCGCCCAGGATCACGCCCTGGATCGCCTCGTTCAGCACGTCCTGCATGGCGACGTAATCGACGACCGACGGCTCGGGGCCACCCGATGCGACGCTGTCGACGAAGACGCCCCATGACGGATCGTTCGCCACCAGTTCCGCCGACCGGTCGGTCTGCCGGATCGGCGTCCAGCCGCCCGCCTCGTCAAAGGCTGCCTGGCGCTCGGGATCGGTCAGGAATTTGACCAGCGAGGCCGAGGCCTCTTCGACGCCGGACCCTTCGAATACCACGAGGCTGTCGGTGATCAGCAGCGTCGAATGGTCGCCCGACGGGCCGGCGGGGATCAGGTTCAGGCCGAAATCGACGTCGCCGGTGACCGAACGTCCCCAGCCGCCGTTGGTGTACATGCCGACGCGGGCTTCCGCGAACAGCGGCTCCAGCTCGGCGCGGTCATAGGCGACCGGGCCTTCCTGCATGTAGGGCACGAGGTCGGCAAAGAACTGCAGCGTCTCGACGTTCTCGGGGCTGTCGAAGTTCACGCTGCCATCCGCCGCGATAACCTCGCCGCCGTTGGAATAGAGCCAGTTCAGGAATTCGTGCATCGTGTTGTCGAAGGACGCGGCGGGGATGCCGATGCCAGCGGCGTCGGTGTTGTCGGTAATCGCCATCGCGGCGGTCATCACGTCGTCCCAGGTCTGCGGGCCGTCGGGCATGTCAAGGCCCGCCTCTTCGAACAGGCCCCGGTTCCAGTACAGCGCCTTGGTCGAGAATGCGCGCGGCAGGCCCCAGACGGCATCGTCGAACTGCACGGTGGCCAGAACCGAGTCCTGATAGGTGCCAAGCTCGTCGTCGGTCATGTCGAACGGACGGATCAGTCCCGACCCGGCCAGCTGCTTGAGCACGCGGCTGCCCATGTAGCTGACGGCTGGCGGATCGCCTGCCGCGGCGAGGGTGATCGCGCGCTCCTGGCACTGGCCCCAGGGCAGGTATTCGACCGAGACGGTAAAGCCATCGTTCTCGGCAAGCCAGGCGTCGACATCGGCGGCCTGCAGGGTGGCCTCGGGGCCGTCACCGGCACCGCAGTTGATGATGTTGATGTTTTCCTGCGCGGCAGCGGCGGAGGCAAAGCCCGCGATCGCCGTGGTGGCGAGCAATAGATTGAACGGTTTCAAGATCGTGTCTCCCTAAAAGTGACCGATGCGTGCGTCATTCCTTCACCGATCCGGCGGTCAGCCCGGCGACGATGTATTTTTGCAGAAAGACGTAGACGATCAGCACCGGCAGGGTGCCGACGAGGCTTGCGGCCATGAGTTCGTTCCACAGAACACGCTCGCGACCGAAAAAGTTGTACAGGCCCATGGGCAGCGGGTGATAGTCGTCGACCCCGTTGAAGGTGAGCGCGAAGAGGAATTGCTGGGCGTAGGCGCCGATGAACACGGTGATCGAGACCACGACGATGCCGGGCAGCGCCACCGGCAGGATTACCCGCCACAGCGTATACAGACGCGAGGCGCCGTCGACATAGGCGGCCTCCTCGAGCTCTTTCGGGATGCGCATGAAGTAGCTGCGCATCAGGAAAATGCCGGTGGGCACCGAAAAGGCGGCCCCCGGCAGGATCATCGACCAGTAGGAATTCAGCAGCCCCAGCGTCAGCATCAGGCGGTACAGCGGGATGATCAGCACGGCGGCACCGATCATCGTCACGGTCAGAAACCCGGTCAGGATCGCGGTGCGCCCGCGATATTCGAACCGGGCCACCGAATAGGCCGCCGGAATGATGCAGGCCAGCGCCAGCAGCGTCACAGCACAGGCGATGAAGAAAGAGTTGAAGATGTAGCGCGGCAGGTTCGGCACGCTGGTCCACATGTCGACATAGGCGGCAAACGACATGTCGTCGGTGAAGAACCGGTAGGGCACGTTGAACAGCGCGTCGATGGGCCGCAACGAGACCATGAACGCCTCGACGAAGGGCGCGAGGATGAACGTCAGGAACACCAGCAACGCGGCGTAGAGCCCGACTTTCTCGTACCATTTGTACTTGTCGATCATTATTTGCCCCCCGCGCGGCGTCCGGCCCGGTTCATCAGTGTCAGATACCCGATCGAGAAGATCGACAGGCTCACCAGGATCATCACCGCCCGTGCCGCGCCCTCGCCAAAGCGGAAGCGTGAAATCGCGGTTTTGTAGGTGTCGATGATCATCGTCGTGGTGGCCCCGCGCGGCCCGCCCTCTGTCAGGATCCAGATGATATCGAAGGAATTGAACGTCCAGATTGCCGACAACAGTGCCATGGTGAAGATCGAGGGTGCGATCAGCGGCAGGGTGATGCGGCGGAACCGGTAGAACCGCCCCGCTCCGTCGGTCCACGCGGCCTCGTACATCTCGCGCGGTACGCTCTGCATCGCGGCGAGCAGGTAGAGGGCAACGAGCGGCGTGCCGACCCAGACGTCCGTGACGATCGTGGCGACAAAGGACGACGTCGAATAGCCCAGAAACTCGAACGGGCCGTCAAGGAGGCCGACCCGCTGGCCGACGCCGGAAATCATCCCGAACTGGCCGTTATACATCCACGACCACATGAAAACGCCGATCGCGATCGGCACGATCCACGGCGGCATGATCAGCACGCGAAACAGGCCCCGCCCCGGAATTGCGGCGTTCAGCAATACCGCGCCGATCGTGCCCATCACCACCTTGAAGACCACACCGAAGAACATCCAGGTGAACGTCCGCGCGATCACCTCCCAGAAATCGTCCTCGAAGATCTCGACGTAGTTCTCGAACCCGACATACCCGGTATCCGGACGCAGGGACGCATCCGTCAGCGACAGACGGAACGTCTCGAAAAGGGGCCAGGCCACGATGACGAGCGTCAGCGCGAACGCGGGCAGCAGCAACAGATAGGGAAAGGCGTCGGGACGCCGGCTCATATCCCGCCCCCGGTCATGGCCGCGGACATCGCGGCCAGTGTCTCGTCCGTGGTTCCGGCGGGCTCGCGGCCCGCGAGGGCGGCGTCGAAGGCGGCCCATGTCTCGGTCAGGTCGATGACCCGCATCTCGGCCATGGCCACATCCATCGCCATCGCCGTCACACCCGCCTCCAGGGCGTCGATGCAGCTCAGCGGCAGGTCGGCGATCTTGCCCGTGATATATCCCATCAGGTCGCGCGCCATGGCCCCGTCGGCGCCGTAGTGGCCATCGTTGTTCGAGGTGCCCTCGATCACGTTCGCCAGGTCGATCACACGTTCACCCGTGTCCGACAGCGTCACGCGAAAGTTGTTGCGGATGAAATCGCCCTCGGCCATGCCATCCCGGCCGATCACCGCAAAGCGGCGGAATTCGTCGGGCACGTTCAGGTTGGTGTGAAATGCCATGCTTGCCCCGCCCGCATAGTGCACGATGGCGGTCTGATAATCGATGATGTCGCCACCGCCCGAAAATGCATCGTTGGTCCCGTTCCAGCGGGGTGCCATCCGGTCGAGGTAGGCGGGGTCCGTGCCGGGCCGGTGTCCGGGGAGGTATTTCTTGCGCCCGCCGAAGGAGGCGACCTGCATCGCCCGGCTGCCCACCACGCCTTGATACAGATCGAGGTCGTGGCAACATTTCTCGAGCATGAACCCCCCCGACATGCCGCGCTCGCGGCGCCAGTCGCGCATGAAGAACGACCCGTGATAAGGGGCGATATGCTCGGAGGCCTCGATCGACATGATCTCGCCCAGATGCTCCGCCTGAGCGCTGCGTAGGGCGCGGTACAGCGGCGAATACCGCAGCACGAGGCCCACCATCAGGCGCGAAACGCCATCGTGGGCCGCAATCAGCCGTGCAAGCTCGAGCGTTTCGTCGATCGAAATCACCAGCGGCTTTTCGGCAAAGATATGCGGCGCGTCCGATTGCAGCGCCAGCCGCAGATGATCGAGGTGCATGTGGTTGGGCGAGCCCACGATCAGCAGATCGAAGCTGTGCGCCGCCAGCATTTCAGCCGGATCTTCATGGCGTTCCGGGGTGGCACCCAGGGCGGCAAGGACCGGCATCCGCGCGTCCGACGGATCGGCCACGGCGACAAATTCAAGCGCGGGGTTCGCGCGGGCAAATTCGGGTGCAAGGCTGGCGATACGCGCGCCCAATCCGATGATACCGACCTTCATATGCAGCAAACCTCGATCTTGGGGGATTTTGCGGATGAATTGCCGCCCGATGTCCGCGTCGCGGCGTGCCGCATCGCCGCGCGAAGATCCGCGACCACGGCGGGGTCCGCGATGCGCGGCGCGGCGATGCCGATACGGGTGCAATCGGCCTGCGACGGATCGGGACGGCTTGCCGAGGCATGCAGCGCGTCGATCCCGGTGGCCAGCAATGGCCGGACCGCGGCCAGGCCGACACCGCCGCCCGCCATGATCTGGATGCGCCCCGCCGCGTGCTGCACGAGGGTTTTCAGCAGTGCCGTGCCGTCCGGCGCTGCGGGCGCCTGACCGGACGTCAGAATGCGCGTCAGCCCAAGGTCGATCGCGGTGTCGACAGCGACGAGGGGATCGGGCGCAAGATCGAAAACCCGGTGCAGCGTTACCTCGAGGCCGTGCGCCGCCTCCCGCAGACGGGCCAGCGCACCGGCGTCGAGCGTGCCGTCCGGACGGGCGACACCGATGACGACACCCGCAAGACCGGCGGACCGGACCGCCGCGATGTCGGCGCACATCGCTGCCAGATCACCGGACCGCAGGACAAAATCACCGGGTGCCGGGCGGATCATCGCATGACACGGCACCCCCGCCCGTGCGGCCAGCGCGATCAGCCCCGGACCCGGCGTCAAACCGCCAAGAGCCAGCGCCGAACACAGCTCGATCCGGTCGGCACCGCCGGACACCGCCGCCGCCAGACCCGCCGGGCTGTCGACGCAGATCTCCAGTATCGGTGCCCCCGGTTCCGGGGGTGTGAACGGCCTTGGCATTGAGCGATCCTCAAGTTTCGAGGGAACTCTGCCCGCAGCCCTGCCATAATTGCAAGAGTTTTTTACCCTGCCTAAAGTATTTTGGCCGAATATTTTAGTTTGACAAACATTCCAGACTTCTGTTCCTTGGCGATGCGAAAGGATAAGGTTCCGCATGTCCAGCACCGATACACCGGCAGACATCATTGCCGCCATCGTCCGCATCCGGCCGACGCTCAGCCGCAAGCTCGATCTTATCGCAGGCTATGCGCTGGAACAGCCGCAGGCGTTCATCCGCAATACCAGCCGCGAGATCTGCGCCGAACTGAAAACCTCGGAACCGACGCTGATCAAGTTTTGCCAGCTTTTCGGCTATGCGGGCCTGTCGGCGTTCCGCATCGACCTCGCCCTGGCGCTCGCCCATCCCGGGCGCGGCGCGGGCTTTGTCGAGCCGCTGGCGCGAGACCGCCGGCAGGTGAACCTGATCGCCAAACAGCACATCGCGCGCGCTGCCGTGGATCTCGTGTCCGGCGACAGCAGCCTGCTGATCGACAACGGCTCCACCGCCGAGGTGTTTGCCGCCGCACTCGACGCCGCCCCCGCCATGACGATCATGACCAGCGGGCTGTGGGTGGCGCAGAATGCGCTGGCGCATGGCCAGCACACCGTGATGCTGACCGGCGGGCGGATCCGGCCCAATGCGATGTCGATGGCGGGCCGCATGGTCGAGACGAGCATCGGCACGATGACCTTCGACACTTTCGTGATGGGCGCCGATTCGGTCGATCCCGATCTTGGCGTGTCGACCTTTCTCGAGGACGAGGCCCACAACACGCGACACATGGTGGGCGCCGCGCGCCGCGTCATCGTCCTTGCCGACCGGACCAAGATCCTGAAACCGAGCCTGCACAGGATCTGCGACATGGGCCGGATCGACACGCTGGTGACCGACCTGGCGCAGGACGATCCGCTGGTCGCGGCCTTCGAGGCGCATGGCGTCACCGTTGTGTCGATCGCC
Source organism: uncultured Alphaproteobacteria bacterium (assembly GCA_963761735.1). Lineage (GTDB taxonomy): Bacteria > Pseudomonadota > Alphaproteobacteria > Rhodobacterales > Rhodobacteraceae > CAVXHQ01. The sequence goes on from CAVXHQ010000001.1 coordinate 389,666, forward strand.
GCACAAATAAAGATGCAGATGGAGACGCAGAATGCAGTTGCATGACACCGCGACCTGGGCCGAGATCCGGTCGCAGCCGGATATCTGGTCGGCGTGGGCCGCGCCGCTCGCGCGACAGGCGGCGGGGATCCGCGACTGGATTGCCGTGCGCGGGATCGACACGGTCTGGCTGTCGGGGGCAGGCACGTCCGATTTCATCGGCGGCGTGATCGCCGCGGGCCCGTCGTCCCTGCATCTGGAAAACCACGCGACGACAGACCTCGTGTCCTGCCCGCAGGACGTGCTGACAGCACGGGGGCGCATCTTGTCGGTGCAGTTCGGACGCTCGGGCGACAGTTCGGAATCGGTCGGTCTCATGGACCTGCTCGACACGCACCGCCCCGATATCGACCGGCTGCACATTACCTGCAACGCGGACGGCGCGCTGGCCACCCGCACAGCCCCCGGTCCGGGCGAGGCGCGGGTTCTGTCGCTGCCGCCCGAAACCCACGATCGCGGATTTGCGATGACGTCGAGTTTCACGACGATGCTGCTCAGCGCGCTCGCCTGCCTGACGGATTTCGACGCGGGGAAAATCGACACGCTCGCGGCGCCGGCGCGTGACCTGATCGACCGGCTTGACGACAGTGCGACACCCCGCCCCGAACGGGCGGTGTTTCTGGGATCCGGCGCGCTGAAACCGGTCGCCCGCGAAAGCGCGCTCAAGGTGCTGGAGCTGACGGCGGGCCGTACTGTGACGCAGTGGGACAGCCCGCTGGGCTATCGTCACGGACCGAAGGCGGCCGTGGACGGCGCCACCCACGTCTATGTCATGCTGCACCCAGATCCGCACACCGCGCGCTATGACCGCGACGTCGCGGATGAAATCCGGGCGCAGTTCCCGGACATCGACGTCACCACGCTGGGGCGCGGCGGCGATATCGAGATCGCGGGCACCGGGGATGCACGCGCCGATGCGGTGTTGTTTGTCCTGCCCGCACAGGTGCGCGCGGCGCAATGGGCCGATCAGCTGGGCCTGCACGTCGACGATCCGTTCCGGGGCCGCAACCTGACCCGCGTCGTCACCGGCGTCACGCTCTACGACTGGCGCGCATGAACTGCGGTGGCATCGACCTTGGCGGCACGAAAATCGAGGCGCGTCTGTTCGACGGGCCGGATCACGCGACCGTCGCGGTACGCCGCGTGCCGACCCCGACGGACAGCTACGCCGCGATGATGGCCGCGTTGATCGGCCAGATCGAATGGCTCGACGCCGAGGCGGACACCCGCGACATGCCCATAGGCATCGCCGTGCCGGGTCTTGTCGATCCGCGAACCGGGCTGGTGTTCGCGGCCAACGTGCGCGCCTCGGGACATGCGGTCGCCCCCGATCTTGCGGCCCGGCTGGGGCGGAATTTCGCGGTGGTGAACGATTGCCGCGCCTTTGCCCTGTCCGAGGCGGTGGGCGGGGCGGGCGACGGGGCGCGCGTCGTGATGGGTCTGATCCTCGGGACGGGTGTCGGCGGTGGGTTCTGCATCGACGGCGCGCTGGCGCCCCGGCTAGGCGGACTTGCCGTCGAGGTCGGGCATGTGGCCCTGCCCGCCGCCGGGATCGCGCGTCACGGCCTGCCGGTGCTGCCTTGCGGCTGCGGCAGGCTGGGCTGTATGGAAACCTATGTTTCGGGGACCGGGCTGAGCAATCTGGCGGAACAGATGACCGGCACGCGGCGGGCGCCAGAGGACCTCGTTCAGGGGACTTCGGCAACCGGCGGGCCTGAGAACGGCGACGCCGCGCGCGTGCTGTCCGTCTGGGCCGACCTTGCCGGTGAGTGTCTGTTCAACATCCACCTGATGCTCGCCCCCGACGTGATCGTCCTTGGCGGCGGGCTGTCGAAGATGCCCGGCGTCGTGGACCGGCTGAACGCGGCCCTTCGCCGGCAGGCCTTTGGCGGCATGACACTGCCGCGCATCGCCCTGGCCCGCCACGGCGACAGTTCAGGTGCACGGGGGGCGGCCTTGCTGGCCAGTGCATCATGCTGATCGGCGCGGCGCACCTGTGGCAGGACGGCGTGCTGACGCGCGGCATGGGCGTGCGGATCGTTGGGGGGCGGATCGCCGATATCACCCCGCTGGGCACCGCCACACCGGACCTGTCGGCCCATATCGTCACCGCCCGTTTCACCGACCTTCAGGTCAACGGCGGCGGCGGCGTCATGGTCAATTCCGACCCGACACCGGACGGCCTGCGCGCGATTGCCACGGCCCACCACCGTCTCGGGACGGGCACGATCCTGCCCACCGTCATCACCGACCGGGCCGAGGTTATCGCCGCGGCGGGGGCGGCGGCCCTCGCCGTCATGGACGATCCGCGCATCGGGGGCCTGCACATCGAGGGGCCGCATATCGCACTGGCGCGGCGCGGCACCCATGACCCCGCGTTTATCCGCCCGCTCGACACGATGACCGTCTCGCTGGTCGAGGATCTGCGCCGTCGCGGCCTGCGGGTCAAGATCACGCTGGCACCGGAACTGGCCGCCCCCGATCTGCTCGACCGGCTGGTGGCCTCGGGTGCGCTCGTCTCGGGCGGCCATTCCGCCGCGACGGCCGAACAGACGCGCGCCGCCCTGTCCCGGGGCATGAGGTGTTTCACCCATCTTTTCAACGCGATGCCGCCGATGACCTCGCGCGAGCCGGGTATCCTCGGCGCCGCCCTAAACAGCCCTGCCTACGCGGGCATCATCGTCGACGGCATCCACGTCGACTGGGACATGGTGCGCCTGGCCCTGCGCGCGCGGCCCGCCCCCGGTCTGACGTTCGCCGTGTCGGACGCGATGGCGACGGTCGGCGGGCCGGATCATTTCACCATCTACGGCCAGACCATTGCCGTGCGGGACGGCGCGCTGATCAACGCCGAAGGCTCGCTCGCGGGGGCGCATATCGACATGCGGCAAAGCCTTGCCAACCTCGCCGGACCCGTCGGCCTGCCGCTGGCCGAGGCCCTCGCGATGGTCACCGACATTCCGCGCCGGGCCATCGGTCTGGCGCCGCTGTCGCCGCGCACGGGCACGCCTATCGCCGATATCCTCGCCCTTTCGGACACATTCGCCCTGATGGACATTGCATGACACTGCACCTCACCCAGGGCTGGACCGCCGCCCCGCCGGGCACTTGCGGCAGCTTTCGGCTGGCACTGCACAACCTCGGGCCGGAGGCGCTGGCACCGGTGAGCTTTTGTTATACCTCCGTCATCCGCATCGACGATAGCACCATCGTCTCCGGTGGCACCGTCGTGCAGATCGAAGGCAGTTTCGTGCAGATCGTGCCAGATGCCGGTCTGCCCGCGGGCGGCATCTGGGAGGTGCAATTGCGCGGCCTCGTCCATTGCCCCGAAAACCGGACGCAAGGCGTGATTGCCGCATGGATCACCCTGCGGGACGGCACCGCCGTTGAGGCGACCGTCGGCGATCTGGAACCCCTCGACGGCGCGGTACGCGGCCCGGGCACGGACCGGCCCGCCGGGCACGTCGACGTACCGGTTGCGCTGTTGCCCTGGCCCGCCCTGATCGCGGTATGCGACTTTCAGGACGCGCCGGTTCTGTATCCGGCCGCGCGCGCGGACGGGGCCGCCTTTGTCACCGTCGCCGCCCTGCACCGCCGTCTTTTTCCCGCAGATCCCGCGCCGATATCCCTGACGCCCGCTGCACGGGGCCGCGCGGTGACGACCACGGCCGATGCACGCCTCGCCCCCGGCGGCTATCGCCTCGATTTTGCGCGTGACATCGCGCTGACCCATGCGGATGCGGACGGGCTGCGCCACGGCCTGATCGCCCTTGCACAGATGGCCCATGCGGCGCGGACGCAACCCGCATTCCGGTTTCCGGGCAGCGGCCACATCGCCGACGCGCCGCGGCATGGCTGGCGCGGGTTGATGCTCGACGTGGTGCGCAACTTCTTTCCCGTGTCCACGCATCTGCGGCTTCTCGACATCATGGCATGGCTGCGGATGAACCGCCTGCACTGGCACCTGACCGACGACGAAGGCTGGCGGATGCCGTCACGCGCGTTTCCGGCCCTCAACACCAGTGGTGCCGCGCGCGGTCCGGGCCATGCGATGCCCTCGCAATACGGCGACGGGCCCGCCGGGCAATCGGGGTTTTTCAGTGCCGCCGACGTTGCGCGCGTTATCGGCCATGCCGCGCGCCTCGGCGTTGCGGTGATGCCGGAGGTTGAAATGCCCGGCCACGCCAAAAGCCTGCTGAACGCCGTGCCCGGACTGCGGGACATGGACGAGCCCAATGCCGCGTACCGCTCCATTCAGGGCCATACCAACAACGCGCTGAACCCGGGGCTGGCGCGCACCTACGACGTGGCGCGGACGCTGCTCGACGAGGCGGTGGACCTGTTTTCCTTCGACGTCGTGCACGTCGGCGCCGACGAGGTGGAACTGACCGCATGGTCGCGCTCGCCCGCCGCCGTGGCCTTTGCGCGTGAGAAGGGGCTGGGCGGCACGCCCGAAATGCAGGCCTGTTTCCTGCGTGCGATGCAGGCGCACCTGGCCAATCGGGGCCGCCGCATCGGCGCCTGGGACGAGGCCGCGATGGGCGGCGGCGTGGCCCCCGACACCGCCGTCCTGTTCGCCTGGCGCACCCGCGAGCGGATCGCGGAACTGATCGGCATGGGCTACGATGTGGTCGCCCTGCCCGGTCAGGCCTATTACCTCGACATGGTCGCAGCACCCGGCTGGGACGCGCGGGGCATGTCCTGGGCAGGGATCTCGACGCCGCAGAACACCTATGAATATGAGGCGACGGAGGGGTTACCCGAGGGGCCGGGTCGTCTGTTGGGCGTGCAGGCAGCGATCTGGACCGAATACATCAAGGATGAAAAGGCGCTGAACGCGATGGCGTTTCCCCGGCTGGCCGCCGTTGCCGAGGCCGCGTGGACGCCGGCGGCGCAAAAGTCCTGGGACCGATTCTGCGCATTGTCGCATCTGGTGCCGCGGCTATGATGCGCGTGGCCATCGGCGGTTTGCACACCGAATGCTCCAGCTATTCGCCGCTTCAACAGGTCACTGCCGATTTCGCCCGGTTGGAGGGGCCTGCCCTGACGGCCTCCGTCCCGTTCGACTTCGCGGCCCACGGCATCGAGCCGGTGCCGCTGTTTCATGACCGCGCTGTTCCGGGGGGGCCGGTGTCGGCGGAAACATTCGCCGCACAGCGGGCGGATTTCATGGACGGATTGCGCGCGGCCCTGCCACTCGACGGGGTGTTGCTGTTGATGCACGGCGCGATGTTCGTGCCCGGCATCGACGATCCCGAAGGCGCGTTTATCGCGCAGGTCCGCGACATCGTCGGCCCCGCGGCGATCCTCTCCGCGGCCTTCGATCTGCACGGCCAGATGACCCGGACCATCGTCGGCACCCTCGACGCTTTTGCCGCCTATCGCACGGCACCGCATATCGACGTCGCCGAAACGCGGGCCCGGGCGGCGGCGATGCTGGCGGCGGCGCTGAACGGCGGCCCGCGCCCCTGCGTGACATGGGAGGCGGTGCCGATACTGGTCTCTGGCGAAATGTCGGCCACCACGGACGCGCCCTGCCGAACTCTGTATGCAGAATTGCCGAAGCTCGACCGGAAAACCGGCATTCTGGATGCGAATTTGATGATCGGCTATGTCTGGGCCGACAGCCCGCGTGCCACGGCCGCCGCCGTCGTCACCGCGACGGACGCAGCGGCGGGTCAGGCGGTGTGCGGAATCGTGGCGCAGGCCTACCGCGATGCGCGCGACGCGCTGGTGTTCGGGATGCAGTCCGCTGACCTTGAAACGGCGCTGACCATCGTGAAAGGCGTTCCGGCCATTCTCGCGGACAGCGGCGACAACCCCACGGCGGGCGGTGTCGGCGACAGGGCGGATGTGCTGGGCGCCGTGCTGGCGCGCACTCTGAAGGACGTACTGTTCGCCGGGATCGCCGATCCCGATGCCTTTGCGCGGTTGCGGGACGGGGCGCGTATCGTCGTGCTTGGCGGCGCCCTTGGCGGCGGCGGGCCGCGCGTCACGCTGCCGGTCGATGGCTGCCGGATCACGGACGGGTGTGCGGTGGTGTGCAGCGGCGGTGTCACCGTCGTCGTCACACAGCGGCGTCGCCCGTTCCACGATCTTGCCGATTTCGATGCCCTCTGCCTCGATCTGGCGGAATATGAGCTGTTGGTGGTCAAATCGGGCTATCTGTCGCCGGAACTGGCGCCGCTGCCGCGCCGTCAGATCATGGCGCTGACGCAGGGCGCGGTCTGTCAGGATTTTTCCAGCCTTGAAAATCTGCACCGGCCGCCCGGCACCTGGCCGTTTACGACGGCTGCACGACCGCCTCGCCCACCCGCGGCCGCAGCGCCCCCGCGCAGATGAGCGCCACCGCCAGCGCGGGCCCCAGAGCCGCGAGCCCGGCCCGCATCCCCCAGCCTTCCGCGATCAGGCCGATCACCGGCGGCCCCACCAGAAATCCGCACAGCGTCATCTGCGTCAGTACCGCGACATTCGCCGCAGACGACCGTCCCGGCAGAACGCTCGCCGCCGATATCGCCAGCGGAAAGCCGAGCGAGACGCCGTACCCGAGGATCGCCAGTCCAACGAAGGCGCCTGCGATATGCGGCGCCGTCAGGGCCGCCGCCAGCCCCGCCAGCGCCAGCGCCGCGAAGGCCCGCGCCAGCGTTGCGGCGGAAAAACGCCCCTTCAGGGCGTCGCCCTGAAACCGGCCGACCGCAACGAAGGCCGCAAAGACGGTAAACCCGGCCCCCGCCACGCCGGGCGAGGCATCGAAGACCTGCGTCATGAAAATCGCCGCCCAGTCGGCCATCGCGCCTTCCGTCATGGCGATGCCGAAGGCAAACGCCGAGATCACGATCAGCGGGCGCGATACCGGCGACCGTCTGACGTCAGCTGCAAGGCCGGTGTCCGGTGCGGGCCGGGGCATCGCGTGATCGGTGATCCGTCGCGCAATCGCGATCAGCGGTATCACGATCAGCGCCGAAACCGCGGCAATCGACCAGACCGGCGCCAGACCCGCCTCGGCCTGCACCGCACCGATGGCCGATCCCGTCAGGACGCCGACCGACCAGAACCCGTGGGCGGTGTTCATGATCGCGCGGCGGGCGTGTTTCTCGACTTCGGCTGCCGTGACGTTGAGGCCCAGTTCCGCAATCGCCAGCGCCAGACCGGCCACGACAAGTGCGGCGAAAAGCGTCGGCAGCGATCCCGCAAGGGTCGGCAGCGGCATCAGCACGACAAAGGCGCCGAGCCCCCAGGTCAGCAAGGCGCGGGTGCCGATCGTCTCGGCCAATCTGCCGCCGAACGACAGCGCGACCAGCAGGCCCAGCGGCATCCCTGTCAGGGCAATCGCCAGGTCGCCCTCGCCAAGGCCGACAGTGGCCTGAACCTGTGGAATCCTGGGAAACCACGCGCCGAGGACGACAGGCTGCAGGAAAAAGATCCATCGGATCGCGGCAATATCGGTCATGCGGGGCGGCTTTCGGTGTGCGGATCGGGTGTCGGGACCACCTAGCCAAGCGGGCCGCACGGATGCAAGACCGCAGCGACGGGGCGGCACATCGACGGGTCGAGGCGGCTGCCGTCTTGACCCGTCCCCGGCCCGTCCGTAGATCCGGTGGCGCGCCACGACCGGGCGCATGCCAGACGGGGACCCGCCATGACCGACAGTCACACCACCCACGACGCTGCCGAGGATCCGCGCAACCGCGACATCCGGATCTATGTGAACGGCAAGATCGTACACCGCGACGACGCGAAGGTATCGGTCTACGACAGCGGTTTCCTGCTGGGCGACGGCATGTGGGAGGGGATGCGCCTGTACAACGGCACATGGGCGTTCTTCGACGAACACATGGACCGGTTTTTCGACAGCTGCAAATCGGTGTCTCTCGATGTGGGCATGGACCGCGCCGGCATCGCCGACGCGATGGCGCGCACGGCGGCGGCGAACGGCATGACCGATAACGCGCATTGCCGCCTGATGCTGACCCGCGGGATCAAGGACAAACCGTTCCAGCATCCGGCACTGAGCCGGTCGGGGCCGACGCTGGTCATCATCATGGAACATTCGCGCCCCGTCAGTACCTTGCAGGACAAGGGCATCCGTCTGGCCACTGTGCCGCAGGTGCGCGGCCTGCCGATGAGCCAGGATGCCAAACTGAATTCGCATTCCAAACTGAACTGTGTGATCGCCTGCCTTCAGGCCGAACAGGCGGGCGCGGACGAGGCGCTGATGCTCGACCCGCATGGCTTTGTGAACACGACGAACGCCTGCAATTTCTTCATCGTGCGGCGCGGCGAGGTTTGGACCTCGACGGGCGACTACTGCATGAACGGGGTGACGCGGCAAAAGATCATCGATCTGTGCCGTGCCAACGATATTGCGGTGTTCGAGAAAAACTTTTCGCTGGTCGAGGCACATGGCGCCCAAGAGGCGTTCCTGACCGGCACTTTCGGTGCGCAGACGCCCGTCGCGAGCATCGACGGCAAGCCCGTGGGCGACGGCACCCGGCCGGTGACGCAGCGGTTGCGCACGCTGTACAAGGCGCTGGTGGCGCGGGAAACGGCCTGAGGCCCGGTCAGTCGAGGACGGTGATCGCGACGGACTGATGCCGCATGTCCATCGGGCCGAAACTGCTCAGAAACGGCACCTCGGCGGCATCCATGCCAACGCCGATGCGCACGATCTGGTCGGCGGTGGCCATGCCCGTCGCATCGACGAGGTGCCAGGTGCCGTCAAGATAGACCTCCGCCACGGCGTGAAAATCCTGCGGCGTGACATGCGGCGCATAGACGCTGGCAAAGCGCGCCGGGATCGCCGAGGCGCGCGCCATCGTGATCAGGACATGGGCGTAATCGCGGCACACGCCTTGCCGCTGCACGAAGGTGTCGATCGCCGTCGTCTGGCCGTTGCTCGACCCCGGCACATAGCGGAAATGCCCGAAGATCCAGTCGCGGATCGCGGCGACGCGCGCGCCCCCCGTCACATCGGCAAACTCCTGGCTGACATAGCTTTGCATCTCGTCCGAGGGGCAATACCGCGACGGCATCAGATAGCGCACGACATCGCCGGGCAGAAGATTGGGGGGCACCGCGTTCAGCGGCGCAAGATCGAGGGCGGGCCGGTCCACCGCGATGCGGGCGCTGTAATCATAGGTGAAATCGCCCGGACTGCGCAGCAACAACCGCGCGCCCACGCCGGCCTCACCGGCGACGGTGGCGACGTGATCGGCGGGCGACATGTCAATGTTTTCGCGCCGCACCCGCTGATCGGGGAAATCGGGGGCGCGCACCTGAACGATCAGGTCCGTCGGACTGGCGATGGCATAATCGAGGCGGACCTGAAGATCGAGAAGCATGAAAGACCTTTCGCGGGGCGATGGTTCGTCGGGGAGGCAAGCGCCCGATGGGACGGTTGCACGGGATCGCCCCCGCAACCGGGACCGGCGTCGTTGAGTACAGTCGATACCATGCACGGGCGATGCGCAACGTCGCGCGGTCGGGCCACCGGTCGCATAGCCCGCTCTTTCAGCCTGCGTAGCCGTGCGGGGACCGTCGCACAGATCCGGTCCGCGGTGTGCCAGCCGCCGAAACCGGTGCCGGTTCCGCTGCCGACGCGATCACAGGGCGGGCCCGAGGGTCAGCACCGATCCATCGGTGAACCGCGCCGCCCGAAACCGCGAGATGTCAAAGCCCGGCGTCTGCCCCGTGGCCAGCCGGGCGGCGATCTGTCCCACGACGGGACCGATGCCGAAGCCGTGCCCGCTCATCCCCGTGGCGATCACGAGGCCGGCGAGGCCCGTCGCGTCGATGACCGGGACCACGTCGGGCATCGCGTCGATCATACCGGCCCAGGCGATGCGCGCGCGCACGGGCCCCAGCCCGGGAAACAACGCGGAAAACCGGGACACTGCCGCCGCGATGCGGGCGGCGGAGGGTGCGGGCGACAGGATGCGCATCCGCTCGAACGGGCTGGCGGCATCCAGCGACCAGCGCCGCTGCGTGCCCCAGGCGTCGGGAAACCCCGAGGGCGCCGCCGCCATGAAGCCGGTCCCGAACGGCTCGCGCCGCAGCGCGGGCATGTAATCCAACAACGAGGCAAAGGCATCGCGCCCGACGTATAACGCGTTGCGTCCGCCCGAGGCGAGCGTGTAGCCGCCGTCGGCCCGGCGCCGGAACGCGACGCCGGGGAGCGACACCTGCCCTTCGTGCACCATCGGCAAGGCCTGCGTCGCCACCGCCGAGGACCGCACAGACAACTGAGGGATGGCAACGCCGTGCCGCGCCAGCAAAAGCCGCGACCACGCCCCGCCCGCCACCACGACGCAGGTTGCGCGCACCCTGCCCGCCTCGGTCACGACGCCCGCGATCCGGCCCGCCGCGACGTCGAGACCGCGCACCGCACATCCCTCGCGCAGGACAGCCCCCTCGGCGGCGGCAAGCCGGGCGAGAGCGGGCATCGCCAGATGCGGCTCCGCACGCATGTCGGTGGCGGTTTGGATCGCGCCGCACCAGTCCGGCGTTGCGGCAGCGACACGGGCCCGCACCTCTCGCCGGGTCAGCGCCACGGTGCCAAGGCCCCGGGCGCGCGCCATGTCCATCCACGCGAGATGCCGCGCCATCTGCGCATCGGTCGCGGCGACATAGGTGGTGCCGGTCTGCCGCAATCCGAAATCGGTATCGGCGCGGGCCGCGAGATCGCGCCACATCGGTTGCGCCGCCATCGCCAGCGGCAATTCGGCGGGATCGCGCCCCTGACAGCGGATCCAGCCCCAGTTCCGGCTCGATTGTTCGGCGCCGATGCGGCCCTTTTCCAGGACGACGCAGGACACGCCCGCGCGGGCCAGATGCCAGGCCGTCATCACGCCCGCGATGCCGCCGCCGACGATGGCCACGTCGACCGCCCCGGGCAGTGGCCCTGCGTCGATCACCGGGCGCGACATGGCAAAGACCGCATCCATGACGCTAGCCCGGCTCTGCACCGCAGACCGGCGGGATCGTCCTGCCGGGCTGCATCCGGGCGGGGCCGGTGCGGACGGTTTGACATACGGCGACCGGCAACATCGGGTCGGGCTGTCTGCGGGTACTGGCCATGGGGCCTCCGGTGGGATCGGCGATGCGGCAAACTAGGCGATCTTTTCGGTGCCGGACAGTCCTGGCGCCGCCGCCGTCGACGCGGGCGACACGGTGTCGCAGATCGGTTTGCACATGGCCCCGGGGGCGGTTGGTCTGGCGACGTTCCCCTTGCGTCAGGTGGTTTCCCGCTTGTTCCGGGTCGGGAACTTGATAACGTCGGCGCTCAATGGTGGGCAGATCCGCAACATTGTTCTGCACCACCTCGAAAAACGACTATCCGGAACCGCCTGGGAGGTTCTCTATGCACGATGGGGCGCTGCCCGTCCTCGATGTTTCGGGGCTTCGATGTGTATTCCGCACGCGGATCGGAGACGTGCACGCCGTCAACGACGTCAGCTTTACGCTCGCCCCCGGCGAGCTCTTGGGCGTGGTCGGCGAAAGCGGGTCGGGCAAGTCCGTGACGATGATGTCCCTTCTGCGTCTCTTGCCGATGCCGCCTGCCGAAATGCGCGGTGGTACGGTAATGTTCGCCGGTGAGGATCTGCTGAAAATCGACGCCAAACGCATGCGGCAGGTGCGCGGCGGCGAAATCGGCTTCATCTTTCAGGATCCGATGACCTCGCTGAACCCGGTGTTTACCGTCGGCATGCAGATCATGGAGCCGCTGCGCAAGCACATGGGATTGCGCAAGGCCGCCGCCCGAGCGCGGGCGCAGGAATTGCTGGAACTGGTAGGCATTCCCGATCCGGCGGCGCGGCTGGGCGACTATCCGCATCAGTTTTCGGGCGGTATGCGGCAGCGGGTGATGATCGCCATCGCCCTTGCCTGCGATCCCAAGGTGCTGATCGCGGACGAGCCGACGACGGCGCTGGACGTGACCATTCAGGCGCAGATCCTCGAATTGATGAAGGATCTGCGCAGCAAGCTGGGGATGGGCGTGATCTGGATCACCCACGACCTTGGCGTGGTGGCCGGCATCGCCGACCGGGTGATGGTGATGTACGGCGGCACCGTCGCCGAACAGGGCCCGGTCGAGGATATTTTCGCCAATCCGCAGCATCCCTATACGCAGGCGCTGCTGAAAACCGTCCCCTCGGTGCGCGGTGCCCGGAAAAAGCGGCTGACCACCATCGAAGGGCAGCCGCCGATCCTTCTGGCCCCGCCGTCGCTGTGCCCGTTCGCCGATCGCTGCCCGCACAGGATGGAGATTTGCGACCGCGCGATGCCGCAGCGCTATCCCGTTTCCCCGGTCCACGAGGCCGCCTGTTTCCGCGCCGATCCCGGTATCCCGCACCTACCCTCGCACGCGGCGGCCAGCCATGCGTGACCTGAGCGTTTCCCTCGCCAAGGACGCAGCCCCCGGCAAGGTTCTCATCGAAGTGCGCGACCTGGTGATGCACTTCCCGATCCACTCGGGCCTCCTGAAACGCCGGAGCGGCGAGGTGCGCGCGGTCGACGGGATCAGCTTCGACATCATGGGCGGCGAGACGCTGGGCCTCGTGGGCGAAAGCGGTTGCGGCAAGAGCACCGCGGGGCGCGCGATCCTGCGCCTCTACGAGCCGACGAGCGGCTCGGTGCGGATCGACGGGCAGGATGTCTGCAAGCTCGGCGGCAGCGCGCTGCGCAAATGCCGTCCGCAGATGCAGATGGTCTTTCAGGACCCGCAGGCGAGCCTGAACCCGCGCATGACCGTGCGCGACATCATCCGCGAGCCACTGGACGAACACACCAAGCTGAACCGCAAGGAAAAGGAGGCGCGCGTTCTTGATCTGATGGACGCCGTGGGCCTGAACCGCCGGTTTGCCGGTCGGTTTCCACATGCGTTTTCGGGCGGGCAACGGCAGCGCATCGGCATCGCGCGTGCCCTCGCCATGAACCCCAAGTTCATCATCTGCGACGAACCCATCGCCGCTCTGGATGTGAGCATTCAGGCGCAGGTGGTGAACCTGCTGGAAGACCTTCAGGAAAAGTTCGGGCTGACCTACCTGTTCATCAGCCACGATCTGTCGATGGTGCGCCATATCGCGACCCGCGTGGCCGTGATGTACCTTGGCCGGATCGTCGAACTGGCCCCGCGCGAGGCGATCTTCGCTGACCCGCTGCACCCCTATACGCAGGCGCTGCTGTCGGCCGTGCCCGAACCGGACCCGGCGCTGGCGCGGCGTCAGCGGATCGTGTTGCAGGGCGACGTGCCCTCGCCCGCCAATCCGCCGAAGGGATGCAATTTCTGCACCCGGTGCCCGCAGGTGATCCCGGTGTGCCACGAGGTGGACCCGGTCTCGCGCGAGGTCAGCCCGGGACGTTTTGTGGCCTGTCATCTGACGGACCCCGCGCATCACACACCGGATACCACCAGAACTGCCGATCCAACGGCGGCCCAAGGATCGCAGCCCCCGGGCGCGACCCCCCAAGAACCCCAACAAGGAGAAACGACATGACATTGAAAACAGCGCTGATGGGCGCCGTTGCCCTGTCCGGCCTTGCCGGCATGGCGATGGCCGACGCCCACGAAGGCGAGCGGGGCCGAGACGGCAACGTCAACATCATCTACTGGCAGGCGGTGTCGATCATGAACCCGTACCTGTCGGGCGGCACCAAGGACGTCGAGGCCGGCAGCCTCGTCCTCGAACCCCTCGCCCGCTTCGACCCCGACGGCAACATCATCCCCTGGCTGGTGGAGGAGGTGCCGACGGTCGACAACGGCGGCGTCGCCGAGGATCTGACCTCGATCACCTGGAACATCACCCCCGGTATCTTGTGGTCCGACGGCACGCCGTTCACCTCGGCCGACGTTGTGTTCACCTGGGAGTATTGCACCGCAGAGGGCGGCGGCTGTGCACAGGGCGCGAAATTCGACGCCGTGGAATCGGTCGAGGCCATCGACGATCTGACCGTTCAGGTCAATTTCAGCGGACCGACGCCCTATCCCTATACCGCGTTTTCGGGCGCTGAATCGCCGGTTATCCAGGCCGCGCAGTTCGCCGAGTGCCTCGGGCCGCGCGCCCCCGAATGCACCGACGCCAATTTCATGCCCGTCGGCACCGGTCCCTTCGTCGTTACCGATTTCCGCGTCAACGACGTGGTCCAGCTCGAGGCGAACGATAACTTTCGCGTCGAGGGGCAACCCGCGTTCCAGACCGTCACGTTCAAAGGCGGCGGCGATGCGACCGCCGCGGGCCGTGCCGTCATGGAAACCGGCGAGTACGACTATGCCTGGAACCTGCAACTGGCGCCCGACGTCATCGCGGCCATGGCCGAAGGTGGCCTCGGCACCCCGGTGTCGGCCTTCGGCACGCTCGTCGAGCGGATCGAAATGAACCTGACCGATCCCTCCCCCGATCTCGAGGAGGGCGTGCGCTCCACCGTCGCGGCACCGCACCCGTTCCTGTCGGACGTCCGCGTCCGCGAGGCGCTGTCGATCTCGATCGACCGCGATCTGCTGGTGGAAATCGGCTATGGTCAGGCCGGTCGGCCGACCTGCAACCTGGTGCCCGCCCCGGCAATCTATGCCTCCGAAAACACCGCCTGCCTGACCCAGGATCTCGACCGGGCGAACGCGCTGCTCGACGAGGCCGGATTTGCGATGGGCGGCGACGGTGTGCGCGTGAACGACGACGGCCTGCGCCTGTCCTTGCTGTTCCAGACCTCGACGAACGCCGTTCGTCAGGACTTTCAGGCGATCATCAAGGAGAACTGGGCCAGCATCGGCGTTGAAACAGAACTCCGCAATATCGACGCGGGCGTCTTCTTTGGCGGCGACCCGGGGTCGCCCGACACGTTCCAGCGGTTCTATGCCGACGTCGAGATGTATGCCAACAACTTCCCCGGCACCGATCCGCAGGCCTATCTGGGGGCCTATCTGGCGAGCAACATCCCCTCGCCCGAAACCCAGTGGCAGGGCGAGAACATCAACCGCGTGCAGATGCCGGAATACGAGGCGCTGTGGCAGGAACTGACCGGCACCGCCGACCTGGCGGAGCGTGGCCGCATCGCCATCGCCCTCAACGACATGCTCACCGCCGACAGCCACATCATCGTGGGTCTCGTCGACCGTGGCCGTGTCTCGGCACATGCCAACTCGCTCGGCGGCGTGGCGCTGAACACCTGGGACAGTGAACTGTGGAACATCGCAAGCTGGTATCGCATCCCCGAGTGACCGGTTCGATCTGAACACTCGTCCGTGGCGGCACGCGTCGCCACGGACACCTCCCTTTTTACGCGCGGAGTTTGCGGATGACGCTAGAGATCTATCTCGCATATCTCGCCACCGTCGCGGTCTTTTTCGCGACGCCGCCGGGCACCAGCCAGATCCTGATAATCTCGGTCTCGCTGCGTCATGGCCTGCGCCGCAGCCTGCCCACCGTGGCGGGCGATCTTTCGGCCAACGTCCTGCAGATCCTTGCCGCCGCCTTCGGTCTTGCCGTCGTCATTTCGACCTGGGCCAGGGCGCTGACGCTCATCAAATGGCTTGGCGTGGCCTATCTGGTCTGGTTCGGGTTGCGCATCTTCCTTGCCGCTCCCGAACCGCTGGAGCGCGGGACCGGCACGGATCGCGGTGCGCGGCGGCAGTTCTGGCGCGCATTTGCAACATCGGGCGCGAACCCCGAGGCCGTCGTGTTCTTTGCCGCCCTGTTTCCGCAATTTCTGACGCCCGGCGCACCCCTCGTGCCGCAGATCGTCCTTCTGGGCGGCACCTATCTGCTGATCGACGGCCTGATCCTGCTGGCAATGGGCGCCGGGGCGGAACGGCTGCTTGGCGGATTGCGCCACAGGGGCCGACTGCTCAATCGCGCCGCGGGCGGCATGATGATCGCCGCCGCCGCCCTGCTGGGGGCGAAAGATGTGCATGCCCGTTAGGACCCGCCGATGCTGACCTTCACCATCCGCCGTCTGATCCTTGCGATTCCGACGCTGATCTTCATCGCGCTGGTGATTTTTCTGCTGCTGGAGCTTGCGCCCGGCGATCCGCTTGCCAACATGCCGCTGTCGATCCCGCCCGAGGTCCGCGAGCGGATGCGCGAGGCCCTTGGTCTGGGCGAGCCGGTGCATGTGCGCTTCGGGTTGTGGCTCTGGCAGTTCTTCGTCGTCGAGCCGCAATACTGGATCGATGCCGGGTTTGGCACCGATATGGCCGATGGCGCCCAGCGGATCATCTCGTTCCAGTCGCGCAGCCCGGTGTTCGACGTCATCGCCCAGCGGATGCCGCAAACCCTGTGGGTCGTGGGTGGCTCGTTCATTGTCGGCGTCGCCATCGCCCTTCCGATCGGCATCATTTCGGCCTACCGGCAATATTCGTGGTTCGACCAGCTCGGCACGTTCATCTCGATGATCGGATTTTCGGTGCCGACGTTCTTTACCGGCGTCCTGCTGATCGTGCTGTTTTCCACCATCGTCCCGCCCGACAGCTTCTTCTGGCTGCCGTCGATCTATGACACCACGCTCGTCGTCACCGACTGGGCCACCTTTGGCCAGCAGGTCCGCCAGATGGCGATGCCGGTCTTCGTGCTCGCGCTGTTCAACGCGGCGCAAATCTCACGCTATATGCGTGCCTCGATGCTCGACAATCTGGGGCAGGATTACGTGCGCACCGCGCGGGCCAAGGGGATGTCGGAACGGGTGGTTCTGAAACACGTGATCCGCAACTCGCTGATCCCGGTTGTGACCGTCATCGCGTTGCTGGTGCCGCAGGTCTTTGGCGGCGCGATCATCACCGAACAGGTGTTCAAGGTGAACGGGCTGGGGCAACTCCTCATCACCGCCATTCAGGGCTCTGACATCCCGATGGTGATGACGCTGACCTTCATCTTTGCCGTGCTGATCGTGCTGTTCAACCTGATCGCCGACGTTGCCTACGGCCTCCTCGATCCCCGGATCCGCTATGACTGACCCACTCACCAACGCCCCCCTGCAGCGCGAGGTCCGTAGCATCCGCCCCGAAAAGGTGCGCAGCCAGTGGTTCGACATCTGGGCGCAGTTCCGCACCCACAAGGGCGCCGTCGTCGGGCTGTTCTTCCTGATCTTCATCACGCTGTTCGTCACCCTCGGGCCGCTGCTCTGGGACGTCGATCCCGGCAAGCTCGACCCGCGCAACAAGGATTTTCGACCGATCTATACGGCCCTGTGGGACAGCGAGGCGAAAACCTCATGGGACCGTCCGATGGGCAGCGACAACCTTGGGCGCGACATCATGGCAAATCTGATGGCGGGCGGTCAGGTATCGCTGGCCGTGGGCTGGACGGCGATGCTGCTGGCGATCCTGATCGGCACCGTGATCGGGGTGCTGGCGGGCTATTTCCGGATGCTCGACGGGGTGCTGATGCGGTTCACCGATCTGGTGCTGTCGCTGCCGCTGCTGCCGCTGCTGCTGGTGATGATGCTGCTGTTCCGCGACGTGCTGCGGCAAACCTTCGGGCCGGAAAACGGCATCTTCATCCTCATCGTCGTGGCCATCGGCGCCACCTCCTGGATGCAGACGGCGCGGATCGTGCGCGGCGATGTGCTGGCCCTCAAGGAACGCGAATTCGTGCTCGCCGCGCGGTCCATCGGCACGCCGTCGCGGCGGATGATCTCGCGGCATATCCTGCCCAACGTGCTGTCGCCGATCATGGTCTCGGCCACCCTCGGCCTTGCCGCCGCGATCATCACCGAAAGCGCGCTGTCGTTCCTGGGCCTCGGGTTCCCGTCGGATTTTCCGACCTGGGGCAAGATCCTGTTCGACAGCACCGACCGGATGACCTCGTTCCCCGAACGGGTCGTCTGGCCGGGTCTTTGCATCTCGCTGACAGTGCTGGCCGTGAACTATATCGGCGACGGATTGCGCGACGCCCTCGATCCCAGGATCCGCGGTCAGTGACCGAATGCGGGGTTGCGGGTAGGCCGGGCTTCAGCCCGGCACTCCTACTCGATATGGCGCCGCAAACGGCGCACCATGTACCAGACGAGGCCCACGACCACCGGCGTCGTGACGGCGGCGAGCACCGCCTTGCTGACGCCAAACTGCGCCTCGAGCGGCCCGAGCACATAGAGCGCGAGGCTGACCGCGTAATAGCTTATCGCGACGACGCTCAATCCCTCGACCGTCTTTTGCAGCCGCAACTGAAGGTCGGCGCGCTTGTCCATGCTCTCGAGCAGCGCCTGATTTTCGGCCGAGCGTTCGACGTCGACCCGCGTCCGCAGCAGATCGCCAGCCCGCATCGCGCGGTCGGCCATCGCGTGCAGGCGCGCTTCGGTGGATTTCACCGTGCGCATCGCGGGATCGAACCGCCGCATCATGAATTCGCCGAATGTCTGCCGCCCCATGAACCGCTGTTCGCGCAAAACCCCGATCCGCTGATTGACGATGGTTTCATAGGCCCCCGTCGCCCCGAACCGGAAGGCGGACTGGCTGACCAGTTTTTCAACCTCCGCCGATACCTCGAGCAGGCCCTTGAGGGTCACGGTCGGCTCGGACACCTCCTCGCTCATCGACGCGACGAGGCCCGACAGTTTGGTATCCAGCGCGCCCATTTGCGCCCCCAGCGCCCGCGCGCGCGCAAGGCCCAGCATCGACATCGCCTTGTAGGTCTCGATCTCGCACAAGCGCTGCACCACGCGGCCGGTACGCCGCGCGCCGGTTTCGGGGCGGGCAAAGACGGCAAACCGCATGTGCCCGCCGCTGTCGATGCGAAAATCGCCCGCGATCACCAGTTGTCCGTCAAGGACCTCGCTGACCGCGAGGCTTTCGTGCACGAACCAGTCCTGAAGTTTTTCGGCCAGACCGTCGGTCGTCTCGGCAAGTTCGATCCGCACCAGAGCCGAGGTGATCCGCACCCCCGGCGCGGTATCCAGCCAGTCCTGCGGAAACACGGCAAAGGTCTCGGCCTCGAAGGGGCGCTGCGCCACCCCCTGCCCGAACACGGTGTAGGTGACGAATTCGGTGTGGCTTTCCCATTTCAGCAGGTGCTGACCGATCTCGCCGAAATAATGGGTGGCCCCGGGGGCGGGATGTTTGGCGCCGAACCGGTCGAGCAGCGCCACCAGATGCGCGCGGTCGGCGTCACGGTTGCGACCGGCGGCGTTTTCCGCCGGTTTCAGGGCCAGATAGGCCGCCCGGCTTGGCGCCCTGACGGTTGGAAACGGACGCGCGTGCAGTTCGTTCGCCAGTTCGTAGCGCAGGGGGTGGTCCTGGATCTTGCTCATATACGCTCCGATGCTGGTGCTGTCCGGACAGTAGCCCGGCAGGGCATCCGGTAAAGCTGCAAACGAAAGGCCCCCGCAAGATTATTGCGGAGGCCCCGAAATCCGTGACAGATGCCTGCAAAGGCGGCAGGTCAGATGGTGACGACGTCCAGTGGCGGAAAACCGTTGAAACAGACGCTGGAATAGGTGCTCGTATAGGCGCCGGTGTTGCGGATCAGCACCCGGTCGCCGGAGCGCAGGGTCAGCGGCAATTGCACGGGCCGCTTTTCATACAGCACGTCGGCGCTGTCGCAGGACGGCCCCGCCATGATGCACGGCCCCATCGGATCGCCGTCACGCGGCGTCTCGAACTGATAGCGGATTGCCTCGCCCTCGGTTTCGGCCAGCCCGGAAAAGCGCCCGATGTCGAGATAGACCCAGCGGTGCATGTCGCGGTCCGATTTGCGCGAAACCAGCATCACTTCGGAGACAATCACGCCCGCCTCGGCGACAAGTCCGCGACCGGGTTCCGCCATGATCTGCGGCACGTCGCCAAAGCGGTCCTCGATCAGGGCGATGACGGCAGCGGCATAATCGGTGGGCGCCTGAATGGCCTCGCCGTAGAACGCCGGAAACCCGCCGCCGATGTTGAGCAACGTCAGGTTGTGGCCAGCGTCATGAGCGGCGTGCCAGATTTCGGACAGCGCATCGAGCGACGGGGCCCACATTTCGGCGCGGCGTGTCTGTGAACCGACGTGAAACGAGAACCCGACCGGGTCGAGGCCCAGCTCCCTGGCGTATCCCAGCAGCCGCAAGGCAGTGTCGCGGTCACAGCCGAATTTGCGCGTCAGCGGCCAGTCGGCCTGCGACACTTCGACGATCAGCCGGATGTAGACGCGGGTGCCGGGTGCGTGTTCGGCGATCTTTTCGAGTTCTTCCTCGGCGTCCGCCGAAAACAGCGTGATGCCCCTGGACGCGGCCCAGGAGATATCGCGCGACCGTTTGATGGTATTGCCGAAGGACACATGGTCGGGGGGCGCGCCGTGACCGAGGCACAGTTCGATCTCGCCGCGCGAGGCGGCATCGAAATGCGCGCCGAGACCGACCAGACGCTCGATGATCGCATCGGCCGGGTTCGCCTTGACGGCATAATGGATCGTCGCACGGCCCAGACCGGCCTTCAGCGCGGCATACTGCGCCTCGACACGGTCGACATCGACGATAAGCGTCGGCTTGTCGAAGGTATGCGCCGCGACATAATCGTTCAGACGGGTGGGAACGGAAACCGGCAACTCTGCGTTGCCTGCGAAATGTACAGTCATATCATCTCCAAAAGACCCGGCCATTGGGCAGTGATCTAGCCCGAGACCGCTCAGTTCCAAGGGAGACGTTACCGCTCCTGCGTAGCCAGTTCCGATGTGGGTTGGCCAGAGGCGCGTGCGTTGGCGTCTATGGCGCCGAAGTGCGCCAACGCGCCTTGCAGATCAAGCGTTTTCTTGCCCCCGGTTCGCAAAAGTCGTACCTTCGGCCTGACCGCGTCACCCCTGTGTCACCCGGCCCCGACCGGCGTTCACCGGCCGAAGGCAGCGCCAGTTCTCGCAGGGCGCGTCCTGGGACATGGCGCGCCGGATCATTCCGCGCTAGGACGGCGGCATGCCGCGCCTCATCGCCCTGAACAAGCCCTATGGTGTGCTGTCGCAGTTTACCGACCGGCGCAGCCCAAGCCCGCGCCCGACACTGTCGGACTTTCTCGACGTGGCGGGCGTCTATCCGGCGGGGCGGCTCGACCGGGACAGCGAGGGGCTGTTGCTGCTGACCGATGACGGCGCATTGCAGGCCCGGATCGCGGACCCCGCGCACAAACTGGCGAAAACCTATCTCGTGCAGGTCGAGGGCGCGCCGTGCGACGCGGATCTGGCCCCGCTGCGCACCGGCCTGCTCCTCAGGGACGGGATGACACGCCCGGCCGACGCGCGCCGGATCGCCGCACCGGACGTCTGGGTCCGCGATCCGCCGATCCGGGTGCGCCGCGCCATTCCCGACAGCTGGATCGAGATGGTGCTGCGCGAGGGACGCAACCGGCAGGTGCGGCGGATGACGGCGGCGATCGGCTTTCCGACGTTGCGCCTGATCCGCTGGCGCATCGGCGAGTGGAGCGTCGCGGACCTCGCCCCGGGGATATGGACGGACCTCGCTCCCTGACGAAAGACCGCCGGGAGTGGCCCCCCGGCGATGTCCGCTGCCGAAAAGATGCCCGGCGATGTCCCGTGCCGCTCAGGCGATCTTGGGCAACAACTCGTCGAGCGACTTTTTCGCGTCGCCATAGAACATCCGCGTATTCTCCTTGAAGAACAGCGGGTTTTCGATGCCCGAGTATCCCGTGCCCTGCCCGCGCTTGGACACGAACACCTGTTTCGCCTTCCAGCATTCCAGCACCGGCATGCCCGCGATGGGCGAGTTCGGATCGTCCTGCGCCGCCGGGTTCACGATGTCGTTGCTGCCGATGACGATGGCGACGTCGGTTTTCGGGAAATCCTCGTTGATCTCGTCCATTTCCAGCACGATATCATAGGGCACCCGCGCCTCGGCGAGCAGCACGTTCATGTGCCCCGGCAGACGGCCCGCGACGGGGTGGATGGCAAAACGCACTTCTTTACCGGCGGCGCGCAGCTTGCGGACCAGTTCCGAGACCGACTGCTGTGCCTGTGCCACGGCCATGCCGTAGCCGGGGATGATGATCACCGAGTCCGCCTCGTTCAGCGCGGTGGCCACGCCGTCGGCGTCGATGGCGATCTGTTCGCCCTCGATTTCCATCGCCGGTCCCGTCGTGCCGCCGAAACCGCCGAGGATCACGCTGACGAACGACCGGTTCATCGCCTTGCACATGATATACGACAGGATCGCGCCCGAAGAGCCGACGAGCGCGCCGGTCACGATCAGCAGATCGTTGCCAAGGGTGAAACCGATCGCCGCCGCCGCCCAGCCGGAATAGCTGTTGAGCATCGACACCACGACCGGCATGTCCGCCCCGCCGATGCCCATGATCAGGTGCCAGCCGATGAAACCGGCGATCAGCGTGACCAGCACCATCGTCCAGATGCCGAACCCGTTCACGAACATCAGCCCGAGGATCAGCGACGCGATCAGCGCCGCGGCGTTCAGGTAATGGCCCGAGATAAAGGGGATCGCGTTGTCGTCGTTCGGCAACATCAGCTTTTTGGGTTTGCCGTCGACGCGGCCCGCCAGTTTGCCGAAGGCGACGATCGACCCGGTAAAAGTGACGGCGCCGATGAAGATACCAAGGAACACCTCGACCTTGAGGATCGCGATTTCAACCGCGTCCTTGGCCCAGAGCTGTTGGCCGAACCCCGTCAGATCGAGATCCGCCGGAACCGGCAGGACGGCGTTTCCATAGCTGTCGACGACAACGGGAACACCCGCCAGGATCGCCGCTGCCTTTTGCACCAGAACGCCGGTCAGCATGATGTCGGCGTTGAGCCCGATGAACACCGCCGCGAGACCGACGAAGGAATGCAGTGCCGCGACAAGCTGCGGCATCTCCGTCATCTGAACCTTGCCCGCGACGTAATAGCCCGCAAAGCTGCCCGCCAGGATCGCGATCAGGATGAGGAAGACGTTGTAAACCCCTGGTCCGAATACGGTTCCCGCCACGGCAAGGGCCATGCCCGCAATGCCGTACCAGACGGCGCGCTTGGCGCTTTCCTGATTGTTCAGGCCGCCCAGCGACAGGATGAAGAGGACCGCAGCCGCGATATAGGCGGCCGATGTGATGCCGATACTGAATAGCATGTCTGCCCCCTTACGACTTTTGGAACATGGCGAGCATGCGTCGCGTCACGAGAAAGCCCCCCACGATGTTGATGGAGGCGATGAACACGCCGATGAAGGACAGCGCCGCAACGAGCCAGTTGCCCGAGCCAATCTGCAAGAGTGCCCCGAGGATCACGATGCCGGAAATGGCGTTGGTGACGGCCATAAGCGGCGTGTGCAGGCTGTGCGCCACGCCCCAGATGACCTGAAACCCGATGAAACACGACAGCGCGAAGACGATGAAATGCGACATGAACGATGCGGGCGCGAACGCCCCGATCACCAGCATCACAAGGCCGCCGACGGCGAGAAGCGTCACCTGTGACCGGGTCTGTGCCTTGAAATTCGCCGTCTCGAGCTCACGCTTTTCCGCGTGGGTCAGCTCCTTGGGCCTGTCGCGCCTGGGCGCCGCGGCGATGGCCGCAACCTTGGGTCTGGGCGGCGGGTATGTCACCTCGCCCTCGTGGGCGGCCGTGGCGCCGCGGATGACGTCGTCATCCATGTCGTGGTCGATCTTGCCGTCCTTCTTTGGTGTAAGGTCGGTCAACATGTGCCTGATATTGTTTGCATAAAGCGTGCTGGACTGTGTCGCCATCCGGGACGGAAAATCGGTATAGCCGACGATAGTGACGCCGTTATCGCTGACGATCTTTTGGTCCGGAACGGTCAGGTCGCAGTTGCCGCCGCGCTCGGCGGCAAGGTCGATCACCACCGATCCCGGCTTCATCATCTCGACCATGTCCTTGGTCCACAGTTTCGGCGCGGGCCGTCCGGGGATCAGGGCGGTGGTGATGACGATGTCGATATCGGGCGCGATCTCGCGGAATTTTTCAAGCTGTTTTGCCTGGAACTCCGGGCTCGACGGGGGTGCATAGCCGCCCGTGTCGGCACCGTCCGGCAGTTCGGAGGCATCGAATTCGAGGAACACGAACTGCGCGCCCATGCTCTCGATCTGTTCGGCAACTTCGGGGCGCACGTCGAAGGCATAGGTGATGGCGCCCAGCGACGTCGACGTGCCGATGGCCGCGAGGCCCGCGACGCCCGCGCCGACGACGAGAACCTTGGCGGGCGGCACCTTGCCCGCCGCCGTCACCTGTCCCGTGAAGAAGCGGCCGAAATTGCTGCCCGCCTCGATCACCGCGCGATAGCCCGCGATATTGGCCATGGAGCTCAGCGCATCCATCTTTTGCGCGCGCGAAATCCGCGGCACCATATCCATCGCGATGACGGTGGCGCCCTGCGTGTTGGCAAGGGCCAACAGGTCTTCGCTTTGGCCGGGATAGAAGAACGAGATCAGCGTCTGGCCCTCGCCCAGCATCTTGGCCTCGGCGTCGGACGGCGGGCGCACCTTGACGACGACGTCCGCGTCCTTCCACAGGTCGGCGGCGGACTGCACCACCTCGACGCCCGCATCCGCATAGGCCGCATCGGGAAAGCCCGCGGCAAGACCTGCACCGGCCTCGATCATGCAGCTGTGGCCCAGCTTTGCGATGTCGCGCGCCGAGGCAGGCGTCATCGCGACACGGGCCTCGCCGTCAAAAATCTCTTTCGGCGCACCGATTTTCATCGCTTATCCCCCGGGTGTTTACAGTGTCGACTGCGAAACTATCGTGCGCGCCAAGGGATCACAAGCAGCGCATGAGCGCCGCAGACGTCGCCGGAATATCGCCCGAAATGTGGCAGAACATTTCTACAATGCCGTCGCCTGCGACAGATTATCCATTATTTGCAAAGTAATTCCGCGCGACCCCGGTGCCTTGTTTCAGCGCGTCCGCACCGCTCCGGACGCAATCCACCCCATCACCGCCACAGACCAATCGCAAAACCGCCCCACAGAACCGCTAGACCCTCTGGCAGACCACCGATCCGTTTTACGCCCTTTTGGCACGCAGGATGATCCTCGGGGGTGCCACCGATACGCCGACCGATACAAGGACAAGACACATGCCGAACGGATATCTGGTCTCACTGGGCGACGGCATTCTCGACAAGGGCGACGCGATTACGGGCGGTTCGGCAACCTTCACGACAGACACGGTGATCGGCGCGGGCAGCTGGGAGTGGTCGGGGACGGGGGCTGCGGACGGCACCGTGCGGACGGACGCCATCGACCCGGGCATCTATCACCTTGGCGATGACGGCAGCATCTGGTTCGTGCCAGACGGCGAGATGGCAGATCCGCTCACCGA
The DNA here is from genome assembly GCA_963761735.1 of uncultured Alphaproteobacteria bacterium. Taxonomy (GTDB): domain Bacteria; phylum Pseudomonadota; class Alphaproteobacteria; order Rhodobacterales; family Rhodobacteraceae; genus CAVXHQ01. Next base: position 414,940 of record CAVXHQ010000001.1, read on the forward strand.
AGGCAGCGTGCAGACAGCACCGCCCTGGCCCGCCGCCGATGACGCGGTGGACGGCACCGTCGCGGACGACACGATGGACGGCTCCTTTTCCGACGCGGACGGCGACAGCATCACCGGCGGCGACGACACGGTCGTAGGCTATGGCGGCAACGACACGATCGCATCCGGGGACGGCAACGACAGCATTCTGGGCGGATCGGGCAACGACAGCATCGACGGCGGCGCGGGCACCGACCGGGTCGACGCAGGCGCGGACGACGACACCGTCGCAGGCGGGGGCGGCGCCGACAGTATCCTTGGCGGTGCGGGCGACGACACGCTCTATGGCGGCGCGGCCGAGCGGGAGGTATCGCCGAACCTGATCGTCAACGGCTCGTTCGAAGACACCACCGGCATGCGCACCACAGGCTACGGCTATGTCGGCGATCCCGTGGGCTGGCAGGTTTCCGGATCGGGCGCCCTCGATATCCACAACGACGGCAAGGGAAACACCTTTGCCACCGACGGCGACAACGTCGCCGACCTCGGTGAAACCGGGTTCAACACAACCATCAGCCAGACGATCCCCGGCATCGCCGACGGCGAGGCCTATACGCTAAGCTTCGATGCGGGCGACGTCACCATCGGGCCGCGCGACAATGGCGTGCAGGTTCTGTGGAACGGCGAGCTGATCGACACGCTGTTTCCCGCCGACGGCACGATGGAGAGCTTTGCGTTCACGCTGCTTGGCGGCGCGGGTGACGGCACGGGCACCCTGTCGTTCGTCGGCCTCGGGACGCAGGACAACCACGGTGTCCAGCTCGACAATGTGGTGCTGACCGGGCCATCGGCGGTAACGCCCGGCGCGGACGACAGCGACGACCGCATCTCGGGCGGCGCCGGAAACGACACGCTCTTTGGTCAGGCAGGCAACGACACGCTGGACGGCGGAGCAGGCGACGACGTCCTGATCGGCGGCACCGGCGACGATGCCATTGCGGGCGGTGCCGACAACGACAGTCTGATTGGCGGCGCCGGCGATGACAGCCTGGACGGCGGCGCGGGCGGTGATGCGCTGTACGGCGGCGCCGGAAACGACACGCTCGCGGGCGGTGCCGGCGACGACCGCGTGCAGGGCGGCACGGGCGACGACACGATCCGCGTGCAGGAGAACGGCGGTCGCGACATCCTCTTTGGCGGCGAGGATGCGGACGGGGCCGACGTCGATACGCTGATCCTCGGCGATCTGGCGGCCTCGGGCGGCGTCGATGTGATCTATACCGGCGACGAGGCCGGAACCTATGCCTATGGCGCGGACCCGGCCAATGGCGCCTTTGCGCAGATCGAGCGGCTGGAGACCACGAACCTCGACGATACGGTCGACGGAACCGCGGACGGCACGGCGGGCGGGGACGGCATCGACGTCGACACGCGCGACGGCAACGATGTGGTCACGGGCTCGGCCGCGGGCGATAACATCGTCGCGGGCATGGGCGACGACACGGTTTTCGGCGGCGGCGGCGACGATACGATACGCGGCGGCGACGGCCACGACAGCATCACCGGCGGCAGCGGTGCCGATACCATCGTCGCGGGAACCGGCGCGGATGCGGTCAAAGGCGGCACTGGCGACGATGATATCGACCTTGGCGATGGCACCGGACCGGACGGCGACGCCGACCTGGTGGTCGTGCGCGACGGCGACGGCGAAGACCTCGTGCGCGGCTTCGATCTGCCGACCGCCAATGGCGACGGCTCTTTTACCGGAACAGACCGTCTCGACGTCATCGGCATGATGAACGCCGCCTCGGGTCAGGTCACGACAGCCGACGTAATCGTGACGGCGGATACCACCGGCGACGCGATGCTGACCTTTCCGTCGGGCGTTACCCTTACTTTCATCGGTGTCACTCCGGCCCAGATCGCCAGTCCGCTGGTCCTTCAGGCGATGGGCATCCCTGCCCCCGCACCTGATTTCACCGTCGAAGGCGCGGAGGGCGACGACGTCATCAATACCGACTATCCCGGCGATCCCGAAGGCGACCGGATCGACAATTCGGACAGCCAGACGGGCGGCAACGACGACCTTGTCTATGGCTATGGCGGCAACGACAGCGTCTATGCAAACACCGGCAACGACACGGTTTTCGGCGGCACCGGCGATGACACCGTCTACGGCGAAGAGGGCGACGACACCCTGTACGGCGACGAAGGCAGCGATTTCGTCGACGGCGGCGCCGGAAACGACACCCTTTTCGGCGGCAAGAGCGACAATTCCCTCGAAAGCGGCACCGGCAACGACACGGCCTATGGCGGCGATGGCGACGACAGCCTGAACGGCGACCGCGGCGACGACACCGTCTTTGGCGGCGCGGGCGACGATTACGTCCGCGGCTCTTTCGGCAACGACACGGTCTATGGCGGCACCGGCGACGATTACGTCTGGGGCGGTTACGGCGACGATCTGCACGTGGTCGAGGACAATTTCGGCACCGACACGATATTTGGCGACAGCGAGGAAGAGGTCCTGGGCGATACCCTCGATCTGTCGGCGGTCACCGACGATCTGCGCGTCGATCTGAGTAATGCCGATGCCGAATCCGGCACCTTTACCGACGGCACCTCGACCGCCACCTTCTCGGAAATCGAGAACCTCGTGCTTGGCGGGGGCCAGGACACCATCGTGCTGGCCGATTTCGGCGGTCAGGACCGGATAGCCGGTTTTGCGGCGCCCACCGACAATGGCGATGGCACGTTCACGGCGATCGACGGCCTCGATACCACGAACCTGACCCGCGATTTCGGCACCACACCCGTCACCGTGAACGACGTGACCGTCACCGCCGATCCTGATGGCCATGCCGTGCTGATCTTTCCGGGCGGCGAGAGCCTGACACTGCTCGGCGTCACGCCGACACAGATCGACGATCCCTACGCCCTCAACGCCATCGGCATCCCGTTTTCCGACGGCACCGTCTCCGGCTCGGATGGCGCGGATTCCATCGTCGCAGGCTATGCGGACGATCCGGACGGCGACCGCGTCGACAGCCGTGACGCAATCCTGCCCGGTGACAGCGGCGACGACGATCTGATCGAGGCGGGTGCAGGCGCCGACACCGTGGAGGCGGGCGACGGCCACGACGAGGTCTATGGCGCGGCCGGTGAGGACCGGCTGTTTGGCGGCGACGGTGACGACACTGTCTTTGGCGGCGCGAACAACGACGATCTGCACGGCGACGCAGGCGATGATAAACTGTACGGCGACGGGGGCGACGACAGCCTCGACGGCGGCACGGGCGACGATGCGATATACGGCGGCACCGGCGACGACACCTTCGGGATCGACGCGACGGCAGGCACCGATACCGTCGTCGGCGGCGAAAATACCGACGACCTCGACACCCTGAGCTTTGCGCCAATGGACCCCGGCACCGGCGTGACCGTCACCTACGCCGATGCCGAAACGGGCACCTATGCGGCGGACAGCGGCACGACCTCCGGTACGTTTTCGCAAATCGAGGCCGTCATCGGCAGCGACAGTGCCGATACATTCGATGCACGCGGCGCGACCGGCGGCGTTCGCGCAGATGCGGCGGGCGGTGACGATACGCTGACCGGCAGCATCAGCAACGACACCCTATATGGCAACGACGGCGACGACACGCTGTCGGGCGGTCTGGGGTCGGACACGCTGTATGGCGGCGACGGCGCCGATGAAATCAACGTGGCCGAGGGTGATACGATTTTCGGCGGGTCGGGTGACGACGATATCTATCTAAGCCCGCTCGGCGAGGCCAGTCCCGGCGATATCGTGGTGGTCGGCGGCGAAGGCGGCGAAAGCGCGCGGGGCGACGTCCTGCATCTCGGTCCTTATGCCGATCTGAGCACGCTGCAATACACCAACGCCGATCCGGGCGTCGGCGGAGGCCTGTCGGGCTCCGTGACGCTCGACGACGGGCGCAACCTGTTCTTTTCCGAGATCGAGGATATCGTCTGCTTTACGCCCGGCACCCGTATCGCCACCCCGCGCGGCGCCCGCGCGATCGAAACTCTGGTGCCCGGCGATATGGTCGTCACCCGGGATCACGGGCTGCAACCGGTGCGCTGGATCGGCCAGCGCTGCGTCCCTGCGACGGGCGCCCTCGCGCCGATCCGCATCCGTCCGGGCGTGCTGTCCGGTCTGGGGCGCGACATCCTCGTCTCGCCGCAGCATCGAATGTTGTTTCAGGGTTATCGCGCCGAGCTGCTGTTCGGCGAGAGCGAAGTTCTCGTCGCGGCGAAACACCTGATCGACGGGTGCGATGTGACGCGCGAGGACGGTGGCCACGTCACCTACGTCCACATGATGTTCGACGAACACGAGGTGGTCTACGCCGAAGGGGCCGCCACCGAGAGCTTTCATCCCGGCGATGTGGCCATCGGGGCCGTGGGGGCGGCGGCGCGCGCGGAATTGTTCGCGATTTTCCCCGAGTTGCGGAGCGAACCTGCGAGCTACGGCGACACGGCGCGCCGCTGCCTGAAATCGCACGAGGCCCGCCTGCTGCGTACGTGAGGCGCGCACTCGACATCCGGCAGGATGGGCATCTGCGTCCCGTTCGGACGCTGATATTGAGACGATCCCCCGAAGCGTCCCGCCGGTGCGCGACCGCGACGTCAGGCGCTGCGGCGCAGCCCGACCGCACGGTTCGACCATGCGTGAACGGCCGCACCAAACGCCGCAAACAGCGGGCGCGACACCGGATCTTCGGCGGCGCGCCATTCGGGGTGCCATTGCACGCCGAGGGCAAAGCCCGCCGCCCCATCGATATAAATCGCCTCCTGCGTGCCGTCCGGGGCCAGCCCGTCGACCAGAACACGCGGACCGGGCACCTTGAGGCCCTGCCCGTGCAGCGAATTCGTCAGCACCGACGCGGCGCCGAAGATATGCGCGAACGGCCCGCCGGGCGACAGCGTCACCACATGCCGCATCGCAAATTTTTCTTCGAGGGTGCCTTCGGGCGGCATCCGGTGGTTGCCGCGCCCCGGCAGATCCCGGATCTCGGGGTAGAGCGAACTGCCCATCGCGACGGCCATCTCCTGAAAACCACGGCAGATGCCGAGGATCGGCTGGCCCGCCTCGATGCAGGCGCGCGTCAGCGGCAGGGCAAGCGCATCACGCTCGAGATCGAATTCGCCGTGCTCGGGCGTCGCGACCTCACCGTACTCCGCCGGATGCACATTCGGGCGCGCACCTGTCAGCAAGAACCCGTCGCAGATATCCATAAGCTCATCAACGCTAACCTGCGCCGGATCGGCCGGAAAGATCAGCGGCACAGCGTCGCATATTTCCGATATCGCGGCACAGTTCATCGTCACCGTTCCCTGCGCAGGATAGGTGTCGGCGATCAGAAAGGCGTTGCCGATGATGCCGATTACGGGTCGGGCCATCTTGTTCTCCATCTCGTGCCGGAACATTGGTCGGCCTACGCCGATGCGCCAGCAAAAGTACCTTGCATTTCCGGCACATAACAGTGGCGAGACCGAACTTTCGACAGCCAACGCCCTTTTTGTTCAAAATTTAAGCGCAAAATGACGTAAGCGGCAACACTGTCGCGGCGGCGATGGCACAGCGCCCTGATCTAACCGCGCAAATGCGGCATCACCTCACATCCGGCGACCGCATGTTCCGCCGCCCTTTCAATGCCGAGACGGCCGTTCCGGGCGCCCGCGCGTTACGCAAGTCCGATCAGGCCGGCCCCTTCGATCCCCACCATCGCTGCGGCGGCATCGTTGTCGGACGTATCGCCGGTGACGCCCACCGCACCGATCACCGTCCCCGCTTCGTCGTGCACCAACACGCCGCCCGGTACGGGTATCACCTGCCCTCCGAACACACCGTTAACGGCCGCCATAAAATACCCCTGCGCCTCGGCCCGCGCCATCTGCGCACTGCCGGGCATGCCCAGCATGACGGCGCCATAGGCCTTGCCCTGCGCAATGGCAAAACGTCCCGGCGCGGACCCATCGGATCGCTCGAAGGCAATCGGATGGCCACCGGCGTCCAAAACAATGACACTGAGCGGTTTCATCCCGGTTTCCTGCCCGTGACTGAGGATACGGGCAATGATCGAACGCGCGGCGGTCAGGGTAATCATACGTTTTCAGCTTTCTTTTCAAGGCGATGCTGGTGCAGCAGCGGTTCGGTATAACCCGAGGGCTGCGTTCGCCCGTCGAGCACGAGGGCAAGAGCGGCACGAAACGCCGCACCGTCGAAATCGGGCGCCATCGGCGTATAGGATGAATCGCCCGCGTTCTGACTATCGACCACCCGGGCCATCTTTTCCATCGCCGCGCGCACCTGGTCCGCGTCAATCAGGCCGTGGTGCAGCCAGTTGGCCAGCGCCTGCGCCGAAATGCGGCATGTGGCGCGATCCTCCATCAGGGCGACGTCGTTGATATCGGGCACCTTGGAGCAACCGACGCCGGCGTCGACCCAGCGCACCACATATCCCAGAATGCCCTGGGCGTTATTGTCCAGCTCGTGTGCAATTTCCGCGTCCGAAAAATTACGGCCCGTCGCCACGGGAAGGGTCAGCAGGTCGGCGAGCGTGGCGCGCGTGCCGCCGCGTGCGATCTCCTGCTGCCGGTCGGCGACGTTGACGCAATGGTAATGGGTGGCGTGCAGGGTGGCCGCCGTCGGTGACGGAACCCAGGCGCAACTGGCACCCGATTGCGGATGACCGATCTTCTGGTCCAGCATATCGGCCATAAGATCGGGCATCGCCCACATGCCCTTGCCGATCTGCGCCCGGCCTTGCAAACCGCAGGCAAGGCCTATGTCGACGTTGCGGTCCTCATAGGCGGCGATCCAGGGCTGCGATTTCATCTCGCCCTTGGGCACCATCGGTCCCGCCTCCATCGACGTGTGGATTTCGTCGCCGGTCCGGTCGAGAAATCCGGTGTTGATGAACGCGACACGGTGGCGCGCCGCGTGGATACAGGCGCCCAGATTGGCGCTGGTGCGGCGTTCCTCGTCCATGATGCCAAGCTTTACGGTATTGTGCGGCAGGCCCATGATCTGCTCGACCCGGCCGAAAATCTCGTCGGCAAAGGCCACCTCGTCGGGGCCGTGCATCTTCGGTTTCACGACATAGGCCGACCCCCGCGCACTGTTCAGGCGCTTGCCCCGGATATCGTGGCAGGCGGCCAGAACGGTCAGCATCGCATCCATCAGACCTTCGCCGATCTCGTGGCCCGAGGCATCGAGGATCGCGGGCGTCGTCATCAGGTGCCCGACGTTGCGCACGAGCATCAATGCGCGGCCTTTGGCCACCAGCGTACCGCCCGTGGGCGTCTGGTAGGTGCGGTCGGGGTTCATCGCACGGGTGACGGTTTCGCCGCCCTTGTCGAAGGTTTCGGTCAGGTCGCCTTTCATCAGGCCAAGCCAGTTGGCATAGGCCAGCACCTTGTCCTCGGCATCGACGGCGGTGACCGAATCCTCGCAATCCATGATCGTGGACAGCGCTGATTCAAGACGGATGTCGGACAAACCTGTCGGATCGGCAGAGCCGATCGACGTCGTTGGATCCAGATGAAGTTCGATCAGCAGCCCGTTGACTTTCAACAGGATTTGTCGGGTATCTTCCGTTGAGGAAAAGCCCGCGAACTGCGCCGGATCCGCCAGACCGGCCCCGGCGTCCGCCCGCGCCATCACAAGGCGATCGGCCGCGACCGAAATCTCCGTCACCTCGGCCCAGGACCCTTCGGACAAGGGCGCTACGGCGTCCAGATGCGCCTTTGCCCAGGCCACCACCCGCGCCCCGCGCGCCGGATCATAGGCGCCCCCGGTGGCCACATCGCCAAGCGCATCTGTGCCGTAAAGCGCATCGTACAGCGATCCCCACCGCGCATTGCAGGCATTCAGCGCGAAACGCGCGTTCATGACCGGCACGACCAGTTGCGGTCCGGCGATCGTTGCGATCTCGGGGTCGACACCCTGCGTGTCGATGGAAAACGGCGTGGCCTCGGGCAGCAGATAACCGATGTCGTGCAAAAAGGCGGTATAGGCGGCGGCATCGACGGCATCGCTGCGGTGGGAGCGGTGCCAGTCGTCGATCCGAACCTGCATGTTGTCCCGCACCGCCAACAAGGCCCGGTTGCGCGGCATCATGTCGGTTACGAGGCTGGCAAATCCTTGCCAGAACGTATCGGGATCAACCTCCGAGCCGGGCAGCGCCACGTCCTCGATGAAATTGAACAGGGTGGCGTCCACCCGAAGTCCGGCAATTTCGATCCGTTCCGACATCTTGATCCTCCCGCGTTACCCGGTTGGCGGTATCGCAGGCAAAGCGCAAAGTGAAGCCGGTAGTACTATCTTGATGTCTCGGCCGGCCGGCGTGCTGTCGGCTTCTGCGCGCGGCACCTGTCCGAGCAGTATCGCACCGCCTCCCAGTCGCGCGCCCATTTGCGCCGCCACGAAAAAGGCCGCCCGCAGGCGGCGCAGACCTTCGAGGGGAGATCTCTTTTCCGGATCGTTCTTGCCAAGGGATCAGTTGTCGGTCGCCGTGGCCGGAACCGTTTCTGTTTCCACGTCCACCGCCGGTGCCGTTTCGGCCTCTGCCGCGGGGGCAACATCCATCTCGACGGCGGGATCCATCCCGATATCGGTCGCGGGAACGGCGGGAGTTTCGCTGGCAGGGACCGTGACCTGCGTTTCGGAGGTGACGGTTTCCACGGCGGTCGGCACCTGGGCGGGGGCGACGGGTACAGCATCTTCGACCGTTCCGGTACGCCCGTCGACCGTCTCGTCCGCGTCGCCGACGTCGTCGCCGCTGGCAAAGACATACACCAGGAAAACAACGAACAGCACCGCAACGGTGATCAATCCCAGCGAGATACCCGACAATGGCCCCCAATGGTTCTTTTGCTGGCGTTCAATATCTGTATTCGGTGCGGACATGACGATCTCCTGAAAAAGGAAGGGTTTGGCCGACGTGAAGACGTCGTACTTCGGTATATCAATGCCCGGCGCGCCGAATAGTTCAGTCGATTGTCGAAAAAACCGAAAAATCGAGCGTTCCGGCACCCAGACGGTCCATGACGGCGGCGGGCACGGTCGAGGTGCTGACGCGCGCGTCCAGTGTGGCAGGCGTCGGCGCAACCGGGGCAAGAGATGCAAAGGCCGCAGGGCGTGCGGGCGGACGCGGCACGGACATGACCTGCGGGACGCAGTAATCCTGTCCGCTGACCCAGTCGATCATGTCCTCGCGCTTGCGCGTTTGCACCATCGGGCCCCAGTCGGCGGCGATGCCGCGCCAGCGCCCGTCGTTCAGGGCGATCGCATTGTCGCGCGCCACGGTGACGGCCATGATCCGGGTCGCACAGCTGAGGTTCAGAAGCGGATCGGTCAGGTCGGTGCCGGTCCGCGCCCGGCAATCATAGCCGCGCGCGGTGGGCGGAAAGATCTGCAACAACCCGAACCATTGGTTACCGCCGCCGACCGCCGTCGGCTGGTGACGGCTTTCGTGCCAGGCAAGGGCCGACATCAGCCCGACCCAGAAGGCGCGGCGTCGGGCGTCCGAATTTTCCGGGTAGGCAGGGCACCAGGTCTGGATATCGCGCGGCACCACATCGACGATGCCGGGCGCATTCTCGCGCAGGGCCGTCAGGGCAGTTCGCGTCCACAGGTCGCCCTGCGGGCGATTGTCCCACCGTGCGGCGGGGATGTAAAAGTCGCGCAGCCGGGGCCGGATCGGCGCGCCCGTCTGCACCGTCACGGGATAGCGCACCATGTAACCGGGCCGCGCCGCGGGCCGAAACCCCTCCAGGCCCGGCTCGGGCACCGCGTCAAACGCAGCCTCCGGCAGCGTGGACGCCGCAAACTGCATCGTGCCGAGACCCGACGTAACCTCCCCGTCGGACGCGACCGACGGGCGGACTTCATCGGCAGTGGGATCGGTCGCGGCGCCTTGTGCCGAGGCGGTCACGGTTGCGAAGATCGCGGCAGCCGCGATCGTCGCGCGGGCGAGCATGTTGGGCACTGAACGCATGGCGCAGAAACTGACCGAACGGTCAGCGGTTATCAATCCCGCAGCCCGAAACGAAATTCTATATAGATTTCGGCGCCTTGAAATATTTTCTTGATGCACTGCGCAAAGAACCGCCGACATCTTTCAGGGCGAATCGACCGCCGGTTCACACTTCGTTGTCGGCGGTGCCATCCTCTGGGTCACAGACAAACGGCGTCGACGGCAATCGTGATTACAATTCGCCAGCAGGCTGGCAGAACGGCTGCTGGCGGGTCCACGCGGCCATCTCGGCCCGTTTGCCGGCATTCGAGAACGGTCCCCAGTCCGCGGCGAGACCACCCCGGTTTGCCGCCACGACGCCGTCGCGCAACACCGTGCTTGCCATGATGCGCACCGCACAGACAAGGTTCGCAGCGCCGTCCTGCAGGGCCGATCCGGTGCGCGCCTCGCAGCCATAGCCCCGCGCCGTTGCGGGCGAAATCTGCACCAGTCCGAACCACCGGCCACCGCCACCGACAGCCGCCGGATTCCAGGTGCTTTCGTGTTCTGCAAGGGCGGACAGCAGGCCTGCCCAGAATGCCGCGCGCTCGGCGTCCGTGGCCGTCGCATAACCGGGGCACCACGCCGCGATGTCTTCTGGCACCATATCCAGCAGTGGCGCGCCCTGCGATTGCAGCGCCGTCATCGTGGCCTGCGTCCAGCGGTCCGTCTGTGGACTGGCCTGCCACGCAAGCGAGGGGACGGCCGCAACGGCAATCTCGGACACCGAAGCCTCGGGGGCGGCGACGCAGGCAGCAAGACCGGCAAAGGCCAGCACGGCGACCGCGCGGGTTGCGGTCCGCGAAACCCTGTTCAGAACCGCAGAAGCGGAGGGTGCGGATACGGGAATCGCGGTAACGGGAATCGTCGTCATTCTGGGGCCATCCGGCGCTGTTGATCGCGGCCCTCGTGCGCGGTTTCAGACGCCGCTGTCCATCCCGGCGCCCCGGACCGGGCCCATTTCGGCGGCGATCTGCCGACCGTGCATCCGGTTTTCGGACGCGCGCCCCGTCGCCGGCAATCGACCGGTCGGCTGGCGCGCCGCTCAGCGCCGCATCTTGAAGCGGCCCCGTGCCCCGTCTAGACAGTCGCAACGTCGTCTGTTTCGCGACCTGCCCGACCGGAGACTGCCATGCTTGACCTGACCTTCACGAGCCCGACCCCGAAACGCCTCAGCGGGGCGACCGGCGATTGGGAAATGGTGATCGGCCTCGAGGTGCACGCGCAGGTCGCCACGAATGCCAAGCTGTTTTCGGGCGCGAGCACGACATTCGGCGCCGAACCCAACAGCAACGTCGCCTTCGTGGATGCGGGCATGCCCGGCATGCTGCCCGTCATCAACGAGGAATGCGTGGCACAGGCGGTGCGGACAGGCCTTGGCCTGCGGGCCGCGATCAACCTTGTGAGCGCCTTCGACCGCAAGAATTACTTCTATCCCGATCTGCCGCAGGGCTATCAGATCAGCCAGTTGTACCATCCGATTGTCGGCGAGGGCGAAGTGCTGGTCGAGATGGGCCCCGGCCCTCATGCGGGCACCGCGCGGCGCGTGCGGATCGAGCGGATCCATCTGGAACAGGACGCGGGCAAGAGCATTCACGACATGGATCCCGCGATGTCCTTCGTGGATCTGAACCGCACCGGTGTGGCGCTGATGGAAATCGTCTCGCGCCCCGATATCCGCGGCCCGGAAGAGGCCGCGGCCTTTGTCGTCAAACTGCGCCAGATCATGCGGTATCTGGGCACCTGCGACGGCAACATGCAGAACGGCAACCTGCGCGCGGACGTCAACGTCAGCGTATGTCGCCCCGGCGATTACGAGCGCTATCAGGAAAGCCAGGACTTCGCGCATCTCGGCACGCGGTGCGAGATCAAGAACATGAACTCGATGCGGTTCATCCAGGCGGCCATCGACGTCGAGGCGCGGCGCCAGATCGCGATCCTCGAGGATGGGGGCACGGTCGTGCAGGAAACCCGCCTGTATGACGTGGAAAAGGGCGAGACCCGGTCGATGCGGAGCAAGGAAGAGGCGCACGACTATCGCTATTTTCCCGATCCCGATCTGCTGCCGCTCGAGATCGAGCAGGGCTGGGTCGACGATATAGAGGCCGCCCTGCCCGAACTGCCGGACGCGAAGAAGGCGCGGTTCATCGCCGAATTCGGCCTGTCCGACTATGACGCCGGCGTGCTGACGGCGGACACCGACAACGCCAGCTATTTCGAGGCGGTGGCAGCGGGCACGGACGGCAAACTGGCGGCAAACTGGGTTATCAACGAGCTGTTCGGGCGACTGAAAAAGGACGCAGACAGGGGTATCGGCGACAGCCCGGTGTCGCCGGAACAACTGGCCGGCATTGTCAGAATGATCAAATCGGACGAGATTTCCGGCAAGATCGCCAAGGACCTGTTCGAGATCGTCTATACCACCGGCGGCGATCCCGCCGAGATCGTCGAGACACGCGGGATGCGGCAAGTCACCGACACCGGCGCCATCGAGACGGCGGTCGACGAGATCATGGCGGCCAACCCCGCGCAGGTCGAAAAGGCGAAACAGAACCCGAAGCTGGCAGGCTGGTTCGTCGGTCAGGTGATGAAGGCCACGGGCGGCAAGGCCAATCCGGCAGCCGTCAACGCGCTGGTGGCCGCGAAACTCGGGCTGTGAGCGGCATCGACGGGCCATGAAACGCAGCCGCGACCCTTTGACGATCCACAACGAGCGGATGAAGCTTATCGCGGGGTTTTTCAACGCGATCGCCATCGGTCTTTTGGGGTTCGCGGTATTAAGGCCTTTGGTGGAAACATCTGCTACACCGGACCTGTCGGCACTCGTCTGGACAGGGGTCGGCATTGCATTTCACGGCCTTGCGCACTATGTTTTAGGGAGATTGGAAAAGGAAGCACCCCATGACGCCCCTTGAAATCTATGAATGGACTGTCCCGTTCGCGCTGCTGCTGTTCATCGGCGTGCCGGGCATCGTGTTTGCAAACTGGTCTGCCAAACGCCTTGAGCAGGCTGACGACAGCCAGACACTGCCGCGCAAATAAGACAGCAAATAGAGTGGCTTCGCCGCGCCAGTCAGAGTGACGCGACGAGGTTCGCGTGTCACGTTATCCCGGCTCGGGGACATATCTCCGATTTCTTTCATGGCTCTATATGCCTCCCCGACGGCGGCAACGGTTTGAATGCGCTGCGCAGGCGCGCTAGGATGCGAATCTCGGAACGGGGTCAATGAGGGACGTGATGGCTGAATTCGAATATAAAGTGGTGCCCGCGCCGAAACAGGGTGCCAAGGCCAAAGGCATCAAGGGCGCCGAGGCGCAGTTTGCCAACACCCTCGAAACATTGATGAACGAGGTCGCCGCCGATGGCTGGGAATACCAGCGCACGGACACCCTGCCCTGCGAGGAACGTCAGGGCCTTACCGGGCGCGTCACTGTCTTTCAGAACATGCTTGTGTTTCGTCGGATGACCGCCGCTGCCGCTGCCGAAAAACTGCGCGCAGCCGTCGAGACGGCAGAGGCGCATCGTGCCGCACAACCAGCGGCGGAACCTGTCGCGCAAATTCCCCAGACACCCGAAGTCCGCGCGATAGCGGGTCCGAAACTCGATAAAACGCCGCTCAGACCGGCGCCACAGATCCTGACGCCCGATCTTCGTACCGACCGGGTCGCAGCCGAATAAGCCATTGTGGTACGTGGCCGCCGGCACTGGGCTCGGCCGTCGGCTCTCAGGTGTGGCGCACCGTAAATCGACTCAGGTGTGGCGCACCGAAAATCGATCATTCAAATCGCCCGGCGCAAAGAATTTGCGAAGGCAAAATGCTCGGTACCGGAGCGCATCGAGCGGCCAACCGCGATCAAGCAGCCGTGCGCATCCGCGCGAAGAGATCGGTTCATCACAGGTCCGTGCCAACGCGCATGAAATCGTGACCCGGCACCCGACGACCGCTTTGTGCATGGCGCCTCGCCGGTCGCAGGACCCTGCGGCTCCAAAGGCCATCCTGGCGTGAGGCTGCGCGCCTTGGCCAACCCCCGATAAGCCGACCGCGCCTCATCGCAGCGCGCGTCGGCCTCAACACGTCCGTCGTCCCCCAGAGCATCCCCCGGTCATCCTGTCGTGCGCGATCCCCGTCCCGAGAGGACCCGCGATCCTACTTCATCGCGGTGCTCGCGGCGCTTTCGGGCAGTTCCTCGTCAAAGCAGCGCTGATAGAATTCGGCAACGGTCTGCCGCTCCAGCTCGTCGCATTTGTTCAGGAACGACAGCCGGAACGCATACCCCACGTTGCGGAAAATCTCGGCGTTCTGCGCCCAGTTGATCACCGTGCGCGGCGACATCACGGTCGACAGCTCGCCGTTCATGAACGCCGTGCGCGTCAGGTCGGCGACGGTCACCATCTGGCCGATCGTCTTGCGCCCGCTCTCGGTATTATAGTGCGGTGCCTTGGACAGCACGATCGCGGCCTCGGCGTCGTGACGCAGATAATTCAGCGTCGCGACAAGGGACCAGCGGTCCATCTGCGCCTGATTGATCTGTTGCGTGCCGTGATACAGGCCCGTCGTGTCGCCAAGGCCGACGGTGTTGGCGGTGGCGAACAGGCGGAAATACCTGTTGGGCGTGATGATCTCGTTCTGGTCCATCAGCGTCAGCTTGCCGTCGTGTTCCAGCACGCGCTGGATGACGAACATCACATCGGCCCGGCCCGCATCGTATTCGTCAAAACAGATCGCCACCGGATTGCGCAGCGCCCAGGGCAGGATGCCCTCGTGGAATTCGGTCACCTGCACGCCGTCGCGCAACTTGATCGCGTCCTTGCCGATAAGGTCGATACGGCTGATGTGACTGTCGAGGTTCACCCGCACCGTCGGCCAGTTCAGCCGCGCGGCTACCTGCTCGATATGCGTCGATTTGCCCGTGCCGTGATAGCCCTGGATCATCACCCGGCGGTTGTGCGAAAACCCCGCCAGGATCGCCAGTGTGGTGTCGGCGTCGAACTTATAGGTGCCGTCGACCTCGGGCACCCGGTCGCCGCCCGCCTCGAAGCCTTTGACCACCATGTCGGTGTCGATACCGAACACATCGCGGACCGAGACTTCCTCGGTCGGCTTTGCCGCCATTTCGCCCAAATTTCCAACCTGTTTGTCGGCCATGTCCTGATCCTTTAGCGCGCAAGGCGTATCGGTGAGATACCGCACGCCATTGTATCGTCCCGCCCGCAGGGTGCGGGTCGGTGAGGGTGCGACAGGCCGCAAAGGTGCGGGCGCCGTTGCACTATATTCGCCTCGCTTCATGTCGCATAAGCCATTGGGGTTCAAGACCCGGCCCTGCGACGCGATTGTGCAACCGGGGCCCGCAGCCAGGCCCCCGCAACAGGGCGTCACCCTCGGCCGACATCCGGCGGCGACAGTGCGACCCTGCGTCAGGCACGACCCGCGGCGGTCGGATTGAGAAAAATGTGGTTGCCATTCGGAGTGGCAGGATCATTGTCAGATTCGTGACGCGCAAACCATGCGGACGACGTCGCTACCCGCAGACAACGCGGGATACCGGCTCCAGATGCAACAAGGACAATGACCCCCCGCATGACCACCCCTGTCCAGATCGAGAAGATGCTCGGCCGAATGGCGCTTGGCGACAAGGCGGCGTTCACCCAGCTGTACCACGCCACCTCGGCGAAACTATTCGGCGTTGCCTTGCGTGTTCTTAATAACCGCGCGGAAGCGGAAGAGGTCCTGCAGGAGGTCTATATCAAGATCTGGCATTCGGCGAACCGCTATCAGGTCAATGGATTGTCGCCGATGAGCTGGCTCATCACCATCGCCCGCAACCAGTCCATCGACCGGCTGCGCACCCGGCGCGCCAAACACGACGGCCTCGACGAGGCGGCCGAACTGGCGGATACCCGCCCCGGCCCCGAGGCCCTCGCGATGGCGGGGTCTGACCGGGCGCGGATTTTGGGCTGTATGGCCAAACTCGAGGCGGACCGTGCGGATGCGGTGCGCCGCGCCTATGTCGAAGGCGAAAGCTACGCCGAACTTGCCGCGCGCTATGCCGTGCCGCTGAATACGATCCGAACGTGGCTGCGCCGCAGTCTGATCAAATTGAAAGAGTGCCTGTCGACATGACGGATCAACTGACGCCGGAAAACGAGGATGAGGCGCTGGCGGCGGAATACGCGCTGGGCCTGATGACCCGTGCCGAGGCGCAGGCCTGCACGGCGCGCCTGTCCGTCGATCCGTCGTTCCGCACGATCTATGCCCGGTGGGCCACGCATTTTTCCGGTCTGTTCCAGAATGTCGCCCCGGTGGCGCCCCCTGCCCGCGTGCTGTCGGCGATACAGGCGCGGCTTTTCCCGCGCGAAAAACGTCGCAGCCTGTGGTCACGCATTGGCCTGATACCCGCGGTCGTCGGCGGCGTCGTCGCGTTGATCGTGGTTCTTGGCATCGGCAATATGGACCGCTTTGTTCCACAAGGGCCGCAAGGGCCGGTCTATGTCGCAACCATCGCCGCCGAGGATGCCGACCTGGTGGTTCTGGCCTCCTTCGACGTGGCCGACAACGTCCTCACCCTCGAGAGGACGACAGGCACCGTGGCCGAGGGGCGCGCACAGGAGGTGTGGGTGATCCCGCCGGGCGACGGTGTCGCGCCGGTGTCTCTGGGCCTGATGTCGGACGCCGCCACCACCACGATCAGCCCGCCGGCCAGTCTTGCCCCCGCAATTTCGAACGGCACGCTCGCGATCAGCGACGAGGCGCCGGGCGGATCGGTCAGCGGTACCCCGGGCGCCGTTCTTGCTGCGGGTGCCGTCAGCGAAGCGTAGGCCGCGACGTCGGACCCGGGCGCGAGGCCAGATGGCGAGGATGCGAAAGCACCTGTTTTAAGGCGATTTTGCCTTAGATGTGCCATGCTTGTGGTGCATCCGCTCCGGACCAGCCCCGTCCGGACAAAAACAGGTTTGCTTGAATGAAATTCCCCCCCCTGCGACTGCTGCCCACGCCGGGGCTGCAGAGCCTTGCGCTTGCCTATCTGGCGTTGGCGTGTTTCGGCGTCCTGTTCGCCGTCATCGTCGTTTTGCGGCTGGACGGATCGGCACTGCTCAAGCGGTGGCTGACACTCTATGAATGCTGGGTTCTGGCGTCGGGGGCTGCGGGCGGCGCCATTGCCTTGCGCCTCGCCTTGCCACTGTTGGGAACTGCGTCTTTGCGCCGCACGCTGTTCGGGATGGTCGTCGTCACCTTCGTCGCCCCGATCATCGCGGGATCGCTTGCATTGCCGTTGTACGGCACGATGTTCGGGCCCTTCGCGCTGGCGCTTATCCTTGCCGCCTCTCCCGCGCTGGCGCTTTTGTGGATCGTGACGCTGCTTGCCGTCGATCGCCTCGTGCGCATCTGGTGCGACGAGCGTGACAGCATCTTCAGGATGGTCTTGCCGGACAGCTTGCTGGCGATGCCGCTTACGCCCCGTCCGCCGGCGATGTGACGTTCGTCCTCGGATGTGGCCGCCCCCCACGGTGGCGGCCTCTGACGCGAAACGTCAGTCCTTGAAGCTGCGGCTCGCCTTGATCTGATCCCAGGCCCAGACGACCTCGGCCAGCTGCTCTTCCTGAGAGCGGTCGCCGCCGTTCATGTCCGGATGAAGAACCTTGATCAACCCTTTGTAGGCCTTGCGGATTTCGGCCTTGGTCCAATGATCCTTGGCCTCGAGTATCTCAACCGCGCGCCGCTCGATCGGGGGCAGTTTGCGGGTCGATCCGGTGATCGACTTGCCCGGATTGCGCGTTGCGTTCTCGCCCAGCACCTGATGCGGATCGTCGACACCAAGGCGGGCCCAGGCGCGCTGCTCTTCGCTGCGTTTACCGAACGGCTTGGTCGGGCGTTCCCAGACGCGGTCCTTGTCGGCCTGCTCGTCGAGCTCGGCCTCCGTCGCGCCATCGAAGAAGTTCCACTTGAGATTGTACTCGCGCACGTGATCCTTGCAGAACCAGAAATAATCGTCGAGCACGTCGGGGCTCTTGGGGGCGCGGTATTTTCCGCGCTCGTCGCATCCCGGATGGTCGCAGGCCCGGGTCGACGTCTCGAACGCCCCGGACATGCCCCGCCGCCCGCGCGGGTTCTTTTTCTTCGCGCCGGAAACCGACATGTCAAACCCGAAGGGATCGTCCTTCTTCATCGCGCTACCTTTTCTCATCGGACCTGAGATACTACTACGTGGGGCGCCGGATTGAAGGGGGCTGAGGAAAATAATGAGGCAGGGAGACGAAATAATGGGACTTGAAACCCGGATCGGTACGGCTTTGACGCAGGCGTTCGCGCCCGATGCCCTCGAGGTGGTCAACGAATCGCACCTGCACGCCGGCCACTCCGGCGACGATGGCAGCGGCGAGAGCCATTGGCGCGTCGTCATGCGTGCGCCCGCGATGGACGGTCTCACGCGGCTGCAACGGCACCGGGCGGTGCACGCGGCGCTCGGTCCGCAGATCATCGGACACCTGCACGCCCTGTCTCTGGATCTCGACGGCTGAACCCCGAGGCGATTTCTTTGAAAGAATGCCGCGACTTATCCAGGAAGCGAATTCTTTGAAAGAATTCGACGTCGGATTATTTCGAATAATCCGGGCTCGGGTGCGGCGGGGCGCCCCTTTCCCCCGTTGCGGCGCACGTGCATAAAGAACTGACATTCCCACCCACAGGCCCGACCCGATGAACAAACCCTCCGACAATCCCGCCGATCCGTTCAAGAAGGCGCTGGCCGAGGCCACGAAGGTCATCGCGGGCGATCCCGACCTGCAGGTCGCGTTTTCCGTCGACCCGGCCGGCCAGACCGCCGATCAGATCCGTCTGCCGCAGGTGTCGCGCCGGATGACCCGCGACGAGGTATTGCTGGCACGCGGGACAGCGGACAGCATGGCGCTGCGCCACCGCTATCACGACGCGGGCATCGGCAACCGCTATCTGCCGCAGGGCCAGATGGCGCGCGATCTGTACGATGCGATGGAAACCGCCCGCGTCGAGGCCGTGGGGGCACGGCACATGCCCGGAACCGCGGGCAATATCGACGCCAGGATTGCCACGGACGCAAGACGCAAGGGATACGACCAGATCCGCGCGGCGGGCGATGCGCCCCTCCCCGTGGCGGCCGGCTATCTGATCCGCCACCTCGCCACGGGCCGTCCCCTGCCCGACGGCGCCGACAACGTCATGAACCTGTGGCGCGGATTCATCGAGGAAAACGGCGGCGACCGTCTCGACCAGATCACCGACCTTCTGGGCGACCAGAAGGCCTTCGCCCGCTTCGCCCGCGACCTGATCGAGGATCTGGGCTACGGCGACCAGCTCGGCGACGATCCCGACCTCGAAGACGACGCCGAGGACGGTGCCGAGGACGGTGCCGAAGATCAGGAAGAGCCCGACAGCACCGGCGACGACGAAAGCGACGGCGAGGATGCCGATGCCGCCCCCGAGCAGTCCCAGGAGGATAGCGAGGACGCGAGCGACGCGCAGGTGTCGATGGACGATGCCGCCGACGCCGAGACAGCCGAAGAGACGGAAATGCCCGAGGGCGAGGCCCCGATGGAGCCGCCCGCGCCCATGCCGGTCTCCGACGCGGACCCGAACTATGCGGTTTATACTGTCGATTTAGATGAAGAAGTCGGCGCCGAGGATCTTGCCGAACCGGCAGAGCTGGAACGTCTGCGGGCCTACCTCGACCAGCAACTCGATCCTCTCAAAGGGGCCGTATCGCGGCTGGCGAACAAGTTGCAGCGGCGTCTTCAGGCGCAGCAGTCCCGGTCCTGGGAATTCGATCAGGAAGAGGGCATTCTGGATGCCGGTCGCCTCGCGCGTGTGGTGGCCAACCCCACCACGCCTCTGTCGTTCAAGATCGAGCGCGACACCGAATTTCGCGATACCTGTGTGACGCTGCTGCTCGACAATTCCGGCTCTATGCGGGGCCGCCCGATTTCCATCGCCGCGATCTGTGCCGACATTCTGGCCCGGACGCTGGAACGTTGTGCCGTCAAGGTGGAGATCCTCGGGTTCACCACAAAGGCGTGGAAAGGCGGCCAGTCGCGCGAAAAATGGCTCGCCGATGGACGGCCCGCCGGCCCCGGACGCCTGAACGACCTGCGTCATATCGTCTATAAACGCGCCGATGCGCCGTGGCGGCGGGTGCGTGACAACCTCGGACTGATGATGAAAGAGGGACTGCTGAAGGAAAATATCGACGGCGAGGCCCTTGAATGGGCGCACCGACGAATGGTCGCGCGGCCCGAACAGCGCAAGATCCTGATGGTGATTTCCGACGGTGCGCCGGTGGACGACAGCACGCTGTCGGTAAATCCCGCGAATTTTCTGGAAAAACATCTACGTGACGTGATTTCGATGGTCGAGAGGCGCCGCGCCGTCGAACTTATTGCCATCGGCATCGGTCATGACGTGACCCGCTATTACGAACGCGCGGTGACGATTACGGATGTGGAACAGCTCGCGGGTGCGATGACCGAACAGCTTGCGGGCCTGTTCGAAAGCGATCCGCGCAAGAGGGCGCGGGCACGCGGCATACGGCGTGCGGGATGAGAAAAACCGGCTGAGGCGATTTGGCTGACGCCGGGGTTTTCGAGTATTTTTAGCAAGAAGAAGGTGCGACGGTGTTTCAGACATTTGATGTCACGAGTGATCCGACACAGGGACCGCCGCGCCTGAAGGCGTTGCGTGCAGCGATGGCCGATGCTGGCCTCGACGCCTTCATCGTGCCGCGCCACGACCGGTTTCAGGGCGAATATGTCGCCCCCTGCGACGCGCGGCTGGGCTGGCTGACCGGGTTTACCGGATCGGCAGGGTTCTGCATCGCGACAGCGGACGAGGCGGGCGTTTTCGTTGACGGACGCTACCGCGTGCAGGTCCGCTCCGAGGTGGCCGAGGTGTTCACGCCGGTGAACTGGCCCGAGGTGCAGCCCGGCGACTGGCTGACCGAACATTTTCCGGGCGGCGGCACCGTTGGTTTCGATCCGTGGCTGCATACCGTGAATGGTGTAACGGACCTGCGCGAAAGGCTCGGGGGGACCGGACTGACGCTGAAGCCTGTGGCAAACCTCGTCGATCCGATCTGGACCGACCGGCCCGCCGCGCCGGGCGTGCCGTTTTTCGCGCAACCCGACGATCTTGCGGGCGAGAGCCACGCGGAAAAGCGCGCCCGGCTGGCCGTGCCGTTGGCAAAAGCCGGGACGCGCGCCTGTATCCTGACCCAGCCGGACAGCATCGCATGGCTGCTCAATATCCGGGGCGGTGACACCGAACGCAACCCGGTGCCGCAGGCCTTTGCGATGCTCATGGACGACGCCGGCGTCATCCTGTTCTGCCTGCCCGGTCAGGCGGATGGCCTTGGCGACCATCTGGGCACTGCGATCACGGTCCGGCATTTCGACGATTTCGAGGCCGCCATCGCGGATATCGGCGGACCCGTGCAGATCGATCCCGCAAGTGCGCCACAGGCGGTCGGCGATATCATCGCGCAACACGGCCTGAAACGTGTCGACGCCGCAGATCCCTGCGCCCTGCCAAAGGCGCGCAAGAATGCGACCGAGCTTGACGGTGCGCGCGCCGCACATTTGCGCGACGGGGCGGCGATGGTGCGGTTTCTGGCGTGGATCGATGCCGAGGCGCCGCGGGGCGGGCTGACCGAAATTTCGGTAGTGCAGGCCCTCGAGGGGTTCCGGCGCGACACCAACGCGCTGCGCGATATCTCTTTCGAGACGATCAGCGGCGCCGGGTCCGACGGCGCCATCGTGCACTACCGCGTCAATGAGGCGACGGACCGGCCGGTGAAACCCGGAGAACTGTTGCTGGTGGATTCGGGCGGGCAATACGCCGATGGCACCACCGACATCACCCGTACGATTGCCGTCGGCCCGCCGCCCGGGGATGCCGCCGAATGTTATACCGCCGTGCTGCGCGGCGTGATCGCGCTCAGCCGGGCGCGGTTTCCCAAAGGCGTCGCGGGGCGCGACCTCGATGCGCTGGCGCGGCAGTTCCTGTGGTCACAGGGCCGCGACTACGACCATGGCACGGGGCACGGCGTCGGTGCGTATCTGAGCGTGCACGAGGGGCCGCAGGGGTTTTCGCGGCGCAACGGCGTGCCGCTGGAGGCCGGGATGATCCTGTCGAACGAGCCGGGGTATTACCGGATCGGCGCCTTCGGGATCCGCATCGAGAACCTGATGGTCGTCCGCGATGCGCCGGATGTGCCCGGTGGCGATGCGCGCAAGATGCTCGATTTCGAAACGCTGACCCATGTGCCGCTCGACCGGCGTCTGATCCGGACCCCGGATCTGGCGCCCGGCGAAAAGGACTGGATCGACCGGTATCACGCGGATACGCTGACCCTCGTCGGGCCTCGCGTCGATGGCGCGGCGCTCGACTGGCTGAAGGCGGCCTGCGCGCCGCTGTAGCGCCAGAGATCCTGCGATTTTCAGGACGGACCGGGCCGCAGACGACCGCGACCAATACCCCTTTGAGGAGAGACCACGAATGGCCACCGACATTACCATCCGCCCCGCGACGGGCACCTGGGTGGTCCGCGCCGCGGGCGCCGTGATTGCCGAGACGACGCAGGCGCTTGAACTGAGCGAGAGAGGCCACGCGTCCGTCATCTATTTTCCGCGCGGCGATGTGGCGATGGCGTTCCTCGAGCCGTCGGACACGGTGACGACCTGCCCGCATAAAGGCCTGGCCAGCTATTACTCGGTCATCTCTTCTGCGGAATCGGTCAAGGACGCCGCATGGTCCTATGAGGCACCGCTGGAGGCCGTGTCGCAGATCACCGGCCATCTGGCGTTCTACACCGACAAGGTGGCTGTCGAGGAACTTTGACCGCTCAGTTCGGCGCCAGAAACGG
This sequence comes from uncultured Alphaproteobacteria bacterium, assembly GCA_963761735.1. Classification (GTDB taxonomy): domain Bacteria; phylum Pseudomonadota; class Alphaproteobacteria; order Rhodobacterales; family Rhodobacteraceae; genus CAVXHQ01. The sequence goes on from CAVXHQ010000001.1 coordinate 437,853, forward strand.
CATGTCACGCTGCCAATAGGTTTCAAGCAGACGGCCGTAGGCCCGGTTGCGCTGGGACAGTCGCGCTTGCGGTGTGCCGACATCGTTCAGGATCATCGCAAGGACGGCGGGCGCCGCGCCGGTGATGGCGAATTCCGGCGCGGTGCCGAACAGGTCGAGATAGGTCCGCCCGGACATGCCGGACATGCCGGACGGGGCGTCCCATGCGGCGGTGATGACGGCCTGCGCCGTTTCGGCGTCTGCGCGGCTGCCATAGGCCATGAAGAGCACGCCGATCTCTGTGCCGCCGTGTGCCATGTCGGCGTACAGGCCCGTCGTCCACACCGGAACCGCCGCTGCGCGCATCTGCGTCATGTCGTCGGCCAGCGCGTCGGTCTCGCCGGTCTCGGCGAAACCGGCGACTGCGTCCTCGACAGGATCGCGGTAGGCGGTCGGGTCGGTGACGAGCGCGGCGCGCACAAGGGCGAGCCTGTCGAACCGTGGATCGTCAATCGCGGCGAGGATGGCGCGCATCGGCGGCACGGCGGCCAGGTGCGGAGAGGGCTGTCCGGAAATCGCGTCGAAATCCTCCCAGGCGCGGGCCTGATAAAGCACGTCGTCGCGCACGCCGACGCGCGATGCAAGGCCGAGGGCACCACCGAATGGGTCGTCGGCGTTGCGACTGGTGATATCCATCCGGTAATCGCCGAGCCGCGCATAGACCGTCCCGAACCGATGATCGACGCCTTCGTACCCGTTGGCAAGCAGCGCGGGCCCCACGCCGGCCATCGCCTTGTCGTCGAGAGCCAGAACGATCGTGACATTTGGCGCGCCTGCCGTCGTCAGGCCATAGCGCACGTCGCGCGGGGCAAAGCCGACGATCCGCGGCCATGTATCGTCGATGTCGTCGGACGGGGCGTCGAACAGCGACGGCGGGAACGACCGCGTCAGCAATTCGCCCGTCTGCGGCCCTATTGCGGTGCGGCCCAGAGCGGCAATTCCTGCCTGCACGTCGAAGAAATGGATCTCGCGGTAGGGCGAGGTCGGCAATGCCGCGGTCGCGGGCATCTGCCGCATCATGTGGGCGATATTGACCGAGCGGTCCTGCGCTGCGGCGGGCACGGCGGCAAGGAAGGCAAGCAGGACGGCCAAGCCGCGTGCGCACCGCGGGAGCGGGCGAAAATTCATGTCACTCACCAATCATTTATGCCTGTCGGCCAAAGGATGGCACGGCACCGTCCCGTCCGGCAAGTAGGGCCGTCGGTCAGCTGTGTTCCTCTGCCGCCGTCTTTGCCAGCGCCCGGTTCAGGGTGCGCAGCGCGTCTACCTGGAACAGCGCGCCCCAGATTTCGGGCGGCGCATCGTTGCCCGGAAAATGCGCGACGGGCAGGAAACGCGCGTTCGATTTCTCGAACAGGGGCATCGCCGTCTCGAGGGTCGCGTCGGTGTCGAGCCACAAGCCCGTGCGGACCAGTTCCGCGCATTCGTCCGGCGGTGCCGCCCGGGGTGCCCCCGCCGCCCGCATGATCGACTGCACCGAAAATGTTCCCAACAGCCACGCCTGCGGCCCCGCCGCCAGATGCACGCCGCGCCGTTCCAGCTGGGTCAGAAAGAATGACCTGTCCACCAGCACCGAGGCCAGCGCCGAGGCGAGCGAGACCGTCACCATCACCGCCAGCCCGGTCTGCCAGTCGCCCGTCAGCTCGAACACGATAAGGGTCGTGGAGATCGGCGCCCCCAGGACCGCCGCCGCCACGGCCCCCATGCCCGCAAGGGCGTAGAGCGTGTAGGCGCCTGAAACATCGGGGAAAATCGCGGTGGCCGTCACCCCGAAGGCAAGGCCCGTCAACGCGCCGACCATCAGCGCCGGTGAGAACACGCCGCCGCCCATACGACCGGCCACCGTAATGGCGACCGCCACGATCTTGAGCACCAGAAACACCACCGCCTCGTGCACCAGCAGCCCGCCGCCCAGAGCGCGGGCCGTCGTTTCGTATCCGACGCCGATGATATGCGGCCATTGCAACGCCAGGATGCCCAGCATCGCCCCCGTCACGGCGGGCCGCAGCCAGCCGGGCATGCCCGTGCGCGCCACCACACGGTCGCCGACCGCCTCGGCCCAGAAAATCGCGCGCATCATCGCCACGGCGACGACACCGCACAACAGGCCCAGGATCATGAACGCCGGCAGTTCGCGGTAGAATTCAAGGATGCCCTGCATCGGCATCGCAAACTCCGCCAGATCGCCGTAGACGGTGCGGTTGACGACCGTCCCCGCGACGCTGGCGATGGCGATGGGGGCAAAGGCGTGCACCGCAAAATGCCGCAGCACGACCTCGAGGGCGAAGAGCGCCCCCGCGATCGGCGCGTTGAACGAGGCGGAAACGGCAGCCGCCACCGCGCATCCCAGAAGATCGCGCCCGGTGATGCCGTCGGCGCGGATCAGCCGCGCAAGATAGGACGACAGCACGGCGGCCAGATGCACCACCGGCCCTTCGCGGCCCGTCGATCCGCCCGTCGACAGCGTGATGCACGAGGCGATGCCGGACACCAGACCGCGCTGGCGCTGTACCTGACCGTCGTACAGGGCCGCGGCCTCGATCACCTCGGCCACGCCGCGGACCCGTCCGTCGTCGGTGAAACGGTGCAGCAACAGCCCCACGGCAAGACCGCCGGCGATGGGAATCGCCACGATCCAGTACCACGCGAGGCCCGCCAGAGCGGTGTGCAGCATGGCGATGTCATCGGTGCCGTAGAGCGTGGCCTGCAGCCATTCGATGGACAGGCGAAAGGCGACCGCGACAGCCCCCGAGGCGATACCGATGGCAAGGGCGAGCATCCAGAAGAGCAGACCCCTGGGCCCTTTCGACCGTAAGGTGGCATAGGCCTGCGCCAGAGGTCCGGTGAACCCGCCGCCGCGCAACGGAGTCTCGGGCACCTGGATGCCGGGTCCGTTGTCGGATGCGGCGGATGTCCCTGCCCGGTCTGTCGTCGCTACCCGGTCTGTCGCTACCCGGTCTGTCGCTACCCGGTCTGTCCCTGCCCGGTCTGTCGCTACCCGGTCTGTCGCTACCCGGTCTGTCCCTGCCCGGTCGGTCCGCACCCGTCCGGTCCGCGCCGGGGAGGTTGCGGTCAGAACTGTTCCGGGCGGGTCTGTCGGGGTCGGGTCTGTCGGGGTGGTCATCGCGGGGCTTTCGGGGGGCCGGTTACGCTGTTCCCTTTCTGGCCTGCGGCGACGGTCAGGGGCAAGGGCCATGACCCGGAACGTCGCCGGACCGATCAAGAGTCCGACCGTCAGGCCGCACCGCCACCCACCGCCACGGCTGTGTAAAAAGACAATTGACGTTACGCAAAGGTTGAGACTCGCTTTTGCGTCCTGAAAATATTACCATTCGGTCAAATAAGGGGGCGAACACATTGATTTAGAGACCGTTGGGGGGGAGGATCGACGTGATACGCGACGACGAAACCACGATGGGGCCATCGGCCCCGGACCCGGCGGATACCACCTGCGACGACGATCTGATCGACCGTCTGTACGAGGTCGCGGTGGATCCGACGCGCTATGAAGCGCTGCTCGACCGGTGGGAAGAGATGATCGCCCCGCGCCGGGCGACCGCCAATGAAAACAAGATTCCCGTCCTGCAGATGGAGACCTTCGTCGGTCATTTCCGGCGCGCCGACACCGTCCTGAACGACGTCCTTGGCGGCACATCGGGCGAGGCCACGGACGCGGCCTATCTGCTTGGCCAGATCGACCGTGCCGCCGGATTTGCAGTCGACCGGTCGCTCAACGTCACCCACGTCAATGCCGCCGCGTCGCTCAGCCTTGGCGTGACGCGCGGTGCGCCGGTCTGTTCGCTGGCCCTCGGCCCGGGCGAGGCCGAGGTTCTGTCGCGACAGATCCATCGCCTGCTGATCGGCAATACCGGCGAGCCGACGTTGGTCCGTGTCAGGTCCGACCGCGCCGACCGGATGATCCTCATGCACCTGCGCCTCGTGCGCCCCGAAACGGAACCCGGCTTCGTGATCGCACTGGCGTCCGAACTGGGCTGGCCCGCCGGATTTACCGACATGCTGCGCGGCGCCTTCGATCTGTCGCCCGCCGAGGGCGAGGTGATCCGCGCCCTTGCCGAAGGCGCACCGCTGGCCGATATCGCCACCGCGCGTGGACGCAGCATCGCAACGATCCGCGCGCAGATCAAATCCATCATGTCGAAGACCGAAACCCGTTCTCAGGCGGAACTGGTACGCCTGACCCTGTCGACGATGGAGATGGCGCAGTTCACCGACGACAGCGCCACAACATTGCCGATGTCGTCGGAGGGGTTCGGCACCCTGGCGCCGCGCCCGTTCCGCACCTTCATCCTGCCGGACGGACGCCGTCTCGATTATCTGGTTCTGGGCGATCCGGACGGGAAACCCTGCCTGTTCCTGCCACTCGATTACGGTCTCGTGCGCTGGCCCGCCCCGGCCGAGGATGAGGCGACGCGGCGCGGCATGAAAATCGTCGTACCGGTGCGGCCGGGGTATGGCCGCTCGACGCCGCTGGCCAAAGGCACGGCCTATATCCCGCAGGTGACGGACGATCTCGTCGCCCTGATGGACCACCTCGACATGGGCCGTGTGCCGATCGTGTCGCTGGGCGGAGACAGCTATTATGCCTTTGCCCTGCACGCCGCCTACCCCGAGCGGGTCGCGGCGCTGATCTGCGCGGCAGGTGTGCTGCCGTTCAACCGGCCAGAGCAATACGAGCGGATGGACAAATGGCACCGGTTCATCCTCGCGGGTGCGCGCTATACGCCGCATCTGCTGCCGTTCATGGTCAAGGCGGGGTTCGCGCTGGCGCACCGGCTGGGCAAACGCGGCTTCATCCATGCGGTCTATGGAAAATCCGGGGCAGATGTCGCCACGTTTGAAATCCCCGAGGTCTTCGAGGCGATGGTCTGCGGTTCGGAGGTGTGTCTGTCGGACAAACACTCGGCCCACGACGCCTTTGCCCGCGAGATCATCGCGCACGAGACCAGCGACTGGACCGTGGAACTGGCCGCCCTGCGCGTCGCCCAGCAGGCAGGTCAGGTCGCGGTTCATTTCTTCAACGGAATGCAGGATCCGCAGGTGCCGCCCGGCACTATCGAGGAATTCCGCAGCGATTATCCCTGGGTAGAATTCAACCTCTTCCCCGACGCGGGACAACTGCTGTTCTTTCTAAAATGGCGCGAGGTGATCGCCTGCACCGAACGCTATTTGTGATCGGGTGAAAATACCGTTTCGCGGATTTTACCGCAAATGGGGTATGACTTCACAGAATTGCCAGCGTACCCTTAGTTCATTGTAGAAAGACTTTCGCAAGCCGAAAGGCACGAGATTAAATAGTTTTAGGGGCGGTAGGGAGAGGTGAGTGGCTCTCGATCCGCCATTTGCAACTACTGTCGGCAACAGTCGGCAAACATCTGGCGGCGAGGGTCTGGCAATGGCACGAATGTATTCACGTGCCACACAGACCGTCGCCGCCGTCTTGTTTTCGCCGTCCCGCGCGCTTCAGCTGTCGGTTGTCGGCGTCGGCCTCGCGGTGTTCGCGGGGCAGCGTTTGCCGCACCTCACATCGGCGGAGCCCCCGGACCGAAACCAGAATGCCGCCAATCTCGGGACCGTGCCGGGCACGGACCGCAGTGCGCCGACCCGCTAGACCGCCACGGCCGGGTCCACACCGTTCGTGCCCCCCCGGTTCAGGCCGCCGTGCTGTCGAGCAACTCTCGCGCAGCGCCGCGTGCGGCATCCGTGACGGTATCGCCGGCCAGCATCCGCGCGATCTCGTCCACCCGTTCGGGCGCGGACAGCGGCACGACACGGCTGGTCGTCACCTCGGTCCCCATCCGCCGTTCGACGCGCTTTTCCACCCGCCAATGATGCCCGCCAAGGGCCGCGACCTGCGGGCTGTGCGTCACCACGAGGACCTGTCCGCCTGCCGCCAGCGCCGCAAGCCTGCGCCCCACCGCGTTGGCTGTCGCGCCGCCGACGCCCCGGTCGATCTCGTCGAAAATCAGTGTCAGCCCCTCGGTTTCGCGCGTCAGACAGACCTTGAGGGCGAGCAGGAACCGGCTCAGCTCGCCGCCCGAGGCAATCCGCCCCAGCGGGCCGGAGGGCGCGCCGGGGTTGGTCGCCACCTCGAATGTCACGTCGTCGACGCCGTCGGGGCCGGGATCGGCGGGTTTCAGAACCACGGTGAACACCGCACGCTCCATCTTCAATGGCGCGAGTTCGGCGGACATCGCCTTGCCCAGACGCGCGCCTGCGCCGCGTCGTTGTGCGCTCAGCCGGGCCGCTGCGGCGTCATAGGCCTCACCAGCCACACCCAGGGCCTTTTTCAGGTCGCCGACGTCGCCCTCGGCATCGTCCAGCGCGGTCAGCCGCGCCCGCAACGTATCGGCAAGCGCCGCCAGATCGTCGGCACCGACATCGTGTTTGCGCGCCATCGCCCGGATCGCGAACAGGCGCTCTTCGGTCGTCTCCAGCGTGCGGTCGTCATAATCGAGGTCCGTCAGACTGAGCGCCACCGCCTGTTCCGCCTCGCCAAGCGCGTCGAGCGCGCGCCCGAGCGCCTCGATCGCCGCATCCAGGCGCCCGTCGGCCAGCTCTGCGGCACCGTCCAGCCAGCGCAGCGCATCCGCCGCCTGCCCTTCGGCGCCGCCGTCGCCGCCAGAAGCTGCCGCCGAGCTGCCGCCCGACAGCAGCGCATGCGCCTTGGCGATATCGTCCCGGATCCGCCCGGCGCCCTGCATTGCGCGCCGCTCGGCGTCCAGCCGCGCCTCCTCGCCCGGTTCGGGGGCCAGCGCATCCAGTTCCGCAACCGCGTGGCGCAGAAAATCCTCTTCCTCGAGCAGCGCCTTTTGCCGGTCCGTCGCAGCGCTCAGCGCCGCCGCCGCTGTGCGCCGGGCTGCCCAGGCGGCGCGGACGGCCACGGCATCCTTGGCCGCCCCGGCAAAATCATCGAGCAGCGCGCGATGACCGCGCGGGTTCAGCAGCCCGCGGTCGTCCTGCTGTCCGTGCAGTTCCACAAGGCAATCGGACAGCGCCCGCAGCACCTCGCCACTGGCGCGCACCGAATTGACCCAGGCCTGCTTGCGTCCGTCGGGATGGTTGATCCGCCGCAGGATCACCTCGTCCTCGGCCTCGATGCCGGCGTCGTCGAGGACAGCGCGCGCCGGATGACCGTGCGGCAGATCGAACACCGCCGTCACCTCACCCTTCTCGGCCCCGGCCCGGACAAGTTCGGCGCGGCCCCGCCAGCCCAGAACGAACCCCAGCGCGTCCAGCAGGATGGATTTCCCCGCGCCCGTCTCACCCGTCAACACATTCAGACCCGGCTGAAACGCAAGCGTCAGACGGTCGATGATAAGCACATCGGTGATATCGAGAGAACGGAGCATCGGGCGCCTCTGGCCGGAAACAAGCGCTATATCGGGTAGCGCCGCCCCTCCTTACCACAACAAGGCCGCAAGGAAACGCCTCAGTAGCGCGCGCGACGGCACAACTTCAACCGTCAGAATTTTCTCGCCGGAGGCAGCCGGACCGGTCACCGAAACGCGACACTCGTCACGCAACCCGCGTCAGAGCCATTCGCCGCGCACCACCTGACGATAGATCGATGCCAGCCAGTTGTCGCCCGCAACGCGCGCCTCGAGGCCCTGCCCGGTGAGCAAGGCAAAACTGTCGGCATACCATTCGGTGGCCTGATAATTGTACCCAAGGATCGCGCCCGCCGTCTGCGCCTCGTCCGTCAGGCCCAGCGACAGATACCCTTCGACAAGCCGGTGCAGCGCCTCGGGCGTATGCGATGTCGTCTGGAAATCCTCGACCACGACGCGGAACCGGTTTACGGCGGCCGCGTAATAGCCCCGGCGCAGATAATAGCGCCCGATCTCCATCTCCTTGGCGGCGAGGTGATCGAAGGCAAGATCGAATTTAAGGATCGCGGAACGGGCGTAATCGCTGTCGGGATAGGTCTCGATCACGAAACGCAGCGCCTGAAGCGCCTGAAACGTAAGGCCCTGATCGCGGCCGATTTCGTCGATCTGATCGTAATAGGACAGCGCCAGAAGATATGCCGCATAGGGCGCATCCTCTTCGGCGGGATAGAAATCGAGATAGCGCTGCGCCGCCGCCCGCGAATTGGGATAATCCTCATCGCGGTGATAGGAGAACGCCTGCATGATCAGCGCCCGCTTTGCCAGTTCGGCGTAGGGGTAGAGCCGTTCGATTTCGCCAAAGTAAAATGCGGCGTCGTCGGCCTGACCGCGGTCCAGTTCGAATTCCCCACGGGTAAAGATCTCTTCGGCGGAATAGGCATCCAGCGCACCTTCGACCTTTGGGTCGAACACCGCACATCCCGATATCAACGTCAGGCTCAAAAGGGCGGCAGCTGCCGTCCGGCGCGCGTGCCGCGGCTCTGTCGTCGATGTCCTGCGGCTCATCTGCTGCAACCCGATCTCACTTGCTGGTCCACCGAACGGATCGGCGCGCGGATGCCGTGCCACCCGCTTTTGCGCAGAGTTAACACGAAAGGCCGGGCGGCAAAAAGGCTTTTCCTGCCATCCGTCCGACCTATCCCGGTGCCATCGGTCACAGCGGCTCCTCCGGCGCGGCGCCGGTTGCGCCTAGGCGACAGCGGCGAGATCTTCGGTAACGAGGCCCGCCCCCGGAAGTCGCCGTGCGAGCGCCGCGTCGCAGGTCCGCAAACGCCAGGCGTCCGGCGTTGCAAAAAGCCTGTGAAGCAGGGCGTTCGTCGTCGCGTGGCCGGCCCTGTCGCCAACGTAGAGGCCGAGGATCGGCGCCCCTGCCGTCGCCATATCGCCCAATGCATCCAGCATCTTGTGGCGCACCGCCTCGTCCGCGTGACGCAGGCCGCCCGGTGTCAGCACGCGGGCGCCGTCCACGACGACCGCATTGTCGAGGGTGCCGCCGAGCGCCTTGCCAAGGGCGCGCATTGCCGCGATGTCACCGGCCCGACAAAAGGTGCGCGCCCCCGAAAGTTCGCGCACGAAAGCGCCGTTCGCGAGGCTCAGGTGCAGGTGCTGATGGCCGATGGCGGCATCGGGAAACGAGATCGTGAAATCGATTTCCGGCGTGGCGGACGGCAGCAGGGTCGCCGTGGCATCGCCCTGCGACACCGCGACCGGACGCAGCACCTCGATCACTGTCAGCGGCGCCCCCTGACGTGCCGTTCCGGCAGCAAGGATCGCGCGCACGAAGGGGCGCGACGATCCGTCGAGGACCGGAACCTCGGGGCCCGACATCGTCACCTCGGCATTGTGAACGCCGCAGCCCGCAAGGGCAGCCATCAGATGTTCGATCGTGGACACCGATGTGCCGTAGGCGTTTTCGATCCGGGTGTTGAGCGGCGACACGACGACAGCGTCCCACCGGGCGGGCACACGCGCCACGCGCGGCGGCAGGTCGGCACGGATAAACACGATGCCGGTTTCGACAGGCGCGGGACGCACCTCGATCCGCACGGGGCGGCCCGAATGCAGGCCCGTTCCCGTCAGGGTAATTTTTCTCAGAAGAGTGGTCTGCACGCCGGAGGCCTCGGGTCTTGTTGTTTTCCGTAAAATAGGTCCTGCGTGCGGCGGGGACAATTCACGCTTTGCAACCGTCTGTAACGCTTTGGTAACGAAGGTTAGCGGGTCCTTGCACATCGTTCCGCGCGACGCGCTAAACCAATGATCCACAACGCAAAACGGGCCCCTGTAGGGACCCGTTTCAATGTCTTCAGCGCAACTGACGCTGCGTTGATCCTGTTTCTCAGTTCGCCTGGCGCCGCAGGAATGCGGGGATCTCGATCCGCTCCTGATCGTGATCCTGATCGTCCATTTGCGGCTGAGCCTGCGGTTGCACAGCAGTGCGGGGTGCCTCTCGGCCCGATCCGAACGACGGCTGTTGCCGCGACGACTGCGGCTCTGCCTCTGCATGGCCACCACCGGCCATCCGGTTGATCAGCGACCCAAGGCTCCGGCGTGGACGCTCGGCGGTATCGGGCGCGCGGGGGGCGGGCGCCTGACCGCGCGGGGCCGACTGCTCTTTGGATACGGCGGCGCGCAACCGCGCGAGCGCCTCGGGCGACGGCGTGCCGGGCGTCGGCGCGCGGGGCGCGACAAAGGCGCTGGCGTCATCGCGGGACGCCGGGGTCTCGGCGCGGGGACGATAGGCGGGTGGCGGCAGATCGTCCGCCCCGTCCATATCGGCAAAATCCTCTTCGTCCCCGGCCTGCGCATCGAACAGCGACGGCTCCGGCGCACGTTGAGCGGCGGCACGCTGGGCGGGCGCCTCGAAGATTTCATCCTCGTACTGCGGCTCTGCCTGCTGCGGCTCTTCGTACTGCGGCGCCGGGGCGACAACGGCGCGCGGCGCCACGGCGGCAACCGGCTGCGGCGCGGAACGGCGCGCGGGCGCCGCCCGTGCCGGGGCGTCTTCCATCGACGTCCGGTCCGTCAGCGGCGCGTGCATGGACCGGCGCGGCACTGGAACCTCTTCGGTGCGGGCGACGGCATCGATACCTGTGGCCACCACGGAAACGCGCATCTTGCCTTCCATGTCCGGGTCCAGCGTCGAGCCGACGATGATATTCGCCTCGGGATCGACCTTTTCACGGATCTTGTTGGCGGCCTCATCGAGTTCGAACAGCGTCAGGTCGTAGCCGCCGGTGATGTTGATCAGCACGCCCTTGGCGCCTTCGAGGCTGATTTCGTCGAGCAGCGGGTTGGCGATGGCCTTTTCGGCGGCCTGAATGGCGCGGTTCTCGCCCTCGGCCTCGCCGGTGCCCATCATCGCCTTGCCCATCTCGTCCATCACGGCGCGCACGTCGGCAAAATCGAGGTTGATGAGGCCGGGGCGGACCATCAGGTCGGTGACACCCTTGACGCCCTGGTACAGCACGTCGTCGGCCAGCGCGAAGGCCTCGGTAAATGTGGTGTTTTCATTGGCCAGACGGAACAGATTCTGGTTGGGAATGATGATCAGCGTATCGACGACCTTTTGCAGGGCCTCGACGCCGTCGTTCGCCTGTTTCATCCGCTTGGTGCCTTCGAACTGGAAGGGCAGCGTGACGACGCCGACGGTCAGCACGCCAAGCTCGCGGGCGGCCTGCGCGATGATCGGGGCCGCACCGGTGCCGGTGCCGCCGCCCATGCCGGCGGTGATGAAACACATGTGCGCGCCGGCCAGATGATCGACGATCTGCTCGATGCTTTCCTCGGCTGCGGCGGCGCCGACGGTCGGGCGGGCCCCTGCCCCCAGACCTTCGGTGGCCTTCACGCCCATCTGGATGCGGGCCTCGGCGCGCGACTGCTGCAGCGCCTGCGCGTCGGTGTTGGCGACGACGAACTCGACACCGTCGAGTGCCTGCTCGATCATGTTGTTGACCGCGTTGCCACCCGCGCCGCCGACACCGAACACGGTGATCCGGGGCTTGAGTTCTTCCTGACCGGGAATCGAGAGATTCAGTGTCATTGCCTGTCCGCCTTTTTAAATCCGCCCCCCGATCCTGTCCCGGATCGTCAGACGCGTTACCGTCACTTTTTTGTCACCCTACCGAAGCCATAAGTTCGCGTCACGCCAAAAACACGAAATCCACACAAAATGTGGGCAGATTGCCGGTAGATTCATGCCGCATATCGCGAAATGAGCGACATGTTGCGTATCACCAGTTGTCCTTGAACCATTTTACCGCCCGTTTCAGCGACCGGCTCGGGTATTTCTCGGCCGGAACCTCGAAATCCCACCACTCGTCCTGGGGATTCGTCGCAAACAGCGCCAGTCCGACAGAGGCCGCGAAGGCCGGGCCGGTGGCTGCCTGCGGCAGGCCCTGCACCCGCAGCGGCCGTCCGAGGCGGACCTGCTGGCCCAGAATCCGCGATGCCATCTGGTCGAGGCCGGGGATCTGGCTGCCGCCGCCCGTCAGTACGATCTGCTGGCTTGGCAGATGCTCGAACCCGGCGGCGTCGAGGCGCATCCGCACCTCTTCGAGGATTTCCTCCACGCGGGGCCGCATGATGCCGATCAGTTCGGAGCGCGACACCGTGCGCCGGTCGTGGTGCCAGTCGCCGGTATCGCCGCCGATCTCGATCATCTCGCGGTCGTCCATGCCGGTGGCATGGGTGCCGCCGTAGAACGTCTTGATCCGTTCGGCGGTGGCCATCGGCACCGAAAGCCCCATCGAGATGTCGGAGGTGACGTGATCGCCGCCCATCCTCACGCTATCGGCATAGATCATGTGCTTGCGGATGAAGATCGACAGGCCGGTCGCGCCGCCGCCCATGTCGATGCAGGCCGCGCCCAGTTCCTGCTCGTCCTCGACGAGGCTGGAAATGCCCGAGACATAAGCCGACGAGGCCAGCCCCGCGAGTTCGAGGTCGCAGCGCTTGATGCAGAACAACAGGTTCTGCAACACATCGGCATCCACCGTCAGCAGGTGCAGGTCGGTGGTCAGGGTCTGGCCGATCTGGCCGCGCGGGTCGATCAGGCCGGAGCGGTGATCGAGCGCGAAATTGATCGGCTGCGCGTGCAGCACCTCGCGGTCGTTGCCGTAATCGGGCACGTCGCAGGCGGCCAGCACACGGCCGATGTCGTTCTCGGTGACCGTGCTGTCCTCGACCTCGACGGCACCGTCGAGACCGTAGGACCGGGGCCGCGCGCCCGCCAGACAGGCGATGACGTGATCGACGCGCACCTGCGCCATTTTCTGCGCCGCCTGAACGGCGGTGCGGATCGCCCGCTCGGTCTCCTGTATCGCGTCGACCTCGCCGAACCGCACGCCGCGCGAACGTGTCGTGGCCGCCCCGATTACCCGGAAACCGCTTTGCCCGGCCATCGCACCCGCGCCTTCGCGTCCGTCCACGCCCGTCCCGTCGAACCGCAGCACGAGGCAGGCGATCTTCGAGGTGCCCACGTCGAGGATGGCGACCACGCCCCGCTGCATCGCCGCCTTTCGAATGTTCCGCATGGCGCGTTGCGCCTGATAGAGATCCCGCATGTGCTGTCTGCCTGCTCGTTTTAGGTGACGCCCCCTGTTTGCCGGGGGCTTTTTCTGTGCCGTGTATTCCTGTCCGGCCCGTGTCTTTCGCCGTGTCCTGTCGCAGGGCCCGGCTGTTGCCGGACCGCCCACCTTTTACCACTCGCCCGTCAACTGAACCGGTGCCGCCACCGGCGTGGCCGATAATACCCCGTTTTCGCCCAGCCGAACCGTGGGGCGGGCGCCGTTGCGCATGTCGATCACCGCGATGTCGCGGCCAAGCATGTCCTGTGCACCGTGCAGCGCCATCACCCGGTCCATCGCCGCCACCGGATCGCCGGGGGGCAACAGGATCCGCTGACCGCGGTCGAGGACCATGTCCCACCGCCGCTCGCCCATCCGCACGAGGCCGCGCACCCGGTTCGCCATCGGCGCGGCGGCGGCGAAAAGCGCCATCGCCTCGTCAATCGCCTCCTTGGCGCCGTCCCCCGCAATGAGGGGCAGTCCCGGCCTGTCCGAGCGCGCCGAGATCATCGAGATCATCGTGCCCTGATCGTCCAGCAGCCGCAGCCCGTCGCTATAGCGCCAGACGGCGACCGCGCGCCGTTCATCCACCGCGATCTGCAACACCCCCGCAGAGCTGATCCGCACGACCGCCTCCTCGACGGCCGTCAGATCGGTGACCTGCGCGTGCAGCGTCTCAAGGTCGAGGTCGAAGGACGACACCGGAAATTCCGTCTCGACCAGCCCGCTGATCGCCGTGGCAAGCGAGACATTGGCGCCGGTAATCTCGTATCCCGCGACCATGAATTCGGGCCGGCGCTGAAAGCTCTGCTTGAGTTCTTCGATCTGGGCAGAGAGCATCGTGCGGTTCGCCTCCCGGCCAAACCAGGTGCCCGCGATGACGGCGATCAGCAGGCACGGCACGCCGACGCGCACCGCAAGGCGGAACGACGGGGTCAGCATCAGACGCTGATAGCGATAGGCCCAGCGGGTCGGCGCCGGATCGCGGCGGACCGCGACGGCCTCGGGTTCGCGCCGTCGCGAAAGGGCCGCCCGGATCAGCGATCGCATGAGGCGTCCTCCACCAGCAGACGGCACAATTGGGGGAACGGAATGCCTGCGTGGGCGGCCTGTTCGGGCGCCAGCGACGTCGGCGTCATGCCGGGCTGCGTGTTGGTCTCCAGCAGGATCAGGCCCGCATGTCCGCCCTCCTGGTGAAACCGTTCCTCGTCCCAGCGGAAATCCGTCCGGCTCAGGCCGCGACAGCCCAGCACGACGTGGGCACGCACGGCCATTTCCATGCAGGCGTCGAAGATCTGGGCCGGGATCTCGGCAGGGATCACGTGACGCGAACCGCCGGGTGCGTATTTCGCATCGTAATCGTACCAGCCGTCGGTGATGATATCCGTGACCGTCAGCGCCCGGGGGCCGTCCGGCCCGTCGAGCACCGCGGTCGTCAGCTCGCGCCCCGCGGCATAGGCCTCGACCATGACGATCTGCGGCATCGTGTCGGCCAGCACCGGCGGAGCGTTGGCGCCCTCGGGCACGATATAGATGCCGACCGAAGAGCCTTCGTTGTAGGGTTTTATCACATAGGGCGGCGACATGACGTGGGCCGCCTGAACCGCCGCCTTATCGGCCAGAACACTGTCGGCCACGGGCAGGCCGTGCGCGCGATAGGTGGATTTGGTGCGTTCCTTGTCCATCGTCAGGGCCGAGGTGCCGACGCCGGAATGGGTGTAGGGCACGCGCAACCATTCCATCAGGCCCTGCACGCAACCGTCCTCGCCCCAGCGACCGTGCAAGGCATTGAACACCGCGTCGGGGGCGATGTCGCGCAGACGCTCGGCCAGATCGGGCCCGGCGTCGAGTTCGGTGACGATGCAATTGGCGGCCCGCAGAGCGGCGGCGCATTCCGTGCCGGAACTGAGCGATACCTCGCGCTCGGACGACGGCCCGCCCATCAGCACGACGACGTTCAGTTGCGCACGCATCGCGTCCGCATCGGTGTCGTGGGATATGGATGTGCCCGACGTTGCGTCCGACATTGCCCTGCCTCGCCCGCGCATCTTTGCGATGCGTCTGTCTTTCGGTCCCATTCGGGGGGACCCGTTTTGTCGCCCCTTGCCCGGGAGCCTTGTCACCTGCGCCAGCAGGCGTCGAAACCATGGCCCCGCGTGACGTTTCGCATGCACCGAAATTCAGGCGTACCAAAATACAGGGTCACATGCGCAATCGGTCGTCCTGCGCAGGGTCGTTACGCATCGAACGGAACGATTGCCTCGCCCTCGAATTTTCCGATACGCCTTATTTCCCATTCTAGCGTCAAGCCGCGCGTGGCGTAAACCTTTTTCCGCACCTCTTCGCCGAGGCCCTCGAGGTCCGCTGCGGTGGCGCCGCCCGCATTGGTCAGGAAATTGGCGTGCATCTCGTTCATCACCGCGCCGCCGCGCCGCGCGCCGCGCATGCCGGCGTCCTCGATCACCTTCCAGGCCTTGAGGTCGTGGGTGTCGGTGGCGAGGCCCGTGGACGAGAACCCGGCAGGATTGCGAAACGTGGACCCGGCGGTGCGGTCTTTCGTGGGCTGCGTCGCATCGCGTCTGGCGAGCTGATCCGCCATGCGCGCCGCGAGGGCGTCGGGATCGCCCGTCCCGGCGCGCAGGGTCGCGGCAGTGATGATCGCGCCCTCCGGCAGCGCGGAATTGCGGTAGGTCAGCGACAGGTCGCTGGCCTCGATCGTCGTGAGGCTGCCGTCGCGCAGCACAACGTCGACGCGGTCGAGCACGTCCGCCATATAGCCGCCATAGCAGCCCGCGTTCATCCGCACGGCGCCGCCGATGGTGCCGGGGATGGTGCGCAGGAACGTCAGATCGCGCCCGGCGGCGGCGGCGCGGCGCGCCACATGCGCGTCGAGGGCCGCCGCCCCGGCCACCACATCGTCGGCGATCGCGATCTCGTTGAACCCGCGCCCCAGTCGCACGGTCACGCCGCCGATGCCGCCGTCGCGCACGATCAGGTTCGATCCGACGCCCATCGCGAACACCGGGATTTCGGGCGGCAGGTCGCGCAGGAAAGTGGCGAGATCCCCGGCGTCCGCGGGCTGAAACAGCCATTCCGCCGGGCCGCCCACGCGCAGCCACGTCAGATCCGCGAGCGGCCGCGCGGGCGTCAGGATGCCGCGCGGCGTCGGCAGATGCGGCGTCACAGGCTCATTCCACAGGTGTCCGGGCGCTGGCGCTCTCGGGCTGCACCGCCGGGCGGGCCCGGCCCCGGCCACGCAACCACCGGGCAAGATAGATGACCGGCCAGCGCAATACGCTGACACCGGCGGCCAGCACGATCAGTCCGAGGATCGGCCCCTCGGCGGCCGTCACCCAGCCGACCAGCGGAATGCCGACGGCGATAAGAATATAGGCGCGGCGCCAGTGACGGTCCTTGCTGGGGATCATCGCGGCGATATTTGCGGACAGCAGCCACAGGAAGGCGAGGATCAACGGCAGGCTCATCGCGGGATCTCCGGGTTCTGGCCGCGCGCGCGGGCCAGCAGGTACAAAAGCGGATTGCGGAACATCGACACGAACGCCGCCGTCCCGACCAGCGCGAGCCACCAGCCGTGTGCAGATCCCATCCAGAATATCAGCACCGGCGCCGCGGCCAGCAGCGCAATCCCGGGGACAAACTGCCGCCGCATCGGCAGCAGCGCCGTAACGGTGGCCGCGAAAACCCACAAGCAGGCAAACAGGACCGGCCAACTCATGCCATCGTCTCGCGGCCCGCGTGCGATCCGTCCGGCCTCATGGCTGCACCCGTTTGCGCCGCGTGAATGCAGGCCACCCCAGGGCGATCAGAACAAGCGCCATGGCCAGCAGCGCGATGCTTTGCCAGCCGTTGAAAAACTGCGCCTGCAGCGCGATAAAGGCCGAACCCGCCAGAAAAAACCCCAGCGCAAGGAGGACGAAGCGCCCGAACAGCAGGACGGCGGCAAGGAACGTTCCGGCAAGAACGGCGCAGGTCGCGGTCATCACGATCATGCGTCCAACCCTGCCGCATCCGATACCGGCACGCGCGCAGCACCTGCGTCCGCCAGAGCGGCGGGCAGCGCATTGGCCCAGGCGGAAATCGTCCCTGCCCCAAGGCAGACGACGATATCGCCGGGACGCGCCTGCTCGCGCACCAGACGCGCAAGATCGGCGGGGTCGATGACCGCGCGGGCGTGCCGGTGGCCGTGCCGGATAAGGCCCGCAACAAGGTCGTCACGCCCGGCGCCGGCGATGGGCGCCTCGCCCGCACCATAGACATCGGTGATGCCGACCACGTCGGCTTCGTTGAAACAGGCGCAGAACTCCTCGAAATGATGCGAAAGCCGCGAATAGCGGTGCGGCTGGTGGACGGCGATGACACGTTTGCCTTCTTCGATGGACTGGCGCGCGGCCTTGAGGACAGCCGTGATCTCGACCGGGTGATGACCGTAGTCGTCGATGATGGTGACGCCTTCAACCTCGCCCACTTTCGTGAACCTTCGGTTAACGCCGGCGAAGGCCGCGAGGGCCGTGCGGATCTCTTCGCGCTTCATCCCCAGATGCCGGGCCACGGCGACGGCGGCCAGCGCGTTGGAGACGTTGTGGTTGCCGGGCATCGGCAGCGAGCAATCCCCGATCACCGCATCCTCGGCCCGCAGGGCGATGTCGAAAAGGGCGATGCCCTTTTCATAGCGCAGGTTCGTGGCGGCCACGTCGGCCTGCGCGTTGAAGCCGTAGGTGGTGACGCGCCGGTCGGTGATGCGGCCCACCAGCGCCTGCACCTCGGCATTGTCGGTGCAGCACACGGCGAGGCCGTAAAACGGAATGTTGGACACGAAATCATAAAACCCCTGACGCAGATTTTCGATCGTGCCCCAGTGCTCCATGTGCTCGGGGTCGATGTTGGTGACGATGGCGATGGTCGCGGGAAGGCGGTTGAAGGTGCCGTCGCTCTCGTCGGCCTCGACGACCATCCATTCGCCAAGACCGGTGCGCGCATTGCTCTCGAACCGGTGGATGATGCCGCCGTTGACGACCGTGGGATCGAAATTTCCGGCATCCAGCAGGGTGGCGACCATCGTCGTTGTCGTCGTCTTGCCGTGGGTTCCGGCGACGGCCACGTTGGATTTCAGGCGCATCAACTCTGCCAGCATTTCCGCGCGCCGCACCACCGGCAGGCCGCGCTTGCGGGCCTCGTCCAGCTCGGGGTTGCCCGGTTTGATGGCGCTGGAGATGACCACGACCTGCGCCTCGTCCAGATTGCCCGCCGCCTGCCCCTCGAAGACCACGGCCCCCAGCGATTTCAGCCGTTCGGTGATTTTCGTGGCTTTCGCATCCGACCCCTGAACGGTGTATCCGAGGTTGAGCAGCACCTCGGCGATGCCCGACATGCCGATGCCGCCGATCCCGGTGAAATGGATTGGACCCACATCGAGGGGCAGTTTGGTTGCAGCGATCATAAGCGGATTACCGTCCATTTTTCGTCTCCATCATTGACCACGCGCCAGCCTTTCGACAAGGGCGGCAAGACGGGTCGTGGCATCGGGAATGGCCTGGGCGTGGGCCGCCTCGGCCATGGTTTGCGCGCGCGCCGGATCGCCGAGGATCGCGGCGATGCGGGCGCTGAGCGTTTCGGCCGTCAGGCTGTCTTCGGGGGCAAGCTCGGCGGCACCGGCATCCACGAGGCCGCGGGCGTTGGCGGTCTGCTCGTCGCGGATCGCCGCGGCCAGCGGCACCAGGATCGACGGGCGGCCGATGACCGAGATATCCGCCACGGAACTTGCGCCCGCGCGGCTGATGACGAGGTGTGCGTCGCGCATCCGCGTCGGCACATCGGCAAAGAACGGTTCGATATCGGCAGGGATGCCGGCGGCGGCATAGGCCCGCGCCACACGGTCCGCATCCTCGGCCCGCGCCTGATGGCTGACGCGGACATCGGCGCGCAGCGCGGCCGGCAGCATCGCGATGGCGGCAGGCACGACATCCGACAGGATCCGCGCCCCCTGCGAACCGCCCATGACGAGGATATGCACCCCCGCATCCCCCGGCGCCATATACAGCGCGCCCGCCCGGTCGAGAACGCTTGCGCGCACCGGATTGCCCGTGTGGATGCCGGTGATGCCTTCGGGCAATTGCGTGGGCCACGTGCCGCAGGCAACGGCGGAAACGCGGCGCGCGAACAACTGGTTCACCCGGCCCAGCACGCCGTTCTGCTCGTGGATCATGCGGGGCAGGCGCAGCAGCCAGGCCGCCGACATCGCCGGGATCGACGGATAGCCGCCAAACCCCACGACCGCCGCGGGCCGGGAGCGCCGGAACGCGCCGACCGCACGCAGGGTGCCCGCCACGACGCGAAACGGCACGGCGAGCTTCGCCAACGGGCCGCCGCGCGCGAAGGTCGCCGAGGCGACCGTCTGGATGGTGACGGCTGCCGGAAATCCGTCCGTATACTGCGCACCGCGCGCATCGGTGGACAGCGTCACCGTCCAGTTGCGGGCGAGCATTTCCTCGGCCAGTGCCTGTGCGGGAAACATGTGCCCGCCGGTGCCGCCCGCCGCAATCACGAGATGGCGCGCCCCTGTCACCGCGACCGGCCCAGAAGATCGCTCAGCTCGCCCTGCGGACGGGTCCGGGTAAACGCCAGCAACATGCCGACGGCGATGCCGCTGGCGATGACCGAAGAGCCGCCGTAGCTCACAAAGGGCAGCGTCATGCCCTTGGCGGGCAGCAGGCGCACGGCCACGCCCATGTTGATCATCGCCTGAACGCCGACCACACAGGCAAGGCCAGTGCCCGCAAGACGGATGAACGGGTCACGCTCCCTGATCAGGCGGGTGAGCGAGCGGATCACGACGATCGCGTACAGCGCGATGATCACGAACACGAGGACGAGGCCGTATTCCTCGGCCGCCACGGCGATGATGAAATCGGTATGCGCATCGGGCAGCGACCATTTCACCTCGCCCTCCCCCACGCCGACGCCGAAGAACCCGCCCTCGCGGATCGCATTGGTGGCATACCCAAGCTGGGTGTTGGGCGCGATCTCGGCGCTGAGAAAGCCGTCGATGCGGCGGGCGAAATGTTCCGAAATCGCATAGAATAGGGTGCCCGCGAAAACCGTCACACCCGCCAGGATCAGCATCAGCGTCATCGGTGCGCCCGCGACGAAGTAAATCACCCCCCATGTAAACAGTACCAGGGCGGCCTGTCCGAAATCCGGTTGCAGGGCGAGAAAGGCACAGACGATGATCGTGATCGTGAAACTGATGGTCTTGCCCGGCGGCCCGCCGACCTCCTGCCCCGCCGCAAGGCACCAGGCGACGACGACGACGAAGCCGGGCTTGAGGAATTCGGACGGCTGCAAGCTTGCAAACCCGAGCGAGTACCACCGCACCGCCCCCTTGCCGAAATCGGTGCCCAGCACCGGCAGCAGCGCAAGCGCCACGAACGCCGCCGCAAAGCCGAGAACGCCCAGGCGGCGCACCAGCTGTGGCGACATCATCGACGTCGCGATCATCGCGACCATCGCCCCGCCGCCGAACACCGCCTGCCGGGTGACATAATAGAACGGCGGCAACCCGTTGCGCGCCGCAAGCGGCGGCGATGCCGCGAGGCCCAGCAGCAGCCCGATGCCGAACAGCATCAGGATGCAACACATCGTCCATACGTCGAGTGTCCGCCACCAGCGTGGCAGAACGGGATCAGCGACCCTTAAAGGGAGCGTCCCATAGACCATCTCTGTCATGTAGAAAAACCGCCATCTGCCTCACGTCCGCCCGTTTTCCGGGTCTGACCAGGAGGGTAGCGGATAATTTCCCGTGACGCTACCCGCAAACACGGCAAATTCCGGGCCGCCTGCGCGTCCGCGCTTGCGTCCCGCCCGTGCCTGAGGCATCGCGGCGGCCATGACAGACACGATTACAGTGCGGACGCTGATCCTTGGCGCCGGGGCGGCGGGCATGTTCTGCGCCGCCAATGCGGGTGCGGACGTGCTGATCGTGGATCACGCAAAGGCGCCGGGCGAGAAAATCCGCATTTCGGGCGGCGGGCGGTGCAATTTCACCAATCTGGACTGCGGACCGCACGCCTTCCTGTCGCAGAACCCGCATTTCGCGAAATCGGCACTGCACCGGTATGGTGCGGCGGATTTTCTGGCACTGATCGAGGCGCACGGCATCGCCTGGCATGAAAAAACCTTGGGTCAGCTGTTTTGTGACGGCAGGGCGACGCAGATCGTCGACATGCTGCGCGGCATGATGGCCGAAAACAACGCGGACCTGTGGCTCGAGACGCAGGTGATCGACGTGGTCCGGGGCAGCACCTGGCGCGTGACCCTGCGGCGCGCGGGACGCGATACGACGGTCCATGCCGCAAATCTGGTGCTGGCGACGGGCGGCAGGTCGATCCCCAAAATGGGGGCGACGGGCCTTGCCTACAGACTGGCGGAACAATTCGGTCTGCGGCTGGTCCCCCCCCGTGCCGCCCTCGTGCCGTTCACCTTTGCAGAGGGGCGGTTTGCGGACCTCGCGGGTGTTGCCGTGCCGGTGCGGGCAACGGCAGCGCAGACGTCCTTTGACGAAGCGATGCTGTTTACACACCGTGGATTGTCGGGGCCGGCGATATTGCAGGCATCTTCCTATTGGCACGAGGGCGCGGACCTGACCGTGGATCTTGCGCCCGGGGCGGATCTGGCGGAGATGCTGAAACGGGCGAAAGTGACGGAAGGGCGCCGGGCGCTGCGGACGCATCTGGCGGGACACCTGCCCGGGCGGCTGGTCGCCTGGCTGGAACAGCACGGCGCGTTGACCGTCGATACGGCGCCGATCGACATGGCGAAACCGCTTGCCGAGGTACCGGACCGGGTGCTCGATGGCCTCGCCGCACAGCTTGGCGCATGGCAGTTGCGGCCCGATGGCACCGAAGGGTACCGGACCGCAGAGGTGACGCTGGGCGGCGTGGATACCGCCGGGCTGTCATCGAAGACCATGGCCGCGCGGAGCGTGCCGGGCCTGTACGTGATCGGCGAGGCAGTGGATGTCACCGGCTGGCTTGGCGGATACAATTTTCAGTGGGCCTGGTCGAGTGGCCATGCCGCCGGTACGGCGATCGCCGGGCCTTGAAACGATTTCTTTGAAAGAATTCGAGCCCCGGTCGAGGTCCTAGGTGTTTGATCCCACGGTTTGATGGTGTGATCCTTTCGTTGGAATGGAAGGAAGCATTATGGGACAAGTTCGTCACGGGAGCGCCACGACCACGCACGCCGTCAGAGCAGCAATACAGCGATCGCAAGCTTCGCTCTCGCAGTTGAGCCAAGAGCTTGGGATCAATCCCAAGACGGTCGCAAAGTGGCGCAGGCGGGCGACGGTTGAGGATATGAAGACGGGGCCGAGAGAGCCGCGCTCGACGGTTCTGACCGAGACAGAGGAGGCGATGATCGTCGCCTTTCGACGCCATACGCTGCTGCCGCTGGACGATTGCCTTTATGCCCTGCAACCGACGATCCCGCACCTGACGCGGTCGGCCCTGCACCGGTGCTTGCAGCGGCACGGCATATCCCGCCTGCCGGACGTCGAGGGGGACAAACCGAAGCGACAGAAATTCAAGCGCTATCCGATCGGCTTCTTTCATATCGACATTGCGGAGGTGCAGACCGCGGAAGGAAAGCTCTACCTCTTCGTGGGCATTGACCGGACCAGCAAGTTTGCCGTGACCCAGCTCGTCGAGAAAGCCGACCGGAAGACGGCGTGGGAGTTCCTCCAGCACATGCTCGAGGCCGTGCCGTATCACGTCCACACCATCCTGACGGACAACGGCATCCAGTTCGCCGAGCAGCCGCGGAACAGGAACACGGCATACTCGCGGCAGATGCGCTTCGACATGATCTGCGAGGCCAACGGGATCGAGCACCGCCTGACAAAGCCAAACCATCCGTGGACCAATGGCCAGGTCGAGCGAATGAACCGAACGATCAAGGAGGCGACCGTGAAGCGTTACCATTACGACAGCCACGATCAGCTGCACACCCACCTTGGTGACTTCATGGCAGCCTACAACTACGCGCGAAGGCTCAAGACCCTCGGCGGCCTCACGCCCTACGAATACATCTGCAAGATCTGGACATCCGAGCCGGACAGATTCATCCTAAATCCGACCCACCAGATGCCGGGACTGAACACCTAGATCATCGCCTCGACAAGGGCCGAAAAATCCTCGCCGCGTTTTTCAAAGCTGTCGTACTGATCGAAACTGGCGGCGGCGGGGGCCAGCAAGACCGTATCGCCGGGCTCTGCCTCGGCCACCGCACGTTCCACCGCCCGGGCCATCGTCGTGCAGACCTCGGTATCGACACCGGTGAGCTGCCGGGCAAAACTCGCGGCCTCGCGCCCGATCACATAGGCCTTTGCGACAGAGCCTGTGTGCGGCAGCAATGCGTCAAGCCCGCCTTGTTTTTCGAGACCGCCGCAGATCCAGCGGATGCGCCCAAACGCCTGCAGCGCCCGCGCGGCGGCGTCGACGTTAGTCGCCTTGCTGTCGTTGACGAAGGCGACGCCGTGCGCCTCGGCAATGCGCTGCGAGCGGTGCGGCAGGCCGGGGTAGGAGTGCAGCGCAACCTCGATCACCCTTGGCGCAAGGCCGAGGCTGCGCGCGCAGGCATAGGCAGCACAGGCATTTTGATGGTTGTGCGACCCGGGCAGGCCCACGATGTCGCGCAGGTCGATGGAGGCCACCTGGCGCCCTTTGCGCCATTCGGCGAGAAACCCCTTGCGGGCAAAGACATGCCAGCCGGGACCGGTGAGTTTCGCGGCAACGGAGATCGCGATGACGCGGTCGTCGGCGGCATTCGCGCTCAACTGGTTGGCCAGATAGCGCCCCTCGGGTTCATCCACGCCGATCACCGCGCGGTCGGGGCCGCCTTCGGCGAACAGACGACGTTTGGCCGCGAAATACCCGCCCGGGCCGCCGTGCCGGTCGAGGTGGTCCGGCGACAGGTTGGTGAAGACGGCGATGTCGGGCGTCAGCGCGCGGGCAAGGTCCGTCTGGTAGGACGACAGCTCGAGAACCACGACTTCGCCGTCGATGGCCGGGTCGAGGTCGAGGACGCCGCGCCCGATGTTGCCCGCAAGCTGGGTCGGGCGGTCGCAGGCGCCAAGGACATGGTGCAGCAGGGCGGCGGTGGTGGATTTACCGTTCGATCCGGTGATCGCCACGACCTGCGGAATCCTGTCGAAGGTGTCCCAGTCGCGGGTTGCATAAGAGCGGAAGAACAGCCCGATGTCGTTGTCCACCGGCACGCCCGCGGCCCAGGCGGCGGCGATGGCGGGATGCGGCGCGGGATACAGATGCGGGATCCCGGGCGAGGTGATGAAGGCCGCGACGCCGTCAAAGGCGGCCCGTTCGAGAGGATCGCGCAGGGTGAACCCCTCGTCGCGCGCGCGCGCGCGCGCCTCGGTTCCGTCGTCCCAGACCAGCGGCTGCGCACCACCGGCCCGCAGGGCGCGGGCCGTGGACAGGCCGGACCGGCCGAGGCCGAGAACGAAGACGGGTTGATCGGTGTAGCCTTGAACCGCGATCATCGCATTCCTCCTGCATAGGAGGGGGCTCTGCCCCCGCTGCGCCCCCCGGGATAATTACGACCAGAAGAACGGGGGAAACAATCTTTCAACGCACCTTGAGAGTGGCAAGGCCGATCATCGCGAGGATCAGCGAGATGATCCAGAAGCGGATGACGATCTGCGGCTCTGCCCAGCCTTTCTTCTCGTAGTGGTGATGGATCGGGGCCATCAGGAACACCCGCCTGCCGGTGCGTTTGAAATAGAGAACCTGGATGATAACCGAGAGCGCCTCGACCACGAAGAGGCCGCCGACGATGGCCAGCACGATTTCGTGTTTGGTGGCGACGGCAATGGCCCCCAATGCCCCACCCAGCGCCAGCGACCCGGTGTCGCCCATGAACACGGCGGCAGGGGGCGCGTTGTACCACAAGAAGCCGAGACCGCCGCCGATGAGACCGGCGGTGAAGATCAGGATCTCGGCAGTGCGCGGAACCGCGTGAACACCGAGGTAATTGGCGAAGGTCGACGAGCCCACGACGTAGGAGATGATCCCGAAGGCGCCCGCCGCGATCATCACCGGCATGATCGCCAGGCCGTCGAGGCCATCGGTCAGGTTCACCGCGTTGGCAGCACCCACGATGACAATGATGGCGAATGGCACGAACAGGAAACCCAGATTGATCAATGTGTCCTTGAGAAAGGGCACCGCAAGCTGGTTGGTCAGCTCGACGGGATGATAGGCCGCCGCCCAGTACGCCGCCGACCCCGCCACCAGAAAACCGAGCGCCAGCCGCAGTTTGCCCGAAACACCCGCCGACGTCTGTTTGCGGACCTTGGCGTAGTCGTCGGCGAACCCGATCATCGCGAAGGACAGCGTAACGTAGAGGACCATCCAGATGAACGGATTGTCGAGCCGTGCCCACAGCAACGTCGACGTCAGCAGTGCCGATACGATCAGCAGCCCCCCCATCGTCGGCGTGCCCGCCTTGGCGCTGTGGCCTTCGGGGCCATCGGCGCGGATCGGCTGACCCCGGCCCTGTTTGCGGCGCAGCATGTTGATCATCGACGGGCCGAAGACGAAACCGAAGATGAGGGCGGTGAAGAACGCCCCACCCGCCCGAAAGGTGATGTATTGAAAGAGGTTGAAGAAATCGCCTCCGTCGGACAGTTCGGTCAGCCAATAGAACATTGCAGGTGTTTCCGTCCATATTGTGTGCCATCAGCGTGCAACCTGCGGCGATATAGCGTGTCGACTAGCGCGGGGGATGGCCCAATTTGCGCACGGCGTCAACGATCCGTGCAAGGCCCATCGACAAAGATCCCTTGACCAGCACCGCATCGCCCGCGTCCAGCGCGGCGGGAACGCGGGCCGCCATGGCAGCTGCGTCAGCCTCCCAATGGCCGCGTTTCGCCTCTGGCAGCGCATCGAGAAGATGCCGCATCAGCGGACCGATACAGTGAACGCGGTCGATCTGTGCCATCGCCGGGTGACTGGCCAGTTCCGCATGCAAGGCTGCGGTATCGGCGCCCAACTCTTTCATATCGCCCAGAAAGGCGATCCGGCGCCCTTTGCCGACCCGGCCGACGCCATCGTGCACCCGGCTTAGAGCCAGCACGTCGAGGGCCGCCGCCATCGACGCCGGGTTGGCGTTGTAGGCATCGTCAAGCAGCGTGAGCCTCAGATGCGGCGCGATGGCGTCGAGCACGACGGTTTCGCGCGCGCCGCGCCCCGACGGCGGCAACCAGCTGGCAAGGGCGCACAGCGACAACGCCGTGTCGGCCCCAAGTGCCGTCGCCGTCGCCAATGCGCCGAGCGCGTTGCAGGCGAAATGGCGGCCCTCGGACCGGACCTTGAGGTGCAGAGGCGTGCCATGGGCGGTTGCGGTGGCGACGGTGCTGCCGTCGCGGACCCGCACGTCGGCGAGGACGCAGTCGTTGCCGGGCAGCGCGCCGAAGGTGACGATCCGGGCACCGGCATCGGCGGCCGCCGCGCGCAGGATCGGCGTCTGATCGAGGTCGCCGTTCAGCACGGCCGTGCCTTTCGGCAAGAGGCCTTCGCAGATCGACGCCTTCTCGGCGGCGATCCCGTCGATATCGTCGAAAGCCTCGAGGTGGGCGGCGGCGACTGTCGTGACCATGACGACATGCGGACGGGCGAGACGCGACAGCGGCGCG
This sequence comes from uncultured Alphaproteobacteria bacterium, assembly GCA_963761735.1. Lineage (GTDB taxonomy): Bacteria > Pseudomonadota > Alphaproteobacteria > Rhodobacterales > Rhodobacteraceae > CAVXHQ01. The sequence continues at coordinate 464,591 of CAVXHQ010000001.1, forward strand.
ATTTCACCGGGGTGGTTCATGCCGATCTCGATCACCGCAAAATCGGTGTCGGCGGGCATCCGCGCCAGTGTCAGCGGCACGCCCCAGTGGTTGTTGTAGCTGGCCACCGAGGCATGGGTGCGGCCCTGGCCTGACAGAGCGGCGCGCAGCATTTCCTTGGTCGAGGTCTTGCCGACCGAGCCGGTGATGGCCGCCACGCGCGCAGACGTGCGGGCGCGGGCGGCACGTCCCATTGCCTCGAGGGCCGCGAGAACGTCGGGGACGATCAACAGCGGCGCATCGCCCGGCACACTGTCGGGGCGGTGGGTGACAAGGGCGGCCGCGGCACCGTTGGCAAGGGCCTGTGCGACGAATTCGTGGCCGTCGCGCGCGGCGGTCAGCGCCACGAAGAGATCGCCCGGCTCGATCGTGCGGGTGTCGATGGACACGCCGCCGGCCTGCCACGGCGCGGTATTGGTGCCTCCGGTGGCGGCGGCGGCGTCGGTATCGGTCCAGAGCGGGGCCGGGCCGGTTTCGGGATGGGGATCGTCGCGGGTCACAGCACACCGTCGAGGGCGGCGGCGGCGATGCTCGCCTGTTCGGCATCGTCGAAGGGCAGCACCGTATCGCCGACGGTCTGCCCGGTTTCATGGCCCTTGCCGCAGATCAGCAGCGCGTCGCCGGGGCCAAGGGCGTCGATGCCGCGCAGGATTGCCTCGGCGCGGTCGCCGGCCTCGGATATTTTCGTGGCATCGCCCCCTGCGCGCGCGCCCGCCAGAACCGCAGCACGGATGGCGCCCGGATCCTCGGAACGGGGATTGTCGTCGGTGACGATCACCATATCGGCCTCGCGCGCCGCCGCCGCCCCCATCAGGGGCCGCTTGCCCGCGTCCCGGTCGCCGCCCGCGCCGACAATGGCTGTGATCCGGCCCAGAACATGGGGGCGCAGGGCCCGCAGGGCCGTGGCAACCGCGTCGGGCGTATGGGCGTAGTCGACGAAAGCGGTGGCGCCGTTGGCGCGCGTCGCCGCAAGCTGCATCCGGCCCCGCACGGTCTCAAGCTCGGGCAGGACGCGGAACACATCGTCCGGCGCCTCGCCCGCGCCGATGCACAGGCCCGCGGCGATCAGCACGTTTTCCGCCTGAAATCCGCCGATCAGGGCAAGGCGCGCCATATGCACCTGACCTTGCCATTCAAAGCGGATGTCCTGCCCCGTGGCATCGAACCGCCGGGATAACAGGCGCAGGCGCGGCTGCGGCGTCATCCGTGCGCCCGGGTCCGCGCCCGCCGAGACCGCGATAACCTCCTGGCCCGCAGCGATGGCGATGGCCGCGACCTCGGCACCTTTGGCATCGTCGAGGTTGACGACCGCAACCCCGTCCTCGCCCATGATCCGGGTGAACAGACCCGTTTTGGCGGCGAAATAGGCCTCGAAGGTCTGGTGATAGTCGAGATGGTCCTGGGTGAAATTGGTGAACCCGGCAGCGGCCAGTACCACGCCGTCGAGGCGCCGCTGATCGAGACCGTGGGACGAGGCCTCCATCGCGCAATGGGTGACGCCGTGGGCGCGGGCCTGCGCCAGCGCACGGTGCAGGGTGATCGGTTCGGGCGTGGTATGCGCAAGGGGATGGGTCCAGGCGCCTTCGATGCCGGTGGTGCCCAAATTTACCGCGCTGCGCCCCAGACAGATCCAGATCTGGCGGGCGAAGGAGGCGACAGAGGTTTTGCCGTTGGTGCCGGTCACGGCGACGATGGTTTCGGGACCGGGGCCGAACCACAGCGACGCGGCACTGGCCAGAGCGGCGCGCGGATCGTCGGCGATCACCACCGCAACATCCGCCGCGCGCAGCGCGTCGGTCATCAGGGCGGCGCCTGCCGGATCGGTCAGAACGGCGCCCGCGTCCATCCGCAGGGCATTGGGGATGAATTCCGCGCCGTGCATCCTGCTGCCCGGCAGAGCGGCGAACAAAAACCCCGGTTTCACATCGCGGCTGTCGACGGCCAGCCCGGTGATCCGCGCCTCGCGCGCCGTCTTTATGCCGGAATTGCCGCGCGCGTGCAGGCCCAGCCCGGCAAGCGTCGATATCTTGTCATCCGCCATCGCCGTTACGCCCTGTCTGGTCTGCCGGCCGAATGCGCCGCTCTAATTCGAGGTCAGTGTTACACCGCTCAGGTCGGCCACTTCAACCTGCGGCCGCAGCCCCAGCAGCGGTGCCGTGCGGCGGATCATCTCGGCGGCGACCGGCACGGCCGTCCAGCCCGCGGTGCGGCGCGGCTGCATGCCGGATGTTTCGGAAGGCTCGTCGAGCGTCACGACGATCACATAGGCCGGGTCCGACGCCGGAAAGGCACCCGCGAATGTCGAGATGACCCGCTCGTCATAGTAGCCGCCCGTGGCGCTCGGCTTGTTGGCCGTGCCGGTCTTGCCGCCGACCTCGTAGCCCTCGACCTCGCCGAGCGAGGCGGTGCCGTACTCGACCACGCCGCGCAGCATCTGCATCGCCTGCCGCGACACCTCCGCGCTGACGACGCGCGGTCCGATCACCGGCCCGTCCCGGCGCAGCAGGGTCGGCAGTACGCGGGTGCCGCCGTTGACAAGCGACGCGTAGGCCGCCGCAAGCTGCACCGGCGATGTGGCGATCCCCTGCCCGTAGGAGATGGTGACCGTCGAGACGTCGCCCCAGGTGTCCGGAAACAGCGGGCGGCCCGCGACCGCCTCGGGGATTTCGAGCGGCGTGATCTCGAGCAGGCCGAGCGAGTCGAGAAAGCTGCGCAGCCGGTCCGCGCCCAGTTCCAGGGCAATCCGTCCGGTGCCGATGTTGGACGATTTGGCGATCACTTCGGTGACCGTGAGTTCGGTGCCGTAATTGTTGTAGTCGCGGATCCGAAAGCGTCCCATGACCAGCGGGCCGCGGATGTCGATCACGGTGTCCGGCGTGACCAGACCGGCCTGGATGGCGGCCGCAACCGTGAAGATCTTGAACACCGAACCCAGTTCATAAACGCCCTGCACCGCCCGGTTGAACAGCGGACTGTCGGAGGGGTCGCCGCTGGTCGGGCCGACCGGCCGGTTGTTGGGGTCGAAATCCGGCAGGCTGGCCATGGCAAGAACCTCGCCCGTCCGCACGTCCATGATAACCGCCGAGGCACCGCGCGCGTTCATCAGCGTCATGCCGCTGTCGAGGATCGTCTCCATGGCGGCCTGGACGGTCAGGTCGATCGCCAGTTGCAGCGGCTGCCCCTCATTGGACGGATCGCGCAGGAAGGCGTCGTACTCGCGCTCGATCCCGGCCACGCCGATCACCTCGGCGGAATTGACGCCCTCGCGGCCATAGCTGGCGCCGCCGAGGATGTGTGCTGCAATCGGGCCATTGGGATAGAGCCGCATTTCGCGCGGGCCGAACAGCAACCCCGGCTCGCCGATGTCGTGCACGGCCTGCATCTGTTCGGGGGCGATCTGGCGGCGGACCCACAAAAACCGCCGCGCGCCGGTGAAATCGCGCAGCAGCCGCGCCTCGTCCAGATCGGGGAATATCCCGACGAGGGCGGCGGCGGCCAGCACCGGGTCGATCATTTGCTGCGGTTGCGCATAAAGCGCGTAGGTATCGAGGTTCGTTGCTAGAATGCGCCCGTTGCGGTCGGTGATATCGGCACGCTGGCCGATGATCGGGTTCCCGGCGGTGGCGGCGCGCGGCTCTGTGGCGTCGGTGCTGGCAAGCGCGCCCATTTTGACGCCAATGGCCCCGAAGGCCAGCAGGAACGCCGCCGACATCACGATCAGCCGTCCCTCCGCCCGGGCGCGGGCCTTCGTGCGCATCGCCTCATGGCGGGCGCGCAGGTTCGCGGCCGCGATCGCTTCGGTGTTCTCACCGCGCTCGCGGGCCTTGAGGATGCGGGCCAGTGGGCGCAACGGGCGGCGCAGCATGTCGAGAGACGTCATAAAGGATCCTCGCCGGTGGCAGTCTCGAAGGCGGTGTCGACGGGATCGACAATCTCGCCCAGCGGCAAAATATCGGGGAACGGATAGGACACGCGGTCCACGGAACTGAAAGCTGTCGGCGGCAGCGGGATCAGGCCCAGCCGGTCGAAGTTGAGCAAGGCGAGGTCGCGCAACCGGTCGGGCCGGTTCAGGTAGGCCCATTCGGCGTTCAGCATCTTGATGCGGGCGTGGGCGGTGCCGATCTCGGCATTCAAATCGCGGACCTCGCGCAAGGCGCCTTGGGTGGCATAGTTTTCGCGGTAGGCCCAGAATGCGAGGCCGATCACCGCCAGCGTGGACAGAACATACAATATGCCGCGCATTCAGCGAGCCTCCTTCACGGTCGGGGATCCGAGCACGGGCATCCCCAGATCGGCAGGGTCGGCGACCCCGGCGGGCGCGTCGGTGCGGATGCCGACCCGCAGTGTCGCGGACCGCGCGCGGGGATTCGCGGCCATCTCGGCGGCGTCGGCGGTGATGCCCTTCTTGCGGGTCAGGCGAAACGCGGGCGGCACCGGATCGGCCTCGGGGGCATAGCGGTTGGCATTGCCACCGCCGCCCGAGCGGTGCTGGAAGAACCGCTTGACCATCCGGTCCTCGACCGAATGAAAGGTCACGACGGCCAGATGTCCGCCGGGGCGCAGCGCGCGTTCGGCGGCGGCCAGCCCGTCGTACAATTCCTGATATTCCTCGTTCACCGCGATGCGCAGTGCCTGAAAGCTGCGGGTCGCCGGATGGCTCTGCCCCGGTTTCTGGCGCGGCAGGCATCCCTTGACGATATCGGCAAGGTGCAGCGTCGTCTCGACCGGCCGGGCGGCGACGATGGCGCGGGCGATACGGCGCGAGGCGCGTTCTTCGCCGAACAGATACAGAATGTCGGCGAGGACCGTCTCGTCGGCGCCATTCACGATATCCGCCGCCGAGGCGCCGGTGTCCGACATCCGCATGTCCAGCGGCCCGTCCTTCTGAAACGAAAACCCGCGCGCGCCCTGGTCGATCTGCATCGAGGACACACCCAGATCGAGGGCGATGCCGTCGAGCGGTGTGTCAGTATATATGTCCAGCGCCGAAAACCTGCCCGGTTGCAGCACAAGCCGGTCGCCATACGCGGCTGCCCATTCTTCGGCCAGCCGGAACGCCAGCGGATCGCGGTCGACGGCAATGACCCGTGCGGCCCCTGCCGCGAGCAGCCCGCGGGTATAGCCGCCCGCCCCGAATGTTCCATCGAGCCACAGACCGCCGATCGGCGCGCAGGCGGCGATCAGCGGCGCCAGCAGAACCGGAATGTGCGGATCGGAACCGGCGCCTTGCATCGGCATCGCCTATTCCCCCGCTGCCAGGGCGGCGGGAATGAGGGACAGCGGATCGACGTCGTCGTCCAGATCGCCGAAGAAGGCGTCGAGTTCGGCGTCCACCTCTGCGTCGAACACGGCTGCCTGCCAGATCTCGAAATACTGGCCCATGCCCGCCAGCGACAGTTCGGCATCCGCCGCCACGCCCATCTTTTCGCGCAGACGCTGCGGCAGGACGATGCGCCCGTCCTTATCCATCGTCACCTCGTCGGTGAAATTCAGATAGGTGCGGCTCAGCGCGCGGTGCAGTTTCGATCCCGACGTCAGACGCTCGATACTCTCCATCACGGCGGACATCGAGGTAACGGAATAGACGCGCAGGTGCTGTTTCAGGCGCGGATTGTAGTTGATATGCAGTTTTACGGGCAGGCCGTCGGACCACGCGGGATCCTGCGCCTCGAGCACACGCCGAAAGGCGGCCGGGACGGACATACGCCCCTTCCCGTCCACCTTTTGCGGATGCTGGCCTGTGAAACCCTGGAGCATGGCTCCTGTTTTTCCTTTCCCGGCGCGAAACCGGCCCTGACGTGAAACCGGCATTGACATGAAGCCGGCTCTGGCGCGAAACTGATGTGTTAGACGTGAAAAAGCGGACCGCTCTGCTGCCACTGAGCGGTCCGCCTGCCCTGTGAAGGGCTTCATCCGACTGCGCGCGCCACCTGGGGGGATGTCTGCTCGCTCGCGCGCCGGAATGTGAAGATCGAGTAGAGTGCCTGTTGAAACCTGCCTCTTGTTTTTGTTTTTAGTAGTCTGGTTGCCGTGGCTCTTGTTGGCCTTGGCTTGTCTGCTCGTCTTCTGGGACCTGTATGACGTGGGAATTGCACCCTCGCAATGGGAATTCTTGGGAACGACTGCTTGGACACGGGTTCAGCGGTCATTTGGCGTGTTGACCAAAAATATGTTGACCTATCAGGTGGTGTCGCTCACAGCAATGTGAACTACATCTTGTGTTTCGATACACAGTCCACAGGGTTATCCACAATAGGCAGTTTTTTTCTCGAACCTGTTTCTGGGGTGCCGCCAAGGGTGATTCTGGTCGTCGACCGGAACGAAACCAGCCAATCCCAGCGGTCTGCAGGGCAGAATCGACCCTACCGGGCCGCCGATTCTTCGGAATCGGTGGTACATTGACATGGTCATGCGGCGCGAACCTGGGAATGACGCTGATCGGGGGCGCGAACCGCCCCGAAACCACGACAGATTCCAGACAATCCCAGAACCGTGCGGGAATGACGTCGTCAGAAGGTGCAATGTCCGAAGCGCCGCGGGAATGACCGGTTCAGGACTGACGGAGCGCGCGGACGGATGTCGTCGACGGCGCCGACGTCTCTAGGCGAGGCCATCCGCAACGAGGCCTGCGGCAATCCCGGCATAGGCGCGCGCCATCGGCCCGTCGCCGACCGCAACCGGTGTGCCGCCATCGCCCGCCAGGCGTGTGTCCAGATCGATGGGCAGCGCCCCGAGGAACGGCAGCCCCAGAGCGGCAGCCTCGGCCTTGACCCCGCCGTGGCCGAACAGATGCGCCTCGTGCCCGCAATCGGGACATATATAGAGTGACATGTTCTCGACCATGCCAAGGACCGGCGTATTGAGAGACCGGAACATGTCCAGCGCCTTGCGCGCGTCGATCAGCGCCACGTCCTGCGGGGTGCTCACCACGATGGCGCCGGTCAGCTGCGTTTTCTGGCACAGCGTCAGCTGCACGTCGCCCGTGCCCGGCGGCAGATCGACGACGAGAACGTCGAGCGGGCCGCCGTCCGCCTGATGATGCGTCCAGGCCACCTGCCCCAGCATCTGTTGCAGCGCGCCCATCAGCATCGGGCCACGCCAGACAACGGCCTTGGCCGGATCGACCATCAGACCTATCGACATGCAGGTGACGCCATGCGCCATCAGCGGGATGATGATCTTGCCATCCGGGCTTTTGGGGCGATCCGATATGCCCATCATCCGTGGCAGGCTGGGACCGTAGATATCCGCATCCAGCAGGCCGACGCGCCGCCCCTGTTTGGCCAGAGCGACCGCAAGGTTCGAGGCGACGGTGGATTTACCCACACCGCCCTTGCCGGACCCGACAGCGATGATCCGCGCCACACCGTCCACGGGTTGCGGCCCCGTGCGGGCGTTTTCCTGTGCCGTCGGATGGCGGCCGATGGTCAGCGGCGGCGGCTCGCCCTGCCCTGCGGCAGGTGCTGCGGGCGCGCCTGCCGCCCCCGAATGCGCGGTCAGCACGGCGGTGACGGTCTCGACGCCGTCCATCGCCCGTACCGCCATCTCGGCGCCCTGGCGCAGCGGCTCCATCGCGCGGGCGGCCTGCGGGCTGGGCGCCTCGACCACGAAACGCACCGTGCCGTCCGTCACCGTCAGGGCACGGATCATGTCGCGCGAGACAAGGTCGCCGCCATCTGGCAGGCCGATGCGCGACAGCGTCACAAGGATGGCGTCTTTGGTGAGGGACATGGGGCGGGCTCCTGTGGGCGGTCACCGGTGTGCCTGTCATCTGGCCCACCCGGTGCTGCATGGGCGGCAGTTCGCCTGTGCGGACCGCAGTGTCAGCATGTACCTGCGCATTTTGACGTCAAAGCGCAAGGTGCCCTTACGCAAAGCGCCCAAGCAGATGACCGGGGCACGAAAAAACGCCTATAAATCGGCCTTTAACCATATGCATATAGTGCATAGCCGCATTGCAGCATCAGACTATTGTGCAGGCGCAGCAAACGCCTATCTTCAGTCTCGAAGGCAGCAACCGGCGCCTTTACCGTTGAGGGGCCGAAGGACCTGGTCCCAACTTACCCCACTCCGGGCGCAGCCGCCCGGATACAATAACAGAAGATGAAGACATGGCATACGCAACAGACACCCGATCCTTTGGCGCCTCCTTTGGCCAGAGCATCCGCAACCTGCGCACCTCGCTGACCGAGCGCTGGAGCCGGTACGCGACGTTCCGCACCACCCGCAACGAACTCGACGCGCTGTCGGACCGTGAGCTTGCCGACCTCGGCATTGCCCGCGGCTCGATCCACGGCATCGCAGAATTCGCGGCCTACGGCGAGAACTGATTTTCCCATTCGGCCGGATCGCTCCTCCCCTTGAGATCCAGCCGGACGGTGCGCCTCCTTCCTCCGGGGACCGGCGCACCCGGCGAAAGCGGCGGCGTCGCCTCCTCCCTGACGCCGCCGCCCGCACCGACACCGGGCCCCGAGGGGCCCGCCGACACACAACCGGACCGGATCGGTACCGCGTTGAACGAGATTGCACCGGACGCCTCCTCCCTTGTCCGGTGCAAGGCCGACCCGAACATCTTCTCCTCCCGAGATTGGTTTGGGCCGGTAAGACTGGGCCCCGTAGGGGCGCGCGTCGGTCCTCCCATCGGCGCCCGTTCGTACCCGGGCAACGGCGGCACCTCTTCTCCTCCCGAGAGGGTGCCGCCGAACCAGACACGACCCGGCGTTGCGGCATCCTCCCTGCCCCGACGCCGAACTTAATGCCGATTGCGGCGGTGCCCCTCCTCCCGGGGCGCCGTCGTTTTCGTTTATGGGGTCTTGTGGACGGCAAGATCCGCTTCCACGATCGCACAAATCCCGCGCGCGCGCCAAAAAGCGATATCTTGTCCGGTGTGGCACCCTATGGTCGCGCCATGACCTATGATCTTCTTTATGGCCTTGCGATCTTTGCCTTCGTGTCGTCGGTGACGCCGGGGCCGAACAACATCATGCTGATGGCCTCTGGCGCAAATTTCGGGCTGCGGCGGACGGTGCCGCACATGTTCGGCATTTCGCTTGGCCATGCGTTCATGGTGACGCTTGTGGGGCTGGGCCTGGGGTCGGTGTTCACCGCCTATCCGACGGCGCGGCTGGCGTTGCAGATCCTCAGTTCGGCCTATCTGCTGTGGCTCGCATGGAAAGTGGCGACAGCGGCACCGCCGAGGGGCGGCGAGGCGCAGGGACGGCCCTTCACCTTTCTGCAAGCCGCGGCGTTTCAGTGGGTGAACCCGAAGGCGTGGTACATGGCGATCTATGCGGTCACGAATTTCATGGGCAGTGGCGGCGGGGTCGCGCCGCCGCTTGTCGTCGCGGTCGTCTTTGCCAGCGTGAACCTGCCGTCGGTGACGATCTGGGCCAGCCTTGGGACACAGGTGCGCCGCTTGCTGACCCGGCCCCGCCTGCTGCGGATGTTCAATGTCGCAATGGCGATTCTACTGGTGCTGACGCTTGTGCCGGTGTGGACCGGTTAGTCTCTGAAATCGCTGACGGCTCCGGACCGGTGCGCCCTTAAAACGGCACATCGTCTGTCGCATCGGCGGCGGTGACATAGCGTGCCACCACCTTTTTATCGCCCGCCTTGTCGAAAGATATGTCGAGCTTGTCGCCCTCGATGCCCGCAATGACACCATAGCCGAATTTCTGGTGGAACACCCGGTCGCCCGTGGCGAAGGCGGAAACGGCGGTGAGATCGATGGTGATGTTGCGCGCCTCGGCGGGCTCGCCCATGCCGCGCTGTTGCGACCGCGATTGCAGGCGGCGCCAGCCCGGCGAGTTGTACACGTCGGCGCGGCTCGCCTTGTCGTGCAGATCCGATCCCATGCCTTCCTGCACCGCCGGGCTCGCCTGTGCGGCCATGCCCGCGGCACCGTATCCGCCACCGTACAGGCCCGGCGGCGTGAGGACGTCGACATGTTCGGCGGGCAGCTCGTCGATGAAGCGGGACGGCAGAGCCGATTGCCACTGGCCATAGACGCGCCGGTTGGCGGCGAAGGAAATCGTGCAGATCTTCTCGGCCCGCGTGATGCCGACATAGGCAAGGCGGCGTTCTTCCTCGAGGCCCTTGAGGCCGCTTTCATCCATCGAGCGTTGCGAGGGGAACAGGCCGTCCTCCCATCCGGGCAGGAAAACGGCTGGAAATTCGAGACCCTTGGCAGCGTGCAGCGTCATGATGCTGACCTTCTCGCCCTCCTCGCCGGTCTCGTTGTCCATGATCAGGGCGACGTGTTCCAGAAACCCCTGAAGGTTCTCGAACTGCTCGAGTGCCTTGACCAGTTCCTTGAGGTTTTCGAGGCGTCCCGGCGCCTCGGGCGTTTTGTCGTTCTGCCAGAACCCGGTGTAGCCGCTCTCGTCCAGGATCATCTGGGCGAGTTCCATGTGCGTGTCGGCCTCGGCCAGCACCTGGCCGTGCCAACGCCCGAGGCCCTGCACGAGCTGCGTCAACTCCTTGAGGCCGCGGCCTCCGAGCAGCTTTTGTTCACAAACGATGGCAGCCCCCTGCACGAGGCCCACGCGATGCGCGCGCGCGGTGCGCTGGATCGTCTGCACCGCCTTGTCGCCAAGGCCGCGCTTGGGGGTGTTGACGATCCGTTCGAACGCCAGATCGTCGTCGGGCGAGACGGCGAGCCGGAAATAGGCCATGGCGTCGCGGATTTCCATCCGCTCGTAAAATCGCGGACCGCCGATGACGCGGTAGGGCAACCCGATGGTGAGAAACCGGTCCTCGAAGGCGCGCATCTGATGGCTGGCGCGCACCAGAATAGCCATGGAATCCAGCCCGATGGGATCCATGCCCCGGGTGCCGCGCTGGCCCGCCTCGACCTCGTCACCGATCCAGCGGGCCTCCTCCTCGCCGTCCCAATGGCCGATCAGACGCAGCTTTTCGCCGCCCGATGCATCGGTCCACAGGGTCTTGCCCAGACGGCCCTTGTTGCCCTCGATCACGCCTGACGCGGCGGCAAGGATATGCTCGGTCGAGCGGTAGTTCTGTTCGAGACGGACGACATGGGCGCCCGGAAAATCCTTTTCGAACTTCAGGATGTTGCCCACCTCGGCCCCGCGCCAGCCGTAGATCGACTGGTCGTCGTCGCCGACACAGCAGATGTTGCGGTGACCGCCCGCCAGCAGGCGCAGCCACATGTATTGCGCGACGTTGGTGTCCTGATATTCGTCGACGAGGATATAGCGGAACCAGCGGCGGTACTGATCAAGCACGTCGTCGTGGGTCTGGAATATCGTGACCATGTGCAGCAGCAGATCGCCGAAATCGCAGGCGTTCAGATCGCGCAGCCGGGCCTGATAGGCGGCGTACAGCTTTGCTCCCTGCCCGTCGTAGGCGCTCGCATCCGCCAACGGCACCTTATCGGGCGTGATCGCGCGGTTTTTCCAGCCGTCGATGATACCCGCCAGCATCCGGGCGGGCCAGCGCTTGTCGTCGATATCCTCGGCGACGATCAACTGTTTCATCAGGCGGATCTGGTCGTCGGTATCCAGAATCGTGAAGTTGGATTTCAACCCCGCCAGTTCCGCGTGCCGCCGCAACAGCTTGACGCAGATCGCATGGAACGTGCCGAGCCACGGCATCCCCTCGACGGCCTGCCCCAGCAGCGCGCCGACGCGGTTCTTCATCTCGCGCGCGGCCTTGTTGGTGAACGTCACGGCGAGGATTTCATTGGGTCGCGCGGTGCCTGTGACCAGCAGATGCGCGATGCGCGCGGTCAGCGCCTTGGTCTTGCCGGTGCCGGCCCCCGCCAGCATCAGGACCGGCCCGTCGAGGGCCTCGACGGCGGCGCGCTGTTCGGGGTTCAGCCCCTCCATATAGGGCGTGGCACCCATGCCCGCCGCCATCGCACGGCGCGACAGCGGGACCGGGGCACCGGCGGCGGCCTCGAAGGCGTCGTCTTCGTTGTAACTGCTCATCATCGTCATCTAGTGCAAAACACCTGCCGGATAAAGTATCGTTCCACATTTGTTCCCATGTTGTCCACAGCAATTGCCTCGATCCGCCCTACCGGGTGCCGGGGCGTGCCGCTAAGATCGTCGTCATGGCCAATCCGACCGACATTTTGCACGCCCGCGCGCCCGCGATCGCCGACCTGCGCCACCGCGCGCGACGGCGGATTCCGCGCTTCGTCTGGGAATACCTCGACAGTGCGACGGGCGACGAGGCGACGCCGGCACGCAACCGGGCCGCATTGGACGCCGTGTCGTTCATGCCGTCGATCCTGCACGGCGAAATCACGCCGGATCTCACGACGACGTTTCTGGGGCGCACCTATCCGCTGCCCTTCGGGATAGCGCCCGTGGGCATGTCGGGCCTGATCTGGCCGGATGCCGAACGCACGCTGGCGCGGCTGGCGGCAAAGACCGGTGTTCCCTATTGCATGTCCTCGGTCGCGACGCGCCTGCCCGAAGAGGTAGGACCGCTGGCGGGCGACATGGGCTGGTTTCAGCTCTATCCGCCGCGCGATCCGGGGATCCGAACCGATATGCTGGCCCGCATCCGGACGGCCGGGTTTCACACCCTCGTCGTCACCGTCGATGTGCCCGCCCCCTCGCGGCGCGAACGGCAGGTGCGGGGCGGGCTGACGCAGCCGCCGCGCCTGACGCCGCGCCTTGCCGCGCAGGTGGCGATGTGCCCGGCCTGGGCGCGCGGCACCGCCCGGCTGGGGATGCCGCGGATGCGGTTCATCGAGAGCTATGCCGATACCGCCGTCTCGAAACTGTCGCTGCCATCGAATGCGCATATCGGCTATCTGATGCGCACCTCGCCGGGATGGGAATACTTGGCGGAACTGCGTGCCGAATGGGACGGGCCGCTGATCGTCAAGGGCGTGCTGAACGCCGCCGATGCGCCCCGCCTCGCGGAACTCGGCGCCGACGCGTTGTGGGTGTCGAACCATGCAGGGCGCCAGTTCGACGCGGGCCCCGCGACAGCGCAGGTGCTGCCCGGCATCCGTGCCGCGACGGACCTGCCGCTGATCGCCGACAGCGGCGTGCAAAGCGGCCTCGACATCTTGCGGATGCGCGCTCTGGGGGCGGATTTCGTGATGCTGGGGCGGGCGTTCCACTATGGTCTCGGCGCCTTCGGCGCGCCCGGGGCCGCCCATGCCGCAGACATTCTGACGCAACAGATGCGTGCCGACATGCAGCAGCTCGGCCTGCCGGACCTGGGCGATGTGGCGGACCGGCGCTACCTTCAGGGCTGACGCGCGGGCCGTAAAACCCTGTTGTTCCTGCGCGAAATTGACCCTAGCATTGCTGCACCTGCATCATGGAGTTTTCGGATGGCTGATTTCAAGAAGATCCTCGTGGCCAACCGGGGCGAAATCGCGATCCGGATCATGCGCGCCGCCAACGAGATGGGCAAACGCACCGTCGCCGTCTATGCCGAAGAGGACAAGCTGGGCCTGCACCGCTACAAGGCGGACGAGGCCTACCGGATCGGCGAGGGCCTGGGGCCGGTCGCGGCCTACCTGAGCATTCCCGAGATCATCCGCGTGGCGAAAATGTCGGGGGCCGACGCGATCCACCCCGGCTATGGCTTGCTGAGCGAGAACCCCGAATTCGTCGATGCCTGCGACGCGGCGGGCATCACCTTTATCGGACCCAAGGCCGCGACGATGCGGCAGCTTGGCGACAAGGCCTCGGCACGGCAGGTGGCGATTGAGGCGAGCGTGCCGGTGATCCCCGCGACCGACGTGCTCGGCGACGACATGAAAAAGGTGGTCAAACAGGCGGCCGAGGTCGGCTATCCCCTGATGCTCAAGGCGTCATGGGGCGGCGGCGGGCGCGGGATGCGGGCCATCGAGAACGAAAAGGAACTCGAGGAAAAGGTTCTCGAGGGGCGGCGCGAGGCGGAATCGGCGTTCGGCAACGGCGAAGGCTATCTCGAAAAGATGATTCAGCGCGCGCGCCACGTCGAGGTGCAGATCCTCGGCGACAAACAGGGCAATATCTATCATCTGTGGGAACGCGATTGTTCGGTGCAGCGGCGCAACCAGAAGGTCGTCGAGCGGGCCCCTGCCCCCTATCTGAGCGAAACGCAGCGCGAGAAGATCTGCAACCTCGGCAAGAAGCTGTGCGCCCACGTGAATTACGAATGCGCGGGCACGGTCGAGTTCCTGATGGATATGGATTCGGGTGAGTTCTTCTTCATCGAGGTGAATCCGCGCGTGCAGGTCGAGCATACCGTCACCGAAGAGGTGACGGGCATCGACATCGTGCGCGCGCAGATCATGATCGCCGAAGGCAAGAGCATCGTCGAGGCGACCGGCTGTGCCAGCCAGTACGACGTGCAGCTCGACGGACACGCCCTGCAATGCCGGGTGACGACCGAGGACCCGCTCAACAATTTCATCCCCGATTACGGGCGCATCCAGATGTACCGCAGCGCCACCGGGCCGGGCATCCGTCTGGACGGCGGCACCGCCTATTCGGGTGCGGTGATCACCCGGTTCTACGACAGCCTGCTGACCAAGGTGACGGCGCGCGCCCAGACGCCGGAAATGGCGATTGCGCGGATGGACCGGGCCCTGCGCGAGTTCCGCATCCGGGGGGTCAGCACGAACATCGATTTCGTCATCAACCTGCTGAAACATCCCGTCTTCCTGACCAACGAATACTCCACCAAATTCATCGACACGACGCCCGAACTGTTCGATTTCGCCATCCGCCGCGACCGCGCGACCAAGATCCTGACCTATGTCGCCGACATCACCGTCAACGGACATCCCGAGACGGAAGGGCGCGCGCGTCCCGCGGCGGATATCAAATTGCCACGCACACCGGTTGAGGTGCTCGATGCCGCCCCTGACGGGACGCGACAGATCCTCGACGCGAAAGGCGCCAAGGGTGTCGCCGACTGGATGCTGGCGCAAAAGCAGCTGCTGATCACCGACACGACGATGCGCGACGGGCACCAGTCGCTGCTGGCCACCCGGATGCGGTCGATCGACATGGTCCGCGCGGCGCCGAGCTATGCGGCGCGCATGTCGGGCCTGTTGTCAGTGGAATGCTGGGGCGGAGCGACGTTCGACGTGGCCTACAGGTTCTTGCAGGAGTGCCCCTGGCAACGGCTGCGCGACATCCGCGCCAAGATGCCAAACATCCTGACGCAGATGCTGTTGCGCGCGTCGAACGGCGTCGGGTACACCAATTACCCCGACAACGTGGTGCAGTCCTTCGTGGCGCAGGCAGCGCTTTCCGGAGTCGACATATTCCGCGTGTTCGACAGCCTGAACTGGGTGGAAAACATGCGCGTCGCGATGGACGCGGTGATCGACAGCGGCAAGATCTGCGAAGGCACGATCTGCTACACCGGCGACCTCAACGATCCGGACAGATCAAAATACGATCTGAAATACTATGTCGCGATGGCGAAGGATCTGGAAACGGCCGGCGCCCACGTCCTCGGCCTGAAGGACATGGCCGGGCTGATGAAACCCGCCGCCGCCACGGCCCTGATCGGCGCGCTGAAATCGGAAACCGGCCTGCCGGTGCATTTCCACACCCACGACACGGCAGGCGGCGCGATCGCGACGATCATGGCCGCCGCCGACGCGGGCGTCGATGCCGTCGACGGCGCGATGGACGCGCTGTCGGGCAACACCTCGCAGCCGACGCTGGGCACTATCGTCGAGGCGATGGCCCGTACGAAACGCGACACGGGATTGGACATTGGCGCGATCCGCGAAATCTCGAACTACTGGGAGCAGGTGCGCGCCCACTACACGGCCTTCGAATCCGGCCTTCAGGCGCCCGCCTCCGAGGTCTATCTGCACGAAATGCCCGGCGGCCAGTTCACCAACCTCAAGGGTCAGGCCCGCAGCCTCGGACTCGAGGATCGCTGGCACGAGGTGGCGCAGACCTACGCCGACGTGAACGCCATGTTCGGCGATATCGTCAAGGTCACGCCTTCCTCGAAGGTGGTCGGCGACATGGCGCTGATGATGGTCTCGCAGGGGCTGAGCCGCGCGCAGGTCGAAGACCCGAAGGTCGACGTGGCGTTCCCCGATTCGGTCGTGGACATGATGCGCGGCAATCTGGGGCAACCGCCCGGTGGCTGGCCCAAGGCGTTGCAGAAGAAGGTCCTCAAAGGCGAAAAGCCTATGACGGACCGCCCCGGCAAGGCGCTGAAACCCGTCGATCTGGAAAAGGTCCGCAAGGACGTCGCCGAGGAGATCGGGCGCGAGGTGGATGACGAGGATCTGAACGGATACCTCATGTATCCGAAGGTGTTCACCGACTATGCCGCCCGTCACGATCTGTACGGGCCGGTGCGCTCGTTGCCGACGCGGACGTTCTTTTACGGCATGGAACCCGGCGAGGAGATTTCCGCCGAGATCGACCCGGGCAAGACCCTTGAAATCAGGTTGCAGGCCGTGGGCGAGACCAACGACGACGGCGAGGTCCGGGTGTTCTTCGAGCTCAACGGTCAGCCGCGCACGATCCGGGTGCCCGACAGGACGGCAGCGGCGAGCAGCGCCAAGCGGCCCAAGGCCGAGCTGGGCAACGCAGATCACATCGGGGCGCCGATGCCGGGCGTGGTGGCGACGGTGACGACGACGGTCGGCAAGACGGTGAAAAAGGGCGACCTTCTGCTCACCATCGAGGCGATGAAGATGGAAACCGGCATCCATGCCGACCGCGCGGGCACCGTCACGGCACTGCACGTCTCTCCCGGCGCGCAGATCGACGCCAAGGACCTGCTCGTCGAGCTGGAATGAGACGGCGATGACATCTGCGCTGGCCCTCGTATCGCTTCTGGTGCCCGATTACGACGCGGGCATCGCGTTTCTCACCGGTGCGTTGGGTTTCGACCTGCGCGAGGATTTCCCGATCGAGGATGGCAAACGCTGGGTGACGCTTGCGCCATCCGGCGGCGGCACCGGCATCCTGCTCGCCAGGGCTGTGGGGACAGTGCAGGAACGTGCCGTCGGCATGCAGGGCGGCGGGCGTGTCTGGCTGTTCATCGAAACCGATGATTTCGCCTCGGATCATGCGCGGATGACGCGGCTGGGCGTCCACTTCGAAGAGGCGCCCCGGCATGAGCCCTACGGCACGGTGGCCGTGTTCCGCGATCCCTGGAACAACCGCTGGGATCTGATCGAGCGCACGGCGCGGTCGCCCGAGTAATCCACAAAAGTCCGTGGCCCCCACGGCAACGCAATTTACGCGCCGGTCGTCCGATTTCCCCTTGCAGACCCGTGAGGCTCTTTATACACGAACCTCACGATATGGAGCGCGGGCGTAGCTCAGGGGTAGAGCATAACCTTGCCAAGGTTAGGGTCGTGAGTTCGAATCTCATCGCCCGCTCCAATTCGTAAGACCGAAACACAGCACAAACAGAGGCTTCGCCGTCGAGGCCACACCACGTCGGCATCTGTTTTGGAAGCGGCGTTCGTGCAACTTGCACGATGCGCGTGTTTTGGAGTGCTGCACATTGCAGAATCCCGCTATCTCGAATGTCCGTCTCTGTCGACGCGCTGACGGCAACTATAAAGCACATTGGCTTGAGGACGGTAGGACGAAGCGTCGGACGACCGGTTCTCGAGATAAAGCAGAGGCTGCGGAAGAGTTCCGCAGAATCGAAGCAGACATACCCGCGCCGCGCTTCCCCAAGCAACCGACTGTCGGGTGGTTCATCAAGCGGTATCTCTTACTCCGAGAGCGGACAAAGCCCTCTCATAACCGCGCAACGGTCAGGACAAGTCTGAATCCAGTCCACGCGCGATTAGGTCACCTTGAACCGTCCCGGTTTCGCCGGAGACCTATCGCTTCATTTCACGCGGCCATATCGAGCACGTCGCGCGGGGTATTGACGTTCTTCTCTGCACCGGCCTGCGGGATAGTCCGGACGGACCAAGGCAGAGGTCTGTTGTCGAACCAGTCGACCCGGCCGAAGATGGTCCTTTCCAGATCCTGCATGGTGCGCCACGGTCCCCGGCGGTGGATCCACTCGGTTTTGCAGAGGCTTTCTATCGTCTCGGCGCGGGCGGTGTCGTAGCTGTCATCGACGCTGCCGACCGACGGTCCGATGCCAGCCTCGGCCACCCGCTCGGTGTGGCGAACAGACAAATATTGCCCGCCGCGGTCGGTATGGTGGATCAAGCCGGGCTTGGTGAACGGGCCGCCGATCGTGCAGGGCCTGCTCCAGGGCAGCCGTCGCCCGGCAGGCGATTGCAGAGCAATCAATGAGAGGGGCGGACAGGGTCTGTTTTTGCAGACCGCGAGAGCCGGCCCATTGTCCGGCAGGCGATTTGCATCGCAAATCTGCCGAAAGGGGGCCGACGCCGCGATCTGCGAACGTGTCGATGACAAAAGCCACGCAAACAAAGCCTGCCGGGGTGAGACGCAGGTAACGTCGCCCACCCGCAACAGGGCTCGTATCCCAAGACGTGGCGGACTTTCACATCGCGCTGGCGGTGCAGCCGGGGTGGCCATCGGGGATGTCGGTTCTGGTGGCGTTTGCAGTCTTCAACCACGAACCGGTGGAGGCCCCGATGACCGGGACCGACATGACCCTGATCGCGCTGCTGCAACAGCACGATGAAGGGGATTTTCTGCGCGCTGCGACCGAGGCGTTGCTTCGGACGCCGATGCAGCATGACGTCGAAGGCGTGATCGGCGCTGGCCGTCAGAGCGTGGCGACGGTCGGCAGACCTGCCGGAACCGCTACCGTGATCGCGACCTGAAGACCCGGCTCGGACCGCTGAACCCGCAGGTGCCGAAGCTGCGGCAGGGCAGCGGTTTTGCCGGCATCCTCGGGCCGCGCCGCACCTCGCAGAAGGCGCCGGTCGCGGTGATCCCGCAGGTCTGGATCGGCGACGTCCGCGAAGGCCGAAGCTGGCAACGCCGATGGATGACAGCGAGACCGTCGCGCTGGCCTGCATGGCGTTCCCGGCCCGGCACCGCCCGACTTTGCACGGCGCGAACCCCTTGGAATGCCTGAACAATCGGGCGAAGCGCCGCGCCGATGTCGTCGGGATCTTCCCGATCGAGGACCGTATCATCCGCCTGATCCGCGCTGTCCCGTTCGAGCAGAATGACGACTGGCAGAGCCGGCATCGCGACTTGCAGGTCGACGCGTTCGGCCTCATCGACACCGCACAGACCGACCCGCCACTCGGCATATCACCACGGGCCGCACGATCGATGCCCGCAAAGCGCCGTCACCGAATTTACACCAGTTTCACGGATGCTACCGCTGCGGCGCAACGCGGCCACTTGAAGCGGCACTCTGGAATACCGTGCGACAACCGCACAATGGCACGCTGACCGGTCCGCGAGACGACCGAAGACGGCGAAGCTGGCGGCGATGAAACACCGTGCTGTTAGGTGCAGGATCGCCGTGCCGGCCTGATCGTTCGGCGGGACGGAACCGCCATCGAGGGGCCACGCGTTGTCTGGAAGGGTCGCCGACATGGCCGCGTCAGCACAGACGCCCGAACGGAATGGGGGTCAGGGCATGGAGCCCGGAACCGATCTCGCGCAGACTGCACTTCGACTGCGCCTCGACTGCACCTCGACTGCACCTCGACTGCACCTCGACTTTCCCGAGGACGGACCACACGGATCAGTCATGAGGCGATCTGACCGGGGCGCTCTATGTCCAAAGTCGGGCTGCTGAAATGGCGCGTCACGCCGATCTGAGGATCGGGCACGGTCTGCCGGTCTACTTCTGCGACCCTCGGAGCCCCCTCTTGTCTAATGAATGAGGTGGCTTCTGTGTGATTGTGGAGCCACTTCCCGGCACGTCATTTATGACGGGCAGTGGCGGGGGTCGGACCGTCCCCCTCTCGGCCTTTGAGGACCGTTGCCGCGGCGCCCAATGGTCGGCCGCGCAAAACCCTCGAATGGAGAACCCCGGCAGAAGCACCGGACGCCCATCTGCGTGCCGCGCAAAATGCCAGTGTCGCCACGACCGGTCGAGACCGCCCAATACGGTCCGCACGACGACCAGAAGATCCTGCGCCGACACGGCTTCAGGGCCTCAATGAGCGGCAAGGGGCACTGTTATGATAATGCAGCCGTAGACGTCCTTCAAGACGATCAACGCAGAACTGATCTGGCGGACCGTTTGCACCCCCTTTTTACCCCGCAGGCTGGCGGCGGCCCGGTGCGCCTCGAGGTGGCTGGCGTCGATCGTCAGCGTGTCGCGTTCCCGCCCCTGCGCGGCCAGTTCCATCAGGATCCGCACGAACACGCCCAATCGGCTTCAGCGAACCCGGCGGTTGCGGAGCGTCTCCGGCGGGCCAAAGGCTGCGGGCGCATCCCTCCAGCGCGAGCCATTACGGTTGATGAAGATATCCCGCCAGGCACCCGACGGTCATCGACCCTCGGTTGGCCATGGGACAGGGGAAAGAACGGCTTGAGGCGCTCCATCCGCGCCTCCGGCAGCCAAAACAAATCGCTATGCGGCACCTCCTCGATGCCAACAATGATTCAGAAGTGAGAACATCAGGCAAGAGGCTTGACGGGGCCGGCGCCGGGCCGCAGCTCAAATAGCGGTCCGTCACCTCATCGCAGCGATATCGCCAGGCCCCCGTCCCGTAAAATCAGACCAGAGAGAAATGACACGCCGGCTGCAAACAGCCACATTTCCGGTCAACCGATTTGTGCAATGCTCCCCGTTTGCCCTAAAGTGGCCCCCATAGCTCATGTTGCCATGGCGGAACGTCGCGGCACATCAATCCGTGGAACCGACATGTCTGTGCAAAAGAGTAGAAAAGGGCACAACGCCAAGCGGACCCGGATACTCAACGCACGCACATTGCTGAATTTATGTCGAAACAACCGCTCTGTTTCCCGCGCGGACATGGCCCGCATCACCGGCCTGTCGCACCCCGCGACGAGCAAGATCGTCGGCGAGCTCGTCGGCGCCGGATATCTCGATGTGAAATCGACGCGCCGGGGATCTGTCGGCAGCCCGTCGACGCTGTATGGCATCGCGCCCGATGCGGCCTCGAGCATCGGCATCAACATCGGGCGCAGATCGTTGCAGATGATCCTCATGGCCCTGTCGGGCGAGATCCTCCGGTCGGAAACGGTGTCCTACGATGTGCCCGGACGCGCGGCGATCACGGCGCAGATAACCAGCCGGATTGCCGCCTGGACCGACGCGATGACGCCCTATCAGCGGGCCCGGATGGTCGGCGTCGGCGTCTGCAGCCCCAAATATTTCGGCTTTTCCAGCGAAGAGCTGAGCTATCCGACGTCGATTGCCAATGAATGGCTCGATTTCGACGCGCGGTCCCTGATCGACATATCCCGGAACATCGCGATATTCGAAGAGAACGATGCAAATGCGGCGGCTCTTGCAGAAAACGAGATCGGTCTGGGCAGATCGGTCGGCAATTTCTTTCACATCTTCATCGGCACCTTCATCGGCGGCGGTCTTATCCTCGATGGCACGCTGGTTCGGGGGCCGCAGGGGCTTGCGGCCAATTACGGGCCGTTTCCGGTCATGCCGTCGAAACTGTCGTCGGCGACCCGGAATTCCGGTCCCTTCGAGAGCCTGTTCCGCCGCGCGTCGCTCTATGTCCTGCTCCGGCATCTGCGGACGGGCGGTGCGCCCGTGGTGACGGCGAACGACCTCGAGGACCTCGATCGCAAATGGCAATTTCTGGTGGATGAATGGCGCACGGATGCGGCGGCGGCGATCATGCAATCCATCGTCGGCATCGCCAGCATCATCGACGTCGAGGCCATCGTCATCGACGCGTCCCTGCCACGGGCGATGATCGGCGATCTCGTCAACGAGGTGCGGTCGTTGATGCGGGCCCATTCGGCGCGGTATTTCGCGATCCCGGAACTGCACCCCGGCCATATCGGTGCCGAGGCGCGGGCGATCGGTGCCGCGATCGTCCCGTTCGACAGATTGATCTGGTCGGGCATGTCGACGGCCGGTTCCGGTGACGAGGACGCGGATATTTCCAGCGGTCCGTTGCCGTTCATGCCTGCCGACCAGGTCGTAGCGGTCTGATATCGGCGCGGGTTGGCCGAACAACAGGTTCTAGTCGGCCGCCGGGACTTCGTGGGTCACGGCGCCGGTCATGATGGAGACGGCCTGAGACATCGAGCAGGTCTGCGGAGTGACGACCGCGGCGCGCCGCCCCATCCGGTGAATGTGGATTCTGTCACATATTTCAAAGACGTGCGGCATGTTGTGCGAAATCAGCACGATGGACAGCCCCCTGTCCCGCACCTCTCGGATCAGCTTCAGGACCAGCAGGCTTTCCTTTACGCCAAGGGCGGCGGTCGGCTCGTCGAGGATGATGACTTCGGTGGCAAAGGCCGCAGCGCGGGCGACGGCAATGCCCTGTCGTTGGCCGCCCGACAGCGTCTCGACCGCCTGATTGATGTCCTGAACGGTGGTCAGCCCCAGTTGCTCGAGCATTTCACGCGCCTTTTGCCGCATCTGACTGCGGTTCATGTGGCGCAGGAAACGCCCCGCAAGGCCCGTGGTATGGATCTCGCGGCCAAGGAACATGTTGTCCGCGATGGACAGGGCCGGCGACAGCGCGAGGGTCTGAAACACGGTCTCGATCCCGGCGCGTTGCGCATCCAGCGGCGAGCGAAAACCGATGGGCGCGCCGTTGAGGCGAATGACGCCCGCGTCCGGCACGACGGCCCCGCTCAGCGACTTGATCAGGGTCGATTTACCAGCGCCATTGTCGCCGATCACGCCCAGGATCTCGCCCCGCCGCAGATCGAAATCGGCACCGTCCATGGCGACGACGCTGCCGTAGCGTTTGATGAGGCCCTGTGCCTGAAGAATCGTCTCCGCGCTCATGACGACACCCGTCTGATCCATTGGTCCGTCGTCACCGCCGCGATGATCAGCAGGCCGATGGCGAGTTCCTGCCAGAGGACGTCGAGGCCCGCGAGCGCCAGACCGTTGCGAAAGACCCCGACGATCAGCGCCCCCAGAAGCGTGCCGATGATCGACCCGCGCCCCCCGAAAAGCGAGGTGCCGCCGATGACGACAGCGGTGATCGCATCGAGGTTGGCGGTCTGGTTTCCCAGCGGCGACACCGCCCCGATCCGCCCGATCAGAACCCATCCCGCCAGCGCGCAGATCACGCCGCACAGGGCATAGACGCCGACGAGCGTGCGCCGTGTCTTGATCCCCGCAAGGCGCGCGGCCTCGGGTTCGTCCCCCGTCGCGTGGATGTGGCGGCCGAAGGACGTGCAGTTCAGCAGATACCAGACCGCGACCGCGAGGATCAGCAAGACGACCGTGCCGTAGGTCAGCACCGCGCCACCGCTGAGCCGGATCAGGGTGCCGCTCCATTGCAGGAACGGGGCCGTATCCTCGATCTGCTGCGCCCGGATCGTCGCCGATTGCGACACCAGATAAACGAGAGAGCCGAAAACCGACCAGGTGCCGAGCGTCACGATGAACGGCGGCAGCCGGATGAGGGCCACGAGCAGCCCGTTGAAGGCGCCGCACACAAACCCGGTCAGCAGGCCGAGAAAGAACGCCAGTTCCACCGGCAGCCCGTAGGTGACCGACACGCGCCCCATGACGACGGACGACAGGATCATCATCACCCCCACCGACAGGTCGATGCCCGCCGTCAGGATCACCAGCGTCTGGGCGATCCCGAGGATGCCGATGATCGTCACCTGTTGCAGGATCAGCGACAGGTTGAACGGGGTAAAGAACTGGTCGCCGGTAATGATCGCGAACATGCCGACGGCGATCAGCAGGGTGATCGCGGGGATGGTGGTGGGAAAACGGTGCAGGAAGCGCCGGATCCTGTGGACCGGGCCACTGCGCGGGTCGGTGAAACTGCGCACTGGGCCGGTTTCAGGCGGGGATGTCTGGCGCGGCGGTGACTGGTGCGGCGGTGACTGGTGGGCCCGTTTCTGGTGGGCCCGTTTCTGGTGGGCCGGTGTCCGGCGGGACGTCGTATGGATCGCTGCTGAGACGTTTCATCGCTGTCCTTCGGGCGCGCGCCGGTTGTGCGGCATTGAATTATCGTCGCAATAAAGTTGGACGCGGGCGGGGGAGTGCCCGCGTCCTGTCGCCTCAGCCCCAGCAGATTTCCATCGCCGCGGCGGTATCGATCGAGACGACGCCGTCGACCGGCGCATCCGTCACCAGCTGCGTGCCTGTGTTGAAAAAGTCCAGTCCCGGCGTCGGTTCCGGTCGCACGCCTGTCTCGGAAAACGCCTTGATCGCCTCGAGCGCCATCGACGCCATCAGCAGCGGGTATTGTTGCGTCGTCGCCCCGATCACACCATCGGCCACGTCCATGACACCCGGGCAGCCGCCGTCGAACGACACGATGATGACGGAGCCGTCGTCCTTGCCCACCGCGCGCAGGGCCTGATAGGCGCCCGCCGCCGCCGGTTCGTTGACCGTGTAGACAAGGTTGATATCGGGACATTGCTGCAACAGCGTTTCCATCGCCGTACGCCCCCCTTCTTCGGAACCGAGCGTCATCGCGTGACCGCAGATCCGCTCGTCCGTCTCGTCGCCCCACCGGTCCGGGTCGCCGACGTCGATGCCGAAACCGGCCATGAAGCCCTGATCGCGCTCGACATCGACGAGGCCCTGATTGGATGCGGCATCCAGCATGGCGATCACGGCGGTGTCGGCGGCGTCGCCCATGTTGCCGCGCGCCCATTCGCCGATCAGGATGCCGCCCGCGCGGTTGTCTGTCGTAAAGGTGGCGTCGGCGGCGCTGGCAGGCACCAATGCGGTGTTCAGCGAAATGACGAGCAGGCCCGCCTCCCGCGCGCGCTCTACTGCCGGGACGATGGCCGCCTCGTCGTTGGGCACGATGGCGATGCCGATGGCGCCTGCCGCGATAAGGTTTTCGATGGCCTGAACCTGGCTCTCGTTATCGTCCGAACTGCGCGCCGCGAAGGTACGCAGATCAAGATCGAGGTCTTCGGCCATCTGCTCGGCTCCGAGGCGCATGGCGACGAAGAAGGGATTTCCCTCGGTCTTGGTGATGAACCCCACGACCGGCCGATCCTGCGCTGCCACTGCCCCTGCACAGACCATACCGACCGTCATCGTCGCGGCGCCGAATATATTCTTGAACTCAACCAACATAATGAACCTCCCTGATATGTTCACGCGGACGTTATCGCAGGTAGTTGTAAAAGTAAATTTGCTTATTAAGAAAAATCGATAACCCCACTTTCTTGATAATCACTCTCATCGGATGCGAGCATCTCCGTCAATTACAGTCGGCGATCCAGATCCTTCAACTTTTCGCACCTGACTTCATCCCGCACAGTGCATCCGTCATGGATGTGGCGTGCACTCATCTTGACATGTTCAGAGGATATAGTAGATCTTAAATTAACAATTAGACCATGGAGACCACCGTGATCAGACAGATCGACGGACCGCTGAGTGCGGAAGACTATTCTCTGACCGGCGCGCGTAGCGATGAGGCCCGCAACCTCGGTCTTGCCAATGCGGACTGGTACCGCACACCGGTTCCGCGCAAAGACCTCAAACGGCTGATGAAACGGCGCGACGGGCCGGGCGTGCGGGATACGATCCTTTGGCTCGGCCTGTTGGCGCTGACGGGCATCGCAGGCTACCTGACGCTCGGCACGCCGTGGGTCGCCGTGCTGTTCTTTGCGGCCTACGGTGTGCTGTACGCCTCTGCGGGCGAGGCGCGGTGGCACGAGTGCATGCACGGCACCCCGTTCCGCAGTTTTTGGCTCAACGCGATGGTCTTCGAAGTCGCGTCGTTCCTGTCGATGCGCAACCCCGTGATCTCGCGGTGGGCCCATGCGCGCCATCACACGGACACCTATATCGTCGGCCTCGACCCGGAGTTGGTGTATTTCCGCCCCCCCGATATCGCCCGGCAGATGATCGCTTTCTTTGGCCTGATCGAGTTTCCGCGCAGCATCCTCGATATGCTGCGGATCGCGGCCGGGCGTCTGACGACGTCGGAAAAGACCTATGTGCCCGCCTCCGAGCGGCCCCGCGCCCAGCTGACGGCGATTGTCTGGACGGTGA
Source organism: uncultured Alphaproteobacteria bacterium (assembly GCA_963761735.1). Taxonomy (GTDB): domain Bacteria; phylum Pseudomonadota; class Alphaproteobacteria; order Rhodobacterales; family Rhodobacteraceae; genus CAVXHQ01. Next base: position 490,661 of record CAVXHQ010000001.1, read on the forward strand.
TCTATGCGGGCGTGATCGCCGCCTGTTTCTGGACCCGGTCGATCCTGCCAGCCGTGTTCATCGGGCTGCCGCGTCTGTACGGCGTCTGGTTCATTCAGGCGGTGGCCCTGACGCAGCACGCGGGCCTGCTGGACGATGTCCTCGATCACCGGCTCGACAGCCGCACGTTTCATATGAACCCGGTCGGGCGGTTCATCTACTGGAACATGAACTACCATATCGAGCATCACATGTACCCGATGGTGCCCTATTATAACCTGCCGGAACTTCATCGCCTGATCGCGCACGATTGCCCGCCAGCCTACGAGAGTTTCTGGGCCACCTACAGGGAAATCGTCCCGACGATCCTGCGTCAGCAAAGCGATTCGACCTACCGTGTCGTCCGCCCGTTGCCGACGCCGGGGCAGACGACTAACGCCGGCCGAATCCAGGTCGCCTGACCGCCCCCCTCAGGATCTTGCGCCGTCGTCCGTCAGACGGCTTTTCAGCAGGTCTCCCGTCTCCGCAAGGATCGGATAGCCGATCATCGAAAACGACGTGTTGACCTGTTTAAGCACCCGCAGCGTTTCTTGATGAATGCTGCTCGTCTCGATGCTTTCGACCAGTCCTTCGCGCAGCCGCCCGAGGTGTTCGCGTTGCAGGTGCTGCTCGACGGCGCGGACCTTTTCCTTGGCGGCGACCAGATCGCGGGCCGCATCGACGTTCTGCGTCATCAGAACGTTGAGACCCAGCTGCACGTTGGTCAGAACCCGGTCGTGAAAATCGCCGATCTCGACACCGCCCTGCCTGGAAAACGCGACGCCTTCGACGCTCAGCCTGCGGGCCAGCTCTGACAGGGTGCGCGCAATGGCGTCCGACGCAGCTTCGAGGTTGGCGGCGATGGTCGCCAGCTCGTGGGATTTGCGGCCCTGCTCCTCACTCAGCCCGTCGCGGCCCAGACGCGCGAGAAACAGTTTCAGCCGCTGGTGGCGGGCACCAACGCGGGCGTGCTGGATGGTGATCGCCTCCGCCGTCGCCGCGTCCCATCGCTGGTACAGCGGGCCGACGGCGCGTAGCATCGCCTCGATGATTTCGCCGATGTTGAGGATTTCGCGTGCCGCGAGGACCACTGCCTGACCGGCGTTCTCGGGCGGGCCCGCGTCGAGGATACCGGGCAGATCGCCATCCGTCACACGGTCCGGCAGATTGGGCATCAGCGCCTCGGTCAGCCGGGAAATCGGGCCCAGCAGCGGCATGGCGATCAACGCAAGCGCCACATTGAACGCCAGATGGACGTTGATCCCCTGTTGCGCGGCATCGCGGCCAAGCCAGCCCAGCGGAAAGCCCGACGGATCGTCGAGACGCGTCAGCACGACGAGCGCAAGCGCGGCGCCGCCGCCGCGCAACGCCAGGTTGGCAACCACCATCTGCCGCGCCGAGACCGGCGCCGACAACGTCAGCACATAGGCGATGAACGCGCCACCGAGGTTCGCGCCCAGCACCATCGCCACCGCAGCGGACCCGGGCAACAGGCCCTGCGCCACCAGCGTCACGAACAACAAGACGGCCGCGACACTCGAATGCACGGCCCAGGCGAACAGCGCGCCGACGACGAAGGCCGTCATAGGGTCGGTGCCGAGGTATTGCATCGCGGCGATGGTGCCGGGGCTGTCGACCAGCGGTTCCGCCGCGCTGCGGATCATGTCGAGCGAAACAAAGATCAGCGCCAGACCGATCAGGATGCGGCCCACCTGCCGGGTGCGGGCGGCTTTGCTGCGCAAAAACAGGGCAACGCCGCCGACCAGCAGCAGCGGGATCAGGAACGTCTGCCGCACCAGCAGCAGTTGCGCGACGATGGCCGATCCGACGTCCGCGCCAAGCAGGATCGCCAGCCCCACGAACGTCGCGATACTGCCTTTGGAGACGAAATTCGACACCAGTATCGCCACCGCCGTGCTGCTTTGCAGCGCGATCGCCGATCCGGTGCCGCTGATGACGGCCAGCAGGCGGCTGCTCGACGAGCGGCGCAACCACTGGCGCAACTGCACGGCAAAGGCCCGCTCGACGCCGGTGCGGACAAGCCGGACCGACCAGATCAGCAGGGACGCGGCGCCGGCGATGTGCAGGACGAAAAGGAGGATGTCGGGCTGTTGCAATTGTGGCTTTCTGCGGAGCTGCTTTCAGGGTTCGGACCCGCTTTTGGACGATATCGGCGGCACCGTTCAGAAGGCGAACGGCCCCTCGCCCGGATCGTTGCCGATGTGGACGCTGCGAAAGGCGCCGTCCCAGTCGTGGAGCATGAAGCCGCCGGACGCCAGAAAAAACCCGACAGGCGCGTCGGGCCGCAAATCCGTCAGCGAAGGTGCTGCACGTCGCCGGGCCGGACAGTGCCACGGCACCGCCGACCGCCGCCACCATCACCGAATGGATATGGCCGCAGACAATGCGGACCTGTGCACGCGATGCGTCCAGAACGGTCGCCAACCTGTCACTGCCGTCCAGACCGATCGCGTCCATGAACGCGATACCGGACGCAAAGGGCGGGTGATGCACGGCCAGCAGGACGGGGCCGTCGCCCGCCGCCGCAAGCACGTCGGACAAAAAGGCCAGCGTGGGTGCATCCAGGATGCCGCCGCCCTGCCCCTCGATCAGCGTATCGAGACCGATCAAGATGCAGATCGCCAACCTTCGCAGTCCAGTTCAGGCGCCCCGCGGCCGGCATCCCGGGGAACGCCGCCCGCATCGGCGCGCGCAGATCGTGGTTGCCGGGGATGACGAAAACCGGCAGGCCGAGCGGCGCCATGAGATCGCGGAACAGCGCATAGCTGGCAGGCGCTGCCGTCGTCGCTGACATCGCCGGTCACGATGACCGCGTCGATGGGGCCGATGGACGCGGCATGTCGGCGGCGATGCGCGCCACGGCGCGTTTCAGCAGGTCGGCACTGTCGATCCGGTCCGACACGCGGTCGGGCGGCACGACGATATGCGGGTCGCTGATCTGCAGGATACGCACCGTCTATTTGATCCCCGCGCGCAGAAAGGCCTGCACGAATTGCCGCTGGAAGATCAGAAAGGCAACCAGAAGCGGCGCCACCGACATCAGGGTCGCGGCGGAGATGACGCTGATATCCACACCGTTTTCAGGCGCGCCGAAAATCGACAGGCCCACCGTCAGAGGCCGCGTTTCGGGCGAGTTGGTGACGATCAGCGGCCACAGGAAGTTGTTCCAGTGGGTCGAGACCGAGACCAGCGCATAGGCCAGATAGGTGGGTTTCGCGAGCGGCACATAGACGCGCCACAGGATGCCCAGCAGGCCGCAGCCTTCGATCCGCGCGGCTTCGTGCAGCTCGATCGGCACGCCTTTGAAGGCCTGCCGCATCAGAAAGATGCCGAAGGCGCTGGCCATGTACGGCATGCCGACGCCGAGGATCGTGTCGAACAGGCCAAGGCGCGAGATCATCACGTAGTTCTCGACGATGAGCACCTCGGGCAGGATGAACAGCTGCATCAGCACCAGGATGAAGACGAAATCCTTGCCCGGAAACTGCAGCTGCGCAAAGGCGAAGCCCGCCAGCGTCGTCAGGATGAACTGGCCGATCAGGATGATCGTCACCAGCATGAACGTGTTGATGAAATATTTCAGCCACGGCGCCCCCGCCCAGGCGGTGCGGAAATTGTCCAGCGTCCAGGGCGACCACAGGTTCAGGTTCACCGCGTCCGACGTCGAATGGGTCGCGGCCCAGAAGGCAAAAACCAGCGGCGCGATCCAGATCGATCGCCGAGCAGGATCGCCCCGAAGCTGTCCATGAATTTGGTGACATTCATTGATAATGCGTCCGCTTCTCGAGGAAGAAGAACTGCACCGCCGCGACGATGCCAAGCACCCCGATCACCAGTAGCGTCAGCGCCGCCGCATGCGGCGCGTCGAAGAAGGCGAAGGCCATTTCCCAGATATAGTAGAGGATCAGCTTGGACGCATCCGACGGCCCGCCCTTGGTCAGGATGAACAGATGGTCGATCAGTTTGACCGAGTTGATCATCGCGTTCACGGCGATGAACAGCGTCGTCGGCATCAAAAGCGGCAAGCACGATCCGGCGGGTATAGGTCCAGCGGCTGGCGCCCTCGATGTCGGCGGCCTCCTTGAGGTCTTCGGGGATGGTCTGAAGGGCGGCGAGGTAGAAGATCATGAAGAACCCCGCCTCTTTCCAGATCGTCACGATGATGATCGCCCAAAGCGCGGTTTCGGGCTGGCCGAGCCAGTTGACGGGACGCAAAGCCGAACAGCGCGCCGATCTGGTCGAGGACGCCGAGGCCGGGGGTGTAGAAGAACAGCCACAGGTTCGCGGCGGCAATCATCGGCAGCACGGTGGGCGTGAAATAGGCGGTGCGCACAAAGCCGCGTGCCGAGATCTTCGAATTCGCCCACAGAGCCATCGACAAGCGCGATGAAGATCGACACCGGGATGGTGACGCCGGCGTAGAGCAGGTTGTTCTTGACCACGATCCAGAAGGTCGGGTCGGCGAACAGATCGGCGTAGTTACCGTGCGCCACGAACTCCGTCGGATTGCGCCGGGTGCCGCGCGAAAACAGGCTCGACCACAGTGTCGCCATGGTCGGATAGAACGCGAAGGTGCACAACAGGATCGCCGCGGGCGCGAGCAACAGCCAGCCATAGATGGCCTGTCTGCGACGTTCGAGGTTGGCATGGGCTGACATCGGCGCATCTCCGGGTGTGACGAAAGGGGCCGATGCGGTGCACCGGCCCCTGACGGGTCTTTACTGGTAGGGTGCCAGCAAACGCACGGCCGCGGCCTGCGCCTCGGCCAGCGCCTCGGCGGCGGTTTTCGATCCTGTGAGCGCCGACTGGATCGCAGAGTTCAGCCCGTCGCGCACCCGCGCCGTCTCGAAGGTGGAAAACTCGGCAACCGCGTTCTCCAGTTGGTTGCGCGCCACCAGAGCGGGCGCGAATTCCGCCGTATAGGCCATGAGCGCCTCGGTCTCGTAGGCGGCGGGCGACACGCCCATATAGCCGGTGCCGATCGACCAGGCCGCGGCCTGTTCGGGCGCTGTCATGAACTGCATCAGTTTCAGGGCGGCGGCGCGCTCTTCTTCCGTGGTGTCGTCGAACAGATAGAAGTTGCCGCCACCGGTGGGCGAGCCTTCCCGCACGTTGGCCCGGCAGTTCGGCGACGCCGAAATCGAATGTCGCCGCGTTCTTTACCGCCGTCAGGTTGCCGGTGGAATGCCACATCATCGCCGCCTGCCCCTCGAGGAAGGCCTGCCGCAGCGTGCCCCATTCGACGGTGCCGGTCGGCATGATGCCGTACTCGGTCGACAGCGATTGCCAGAATTCGAGGGTTTCGACAGCGGCGGGATCGTCGAAATAGGTGGTCAGGCCGTCGCCCGACATCAGCTCGATCCCGTTCTGGATCGCGAGCGCCTGAAACATCCAGTACGGGTAGCCGGTGGACGGGATCATGATGCCCCAGGTGTCGTCGTTCGTCAGGGCGGTGCCCATTTCGACCATCTCGTCCCATGTCGTCGGCGGTGCCTCGGGATCAAGGCCCGCGGCGGCGAACATGTCCTTGTTATAATAGGCGACGATGGTCGATCGCTGGAACGGAATGCCCCAGGTCTGTCCCTCGATCAGGCTGTTGGCCATCAGCGCGGGGTAAAAGCTGCCCAGCCATTCCTTGTCCGCGTCGGTCGTCGCGACATCCTCGAACGGCACGATCAGTTCCTGTTCGATCAGGTCGTAGGCGTCGATGGAAAACATCACGGCCAGTTGCGCGGGCTCGCCCGAGGCAAGGGCCGACAGGGCGCGCACGCGGGTGTCGTCATAGTTGCCCGAATAGATCGCGGTGACGGAAATATCCGGGTTCTCGGCCTCGAAATCGGCGATGATGCTGTCGACCACAACCGTCAGATCGCCGCCCACGGCGATGGGATAATACATCGTCAGTTCGGTCTGCGCCTGCGCGATACCGGCCGTCAGCGCCGTGGCGAGGCCCAGTGCCGTCGTCGAAAATAGTTTCATGATCTTCTCCCTTGAGTACGTGGTGATCGTTCGGCGGACGCGGGTCTGATTACCGCGCCGCCAGCCTTTGTCCCGCCGCATCGAAGACGTGCAGGTCGGTGTCGTGAAACGCGATGTCGACGGTTTCGCCCTCGGCCATCATCGCCATGCCGGGGCGCAGGACGCACAGGCCCGACGCATGCGCGTGGCCCAGCCCGATCAGCGTCTCGGACCCGAGGAACTCGCTTTCGGTGACCGTGCAGCTGAGCCGTCCGGCGCCCGCGCCGACGATCTCGATATTCTCGGCCCGGATGCCGATGGTCTGCCCGTCGGCGAACCCCGGCAGACCCGCCGCCCCGATCAGCGCCATCGCGGGCGCGCCGACGAACTCCGCGACGAAGGTGTTGTTGGGTTTGTTGTACAGATCCTCGGGCGGGCCGACCTGCTGGATATGGCCGTCCTTCATCAGCACGACGGTGTCCGCCATGCTCATCGCCTCGGTCTGGTCGTGGGTGACGTAGACGACGGTGATGCCAAGATCGCGTTGCAGTTTCTTGATGTCCTTGCGCACGGCGGTGCGCAGCTTGGCATCCAGGTTCGACAGCGGCTCGTCCATCAGGCACAGCGGCTGTCCCGCGACGATGGCGCGCGCCAGTGCCACGCGCTGCCGCTGGCCGCCCGACAACTCGCCGGGCTTGCGGTCTTCATAGCCCAGAAGGCCGGTGATCTCGAGGGCGGTGTGCAGTTTCTTCTGCCGCTCCGCCCGTGGGCACCCGCCGCACCTTCAGGCCGAAAACCACGTTCTCGGCCACCGACAGATGCGGGAACAGCGCGTAGGACTGAAACACCATCGACAGGTTGCGGTCCGACGCGGCACTCGTCGTCACGTCCTTGCCGTTGATCGATATGCTGCCCTCGTCGGGCAGTTCGAGGCCCGCAAGCAGGCGCAGCGTCGTCGATTTGCCGCAGCCCGACGGGCCAAGCAGGGCGGTGAAACTGCCCTGCGGAATGTCGAGCGTGATACCCTCGACGCCCAGTTGTCCGTTCCACCGCTTGGCCACGCCCGCGAAGGCCACGAAAGGCGTATCGCTCATGCCGCGTCTCCTTCTGCCAGAACGAGGCGGTCGCCGATCCGGTCGAGCAGCGGCGCAAATGCCGCACCGGGGCGGCGGTCGACGATGACAGTGTCCATATCGGCGATATTGTCCCCAAGGGCGGGTGCCAGCCGTCCAAATTTCGACCAGTCGATCACCAGCAGCGATCGTTGCGCATTTTCGTGGATCTTTTGTGTCGCGCGTATTTCGGTCGTGTGAAATTCGAGCAGGCCACCGTCGCCTGCAATCCCCGCCGCGCCGAACACGGCAAATTCCGCGCGGAACCGGCCGAAGAAATCAAGCACCTCGTTGCCCAGGATGTCGCGGTCGGGCAGGCGCAATTCGCCCCCCGGCAGGATGATCCGGTTCGAGACCTCTTCGCTCAGCGCCATCGCGGCGTGCAGGTTGTTGGTGATCACGGTCAGGTTCTTGCGATGCCGCAAGGCGCGCGCGACGCTGAGCGGCGTCGACCCGATGGATACGAACAGGCTCGACCCGTCGGGGATCAGGGCCGCCGCCGCCACGCCGATGGCGCGCTTGCCCGTCAGGTTGGTGCCCGCGCGCTGATCGAACGGCGTGTTCAGGAATTCGCCCGCCAGCTCGATCCGGCCATGCACCCGGTGCAGCATATCGCCTTCGCACAGCGCATCGACATCGCGTCGGATGGTCTGCATCGACACGTCGAAACGCTCTGCGAGCGAGCCCACCGTCACCGCCCCCTGTTCCATCACCAATGAAGAGATAGCCTCCCTGCGGGAGCGTTTTTTCGATGACATGTCGCCCCCGGTATTGCGTCAGGTCACGGTAGGCGCAAAAAAACTGCAAAACAACATATTTTTGAACTTATACGCTCATAATGGCCACTGAAAGCTGCCGAAGGCCGATTTCAGTGGCGAAATATAACCTCAAGGTGCCAATATCCGTCTTTAAAATGAAGGTTTGAGTGTTTTAGGCTTCCCAACGGGGGGATGTACCCTAGGATGGCGCTACAGATCCGACCGGAGTGCCCCGTGAACTTATCGACGACCAGATCCATCTTCGCGCGTTACGAACAGGTGCGCGCGCGGTTCCCGGCACCGGCGGTGCGCAGCGGCACGGTCGATATCGCCTCGCTGATGGACATCGCGCCGGACATCGACGCCTTCGTCTTCGACGCCTTCGGTGTTCTGAACGTCGGTGAAACGCTGATCCCCGGTGCGGATCTGCGCCTCGATCAGCTGCGCGCGCGGGGCTGTGCCATCCGTATCCTGACCAATGCCGCCAGCTATGATCGCAGCGGCGCGATTGCGAAATTCAAACGGCTGGGCCTTCGGCTGGCCGACGACGAGATCATCACCAGCCGTGCGGCGACGCTGCTGCACCTGCCACCCGGCCACTGGGGCGTGATTGCCGCCGATGCCGACAGATTGGCGGATCTGCCCGACCCCACGCTGCGCCTTGGCGATGCGCAAGCAGACTACGACGCCGTCGACGGGTTCCTGTTTCTGTCGACAGCCGACTGGACGCCGGCGCGTCAGGCCATTTTGCAATCCGCGATGCAGCGCCGGCCCCGGCCGCTTTTTATCGGCAACGCAGACCTCGCCGCCCCGCGCGACGATGGCTTTTCGGTCGAACCCGGCCATTTCGGGCACCTGCTCGCCGATCTGTTCCCCGGCCACGTCCGGTTTTTCGGCAAACCGTTTCCGGAGGTCTATGACCTCGCCGAGGCCTCTCTTTCGGGTGTGCCGGCAGGACGGATCGCGATGTGTGGCGATACCCTGCATACCGATATTCTCGGCGCCGCCGCGCGGGGCTGGCGCACCGTTCTGGTGACGCGCGACGGGTTGTTCGCCGGATATGACACGGAGGAATTTTCCGCCCAGTCCGGGTTGTTTGCCGACTGGCGGCTTGGCCGGATCTGACGGACCGGCGCATTCCGGCACCGGTCTTGCGCGGTGGATCCTGGTACGGGCGGCGTCCGCGGCCCTGCCCCGGCCCCGGCCCCTGCCTGCCCCTGGGGCCGCCGTCCCGCGCCGCGGTGCCGAAACATATTGTGCTGACGGACAGGCCCGGGCGTCGGTCCGGCCTGTCCGTCGTCCGGGGGCTTTAGGTCCGGGTTTTTACGGCACCCGACCCCCGGCTCGCAACCGTCGTCAGGATCGCGGCGATGATGATGACCGCGCCGGTGGATGCCTGCACATAGAACGACGGCACCTGCGCCAGCGTCAGCAGATTATTGATCACCCCGATCAGCAACACGCCGCTGACCACGCCGACGATGGTGCCGCGCCCGCCACCAAGGCTGACGCCGCCGATCACCGCCGCCGCGAATGCGGAAAAGATGATCCCCTCGCCTTGGGTGGTGACAGCCGAGTCCAGCCGCCCGGTCAGCAGGATGCCCGCCAGACCCGCCAGCAGCGAGGCAAAGATGAACGCCGACCAGATGACCCGGTCCACGTCGATGCCGGCCGCGCGGGCCGCATCCTCGTTGCCGCCGACGGCATAAAGGGCGCGTCCATAGCTGTGGTATTTGAAAACATATCCCACGATCGCCGCAACCGACAGGAACAGGATCACCGCGACGGGCATGCCGCCCACGGTCGCCGATCCAAGCCACGTCAGCGAAGAGCCCGGCGAATAGATCGACCGTCCGTTCGACACGATCAGGATGCCGCCGCGCAACAGCACCAGCAGGCCCAGCGTCGAGATGAACGGATTGAGTCCGACCTTGACCACCAGAAATCCGTTGAAGGCACCGATCAGCCCGGCGGTGCCGAGGGCGACGATCAGGCCCATCCAGACCGGCAATTCAACGCCCAGCCCGCCGGACGCCTCGGACACCAGCGTCGCGGCGGCGAACATCGGCGCAAAGCCCACGATCCCTTCGAGCGACAGATCGAGCCTGCCGATCATCAGCACGAAGGTGAGGCCGATGGTCGTCAGGCCCAGCACGCTGACCTGTTCGAGAATGTTCATGATGTTGAGAAAGCTCAGAAAGCGCGGCGCCACAAAGCCGCCGACGATCACCAGCAACAACAGGACCGGATACATCGTATATCCGCCCGCCACGAAGGCGCCGCCAAGTCCGGCAAGGCGCGATTGTTCGCCCTGCCCGCCGATTTCGCTTGTCGCCGGGCGTGTCGGGGTTGTCGTCTCGGTCGTTTCGGTCATGTCACACCCTCCATGTGCAGGATCAGGTCCTCCATCCGGTAGGCCCCCACGAGTTCGTCCACGATGCGCCCTTCGAATACGATGACGACACGGTTGGCGAGCTGATCGATTTCGTCTTCTTCGTCAGAGACCACGATGACGCCAAGGCCCTTGTTCGCGAGATCGCGCAACAGGGCATAGAGCTGTTCTTTCGCACCGACATCGACACCGCGCGTCGGGCTCATCGCGACGACGACCTGCGGGTCGCGGCACAGCGCGCGGGCAAAGACCACCTTTTGCTGGTTGCCGCCGCTGAGCTGTCCGACCGCCTGATCGAGCGAGGACGCGATGACGTTGGTCTTGGTCGTCAGCCGTTCGACGAAGGTCTGTTCCTTTGCCAGATCGAGCAGGCCGAACCGGTTGGACATCACGTCGAGGCCGCCGACGGAGATATTTTCCCGCACGCTCAGCATGCCGACATAGCCGCTCTCGTGACGATCCGTCGGCACGAAACCGATGGTGGGCAAGCTGCCGGCCGGGCCGGTGACGCGCCCGGCGTGGGGTTTTGTCTGACCGGCGAGGATCATCGCCAGATCTTCCTTGCCGCCGCCGACCGGACCGGCAAGGGCCACGATCTCGCCCGGGCGCACGTCGAGATTGATGTCCTCGGCGGACTTTGCCCAGAGGCGCAGGCCTTTGGCCTGCAAAAGCGGCGCCGCGGCAGTGTCGCTGTGGTCCTCGCGGCTGCTGCGGACGGTCTTTTCGCCCATCATGATGTGCGCGATCGTCGCCACGTCCAGGCCCGTAACCGATGTGCGCGCCTGCGCCACCTGACCGTCGCGCAGGATGGTGACCGTATCGGCCACCTCGAAAATTTCGTCCAGATGATGCGAGATATAAACGAAGGACACGCCGGCGGTCTTGAGCCGTTTGACCTGATCGAACAGCACCCGCTTTTCGGCATTGCTCAACGCCGCCGTCGGCTCATCCAGAATGATGACCGGCACGCCACGGCTGAGCGCCTTCATGATTTCAAGGAGTTGCCGGGTGCCCGCGTCTAGTTCGCCGGCCAGCGCCCGAGGCCGGATATCGATGCCCCAGTCGTCGAGCAGGGCCTGCGCACGCGCGTTCATCCTGGCGTGCGAGACACTGCCGAACCGGCCCCGTACCGCCTCGTGCCCGAGAAACAGGTTCTCGGCCACCGACAGCATCCCGAACAATTGCGGGGTCTGCTGCACATGCGCGATGGCATCGCGCAGCCGCGGCGCATAGGCGCCGCCATCGAGCGTGATTTCGACATCGGCAATCCGCAGATAGCCGGTGTCGCCGGGCGTCACGCCGCTGAGCGCCGAGACGAAGGTGCTCTTGCCCGCCCCGTTGCGCCCCAGCAGCGCGTGGATTTCGCCGGGCAGGACGGTCATGCCGACCCCGCGCAGCGCCCGCGTGGAGCCGAACGTCTTGGTGATGTCGCGCATCTCGACGATGGGTCTGACGTCCATGTTGTTCTCCTCCACGCGGTTCCGGTATCCGGCCTATTGCCCGATCTGGTTGCCCCACAGCGTGTCGCTGTCGACATTGTCCGCCGTCACCAGCGTCGCGTTCAGCTGATACTGGGGTCCGACGTCGGTCTCGATGACGCGGCCGTCCTCGAATTCGCCCAGCTCGATGGTGCCACCGCCCGTCACCAGCTCGATCAGCTCGACGATCTTGGAGGAATAGGCGCCCAGCGGCTGCGACACCGTGGCGTCCAGCGCGCCTTGGCGGATCAGGTCGAGGCCCTGCGGCGTGCCGTCGATGGCGATGCGGATCACCGATCCGTCCGTCCCCACGGCAGCACCCAGATCGGCGCGGTTCAGCTGTGCGTTCACCGCCGTCGCCATCAGCTCGGACGCCATGAAAATGCCGTCAAGCGTCGGGTTCTGGGTGATCACGTTCTGGGTCGCGTCGGCGGCCATGTCGGCGGTCCATTCGGTGGGGCGCTGGATCAGCGTGACGTCGGGGGCCAGTTCGGCAATCGTGTCGGCAAACCCGTCCGACCGGTCGAGGCCGTTGGGTGTCGTCAGACCGCCCTGCAATTCCAGCACGATGCAGGCACTTTCGGCCCAGCAGCTGTCGCCCTCGAGACGGCGCACCATTTCCTCGGCGCCCTGGATGCCGGCGTTGATGTTGTCGGCACGCACCGTCGCGGTCACGTCGCCGCCGACGGGGGCGTCGTCGATCGAGAACACCAGCGCGCCCGCCTCGTTGGCCCGGCGCACGGCGGGCACGATGCCCGCGGCGTCGATGGGCGAAAACACGATGACGTTCGCGCCGTTTGCCAGCAGGTTCTGGATCGCCGTCACCTGAGCGGCGATGTCGCCGTTGGGATCGGGCGCACCGACCAGCGTGAACCCGGCCTCTTCAAAGGCGCTGAGCGACAGATCGAGCATCAGCGTCTGAAAGTCGTCACGCAGGAATTTCGGCGTAAAGCCGACCATGACATCGGCGTTGTGCGCGTCGGCGGCAACGCTGCCCGCCGTCAGGCCAAGCGTCATTGCGCTGCACGCAGCGGTGGTGGCGAGCATGGCCCGGAACGATCCCGATACGGTTTTGCCAGATACGGTTTTCATGAATTTCTCCTCCAGTGTTTCGATTTTCCGGTGCGCCCATACCTCCGCAGGGATCACCGGAACCTTGTTCTGTGACGTCAGTCAGCCACAGATTGCCGTGCTGTGTCAACAAAAATTGCAGTATTTAAATAAATGCAATTTTTGAACGGAATCGAACGCGCCACGGCGCTGGCCCCTGCAACCGGTGACTTGCTTTCAGGCGTTGAATCCAACCTCGGCGGCGTTCACGACCAGACCCGGATCGAGAGAACCGTCGAAGAATGCGAGGATATTCTGCGCCGCGGCAATCGCCATGCGCTCGGCGCATTCAGCCGTCATGCTCGCCGAATGCGGCGTCAGCACCGCATTGGGTGAGGCGGTCAGGCGGTTGGCAATGCTCACCGGCTCTTCGTCGAACACGTCCAAACCGGCCCCGAAAAGGCGTCCGGCTTTCAGGGCGATGGCGAGGGCCGTTTCGTCCACCGTGCCGCCGCGCGCCGTGTTCACGATCACCGCCGTCGGTTTCATCAGCGCGATTTCGGCGGCGCCGATCAGGGCCTTGTCCGTTTTCGGCACATGAAGCGAGACCAGATCGGCCCGGCCCAGGGCGGCACGCAGGTCGGGGATCATCGTCACACCCGGCGGCGGCGCCCCGGTCATGTACGGATCATAGGCCATCACGTCGATGTCGAACCCGCCCGCCATTTTCGCCAGATGCCGTCCGATCCGCCCGAGGCCCACGATCAGCAGGGTCTTGCCGCTGATTTCGCGCGCCGCCAGCGAGTTGCGAAAGCCCCAGTCGCCGCCGGGCCGCGTCGCCGCATCATAGCGCAGCAGGCGGCGGCTGGCGGACATCAGCAAGAGCATCGCATGTTCCGCCACGGTCTGCGCGTTCACATCGCCGACGATGGCCAGCGGGATCTTGCGGGCGTTCAGCGCCGCCATATCGACGGCGTCAAAGCCCACGCCGTGACGCGACACCATTTTCAGGTCGGCGCAGCGGGCAACCGACGCCGCGGAGAACGGCTGCGTCCGCAACAGTACCGCGTGACTGGTCGGCAGATAGGGCTGCATCGACGGCTCGTCGATCGTCTCGACATAGTCGATCTCGATGTCGGCGCCCGATTTCAGCACGTCAAAACCGCTGGGGTGCAGCTTTCCGGCGACGAGAATGCGCGGCATGTCAGTATCCCTTCAACGGTTCTGCGGCGGCGACAATTCTGCCCGGCGCCATCAGTGCGCGGGCGCGCGAAACAGTCGTCTGCGCCGCACCTGCCAGCAGGCGCACATCGTTGGACAGCGTCACCATCTCAAAGCCCCATCCGAGCGCCTTTGCGGCGTATTCCGGCGTGCCACAGTGAATGCAGGCGCGTATTCCCGCGTCCGCCGCCGCCGTCCTGATGCGGTGAATGGCGTCGAGCATCACCGGTTCTTCGCGGTCGAACCCGGGCGGCAAGACACCGTTTGCGATCCCCAGCGTCAGATCGGCGGGGCCGATATAGACGCCGTCGAGACCCGGGGTGGCGACGATGGCATCGAGGTTGTCCATCGCCTGCGCCGTCTCGATCATCGCGAGGCACAGGATTTCGCCATTCGCCTGCGCCGCGTATCCCGGTCCGGCCGAGAAATTCGCCCGCGTCGGCCCGAAACTGCGCTGCCCCAGCGGCGGATAGCGCATGTAACTGACCAGCCGCGCGGCGTCCTCGGCAGTGTTCACCATCGGGCAGATGATGCCATAGGCGCCCGCATCCAGCGCCTTCATGATGACGCCGGGTTCCAGCCACGGCACCCGCACCATCGGCACCACGCCGGAGGCACGCATCGCCTGCAACATGCCCAGCGTGCCCTCATAGCCGACGGCCCCGTGCTGCATGTCGACGGTGACGCTGTCATATCCCTGCTCGGCCATGATCTCGGCCACGAAGGGCGCATTGATCGACAGCCAGCCGTTCAGCGTGCCTTGCCCGGCCTGCCATTTTGCCTTCAGTTCGTTACCGATCATCGCATCGCTCCTCAAAACACCAGTTGCGACAGCTTTGTGTCGAGGTATTCGGCGATGCCTTCCGGCCCGCCCTCGCGGCCCATGCCCGAGTATTTGGTGCCGCCGAACGGTGCCTCGGCGGCGGCCAGCGCAAAGCTGTTGATGCCGACCATCCCGGCCTTCAGGCCCCTGGCGACACGGCGCGCGCGGGCCGGATCGTTGGTAAAGGCATAGGCCGAAAGGCCCATGTCGCCGGCGTTTGCACGCGCCATCACCTCGGCCTCATCGGTAAACGATGCAATGGCCGCGATGGGGCCGAAGTTTTCCTGCGCCATGACGCCCATGTCGTCGGTGACGCCTGTCAGCACCGTCGGTTCATAAAAGAACCCGTCGTCCATCCCGTCCGGCACCTTGCCGCCCGCGACGCAAGTGGCCCCCGCCGCCACGGCATCGGTGACGATCTGCGCGATCTCGTCGCGTCTGCCACCATTGATCAGCGGCCCCATCTGAACGTCCGGGTCCAGACCGTCGCCGAGTTTCAGCGCCCCGGCCCGGGAAACGAACCCCTCGACGAACGCGTCGTGCAGGCTTTCGTGGATATAGAACCGGTCGGCGGTGACGCAGACCTGCCCCGCGTTGGCGTATTTCGTGGCGACCGAGGCGGTCAGCGCCGCCTCCAGACCGGCGTCGTCGAACACGATGAACGGCGCGTTGCCGCCCAGTTCCATCGACACCTTCTTCATGGTCTCCGCCGCGTCCCGGATCATCTGCTGGCCGACGCGGGTGGACCCGGTGAGCGACACCTTGCGCACCGCCGGGGACGCCATGACAGGCGTGTAGGTCTGATCCGTCGGGCCGGTGACAAGGGCGATGGACCCCGCCGGAAACCCGGCGCGGCGCAGGCAGTCGACGATGACCATCGCCACGCCGGGCGTCTGCGACGAGGGGCGCAGGATCACCGGGCACCCGGCGGCGAGCGCCGGGGCCATCTTGCGCGCAGGCAGGGCGGCGGGAAAATTCCAGGCGGTAAAGGCGGCAACGATGCCGACCGGCTCGTGCGTCACCTCGAACTGTCCGCCGGGCACGCGGGCGGGCACGATCCTGCCACAGATGCGGCGCGCCTCTTCGGCGTACCAGCGGAATTGCTCGGTCGCCAATACCCACTCCCGCCCCGCCTGCGCGATCGGCTTGCCGGTCTCGAGCGCGATCATATGCGCGCCCTCGTCGGTCCGCGCCGCCATTTCGTCGGCGGCGCGGTGCAATCTGTCGGCCCGCTCCCATCCGGACATCGCGGCGAGCGTCGGGGCTGCGCGTGTCGCGGCGCCGATGGCCGCGTGGGTGTCCGCCGTCGTGGCGGCAGGGATGGTGGCGATGGGCTGGCCCGTGACCGGGCTGACGACCGTCAGGTCGGCGTTGCCGCCGGTCCATGCGCCGTCGATGAACAAGCCGTATCCGTCGTGAACGCTCATGACGCAATCTCCGAAACCTGAACCAGACGGCCCTCTTTCAGTGATTTATAGGCCGCCTCCGCGAGGATCAGCGCGCGGCGCCCGTCCTCGAAACCCGCCTGCGGGGCCGTGCCCTGTTCCACCGCGTCGACGAACATGTCGATGCAGGCGTTGAACGCTTCTTGGTATCGTTCAAGGAAGAACAACTGGTACTGCGCGCCGACCTCGACCTGGGTGGCGCTGAATTTGCGCATCTCGTGCGGTTTGCGGTTGTCGGAAATCACCATGCCGGCGCTGCCCATCAGTTCGACCCGCTGGTCGTATCCATAGACGGCGGTGCGCGAATTGTTGATGTGGCACTGTTTGCCGCTGGCGGTGCGCAGGATGATCATCGCGCTGTCGATCTCGTCGAGTTCCTTACCCAGCGCAGGGTCGATCAGGGCGCCGGCGATGGCGAACACCTCCACCGGCTCTTCGCCCAGCATGAAGCGCGCCAGGTCGAAATCGTGGATCGTCATGTCGCGGAACAGCCCGCCTGCCGCCTCGAGATAGGCGCGCGGCGGGATCTCGGGGTCGCGCGAGGTGATGATGACCTGATGCAGATCGCCGATTTCGCCGTCCAGCATCGCCTGCCGCGCCGCCCTGTGACCGGGATCGAACCGGCGGTTGAAGCCGAGCTGGATCGGCACGGTGGAGCCCGCGATCTTTGCGGCGCAGGCGTCGACGCGCGCCAGATCGAGGTCGATCGGCTTTTCGCACAGCACCGCCTTGCCTGCCGCAACAGCCAGTTCGATGTACTCGGCGTGGGTGGGCGTCGCGGTGGCAATCAGCACGGCGTCGACGGCGTCGCTTGCGAACACCTCATCGGCGCTGACGGCGATATGGGCGCCGGTCGCGGCGGCGGCGGCCTGCGCGGCGGGCGGGTGCACATCATACACCATCGCCAGCGTCGTTCGCGGATGCCGGGCGATATTGCCCGCATGCATCTGTCCGATCCGCCCACATCCCAATACGGCCACACGCAACATATCGTCCTCCTGATGCACTTGTGCAATTTTTCGGTCACTTGTGCAATTTATGTTGCAGGACTGAAAATTTGTCAATATAAATTCTGAAACAGTTCTGCGATCCGAGGGAGGATACGATGTCCGATACCATCAGGCTGACCGTGGCTCAGGCCGTCGTCCGCTATCTGTGCAACCAGTTCACGCAAATCGACGGCGCGCGCGTGCCCTTGTTTGCAGGCGTGTTCGGCATCTTCGGCCACGGCAACGTCACCTGCCTGTCAGAGGCACTGGAAACCGTGCAGGACGTGCTGCCCACCTGGCGCGGCCAGAACGAGCAATCCATGGCACTGGCCGCGGTCGGCTTTGCCAAGGCAAAGAAGCGGCGTCAGATCATGGTGGCGCTCTCGTCCATCGGGCCGGGAGCGACGAACATGGTGACGGCGGCGGGCACCGCCCACGCCAACCGCCTGCCGGTCTTGTTGCTGGCGGGCGATACCTTTGCCAGCCGGGTGCCGGATCCGGTGCTGCAACAGGTCGAGCATTTCAACGATCCGACGATCACGGTGAATGACGCCTTCAAATCCGTAACCCGGTACTGGGACAGGATCACCCGGCCCGAACAGATCGTGCAGTCGTTCCCGCAGGCCATTGCCGCGATGCTCGACCCGGCCGATTGCGGGCCTGCGTTCATCGGTCTGGCGCAGGACACCCAGGAAATCGCCTACGACTATCCAACGGCGTTTTTCGAGCCGACCGTCTGGACGATCCCGCGTCCCCGCGCCGACCGGCGCCGCATCGCCGAGGCAGTGGACCTGTTGAAAACCGCGAAAAAGCCACTGATCGTCTCCGGCGGCGGCACCCGTTATTCCGGGGCGGGCGATGCACTTGGCACTTTCGCACTGGCCCGGGGCATCCCGGTGGTGGAAACCATCGCCGGTAAGGGCGCGCTTACCCACAACGATCCGGTCCACGCCGGGCCCATCGGCATCGTCGGATCCACCTCCGCCAACGCGCTGGCGGCGCAGGCGGACGTGATCGTCGCCATCGGCACCCGGTTGCAGGATTTCACCACCGGGTCGTGGACGACATTCGGGCGGGATGCAAAGTTCATCAGCGTCAACACCGCCCGCTTCGATGCCGTGAAACACCGCGCGCTTGCCGTGGTGGGCGACGCGCTGGAAACCATCGGGGAGATCGACGCAGAGCTCGGCGACTGGACCGCGCCGCAGAGCCACCTGTCCGACGCGCAAAACCTGTTTGCGGACTGGAACACGTTGCTCGACGAACATCAGGCGCCGACCAACGCCGCCGTTCCCAGCTATGCGCAGGTCGTCCACGCGATCAACGCCTCGGCCAGGCCCGACGACACGCTGGTCGCCGCGGCCGGCGGTACGCCCGGCGAGGTGACGAAAGGCTGGCGGGTGAAAAACCCCGACACCTTCGACTGCGAGTTCGGATTTTCCTGCATGGGCTATGAACTTGCCGCGGGCTGGGGCCACGCGATGGCCAAGGACGGCCATGGCACCCCCATCGTGATGCTGGGCGACGGAACCTATATGATGATGAACTCCGACATCTATTCCAGCGTGTTGTCGGGCCACAAAATGATCGTCGTGGTCTGCGACAACGGCGGTTATGCCGTCATCAACCGGCTGCAACAGTTCAAGGGCGTTCCGGGGTTCAACAACCTGCTGGCGGACAGCCGCGTCAAGGACCCGTTCCCCGTCGATTTCGCCAAACACGCGGCGTCGATGGGCGCATTGTCGCGGCATTGCGACAGCCTCGCAGACCTTGCCACCGCCCTCGACTGGGCGCAAACCACGGACAGGACGACCGTGCTGTCGATCGTCACCGACGCCCACGCCTGGGTGCCGGGCGATGCGGACTGGGACGTCGGCGTGCCCGAGGTCAGCGACCGTCCGGCAGTGCAGGAGGCGCGGCAAAGCCAACTGGCGATCCGCGCGAAACAACGTGTAGGGGTCTGAAATATGCTGAAAGCGAAACTGGGCATCGCGCCGATTGCATGGTGGAACGACGATCTGCCGGAACTGAGCGACGATGTCACCCTTGACGACTGCATGTCGCAGGCGCGGGACGCCGGGTTCACCGGCATGGAAACCGGGCGCCGGTTTCCGATGAACGCGGAACAGTTGCAGCCGGTTCTGGACGCCCACGGCATGGGCGTTTGCGGCGGCTGGTTTTCGGGGCTGTTGCTGGACGGCGAAATCGAGGCGGAAAAGGACCGGATCGGCGCGCAGATGGACCTGTTCAAGGCCGTGGGCGCGCCCTGCATCGTCTACGGCGAGACGGCACGGTCGATCCAGGGCGATATTTCAAGGCCTTTGGCGTCAAAGCCGGTGTTGGACGACGCGCAGATGGCCACCTATGGACGCAAGATGACAGCCTTTGCCGAATGGTGCGCCGATCGGGACATGCCGATTTCCTACCATCACCACATGGCCGCCGTGATCGAGACCGAACCGGAACTCGACCGGTTCATGGCCGCGACCGGGGACGCCGTAAAGCTGCTCTACGACACCGGGCATCTGGCCTTTGCGGGGGGCGACATCCTGCGCGCCATCGACACCCATCACGCCCGCATCAGCCATGTCCACACCAAGGACGTGCGCATGGACGTGGTGAACGCGCTGGACCGGTCGTCGGAAAGCTTTCTCGACGCGGTCATCAAAGGCGCCTTTACCGTGCCGGGCGACGGATCGCTGGATTTCGCCCGCGTCGCCACGGCGCTGGCCGGGCACGGATACGAGGGCTGGTTCGTCGTCGAGGCGGAACAGGACCCCAGGGCCAATCCGCCGCGCGAAATGGCAAAGGTCGGTCGGGCGGAACTCACCCGCGTGCTGACCGCCGCCGGATATGAAATCGAAGGATAGGGCATGAACAGGATCGACGGAAAAATCGCAGTCGTTACCGGCGGCACACAAGGATTGGGCGCCGCCATCGCGCGGCGTCTGGCCGAGGCCGGTGCGGCAGGTATCGTCACCTGCGGGCGGGGCGAGGATAAAGGGCGCGCGGTGGCGCACAAGATCGAGGCGGACACTGGCTGCAAGGTTCATTTCGTCACCGCCGATCTGGGCGTTGTGGCAGACTGCCGCGCCGTTGTTCAGGCCGCGGACGATACCTTCGGCCGTGTCGATATCCTCGTGAACGCGGCGGGCATCACCGACCGGGGCGATATTCTGAGCACGGACGAGGCGGCCTTCGACAAGATGTTCGCGGTGAACACGCGCGGCCCTTTCTTTTTGATGCAGGAGGCGATCCGCCGAATGGTTCGGGACGGCACCGAAGGCGCCATCGTCAACATCGGCTCGACCTCGGCGCTTGCCGGGCAGCCCTTCATCTCGACCTATTGCGCCTCGAAAGGCGCGCTGGCCACGTTCACCCGCAACACCGCCTTTGCCGTGATGCGCAACCGGATCCGGGTCAATCAGCTCAACATCGGCTGGATGGCGTCGGACGGTGAGGACAGGGTGCAGCGCGAGTATCATGGCGCGGAGGCAGACTGGCTGGAAAAGGCTGCCGCCGAGCAGCCGTTCGGGCGGCTGATCGCCCCCGAAGAAGTTGCGCGGGCGGTAAACTATCTGGTGTCGCCGGATGCCGGTCTGATGACCGGCTCGGTCGTCAATTTCGACCAGTCGGTCTGGGGTGCCTACCAGTTCGCACCGCCGCCGCCGGGCGATGCCATGACGCTGGCCAGTAAGGTGACGCGCCCCTGACCGCCCCTGACCGCGCCTGAAGGACACCGTCAGGGGCGCGTCACCACCGGGATTTTCGGTCGTGCCCCGTCGTCGTCCGTCAGGCGCGCCGCAAGGCCGATCATAAGCGCCTGCGCCAGACAGATCGGCGCGGCCAGCGACCGCGAAAACTCGGTTTCGCGCTCTGGCACCGCAAAGGCCACCGTCGCGTTCTTTCCCAAGGGGGACAGCGTCGTATCGGTGATGCCGATGATCGGCACCCGGCGGCGCGACAGGTCCTCGACGACGTTCACGACCTCTTTGGCATAGTACCGGAACGACACGGCGATCACCGCGTCCGCCGGTGTCGCGATATTTGCCATATGCGTCGCAAGCCCGCCCGACGGATCGAGCAACACGGTGCGCCGTCCCAGCATCGTCAGCATGTAACGCATGAGACCGACGATCGGCTCGGATCGCAGCTGACCGATCAGATAGATCGTCTCGGCTGCCGCCAGCAGGCCGATCGCCTCCTGCAGCTGGTCGTCCTCGACGTCGATCAGCAATCGTTCGAGGGATGCCAGATCGTTCGCCACCAGATCGACGAGATGCGCCTTGAGGCCCTTGGCCTCTGCCTGCCCGAGGCCCGATTTCATTTGTTGCGCGCGCGCCTCGAAACCCGGCGCCGCCGTGGTCAGACGCTGGCGAAACACCTGTTGCAGCGATTTGAAGCCCTTGAAGCCGAAATGCTGCGCAAAGCGCACGAAACTCGAGGCGTGGATACCCTGCGCCTCGGCGATCCCGTTTACCGCATTCATCGCAACGTCGTTCGGGTTCTGGGTCACATAGACGGCGATCTGCTGGTTGGTCTTGCTCAGATCGTCATAGTCTTCGTGGATGCGCGCAATCAGATCCTCGAAGCTGGCCGGCGGCGATGGCGGTATCTTCGGCATGCGTATCTCTCTGTTACATATGCCAATATCGTATTGCTGCGCCCCCGGACTTGCAACGTTCATTGCGAAATGTCGGCTGCGTCGGCAGATTACGCGGCGGTATGCAAAAATGTTGCGCTTGGCCCCCCCGCATCACCCCGACTGCCGTGCCGCCCGCAGGACTGCACAATCGACCGATGTTGCAGAGTTAAATCGACGAAATCCGGGAACGATCACCTCGCGCGGACCTGCGCATGCGTCGGGGAAAAACCCCAATAATCTTGCAACGAATTGAATTAAAATGAAAAATTGGTGGGTGATGAGGGACTTGAACCCCCGACATCTTCGATGTGAACGAAGCGCTCTACCACTGAGCTAATCACCCTGTCGCGGGTGAAATAGCGTGGCATGTCCGGCGGTGCAAGTCCTGCGCTGCGCAAACCGACGACGAGCCGTCAGGGCCCCCACCCTGCCCGATCAGACCTCGGTCTTGGCCTGACGCACTTTGACGGTAAAGACCCGCGCCTTGTGGTTCGTGGTATCGCGCTTGACCATGACCTTGCCCAGCGGCGGCACATTGAGATCCTCACCGTTGGCGAGGGCGGCCCCGAGGACCGAGAGGGTCGCCTCGGCGATGGATTTGACGTCGGTTTTCCTGGCACCCGTCCGCTCCATCACCCGCGCGACCAGTTCGCGCATTTTCAGCTGGACCCGGATGTCTTGCACCTGTGGGGTCGGTGCCGGGCCCGCGTCTCTGTCCACATCCGTGGTGTCGACCGTGATGCCGGTCCTGGGAGAGCGTATGGCCATGTCGCATCCTTTCGGGGTGTTCTGACGCCAGGCTAACGGGACAATGCGACGGTATCCAGTCGATTGCCCGCTCGGGCGAAACAACGCAGAGCCGCAATCCGCGATGGACCACCTGAGGCAGGTGTCGCACCTTCAACGCTTTCCGGCAGGCCGGCGCCGTCGCAACGGATGCCCGTCAAAGTTCGTTGCGAGGGACGGATCGCCCTATCGACACGATCATTTCTTCGCGGCAGCGGATACCCACATGCAAGACCGGACCGCGCCTTCAACAAAAAGGGCGCTCCGCAGAGCGCCCTTTCCAATCAGCATCTTATGCCGCGTTCCTAATGTGCCGTCGGCGTGCTGACGACGGCCTCGGCGGCTTTCGCGGCCAGGGCCGCTTCTTCGGCGGCCTCGTCCCATTCGATGGGTTCGGGCGCCTCGGTCAGGGCGAGTTTAAGCACCTCGCTCACGTGGCTGACCGGAATGATGTTCAGCCCTTTCTTGACGTTGTCGGGGATCTCCGCGAGGTCCTTTTCGTTTTCTTCGGGGATCAGCACCGTCTTGATCCCCCCGCGCAGTGCCGCCAGCAGCTTTTCCTTCAACCCGCCGATGGGCATCGCGTTGCCGCGCAACGACACCTCGCCGGTCATGGCGATGTCGCGCCGTACCGGGATCTGCGTCAGAACCGATACGATGGACGTCACCATCGCAAGGCCCGCGGACGGCCCGTCCTTGGGCGTGGCGCCGTCGGGGACGTGGACGTGGATGTCGATCTTGTCGAACAGCGTCGGCTTGACCCCGATGGTCGGCGAGATCGAGCGGACATAGCTCGACGCGGCGTCGATGCTTTCTTTCATCACGTCGCCCAGCTTGCCGGTCGTCTTCATCCGGCCCTTGCCGGGCAGTTTCAGCGCCTCGATCGACAACAATTCGCCGCCGACGGACGTATAGGCAAGGCCGGTGACAACCCCGATCTGATCCGTCGTCTCGGCAAGACCGTAGCGGTACTTTTTCACCCCGAGGAAATCGTCGAGATTGTCGAGCGTCACTTCGATGCTCTCGCTTTCCTTGCGCACCAGTTTCGTCACCACCTTGCGCGCGATCTTGGCCAGCTCGCGCTCAAGGTTCCGGACGCCGGCCTCCCGGGTATAGACGCGCACCATTTCGGTCAGTGCGTCATCCGTCAGCGAAAACTCAGACGTCTTCAGCCCGTGGTTTTTCAAGACCTTGGGCAGCAGGTGGGTGCGTGCGATCTCGCGCTTTTCGTCCTCGGTATAGCCCGCCAGCGGGATAATCTCCATCCGGTCGAGAAGCGGCCCCGGCATGTTGTAGGTGTTCGCCGTGGTCAGGAACATCACGTTGCTCAGGTCATATTCCACCTCGAGATAGTGATCGACGAAAGTGCCGTTCTGTTCGGGATCGAGAACCTCAAGCATCGCAGAGGCCGGATCGCCCCGGAAATCCTGACCCATCTTGTCGATTTCATCGAGCAGGATCAACGGATTGGTCGTCTTGGCCTTTTTCATCGCCTGGATGATCTTGCCCGGCAACGAGCCGATATAGGTGCGCCGGTGGCCCCGGATCTCGCTCTCGTCACGGACACCACCCAGCGAAATCCGGATAAACTCGCGTCCCGTCGCCTTGGCCACGCTTTTGCCCAGCGAGGTTTTGCCCACGCCCGGCGGCCCGACGAGGCACATGATCGGCCCTTTGAGCTTTTTCGAGCGCTGCTGCACGGCAAGGTATTCGACGATCCGTTCCTTGACCTTCTCAAGCCCGTGGTGATCGTCGTCGAGCACCTTTTGCGCTTGTTTCAGGTCTTTTTTGGTACGCGATTTCACGCCCCACGGCACGCCGAGGATCCAGTCGAGATAGTTGCGCACAACGGTGGCTTCGGCACTCATCGGCGACATGTTCTTGAGCTTTTTCAGCTCGCCTTCCGCCTTTTCGCGCGCCTCGTCCGACAGCTTGGTCTCGGCAATCCGGTTTTCCAGCTCGCCGACTTCGTTGGTGCCGTCCTCGCCGTCGCCGAGCTCCTTCTGGATCGCCTTCATCTGTTCGTTGAGGTAGTACTCGCGCTGCGTGCGCTCCATCTGGCTTTTCACGCGGGTCTTGATCTTTTTCTCGACCTGCAGAACCGACATTTCGCCCTGCATGTGACCGTAGACCTTTTCCAGGCGTTCGGCGACGCTCAGCGTCTCGAGCAATTCCTGCTTGAGCTTTACGTCGATGCCCAGATGTCCCGCGACGAGGTCGGCCAGCTTGGCCGGTTCGGTCGTCTCATTCACCGCGCCCAGCGCCTCTTCGGGGATGTTCTTGCGGATCTTGGAATAGCGCTCGAATTCCTGCGCCACGCTGGTGACGAGGGCGCTCACGATCTGTTCGTCGCCGGGCATTTCGGTCAGGTATTCCGCCCGCGCCTCAAAGAAGTTCGGATTGTCGATATAATCGCTGATCCGGACGCGGGCCTTGCCCTCGACCAGAACCTTCACCGTTCCATCGGGAAGTTTCAGCAATTGCAGCACGTTGGCCAGAACACCGGCCTTGTAGATGCCGCTTGCATCGGGGTCATCGACACCGGGGTCGATCTGGCTGGACAGCAGGATCTGCTTGTCGTCCGCCATCACCTCCTCGAGGGCGCGGACAGATTTTTCACGGCCGACGAAAAGCGGGACGATCATATGCGGAAACACGACGATGTCGCGCAGCGGCAGGACCGGATAGCTGTCGGCGAGAGGGGTTTGCATGCTCGATTTCCTTGTTGTTGAGGCAGCGCGCCCGGATCCCGCATCTGCGGCGACCATACGGGACGCTCCTTTTCGTTGGCTTAACTTGGGGCGCAGGAGGCAGAAGATCAAGCGGTGCAAAGCGTCACGCCGTTGCGATCCGGCTGCCCCGCGCACGGTCGCTCTCATCGCCGCCGGTGCCGCCACGACAAATGCGACGCCGCGCCAAGCCTTGCCGCGCGGGGACGCGGAGCCGCAGACAGGACGGCAGGCCTAGCGTTTGACGATATAGACAACCTGCAACCAGTTGGTCGTCTCGGACGGGTGCGTCACGATCACGCGCTGTTGCCAGAACAACATCCCCGACGTGGCGTCCAGCGGCACCAGCATGACGCGGGTCGTGACCTGCATGTCGGATGTCGGCATTTCTTCGAAGGTTCCGTCGAAGACGAGGATGTCCTGGGACAGGCCGCAGGCGCCACGGTCGAAAAGTTCCACAATATTCTCGTTAAAGAATTCCGGCACGCCGCTGTCCTGCGGCCGGGCGTTGGTCGCGGCGATATCGGGGGTCACAAGAGCGGCGGTCGCCCGGACCGGCTGTCCCGCGTCGATCACGAGGGCACCGCTGCCGGACCCGTCGACATCTGCGGTGATCGGCAGGGTGTGCCCGGCACCGATCTCGCGCTCGAATTTGTGAGGCGGCATACCGGTCAGCGCGAAATAATAAACCGCCTCGAGGACCGTGGCCTGCCAGAATCCGTCGAACTGGGTCATGAATTCCCCCGTCCGGTCGGCCCAGTCCACATAGCACATCGTATCCACTTCAGAGTCCGGCAACGCCTGCGCCACAACGGGGTCGGCCATCCCGAACGGCACAAGCAGGGCGGCAGCGGCGGCAAAGGCGGCAGATCGTGGCATGGCGGGTTCCGGTAGCGGAGATATCCCGAAGCGTCCCTCAACCGCAACGTTGTGCCGAGTATCCGTCTTGGTCAAGTCGCCTTTTCTGCCCATTTCCGATGATCGCGCAGCAGAGCGTTTGCAAGGACCAGCAGCTTCCGCATGACCGCTGTGATCGCAACTTTTTTCTCTTTCCCTGTGGTGATGAGTTGATCATATTTGGCTTTCAGATCCGGATTAAACCGGATCGCGACCAGAGCAGGCATGAAGATAGCGTGTCGCAGACTTGGGCGGCCACCTTGTATCCGCGCCTTTCCCTGCCATTTCCCAGAGCTCTGTGACATGGGCGCGAGCCCGGCAAGGCTGGCAACTTGTTTGCTGTCCAAGGCACCGATCTCCGGCATATCCACGAGAATGAGGAGCGCTGTTGTCTTCCCAATTCCGGGGATGCTGGACAGAATTTCCAGCCGTTCGCTCATGTGCTGATCCTGACTTGCCAGGTTCAGCATCGACGCATCAATTTTTGCAGTATCGCTTTCGATCTGGCGTAGACGCCTTTCCAATTGCTGCTTTATGAGAGCGTTAGAAGCCGTACCCCTACGTGCTTTGGCGGCTATACGATCTTTAATGAGTGCCCGCCGTGCAGATAATAACTCTCTCAGATCATACAGATTTGCTGCGCAGATGGGCTTTGGGACCAGCTGCAAGGCCGCACCCATCTTCGCCAGCATCTCGCAATCCACACGATCTGTCTTCGCCAGCTTGCCACTGGCTTGCGCAAACCGGCGCGCCTGTTTTGGGTTCACTTTGACAAACGGTATGGCAGTTGAACCAAGCGCTTGCTCCAGCTGCCGATGATACGCACCGGTAGCCTCGAAAATGATCACCGACGCCGGCTGCAATCCAATCCATTTTGTCAGTTGCACATGCCCAGTTCTGCTATTGAGAAACTGCGTGTGTTCGCCGTCGCTCAGGCAGTGAACATCAAGTGTGTCTTTGGAAATGTCGATGCCAATGGTATTGTCCACGTGTCTTTTCCCTACCTTGTCTTGTCATGCGGGCCCGAAGCCCAGGTATCCGTTCAGGTCATCAGAAAAGACGGGGGCGACCATACTCGGCAACGGTCCTCAAAGACCAAGAGGGGAACGGTCCGACCCCCGCCACTGCCCGTCATAAATGACGTGCACGGAAGTGGCTCCACAATCACACAGAAGCCACCTCATTCATAAGACAAGTGGGGTTTGCCGCAGTTCCCGCCCGGACCGCGACGCCTGCGGTGCCTATAACGGTTCGATGTCACCCTGGGACCGCATCGCATGAAAATCCGTCTCCCATGCCGCGAACTGCGCTGCCGCAATCGCGCCCCGCATCCCGGCCATGATCTCCTGATAATAATGCAGGTTGTGCCAGGTCAGCAGCATCCCCGAAATCATCTCGCCCGCGCGGAAGACGTGGTGCAGGTAGGCCCGCGAATAGGCGCGGCAGGTCGGACAGGTGCAGGCCTCGTCCAGCGGGCGCGGATCGTCCTGATGGCGCGCGTTCTTGAGGTTCACCTGCCCGCGCCGCGTCCACGCCTGCCCCGTCCGCCCCGACCGCGACGGCAACACGCAGTCCATCATGTCGACGCCGCGTTTCACCGCGCCGACGATGTCGTCGGGCTTGCCCACGCCCATCAGATAGCGGGGTTTGTCGTGCGGCAGTTGCGCGGGCGCATAGTCGAGCACACCGAACATCGCCGCCTGCCCTTCGCCCACGGCCAGCCCGCCGATGGCATAGCCGTCGAATCCGATGCCGCGCAGGGCCTCGGCGCTTTGGGCGCGCAAATCCCCGTTCACGCCGCCCTGCTGAATGCCGAACAGCGCGTGACCGGGACGTATCCCGAAGGCATCCCGGCTGCGCTGCGCCCAGCGCATCGACAGCGCCATGCTCTTGGCCACCGCCGCGTCCGTCGCGGGCAAGGCGGGGCATTCATCGAAACACATCACGATGTCGGAGCCGAGCAGGGCCTGAATTTCCATCGACCGTTCCGGCGTCAGCATGTGTTTCGAGCCGTCGATATGGCTTGAAAACCGCACGCCCTCTTCGGTCAGCTTGCGCAGGGAGGCGAGGCTCATCACCTGAAACCCGCCCGAATCCGTCAGGATCGGACCCTGCCAGTTCATGAACGCGTGCAGCCCGCCCAGACGCGCGATCCGCTCTGCCGTGGGCCGCAGCATCAGGTGATAGGTATTGCCGAGCAGGATGTCGGCGCCGGTGGCCGCCACGCTTTCGGGCATCATCGCCTTGACGGTGGCGGCGGTGCCGACGGGCATGAACGCCGGCGTGCGGATGGTGCCGCGCGGCGTGGTGATCGCGCCGGTGCGGGCACTCCCGTCGGCGGCGTTCAGGGCAAAGGAAAAACGGGTCATGGCGGCCTCGGGTCGTGTCGCGGCGTTCTGGACCTTTGCGCGGACAAAGGAAAGAGGAGCGGTGCGGTCCGGCGCCCGCGCGTCGCAGCGCAGCGCATTTGTGCCACCGCAGGGGGCTGCCTGCCCCCTGACCCCCGGGGATATTTTCCGCAGGATGAAAATTGGGGGGGTGGCGGCCCGATGTCGTGTCCCTGTTACATTGCGGATACAGACGCAAGACCGACACGCCGGCGGGACCGATACGGACATGGCGGCGGCACACGGGGCGACCACATGGCACATGACGGCAGGCGGAAAATCGTGGCGGAGGGTCTGGGGACCGGGCTGCTGGTGTGTACCGTCGTCGGGTCGGGCATCATGGCCGAGACGCTGACCGACGATGTGGCCCTTGCCCTGTTGGGCAACACGATTGCCACCGGCGCGATCCTCGTGGTGCTGATCACGGTGTTCGGCCCGCTGTCGGGCGCGCATTTCAACCCCGCCGTCAGCCTGTCGTTCTGGGCTGCGGGGACGCTGCCCGCCCGGTCGGCGCTGGCCTACGTCGCGGCGCAGATCGTGGGCGGAGCGGTCGGTACGCTGACGGCACACGGCATGTTCGCACAAGAGGTGATGCAGCTGTCGACCCGTGTCCGCACCGGGCCGTCGCAGTGGTTTTCCGAAGCGGTCGCAACCTTTGGACTGCTGCTGACGATCTATGGCGGGCTGCGCGCCCGACCCGAGGCGGTGCCGGTTCTCGTCGGTCTGTATATCACCGCCGCGTACTGGTTCACCGCGTCCACGTCGTTCGCCAACCCCGCCGTCGCCATCGCGCGCAGCCTGTCGGACACGTTCTCGGGTATCCGCCCGGGCGATCTGCCGGGCTTCATCTCAGCCCAGCTTGCCGGAGCCGCCATCGCGACAGTTTTGGCGCGCTGGTTGTTTGCGGCCCCCGCCGCCAGATCCTGATTTTTGGGAGAGCGCCGATGCCGTAAGCGCCAGATCCGCAGACGCCCCTGACCGACACGACCTCTCCGACGGCTCAGGCCCCGGAAAAGCAATTCACGATTGTCATTCACCACAATCCGGACTGCGGCACCTCCCGCACCGTCCCCGCCCGGATGGAAGCCGCGGGGCACATGCCCGTCATCGTCGACTATCTGACGGCCGGCTGGACCGCCCCGCAGCTTGCCGCGCTGTTCGCCACCGCCGCGCTGACGCCGCGCTCGGCGCTGCCCCGGACCCACGACCTTGCGGAAACACGCGATCTGTTGTGCGACGATGCCGATGAAAACGCCATTCTGGGCGCGATGCCTGTCCATCCGGTGCTGGTCGACCGGCCGCTGGTTGCCCCGCCCCGGGGCATGCCGCTGTGCCGTCCGGCACAGGCCGTCGATGACCTGCTCTGACGCGACTGTCGGGCGCCCGGGTCACGGCGCAGTGTCCGGCCCGCCCTTTACGCCCTGGCCTTCAATCCCTATATCTTCTGTCGGGAAACCGGATCACCGCATGGGACACAGCACGATGAGCAACGATATGAACCCTGCCACGGCCGATGCGTCAGCTGATGCGCCGGTCGAAGGCACGCCGATGATCGTGCCGTCATCGACAGATCATCCCCTGTACGAGGCCATCGTCGAGGCATGCCGTTCGGTGTACGACCCCGAAATCCCGGTCAATATCTATGATCTGGGATTGATCTATACGATCGCCATCGACGCCGAGAACGCCGTCGATATCAAGATGACGCTGACGGCACCCGGCTGTCCCGTCGCAGGTGAAATGCCCGGATGGGTCGCAGGCGCGATCGAACCGCTGCCGGGTGTCAAACAGGTCGACGTCGACCTGATCTGGGAACCGCAGTGGGGCATGGAGATGATGTCGGACGAGGCCCGCCTCGAACTTGGCTTCATGTAGGCGACAAATCCAGACGGCGGCTGCGGTATCGCGGCCCGTCCCCCCTGCATCCATGTAATTTCACATTCCCGTGCCAGGATGGGAACCACCGCCATCGGTCCTGTTGCGTTGCGACACATCGGGGTGGGTTGTCACGGATGCGGCGAATTTTTCCTGACGCTTATTTTGCTTGTTCTCGCATTGCCCGCTCAGGCGGTCGAGGCCTGGTACAAGGTCGATGCGCTCAACGACGGGCTGGGTCCCACCTCCCGAGACCATCGACCTGCGCACCTCGCAATCGGCGATGTCGAGTTTTCTCGATCATGCCGAAACCGGCGATTTTGGCGGCGCGGCCCGCGTCCTTGACCTGCCGGGCATCGCGACCGCCGATCACCCCGTCCGGGGCGCGGAACTTGCGCGTGCGCTTTTCGTCGTGCTCGACCGTAAGGCCGTCATTGCGTGGACTGCCCGGCTCGAACGTCCCGCCGCCGTCGATGCCAATGAGACGTCGGACAACGCCGTTGCCGGACAGGTCCGGCGGTCGCTTCTTGGCGCCATGCTCGACGTCGGCGACCGGGGAAGCGCGCTGCGCCCGAACCGGATGAAACGCGCTGGCGGCGCGCCGAAATCCGGCGCGCGATACGCCTGCCTGCGACGAATTTTCACCGCGACGCCGATCCTGACGCTGGTGAGCCGCGCCTTCGTCTTCTCGGGCATGATCTCGGTGGTGCTGACGCCCCGGCTTGCGATCGGGTTCACGGTATCGGCGATGACGCTGGTTCCGGGCGTGATAGATTCAATCCTCGACCGATCCGTCAGCTTCGACGACGAAAACCTCAAGGACATCGATCCGGACGAAACCCGCAGGCTGGCCACGCGCCTGTCCGCCCTGCGCCGCATCCCGATCGTCATCATCGTGATCGTCGGCACCGGAATTGTCCTGTCCAAGGCGCAGATCCTGCGCACCTTCGGCATTTCGCCGCTGGCGTCGGCGGGGGTGCTGACGCTGGTTCTCGGCTTTGCCGCGCACCGGATCCCCGGCAATATCATGGCCTCGATCCAGATTGCGTCGAAGACCACGATGTCTTTGGCAAAACGGTCCTGTTCTGCCTGCAGTGTGCCAATCCCAAAAGCGCGCGGGACCTGTCGTGCGACGTGCGTGAGAAACTCTTGTCGCGGATCGCCTCGGCGGAAACGACGGACCTGCAGATTTTTCCGACGCAAACCCCGTCGAAGCGGCCTGAAACAGGCACCATCGCAGGCCCACCCCTTGAGCGGGAGGCACCGAACCTCTAGGTTGTGGGCAAAGGAGAATTCCCATGTTCGGCATTCCCGGCAAACAGGCCGTCAGCATCACCCCCGCAGCCGCGGCGCAGATCTCGCGGCTGATGGCAAAAAAGGGTCACGAAGGCCTGCGTATCGGCGTCAAGAAGGGCGGCTGTGCGGGCATGGAATACACTATGGATTACGTCGATGCGGTCGATCC
The DNA here is from genome assembly GCA_963761735.1 of uncultured Alphaproteobacteria bacterium. Classification (GTDB taxonomy): domain Bacteria; phylum Pseudomonadota; class Alphaproteobacteria; order Rhodobacterales; family Rhodobacteraceae; genus CAVXHQ01. The sequence goes on from CAVXHQ010000001.1 coordinate 522,710, forward strand.
GCACGATGAAATCGTCGAGGCCGCGGGCGCGCGGGTGCTGATCGCGCCGATGGCGCAGATGTTCCTGTTCGGCACTCAGATCGACTATGAAACGTCGATGCTGGAATCGGGGTTCAAGTTCAACAATCCCAATGTCACCGAGGCCTGCGGGTGTGGCAAATCGATCAAGTTCGACGATGCGCTGTCGATGCCCGCGCCCCATGCCGTCCCCTCGCTGAAATAGGTTGCGCGAAATTGTGGTCGGAAGGAACAGCCGTTGAGCGTGTCGGACGACGAAATCGCCTTTGCACACGAGTTGTTTTCGGACCTTGGCCCCCTGACCCAGCGCAAGATGATGGGCGGGCTGTGCCTGTATCGCGACGGCCTGATTTTCGCCTTGTTGCAGTCTGACGGCACCCTATGGCTCAAAGGCAAGGGCGATATGGCCGCCCGGATGACGGACGAGGGCTGGGAGCACTGGACCTATACCCGCGACACCGGCAAGACCACGTCGATGCCCTACTGGCGCCTGCCCGACGCCGCCCTCGACGACCCGGCGATGGCCTGCGATCTGGCGCGCGGCGCCCTTGCCTGCCTCTAGTCTGGCGGGTCTGTCCTGCCTTCCGGCACGACCGCATCGCCCGCCTTTCGGCACGACCGCATCGCCCGCCTTTCTGCACGACGGCCAGGCGCTCCTTTCGGCACGACGGCCCGGCGCGCCTCTGGGTAACGTCTCACCCTTGGCTGGCTGGCATGGCCTTGCCTCGGTGGGTTCGCTATACCTGCGCCAACACATCGCAGAGGATACGACATGCGCCGCAAACTCGCCGCCGGAAACTGGAAGATGAACGGCACCGCCGCAGCCCTGTCCGAACTGGACGGTCTTGGTCATGATGCTGTCGATGTCCTCGTCTGCCCCCCCGCGACGCTGATCGCACAGGCCGCGGCTGCCGCCCCGTCCCTGCACATCGGCGGTCAGGACTGCCATGCCGAGAGCTCTGGCGCGCACACCGGCGATATTTCGGCGGCGATGCTTGTCGACGCCGGTGCCGGCCACGTCATCCTCGGCCATTCCGAACGCCGCGCCGATCACGGCGAAACCTCGGATCTGGTTCGCGCCAAGGCGCAGGCCGCCCTGGACGCGGGCCTGATCGCCATCGTCTGCATCGGCGAAACCCTGGCCGAGCGCGAGGCAGGCCGCACGCTGACGGTGCTCAGCGACCAGCTTGCCGCCTCGGTGCCGGATACCGCCACCGCAGCCACCACCGTTATCGCCTATGAACCCGTCTGGGCCATCGGCACCGGCAAGACCGCGAATACCGATCAGATCGCCACGGTTCACGCCCATCTGCGGGCCGATCTCGTGGCACGGTTCGGCGACGACGGCGCTGGATTCCGGCTGCTCTACGGCGGTTCCGTAAAGGCGGCGAATGCCGCCGAGATCTTCGCGGTGGCCGACGTCGACGGTGCGCTGGTCGGCGGCGCCTCCCTCAAGGCGGCGGATTTCGGCCCCATCGTGGCGGCATTGGCTGCTGCCTGAGGGCACCACCCGCGACCCGCACGCCGACACGCCTACCGCGCGCCCTCGCGCCCCTTTACCACCCGGTAGTGGCTGAACAGCGCGCGCGCCGCCACGGACCGCCACGGGGCCCAGCGCAGGGCAATCGCGGCCGTCTGGCGCGCTGTGGGCCGCGCGTCGAGCGCCAACAGATCGCGCAGTGCCTCCTGTAACGCCAGATCGCCGCCGGGAAAGATATCGGCGCGCCCGAGCGAGAACATCGCATAGATTTCCGCCGTCCACTGCCCGATGCCGGGCACCTCGACCAGCCGGGCGATCAGGGCTGCATCCGGCAAATGCGCGAGCGCATCGAAATCGATCCCCGCTGCCGCGAGAGCCTGCGCATATCGCACCTTGGGCCGCGACAAACCCAGTGCGCGCAAGGCATCGTCGCCCGCACCGGCCACCGCCTGCGGCGTCACCATGCCCGCCGCCGCGACCCGGCCCCAGATTGCGGCGGCAGAGGCCGTCGATACCTGCTGGCTGACGATGGCCGACAACAGTTCCGCAAAACCCTGCGGTTTCAGACGTAGCGGCAGCGGCAACAGCCCCGGCAGGATGCGCGCCATATCCGCGTCATGGGCGGCCAGCCACGCCGCCCCCTCGGCCACGCAGTCCGGGCCCCGGATGATCCGTCCAACGCTCACCCGGCCCGCCCCCGTTGTGCGAGCACCCAGTCCACCGCCTGCGCCATCGTCGCCACCCGCGCGCCGGGTTCCGGCGGCGGACGGCGCAACATCAGCACCGAAATCCCGAGGGCGCGCGCCGCCGCAAGCTTTGGCGCCGCAAGAGTGCCGCCCGCATTCTTGACAACCAGCCAGTCGATCCGATGGGTCGCAAAAAGCGCCATTTCATCGGCGCAGGTGAACGGCGGGCGCCCGACGATCCACGCGCCGTCGGCAAACGGCAGTGGCGCTTGCGGCGGATCGATCACCCGCACCAGCACCCGGCAGGACGCGAGGCCCGCGAACTGCGGCAGCGTCTGCCGCCCCGTCGCCAGAAAGACGCAGGCGCCGGGCGCAATATGCGCCGCCGTCTGCGCGGGCCGGTCCACGAAGGTCCAGCGATCCTCCGGGCCGGGCGTCCAATCCGGGCGCTCCAGCCGCAGGTAGGGAATGCCGTCCGCCGCACAGATCGCCGCCGTGCGCGCGGTGATCGCCGCGGCGAACGGATGCGTCGCATCGACCACCGCCCGCACACCCAGATCGGCGACAATCTGCCGAAACCCCGCCGCCCCGCCGAAACCGCCGATCCGGACCCGTCCCGGCGGCATCTTCGGCGCCCGCACAGCACCTGCCAGCGACGAGATCACATCGACGCCGTCCGAAACAAGCGCCGCGGCCACCGCCCGCCCCTCGCCCGTGCCCCCGAGCACCAGAACGGTCACAATGCACCTGTCATCGACACGCCGCGCGCGGCCGACGGTCGCCCGGTGCGGCATCGCCGCCCCGGCGGCTGACCCCGACCAGAGCGTCGGCCGGCCCGAACGGACAGGGAGCACTGCCAATTTTTTCTTGCCGAAAATACTCCCGCCGGAGGCCCCGTATGTCTACGCGCCACGGTTGCCAGCCCGCGCCACCACGGTGCCCGCCCGGTCGATCACGACAATATCCACCTGCACCGGCGCTTCTTTCAGTCGTGCCACCACACGCTCCAGCGCCGCCTGCGCGACATGGTCTGCCAGTGGCGCCCCCGCGATCTGCAAGGCCTCGAGTGCTGTGTTCGCCGCTGCCACCCGCCCGTCACCGACCGCCACTGCCAATGCTGCAAAATCAACCTGCGAGCGTCCGGAATGCAGATCTACCGCCCCTTGCGCAAGTTTCACCATCTTGCCGATGCCGCCGCCGATGGTCAGCCGCGGCACCGGATGGCGCGCCAGATATTTCACCAGCCCGCCAAAGAAATCGCCCATGTCGAGCATCGCGTGGTCCGGCAACCCGTACAGATCCTGCACCACCCGTTCGCTCGTGGCCCCGGTGCAGCCCGCGACATGGGGTGTTCCGGTCGCCACGGCCACGTCGATGCCCCGATGGATCGAGGCGATCCACGCGGCACAGGAAAACGGCCGCACGACACCGGTGGTCCCGAGGATCGACAAACCGCCGGTGATCCCCAGTCGCGGATTCCACGTCCGTTGCGCGATCTGCGCGCCGCCGGGCACGCTGACCGTCACGTCCAGATCCGGGGACGTGCCGTATTCGGCGGCGAGAGCGGCCGCCACCTCGTCCATCATCGCGCGTGGCACCGGATTGATCGCAGGTTCGCCGACCGCGACGGGCAGGCCCGGTTTGGTCACCGTGCCGACGCCCTCTCCGGCCAGAAACCGCAGCCCCGGACCGGGGCCCTGCGTCACCCGCACGCGGACCGTCACGCCGTGGGTCACGTCCGGGTCGTCGCCCGCATCCTTGACGATGCCCGCCTCGGCCCAGCCGTCCCCGGCGTCGGTGGCGACCACATCGAAAACCGGCGTCTCGCCGCGTGGCAGCACAAGGCCGACGGTCGCCGGGAACGCGCCGCCCCACAGCCGCATCAGCGCGGCCTTCAGCGCTGCGGTGGCGCAGGCGCCGGTCGTCCATCCCCGTCTGAGTTCGGCCACATCGCCCTCCAAAGCGTCGAGACCCATCCTATGCGCCGCGCCCGCGCACCGCCAGCGTATCGCCACCCCCGGGCGCGCCGCAAACGTGTGCGGCTGCGGCGCGCATCCCCTTTCACCCGGACGCAGGGCGCGGCATACAGGCGCCATGACAGCCTTGCCCGATCACGACTGGCCGACATTTACCCCCGGATGGGTCTGGCTGTGCGGCGCCGGACCCGGCGATCCGGGTCTGCTGACGTTGCATGCGGTAAACGCGCTGCGGCAGGCGGACGTCGTGGTCTACGACGCACTCGTCAGCGAGGCCTGCCTTGCCTGGGCGCCACAGGCAGAGCATGTCTATGCGGGCAAGCGCGGCGGCAAACCGTCGCCCCTGCAGCGCGATATTTCCCTGCGGCTGGTGGCCCTTGCGCGTCAGGGCCACCGTGTCCTGCGCCTCAAGGGCGGCGATCCGTTCGTCTTCGGGCGCGGCGGCGAAGAGGCGCAGACCCTCGTGCAGCACGACGTGCCGATCCGGATCATTCCGGGCATTTCGGCGGGCATCGGCGGGCTGGCCTATGCGGGCATCCCGGTGACGCACCGTGACGTCAACCAGTCGGTGACCTTCGTCACCGGCCACGATCAGTCGGGCAACACGCCCTCGTCGCTCGACTGGGCGGCGATTTCGCGCGGTTCGCAGGTCCTGGTGATCTACATGGGCATCAAACATGTGGCGCAGATCGCGGGTGCGCTCCTCGATGCGGGCCGCGCACCTTCCGAGCCCGTCGCCGTCGTCACCGATGCCACCACGCCACGCCAGCGGGTTCTGGAAACCACGCTCGTGCGGCTGGTGGACGATCTCGCGGCCTCCGGTCTGGCGCCACCCGCGATCATCTGCGTCGGGCGCGCGGTGATGATGCGTCAGGTTCTCGACTGGCAGGCGATGGCGGCAGGTGCCGCGCCCCGCGCGCTCGATCCGCTGGGGCGCAATACTGCCGCCGTCAGTGAATGAGTCGGTCGCCCAATCCTGTCGCTGACGGTCGGAGAGGCTCCGTTGCCGGAGATCTGACGGCATGCCGGGCCTGATCCTCACCGCACCGGCGTCGGGCAGCGGCAAGACGGTCGTAACGCTGGGCCTGTTGCGCGCACTGCGACGGCGCGGCAAGCCTCTGCACCCGGCCAAATCGGGACCGGATTACATCGATCCATGCTTTCATGCGGCGGCGGCGGGGGCTGCTTGCGTCAACCTCGACGCCTGGGCGATGACGCCTGCCCGGTTGCGCGCGCTGGCCGCCCCCGCCGCAGATGCGTTGCTGGTGATCGAAGGCGCGATGGGCCTTTTCGACGGCGCGCCGCCGGACGGCAAGGGTGCCACCGCCGATCTGGCGCGCCTGCTGGGCCTGCCGGTGATCCTGATCGTCGATGCGGCCCGGATGGCGCAATCGGTGGTGCCACTCGTGGCCGGGTTTGCGCGGCACGATCCCACAGTCCGGGTGGCAGGTGTGATCCTGAACAAGGTCGGCTCGCCGCGCCACGAAGCCATGCTGCGCCGCGCCCTCGCGCCTTTGGGGCTGCCGGTCCTCGGCGCCGTGCCGCGCGCGCCCGATCTGGTGCATCCCTCTCGCCATCTCGGCCTCGTGCAGGCAGGCGAGCGGCCCGATCTCGAAGCATTCCTGGAGCGTGCCGCCGATCTGGCCGAAGCGCACCTCGACATCGACGCGGTGCTGGCGTTTGCCAGCCCGGTCGCCGCGTCTGGCCCGGGGCCGCAGGTTCCGCCACCGGCGCAGCGTATCGCGGTGGCGCAAGACGCCGCCTTCGCCTTTGCCTATCCGCATCTGCTGTCGGACTGGCGCCGGCAAGGCGCGGACATCATCTGCTTTTCGCCTCTCGCGGACGAGGCCGTCCCGCGCGCCGATCTGATCTACCTGCCGGGCGGCTATCCAGAGCTTCATGCCGCAACTCTGGGCTGCGCCCACACCTTCATGCAAAGCATTAGAATAGCATCGCAAGATACTGATATTTATGGAGAGTGCGGAGGATACATGGTACTTGGCGACAGCCTGATGCCCGCCAGCGGTCCTGCCGTTCCCATGGCCGGGCTGCTCCGTCTCGACACCTCGTTCGCCGTCAGAAAGCTGCATCTCGGGTATCGTCATGTCACTGCCGCGCATGGCTCCTTCGCGGGAGATTGGGCCGCTCATGAGTTTCACTACGCCACCACTCTGAATGCCAGCGGCGAAACCCTGTTCGACGCCACGGATGCCGAAGGATCCGTCCTGCCGCCGATGGGTCTGCGCGCGGGCCGGGTATCGGGGTCCTTCGTCCATCTGATCGACAGGCGCTGACCGTATCGTCCGTTCTCCGGCTCGAAATCATTGCAAGCGTCCGCCCGCAGGTCTACCGCTTGTCGCATGAGCACCGATGCGAACTCTCTGTCCACCGCTGGCGATGCCCGCGCGCGACGCAATGTCGCGGTTCTGGTAGCCGCTCAGGCGACGCTCGGCGCGCAAATGCCGATTCTGTTCGTCATCGGCGGGCTGGTGGGCAACACGCTGGCGCCCAACCCCTGCCTCGCGACGCTGCCGATTTCGCTGATCGTGTTCGGCTCGATGACGACGGCACCCTGGCTGTCGCCGTTCATGCAGCGCAACGGGCGCAAACAGGGCTTCTTTCTGGGGGCCTTCGCGGGCGCTGCGGGGGCCGCGATCTCGGCTCTCGGTCTGCTTTACGGCTCGTTCGGACTGCTTCTCGCGGGTTCGTATCTGACCGGTATCTATATGTCTGCGCAGGGTTTTTTCCGCTTCGCCGCGACGGACACCGCCTCCGAGGCGTTCCGGCCCAAGGCGATCTCCTATGTCATGGCGGGCGGGCTCTTGTCGGCGGTCATGGGCCCGCAGCTCAACAAACTGGTGCAGGACTGGGGGACGATCCCGTTTCTGGGCTCCTACCTCGCGGTGATCGCGCTGAACCTGTTCGGCTCACTGCTGTTCCTTGCCCTCGATCTGCCGAACGGCACGAAAAAATCGCCGCAACCCGCGCGGTCTGCCGTCGCGGACGCGGGCAGAGTTTTTGCGCGATCCGCGTGATACTGGTCGCCATCGTGTGCGGCATGGTCAGCTATGCGCTGATGAACCTGGTGATGACATCGACGCCGCTCGCAGTCCTGGGCGGCGGCTTCACCAAGAACAACGCCAACGATATCGTCTCGGCGCATGTCGTCGCGATGTTCGCGCCGTCGTTCTTTACCGGCCATCTGATTGCCCGGTTCGGCGTGGTGCGGATCATCGCGGCGGGCCTCGTTATCCTCACGGCGGCGGGCGGCGTGGCGCTGTCGGGTGTGACGCTCGGCCATTTCTTCGTCACGCTGATCCTGGTCGGGATCGGCTGGAATTTCGGGTTCATCGGGGCCACCACGTTGCTCGCCTCGGCGCATGCCCCGCAAGAACGCGGCGCGGTGCAGGGCCTGAACGATTTCATGGTGTTCGGCTGCGTCACCTTTGCCTCGCTCGCCTCGGGCGGGCTGCTGAACTGCTCCGGCGGCACCGCGATCGAGGGCTGGCACGCGGTCAACTATGCGATGATCCCGTTTCTGGTGCTGGCGGGCGGTGCCCTTGTCTGGCTGGCGCAGAACCGGCGCGGCAGGCTTGCCTGACGCTACCAGCGGCCCCGCAGCGTGCACCACGCAAGCGACGTGCGCCGCGTAAATTCCGCCCCGCCGAGCGCGCCCTGCGCCACCCGTCCCGGCTCGGCCGCCGCTCGGCGCAGGACCGCGCGGGTTCGCCATCCGGTGCGCAGCACGGGAATCGCCGGGCCAAAATCGACGCCCCGTGCCGCGTTCAGACGGCGCAGGGCGCGGGTGGCGAGTTTGGTGATCGCGTCCGGCGCATCATCGACCAGCGGACGCCGTCCCTGCGCCGCAAGCGCTGGCACCGCCATCAGCCATCCGGCGACACCTACCGCAGCGGCCACGTCACGCACCGGCCGCTCGAACGCGGGGGCCGCGCCCGCCACCGTCGCACCCGCCCACATCAGATGCCCCGACACCGCGCCGATATGCGCCTCGAAGGCGGCGGTGCTGCCGAACCCCTCGGTATAGATATCCCACCGCCGCGCGGCGACCATCGCGTCGAGCATCGCGACCGGCAGGTTCGCATCCCGGATGACATCGGCCAGCGGCGCGACGACCTCATGGGCGCGGGGCCGCGCGCCCGCGCCGATTTCGGCCAGCGCGTCGCGCCACCATTGCAGGCGGATTTCGGCGATGCCGGGCTCTTGCGTCACCCAGGGGGCGCGCGAAATTTCGACGTTGAAGGCATAGAGCGGAAAGAGCCGCGCCCGCAGGTCCACGGGCGCGCTCATCAGCGCCAGAAAACGGTCCGGATCGCCCCGTTCGACGATTTTGGCGCAGGCAACGGTGCCGGCATCGAAAGTTGTGCTCATGTGGCGGGCCTGCGGGGGGCTGCGCCGATGGCGTCCGCCGACTTCGGGCGCGGGCACCCCAGGACGACAAGCGGGGCACCCATGCCGGGACGGGCGCTCACCCCTTTTCGACCGGCTTCGCACCGTCCCGCAACAGCTTCCACACGATGGCATCCTGAAGCGCGTCGAAACTTGCGTCCACTATGTTCGCCGACACGCCCACCGTGGACCAGCGCGCGCCCTCGGCGTCCTCGCTGTCGATGACGACGCGGGTGACGGCCTCGGTGCCGCCATCGGTGATCCGCACTTTGAAATCGACGAGCTGCATGTCCTCGATGATGGCCTGATAGGGACCGAGGTCCTTGCCCAGCGCGCGGCTGAGTGCGTTGACCGGGCCCCGGTCGCGCCCGTCCTCGCCCATGCTTTCGCTCACCGACAGAACCCGGGTCTTGCCGATCTTGACGACGACCACGGCCTCCGACAGCGACACCATGTCGCCGCGCTTGTTGCGGCGGCGCTCGACGGTGACGCGGTAGCGTTTCACCTCGAAGAATTTCGGCAGCAGGCCAAGTTCGCGTCGTGCCAGCAGTTCGAAACTCGCCTGTGCCGTGTCGTAGGAATAGCCTTCCGCCTCACGCGTCTTGATCGCATCGAGGATGCGGCCCAGCGCCGGATCGCCCTTTTCCACGTCGAGGCCCATGCCGACCAGCCGCTCGCGCAGGTTCGCCTGGCCCGCCTGATTGGACATCGGGATGATGCGGGCGTTGCCGACGAGGCCGGGGTCGACGTGTTCGTAGGTGCCGGGATCCTTGGCGATGGCGCTGGCGTGCAGGCCCGCCTTGTGGGCAAAGGCCGACGCGCCGACGTATGCCGCCTGCTTGGCCGGCAGCCGGTTGAGGATATCGTCGAGCATCCGGCTGGTCTTGCGCAGCCCCTTCAGGGCGGCGGGCGTCACGCCCGTCTCGTAGCGGCTGGCGTAGGGTTGCTTGAGCATCAGGGTCGGGATCAGCGTCGTCAGATTGGCGTTGCCACAGCGCTCGCCCAGCCCGTTCAGCGTGCCCTGCACCTGCCGCGCGCCCGCGTCGATGGCGGCAAGCGTGCCTGCCACCGCGTTGCCGGTGTCGTCGTGGGTGTGGATGCCAAGGCGGTCGCCGGGGATGCCGCTTGCGATGACCTCAGCCACGATCCGACCGATCTCGTGCGGCAGGGTGCCGCCGTTGGTATCGCACAGCACGAGCCAGCGGGTGCCCGCCTCATGGGCCGCGCGCAGGCACGACAACGCATAGTCGGGATTGGCCTTGTAGCCGTCGAAGAAATGTTCCGCGTCGAACAGCGCCTCGCGCCCCTGTGCCACGATATGCGCAAAGGACGCGCTCAGGTTCCCGAGGTTTTCCTCGAGGGTGATCCCCAGCGCCTTGGTCACATGGAATTCGTGACTTTTGCCGACCAGACAGACCGAGGCGGTGCCTGCATTGAGCACGGCGGCCAGCACCTCGTCGTTTGCCGCGGACCTGCCGGTGCGCTTCGTCATGCCGAACGCGGTCATGGTGGCGCGGGTTCCGGGTGCTTCATCGAAAAACGCGCTGTCGGTCGGGTTCGCCCCCGGCCAGCCGCCTTCGATATGGTCGACGCCCAGCGCGTCGAGGGCCCGTGCGATCCGCACCTTTTCGGCCGTGGAAAACTGCACGCCCTGCGTCTGCTGCCCGTCGCGCAGGGTGGTGTCGTACAGGTACAACCGCTCTTTCATTGGCCGCACTCCCTCATTTTTCTTGCCCTAAAAACTCCCGTGGGGGCCGAAGGCGGGGAGCAGGCAGCTCCCCTCTCCATGCGCCGCAAGCACCACCCGCTCATTTCAGCCCCTCCAGCCTGCCCGCATCGAACGCCGGGCCGGGCGCCCAGCTGGCCTCGCCCGCCACGTCCGTCACCTGCACGCCCGCGGCGTTCAGCACGTCGCGTACCCGGTCCGCCACAGCCCAGTCCCTGGCCGCGCGTGCCGCCTGCCGTTCGGCCAGCAGAGCGTCCACGACCGGCCCGACCCACACGGGCAGTTCGTCGCCCGCACGGGCGTCCAGCGCGTCCCAGTCGGTCACGAGGCCCAGCATTTCCAGCCCGTACGCCAGCGGTGCCAATGCCGGGGCGGTATGGCCCCGCGCCAGCACATGCAGCCGCGCCAGCGCGCCGGGGGTGTTGATATCGTTGGCCAGCACGCCCAGCATTTCGTCGTCGGGCACCCAATCGCCCGACGCCCTGAGGGCGCGCACCATCCGCGCCGAAAACCCGTGCTTGCGCAGCACGGCCAACCAGTCGTTCAGGGATTTTTCGGCCTCTGTCCGCTTCGTCTCCGTCCAGTCCATCGGGCGGCGATAGTGCGTCATCAGGAACACGAACCGGATCACCGCTCCGGGCACCCCCTGATCGAGAAGGTCGCGCACCGTAAAGAAGTTGCCCAGCGACTTGGACATCTTCTTGCCTTCGACCAGCAGCATTTCGTTATGTATCCAGACGTTGGCAAAGCCCGCGTCCGGATGCGCGCAACGGCTTTGCGCCAGCTCGTTCTCGTGGTGCGGAAACATCAGGTCGTTGCCGCCGCCGTGGATGTCGAAAGCTTGTCCCCAGCAGGCCCTTGGCCATGGCCGAACATTCGATGTGCCACCCCGGACGCCCCCGCCCCCAGGGGCTGTCCCAGCCCGGCGTGTCGGCGCCCGAGGGCTTCCACATCACGAAATCCATCGGATCGCGTTTGTAGGGCGCGACCTCGACACGCGCGCCCGCGATCATGTCGTCGACGCTGCGGCCCGACAGGACGCCGTAGTCCGCATCGCTGTCGACGGCGAACAGCACATGGCCCTCGGCGGCGTAGGCATGTCCCTTGCCGATCAACTCTTCGATCATCGCGATCATCTGGTCGATCCACCCGGTTGCGCGGGGCTCGTGGTCCGGTGCGGCATTGCCGAGGGCCGCCATGTCGTCGCGGTACCAGCCGACGGTTTCTTCGGTGATCTCGCCGATGGTCCGCCCGGTCTCGGTGGCGCGCGCGTTGATCTTGTCGTCGACGTCGGTGATGTTGCGCACATAGGTGACGTTTGCCGCGCCGTATTCATGCCGCAAGAGCCGCACCAGCACGTCGAACAGGATCACATTGCGCGCGTTGCCCAGATGGGCGCGGTCATAGACCGTCGGTCCGCACAGATACAGGCCGACGCGGCCCTCGCTCAGCGGCTCGAACGGGTCCTTGCGGCGGGTGCGGGTATTGTGCAGGCGAATTTCGGTCATCTCGGTCTCGATCCATGGCGCGTGTCGCGCGGCGACTGCGGTCGGCACGCCGTCCGGGGACAACGCACGGGTTTACCGCGCGGGCTCTGGCTGATCTCACCGGATGGAAAAGGGTGTGAAGAGGCGGCCCGCGACGGATGTCAGCGGGTGCAAATGCAGCAGGTAATTATGCAAAGCGTCTTCATGGATTTTCCATAGCAGCCCCGGCGGCCCGCGTCCAGCCGCCCGCGCGGTCCGGTGCCGCACTTTGGTGCGCAGCCCTCCTTGCCTCGCGCGCAGCCGCGCGCGATCATCGGGAGATGAGCCGCGATGCCATCAACCGGATCTGCGCCACCTTTCCCGGCGCCGAGGTTTCCGACCCCTGGGGCGGCGGGCACGACGCATGGAAGGTCGGCGGCAAGATGTTTGCCTCGATCGGGGCGGTGGCGACGGGCGTTTCGGTCAAGACCGACAGCGTCGAGACCGCGCAGATGCTGATCGACGCGGGCGTCGGCAGCAGGGCCGCGTATTTTCACCGCTCGTGGCTGCATCTGCCGCAGGATGCGGCCCCCGACGAGCTCGAGCACCGGTTACGCACGTCCTACCGGATCGTGCGCGGCGGCTTGACGAAAAAGGCGCAGGCCGCCCTTGCGCCGCTGGACGACTGAACGGAACGGCGCCGCGCGGTCCTGTTCGTCCCCCTCGGGGTCGGCGCGGCGTGACCCGGTCCGGGTCCGAGGGCAAAATCCCGGTGCGTTTCACGACCGATAGCGTCCGGCGGGCGTTCACGCCCGGATTTCGCCCGGCGTACAAGCGGCCGGGCTGTTGACTTCACGGCGCCGGCACGGTCTGCCTGCCCCGATGAATGCCATGCCGCCTCTGTCGCCCCGCCTCACCACGATCAACGGCACCGGTTCCGATGGCTGGGATCTGTTCCGCCGCGCCCGCGCGATGAAGGACGCAGGCGCGCCCGTGATCGAGCTGACCATCGGCGAGCACGATATCCGCACCGCCGCGCCGATCCTGCGCGCGATGCACGCCGCGGCGCTGGACGGGCACACCGGCTATGCCGCGATCCCCGGCACCGACGCGCTGCGCGCCCGCATCGCCGCGCGGATCGCCGAGCGGACGGGTGTGCCGACCACGCCCGGTAATATCCTCGTCACCCCCGGCGGCCAGTCCGGCCTGTATACGGCCCATCACGCCGCGTGCAGCGAGGGCGACCGCGCGCTGCACATCGATCCCTATTACGCCACCTATCCCGGCACGATCCGCGCGATCGGCGCCGTGCCTGTCGCGGTGCCTGCCCGCGCCGACCTGAACTTTCAGCCGCAGGAGGCCGATCTTGCCGCCGCTGCCGCCGAACATGCCCCCCGCAGCCTGCTCGTCAACTCGCCCAACAACCCCGCCGGTGTGATCTATGACGCCGGCACGCTGGCCGGCATCGCGCGGGTGGTGACCGACCGCGACATGTGGCTGATCTCGGACGAGGTCTACGACACGCAGGTCTGGCACGGCGCGCACCTCAGCCCGCGGGCCCTGCCCGATATGGCGCAGCGGACCCTCGTGGTGGGATCGATGTCGAAGAGCCACGCGATGACCGGCAGCCGGATCGGCTGGATCTGCGGGCCGCAAGGGGCGATCGCGCATATGATCGACATGATGACGAACACCACCTACGGCGTGCCCGGCTACATTCAGGATGCCGCCGACCACGCGCTCGGCCTTGGCGCGGCATTCGAGGCGGAGATCGCCGCCCCGTTCCGGCGCCGTCGCGGCATCGTCACCGGGTTGCTGGCCGGTCAGAACGTGGTGCGCGCGGCCCCGATGGACGGGGCGATGTACGCCCTGCTCGACATCCGCGCCACGGGCATGTCGGGCGAGGCATTCGCGCAGGAATTGCTCGACGACGCGCTGATCGCGGTGATGCCGGGCGAAAGTTTCGGCGCCGCGGCGGCGGGCCATGTCCGCGTGGCGCTGACCGTCGGTGACACCGCGTTCCGCGATGCGATGGCGCGGCTGCTGGCCTTTGCCGCCGCCCGCGCCTGAGGACGCGCAACGCCGGGATTGCCCGGAATGGCGCGCCGCTTTCTTTTTGACGGTGCGGTGCTAGACTTCGCGGATCGACGCTTTGCTTTACGCCTTTTCAACGACGGTTTTTCAGCCCCAGTTCTTCAACCACAGTCGGAATATTGCCATGTCGTCGCTTATTCGCGCTCTCTTCATCGTTTTTCTGCTGCCCCATGCTGGCCTGGCGCAGACCTATCCCTCGCAATCCGAAACAGCCGTCACCGATGACGCAGCGCTGATTGGACCTGTCGAAGAGGCGGAACTGGCCCAGCGCCTGACCGCCCTTGGCCAGGACACCGGGTCCGATATCGCTGTCGTCACCCTGCCGTCGATGGCATTTTACACCGGCGGCGACGATCTGGACGTCTACGCCCGCGGGCTGATGGCCAGTTGGGCGCTTGGCGAGTCGGTGGCGGATCGCGCCGTGCTGCTGCTGGTCTTTGCCGAGGACCGCGAATTGCGGATCGAGGTCGGATCCGGCTTTGGGCCGGAAACGGCGGAGGTGGCTGCGGACATCGTTACCGAAATACTGGTGCCCGCGTTTCGCGACGAGGCCTATGCACGCGGTATCGCCGATGCGGTCGACGCGATCGCAGCCCGGATTTTGACTGTGGCGGACCCGGTTGCCACGACGCCGGAACCCGCCCCGCCGCCGGTGGCGCCCGCCGCACCGGCCGGGGATACCGGCGGCAGCGGCATTCTGTACTGGATCGGCGGCGGGGTAGCGGCACTCGTGGCCCTTGCCGTCGCGCGAACCGCCGGTCGGCGGCGAAACGCGCGGCGACGCCTTGCCCCAGCTGCGGCAAGACCGGCCTGACACGCGACCGGGTGGTGCTGTCGCAGGCCACGCAAAAGGACGAAGGCCACGGCGAGGTCCGAACCTCCTGCCCGCACTGCAACCACGTCGTGGCAGAGCCGTTCACGATCCGCCGGTCCGATCCCGAAAGCACGGACAAGGACGGTGCGGCAGGCTCCGGCGCCCCGGGCGGCAAATCGAAGGCTGCCAAATCGAAGGGCGGCGGTGCCTCCGGCGAATGGTAACCGGCGCGAGCGGACCCCACGATACGCCGCCCTATAGTCTCGGCATGGCCGGACCGGTGACGTGGCGGCGAATGATCCGGGTCAACCGGCGGTCAGCCGCCCGACCGCCGCGACACCGCCCGCCTCCGGCACACTGATCGTGCCACCGCCGACGGCGGCGCGCACGCCCGTGGTGCCGGGACACGACGTCGGCAGACCGCGCGCCACCCGTGCGGCCAGAAAGGCGAAGGCCTGCGCCTCGAGCATGTCACCGTCGAGACCGACATCGCCGACCGGCAGCACCGGCACGCCCGCGCGGGCCGACAGCATCGCCATCAGCGCCGCATTGTGCCGCCCGCCCCCCGTCACCAGCAGGCGTGCGGGCGGTGTCGGGCAATGCTCCATCGCGCGGGCGACGGCGGCCGCGGCGCAGGCGATCAGGGTGGCGGCGGCATCGGCATCGGCCAGACCGGCAACGGCGCCCGACAGACCGGCAAAGGCATCCCTGTCGAGCGATTTCGGCGGCATCCGGTAGAAATAGGCATGTTTCAGGAACGCCGCGACGATACCTTCGTCCACCGTGCCCGACGCGGCCAGCGCGCCGCCCGCGTCATGATCGACGCCGCGCAGCGCCTGCATCAGATCGTTGACGGGCGCATTCGCGGGACCGGTATCGAAGGCCAGCAGCGCGCCTGCGATCTCGGGCGATGCCACGCGCGGATCGATCCACGTCAGGTTGCCGACACCGCCCATGTTGAGGAACGCCAGCGGCGCATCCGCGCCGATATGGCGGGCCAGCGCAAAATGATAGAACGGCGCCAGCGGCGCGCCCTCGCCGCCCATCCGCACGTCCGCCGACCGGAAATCCCAGACCACCGGCAGACCCAGCGCCTCGGCCATCAGCGCACCGTCGAGCACCTGCAAGGTGCCGCGTCCCTGCGGATCGTGCGCCAGCGTCTGGCCGTGGATGCCGACCAGATCGACATCCCCGAACTGCGCGAGCACCTCGGCGTGGGCCATTTCCACCACCTCGGTGGCCGCCTCTACCGCCGCGCCCGCCCACTGGCCAAGGCCCGCCCGGATCACCGCGCGCTCGGCGTCGGAATAGGGCCGGTACGCGGATTCGCCAAAGCGCGCGACGTCGACGCCGTCCGTCTCGATCACGGCGGCGTCCACCCCGTCGAGCGAGGTTCCCGACATCGCGCCCAGGACGCGCCGCATCCGGCCCGTGGGCCAGCGTTCGAAGGCTTTCGGCATTTGCGTCCCCTCGTGCGCGCCCCTATAGGACGTCGTGCATATCGCGGCCAGAGTGGCGCGGTTGCGGCGTGGCGGCAAGACAGGACGGGCACTATGGCGTATCATCCCAAATCCGAATTCATGGCAACGATCATGGCGCGCGGGTTCCTCGCCGATTGCACCGATTATCAGGCCCTCGACGAGGCGCTGATCGCGGGAATCGTGCCCGCCTATATCGGTTATGACGCGACGGCGAAATCGCTGCATGTCGGGCACCTTCTTAACATCATGCTGCTGCGCTGGTATCAAAAGGCGGGCGGCAAACCGATCACCCTGATGGGCGGCGGCACCACCAAGGTCGGCGATCCGTCGTTCCGCGCCGACGAGCGACCGCTGCTGACGGGTGCGCAGATCGACGCCAACATCGCGGGCATGAACCGGGTTTTCGGGCGCTACCTGACCTATGGCGAGGGTGCGACCGATGCGCTGATGCTCAACAACGCCGAATGGCTCGACGGGTTGAACTACCTCGAATTTCTGCGCGACATCGGGCGGCATTTTTCGGTCAACCGGATGCTGTCCTTCGAAAGCGTGAAATCGCGGCTGGACCGGGAACAATCGCTGTCGTTCCTCGAATTCAACTACATGATCCTGCAAGCCTATGATTTCCTTGAACTGAACCGCCGTTATGGCTGTGCCCTGCAGATGGGCGGATCGGATCAGTGGGGCAATATCGTCAATGGCATCGATCTGACCCGCCGGGTGATCGACACGCAGATCTTTGGCCTGACGACGCCGCTGCTGACGACATCCGACGGCAAGAAAATGGGCAAGAGCCAGGGCGGCGCGATCTGGCTGTCCGCCGATATGCTCTCGCCCTATGAATTCTGGCAGTTCTGGCGCAATACCACCGATGCCGATGTGGGCCGGTTCCTGAAGCTGTATACCGAACTGCCGCTGGACGAATGCGAGCGGATGGGCGCGCTCGGCGGATCCGACATCAATGCGGCCAAGATCGCGCTGGCGAATGCCGTGACGGGCCTGCTGCACGGCGAGGACGCGGCGGCGGCGGCGCAGGCCACGGCACACGAGGTGTTCGCGCAGGGTGGCGGCGGCGGCGATCTGCCAACCCTGGTGTTGGCGGCCGACGAGGTGGGGAGCGGCGTTTCGGTGGTGCAGCTGATCGTGCGGGCGGGTCTCGCGGCGAGTGGCAAAGAGGCCAAGCGGCTGATCGACGGTGGCGGCGCCAGGCTGAACGACGCCCCGCTGACCGATGCGGGCCTGATGCTCGATGCCGCGGCGCTGGCCGTGCCGGTAAAGCTGAGTGCGGGCCGCAAGCGGCACGCGATGGTGCAGATCGACGGCTAGCCGCCGGCATTTCGGCCCCGCGCATGCGGGCGCAGTGCGATTGCACAGGCAAGAGGACGGCGGTGACCGGTTGCGATGGCGGTCACGGCGCAAACCCCTCTGGCGTCAGAACACGATTGCCTCTACGATCCAGATCACGCCACCGGCCGGCAGGGCCACCGCCACGGCGATCAGGGCCGCCCCCAGCACCGTCAGCCGCGGTGTCGGCGCATGAAGTCCCCGAACGGTGATTTTGCTGCGGTCCATACCGGCCATTAACCTCACCTTAGGTTTCGATCCGGTTAATGCAGGCGATGATCGTCGTGGACGCCCCCCCTGACCCCGCACTGCCCTTGCCTCTGTCGCAATCGGCGGCCTATGCCAATGCGTTGCGCGCCATGGGACAACCGGTCTGGCAGGCCACGACGCGCGGCGGACATGCGCTGATCGCCCGCACGTTCGGCCTCGCCGCGACGATCCGGGGACCGTTCTGGACCGACCCCGACGATACCGGCGCACGTTCCGCGACACTGCGCGCCCTGGGTCTGCGTATGATCGAGGCGGACGGCGACACGGCGGCCCTGAAACACGCAGGATTTGCCTGTGTCGTCACAGCCGCCCATGTGGCCGAATGGCATCTGGGCACGGACACCGCCCTGCGCCGCGCCGCCCTGCACGGCAAATGGCGCAACGCCCTCGTCCGGTCCGGGTCCGCAGGGTTGCGGACCGTCGAAGGTCCGTTCGACCCGGTGCCCGGACACTGGCTTTTGCGCGGCGCCAGACAGGTTGCGACCACGCGAAAGTACCGCATGTTTCCAACGGCTTTCGTGCAGTCCTTCGTCGCGGCCAATCCCGGCGCCGCCCGCCTGTGGGCGGCCTATGACGGCAAGGATCCGGTCGCGGGGATCGTCGTTTTGCGCCACGGGCCGGTCGCCACCTATCACATGGGCTGGACCAATGAGGCGGGCCGCGCCGCCAACGCGCATCACCTGCTGATGTGGCGCGCCGCCTGCTGGCTGGCGGACCACGGCACGCGGCGCCTCGATCTTGGCACCCTCGACACCGAAAGTACTGCGGGCATCGCGCGGTTCAAGCTGGGCACGGGGGCGGTGGCCCGCGCCCTTGGCGGTTCATGGTTGCGGCTGCCGGGCCTTGCCTGCGTGCTGGCATCCCGGCACGGCTAGGGGTACGACGGCGGCAGGGTTTGCCCCCGGACGACCCCGCCATACCGATCGAAAGCCCGCATCATGACGACACCGCCAGAACGCCACGCCGAATTGGTCCTCGACCGCTGCGAGGCGCACGGCCTGCGCCTGACCGAACAGCGCCGCGTGATCGCCCGCGTCCTCGACAGTGCGGCGGACCATCCCGACGTCGAGGCACTGCACGCCCGGGCTGCCGCTGTCGACGCGCGCATTTCGATGGCCACCGTTTACCGGACGGTAAAGCTGTTCGAGGAAAGTGGCATTCTGGAAAAACACGAATTCGGCGACGGCCGCGCGCGCTACGAGGCGGCGGGCGGCGCGCACCACGATCACCTGATCGACGTCGCCACGGGCGAAGTGATCGAATTCGTCGACCCCGACATCGAGGCCTTGCAGGAAAAGATCGCCGCGCGCCTGGGTTATCGCCTGATGGGCCACCGGCTCGAGCTTTTCGGCGTTCCGGTCAAACGCTGATGGGCCCGACCCAGGCTGCCCTGAACCTGCGCGGATCGCTGTTCATGGTTCTCGCCATGGCGCTTTTCGCGGTCGAGGATCTGCTGATCAAACAGCTGAGCGTCACGGTGTCCACCGGCCAGATCTTCTGGATGCTGGGGGCGGGCGGCGCGGTCTCGTTCATGGTGCTGGCGCAACCGCGCGGGATCCGTCTGTGGGGACCGGAACTGTGGCACCCGGCGGTCATCGCGCGCACGCTTGCCGAAGCGGTCGGGTCCATCGGCTATGTTACCGCGCTGACGCTGGTGCCGCTGGCGACGGCGGCGTCGATCCTGCAGGCGGTGCCGCTTGTGGTGACGCTGGGGGCGGCGCTCTTTCTGGGTGAAACAGTGGGCTGGCGCCGCTGGACGGCGATTTCGGTGGGTCTGGTCGGCGTGCTGGTGATCCTGCGTCCTGGGATGGACGGCTTCACGCTCGCCTCGCTGTTCGCGGTGCAGGGCGTGCTGGGCCTCGCGGCGCGCGATATCGCGACGAAATTCGCGCCCGCCACGGCGACGTCGGCGCAATTGTCGGTGCCCGCCTTCCTGATCATGGTTCCGGTCGGTTTCGCCCTCGCGGCCCTGTCGGCCACGCCTGCCGCAACGCTCGATGCGCCCGAGACGCTCTGGATCGTCGGCATCGTCGGTCTGGGGGTCGTCGCCTACCTGGCGATCCTGACGGCCACGCGCAACGGCGACGTCGCCGCCGTGGCCCCGTTCCGCTACAGCCGCATCGTCTTCGCGCTGGTCCTCGCCTATGCCGTTCTGGACGAGCGGCCGGACTGGATGACCCTGCTGGGCTGCACCATCGTCGTCGGCTCGGGCCTGTATACCCTGTGGCGCGAAACCCGCGCGCGGCGGGCCATGACACGGGCCGCGGGCCTGACTGCGACGCGGGATCCGGATGCCGCAGGTGCTGCCGCCCCCCGCGCTTCCCTCCCCGGCAAGCAGGGGCTATAGCGGAGACAACCGCATTCCGACGCAAAGGACCGCCCTTATGAGCACGATCATCGACATCCACGCCCGCGAAATCCTCGACAGCCGGGGCAACCCCACGGTCGAGGTCGATGTGACGCTCGACGACGGATCGATGGGCCGTGCCGCCGTGCCGTCGGGCGCATCCACCGGCATCCACGAGGCGGTGGAAAAGCGCGACGGCGACAAGGCGCGCTACAAGGGCAAAGGCGTTCTGCAGGCCGTCGAGGCCGTCAACGGCGAGATCAACGAAACGATCCTCGGCATGGAGGCGACCGACCAGGTCGACATCGATCACGCGATGATCGAACTCGACGGAACGGCGAACAAGGGCCGTCTGGGTGCCAACGCGATTCTCGGCGTGTCGCTGGCCGTGGCCAAGGCGGCGGCGGATTACACCGCGCAGCCGTTGTACCGCTATGTCGGCGGCACTTCTGCACGGGTGTTGCCGGTGCCGATGATGAACATCATCAACGGCGGCGAACATGCCGACAATCCGATCGACATCCAGGAATTCATGATCATGCCGGTCAGCGCCGGCACCATCCGCGACGCCGTGCGCATGGGGTCCGAGATTTTCCACACCCTCAAGAGCGAGCTGACGGCGGCGGGCCTGTCGACGGGCATCGGCGACGAGGGCGGCTTTGCCCCCGATATCTCGTCGGCGCGCGCGGCCCTGGATTTCATCCTCAAAAGCATCGAAAAGGCCGGCTATGTGCCGGGCAAGGATATCTATCTTGCGATGGATTGCGCCGCGACGGAATATTACCGCGATGGCAAATACGAGATGAAAGGCGAAGGCAAATCGTTCACCTCGGACGAAAACGTCGCCTATCTCGCGGGCCTTGTCGCCGATTATCCGATCGTGTCGATCGAGGACGGCATGTCCGAGGACGACTGGGAAGGCTGGAAGGCGCTGACGGACGCCATGGGAGACAAGGTGCAACTGGTCGGCGACGACCTGTTCGTCACCAACCCTGCCCGCCTGAAAACCGGCATCGACAGCCACACGGCAAATTCGCTGCTGGTCAAGGTCAACCAGATCGGCACCCTGACCGAAACGCTGGCCGCCGTCGATATGGCGCATCGCGCGCGCTATACCTGCGTCATGTCGCACCGTTCCGGCGAGACCGAGGACGCGACCATCGCCGACCTTGCCGTGGCGACGAACTGCGGCCAGATCAAGACCGGCTCGCTGGCACGTTCCGACCGGCTGGCGAAATACAACCAGCTGATCCGGATCGAGGAAATGCTGGGCGAGGCCGCGCTCTACGCCGGAACGCAGGTTCTGCGCTGACGGCCAGATCTGCGGCCAAAAAAGGAGCGGACCTGACGGTCCGCCCCCATTTGCAACGTTCGGATAAATGGACGGTTCAGTCCCAGAAGGCTTCATCGACTTCCTGCATCATCTCCAACTCTGCCTCGGTCATGTTGGTGACGTAGGAATAGGTTTCGTCGTCGACAGCCGTCAGACGGATGTTGTCCACGGGGATCATCACGTGCTTGTCCCCAATGTCGAGAAAGCCGCCGACTTCACCGATGATGCCGATCATCTGGCCCGACCGGTCAAGGACGATATCTTCGATTTCCCCGATATCGTTCCAGCCGTCGCTCACGGCTTCGTACATGGTCGTGTCGTTCCACATGGCGTCGGGCTCGATCAGGCTATAGATCGTGCCGCCGGTGATATCGCGCGTGCGGATCAGGTCCGAGGTGTCCATGATGTGCGCCTCGGCCAGTGCGCTCGTCGCGAAAATGGCGGTCGAAGCGGCGGCGGCGGTAAGTTTGAGAAAAGTCATGTCGATTACCTCTTTGTTTCGGTTGAACGAATAACGAGGGCCTGCGACGATCGTTCCGAGAAAAGTTGCATTTCCGACTTGGAGTGACACCGCGCGCAGGTCATGATGCCCTATGACAGCCGATGATATCATCACGCACCTCGATCTCGCTCCGCATCCGGAGGGCGGGTATTTCCGCCAGACCTGGGTCGCGGAAAACGACGGGCGTCCAACCGGAACCTGCATCTATTTCCTGCTGCGCGACGGCGGTGCCTCGCACTGGCACCGGGTCGATGCCGCCGAGATCTGGTTCTGGCACGCGGGCGCGCCGCTGGTCCTGTCGCGCGCCGCAACCGACGCGGGGCCCGCGACCGATGCGGTCCTTGGCCCCGATATCGCCAGCGGACAGGCGCCGCAGCTGATCGTGCCGACGGGGCACTGGCAGGCAGCGCGCACCACCGGCGACTGGACGCTGGTGAGCTGTACCGTGTCGCCGGGATTCAATTTCGACGGGTTCGACCTTGCCGCCCCCGGATTTGACATCCCGCGTGGATGAGACGCCGAGACAGATCGACGCGCGGGGCCTGATGTGTCCGTTGCCCGTTCTCAAGGCGCGCAAGATCCTTGACGGCATGGCGCCCGGCAGCATCCTTGAAATCACCGCAGACGATCCGATGGCGGCAGTCGACATGCCGCACTATTGCGATCAGGCGGGGCATGTCCTGGTCGAGGTGCGCAAGCCCGGGCCGGTGTTCGTGATCCGGCGCGGCTGACGATCCGATCTGCAGACCGGTTGCGCGAAAAAAGGGCCGCATCCCGGCGGCCCCTTTCATCCCAAGTTCAGATTTCACGACCGGCCGAGCGACCACCATCCACGGCGTTTCGGCGCGTCGGGCCTGGCGGCGTCTTCGGCCTGTGCCGCTGGTGCCGTCTCGGACACCGGCTCCGCAGGCTCGGGTGGCGGTGCCATTGCGGTTTCAGGTTCAACTGAGGTTTCCGGCTCCGGCGTCACCGCCGCCTGCTTTACCTCCGGCGCCCGCTCCGCCTGGTCCTCGGCGGCGACCGTCTCCGCAACTTCGGGGGCCGGATCGGCCACCTTCTTTGCCCGGCTGCGCCGTTTCGGCTTCGGCTTTGGCGCGGGTGCGTCCCCGGGTGTTGCGTCCTCGGGCGTCGCGTCTCCGGATGTCGCGGCGTCACTGACGGGCGCTTCGCCCTCGGGCGCTGCGTCGGCGGCGGGCTTGCGGGCACGGCTTCGGCGGCGCGGTTTGGGGTCAGGCGCGTCGGACTTGGCCTCCTGAGGCGCATCTTTCACCGCCTCCGGCACGGGTCCGGCATCGGCGGTTTGCGGCGCGTCCTCCGTTTCAGACGCCTTGCGGCTGCGGGTCCGTGTGCGTTTGGGCCTCGCCGCTTCATCGGCCTCGGCATCGGCTGCGGCCTCGGGGCCGGCCTCGGCACCGCCGTCGGCACTGGCCGCCGCATCGGTATCGTTTTCGGACCCGTTGTCGCCATCGCCGGCGCCGCGACGCCGCCGGCGACGCCTGCGCTTTTTCTTGGGCTGGCCATCCGCATCTGCGGTCTCGCCGGGGGTCTCTGCGGGCGCCGCCTCGGCCTCGACGACGACGGCGTCCTCGATCTCGGCCTCTTCGACGAAATCCTCGTCCTCATCGTCCATGACGACGGCGGAGGAGGATACGAAAGACCCCGCCTCGGGCACCGTCCGCGTCGCCGTCTTGAATTTCTCGAGGGCGAAATCCGGAGAGACGAGGCTGTGATCGCCCTCGACGCGCACGGCCATGCCATAGCGCATTTCGATCTGGGCGATCATCTCGCGCTTCTGGTTCATCAGGAAGTTCATGATGACATGCGGCACCTTGACCAGCACCTCCTTGGTCCGCCCCCGCGCGCCCTCTTCCTCGAGCTGACGCAGAATGCCGAGAGAGACGTTGTCGTCCGAGCGCAGCAGACCGGTGCCGTGGCAATGCACGCAGGGCTGCGTCGTCGCCTCGAGCATGCCGGGCCGCAAACGCTGACGCGACATTTCCAGCAGGCCAAAGCCCGAGATCCGGCCCACCTGAATGCGGGCGCGGTCGTCCTTGAGGCTGTCCTTGAAACGTTTTTCGACGGCGGCGTTGTTCTTGCGCTCGTCCATGTCGATGTAATCGATCACGATAAGGCCGGCCAGATCGCGCAGGCGCAACTGGCGCGCCACCTCGTCGCTGGCCTCGAGATTGGTCTTCAGCGCCGTCTGCTCGATCGAGCCTTCCTTGGTCGACCGGCCCGAGTTCACGTCGATGGCCACCAGCGCCTCGGTGATGCCGATCACGATATAGCCGCCAGAGGGCAGCTGCACCGTCGGGTTGAACATCCCCGCGAGGTATCCCTCGACACCGTGCCGCGCGAACAGGGCGATGCCCTCGCCGTGCAGTTTCACGTTTTTCGCATGCGACGGCATGATCATCTTCATAAAGTCTTTGGCGGTACGATAGCCGTTCGCGCCTTCGACGATCACCTCGTCGATCTCCTTGGAATACAGGTCGCGGATCGACCGTTTGATCAGGTCGCCTTCCTCGTAGATCTTGGCAGGCGCGATGGATTTCAGGGTCAGTTCGCGGATCTGCTCCCACAGACGCTGCAGGTATTCGTAATCGCGCTTGATCTCGGCGCGGGTGCGCTGCGATCCCGCGGTACGTATGATCAGACCGGCGCCGCGCGGCACCTCGATCTCGTTGGCGATTTCCTTGAGCTTCTTGCGGTCCGCCGCATTGGTGATCTTGCGGCTGATGCCGCCACCGCGCGCGGTGTTGGGCATCAACACGCAATAGCGACCGGCAAGCGACAGATATGTCGTCAGCGCAGCGCCCTTGTTGCCGCGCTCTTCCTTGACGACCTGCACCAGCATGATCTGGCGGACTTTGATGACTTCCTGGATCTTGTAGCGGCGCGCGCGCGGCTTGCGGACCGGTCGGACCTCGTCGGTGTCGTCCTTGTCGGCCACTGTTTCGATGGTGTCGTCCTTGTCGACAGTGGTCAGACCGGTTTCGTCGTCGTTTCGGTCGCGCGCTGTGGCCGGCGCGTTGTCGTCCGCGTCATCGCTGTCTTGCGGCGCATCCTTGGCGGATTTCGCCGCAGGTTTGCGGCGGCTTCGGCTGCGGCTGCGCGGCTTGGGTGCGGCCTCGGTGGCGTCCGGCGCATCGGCCTGAGCGGGTGTATCGCCGGACGGGGGGGGTTGGTCGCTGGGTGTGTCATCTTGTACGAAGGCCTCTGTCGCTGCGGCATCCGTCGCGGCGAATTCGGCTTGGTTGGTCTCGGTCTCGGACGCGCCGGTCTCTGCCTCTGGTGCGTCGGCTTTGGCGGCGTCGGCGCGGGCGTCGGCGCGGGCATCGGGTGCGGCATCGCCCAGCGCCATCGGTCCCGCGTCGTCGGCATCGTCTGCGCCGAGGTCGATCACGTCCATGCTGGACGGTTCCTGCGTTGCCGTGGGGTCGGATTTGCTGGCGGCCGCCTGCGTGCGGCTGCGGCTGCGCGTGCGGGCGCCGCGACTGCGGCCGCCACGACCGGACGCGCCGCCCGACGTCGTGTCTTCACCGTCGTCCTCGTCGTCGGCAGCGTCCTGCGCGTCGGCCATTTCCTCGGCCAGCAGGGCCTCACGGTCGGCGACGGGGATCTGATAGTAATCGGGGTGGATTTCAGCAAAGGCGAGAAATCCGTGCCGGTTGCCGCCATAATCGATGAACGCCGCCTGCAGCGACGGCTCGACCCGCGTTACCTTGGCTAAATAGATAGACCCCGCCAGTTGCCGGCGGGCTGCGGATTCAAAGTCGAACTCCTCAACCTTGTTTCCATCCACCACCACGACGCGAGTTTCCTCTGCGTGGGTGGCGTCGATAAGCATTTTCTTGGCCATGTTTTCCAATTGCACGCGGACGCGCACCTTTCCCCGGGGGGAGCGGCGGTGCGGCTGGCGTGTCTGATTGAGGCGATAGGCGTGCGGCGCGGGATCGGGCCCCTCGGGGCCTGCAATCCGTAACCTGTACTGCGCGCGCCGTGCATCGCGGTTCTGCTCCGACGGCCCAACGTCGGGGCCGCCCATTCAAGACCCGGGGTCTGGCGCACCACTGGTGCCGTCCCGGGGCTATAACGTTGACCTTCGCAGGTCAGATAAGTCTGCGTTTCCAGACCGGTACGTCTTGACCGGCACATCAGCAACCGCAGAAATTAGCGTGTCGGGGTGCGCGGATTGCCGCGCCCGACCCTGTCTTTCTACATAAGGGACGTTGCGGGACCGTTACAATCCCTAAGTTTCGCCCCGGCATCTGCGGCATCGCTTGCCACTGCGTGCCGGACAGGCCGGACACGGCGCGGCATCCCGGGCACCGGAGCCGTCGTTACAGGCCTGAAACGACGGCGGCAAGCAGGACGAAGGACAAAAACAACAGGCCCGGCAGGACGAGAACGACAGTCCCCCAGGTCTGACCACGGCGGCGCAGGGTGGCACCGACCACGACAAGCATGACGACGATACCGGCAAGGACCGCGACGGCCGCCGCGATGAACGGTCCGAAGTTATAGCCACCCGTGGCTTCGGCACGGGCTGCGACGGGTGTCACCACGCCCGTCACCGCAAGCATCGCACGCGTCGCTGTGCGGGCCGGACGATATTTGGCCGTCATGACGCCACCGGCAACGCAGGTGAGGGTATCAGCCACCCCGCAATGGCATTTCACCCCAGATAATCCGACCGCGTCAGCGAATATTTCGCCATCTTCTCGTTCAGGGTGCGGCGCGGCAGGCACAATTCATCCATCACCGACACGATGGAGCCGCGGTGGCGGCGCATCGTGTTGTCGATCAGCATCCGCTCGAACGCCTCGACGAATTCCTTGAGCGGTTTGCCCTCGGTCGTCATCGCCACCTGCGTCTCGTCGGTATCGGCCATCAGCAGCGAGGCGATGGTGCCGGTGCCGCGCCGGTTTTGCAGCACCGCGCGTTCGGCCACGTTGATCAGCTGACGGACGTTGCCAGGCCAGGGCGCCTGCAACAACTGCGCCGCCTCCTGCGCCGACACTTCGGGCGCGCTGCAGCCGTATTCGCCCGCGAACTGCTCCGACAGACGCGAGAACAGCACCAGGATATCCTCGCCGCGCTGGCGCAGCGGCGGCACCACGATCTTGAGGGCGGCAAGCCGGTAGAACAGGTCAGGGCGCAGCACGCTTTCGCAGGTCTTGCCCTCGTCCTGCAGGTTGCAGATCGCCACGATACGGGTTTCGGCGGGCGTGCCCTGTTCGTTGATGGTGGTCAGCAGGCGCGACTGCATCGTGTGGCTCAGCGCCTCGATGTCCTCGAGCACGAGGGTGCCGCCCCGCGCCTCATCGATAGCGGGCAGACCGTCGTCGTCAAGGGCGCCGTCGGCCCCGAACAGCTTGCGCGCAAGGGTTTCCTCGTCGAAGGCAGAGCACGACAGCAGCACGAATTTCTTCGACGCGCGGGCCCCCACAGCATGCAGGGCATGCGCCACCAGCGTCTTGCCGGTGCCGGTTTCGCCCTCGATCAGGACGTGGCCGTCGGCCTGACCCAGATCGAGGATGTCTTCTTTCAGACGCTCCATCACCGGGCTTGCCCCGATGAGTTTCTTCATCAGCGCCGACCCGTCCGACAATTCGCGCCGCAGGGCACGGTTGTCGAGAGTGAGGCGCCGGGCGTTGGTGGCCTTCTTGGCAAGCTCGGTCATCCGATCCGGATCGAACGGTTTTTCAAGGAAATCGAACGCCCCGATGCGCATCGCCTCGACCGCCATCGGCACATCGCCGTGCCCGGTGATCATGATCACCGGCAACGAGCTGTCGACCGATCTGAGTTTGCGCAAGAGCTGCATGCCGTCCATGCCGGGCATGCGGATATCGCTGACCACGATGCCGGCATAGTCCGGGTGCAGGCCCTTGAGGGCCTCTTCGGCACTCGGGTAGGTTTCGGTGTCGAAACCCGACAGGGCGAGCCACTGCGAGATGGACTGGCGCATGTCCTTTTCGTCATCGACGATCGCCACTTTCATGGTCTTGCTCATCGTAACTCCTTTGCGGGCGCCGGTCGTAACCGGGCCGGAACTTTACACAACAACTCGATCTCAGGTCTTGTCGATAGTCTACGTCGGACCAGTCTAAATCGGGGCCAGTCTTGTCGGGACCCGTCTTGTCGGGACCCGTCTTGTCGGGGCCGGTCTAATCTGGGCCGGTCTAAATCAGGGCCGGTCTTGTCGGGGCCAGTCCCGTCACGGGCAGTCTACTCTGCGGCATGGGCCCGCGTCACCCCGGCCACGTCCAGCAGCGGCAATTGCACTTCGAACACCGCCCCGCCCGTCTTGGCGTTGCGCGCCACGAGCCTGCCGCCAAGATCGGTCACGATCCCCGACGATATCGCAAGGCCGAGGCCGACGCCGTCGCCGGGCTGTTTGGTGGTATAGAACGGCTCGAACAGCTGATCGAGGTCGTCGATCCCGCCGCCATTGTCGCGCACCGTAAGCACCACCTGCTCGCCGACCGCCAGCACGATGGAAATCGCCGGGTTGGGCGACGATTTGATCGCGTCCAGCGCGTTGCGCAAGAGGTTGATGATCACCTGTTCGAGACGGAGACGGTCGCCGTGGATCATCACCGGCTCGCGCGGCAGCGTGCGGGTGATGTCCACATCGCGGGTTTTCAACTGCGGTTCCATCATCGCCAGCGCCGCGGAGACACAGGCGCGCGCGTCCACCGGCTCGAAGGCGTCGGACCCCTTGCGGGCATAGCTTTTGAGTTGCCGGGTGATCGCGCCCATCCGGTCGATCAGGTCGTCGATCCGCTGAAAACTCGACAGCGCCTCGTCGGGACGACGTCGCGTCAGCAGCAGCCGCGCCCCGGCCAGATAGGTCTTCATCGCGGCAAGCGGCTGGTTCAGTTCGTGGCTGACGGCGGCGGACATTTCGCCCAGAACAGCCAGTTTGCTGGACTGTTGCAACGTCTGCTCGGCCTGCTCGAGGTTCTTTTCCACCTTTTCGCGTTCGGCAATCTCGCGTTGCAGACGCGCGTTCAGCTGCCGCAACTCCGCCGATTCGCGCTGAAAGAACACCAGCCGCGACGCCGTCTTGCGCGACGTCAGCCAGAACATCGCGGCCAGCAGGATCGCAAAGCCCATGATTTCAAGGGACAAGACCGCATTTACCCTTTCGCGCACGCTTGCATAGGGCGTGAACGACACGATTTTCCAGCCTTGGAACGGAACCGACATTTCGCGCCGGAACACCGCCTCGCCGCGCAGATAGGCATCGACCGGCAGAACCGCCCAGTCCGAAGTTGCGCGGAACGCCCGTTCCATCGCCGACGGCGCCGATTGCACGGCAAGCGCGCCCGCCTCGTCGAGGCCGCGCCACAGTGGTTCTGACGCCAGAATGATCGTGCCTTCGCTGTTCATCACAAGGACCGCGTCGGCCGTGCTCGCCCAGCTGCGCTCGAATTTCTGCAGATCGACCTCGACCGAGATGACGCCCAGCGTCACGCCGCCGCTGTCGACGCGGCGGGAATAGAAGAATGCCGTGCCCGCCGTCTGACGCGGCAGCGAGGTAAAGACGGTGCCCGCCACCTCCATCGCCTGCCGGAAATAGGGCGCCTCGCCATGACTTTCGCCAAGCCGGTTGCGGTCGGTCGCGGCCACGACCTTGCCATCGGCGTCATAGAGCAAGAGCGAGGCAGCCCCGATTTCGTCGACGAAGGATAACAGCCGCGCGGTCGAACGGGTGTAGTCCTGGGTATTCAGCGCGCCGATCAGCTCGGGGTCGCGCGACAACAGCTGCGGCACGATGGACGCGCGCTGCACCTCGGAAATCAGGTTGCCGACATACAGCGTCAGCCGCACTTCGGCGCGGTTGCGCGTGGTTTCGGTAAACCGCGCCGTCAGGAACTGGTTGGTGAAATAGACCACCGTCAGCGCCACGATGCAGAACAGGCCGAGCCAGATCCGCGTCCGCCCGAACCTGCGCCGCGACCGCGTCGCATCCCTGCGGCGTGCCGTGGCGTCAGGCTGTGATGAGGGCAGCGCTTTCATAAGGTCAGAGTACGCCCGCGCCAAAGGTGCCGCAAGCGACCGCGCGGGCGCACCGGCGAGGGTCCGCTTAACAGGTGTCCGTTTTCAATCCGGGCATCGTTCAGACCGCGGTCAGCGCGCCCACCAGCCCGTCGAACAGCCTCTGCCCGCCGGTGCCGCCGTGGGCCGCGTCGACGGCGCGCTCGGGGTGCGGCATCATGCCTAGGACGCGCCGGTTCGCCGACAGAACGCCCGCGATATCGGCGCGGCTGCCGTTCGGGTTGACGCCATACCGGAACGCCACGCGGTCGTCCTGCGCGAGCATGGCAAGCGTCGCTTCATCGGCAAAGTAATTGCCGTCGTGGTGCGCCACCGGCAGGGAAACGGCCGCTTCATCGCCATAGCCTCGGGTAAAATCGCTGTTCGCCGTGGCAACCGTCAGCGGAACGTCCCGGCAGACGAACCGAAGGCCGGCGTTGCGCATCAGAACGCCGGGCAGCACACCGGTTTCGCACAACACCTGAAAGCCATTGCACACCCCCAACACGAAACCGCCGCGCCCCGCATGGGCAACCACCGCGCGACACACCGGCGACTGTGCGGCGATGGCGCCGCAGCGCAGATAGTCGCCGAACGAGAACCCGCCCGGCACCGCCACCAGGTCGACCCCGGCGGGCAGATCCGCGTCCTTGTGCCAGATCATCGACACATCGGCCCCCGCGCGGCGCAGCGCCACGGCCATGTCACGGTCGCAGTTCGACCCCGGAAAAACGATTACCGCTGCTTTCATCACGTTCCCGTCCCGGTCATGAACGAGGCGCGCTTCGCGGACGCCCCCGATTTCGTGTTGCTAAAAAAACCGCCGCCCGAGGCGCATGCCTGATCCGTGCGTCGCGGCCCGATTCAATGTGCCTCAGGCGATCTCTATCCGGTAGCTTTCGATCACGGTATTGGCGAGCAGCTTTTCGCACATCTCACGCACCTGGGCCTCGGCAATCGCGGCATCGTCACCCGCAAGGTCCAGTTCGATGATCTTGCCCTGCCGCACGCCCCGCACCCCGTCGAAGCCGAGGTTGCCAAGCGCCGCGCGCACCGCCTCGCCCTGCGGATCGAGGACTCCGTTCTTCAACATCACATGCACGATCGCCTTCATCGCGGTCCCCCGTCAGCTTCGGTCTATCAAGGTTCAGGTCATCTCGCCGACCGGGGCTGGATCAGCCTGTTCTACCGGCCGGGGCCGGTTCAGCTGATCGCCCCGGCGCGGGCAGGATCAGTTTATCAGCGTCGGACGGGGCCGGTGCGTCACATTCGAGGGCAGCACGCCAAGACGGCGCGCGACCTCGGTATAGGCCTCGGCCAGATCGCCCAGATCGCGGCGGAACACGTCCTTGTCGAGCTTGTTGCCCGTCTCGATGTCCCACAGCCTGCACGAATCGGGGCTGATCTCGTCGGCGACGACGAGACGCATGAAATCGTTGTCCCAGATGCGCCCGCACTCGATCTTGAAATCCACCAGCTTGATGCCGACACCGTAGAAGACGCCCGACAGGAAATCGTTGACCCGCAGCGCCAGCGCGACGATGTCGTCCATGTCCTGCTGGCTCGCCCAGCCGAAGGCGATGATGTATTCCTCGGGCACCAGCGGATCGCCCAGCTTGTCGTCCTTGAGCGAGAATTCGACGATGGGCCGCGGCAGTTCCGCACCCTCTTCCATCCCCAGGCGCTTGGCCATGGACCCGGCGGCATAGTTGCGCACGATCACCTCGAGAGGCACGATCTCGACCTGACGGATCAATTGCTCGCGCATGTTCAGGCGGCGGATGAAATGGGTCGGCACGCCGATGTTCTGCAGGCCGACCATGAAGAATTCGCTCAACCGGTTGTTGAGCACGCCCTTGCCGTCGATAACCGACTTTTTGGCGCCGTTTCCGGCGGTGGCGTCATCCTTGAAATATTGCACGAGGGTGCCCGGCTCGGGGCCTTCGTACAGGATTTTCGCCTTGCCTTCGTAAACCTTCTTGCGACGTGCCATCGGCTCTCCTTGCACGCGGTGCCGCCTGCGGGCCCCTGCCCCGGGCCGCGCCCCGCATGGCGTGCCTCTTACGCCAAGGGCCCCTTGCGGGCAAGCCGTCGGGACGGCATATCGGATGGCGTGTTCGCAACCCCGCGCGCAATGGCGCGGGACCTCACAGGGGAGAAGATCATGTCAACCTTCGACAAGCGCGAAAAGGCCTTCGAGAACAAGTTCGCCCACGACGCGGAAATGCAGTTCAAGGCCGAGGCGCGGCGCAACAAGCTGGTCGGTCTGTGGGCCGCCGAAATCCTGGGCAAGACGGGCGACGAGGCCGCGGCCTATGCCCGCGAGGTCATCAAGGCCGATTTCGAGGAGGCCGGCGACGAGGACGTCTATCGCAAGCTGTCGGGCGATCTGGGCGACAAGGCCGACGAGGCCGCGATCCGCGACAAGATGGCTGAATGCCTGGCCGAGGCCAAGGCGCAGCTGATGTCGGAGACCTGACGACCGGCAATTGCGCCATCGGGGGAAAGCGGCGCCCGACAGCGGACGGCACCGGCGCCGACCTGCGCCATAGGATGTGAGTCGGCCTCCAGCACCGGCATTCCAGCGGGGGCCAGCCCCCGCACAGGCGTTCCAGCGGGGGCCAGCCCCCGCACAGGCGTTCCAGCGGGGGCCAGCCCCCGCACAGGCGTTCCAGCGGGGGCCAGCCCCCGCACCCCCGGGATATTTCAGGCAGGATGAGAGGCAGGGTTGCGCATCGGCGCCGTCCGATGTGCATCTGCGGTAGCGCTGTGTTGCGTTCGGATGCGCTGCGTGGCACCTGACGCCAAACGAGGGAGATGACCATGGCCGAGACCGACGCATTATCGCGCCTGCTTGCAACGCGGGACTGGCTTTTGGCGGACGGCGCGACGGGGACCAACCTGTTCAACATGGGGCTGATGTCGGGCGACGCGCCCGAGATGTGGAACGTCGAGCATCCGGACCGGATCACGGCCCTGTACGAGGGCGCGGTAAACGCAGGTTCCGACATCTTTCTGACCAACAGCTTTGGTGGCAACGCAAGCCGTCTGAAGCTGCATGGCGCGCAAGGCCGCGTGCGCGAGCTGAACCGCGCCGCCGCCGAAATAGGACGCGAGGTCGCAGACCGTCAGCCGCGCCCCGTGATCGTGGCGGGCAGCGTCGGGCCGACGGGCGAGATATTCGAGCCGATGGGCACGCTGACCCATTCGGCCGCGGTGGAGATGTTCCACGAGCAGGCCGAGGGCCTCAAGGAGGGCGGCGCGGACGTGCTGTGGGTCGAGACGATCTCGGCCGCAGAGGAATACCGCGCAGCGGCCGAGGCGTTCGGGCTGGCAGGCATGCCGTGGTGCGGCACGATGAGTTTCGACACCGCCGGGCGCACGATGATGGGCCTGACCTCGGTCGATATGGTGAAAATGGTCGGCAAGCTGGCGCACCCGCCGCTGGCCTTCGGCGCGAACTGCGGGACCGGCGCGTCGGACCTGCTGCGCACCGTCCTGGGCTTTGCCGAGGGGGGGCCATCGGTGCCGACCATCGCCAAGGGCAACGCGGGCATCCCGAAATACCACGACGGGCATATCCACTATGACGGCACGCCGGAACTGATGGCAGACTACGCTGTCCTCGCCCGCGATTGCGGCGCGCGGATCATCGGCGGCTGTTGCGGCACCCAGCCACCGCACCTGGAAAAAATGCGCGAGGCCCTCGAGACGCGGCCAAAGGGCCCCGCCCCGACACTCGACGCGATCACCGCAGCCCTCGGGGCGTTTTCGTCCGCCTCGGACGGCACCGACGGCAAGGGCCCGGTGGCTAGCGCGCGGCGCGGCCGGCGGCGCGTCCAGACCTGATATCTGCTCCCTCCCCGGCGCATGGACACTGGCCTTCGGACGCGCTGCGGAGCGCGCGACGCACCGCAGCGTTTCAGTCGAAGAGCCCAAGCTGTCGCGCACGCCCGGGCACGGCGAACAGATCACACCGCAGCGGCGGCAGTTTTTCGGCCAGACCGTACCGGCGCAAAGCGGCGCGGTAGCGCATCTGCAACAACCGCGCCCATTCCCCCTGTCCCGTCATCCGGGTGCCGAACGCGGGATCGTAGTCCTTGCCGCCGTGCAGTTCGCGCACCCGCCCCATGATGCGCGCGGCACGGTCCGGGAAATGCTCTTCTACCCAGTCGCGGAACAGCCCCGCCACCTCGCGCGGCAGTCGCAATACGATGGCCGAGGCGGCGATTGCCCCGGCGTCGCGCGCCGCGCTCAGGATGTTTTCGAGTTCGTGATCCGTCAGCGCGGGCACCATGGGCGCGGCCATGACGCGCACCGGAATCCCCGCCTCCGAAAGGCGCCGGATCGTCGCCAGACGCCGGGCGGGCGACGGCACGCGCGGCTCCATCGCGCGGGCCACCTTTGCATCCAGCGTGGTGACGGATATCCCGACCCGCGCCAGGCCCCGCGCGGCCATCGGCGCGAGGATGTCGATATCGCGCTCGATCAGGGTGCCCTTGGTGACCACGGCGACGGGGTGATCGTGGTCCGACAGCACCTGCAGGATCTCGCGCATGATCCGCCGGTCCGCCTCGATCGGCTGATAGGCATCGGTATTGGTGCCGATGGCGATCACCTGCGGGACGTAGGATTTCGCGCCCAGCTCCCGGCGCAGAACACCTGCCGCGCCGGGCCGCGCGATCAGCCGGGTTTCGAAATCGAGACCCGGCGACAGGCCGAGGAAGGCGTGGCTGGGCCGGGCAAAGCAATAGATGCAGCCGTGTTCGCAGCCACGGTAGGGATTGATCGAACGGTCGAACGACAGGTCGGGCGATGTGTTCCTGGCGATGACGCTGCGCGGCACCTCGTCGCTGACCTGCGTGCGCAGGGGTGGCAGATCCTCGTCCCGGCCCCAGCCGTCGTCGATGGCCTCGTGCGTGAACCGTTCGAACCGGTTGCTGCGATTACTGGCCGCCGCCCTGCCGGGACGCCGGTCATGAGGGGTACGGTCAGCGAGGTTGCGGATCGGCGATTCCATGCACAACGATAGAACGAAAGAAGAACATATGAAAGACCCTCAGCACCAACCCGCGGATTTTTCATTTGACCCGGCGTCGGTGGCGCGCGAACCAGTGTCGCATATACCCGAGACCGAACGCGCCGATCTGTGCACAGGTAGCGGGCGCAATAATCCCTGAGAGGCAGTCACATGGCCGACGACGACGACATCATCCTTGCCGACCTCAACGACGACGACCTCGTGGCGCAGATGTTCGACGATCTGTACGACGGCCTGAAGGAAGAAATCGAGGAGGGGGTCAACATCCTGCTGGCGCGCGGCTGGACGCCCTATGACGTCCTGACCAAGGCGCTGGTGGGCGGCATGACCATCGTCGGCCACGATTTCCGCGACGGCATCCTGTTCGTCCCCGAGGTGCTGCTGGCCGCCAACGCGATGAAAGGCGGCATGTTCATTCTCAAGCCGCTTTTGGCCGAAACCGGCGCGCCGCGCGTGGGCAAGATGGTGGTGGGCACCGTCAAGGGCGACATCCACGACATCGGCAAGAACCTTGTGGGCATGATGATGGAGGGCGCGGGCTTCGAGGTCGTGGACCTCGGGATCAACAACGCGGTCGACAGCTATCTCGACGCGCTGGCCGCCGAGGACGCGGACATTCTGGGCATGTCGGCCCTGCTGACCACGACGATGCCCTACATGAAGGTCGTGATCGACACCCTCAAGGAAAAGGGCCTGCGCGACGATTACATCATCCTCGTGGGCGGGGCGCCTCTGAACGAAGAGTTCGGCAAGGCGATCGGCGCCGACGCCTATTGCCGCGATGCCGCCGTGGCGGTCGAAACCGCCAAATCGTTCATGGCGCGCAAGCACAATCAGACAGCAAACGCCTGACGGAGGAGGCGCTCCGGCTTGCGCCCGGGCGGCGCGGCCCCCATCTCCCCTGACATGGGCTCTGGTCGAGCCGCAGGAGACGCCCCGATGCCACTGTCCAGACTGATCGCGATCCTCGTTCTGGTCATCGTCGCAGCCGGGCTGACGGTGGTCGTCGCCGAACTCGTCGGTGGACTGGCGTTTCTGGGTCTCGGCGCATTGCTCGTCGTCTACCTGCTCCGGCGCGGGTGACGGTGCTTGTGGCCGGGCCCTCCGACACGGATCTGACGGAGGCGGGGCTGGCACCCCGGGGGACCGGCCGGGTTCTCCTGATCGCCTGCGGCGCGCTGGCGCATGAAATTCTGGCGATCATCCGGCTGAACGGCTGGAAGCATCTCGATCTGCAATGCCTGCCCGCCATCCTGCACAATCACCCCGAACGGATCACCGGGGCTGTCGAACGCGCCGTCGCCGAAAACCGGGACGCCTACGAGACCGTTTTCGTGGTCTACGCCGATTGTGGCACGGGCGGTTTGCTTGCGGCGGCCTGCGACAGGATGGGTGTCGACATGGTCGAAGGGCCACATTGCTACAGCTTTTTCGAAGGCAATGCAGCCTTTGCCGCGCACGCGGAAATGACCTGCTTCTATCTCACCGATTTTCTTGTGCGACAGTTCGATGCCTTCGTCTGGCGGCCCCTCGGCCTCGACCGGCACCCCGAATTGCGGGACATGTATTTCGGCAATTACACGACGCTCGTATATCAGGCGCAGACCGAGGATGCCGACCTCACCGACCGTGCCGCAGTCTGTGCCGCGCGGCTTGGCCTCGCGTTCGAGCGGCGGTTTACCGGGTACGGCGACCTGGAAATTGCTCTTGCCGCACCGGCGACGCGAAGTTTTTGAAAAACTTCGGCGCTAACTTTTACTTGAAAGTTCGCTATCCGGCGGCGTTGATCCGCTCGATCATCGCGCGCACGCCGTTGGACCGCTGGGCAGACAGATGATCGTTGAGGCCCAGACGCCCCAGTTCCGCGCGCGCATCGACCGTGGACACCTGCGCCATCGGGATGCCGTTGTACAGCAGGGCCAGCACCGCGATCAGCCCCTTGACGATCATCGCGTCGCTGTCGCCGCGAAATCGGAATGTACCGCCCTGAGGTTCGATCAACAACCAGACCTGGCTGGCGCAACCGTCAACCTTGGTCCCCGGCACCCGGAACGCCTCTTCAAGCGGCGGCATCGCCCGGCCAAGGTCGATGAGGTGACGATAGCGGTCTTCCCAATCGTCGAGAAAGTCGAAGGTCTCGACCAGCTCTTCGAAGGCTTCGGTGGCCATGGCATTTCTCCTGCTCAGTCCTGCGTGACCTAGGGTGCGATCCGGCCCGCGTCCAGAGGGCGGCAGGTCGCGGGCGGCGGTCGCGGCACCGGACATGGATCTCACCTGCTGCAGGGGTGGCTTTTCACCGGCGCGCCGATCCGTTACCTCTGACTGTGTGACCGCACTGCCCCACAAAAGGACGTCCCGATGAAAGCCGCCCTGCCCGTCCTTGTGATCGTCGGCCTGATGACAGCCGGGTGCGCGCGCATCGCCAGTTCGTCGATCAATCCGCTGAACTGGTTCGGCAGCTCCGTCGCCGCGGACCCCGGTGTCCGGGTGCCGCTGGTCACACGCGGCCCGACCGGCATCGACGCGCGGGTGCCCGTCAGCAGCGTCACCACCCTGCGGGTGGACCGCACGCCCGGCGGGGCGATTGTGGTCGCCCAGGGCGTCGTGCCGACACAGGGCTATTTCAATGCGGAACTGTTGCGCACCGGTCTGGCGGGCGGCGTCCTGACATTCGCGTTTCGCGCCGAGGCGCCAGCGTCCGGCGGCACGGCGGGAAGCGTGGCCACGCGCACCATCACCGCGGCCATCGACCTTGACGACAGCGATCTGCAAGGCGTGTCGACGATCCGCGTCGAGGCGCAGGGCAACGCGCGCACGGCCTCTCGCTAGTCGGCAGGCTAATTTTCGGGCAGCGCCACGGTCGTCACCGACGTTCCCTTGACGGCCAGGGCGACTTTGCCTGCGCACAGCTGAAGCGCGTCCTCGCCGAACACCTCGCGCCGCCAGCCGTTCAGGGCGGGCACGTCGCGTTCTCCGGCCGCGATCGCGTCGAGTTCGGATGTCGTCGCCACCAGTTTCGGCGCGACGCCCTCGGCCTCCGTGCGCGCCTTGAGAAGGACGCGCAGCAGATCGGCAAGGGCCGGGTTCACATTCAGATGCGCCGCGTCCCGCGCAACCCGGGGCATGTCCTCGGGGCGCAGGGCAAGGGCGCGTTTCACCGCCGCGAGGATCCCTTCGGCGATATCGCCG
This sequence comes from uncultured Alphaproteobacteria bacterium, assembly GCA_963761735.1. GTDB lineage: Bacteria > Pseudomonadota > Alphaproteobacteria > Rhodobacterales > Rhodobacteraceae > CAVXHQ01. Next base: position 560,933 of record CAVXHQ010000001.1, read on the forward strand.
CGCCGCGCCTCGCGCAGCAACAGGCGCGAGCGGCCAAGATCGGCCTCGGTGGCCGGTTTGGTCGACGCCAGCTCCACCAGTGCGTCGTCCTTGTAGACGCGGGTGCGCGGCACGTCCCGGTCCTGCGCATAGGTTTCGCGGAACCGGGCCAGTTCGCGCACGATGGCAAGGAATTTCGGCGTCGTCGTGCGTGTCTTGACCCGTTTCCACGCCACGTCGGGATCGACGCGGTAGGTGCCCGGATCGTTGAGCACCGCCATCTCCTCCGCCACCCAGCGGGTGCGGCCCGATTTCTCGAGCCGTGCGGCGAGGTATTCATAGATGCGGCGCAGATGCGTCACGTCCGCCAGCGCGTATTTCAGCTGCGCCTCGGACAGTGGCCTGCGCGACCAGTCGGTAAAGCGCGAGGATTTGTCGACCTCGCCTTTGACGATGCGGCGCACGAGCGTCTCGTATCCGGCCTGCTCGCCAAAGCCGCAGACCATCGACGCGACCTGCGTGTCGAACAGCGGCGTCGGGATGACCCCCTGATCGACGAAGAAGATCTCGAGGTCCTGCCGCGCGGCGTGGAACACCTTGACCACGCTTTCGTCGCGAAACAGGTCGTACAGCGGCGCCAGGTCGATGCCCTCGGCCAGCGGATCGACGATGGCGGCATTCGCCTCGCTGCTCAGATCCTCGATGCCGGGATAGGCGAGTTGCACGAGGCACAGCTTGGAATAATAGGTCCGCTCGCGCAGGAATTCCGTGTCCACGGTGACGTAAGGGTGGCGGGCGGCCTCGGCGCAAAAGGCCGCGAGGGCGTCGGTCGTTGTGATGATCTGCATTCAGGCCTGCTGTTTATGGTTCGTGCCATCCCGGTCGCGCGACGATGGCACAGGGCTGGCGCATTGGAAAGCCGCGCTACAGATCGGCGCGGGCCCGATCCCCGGCGGCAAAGCGGCGCAGGCAAGCGACGTACAGCCGGTGTTCGAGCGGCAGCAGACGCGCCGCAAGAGCCGGGGCCGTGTCGCCGGGCCGGACCGGCACCCGCACCTGCCCCAGTATCGGCCCATCGTCGAGCACCGGCGTCACCTCGTGCACCGTGGCGCCGTGGTCGGCATCGCCCGCGGCAAGCGCGCGGGCATGGGTGTGCAACCCGGGATATTTCGGCAGGAGCGACGGGTGGATGTTGAGGATCCGCCCCGACCAGGCGTCGATAAAGGCGGGCGTCAGAATGCGCATGAAGCCCGCCAGACACAGGATGTCGGGGCGCGCGGGCGCAAGGGCGCGCATGCAGCTCCGCCTCGAAGGCCGCACGATCCCCCCCGAAACGGCGGTGATCGACGGCGAACGTCGGAAGGCCCAGCGTGCGGGCGCGCGCCAGACCGCCCGTCTGCGGATCGTTCGACACGACCAGAACAGGGCGCGCGGGATGCCCGCCGGTCATCGAGGCCACGAGGGCCGCCATGTTGGAGCCGCCGCCCGACAGCAGGATCGCGACGCGTTTCGGCCCCCTCACCGCAGTGGCCCCCTCACATCGCGCGTCCCGTCACAGGAGCGTACCGGTATAGGTCACATCGTCGCCCGCCGTCACGTGACCAAGAGCAAAGACGGTCTCGCCCGCGTCCTCGAGGATCTGCGCCACCGCGTTCGCGCGGTTCGCATCCACGACGAGGACCATGCCGACGCCCGCGTTGAACGTCCGCAGCAGTTCCGCCTGGCCGAGGCCACCGGTCTGTGCCAGCCAGCGGAACACCGGCGGCAGATCCCAGGACCCAAGGTCGATCTCGCAGCCCAGCCCGTCGGGCAGAACGCGGGGGATGTTCTCGGTCAGCCCGCCACCGGTGATATGCGCAAGGGCGCGCACCCCGCCCGCCCGGATCGCCGCCAGCGCGGGCCGCACATACAGCCGCGTCGGTGTCAGCAGTGCCGCCCCCAGGGTGCCATCACCGAAAGGTGCGGCGTCCGACCATGCAAGCCCGGCCATGTCCACCACCCGGCGCACCAGCGAAAACCCGTTCGAATGTACACCGTCAGAGGCGAGGCCCAGCAGCACGTCGCCCGCCGCCACGCCGTCCGGCAGCGCCGAGCCGCGTTCCATCGCGCCCACGGCAAAGCCCGCAAGGTCGAAATCGCCACCCGCATACATGCCCGGCATTTCGGCCGTCTCGCCACCGATCAGGGCACAGCCCGACGCCGCACAACCATCGGCGATGCCCTCGACGATGCGCGTGGCCTGATCGACATCCAGCTTGCCGGTTGCAAAATAATCCAGAAAAAACAACGGCTCTGCCCCCTGGCAGACAAGATCGTTGACGCACATCGCCACCAGATCGATGCCGAGGGTATCGACGATACCGGTGTCGATACCGATCCGCAGTTTCGTGCCGACGCCATCGGTCGCCGCCACCAGGACCGGATCGTCGTAGCCCGCGGCCTTGAGATCGAAGAGCGCACCGAATCCGCCAAGGCCCGCCATCGTGCCGGGCCGCGAGGTGCGGCGCGCGGCGGGTTTTATCCGCTCGACGAGTGAATTGCCCGCGTCGATGCTCACGCCCGCGTCGCTATAGGTCATCCCGTTGCTGTTGTCGGCGCTCATATCGGCCCTCTTGCCCTGCGGTATGTGTCAAACCGCTGTCCAGTGGGTCCTAAACCATGGCCCGGCGCGGCACAACGCGGCACCGTCGGTGTCGCCGTCCCGCGAGGTCTCGCCGTGCCACCATCCCGGGACGGCCATTCGTGTCGCCATCCCGCGACGGCCAGTCGTGTCGCCATTCCGCGACGGCCATTCGTGTCGCCATCCCGCGACGGGCCGTCGGAGTTAGTCTCTAAAATTTACGGCAAAACGCATTTGCGCAGACAACCATTTCCCTTTGGCGCGCGTACTTTCTGCATGAACCAGCGCATCTGCCTCGCCGTGACCGTCCTCGCCATCGCGGCATTGCCCGTAACGTCGTCTGTCGCGGGTGTCGCGAAAGAGGCCAAGACCGGCCGCGATGAAGGGCGCGCGGCTGTTGTGTTGAACATCTCTCCGGTTGCGCGCGTGAGGACGTCAAACCCGGATTTTCTGGCACTCGCGGATCTGGACGGCAATCCGTCTGTCGTGACCGACAACGAGCGTGAAATGATGATCGTATTGCGTCAGGTTCTCGGCATCAGTTCGGCCAACGCGTCGGATGCCCTGAAATAGCGCACCACCGCGCCGACCTGCCACCACGAAGGCTTGACCCCGACGGCAGGTTTTGCGAGGCATCTCCTGCGCCCCCTGGGGGCCTGTAGCTCAATTGGTTAGAGCAGAGCGCTCATAACGCTTTGGTTGCGGGTTCAAGTCCTGCCGGGCCTACCAAAACTCCCATTTTACAACAACTTATAGCACTCGTGGGCAGTATCTCGCCCTATATCCGTCAATGGCTTGCACCCATTGTGCCCCGCGGGCTGAGGGGGCGTCGTGATGGGCGGCACGCCGGCATGAGCCTATTCAGTCGCGTCGCAAAAAAGATCGCACGCCGGTTTCGCCGCCAGCCTGGAATGCCGCCACTGAAGTGGTCCACCTTTTGGGATAGAATTATCCCGTTTTCAGGAGGACGGCGAGATGGCCGGCAAGCGAGAGAGGCCCGGGGATATCGTGCTGAAGCTGCGACAGGTTGACGTGCTGCAAGGGCAAGGCAAATCAGTTCAGGCGGCCGTGCGGCAGATCGGTGTGACGGTTCAGACCTACTGTCGGTGGCGCAAGGAGCGCGCCATGCCCGACACGATCGACGCAGACGCGATCGACGCCACTCATCGCGATGGCGTGCTGACGCTCACCCTGAAGAAGAGCGAAGCCGCCAAACCGAAACAGATCAAGGTCAAGGCCGCGTAAGCGGCCGGGACCGACCAGTAAAAAGGAGGAAAGAACTATGGCATTCAGCGATCTCATACCCTGGGGCCGGGACCGCAATCGTGTAGCGGACCGGCGGAGCGATGACGACAACCCGATGATGTCTCTCCAACGCGATTTGAACAGCGTGTTCGAGGATTTCTGGGGTCGCTTCGACAATCCGTTCGGTAGAAACCTGTCTGCGGGCGGGCCGCGGCCCGACATTTCCGAGACTGACGAGGCGATGCTGGTTTCGGTGGATCTGCCGGGCCTCGACGACAAGGACGTCGAGGTAAACGTTACCGACGACATGCTGACGATCCGCGGCGAACACGAGGAAAAGATCGATAAGGACGGTTTCACCTCGCAGTCGCGGCGCAGTTTCCACCGGATGATTCCGGTACCGCCGGGCGTGGACCCGGAAAAAGCCGAGGCCGAATTCAAGCGCGGTGTGTTGACTGTGACGCTGCCGAAGACCGAAGAGGCCAAGGCGCGGGTAAAACGCATCGACGTGAAATCCGGTTAATCCGGGGCGCGGGCCTCATGGCCCGCGCCTTTCCCGGACCGCTGGAACCCGTCCTTGTTCAATAAAGTTAGTCTGTATGAATCGCTCATTCCCCAATGGAGGTAGAGAAATGACAAAGGGAATCTGTGACATCTGCAAGCGCCGTCCGGCCTCGTTCCGAGCGCAGGTATCGGTCAATGGCGAACGCCAGATGATGGAGCTTTGCGACGCGGATTATCGTAAGCTGGCACGACAGCAGCGGCGGTCAAGCTCGCCGCTGGAGTCGCTGTTCGGTGGCGGCTCCCTTCTCGACGAATTCTTCGGTGACAGCCCCGTTCGAAACATGGGGCAGCGTCCCGGAGACGAAGGCGGTGGCCACCGCATCCCTGTTACAAACGGCAATCGCAGAGGACGCGGAGGCGCGGGTATCGCCGACCGTCTGAGCGAACAGGGCAACAAGCTCTTGCAGGAGGCCGCACGGAAGGCCGAAGGATACGGCCGCTCCGAAGTGGACACCGAACACCTGCTGTTCGCTCTGAGCCACAGCGATGTGGTCAAGACCCTGCTCGAACAATTCAAGATCGATATGGACGATCTGCGCCGTCAGATCGAGAGCGAGGCACCGCGCGGCGACGGCAAGGAAGGTGGCGAAGTCGGGGTTAGCCCGCGACTGAAGGATGGGCTGAACCGGGCGTTCGTCGCGTCGAACGAGCTGGGTCATTCCTATGTCGGTCCCGAACATCTTTTGATCGGCCTCGCCGAAGAAGGCGATGGCCTGGCCGCCGACATCCTTCGCAAATACGGGCTGACGCCACAGGCGCTGCGCCAGCAGGTGACCAAGGTGGTGGGCCGCGGTGCCGAAGAAGGCCGCGTCGACACCCCGTCGAAAACGCCTGATCTGGACGAATTTTCCCGCGATCTGACCAAGCTGGCACGCGATGGCAAGCTCGACCCGGTGATCGGTCGCGCACGCGAGATCGAAACCACAATCGAGGTTCTGGCGCGCCGCAAGAAGAACAACCCGGTGCTGATCGGTGAACCCGGCGTCGGCAAGACCGCGATCATCGAGGGGCTGGCACAGCGCATCGTCGCGGGCGAGGTGCCCGAAACCCTGCGCGACAAGCGGCTGGTGGAACTCAACATCAACTCGATGGTTGCCGGATCGAAATATCGCGGCGAGTTCGAGGAAAGGGTTCAGAAGGTGCTCAGGGAGATCACCGAGCAGAAGGACGAGATGGTCCTCTTCATCGACGAGCTTCACACCATCATGGGTGCCGGTCAGGGCGGCGGCGAAGGCGGGCTCGATGTGGCCAACACTTTCAAGCCTGCGCTGGCACGGGGTGAGTTGAACCTGATCGGCGCGACGACGCTCAACGAATACCAGAAGCATATCGAAAAGGACGCGGCACTGGAGCGACGCTTCCAGCCGGTCTATGTCGACGAACCCAGTTTGGCGGAGACGATCATGATCCTGCGCGGTCTGCGCGACATGCTGGAGAGCCATCACAAGGTGATGATCACCGACGAAGCCATCGTGGCCTCGGCCGAACTTGCGGACCGCTATATCACCGGCCGCTTCATGCCCGACAAGGCCATCGACCTGATCGATCAGGCAGCAGCACGGGTCAAGATCAGCGCGACGGCGCGCCCGGTCGACGTGCAGGAGCTGGAGGCCGAGGTCGCGCAGATCAAGCGCGAGCAGGATTATGCCGCAGCGCGCAAGCAATTCGACCGTGCCGCCGAGTTAAAACAGGAACTCGAAGGGAGGCAGACCGAATTGGATGCGCTGCTGGAAACCTGGAAGCGCGACCGCGCCTCGGCAACCGCCGAAGTGCGCACCGACCACATCGCGCAGATCGTCTCGAAGTTGACGGGCGTGCCGGTGACGGACCTGACCAGTGAAGAGCGCGAGAAGCTGTTGAAACTGGAGGACCGCTTGCACGAGCGCGTGATCGGCCAGAGCGAGGCGATCAACTCGGTGGCGGACGCAGTGCGTTTGGCCCGCGCCGGGCTGCGCGAGGGCTCGGCACCGACCGCGACGTTCCTCTTCCTCGGCCCTACCGGCGTCGGCAAGACCGAGCTGGCCAAGGCGCTGGCGGAAACCGTCTATGGCGACGAGGACGCGATGATCCGCATCGACATGTCGGAATATGGCGAGCGCCACACCGTCGCGCGGCTGGTGGGCGCGCCGCCGGGGTACGTGGGCTATGACGAAGGCGGCCAGTTGACCGAGCGGGTGCGGCGCCGGCCTTATTCGGTCGTGCTGCTGGACGAAATCGAGAAGGCGCATGGCGACGTCTACAACATCCTACTGCAAGTCTTCGACGACGGCCGCCTGACCGACGGCAAGGGCCGCGTGGTGGATTTCACAAACACGATCATCATCGCGACGTCGAACCTCGGGTCGGACATCATCCAGCGCAACCTCAAGAAGCGCGGTACCAAACAGTTCGACGAGACCAAGCAGCATGCGGAGCTGATGGAGGTTCTGCGCCGCCATTTTCGGCCAGAATTCCTCAATCGGATCGACGAGATCATCGTCTTCCACTCGCTCAACCAGTCCGAAATCCGCGAGATCGTCGGGCTGCAACTGGACCGGGTGGCCCGGACGGCGCTGACCCAAGGAGTTGAACTCGACTACGAGGAGTTGGTGACAGATCATTTCGCCGCTGTCGGCTTCCAGCCCGAATTCGGCGCGCGGGAACTGCGACGCCTGATCCGGTCGGAACTGGAAACGCAACTTGCCCGCGCGATGCTGGACGGGTCCGTCGAGGACGGCGACCGGATGCGCGTGAGGTGGTCCTCGGACGATCGGAAGATCAGCTTCGAGCAGCTGGAAACGACCGGGAAGAATGAGAACGCCGAAGCGACAGGAGAACCTGTCCGAGAGGCAGAGTTCGGCGGTGCCAATGCAGCGGCGGATGCGTCTGAAGAGGCTCCTGCGAAGTGACGCGGAAAAGAATGAAGGAGGATTGAACGATGACTGACATCACGAAAAATGTGGCGGGCCTTTGCTCGCTCTCGAAAAACTGGTGGGCCTTTGTCCTGCGCGGTGTGCTGGCTCTGATTATCGCCGTGCTTGCCTGGTTTATGCCCGCAGAGGCCGTTCTGGCGCTCACACTCGTGTTCGGTGCCTTCGCCTTTGCCGACGGCGTCTTCGGGCTCGTCGCCGCCGTACGGCAGGTCCGCGAGGGCGATCGTTGGGGCTGGCTGGCCTTCAGCGGCGTGCTGGGCATCCTGACGGGCCTCGTCGTGCTGGTCTCGCCCTTTGTCGCCAGCTTCGTGCTGGCCGTGTTCCTCTGGGCCAGCATCGCCTTCTGGTCGGTCTTCTCGGGCATGTTCGAAATTGTCACCGCAATCCGTCTGCGCAAAGAGATCGATGGCGAGGTCTGGCTCGGGCTGAGCGGGATCGTGTCGGTCCTGCTGGGCGTCTTCGTTATCTGGTTCCTGGCGACAAGCCCTGTGGAAAGTCTGCTGGCCCTCGGCTGGCTGCTGGCGATCTACGCCGCGATATTCGGCGTCACGATGATCCTGCTTGGTTTGAAGCTGCGAAACACGGACGTCGAGGCGGGTGACACTGCGCGCGCGGAGGCGCCCTGAAACACCTTGAAGCACGTTTTTGGAAAGGAGGTCACCATGTTTAAACTGAGAGGACATAACCCCGACGAAGAAGGACGAGGCCGATCCCGTGGCTCTGGCATCGTTGGAGTCCTTCCCGGCTTCCGACCCCCCGGCCTGGACCGGAACGACCTTGGCGGGGCGCTGAACTTTTCGGGCGCGTGGTAAACGGCCCGGCCACGCGCCCGCCCCGCAACCTGGGCCGAACATTGTAACGTCATCACGAACTGAATCGAGAAAGGAGAGACCCATGTTAAATCGCAACCTACTCACCTCATCGGTCAGTGCCCTGGCGCTGACGGCCATGCTGGCGCTGCCACCGGCCTTTGCGCAGGATACACCGCCCCCCCCGACCTCCCAGACGAATGAGGCGGTGAGCGAACCGGTGCAGGACCAGGCAGCTGCGCAGGTCGATGAGAGACGCAAGACGCTCCTCGATGACGCGACACGCGCCCTGGAAGAAACCGAGGCGGCTGTAAGAGCTTCTCGATGAGGGTGATACCGAAGGGTAAGGGGATCAAGTCCGCGAACGCATCCGCAGGCGATCAGTATGTCAGCCTGAAGATCGTGCTGCCGGACAGGATCGACGGCAACATGGAAGACCTGGCCCGACGCTGGCGCGATGCGGCCCATCATGATCACCAAAAGTCGATGGGAGGCGTGTCATGAAACTGGATGAGAGCGCCGTGGTCGCCACCGTCCGGCGAATACAAACTCCGGGAGCTTCGGTTCTGGGTCCGCGAGGGCTGGATCAGGCCCGAACAGGGCACGGACGGGCCGCCCTTCGACCAGATGCAACATCGCCCGTATCCGTCTGATCTGCGACCTGAGAAAAGAGATGGCGCTGCCCACGGCCTCGGTTCCGGTGATCCTCTCTCTTCTCGATCAGATGCACGGGCTGCGTCAGGAGTTGAGATTTCTGGCTGAAGCAGTCGAGCAGCAGCCGGAAGTGGCCCGCCGGGCCGTTCTGGGGGCATACCGAAGGCGCGGCGGAAAAAGGCAGACCAGACCATGAAACATGGAGGATATCATGGCACGTATCACAATTGAGGATTGTATCGAACGAATTCCCGATCGGTTCGAGTTGGCGGTGTTGGCGGCCCACAGGGCACGCCAGTATGCGGGTTATGTCGATATGAACCCCGCTGACAGAGGCCACAACCGCGCGGTGGCTGCCCTGCGCGAGATCGCGCGTGGAGACATTGATATCGCCGCCTTGCGGCGCGATTACATCCAGTCGCAACAGCTTAAGTTGCCTGATGCGTTACCCGATGACGGCGAGACCGACGAGGAGACGCTGTTGCTGCAACTGATCGAAGCGGGAACGGCAGAGCGCAACGATGAAAAGAAGTGAGGTGCTCCCCATTCCTTGGACAGGATCTGGCGCTTTTTAAGCTTCGATCTGCTCCTGCTGATCGGGTTGCGTTGCTTTGATTTGCAGTGAGTAGACCACCGCCGGTGGTCGACCGCCAAGGGCCTTGTGCAGGCGGCGGTGATTGTAGAACTCTATCCACTTCCGGACACCCGCGCGGGCCTGAGACCCGGTCTCCCAGGCATGCAGATAGACGCACTCGTATTTCAGCGTGCGCCACAGGCGCTCGATAAAGATGTTGTCCAGGTAGCGGCCCTTGCCGTCCATCGAGATGCGGATGCCGGACCGGCGCAGGCAGTCTGGCCGTGCATCATTCTGCGGCCATCCGCGTCACGCCGTCGCCAGCGGCGGCCATGCCCTGCCTGTCCAAGGTCCTATCGCGCAGCGATCTGAAAGCGGCATCCATCCGCAACTCCGGACGCAAAGCCTCTCAAATCTGTAATTGCCTTCCGGTACCCGCCGCCCAGCCCGATCCTGCCGCTAGAGTGCCAGTACCAGATCCGCGCGCAGCCCGCCCAAGGCGACGCTTTCGCCCAGACGCAGAGTGCCACCGTGCGCGCGGGCGATGTCGGCCACGATGGCAAGGCCGAGGCCGACGCCCGATCCCCTGTCCTGATTGCGCGCCGGATCGAGCCGGGTGAACGGGCGCATCGCTTCCTCACGGGCCGCCGGGTCGATGCCCGGACCATCGTCCTCGACGGTGAACCGGATCGACCGCTCGCCCACGACGATCGATACCACGGCCCGCGTGCCATACCGCAGCGCGTTGCCGATCAGATTGTCGAGCGCACGGCGGATCGCCGTCCCCTTGAGCGGCACCGTTCCCTTGAGCGGTTCTGGCCCGCCCAGCGATGCAATGCCGCGTATCTCACCCACCTCGGCGGCGAGGCCCGCACGCTGCGCATCTGCGACGGCGGCACAGACCAGTGCGACGGGATCCTCGGGGCCAAGGTCGTCCTCGGCATCGCCGCGTGCAAAATCGAGGAATCCGTCGATCAGCTTCTGCATCTCGTCGACATCGCGCACCAGTGCCGCGGCCTCGGGATCGTCGATCATCGACAGACCGAGTTTCAGGCGCGTCAGCGGCGTGCGCAGATCGTGGCTGACCCCCGACAGCATCATCGTGCGGGCGCTCGTCTGCCGCTCGATCCGGTTGCGCATCGCGACAAACGCCGTGCCGGCCGCGCGGACCTCGACGGCACCACCCGGTTCGAACGGCACCCGCCTGCCCTTGCCGAAGGCCGAGGCGGCGGTTGCCAGGCGCGCGATGGGCCGTAGTTGGTTGCGCAGGAAGAAATAGGCGATCACCGTCATCAGGGCGCCGAAAAACACCATCACGACAAGCAGTTGATGCGGGTTCGTCGCCGATACCCGCGCCCGGTCGAACGTCACGCGCATCAGGCCTTGCGGCAGATCGAGCCAGACGGATACCGCGTCGTTGCCATCGAACTGCAGCCCGCGCATTTCGGGCAGGCCAAGGGCCAGAACCTGCGCGACCGTCACCCCCGACAGGTCATAGAATCGCCGTCCGTCGATGGCGGGCGGTGGTTGCACCGGCCAGTCGACGGCAAGGCCCAGCGGGCTACCGACATCGACCGCGCGCGCCGGTCCAAGGTTTTCGGCTGCCGCGGTCTCGTCGATCAGATAGCGCAGCTCGAGCAGCACGGATCCGGTCATCTGTCGCGTCACCCCTTCGAAATGGCGTTGCAGAAAGCTGACGAATATGACGAGTTGCAGCGTAAGCACCGGCAAGAGCAGGATCAGCAGCGCGCGCGCATACAGGCTGCGGGGCATCCAGGGTTTGAGCCATCGGAACATGCCCGTTATTAGCGCCCGGCGCGCCCGGGCGAAAGGAGCAGCAGCGATGCAGGGAGAAATATCGATGCCGCCCCCCGGCGTAGCGGCACAGTTGGCGCCGGGCATCGTGCGGTTGCTGGCACCCAACCCGTCGCAGATGACGCACTGGGGGACGAACACCTATCTGGTCGGCACCGATCCGCTTGTCATCATCGACCCCGGTCCGGCGCTGGATGCGCATTTCGATGCGCTGATGCAGGCCGCGGACGGGCGCCGCGTTTCGTACATCGCCGTCACCCACGCCCACACGGACCATTCGGCCCTTGCCCCGCGCCTGTCGCGCGCCAGCGGCGCCCCCATCGCCGCCTTTGGCACCGTCAGGGCCGGACGCAGCGCGGCGATGGCGGCGCTCGCCGCCGCCGGTCTGACCGACGGCGGCGAAGGCATCGACGCCACATTCGTGCCCGACCTGCTGGTCAAAGACGGCGATACCCTCGGCACGGGCGACGCTGCGCTGACGGTGCTGCATACGCCCGGTCACATCGGCGGGCACCTGTGTTTTGCCAATCGCGCTGGCGACGCGTGGTTTACCGGCGATCACATCATGGGCTGGGCCTCTTCGCTGATTTCTCCGCCGGACGGCGACATGACGGATTTCATGGCCTCCTGCGCCCGTTTACGCGCTGCCGCGACATCGGGCGCGGGCGCCTTTCCCGGCCACGGCGCACCCGTGCCGGACCTGAAAGAACGCATCGACACCATCGTTGCGCACCGCCTGTCCCGCGAAACCCGGATACTGGCGGCTTTGGCACAGGCACCGGGCACAGCCGCCGACCTCGCAGCGCGGATCTATGACGACATACCCACGGCCCTACGCGCCGCCGCCGCGCGAAACGTCCTCGCCCACGCGATTGATCTGACGCAAAAATCCCGCATCCACTGCGGCGGCCCGATCTCGTCCGAAGCGATTTTCCACGCCCTCTGAGGGTTTCACACCTGCCGCGCGAAAATTTCAGATCGCCACTGGACGCCCCGCCTGACCGTTGCTATACGCGCAAACGGTATTCCGGCGTAGCTCAGCGGTAGAGCAGTTGACTGTTAATCAATTGGTCGTAGGTTCGATCCCTACCGCCGGAGCCAATTAACTTCTTGATAGTTAAGCAAAATGGGCGAACCTTCGGGTTCGCCTTTTTTCGTTTTTGCAACGTTTTTGCAACGCGGACGTCGAACACACGCCCTGTTGCATATGTTGACATGGAACGTTGAGCGACGCGGTATATTGTGCGCATACTAGGCTCACAGCACGATATGCAGTGCAAACACGATATTTCGGTGAGGCACAGCAATGCCATCTTAACCGATATGCAATTTAGAAATGCGAGACCGCCGACGCGGGAACGTTGGCAATGAGGGTAAGAGAATGAGATCAGTCGAGTTGTTCGCGGGCGCGGGAGGCCTTGGGTTGGGTGTCGGCAACGCCGGGTTCACCCACGAGGCAGTCGTGGAAATCGACCGTTGGGCTTGCGACACGCTGGCCGAGAACACTGACTGGCCGCTGCACGGCTGGGACAAGGGCGACGTGCGTCAGTTCGACTACGGGCCGCTCAAAGGCAAAGTGAACCTCGTGACGGGAGGCCCGCCATGCCAGCCGTTCTCGATGGGCGGCAGGCACCGCGCCTTCCTTGATCCTCGCGACATGTTCCCCGAAGCCGCCCGCGCCGTGCGCGAGTTACGCCCTGAGGCGTTCATCTTCGAGAACGTGAAAGGTCTAAGACGGCAGGCGTTCACGAATTACCTTGAGTATATCAGGTTGCGCCTCCGCCACCCTGACTTGACGCCGCAAGACGACGAGGAATGGCTCGACCACCTGAAACGTCTTGAGGACTACGAGACTAGTGGCGCGAGCGGCGGGCTTCTATACAACGTTGTAATTCGCCTCTTGAACGCCGCCGACTACGGCGTGCCGCAGAAACGAGAACGCGTCTTTATAGTAGGCATCCGCGACGACCTCGCGACCGCATTTCACTTCCCGGACGCAACACACTCGCAGGATGCGTTGCTCTGGTCGAAGTGGCGGAGCAGAGAATATTGGACGCGTCACGGGATCGAACCCGTGGAGAACGAACGCGAACAGGCCCGCGCCGCTCGATTGAAGATCAAGCCTCGCGAGTTGCCGTGGCAAACGGTGCGCGACGCGTTGCAGGACATTCCCGACCCCGAGTTTGAACCTAGAGCATCCGTGAAGGTTTCTGACCATCGCTTCATCCCCGGAGCACGCTCATATAAGGGGCACACTGGCAGCCCCCTCGACGAACCGGCTAAGACACTCAAGGCAGGCGTGCACGGCGTGCCCGGTGGCGAGAACATGCTGCGCCGCCCTGATGGTTCGATCCGCTATTTCTCGGAGCGGGAGAGCGCACGCATTCAAACATTTCCGGATGACTTCCGTTTCCACGGCTCATGGTCGGAGACGATGCGGCAACTTGGGAATGCGGTGCCAGTGCGCCTCGCGGAGGTTGTTGCCAAGTCGGTGCGTCACCAGATACTAAGGTCACATGAAAAAAGTGACGCCATACAATCCCTTGGACAAGCAGCACCTTGCCGAAAGCGCAGCAGGGGCACTGCTGAAACAAGAGCCTGAGCCGCTTCCGCCTGAGCCGTTCGAGGGCGCGGGCATCTACGCGATATACTACCTTGGCGACTTTGACGCCTACCAACCGCTTGCGGAGATCAATCGCGAACGGATGGAGGCACCATTATACGTCGGCAAGGCTGATCCAAAAGGCGGACGTCGCGGTGGTGATTGGGACGCGCCAGCAGGTGCCGCGCTTTCTGACAGGTTACGCAAGCATTCGAACTCGGTGGCGCAAGCCGACAACCTCGACCTTGCTGACTTTCGTTGCCGCTACCTTGTTCTTGACGACGTGTGGGTAAGGATGGCCGAGCGGATGCTGATCTCATGGTACAAACCGCTCTGGAATGTCGTGGTCGATGGGTTCGGCAACAACGACCCAGGCAACCGACGCGCAACTCAGTATCGGTCACCTTGGGACATCCTTCATCCCGGCCGCCCGTGGTCAGTCAAATTGGCCGAAGGCGAGACAACAGCCGACGACGTGCGGACGAAGATTGCAGCGCACTTTGCCGCAAGAGACACCTAGGCGAAATCAACCTAAGCAATCCTCCTTACCAACCAAGCGTCGTCATGGTTGTAGCGAGGTCTGGCGCTTCAATGTCAGGCAGGTTAATCTGGTGGCGGCTGGTGTGTGAATCGCCCATCCAATTGGTGCCCTCCTGCACGGCAATCGTCATATGCCTCTTGGTGACGTTGATGCCCCGGATGTTATGGAGGTTCTGATTTGCCAGCAGCCAGACGCGGAACCGCTGTAAGTTGTCTGGCTGGAAGAATGCGACGGCATCTTGCAGGTAGCGCGTGCCATGCTCGATGCGCTCGACCACTGCGACACGCTTCTCCATCAACTTCTCGGCCTCGCGCTCGGTGACACCGTCTGCTTTGCCGACAATGCAAGCGATCCCGCCCCGTGCGTCACCAAAGGCGCGACAGGATTGACCGAGATAGGCAACGCCTTGCACATCGCTATCCTTGATCTGCTCCCTGACTGCCTTCGGGATGTAGTGGCCGAGCGCCGACATGGAGGCTTCTGCTTCCCACTCATTCGGCGCAATATCGTTGTCGATTACCGGCAAAAGGTCTGCCGCCTTTCCGATGATCGCAGCCGCCTGCTGCCGCTTGAGTTGGGTGCCCGCCAATTGATCTCGCTTCCGATCCAACGAATTGACGGTCGCTTTGTCGAAGTATTCCTCAGCACAGACATTACCACAGAGTGTGAATCCCGGAGGCAAACTGGGCCACGGAAACGGTGGGATTACCTGACCGTCGCGGAGTAAAATTCCGCCATTCTGAGACCCGGGGCGGAAGCTGAGGGTCGGGAGATGTATTCTGTGGAACTGTATACCCGGGTGCGCAGAGCGTGCCATGTCGAGGGCATGAGTGAGCGCGAGGCGGGGCGGAAGTTCGGGATCGACCGCAAGACAGTGTCGAAGATCCTGAAGCATTCGGTTCCGCCGGGATATCGGCGCCAAGCGATGCCGCAGCGTCCCAAGCTTGATCCCTTTGTGCCGGTGATCGACCAGATCCTCGAAGAGGATAAGAGCAAACTCAAGAAACAGCGGCACACTGCCAAGCGAATTCATGCGCGGCTGCGCGACGAGCATGGCTTTACGGGCGGGATCACCATCGTCACTGATTATGTGCGTGAGAAGAAGCGGCGGACGCGGGAAGTGTTCGTGCCGCTGTCGCATGCGCCGGGCCATGTTCAGGTCGATTTCGGCGAAACGCTGGGCGTGATTGCCGGTGTTGAGTGTAAGCTGCACTACTTTGCGATGGCGCTTCCGCATTCGGATGCGTTCTTCATCAAGACCTACCCCGCCGAGACGACCGAGGCGTTTTGTGATGGCCACAACGCCGCTTTTGCATTCTTCGGCGGCGTGCCCTTGTCGATCCTCTACGACAATACAACGATCGCAGTGGCGAAAATCCTGGGCGATGGCCTCCGGTTGCGCACCCGCGTCTTTTCGGAATTGCAGTCGCATTACCTGTTCGACGACAAGTTCGGCCAACCGGGCAAAGGCAATGACAAAGGCAACGTCGAGGGGGTGATCGGATATGGGCGGCGCAACTTCCTCGTTCCCGCGCCGCGGTCCGACAGCTTCGATGCGTTGAACACCTGGCTGGAAGATCAGTGCCTGACGCGACAGGGCGACATTGTGCGTGGTCATACCGAGACTGTCGGTGAACGTCTGATGCGGGATCTCAATGCGCTGATGGCGCTGCCGACCACCCCTTACGATGCTTGCGACAGGGTCAGCACCCGGGCGACATCGATCTCCATGGTCCGTTATCGCAACAATGACTACTCGGTGCCTGTCGCTCATGCCCATCACGAGGTTCAGGTTCGTGGGTATGTCCATGAGGTTGTGATCGGCTGCGGGGCCGAGGTGATTGCCCACCACCGCCGGTCCTACGACAAGGCGGACATGGTATTTGATCCGATGCATTACCTGCCGCTGTTGGAGCAAAAGGTTGGGGCGCTGGATCAAGCCGCACCGCTGCAAGGCTGGGATCTGCCGGATGAGTTCGCCACCCTGCGCCGACTGTTGGAGGCGCGGATGGGGAAGAAGGGCAAGCGCGAATATGTTCAGGTTTTACGTCTGCTGGAAACGTTCGAACTGACCCATCTGCATGGTGCGATCCGGCAGGCGCTCGATCTCGGGGCCATCGGCTATGATGCTGTGAAGCATCTTGTCCTGTGCCGGATCGAGAGGCGTCCGCCACGGCTGGATCTCGATATTTATCCCTATCTGCCCAGAGCACAGGTCGGGACGACAGACCCGGCCAGCTACATGAGCCTGATGTCGGGGGTGCCGACATGAGCGACACTCCGCAGGTCTTATTGCAGCATCACCTCAAGGCGCTCCGACTGCCGACCTTCAAGAGCGAATATGGCAAGCTGGCCCGTCAGTGTGCGGCAGAGGGCAAGGATCATGTTCAATATCTGCTGCGGCTTTGCGAACTGGAGCTGATCGAACGCGAACGCCGGATGGTTGAGCGGCGGATCAAAGCCGCGAAGTTCCCGGCCACCAAGAGCCTCGACAGTTTCGACTTCAAGGCGATCCCGTCGCTCAACAAGGTCTTGACCATGGAGCTGGCACGTTGCGAATACGCTGATCGCCGCGAGAACATTATTGCTCTGGGTCCATCGGGAACCGGCAAGACCCACATTGCCTTGGGGCTTGGTCTCGCCGCTTGCCAGAAGGGCCTGAAGGTCCGCTTCACGACGGCCGCCGCGCTGGTGCATGAGTTGATCGAGGCAGCCGATGATCGGCGTCTGCAGCGCCTGCAAAAGCTGATTGTCAGTCAGGATCTGTTGATCATTGACGAACTTGGCTTCGTTCCCCTGAGCAAATCCGGCGCGGAGTTGCTGTTCGAAGTCATCTCGCAGCGCTATGAGCGAGGATCAATCGTCATCACGTCCAATCTGCCGTTTGATGAATGGACCGAAGTCTTCGGATCCGAGCGCCTTACCGGCGCCATCCTCGACCGCCTGACCCACCATGTTCACATCCTGGAAATGAACGGCGACAGCTACCGGCTGCGACAGAGCCGCAAACTCCAAGACTGAAACCGCAAAAACAGCAGCAATGCTGGCCTGCGGCCAGCGCACTCTGGCGCGCGTCAGCTACTTGGCGAGCACACGCGCCAGAGCGCCGCGAACATCCAGGCCGTGGCCCCATTTTGCGCCGGTAAATGGTCCCTTTTGTCGCCGAGATTGACACGCAACTCGGACCCGCCCTGCCCGGAGACCTCGGACGCCCGATCCTTCGAAACCAGGACGCCGGTCAACCCGTCCCTCCCTCACCCATGCCAGGTCCTGAACCAGCCGAGCAGCGCCGTCTGGCCGAAGAAGAGGCCGCCCGCACAAGTGAAGTGTTCTTAGCAACACAGTCACCGACCGCTTCATCGGGTTTCGCTGCACCCAGTTCCGCACCTCCGAGTAGTTTCCCGGCCCCGCAACCGGGTCAGGTCGGGCCACAAAGCGACCAGGACCGCCAACTCGCTTTCCTCAATGCTCCCGTCGACCGTCGCATCGTCGCGCCCGACAGGGACACCGCCCCCCCCCTCGCCTTATGTCCTTCAGGCGGGATCCGTCATTCCCGCCGCCCTCGTTACTGGCATTCGCTCTGACCTCCCCGGCCAGATCGTCGCGCAAGTGACTTAGAACGTCTATGACAGCCCTTCGAGGCGCCATCTCCTGCTGCCGCAAGGATCCCGCCTCATCGGCGAATACAACAATAGCGTGGGCTTTGATCAACGCCGCATCCCGCTTGTCTGGGACCGGATCATCCTGCCCGATGGCCAATCGATTGTTCTGGAACGACAGCCGGGAGCGGATAGCGCAGGCTATGCGGGCCTCGAGGACGGCGTCGATCACCATTGGGGCGGCGTGTTGAGGGCGGCGCTTCTTTCTACACTGCTCAACATCGGTGCCGAACTGGGGGCCAACGATGAAGATCCCATCGCCAGTGCCATCCGCGACGGCGCACAGGACACCATCGGCGACGCGGGCCGCGAGATCGTGCGTCGTCAGATTGATATTCCGCCAACCCTGTCGATCCAGCCGGGGTCTCCGGTGCGCGTAATCGTGACCCGCGATCTGATCCTTCAACCACGGGGAGGACACTGATGATCAAGTTGAAACTGGGCGCTTTGTCGGACGACAAACCGGTGAAGGTGACAGTGGAACTGCCAGCCCAAGTTCACCGCGATCTTGTTGCCTACGCAATGGTGCTGGAGCGAGAATCCGGCCAAACCATCAAGGACCCCGCGAAATTGATTGCGCCAATGGTCGAACGCTTCATGGCAACGGATCGCGGCTTTGCAAAGCTGAGGCGCTCACAAGCAAGTGCGAACTCGCCGCCGAGAAAGGCTGACTAACGCAAACGACACCTTGCTGAATCGCACCTTTGGCAAGTCAAACGCATTCTGAAAATCCAGCAGCTTTCATCTGAGATTATGACATCGACTCCGGAAGGAGACGATCAATCTGGCTTAATGACAATCTCATTGCAGTTCACGTATTGATTTCCCATACTTAACTTGCCGTTTGGCCAGTTGGAAACTTGGCAGCTTCAAATCAGAATGCAATCCAACGCCGCATCCGGATGAATCGTGTTGCTTACCGATAGTTCCCGAACGTAGGGTATCCATGAAACTGACGAAAAATCCAATGATTTCAAAAGGCCCGGCGTTTGACGGACATTCTGACGGTAAATACGAATAGGAAATATTTTTTACGCATGAAGATCAGTGCCTTAAACGATCCGTTGATAATCGAATGGGAACGATCTTTTCGGGGCGATGGCGCTTTCAGCGGGGCGATGGCGTCGAGGAATCCACCGCCCGGCACGGCAAGGTTCAGGGCGCCGGCAATGACCTGTCAGGCTTTGCGATTGCGCCCGGTGCCGACGAATGAATGCCCGGGTGGCGTCTTTTGAAACAGCACGGCGGGCCAGTTCGCGAGTCTCGTGGGACGGATATGTCCAGGTCGCACAGCATCGGGACGGGGCTGGCCTGCCGGGCGTGGGTCTGCCGCCGCGATAAGGTCGGCGGACACATCGCCAACCGAACAGGCCGCCGGCTCAGCCGCCCGGTAGCCGATGGCCAGCCATTCCGCCCGGTCCGATAGTGGCACCCGCACCGCAGGCCCGTTACGCACCGGATCGCGGCCCCAATGCGGCCCCGCCAACGGATCGTCGTCGAACAGCCCGGCAAGGTCCGGCAGCGGCAGGCCCGCCCGCGCCAGCAACACGCCCGCGAAACAATCGTTCTGTCGTTCGACCATGCCGCGCAGTTCTGCCTCGCGCGCGGGCTCGGCGCGGATCGCGGCAAGGGCCAGATCGGCGATGCCATAGCGCACCTGAAGACCGTGACCGAAAAGATGCGCGAGAAGAAAGGTGGCGGCGCGCGCGCCGATGGCGGCAGAGGCGTCGAACCAGATCTCGTTCGAAGTGGTGCAATAGACCGGCGGCACCGTCACACCGCCGCCGCACACCGTGCCGATGTCAGGTGTATGACGCACCGTGGGCAGTCGCGGAAAATCTGCCGTCGATTGGGTAACGAGAGCGTCGAATTCTCCGGATCGGTCGGCGAACAGCGGCGGAGGTGCCAGTAAAAAACCAACGGCGAACAAGGTGCGGATCACATTCATCCGCACCGCCTAGCACAAGGTCTGCCTCCAAGGCGAGCGCGCCCCGTTGACGGCCCGCACCCACCGTGCCTTTGATGCGCGCATGTCCACGCCGCCCCCTCTCGCCACCGCACGGCTGCCCGTCGGCGCACCGCTGCTGAGCGTCGCGCTGTGGATGTCCGGCGCCATCGGCGCGTTCTCGACGATGGCGATTGCCGGGCGCGAGGCGGGGCTGACCCTCGACACGTTCGAGATCATGTTGTTCCGCTCGCTCACCGGCATCGTTCTGGTGCTTGTCATCGGTGGCCGGGCCGGCACGCTGGGTCAGGTCCGCACGGCGCGGCTGCCGTTGCATCTGGTCCGCAATGCCGCGCATTTCACCGGCCAGAACCTGTGGTTCTTTGCCCTTGGACTGATCCCGCTTGCTCAGCTCTTCGCACTGGAATTCACCTCACCGCTCTGGGTGGTGCTGCTCGCGCCGCTCCTGATCGGCGAGCGGCTGACCCGGCGCAGGCTGGCCGCGACCGCAGTGGGCTTTGCGGGGATCCTGATCGTCGCCCGCCCCGATTTCGCGAACCTGAACCCCGGTGTGGTTGCCGTGGCCCTGTCGGCGATCTGTTTTGCGCTGACCGCGCTGATGACCCGGCGCCTGACCCAGACCGACAGCATCACCTGCATCATGTTCTGGCTGACCGTCAGTCAGGCCGTGATGGGCCTTGTTTTTGCGGCCGTCGATGGCGACGTTCAGGTGCCCCACGGCGTGACGATCCTGTGGGTCGTGGTGATCGGCGCGATGGGCCTCGCGGCGCATTTCTGTCTGACACGCGCGCTGACGCTGGCGCCCGCCAGCACCGTGATGCCGATCGATTTCGTGCGACTGCCGGTGATCGCCGTCCTTGGCATGGTGTTCTACGACGAGCCGCTGGAAGGGGCAGTCTTTGCCGGTGCGGCGCTGATTTTCGCGGCCAACTGGATCAACCTCGCGCCCGCGCGTCGGCGCCGGCCCGGTTAGGTCTGCCGATCCCGCCGGCGGCGACACAACGTCACGGGGCATTGAAATCAGACTGACGCCGCGTATCGATTGAACTCGATGGCTCAAAGCGCACGATGGATGCCCGCACAGGCGCTGCCCGGGAAGCGGCGCGGGGAGGAATATATGAAAATACTGTCTGCCGGAGCCCTGCTCCTTGCGTCCACGTCAGCGGCACATGCCGTCGGGCTCGACCGGTCCGGTCGGGACATCACCGCGATTTTCGAGGACGGCAACTATGTCGAGCTGAGCTATGGCGCCGTGCGGCCCGAGGTCGGGGGGACAGACGATTTCGTGGCGCCCGTGCCCGGCCTGCCCGCCGGTGCGCCCGCCGCGACATACGGCGACGTCGGCGATGATTTCAACCAGATCGGTGCCGCGCTGACCTATCAACTCGATGATCGGCTGACCGTCGCGCTGATCTATGACCAGCCGTTCGGTGTGGACATCGTCTATCCGACGGATACACCCTATTCGCTGCTCGGCGGCACCGAAGCGCGGCTGAACAGCAATGCGCTGACGGCGATGGCGCGCTATAAATTCGATGACAACTGGTCGGTTCACGGCGGCTTCGTCGTCGAACGTCTGGACGCCTTCATCCGGCTTGGCGGTCTCGCCTATGGCGGTCTGAACGGGTACAATGTGACCCTCGGCGAGAGCACCGGCAGCGGTTTCGTCGTCGGTTCCGCCTACGAGCGGCCCGACATCGCGCTGCGCATCGCCCTCACCTATCAAAGTTCCATCGAGCACAAATTCGACAGTGTCGAGATCCTGCCCGGCATCGGTCAGGTCTCTGCCCCCGGCGCCGTCACCACCGTCGAGACGCCCGAAAGCTGGAACCTCGATTTCCAGACCGGTGTCGCCGAAAACACCCTCGTCTTCGGCCATATCCGCTATGCCGACTGGGAACGGACCATCGTGTCGCCCGCCTTCTTTGCGTCCCAGACCGGCGGCGGCAGCCTGACCTCGATCGACAGCGACTACGACATGTCGATCGGCGTCGCGCGGCGGTTTTCGGATGCCTTCGCAGCCTCTGTCACCATCGGATATGAGCCGTCGCGCGGCGGCGTCGAATCGCCGCTGTCGCCGACCGACGGCAAGACCTCGCTCGGCGTCGGCGGCGAATATACCATCGGCGATGTCGTCCTTGCGGGCGGCGTGCGCTATACGTGGGTCGGCGATGTCGACACCGGACCGAGCCAGACGGACGTCGCGGATTTCGGCGACAACACCGCACTGTCGGCCGGGCTGCGCGTCGGGTACCGGTTCTGATCCATCGCGGTCGGGCATCGGCCGCACATCCGCCAGGAAATTCGCACGGGGCCCCGCAGGAAATTGCGGGGCCTTTGGCGTTTGACCGCAGGTTCCGGATTGCGGCGACGGGGCAAACAGCGTCTGAGTGACACCATGTCGCATAAAATCACTATCGATCAGGTCACCATGCCGCCGCGTGCCTGGGGCGCCCTTCTCGCGCTGGCGCTTGTCTGGGGTTTTTCGTTTCTGGCGATGCGCGTCGCGCTGAACGAGATCGGGCCCTTCACGCTCGTGGCCCACCGGGTCGGCTGGGCGGCGGTCGCCCTTTGGGGCGTCCTGATCCTGCGCGGTCTGCCGGTGCCGCGCGGCTGGGGCCTGTGGGGCACTTTCGCGGTGATGGGGCTCTTGAACAACGTCATTCCGTTCTCGCTCATTGCATTCGGTCAGCAGCATATCGAAACCGGTCTGGGCTCGATCCTGAATGCCTCCACGGCGGTCTGGGGCGTGCTGATCGCCGCGATCCTGCTGCCCGACGAGCGCCTGACGACGCGCAAACTGGTCGGTGTGGCGCTGGGATTTACCGGTGTGACGGTGGCGATCGGCATCGACACCCTGCGCGCCTTCGATCTGCGCTCGGTCAGTCAGCTGGCGTTTCTGGGTGCGGGGATCAGCTATGCCGTGGCGGGCGTCTGGGCGCGCCGGCGTCTGCGCGGGGTGCCGCCGCAGGTGGCGGCAACCGGCATGCTCACGGGGGCGACGGCGATGGCGGTGCCGATGGCCCTGTTCACCGAAGGGCCGATCACGCTGGCGCTGACCGGCACCACGATCCTGGCGCTGGCCTATGGCTCGCTGATGGCGACGGCGGTGGCCTATCTGTTGTATTACCGGGTGCTGGCGCTGGCCGGCAGCGGCAACACGATGCTGACCACGCTGGTGGTCGCCCCCGTCGCCATCGTCGCAGGCGCCCTTGTCCTCGACGAGGCGCTCGCACCGCGCGCCTACGCGGGATTTGCGCTGGTGGCGCTGGCGCTTGCGGTGATCGACGGGCGCATCTGGGCGCGGATGCGGGCCATGCGGCGCAGATCGGGCGCGATCTGACGGCAGGCCCACAGAAACAACTGGCACGCGGCAGAACGCCCGGCTAGCAAGGGGCATGATCTATGCCAATGCCCGGGACTGGCGCGCAGCGCCCCGCAAACGCGTGCTGATTTTCGGCATGTCGGGCCTTGGCAAAACCCACATCAGCCATCTTTTGCGCACCGGCGGCGACTGGTTCCATTATTCCATCGACTACCGTATCGGCACACGGCACATGGGCGAGCTTATCGTCGACAATGCCAAACGCGAGGCGATGCAGGTGCCGTTTTTGCGCGATCTGCTGATGACGGATTCGATCTACATCGGCTCGAACCTGACGTTCGACAACCTCACGCCGGTGTCGACATATCTCGGCAAGCCGGGCGATCCTGCCCGTGGCGGCATGGGCATGGCCGAATACACCAAGCGGCAACGCCAGTTCGAGCGGGCAGAGATTGCCGCGCTGAACGATACCGCCCATTTCATCGACCGGGCGCAGGCTCTGTACGGCTATCCGCATTTCGTCTGCGACACCGGCGGGTCGATTTGCGAATGGGTCGATCCCGACGATCCCGACGATCCGCTGATGACGGAACTGGCCTCCCATACGCTGATGCTGTGGATCGAAGGGTCCGACGCCCATACCGCCGAACTGATCCGCAGGTTCGATCGTGCGCCGAAACCGATGGCCTATCAGCCCGCGTTCCTCGCGCGCGTCTGGGACGACTATCTGGCGCAAACCGGCAAGAGCGAGGCCGAAGTGGACCCCGACGCCTTCATCCGCTTCACCTACGGTCGCGCGCTTGAACACCGCCAGCCCCGCTACCGGGCGATGGCCGCGCGCTGGGGCCTGACGGTCCGCGCCGAGGCCGTGGCAGCCGTGCAGACGGAGGCCGATTTCGTCGATCTGGTGGCCGGGGCTCTTGGCTGACCAGACGACGGGGCTGCGGCTCCGGTCGGAAACGCCAGGTCTCCGCCGACGATCCCGGGTTTTGCGCAACGAACGTCGCGGGCTGTGATGCCGTGCGCGGCGTCGATCCTGTGTCCATCTATCCTGCCGATGGCGGCGATATCTCACGCCTATCGAACGGGGGTGAAAGATAGTCGATTGTGCCCGCGCACCGGCGCCGGGTGCATGCGCAACGCAGCCAGGACCGGCGCAGGCCCGCATCGGGGCGGGGGTTGTGAGGCGCCCGGTTGTGTCTTACCTCGGGCATTCATCAGCCCATTGGTGTCGCCCATGCCCATCACCCTGCCCGCCGATCTGCCCGCCTATGACATCCTGACCCGCGAAGGCGTGATGGTCATGGACAGCGGCGATGCGGCGCGTCAGGACATCCGCCCCCTGCGCATCGGCCTGCTCAATCTGATGCCGCAAAAGATCCAGACCGAAACGCAGTTCAGCCGCCTCATCGGGGCGACGTCGCTGCAGATCGACCTGCATCTGATCCGGATGACCGAGCACATTTCGAAAACCACGGCACCCGAGCATATGGAGGCGTTCTACCGGTCGTTTGCCGAGGTCGAGGCGTCGGGCGAGAAATTCGACGGCCTGATCATCACCGGCGCCCCGATCGAGCATCTGCCCTACGGCGACGTCACCTATTGGGACGAGATGGAGCGCGTTCTGAACTGGACGCAAACCCACGTTCATTCGACCTTCGGGGTGTGCTGGGGCGGCATGGCGATGCTGTGGCATTTCCACCGGATCGACAAGCGCCTGCTGCCGGCCAAGCGGTTCGGGTGCTATCGTCACGAAACGCTCATCCCTGCCTCGCCCTTCCTGCGCGGGTTCTCCGACGATTTCGTGATCCCGATCAGCCGCTGGACGGAAATTGCGCAGGACGATCTGGACGCCACACCGGGCCTCGAGACCCTGGTGGCCTCGCACCAGTCCGGCCCCTGCCTGATCGAGGACGCCCGCCACCGGTCGCTCTATATCTTCAACCATTTCGAATACGACAGCGGGACCTTGAAAGAAGAATACGACCGGGACGTCGGCGCGGGCGTCGCCATCGCCGTACCGCAGAACTATTATCCCGGCGATGACCCCACGGCAGCACCGCTCAACCGCTGGCGCAGCCACGCGCACCTTCTATATGGCAACTGGCTGAACCGCATCTACCAGACCACTCCATTCGAGGTGTCCCGCATTGGCATTTAAGAGCATCTTCATCGGCGTCACCTTCCTGGTGATCGCTGGCGCCATCGTCACCTCGATGCTGGCAAACCGGCGCGAGGCCGCCACCGAGGCCGCGTTTCCGCCGTCGGGACAGTTCGTGGAGGTGAACGGACGGCAGGTGCATTACGTCCAGGAGGGCACCGGCCCGGACCTTGTGCTGATCCACGGCGCATCCGGCAACCTGCGCGATTTCACGTTTCGACTGATGCCGATGCTGACCGACCGCTACCGCGTCACGGCCCTGGACCGGCCCGGCATGGGATATACCGACCGCACCGACGCGCGCTATGACAGCGCCTTTACCACATTGGCCGAAAGCCCGTCGGAACAGGCCGCGATGCTGCGCGCGGCGACCCTGCAGCTCGGCGTCGAAAACCCGATGATCCTCGGCCATTCCTTCGGCAATGCCGTCGCCCTCGCCTGGATCCTCGACTACCCGGACGACACCGCGGCCCTGATCGACGTGGCGGGCGTGTCGATGCCCTGGCCCGGCGATCTGGGCTGGTTCTACGAGGTGCCCGGCTCGCTCTGGGGCGGGCTGATCGTGCCGCCGCTGGTGTCCGCCTTCGTCGGTGAGGGCCGTTTGCGCAGCGGGACCGAGGGCACCTTTGCCCCCGATCCGATGCCCGATGGCTATTTCGAGCATCTTGCCCCCGCCCTCGTGACGCGGCGCGACAGTTTTCGTGCCAATGCGCGGCAGGTCAACAGCCTGCGCCCCCATATCGTCGCGATGGAGCAGCGCTACGCCAGCATCGACATGCCCGTCGAGATCGTCCACGGCAGCGCCGATACCTCGGTGCCGCTGCACATCCACTCGGGCCCGCTGAGCCAGATCATCCCGGGCGCGAACCTGACCGTCCTCGATGGCGTCGGCCACATGCCGCAGCAGACCGATCCGCAGGCCGTCGTCGACGCCATCGACCGTGCCGCCGCGCGGGCGGGCCTGAACGTCGCGGCGCCTGCCGCCGATTGAATCCGGGCACTGCGCCCGTCATTATGGACGCCACACCGAAAGGAGCCGACATGGACAAGCCATTCGACGGTGCGATCAGCGCGTTCGCCAATGACGAAGCGCCAAAGGACGTGCGCGAGGCCCTCGACGATGCGGGCAGGAAGGACATCCCCAACGACAGCTATCCCTACGACGAGGCGTGGCCGAAATCCGACTACAAGGACGTGATGAAGGGTCTTCAGGTAGAGCTCGTGAAGATGCAGGCCTGGGTCAAGACGACCGGGGCGCGCATCGTCGTCGTGTTTGAGGGGCGGGATGCAGCCGGCAAGGGCGGCACGATCAAGGCGATGACCGAGAACCTGAATCCGCGCGGCGCGCGGATCGTGGCCCTCGGCAAACCGACCGAGACCGAGACGGGCGAGTGGTATTTCCAGCGGTACATCGAACATCTGCCGACCAGGGGGGAAATCGTCCTGTTCGACCGCAGCTGGTACAATCGGGGCGTGGTCGAAAAGGTGTTCGGGTTCTGCACGGATGCAGAACGCGAGCGCTGGTTCAGGCATGTGCAGCCGTTCGAGAGAATGCTGGTCGACGACGGCATCGTGCTGATGAAGGTCTGGCTCAATGTGGGGCGGATCTCGCAACTGCAACGGTTTCTCGCGCGCGAGGACGATCCGCTGAAGACATGGAAACTGTCGTGGATCGACGTCGAGGGCCTGAAGAAGTGGGACGACTATTCGGACGCGATCCGCGAAACGCTCGAGCGGACGCACAGCGGCGACGCGCCCTGGACGGTGGTGCGGTCCGACGACAAGAAGCGCGCGCGGGTGGCGGTGATCCAGACGCTTCTGGCGCAGCTCGACTATCCGTCCAAGGGCGATCCCGGCGCGCCGGATCCGCAGATCGCGGGCGGCCCGACCCTTTGGCGCGACGGCTGAGACATTGCCCAAACGCGGCTATCACCACGGTAATCTGGCGCAGGCCCTCGTCGAGGCGTGCCTGTCGCTGATCGAACAAAAGGGGCCGACCGGGTTCACTCTGTCGGAGGCCGCGCGCGAGGCGGGGGTGACGCCCGCTGCCGTGTACCGCCATTTTCAGGGCCGCGAAGACCTCATCGCAGAAGCCGCGCGGCAGGGCTACGAGATCTTCGCCGACCTGATGGAACATGCCTACGGCGGCGGCAAAAGCGGCGTGCAGCCTTCGGCGCTGGGCGCCTTCGAGGCAACCGGGCGCGCCTACCTCGCGTTCGCGCGCAAGTTTCCCGGCCACTACGTCGCGATGTTCGAGAGCGGCATTTCGATCCAGCGCACGCCCGAACTCAACGCCGCTGCCACCCGCGCCATGGGGGTGTTGCACCGCGCCGCCGAAGAACTGTCGCAGCACATCCCCGCCCACAAACGCCCCCCCGCGCAGATGTTCTCGGCCCATATCTGGGCGATGAGCCACGGGGTGGTTGAATTGTTCGCGAGCGGGTCGCCAGGGACGAAATCGCCGTTTCCGCCCGAGGATCTGCTGGAAAGCGGGATCGGGATTTATCTGCGGGGGCTGGGATTGATTGCGCCGGACACCTGAAGTTCGCACCACAAGCCCCTGTTCAGGCAGGTAAAACTACCAGCGCCCGCTCGTCCCATATCACCTTCGTTCGCGCGCCGACGTCCAGCACGGGCCGCCCGATGAGGTTCTTCATCGACAGGGTCAACGGCGTGTCGATGCCGTCGATGCGGACGTCGTAATAGGTCATGTCGCCGTAGTAGACGACCTCGTCGACCGTGGCCTCCGCCGTCCGGCCGGTCGTCGTATCCCCGTCGAACAGCAGAGACAGGGTTTCGGGGCGGATGCCGATGGCGGCGGGGCCGTGGACGGGGCCGCCGGGGGCCTGTTCGGACGCGATGCTGCCGCTGCCCAGGCCCTGCACGTCGACGTCGATGCGGTCGCCGTTGGGCGTCGCCGATCCATTCAGGAAATTCATCTTGCCGATGAAATCGGCGACGCGGCGCGATCCAGGGCGGCGGTACAGCGTTTCGGGGTCGGCCAGCTGCCCGATGGCGCCTTCGAACATCACCGCGATCCGGTCCGACATCACCAGAGCCTCTTCCTGATCGTGGGTCACGAGAATAAAGGTAATACCGACCTCGCGTTGCAGCTTGATCAGCTCCACCTGCATGACTTCGCGCATCTTCTTGTCGAGCGCGCTCAGCGGCTCGTCCAGCAACAGCACCTTGGGTTTGAGGATCAGCGCGCGCGCGAGCGCCACCCGCTGGCGCTGCCCCCCAGACAGCGCATGGGCCGCGCGGCCGCCAAATCCCGCGAGTCCGACCATGCTCAGCGCCTCATCGACGGCGGCGGATTTGTCGGGTTTCGACATTTTCTTGCGTCGTAATCCAAAGGCGACGTTCTCGGCGACAGTCAGGTGCGGAAAGATCGCGTAGGACTGAAACACCATGTTGGTGGGCCGCTCGTTTGCGGCCACCTGCGCCATATCTTTGCCCGAAATGGTCAGAACGCCGCCCGAAACGCTTTCGAACCCCGCGATCGTGCGCAATAGCGTGGTCTTGCCGCAGCCGGACGGGCCCAGCAAAGAAAAGAATTCGCCTTCGTTGATCGTCAGATCGATGTCGCGCAGCGCATGATAGTCGCCGTAATATTTGTTCACACCCGTCAGCGTGATCAGCGGTTTTGCAGCATCCGCGTCCTTGACCATGTCGATCACAAAAAGCCTCCTTTGTCGGCAAGACCGGCGCGCGCAAGGCCACGTCTGCGGTAATATTCGGCGATGGCCAGCAAGACGACCGACAGCGTGACAAGCACGGTCCCCAGCGCCATCACCACCGGAAGCTGCCCGGGAAACCGCAAAAGGCCCCAGATATAGACAGGCATCGTCGGATTGGCGCCGGTCAGAAAGAAGGCGATGATGAATTCATCGAGGCTGATCGTGAACGAAATCAGCAGCGACGACACGATCCCCGGCATCACCAGCGGCAGAATCACGAGGCGGAACGCCGACCACCGGTTTTCACCCAGATCGAGGGCCGCCTCTTCCAGCGCCGGGTCGAGGTTCTGGAACGCGCCGTTAAGGATCGCGATGGAAAACGGCGTGCAGATCAGCACATGGGCGATGATGATCGTCCAGTTCGACAGCGTCATGTCCAACACCTGCCGCAACACCGTCAAGAGCGATACCGCGACGATGATTTCCGGCAGCACCAGCGGCAACATGACGAACCCGAGGATTCCCGCCTTGCCCGGAAAATGCGCCATGGCGCCCGCGCGCGCCGCGCAGATCCCCAACAGCGTCGAAATAACGGCCGTCATGCCCGCAATGAACAACGAGTTCCGCACCGCATCGTGCAAGGCACTCGTTTCGGCCAGTTGCGTGAACCAGTGGGTCGTGAACCCCTGCAACGGAAACGCGATGACGGTGCCGTCGTTGAACGCGAAGATCGGCAGCAGCGCGATGGGCGCGTACAGGAATATCAGATAGGCGATGGCATAGATGCGCAGGCTCATGGTCTATCGTCCCCGCAGCCAGCGGCGGTTGAGCCAGATGAACATCAACGCGATGGCGGTGACGCAGACCATCGCCACGAGCGCGAGGGCGGCTCCCATCGGCGCATTGTTAAGACCGAAGAACTGCGTCTGGATCATGTTGGCGATCAGTTTGCCCCCCGTGCCGCCCATCAGTTCGGGCGTCACATAATCGCCGATCGTCGGGATCATCACGATCAGCACGGCGGCGACGAGGCCCGGCATCGACAGCGGCAATGTCACGCGGATGAAGGTCATGAATTTGCTTTCGCCCAGATCCTGCGCCGCCTCGAGCAGCGCGCGGTCGATCTTTTCAAGCGCCACGAAGATCGGCAGGATCGCGAATGGCGCGAAAGCGTGCGCCAGCGTGATAACCACCGCGTTGATATTGTACAGGATAAAGGTCAGCGGCTCATCGATGATCCCAAGCCCCATGAGCGAGGAGTTCACCACGCCGGAATAGCCCAGGATCACTTTCCACAGGAACACCCGGATCAGGTAGGACGTCCAGAACGGGATGGTAATCATGAACAGCCACAGTGACTTGCGGTGTGCGGGCACATGGAACGAGATGTAGTAGGCGACCGGATAGGCCAGGATAACCGTCACCGCCGTCACCACGACCGAGACATAGACCGAGCGGGCAAGCAGCGTGATATAGATGGTGCTGAAGAACGCCTTGATCTGGCCCCACAGGCCTGTCTCGCCGCTGCGTTCGGCAAAGGCCGCGGCCCGGTCGAGTTGCAGGATCTCGCGGTAGTTGTCGAGGGTCAGCGTCGTGTCGATCCCGTAGCCTTCTGCCGTCCAGAACGAAAACATGACGACGGCGAACAACGGCACTGCCAGCAACAGCAGCGCATAGGCAAAGGGCGGCGCCATAAGCATCGCCGCCCTGCCCCGTTCGGACTTCCAGAACCCGTCAGCCGCCATATGTGAGATGCCCCCGATGTTGCGCAGATGCTTGATCGCAAACCGCGAGAAATCAATGACAAAAGACGCCTTGGCCACCTCGGTGCGAGGGAAAGCGGGCTGCGGCCACCACCGTCGCGAGGATTTTACGTCCCCGCGCCTGTTTTTCGACCTCGGTTTAATCGTTGCGCAACACAAATCGCGCAAGACTGGGAAACGCAACGATGGAAACCAGTCTGATGACCTCACTATGGCTTTACGGCGGCCTGTCCCGGCTGTCGTTCATGAACTACCGCGCCAAAATCATGATCGTGGCCTTTGCCGGGACGCATATCCCGCTGATCGCCATCGTCGCAAACATAGCCTGGCAATATTCGGACGACTGGCAGGGGTTTCTCGGGATCCTCGCCACCGCTCTCGCCGCGACGCTGGGGGGAACGGCGGCGACGCTCTTCGTGCTTGTTCATTTGCTGCGGCCGGTCGTCGAAACCTCCCGCGCGCTGACCGCCTATGGCGAAAACCGCGCCATCGTCCCGCTGCCCACGCATTATCCCGACGAGGTCGGCACGCTGATGGCCAATACCGTCACGACGCTGTCTGAGCTTCGAATCCGCGCGACTGACCCTCGAGCATGTAGATGCGGAGACGGGCCTCGCGAACCGGACGAAATTCTCCCTCGACGTGACGGCGGCCATCGCCCGGCACGACGCGGTGCACGTCTGCGTGATCAGCGCCAACAGCTATGACCGGATTTCAGCAACGATCGAGCGTCGCACGGCGGATCTGCTGATGACGCAGATCGGCACACGTCTGGTCTCGTTTCTGGGCCGCAGGGCGGATCTTGCGCGGATTGGACCCAATCACTTTGCCTTTTTCGTCGCCGAAAACCCGGACGGCATCCGGTCGGCGGCCGATGCGATGGCCCACCTCGAGAGGTTGATCGCCCAATGCGACACGAGCCTTTCGGTGGACGGTATCTCGCTGCGGCCCAATCTGACGGGCGGCATGGCGCGGTATCCCGACGACAGCGAAACGACCGAGCAGCTTCTCGATTTCGCCGCCGCCGCCTCGGCGCTGGTCGGCACCCGGACGGTCGTGTCCGCCTATGTACCGCATCACCGGACCGAGGCGCTCGACCGTTTCCAGATCGAGGAAGACCTGAAATACGCCCTCGAACGCGACGAGTTTGAACTGCATTATCAGCCGGTCGTCTGCGCTACCGATGCGCGCGCTGTGGGGGCCGAGGCATTGATCCGCTGGAACCACCCGACCCGCGGCATGATCCGGCCCGACCTGTTTATTCCCGTCGCCGAAAGTTCGGGTCTCATATCGGACATCGGTCTGTGGGTGATGGACGCGGCCTGCCGTCAGGTCACCGCCTGGAACGAGGCGGGTGCGACGGACCTTGCCGTCGCGATCAACCTGTCGGCGCGGCAGTTTCATGATCCCGAACTGATCCACCACGTCCGCCGGGCCATCGACGACCATCGCATCGGTGCCCACCAGCTTGAAATCGAGCTGACCGAAAGCTCGATGATGGACGATTTCGATCAAAGCCGCAGCACCTTCGGCAAGCTGCGCGACCTTGGCGTGCGGATTGCCATCGACGATTTCGGGACAGGATTCGCAAGCATGAGCTACCTGCGGCAGTTACCGTTCGACAAACTCAAGCTTGACCGCGAATTCGTCACCAACGTGCACAAACGTCGCGAAAGTCAGGCGATCTGCGGCGCGCTGGTGGCCCTCGCAAACGGTCTGGGCCTGAGGGCGCTGGCGGAAGGGACGGAGACCGAAGAAGAGGTCGCCTATCTGCGCGACATCGGCTGCGACCTGTTTCAGGGCTATTACCTGTCAAAACCGGTGACGGCGCCTAACTTTTTCGCCGCAACCGAACCCGCCCGCCTGCGGGGTCTGATCGCTGCCGCATCGCGTCCCACGCTCCTGTCCGCCTGAACCGGGCTGTCGACCCAAGGCGCAAAGACCATTGAACGCCTGCTGCTTCACCTGCCGTTAATTTACAGTCTGAAACGAGAAAGGGCGACCCGAAGGCCGCCCTTTTGCGTATTCCGGCGATGCGATATCAGCGCTTCGAGAACTGGAAGCTCTTGCGCGCCTTGGCCTTGCCATACTTCTTCCGCTCGACGACGCGGCTGTCGCGGGTCAGGAAACCGGCGGCCTTGAGCGCGCCGCGCAGCGACGGGTCATAGAGTTGCAGCGCCTTGGACACACCGTGCTTGACCGCGCCGGCCTGACCGGACAATCCGCCACCGGCGACCGTTGCCACAACATCGAACTGACCGGTGACACCGGCAACCGAAAACGGCTGTGCGAGGATCATCTGCAGCACGGGACGGGCGAAATATTCCACCATCGGCTTGCCGTTCACGACGACCTTGCCGGAACCGGGCTTGATCCAGACGCGGGCGACCGCGTCCTTGCGCTTTCCCGTGGCATAGCTGCGGCCGAATTCGTCGCGCTTGGGCTCACGGTGTTCCGCCAGCGACTGCGTGTTGACAGCGCTATCGCCACCGGCGGACGCCGGGGTGCCACTGGCCAGTTGGCCGAGTTCTTCGAGGGAGTTCACTTGATCGGCCATGTTATGCAGTCCCCGGTGTGCCGGTCGTATCGGCGTTGGTCTGTGTGCGTGTGTTCTTGGGGTTCATCGAGGCCACATCGAGAACCTCGGGCTTTTGCGCTTCCATGTTGTGCTCGGCGCCGACAAAGACCCGCAGATGCGTCATCTGTTTGCTGCGCAGCTTGTTGCCCGGCAGCATCCGCTTGACCGCCTGCACCAGCACCCGCTCGGGGTGGGCGCCGTCAAGGATCTGGCCCGTCGTGCGGAACTTGATCCCGCCGGGATGGCCAGTGTGCCAATAATTTTTTTCGTCACGCTTGTTGCCCGTGATCTGCACCTTTTCGGCGTTAATCACGATGACATTGTCGCCCATGTCCATGTGCGGCGTAAAAGAGGGCTTGTGCTTGCCCCGCAGGCGCATGGCGATGACCGACGCGAGGCGGCCCAGAACGAGGCCGTCGGCGTCGATCAGGATCCACTTCTTGTCGATATCGCCGGGTGTGGCGCTAAAGGTTTTCATCCGGTGTTCCATTCGTTGAGGGCGGCAGTCCGCCCGAAAGATGTGATAGCTGGCTTATAAGCGGCCCGGACGCGCGGTCAAGCACTCTTGGTGAGGATAAAGTGAGCGAAAACAATTAAGTACGAAATAGGTATCATAGTACCCCATCGCTTCAGGTCGTTATCCGCTCGGGCGGCGCATCCAGCAGCGCGCGCAGGCGGCCCATCGCCGCGGCAAAATCGGCCGCACCCACCTGCCCGTTCATCGCGATGCGCACGGCATGGACGCGCCGGCTGTCGCGCAGGGCGAAATCCTCGGCCGTCTTGAGCAACACGCCCGCCTCACGCGCGGCCTCGCCGAATTCGCCGGCGCGCCAGCCGTCCGGCAGCTCGAGCCAGACCAGCGGAACGCCATCGCGCCAAACGATTTTGTACCCGCCGAGCGCATTGACCGCCGTGCGCACATCCTGCGCGACGCGGTCGATGATCGCGCGGCGGATGCCTGTCATCTGCGGCTGCGCCATCATCCATGCGTACAGGTCGGTGACGATCCGGCTGACGCCGAACGACGAACAGGTCGCCGTGCGCGCCGCCCGTGCCGCCCAGAGGCGCGGGGCGACGCCAAACCCGATCCGCAGCGCCGCCGAGAGCGATTTCGACGGCGAGGCGACGACCCAGCCCAGGTCGGGCAAGAGTGCGCGGTACGACGGCCCGGCGCGTTCGGTCAGAGAATAGCAGTCGTCGTCGACGATATGGACGCCGTGGCGGGCGGCAATGGCGGCGATGGCCTCGCGGCGGGCCATGCCAGTGCAGGTCAGCGTCGGGTTGTTCACCTCCGACGAGGTCAGGAAAACCTGAATGCCGCGCGCGCGGATTGCGGCCTCGAAGGCATCCGGAAGCGGGCCGTCCGCGTCACCCTCGATGCCCACCACCTCGGCCCGGCACAGCGCGGCGGCACTG
This sequence comes from uncultured Alphaproteobacteria bacterium, assembly GCA_963761735.1. GTDB lineage: Bacteria > Pseudomonadota > Alphaproteobacteria > Rhodobacterales > Rhodobacteraceae > CAVXHQ01. The sequence continues at coordinate 595,796 of CAVXHQ010000001.1, forward strand.
CGAAAACCGCCGTAACTGAGCGTTTCGACCGCCACCACCGGCGCCGGGCCGCGCAGTACCGTCTGCAGGATCAGAACGATCGCATTCTGTCCGCCATGCCCCAGAAAGACGTCACCGACATCGAGAGGCCCCAGTGCCCTCTCGGCGCATTGGTCGCGAAACGCCGCGCGCGCAGGCTCGCCCGTGTCGGTGCTGGGATAGCGCAACAGGCCATCCTCGCCCAAGGCGGTGCCGACATGGACGAGCCCGTCGCGGATCAGAGCGCCCTGACCGAGATCAGGCAGGCGCGGACTGACGAAATGGCCGACCTGCGACATATCGTGTCCGATATCGGGAAACTGCGCGCGCCGTGCGGGGGGACGTTCAGAAACCGGCGCGGCGCGGGCCACGAAGGTGCCGCGGCCCACCTCGCCCCGTAAAACGCCCTCGTCGGTCAGCACCGCATAGGCGCGCGCGACGGTGCCCGGCGTCACCCCCAGACGGTAGGCCAGATCCCGCACCGGCGAGAGCCTGTCGCCGGCATCGAGCACCCCCTGCGCCACGGCCTGCCGCAGCCCGGCGACAAGGGCGGGATATTTCGACCGGCCCGCTGCCGCCAGATGGTCCTGCAATATTGTATCCAGCACAATAGATCCTTTGACATGGCAAGCTGCACGATTGTACTAATTTATTGTAGCGATAGGCTATATTGTACCAACACAATTGTAAAGGACGATCCGATGAGCCCCGCGTTTCACGCCGCCGATCTCGCCCAGCTTGCCAGCCGCCCGAGCATCCCCGCTCCTGCCGCCGTCGCCCTGCGCCTGGCCGTCGTGATCGTCAAATGGGACATGCGGCACCGGACCAGACGCGCCTTGATGCGCCTCGACGCGCATGAGCTCGCGGACATCGGTCTCACGCCCGACGATGCCCGCCGCGAGGCAGCACTTCAGTTCTGGAAGGCCTGACTCTTCCCCGGCCTTCCACACCTCGGGGGGAAACGCGCCCAAGCGCGCTCCCCCCTTTTTTCACGCGACCGGCTCCGATCCCGATACTGACTGCGGCGGGATCGCATAGGTCAGGCTGGCGCGCGCCACCAGAATTTCGCCCTGCGTCAGCATCACATCCCCCACCGCGAGCCGCTTGCCGAGTTTCAGGATGCGTGCTGTTCCGGTCACGTCAGATGCCACAGGTTTGCGCAGGAAATCGATGGAACAATTCGTCGTCACCGCGAGGGCCCGCGGGCCGATCCGGCTGAGCAAGGCCAGATAAAACGCCACGTCGGCCAGTGCAAACAGGCTTGGCCCCGACACGGTGCCACCGGGCCGCAGATGCCGCCCGGCCACCAGAAGGCGCAGAGCGATGCCATCCCCCGTCACCGCGTCGATGGCAAAATCCGTGGCGACCTGCCCGAACGTCGTATCGAGAAACCGTCGGAGTTCGTCGATGGTCATCTGGTCTTTCCATTCAAGCGACGGCCCGGCGCATCTGACCCGTCAGACACCGTAGAGCCCGGTGAATTTCGTCTCCAGATAGTCGAGCAAGGGCCCTTCGTCGGGCACCATACCGCTGGCGCGTCCGATCACGTCGCGCGGCGCATAGAGCCCGCCGTGACGCTGTACATGGTCGCGCAGCCATCCCGTCGCCGCGGATGTCTCGCCACGCGCAAGGTCTGCGTCGAGGTTCGGAACCGCCACGCGCAGCGCCGCGTGCAGACAGCTCGCGTAGACGTTGCCGAGCGTATAGGTCGGGAAATAGCCGAACAGGCCGACCGACCAGTGCACGTCCTGCAACAATCCGTTCGACGGCCTGTCGACGCCATAGCCGAAATCGGCCCTGAACCGGTCGTTCCACGCCCCTTCCAGGTCGCCGACCGCCAGATCGCCGGAAATCAGCGCCCGCTCGAGGTCGTAGCGGATCAGTACATGCAGATTGTACTGCACCTCGTCGGCCTCGGTGCGGATGTATCCGTTCGCAACGCGGTTGACGCAGCCGTAAAACGCATCCTCATCCGCGACGCCGAAATCGCCGAACCGGTCGCGCATCCGGCCATAGAGCCAGCCGGTGAACGCGCGGCTGCGGGCAAGCTGGTTTTCATAGATCCGGCTCTGGCTTTCGTGGACGCCCATCGACACGCCGTTGCCCAGCGGCGACAACAGATAGCCACCGTCGATGCCCTGTTCATAACAGGCGTGGCCGACCTCGTGGATCGTCGAATAAAAGCAGTTGAACGGATCGGCGGGGTCGACGCGGGTGGTGATCCGCACATCGGTGCCGGAGCCGGACGAGAACGGGTGCACCGCCGTGTCGATGCGCCCGCGATCGAAATCATAGCCGAAGGTGCGCGCCAGTTCCTGCGACAGGGCGAGCTGTCCCGCCGCGTCGAAACTGCCCGTCAATGGCGCGGGGGCCCGTCCGTCCTGCACCCGGGCGCCCAGCACCCGCTCGCGCAGTGCCACCAGCCGGGGCCGCAGGGCTGCGAACATCGCGTCGAGGTCGGCGGCCCGCGTGCCCGGTTCGTAATCGTCGAGCATCGCGTCATAAACGTCGCCGCCATCCGCAAGGGCCGCGCCTTCTTCGCGCCTGAGGTCGAGGACCTGCGACAGTGCGGGCAAGAACGCGGCGACGTCCTGTGCGGCACGGGCGTCGGCCCAGATGCCCTGCGATTTCGACGTGACCCGCGCGATTTCGGCGGCGAGCCGTGCCGGAACCCGGTTGGTGCGGTCAAAACTGCGTCGGATCAGGCGCAGGTTGGCCTGTTGCGCGGCACCGTCCGCCTGTGCCGCCGCCAGCCAGTCGCCGACGCGCGGATCGGTCCGGCGCGCGTGCAGTACGGCTTCCAGCGCGGCCGTTTCCTCGCCGCGCTGCTCGGCCGCCCCCCTGGGCATCATGGTTTCCTGATCCCAGCCCAGCCGCCCCATGATCTGCCCAAGCGCCTCGGTCTCGCGCTGAAAACCCATCAGCTCGTCATATGCGGTCATGGTCATGTCCTTCGGCAGAAGTCCGCGCAAGCGGCGCGTCGGAAAAAGATCAGCGCAGGCTTTGCGCGCGGGGATACCGGGCCGTAAAACGCGCCCGCAGGATCAACAGCCACAGAGCGATGGCGGTGAACTGATGGAGGATCGCGATGTGCCACTGCGCCGAATACAACACCGTGACGATGCCGATGACGATCTGCACCGCCATCAGCGCCAGCATCGCCGAAAACGCCGCCCGCACCGAGGCCAGCGCCGAGCGCCGCGCCCGCCACCAGACCGCAATCGCCAGCACCGCAAGGCCGTAGCCCCACATCCGGTGGATGAACTGCACGAGCCCCGCATCCTCGAAGAAATTGCGCCAGACCGGCGTCAGGCCGAACGGAAAGGGCGGCAGGAACCCGTCGCCCATCAGCGGCCAGGTGGGAAAGGCGCGCCCCGCGTCGATGCCCGCGACCAGCGCGCCCAGCAGGATCTGCACAAAGGCCACACCCACCAGCACACCGCCGAGCCGCGCCAGCGTGGCATCTCCCGCGCGCCGCGCGACCATCAGGTCGGACTGGCGTCGGCCCAGACGCATCCCCCCCCAGCCGATGATCCCCAGAATGACGAAAGCGGTGCCAAGGTGGGCGGCCAGCATATAGGACGCGACAGCGATCATCCCGGCCTGAAGGCCCGAATTCACCATCGCCCAGCCGATTGCCCCCTGCACGCCGATCAGCGCGCCAAGGCCGAACATCGGCGCCGTCCAGCGGGCCGGAAATTTCCTGCGCGCCGCGAACCAGATAGAATCCCGCGAACCAGACGAGGCCGATCAGCCGCCCCAGCTGACGGTGCGCCCATTCCCACCAGTAGATCGATTTGAATTCATCCAGGGTCATGCCCCGGTTCATCAGGTCGTACTGCGGAATCGCGCGATAGGCATCGAATTCCGCCTGCCAGTCGGTGTCGTTCAGGGGCGGCACCGTGCCGCTGATCGGCGCCCATTCGGTGATCGACAGACCCGAGTCGGTCAGCCGCGTCAGCCCGCCCAGCGTGATCATCACCACCACGAGCACGCCCAGCAGCACGAGCCAGCGGCGCACCGACCCGCGCGCGGGACCGGTGGCGCGGTCGATGGCGCCGGGGGCCGCACCCTGTCTGGTGTCGCCGCCCACCTCCTCGAAGATGGTGCGGTTGCCGGTTTTCGCCTTCAGACCCATGCTGCCCCCGTTCGGTTGCCGAGTACCTAAGGCGCCCTGCGGGGACGGGCAAGCGTCACCCCCCGCTGCGTCCGCGCACCAATTGCCGCAGCATGCCGTGCAGCATCTTGGCATCGGCATCGGTCAGCGGCATCCTGCTCCACATGTTGCGCAGGTTTTGCATCATGTGCGCCGCCTTGTGATCCGGAAAGAAGAACCCCTGCTGGTCCAGAACGCTCTCGAAGTGCTGTGCGAGGGCCGCGATATCGGCCTGAGAGGCGGGGGCGGCCCCGGCCATGCCACCGGCGGCAACCATCGGCAAATCGCGCGCCTGCCCCCATTCATATCCGCACAGAAGCACGCATTGCGCAAGGTTCAGGGACGGAAACGCCGGGTTCACCGGCACCCGGACGATCGCGTTGGCCAGCGCGATATCGTCGTTTTCCAACCCCGTGCGCTCCGGCCCGAACAGCATCGCCACCTTTTGCCCCGCCGCGATCCGCGCCGCCGCATCGGCCATCGCGGCCTGAGGCGGCAGCACCGGCGTGGTCATGTCGCGGCCCCGCGCGGTGGTGGCATAGACATAGTGGCAATCGGCGACAGCCTGCGCGGTCGTGGAAAACAGGCCTGCCGCATCCAGAACACGTCCCGCGCCCGAGGCGAGGGCCGCGGCCCGCTCGCTCGGCCAGCCGTCGCGCGGATCGACGACGCGCATCCGGCTCAGGCCGAAATTCCACATCGCGCGGGCGGCGGCGCCGATGTTTTCGCCCATCTGCGGCCGCACCAGCACAATGGCGGGTTCTGCCTGCGTCGCGTTCGTGTCGGTCATGCGTTCTCTCCCCGGTCCCTGCCACATGCCGGACCGCGCGGAATACCCACGCGCACGGACACCGGTCAACCCCGGCGACAAGGGAGACGCCCCGCACTTGCCATGCGGTTGCGCGGTGCGCCCAGCGGCACCTTCGGCCACCTCGGGCCACAACCCCCGCCCGCAAGAGCGTGGTCAACGCGCACGGACCGCGCTATAGCGCGTCACCACATCCCGAAAGCGCCAGACCATGACCGAGACCGACCAGCCCGACCGCCCGCAACTGTACCTCGTCACACCGCCGGTATTCGAGATCGCGGCGTTTTCGCCCGTCCTTGCCGCCTGCCTCGATGCCGTGCCCACGGCCTGCGTGCGCCTGTCGCTTGCCAGCCGCGACATGGACGCGATCAGCCGCACGGCGGATGCCATGCGCGAGGTCTGCCACGCCCGCGACGTTGCCATCGTCATCGAGGCGCATATGAAGCTGGTCGAGCCGCTGGGCCTCGACGGGGTGCACATGACCGACGGCTCGCGCGGGATCCGCACGGTGCGCAAGACGCTGGGCGAGGATGCCATCGTCGGCACCTGGTGCGCCACCTCGCGTCACGACGGGATGACAGCGGGCGAGCTGGGCGCCGATTACGTCAGCTTCGGCCCGCTGTCCGCGACGCCGCTGGACAGCGACGACCCCGCGACGCTCGAGCTGTTCCAGTGGTGGTCCGAGATGATCGAGGTGCCGGTGGTGGCCGAAGGGTCGCTCGACGCAGAGCTGATCGCGACACTTGCGCCCCACGCCGATTTCATCGCCCTCGGCGCCGAGATCTGGTCGGCGCCGGATCCTGCGCAGGCGCTGCGCGGCCTGTACGCCGCCTTCGGCTAGGCGCCGCCCGACGCCATATCCCCGAAGGTACTGCGCACCGCGCGTTCCGCCGACCGTGCCAGAGCCTTGCGCCCACCTGCCCCCGCGACGACGATCGGCGGCGCATAGCGTACCGCCACCGCGCCGTGCCGGCGCTGCGCCAGCATCGCCAGAAGGTGCGGGCCAAAATCCATATTGCCCCACCAGCCATAGAATTGCGCCGTCCGGTCGGGCGGCGCAGTGTACCGAATGGCAACCGGCTGCACCCAGAGGTCCGGGGTGGCAGCCGACTGAACCACCAGCGCCTCGAACAGTGTCGGTTTGAACGGCAGCACCTGCGCACCGTCCGACGAGGTCCCTTCGGGGAACAGGGTAAGCCGCTGCCCGGTTGCCAGCCGTGTGCCGAACTGCGCCACATGTGCGACGGCCTGTGCGCGATCGCGGCGGATGAAAAGGGTGCCGGTGGCACGGGCGAGCCAGCCGATCCCGGCCCAGCCGGCAACCTCGGATTTGGCGACGAAATACATCGGCTGATGCGCGTTCAGCACGAATATATCGAGCCAGGAAGCGTGGTTGGTAACGATGACGCCCTGCCCGGTCGCCTGCCCGCCATGCCGGTCCGTGCGCAGCCCCAGGATGCCGAGCACGGCGCGGCAAACCGCCACCGTGATCCGTCCCGTGACGGGCCGCGCCGGGCCCCGGACACGCGCCTCGACGGGCCGCAGGATCAGTGTCGCAACAAGGCCCGCCGCCAGAACGAGCACCAGCGGCACGGCGCGCAGGCCAGCACGCAGCCACCCCGACGGCGTCGGGCGCGGCAGGGGGGGCCTGTCGCCGGCCCGCCATGTGCCGGGATGTGCGGCGGGGCGCTCAGGATTGGCTGCGGGTGTCGTCACGCCGCACCGTAAAGCCGCGCGACCTGCCGGTTCAGCTGCCGAACGTCCAGCATCAGGCAGACGTCGGTCGTATTGAAGTCGCGGTCGACGAACACGCCGTCGCCGATCACTCCGCCAAGCCGCAGATAGGATTTCAGCACGGCAGGCGTGGCCCGCATCGCCGCCAGCATATCGATGGAACCGGCGCTGGCGCAGGGCGTCCACCCGCCCTGATGCGAACGGACGCGGATCGGCTGCGGCGCCGGATACCTGTCGTGCAGCACATCGAGGGCGGCCCGGTGCACCGCGCTGTCGCTGCCTGGAAACGACGCCGTGCCAAACAGCAACTGCGCACCGCGCGCCGCCGCCGCCGCCGCAAGAGCGCGCCACAGCACCACCATCGCGGCCCCGCCGCGATATTCGCGCCGCAGACAGGTGCGGCCCACCTCGATCAGAATGTGCCCGCCGGTCAGCAACGGCGCGATATCGAACTCCTGGCCCGTGTAAAAACCGCCCGCCGCCGCCGCCTCGGTCCGGCCCATGACCCGCGTCGTACCCACGACACGGTGTCCGGCGGGTTGCGACAGATCTTCGACGATAAGATGACAGGCATGGGCATCGCAACGGTCGGTGTCCGCCAGCGCCCCCAGTTCACCGGCGAAGACCGCGCGGCGCAGATCGAAGGCCGCCTGAAGGTCCTGTTCCGTGCAGGCGATACGGGCGCGCAGGGATGCGGCCCCCGCCACCGTCCCGCAGGGGACACGCGCGTCGTGGCTGCGCAGGGGCAGCGACATGGATGTCTCGTCGTTCGGCATCGGCTCGCGGCTGCGGATCTGGCCCATCATGCGCGTTATCTAGGCAGGCGGTAACGGTTTGGCAACTTTGTTTGCCGATATCTGATCACACAATGGCCGATACGAAGAATGCCACCGCAAGGATCGGACCACCGCACCAATCGGGGTGTTTTCACGGCTCACAAGGCCATCGTGCCGTCAGCGCCGGTTGACACGCCCGGCACGCACACGTTTGAGTTGCACCGTGTCCCCCGGGGGAGCTGTCTGCAACCAAGCCTGCGGTCGACCGACCGCACCGAAAGGGTCCCGACGTGAGAGCGAACCGTCCGAGCCCACCCGTCTACGGCGCTGTCTGCGCATGAGCCTGGCACGACCGGCAGGGCCCCCGGCGTCGACAGGATCGCAAGGCCGCGGTCCGGGTATGCGCCCGATACCATGCTGCGCGTCAACCGGCGCGCCAGGGCCGTACCGAAAAATCGATCCCCGCGGCGATGCGCAGACAGGCGGTCGTCACGACGTCACCACGATAAGTCCGACCACCGTACCATCGACGACAACCTTGCCTGCCTCGGGAAAAGAGACCGTCACCCGCCCGCCGATATTCGACTGGACCTGGCCCGTACCCCAGTCGGCCTGCTCGGGATGGCGCACCAGCATGCCGGGGCTCAGGAATTCCGTCATCCCCAGCGGCGCGCGCGCCGGTCTGTCCTCCTGCGTCATGATCCCTGCCCCTTCGCCCGTTTCTGATCCGTGGAAAGCCCGCATATGAGCCGTAAACCAAATCTTGCCGCACTCGTCGGCTCGCGTATCTGCCACGATCTTATCAGCCCTCTGGGCGCCATCGGCAACGGGGTCGAGCTTCTGGAACTGACCGGTATCCCGAAGACGCCTGAAATCGAGCTGATCGAGGAGAGCGTTCAGGCCGCCAATGCCCGGATCCGGTTCTTTCAGATCGCCTATGGCGCCGCCGCCGAAGGCCAGACCCTGGCCCGGGCGGATATTTCCGCAACCCTCGCCTCGGTCGCGCGGGGCGGCAAGATCTCGTATTTCTGGGAGGCTGAGAAAGAGGCCGAAAAACGCGATGTGCGGATTATTTTCCTGTTGATGCAATGCCTTGAACGCGCATTGCCCTACGGCGGGGATATCACGGTCCGGCGTGTGGGCGACGGCTGGACGATTCTGGCAGAGGCAGAACGCCTCAAGATCGACGAGGTGCTGTGGAACAGCCTGACGAACCCGCGCACCCGCCCGGTGTTTTCGGCAGCTGACGTACAATTCGCCCTGCTGCCCGAGGCGCTGGCCGAGGCCGGGCGCACACTGACGCCCGAAATGGCAGAGGGCCAGATCCGCCTTGGTATCTAGCTAGGGGCGGACGGCCCCGTTGCCGCGGACCAGATATTTAAAGCTGGTAAGTTGTTCGGCGCCCACCGGGCCACGGGCATGCAATTTGCCGGTCGCGATGCCGATTTCAGCGCCCATGCCGAATTCGCCGCCATCGGCGAACTGGGTCGACGCATTGTGCAGCAGGATCGCGGAATCGAGCCGTTCGAAGAACCGGGCCGCCGTGGCGTCGTCGCCGGTGACGATGGCTTCTGTATGCTGTGAGCCGTGGGTGCGGATGTGGGCGATGGCGGCATCGACACCGTCGACGAGGCGCGCGGCGATGATCATGTCGAGGAACTCGTGACCGAAATCCCCGGGCGTTGCCCGCACGGTTCCCGGCACCCGGGCCAGTTCGCCCTCCGCGCGCACCTCGACACCGGCCCCAAGCAGGGCCTCGATCAGATGCGGCCCGTGTTCGGTGTAGTATTTCCAGTCGATCAGCAGACATTCGGCGGCTCCGCAGATGCCGGTACGCCGGGTCTTGGCGTTGAGCACGATATTTTGGGCCATCTCCCGGTCTGCCGCGCGGTCGACATAGACGTGACAGATGCCTTCGAGGTGGGCAAAAACCGGCACCCGCGCCTCGCGCTGCACAAGGCCCACAAGGCCGCGCCCGCCGCGTGGCACGATCACGTCGATGTGGGCGGTATCGGTCAGCATCGCGGACACGGCGGCACGGTCGCGCGTCGGCACCAGCTGTATCGCGTCGATCGGCAGGCCCGCCTCGCGCAGGCCCCGTTGCAGGCATTCGTGCAGGATCGCACTGGAATGAAAGCTCTCCGAGCCGCCACGCAGGATCACCGCATTGCCCGATTTCAGGCACAGCGCGCCTGCATCCGCCGTCACGTTGGGACGCGATTCGTAGATGACGCCGACAACGCCCAACGGCGTCCGGACGCGCGAAATGTTCAGGCCCGACGGCTGATCCCACTGCGTGATCACCTCGCCCACCGGGTCTTTCTGGGCGGCAATGGCCCGCAGCCCGTCGGTAATGGCGCGGATCCGGGGTTCGGTCAGGATCAGCCGATCCATCATCGCCGCCGACAGTCCCTTTTCCTCGCCGAAAACCTGATCCTCGGCATTGGCGTCCATGATCTCGAGCCTGCGGGCCCAGACCGCATCGGCAGCGCCGATCAGCGCCGCGTGCTTGCGCTCGGCCGAGGCGAAGGCCAGATCTGCGGCAGCGGCGCGCGCGCGCGACCCGATGTCGGCCATGAGGGCGGGAATGTCGTCGAGGTCTTTCATGGAATTTGGGGGCCTTTCAGAGCACCATGTCGTCGCGGTGGATAAGTTCGGTTCGGCCTTTATAGCCCAGTATCGCCTCGATGTCAGCGCTGTGCCGCCCGGCCAGCGCGCGCACCTCGTCGCCGCTGTAACGCGAGAGGCCCGTCGCCACATGCGCGCCGTCCGGGCCGGTGACGGTGACCGGATCGCCGCGCCGGAAATCGCCGGTGGCCGCCATGACGCCCGCCGGCAGCAGGCTTTTGCCATCCGCAAGCGCGCGCACGGCGCCCGCATCGATGCTGACATTGCCGCGCGGTTTCATCGATCCGATCCAGCGCTTGCGTGCCGTCTGCGGATCGGAAAGTGCGGAAAACCATGTGGCGTCGGCACCGTTCTGCAATGCCGTCAAGGGATTGCGCGTCGATCCTAATGTAATTGCCATCGCGCATCCTGCCTCGGTGGCGATGCGCGCGGCCATCAGTTTCGTCTTCATCCCGCCTTTCGACAGGCCGGACACACCGTCACCGGCCATCGCCTCGATCCGGGGCGTCAGGCGGGCGACATGGTCGATCCGCCGGGCGTGCGGATCGAGGTTCGGGTTGGCGGTATACAGCCCGTCGACGTCGGACAGCAGCACCAGCTGATCGGCGCCCGCCGTCACGGCAACCTGTGCGGCCAGCCGGTCATTGTCGCCGTATCGGATCTCGTCGGTGGCCACCGTGTCGTTTTCGTTGACGATCGGGGTCACGCCAAGCGACAGCAGCGTCTGCATCGTCGCCCGCGCGTTCAGATAGCGGCGTCTGTCCGCGCTGTCCTCGAGGGTGACGAGGATCTGCCCGGTCACGATGCCATGGGCGGCAAGGGCCATTTCATAGGCCTGCGCCAGCCGGATCTGCCCCACGGCGGCGGCGGCCTGACTTTGCTCGAGAGGCAGTGGCCCGCCCGGCAGGCCCAGCACCCGGCGCCCCAGCGCGATGGACCCCGAGGAGACGAGGATTACCCGCGTACCGCCTTTGCGCAGGCGGGCCACATCGTCGGCCAGCCCGGTCAGCCATTGCGTCCGCAAGGCGCCGGTGGCCGCATCCACCAACAGAGCCGAGCCGATCTTGACCACGAGGCAGCGCGCGTCGGACAGGCTCGGACGCAGATCCCCGCCGCGCGTCGCGTCTAGGGTTGCCACGGGACGTCCTCTTCCGCCGCGGCCTCCGTGCGGTGGCGCAGACGGTCGGCGTCGATCTGGCCGCGCAAGGCGCGCAAGACTTGTGTGACGCCTTCGCCGGTGACACCCGACATCTGCATCACCGGCCCGCCGACCTCTGCGGCCACCTCGTCGGCGATGAACGCGCGCTCTTCCGCGTCGAGCGTGTCGATTTTGTTGAGGACGGTGATCCGGGGTTTGTCCGCCAGATCGCCGCCGTATTTCTCAAGCTCGGTGATGATGGTGCGGTAATCGCGCGCCGGATCGCCGCCCGATCCGTCGACGAGGTGCAACAGCACGGCGCAGCGCTCGACGTGACCCAGGAACAGATCGCCCAGCCCCTCGCCTTCGGAGGCGCCTTCGATCAGGCCGGGAATATCGGCCACGACGAATTCGACCTCGTCGATGCCGACGACGCCAAGGTTGGGCACCAGCGTGGTGAACGGGTAGTCCGCAACCTTGGGCCGGGCGTTCGACGTCGTGGCGAGAAACGTCGATTTGCCCGCGTTCGGCATGCCCAGAAGGCCCGCATCGGCGATAAGTTTCAGGCGCAGCCAGATCGTGCGTTCGACACCTTCCTGACCGGGATTGGCGTGCCGGGGTGCGCGGTTGGTGGAGGATTTGAAGTGCAGGTTGCCGAATCCGCCGTTACCGCCCTTGGCCAGACGGACCCGCTGGCCGACGGCGGTGATATCGGCGATGACGGTTTCCTCGTCCTCGTCGAGGATTTCGGTGCCGACGGGCACCCGCAGCACGATATCCTCGCCGGTTTTGCCGGTCCGCTGGCTGCCCATGCCGTGCTGGCCGGATTTGGCAAAGAAATGCTGCTGGTAACGAAAATCGATCAGGGTGTTGAGGCCGTCGACGCCCTCGGCCCAGACGTTGCCACCATTGCCGCCGTCGCCGCCGTCGGGGCCGCCGTATTCGATGAATTTCTCCCGCCGGAACGACACGCAACCTGCGCCGCCGCCGCCCGAGCGGATGTAGACCTTCGTCAGATCGAGGAATTTCATGGGGTGGGGCCTTCGGCGTTGGGTTGAGCGGGCCTAGCCGATTGCGGCCCCGCTCACAAGGCGGCGCGCCTTTGCGCGTGTGCCGTATGGGTCAGGATCATCCGCTGAACCGGCACATCCGTGTTCAGAGGCCGCGACGATGTCCGTTCGATATGTGTGTCGATAAACCCGGCGGTCAGCAAAAGGCGGCGCGACGCCGTATTTCCGACGATATGGCCCGAAATGAGCGCCTCCGCAGTCTGCCCGAAATACCACGCCGTCACCGCCGCGACAGCCTCGGACATCAGACCGCGCCCGTGATATGCGGGGCTGAGCCAATACCCCAGATCCGGTTTGATGGAGACGACGCCGATCAGCGGGGCATCCGCGCCCGTCGTTATCGCCCAATACGGACCGCAGACCCTGCCGACGAAGGTTTCGGCATCGGCGGGCGTGTAGGGAAACGGCGGCGAGGTGAGCCAGCGGGACACCTGCCAGACCGCCAGAGCCGCCGCGATATCCGGCGCATCCTCCGCCGCCAGTGGCCGAAGCCGCAGATGCGGCGTCAGCAGGACGGGCGGAGGCGCGTCAGACACCGTATTTCAACACATAGGTCCATGTCGGCAAGACGTATTGTCGCGCAAGGCAATAGGCCTCTGCGTCACCCAGATAGTCGAAACCGCAGTTCGTCAGGACACGGGCCGAGCCCGGCTCATCCTGAAAGACGGCGGCGAAAAGCTGTCGCGCGCCGTGCGGGTTGGCCGCGACGAGGGCGCCGACCGCCTCTGTCGCAAGGCCGGTTTTCCAGAACGCGGGTGCCACCCAGTAGCGGATCTCGGATTGCGCCCGATCGAGGCCCGACAGGGTTATCAGGCCAAGAACCTCGCCAAGCCCGCTCATCGTGCCGTCCATGACCCAGATTTCGTCGGTCCTGTCGGGGCGCAAAGACCACTCCACAAGGGCCTCTGCCGCGCCGGGCGGATAGGGGTGCGGGATGTTGAGACTGGCGTGCGCCACGCGCGGATCCGCGAGGTAATAGGCGATCAGACCTGCATCCGACTGGCGCGGCGGGCGCAGCACAAACCGTGTGGTGGCGATTGTCGGCTGCGATGTGACGGTCGATATCATCATGGTCTTCCTCCTCGAAAACCGTATCGGGGCATCCTGCCTATCTGGCGGACAAACCGTACGATTGTGTGACGCGTCCGGGCGTCGGTCGTTTTGCGACGCGGCGTCCTGCCTCCCAGCGGAACGACCCCTGTCGCAGATAGGGTCGCAAAACGAAAAAGGGACCGGCGAAACCGCCGATCCCCGAAATTTGAAGTCGGCGTGTCGGCTACTCGGCGGCCTCTGCCATCGGCAGGACCGAAATAAACGTGCGGCCCTTGAAACCCTTGTGAAATTTCACCTGGCCTTCGACGGTTGCAAATATCGTGTGATCCTTGCCCATACCGACGCCCGCGCCCGGCCATTTCACCGTGCCGCGCTGACGCATGATGATGTTGCCCGGAATAACGGCTTCGCCGCCGAATTTCTTCACGCCCAGACGGCGACCTGCGGAATCGCGGCCGTTACGGGAGGAACCGCCTGCTTTTTTATGTGCCATGTCGTCTCTCCTGTATGTCTATCAGTTCGCGAGCTTCTTGGCCTGGTCGACCCAGCCCTCGCGTTCGATGCGGCCTTTGAAGGACAGCTTTTCGTCCATCTCGGCAATGTCGGCCTCGCCCCATGCGGCGATCTGCGCAAATGTGGTGACGCCATTTTCGTGCAGCTTCTTCTCGAGTGCCGGACCAACGCCAGACAATTGCTTGAGATCGTCGCCACCGGCGTCGGCCTTGGCAGTCTCGGCCTTCGGTGCGGCCTTTGCCGCTTTGGGCGCCTTGGCGGGTGCTTCCTCGGCGGCGGTCACCGTCTCGGATGCCTCGGCGGAGGCGATCTTGGCGGCGTCGGTCTTGGTCTTGGTGCTCTTGGCCTTGCCCTTCTTGGCGACCGGCGCGTTGGCATCGGCCATCTGGGCGGCGGTGCGCGGCTGTGCGATACCACCGTTGTTGTGGGCCAGCGCGCTGGCAATGGCGGCACCGATGGCGGCCTTGACGCCGGAATTGTCGGCGCCGGTGGCCAGCAGATCCGTCACGCGGATCAGGGTAAGTTGCTGGCGGTGGCCCTTGGTGCGCTTCGACGAATGCTTGCGCCGGCGACGCACGTAGTTGATCGTCTTTTCGCCCTTGATCTGGTCGATGACCGTGGCCTGCACACCGGCATCCGCCACGAGCGGGGCGCCGATGGCGTCACCGATCATCAAAATATCGTTGAACTGGATCGTTTCGCCTGCATCGGCGGCGATCTTTTCGAAACGCAGCACATCGCCGGAGGCGACCTTGTACTGCTTGCCACCGGTTTTCAGAACCGCAAACATCGTATCATTCCTGTTACTGCCGCGCCCGATCGGTTCCGTCGGGGTAACGCGTACCCCTCTGGCATTTGCGGACCGAGTGGCCCACCGTCGAACTGCGCGCCCCGTCGGGGGCGATCGTTGAAAGATGCGGGGTGCCAGGCCATCGTTCAGACCGTTTCCGGCAAGTCCCCGCGCATGCCCCGAAAAACCGCAGAATGCGACCTGTCGGGATGGCGGCTTATCTGCGTATGCTGGCGTCAAGTCAAGCCCGTTCGGCGCCCGCCCCTTAGCCTCGGTCATGCCAGGGCGGCTGCCGTCGCGGATGCCCAATTACCCAGGGCGGCTGCCGTCGCGGATGCCCAATTACCCAGGGCGGCTGCCGTCGCGGATGCCCAGTTACAAGGAACACACCGATGCGGAACCACACTGTCCGGCGCCGTTTTCCGGGCCATGTTCTGGCGATCGCCGCCTTTGGCGCGCTGGCCGCCTGTGCCGATGCGGGGGCCGGCTGGTCGACGCTGACCGGAACGGCGGCCAATGCGGGACAGCGCGGGCCCGTCGAACTCGAGGTCAAATCGAACTTTCCTGCGGTGCTGGCCGATATCGGCGCGGGTGGCGGGACCGCCCTTACCCGTGCCTTCGATGCGGCCCGCGTCCCGACGGAGGACCGCGGCACCCGGCTGATTCAGCTCGACAGCGATTACGGTCTCTATGCCGCCAACCCCGATGCCCTGGTCAACGCCCTGATGATCTGGGGCGCGCGGGGATAAACCCGGTTTCAGGCGGGGCGCGCATCACAGGTCTTGTGTCACGAGGAAATCCGCCGCCGCCTGCCCAAGATCGCGGCTGATCTGCGTAAACACGTCGTCAAAGGCCGCAAACAGCGCGTCGTTGAGCTGTCGTCCCGCGACAGTGCGCGAAAACGCGGTATAGGCCTCGATCTCCGCGTCTTCCAGCGGTGCAAATGCCATGAACAGAAAGGAATAATGCCAGTCCGTCAGGTTTTGCCGGATCAGCACCTCCTGCCCCCAGACGTCGGCAAGGATCTCTGCCTCGGTGACGCCGCCGGGCATCGCGCCGCCATCCATCAGGCCGATATAGAACGCATAGTTCGAGGTCATCGCATCGGCGACGTTGCGTTCGATCAGGTCGTTGGCGGCGATATAGCTGTCGATCAGGTCGATACGCGGGTCGTCGTCTGCCACGGCCAGCGCCGCGGCATCGTCGGCGGCACGTTCGACGTCCGGATCCAGCCGCGCCTCGCGGGCCGCGATCTCGAAGCTCACGGCCCGCGCGCCCGGGCCCTGCGTCAGAAACGCGGTCATCGCGGCAACATCATCGCCCGCGACCGCGTCGGAAAGTGCCGCGGCGACGCTGGCTGTCATCCGATCTGCCGCGTAGATGTCACTTACCCGTTCTTGCCACCCTGCGGGTGCCGCGCCGCCGAACAGATCGCGCGCGATCGTATCGCCATACGCGATCCCTTCGGCGCGCATGATGTCGATCAGCCGGTCCAGCTCAAGCGCCGCGGCAAGGTCCGCGAACGGCGCCCGTTCCGGTGCCTCTGCCGGTGGCGGCGAAATCTGAGACATCGCAGGTGCCGGGCCGGACAGGCATACCGCAAGACCCAGCACAACGGCGCGCGGCCCCGCCGTCCCGCCCAAAAATCCCGATCCCATCGCGGCGCACTCCTTTGAAACCTCCGCATCCCTAGCCTGCGGTGCGGTACATTCCAAGGCCGCGGGTCCATGCCGCATCAGCCCGTGGCAAGTTGTTTCCGACCCGTCCGGTCGGCACGGAGCATCCGTCATCGAAATCCGTCATCGAAATCCGTCGTCCGATCCCGGTCCGATACCCCTTGCCATACCGGCCCCACCCGATTAAACGCCGCCCTCACCACACCACGTCACGGAGAGGTGCCGGAGTGGTCGAACGGGGCGGTCTCGAAAACCGTTGAGCCTTTACGGGTTCCCAGGGTTCGAATCCCTGTCTCTCCGCCAATATC
The DNA here is from genome assembly GCA_963761735.1 of uncultured Alphaproteobacteria bacterium. GTDB lineage: Bacteria > Pseudomonadota > Alphaproteobacteria > Rhodobacterales > Rhodobacteraceae > CAVXHQ01. The sequence continues at coordinate 612,464 of CAVXHQ010000001.1, forward strand.
CCTATATAGCTAAAAAGTCGGTCAGGCATTCCCTGAAAAGTTTATGTTTTTCAGGGCTTTACGCATTTTGACATTTTCCGCTATCATTAAGAAAATGTGGGCGCGAATGTGGGTGAAGAAATGACAGTTCAGCAAAAGCCAACGACCGGAAAACGGCGGATGCCGCATTTCGAGAAGCAGCTCAAAGCCGCGTTTGTGCGATCTGCCCCGGCTGGCAGGCATACCGACGGCGGTGGTCTCTATCTTTATGTCTCGGAATCAGGCGCTCGCCGCTGGGTTTTGCGCATAATGGTGCGCAGCAAACGGCGAGATTTTGGGCTTGGGTCCGCAATGGTAGTTTCGCTCGCCGACGCCCGCGAGATCGCGCACGAGTATCGCGTTATCGCGGCCAAGGGTGGCGACCCTTCAAAGAAGATCCACCAGTCCCGTAAAAAGACCATGGCTTTCGAGGTCGCGGCTGCGGAATACCATAAGTTCAACATCCAGACTTCCAGTCGGAATGGTAAGCATACAGATCAATGGCTTACGACGCTCAAAAACTACGCTTTCCCAAGAATAGGCGGCATGGCTGTTGATGAAATCGCAACGCAAGACATCATAGAAGTCCTCCAACCGATTTGGTTAGAAAAGCATGAGACAGCGCGCCGCGTGCTACAACGAATGAAAGTCGTTTTTGACTGGGCGCACGTTCAAGGGTTTCGGTCCGCGGCTAATCCCGTTGAAGCGGTTAGAGCGGCACTGCCCCGAAAAAAGGTGAAAGTGAAGAACTTTGCAGCGATTCCGTGGGATAAGACTCCCGACTTGATGCGCAAACTTCAAAAGGTTCAGGGCGTGGGCGCACTGGCCTTGCGCTTTACGATCTTGACTGTCTTGCGCTCTGGTGCGGTCAGAAAAGCGAAGTGGGATCAGTTTTCGGAAGGATATGAAAGGTGGATTATTCCAGCAGAAAATATGAAGGCAGACGAGAAGCATGAAGTGCCCCTGCCCTACGCCGCTCAACAACTTTTGCATAATCTATCCACGGAGCATCAAAAAGATACTGACTTCGTTTTCACATCGTCTCAAACGCAGATGAAAATGATCTCGGAAAACACAATGTCGAAGGCCCTAGGTGTTTGATCCCACGGTTTGATGGTGTGATCCTTTCGTTGGAATGGAAGGAAGCATTATGGGACAAGTTCGTCACGGGAGCGCCACGACCACGCACGCCGTCAGAGCAGCAATACAGCGATCGCAAGCTTCGCTCTCGCAGTTGAGCCAAGAGCTTGGGATCAATCCCAAGACGGTCGCAAAGTGGCGCAGGCGGGCGACGGTTGAGGATATGAAGACGGGGCCGAGAGAGCCGCGCTCGACGGTTCTGACCGAGACAGAGGAGGCGATGATCGTCGCCTTTCGACGCCATACGCTGCTGCCGCTGGACGATTGCCTTTATGCCCTGCAACCGACGATCCCGCACCTGATGCGGTCGGCCCTGCACCGGTGCTTGCAGCGGCACGGCATATCCCGCCTGCCGGACGTCGAGGGGGACAAACCGAAGCGACAGAAATTCAAGCGCTATCCGATCGGCTTCTTTCATATCGACATTGCGGAGGTGCAGACCGCGGAAGGAAAGCTCTACCTCTTCGTGGGCATTGACCGGACCAGCAAGTTTGCCGTGACCCAGCTCGTTGAGAAAGCCAACCGGAAGACGGCGTGGGAGTTCCTCCAGCACATGCTCGAGGCCGTGCCGTATCACGTCCACACCATCCTGACGGACAACGGCATCCAGTTCGCCGAGCAGCCGCGGAACAGGAACACGGCATACTCGCGGCAGATGCGCTTCGACATGATCTGCGAGGCCAACGGGATCGAGCACCGCCTGACAAAGCCAAACCATCCGTGGACCAATGGCCAGGTCGAGCGAATGAACCGAACGATCAAGGAGGCGACCGTGAAGCGTTACCATTACGACAGCCACGATCAGCTGCGCACCCACCTTGGTGACTTCATGGCGGCCTACAACTTCGCGCGAAGGCTCAAGACCCTCGGCGGCCTCACGCCTTACGAATACATCTGCAAAATCTGGACAGCAGAGCCGGACAGATTCATCCTAAATCCGACCCACCAGATGCCGGGACTGAACACCTAGAAGTTCTGTCTCTGCGCCAAATTGTAGGAAGCATCCAACTCGCCGCAAATAGGATGCGACCGCAAGGGGCTGGATAAATTCTTGGGGCTGTACAGATTGGTTCGATTTCTCCTTGGTAACTCATAGTACAATAGCGAAGACATAGTGCTCATCTTCATCGTTCATGGCCCGCCAAAAATTTCTTCTAATTATTTTTTTGATGGACGTTCTGGAAAACCTTAAAGGCTACCCGCCAACACACCTACCTTCCCGAAAATGCGCTGTCTTCGCGCCGAAGGCGTCGTTGCCCTCATCGTTGTGGGGAGTCGCCTTGCGGATCCCGAGTGTCAGCCGAGGCGCATGCCAAAGCGTTCTGCCCGCTGCCGCGCAACCGACCGGTCCGATGACACCGCGTCGCCGGGGCCGCGTGGTGCGCTTTCGGGCCGGTTCGATCCGGACACGGTCTGGCACGCCGGGAAGACCGCAAAGCGGCCATCCCGAAACCTTTTACGATGGCGCCGTGCCGGTCTGTCGCACCATGCAGGTCCGGTTCGGTCGGCCGCGGAGACAGACAGCAGGGCTGGTCGAAAGCCTGTTGAAGATGGCCGGCCTCGACCGGCCCGTGCCGGACTTCCCGACACTGTGTCGACGCCAGGCGAGGATTGCGGTTCAGATCCCCTTTCGCGGTTCCGGCGGACCCTGCGGTTGCGGGTGGATAGCACTGGTGTCAGGTTTCGCGGCGAGTGGCGGGTTCGCAAACACGGGCCTTCACGCCGCGGGCAATGGCTCAAGGCGCATATCGCCAGGGATGCGGGGACGGGCGATATCCGGACGGTCGAACTCACATCCAGCCGTCAGGGCGGCAGTCCGCCGCTGCCGGAACTGCTCAAATCGCCGAGGATGAAGCATCGGCACCGCGGCAGCAGATCGGGCCTGTGACACGCGCTGCTGCCATCGCGCGATCATCGAACGCGGAGCCGGCGCCATCGTTCCGATCCGTCGCAACGGCCGGACCTGGCAGGAAGACGGCCCGGCAGCCGCGTCCGGAAACGAGATACTTCGGGCCACGCGCAGGCCGGGTCGTGCGCTTTGCAAAGAAGCGGGCAGGCCATCGTGTCCGACATGTCTGACGTCGGCTCGCGGCGAAAATGAATCGCCTGAAAACCTGCGGTGAGACGATCGCGTCCCGGGACCCCGACCGACAAACCGCCGAAATCCCGATCCGCATCGCCCTCATGAACCGGTTCAACGCCCTGCGCACCGCCGAGATCGACGGCGTCCTCTGAACCATCCGCGAAAGAGCGAATTTCGCCCCAAGCCGGATCAGCGCAGCAACGCCGCTCGCGGTGCCGCCTCAGAAATGCGTGGACCAGCGGGGATGGCTTTCGTCGATAACGAGAGCATGGCTGTGCCGACGATGGCCTTGCAGATGCGGGTGATCGAGCGGCAGGTTGTCGTGCGTGTGCTCGAGCGCCACTGGATCGTTCGCGGGCCACAGCCGTATCGCCCCCAGAACGCCACCGGCCGCCAGCATGGCCAGTCCGATCAGCGCGGGAACGACGCCGTAGACCGTCAGCAGCCAGCCCGACAGCGGATATGTCACCAGCCAGCAGGCGTGGGACAGTGCGAATTGTGCCGCAAACAGCGCGGGACGGTCTTGGGCATGGGCGGAGCGGCGCAGCAACCGGCCCGACGGGGTGAGGACGGCGGAATACCCCAGTCCCACCAGAATCCATGCCGCCACAAGGATCGACCAGCCAAGACCGACCGACACGACCGTCAGCGCCAGCCCCAGCAGCGTTGCCACCGTCAGCACTGCCCCACCGATCATCACGCGCCGGTCCGGCAACCTTTCGAGCAGGCGCGGCAAGACCAGCGCGGCGGTCATGGAGCCTGCGCCAAAGGCGAACATCGCCCAGGCCAGCGCGCTCTCCGACAAGCCGAGCGATCCGCGCACCAGCACCACCGTATTGACCAGCACCATCGCGCCCGCCGCCGCTGCCGCTAGGTTCAGCGCCAGAAGCCCGCGCAGGCGCGGCGTGGCCAGATAGATCCGGATACCGCGTGTTGTACGATCATAAACGCCGCGCGGCGGGGATGGACGGGGGCCGGGCAGCAGGACCGATGCAACCAGCAGGGCGGAGGCCATGAACCCAACGACCGTGCCGATAAACAACGTGTTGTAGGACATCACCGCCAGCAACAGGGCCGCCAGCGTCGGGCTGACGATGTTTTCCAGATCGTAGGCCAGCCGGGACAGCGACAGCGCGCGCGTATAGCGTGCCTCGTCTGGCAGAACGTCCGGGATCGTCGCCTGAAACGTTGGCGTAAAGGCGGCAGAGGCCGATTGCAGCGCGAAGATCAGCACATAGACCTGCCAGACCTCGGTCACGAAGGGCAATGCCAGCGCAACGGCGGCGCGCACCAGATCGAGCGTCACCAGAAGCGCGCGGCGCGGCACCCGGTCCGCGAACGCCCCGGCAATGGGGGCGATGCCCACATAGGCCACCATCTTGATGGTGAACACCGCGCCCAGCACCAGCGCCGCCCGGTCCCCGGCAAGATCGAAGGCGAGAAGCCCGAGTGCGACGGTCGCAAGCCCGGTGCCCAGTAATGCGGCGACCTGTGCCAGAAACAGATGACGAAAGGTGCGGTCGGCGAGGATGTCGAGCATGGCGAACCTCAGATATCGGGCGGTCGAGCGCAATTATGCACGTCCGGGCTCGAATCCCCAGACGTCACGACTGCGATCCACGCAGTCGCGGAGCGGACGATGGACATGCGGCAGAGATTGCGGGACGATCCGGATACGGACCTTCGGTTGTGACGCGGACGACATCGGCGAATATGCCCTGACCCCGCTTCGCCAGCCGCGTTCCGAATGCTTCGAGGTCGGCAATCGCTGCGGTCCGAGGGCCGGCACGCGGCCTGTGGTTTCGCGCGCGGTCGGGCGTCGTCGTCCCGGGACCGGCCCGAGCCACGATGGCCCGGGCGGGAAACGATCGGGTATCTGATGGATCGTTGATGGGTTTGGGGCCTCGCGGCCAGAGGGAAGTGAGGCAGACTTGTCCGTGACGGCCGCGGCGCGCGCCCACACGAACCGGCGCGCGTGCGAGGGCGGCCAACGCGTTCAGAGTTCAATCGGAAGGAAACCCCATGACGCTGCCAGCCGCCCCCAAAGCCTCTCTGGATAACGCCGGGTGGAACGCCTCGGTCCCGCCCAACGGCTTTTTCAACCGCCCCGGGTCCATCAAAAACAACGACAATTCCCGTGGGCTGTCGTCCGACACCGCCGACATCGAGATCGAGACCACGCCGGAGCATATGAACCTGGTATCAGGCGATCCCGCCTGTGCGGGCTGGACCCGGGCCTACGACGATCCCGGCGTGACCGGCCTGCGCGAACATCTGCGCCAACATAACGGCATCCGGGGCCTCGAACTGGTCGATTCGCAGAATACCGAACGCGCGGCAGAACTGTTTCACCGCGACGGGTTCGTCGCCATCCGGGACGCGCTGACGCCCGGCCACCTCGCGCGGATACGGGCCGCAGCCGACCGTGCTGTCCTCGACCTGATGGCGGACGACGCCGATTGTTCGGCGGGCGGCGGTGCCGGTGGTCTGCCGCACCGCTATTCGTTCGGCGGCGGATCGGCGTCGCGCCAGATGCTGCACGAGGCGGCATGGTGCGCGCTGATCGACCTGCCGACGACAACGCCGATCCTGACAGCAATTTTCGGATCGTCGGATTATGCGGTCGGCGGTGCTGGCGGCGATATCGCGATGCCGGGCGCGATCGAATATCAGGGCCTGCATTCCGACAACATGTGGTCCGAACTGCCCGATCCCTACGGCGCCATCACGATGCGCGACCTGCCGGTGCCGGTCCTGACAATCAACTTTCCGATGATCGACCTGACGTTCGAAAACGGCCCGATCCGGCAGATCCCCGGCACCCAGCGCAGCCGCGCGCCGATCCCCAACCTTATCGACGAACCCGAATGGATGAAGCTGTCGACCGTCTGCCCTGCCCCGGCGGGCACCGCGATCTTTCGCGATATCCGGGCCTGGCATGGCGGCACGCCGAACCTGTCGCGCGACGTGCGCGCCATGCCGAACGTCGAATACTATGCGCCGTGGTTTCGCAGCGAGGGGATCATGCGCTGCATGCCCTACGCGCAGTGGGAAAAGCTCACGCCCCACGCCCAGCGGATCTCGCGGCTGGTGGTCTGCGACAAGGGCGAAGAGGTGATCGGCTCGGGTTATCTCAATCCGCGGCGCAAGTTGCGCGAGGCGTTCAAGCAAAAACAGTTCGACGCGATGGGCGAAAAGGCCGCGCGCGAATATCTCGCGCGGCTCTGACGCTTTTCCGGCGGCTGGGCCGGACGACGCGCCTGCACATCACGGGAGCCGGGCACGCCGGCCCGGTCGACCTGCCCGGAAAAACGCCTCAGGTGCGGAACATCGGCGGCCTTGCGTCCACCCAGGCGCCGTCCGATGTGCCCGAGGCGACCACCGCCGACACTGCCGCCATCGTCCGCAATCCATCCTCGGCCAGCGGCGCGATCAGGCCATCGGTTGCCGCCCCGCCACGCCGCCCACGCCGGATCGCCGCCGCAAGGTCGGCGTAGATGTTGGCGAAGGCCAGCGGCATCCCCTCGGCGTGGCCGATCGTCACCCGCGACGCGGCGTCCGCCTCGGGCGACAACCCGCCCGCGCCACGCTCGATCACCTCGAGGCGCCCGCCCAACGGCATCCAGAAGAGCTGGTTGGGCTGCTCTTGCGACCAGCGAAGGCCGCCGTTTTCCCCGAACACCTGAATGCCAAGCCCGTGCTGCCGCCCGATGGCGACCGACGAGGTCCACAACCGCCCGACGGCCCCGCCGTCCATCCGGAAGTTGACCATCGCGTCGTCCTCGAGTTCGCGCCCCGCCACGCAGGACACGATGTCGGCGGACAGGCGCGTCACCTGCTGGCCTGTCACGAAACTCGCCATGTGCATCGCGTGGACGCCGCAATCGGCGAACTGCGCCGAACTGCCCGCCTGTGCCGGATCGTAGCGCCAGCGCACGCGCGGATTTTCGGCGCCTGCCGCATCGGCATGATGCCCGTGCGCGAATTCGGTGACGACGAGGCGGATCCGGCCCAGATCGCCCCGCGCCACCATCGCGCGCATGTGTCGCACGAGGCTGTACCCGGTATAGCCGAAATTGACCGCGCAGATGCGGCCCGTCTCGCGGGTCAGGCCGACGATATCCTCGGCCTCCTCGACGGTCATCGTCATCGGCTTTTCGCACAAGACGTCGAAACCCGCGCTCAGGAACGCCTTCGTCACCTCGTAATGGGTGGCGTTCGGCGTGGCGACGGTCACCAGATCGCAGCGGTCGTCGCGGGCGGTTTCGCCGTCCAGCATCTCGCGCCAGTCGCCATAGGCGCGGTCGGGCGCAAGCCCGAGGCTCTTGCCAAAGGCGCGGCCCGCCTCGGGGCGGTGATCGAGGGCACCGGCGGTGAAATCGAACAACCCGTCGAGGCGCGCGCTCATGCGGTGTACGGGGCCGATCTGGCTGCCTTCGCCGCCCCCGATCATGCCCCAGTTCAGCCTGCTCATGCCGTGTCTCCCTTCCGGGTAAATCCGATGGACGCGAGGTAGTCGCGGTTGGCCCGCGCATCGTCGAGCGGGCGCACGTCGAGGTTTGGATCGCAGTCCTGTTCGACGGTACACCAGCCGCTGAAATCCGCATCGAGCAGTGCCTGGCGCATCGCTGGAAAATCCACGTCGCCCTGACCGAGATTGCAGAAGATGCCCTGCCCGCAGGCGTCATAGAACCCGGTCCGCCGGTCGATCACCCGCGCCTTCACGACGGGGTCGATGTCCTTGAAATGGACGTAGGTCACGCGGTCGGCGTGCCGTTTGTAGAAGGCCACGGGATCGTATCCGGCATAGGAATGGTGCCCGGTGTCGAGGCAGATCCCGAGGTCCGCGGCATCGACCTCGTCCAGCAACCGCTCCAGCTCGGGCTCGAAATCGACGAAGCCGCCGGCGTGGGCGTGGATCGAGACGCTGAGGCCATAGTCCCGGGTGCCAAGGCGGGCAACGGTGGCAATCCGGTCGCGAAACCCGCGCCATTCGGCGTCGTCCATCTGTTCGGCCTCGGCGGCACGACCCGCCGTCGGCGCACGGCGCGGCGAAATCGAATCGATCAGCACGAGGTGTTTCGCGCCGTGGGCGACAAGCGCGCGGCAGGTGCGCCGGGCTGCGTCCATCACGTCGTCGACGGCGTCCGGATCGTGAAACGGGCGGAACACCACCCCGGCGGTCAGCGTCAGCCCGCAGTCCGCAAGCGCGGGCCCTAGGATCTGCGGATCCTCGGGCATGAACCCCACCGGGCCCAGTTCGATGCCCCGGTATCCGGCGGCGGCACAGTCCGCCAGAACTGTTTTCCAGTCCGGGTTGCGCGGGTCGCTGGCAAATTCGACGCCCCACGAACAGGGAGCGTTACCGATCTCGATCTTCATTGCGTCATCTCCATGATCCGCGTCTTTTCATTCCCGCCGGTATCGCCTGACGGAACCATTCCTGCAACCGGTTTCAGATTGACTGCCGTCGCCTCGGTTCGTTGTTTTCGGGCACGATAACGGCATGGCAAACCGATACCTCTGGAAGCGGCACGCAAATCGCGACGACATATGCCGCGACGGTGCAGGCGTCCGTGAGGTATAGGGCTGAACGTTGGAATCTCGGCAACCGATCATCAGGTTCGCGATCCGAAAGGTCTCGCCGGATGCCGACCCGGACGTGCGGATCAGGCCGACATCGGCGGCACCGAGATGCGCAGTGTCGCGCCGCCCGACCGGACCGGACCGCTCGTGTCGAACCCCTGGATCGTCCGGCAAGCGTTGCGCACATCCTCTGCAAGATCGTGATACAGGACCACGTCCAGCACGCCTGCGCGCAGCAGGGCGCTGTTGTCCGGATCGAGGTCGTGCGCCACAACGACGGGCCGCGACTGGCCGGTTCCGGCCAGCGCCGCCAGCAGGCGCCGGTTGTTGCCGCCGATGGAATACAACGCGTGCAAACCGCCACCCGCATGTGCCGCGACCCTGGCCGCAAAATCCGCGTCGCGGACTCCCTCGACCAGCAGATCGACACGGGCCTCGGGCAGATACCGGCTGATCGCCGCGCGAAAACCTGCCTCGCGTTCCTCTTCGGCGCGAAAACGGTCGTTGCGCACGGTGACCAGAATGCGGTGCACCGGGGCGGCGGACACCAGCCGCGCGATGAACCACGCCGCCGTCGCCCCTGCCCTGCGGTTGTCGAGGCCGACATAGCCCGCGTGGGTGCCGGCGATATCGCTGGCCAGCGTGATGACCGGCAGGCCCGCCACCGCCAGATCACCGACCGCGCGGCGCACGGGGGCCGCATCGGGCGCCATCAACAGGACGCCGTCGCTGCCCCGCCGCGCGATGCCGCGCAGCACCCGCCCGATCTCGTCGACCGGGAACAGCGTGCGCAGATCGCGCCGGGCGCGCACCGGCACCCGCTGCAACGGCAACTCCTGCGTGAGGGCCGCATCCAGCGCATCGAGGAACGTCTGCGGCGCCTCTGCCACCACGTCGAGCGTCAGCTTGCGTCCCGCGCGGGACAGTTGCACCGCCTGCGCCGCAAGGTCCGCCATCGCCTGACGGACCCGCAATTCGGTGGACCGGCGCACCGTGCCGCGATGGTTCAGCACCCGGTCCACCGTGGCCGTGCCGACCCCGGCCTGCAGTGCTATTTCCTTGATCGAAAAGTCCCGTCCCATATGAAATGATGCGATTTTGATGTGCCCGGCGCAACCGGACCGGACGCCGACCGGTCTAGGATCGGTTCGACGCGATTGGAAAAGGACGCACCATGCTCGACCGAGGCACCACGCAAGAGCCGATCTGGCTCGACACCGAGGACTGCGATATCGATGCGTTCCGCCGCCATGTCGACCGCAAGACCGTGGCGGGCGACTATCCGCTGGCGCAGGACATCACCGGCAACATCCCCGTCTACAATGCGGCGGCAGTGTTGAACGCCGGGCGTCGCGACGCTGTCGTTCGGGCGCATATGACCGAATGGAGCCGCGCCTTCCTCGACGGTCCGGGCATCATCGCGATCAGGGGCGGTTACCGCGACCTCGGCCTGATCGACGCGGTAACGCGCGAATTCGACGCGCTGATCGCCGAGGAGAAGGCCGCCGGAACCGCCAAAGGCGATCATTTTGCCAGTGCGGGCGCCAACAGCCGGATCTGGAACGCGCATGAAAAGCTGTGCATGCGGGCGCCCGACCTCTTCATGCGCTACAACGCCAATCCGATCCTGCGAATGGTGTCGGAATGCTGGCTGGGCCCGAAGTACCAGATCACCACGCAGGTCAACGTGGTGCGCCCGGGGGGTGCGGCGCAGACCGTTCACCGCGACTACCACATGGGCATGAACTCGCAGGCCGAACTGCTGGATACGCCCGCGGCCCAGCACCGCCTGTCGGCGCATCTGACCTTGCAGGGGGCAGTGGCGCACAGCGATATGCCGGTGGTGTCGGGGCCCACGAAACTGCTGCCCTATTCGCACAGCTTCCTGCCCGGATATCTGGCCGTGCTGCGCCCCGAATTCCGGGCCTGTTTCGAGGAACATTGCGTGCAGCTGCCGCTCGAAAAAGGCGACCTGCTGTTTTTCAACCCGGCGGTGTTCCATGCGGCGGGGCAGAACCGGACAACGGATGTGCAGCGCTATGCGAACCTGATGCAGATCGGTTCCGCCTATGGCCGTTCCATCGAGATCGTGGACCGCGCGCGCATGGTCAAGGCCCTGTACCCGACTCTGGCGGCGCAAGATGCGCTGACCGACGCCGAAATCGACAACGTCGTCGCGGCAACCGCCGAGGGCTATGCCTTTCCCGCAAACCTCGACATCGACCAGCCGCTGAGCGGGATGGTGCCGCCAAGCCAGCAGGACATCCTGCGACAGGCCCTCGCCGAGGACTGGACGTCCGCGCGCCTGTCGGACGAGATCGACGCGCAGATGGGGCGCAAACGGTCGCACTGACGCATGGCGAGGCAGAGGTTTCGACCGCTCCGACACATCGCGACGGGCCTGTTTCCAAGACCGCCCGCGTGTCTTTGCGACAGTCACTCGGCCACCGGCACCGTGTCGTCGTCACGGATGCCGCCGTCAAGAATGCCGCCGTCACGAAATCCGCCGTCACGGATACCGTCGTCACGCGTTACCGTCAGGGTCTGATCGGCCGCTGCCTCGATCCAGCCGCCCAGCGTTCCGTCCGGCCAGCGCACCCGCAGCCGCACCGCGTCGGGCGCACCCAGACCGAAATGTTCCGGCACCGCCTGTCCGCCGCCGTGGCCGCCGCCGACCTGCACCTCGCGGAACTGTGCACGCGCGCCGGTGTCGACCTCGATCCGCGCCCCGACCGCGAACGGATTCGGCCCCGGCTGGCGCAACGCCACGGCCAGCCAGTGCCCGGTTCCCGCGCTGACATTGCGATAGATCTCCATGCCCGCGCGGCGGTTGACCACGACGATATCCAGCAGGCCGTCGCCGTTGAGATCGACAAGCGCCGCGCCGCGCGACCGGTCGGTCGTGGCAATGCCGGCCACCGCGCCCGCCTCGGCGAAGGTGCCGTCCGCGCCCTGCATCAACAGGTTGTTGGGATCTTGCATGGCAAGGCCCGGCATCTGATCGACGTTGCCCTTGGCGATGAACAGGTCGTCGCGGCCGTCGTTGTTCACATCGCCGAACTGAACGTGCCACCCGGTCGACGGGCGCCCGTCGCCGCCGGTATAGGGCACATGCGCCGTCACGCCGCGCGCATAGGCGATCGAGGCGAAACCGGGCGTGCCGTCGGTCGCATCCAATGTGAACAGTTTTTGATCGGCCATGCTGGTCACGGCGATTTCGGGCCTGCCGTCCCCGGTCAGATCCCGGCTGGCCAGCCCCATGCCCCACAACAGGTACGGTCGCCACCCCTCGGCTTGCGTCCAGGCGCGCAGCACCGGGTCGACCCGGAAAAGCTGCTCCTGACCGTCGCGGACATAGTATTGGCGGTCGTTGCTGACCCACAGATCGCGGCGGCCCTCACCGCTCCAGTCGACGAACAGCATCGACAACGCACAGTTGCCGGGACGGATCGGTTCTGGCGACGCAAAACCCTGCACGGACACGCCCACGCGCGGGTCCGCGCCCGCGCCCGGCTCGGGACGAAACAGCATGTTGTCGTCGCAGGCCCCGAAAGGACCGTCGGGATCGTCGCGGTCGACGTAGTTGCCGATGGCCAGTGTCGGCCAGTCCTGCCCCGGCAGCCATGTGCCACTGAACGCGGTGCTCCATGCGGTGCCGCCGTCGAATTGCCAGGCGGCCCCGGCAGATTCGAACCGGCAACCGCCCAGCCCGCGCAGCAGCCGGTTTTCACCGACCCGCAGCACCGCAAGATCGAGGATCCCGTCGCTGTCGATGTCGAGCGGCCACGCTCCGGTGACACCCGTCAGGGCAATGCCGGGCCGGTCGAGCTGCTCGAACCCGAGGGGCGCGCCGGGGCCCGTCGTGACGTTGCGCAGCAGGGCCGCCGGAGCCGTGCCGCCCGCGGCGTAAAGATCGGGAAAGCCGTCATCGTCGCAGTCGAGTACCGCAACGCCGCCGCCCACGAAATGCTCCCATCCGCCCTGATAGACATGCGCCGCCGCCGCGGGGACGTCTTCGCGGGTGAAACGGGGCTCAGCGTGCAGACCGACGGGCGGCGCGACAAGGCCCACGACAAGCAGGCACAAGACCCATTTCATGTTACAGCCCCCGTCTTCCCTCAGCCTTCATCTTCCCGCAGCCTTCATCATCCCGCAGCCTTCATCATTTTGCAGCCTTGATCCCGTCGCAGCCGACGTCGTCCGGCCGTCCGCCAAATCTCGCAGCCCCGCGCCATACCGCCGCCACCGCCTGCGCAGCCCCCCGTCAAACCGCGGCGTTTATCCCGGGCGCATAGCTGCCGTCGGGCAACCGGCCAAGGATGATCATCTCCAGAACCTCGTCCTTGGTGGTTTCGGCTGTCGTGCCGTTCCAGACGTGTTTACCGTTCTTCATTACCGCAATCCGGTCGGCCAGGTCGAACACGTCGTGCAGGTCATGGCTGATCAGAACGATGGTGATCCCCTCGCGCTTGAGGGCCTGAATGAGGTCGTGGACCATCCGCGTCTCCTGCGGCCCGAGGGCGGCGGTCGGCTCGTCCATGATGATGATCTGCGCGTTGAATTGCAGAGCGCGCGCGATGGCCACCGATTGCCGCTGGCCGCCCGAGAGATTGCTGACCGGATCGTGGAATTTCGCGAAATTCGGGTTCAGGCGCTTCATCACGGCAATCGCCGCATGTTCCATCGCAGGCTCGTCCAGCGCGCCCCAGGCGGTCATGATCTCGCGCCCGAAAAAGATGTTGGCGGCGGTGTCGAGGTTATCGGCAAGTGCCAGCGTCTGATAGATCGTCTCGATCCCGTGCTGCTTGGCGTCGTTGGGCGAGGTGATCTGCGCGACCTTGCCGTTGATCCGGATTTCGCCCTCGTCGGCCTGATAGGCGCCCGACAGGATCTTGATGAAGGTCGATTTACCCGCCCCGTTGTGGCCCAGCAGGCCCAGCACCTCGCCGGGGTGCAGATCGAGGTTCATGCCTTCGACGGCATGAACGCCGCCGAACCGCTTGTGGATGTCGCGCATTTCGACGCTGGCCTGTGTGATCGCCTGTGTCATTGCCTGAACTCCCTTGCAACTGCCCGCGTTTCCGGTCGGCGCAATCCCGGTCGGCGCATGCCCGATCTGGTTTTGCCCAACCGACTCATACCTGCGCCCCTCATATCCGGCCCGCTCATTTCCGGCGCCGCTGATAGATCACGTCGAACCAGACGGCAAAGATCAGCACGCCGGCGATAATCATCTGCTGCGGCGCGCTTTGCACCCCCAAAAGGACCATGCCGTTCTGCAGGCTTTGCATCAGCAGGGCGCCGATCAGCGCGCCGGTGATCGTGCCGACCCCGCCGGTCAGCGAGGTGCCGCCGATGACGGCCGCCGCAATCACCTGAAGTTCGAGCAGCTGGCCCAGCGACAGCGGTGCCGCGTTGAGGCGCGCGGTGGTGATGACGGCGGCGATCGCCGTGAGCACGCCGATCAGCGCAAAGCTCTTGATCACGAGCCAGCGGGTGTTGATGCCGGCAAGCTCGGCCGCCTCGGGGTTGCCGCCATAGCCATAGATATAGCGGCCGAACCGGGTCATCTTCGCGATATAGATCATCACGCAGGAAACGACGATCATCACCAGAACCGGGATCGGGATGCCGCGGCCCTCCTCGGTGCGGGGAAAATCATAGGAGTTCATCGTGACGACGAAGGCCGCGATCAACATCCCGGCGACCGCCAGGATCGCGATTTCGAGCCCCATCGGTTTGATCCGGAACCCCAGGCGCGCGCGGCTGCGCCGGGTGAGCAGGGTCAGGCCGATGAACACCGCAAACCCGATTGCGCCCACCAGCCAGCTCGCCGCCTCACCGATGGAGCCGCCGCCGAAGATGCTGAACGTGGTATCCAGCGGCGTAACCGTGCGGCCGCTGGTGAACAGCCATCCCGCACCCCGCCAGAACATCAACCCGCCCAGTGTCACCACGAAGGCGGGGATTGCGAATGTCCCGATCAGCCAGCCCTGAAAGCCGCCCGCGATGGCCCCCGCGACGAACATCGCCAGGATCGACAGCCACCAGGTGTTCGTACCCTCGAGCGGCAGCAGCTCGGTCTGCATGAAACCGCCGAAGATACCCAGGAACGCCATCAGAGAACCGACCGACAGGTCGATGTTGCGCGACACGATGATAAGGACCATGCCCGTGGCCAGCAGTGCGGTGACGCTGGTCTGCACCGACAGGTTCCACAGGTTGCGCGGCGACAGGAAAATGCCGCCCGACGCCACCTGGAAAAAGATCCAGATTACCACCACCGCCCCGAGCATCGACAGCAGACGGGTATCGATTTCAAGGGCGGCACTGCCGCTGCGCAGTTTCGCGCCGATGCCCGCCCGCCGGGCGCCTGTCGATTTGTTCACCGTGTTCCTCCCCATTTCCGCTCGCCGTGGAACAATTCTTGAAACCGATTTCAATCGGTGTCAAGATTGTCGCAGCCGCCCGGCACGACGCCGACGCAGGCGGCCAAACTTTCGGGAGGAGTTCCAATGCAGAACAGACGCACATTCGCAAAGACGCTCGGCCTTGGTGCCTTGCTGGCCACGACGGGCATGATCGCCCCTGCCATGGCGCAGGAAACGGTCACCGTCGGTGTCAGCTGGTACAAATTCGCCGACGAGCGCTGGGCCATCGACGAGGCCGGAATCCAGTCCGTCCTCGAGGCAGCGGGCGCCGAATACATCTCGGCCGACGCGAACTTCTCACCGGAGAAATCCGTGGCCGACATCGAGAACCTGATCACCCGCGGCGCCGACGTTCTGATCGTCATGTCCGGTGTGGCCGATGCCGTGGGGCCCGCCGTGCAGGCCGCCCTCGACGAAGGCATCCCCGTCATCGCCTATGACCAGCTGATCGAAGTGCCGGGCGTGTTCTATGCCTCGTTCGACGCCCGCTCGGTCGGCACCGAACTTGCCAACGGCATGCTCGAGGTCGCCCCCGAAGGCAACTATGCGCTGATCAAGGGCGACGACGGCGATCCAAACACCCTCGCCATGTTCGACGCCTATACCGCGACGATGCAGCCCTACTACGACGACGGCTCGATCACCGTCGTGGGCGAACAGTTCGTCGACAGCTGGCGTCCCGAAGTGGCGAAAGAGGTGTTCGAACAGATGCTGACCGCCAACGGCAACGACGTGGATGCGGTGATGGTGATGAACGACGGCATGGCCAGCGGCGTCGCCACCACCCTGGACGAGCAGGGCCTGATGATCCCGATGTCCGGTCAGGACGGCGCGCCCGGCGCGCTGAACCGGATCGCCCGTGGTCAGCAGACCTTCACGATCTGGAAGAACGCCTATGCGCTGGGCGAGACGGCGGCGACCATCGCGCTGGCGCTTGCCGCCGGTGAAGATGTCGAAGGTGCCGAAATGTTCAGCGGTGGGCCGCAGGGCGTTGAATTGCAGTCGATCCTGCTGCCGGTGAACCGTATCGACGCCAGCAACCTCGAGCTGACGGTCGATGTCGGCTGGGCGAGCGTCGACCGCATCTGTGCGGGCGTGACCGAGAACCCGCCTGCCGTCTGCCAGTAGGCTTTGCAGGCCTGACCAGACCGACGCTGCCGGACATCGTCCGGCAGCGTTTTTCGTTGAAGGGGCAGGACGTTTTTCGGCGGCGTGCGGCGTCGCAGGGGCGGAACGTCGTCCGCGGCATTCGTCAGGGCGGCGGGCACAACACCTCTGGTCCCGTTGCCATCTGCAACCTGTGGCGGACGCGGTCCATCGGCGTTTGCGTTCAGCTGCCGCTATCCGGCCCGGCCCGGTTCATGCAACGCGCCCCGGTTCAGACGTCGCGGAGCGTTTTGCGCCGCACGAGACTGCAGCTCAGCATCCGCACCTCGGGCGACAGCGAAGGTTCGGCGATCAGCGAGACCACCAGGTCGATGGAGGCCGCGATAATCTCGGGGATCGGCTGGCGGACGGTGGTCAGCTCGTTGCGCAGCCAGCCCGCCGCCTCCATATCGTTGACGCCGATGATCCCGACGTCGCGGGGCACCCGCAGTCCGCGCTTTTCGAGGGCATCCATCGCGCCGAGGGCCAAAATGTCGTCGCCGCACAGATAGGCCTGCGCCAGATCTCCAGATGTCGTCAGCCGCTCCATTTCCACCAGACCGGCGTCATAGCTGTAGGCTCGGGCAAAACTCACCGCGACACTGCACCCGGCGGCCTGCGCCGCTGCAGTGAACCCCTGCAGCCGGTCCGTCGTGGAACTCGCATCCTTCGGTCCGCCGAGAAAGCCGAGCCGCCGGTAGCCGCACCGGATCAATTCTTGCGCCGCGAGCCGTCCGATATAGGCGTTGTCGACGCCGACGATATGGGTCACGGAATCTCCGGAATAGCGCCCGAAAGAGTGAACGACAGGCAGGCCCGCATCGCCGAAAGCCTTGGCAAAGCTGGCAGGCAAGGTCGACGAGGCGACAATCACCCCGTCGACCGAATATTGTTTCAGTAACCGTACCGAAACGGACGGATCGGTCTCGTCCGAGAGATTGACCAGCAACGGGCGATAGCCCCGTTCCTGAAGCGACCGGGTGAAATGATCGAAGATCGTCAGGAACACCGGATTGGAAAAATTATCCGCAACCAGCCCGATCAGCTTGGTGCGCCGCGTCGTCAGGCTCCCCGCCAGGAGATTTGGGCTATAGTCCAGTTCCCGCGCGGCCTTGATCACCTTGCGCCGGGTCTTGTCGGAAATCGACGCGCCGTCGGTGAATGTCCGCGATACCGCCGAGCGCGACACCCCTGCCCGCTCCGCCACCTCTTTCAATGTCACGCGCATGGCAATCCCGGCTGTCCCGTCAGTTCAACGTCAACCTCTTAGGACCTGGGGCGCAGCATGACCAGACGCTCCCTCGGGTTCCGGTCGCCCGTCGGCCCTTGCGCCGCACCGGCGCGCGCCGCATCGCTGACCATCGCCCGCAAGTTGCCTTAAAAGCGTTTCATCCGAGGTGTCTTTGTGCATCCGCATCCCCGACAGCCCGATGCTCAGCCGGGCTTGTATTCGCGGTTCGCCTCCGGGTCGTCGGAGGCATAGTCGAGGGCCATGAGTTCATCCCACGCGGCGTCGGAAATATCGTGCTGCGCCCAGTCGATCGTCTGGTGCACCCGCTCGGGCCGCGACACGCCGCAGATCGTCGAGGTGACGCGCGGATCGCGCATCGAGAATTGCAGCGCCGCGGCCCCCGGCGGCACGCCATGCCGGGCGCAGATTTCCTCGATGGCGCGCACCGGGGCCATCGCCGCATCGTCCGCCTCCTGATAGGTGATCATGCCGGTCGCCGCCGATCCCTTGGCCAGCACGCCGCCCGCATAGGGCGCCGCGTTGAAAATGGCGATGCCACGCTCGGCGGCCCAGGTAAACATCGCGTACGCCTCGCGGTTCAGCAGGGTGAAACGGTTGTGGTTGACCAGCGCGTCGAACTCGAATTCGCCCAGGATCTCGGTCATCAGCGACAGCTTGCCCATGGCCAGACCGACGGCCCGCACCAGCCCCTCGTCCTTCATCCTGAACAGCTCTTCGATGGCGCCGCCGGTGCCGCGGATCTCGTCCTGATCGCGGCAGTATTCGGGATCGTGCAGATGCAGGATATCGATCGTGTCGACGCCGAGGGCCTCCAGGCTTTCCTCGACCGATTGCCGCGCCCGGGCCGCGTCAAGACGGTTGTCGTCCGACGTCCGGTCCACCTTCGTCGCCAGCCGCACGCCCCGGGGCAAACCGCCCAGATCGCGGATCACCGCCCCCAGACGCTCTTCGCTGCGGCCCATGCCATAATTGCGCGACGTATCGACGAAGCTGGGGCTTGCGTCGAACATCGCGCGGATCGTGTCGCGGGCCCGGTCCTCGTCCACCGCATAACCGTAGGTGTCAGGCATGCTGCCCAGCGGCGAGGTGCCAAAGCAGATCGGCGCGACGTCGAACGGCAGCCGCGTGGCAGAGTTGGTCTTGGCGGGCATGTCTGTGTTCCTGTCAGTGTAGTGGGTTGATGGTCGCAATGCGGGGGCAAGTCCGGGACGTCGGGGGTGATCTCCCACCTCCGCCGTCCAACGCCGCATCGCGTCAGGGTAAAGATTTTTCAATCGTACGAGTGGCACCCATTCTTTGCAAGCAATCCCAGCCGACGGGACGGGCGCGCGATGGCATTGAACGGGACCCATCGGTGCGGGTGTCACGCCGGGCCTCTCGTTTTTGTGAAACCGGTTTCATCGCGATCCCTCGGAATGCCCGGACGATCCAGTGTGCGCGCCCTTGCCGAGTGCAGCAAACCCGGCCCCCGACCGTCGCTTCGATACATCGACGGTCCCATGATCGGTTAGGAGCCCGGAGGGTGCGGCGCGGCCCCTTCATCGACCGCATCGCAAGGTGCCCGCCGACAGCCGGCTTCTGCCCCGGACCGGGCGGTATTCATCGCCGGTCGCCGGATCCGCACACGCCGCCGTCGATGCGATCTTTTAAAACCCGTCGAACCTGATAACCGGTTTTCATGGACATCGTGCTCGTCACCGCGGTCATCGCGTCGCTCTTTGTGGTCATCGGCGCCGCCGAGCCGCTGGCCGCGCGTCTGCGGCTGCCCTTTACCGTGATCCTCGCCGTCCTGGGCATCCTGATCGGCACCGGCGCAATCTTCTTTCTGCGCACCGATCTGACCGACGCGCTGAACCCGGTGGCCGAGGCGATCCTCGGGCTGCCGATCAGATCGAACGTCTTTCTCTATGTCTTTTTGCCGACGCTGCTGTTTCAGGCGACGCTGGGGATGAACCTGCGTCGGATGATCGACGACTGGGTGCCGATCATGGTGATGGCGGTCGTGGCCGTGGTCGTCGCCACGCTCTCGGTCGGCTATGCGCTGTCCTGGGTCAGCACGCTGCCGCTGGTCGCCTGCCTGCTGATCGGCGCTATCGTCTCGACGACCGATCCGTCGGCGGTGGTCTCGATCTTCCGGTCGATCTCGGCGCCCCGCAGGCTGTCGCGCATCATCGAAGGCGAGAGCCTGCTGAACGATGCCGCCGCCATCGCGCTGTTCGGCCTGTTCATGGGATTCGTGATGCTGGGGATACCGGACCCGGAGCTGGGCGCCGCCCTTGCGCAGTTTCCGGTCCTGATCGCCGGCGGGGCCCTGACCGGCTGGCTCGCGGCGCGGATCGCCGTCTGGATCATGGCGCTGTTCGGACGCCACGAACTGGCGATGATATCGGTGTCGGTGGCCGTGCCCTATCTGGCCTATATCGGCGCCGAGCAGATGGTCGGCGCGTCGGGCGTCATCGCCGTCGTGGCCGCCGGGCTGACGCTCAATCTGACCGGACCGGGCCGCCTGCCACCGCAGGCCTGGCGCGACCTGCAAGAGGTCTGGGACCTGCTGGCCCACTGGGCGGGCGCGCTGATCTTCATCCTCGCGGCACTGCTGATCCCCCGACTGCTCGAGGATGTCAGGGTGAGCGATTTCGCCCTGATCGGTGTGGTGATCGCCGCCGCCATCGCGGCACGCGCGGTCGTGTTGTTCGGGCTGCTGCCGCTGCTCACGTTCCTGCGCCTGTCGCCCGCCGTCGAGCGGCCCTACCGCACCGCCATTCTGTGGGGCGGTTTGCGCGGTGCCGTGACGCTGGCGCTGGCCCTCGCCGTGACCGAGAAGCTTTCGGGTCCCGGTTGAGGTGAAGCGTCTGGTCGGCATCCTTGCGACCGGATTCACGCTGTTCACACTGCTCTTCCAGGGAACGACGCTGCGCGCGGTCATCGGCCGGCTGGGCCTCGACCAGCTGTCGCCAATCGATGCGGCAATGTCGCGACAGGTCGTCGCCGTTGCCCTGCAGACGGTGCGCGAAGACGTGGCACGCACCACCGATGCCTATGCGCTGACCCATGATATCGTGCGCAAAGAGGCAAAGATTTTTGGCAAACGTCTCGACGGGGCGGTCACGGCGGCCGAGGAAAGTGCCGATATCGTCGACCGGGACCGGATCACGCTCGGTCTCATCGCGCTTGCCGGGTTCGAGCGGGACACGATTCTGGCGCGCGTCCGCGAGCGGACGATTTCGGCGCGGATGGCGGACCAGATCCTGACCGACGCGGACCGGCTGATCGAAGCCGCGCGGTCTGGCGGGCGCAGCGGCTATCAGCGCGCGGCCCGCCGGTCCGTGGCCTACGGGCGCGCCTTTCGGGCCGCCGTGGTCCTGAACAGCCGGGCGGGTCTGTCGGCGCCGCTGGCCCGGATGACCGCCGACCGGTTCGAGCGGCTGCTGTCGCAGCGCCTTATCCTGAGCGACCTCGACGCTTTCGTCGACGGGCGCATCCGCCGGATCCACGGGCGCCGGGTCGCAGACCTGCTGCACGAACTGCTCAGCCGCCGGATCGACACCGTCGGCACAGCACTCGAAGGGCTGCGGCTGCAATATCCGGGCTATGCCGAAGAGCTGGAACGCCGCTTTATCCGGCGCACGGCACTGAGGCTCGAGGAGCGGGAATACACCGCCATCCGCGAGGACGGCCTGATCGGCGCAGAAGTCTACACGGTGCTGATGCAGGATCTCGACGGGCGCCGGACGGCGGCAGAGAAGCGTCCGCGCCTCGATATCGCGGTGCAGGCCGCCGAACTCGTGCGGCAATTTCCGCTGTTTGCCGACCTTGACGACCGGACCGTCAAAAGACTGGGACGGGTCCTGAAAACCCGGTACGTCGACGCGGGAAAAATCATCGTCGGCAAGGACAGTCTGGCCAAAAGCGTTTTCTTCATCGCGTCGGGGGCGGTCGAACTGGAAAGCGCGGGTCAGACCTGGCGTCTCGGCAGAGGCGAGATGTTCGGTCAGCTGGCTCTGCTGACGCGCAAGGCGCGCCGGATCGAAGTTCGCGTCATCGCACCCTCCACGCTGCTGGTTCTGGATGAGACGCGGTTCCGGTCGCTTCTGAACAGGAGTGCCGCGATACAGGATGCCGTCCGCGCCAGCGCGGACCAGCGCGGCATCGATGCGGGCATCTTTTTGCCGAACGAGGCCGAAAAAACCTGAAAGCGCGCTCGGCCTCTCGGTTTGTCGCGGTGGAAACCCGGCCGATGACCGCATCTTCGCAGACCGTCGTCGTGCGTCCATTGGTGTGAACGGCGTCGGTTCGGGTCGTGTCAATGTTCCGGCGGGCGATCCGCTTCGGCGTTGCGCCGCGTAGCGGCAGCCGGAAAAGTCGACCGGCAATTTCTGGTCTTTTTTGCAGACGCCGGGCCCGATCCGGCCTGCGCTTACAGGGCGCAGGTACAGGAGATCGACCCGAAAGAAGCGCCCCAGCCAAATAAAATACCGCAAAAACGAAACTACGCGCGCCGATCTGACGTACATCATACATAACCGGACGACAGGAGTGACCCATGGGACGTTTGCAAGGATGGATGAGGGCGGCGGTCCTGGGACAGGTGACGGCGATTTTACTGACGACGGCAGCGGCAGCGCAGGATACCGAAATTCAGGATACCATCGGCGGTCAGCTTCAGGCCTTCACCGAACGTGACATCGGCGGCGCCTTCGGGTTTGCCAGCCCGACGATTCAGGGCCTGTTCGGCACACCGGAGAATTTCGGCACGATGGTGCGCAACGGCTATCCGATGGTCTGGAGCCATGATGAGGTCCGGTTTCTCGAGCTGCGGGAGATCGCCGGGGTCTTGTATCAAAAGGTGATGATACGCGACGCGCAGGGCGTCCTGCATATCCTCGACTACAAGATGATCGAAACCGATCGCGGCTGGCTCATCGACGGCGTGTCGTTTCTGCCGGGGCCCGACGTCGGCGCCTGACGGTGCGCCAGCGGGCGCAATGTCATGTTCACCGGACGCCCGCCACACCCCGAAACCAATCCCGAGACGCGCGCGATCAGGGTAAAAAGTCGAAACTGTCGGGTTCGAGGAAGGTCTCGACGAAATTCTCGACCCCGCCCTGATCCAGCAACGCCCCGTTCAGCCCGGCGGTTTTCAGCGCCTCGGTCAGCCCCTCGATAAGCAAAGGCCGCAAGGCAGGCTCCAGGATCCGGCGCACTGTCGGCGGATCGAAGGCTTCGATAAAGGCCGCGCGCAGCCGTTCGGGCTGCATCATTCCGGCAAGGCGCGTTTCGCTTTCTGCGCTTACGCGGTCCAGCACCGTAATCATCCGGTCCCGGAACATCTGCGGGGTCAGCTCTCCCTTGTCGAGAAAGTCGCTGCACCCGTGCTGCATCGCCGCGACCGCCAGTGACGAGCGGGCGTCACCGGTGACCATCACCGTGGCCACATCGCGATTGCGGTCCTGCGCCCGGATCACATCGACGGCGGCAATCCCGTCGCCTTCCTCAAGACGATAGTCCACCAGCACCAGATCGAAATCCTGCCGGTTCAGGGCATCCTGCATGGCGACGATCGACGGCACCGCAACGATTTCGATATCGAGCCCGCTGCTGTGTCCCATCCGGCACAGCCGCTCGCGGTCAAAATCGCTGTCATCGACGAGCAGGGCCGAAATCCGGCGGCCCGAACGTCCCATACCCGGGCCTGCGGCGGGCCCGCCCTGTACCCCCATATTCATGTATCCGTCCGTTCAGCGAGGGCCGCGGGCATGCGCCGGCCGTCCGCCGGCACCCTGAACACAAGCGATGCGCCATTGCCGCCGGGAGGGTCCGTGAACCGGACGGTTCCGCCATAGACCGTGGCTATCTTTCTGACATGCGCCAGACCAAGGCCGCTGCCCTCGACCTGATCGCGCGGACGCAGCGTGCGCATGACGTCAAAGACGCTGTCACGATGCTCCGCGGGAATGCCCGGGCCATCGTCCGTCACGCACAGCACAAAATCGCCGTCTTGCGTGGTTGTCTCGATGGTAATCTGCCCCGTGGTGGCATCGTGGTGCTTCACGCAATTCGACACGATGGCGCGGAACAATGTCATCACGTCCTTGTCGCCGATCCGCAGGCTTTCATGGTGCAGCGTCCGGCGCATGTGCCAACCGTCCGGCAAGGGCACCTCGTCGACGACCTGACCGAGGATCGCATCCACATCGACGTCCAAAGGCACCTGCATCCGTCCGATCCTCGAGTGTGCCAGAAGATCGAAAAGCATCCGGTCAAGGCGGCTCGTGTGGCGATCCAGAAGCAGCATGTGGTCGCTGACCCCGGGGGGCAGCGCAATACCGGCCGCCTCCAGATCCTCCTTGATCCAGACCGGCACCTCCAGCAGTGCCCGCATCGAGGCGCGCAGATCGTGGCTGATCAGATAGATCAGATCGTCTAGGGCCGAGGCATCGTTGGCGGCGGCGGCATCTGGTGCGGCGGCGGCATCCGGTGCGGCGTCCCGGCCTGCCTGAGCGTTTTTCTTCCCGTCCTCGGTGCCGTGATCGCGGGTGGGCGGTATCTCTGCCGCCGCCGTGCCGGACCCTGCCAATACAACCGGCGATGCGTGCGGACCCGCAACACCCATCTTCTCTGCGCCGTCAGCCACGGTTTGAACACGTAAGGGCTGCGACGGGGCCGTTGCCGGAAATGTCTTGCCGGTTTTTCCGGCGTTCGAGAAGATCCTAAGGTTCAGCATGCCGTTCTCACTCTTGCCTCGTGTTTCAAGATCGATACCGGCCAAGGGCTAACGCACGCTTAAATACCTAATTGCGTATAAATGCGGTGCAATACCCCGGTATTTTCGCTGTTTGGCGGGCCGACCGACATCGTGTCGGGCGCACCGGAACGGCGGCCGACGACGTTACCGGAAATTTTACGGAACGGTTTTATGGTGACCTTATCGACATCTGGACGCAGTCGGGCCGACGTTCGGCTGGCAGTCCCGCGCCGCCGGAGGCACCATGCAAAGTTCGCTTCACCGCTCGTTTTCCTCGTTGCCCACGGGCACCGCCGCGCCGACCCTGCCACTTGGGGTGCTTTTGCTCGACGACAGCGAATTCGACCGGCGCCGCGTGACGCGCCTGCTGGCCCAGCTCGATTTCACTGTCGAGGTGGTGGAGGCGGAGTGTACCCGCGATCTGCCCGAAATTCTCGACTGGCGGCCGTTCGACATCGTGCTGCTGGATTACCGCCTGCCCGAAGGCGACGGTTCGGATGCGGTGGCGCTCGTGCGTCATCACCGACTGAACCACGGCTGCCGGGCAATCATGATCACCGGCGACGATACGCTGGATGCCGGTGGCCGTGTGATGCACGACAAATGCGACGCCTATCTGTGCAAATCGCACCTCACCCCCGAGAGCCTGCGCCGGATCCTGCTCCACAGCGGCGATCCGGCCGCAACAGAGGCGGAATGGTCCGCGCGTCACGACCCCGACATCGGCGTCACCGATCTGTCCGACTTCCGGGAGACGACCGAAGCTGGTTTTTCCACGGGCGTCGTCGCAGAGCCGGACCGCCCGGATCGCGCCCTGACGGAAACGGGTCTGCGGGACGCATTGGGCGATCTCGAACAGATCATCAACGGGCTGCACAACTTGCGCCATCTGCCCCGGGGCACGCCCGCCTATGCAAGCCCCAGTCTCGCGCAAATAGAGCAATGTGCCATCCGTCGCTGGGCCGCCCTCCACAAGGTGCTGGAGCCGGACGCCCCCGGAGCAGACCCCCTGAAACTGGTCCCGCCGGGGCGCAAACACTAGGTGTTTGATCCCACGGTTTGATGGTGTGATCCTTTCGTTGGAATGGAAGGAAGCATTATGGGACAAGTTCGTCACGGGAGCGCCACGACCACGCACGCCGTCAGAGCAGCAATACAGCGATCGCAAGCTTCGCTCTCGCAGTTGAGCCAAGAGCTTGGGATCAATCCCAAGACGGTCGCAAAGTGGCGCAGGCGGGCGACGGTTGAGGATATGAAGACGGGGCCGAGAGAGCCGCGCTCGACGGTTCTGACCGAGACAGAGGAGGCGATGATCGTCGCCTTTCGACGCCATACGCTGCTGCCGCTGGACGATTGCCTTTATGCCCTGCAACCGACGATCCCGCACCTGACGCGGTCGGCCCTGCACCGGTGCTTGCAGCGGCACGGCATATCCCGCCTGCCGGACGTCGAGGGGGACAAACCGAAGCGACAGAAATTCAAGCGCTATCCGATCGGCTTCTTTCATATCGACATTGCGGAGGTGCAGACCGCGGAAGGAAAGCTCTACCTCTTCGTGGGCATTGACCGGACCAGCAAGTTTGCCGTGACCCAGCTCGTTGAGAAAGCCGACCGGAAGACGGCGTGGGAGTTCCTCCAGCACATGCTCGAGGCCGTGCCGTATCACGTCCACACCATCCTGACGGACAACGGCATCCAGTTCGCCGAGCAGCCGCGGAACAGGAACACGGCATACTCGCGGCAGATGCGCTTCGACATGATCTGCGAGGCCAACGGGATCGAGCACCGCCTGACAAAGCCAAACCATCCGTGGACCAATGGCCAGGTCGAGCGAATGAACCGAACGATCAAGGAGGCGACCGTGAAGCGTTACCATTACGACAGCCACGATCAGCTGCACACCCACCTTGGTGACTTCATGGCGGCCTACAACTACGCGCGAAGGCTCAAGACCCTCGGCGGCCTCACGCCCTACGAATACATCTGCAAGATCTGGACATCCGAGCCGGACAGATTCATCCTAAATCCGACCCACCAGATGCCGGGACTGAACACATAGCGTTGCCGCACGACCGGGGTCTTCGCCGACCGGCCTGCCGGCCGCGAAAATTTGCCCTTGATTGATCCCCCGCTGTGGGGCCAAGTGCGACGATGTTCTGCACCGATCAAACCACCACGGACGACACCTTCGTCCAGGACCCTTACCCGTTCTACGAACGGATGCGCGCACACGGGGATCTGTTCGACTGGCCCGCCGTGGGCATGCCCTGCGCCGTATCGCATGCCGTGGTATCGGCGGTCCTGCGGGACCGGCGGTTGGGACGCGAGGTGCCGCCCGAGGCGCGCAACCCTGTGCCGCCGCATCTGGCGGCCTTCTTCGAGGTCGAAGACAATTCCCTCCTCCAGCTCGAACCGCCGCGGCATCCGCGCCTGCGCGGGCTGGTCCTGCGCGCCTTCACCTCGCGCCGGATCGCGGGCATGGCGGATGAGGTGGCGCAAATCTGCCACGATCTGATCGACCGGTTTCCGGGCGGATCCTTCGATCTGCTGCACCATTATGCAACCCGCCTGCCGGTGATCGTGATCTGCCGCTTGCTCGGCGTCCCCGAACGTCATGCCGATGACCTGCTGGGATGGTCGAACGCCATGATCCTGATGTACACGCCGCGCCGCGATCCGGACATCGAACGCAACGCCGCCCGCGCCTGCGATGCGTTCACGGCGTTCCTGCGAGCCCTGATCGCCGAAAAACGAAAATCCCGGACCGACGACCTCTTGTCCGAACTTATCGCCGCCGAAGAAAACGGCCAGCGGCTGACCGAGGCCGAGCTGATCTCGACCTGTATCCTGCTGCTGAACGCGGGCCACGAGGCGACCGTTCACACACTCGGCAACGGCACCGCGACCTTGCTGCGCACCGGGCACCGCACCATCGACGGCCCCTGCGTCGAAGAGATAATGCGAATTGATCCTCCGCTACATTTCTTTGCCCGCTATGCCTATGAAGACGTCGAGATCGGCGGTCATACCTTTCGCTGCGGCGAAGAGATCGGCTGTCTTTTGGGGGCCGCCAACCGCGATCCGGCGGTCTACGCCGACCCCGAAACCTTCGATCCGTCCCGCAAGAGCCCGGCGCATACGTCGTTTGGCGCGGGCATCCACTTTTGTGTCGGCGCACCGCTGGCCCGACTCGAACTGTTGCAGGGGTTTCGCGTCTTGTTCGAGCGTTGCCCCGCCCTGCGCCTCGAGGCCGAACCGCGCTATGCCGACATCTATCATTTCCACGGGTTCGAGCGGTTGATGGTCTCGGCCTAGATCGCCATCGTGCCTACAGCGCCAGCGTCTGTGTCTCGGCGCGCCGGCAACGCTATTTCATAACGGCAGCGCCATCGTCGATTTGATCTCTTCCATCGACAGCAAGGCCGTGACGTTGAACACCCGGACCTCGGAAATCAGCGCCTGATAGAACGTGTCGTAGGCCCGCGCATTGCGCACCCGCACCTTCAGAATATAGTCGATATCGCCCGCGAGCCGGTGCGCCTCCTGTACTTCGGGGCGCTCCATCAGCGCCTTCAGGAACCGCGCCTGCCAGTCGGCATCGTGTTCAGAGGTGCGGATCAGCACGAAGAACGTGGCCTCGAACCCAAGCGCCTGGGCGTCGAGAACGACCGTCTGCCGACCGATCACTCCCGCCGCGCGCATTTTGCGGATGCGGTTCCACACCGGCGTCTTGGACGAGCCGACGATGCGGGCGATTTCGTCCAGCGGGCGGCCTGCGTCCTCTTGTAGCGCGGAAAGGATCTTCCGATCCGTGTCGTCGATGCGGAATGCCATTCGCGCCCTCCTCCAGATCCGGAACGCCTGTCGCATATTCAGACGCACATTAAGCATACGTTCTTATCCACGTGGCGCAATGGTCAAAACCCGGAACATTGTTCTATATTGAAGGTCAGAAACAACGCGGGCAGACCAATGCAGCATTTTCCCATCTTCGTCGCCGTCGCAGGCCGCCGCATCGTCGTGTCCGGCGGCGGTGAATGCGCACTGGCCAAGCTGCGGCTGCTCATGAAAACCGACGCCCACCTGACGGTCTTTGCCGTGGCGCCGGACCCGTCGGTCCGCCGCCTTGCCGAAATCGGCAAACTGACGCTGGTCGAGCGCGCCTTCGACCACGGCGACGCGCTCTGCGCCGTATTGTTTTATGCGGCCAACGACGACGACACCGAGGACGCCCGTGTGGCGCGCCTGGCCCGGGCGGACGGGGCGCTGGTGAACATGGTCGACAACCTCGAGGGCAGCGCGTTCATCACGCCCGCCATCGTCGACCGCGATCCCGTGACCATCGCCATCGGCACCGAAGGCGCGGCCCCCGTGCTGGCCCGCGCGATCAAGGCCGACCTCGAAGAGCGTCTGCCCGCGCAACTCGGCGTGCTGGCCCGCATCGGCAAGAGGTTTCGCGGTGCGGTCGAGGCCTTGCCGATGGGCCGCAGGCGGCGCGATTTCTGGTCGGAATTCTACTTCAAGAGCGGTCCGCAGGCGATTGAGAAAGCGGGCGAAACAGCCGTCCAGCCGGCATTGGACGCGCTTTTGTCGCGGCATCTGGACGCCCCGGTCACGGCCGGTGATGTCGCATTCGTCGGCGCTGGTCCGGGTGATCCGGAGCTCCTCACGCTCAAGGCGCGAAACGCGCTGGACAACGCCGATGTGGTGATTTTCGACCGGCTGGTCACGCCCGAAATCCTCGAACTCGCGCGTCGCGAAGCGATCATGGTGGATGCCGGCAAGGAGGGCTTCGGCCCGTCGATCTCGCAGACCGACATCGACGCACTCATCGTCGAACACGCGCTAAACGGCCATCACGTCGTGCGCCTGAAATCCGGCGATCCTACCGTCTTCGGGCGGCTGGACGAGGAAATCGCGGCAGTCGATGCGGCGGGACTGACCTGGCGCATCGTGCCCGGCATCACCACCGCCTCCGCCGCCGTCGCGGCCCTTGGCCAAAGCCTGACGAAGCGCGGCCGCAATTCCGCGATCCGCTTCATGACCGGTCACGACACCCGCGGTTTTGCCGAACACGACTGGCGCAGCTTGGCCCGACCCGGCGAGGTTGCGGCGATTTACATGGGCAAGAAGAGCGCGCGGTTCCTGCAAGGCCGGCTGATGATGCACGGCGCCGATCCGGCCACCCCCGTCACGGTGATCGAAAACGTCAGCCGTGCCGATCAGCGTATTTTGTCGACGACCATCGCCCGTCTCGAACCCACGCTGACCGACGCAGGTCTGACCGGTCCTGCGCTGATGTTCTATGGCCTCGCGCCGCGCGGTGCCCTCGACGCCCTCGAAACCCTGCCACAGGAGGCCACACGATGAGCCGTCCCTATGCCCCACAGGTCGTCACTGCCAATCGACTGCTCGAGGGAGACGCCGTCTGGCTGACCGCCGACGACCGCTGGTCGACGACGATTGCCGAGGCCAAGGTTCTCGACGATGAGGCGCATGCAGCGATCCGCCTGCTCGATGCGCAGGCGCAGCCGGACGTGATCGTCGGGGCCTATCTGGCCGAGGTCAGTCCGGCGGCGACCGGACCGGTTCCCACCCATTTCCGCGAGGCATTCCGCACCCGTGGTCCGTCGAACTACGCCCACGGCAAACAGGAAAACCTCTGAGGTAAACGAAATCTTTGAAAGATTTCGACGTCGATTTCTTTGAAAGAAATCGCCGGCCAGACGACAGGAGACACCATGTATACCTATACCGATTTCGATACCGCCTTTCTCGCCGAACGGAACGCCCAGTTTCGCGCGCAGGTTGCGCGGCGTATCGATGGCTCTTTGACCGAGGACGAATTCAAGCCGCTGCGCCTGATGAACGGTCTGTATCTGCAGCTGCACGCCTATATGCTGCGGGTGGCGATCCCCTACGGCACGCTGAACGGCGCCCAGATGCGGCAGCTTGCCCATCTCGCCGAGCGGTGGGACAAGGGTTATGGCCATTTCACCACCCGCCAGAACATCCAGTATAACTGGCCCGCGCTGAAAGACGTCCCCGACATGCTCGACGCGCTGGCCGAGGTTGGCCTGCATGCGATCCAGACGTCAGGTAACACGATACGCAACGTGACGGCAGATCATTTCGCCGGTGCCGCGGCGGATGAGATCGAGGACCCGCGTCCCGTCGCCGAGCTATTGCGCCAGTGGTCCACCGACCACCCCGAATTTCAGTTCCTGCCCCGCAAGTTCAAGATCGCCGTGACCGGCAGCAGCACCGACCGCGCCGTCACCAAGGCGCACGACATCGGGCTGCGCATGGTCCGCAACGCCGCGGGCGATCCCGGTTTCGAGGTAATCGTCGGTGGCGGTCTCGGCCGCACACCGATAATCGGCAAGGTGATCCGAGATTTCCTGCCCAAGGCCGATCTGCTGCCCTATTGCGAGGCCATCGTCAGCGTCTACAACGTGCTGGGCCGTCGCGATAACAAGTACAAGGCGCGGATCAAGATCACCGTCCACGAGAACGGCATCGACGATATTCGCGCCCGCGTCGAAGCGGCCTTTGCGGTAAAAC
The DNA here is from genome assembly GCA_963761735.1 of uncultured Alphaproteobacteria bacterium. Lineage (GTDB taxonomy): Bacteria > Pseudomonadota > Alphaproteobacteria > Rhodobacterales > Rhodobacteraceae > CAVXHQ01. Next base: position 643,429 of record CAVXHQ010000001.1, read on the forward strand.
GCGCGGCCTTCGCGGGCAACGATCAGGCCGTGCTGGATAATCTCGAGGCGCAGTTCGCGCCACCCATCTACCGCGAGGCGCCGACGGACGGTTATGAGGCCGCGCGTCTGGCCAACCCCGCGTTCCGCTCGTGGTCGGATACCAACCTGACCGCCCACAAGGCGCCGGGCTATGCGATCGTCTCGGTCAGCCTGAAAAAGCACGGCGCGACGCCGGGCGATGCGACGGCGGAGCAGATGCGCACTCTCGCCGATCTGGCCGCGCAATATGCCCACGACGAGTTGCGCATCAGCCACGAACAGAACGTGATCCTGCCGCATGTGCACAAATCCGATCTGCCCGCACTCTACGCCGCGCTGCGCACCGCCGATCTTGCGACCGCGAACATCGGTCTGGCCTCCGACATCATCGCTTGCCCCGGCATGGATTACTGCGCGCTGGCCACCGCCCGCTCGATCCCCGTGGCACAGCAAATCGCCACCCGGTTCGACGCGATGAAACTCGAGCACGACGTCGGCCCGCTAAAGATCAAGATCTCGGGCTGCATCAACGCCTGCGGGCACCATCACGTCGGGCACATCGGCATCCTCGGCCTCGACCGGGCGGGCGTCGAGAACTATCAGATCACGCTGGGCGGATCCGGGATGGAGGACGCGACCATCGGGGAACGCGCCGGGCCCGGTTTTGCCTATGACGAGATCGTGCCCGCGATCGAACGCCTCGTGCTTGCCTATCTGGCGGTGCGCGACGCGCCCGACGAGACGTTTCTCGACACCTATCGTCGTCTCGGGCTGGCCCCGTTCAAGGCCGCCCTGTACCCCGAAAAGGAGAAAGCCGATGCCGCTTAAACCTCTCGCAGGCGCGCTGAACCAACGCTATCGCCACCATTCGGCGACCGAGGTGCTTGGACGCGCCATCACCGATCCGACGCTGGGGCAAACCGCCCTCGTCAGCTCGTTCGGTGCCGAATCGGTTGTCTTGCTGCACATGCTGTCGGTCACGGCGCGCGATACGCCCGTGATCTTCATCGACACCGAAATGCTGTTCGCCGAAACCCTGACCTATCAGATGGAGGTTGCCGAGCGGCTGCAGCTGACCGACGTGCGGATCGTGCGCGCCGACCGCGACCGCCTGTTCGACGCCGACAATGAAAACCTGCTGCACCTGCACGATCCCGATGCCTGCTGCGCCCTGCGCAAGACGGTGCCGCTGCAGACCGCCCTCAGCACCTTTGGCAGCTGGATTTCGGGACGCAAACGCTATCAGGGAACGACGCGCGCGGCCCTCGATTTCTTTGAGGTCGAAGAGCAGGACGGCGTCGTGACCGGGCGGATCAAGATCAATCCGCTGGCCTATTGGACGACCCAGGACATGGCCGAATACATTGCGCAGAACAATCTGCCGCGCCATCCGATGGTCGCAAAGGGGTATCCCTCGATCGGCTGCGCGCCCTGCACCACCCGGGTGAATGACGGCGAGGATCCGCGCGCCGGGCGGTGGCGCGATACCGACAAGACCGAATGCGGGATTCACTTTCTGGATGGCACGCCCGTCCGGACACCTGCACTCACCTGAAAGGCCCCTGACATGAGTATTCTCGTTACCGATACGGGATTTGCGGCGGATGATTTTGCGGGCACGTTCATTCCGCTCGACCAGATCGCCGCTAATGCGATGCCGCCGACGGCGGTTCATCTGCCCTCGGATGCGCCTGCCGATGCGCTTGCCGGGATGCTGGACGGCATCGCGGCAGTGCGTGTGGATTTTCCCGGCTTTGCGGACGGTCGCGGCTTTACCATCGCGCGCCGGTTGCGCGAGATGGGGTTTGCGGGGCGCCTGCGCGCCCACGGCCATGTCATCGCGGATCAATACGCGATGGCCCGCAGGTCGGGTTTCGACGAGGTTGCCATTTCGGACGACCTTGCAGCCCGGCAGCCGCAGGATCAGTGGCTGGCGCGGGCCGACTGGCGCGCCCACGATTATCAAGCGCGCCTGCGCGGACAGGGTCGTTAGAACGCGGGATCGGGCGGGGCGCGTCGCTCATCCCATTGTTCAGGCCCGGTCGTGACATTCGGCCATTTCGGCACTCTGTCAAGGCTGGCGAACAAGGCCGGCGAAACCGCCCGTCCCTCCCGCGGACCGCACCCGCCGTGCGGCCCCCCCCTTTATTCGCACACAAACAAACTGTAAGAGGAGATCGGCCCCGAGGGACCGTCCATATCACATGACAGAAGCCATGCCCGTGACCCAGACCGCCGCTACCCCGATCGTCCTGCCCGACGCACAGACCGTCACCGCCGTGCAGCATTACACCGACCGCCTGTTCTCGTTTCGGGTGACGCGGCCCGCGTCGTTCCGGTTCCGCTCGGGCGAATTCGTGATGATCGGCCTGATGGGCGCGCCGGATCCGGTGACGGGGCGGCAAAAACCGCTGCTGCGCGCCTATTCCATCGCCTCGCCCGCCTGGGACGACGAGCTGGAGTTCTATTCGATCAAAGTGCCCGACGGGCCGCTGACGTCCCGCCTGCAACATATCTTGCCCGGTGACGAGATCATCCTGCGGCCCAAACCCGTCGGCACCCTGGTTCATGACGCGCTGTTGCCCGGCAAACGGCTGTACATGTTCGCCACCGGCACCGGATTTGCGCCGTTCGCGTCGCTGCTGCGCGAGCCGGAGACCTACGAGAAGTTCGAGGAAGTCATCGTCACCCATACCTGCCGCGATGTGGACGAGCTGGCCTATGGCGCCAATCTGATTGCCGACCTGAAGGCCGACGAGATGATGATCGAGCTTTTGGGCGAGGATGCCCTGGCGAAAATCCGCTATTATCCAACCACCACCCGCGAAAACAGCGCGAAGATGGGCCGGATCACGACGCTGATCGACAGCGGCGAGGTTTTCGCCGATCTCGGCGTGCCGCCGCTGAACCCCGGGACCGACCGGGGCATGGTCTGCGGCAGTCTGGCGTTCAACGTCGATATCAAGGCCCTGATGGAAAAGGCCGGACTGACCGAGGGATCGAATTCGGAGCCGGGGCAGTTCGTGGTTGAAAAGGCCTTCGTCGGCTGAGCCATCCGGGCCGGGCGATACGGCCCGCGTGAGGCCGGACATGAAAACGCCGCGCAGAGTACCTGCGCGGCGTTTTCTCGTGACCGGTCGGACATGCCGACCGACCGGGCCGTTGCGGCCTTATTGACCGAGCGCTGTGCCCACACGCTCAAGGACCGTCGGCAGCAGCGCGGGGCTGTTCTGTGCGGCGACAAGCGCATTGGTCAGCAACTGCTTCGTCTCGGTCTCGAGTGTCGAGCCCTGAATTGCCGCCGTCACGGCATCGAGATCGAAGTTCGCAGGGTCGAGCAGCTCGGCGAGCGGCAGCTGCGTTCCGATACCTTCGTCACCCGCAACGCCAGCCTCGGACGCCGGCGCGACCTCGGCGGTCTCCCCATCGGCAACCTCGGCCTCGACGGCCCCGGACGCTTCGTCGACCACGGCAGCGGCCTCTTCTGCGGTCTGCTCGACGTCGACAATGCCATCGGCAGCACCTTCGTCGGCCACAGCCGTGTCAGCGACGGGCGCCTCCGGTTCCACGGCTTCGGCGATGGCTTCTTGTGCGGCAGCCTCGGCGGCGGCGGCCTCTTCGGCGATGGCGGCAGCGGCCTCATCGGCAGCGGCATCGGTTGCGGCGGCGGCTTCTGCGGCGGCTGCCTCGACAGCAGCTGCGGCTTCGGCTGCGGCGGCCTCTGTCGCTTCGACAGCGGCAGCGGCCTCCTCGGCGGCAATGGCCGCGGCTACGTCGGCGGCAGCGTCGGCTTCCGCCTGCTCGGTCGTCGCAGCCTCTGCCTCGAGGGCAGCGGCCTCTTCGGCGGCGATGGCCTCGGCAAGCGCCGCTTCTTCCTCGGCGAGTGCCGCAGCTTCTTCCGCAGCAATGGCTTCGGCAGCGGCAGCTAATGCGGCGGCCTCCTCGGCGGCGGCAGCTTCTGCGGCGGCAGCCTCTTCGGCGGCGGCGGCTTCGGCGGCAGCGGCCTCCGCGGCAGCAGCCTCTTCGGCAGCGGCAGCCTCGGCAGCGGCGGCATCCTCTACCCGTTGCGCTTCGGCGGCTTCCTCAGCCACACGTGTTGCCTCGCGATCCTGAATAAACCACCACGCGCCCAACGCGACGGCCAGCACAACGACGATCGTCGCAATCCGTTTCATGATATTTCCCTCCAGGAAAAATTCAGTGCAATACTGCGGACCAAAGCGGCCCTTATCACAATATATGTCAGAAGGATGCGCGCGATGAAAGAGTGATCCCGCCGCCGGGCATCGGTTCGATAACCACGCAGCACCGGTATCCGGGCCACATTCGCCGCTTGAATCCGCCCGCGCCACCGCCTAGGTTATTGGCATGATATTCCATCCAAAAGGACCGACACCATAGCCCGCAGACCCCATAACGCGCCGCCTACGCGCGACACCGGCCCCCGTATCAACGACCGCATTCGCGGCACCGACGTGAGACTTATCGGCGCCGAAGGTGAAAACGTCGGCGTCGTTTCGCCGGAGCGCGCACTGGCGATGGCAGAAGAGGCCGGACTCGACCTTGTCGAGATTTCGCCCAACGCATCGCCGCCGGTTTGCAAGATCATGGATTTCGGAAAATTCAAGTACGAGACCCAGAAGAAAGAGGCCGAGGCCCGCAAGAACCAGAAGATCATCGAGATCAAAGAGGTCAAATTTCGGCCAAATACCGATCAGAATGATTACGACGTGAAAATGCGCAACGTTTTCAAGTTTTTGGAGAATGGCGACAAGGTCAAGGTGACGCTGCGGTTTCGCGGGCGCGAGATGGCGCACCAGGATCTGGGGCGGCAATTGCTCGAGCGGGTTGCCGACGACACCGTCGATCTCGGCAAGGTCGAGAGTTTTCCCCGTCTCGAAGGGCGGCAGATGGTGATGATGATCGGGCCGATGCGTCAGTAAAGTCCGATCGATACCGGTCGGCGTCGGCACAGGCCGATGGTAAAGCCCTGCTTTTTGCGGGGCTTTTTCGTTCGATCATGGTCTTTGCCCTACGACATGCGCGGTATCCGGCCAGATCCGACCCTGGGGGATACACCGATCGGTGGCGCGGAAAAACGGGTCGGTGCCACTGCTGCCGCATCCGCGCCAGCCGGCTGCATTCGGCGTATCCGCCATTGACCGACGTGAGAATGACAGTCCTCACCTGTTGCGGACGCGATCCGCGCAGCACTCCTTCTACGGCGGCCATCTGCAACGCCAGAAAGGCGAAAGTACGCGCAAAGTGGCGTTCAGATCAGGATCCCGGCATCAGATCCGAGGGCCTGAAACACCGGGGCCGCCGCGCGGTGCAAAAGGGCCGCGCGGGGCATGGATGCAGGCCGGTCAGAAATTGCGCAGGATGTCATCCGCGAGGGTCGAGCGGTCCTGCTCGTCGCCGTCGCCGTATACGACGAGAAAACCGTTCACCACACCACCGTTCACCACCGGGCACATCAGAGTCAGATCGTTCACGCCCGGTCCGATATCCCAGCCATAAATGATCCATTCGGTCACATCGACCTGTCCGCCGCCGTTCTTGACGATCCCCTGCAATGCACGTTCGCCACGGCGCAGGCATTCGTCACGGTCCGTCGTCTCGAGGAGATCGCGCACCGAAAATCCTTCGGCCAGTGCGGGTGCGGCGCCCAGCGGGGCGGCGAGGGCGGCAGCAAGGGCAAGTGTTGTAAATCGCATGGTTCTATCCTGTTTTGTCAAAGTTCAGTCCGGTACCCGAAAACGATCCTATCTCCCGTTCCGGTCGTATGAGGCCGGCAATGGCCTCGCCACGGCGTGTGAGGCCGCTCTTCCTGTGGGTCGCGCGATACGCGGCACTGTCAATCATGGCGTCGTCGTTCATGGCGTCGTCGTTCATAGCGTCATCGTTCATGGCATCGTCAATCATGAAGTCGCAACCGCAGGCATCCGGCCCTTGCGGAGAAAACAAACGCGATCCCCGTTCAGGCCTCCCAATCTAATCATGGGTTCAACGGTCTGAGAACCTCAAATTCGCGCGGGGTATGGAAAATCGGCCACAGCCGGTTGCATTTCAGCCCTCTCGCGGGCGGCCCCGGGCGGCAACCTCCTTGAGCAATCCGCCGACGCCCATTGCCGCGATATCCTGCGCCGTGACGGGCACGCCGCAGATCACCCGCTCGAGTACCCAGTCCGCCCCATTCAGCGCGGGCGAGCGGGCGCATCCCGGCAGGCCGACGACGCAGACGTCCGAAAGGGCACCCAGAAACAACAGGTTGCCGGGATCGACCGGCATCCCGAACCGGGTCACATGCCCCCCCGCCGCGATCAGGGCGGCGGGCCCGACGTCGGCGATGTCCGAGGTGGCAGAGGCGGTCAGGATCAGGATCAGCGGCTCTGTCGCGTCCGCGAGGGCCGCCGCCACCGCACCTGTCGCATGCGGCACAACGACGCGCGGGGCGAGGGTGACGCCCAGACGCAGCAACCGGGCCTGCACCGCCGCGCGACCCTTGGCGGAGGGGGCGCGGGCCCCGGACGCCGTTTCAATCAGGCAGGCCTCTTGCAAAACCGCCGGATGCAGCCGCAATGCTCCGGCAGCGGTCGCGCCGCAGGCCGTGACGCTGGTCTGTGCCACACCGTAGGAGATGATCTTGACCGTGGCGACCATTTCCCCCGCCGCAACGCGCCGCCACGGTGGCACCGTGGCCAGCGTGATCATCGGATCGATGGCGTTGAGGGCGGTGACCGCCGCGCCGTTCACGCCGACGACGCCGGCGCCTGCTGCATAGAGGTTTACCCGCCCCGTGGCGGCGGGCCCGGCCCGCAACCCTGTGCCGCACAATGCCGTGCCGACGGCCTGCGCCGCCGCGTCCTCGCCCATGTCGCCCGCCATCAGGCGCGCGACGACCACCTCGTGCAGACCCGCATCGGCCAGGGCGGCCAGATGGGCGGCTGTCAGCACCACGCCTTTGCGCACCCGTCCGCCGCCGGGAAGGGCCTGCGAATGGGCCATGACGGCGCCTTGGGCATGCGCCAGCGGGACGGCGCCGAATTTCATTCGGCCAATACGGTCGTGCCGCTCGTCGTGGGGCGGCGCAGCGTCGCGACGATCTGCGCCAGCACGCTGACCGCGATTTCCGCAGGCTGGCGTGCGCCGATATCGAGGCCCACGGGCGCGTGGATCCGCGCAATATCCGCCGCCGCCACGCCTGCCGCGCGCAGCCGGTCCACCCGTTTGGCATGGGTGCGCGTGGACCCCAGACAACCGAGGTAGAAGATGTCCGAGGCCAGCGCGGCGCGGATCGCCGGATCGTCGAGTTTCGCGTCATGGGTCAGCGTGACCACCGCAGTCCGCGCATCCAGGCCCCAGCCCGCAAGTGCGGCGTCGGGCCAGTCGTCGAGGATGCGGGTGCCCGGAAACCGCGCCGCCGCGCCAAAGGCGGGCCGTGGGTCGATCACCACCACATCGAATCCCGCAAGCCGCGCCATCACCACCAGCGGCTGCGCGATGTGCACGGCCCCGACGACGGCCAGCCGCAGCGGTGGGTTGTGGATGGCGACGAACGTCCGTTCGTCCGCCTCGATCCCGGAACGATCCAGCCGGAACCGGTCGGGATAGGCCGAAGGTTGCGCGATATGCGGCGTACCGCCCGCCAGATCGCGCACCACCGCCACCGCGGCGCGTGCGGTGCGCGCCGCGACCAACGCCTCGAGAATTGCGGCAGGCACGACCCGGCCCACGGGTTCGACGAGCACGCGGATGAGGCCGCCACAGGCGAGGCCGACCGCAAAGGCCTCGTCGTCGCTAACCCCGTATTCGAGCAGGCGGGCGGCGTCGGCATCCAGCGCCTCCATCGCCTCGACGACGACGGCGCCTTCGACACAACCGCCCGAGACCGATCCCTCCATCGCGCCGTCCGCGTCGATCACCAGCTGCGCGCCGGTCTGACGCGGCGCAGACCCCCAGGTTTCGACGACCGTCGCGAGGGCCACCCTGCGCCCGGCCCGGTGCCAGTCGAGTGCCGTGGCCAACGGATCCCCCGGCGGGGCGGCAAAGGCAGGATCAGCGGTCATGTAGGTTCCTGAATGTGGCAGGTGATTCGCGTCAGAAAGCAGTTGTTGCGCGCCGATCCTACATCGATCCAAGAGATATCGGCCCGCTCCGGAAGCGCGCCTGCATGGATCTGGATCTGCGCACCGGCGGCGATGCTGCCGGTACCATAGACGATCCGTCCTGCCGCGTCATAACCCTTGAGCAGATATACGGACGAGATCGCGAGGACCGGCGGCAGGCCGGGCCCGGGCCAGCGCGCAGGCGTCGGCACCAAAAAGATAGGGTCCGTTTCGGCGCAGGGACCCGGAACGTCGAACGGCCGGGCCGCCGCGATCAGCATTTCGGCACCGGCAGGGACATCGTCCAGACAGACGCGACAGGGTGTGTCCCGTCCGTCCGACACCACACGCTCGGCGGGCATCCCGCAGGTATCGCCGCCCCCTGCCCGCAGGCAGGCGGCGAGATCGGCGGCATAGGGCAGGTATGTCAGGTCCGGCATCGGCAGAACCCCGTTGTCAGGTGTCTTGCCGGATGTCAGACCGCTCGGGCCCGGGCGATCCGGTTCCTTCGCCTTGGCCGTGGATCAATAGTTGAACTCTGTCACGATCAGCCGGGCCGGGTTGCGGCGCGATCCGTCATACGAGCCGATCCAGACGTCATACAGACCGTCCTGCGGATTGAAAAAGGTGATCGCGGGGTTCGTGCCACGGTAATCGTCCGAGTAATGCCATGAACCGTCGGGTGCGTTCACCAGCAGGATGGCGTCGGCGTTGCTCTCGATGGCGATGGTGAACCGCTGCGTCCCGCCGTTCCAGTAGATGTCGAAATCCGGACGCGTGGTGACAAAGCCCGAAAAGCCGCCCGAGAAACACCGCTGAACGTTGATCGTGCCACCGGCGGTGACATTGCGCACGAAGGGGTCGGGGGTGAACCCGGCGCTGAGGTCGATCTGCCCGAAATGCGGACGGCCCTGCCAGTCGGGACAGGCCCAGGCGGCCGGCGCTGCGGCGATGGCGGCAAGCGTGGCGAGGGCGCGAAGTGTTTTTTTCAACATATGAGTGACCTTTTCAATGAGGCGGGCCGGACAAAAGGCGCCGCCGATGCGCAAAAAGTCGCCATAGTGGCCGCGATAGTCAATTAGTCTGTCCCGTTATCCGATGACAAAGGCCGCGCTTGTGACCTCACGGCAGCCATATCGGCCCTGAAGACAGTCTCAGACCGGCCCGCCGAAAGATCGGCGCGGCAGCCTGCAAAGGTGCCCCGGCTGCCGCGGGACGCGCCGGTCGTTGCCGCCGGGGCGCCCTGTCGGTGGCCGCGTACATGCCCCCGACATGCATCCGGCGCGGGTGCGGAACCCACCGCACCGCCCTGCCCGGCTTGCCGCTCGCCCACGAACGCACTATTATATGGCGCACCAGTTAAACCGGCGCCCCGCGCCTTTGCCGGAGCGTTCCGATGAACGAAACCACACCGATTTCCGCCACGGGATTTGGCCCCGACCTCGGTCCTTTCGACTGGGCCGATCCTTTTCGCCTCGATGCGGCGCTCAGCGAGGATGAGCGGATGTTGCGCGACGCCGCGCGCGACTTTGCGCAAGACGTGCTTCAGCCGCGCGTCACCCGCGCCTATGCCGAGGAATCCGCCGATCCGGAGATTTTCACCCTCATGGGGGACGCGGGTCTGCTGGGCGCGACGGTGCCCGAGGAATACGGCGGCCTCGGCGCGGGCTATGTCACCTATGGGCTGATTGCGCGCGAGGTCGAACGTGTCGATTCGGGGTATCGGTCGATGATGTCGGTGCAATCGTCCCTGGTGATGTACCCGATCCACGCCTACGGCAGTGCGGCGCAGCGGCAAAAATACCTGCCCGGCCTTGCCGCGGGCACCCTGATCGGCTGTTTCGGCCTGACCGAATCAGACGCCGGATCGGACCCGAACGCAATGAAGACGACGGCCCGGAAAACCGCCGACGGATATGTCCTGAACGGCGCGAAGATGTGGATCTCGAACGCGCCGATCGCCGATGTGTTCGTCGTCTGGGCAAAGTCCGAGGCGCACGGCGGCAAGATCCGCGGCTTCGTGCTCGACTGGGGCACGCCCGGTCTGAGCGCGCCGAAGATCGGTGGGAAATTGTCGTTGCGGGCGAGCGTGACGGGCGAAATCGTGATGAAGGACGTGGCCGTTTCCGAAGAGGCGCTGTTGCCCGGCGTTCAGGGCCTCAAGGGGCCGTTCGGCTGTCTGAACCGGGCGCGCTACGGTATTTCGTGGGGCGTGATGGGGGCGGCGGAGGCCTGCTGGCACGCGGCACGGCAATACGGTCTCGACCGGCGCCAATTCGGCAAACCGCTGGCGCAGACGCAATTGTTCCAGAAAAAGCTCGCCGACATGCAGACAGAAATCGCCCTCGGCCTGCAAGGCAGCCTGGCGGTGGGCCGTCTGATGGAGGCGGGGCACGCCGCACCCGAAATGATTTCCCTGATGAAGCGCAACAACTGCGGCAAGGCCCTGACCATCGCCCGCGATGCGCGCGACATGCACGGCGGCAACGGCATCAGCCAGGAGTTCGGGGTGATGCGCCACATGATCAACCTCGAGACGGTGAACACCTATGAGGGCACCCACGACATCCACGCGCTGATCCTTGGCCGCGCGCAGACCGGCCTTCAGGCGTTTTTCTGACCGCTGCAGACCGGTCGCGGAACCGGCGGCGCGGCGTGTGTTGCGCAGCCGGAAACAGCGCGTTTACAATGATCTGGGCAAACACCCGCCGATACCGCTCGCCCTGCACCTTTTCGCCGCATTATGCTGTGAAGACAGACAGAACGAATTTGGACCGTATCTGCCATGGCTTTGCCCCTTCCCGACCTGACCGCAGACCTTTCGGGCCATACCCCGCAAGGGTTCTGGGCCGCGCTCGACGACTACGGCGATGAACACGGCTATCTCGAACCGCTGGGCGACGACTATGCCGCCCTGTTCATCGACGCGGGCCCGAAGCTGTTCGTGACCTTCGAGAGCGAGGCTGAAATCCGGGCCCGCCCCCGCGCCCACCCGCGCGGATTCGATCATGTGGCGCGCAACGGCTGGTCGCTGCTGACGATCATCGCGCGCGCCGACACATGGTTTCGCGGCACGCGCCTGTACGGCTATGTCGACCGGCTGATCGACGAGGGGTTTTTCGAGGATTTCGACGCGACGCTGTTTTTCGGCCACCACGCGGGGGGCCATGCGGCGGCGGCCTATTCCGTCGCGGCACCGGGCGCTGCCGTGCTGGCCCTGCGCCCCGTGGCAACGCTCGCCCCTGCCGTCGTGCGCTGGGACAGGCGGTACATGGCGCATCGGCGGCGCGATTTCACCTCGCGGTTCGGCTATGCGCCCGACATGCTCGATGCCGCGCGTCACGCCTGGGTTGCGGCGGATCCGGCAGGCCCCGACGGGGTGCACGCGGCGCTGTTCCGCAAACCCAACGTCAGTCTGCTGCGCTGCGATTATACAGGACCGCGCCTTGCCCGGATCTGGGACCAGACCGGCATCACCGCGCCCGCGATCGAAGGCGCGATGAGCGGCACCCTCGACACCACCGGCTTTGCGCAGCTGTGGCGGGCGCGGCAGAAAAATCCGGCCTATCTGCGCACCCTGCTCAGATCGCTCGAGGTGCAGGGGCGCTTTGCCATGGCCGAACGTATCTGCGAACGGGGCATCAAAACCGGCGACGCCGATTTCTTTGTCCGCAAGTTGCGCGATATCGGCACCCGGGCCCACGCCGCCGAAGCGCGGACCGAGAGCACGCCGGGCTGATCGCGCGGTCCGCCCACGCGGCCGGTGCGCCGGCGTGCTTTCTCAAAGGTCTGGTGCCCGCCATGTCCTTGGTGATACCTCCATGCCATGAGCCAGACTGCGCGCACCGCGATCACCCTCAGCCGTCCCGACGACTGGCACCTGCACCTGCGCGACGGCGCGATGTTGAGGGCCGTCGTCGGCGACAGCGCCCGCCATTTCGGCCGCGCGCTGGTGATGCCGAACCTGATCCCGCCCGTCGTCACCGCCGCACAGGCCGCTGCCTACCGCGACCGTATCCGCGCGGCCCTGCCGCCGGGGGCCGATTTCACCCCGCTGATGACCCTGTACCTCACCGAGACCACGGACGCTGCCGATGTCGCGCGGGCCCACGCCGAGGGGATCGCCACGGCGGTAAAACTTTATCCCGCCGGTGCCACGACCAATTCCGCCTCCGGCGTGCGGGATTTCGACGCGGTGCGTCCGGTGCTGGAAAAGATGGCCGAAATCGGCATGCCGCTGTGCGTGCACGGCGAGGTTGCCGACCCAGCCGTCGACATCTTCGACCGTGAAAAGGTGTTCATCGACAAGGTTCTGAAACCGATCCGCAAGAAAACCCCCGATCTGCGCGTGGTGATGGAGCATGTGACGACGCAGGACGCCGTGGATTATGTGCGCGATACGCCCAAAAACCTCGCGGCAACGATCACGACGCATCATCTGATCATCAACCGCAATCACATTCTGGCCGGTGGCATCCGTCCGCATTACTACTGTCTGCCGGTGGCAAAACGCGAAAGGCACCGTGTCGCCCTCGTGCAGGCCGCCGTTTCGGGCGATCCGCGGTTCTTTCTGGGCACCGACAGCGCGCCGCACACCGATGCCCGCAAGCTCGAACCCTGCGGTTGCGCCGGGATCTATTCGGCGCCCAACACCCTGTCCTGCCTTGCCGAGATCTTCGAAGCGGCGGGCAAACTGGCGGCACTCGAGGCCTTCGTGTCGCTGAACGGCGCGAAGTTCTACAAAATGGCCCCGAATGACGCCACGCTGACCCTTCGAAAGGGCGCGCCGATTGCGGCGCCCGGCAGTCTGGACACCGCCGACGGGCCGGTCACGATATTCGACCCGGGGTTTCCGCTGCACTGGCACGTTGCGGGCTGAACCGCCCCGGCGGACACCAAACGAAGCAAAAACAAGGGCACCGGCGGATGATCCCCTCCAGCTTTCCGGCAAAAGACGAAATGGCGCGGCTGACGGCACGGATGCTGCTTGAAATCGGCGCGGTCGATTTCAACGCGGACACGCCGTTCACCCATTCCTCGGGCAAAAAGGCGCCGACCTATGTCGATTGCCGCAAGCTGATTTCCTACCCCCGGATCCGCTCTGTCGTGATGGATTTCCTGACCGTCACGATCCTGCGCGAGGCGGGCTTCGAGACGTTCGACACCATCGCGGGCGGCGAGACGGCGGGCATTCCGTTTGCCGCCCTCGTGGCCGAACGCATGGCCCTGCCGATGACCTATGTCCGCAAGAAACCAAAGGGATACGGCAAGAACGCCCGTATCGAAGGGGTGATGACCGAAGGCCAGCGGGCGCTGCTGGTCGAGGATCTGACGACCGACGGTGGGTCCAAAGTCAGCTTTGTGACGGCGATTCGCGACACGGGCGCTGTCTGCGGGCACACGGCCGTCATCTTCAATTACGGTATCTTCGAGGGCGTGACCGAGGCGCTGGCAGCCGACGGCATTTCGCTGATCCACCTGTGCACCTGGTGGGACGTGCTGGCCGAGGCGCGCGCCTCTGGCGCCTTCGACGCGGCAACGCTGGCATCGGTGGAAAAATATCTTAACGATCCCGAAGGCTGGTCCAGCGCCCACGCCTGATCCGCCACCACTGGTCGACGGAATGACGCGTGCGGTCACCATCATCTGCCATCCGAAAGCTGTCCACAAAGCCCTAACAGGGTTATCCGCGGTACCGCCGCGCGCCCCGATTTGCTATGCCGCACCTGTGGCCGGGAATCGGATGAGGAGCGGGTAAGATGAACGAGATAGCGGTTTTCAACGCAAGCGGCGCGCCGGAGGCCGACACCTCCGAGGCCGCGGTCATGCCCCATTCGGTCGAGGCCGAGCAGCAGCTTTTGGGCGCGATCCTGACCAACAACGACGTCTTCGACCGCATCGCCTCGCTCGTCAGTGCCGACCATTTCTACGATCCCGTCCATTCGCGGATTTTCGACGTCGCACAGCAGCGGATATCGAAGAACGCGCTGGCCTCTCCGGTGACGCTGAAACCGTTCCTCGAGGACGACGAGGGCCTCAAGGAACTGGGCGGTCCCGCCTATCTGGTGCGTCTGGCGGGTGCCGCGATTTCCGCCTTTGCCGCGCGCGATTACGCGCAGATGATCTATGATCTGGCGATCCGCCGCGAGCTGATCCGTCTGGGTCAGGACATCGCGGCCAAGGCCCGCAAGGGCGACGTCGCGAGCGAGCCGCGCGCCCAGATCGTCGAGGCCGAGCAGGAGCTGTACAAGCTTGCCGAGCAGGGCAGTTCCGAGAGCGGATTTCAGTCGTTCCTGAAGGCCGTGACCGACGCCGTCCTGAACGCCAACGCCGCCTATCAGCGCGAGGGCGGCCTTGCGGGCGTGTCGACGGGCCTCGTCGATCTCGACAAGAAACTGGGCGGGTTGCACAAATCCGACCTGCTGATCCTGGCGGGGCGTCCGTCGATGGGCAAGACCTCGCTGGCCACCAACATCGCCTTCAACATCGCCAAAACGTACAAGCGCGGCACCCTGCCCGACGGCTCCGAAGGGGCGGTGAACGGCGGCGTCGTCGGGTTCTTTTCCCTCGAGATGAGCGCCGAGCAGCTTGCCGCGCGGATCCTGTCCGAGGCCAGCGAGGTGCCCAGCGAGCAGATCCGGCGCGGCGACATGACCGAGGTCGAATTCCGCCGTTTCGTCGATGCCGCCAAGACGCTCGAGGCGTGCCCGCTGTTCATCGACGACACGCCCGCCCTGCCCATCGCCCAGGTCGCGGCGCGGGCGCGGCGTCTGAAACGCACCCACGGGCTGGACGCGCTGTTCGTCGATTACCTGCAACTGCTGCGCGGCAACGGCCGCAACGAGAATCGCGTCAACGAAATCTCCGAGATCACCCAGGGACTGAAAGCCATCGCCAAGGAACTCGACATTCCGGTGATCGCGTTGTCGCAACTGTCGCGTCAGGTCGAAAACCGCGAGGACAAGCGGCCGCAGCTGAGCGACCTGCGGGAATCCGGGTCGATCGAGCAGGACGCAGACGTGGTGATGTTCGTGTTCCGCGAGGAATACTACAAGGAACGCGAAAAGCCGGGCGATCACGAGATGGAGAAGATGGCCCAGTGGCAGGAGGACATGGAACGCCTGCGCGCCAAGGCCGAAGTGGTGATCGGCAAACAGCGCCACGGGCCCATCGGCACCGTCGATCTGAGCTTCGAAGGACAGTTCACGCGGTTCGGCAACCTCGTGAAACCCTGGCAGCAGGGTGCCGACGAAAGCCGGTTCTGAGACGGTCGGGTCCGGATTCTGGCGCAGCCGTGACTCGCCAACCCCGGCGCCCGGCCCTATTCTTGCGGCAACCAAATCGCCGGAGTGCCCGATGGCCGTGACCGATCCCGAGACGCCCCGCCTGAGCCGCGCGCAAGAGCAGGACCTGCGCCACGCTCGCGAGATCGAAGGGCATCTGGTCTGGCTCGACAGTTTTACTGGCGCCGCACTGGCCGTGCTTGCCGTCGCGTCCGGGATCTACACCTACCTCGGAGTCTCGTCGCTGCTCGATGACAACGGCGCGTTTTCCGCTTTTGCGGCAATGGCCTATGCCATCGCGGTCTCGGTCGGCATCTTCGTTTTCTGGTCCTACATGATGCGCCTGCTGCCGGCCATGCGCACACTGGCGTCCCGGCTTGGCCTGATGCTCTCGATGGCGCTCGGCAGTCTGGCGATCATCGCGATGTCGTCATGGCTGAATGCAGCCGCCTTGGCAGGCGCCGCAGCGGTGGAGCAGCATCTGGCCACCACGGTGCAGCAATATCAGCAGGCGCTGGAACGGGCGAACACCATCGCCGTTTCGGCACAGGGCCTGGAGCGGGACGTTGCGCGCACACGGCAAAGCTTCACCGACCTCAGCGAACAGGAGGCCTCGGGCGATCTGTCGGGGTTTGCGGGACGCGGTGCGGTGTTTCGCCTGCTCAGCCAGAAATCCGACGAGCTGGCGGGCCTCGAGGCGCAGATCGCCACGCAGGACCCGCTCGTCGCTGCCGCCTTTGCCGAGGGAAACGCGGTGCTGAGCCGGATGCGCGCGCTGACGGTCGAGCCGGGGCCGGTCGAGGCGCGCTCGATCGTGTTCGCGGAAGAAGCGGTGCGGCTGGCCAACGTCATTACCCGGTTGCGGCAATTGTCGGTCGCACCGCTGGTTGTGCGCGCGGCCTCCGATCTGTCGGCTTCCGTCGTGCTGCCGACGCTCGACGGATCGAATGACACGACCCGCGCGGGGCAACAGGCAACCATCGAGGCGGTACTGACCGTCCTGGGGCAACGCGCCGACACGTTGCAACTTGCCGCGCAAAGCGTGCTGTCGATGCAGCAGCCGCAGGACACCGTCTATACGCCAATTTCGACGGCGGATGCAGTGATCCTTTATGCGGGCAATTTCATCCCCTCCTGGGCCGGGGCCATCGCCATCGACCTGTTGCCCGCCGTGCTGGTGTTCATCACCGCCATCGCACAGGCCGCAATCCGGTCGGGCCGCGAAAGCGTCGCCTCCGAGGATCAGATGACGCTGGCCGAATTGCGCGCGGCCTTTGCCG
Source organism: uncultured Alphaproteobacteria bacterium (assembly GCA_963761735.1). Lineage (GTDB taxonomy): Bacteria > Pseudomonadota > Alphaproteobacteria > Rhodobacterales > Rhodobacteraceae > CAVXHQ01. The sequence continues at coordinate 660,120 of CAVXHQ010000001.1, forward strand.
CGTTTCGCGACGTCGAGGCGGCGCAGGTGCGCGAGGCCCCCCCGGACCCCAGTTCTGCCCAGCAACCGGCCACCGTTCCGCGCACACTGGCCGCTGTCGATACATCCCGGCCCGCCGAATGACGCCCGACAGCAACGCGCCCTCCGGCAACAGCAGCGAAATCCGGCGCTGGATCGTGTGGATACTGGGTGCGCAAATCGCGATCGCCGTGCTCCTGTTCGGCGCCGATATCTCGCGGCTGCTGCCGCAACTCCTGTCGTCTTCGACAGCACCCGGCCTTGCGGATCCAATCGCACCCGGCGACCAGACGCGCCGATATGCGCCGCGCGACGCCCCCGCCCGCGAGGCGCGTCCCGGCACGCGGCCTCTGCCGTCGAGTGCGGATATGCCCACCCGATTGTTGTTCGAGACGGCCCCCTGGGAGGACGGCACAGCGATGACGCTGACGGGCGAGATCGCGGGCGGCGACGCGGTGCGTTTCGAAGAATGGCTCGCGGTGCAACCGGAAATGCCGGACGTTGCATTCCTCAACAGTCCCGGCGGCTCTGTTGGTGACGCGCTTGCCATCGGGCGCGTCCTGCGGGCCGCGGGCGTTGCGACGGCGATGGCGCAAACTGACATCTGCCTGTCCGCGTGCCCCTATGTGCTGGCCGCAGGCGTCACGCGGACGGTGTCAGAGGGCGCGTGGGTTGGCGTGCATCAGCATTATTTCGGTGAAAACACCGCCCTGCCCGCCTTCCTCGCCGTCGTGGATATTCAGCGCGGTCAGGCCGAGGTGATGCGGTATCTGATCGAGATGGGCATCGATCCTGCGGTCATGCAACACGTGCTGGCCACGCCGCCGGATGAGATCTATCTCTTGGTGTCGGAAGAACTGCTGAACTACCGGTTCGTGACGGCTGACGGGTAGGCGATTTCTTTCAAAGAAATCGACGTCGAATTCTTTGAAAGAATTCGTCAGCCACGAAAACCGCGCGCAACGACGAATTTCTCGGAACTGTCGGCACGGGATGCGGGCGGTTTGACATTCGCCACGGTAGTGAATTTCTGCTTCAGCAGCTTTTGCAGATCGCCCTCGGCCCCACCTGCAAGAACCTTGGCCACGAATGTGCCACCCTCGACGAGCACATCGAAGGCGAAATGGGCCGCGGCCTCGCATAGCGCCATGATCCGGGCATGATCGGTCTGTTTGTGCCCCGACGCAGAGGCCGCCATGTCCGACAACACGACATCGGCGGGTCCGCCCAGCCAATCTTTCACCTTGTCGTCGGCGCCGTCCTCGAGAAAATCGAGCACATGGATCTCGGCGCCTGAAACAGGCTCGACCTCCTGAAGGTCGACGCCGACGATGAACCCCTGCGGCTTGCCCCGCCGTTGCCCAAGCGCGTTAATTCGCGGCACCGCAACCTGAAGCCACCCCCCCGGCGCACAGCCAAGGTCCACGACCCGGGCGCCCGGCACGAAAAACCCGAATTTATCGTCGAGTTCGAGGATCTTGTACGCAGCACGTCCCCGCATCCCTTCGGTCTGAGCGCGCGCGACGTAAGGATCGTTGAGCTGGCGTTGCAGCCACATCGTCGACGACATCTTGCGCCCGCGGGCGGTCTTGACCTTGACCGTCAGGTCGCGCTGACCGCGACCGGAGGTATTTTTTGGCTTTTTCGGAGGTTGGGACATGGCATCCAGATAGGCGAGCCGTGCCCTTGTGGCAAGCGGGGCAAACGAGGGGCCAGCCCCTCGCGCTCCCCGGGATATTTTTGACCAGAAGAATGATCAGAAGAACGGACGGTCCGGCGCGCCGTTTAACGGCGCGCGCGGCGTCCGGTACGACCACGGCCTTCGCCTTCGGCGACGGGGGGGCGGTTCATGGTGATCCATGCAGCTCCGCCATCGTCGTTGTCAGTCAGGAAATTGGCGGCGCGGATCGCCTCCATCTCTTTGCCCGCGCGCGGTTTCATCGAGCCGAGGCCGAAGAGTGTCACAAACGTCTCGTCGTCGATGCCGTCGGGCAGGACGATGCCCGCGGCGGCGATCTGCGCCTTTTTTTCGGCGATGAGTTTCTGGGTCACCGGCAAGGCCACGGGGTTCATGATCGCGCTGGTCATACCGGTCGCCATCGCCATCGGCAGGAAGGCGTTGTTGATGCCGTGGCGGTTTGGCAGGCCAAAGGATATATTGGAGGCGCCGCAGGTGGTGTTGACGCCCAACTCGTCGCGCAGACGCCGCACGAGGGTGAACACCTGAAGGCCCGCCGTCGCCATCGCACCGATCGGCATCACCAGCGGATCGACCACGATGTCGTACGCAGGAATCCCGAAGTCGGCGGCGCGTTCGACGATCTTCCTGGCGACGGCGAAACGCACTTCCGGGTCCTCGGAAATACCGGTGTCGTCGTTGCTGATCGCCACGACGGGCACGTTGTATTTCTTCACCAGCGGCAAAACCAGTTCCAGGCGTTCCTCCTCGCCCGTAACCGAATTGAGCAGCGGGCGGCCTTCGCAGGCCTCGAGACCGGCCTTGAGGGCACCGGGGACCGAACTGTCGATGCACAGCGGCGTGTCGGTGATCGCCTGCACCCGCTCGATAAGTTCGCGCATCAGCGGCGGTTCGACGAAGTTGTTGTCGGCGTAGCGCGGGTCGAACGCCATCTTGTTGGTGAAGACGGCGCCGGAATTGATGTCGAGGACCGTCGCCCCCGCCGCGGCCTGCGCCAGCGCATCCGCCTCGACGGTAGAGAAATCGCCGGCCTCGAGTTCGGCGGCAAGCTTCTTGCGACCTGTCGGATTGATCCGCTCACCGATCACGCAGAACGGCTGATCGAAACCGATAACTGCGGTTTTTGTCTTCGATTCTATGACGGTGCGGGTCATTCTTCATCCTTTGGATTAACCGGGGTGGGGCGCCGTTGAGGCAGGCACGCCCGAGGCGCCCCCGTTTTCCTGCGTCCATGCAGCAGTCGTCTTGATACCGCCCAGCGGGAAGAAGTGCACCCGTTCGATATTGAAATCCGGGTGGGCGGCCTTGTGTGCGGCCAGCTTGCGCACGACGTCCGTCGGCTCGTAGGGCAACAGCAGCTTGGTGACGTCCATCGCGCGCTTCTGCAAGACCCGCAACGAGGGCCCGACGCCGCAGGCGATGGCAAATTTGATCAAGGTCTGCAGCTTTGCCGGGCCCGCGATGCCGATGTGCACGGGGATCGTGACGCCAGCGTCGCGCAGCGCATCGGCCCAGGCGATAACCGGTTCGGCCTCAAAGCAGAATTGCGTCGCCAGCGCCATCCGTGCGTCCGTGGTCTGCGAAAACTTCTGCTTCCAGCGCAATGCCTCCATCACCGCGCGGTCGGAGCCGTCGGGGTCGATGTCGCGGTTGCCCTCGGGGTGGCCCGCGACGTGCAGGCGTTTGAAACCGGCGGCGTCGAACAGGCCTGTCTGCAGCAACTGCATCGAGCAGTGGAAATCGCCCTGCGGCTCTTTCACGCCACCGGCCAGCAGCAACGCCTGGTCGACACCGGCCTCGCCCTGATAGCGGGCGATCCAATCGGCGAGCGTCGCCTTGTCGGCAATGATCCGGGCCGGAAAATGCGGCATCACGGCGTATCCGTCACGCGCCAGTCGCGCCGCCGTGGCAACCATGTCGTCGATTGGCGTGCCGTCGATGTGGGCCACATAGACGCGGGTGCCACGGGGCAGCAGCGCCTTGAAATCGTCCACTTTTTCCGCCGTGCGCGGCATCACCTCGATCGAGAAACCGTCGAGGAAAGCCGCGACGGCGGCATTCGCCACCGTGCCGGGGACCACGTCGTCGCGGCGTTTTCGAAAGGACAGCAGGGACATGATCTTCTCCATGATGGCGGGACGAAAGGCGGGCTGCGGGGTGTTGTCGTCAGTCAACGGGGATCAATCGGGTTGGGCTGCGGCATGGCCATCGTTGTCGATCAGCGCCTTGAGCCGGTCCTTATCGTAGTCCGCCTCGAGGGTGGCGGCCTGTGCGGCAGCGACATCGGCGTCGGCCCCCTCGGCCGACCCGGACGGCACCTTGCGCCAGTCCGCAAGATAGGCGTCGGACCCGGCCGCACCGGATTTCATCGCCGCACGGTCGATGGCCTGCTCGAACCGTTCGGCAAGCTGCACCTTGGCGGCCCGCCTGCCCTTGCCCGCAATGACCTGCGCGGGAATATCGCGCCAATAGACGATGGTGATGTCGGCCATGTTGTCCTCCCCAGGGGGCCCGGTCGCGGTTCCGGGCCCGTTCCGCTTCATAGGGGCGCTGCCGCGCCGACGAAGGGTCGTTTTCGACATTATCCGCGCTGCCTGCGACGGTCATGACGTCTGCCGCGGCGCGGGGCCAGTGGGCGACTGTCCCGAAATTCTCATTTTCATTATTAGGTGCGCACGTGTGTCGCAACGCAACGTCACGTCGTCACGTCAACATATTGAGGCAAAGCGGCAACAGGATGCTTGCGTGAGACCGCCCGCCCCCCTACGGTCCCCTCAACACGTATATTGAAAGGGCGCCATGATGACGCCCAAGCGTCCCAAAAGCGCGGGCGCGTTCCCCAAGGCGGTCGAAACCCCCGCGCCACGACCCCCCGACCCCGCCGCCCTCTATGCGGCGCTGGACCTCGGGACCAACAGTTGCCGGATGCTGATTGCCCAACCCAAGGGCAGCCAGTTTCACGTCGTGGACAGCTTTTCCAAGTCTGTCCAGCTCGGTCATGGCCTCGAGGCCACGGGCAAGCTGAGCCGGTCGTCGATGAACCGCACGATCGGTGCGCTGCGCATCTGTCGCCAGAAACTGTCGCGTCACAGCGTGACGCGGATGCGCCTCGTCGCGACCGAGGCCTGCAGGCGTGCGTCCAACGGTGCCGCGTTCCTGCGGCAGGTCGAGCGCGAGACCGGCATCACCCTCGAGATCATCGCGCCCGAGGAAGAGGCGCGGCTTGCCGTGATCTCCTGTGCGCCGCTGGTGTCGATCCGCACCGAGCAGTTGCTGGTGGTGGATATCGGCGGCGGCTCGACCGAGCTTGTCTGGATCGACCTGACGAAGGTGCCGGGCCGCGAGCGTCCGCGCGCCATCATGCGCCTGCATTCGGGGTTTCGCGCCGATCCGGGGCCGTTTGCGGCGGCCAAGGTCGTCGACTGGATTTCGGTGCCGCTGGGCGTTGCGACGCTGCGCGACCAGTTCGTCGACGTCGAGGACGACGCGGCGCGGTTTGCCCTGATGAGTTGGTTCTTCGAGGAAAGCCTTGCGAGTTTCGCGCCCAGTGCCGAGGCGCAGTCGCGCGAGGGATTTCAGATCATCGGCACCTCGGGGACCGTCACGACGGTGGCGGCAAGCCATCTGGGCCTGAAACGCTATGACCGTACCAAGGTCGACGGGCTGCGGATGACGTCCGATCAGATCGACGCGGTGATCCGCGATTATCTCGTGCTCGGCCCCGAAGGGCGGCGCGCCGATCCGCGCATCGGCAAGGACCGGCAGGCCCTGATCATGTCGGGGTCGGCGATCCTGCAGGCCCTGATGCGGCTGTGGCCCACCGACCGTTTGTCCGTGGCGGACCGGGGCCTGCGCGAAGGGCTGCTCTATGCGCAGATGTCGGCGGACGGGGTCCTCGAGGATGCGCCGTTCTGAATTGTCGGGCTAGATGAGGTCGGCGTCGGTATCTCGGTGCCGCGACATGGCCCGGCCCGCCGACAGCCCGTGAACCAGCGACGAGACCAGCACGATCAGCGCCAGCAACGACCACAGCACCTCGATGCCCTCGATCTCGGCATGTGTGGCCGCATAGCTCAGGTAATAGATCGAACCGATACCCCGCACACCGTAGAACGCCGCGAGCCAGCGGCCCCGGCGCCCAAGGCCGCACCCCGGCAGGGCCAGCCAGCCGCCCAAAGGGCGGATCACGAACAACAGCAGCAACGTCACCGCAACCTGACCAGAGGTTACATCGAGGATCCGGGGGAGCACGGCGCCAAGCGCCACGAGCAACAGCGCCGTCAGCGCATGTTCGATGGCGGAAGTGAAATCGTGCAGCCGCCGGTGGAACTTGTGGTCGATCTCGACCCGGCGCAGCACGAGGCCCATGACCGCGACGGCGATAAAGCCATAGCCCTCGACCAGTTCCGTGGTGCCATAACACAAGAACACGCCCGCCAGAGCGACGATACCCGAATCGGTTTCGGCCAGAGACCGGCCCCGCGGCCAGGTGAACAGCAAATGCGCAAGGATCCAGCCGCCACCCGCCCCCATGACGGTGCCGACGACGATGCGCCAGCCGACGTCGATCAGCGCCCATTCCCCGATCCAGGCCCCCCAGCCGCCCGCCGCGATCAGCGCCAGCGCGAAGTAGACGAAGGGAAACGCAAGGCCGTCGTTCAGCGCCGCCTCGGTCGTCAGGGCAAAGCGCACGGGGTGTTCGGCCCCCTCCTGCGGCGGCCCGACCTGCACGTCGCCGGCCAGTACGGGATCCGTCGGCGCCATGACGGCCCCCAGCAGGACAGCGGCGCCCAGCGTCAGCCCGGCAAAGGCAATCCCCGCAACGGTGAGGGCCAGGATCGTCAGCGGCATCGCCACGACCAGCAACCTGACCGTGGGCCGCCACCGCACCCAGTCGCGCAGACTGTCCACCCGCAGGCCCGTGGCGAACAGGGCGACGATCACGCAGAGCTCGCTCACCCGTTCCCACAGCAGCGGCGCATCGAGTGGCGTCGGCACCGTCGGCAGAAACGGCATCAGTCCCGCGACGGCACCGAAAACCACCATCAGCGGGGCCGCGGCAGGATCACGGTGCGATACCAGCCGGGGCAGCCAATGGGCGGCAAGGATGATCAGACCCAGCACCGACAACAACAGGTGATAGGGCGCCAGCGAAAAGAACGCGCCGAAGGCGCCGTCCGAAGTCATCGCCTCGGCGGCCTCGGCGGTTGTCGCCGCATCCATCGCGGGGCCCGCGTCGGTCTCATCCATGATACGTTTCCCGGCCAAAGAGAGTGCAAACAAGGGCGCAGCGCCCGTCTGGACGGCCCGCCGATCTAGGTGATCTGGTCAATCTAGTGCGTCAGAACCGCGATGCAGCATCCCCAGGGCGGCAAATGCAGCCTTTCTCCCCGGACCGCGTCGGTCATCGCGATCCCGCACTCCAGCGTCGTCAGATCCGCCCCATCGGGCGGCAGGCATTCGCCATCGGAACTGCCAAGATTGAACGCACAGAATATCTGCCGGCCGGCATGGGTGCGCACGAAGGTGACGACATCGCCGGTCTGTTCCGGCTGGGTCATCGTGCCGCGCGCCAGGGCCGGTTCGGCGTGGCGCAGGGCCACGGCGCGCCGGTAATGGTGGATCATCGCGTCCGCGTCGTCCTCTTGAGCGGCGACGCTGAGCGCGCGGTGTCGCGGATCGACCGGCAACCACGGCATCCCGTCCGAAAACCCGACACCTGAATTCGACGCCTCCCAGACCATCGGTGTCCGGCAGCCGTCGCGGCCCTTGAACTCGGGCCAGAACCGGATGCCGTAGGGGTCCTGCAAGGCCTCGAACGGCACGTCGGCCTCGGGCAGGCCCAGTTCCTCGCCCTGATACAGGCAGACGGAACCGCGCAGGCACATGAGCAGCGTCGTGTAGCTGCGCGCGGCGTCATCCGTCAGACCCCAGCGCGTGACGTGGCGCGTCACGTCGTGATTGGAATAGGCCCAGCAGGGCCAGGCATCGGGGGCGGCGTAATTCAGGCGGGCGAAGGTCTCGACGAGAGTGCCCGCGGTCAGGCGCTGCGGCTGCAACATCTCGAACGGATAGCACATCTGCACCTTGTCGCCGCCCGAGGTATATTCGGCCATGATCTCCAGCCCCCGCTGGGCATCGCCCACCTCGCCCACGGCGGCGGCGTTATACGGCACCATTTCGGCCCCGAAACGGCGCAGGAAGTCGATATTTTCGGGCTGGTTTTTCGAATGGACGTGGTCCTGCCAGTTATACGGGTTTACCGCCGGGGCGATGCTGTCATTGCGTCGCTCGGGTGGCAGGGCCGGATTGTCGCGCAACAGGATGTCGGCGAAATAAAAGTTGATTGTGTCGAGGCGAAAGCCGTCGACGCCGCGCTTGAGCCAGAAACGCTCGACATCGAGCAGCGCCTCCTGCACGGCGGGGCTGTGAAAATTCAGGTCCGGCTGGGAGGTCAGGAAGTTGTGCAGGAAATACTGCATCCGCGTTCCGTGCCATTCCCACGCCGAGCCGCCGAATATCGACAACCAGTTGTTGGGCGGCGTGCCGTCGGGTTTCGCATCGGCCCAGACGTACCAGTCGGCCTTTTCGTTGGTCCGCGACCGCGCGCTTTCCAGGAACCACGGATGCCGGTCCGAGGTATGCGACAGCACCAGATCGATCATCACCCTGAGGCCGAGATCGTGGGCGCGTTCGACGATGCGGTCGAAATCCGCGAGGCTGCCGAACATCGGATCGACGTCGCAGTAATCGCTGACGTCATAGCCGAAATCCTTCATCGGCGAGGTGAAGAACGGCGAGATCCACACCGCGTCCACGCCCAGCGAGGCGATATGATCGAGCCTGCCGACGATCCCCGCCAGATCGCCGATCCCGTCGCCGTCGGCATCCTGATAGGACCGCGGATAGATCTGATAGATCACCGCACCGCGCCACCATTCGGCGGTGGTGCCCGGACCCGGAACGATCGGCTGTTGTGCGATGGTCATGCGAATGTCCTTGTCCTGACGCGGCCTGTCTGGGGCCCTGACGCGCAAACTAGGACCGGTGCGCGCAAATGACCACATCCGGAGCGCAGATCGGGCGGCGGGTGCATCCGGGGCGCCGCACCGCCGGCACCGATCCGGATGCGGATGCCCGCACCGGGACGGCGGGTCAGAACGGCGCGCGCCTTTGACGCCACCCGGCACGGTCGCTAGGGTGATCGTCAACCCAATGCGTTTTGACCCGATCGGACCCCCGTTGGCCCATTTTCACCGTCCGCCTGTCCCCCCGATCCGACGCCGCGGCCCTGACACGCAACACTTGCTGGTGCGCAGACCATGAAACTCAAGGAACTCGCGGCCTCTCTCGGCCTCAGCCCGACGACGGTAAGCCGCGCACTCAACGGCTATCCCGAGGTGAACGCCGCCACCCGGACCCGGATCCTCGAGGCCGCGGCGGCGGCGGACTATCGCCCCAATACCCGTGCCAAAGGTCTTGCGACGGGGCGGTCGATGGCCATCGGGCACGTCATCCCCACTGCGTCGGAACATGAGATCGTCAATCCGATCTTCGCCGATTTCATCGCCGGGGCGGCCACGACCTATGCCGAGCGCGGCTATGAAATGATGCTGACCGTGGTGGCGGACGGCAACGAGGCGCAGTTGTACCGCAATCTGAAATCGCGCGGTGCCGTCGATGGCGTCGTTTTGCATGCGCCGCGCCTGCGGGACCCGCGGATCCCGCTGCTGGACGAGATCGGCCTGCCGTTCGCGGTACATGGCCGCGCCTCGGGGCTGAGCACGCCTTACGTCTGGCTCGACGTGAACAACGCGCAGGCGTTCCGGTGCGCGACCGACCATCTGCTCGATCTGGGGCACACCCGTATCGCCCTGCTCAACGGCCTTGAATACCTCGATTTCGCGCACCGCCGCCGGATGGGCCATATCGAGGCGCTGCGGCAGCGCGGCCTCGACGTCGATGAGAACCGGCTGCGCTCGGGCGCGATGACCGAAACGTTCGGCTATCTGTCGACCCGCGATCTGCTGGCGTGTGCCGGGGCGCCGACCGCCTTTCTGGTGTCGTCGATCATCTGTGCCTTCGGCGCGCGCCGCGCCATCGAAGAGGCGGGACTGGTGCTGGGGCGCGATGTCTCGGTCATCACCCACGACGATGCGCTGTCCTATCTGCCCAACGGCGACGCCGCACGCGGCGATGCGCCGGTCTACACCGCGATGCGCTCGCCGGTGCGCGAGGCGGGCGCGCGGCTGGCGCGGATGCTGGTCGCGCGGATCGAAAATCCGCAGGCAGCCCCGCAGAATGCCTGGCTCGAGGCCGAGCTTGTGATGGGCATGTCGACCGGACCCTGCCGGACGGCGCAGGCGGATCATCGGGTGCGCGACGCGACCTCGACAGGACCGGTCCGGGCGGTATAACCGCACCCAGGCCCGCACCGCCTGCCCTGCCAGAGGACACTCAGATGAATTTCACCCGCGCCGATTTCCCGGACGGTTTCGTTTTCGGGGCCGCCACCGCCGCCTATCAGATCGAGGGCCACGCCTTCGGCGGTGCCGGCAGCACCCATTGGGACACCTTTGCCGCCGGTCCCGGCAATGTCGTGCGGGCCGAGGACGGCGCGCGGGCCTGCGATCACTATCACCGCTTCGAGGCCGATCTCGACATTCTGCAAAGCGGCGGGTTCGACGCCTACCGGTTCTCGACGTCCTGGGCGCGGGTCCTGCCCGAGGGACGCGGTGCGGTGAACGAACAGGGCCTCGACTATTACGACCGGCTGGTCGACGCGATCTGCGCGCGCGGCCTGAAACCGTTCCACACGCTGTATCACTGGGAAATGCCCTCTGCCCTCGCCGACCTTGGCGGCTGGACGAACCCGGATGTTGCACACTGGATGGGCGATTACACCGACGTCATCCTTGACCGGATCGGTGACCGCGTCGAGGCGGTTGCGACGATCAACGAGCCGTGGTGTGCCGCCTGGCTGTCGCATTTCATCGGCCACCACGCGCCGGGTCTGCGCGACATCCGCGCGGGCACCCGCGCGATGCACAACATATTGCGCGCCCACGCCGAGGCGATGGAACGGATGCGCGCCCGGGGGCAGAAGAACCTCGGGATCGTGCTGAATTTCGATCACGTGACCCCGGCGGACGACAGGCCGGAAACGGCGCGTGCCGTCGCCCGTCAGGACGCCATCGCCAACCGCTGGTTCATCGAGGCGATCACGCGCGGCACCTATCCCGCAGAGGCGATGGAGGGGTTCGCCCCGCACATGCCCAAAGGCTGGGAGGACGACCTGAAACGGATCAACCAGCCGATCGACTGGCTGGGCGTCAACTATTATACCCGCAGCCTCGTCACCGACGACCCGGGCGCCGTCTGGCCCGCCACGCGCACGGTCGAAGGGCCGAAACCGAAAACCCAGATGGGATGGGAGATCCACCCCGAGGGCCTGCATCATTTCCTGACCCGGATGGCGCGCGATTACGTCGGCGACATGCCGATATACGTCACCGAAAACGGCATGGCGTGGGACGACCGCATCGAGAACGGCGCGGTTCACGACCCCGAGCGCATGGCCTATGTGAACGATCACATCATGGCCGCCAAACGCGCCATCGACGACGGCGCCAACGTGCGCGGATTCTTCTACTGGTCGCTGCTGGACAACTACGAATGGGCGTTCGGCTATGAAAAGCAATTCGGCATGGTGCATGTGGATTTCAACACGCTGGACCGCACGCCGAAGGCCAGCTTTCTGGCGCTGAAAGCGGCGCTGGCGATCTAGCGCCACCCGTCCGGCGCCCCAACGCGCGATGGACGGGCCGCGTCCTCTCCCGTACTGCAACCTCAACAGGCCCGATCTGCCCCGGAGGCGTCATGACCCACCCCAAGAACACGTTCTCGCTCGTCGCCGACATCGGTGGCACCAACACCCGCGTCGCCCTGGCGGACGGACGCCGGGTGCGCGCCGATACCGTGCGCCGCTATGCCAACAAGGACAACGAAAGCCTCGAGGCCGTGCTGCGCCGCTATGTCGCCGATGAGGGGGCGGTGGATGCGCGCGCCGCCTGCGTTGCCGTGGCGGGACCGGTGCGCGACGGGGCGGCGACGATGACCAACCTCGACTGGCAGATCGACAAGGACACCCTCGCCGCGGCCACCCGCGCCGAAACCGTCGCGATCCTGAACGACCTTCAGGCGCAGGGCCACGCGCTGGGCCATATCCCGGCGCGCAACATCCGCACGGTGATCGCGTTTCCGCCCGCCACGGAACAGGCGGCCAAGCTGGTGATCGGCGTCGGCACCGGATTCAACGCGGCCCCGGTATTCGAGACCGGCGCGGGCCGCTACGTGACGCCGTCGGAAAGTGGCCACGTCAACCTGCCCATCGCCACGGACGAGGACTTCGCGCTGGCCGAGTATGTCACCCACCGCGCCCCCACGGCGCACGGTTTCGCCTCCGTCGAGGATTGTCTGTCCGGGCGCGGCCTTGAAAACATCTACCGGTTTCATGCCCTGCCGAGCGGTGCGCCGGACAAGGCCGCCGCCGACATCATGACTGCCGTGGCCGACGGCACCGATCCCCTCGCCCGCGCGACGGCGGCCACGTTCACCCGCCTGCTGGGGGCGGTCGCGGGCAACCTCGCGCTGACGCAGCTGCCGTTCGGCGGCATCTATCTGGCGGGCGGCGTGGCCCGCGCGATGGCACCGCATCTGGCCGATCTCGGTTTTATCGAGGCGTTCCGCGCCAAAGGCCGGTTCGGCGCCTTCATGGAGAATTTCGGGGTCGCGGTGATCGAGGACGACTACGCGGCGCTGACCGGCTCGGCGAGCCATCTGGTCGCGCTGGGGGCCTGAAATTCGCCGCGTCGGTGTCGCCAGGGCGCAGGGGGAAAGGTGCCCGGAGCCGTCATCGGAAGCGGCGTTTGAAGGGCCTGCAAGCGCCCCTATCCGACCCTGACCGCCGCGACATAATTCGATCGTGCGGCATCGCGTTTTTCCCAGGTTTTGGGCCGTCGCGGGACAGGACTGCAGTGCCCGCGACCGTAAGGCACCTTCTTTGTCGTCGCAACCAGCACGCAAACGCCACCACCGCCCGTATCGCGGATCGCCTGCACGAGGACGCCGTGCGCCGTGCGGGACGTCGACGCAACAGGCGATTCTTGATGTGCGGCGTGGCGATGGGCCTGCGCAATTCGGGCACAATGGCTGTGGTCATCGACGTCCCGCGCTTCGCGGCCGGCCACTGCATTCTGCATCTGCAGTTGATCCGCATCCCGCCGGGCACCTCGGGCGACCCTGAAATGCAAGCGACACCGCCATCGAGACCCGGTCTCCGACGGCGATCGTCACATGTTTTACGACATACGATACGGCGGCAGCGGCCCCTTTCATCCGCCGGTAAAACGGCTATGCTTCCGCAAGTTTTGTGTCAGCCCCGTGCGGGGGCGCTTGTTTCGAGGGAAGCCATGCCGACGCGTCAGATAGACTATGGCAATCTCATGCACCGCGCGATGCGCGGCCTGATCCAGCGCGTGCTGCAGGACGTGGCCAAATCGGGCCTGCCGGGCAAGCACCACTTTTTCATCACCATCGACACCATGCACCCGGACGTCGAAATCGCCGACTGGCTGTCGGACCGCTATCCCGGCGAAATGACCATCGTGCTGCAACACTGGTTCGATGCGCTGACCGTCACGGACGAAGGCTTTGCCGTGACCCTGAACTTTGGCGACAACCCCGAGCCGCTGTATATCCCCTACGATTCGATCAAGACATTCGTCGATCCGTCGGTGGAATTCGGCCTGAGGTTCGAGGCGCAGGACGAAACCGGCGACGGCGATACCGAGGACGACGACGACCAGACCGCTGACGACGACACCGCAGTCGCCGAGGCGCCGATGGAAGAGATGGCCGAAGAGACCGAGAAACCGGCCAAAAAGAAGGACGCGCAGGTCGTCAGCCTCGACAGTTTCCGCAAGTAATGTCGCCGTCCGTTTCGCGCCCACCTGCCAGTCGCGGTATCCCTCGGTCAGGGCGGCGTTGCGGCGCGGGCGCACGGACGCTATTGCTCGCCCGACATCAAAAGCGAGGGACATCATGACAGCCACCCGCCCCGAGACCGGAAACGAGACCAGAACCGAAACCGACAGCTTCGGCCCCCTCGAGGTCGAGGCGACCCGTCTGTGGGGCGCGCAGACCCAGCGCAGCCTGATGAATTTCCCGATCGGCTGGGAGAAGCAACCCGTGGCCATCGTCCGCGCGCTGGGCGTGATAAAACAGGCCTGTGCCGTGGCGAACAAGGCGCGCGGCAAGCTTGATGCCCGCCTGGCAGATGCGATGATCGCCGCGGCCGCCGAGGTGGTTGCCGGCGATCTGGACGATCATTTCCCGCTGGTGGTCTGGCAAACGGGATCCGGCACCCAGTCGAACATGAACGCCAACGAGGTCATCTCGAACCGGGCGATCCAGATGCTCGGCGGCGAGGTCGGCTCGAAGGAACCTGTGCATCCCAACGACCATGTGAACATGGGCCAGTCGTCCAACGATACCTTTCCGACGGCCATGCACATCGCCGTCGCGATGACCGCGCGTGACGTTACGCTGCCGGGCCTCGAGCATCTGCACGCCGCCTTGCTGGCCAGGCAGAAGGCGTTCGAGCACATCGTCAAGATCGGGCGCACCCATACGATGGACGCCACGCCGCTGACCCTTGGCCAGGAATTCTCGGGCTATGTGCATCAGGTTGCCATGGGCATCCGGCGCGTGAGGGCGGCCCTGCCCGCGATCTACGAGCTGGCACAGGGCGGCACGGCGGTGGGCACGGGCCTGAATTCGCCAAAGGGCTGGGGCGAAACGGTCGCCACGGAAATGGCGACAATCACCGGTCTGCCCTTCGTCACGGCCCCGAACAAGTTCGAGGCGCTGGCCGCCCACGACGCGCTGGTGGAAATGTCCGGTGCGCTGCGCGGCGTCGCGGCGAGCCTGTACAAGATCGCCTGCGATATCCGCATGCTCGGCTCCGGTCCGCGATGCGGTCTGGGAGAGTTGATATTGCCGGAGAACGAGCCCGGCAGCTCGATCATGCCCGGCAAGGTAAATCCCACCCAGGTCGAGGCGATCACCCAGGTTTGCGCCCATGTCATGGGCAACGATGCCGCGGTCGGCTTTGCGGGCTCTCAGGGGCATTTCGAACTGAATGTGATGAAACCGATGATGGCCTATAACGTGCTGCAAAGCATGCAGCTTTTGGGAGATGCTGCTGTCGCGTTTACCGATAATTGCGTGGCGGGCATCCAGGCCGACGAAGGCCGGATCGACCAGCTGATGCGCGAAAGCCTGATGCTGGTGACGGCGCTGGCGCCAACCATCGGGTATGACAACGCGACAACCGTCGCCAAGACCGCGCATAAGAACCGTACGACGCTGAAAGAAGAGGCCGTCCGGCTGGGGTTCGTCGACGCCGAAACATTCGACCGGGTTGTGCAGCCGGGCGACATGATCGGCCCGAAATGAGGCGGTTTCGATGAACGATCCGGTCAACCTGAACCGGGCGCGTAAAGCGCGCGACCGGGTGAAAGAGAAGTCGCGGGCCGATGAAAACGCGGTGCGTTTCGGTCAGACGAAGGCCGAAAGGTTGCGACAGGCGCGGCTGAACGAACGTGCTTCCCACAGTCTCGACGGGCAGAAATTCGAGGCCGAATAATGGCGCGCGCCGACGGCCGACCTGTCAAACGGTCCCTGACCCTGCGCGGTCATCGCACCAGCGTCTCTCTCGAAGAGGCATTCTGGACAGCATTTCGGGATCTGGCGCGCACACAGGGCCTTACGGTAAACGCGCTTGCGGTCGAGATTGACGAGGGCCGCGGCGACGTCGGACTTGCCTCCGCGATAAGGGTCAGGGTGCTGCAGGCGGCATTAGCACGGCGTTAACCAAAACCGACAATGCTGACGGAATGCAGAGACTCGATTCACCTCTTTCGCCGCAGGCATGGATGTTCGCGCTGTTCTCGTCGAAAGCGGCACGGGAAGGTGCCGTTGTCCGTCGCAAAGTGCGGGACGTCCAAAAATACTGTGGTCGGGATGCATTCGTCGCCGAAGTGCGACGGCGCGGATACGGATTGGGTGAAAACGCGGGACAGTATATCGTGTTCTGCAACGATGAGCCGTTGAAACGAATTCTTTGAAAGAATTCGACGTCGATTTCTTCGAAAGAAATCGTTTCAGGACCGCGGGCGAACGTGCAGCCGTATCCCGTCACGCGATCGCACCGTCAAATGCGCGACCGGCACCGGCGGCGCCTCGTCGGTCAGTTCGAAGCGAAAACTGCGGACCAGCAGCGCCAGCAACAAAACCCCTTCGATCATCGCGAAACCCGCACCGGTACAGACACGCGGGCCCGCCGAAAACGGCAGATATGCCTCGCGCGCCGAGGCACGCCCCGCCTCGGTTCTCCACCGCTCCGGGCGAAAGGCATCGGGGTCGTCCCAGATGCGCTCGTGCCGCTGCAGGTGCCAGGGCGACAGCACGATCTGCGCGCCCTTGCGGATCGCCCGGTCCCGAAAGGTCTCGGGCATCGTCGTTTCACGCACCATCATCGGCACCGGCGGATACAGGCGCAAGGCCTCGCGAAACACATCCCGTGTCGCCCGCAATCGCGAGATCGCGCCGAAATCCTCTTTAAAATCCGCGACTTCTTCGGCGATCCGGTCCTGCCACGCCGGGTACATCGCCAGCAGATACAGCGTCCAGGCCAGGGCCGAGGCGCTCGTCTCGTGGCCTGCCAGAAAAAAGATCGCCACCTGATCGACCATCTCTTCGGGGGTCAATCGCTCTCCCGTCTGCGGATCCTCGGTCGTCATGATCTTGGTCGCCAGGTCGTCGGGCGCATCCCCGGCAGAAATCCGCGCCGCGCGTTCCTCGACAAGCCCGGTGATCAACTGCCGGATTGTCGCCGCTGTGCGTATCGTTTCCGCCCGAAAGAATCGCGGCATCCAGCGCGGGCCCGGCAGGAACGCCGCAAGATTCAGGATCGGCTGACTGCGCTGATGGTCGCGAAATTCGTCAAAGACGGCGCGCGCCGTCTCATGTTCGATCGGCATCGAGAACAACGTGCGAAAGATCACATCGGCGGCGGCGTGGCTCGTTTCCGGCTCGATCTCGACCGGCTCGGGACCGGCAAGTGCGGCCATCCGCGCCACCCCCGCCTGCCCGGCAGCCCACATCGCGGGAAAGGTATCGCGCAACCGCCCGCCCTCGAAGGCGGGGTCGATGATGCGACGCTGACGTTTCCAGGTCTCGCCGTTGGTCAGGAACACCGAATTGCCCAGCAGCGGCCGCAGGCCCGCGCCGATCCTGTCGGATTTGGGAAAGTCATCGGGACGTTCGTGCAAGACGCGGCGGATCAGCGACGGATCGTTGATCAGGTAGCTGCGAAAGAACGGCGTCTTGAACGCCGCCATCCACGCGCGATACAGCCGCGCCGGCTGTGCCGACAGGATATCGTTGCGAAACAGCTGCATATACCGCCACAACGACACCCGGTCCGGACGGCTCGGCGGTTTGGGCGGCTGGATCACGCGGGCTGGCCGGTGGTGCCGGGCGCCGCACGGCTGGTGTATTTCGATGCCGCCACGTCGATGCGCGACCGGGATGGCGCCCGCCCGCGATAGCGCGCGCCAAGGGTTTGCGGACCGGCGGTCAGGCGAAAGTAATCATAGTCCGACGCAGTGCCCGGAAGATTGTCGAAGGCGCAAAGGTATTGAAAATGCAGCCGAAAAAACCGCCAGCGCAGTTTCGCCCATGTCTCCGGGCGCAAAGTTTGCGTGAACGCCGCCGACACCACGAGCGGCCATTGCGAAAAGGGCGTGGCCACGCCGGTCACGGCGACCGGATCGCACAGCGCGAAGGCACAGCCATCGCCCGGGGCCGTGACATCGACCCAGGTGATGTCGGTCCGTTCCGACAGGAACGCCAGATCGGCGCGCAGTCGCTGTGCCTCGGGCAAGAACGACACCATCGGCACCACCTGCCCCAACGACAGGAACGACAACGCCGTGCCCCCCGTGACCGGGCCGCGCTGTCGCAGCAGATCCGCCAGGATCGACACCGCCAGATGCGCGCCGGACGAATGGCCAACCACGAGCACCTCGTCGTAGCCCTGCGTCAGCGCATCGCCGACGCGGCCGCGAAATTCGGCCATCCGCACCTCGAGTTCGGGCGGATTGGCGCCGCGCCAGCGCGCGGAATAGGCGTAATCGTGCATCAGGTAATGGGCAAAGAACCTGCCGTCGCGCGCCTTGAACCATCGCAGCACCACGAGGGCCACGACGATCAGAACCGGCCAGCGCACGAAAGGTGCGACGGCCCGCCCAGACCAGCCAAAAACGCCAAGCACCGCCGTCATGCCCCACACGACAAGCGCACCCGCAATCGCCCCCGCCGTCAGCGCCAGCGCCAGTTGCACGATCAGCATGCCGACGGGGTACAAGGCGGCAATCACCGGCCCCTTGCGCAGCCACATCAGCCGTCGCAGCGTTCCGGTCGAGATATAGACCCAGGCAGTCCGCGCCAGCTGCGCATAGGTCGCGGCAATCGTCTGGCTCATCGAATTGCGCACGATATCGGACCAGACGAGGACATCGACATCCGTCCGCACCTGCACCGCGTCGATATGCCCCGCCACCTGCCAGCCATAGGTGTCGCCGCCCGCAGGCTTGGGGCGCAGCGTGATGTCATAGCCCGAAAGGGCGGCCTGTGCGGCGCCTTCCTTGCGGTACAGCTCTCGGTAGCGGCGCGGATGGATGGGATCGTAGCCGGGGATGTAGAACACCCGCCGCCGCCGCACCGGCCTGTCAGGCGGTGCTTTGCTATGATTCTGAACGGACATGACCACACCCTAGGGGCAAATTTCGGCGAGAATAAGCCCGCTTGGAGCCCCCGGGTGCCGGGCCGGGCACTGGACAGACCCGCCCCGGCACCCCACATGCACGTTAACCCATCCAAACCGAACAGGAGACGCCATGACAACCCGTGCCATTCTCGCCGGAGGCTGTTTCTGGGGCATGCAGGACCTGATCCGCAAGCGTCCCGGCATCCTCTCCACCCGCGTCGGCTATACCGGCGGCGACGTGGCGAACGCCACCTACCGCAACCACGGCACCCACGCCGAAGGGATCGAGATCGCGTTCGATCCCGCCGTCGTCAGCTATCGCCAGATCCTCGAATTCTTCTTTCAGATCCACGATCCGTCCACCCCGAACCGACAGGGCAACGACCGTGGCGTCTCGTACCGGTCCGGCATCTATTATCTGAACGACGAACAGCGCGCCGTGGCCCTCGATACCATCGCCGACGTCGACGCCTCGGGTCTGTGGCCCGGCAAGGTCGTCACCGAAGTGGCGCAGGCAGGCGATTTCTGGGAGGCGGAACCCGAGCATCAGGACTATCTCGAGCGGATTCCAAACGGCTATACCTGCCATTTCGTGCGTCCCGGCTGGGTGCTGCCGCGCAGGCAAGTGGCGGAGACAGAGACGGAGGACACCGTGACCGTCATCCCCTCGGTTTCGTCGCTGCTGGCGACGCAATAGGAGCGGTGTCGCAACGATCGGCGCCATATACGTAAGGATCATCGCATGGGCATCGCCTTTGACAACAGCTATGCCCGCGACCTTGACGGGTTGTACACCGCATGGACCGGGGACGAGACCCCGGCCCCGCATCTTGTTCAGGTGAACGCGGGGCTGGCGGCGGATCTCGGCTTGACGCCCGACGTGCTGACGCCCGCAGTGCTGAGCGGGGCCGAGGCACCCGTTGGATCGACACCGCTTGCGCAGGTCTACGCCGGGCACCAGTTCGGCGGATTTTCCCCGCAACTCGGCGACGGGCGCGCGCTTTTGTTGGGCGAGGTGATTGACGCGCAGGGCATCCGCCGCGACATCGCCCTCAAGGGTTCTGGCCGCACACCCTATTCGCGCGGCGGCGACGGCAAGGCGGCCATCGGGCCGGTGCTGCGCGAGTACCTCGTCGCCGAGGCGATGCACGCAATGGGCGTTCCGACGACACGGGCGCTGGCCGCGACCCTGACCGGCGAGCACGTCATGCGCGACCGCACGCTGCCCGGCGCCGTGCTGACCCGCGTCGCGGCCAGCCATATCCGCGTCGGCACGTTTCAGTTTCCCGCTGCCCGGCAGGATCAGGCCACCTTGCGCCGCCTGATGGATTACACCATCGCCCGCCATGCGCCCCAGGCGGCGGCGGCAGAGAACCCTGCCCTCGCCCTGCTGGCCGCGACGGCCGAGAAACAGGCCGATCTGATCGCGCAGTGGATGTCGGTCGGGTTCGTGCACGGCGTGATGAACACCGACAACATGACGCTGTCGGGCGAAACCATCGATTATGGCCCCTGCGCGTTCATGGACGCCTATGACGCGAACGCCCTGTTCAGCTCCATCGATCAGACCGGACGCTATGCCTATGGCAATCAGCCCTACATCGGACAGTGGAACCTTGCGCGTCTGGCCGAGGCGTTGCTGCCGCTGATCGATGCCGATACCGACGCCGCCATTGCCAGGGCCGTACCCGTCATCGATGCCTTTATGCCGCGCTATGAGACCGCGTGGACGCAACGGTTTCGCGCCAAGCTCGGCCTGATCGGAGAGGACGCGGGCGATACGGACCTTGCCCGCGATCTGCTCGCCGCGATGCAGGGACAAGGCGCGGATTTCACGCTGACATTCCGGCATCTTGCGCGGGACTTGCGCGGCCAGAACGTCGCACGCGCGCTGTTTCGGGACGCGGGTCCCCTTGAGGCATGGCTGCCCCGATGGCGCGCGCGTATCGACGATGCGGCCCGCGCGGCGGACAGGATGGATGCCGCCAATCCGCTGTACATTCCGCGCAACCATCTGGTGGAACAGGCGCTGACGGCAGCGACAGACAACGCCGATTTCAAACCGTTCGAGCGATTGCTGGAAGTTGTCACGGATCCATTCACCCGGCACGAGGGCCGCGACGGCTATGCTCTGTCGGCGCCATCCGGTTTCGGCGCATACACAACGTTTTGCGGAACCTGACAACGACCCGAACGGAATGTACCGCCGGTATCGATGCGTGCTGGAATCAAGCGGAGATTGGTGGACCGTGCGCTATTCGAACGCGCGACCTCTGCCATCCGAGGCAATGTGTGTACCGTTTCTAAGTGCATGACAGAATGCGACGTAGCACGATAAGGCACTGATGTTAATTGCCTTTCGAGACCGCTACCCCGAAGTCTCTATCCATGAACAGGTCGCAGCTTTCGCCCAGTTGCTGACGTGAGCCCCTGCATGAAGGTCGGCCGGAAAGGTCTACCATCATAGGGCAAAACTCACGAAACGCTTCGTTGACGCTGTTGAAATCCGCGACAAGGACCATGTTATTGCGGATGACGAACTGCCCGGCTTCGGCCTGTGCGTCTTCAAGTCCGGCAGACGCGGTTACGCCATACAGTATCGGGCGGTAGACCGTTCAAGGCGCCATTCGATTGGGCCTCATGGCATCTGGAGGTCAGAAACGGCCCGTAAAGAAGCGCGGGTGCAACTTGGCAAAGTCCCCCGAGGTGAAAACCCCGCCGAGGACCGGCAACTCGATCGCAACGCGATTGTGGTCGATGAACCAGCTGAGCAGTGCATCAAAGCCATGGAAGCCGGGCTCATCGTGGGAAAAGGCGGGCGTCCGAAACGTCCATCCACAATCTACACAGATATCGGTTCGCTCCGCGGACACATCCGCCCTTTGATCGGCAAGCACCGTGTTCAGGATCTGACGAAGGCTGACGTGACTAAGGTGATGAACGACATCATCGCCGGAAGGACGCGCGCTGTCAGAAAGACCGGTAAGAAACGCGGCGTGTCCATCCTGCACGACGGCCGAGGCACGGCAAGCAGGTGCGTCGGTCTGACGGGGTCGATGCTGACATGTACGATCAGCATGGGAATCAACGAGCACAACGTGGCGCGCCGCATCAGAAAGCCACAGGATCAAGTCCCAGATCGTCGACTGAGTGAGGAAGAATATCGTCTCCTTGGCAAAATGGTCTTGTCGCGCTTACGTTCCGTAGGTCTGCCGACCGTCGCCACGCTCTGACGGCCAGCGCCGATCACGCCTTCGACGTCATGCTGCATCAGCGTCTGAAGCACCGCCTCGGTCATAGCGCGCCGAAAATCCCCTTCATCGTGCTGATGCCGCAGCTCGATCAGGGTCATGTCGGTCCCGGTCATCGGGGCCTCCATCGGTTCGTGGTTGAAGCCTGCAAACGCCACCAGAACCGACATCCCCGATGGCCACCCCGGCTGCACCGCCAGCGCGATGTGAAAGTCCGCCACGTCTTGCGGCACTACCCTGCGCCTGAAACGCGCCAAACCCGAACCGTTGGCTGTGCCTAATGCACCCAACGACCCGCGGTCTATGGATTTTATGACGGATCAACCGGCAGACGGCAGGTCCATCCGAACATTAAACGTCATGGATGATTTCAATCGTGAAGGTCTGTGCATCGAAGTCGACTTCTTGTTGCCCGCGGAACGTGTTGTCCGCAGCGTGAACCAAATCATCGAATGGCGCGGGCGCCCGGAACACCATTCACGTTGATAACGGTCCCGAATGTATCAGCGGTGCGCTGATGGAATGGGCCAAGAAACAGCGCGTAGGTCTTGAATACATTCAGCCCGGAAAGCCGCAACAGAACGCCTGGATTGAGCGGTACAACCGCACCGTTCGCGGCGAATGACCGAGCCAATGCATCCTTGAAACCATCGAGGACGCACAAGACCGAGCAACCGAAAGGCTCTGGAATAATAACAACGAGCGACCCAACAGCGGTATCGGTGGCATCACACCCGCCAAGAATCTGAAAACAGCCGCGTGAATTCTACGGCCGGACCGCATTGAAAATGGGGGGATTACCTACCGACGGCATCCACCTCGAGGCGCACCGGATCGCCGCCGGCCTGCAGTGTAAAAAGGGGGGGGGGGGCAAACGGTTGATCCGTCGCAGCTGAGCGCTTTCAGTTGCTCTGACACCCCCTCGAAAAAATAGTGAGGAAAATCAATATATTGCAGAATGGCTATTTCAGTTGGTTTGCAATTTATCCGCAGGATACGGCCTCGCAGCGATGTGATATTCTCGCCGGGCAAGGATTTTTCCTAGGAAAATCAATGGTGCAGTTTTCAACTTGGCAACTAGATAGTTGCCGGTTGCCGCTAGGTAATCGCTACGATGAACCCTCAAGCCAAGGATTGTCCGCCATGTCCTCACTGAGCTGTGCCGCGAGGCGCTTATGTGTTTCGCTTGGATTGCGAAGATCGTCTTGCAATACCAGCGCCTGAGCCGTGATGAGGTCAATAGATAGCAATTCCATTCGCTTTCGCAATTCCTGTATGACGCGATTTGTAATCAATAGAAATGGATATTGCTTTTTCAAAATTCCAAGAGCTTCGGTTTTATCTTCCGAGAGGATAATGTCGTGTCGGAGGATAGCAAACCGAACTGCTGTAATGGGTTGAGCGAAATCTATCAGCTCTTGCCAGACCTTTGGATGTTTTTCCGGGAGCTTTTCGTGGGGCGTTTGAAGCATCCGCACGAACCGGGCAGGAACGCGGCCACGTGAGCGCCACGACGAAATGGTGCTCTGGTCCACACTCAACTTACGCGCCAGCTCAGCGTTATTCTTCGCCCCTGTAATGGACCTGAGATTGGAAATCGTGGCGTCGACCGAACCTTGCATAGGTGACCTATTGACTTAGTGATATGCGGCGTGCAGACATTGCATGTAAAGTTTACACGGTGCAGTTCATGGCAAAACAATTGATACCCGAGAATCTACAAAAGCGCCATAGGGCTGCACGAGCTGGCTTCGTTGCGCAGGGCACGACGCTACATCAGTGGTGCGTCGAGAATGGCGTTATCCGCCAGAACGCTGACAAGGCTCTCTTGGGTCAATGGGTGGGTCCGACCGCAACGGCTCTAATTGAGGTGATCCAAAAGGCTTCAACGGCGTCGAATTCATGCTGACTGTCAAGTCCATCGCGGGAGTTGAGGGACTTCCCGGTTCTTTCTTTGGAGTTCGTAAGTGGCTCACTCGAATGCAAATTCCGACGACGCTGGTCGGTAAGAATTTGACTTTCGCAGTTACCGATCTTCCCGCGCCAGTCCGCATCGCCTATCTCACGCGCGAGTTGGAGCGCAGCGGGATGGACGCCGGGAAGCACGATGCGGAAGCCCATGCTCGATACCTTGCGGCCCCTGCCGGGCTTCGGGCCGAAGCGGACCGGCGGGCGGCTATCGTGCACGAGTTCATTAAGCTGCCAGTTGCCACACTGTGGTCTGACCGCGCGCAGGTGATCAGTCGCAAGTTCGGCGCGAAGGGCACCGACACCTGCACTTTAAGGCGCTATTTACAGGCGGTTAAAGGGGTCGACCCGATCAACTTCGCGCCTGCTTTGCTTCGTCGGCGGGGCGGCGGCGCGGCCAAGGCCGAAACGACGCCCGAGGCATGGTCGTTCTTCATGACAGTCATTAGGGATGCTGCGCCAACGTTCCCACTGGTATCGGCATGGCGTGACGTGCGCGATGTGGCACCGTCTCGTGACTGGCATTGGCCGTCCTACCCAACCGTTTTCCGCCGGTGGACCGCTCTGCCCGAAGCCCAAAAGCTCCGCGCCCAGCACGGCACCGCCGCCACAGCAAAACGCCTCGCGCAGCCTGCCCACCGGGACAAGACGACGCTGCGACCCCTCGATTGTGTGTCGCTGGACGGGCGAACGCAGGATTATTGGACGGACATGGGCGATGGCCGGGCGGTGCGCCTGACCATGCTGATCCTGACGGACGTGGCCAGCAACATGGTGCTGGGCCACGTCCTGACCCCATCGGAGAATGCCGTCGCGACCCTGCGACTGATCCGCGACGTGTGTCAGCGGCACGGGATTTTCGATGTGCTCTATACCGACAACGGTTCGGCCTTTGCGGGTCATCTGGTTGCAGGCGGCACCGGGCACAAGTTCCGCAATGCCGCCACCAACGAAGGTTTGCGGCCCCTTGGCATCTGTCAGAATTTTGGGATTGACCTCAAATTTGCACTGCCGGGCAATGCGCAGGCAAAGATTGCCGAACGTACCTTCGCCAGTCTGTCGCGGGTCGCCGATGATCGCCCCGAGTTCAAAGACGCCCACGCCGGGCACGCGCCCGGTGCGGCGCCTGATGTGGGCATTGTTCCGGTGCCCTTGGCGACAGTGGAAGCTGTCATATCGCGAGAACTGGCGCGCCATAATCGCGAGACAGGACGGCGCGGACAGGGAAAACGCGGGCGGTCCTATCGAGACGCTTTCGAGGACGGCATTGCGGACCGCATCGTTCGCCGCCCGACGGCGCGCCAACTCTACCTTGCCAGCCTGATCTATAAGCCGGTCGCGGTGGATCGTGTCGGGCAGGTTCGGGTCAACGGGTTCATTTACGGTTCACACACAACGCAGGAGGCCCTGTTGCCCTATCATGGCAACGGTCAGCGCGTCTTGATCGGGCGGGACCCCGATGACTTATCCGCACCGGCGATGGCTTTCGATCCCAGCATGGAACTGATCTGCGAAGGCATAGAGGCGATACAGCGCGGACCCTATGCCAGTGTCGATGGCATTCGTACGGCAGCGCACAACCGCAAGGCCGCGCGCGATACGGCTCAAAAAGCCATCGCGGCCAACGACTACATGACCGATCACGACCTGACAGCGGCGCTTGCGGCGATCCCGACCGAACCGGAAGAACTGTCGCCTGCGCCCCCGGCCAAGGTGGTCGGTGCCCGGTTCGGATCGCCCCTGCGAGAGCGCAAGGTCGCGCCGCGCGAAACCGTTCCCGAAGAGTTCTACCGGAACATGGATGCCGCCCTCCGCGCGAACCGCGCGAAGAGCGACAAGCTGGCATGAAGGCGCTGACACGCCCCGTGCCGATTGCAACGCGGGAAAATCCCGCATCACGAACGGAGACTATGATGGCAGACCATCTGCGACTTGCCAATGCCACGGATGCGCCGCCCCGGCGCGATCCCGGCGACTTCGCGATAACCGAGACGGCGCGGGACATCTTTCGATCGGTGGACCTCGTGCGCCAGATCGGCGGCGCGGCCATGACGATGGTTGCAGGCACCCCCGGCACCGGAAAGACCGCCGCGCTGCGCCATTATGCCGAAACCCACCGCCATCAGTGCATCTACGTTCAGGCGGTGCGCGGTGAGGGAACGCCTTGGAACTTCGCCCTGAGCCTTCAAGCGATCTGGGGAACCAGCGGACCCGCTTTCCAAAGCCTACAGGAAGCAAGGATGCGCTTCGCATCCTACATCGGACGCGACACGCTGCTGATCGTGGATGAAGGGCAGTACCTGCACAAGAAAAACCGTCGTACCGGCAGGTCAGGGGAGGCATTGGAGTGGGTGCGAGGCGTATCCGAAACCGGCGAGTTCCCCGTGGTATTGTGCGGCGATCTTAACCTGATCCCGGCTGTCGCGTCCATGCCTCAACTGCAAAGCCGGATGCGACGCCCTGTCGTGATCGACGGGGTGACGGCTGGCGACGTGGATGCGGTTGTAAGCGGCACCGGCTTCGACAGCCCCGACGCGATCCGCGCGCTGCGGGCGGTCTCGCGCCTGCGCGGCGGGTTGCGCAACGTCGAGAACGTCATTCGCCTTGCGGCGATCTTTTCCGGGAACGTTGCGCCGGGCCTGTCACATCTGAAAGCCGCGATCCTCGACATGAAGCTGGCACCGAAAGGCGGTGCGTGATGTCCGACGATGACCGCAAAATCCTCATGACCGGCACGTTCACGCCTGCGGACATCGAGGCAGCGCGGGATGCGCTTGATCTGATCGCTCGCCTGCCGCTGGGCATCAGTGCGGCTCTGCGTCTCTTGCGCGCGCTGAAAGAGGCCGCGCCGGATCACGGTGGCGCAATCGACAAGATCATGGCCGATCTGGACACCGTGGGCCACGTAGCCCACGGCGCGGGATCGGAGTTGTGGCGCGTCTTTGCCAAGGCAGAGTTGCACGAAGCGGAAGGACCGATCCAATGACCAGAACAGAAGCGCAGAACGCCTTCGCGCCCGAGAACGAAGACATGAAGCAACTTCGCGCGAGAGCCGCGAAGGGCAATGCCGAATGCCGGGTGACGGTTGGTCGTCTGGACATGCAAGATCAGGAAGATCGCTTGAACGACGCACAGTCGTTGATGTCCCGGATCGGCAGCCTGCTGAATGAGATCAGCTACGGCAATCTGGACGCAAATGTCTGCCACAACATCTGTTTCCTGTCGGGTGCTGCACTTGAGAATACGGTTGACGGCCAGATGGAAGAGGCGGTCGCGTTCGTCATGGCGATGAAGCGCAGCGCGGTGGCGCATGAAGCGATCACGGAACCTGCGGACCTGACCGGCGACGAAAGCGAGTTCGTCACCGTGCCATTCGTCGGGGAGGCAAACACATGAGCCTGAGCCGCAAAAAGAAGGCCCTTTTGCACGTTGCAAAGACGAAGCTGGGCCTCGACGATGAAACCTACCGGACCGTGCTGGCGCACATCGCCGATGTGACAAGCTCGACCGACCTCGGCCAGGGCGGGTTCGAGGCCGTCATGGGGTTCTTCGAGTACATGGGCTTCAAGCCGCTGCGCAAGACCGGCCCGAACTACGGCGACCGTCCCGGCATGGCGAGCTTTGCTCAGCTCGAGCTGATCCGCCAGCTCTGGGTGGAATGGAGCGGCGCGGGCGTAGAGGATGGCCTGACGACGTGGCTTGCGCGGACGTTCAAGGTATCGAGCCTGCGATTCGTGACGCAGGCGCAGGCACCGCGCGCGATCACCGCGCTCAAAGCGATGAAAGCGGCCAAGAGACGGGCCGCGTAGCCGTCGCCGACCCGAAGCAACAGGGGGCGGCGCGCAGGTGCCGCCCCTTTTCGGTTGGGGCCGCAGAACGGCCCGTAGAACGCCGTTTTCGCCCTGCGGCCCCCTTACCCGGTGAAATCGCTAGATGGCGTCACAGACCCCTTCAATACCCATTTAACGGACGGATTGCGGGCGATGGTCCGATGGCGATATTGCCAGATGCCCCATTGTCGCCTATCGAGGTTCCGGAGTTGAGCCACGGACAGCCGGTCTTATGTGCCGCGAAGGGGTGCCGACCTTCCAGCTCTTGATGCGGCCGAGCCATCGGTCAGCCGATCTTCGGGTCGCGAGGAAGCTCGCTGACCTTCGGGTCACATAGCCTCAACCGTATCGCCCCTCTCCCTTCGGGCCGACATGCGTCGGCGGATACTCCGTGTCGGTCTTGACAGATACCGATTGAATGGACAGCGGCCCCGAAACACCCACCGATTTTCCGACGTGCTCTTGGGCGCTGGCGCATGGCATCGACATGCCGTCGATGCTGGTTTCCATCGAACAGGACGAAGGGCCGAACGCCTGCCGCGCCCTGTTGGACGCGCATGGCGGCAGACGTTTCGAGGTGCCGACGCGCCAGCAGGATCGCGAAACCGGCCCCTATGGCGATGCGATCCGCTGGCTTCGTCAGAACTACGGATTCGGCGGCATGGATTGCCCCCTTGGGCCATTGGCCGACCGGGCCGTCACGCTCTGGCGTGTGTATCGGCTTTGCCGCGACGGCCATTCCACGTCATCCATCGCCGCCAAACTTCGGTGCGCGCAACGCACCGTCACCCGCGCCCGCGCCCGCCTTCGCGCGCATGGCACCGATATTTCCCAAAGGACCCCGACATGATCACGAACGCCGAAAATCTAAACCTCGCCTTCAAAGGCTTCAAGACGATCTACACCGACGCCTACGACAAGGCCCCGGTGACGTGGGATCGCATCGCCATGACGGTGCCCAGCACTGTCCGCGAAGAGACCTACGGTTGGCTGGGTCAGTTCCCCAAGATGCGCGAATGGCTGGGCGGCGAACGTCAGGTCCGCGACATCGAGGCGCACTCCTTCACCATCGTGAACCGCAAGTTCGAGAGCACCATCGACATCAAGCGCGAGGACTTCGCCGATGATCGCCTCGGTGTCTTCAAGCCGCTCTTTGCCGAGATGGGGCATGAGGCGCGCCAACACCCCGAGGAAATGATCTATGCGCTGATCGCCAGCGGCTTCACCGAGACCTGTTTCGACGGGCAGTATTTCTTCGACACCGACCATCCGTCCGTGGATGCGGCAGGCGATGACATCACCGTCAGCAACGTGCGCGCCGGGGCCGATCCCGCATGGTATCTCTTCGACACGTCGCGGTCGATCAAGCCGATCATCTGGCAGGAACGCGAAACCTACGATTTGCAGACGGTCAACAATCCGACCGATACCCGCGTCTTCATGACGGACGAGTATCTCTACGGCGTCCGCGCGCGGGTCAACGCGGGGTTCGGCCTCTGGCAGCTTGCCTTCGCCAGCCGCGAGCCGCTGACGCTGGCGAATTACGTTGCCGCCCGGACAGCCATGATGAAGCTGCGCGGCGACAAGGGCCGGATCATGGGCATCATGCCGACCACGCTTGTCGTGCCGCCCGACCTCGAAGACGCCGCCCTGCGCATCGTGAACACCGATCTGGACGGCAATGGTGGCTCCAACCCCTACAAGGGCACCGCCGAACTGATCGTCACACCCTATCTGGACGTCTGACCATGGCCGATGTGATCCCCGAAGCATCCGGCGTGGTCGAGCCGATGACGCTGGCGGGCGGCAGCGCCCCGGAGTGGGTACATCTTTTGCCGCTGCGTCGGATCGAGGGCCGCGACGGACGGCATTGGACGCTGGGCGATCCCCAGGCATTCGTCCGCGCATCGCTCGCGGGCCGTCCCGAGTTCCAGATCGACTACGAACACCAGTCAGAGGAAGGCAATCAACACTTGCGGACCGGCCCGATCCCGGCGGCGGGCTGGATCAAGGAACTGGAAGTCCGCGCCGATGGCATCTGGGGCCGCGTAGAGTGGACCGCCCGCGCGCGCGAACTGATTGGGAACCGTGAGTATCGCTACCTCAGCCCTGTATTCGACTTCATCCGTGGAACCGGACGGGTAACGCGCTTCAAGAGCGCGGGGCTGACCAATCATGCAAACCTCGAACTCACGGCGCTGTCGCGCGAGGAGAACCAGACAATGACCGACAACCTCCGCCTCATCGCGGGCGCGCTCGACCTCGCGGAAGACGCCAGCGCAGACGACATCATGCAGGCGATCAACCGCCGCGCGAGCTATGATCCTGCGAAGTTCGTGCCTATCGAGGCGGTCGCGGAGCTGATGCAGGACCGGAACGCCAAGCGCGATACTATGAACGAGGCGACAGCCACCAACCGGATAGACCGCGCCGTCGAAGACGGCCACCTGACGCCCGCCATGCGCGACTGGGCGACGGCGCTCTGCCGTCAGGACCCGGCATCCTTTGACCGGTTCCTCGAAACCTCGGGCAAGCCCTACCAGCACATCGGCAAGCGCCTGTCACCATCCGGTGCCGCACCGAGGGGCATGGACGGTGCCGATCTCGGCGGCGACGTGCAGGCGATGTGTCGCCAGCTTGGCCTCAAGCCCGACGACCTGAGATGAGAACGCGCGGGACCCCAAGGGGTTGTGGTCCCGTTGCCAGACGCGGAGTGCGCCTGACCCGCGACTGGGCGGTATCGTTGTCCATAGCGACCGACATGCCGGTCACGTCGCCTCCGCGTTGACCACCCGAAAGCCAGAACCATGCCTGATCGCCCCTCGCCGCAAGCTCTCGTCGCCATATCTCTGGGCGAGGTGCGCGATCTGTTAACGGGGGCTTCAAGAGCTATTGAAAGGGCTATTGACGGATTTGAGAAAGCGTCGAATGACAGCGCACCGAATTACCGTCACGATACATTGCCGCCACCGAGCGCGCACCGCGCACAGCACCGGTCGGGCCGTCCTCGCAAACTAGATACCGACCCCGAATTGCAGGCATTCGTTTCTGCCCGGATCGACCGAATGACGTTCCACGAAATTGCTGCCGCAATCGCAAAGGACTTTCCCCCGAACCGCCGCGTCGGTAAGAGCGCAATTCACGCATGGTGGAAACACCACAAGGCCAAGTCACCCACCATCCGGCCTGTCTGAAACTCGCGGGACGGTCCCGGATAGCCTCCGGACCTCCGCCCTAGTCCGGTTCAAAGCAACTGAAATGGGGGTGTCAGAGCAAGTGAAAGCACACAGCAGCAAGGGCGGGCTGAATGTTCAGTCCCGGCATTTGGAGGATCGGATTGAGGATGAATCTATTCGGCTCTGATGTCCAGATTTTGCAGATGTATTCGTAGGGCGTGAGGCCGTTGAGGGTCTTCAGCCTTCGGGCGAAGTTGTAGGCTGTGTGAATCCCGGAGGCAAACTGGGCCACGGAAACGGTGGGATTACCTGACCGTCGCGGAGTAAAATTCTGCCATTCTGAGACCCGGGGCGGAAGCTGAGGGTCGGGAGATGTATTCTGTGGAACTGTATACCCGGGTGCGCAGAGCGTGCCATGTCGAGGGCATGAGTGAGCGCGAGGCGGGGCGGAAGTTCGGGATCGACCGCAAGACAGTGTCGAAGATCCTGAAGCATTCGGTTCCGCCGGGATATCGGCGCCAAGCGATGCCGCAGCGTCCCAAGCTTGATCCCTTTGTGCCGGTGATCGACCAGATCCTCGAAGAGGATAAGAGCAAACTCAAGAAACAGCGGCACACTGCCAAGCGAATTCATGCGCGGCTGCGCGACGAGCATGGCTTTACGGGCGGGATCACCATCGTCACTGATTATGTGCGTGAGAAGAAGCGGCGGACGCGGGAAGTGTTCGTGCCGCTGTCGCATGCGCCGGGCCATGTTCAGGTCGATTTCGGCGAAACGCTGGGCGTGATTGCCGGTGTTGAGTGTAAGCTGCACTACTTTGCGATGGCGCTTCCGCATTCGGATGCGTTCTTCATCAAGACCTACCCCGCCGAGACGACCGAGGCGTTTTGTGATGGCCACAACGCCGCTTTTGCATTCTTCGGCGGCGTGCTCTTGTCGATCCTCTACGACAATACAACGATCGCAGTGGCGAAAATCCTGGGCGATGGCCTCCGGTTGCGCACCCGCGTCTTTTCGGAATTGCAGTCGCATTACCTGTTCGACGACAAGTTCGGCCGACCGGGCAAAGGCAATGACAAAGGCAACGTCGAGGGGGTGATCGGATATGGGCGGCGCAACTTCCTCGTTCCCGCGCCGCGGTCCGACAGCTTCGATGCGTTGAACACCTGGCTGGAAGATCAGTGCCTGACGCGACAGGGCGACATTGTGCGTGGTCATACCGAGACTGTCGGTGAACGTCTGATGCGGGATCTCAATGCGCTGATGGCGCTGCCGACCACCCCTTACGATGCTTGCGACAGGGTCAGCACCCGGGCGACATCGATCTCCATGGTCCGTTATCGCAACAATGACTACTCGGTGCCTGTCGCTCATGCCCATCACGAGGTTCAGGTTCGTGGGTATGTCCATGAGGTTGTGATCGGCTGCGGGGCCGAGGTGATTGCCCACCACCGCCGGTCCTACGACAAGGCGGACATGGTATTTGATCCGATGCATTACCTGCCGCTGTTGGAGCAAAAGGTTGGGGCGCTGGATCAAGCCGCACCGCTGCAAGGCTGGGATCTGCCGGATGAGTTCGCCACCCTGCGCCGACTGTTGGAGGCGCGGATGGGGAAGAAGGGCAAGCGCGAATATGTTCAGGTTTTACGTCTGCTGGAAACGTTCGAACTGACCCATCTGCATGGTGCGATCCGGCAGGCGCTCGATCTCGGGGCCATCGGCTATGATGCTGTGAAGCATCTTGTCCTGTGCCGGATCGAGAGGCGTCCGCCACGGCTGGATCTCGATATTTATCCCTATCTGCCCAGAGCACAGGTCGGGACGACAGACCCGGCCAGCTACATGAGCCTGATGTCGGGGGTGCCGACATGAGCGACACTCCGCAGGTCTTATTGCAGCATCACCTCAAGGCGCTCCGACTGCCGACCTTCAAGAGCGAATATGGCAAGCTGGCCCGTCAGTGTGCGGCAGAGGGCAAGGATCATGTTCAATATCTGCTGCGGCTTTGCGAACTGGAGCTGATCGAACGCGAACGCCGGATGGTTGAGCGGCGGATCAAAGCCGCGAAGTTCCCGGCCACCAAGAGCCTCGACAGTTTCGACTTCAAGGCGATCCCGTCGCTCAACAAGGTCTTGACCATGGAGCTGGCACGTTGCGAATACGCTGATCGCCGCGAGAACATTATTGCTCTGGGTCCATCGGGAACCGGCAAGACCCACATTGCCTTGGGGCTTGGTCTCGCCGCTTGCCAGAAGGGCCTGAAGGTCCGCTTCACGACGGCCGCCGCGCTGGTGCATGAGTTGATCGAGGCAGCCGATGATCGGCGTCTGCAGCGCCTGCAAAAGCTGATTGTCAGTCAGGATCTGTTGATCATTGACGAACTTGGCTTCGTTCCCCTGAGCAAATCCGGCGCGGAGTTGCTGTTCGAAGTCATCTCGCAGCGCTATGAGCGAGGATCAATCGTCATCACGTCCAATCTGCCGTTTGATGAATGGACCGAAGTCTTCGGATCCGAGCGCCTTACCGGCGCCATCCTCGACCGCCTGACCCACCATGTTCACATCCTGGAAATGAACGGCGACAGCTACCGGCTGCGACAGAGCCGCAAACTCCAAGACTGAAACCGCAAAAACAGCAGCAATGCTGGCCTGCGGCCAGCGCACTCTGGCGCGCGTCAGCTACTTGGCGAGCACACGCGCCAGAGCGCCGCGAACATCCAGGCCGTGGCCCCATTTTGCGCCGGTAAATGGTCCCTTTTGTCGCCGAGATTGACAAGGCTGCCATGAAGTCGCCAAGATGCGTGTGCAGCTGACCGTGGTTTTCGGAGTGAAAGCGTTTCACCGTCGCATCCTTGATCGTGCGGTTCATCCGCTCGACCTGGCCGTTGGTCCAAGGGTGGTTGGGCTTGGTGAGCCGGTGCTCGATCCCATTGGCCCCGCAGATCATGTCGAAGCGCATTGGCCGGGAATAGATGGTGTTCCGGTTCCGGGGCTGCTCTGCGAACTGGATGCCATTGTCCGTGAGAATGGTGTGGATTTGGTAAGGCACGGCCTCAAGCATGTGCTGTAAGAACTCCCAAGCGGTGCGCCGATCAGCCTTTTCAACGAGTTGGCTCACGGCGAATTTGCTGGTGCGGTCGATTCCCACGAAGAGGTAAAGCTTACCCTCAGCCGTCTGCACCTCGGCAATATCAATGTGAAAGAACCCTATTGGGTAGCGTTTGAACTTCTGGCGCCCAGGCTTGTCCCCCTCGACGTCCGGCAGGCGGGATATGCCGTGTCGCTGCAGGCACCGATGAAGCGACGACCGCGTCAGGTGCGGGATAGACGGCTGAAGGGCATAGAGACAGTCGTCCAGCGGCAGCAGCGTATGACGCCGGAATGCCACGATCGCCGCCTCTTCCGCCTTGGTCAGAACTGTTGAGCGCGGTTCCCTTGGCCCAGTCTTCATATCCTCGACCGTCGCCCGCTTCCGCCACTTGGCAACCGTCTTTGGATTGATGCCGAGCTCCTCGCTCAGCGCCGAGAGCGAAGCTTGCGATCGCTGTATTGCAGCTCTGACGGCGTGCGTCGTCGTGGCGCTCCCGTGACGAACCTGTCCCATGTTGCTTCCTTCCATTCCTCTGAAAGGATCGCACCATCAAACCGTGGGATCAAACACCTAGATAAGCCGCCTGTGTTGGATGATGTGCAAATCTACGTCTTGTTGCAGATTTCCGGGCGTTGGGGGGCTCGCTCGTTTTGTTCAAGCGAGACGGGAAAATAACGTAACGAAAAGGTCAGTCAGACGTCAGTTACTATGAATGAGTATTGCAATCAGGAACGATGCCACATGGGTAGGAGAAAGTCTGAAGGTCGTACTTCCATCAGTCGCAGATTTACATCGTGCCGATATTACCCCTACGAGAAGTATTTTTCCGACGACGTGGAATTGAAGCAACTGTTTAACGATTTGGCACTAACTCTTTTCAGAGTCATGGAACATCACGATGCCGACATCCTTGCGCGATACGAGTTGCGGGGACAATCTCTTTCAGAGATAGCAAATGACATCGCCTGCTCCCGGGCCGATGCAACCCATCGGCTCAACCATGCGCAACGCTGTTTCTGCGAACTCGCAGTCCTGACACTTATGCCAAGGAATCTCGAATGACACATGTCGCTTGGTTGCATTCGCTGGTTGCGGTCGTGGCGGTCGCGCCAACATGAGACCTTTATCCATCGCCAAGATCGTGACGGCAATGTTGCTTTGGGCAGCCTGCTTTCCATTGCTGGTTATTGGCATTGAATTGGCACCTCATCTCAGTTTCGCAACCCTGCGTGCTGTGATCGCCGGTTTGGTCGTGGTCGGGCTGGCGTGCGCGCTCCGGCGCCCGTTTCCACGCGGTGCAGGTGTATGGGCAACCTTGTGTATCATGGGGGTCGGTGCGACCAGCTTGGGATTTCTGGGCATGTTTCATGCCGCTGAATTCGTCTCACCGGGAATTGCGACGGTCATCGCGAATACACAGCCCTTGCTTGCCGCCGGCTTGGCCGGCATCGTGCTGGGCGAGCGTTTGCAGGCCACGGGCAAGGCAGGGCTTTTCATGGGGTTTCTTGGCATCGTGGTGATTGCCGCGCCGCAGTTGCTTTCAGGTGGTCAGGACGACTATCTGCTCGGGGTCGCCTACATTGTGCTCGCGGCCCTGGGCATCACGGTCAGCAATGTCATGATCAAGAAAATTGTCGGGCAGGTTGACCTTCTGATGGCAATGGGGCTGCAGTTTTTGATCGGCAGTGTTCCGCTGGCCATCGTTGCAGGCATGACCGAGGATCCGGGTGCGATTCAATGGACGCCGACATTTGTCGCCGTTCTTCTTGCGCTGTCAGTGTTCGGGTCGGCTCTGGTCTATGTTATCTGGATGTCCGCCTTGACAGAGGTGCCGCTCAACAAGGCCAATGCGTTCAGTTTTCTCGTGCCGATCTTCGGACTGACGATGGGGGTGGCGTTCTACGGTGAAACGCTGGGGATTTCAAAAGTCATCGGTATTTCACTCGCCGTTATCGGCGTGCTACTGGTCACGCGCAAAGGATCAGTGCGCGAGGCGGACGCCAATTTATCGCGGAGCACGTCGTAGAAATGAACGCCGTGGTGGTAATCAGGCCAAAACTGGTCCACACTCATAGTCCATAATTCTGCAATAGGGGCGCGAAATGGGTGATCCTGAACTCATGAAACTGCATGGTTTGAAACCGCAAATCGATTCGCGTACGGTTTCTCCTGCTTTGGAAGTTGCTTTGAAAGCGCATTACATCGATTTTCGAAATTATCTCGTCCGTCGGGTTGGCGACAAGACTACGGCGGAAGATATCTTGCAGACCTTTTGCATCCGCGTAATGCAAAGCGGAACACAACTTCGCGATGAGCGCAGCGCGATTGGTTGGCTTTATACAGTTCTGAAGTCCGTCCTGATGGACCATTTCCGTAAGGAAACTGTGCGAAAAAGCGGAGATGCCCGCTACGTCCAGGAACGAATGGTTCTTGAGGGTGATGGTTTCGGGCCGGTTGAGAATGCCGCCGTCTGTCATTGCCTTCGTGGCCTGCTCCCCGACTTGCGCCCCGAGTACGCAGAGATTCTCAGGCGGGTCGATTTTCTAGAAGAACCACGCAAAAACGTAGCAGCAGATATGGGCGTTTCACCAGAAAACCTGCGCGTTCGCCTGCATCGGGCCAGACTCGCTATTGGTGTCGCGCTCAAACAGCATTGCGGCGCTTGTTGCGAAGCTGAGTATCGAGATTGCTTTTGTAAGCGTGAGTGCACTAACTCCAATTTTTTGGGAAGTGGTGGACTTTAGATTTCAGACGGCGTTGCTGCGCTGATCCGGTTTGGGGCGAAATTCGCCCTTTCGCGGATGGTTCAGACGACGCCGTCGATCTCGGCGGTGCGCAGGGCGTTGAACCGGTTCTTGAGGGCGATGCGGAGTAAGCGTCCGGCCTGACCGCTCTACTCCGCCATTTTCCACGGTAGGAAGTCATCGACGCGGGTGATCTTGTAGTCCGGGATGCGAGCGAGCGTGTCTGCGAGCCAGGCCTGCGGGTCGACGCCGTTCAGCTTGGCGGTTTCGATCAGGGTGTAGGCGATGGCGGCGGCGCGGCCGCCGGTCAGTGATCCGACGAAGAGATAATTCTTCCTGCCGATCGCGACGGATCGCATCGCACGCTCGGCCGTGTTGTTATCCAGTTCCAGGACACCGTGATCGAGATACGGCTGGAGCCGCTTCATGCGGGTCAGGGCATAGCGGATCGCCGCGGCCAATGGCGACTTGCCGGAAATGGATGGCAGCTGGAGGTGCAGCCAGACCTCAAGATCATCGAAGATGGGCTTCGCTTTCGCCTGCCTGATCTCGACCCGCCTGTCCGGCGGTGATCCCCGCGCCTCTTTCTCGACTGCGTAGAGGTAGGCGATGCGTTTGATCGCCTCGTCGGCGATGGCCGAGCCCTGCGCCCGATGGACATCGACGAACTTGCGCCTGACATGGGCCATGCAAGCGACCTCGCGGATGTCGCCGGACCGGTAGAGGTCCTCGAACCCGGCGTATCCATCCGCATGCATCCAGCCGCGATATCCTGACAGGTGATCCTTTGGGTGCTGGCCCTTCCGGTCGGGCGAGAAGCGATACCAGCTGGCGGGCGCGGCATCCCCGCCCCAGGGCCGTTCGTCTCGCCCATAGGCCCAGAGCCGCGCTGTCGCGGTTTTTCCCATGCCGGGCGCCAGCATCTTCACCGGCGTGTCGTCTGCGAAGATGGCTTCGCCCGACAGCACATGTCGTCCGATGGCGTCGGCCAGCGGTTCAAGCAGCGCCGTCGACTTGCCGACCCAGTCGGCCAACGTCGAGCGGTCCAGGTCCAGCCCGTCGCGCTCGAAGATCTGGCTTTGACGATAGAGCGGCAAGTGGTCGGCGTATTTGGAGACCAGCACATGCGCCAGCAGACCTGGCCCGGGGCGCCCGCGCTCGATGGGGCGCGACGGCATGGGCGCTTGCGTGAAGGCCTCGCAGCCGGAACACGCAAAGCGCGGCCGCACGATGCGGTTCACGATGAACCGGCCGGGCACATACTCCAGCTCCTCGGTCACATCCTCGCCCAGACGGCGCAGTCGACCGCCGCACTTGGCGCAATCATCGCCGCCGGTCGTCAACTCGACTTCCATCCGCGGGATGTGATCCGGGATCGGACGGCGCTTCGGCTTGTCCTTCGGCTCCTCATCGGGAAGCCGCAGCTTGGCCGTCATCTTGGCGATCGAGATCTCGCTGGCTTCCAGTGCCAGCTGAAGCTGCTCGATAATCTCCGATGAGGCGCCGAACCGAGAGTTGCGGTGCCCGGCCAGCTGATGGCGCAGCTTCTCGATGAGCATCGCCTGCGACTTCACTTCGGCCAGCAAAAGGGCCGTGAAGCGGCGTAGTTCATCGGGATCTTCCGGCAGGGATTGGGCCACGTCAAGCATGCCAAACTATAGCAAAACATGGCTGCGGCGGGAATCCTGAATGCCCTCGACAGGGTAATTTATCCTGCCTTGAGCGGCTTCCAGCTACGCTGCGGGGCCCGCCAGTCGATGCCCTCCAGGAGCATCGCCAACTGCGCCGCCGTCAGGGAGATCTTACCCTCCTTCGCCGACGGCCAGACGAACCGGCCCTTCTCAAGGCGCTTCGAGAACAAGCACGCGCCCTGGCCATCCCACCAGATGATCTTGATCAGATCGCCACGCCGCCCGCGGAACACAAACAGGTGGCCAGCGAACGGGTCCTGCTTCAGCGCCGTCTCAGCTTGAGCCGCCAGCGTCGTGAACCCCCGTCGCATGTCTGTGACACCGGCCGCCAGCCAGACCCGCGTGTTCGACGGGACCGGGATCATGGCGACAGGCCCCGGATCAGCCGGGCCAGCGCCTCGGGATCGTAGGTGCCCACAATCCGCAGTCGGTGACCACCTGCGACATCGATCTCGATTGTGCCAGGATCAGCGGTCGGATCAGACACCGCGTCATGATCCCTCCACTCCGGCTGATCGACGATCTCAACCGGCAGGAAGCCAGCGACATCCGCAGCGCATATCTCGACCACCGGTTCGGCGGTGGGGGCGTATCGAGGATCCCGCAGCCATTTGAAGATCATGTTGGCGTTCATCGCATATCGACGCGCAACCTGCGCCACCGACACATCCGGCGCTGCCGTCTGAAAGCAGATCGAGCGCTTCTCCTCGTCGCTCCAGAGCCGTCTCGCACGACGCGCCATCGATCGCCCCTTAGTGTCCGCTATCCTAAGCGGACACTATCCCTCACTCCCTATGCGCGGCAGTGCAGGGAGACCGTACGGTTACGATGCGGATCGGGATTTCGGCGGTTTGTCGGTCGGGGTCCCGGGACGCGATCGTCTCACGGCAGGTTTTCAGGCGGTTCATTTTCGCCGCTACCCGACGTCGGACGTGTCGGAAATGTCGGACATGATGGCCTGCGCACTTCTTTGCAAAGCGCACGACCAGGCCTGCGCGTGGCCCGAAGTATCTCGTTTCCGGACGCGGCTGCCGGGCCGTCTTCCTGCCAGGTCCGGTCGTTGCGACGGATCGGAACGATGGCGTCCGCTCCGCGATCGATGATCGCGCGATGGCAGCGGCGCGTGTCACAGGCCCGATCTGCTGCCGCGGTGCCGATGTCTTGATCTTCAGCGTCTTCAGCGTCTTCATCCTCAGCGATTTGCGATGTACCCCTCCGGCGGGGACCTTGGTCAGGCGGCCTGGGCGGTCGGCAAGGGAGCGGCGACGGGGGCGGCGACGGGGGCGGCGACGGCGACGGGGGCGTGACGGGACAGGCGGGCGCGCGCCTCGCGCATCCACCGCTCGAGATCCGCCACCACCGGTGCGATCGTCTCGCGCCGCGCCTCGGGGCGCGCATCCTCGCTGGCGCCATTGATCGCCCGCCCGGCGTCGAAGATGGCCTCGATGCGGCGCACGGCCTCCGGGGCCAGGGGCGGGATCGGCGACGCGGCCTTTCCGCGTCGCGTGCCCGCCGCGATGTCGGCCAGCTCGCAGAACGTGCGCCGTGCATGCGCCCAGCAGAGCGCGGGCACGACCGGAGCCGGACCGCGACCTTCGGCGCAGAGGCCGCCGAAGCCCGCATAGGCGTCAGCCTGAAGGATGCCGGACCAGCTTTCGAGGTGCCGCTCGGGATGGTCGTCGCGCCGGTCGGGGGAGGAGGGGAACAGCGCTGCCGGCGGGGCTTGCCTGCCGAACGGCCGGTCGTCGCGGACGTGGACCCACAGCCGCCCCGTCCGGGTTCGACCCTTCGCCAGCACAGGGACCGGTGTGTCGTCCATTGCCCGACAGGCGATCGCGAAGCGATCTGCCGAGAGCGGCCATGGCGACGCCCGGCGGCCATGACATGGCGCTCGATCTGCGCATGCAGCGGCGCCAGCGCCGCGACGGCCGCGCATGCAGCGGCGCCAGCGCCGCGACGGTCGCGCCGACCTGGTCGGCGCGCGTCGACAGGCTGAGGTCGACGCCCTCGCGGGCGTAGCGCTCGGCCTGCCGGTTCAGCGGCTGATGCTGACCGAACTTCTCAAACAGCAGCATGGCGGGGAAGCTCGGTCCGGCCTACCCGCGCGGCGTCGGATGGAACGGCGCCGGCGGCTGGCTGATGCGCGCCCGCAGTCGCGGCAGGCGAACCGCTCGCGCACCGTCTGGATCACCTTCCAGCGGCGGGGGACCACCTCCAGCGTCTCGCTCGCCATTGTTCCCGACCCAATGGCGCACAATGGCTCGCCGTCCTCGCCCAGTTTCACGATGCGCCCAAAGCCACCGACCGCGCAGGCACAAGGCGCTCCGATCACCACGCGCTCGCGCGGCAGATGGGCCGGGAACGGCTTGCGACCCGGATGGCGCCGGGATGTCGGCGGCGGATCGATCCTGGCGCGGAGGGCAGCCCGCTCGGCGGCGAGGTCGTCTTCGGTCGCCGTGGCCTCGATCTCCTCGAGTTGCAGCTCCAGCTGGTCGGGCCGTCGTGCCCGGCGTTCCGACCGCTGCCCGTAGAGTGCCCGGCGCAGCTTCTCGATCTCGAGCCTGAGCGTCGTGAGCGCCGCTGCGTCGCCCACTGCGTCGCCCGACGCGGCGGC
This sequence comes from uncultured Alphaproteobacteria bacterium, assembly GCA_963761735.1. Lineage (GTDB taxonomy): Bacteria > Pseudomonadota > Alphaproteobacteria > Rhodobacterales > Rhodobacteraceae > CAVXHQ01. The sequence continues at coordinate 701,094 of CAVXHQ010000001.1, forward strand.
CCGGGCGCGCGTCGCCTGCGCCTGCGCCCGAGCGACTTCGACCGCCATCTCCGTGGCCCGAGCCCCGGATGCCGCGAGGCAACACGCAGGGCTTCGAGGTCGGATGAAGCATCGACGGGCATGCCGGATATTAGCACGCATTGCCCGCAGGTTAGAGCACAATCTCCCTTGCAGGCCGGATTGTCCGGCCACTGCCGGCCGCCAGGTGTGGCACGGATTGCGCCAATCGATCCCGTCCAGAATACAGGTCGGCTGCGCCGCCGAAATCGCCACCGCACCGTCCTTGGGCACCGGCCAGATGAAGTGCCCGCGCTCCAGCTTCTTGATATAGAGCGACATGCCCACCCCGTCGTGCCAGAGAAACCTGACCATCGAGCCGGAACGGCCGCGGAACACGTGCAGGTCTCCCGCATGCGGGTCACGCCCGAGCCCCTCCTGCACCAGCAGCGCCAGCCCCGGCATGCCCTCGCGCACGTCCGTCACCCCGTCGGCCAGCCAGACCCGAGCGCCCGGCGGCAGCAGCGCCAGCCCCGGCATGCCCTCGCGCATGTCCGTCACCCCGTCGGCCAGCCAGCCCCGAGCGCCCGGCGGCAGCAGCGCCAGCCCCGGCACGCCCTCGCGCATGTCCGTCACCCCGTCGGCCAGCCAGACCCGAGCCCCTGCTGCACCAGCAGCGCCAGCCCCGGCATGCCCTCGCGCATGTCCGTCACCCCGTCGGCCAGCCAGACCCGAGCGCCCGGCGGCAGCGCGATCATGCCCGCTCGACCACCGCGATGAGCTGCGCGGGCGCCGCCGGGTCCATCCCCCGCGCCCAGGACGATCCGCCGCCCGTTACACAACACGATCGCCGTGCGGCCGGACTCCGCGACCGAGGACGACGTTGCAGGCGTGGATGGCGGCCCGAGCGCCAATGTCACAGATGCAAATCCCGGCGCCGGAGTTCCGGCCCCCGAAAGCAGATCTTGCCGGTGCGGCCGCCGCCACGTCGTCAGCAAAAAGCGGGACATTCCGTGACGCCGCGCCGTCTGCGCCACTTGCCGGGGCCCCGCGAAGCTTTCCTCGATGATCCGCTGCTTCTCCGCATCCGTCCAGCGACGCCGCCGGCCCGTATCCACCACGTCCAGCGTCATTACCCCGGCTCTGTCCATATGCGCACCCATAAGGTCAGACAGCCGAAAAACCCTCACCCGCAACAGGCACCCCCCGCCGGAAGACTACGCCTTGTCTGAATGCCGGGCGACATTATCCGGTACTGATGCAAGCCCCCAGGGCGGGAGGGGACCCGCCTCTGGTCGAGCACGATGAGAACAGCAATGCTTGCGGGCGCGGGGAAGTCGAGGGGAGTCTGCTTGGCCTGCGATGAGCTTGTGGGAAAGGTCCGGCAAATTCGCGTAGAAATCGGCGTATTCTGTTGAAAAACTCGGCTTGTTTTGAGGTCTTAGCACTGATTCAATTCTCGCATAGGTTTGGGAGGAACGGCGATGATGGGACCGAAGCAGGAGGCGCAGCCGGCACTGTTCTACGACTTCTCGTTGGAGGATCACGTCCCTCAGGATCATCCGCTTCGGTCGATTGACCGCTTCGTGGATCTGAGCAGCATCCGCGCCCCTCTTGCGGACTTCTACAGCCATACGGGTCGTCCGTCGGTCGATCCCGAGTTGCTGATCCGGATGCTTCTGGTCGGCTATTGCTTCGGCATCCGGTCCGAACGCCGACTGTGCGAAGAGGTGCATCTGAATCTCGCGTATCGCTGGTTCTGCCGCCTCGATCTGTCGGACCGCATTCCCGATCACTCGGCCTTTTCGAAGAACCGCCACGGCCGGTTCCGCGACAGCGAACTGCTGCGGCATCTGTTCGAGACGACAGTAGCACGGTGCATCGAAGAGGGGCTGGTCAGCGGCCAGCGTATGGCCATCGATGCCAGCCTGATCGAGGCGGATGCGAACCGCCAATACTCTGCGCCGCAGGAGCAGTGGGACACCAGCCGCATCGACGTGGATGCGGCACCGCGCGCTGTCCGCGAGTATCCCGATACGCTGGACGAGGCCGCGTTCGGTGCCGCGACGACGGTGAAACCGAAGTTCACATCCTGTTCCGATCCGGCCAGCCAGTGGACCGCGGCGCGCAAGGGCCCGGCATTCTTCAGCTATTCCGACAACTACCTGATCGACACGGACCATGGCGTTATTGTCGATGTCGAAGCGACACGGTCGATCCGTCAGGCGGAAGTTTGTAACCGCCGGACGTAATCTCCCCGGAAGCGCCGTTTGAAAATTCCTCGAAACGCGAGCGGCGTTGGCGATTTCCGGACCTCATGTATCCGGAAATTGGCGATGCCGCGGGATGCTGGCCTGATGTTCTCGGCAACGAAGCGGGGGCAGGCTGGTGCATGGACTGAGGGAGATCGCCCCGCACATTCCGGTGATCGACAAGGCCGGGCGGACAGACGGCACCTGGTCACGGGCCGATTTCGAATGGGACGCCAAGAACAATCAATACATCTGCCCCGAGGGCGAGGCGCTGAAGCAGTTTCGCCGGAACTATTCCGGCCCGCAACGGGGGCCGGCCGGCAAGGGCGTCGCCAAATACCAAGCCCTGAAACACACCTGCCAGGCCTGTCCGTCCAAACCAAAGTGCTGCCCGAACGCCGATGCGCGCAAGATCACCCGCGAAGAGCGCGAGGACGCCCGCGATGTCGCCCGCGCCATCCGAACGACGGACCAATATAAAACCTCCTCCAAGCTCCGAAAGAATGTCGAGATGCTGTTCGCCCACCTCAAACGCATCCTTGGCCTCGGCAGGCTTCGACTACGCGGACCGTGCGGCGCCGGCGACGAATTCCTCCTTGCCGCAACCGCCCAGAACCTCCGGAAGCGGGCGAAGATCCTTCCCGCACCGCAGCAGGCGCGTTCAGCCTGACAGGAAAGGCGCTCGCGCCCCCGCATGAGCACAATTTCCTGCGCCTGCAAACGCGTGTTTTTCAACAGAATCCGCCCGTAGGCGACAACTTTGGCCGGACCCAAATCCAACGAAATCGCGGGAAGCGGATACTTCATCCGGAAGATACGGTCGGGCGTTACGCTGCTTCAGCAACGCAACCGACACATCCACCGCGTCGCCAGGGCGCCTTCTTCGCCGGACGGTCACAACCCACAAACGCCACATCATCGGTGGTACGTTCGTGAGCGGCCTTGGGCTTCCCGTCATCATCTTGAGGTCGGTTTTCGACGGTGCATCTGGGATCGCCTCAGATGGCCGAACCCAGAGATCACAATACCCGACTCAAACCCCTTAATGGGTATGTTCCAGCGCCTTTTGGACGTTTGGCCGCTTTTTCATAGCCTCGTAATGCGTTGTGCAATTGCTAAACTCTGATAGGTCGAAGTCCTCACGCAGGGCACGGTCATAGACCCAGAAAAAATAAGAGTCGCATGCCGTGTTATGGTCAAAGAACCAAGTGCGACCGTCGAGCTTCTTGCTCGACAAGAGCCATCTGCTCAAAGAACATCGCCTTCGCTTTGGCTTTGATGTCTTCATGCGCACTCTCGTTGTCGCAGAATTTGGCCGTCCGGAAATGGCGAGTGATATGCGGGTGCATCCCCGAGGAAAACCAGTTCATGTGTGAAATGGCGCGTGCCCGTTCAAACCCATCTTGTGGCAACAGATTGGCTTCGGGGTAGGCGCCAGCGATCCAGGTTTGAATCGCGGTGTTCTCGCTCAAGCCCTTTCCGTCGACGATCAAATACGGAACTTTTTTCTTCGGATTCAGCGCCTTGTAGCTCTCAGAGGTTTGCTCCTTCTTGGCTAGGCTGATCAGCGCAACGTCGAATTCGGCGTTAGCCTCTAAGAGAGAAACATAGGCGGCGATCGAGCATGCGCCCGGCGCATGATAAAGCGTGATAGTCATTGTCTTTCCTTTTGAAGGGTCAAAGCCCGCGTGCATCGTGCGCATCGACGACGGAGCTGAACACTAGCAGATATCCATGTCCCGCCAAGGTGCGTTGCTATGCCAAATGCCACGTCCACTGCATTTCAACGGCCCGACATGCCCATCCATTCGCAAAGCGGCCATTGCGCAGCCACAACTGAAGTCGTCTTTGTCCCGCTTTGCTACCATTACGATCCAGATTTCCGGAATTTCGACGAATGGCCGCTTTGGGTAAGCTGCACCGCAGCGTCAGGCCGCCCAGCGAACGGAAGGTTTGGGCCGTCCGTGACGAACGTCCCAAACGCTTAGATTTCAATCGCTTCTGCCATTGCTAACGCATCTTCAAGTTCAACGCCCAAACAGCGAACTGTGCTGTCCATCGTACCCCTCCGGCGGGGACCTTGGTCAGGCGGCTTGGGCGGTCGGCAAGGGAGCGGCGACGGGGGCGGCGACGGGGGCGGCGACGGCGACGGGGGCGTGACGGGACAGGCGGGCGCGCGCCTCGCGCATCCACCGCTCGAGATCCGCCACCACCGGTGCGATCGTCTCGCGCCGCGCCTCGGGGCGCGCATCCTCGCTGGCGCCATTGATCGCCCGCCCGGCGTCGAAGATGGCCTCGATGCGGCGCACGGCCTCCGGGGCCAGGGGCGGGATCGGCGACGCGGCCTTTCCGCGTCGCGTGCCCGCCGCGATGTCGGCCAGCTCGCAGAACGTGCGCCGTGCATGCGCCCAGCAGAGCGCGGGCACGACCGGAGCCGGACCGCGACCTTCGGCGCAGAGGCCGCCGAAGCCCGCATAGGCGTCAGCCTGAAGGATGCCGGACCAGCTTTCGAGGTGCCGCTCGGGATGGTCGTCGCGCCGGTCGGGGGAGGAGGGGAACAGCGCTGCCGGCGGGGCTTGCCTGCCGAACGGCCGGTCGTCGCGGACGTGGACCCACAGCCGCCCCGTCCGGGTTCGACCCTTCGCCAGCACAGGGACCGGTGTGTCGTCCATTGCCCGACAGGCGATCGCGAAGCGATCTGCCGAGAGCGGCCATGGCGACGCCCGGCGGCCATGACATGGCGCTCGATCTGCGCATGCAGCGGCGCCAGCGCCGCGACGGCCGCGCATGCAGCGGCGCCAGCGCCGCGACGGTCGCGCCGACCTGGTCGGCGCGCGTCGACAGGCTGAGGTCGACGCCCTCGCGGGCGTAGCGCTCGGCCTGCCGGTTCAGCGGCTGATGCTGACCGAACTTCTCAAACAGCAGCATGGCGGGGAAGCTCGGTCCGGCCTACCCGCGCGGCGTCGGATGGAACGGCGCCGGCGGCTGGCTGATGCGCGCCCGCAGTCGCGGCAGGCGAACCGCTCGCGCACCGTCTGGATCACCTTCCAGCGGCGGGGGACCACCTCCAGCGTCTCGCTCGCCATTGTTCCCGACCCAATGGCGCACAATGGCTCGCCGTCCTCGCCCAGTTTCACGATGCGCCCAAAGCCACCGACCGCGCAGGCACAAGGCGCTCCGATCACCACGCGCTCGCGCGGCAGATGGGCCGGGAACGGCTTGCGACCCGGATGGCGCCGGGATGTCGGCGGCGGATCGATCCTGGCGCGGAGGGCAGCCCGCTCGGCGGCGAGGTCGTCTTCGGTCGCCGTGGCCTCGATCTCCTCGAGTTGCAGCTCCAGCTGGTCGGGCCGTCGTGCCCGGCGTTCCGACCGCTGCCCGTAGAGTGCCCGGCGCAGCTTCTCGATCTCGAGCCTGAGCGTCGTGAGCGCCGCTGCGTCGCCCACTGCGTCGCCCGACGCGGCGGCCCGGGCGCGCGTCGCCTGCGCCTGCGCCCGAGCGACTTCGACCGCCATCTCCGTGGCCCGAGCCCCGGATGCCGCGAGGCAACACGCAGGGCTTCGAGGTCGGATGAAGCATCGACGGGCATGCCGGATATTAGCACGCATTGCCCGCAGGTTAGAGCACAATCTCCCTTGCAGGCCGGATTGTCCGGCCACTGCCGGCCGCCAGGTGTGGCACGGATTGCGCCAATCGATCCCGTCCAGAATACAGGTCGGCTGCGCCGCCGAAATCGCCACCGCACCGTCCTTGGGCACCGGCCAGATGAAGTGCCCGCGCTCCAGCTTCTTGATATAGAGCGACATGCCCACCCCGTCGTGCCAGAGAAACCTGACCATCGAGCCGGAACGGCCGCGGAACACGTGCAGGTCTCCCGCATGCGGGTCACGCCCGAGCCCCTCCTGCACCAGCAGCGCCAGCCCCGGCATGCCCTCGCGCACGTCCGTCACCCCGTCGGCCAGCCAGACCCGAGCGCCCGGCGGCAGCAGCGCCAGCCCCGGCATGCCCTCGCGCATGTCCGTCACCCCGTCGGCCAGCCAGCCCCGAGCGCCCGGCGGCAGCAGCGCCAGCCCCGGCACGCCCTCGCGCATGTCCGTCACCCCGTCGGCCAGCCAGACCCGAGCCCCTGCTGCACCAGCAGCGCCAGCCCCGGCATGCCCTCGCGCATGTCCGTCACCCCGTCGGCCAGCCAGACCCGAGCGCCCGGCGGCAGCGCGATCATGCCCGCTCGACCACCGCGATGAGCTGCGCGGGCGCCGCCGGGTCCATCCCCCGCGCCCAGGACGATCCGCCGCCCGTTACACAACACGATCGCCGTGCGGCCGGACTCCGCGACCGAGGACGACGTTGCAGGCGTGGATGGCGGCCCGAGCGCCAATGTCACAGATGCAAATCCCGGCGCCGGAGTTCCGGCCCCCGAAAGCAGATCTTGCCGGTGCGGCCGCCGCCACGTCGTCAGCAAAAAGCGGGACATTCCGTGACGCCGCGCCGTCTGCGCCACTTGCCGGGGCCCCGCGAAGCTTTCCTCGATGATCCGCTGCTTCTCCGCATCCGTCCAGCGACGCCGCCGGCCCGTATCCACCACGTCCAGCGTCATTACCCCGGCTCTGTCCATATGCGCACCCATAAGGTCAGACAGCCGAAAAACCCTCACCCGCAACAGGCACCCCCCCGCCGGAAAACTACTTTGCGATAGCAGTTCCGGCAGGGGCGGACTGCCGCCCTGACGGCTGGACGTGAACTCGACCGCCCGGATATCGCCCGTTCCCGCATCCCTGGCGATATGCGCCTTGCGCCATTGCCCGCGGCGTGAAGGGCCCGTGTTTGCGAACCCTCCACGCCCCCTCGCCCCGACACCACCCGCAACCGCAGGGTCCGCCGGAACCGCGAAACGGGATCTGAACCGCAATCCTCGCCTGGCGTCGGCACAGTGTCGGAAAGTCCGGCACGGGGCTGTCGAGGCCGGCCATCTTCAACGGGCTCGAAGAGGCTCTCGACCAGCCCTGCTGTCCGTCTCGGCGGCCAACCGAACCGAACCCGCATAGTGCGACAGACCGGCACGGCGCCATCGCAAAAGGTTTCCGGATGGCCGCTTTGCGGTCTTCCCGGCGTGCCAGACCGTGTCCGGATCGAACCGGCCCGAAAGCGCACCACGCGGCCCCGGCGACGCGGTGTCATCGGACCGGTCGGTTGCGCGGCAACGGGCAGAAGGCCTTGGCATGCGCCTCGGCTGACACTCGGGGTCCGCAAAGCGAATCCTCACAACGATGAGGGCATCGACGCCGTTCTGCATGACAAAGACGTATCACATCCCCGCCAATGCCAAAGCGTCCGAACTTCCGAATGACCTAGCCAAGAACACGGTTTCGATAAACCAGTTCAACACCCGTCCGTTCTGGGTGCAACCCAGCGAAAAGACCGACAAGAACTCAATTCGACGAAGGCGTCGAAATCCCGCTGGAAGGGATCGCCTTCGATCCTGGGTCCGGCATCGCAAAGGTCGAAGTGTCGACCGATGTCGGCGCCATCTGGTCTGACGCGGTACTGGCCGATGACATGGGCGATTGTGCCTTCCGACGCTGGCATGCGACCTGGACACCGCCCGCACCCATCGCCTGAAGGTGCGCGACACCAGCAACGAAGGCGAGACCCAGCCCGACGTGGCGAAATGGAACCGCGGCGGATATATGCGCAACGTGATCGAGACGGTCGAGACGGTCGAGACGGTCGGCACCACGGAGCAGAAGACATGAGCAAACCGCATCCCGCGCCGAAAGATCCCGCCAAAGCAAACCGCGATCATGACGATACTCAGCAGCGCCTGGACGGCGCGGCGATTCTGATGGTCGTTCCCCTGCCGATCGTCGTCGTCTTCTTCGCCTTCTACGGCATCGACAGCGGTCGCTCCGATCTGGCCATGGCGCAGGAGGGTGTGTCGGCCGAAACCGCGGATACCCCCCTTTCCGCGCCCTATGTCCAGGCCAAGTCGATCGAAATGCCGGATCGGCAACCGATCCTGCCACCGGGCCCGGGACTGGAGGCGGTACAGATCACTGCGTGACCTGTCATTCGCCGCGCCTGATTGCGAACCAGCCGAACGTCACGCGCGCGCAATGGACGGATACCGTGCACAAGATGGACAACACCTTCGGCGGCCACGTCACGCCCGAGGATCAGGAAAAGATCATCGATTATCTCGTCTTCATTCGCGGCAGCTAAGCCGGTTTCCCGCTGTTCGAGGACCGTATCCTTGACCCACGCCACCACCATGTCCCGTGACCGCACCGCCGCGACTCCGGCGGTCGACGACAATCTGTCCGCGCCCACGCCAATGCCGCCCTCGCGATGGTCGTCATTTCGGCCCTGTTCGGGATCACCGTCGCGATCAAGATGAACTGGTCGGGCTTCCTGGGAGACACGGCCCAGCTGACCTGGGGACGGGTGCGGTACGCCCATGTGCTAGCCATCTTCTTCGGCTGGCTCGGCAACGCATTCATCGCATTCCTATACTACGGCGTACCGCGCCTTGCGGGCCGGTCGGTCAGCAGCCAGTCGCCGGGCCGGGTCATCTTCGTGGTCTGGAACGTCGTCGCGGTCGTCCCGGGCTGGGTCTTGCTGCTGGCCGGTTACAGTCAGCCGCTGGAATGGGCCGAGTTCCCGACGATCATCGACGTGGCGATCATCGTCGGCATGTTGTTGATCGTCGTCCAGTTCGTGGTGCCGTTCTTTCGGGCGCGGATGTCGGACCTGTATGTTTCGGGGTGGTATTTCATCGGCGGCATCACGTTCACGCTGTTTGTCTATCCGGTCGGCAACGTCATGCCGGAATTCGTGTCAGGGGCCGAGGGTACAGCCTACAACGGGCTGTGAATCCACGACGCAGTCGGTCTGTGGGTCACGCCGATGGCCGTCGGCATCGCGTAATACGTGATCCCCGCCGCCAGCCTGGAACGCCGCCACTGAAGTGGTCCACCTTTTGGGATAAAATAGTCCCGTTTTCAGGAGGACGGCGAGATGGCCGGCAAGCGAGAGAGGCCCGGGGATATCGTGCTGAAGCTGCGACAGGTTGACGTGCTGCAAGGGCAAGGCAAATCAGTTCAGGCGGCCGTGCGGCAGATCGGTGTGACGGTTCAGACCTACTGTCGGTGGCGCAAGGAGCGCGCCATGTCCGCCATCGGTCCGAGGACAATGGCGAGCGCGCCATGAGCCGCGATCAGCTCAAACGGCTGAAAGAGCCGGAGGCTGAGAATACCCGGCTCAGACGAGCGGTGTCGGATCTGACGCTGGACAAGATGATCCTGGCCGAGGCTGCACGGGGAAACTTCTGGGCCCTTCCCGCCGCAGGCAGTGCATCGATCATGTGCGGCAAACCCTCGGCCTGCCGGAGCGCAGGGTTTTGCGACCGAGGGCCCGGTCCGGAAGCTGGAAGGCCCGCGTGGCACTGGCGCGCAAGCTGGCCGTTACGCTTCTGACGATGTGGAAAACCAACACGATGTTCGAGAACAGGAGCTTCGCCACGTAATTTTGATACAACCGAACGCCAGGCACGTTCCGGGTCTGGCCAAAGTCATCTCGCGACGCGCTTTGCTGCACGCCCCCGACATCGGCGATGACAGCGTGAATCACATCGGGAGACTTTCAAGCATGGCGCCATTGTGAGGCCGTTCTGAACACCTGACCCCGAAGACGACAACGCAACGGGAGCACCGCGACATAAAAGACCTGGAAATTGCATTGACCGATTAGACGACAAGCGCGTTGAACGGATATGGCGGCAGGAAGGGCTGAAAGCCCCGCAAAAGCAGCCCAGGAAGGGCCGGCTTTGGCTGAATGATGGTTCCTGCGTCCGGCTGCGGCCGGAGCGCCCGAACCATGTCTGGTCCTATGACTTTGTCCAGGACCGGACCCACGACGGGCGGATTTTCCGCAACCTGAATATCATCGATGCGTTCACGAAAGAGGCGCTGGTGATCCGGGTCGAACGCAGGCTCAATTCAACGGATGTGGTCGATGCTTTGACGGATCTGTTCATCCTACGCGGTCCGCCGGAATACATAAGGTCGGACAATGGCGCAGAATTTATCGCCAGGAAGGTGCGCGCCTGGATCGGGGCCGTGGGCGCGAAAACCGCATTCATTCCCCCAGGCTCACCGTGGGAGAACGGCTGCTGCGAGAGCTTCAACGCCCGTTTCCGGCCCTCTTGTCTTATGAATGAGGTGGCTTCTGTGTGATTGTGGAGCCACTTCCGTGCACGTCATTTATGACGGGCAGTGGCGGGGGTCGGACCGTTCCCCTCTTGGTCTTTGAGGACCGTTGCCGAGTATGGTCGCCCCCGTCTTGTCTTATGAATGAGGTGGCTTCTGTGTGATTGTGGAGCCACTTCCGTGCACGTCATTTATGACGGGCAGTGGCGGGGGTCGGACCGTTCCCCTCTTGGTCTTTGAGGACCGTTGCCGAGTATGGTCGCCCCCGTCTTTTCTGATGACCTGAACGGATACCTGGGCTTCGGGCCCGCATGACAAGACAAGGTAGGGAAAAGACACGTGGACAATACCATTGGCATCGACATTTCCAAAGACACACTTGATGTTCACTGCCTGAGCGACGGCGAACACACGCAGTTTCTCAATAGCAGAACTGGGCATGTGCAACTGACAAAATGGATTGGATTGCAGCCGGCGTCGGTGATCATTTTCGAGGCTACCGGTGCGTATCATCGGCAGCTGGAGCAAGCGCTTGGTTCAACTGCCATACCGTTTGTCAAAGTGAACCCAAAACAGGCGCGCCGGTTTGCGCAAGCCAGTGGCAAGCTGGCGAAGACAGATCGTGTGGATTGCGAGATGCTGGCGAAGATGGGTGCGGCCTTGCAGCTGGTCCCAAAGCCCATCTGCGCAGCAAATCTGTATGATCTGAGAGAGTTATTATCTGCACGGCGGGCACTCATTAAAGATCGTATAGCCGCCAAAGCACGTAGGGGTACGGCTTCTAACGCTCTCATAAAGCAGCAATTGGAAAGGCGTCTACGCCAGATCGAAAGCGATACTGCAAAAATTGATGCGTCGATGCTGAACCTGGCAAGTCAGGATCAGCACATGAGCGAACGGCTGGAAATTCTGTCCAGCATCCCCGGAATTGGGAAGACAACAGCGCTCCTCATTCTCGTGGATATGCCGGAGATCGGTGCCTTGGACAGCAAACAAGTTGCCAGCCTTGCCGGGCTCGCGCCCATGTCACAGAGCTTCTGGGAAATGGCAGGGAAAGGCGCGGATACAAGGTGGCCGCCCAAGTCTGCGACACGCTATCTTCATGCCTGCTCTGGTCGCGATCCGGTTTAATCCGGATCTGAAAGCCAAATATGATCAACTCATCGCCACAGGGAAAGAGAAAAAAGTTGCGATCACAGCGGTCATGCGGAAGCTGCTGGTCCTTGCAAACGCTCTGCTGCGCGATCATCGGAAATGGGCAGAAAAGGCGACTTAACCAAGACGGATACTCGGCAGATTGCTCTGCAATCGCCTGCCGGGTAATAGATGAGCTGCTCAACGGCGAGGTCTTCACCACGTTACGCGAGGCCCGGATCCTGATCGAACGCCGGCGGCGTCGCTACAATACAATCAGGCCCCACAGCGCCTTAGGATACCGGCCGCCGGCCCCCAAGAGCATCGTCCCGATAGACCAAAAACCGACCATGCACCAACATTCAAACCGGACCACCCGATCGGGGCACTCCAGTCGCATCCTGTGCCGCTAGGGAGAATGGCGCGAGCGTCAAGATGGCGGCGGCTAGCTGGTATTTCATGACATCATCCTTTGCGGGCAGCGGAGGCGCCGGTCATCGTCTCGAGGATCAAGCCCACCAATCCGACAACCAAGGCGATTGGAATATACCAGCGATGCAGCAGAACTCCGGCCAATGCGGTCCCGAGCAACCCGAGCAGGATCAGGACGCTCAAGGTGATCCGGCATCTGCGTCCGTTCGCCTTTGGCATCACCAGCGCCGTCATGGCGCCCAACAGCGCCGCGCCAATTACGATCAGAGGTCCGAAAGCGCCGGACACACCGGTCAACGGTGTCAGATAGGCGTAGAGGGCCAGTATCGCAGACACAAATACGGCCAAAGCGATCAGGATCGCGCCGGGTCAAAAACGGTCTGAAATCAACAGAAGGTAAGGTCCATTCCGCAAAACGACGTGGATCGCGCCACATCAGTTCAGATCGCTCAAGTCCAGGATATCACCACCCGGTCGAAAGAACCCGAAAGACCCACGATGCTGGATCTTTGCAACATATTATCGCTCTTGAGAACTGCGCCGGTGCGACCGATGTGATCGGAGGCGGGGCCATTACCGTCGAGATTTTGTAGCGCTTTTCAGATACCGACATCCCGCAAAGCCGCTTTGTCCGGTGTGCGGCCTATTGTGTCATCCTAGACCAACCAGCTAGGCCTTGTTTCCGTTTTCTTATATCGCTTCTGACATGCTTTTTTGTCCCGTCGCATCAGGGAGCCTGACGATGTAATGCGGCAAAGTTCACGCGTTCTGAAGACAGAACCATCCAAAGCGCAAGGACCGAAAACGCGGCGCTGATGACGAGATAGCTCTGGATCACCACGAAAACCACGTTCCGCCTACGCGCCGTGTTACCGCGTGATCGCCATGTGAAACCAAAGCAGTCCCAACTTTCTGACAACGCCGCGCCGCACCTTCTCGCGCTGAACCGCCAGACCCGAAACGTCGGCGCCGCGCACCCAAAAACATTCGCCGCCAACCTCTCGGCGAATGCAGGCGCTCACTTGCCGGTCAGCGGATCGAGTTCGACCGCGACACTCTCCGACTTGACCGCACACCAATTCCGATCGCCGCAAATCCAGCTTGGCGCCCCGATGCCATTGGATCGGGTCGCATCACCCGATGTTCATATCATCCGACTGTGCTGGTTGAACAGGATCCAGATCGTACCGCCGACCATCAGCAGAACGATCAGCGTGGTAAAGAGGATCAGGTGCAGATCGTCGCGGTGGGATTTTTGCAGGTCGATGTGCAGGAAGTAGCGGAAATGCACGATGATCTGGGCGACGGCGAGGGCAGATATCGCGGGCCACGGACCGCCGGGCACCGCGCCGCTGAAATAGACCGTGGCAAACGAGGCCAGCGTCAGCCCGAGGGCCAGCACGCCGCCGATCAGGTACCGGCGACGCTCGCGGGCCCGGTCCCCGGTTTCGGTTTCCATCGGGTCGGTGGTCATGCGGTCACTCCGAACAGGTAGACGAAGGTAAAGATGCAGATCCAGACGATATCGAGCATGTGCCAGAACAGCGCCAGCCGCATGATCCGCAGGCGCACGGCGCGGGTCAGCCCGAAGGTGGCGATCTGAACCAGCATCACCGCCATCCAGACCAGACCGGCGGTGACGTGGACGCCGTGCATTCCGACCAGCAGCTAGAACGCCGAGAGGAACCCGCTGAGCTGTGGTGGCGCCGCATCCTGCACGATCATGGTATAGAAGTCATAGACCTCCATCCCGACGAAGGCGGCGCCAAGCGCGCCGGTCACCAGCATCCAGCCAACGACAGCGCGCGCGTCATCGTCGTATTTCAGCGCCAGAGAGGCCATGCCGAACGTCACGCTGGACGTCAGCAGCAGCAGCGTCTCGATGAACGGATTGCGCAGGGCGAACAACTCCGCCGGTCCGGGGCCGTCCGCGACGCCCGTCACGCTCATCGACGCATAGGTGGCGAACATCAGGGCGAAAAACACCAGATCCGACATCAGGAAGATCCAGAAGCCGAAGATGATCGGTTCGGCCGCATCATGGGTCGCCCGATCGGTATGACCGAGGTTCAGACCCGGATGCTTGTGGTCGGTCCCTCTCATGCGGGCACCTCGGCGCGGCCTTCGTTGACGTGCCCGGTCTCTTGTGCGCGCGGGGTGCGCGGCGCGCGGCGCGCCTCGGCCAGCCAGCGTTCGTGGGTCTCGCGGATTTCGGCGGCCGGGATCGTATGTTCGGTGTCGCGCACGAAACTGCGCGCGATCACGACCGCCCAGATGCCGATGAAGCCAACCGCCACCATCCACCAGATCTGCCAGACCAGCGCGAAGCCCAGAAGGGTCGCGAAGATGCCGATCACCGGTGCCGTGGCCGAATTTCGCGGCATCTCGATGTCTTCATAGGTTTCGGGCGCGACATAGGCGCGACCGGCCCGCTTTTCCGCCCAGAAGGCATCGCGCGCCTGCACGTCGGGGATCGTGGCAAAGTTCCAGGCGGGCGGCGGCGCGGAAATTGCCCATTCCAGCGACCGGCCGTCCCACGGATCGCCCACCGGCACCGCCAGTTCGGCGCGGTTGCGCACGCTGACCCATAGCTGGACGAACAAGAACACCAGTCCCGCCAGCAACACGAACGCGCCGGCCAGCGCCACCAGCAGGTAGGGCACGTATTCGGGCCGGAACCATTCCGACGTGCGCCGCATCGCCCCCATCAGGCCAAGCGCGTAAAGCGGCATGAACGCCATGTAGAACCCGATCGCCCAGCACCAGAAAGACCGACGGCCCCATGTCTCGTCCAGGCGGAACCCGAACGCCTTGGGGAACCAGTGCTGGGTCGCCGCGATCATCCCGAACAGCAGGCCGGGGATCAGCATGTTGTGGAAATGCGCCACCAGAAACAGCGAGTTGTGGACCGCGAAATCCACCGGCGGATTGGCCAGGATCACGCCGGTAACGCCGCCGATCACGAAGGTCACGAGGAACATGATCGAGAACAGCATCGCCGTGGTGAACCGCACCCGGCCCCGGTACATCGTCAAAAGCCAGTCATAGACCTTGACCCCGGTGGGAATGCCGATGGTCATCGTCGCGACGCCGAAGATCGCGTTGAGGTTCGCGCTCTGCCCCATGGTGAAGAAGTGGTGCAGCCAGACGGTGAACGACAGCACGGCGATGGCCATCGTGGCATAGACGAGGCTGGTGTAGCCATAGAGCGTCTTGCCCGAATAGGTCGAGAAGACCTCGGAATAGACGCCGAAGGCGGGCAGGATCAGGATATAGACCTCCGGGTGGCCGAACAGCCAGAACAGGTTGGCATAGTTCATCATGTTGCCGCCGTTCCCGGCGGTGAAGAAATGGAACCCGGCATAGCGATCGAGCGCCAGCATCAGCGTGGCGACGGTCAGCGGTGCCATTGCGAAGATCATCAGGATCGCCGTGCACAGCGTCGTCCAGCAGAACAGCGGCATCCGGAACAGCGTCATCCCCGGCGCGCGGTTCTTGTAGATCGTGACGGCGAAATTCAGCCCCGTCAGAGTCGATCCGATCGACGCGAAGGTGACCGCCCAGATCCAGTAGTCGACGCCGACGCCGGGGCTGAATTCGATGCCCGTATAGGGCGGATAACCGGTCCAGCCGCCGGTCGAAAAGCGCCCGACGGTCAGCGAGATCATGACCAGCGCGGCGCCTGCCGCCGTCAGCATCAGGCTGATCGCGTTCAGCAACGGAAAGCTGACGTCGCGCGCACCGATCTGCAACGGCAGGACAAAGTTGATGATGCCGGTCAGGAACGGCATCGCCATGAAGAAGATCATGATCGTGCCATGGGTGCTGAACAATTGCGCGAAATGTTCCGGCGACAGGTACCCCTCCTGCCCCACGGCGATGGCCTGATGGGTGCGCATCAGCACCGCCTCGACCAGCGCGCGGGCCAGCATGACGAAGGCCAGCGCGACATACATGATGCCGATCTTCTTGTGATCGAGGCTGGTCAGCCAGTCGCGCCACAGCGGCCCCCACCACCGCAACCACGTCAGCAAGGCGGCAACCGCCAGCGCGCCCGACACCACGATACCGCCCGCGAATGCGGCGATGAATTCGCTGGCCGACGGGTTCTGCCAGACGACGACGTAAGGCAGCGCCTGCCAGTCAAGTCGCCCGATCAGCCAGTAAGATGTGTCGCCCATCATTGCCCGTCCCCCTGCCCCGGCGTGTCGCCCAGTGGCCTGCCTGCCTTCACGCGTTCCACGATGGTATCGAAGGGCGTACCGTCGACGGTGCCGAAGATCAGCGGCGCAGGCAGCACCGAGCGTTGCGCCAGATCGCCCAATGCGGCGTCGTCAAGCGGCGCCCCGGCCCGCGCCTGCGCCACCCAGGCATCGAAATCGGCAGGCGTCATCGCCGTCGCCGTCGCCGTGAATTTTTGCTGCGCGAAGCCGGCGCCGTTGTATTGCGTGTTCAGCCCGAGGAATTCACCCGGCGCGTCGGCGGCCAGATTGATCTCGCTCACCATGCCCGGCATCGCATAGACCTGTCCGCCCAGCCTGGGGATCATGAAGGATTGCAACGCGGTGCCGCTGGTGATCCGGAACCGCACCGGGCGATCCGCCGGAAACGCCATCACGTTCGCGGAAGCGATGCCGAGATCGGGATAGACGAACAGCCATTTCCAGTCGAGCCCGATGGCCTGCACCTGCAACGGCGCGCCGCCGTCCAGAGGCGCGTAAGGATCCAGCACCAGGGTCTGAACCCAGAGGTTCCAGCCAAGGACGCTGACGATCAGGACCGGCAGCCCCCAGATCAGAACTTCGAGGCTCCACGAGAATTCCCACTCCGGCCGGTAGGTGGCCCGTCCGCCCAGCCGGTAGCGCCAGATGATCAGCGGCAGCGCCACGAACAGCGGAACCACAACCACCAGCATCCACAGCACGATCGATACCAGATGGGCGCGCTGCGCCTCCGCCACCGGTCCGGCCGTGTCGAACAGGCCGAACGACGTGCACCCCGAAACGCCCAGCAGGGCGAAAAGTGCGACTGTCCGGAACATCGGTGGCGTCACATCCCCACCTTCAGATCGGTCGAGACCGGCCACAGGTTCACCCCGCAGGTTGACGCGGCACATCGATGGCGATCCGGACGGCGCACAGGCGGCAGCACGATGGAGGCCCGCGAGAGGTATGTGAGCCGCACCGGTATCATTTCAGAAAATTCGCCCGCAGCAGCGAAATCAACTCGGTTCCCCGCCCGCTGAGCACCGCCTTGGCGGCGAACAGCGCGGTGGACGCGACCTGGCCCGGTTCGACTTCGGGCGGCATCACCAGCTCCAGCGCGGTGACCTTGACGCTGAGCAATGCCGGGCCGTCGTGGGCCAGCCATTCGCGCATCGCACGCTCGAGGTCGTCGGCGGTGTCGACTGCCGCGCCGTGCATTCCGCAGACCTGCGCGAGGGCGGCGAAATCGGGATTCTTCAGGTCGGTGTAGGCATCCAGCAACCCCTCGACCCGCTGTTCCATCTCGACGAAGCCCAGCGATCCGTTGTCGTAGACCAGCAGCTTGACCGGGATCTTCTCCTGCACCAGCGTCAGAAGATCGCCCATCAGCATCGTCAGCCCGCCGTCGCCGCACATCGCGACGACCTGACGCTCTGGATAGGCCTTCGCGATCCCGAGGGCCTGCGGATAGGCATTCGCCATCGTGCCGTGCAGCAGGCTGGTGAGGAACCGGCGGTCGCCGGTCGCGGTCAGGTGGCGCAACAGCCAGACCATGGGCGAGCCGCCATCGGCGGTGAACATCGCATCCCGCGCGGCCAGCCGGTCCAGCGTCCGGGTGACGAACTGCGGGTGGATCAGGTCGGGATCGGGCTGCTCTCCCCGCGCCGCGTAGCTTTCCTTGTCACCGTCCCATCGCTTCAGACTGGCCTTCAGGTGGCTGTCGTCATCGCGTTTTTCCAACCTGGGCAACAGCGCCGCGATGGTGTCTCCGACGTCGCCGATCAGCCCCAGATGCACCGGGCTGCGCTTGCCGATGTTGCCCGGCGCGATGTCGATCTGGGCAATTCTGGCCTTCTCGGGATAGAATTGCGTATAGGCGAAATCGGTGCCGAGACAGATCAGCAGGTCGCAATCGGCAACCGCGTGCAGCCCGGCGGAATTGCCGAGGATTCCGGTCATGCCGACGTTGAACGGATTGTCCGGCTCGATGAATTCCTTGGACCGGGACGAATGGGCGACCGGAGCCTTCAGCCTTTCGGCCAGCGCCACCACGGCATCATGCGCCTGCCGCGCGCCGATCCCGGCATAAAGGGTGATGCGTTCGGCCCGTGCGATCTCGGCCGCCAGCGCGTCCAGCTCGTCCTCGGCGGGGCGGATCACGGGATGCGGGCGATGCACCGACCACGGCGCTGCATCCTTCGACGTTTCCTTGAACATATCGCCATTGACGACGATCACCGCGACCCCTTGCCTGGTCAGTGCCGCCTGCGCCGCCATCGTCGTGATCCGCCGCGCCTGATCGGGGTGCGAGATGCGTTCGCAGAAGACCGAGCATTGGTCGTACAATTTCGTCTGGTCGACCTCCTGGGGAAAGTTCAGCCCTTCCTCGCGCCGGTCGACGTTGGACGCGATCAGCACCATCGGCGCGCCGTTGCGGTGCGATTCGAATATGCCATTCAGGAAATGAAGGCTCCCCGGCCCGCAGGTGCCCGCGCAGACCGTCAACTCGCCGGTCATGTAGGCCTCGCCGCCCGCGGCCAGCGCGCCGACCTCTTCGTGGCGGACGTGGACCCAGTCCAGATCGGACCTGCGGATCGCATCCGTCAGATGATTGATCGTGTCGCCGACGATGCCATAGCAGCGCCTCGCACCCGCGGCGATCAACGTGTCGACGACGATTTCGGAAACCGAACTGCTCATTCCTTCGCTCCTTTGTTTTGCCGGGTGCTTTGCCGGGCGCGCGCGGCATGCAGATCGATCCGCGGCGCGAAACTGTCGGGGTCGGCGGCCTTCCACCATTCGGCGTAGCCGGTCTGTTCGGGGGCGTCGATCAGGACGCCGGGCGACAGGAAGGCGTGCAGTTCATCCTGTTCGCGCGCGTCGACCGCGCTCGACCGGGTCGTCAGGTGGTGGGGGCGCAGGTCGCGCGGATGCGACAGCCCGGCCGCCGCGACAATATCGCCCAGCGACGCCAGCGTCTTGTCGTGGAACCGCGCCGCGCGCGGCCCCTGCACGTCGACGACCAGACCGCGCTGGCGCCACTTGTCCTGCGTCGTGATGCCGGTCGGACAGGTGCCGGTGTGGCACCGCTTGGCCTGGATGCACCCGATCGAGAACATGAACGCCCGCGCCGCGTTGCACCAGTCGGCCCCCAGCGCGAGGTTTTTCGCCAGCCCCATTCCAGAATAGACCTTGCCGCTGGCCGCCAGCCGGACATGATCGCGCAACCCGGCCCCGACCAGCGCGTTCTGCATGAAGATCAGGCCTTCGGTCAGCGGCATTCCGACCCAGTCGGAGAGTTCCAGCGGCGCCGCCCCGGTGCCGCCTTCGGCGCCGTCGACGACGATGAAGTCGGGGTGGATACCGGTCTTGATCATCGCCTTCATCAGCGCCAGGACCTCGTGTTTCTGCCCGACGCACAGCTTCAGGCCAACCGGTTTGCCGCCCGACAGATCCCGCATCCTGGCCGCGAATTCCAGCATCCCGACCGGGGTGGAAAACGCCGAATGGCCGCGCGGCGACAGGCAATCCTTGCCCGCTTCTACCTGCCGTGCCTCGGCGATCTCTTCGGTCACCTTCCGGCCCGGAAGCAGTCCGCCGTGGCCGGGTTTGGCGCCCTGGCTCAGCTTGATCTCGGTCATCTTGACCTCGTCGCGCTGCGCGCTGTCGCGGAATTTTCCGGGATCGAAATTACCGTCACCGTCGCGGCACCCGAAATAGCCGGACCCGATTTCCCAGACGATATCGCCGCCATGTTTCAGGTGATACTTGCTCAGCCCCCCCTCGCCCGTGTCGTGGTAGAACCCGCCCTGCTTCGCGCCGAGGTTCAGCGCCTCGATCGCCCTGGGCGACAGCGCCCCAAAACTCATCGCCGAGATGTTCAGCAGCGATGCGTCGTAGGGTTTCGACGTCTGGTCGTTGCCGATCCGTACCCGCGGATGCTTGTCGGGCGCATCGGCCGGCGCCATCGAATGCGACAGCCAGTGATAGCCCTCCTCGTCGAGATTGCGCTCGGTGCCGAACGGATGCGTGTCGGTCGAGCCCATGGCCCGCGCATGGACCAGATTGCGCGCCTCGAAACTGTAGGGGGTGCCCTCCAGATCGCCCTCGACGATGTACTGACGCAGATAGGGCCGCAGGTCGTAGAACAACCACCGGATATGCGCGGCCCCCGGGTAATTCCGCGCCAGGGACAGATCGGGACGCACGAAATCCACGATGGACAAAAACAACAGCGGCAGAGCCACCAGCAAGACGAGCAACCACCAGAGCGAGACCGTCGCGAGGGCGATGGAGATCGCCGTCGCAACAAGAGCCGACACGGGAACAATCGCGCGCAGCAGCGCGGCCAAAACCGATGTCATTCGACGGTGTTCGCGAGAAGGTTGGCGTGACAATCATCCCCCGACCCGAACGGTCGCCGGTAAAATTCACAATACGATCTGGTCATGAAGATCCTTTTCACCACGGCACCCGTGACAGATTGACGTTCAGCTACGTCAGCTTATTCCCGGTTCTTGCGACAAAATCCACACAGGCGCCAGAAAGTACCCGGGGCTGCATGCCCAGACCGGCGGCCCGATCGCCGCAGGCGCACGCGTCCGTCGCTGCCTTCACCTCGCCAAGGACAGCGAAACCGCGTTCAGCACGGTCTGGATCCGAAAGGCGACGCGAGGGGACGTGTTGACGTAGACGGGACTTGGATGCGGCATCTCGAAAAATGCGGCGTCCGGTCTGGCATCCGCGACGACGGGCCCCGCCCGCGCCGCGACGCGACCCGCGGTAACGACGATCTCCAGCTTTTGCAGCATGGCCAGAAGCGCTGGCAGCCGCGTCAGCCCGTCCGCGATCTCTGCGCGCTTCGGCGCACGGTTGCGCGGCCCGTCCGGATCCATCACCCAGGGCACGACGTTCCACAAGACGGTGTCGCTTCGTGCGATCCCGGCGCGGGCAAGAAAGCGGCGCAGATTGGCCTGGGTCGGCGCCGCGTTGTCGCGCGAGACGAAGCGCGGATCGGTGCCGCGCCGCGCCGGACTTTCCAGCAGGATCAGAACCCGGGCCCCGGTGCCGCCATCGACGGGATCGAACCAAGGCACGATCCGACCATCGTTCCGCAGCCCCAGCAAGAACCCGTTGAGAGGTTGCATGTGATCCGCCTTCAGGGCGTCGACACGCGCCGCAAGAGCGCGCGGATCGGCAAGGCTCCGCGCCGTCATCCCGGGCCGGTGTCACGCCGGCGCTTTTCATAAACCGCCTTGGCCAGTTCGCCCAGGGCGCCCAACAGCATCAGCGCCGATCCGATGACGAAGAGCCAGACCGCGAAGGTCTGCCATGCCTCGAACATCTTGAAGAACAGCACCGAGCCGATCAGGAACAACGCGTTGCCGATCAGACCGACCGCCAGGTGCCAGTGACGGTATTCGCGCACGATAAGTTCAAGCCCCGGCACGATTGCCTCCTATGCGATCCAGAGGCGCAAGCCATAGGCGACCCCGGCCACGGTGGCCACGCCTGCGATCCAAAGAAAGAAAAACCACACCAGTCGCCGCCACAGCGGCAGGGTTTCAGGTTGCATCAGTGATACCCCGCGTCGACGTCGATCTTGCCGCGAAAGACCCAGTAGGCATAGGCCGTGTAGGCAAGGATGATCGGAACGAGGATCGCCACACCGACGAGGATGAAAATCTGGCTGATCTCGGGGGCTGCAGCTTGATAGATCGTGATCGCGCCGGGCACGACATAGGGAAACATCGACACCCCGAGCCCGACAAAGCAAAGCGCGAACAGAATGAGCATCAGCACGAACGGCCAGCCATCCCGGCGCGCGGCCAGCATCCGGAAGATAAGCAGCGCGACGGCCGCGACGGCGATCGGCACCGGGGCGACCAGCAGGATGCGCGGCCATGCAAACCAGTTCTGCCAGTATGCCGCTTCCAGAAATGGCGTGACGGCGCTGACGAGGACGATCGCGCCCAGCGTCGCCATGACAAGGCCGGGGGCCAGCGCATAGGACCGGTCCCGCAGCTTGCCCGTGGTCTTCAGGATCAGCCACGTCGCCCCGAGGGTTGCGTATCCGATCACCACCGCAATTCCGGTCAGCATTGTGAACGGGGTCAACCAGTCCCACCAGCCGCCGGCATAGGCGCGACCCTCGACCGCGATCCCCTGAAGCACGGCCCCCAGAGCGATCCCCTGCCCGAAGGCCGCCACCAAAGACCCGCCCGTGAACGCGATGTCCCACAGGAAGCGACCCCGCACCGTCCGCCAGCGAAATTCGAACGCGACGCCGCGAAAGACCAGCCCCAGCAGCATCGCGATCAGCGGCGCATAAAGTGCGGGCATCAGCACCGCATAGGCCAGTGGAAACGCCGCAAAGACCGCCCCGCCCCCCAGCACCAGCCAGGTTTCATTGCCGTCCCAGACGGGCGCCACGGTGTTCATCATGACGTCGCGATCATGCTCTTCGGGGAAGAACGGGAACAACAGTGCGACGCCCAGATCGAAGCCATCCATCGCGACATAGAGGAACACGGCGAAAGCGATGACGAAGGCCAGGATGATCGCCAGATCGGGGCTGAAGGTCATGGTCACGCTCCTATTTTTCGGGTGGGTTCATTTTATCTGCATCGAGGGACGGAGCGGGCGTGATCCCGGCCGCGCGCACCGGTTGCCCACTGACCAGACCGGGTTCATGCGGCTGCGGCGCGTGGTTCATCAGGCGCAGCAGGTAGAATGAGCCCGCCGCAAAGACGATACCGTAGACGACGATGAACGCCAGCAACGACGCCCCGACGGCAGGTGCGGCAAGGGGAGAGACACTGTCGGTCGTGCGCAGCGCGCCATAGACCGTGAAGGGTTGCCGGCCGACCTCGGTCGTCACCCACCCCGCGAGGACTGCGACGAAACCGGCGGGGCCCATCACCAGGGCCAGACCGTGCAGGCCCCGCCAGTCGTACAGATGCCCCCGCCAGCGGGCCAGAAGGCCCAGCAGGCCGAGGCCCAGCATCGCAAACCCAAGTGCCACCATGATCCCGAACGACCAGAACACGATCGGCACCGGCGGCCAGTCTTCCCGCGCGATGGTGTCCAACCCGTCCAGGGGCGCATTCAGGTCGTGCTTGAGGATCAGCGACGACAGCCGGGGAATTTCCAGCGCGTAATCGACCGTCGCCGTTTCCATGTTCGGCAGACCGAACAGGATCAGCGGTGCGCCGTTCGGGTGGCTATCGAAATGTCCCTCCATCGCCATGACCTTGGCGGGCTGATATTCCAGCGTGTTCAGCCCATGCTGATCGCCCGCCAGGATCTGAAGCGGCGCGACCACGATCAGCATCCACATCGCCATCGAAAACATCTTGCGGCTTTCCGGCTCCGCCCGACGGCGCAGAAAGTGCCAGGCCGCGACGCCGCCGACGACCAGCGCGGTCGTCAGATAGGCGGCCAGAACCATGTGAACCAGCCGGTAGGGAAACGAGGGATTGAAGATCACGTCGAGCCAGTTCAGCGGCACGAACTGACCGTCGGCATTGGTGGTGAAGCCGGCGGGTGTCTGCATCCAGCTGTTGACCGCCAAAATCCAGAACGCCGACATCAGCGTGCCCAACGCGACCATCAGCGTGGCAAAGAAATGCAGGCCGCGCCCGACCTTCTTCATGCCAAACAGCATGACGCCCAGAAATCCGGCCTCGAGGAAGAAGGCCGACAGCACCTCATAGGCCATCAGCGGCCCGACGACCGGCCCCGCCTTGTCGGAAAACACCGACCAGTTTGTGCCGAACTGATAGGACATGACGATGCCCGACACGACGCCCATGCCGAACGCGACCGCGAAGATCTTGATCCAGTATTTGAACAGGTTCAGGTAGACATCCCTGCCGGTTTTCAGCCACAGCGCCTCGAGCACGGCGAGATAGCTTGCCAGACCGATCGAAAGGCCGGAAAGATGATATGGAACGACATCGTGAACGCGAACTGCATCCGTGCGAGGACGACAGGGTCTAAGGATGATAACATCGGGCGGGCTCCATTTCTTTCGCGGCTGCCGGTTCGATCAAACGACTTACCGCGCCCGTGAGGTGGCGTGGGCCGAGGGTGAGGAGGCCGACGGCGCGCTGCGGCAGACCGGTGTGCACGGCCCGCATGTGTCCCGCCTCGAGCGGGCGGCGCACGACAAGGTCGGACGGCACGGCTGCCCCCACGCCCGCCTCGGTCGCGCTGTGGCGCTTCTCCGACACGGCGTTGGTGGCGCTTTGCGTCAGGTTCGATGCTTTGGACGCAAAGGTCATATGATCGCGCTCGGCCACCGCGACGCAGATGCGCAATTGCTTTGGCGTCATACACCCGCCCCGCTCGGCAAGATCAGCGGGCTGTGAAAGTCGAAACCGGGCAACGAGCCGCAGCGCAAAGGCGGCAGCGGCGATCAGGGCCGCAAGACCGGGTCCGGGCCAGATGCCGGGACCGGGCGCACCGGCAGGATAGGCAGGATCGGCCGCGCGCGGGGCTGTGCTATCGGTCATCGGTTTTCCTTATGAAGATCGATACGACAGATGGCCTGATCCAATCAATCTATCCGACGCGTGATAGTCGGATGTTCAATCGTTTGCTTCGATGAATTGCCGCTGCATATCGGCCGGGCCGCGGAGCCCGGCCGATATGCCCCCCCCCCTTCGAATGAGTCGGGCAAACCGGCGCATCAGTTTTCCGGAGCAAAATCCGTCGCAGTAGGCTGACCGGCAGGGATTCCGCCGCCGCCATCCTCGTAAAGCGCCGCGACCAGAACAAAGACGATGATGGCGGCCATGCCCACCAGGGGCGCCCGATGCCATCGTCGTTGCTTTTGCGGATCGGTGTCGGGGTTTGACATCACAAAGTCTCCCCTCGTTCTTTGTAATTCACTCTTCGATCTGGATCGGCGCGACGACGACGTTGCCGTCGACTGCGACCGGCGCGTCGAATTCGGTGCTGGCGGCGCCGAATTCATAGACGCCCAACGCGCCGTCGTCCGAATGCAGCATCGCGATGACGGTATCGCCGTCGTAGCCTTCGGTCAGCGGGACATAGACGTCGGTGGTGGTGCCCGCCTTGATGTACGTATGACCGATCGACGTCGGCACGACGGGCGCGCCGTCCACGATTTCGTGGATCACGACCCAGCCGTCCTGCGCGGCGGTCACCGATGACACGACGACCGAGTGGCTCAGCGGCTGTGCTGCGGTGTCGAGCGCGTTTTCTGCATGGGCGTCGGCAAATGCGATTCCCGACGACGCGACGATCATGACGGCGACGATGCCTGTCTTTTTAAGCGTGATCATAGTGTATTCCTTTTCTGATCCGGTTGGGTTTGAGAGAAGCTTGTGAAGGCTGCGATTGGCGGCGCTCACACAGATGACGCGGGGGGCGACGCTTTCCTTCCAAATTTTTTCTGACCGGGGCATGTGAGGTGCCCCCCGAAAACTGGACACTGACGTAAGCTCCGGTTTGCTGTCTGTTGATCTTCACCACGAAGGAGATCGAAGATGTCGAAACGAAAGCAACATGCCCCGGAATTCAAAGCGAAGGTGGCACTGGAGGTGCTGAAAGGCGAGGAGACCATGTCGGAGCTGGCGAGCCGGTTCGGCGTGCATCCGACGATGATCAATCAGTGGAAACGTGCGCTGCTGGATGGCGCGTCCGGTGTTTTCGAGCGCGGCAGCCGCAAGGTACCGGTGATCGATGAAGACCAGGTCAGGGATCTGCATGCCAAGATCGGGGAACTGGCGGTGGCCAACTCTTTTTTGGAAAGAAAGCTCAAGCCCTGGGGCGAGAAGTGAGGCGCGGGATGATCGAGCGCGACCATCCGGACCTGTCGATCGGTCAGCAGTGCGCGCTGCTGTCGCTTCCGCGGTCGTCGTTCTATTACGCGCCGCAGGGTGAGACGGAGCAGAACCTCGCGCTGATGCGATTGATCGACCTGCAATTCTTGGACGCGCCGTTCTTCGGCGTTCGTCAGATGACGTGGCACCTGCGCAACGAGGGCCATGCGGTGAACGAGAAGCGCACCGCTGTCTCAGCGCGCTGCAGCGAAAGGGCCCGGTGCGCAACGAGGGCCATGCGGTGAACGAGAAGCGCACCCGTCGGCTCATGCGCCTGATGGGGTTGATGCCGATCTACCAGAAACCCAACACCAGCAAGCCGGCGAAGGGGCACAAGACCTATCCCTATCTGCTGCGGGGGCTGCGTGTTGACCGGCCAAATCAGGTCTGGTGCGTGGACATCACCTACCTGCCGATGCGCCGCGGGTTTCTCTATCTGGTGGCGATCATGGACTGGCATACCCGGATGGTTCTGTCGTGGCGGATCTCGAACACGCTGGACGCGGACTTCTGCGTCGAGGCGCTGAACGAGGCCATCTATCGGTTCGGACCACCGGACATCATGAACAGCGATCAAGGATCTCAGTTCACGTCGTTTGCTTGGACAGACTGCCTGCGCCGGTCCGGCATCCGCATCTCGATGGACGGCAAGGGCCGCTACCTGGACAACATCTTTATCGAGCGCCTGTGGCGCACGCTGAAATACGAGTGCGTCTATCTGCATGCCTGGGAGACCGGGTCTCAGGCCCGCGCGGGTGTCCGGAAGTGGATAGAGTTCTACAATCACCGCCGCCTGCACAAGGCCCTTGGCGGTCGACCACCGGCGGTGGTCTACTCACTGCAAATCAAAGCAACGCAACCCGATCAGCAGGAGCAGATCAGTGCTTAAAAAGCGCCAGATCCTGTCCAAGGAATGGGGAGCACCTCAGAAGGTCGACGCAGCAACGTTGGCGAGCCTACATGCCGCTGGCTACCTGCCGGAGATCCGGACCCCCGATGCGGCGACAGAGCGCATGCGCCGGCTGGTGGCGCGTCGCTATCAGGTTGTCAGTCACCGGACCCGGATCAAAAATAAAGTGCATGCCATCCTCCATGCGCATCTGATCCCGAAATGTCCGCATGCCGTTCTCTTCAACAAGCGTGGCCGCGACCGGCTGACCCGCCAGCCGGTGCCGGAAGACGAACGCTTCGCCATCACGCGCCATATCCGCGAGTTGGACCGGCTTGGAGAGGACCTTGCCATCCTCGACCGCGACATCGCCCAGGACGCTCTGGAAGGTGAGCCGACCCGGCGGTTGCCGACCATCACCGGAGTTAATCTGACGGTGGCGGCCGGGATGATGGCGGTGATTGGCAGCATCGATCGGTTCAGCTCTCCCCAGAAATTGGTGAGCTACTTCGGGCTGAACCCGCGGGTGCGCCAATCTGGGCTTGGTCCTGCCCATCATGGCCGGATCCGTAAGGCCGGGCGCAGCCATGCCCGCGCGATGCTGGTCGAGGCGGCCTGGGCAGCGGCGAAAGCACCGGGCCCGCTGCGCGCCTTCTTCATCCGTATCCGCGCGCATCGTGGCCACCAGATTGCCGCCGTTGCGGTAGCACGCAAGCTCACTACGCTGTGCTGGCATATGCTGACCAAAGGCGAGGATTACCGCTGGGCTCGACCCAGCCTCGTCGCACACAAAATCCGGTCCATGGAGTTGGCTGCCGGGGTGCCACCGAAGAAAGGTAACAAGCGTGGTGCCAGTTACGCCTATCACGTCAAGGAGTTGCGGCATCAGGAAATGCAGATCGCGGAACGAGCGGAGAAAAGCTATGAACACTTCGTTGCGGCTTGGCGAACGTACCCTCCGAAAACAGCCCGGGCGTGCGATCGTCTCAAACCGGCAGGGACTGATTGGGCTGCCCGGTGACGCTTCCAGCCGACGCGCCACGCTTCGCCACGAGGTCGACCGCACAAGAAAGGAGTAGCAGAAACCAGAAGAAAATCTTGTCTTGTCGATCACATCCGTCGTGTAGATGACCTTGCGGATGGCCGGGTCGAAGACAAGGAACGGGATCACCTCCTGCCATGCTCTGCGCCAGGCCGGGGCGATGGAGGCATACTTCCCGGCCCGCTTTTCCTCGACGACATCCAGCTCCAAGTCGGCCCGATCGGCGGTCGGGGCGCTGTAAATCCGGCGCAGGTCAGCGGCCACCTCCTTGCGGTCCTTCCAGGCGCAGAAGTTCAGCGAGTGGCGCACGAGGTGGACAATGCAGGTTTGCACGGCCGCTTCCGGGAAGGCCGCGGCGATGGCGTCGGGGAAGCCCTTGAGGCCGTCTAGTACCCGGCAGGCGATTTGTGAAACAAATCTGCCGGGAGGGCACGACCGCGATCAGGAAGGCCGGACACCCCGCGGTTCTTCAGGTCCGTCATCACCGGGAGCCAGAATTTGGCGCCTTCGTTGTCGGCGATCCGTTCGTCGGGAAAACAGTCCCCCGGACTGTTTTCTGGCCCTCCTCACCCCAGAACCTCGCGCAGGCCGTCCCTGTTGACGCCGAGGGCCACATAGACGGCCTTGTTCCTGACCCTGCGGCTGTCCATTGGCCGACAGGGCATTGCCGGGCAATGTCCCGAGAGGCGGCGTCGCGGATCTTGACCCGCAGAGCGTCAAAAATGACGATCGGATACATCCGGTCCAGCGCCCTGGACTGCCATTCCCGGACCTCGTCCAGCACGGAGTCGCTCGCCATTGTCGCTCGGACCAATGGCGCTCGATGGCTCGCCGCGGCTGATCAGATCCGGCGACACCTGCAGGCCATAAACGTCCTCGAGATGGGCGCGGATGTCGCGCACCGTCAGACCCGCCGCGTAGAGGCCGATTATCTTGTCATCCATGCCGTCAATCCGGGTCTGGCCCTTCTTAACCAATTCGGGCGCGAAGTTGCCGTCCATTGCCCGGCAATGCATGTTTACATGCATGAGAGGGGCGATCCCGCCGCACGGCGATCGGCACCTCGCCGTCCTGGCCTTTCAGTCGCTTCGCAGATGAACCGTTACGACGGTCGGCCCGATCGGCCGGCGCGTCTTTGCCGTCCTCATAGCCCGAATGCGCGGTCAGCTCGGCACCCAGCATCCGCTCCATCAGCTTGATCTTCAGCTCTTTCATCAAGCCGTCGTTGCCGAGCAGATCTTCGGGCCGCTCGCAGCCCGTCAGAACTTCGTCCAGCAGTTCTTGGAAATCGTCATCGTCCTTGCTCCCCTCAGGAAACATGGACCAAACCCAAGTTTTACAGAAAATCTGACACTCTCAATAGAGAAGAAATACGGTCCTACTCGCCAACCTGATCTTTTTTCTGTCTGGCGAGCACAGCTTTCTTAGCGATCTCAGACCGCTGGGCGCGCGTCAGTATCTCGGCTCTCGCCTTTCCGCCCTTACGCCCGCCCTTGCGCTGCCCCGACGTGTCAGGCTCATGCACAGGTTCTTAACCAGTCGCCAGATCCACGATGAACTTGGCAAGCTGGTTGGCGTCGCGGGGTCTCTTGGGTTTGTCTGTCATTTATCGGCCAGCCTCCAACCGCTATAGTCTACTCCGCCGTTCCAGCGATCGGATTGCTTGCCGCAGACCAGACGATCAAAAGAGCCCTGCTCCCGGGCGGGCAGGTTCATGAAGTTGGCAAGACGCTTTGCCCCACATTCGGGGCATCCGATCTCGCGCGTGCCTTTTTCCCAAGTCATAAAGTTCCTCAAGTCATAAAGTGAAAATAGGGCCTCATGACCGGCGGTGCAAACCCTCGCGAGAGGCGGTCAGAACTTTCTGATTTCAAACTGACCCACTTCCCGCACCCGCGCGTCGTACCCCCGTGACAGACGCCTCGCTACCGTCTATAGTGTTTTTTCAAGGGCCGGACACCAAAGTCCACAACAAGGCCCGGCAAAGAGGCGCAGCCATGACACTTTATTCCCGCCGTCACGCGGCACTCTCGCTGTTTGCAGCCCCGCTCGCGCTTGCCGCCTGCGGCAATGGCATCGGCGGCACCGGCAGCGCCGATATCGACGCGCGTGTCGTCAGCACCGTCAATTTTCTCTATTCCACGTATCCCGGCACCCGCGACATCGGCGCGCGCGCGGCGGGCATGCTGGTGATGCCGCTGGTGACCGAGGTCGGCCTCGGCCTTGGTGCGTCCTACGGGCGCGGGGCCCTGCTGATCCGGGAAACGCCGGTGGACTACTATTCGTCCGCGGCGGCCAGCGCAGGACTTCAGATCGGCGCACAACAGTTTAGCCACGTGTTGTTTTTCATGACGCAGGACGCCCTGTTGCAGTTCCGCACCTCGCCCGGCTGGGCCGTGGGCGGAGACGTGGAATACGCCATCGCCGGCGAAGGCGAGACGCTGCGGGCCGAGACCACGACCTCGCTGTCGCCGGTTATCGCCGTTATCTTCGGTCAGACCGGGTTGCGCGTCGGGGCCTCCCTCGAGGGGACGAAATACACCCGCATCATTCCATGACCTCGGGCATGTCGACGCCAACCCGGAACGCGACCGGCACGGCCCCGACCAGCCGATCGATGTCGTCCGCAAAGCGCAGATCCTCGCACGCGCGGCCATAGCAGAAGCGTGCCCGGCGCAGGGCCGCAGCGCGCAGGTGATCCGGCCCGTAGAGATAGAGCGCCTCGAGCGACTTGAAGAGCATCAGATAGACCTGGATCTGACCCGCGATATCGCGGGTAATCGCGCTGAACGCGTCTTCCATGAGATCGTCTGGCGACAGGGCGGCAAGGTGCAGGCGATCGTACTGCAGCGGCTCCGGTTCGGTGGCCTCCGGGGTATATCCACCCAAAATCCGGGTCAGCCGCGTCAGCACATCGATCGCCGTCCCCGGATCGTTGATCCCCGGCGACAGCGCCTTGCTGCCGATTTCGGACAGCTGGATCAGCCCGAACCGCGGATCCTTGCCGATCGACCGCACGTCGCCCACCCCTATTTCGGCGCGGATATCGCTTTCGATCTTGCGGCGTCGCGCGTCGGCAATCTCGGTCGCATCAATGTCTGCACCGGTGACATGCGCCAGTGGCGCGCCGCTGGCGACAAAACGACCCGTGGGCTGCGTCAGCCACACCTCGATGCCCAGCTTTTCGGCACCATTCTGCAATCCCCTGAGGTCGATACTCTGAATGTACCCTGCCTTCTTCGATGCGACGGGCCAGGCATTTTCGGGCGGTGTGCCGTCGAATTCATGCGCCCACCGGCACATCGAGCAGGACAATTCGTCGAACTCCGCGCGCGTCTGCTCCTCCATCCGGCGCGCGGTGTCGATCAGGCTGCCAAAGGTCTGCAACCGCAGAATCCACCGCCCAAGCGTCAGCACAATCACCGCGAGGACCACGATGGTCGTCAGATACAGCGCCACGACCTCGTGTTCGCCGAAATACGGCGTCTCGAGGAGCACGATCCCCAGCAACGCATAGATGTAGGCGCCCAGGAATGTGGCCAGCACCGTCTGCGTCGCCTTGTCCTGCAGAATCACCAGATGCGCGCGCGGCGTCCAGTTCTGGGCGGCGCTGAACTGCACCGTGACCATGATCGTGACCGAAAACGTGGTGACGGCCAGCATCGAGCTTGCGATGATGTCGAGCAGACGGTTTACGCCCTGCGCGCGGAACGTCTCGGTCAGGCTGTCCGGCAACACGCCGTCGACCAGTTTTATGCCGCCGACCGACACCACGCTCAGCAGTCCGATCAGGATCATCCGCACCCAAAGTTTGCGTGAGTACACCTTTATCCAGTCCAATGTGCCGTGCATCCGCCGCCCTCATCCAACGGCCCGGTGCCGTCGTGTTTCAATGTCCCGCAGGCCCGCGGGTTCCGCAAGCATTTCGCACGGTTCGTTTGCGTCACCCGATGTCGCCATTGACCAACCGTGCCACCGCCGAACCGGGTGAACTGGCCTCAGTCAACGCCAAAGGACGCGTCATGAAATCGAGTGCACAGGTCGTGGTGATCGGCGGCGGCGTCGTGGGATGTTCGGTCCTGTACCACCTCACGAAACTCGGCTGGTCCGACGTGATCCTGCTGGAGCGGCGCGACCTTACCTCGGGGTCTACATGGCATGCCGCTGGCGGATTTCATACCCTGAACGGCGATACCAACATGGCCGCCCTGCAGGGGTATACCATCAGGCTTTACAAAGAGTTGGAAGAAATCACCGGCATGTCCTGCGGCCTGCACCACGTCGGCGGACTGACACTTGCGGAAAATCAGGACCGTTTCGACATGCTCAGGGCAGAACGCGCCAAACACCGCTACATGGGCCTTGAGACAGAGATTTTCGGCCCCGAGCAGATCCGCGAATTTTCACCCATCACCAACACCGATGGCATCGTCGGCGCGCTCTACGATCCGCTCGACGGCCACCTCGACCCGTCCGGCACAACCCACGCCTATGCAAAGGCCGCGCGCATGGGCGGCGCCACGATCCAGACGCACTGCATGGTCGAGGCGACGGTGTCGCGCGTCGACGGATCCTGGGATGTGGTGACCAACAAGGGTACGATCCACGCCGAACACGTCGTCAACGCCGCAGGTCTGTGGGCACGCGAGGTCGGTGAAATGGCGGGCGTTTATCTGCCGCTGCACCCGATGGAGCATCAGTACCTCATTACCGAACCGATCGAGGCGTTCAGACATCAGGTGAAGGAAGCGCCGCACGTCATTGATCCCGATGGGGAATCCTATTTGCGTCAGGAAGGAGACGGGATCTGCATCGGCTTTTACGAAAAAAAGGCCCGGCCCTGGTCCGTCGACGGTACGCCCTGGTCGTTCGGTACCGAACTGCTGGAAAACGATTTCGACAAGATCGAGGACAGCATCGCGCTGGCCTATCGCCGCTTTCCCATCCTGGAAACCGCCGGGATCAAATCGGTGATCCACGGCCCGTTTACCTTTGCCCCCGATGGCAATCCCCTCGTCGGTCCGGTTCCGGGCCTGCGTAATTACTGGTCCGCCTGCGGTGTCATGGCTGGTTTTTCGCAAGGCGGCGGCGTCGGCCTGACCCTTGCGCAATGGATGATCGATGGCGAGCCCGCGCAGAACGCCACGGCGATGGATGTGGCCCGTTTCGGACCCTGGATCACCAAAGGCTACACCCTGCCCAAGGTCATCGAAAACTATCAGCGGCGGTTTTCGGTCAGCTATCCGAACGAGGAACTGCCCGCCGCCAGACCGCAGCGCACGACGCCGATGTATGACATCTTCAGCAGCCTGGGTGCCGTCTGGGGTCAGCAGTTCGGCCTTGAGGTGCCCAACTGTTTCGCGCAAGGCGATGAGCCGACGTTCGAGACACCATCCTTTCGACGTTCCAATATTTTCAACGCTGTGGGGCGCGAAGTTAAGGCAGTGCGTGAAGGGGTTGGAATCAACGAGGTTCAGAATTTCGGCAAATTCGAGGTGACGGGACCACGGGCGCGCGCCTGGCTCGACCGGATCATGGCCGGACGCATTCCCAAACCGGGACGTCTGTCGCTGACGCCGATGCTGACGCCCAAAGGCAAGCTCATGGGGGATTTCACGGTGTCCTGCCTGACCGAGGAATGGTTTCAGCTGACCGCCGCCTACGGCTATCAGGCGATCCATCAGCGCTGGTTCGACGATCACACCGAACCGGGCGTTTCCATTCGCAACGTCTCGGACACAATGACCGGCTTTCAGATCGCGGGTCCGCGTGCCCGCGCGCTCATCCAACCCCTCTGCCCCGAGGCGGCACAGATGAGTTTCCTCGACGTGGCGATGCTCACCGTCGGCCCCGTCGACTGCATCGTGCAGCGGATCAGCTATACCGGCGATCTGGGGTTCGAAATCTATTGCGACCCGATGGATCAGCGCGCGCTGTGGCACGCTCTCTGGCGCGTGGGTCGGCCCAAGGGCCTGGTGCCGTTCGGGATGCGCGCCATGATGTCGCTGCGTCTCGACCGGTTTTTTGGCGCCTGGCTGCGCGAGTATTCGCCCGATTACACCGCCGCCGAAACCGGCATCGACCGCTTTATCGACTGGAACAAAACCGCGGATTTCATCGGGCGCGCCGCAGCGCGGGCCGAACGCGAAACCCCACCGGACCGTATTCTCGTGACGTTCGAGGTGGACGCGGACGACGCCGACGTCACCGCCTACGAACCGATCTTTATCGACGGCGAGGTGAAGGGGTTTTGCACTTCCGGCGGCTGGTCGCATCATCTGGGCAAGAGTATCGCCTTCGGCTTTGTGCCCCGTGCGGATCTGACGGATCCCTTGACGGTCGAAATCGAGATTCTCGGTGAGCGGCGCGGGGCGCATCGTCTGACGACGTCGCCTTTCGATCCCGGCGGCGCCCGCATGCGCGGCCAGTATCCGTTTACGCCATCTTAAAGCATCGCCCCTAGCGTCATCCCGTGCGGGTGAATGCGAGGGTGCGAGATGAACATGCAACGGGTCGAGAATGTGACAAATGAGGCGCAGGCCGTTCTCAGGGTCCTGATGCTTGACGACAGCGACGTCGACCGGGCAAAAATGCGCCGCTTCCTCGGCCAGATGGGACTTGCAGCCGAAATCGAGGATACCGCGTCCCTCTACGAGTTCTCGCAGGCGCTGACCCTCGGGGCTTATGATCTGATCCTTATCGACTATCACCTTGGTGAGGCGACGGGCATCGACGCGCTCGACCGGATCATCCTTGCCGGCAATCAAAAAGACGCCGCGACGATCATGATCACAGGCGCGGGCCGGATCGACCTTGCGGTCGAGGCGATGCGGCAGGGCTGCGACGATTTCGTTATGAAAGACGATCTCGGCGTCGAGATGCTGCAAAAGGCGATCATTCAGTCGATGGAGCGGCGAATGCTCATGACGGCAGCTGAGGACAACGACGCCGCCAATGTAAAACTGCGTCAGCAGCTGGGCCGTTTCGCCGGGGCCGCAACCAAAGACATGAAGGCGATCCTGTCGTCGATGCTGCGCCGGACCCGGCAGATCCGGTCGACGCAGGTCGGCGATACGGTGGTTCTCGACCAGTTGGGCAGCCTCGAAGGGGCGTGCAACGAAATGTGGTCCTATCTCGGAGAATTCGAAACCTCCATCACCAGCTATCTGCCCCAAAAACGCCGGTCGCCGCGTCTCGGCATCGGCCAGCTTGCCCGACCGGCGACCAAGGCCTGACAAAGCCGATCCGAAACCCGGCGACCAAACGGAGCGCGTAATCCTATGACATATTCAACGACTGTCGATCTTTTCGCAACCGGCGGGCGGGCGTCGGGCCTCGATATCCTGATCCTCGACGACAACGAAATCGATCGGATCCGCCTGCGCCGCTACCTTGATCAGGCCGGCGTAACCGCCTCGATCATCGATTGCAGCAGCGTCGAGAATTTCTCGAACGCGCTGGATCATACCTTCTTCGATGCGGTACTGATCGACTATCGACTTGGCGCGAACACCGGCATCGAGGCGGTCAATCTACTCCGTCAGAGCCGGGCTCAGCGTAAGGCTGCCGCAATCATGGTGACCGGGGATCATCGGATCGACCTCGCCGTCGAGGCGATGCGGATGGGGTGCGACGATTTCGTGATCAAGGACGCTCTCGATCCGCACCGGATGCGGATGGCGCTGGCACGCGCGATTTCTCATCGTAAGGCAGACACAGTCAACGCGCCTGCAGGACCGTCGCCAGCATTGACGCTGCGCGACGCGATGGAGGCGGAGACGGCCGATATGGCGGCGGATCTGCGCAGCGCGCTCAACACCGCCGTGGGCCGGACCCGCGCCTTGCGGCGCAGCAATTCCGACGACCCGCATCTGTTGGGACAGCTTGCGTATATTGACGCCGCCTGCGCACGCGCCTGGCAGACAATCGGTCAGTTCGAACAGAAGATGGCGGCGCTGGATGTGGCGCGGCCGCGCACCCCCAAGCTGGGGTTTTCACGCAAACGCACTGCACACTGAGGCTTGTTCAAACGCCGGGCGCGGGTCACGGTTCGGACATGACGACTGCTGTCCTGCCGATCCTGATCCTTGCCGCCGGGCAGTCGTCCCGCATGCGCGGCGCGGACAAACTATTGTTGCCGATTGACGGCATCCCGCTGTTGCGGCGACAGGTTCTGCTGGCTCTCGGGTTTTGCGATTATGTTCTGGTGGCGCTGCCGCCAGGTGATACGCTTCGGGCGGGCACAATCCGGGATCTTGATGTCTCTATCCTCGTTGTCGCATCCGCTGCCGAGGGAATGTCCGCAACTCTACGAGACGGCGTGGCCGCTTTGCCGGACTGTCAGCGTTTCATGGTGCTGCCCGGCGATCTGGCGACGATTGAGCCCACCGATCTTCGGGCGGTGGCCCGCGCAGCCGACGCCTTCGCCGATGCCCTGATCTGGCGAGGCGCTACGTCAGACGGCAAACCCGGGCATCCGATTGTATTTGACGCAGAGCTACGCCCACGGTTTGCAAGCCTCGAGGGCGATACCGGCGGCGAGGCCATCGTCAGGCCGCTGATCCATCGGACCCATCTCGTTCGGTTGCCCGGCCGGCATGCCCGCCATGACCTTGACACCCCCGAGGACTGGGCGGCGTTCCGCGCCGAAACAGGACGCTAAACCAGAGCGGAGGATGCCGAAGAGAGCCAGACACAAAAACGGGGGGCCCAAAAATGGCCCCCCGATCCTGTCACCGTCCAGCGCCCCCACGGGCCGACGGCAAATCTCTTTACACTAGCGGACGAGAAGTCGCGCTTCGTGCTTCTTCAGGGACTTGCGGGCCGACTGATAGGCCTCGATGCCTTCGCTCGATGCAAGTTCCGGGAACAGCTCGACGATCTCGTTACGCTGTGCATTCCCGATCCCTTTCAGGCTGTAGTCGCCGGGCTGGAAGCTTTCGGTCCAGGCCCCGTTCGACAGCACCACTTCGTGACGGTCGAACATAAAGTGGATGTAGGACGTGTTCATCACATCGATTTCGTGGATGCCGGGCGTGCCGATCAGGTGTTTCGCCGCCGCCAGCACTTCGCTCTCTTCGAAGTACAACTGCGTGCGGTCGCTGGCGACCAGCAGCCGGTGGTTTGGCGACACCATCATGTCGCGCTCGGGCAGGCCGTTGCCGAGGGAACCCGCTTTGATCAGCACAGGCTTGAGATGCGGCGAATTTTGCAGCGTCTTGCCAGTGATGTCTTTGCGGCCAACCCAGCGCACTTCCTGAATGCCGTTGTCGCGGGTGATGATCCGGTCGCCCTCCCGCAGATCCTCGACCAGACGTTCGCCGCGTGGGGTGGCGATCGTCGTACCGGGGGTAAAGCACGGGATGACGTTCTCGATTTCCTCGAACGTCAGCACAGAGCCGTCGCCGAAGGTGACGAAACCGTCCTCGCGGTCAGCCGACGTGTAGGTGATGCTATCGAAAGAGACACCCGACAGGTCGAGAATGTCGAAGTCGTCGCCGCCCTGATTGCCGTTGACCGAATCACCGCCGTTGCCGCCGATAAAGATGTCACGGTCGGCGCCACCGAAAAGCACGTCGTTGCCGGCGCCGCCGATGATGACGTCGTTGCTGCCGCCGCCATAGATCGTGTCGTCGCCGTCGCCGCCCTCCAGCAAGTCTTCGCCATACTGACCGTAGATCAGATCATCGCCCTGACCGCCGTAGGCCGTGTCATCGCCGATGCCCGACCAGATCTCGTCGTTGTCGACACCGCCGAACAACGTGTCGTTGCCGGATTGTCCATAGATCGTGTCGTCGTCGTCCTGACCGTAGACGGTATCGTCGCCCTGACCCGCCCAGATCGTGTCGCGGTTGTTTTCGGGCAGCAGGTCGCCGTCGTCATCGGCAATGTTGACGAAATCGAACTCGGGGGTCAGTCCGCCATAGATAAGGTCGTTACCAAGACCGCCGTAGATGATGTCTTCGCCCTCGGCGCCGATGACGGTATCGTTGCCGTTTCCGGCCCAGACGATATCGTTGTCGATCCCGGCGTCGACGAAATCGTCTCCGCCACCCGCCGCGATCGTGTCGCGGTCGTCACCGGTGAAGATCGTATCGTTTCCGGCGCCGCCGACGACAGAATCGCGGTCGTTGTCGGGGAATGCATCGGGTGCACCGAACCCGGGATAGGGATTGTCGAAGGCACCCTCGCCCGACGGATCGCGTGTGTCGATATAATCGTCGCCCTGCCCGCCATATGCCGTATCCGCGCCAGAGCCACCGAGGATGCTGTCGTTGCCCTGGCCACCGTTCAGGACGTCGTCGCCGGACCCGCCGGTCAGGTCGTCGTTGCCGACGCCGCCAATGACGGTATCGTCGCCGGCGCCACCGAACAGCTCATCGTCGCCCTGCTGGCCAAAGAGGGTGTCGTTGCCCATGCCCCCGCGGACGACATCGTCGCCGTGGCCGCCATAGGCCTCGTCGTCGCCATCGATGGCGTTGATAGTGTCGTTGCCGCCGTAGCCATAGATCAGATCGTCGTCGCCGGTATCGCCCGGCAGGATCGCATCGTCGTTGTCGATGAAATCACCGTTCGGATCGCCGTCATATCCGGCGTCGATCAGGTCGTCGCCGTCGGTGCCTTCGACCGTGCCGTCCCGGATCACGAGGCTTACCGTCGCCGAGTCCGAACCCGAGATATCGTCGGTGATGGTATAGGTGATGGTATCGGGGCCTTCGGCGCCGTCGTTCGGCGTATAGCTCAGCGTGCCGTCATCGTTGATGACAACCGCGCCCATCAGCGCCGTCGCCGAAGTGATGCGAATGGCGTCGCCGTCCGGATCGCTGTCGTTATCGAGGACATCGATGCGTGTCGTTTCGCCGGGGATGGTGACGAAGGCTTCGTCATCCACCGCGACGGGTGCGCTGTTGGCGGGCGTTTCGCCTGCGTTGACCGTCACGGTGATGAGGCCATCGTCCGTGCCGCCCTGACCGTCGGAAATCGTGTAGGACAGAACGACGTCACCGGTCACGCCGTCCGCCGGAGTGAACTGCACAAGGCCGTCCGGGCCAATCACCACGGTGCCGGAACCCTCGGGTGCCGTCACGCCGGTCAGCAGGATTTCGTCGCCGTCGGCGTCGGTGTCGTTGGCGAGCGGAAAGATGTCGACGGTTTCGCCCGCGTCGACCGATACGCCGTCATCGACAGCGACCGGCGGCGCATTGCCTTCGTTTACCGAGACCGTGATCTGGCCTTCATCGGTGCCGCCCTGACCGTCGGAAATCGTGTAGGTCAGGATGACGTCGCCGGTCACGCCATCGGCTGGCGTGAACTGCACGAGGCCTTCGTCGCCGATGGTGACGGTGCCGGAGCCCTCGGGTGCGGTCACGCCGGTAAGCACGATCTCGTCGCCGTCTGCATCGGTATCGTTGGCCAGCGGGAACAGATCGACGGTGTCGCCGGGATCGACCGTCGCCGCATCATCGACTGCGACGGGAGGCGTATTGTCCCCTTTGTCTTCGGTCACCTTGACAGTCACGATCGCGCTGTCGGTGCCGCCCTGACCGTCGGAAATGGTGTAGGTGATCTCGGCCGGACCGGTGTAGCCGGGTGTCGGAACGAAGTTCAGCGTACCGTCACCGTTGATCTCGACGCTGCCGTCCGTCGTCGTCGCGGACTCGACGGTAAGGGTATCGTCGTCAGGATCTGAATCGTTGGCGAGGACCGGAATGATGACGCTGCCGTTCGTGACGACCGTCGCGATATCGTCGACGGCAACGGGATCGCGGTTGCCGTCCTTGTCGAGAATTTTCTCGATTTCGACGAAGTCGATCTTGTCGCCGGTGGCCTCGCCGTTTCCGTTCAGAAAGACGACAGTGCCGTCAAAGCCGTTACCATTGCTGTCGGGCGTCACGTTTTCCAGCCGGTAATCGCCAAGGCCGCGGATATCGAGAACGTCGAAATCGTTGCCTTCGATGCCATCGTCGCTTGCGCCGCCGTCGGCATAGTCGTTGTAGCCGCCGCGCAGCATATCGCGCCCGCCGCCACCGCTCAGGAAATCTTCGCCCTCGCCGCCGTCCAGCGTGTCGTTTCCGGCGTCCGCCTGCAGCGTGTCGTTGTCCTCGCCCCCCAACAGAGTGTCATCCCCGTCGCCGGCAAAAATCAGATCGTCGCCTTCCTCGCCCTTGAGGATGTCGTTCTCGTCGCCCCCGAAGATGCGGTCTGCATCGGCACCGCCGAAAACCACGTCGTCGCCGACACCCGACGAAATCACGTCCTCGCCCGGGCCACCTGCGACGATATCGTCGTTCGGTCCGCCGCCCGGGCCGGTGCCCGTGCCGCCGTCGACGACGTCGCCTTCTGCGTCCAGCGTATAGTTGTTGTCGATGATGTCGTCGTTTACCGTGCCTTCAACAGTACCCATTGTCTCATTCTCCTGTGACCCACACTGCGGGCAGCGGTCCAACCGCATCATTTCTGTCTTCGGGTCCCGATTTTCCGCCCCAGCGGGGAAAAAGGTTCCGAACTGCCCCAAACCAGAGGCCAACATGCTAAGTTCCGCTGTTTCAACGACTGTCACGCCGTCGGTTGCAGACTCAATTTCCTCAGATCTCTCGCGAGACGCAGGCCGACCACCCCCCGATGGCCGGAGTCCTTTCCGGACACCTTTCTAGATAAAGACAAGAACGCTGCAAAAAAAGGGAAAACTGTCTTGAGCTTCGCCGCTCTTGGTGACTTGAACATCTAAAAGCGGCACCTTCGTGACAGATCGCCCAACAACGACAGGGCTGATTGTTTCCAATCTTCTCATCGTTTCAGGATGAAATATTGCCGATCTCCTTTCTTTTGTGCATTCTTGGGCCGAATTGGCGGTCTTTGTCATCCACACCTGCCCGCGTTGTTGACGGTTTCGAAACATCCGCCTGCGGCAGAGCGATGCCAACGGCCTGACACAGCGTCAGATTGCCGTCATCGCCCCGTTGGCGCGCGTCGCACCAATACCGGGCCTATCGATAAACTGTTTACAATTTACTGCCAAATTGGCCCGAATCGGGTAATCCCGCCCGCTGACCCGCTCGTGTGACATTGTGAGGCCACCGGGGATCGCGTTGCGCCGCACACCCTGTGACGGGTCGATGCCGCGCGCGCAGGGTGCCAGCGCATGTGCCATCGAACCATCCCGCCCGTCGTGCGAAATCGTCCCGGACACAGTTCCCGGCGTTCAACGAACAGTTGGCAAACGGATTGAGAAAAGTGGTGCCGGTGAAGAGACTCGAACTCTTACGATGTTACCATCGGGGGATTTTGAATCCCCTGCGTCTACCATTCCGCCACACCGGCACGGGCGTGTCGTTTCGTGCGGTATCCTCTAGCGTTGCGGTACGGGGCGGTCAACGCGGATTGCTGTGCGCGCGTCCGATCGTGACGCGCCCGCACACCGGACGCAGCCCCCGGCCTACAGGCGCGCTGCCCGGAACGTGTCACACGCGCCGCTGTTGTATCCGCGCGAACCACCGCTGCCGCTGCTCCGACGTGCCGTGGGTAAAGTCGTCGGGGCGCACCGTCTGGCCCGCGCCGCGTTGCAGCGTATCGTCGCCGATCCGTGCTGCGGCGTTCATCGCCCCGGCGATGTCGCCCTGCTCGATAGAGCCGAACCTTTCGCCTGCCGCCCGCGCCCAGACGTCGGAAAAACAGTCTGCCTGCAATTCGATGCGGACCGACAGCTCGTTCGAGCGGCTTTCGCTGACCTGTGCACGCTCGCGGTTCACCGCGCCGAATATCCCCAACTCGTTCTGCACACGGTATGCAACTTTGTGGGCCACAACATAGGCTGCGGCAAAATCGCCGATCTGACGGTCTTCTTCGGTCGGTTCTCGCGGGGCGGAGGTTTGCGCTGGTGCCGCCCGCTGCCCGGTAAGCGCCGTCAGATCGACGCCGGATTACCAGCCGACAAGAACGATGGCGCGCGCGCCGAGACCGCCGCCACCGATAGCGCCGCGGGACGCACCGGTCCGCCGCCTGCCATCCGATCGGGTACGACGATCCCCGATACTGCGGCTCTTGCAGCGTCCTTGCCATTTGATCGCGTCGGTCCTCTGTGTTGACCGGCCAGTTTCCTGATCGTCCAGTTTCCTGCCCGTCCCGCGCCTTGCCCGGCAGGTGTATTGCCCGGCAGGTGTATTGCCCCGCCCATACCGGTGCATTGCCCGACCTCTGACCTGCCCTGCGTCCGCCCACACGGCGCCTGCACTTTCTGGGTGCGCGCCCTGATCTGACCAGCATGGATCCGGGCGGAGGCCCAGACTTCAGGCGCCGGGTTGTAGCGAAGGGAATAGTCGGTTGACCCTAAAGGTTCCGCGTGGCCTATGGAACTGAACCCCGCTGCAGGCACCCGATGATCCGACGGCTCTACGACTGGACGTTTTCGCTGGCGGCGTCGCCCTGGGCCCTGTGGGCGCTGGCTGCCGTGGCCTTTGCCGAATCCTCCTTCTTTCCGATCCCGCCCGACGTGCTGATGATCCCGATGATCCTCGCGGCACCGCGCCGCGCGTTCGTGATTGCCGGCGTCGCGACGGCGGCAAGCGTGTTGGGTGGCCTGTTCGGGTACGTCATCGGCGCATTTCTGTTCGACACGGTTGCGCAACCGATCCTCGATTTTTATCGCAAGGGCGAGGATTTCGCGGCCTTCGCCGTGCGCTATAACGACTGGGGCGCCTGGGCGGTGCTGATCGCCGGTGTCACGCCGTTCCCGTTCAAGGTGATCACAATCGCCTCGGGTGCCACCGGTCTGTCGGTTCCGGTGTTCATCACCGCCTCGGTCATTGCCCGCGCGCTGCGGTTCTTTATCGTGGCGGTGCTGCTGTGGCGCTTCGGCGCGCCGATCCGCGATTTCATCGAGCGCTATCTCGGCCTCGTCTTCATCGTCTTCTGCCTCCTGCTGGGGGGCGGCTTTTATCTGGTAACCTATCTATGACACGTCAAACCATCATGTTCATCGCCGCCGCGGGATCGGTCCTGCTGCTGGGCGGCGCTTTCGGATTTCAGGCGTTCGGTTATGCGCCGTGCAAGATGTGCCTGTGGCAACGCTGGCCGCATGCCGTCGCGATCTTGCTGGGTATCGTGGCCGTCTGGATGCCGACGCGGACCCTGGCCGCCCTCGGCGCACTGGCGATGGCGGTGACCGGTGGTCTGGGCATCTTTCATACCGGGGTCGAGCGTGGCTGGTGGGAAGGCCCGTCGAGTTGCACCGGCTCG
Source organism: uncultured Alphaproteobacteria bacterium (assembly GCA_963761735.1). Taxonomy (GTDB): domain Bacteria; phylum Pseudomonadota; class Alphaproteobacteria; order Rhodobacterales; family Rhodobacteraceae; genus CAVXHQ01. The sequence goes on from CAVXHQ010000001.1 coordinate 744,334, forward strand.
GGCAGTGGCCTTGGCGGCCTGTCGGGGGCGGATCTGTTGTCCGTCGACGCCGCACCGGGCATCGTGATGTGCGACGAGGTCGCCTGGTCGTTTGCGACGCTGTCGATGGCGAGCTGGAACGCGGTGTTCTCGATCGTCATACTGTTCATATGGCTGCGCGCGCTGCGCACCGCCCGATCCGGAGGAATGCCGCAATGACAGCCGAGAGTACCGGCGCCGACAGGATCATTCTCATCGGCGCGCCGGTGGACTGCGGCAAATACACCCGTGGCTGCCTGATGGGGCCCGACGCCTATCGCACGGCGGGGCTGGCCGAAACGCTGCACGGTCTTGGCCTGACCGTCGAGGATCGCGGCAATGTCGTGCCCGACGACGTGACGACCGGCCCGCACCCGAACGCCGCGCTGCACAAACTGTCCGAAACCGTGGGCTGGACCAGCGCGCTGGCCCGTGCGGCAAGCGCTGCCGCCCCGCACGGTACACCGATCTTTCTGGGCGGCGATCATGCACTTGCCGCCGGGACGGTATCGGGCATGGCCGTCCACGCCGCCTCGATAAAAAGGCCGCTGTTCGTCCTCTGGCTCGACGCGCATACGGATTATCACACGCCGGATACGACGACCTCGGGCAACCTGCATGGCACGCCCGTCGCCTATGTCACGGGGCGCGACGGTTTCGACGCGTTCCCGCCGCTGGCGGTGGCCGTGCCGTGCGAAAACCTTTGCATGATCGGCCTGCGTTCTGTCGATGCGGCGGAACGGGCGGCGGTCGAGCAGACGGAAATGACCCTCGTCGACATGCGCCAGATCGACGAGGACGGCATCCGCGCGCCTCTCGCGGCGTTCCTCGAGCGGGTCGCCGCAGCGAACGGGCTGCTGCATGTGTCGCTCGACGTGGATTTCCTCGACCCCTCGGTCGCCCCCGCCGTCGGAACGACCGTGCCGGGCGGTGCGACGGTGCGCGAGGCGCATCTGGTGATGGAAATGCTCTCGGACGCGGGCTGTGTCGCGTCGCTCGACCTTGTGGAGCTTAACCCGTTTCTCGACGACCGGGGCCGCACCGCCAACCTGATGGTCGATCTTGCCGCGTCCCTGTTCGGGCGCCGGATATTCGACCGCCGGACGCAAAGCCGCCACTGAGGCAACTGTTGACCCGCCTGCCGGTCGGTGCGCTCTCGTACATCGCGCCGAAAAGCTCCGCCCGTCACCGGCGCCGCTGCGCGCCTTGGTTCCCGTTGGGCGTGGCGCCGCTGCGCGCCTTGGTTCCCGTTGGGCGTGGCGCCGCTGCGCGGCGCGGACGCCGCCGCCGGTGGCCGGTTCCGGACGCGAGGGCCGCGATGCGTGTGTCGGGCCAACGCGGGAGCGGGACCAACCGCGTCTGGCCCGGCCTGTGCCATTGCCCCCAACCCATCGTGTCTGCTATGCAGGGCGCAACAATATATAGCATCTGCAACAGACAGGCCGCAACGTGACCGATACGCCGGAAACCCCTGAAAACGATGACGAAATGCCCGATGGTGCGCCCGAGTGGGTCAACCCCCATCATGGGCCCCAGATCAACATCGTCGACGAGATGCGGACCTCGTATCTCGATTACGCGATGTCGGTCATCGTCAGCCGGGCGATACCGGACCTGCGCGACGGGCTGAAGCCGGTGCACAGGCGCATCCTGTATGGCATGTATGAAAGCGGCAACACCTTCGACAAATCCTTCCGCAAATCGGTGCGACCGGTGTCCGACGCGATGGGCAAATACCATCCGCACGGCGATACCGCGATCTATGCCGCACTGGTCCGCATGGCGCAGGATTTCTCGATGTCGCTGCCGCTGTTGCAGCCGCAGGGCAACTTCGGCTCGCTCGACGGCGATAATCCGGCGGCGATGCGTTATACCGAAGTGCGGATGCGCAAGGTCGCGAATTACCTTGTCGACGACCTCGACAAGGATACCGTCGATTTCAAGGACAACTACGACGGCAAGGATCGTGAGCCCACGGTGCTGCCCGCGCGGTTCCCCAACATGCTGGTCAATGGCGCGGGCGGTATCGCCGTCGGCATGGCGACGAACATTCCGCCCCACAACCTCGGCGAGGTCATCGACGCGACGCTTGCCCTGATCGACGCGCCCGATCTGACTTCCGAAGAGCTGATCGACTATGTTCCCGGGCCCGATTTTCCGACCGGCGGTATCATGCTGGGACGGTCCGGCGCGCGCAAAAGCTATCTCGAAGGGCGCGGCTCGGTGGTGATCCGCTCAAAGACCCACACCGAAGAGCTGCGCAAGGACCGCTATGCGATCGTCATCGACGAGATCCCCTATCAGGTGAACAAATCCTCGATGATCGACCGGATCGCCGAGGCCGCGCGCGAGAAGCGCATCGAAGGCATCGCCCATGTGCAGGACGAGAGCGACCGCAACGGCGTGCGCGTCGTCGTCGAGCTGAAACGGGACGCGACGGCCGAAGTCGTGCTCAACCAGCTGTTCCGCTTTACCCCGATGCAGACCAGTTTCGGCTGCAACATGCTGGCGCTGAACGGTGGCAAACCCGAACAGCTGACGCTGCGCTCGTTCCTGACGAATTTCATCGATTTCCGCGAGGATGTCGTCGCCCGCCGCACCGCCTATGAATTGCGCAAGGCGCGCGAGCGGTCGCATATCCTGTGCGGCCTTGCCGTCGCGGTCAGCAATGTCGACGAAGTGGTGCGCACCATCCGCGCCAGCGCCGACGGACCGGAAGCGCGCGAAAAGCTCATGGAACGGCGCTGGCCCGCGCATGAGATTTTGGAATACATCAAGCTGATCGACGATCCGACCCATACGGCGAACGACGATGGCACCTATAACCTGTCCGAGGTTCAGGCGCGTGCCATCCTCGATCTGCGCCTGCAACGGCTGACCCAGATCGGCGTCAAGGAAGTGACCGACGAGTTGCAGGAGCTTGCCGGCAAGATCCGCGATTACCTGGAAATCCTGGGGAGCCGCGAGCGGATCATGCAGATCATCCGCGACGAGCTCGCCGAGATAAAGGCGCTGTTCGCCGTGCCCCGTCGCACAGAAATCGTCGACTGGGCCGGCGATATGGAGGACGAAGATCTTATCGAACGCGAGGACATGGTCGTGACCGTGACCGCGGGCGGATACATCAAGCGCACGCCGCTGGCCGATTTCCGCGCGCAGCGGCGCGGCGGCAAAGGCGTGGGAAGCATGGCGACGAAGGAAGAAGACCTCGTTACCACGCTGTTCGTCGCCAACACCCATACGCAACTGCTGTATTTCACCACCGACGGCATGGTCTATAAGATGAAATGCTGGCGCCTGCCGCAGGGCAGCCGCACCGCCAAGGGCAAGGCCATCGTCAATCTGCTGCCAATCCCCGCGGGCGTGTCCATCGCCGCGATCATGCCCGTCGACCGCCCCGAAGAGGAATGGGCCGACCTGCAGATTGTCTTTGCCACCTCTGCCGGAACGGTGCGCCGCAACGCCCTGTCGGATTTCACCAACGTCATGCGCAACGGCAAGATCGCGATGAAATTCGAGGACGAAAACGAAGGCGTCACCCTGATCAATGCCCGGATCGCAAGCCCTGACGACCACGTCATGCTGGTGACGGATTCGGGCCGCGCCATCCGGTTTCCGTCGACGGATGTGCGCGTCTTCAACAGCCGCGCGTCCCTTGGCGTGCGGGGCATCCGGCTGTCGGGCGATGACCGCGTCGTGTCGATGTCGGTGATCCGCGCTTTCGATGCGACGTCCGAAGAGCGCGTCGCCTACCTCAAGATGCGCCGGGCGATGGCGGGCCTTGCCGACGACGCCGAGAACGAGGACGAAGACGACGTTCCCGCCGGCACGCTGAGCACAGAACGCTACGCCGAAATGTCGGCGGCCGAAAACCTGATCCTGACGATCACCGCCAAAGGTGCCGGCAAGCTCAGCTCGAGCCACGATTATCCGGTGCGCGGGCGCGGCGGCATGGGTGTGACGGCGATGGACAAGGCGATGCGCGGCGGTGCCATCGTCACGTCGTTCCCCGTCGAGACGAGCGATCAGGTGATGCTCGTCACCTCGACCGGCCAGTCGATCCGGGTACCCGTCGAGGGTATTTCGTTCCGCTCGCGATCCGCGGGGGGCGTCAAGGTATTCGATACGGCCAAGGGTGAAGAGGTCGTCTCGGTGGCCTGGATCGCCGAGGCCGAGGACGACGCCGTCGTCGATATCGCGGACGACGCGGCCGTCGATATCGCCGGGGACGATCCTGCAATCTGACGCACGCCGGCCCGACCGCAAGGGGCCGATCTGCCACACAATTGCCGCAGTGCCCGGGATTGCCTCCGCCGCGCTTGATCGGCGCGGTGGAACTGACGTAGCATCGAGCCAAAGGGGAGATTACATCCCCTGACAAACATGAGCATGAGGCAGTAACATGATGAAATCCCTGGCCATTTCGGCTGTGACGCTTGGCGTTGCGGCGACCGGCGCGTTTGCGCAGAGCTTTTCGGGTGGCGAAGTCTCCCTCGACTATTCCACCTACACCGACGGGCCCGATGACGGTGCCGTGACCCTTTCGGGATCGGCGGAACTCGCGATCACCCGCGAATTCGGAATGCAGGTCGATCTGTCGTATACGAATACCGGTGAGATCTTCGGGATGACCGACACCTCGCAGGAGGCCACCTCGATCGTGCTGCACGGGATCTACAACATCAACGCCAGCAGCTCGGCCGGGCTCTTCTATGGCCTCGAGCGCAATGACCTCGAGGACGGCGACGACACCGCGAGCGAGAACACCGATTTCGTCGGGATCGAGCTTGGCTATGAAGTCGGCACCGTCGCCTTCGAGATCTATTACGCCAAGCCGCTGGACGAAATCATCGACACGGCGAGCCTCTATGGCATCAGCGGCGCCTATACGCTGAGCGATGCCTTCGCGATCACCGGCGATGCCGACCGGTTGTCCGACGATGCGGTGTCGCTCACCTCTGTCGCTGTGGGCGTCGAATACACCGCCTATCCGGGGATCACCCTCGACGCCGAAGTCGGCAGTGCGAACATCGACACCGGCGTCTTCGACAGCAGCGAAACGTTCATCGGTCTGGGGGCCACCTATACCTTCGGCGCAGAACGCGGTGCGACGTTCGACAACCGGGGCCTGACGAAGCTCCTCCCCGACTTTTAGGGCGACGGCACGCGGTGTGGCGCCGGATCCGGCAAAGAGGCTTTTCTTTGTCGCATCCGGCGCCTACATCGTGGACATGACAGATAAACTTCACATCATCGGCGGTGGCATGGCCGGCTGCGAGGCGGCCTGGGCCGCGGCCAGCGCCGGCGTGCCGGTCACGCTGCACGAAATGCGCCCCCGCGTCGGAACCTTCGCGCATCAAACCGGCCATCTGGCCGAAATGGTCTGCTCGAATTCGTTCCGCTCCGACGATCATGAACAGAACGCCGTCGGCCTGCTGCATTGGGAAATGCGCGCGGCGGGCGGCATCGTCATGGAAATGGCCGCGCAACACCGCCTGCCCGCAGGCGGCGCACTGGCCGTGGACCGCGACGCCTTTGCCGCCAGCGTCAGCGCCGCCATCAACGCGCATCCGCTGATTTCCATTGAATACGATGAGGTTACATCGCTTCCTTCATCCGGCAGCTGGATCATCGCTACCGGCCCGCTGACCTCCGGCGCGCTGGCCGCATCCATCGCCGCCGAAACCGGCGCCGAGGCCCTCGCGTTTTTCGATGCCATCGCGCCTATCGTCCACGCGGACAGCATCGACATGGATATCGCATGGCGCCAGTCGCGCTATGACAAGGGCGAGACGGAAGACGAGCGCACCGCCTATATCAACTGCCCGATGACGCGCGAGGGCTATGAGGCGTTCATCGACGCGCTGATGGCCGCCGATAAGGCCGAATTCAAACCGGGCGAAACCGCCGGGTATTTCGATGGCTGCCTGCCGATCGAGGTGATGGCCGAGCGCGGCCGCGAAACCCTCCGGTTTGGCCCGATGAAACCGGTGGGACTGACCAACGACCACGATCCGGCGACCAAGGCCTACGCCGTCGTGCAATTGCGCCGGGACAACGCGCTGGGCACGCTCTACAACATCGTAGGCTTTCAGACGAAGATGAAGTACGGCGCGCAAGCCGCTGTATTCAGGACGATTCCCGGCCTTCAGAATGCCGAGTTCGCCCGCCTTGGCGGCATCCACCGTAATACGTTCCTCAATTCGCCGACGCTGCTCGACGCGCAGATGCGCCTGCGCTCGCGTCCCAATCTGCGCTTTGCGGGTCAGATCACCGGCGTCGAGGGATATGTCGAAAGTGCCGCGATGGGCCTGCTCGCCGGGCGCATGGCCGCGGCCGAGATGCAGGGCCGCGACCTGCCGCCCGTGCCGCAGACGACGGCGATGGGCGCGTTGATCCACCACATTACCGGCGGCGCCGAGGCAAAAACGTTTCAGCCGATGAACGTGAACTTCGGCCTGTTTCCGCCCCTCGACGGGGTGCGCAGCGGGCGCCGGAACCGCAAGGACCGCTACAAGGGCTATACCGACCGCGCCAAGGCGGACTGGCAGTCGTGGCTCGACACTCTCGCCGTGCCCGCCGCAGCCGCAGAATAGCGCGCCGGGGCGCCCGCAGGTGATTACCCGCTTCGCACCCTCGCCCACGGGCCCGCTGCATCTGGGTCATGCCTATTCCGCGATGCTGGCCCATGACATGGCAAAGGCGGCAAACGGCGTCTTCTTGCTGCGGATCGAGGACATCGATCAACGCCGCGCCCGCCCTGAATGGGAGGCCCGGATCCTCGACGATCTCGGCTGGCTCGGCCTGCGGTGGCCTGAGCCGGTGATGCGGCAATCGGCGCGACAACTGGCCTATGATGCGGCACTGGACCGGCTGTGGCAATTCGGTCTGATGTACGCCTGTACCTGCACGCGCCGCGATATTTTCAATGCCCTGGATGCGCCGCAAGAGGGCGCGCCGTTGCTCGGACCCGATGGCCTTGTCTATCCCGGCACCTGTCGCGCACAACCGGATCCTTCGCGGATGGGACCCCGTGTTGCACCCCGGCCCACCGACCAGACCCTGCGCCTGAATATGGCGTTGGCCACGAAGCCCGGCACTGCATTTTCGACGCAGGTTTTTCACGACGGCCCGGACGTTTCAGCATGTCTCACCGAATCCGGTCAGGGGCCCGACGGTGAGACAGGTGCAATACGTTTCACGGCAGCCCATTGTGAAACCGCGATCGGCGATGTCGTCCTTGCGCGCCGCGACATGGGCACATCCTATCATCTGTCGGTCGTCGTCGACGATGCAGATCAGGGCGTCACCGATGTGGTGCGCGGTCAGGACCTGTTCGAGGCCACCAAGATCCACGTCGTCCTGCAAGGCCTGCTCGGCCTGCCGACGCCCGTCTATCACCATCATCGCCTGATCCGCGACGACGCGGGCCGCCGCCTTGCGAAACGCGACGACAGCCGCGCGCTCTCGCTCTACCGCGCCGAAGGTGCAACGCCCGCCGACATCCGGCGCATGGTCGGACTTTAGACCGGCATCTCCGCGCCGTCCCGGACAGCGGTGAAAAAACAATTCGGCGCGCCGGTGTGACACGCGGGCCCCGTCTGCCGGACCAGAACCAACAGGCAATCGCGGTCGCAATCGAGGCGCAGTTCGTGCAGTTCCTGCGTGTTGCCACTCGTTTCGCCCTTTACCCAGAACGCCTGCCGCGACCGCGACCAATAGGTGACGCGCCCGGTCTGCAACGTACGGGTCACCGCCTCGGCGTTCATCCAGGCCAGCATCAGTACGGTTCCGTCACCGGCATTCTGCGCAATGGCGGGGATCAGGCCCCGGTCGTCGAATTTCAGCGTGGTCACATCGAAGTCAGCGGGTATATTCATGAAGGACAAACCTTTTGCATTACCGGGCGCCGCGCCTATGTAGTGCCCCTGAGGGGCGAACCCAAGTCCCCGCCCCGAACAGCCACCCGACCGGAGGGCCCGATGTCCAGCGACAGCGACCTGATCAAGCTCTATTCCACCCGCATTCTTGCGCTGGCCGCCGATATGCCGCGGGTGGGGCGTCTGCCCTGCCCCGATGCAACGGCGCGCAAACGCTCGCCCCTGTGCGGATCGACGGTGACCGTCGACCTGATGCTGAACGACGGGCGGATCGTCGACTACGCCCAGGACGTCAAGGCCTGCGCCTTGGGTCAGGCGGCTGCAGCCGTGGTTGGGGCGAATATTCTGGGCCTCGACATGGCCGAGGTGCAGGCGGGGCGTACGTCTCTCAACGCGATGCTCAAGGAGAACGGTCCCGTTCCCGCAGCGCCTTTCGACGGTCTCGAGGTATTGTTGCCGGCGCGCGACTATCGCAATCGACACGCGTCGATCCTGCTGGCCTTCGACGCGACGCTCGACGCGCTTGCGCAGGTTCGTGCCGACTGCGCCTGACGGATAGTCGGCACCGCTCAAAAAAAACCGCCGCGCATCCGGGACAGGATGGCGGCGGAAGTCGGCGATGTCGCGTTGAACACTGACGGACCCTCGACCAAAGAGGCAACTTCGGTTGAGGGGATATTGCGGGTGCCGGGACAGGCAGGGTCGCAAATGGGTCAGATGCGCGAGACGCCAGGCAAGTGAACTGGGGGATGGCCCTTTACGGACAAAAAATTTCAGACCAGACCGGGCACGTAAAGCCCCGCGAAGAGAAGAACGACGAGTGCGGCACATCCAAGCGCGTCGGCCAGAAGCGTGTCCTGAGACCGCTGAACCGCTGCTTTGATGATCTTGGCCATGTGTTCCACCTCCGTCGTTTTTGTTGTGCCTTTGTTCTCATATTGTTTACCACCTGTAAAGAACTTTATGAGAACAAGTGAGAACAAAGTAAAAATAGTCAAAGGAGAGTGTCTCTAGCCGACGGAAATCAGACGGATCGCGCGATCCTGCTCCATCAACCACAACAGTGTCCGCACGGCAGTCCCCCGGGGTCCAACCAGGTCGGGGTCGTCGTTCAGCAGATTGCGCGCATCCGACTGGGCCACTGCCATCAGCGCCGACTGCCGTTCCATGTCGGCGACGCGAAACACCGGCAGGCCCGACTGCGCGGTGCCGATCATATCGCCCGCCCCGCGCATCGCGAGGTCCTCTTCGGCGATGCGAAACCCATCCTCGGTTTCGCGCAATACCTCGAGACGGCGACGCCCGGCCCCGCTCAATGGTGCCTGGTACAACATCAGGCAGGTCGACTGCGCGGCACCGCGACCGACGCGACCGCGTAGCTGGTGCAATTGCGCCAGACCGAACCCTTCGGCCCGTTCGATCACCATGATCGAGGCATTGGGCACATCGACGCCAACCTCGATCACTGTCGTCGCGACCAGCACTTTGGTGTCACCGGCGGCGAACCGGGCCATGGCCGCATCCTTTTCGACGGGCGTCAGTTGTCCGTGCACAAGACCCACTGTGCCCTCGCCGAACAGAGCGCGCAAACGGCGAAACCGCTCCTCGGCGGCGGTCTTGTCGATAACCTCGCTTTCCGCGACCAGCGGACAGACCCAATAGGCCTGCCGTCCCTCTGCAACGGCGGCGCGCAGCTTTGCCGTTACCTCGTCCATCCGCTCGGTCGAAACGAGAGCCGTCTGCACCGGGCTGCGTCCGGGCGGTTTTTCATCGAGGATCGACACGTCCATGTCGCCATACTGCGCCAGCGACAGGCTGCGCGGGATCGGCGTCGCCGTCATCACCAATACATCTGCCAGCGCGCCTTTCTGACCAAGTTCAAGGCGCTGCGCGACGCCGAACCGGTGCTGTTCATCCACCACCGCAAGCCGCAGATCGGCGAAGACGACGTCGCGTTGAAAGACGGCGTGGGTGCCCACAAGGATCTGAATTTGGCCGGTCGCAAGGGCCGCCAGTTTTGTCGCCCGCCCGGTACCCTTGTCGCGACCGGTCAAGATCTCCAGGGCAATGCCCGCGCTCTCTGCCAAGGGCCGCAGGCTCTCAAGGTGCTGTTGCGCCAGAATCGTCGTCGGGGCCATCATCACACCCTGCCCGCCCGCCTCGACAGCGACGAGCAGCGCCATGAACGCGACGAGCGTCTTGCCCGATCCGACATCGCCCTGCAACAGCCGGTTCATCCGCGTCGGACCCGCCAGATCGGCAGCGATTTCGGTGTTGGCGCGCTGTTGCGCGGCCGTCGGCGCATAGGGAAGTGCCGCGAGCACCTGGTTGCGCAGCCGTCCGTCACCGGCGCTTGCCCGCCCCTTGCGCCGCCTGTCCTTGGCCCGCGCCAGCGCGAGTGTCACCTGATGGGCGAAAAATTCATCATAAGCGAGGCGTGCCCGCGCCGGGGCGGTCATCGCGATATCGCCGTTGCGGGCCGGTGCGTGGACCGCCTCGACGGCCGTATGCCAGCCGGGCCAGGCCTCTCGCTTCATCACTCCGGCATCGATCCATTCCGGCAGGTCCGGCGCCATCCGCACAGCCGACCGGGCCGCGCGACCCATCAATTTGGGCGTGATGCCGCCGTGCAGCGGGTACACCGGTTCGAACGGGGGAATTTCGTCCGCGGCACCCGCGTCGACCATGTGATCGGGGTGAACGATCTGGGCGATCCCGTCGAACAGCTCGATCTTGCCGGAGACGATCCGCCGCTGGCCCACCGGCAATTGCGCCGTCAACCAGTCTTCGCGGGCGTGAAAGAAAACCAGCGCAAATTCGATCTGCGCGTCCTCGACGATCACCCGGTAGGGGCGTCCCTTGCTTGCCGCTTTCAGGTGACGCACGATGTTGACCGCGACCGTCACGACCTCGCCGGTCCGCGCCCCCTGAACCGTATCGCGTGGCGTGCGGTCGATGCCCGAAGAGGGCAGCACGAACATCAGATCGACAGGCCGGGTGATGCCCGCACGGCCCAGCTGTTCGGCAGATTTCGGCCCGATGCCATCCAGCTGCGTCAATGCGCCGAACAACGGCCACAGCACCTCGGGCCGCCCTCCCGGCATCAGCCCGCCCCGATCATCGCGAGCCATTCGTCCTCGTCCACGACGGTGATACCAAGGGCCGCAGCCTTGGCCGCCTTCGATCCCGCACCGGGGCCCGCGATCAGGATATCGGTTTTTGCACTGACCGACCCCGCAACTTTGGCACCGAGGGTTTCTGCGCGCGCCTTGGCCTCGGCGCGGGTCATTTTTTCGAGGGTGCCGGTGAAAACCAGCGTCTTTCCTGCCACCGGGCTGTCGCCCGTGTCGGGCGCAACCTCCGCCAGAACCGTCAGTTCGTCGATGAGCCGCTCGATAGAGGCACGTTCGGCCGGTTGGGTAAGGGTCGTGACGAGCGCGCGCGCGACGACCTCGCCGACACCGTCGATTCCCGTAATCTCGGCAAAAGCCGGGCTTTCGGCGAGCAGGGCCTTGCCGGGGCGGGGCGTGGCGAAAGCTGTCTCCTGCGCAGCCTGGTCGACGGTCTCGACCAGCGCGGTCCAGCCGCCAAAATGACGGGCGAGAAGCGCGCTGACCACCTCGCCGACATGGCGGATGCCCAGAGCGAAAACGAGGCGCGACAGGCCGATCCGGCGTTTGTCCTCGATGGCCCGAAAGAGTTTCTGCGCGCTCGTGTCGCCGAAACCCTCACGGTTGCGCAGTTTGGCGATCGCGGCGGCATCCCGGTCCGCAAGCGTAAAAATATCGGCGGGTTCGCGGATCGGCAGGGTGTCATCGTTGAAAAACGTCTCGATCTGTTTCGCACCGAGACCGTCGATGTCAAAAGCGGCGCGCCCGACAAAATGTTTGAGTTTTTCAACGGCCTGCGCCGGACAGACAAGGCCGCCCGAGCAGCGCCGGACAACATCGCCAGCCGCTCTCGGGGCGTCTGATCCACACTCGGGGCAGACCTGCGGAAACACAAAGGACGGTGCGCCGTCGGGCCGCACGGCAAGATCGACGTCGGCGATCTTGGGGATGACGTCGCCTGCGCGGTATACCTGAACCCGGTCGCCGATACGGATATCGCGGCCGTCGCGGATCGGCTGTCCGTTTGCACCGTGGCCCGCGATGTAGTCCTCGTTGTGCAGGGTTGCATTCGACACCACGACACCGCCGACCGTCACAGGAGCGAGCCGGGCGACAGGCGACAGGGCGCCGGTGCGGCCCACCTGAATGTCGATGGCGAGCAGCCGCGTCCACGCCAGTTCTGCCGGGAATTTATGGGCAATTGCCCAGCGGGGCGTTGTCGAACGAAAGCCAAGCCGCGCCTGAAGAGCAAGATCGTCGACCTTGTAGACGACGCCGTCGATATCATACCCAAGGTCAGCGCGGCTGGCCTCGATGTGGTGATAGTGTGCGATGAGATCCCGAGGGGACCGGCAGGTTTTTGTCAGCGGATTGGTCGAAAATCCGAGAGCGTCAAGCTGCGCAAGTGCTGCACTTTGCGTCGGCCCGAGCGGCGTCGAGATATCGCCCCAGGCATAGGCGAAAAAACGAAGTGGCCGGGTCCGCGTGATCGACGGATCCAGTTGGCGCAACGATCCGGCGGCAGCATTGCGCGGATTGGCAAAATTTTTGGCGCCGGCCTCGGACTGGCGCGCATTCAACCCCTCGAAGGCCTCTTGGGACATGTAGACCTCGCCTCGCACCTCAAGGATACCGGGCCAATCGATCTTTGCCGGAATGTCGTCGATAGTGCGGGCGTTTTCGGTCACAACCTCACCGGTTTCGCCGTCACCGCGGGTCGCGGCTAGGCGCAGATCGCCATCTTCATAGCGCAGCGACAAGGAGAGGCCGTCGATCTTCGGTTCGGCGGTATAGCCCAGTTCCTGATCCGCTCCGAGACCCAGAAACCGGCGAATACGCGCATCGAATTCGACCACGTCATCCTCGGTAAAGGCATTGCCGAGACTGAGCATGCGGACGGCGTGGACATGTTTTCGAAAACCATCCCCCAAAGGACCGCCGACCACATCGGTTTGGCTGTCGGACCGCTTGAGTGTCGGAAAGGCGGCCTCGATCGCAGAATTGCGTTTCTTGGCCGCATCGTAGGCGGCATCCGGGATCACGGGCGCATCGTCACGGTGATACCCAGCGTTTGCCGCCTTCAGTAGAACGGCCAGCCGAGCCAGTTCTGCCTCTGCCTGCTCGACCGTCAGGTCAGTAACCGCCAGCGCCCGGATATCATTTTGCGCGTGCGGGGCCCTTTGCGTGCCGCTCATGGTATGTCTGTCCCGTCTGCGTTGCCGGACCAGACTTAAGTTGCACGGTGCCGCACGTCCAGAACCTCCTGCCCGGATAGTTCAGCGTTGCTTGTCAGGTTTTTGCGGAAAACCGGCGTCCGTCCGCTTTCAGGCGCCAACGGCGAGACGTTCGACGTCGCTTGCCACGGGTTCGGGATCGCGCAGAACATACCCCCGGCCCCAGACGGTTTCGATGTGATTATCGCCGCCCGTCGCCTGGCTAAGCTTTTTACGCAGCTTGCAGATGAAAACGTCGATGATCTTCAGTTCCGGCTCATCCATGCCACCGTAGAGGTGGTTGAGAAACATTTCCTTGGTCAGGGTCGTGCCTTTGCGCAGGCTCAAAAGCTCGAGCATCTGATATTCCTTGCCCGTCAGATGCACCGACGTGCCGCCGACCTCGACCGTCTTGGCATCGAGGTTCACCGAAACGCGACCCGTGCGTATTATCGACTGGGCGTGCCCTTTCGAGCGGCGGATGATCGCGTGGATTCGTGCCACGAGCTCTTCGCGGTGAAACGGTTTTGTCATGTAATCATCGGCGCCAAAGCCGAAGCCCTTGATCTTGCTCTCTGTATCGCTGTCACCGGTCAGGATCAGGATCGGCGTGTCGATACGGGCCATGCGCAGTTGACGCAACACATCGTGGCCGTCCATATCCGGTAGATTGAGGTCGAGAAGGATCAGATCGTAATCGTACAGCTTGGCGAGATCGATCCCCTCCTCGCCCATGTCCGTCGAATAGACGTTCAGATTGGCATGGGTGAGCATCATTTCGATACTGCGAGAGGTCGTGGGGTCGTCTTCTACAAGGAGTACGCGCATCTAAGGCCTCCGCTAGCGTTGCTTTATCCAGACTTAGCCCCGAATTGGTTAACAACCCTTTACCCTGAATAATGTTATGTCAGTTTCGACTAATTCTGTCGATACCGTTGCAGAGCGGTTGTCCGCAGCGCGGCCTCTCCATGCAACGCAACGGCCTGCTCCCACGAGGTGAATTCTTCGGGCGAAAGCTTGTAGGTGGTCAGCGCTGCCTCGCGCGTGATGAGGCCCGCCGCCACCGCCCGAACCACCGCGGCCTTGCGCGACGCCACCCAACGCCTTGTTTGCGCAGGCGGAAGATCCGCCCGCGTCATGATTTTCCCGTCCGGCATCGTTACAGAACGCGGTCCGTCCACCTTGCGCAGAAACATGATCTACCCCTTTTCCACTCTCCGAGAACCGGTCTGGGGCCCGGACTTTAAGGAGGCGTGAAACCTGGGGCTTGAGAATACAGCGGATTTTCATATATCTGGCGCCAATACGCCCGTGATCCGACCCGGTCGGCACCGCGCAGGAGGCACAGATGACGCTCGATCTACCGCACCACCCCGCGCCGGCGCAGGACCCACGGACGGGTCTGAATTCGCTCGGCTTTGCCAAACCGCCGCAGCAGACGCGGGTGGTGGTGGCGATGTCCGGCGGTGTCGACAGCTCTGTGGTGGCTGCCGAACTGGCGCGCGAAGGCTACGATGTGGTCGGTGTCACGCTGCAACTTTATGATCACGGGGCGGCGCTGGCGAAAAAAGGCGCGTGTTGCGCCGGGCGCGATATCCACGACGCGCGGCGTGTCGCCGAGACGATGGGGTTTCCGCATTACGTCCTGGATTACGAGAACACCTTCCGCGACGCGGTGATCGACGAGTTCGCTGAAAGCTATCTGGCGGGGGCCACGCCTGTGCCCTGCATCCGCTGCAACGAGCGGGTAAAGTTTCGCGACCTGCTGGAGACCGCGCGGGACCTTGAGGCCGATTGCATGGCGACGGGGCACTACATTCAGCGCAAGACCGGCGCCGGCGGCCCCGAACTGCATATGGCCGCTGACACTGCGCGCGACCAGTCGTACTTCTTGTTCACCACGACGCCGGCGCAGCTGGACTATCTGCGGTTTCCCTTGGGGCACCTGCACAGCAAGGCCGAAACACGCGCGCTCGCCCTGCGTCACGGCCTTGCCATCGCCGACAAACCCGACAGCCAGGACATCTGTTTCGTGCCCGATGGCAACTACGCCGCCGTGATCGAAAAACTGCGCCCCGGCGCTGCCGATCCGGGCGATATCATCGATGTGGACGGTACCGTGCTGGGCACGCATCGCGGTGTCATCCACTATACGGTGGGTCAGCGACGTGGCCTCGGGATCGGCGGGCTGGACGACCCGCTGTATGTGGTGCGCCTTGATGTCGATGCGCGACAGGTGATAGTCGGCCCCAAAGCGATGCTGGCGACGCGCCGGGTGCCCGTGCGCGAGATCAACTGGCTGGGCGACACCGCCTTCGACGCGCAGGCAGCTCGGCATATCGCGATCAAGGTGCGCTCGACCAAACCGCCGATGGAGGCGATTGTACGACCGCTGTCGGCAACCGAGGCCGAGGTCGAACTCCTGACCCCCGAAGAAAGTGTATCGCCCGGACAGGCCTGCGTGTTCTACGAACCGGACAGCACACGTGTGCTCGGCGGCGGCTGGATCTGGCGCGGCGCCTGAAACAGCGCGGAACGGCGGCAACGGGAGCAAATTTTTAAGCAAAAATTTGACGTCAAACTTTTTGAAAAAGTTTGTCCCTGTCAGGCGTTTGGTGCCAGACCGTCGAGGATGGCGCGCGCGGCACGCGTTCCGGGGGCCAGTCCGCCCTGCCCCAACCGTGCCATTGTCAACGCCATCGCCATGTTCTGCGCGCCGGGATCGGCAAGCACCCGCGCAAGGGCTGCGGCAATCGGACCGGGCCGACAGTTCTTGCCGATAAATTCAGGCACGGCGCGGGTCCGGCTCACCAGATTGACCAGCGTGACCGTATCGGTCAACAACAGACGCGAAATGATCAACCGGCTCAGTGGCGCCATGTCATAGGCAATCACCATCGGCGTCGCGGACGCGGCGAGTTCGAGAGATACCGTCCCGGATGCCGCCAGGGCGACGTTTGCCGCCCCGAACGCCGCGCGCTTGGTGGCGATACTCTCGGGGTCCGTTCCGGAGGGCACGATCACCGGCCTGCCCGGCCAGTCCGAGACCAATTGCGACACCCTTTTCATCACCGCCCCCGCGACAGGCACCACCACGCGCGCCCCCGGATGCGCGGCCACGAACGTCGTCACCGCCGCGCCGAACACGGCGCCCAGCCGGGCAACCTCGCCCCGGCGCGACCCCGGCAGGACCAGCAGGACCGGCCCGTCGAGATCGTGGGCCGCCCGGAACGCGGCGCATTGGGCCGGCGTCGCCTGTGGCTGGGCTGCGATGGGATGGCCGACGAAATCGCACGCCATACCCGCCGCCTTCATCAATGGCGGTTCGAAATCGAGCAGGGCGAGGACATGATCGACGAAATGCGCCATGTTAGCGGCGCGTCCGGGGCGCCAGGCCCAGACCGACGGTGCCACATAGTGGACCGTGCGCAGGCGGGGGTTCGCGGCCTTGGCACGCCGCGCCACGCGCAGGCAAAAATCGGGACTGTCGATGGTCAGCAGCACGACGGCGTCACGGGCGGCATGGGCCGTCTCGCGAATGCGCCGCTTCAGGTGAAAATATCTGGGCAGGATCTCGACCAGACCCATCAGGCTCAATTCATCCATTGGAAACCGGCTTTGCAAACCTTCGCCTGCCATCAGCGGACCGCCAACGCCATCGAACACGATATCGGGTCGCAGGCTGCGCAAACCGGCCATCACCGCCTGACCGAGGGCGTCGCCAGACGGCTCTCCGGCGACGATGAAAACCTTCATACGGTCGCCCCCGACGTGGGAACCACGGCGATGCAGACGCCGATGCCATCGGCCAGTGCGACGGTCTGCGCCAGGTCGAGGACCATGACGCCACCTGCCTCGATCGCGATGGCCCTGAGGCCTGCCGCGGCGGCGCCGATGACCGTGCCGCGTCCGATCACGGGCAGATCGACACGGCGGTCCTGCCCCGCTTTCGGCGCCTTGAACAGAATGCCGCCTTCGGGGGGCGGCAGATCGGCCGCGGCACCGGCCAGCCGATCGGCAACGGCGCCTGTCGTGGTCCAGTCAGTCTGAGCAGCCCATTCGAGGGGATCGTCCGTCCCCACGCTACGTCCCGCGGGGGTAAGCAGACCCAGCATCGCGTCGGTTCCCGCTGGCCCTTCCGTCACCAGAACACGCCCGCCGCGCACGACGACAGCCTGGCCTTCGTCGCGCTGCGCCATCTGCGCATGTCCGGTCCGTGCGGATACCAGATCGCGGCCGAACCCTTGCGGAACAGGCACGCGCCCGAGGACCCCACCGATTGGCAACAGACCGGGGGCGATGTCGGCAGCGCCCGTCACAGCAAAACCCGCCGCCTCGAACAACGCGATGACCGCGCGCAACGCGCCGTCGTCGCCCAGCTGCATCGCCTGTGCCAGTCGCGCAACCAACGGCGCACTGGCCGGCGTGATGGCGGCAGGGTCGACGGCAGGCCGGCGAATGGCACCCGCGAAACAGACGTTGCGCACGTTCAGGTCGTGCAGCGAGGCGAGAAATTCGGAAATGGTCTCGAGCCGGAACGACATACGATCGCGGCCGTCGAGCCCGGCAAAGGCAAAGCCCGCAAGCTCACACAACACCACGGGCCGGTCCTGCGCCTCAAGGGTCGCGACAAGGGCTGCGGGCAAGGCACCGGTGCCGCCGATCAGGGCGAGCGGACCGCGCGGTGCCTCTTCGCCGGTCATCTCGGCGTCAGGAAATGCCGGTCAGAGGCCCCCAGCACGAAGCCGACCATTTCCTGCACATAGACGCTGTCGCTGTCATGCGACAGACGGCCAGCCCGCTCGGCGAAGCTGCCCTCGCCGTCTTTCAGGGTCTGGAACGCGGCGCGCAAGGCGGTGATGTCGGCGCGGCTCACCCCCTTGCGCTTGAGCCCCACGAGGTTGAGGCCGTCGAGATGCCCGCGCGGCGCCTGCACAAGGCCGTGCGGGATCACATCGTGGGTGACCATCGTGACCGCGCCGATAATCGCGCCGCGACCGATGCGCACCCATTGATGGATGCCGCACAAGCCGCCGATAATCACCTCGTCCTCGATCACGCAGTGGCCCGCGATGGCGGAATTGTTCACCACGATCACCCGGTTTCCGACCTGCGCATCATGGGCGATATGACAGCCGGCCATGAACAATCCGTCGTCACCGACGCGCGTCACACCGCCGCCGCCGGTGGTGCCGATGTTCATCGTCACATGCTCGCGTATACGGGTGCGCGCGCCGATCACGAGAGCGGTATCGGCACCGTCGTATTTCAGGTCCTGCGGCTCGGCACCCAGTACCGCAAAGGGCCAGACCTCGCTGTCGGCACCGATCTGCGTGCGACCGGCGATCACGACGTGGGACTGCAGCGTCACACCGTCCGCCAGAACGACGGATGCGCCGATATGGCAAAACGGGCCAACCGTCACACCGTTCCCCAGAACCGCGCCGGGCTCGATCACCGCCGAGGGGTGAATGCTCACCCCCTCAGGTCCATCATCGCGGTAAATTCGGCCTCGGCCGCCATCTCGCCGTCAACGGTGGCCGCGCCTTTGAAACGCCACACCTTGCCACCCGGTTTGCCGCGCGTCGTCGTCACTTCCATCCGCAACTGGTCGCCGGGCACGACCTTGCGACGGAATTTGCAGCCGTCGATGGCCATGAAATAGATCAGCATGTTGCCGTCCGCCAGACCAAGGGTCGCGCCGACCATGACGGCGGCGGTCTGGGCCATTGCCTCGACGATGGTGACACCGGGCATGATCGGGTTGCCGGGAAAATGGCCCTGAAAATGCGGCTCGTTCATGGTGACGTTCTTCAGGCCAACGGCGCGGGTGGTGCCGTCGATCTGCGCGACCCGGTCGACCAGCAGGAACGGGTAGCGGTGCGGCAGGATACGCTGGATCAGTTGAATATCGGCGCATGTGACCGGGGTCTCGTCGGGTGGTGTGGTGGGATCTGTCATCGGGGTCCTTTCGGCGCGCAGGTTGGCCGCGAGGGGCCCGGGCATGCAGGCTGTTGCCTGACGATACCGTTGCCTAGCAAGCCGCGCGGCCACGGACAAGCGCCCGGCCCGCCGTATGCCTCAGGGCGACGCCGGAACCGACGCCGGATCTGGCAGGTTGCCGGGATCGGCATCCGCACCGGGCACATCGCCGCCGCCAACCGCGATGTCGAGGGCCGCGATACTCTCGGTCGTGATATCGACCGAGGCGGCGGCGACATAGACCGAAGTGTGAAACAACACGACGGTTCCGCCCCGGTCCACCATCAGGCGCACGATCACCGGCTCGACGGCGGCGCGAAACTCGGCACGTCCCGCATCGAGCACCTGTTGCAGGGCGTTTTCCTTGGCGTCCTGTTCGCGCCGGATCTCCTGGACGCGGGCGTCAAAAGCATCGGCCTCGGCGCGAAAGACATCGACATCCATCGTCGGGCGCCGCTCGGCAAGACTTCTTTCCTCCGACTGAAGCGCGGCCTGAATCTCTTCGTTTTCGGCGATAAGGGCGGTCTGTGCCGCGCCAAGGTCGGCCCGGACGCGCTGTCCGAACATGCTTTCGGCAAAGACACGCTCGAGGTTGACCACGAGGACCGATGGCGGCCCCGGCACAGGCGTGCCGATGGGGAAATCCACAGCCGGGGCAGACCCCGTGTTGCCCTGTGCCCGTGCCGGTACGGGGAGCGCGACAAACGCGAGAACACCGGCGGCGACAAGCGCGCGGCACAGGATCCCGCGCCGCATCAGAAGCTGGTCGATACGGTAATGTCGAAATTGTTCGGGCTGTCGAACTCCTCGGCACTCAACGCTTCGGTAAAGTTGAACCGCAGCGGACCGATCGGCGTGTCCCAGAACACCGACACACCGGCGACCGCCCGGGGGGTGAAATCGTTGTACAGAATATCGGATTCGGACAGCGTCCGCAGATTGCCGACATCCCAGACAGAGCCGTAATCGACGAAGGCGCCGCCGGAAATCCCGTATTCCTCGGGCAGGCCCAGCGGGAATTCGAATTCGAGGCGGATAACCGCAAAGGCGTTGCCGCCAAGAGCATCGTCGGTCGCCGCGTCGCGCGGCCCGATGCCGCCCGCATCGAATCCGCGAAGTGTCCGGCTCCCGAGGAAATAGCGGTCCGTTACCCGGCTGTCGCCGTCCTGATACGACAGATAACCGCCCTCGATCGTCGCGCGCAGGGTCACCTCTTCGCGCAGAACCCGGGTTTCCGCCGACGCGAGCGCCGTGGTCCGCACGAAGCTGCTGTCGCCAAAGCCGAATTCCTGACCGAACCGCAAAACAACGCCCGAGTTGGTGTCGATGCCGGTGCGCCGGGTGTCAAAGGTATAGCCATAGCCAAGCGCCTGCGTCCACACGCCGCCCTCTGAGGCCTCGTCGAAGACCAGCAAACTGGCACGCTCGGTCGGACCGGCGGTTTCGATGCCGAAAACATCCGTGATGTCGGTGTATTCAGCGGCATAGAACACCGCCAGCCGCCCGTTTTCGCTGATCGGAAAGGCAAAAGACGGCGAAATGCGGAAACTTTCGGTATCGTACAGGGCATTCGAGTTGTCCGTCGTGCGGTAATCGACGCCGAAACCGAACCGCAGATCGCGGCCCAGAAAGTTCGGTTCGCCGAACTCGAACGACAGCCTGCGGTTCGCCTCGCCGGTCGACAGATTGAAGCCAAGCTGCTGGCCCCGGCCCAAAAAGTTGCGCTCGTTGAAGGCGGCGACGAGCGAAAAGCCATTCTCGGTCGAGAAATTGCCGCCGAACGACAGGCTGCCGGTGGGCGCCTCGGTGACGTCGACGTCGATCACCACCTGGTCGGCGGCGGATCCGGGGCGTGCGTTGACGTCCGCGTCCGAGAAATACCCCAGGGCGCGGATGCGCTCGGCGCTTTCGCGGATCGACCGGGGGTTGAACGGATCGCCCTCGACGACGCGGAACTGGTTGCGCACGACGCGGTCGAGCGTGGTGTTGTTGCCTTCGATGTCGATCCGCTCGACGAAGATTCTCTCGCCCCGGACGATGCGATATTCGATGTTCAGCAACAGGTTGCGGTCGTCACGGGTGATGATCGGCTCGACGGTCAGGAAATTGACGCCGTTGCGCAGCGCAAGCCGTTCGATGCGGCTGATGTCGTCCTCGATGGCACTCGGGGAATACAGGCTGCCCGCACGGGTGCGCGTCGCGGCGAGGTATTCGGCCGGCAGCGCCTCTGGCAGGGTCGATGTGACGGTGACGGCACCGAACCGGAATTGCTGACCCTCGAGAAGGTTGAAGGTGATCAGATAGGCGTCGCGCTCGCGGGTCAGGGCGACGTTCACGTTCTGGATCGTGAAATCTGCATAGCCGCGCGACTGATAGAAATCGGTCAGGACCCGTTGATCGAAAGCGATGCGGTCTGCCACAAACGTGTCCGAGCCGATCAGAATCCGCAGCAGCCCGGCCTGTTTCGACGCCAGAACCCGGCGCAGTCGCCCCTCGCCGAAGGCGCGGTTGCCGACAAAGGAAATACGCTCGATCTCGGTCAGTCCGCCTTCGGCGATGGCGAAGACAAGATCGACGCGGTTGCCGTCGCGGCGGATGATCGACGGAGAGACCGTCGCGTTGACGCGGCCCTCGTCGACATAGGCCTGCGCGATGGCGGAGGTGTCCGTTTCCGCAAGGCTGGGGGAATAGACGCGACGCTCCTGCGATTGCACGACGGCACGCAGCTCGTCGTCCGACAGTTGCGAGTTGCCTTCGATGCTGATGCGCCCGATCGTCGGGAATTCGACGACCTGAATGACCAGCGTGCCGCCCTGCGGGAAGATGTCGACGCTTTCGAACTGGCCGCTGGCCCGTATCGCCTGCGCCGCATCGTTGAGCTGTCCGGCGGAAACCGTTTCGCCCTGACTGATGCCGGTATAGTTCAGGATCGTGCTCGCCTCGATCCGCTGATTGCCGGTGATCGTGACGTTCGAGAACGTGAAATTCTGCGCCATTGCAGCCGGGGCAAAACCGGTCGCGCCGACAGCAAGTATCGCAAATGCCGTGCTGCGCATCCACATGCGGCCCCGCATTCCCGCGCTCATCTTTTCGTGCATTGCAGCCCCCGCCCAGTTCACCGCCATCGTGCCGCTCGGCGGTGTATGCGCGGGAATAAGGCAGTTCCGCGTGCTGCATACCGCGTGCAGACTTCTCTGCTGTGTGCGTAGCGCCTCAGCCGGGGCTTGTCAAAACCAAGGCGCGGCAAATACGACAAATTGCACGACACCGTGCGTGCGCCGCAAGATCTGTCGGGCGATCTGAATTTCGGGGTGGAAAAGAGGCAGGTGCCGAAGGCTTTGCGCCCCGCACCGGATCGCCGAGCCGCGCGATTACGCCGGTGCGCAAGAACCCGCCGGCTGCGCGAACCGATGCCCCGGGCCTGTCGTTGCAGCCTGTTTCAATGCGGCCCGTTCAATGCGGCACGGGAAACATGATCGGCGGTCGGCGCACGGCCTAATTTACGGCACCGACATAGGCACCGGCGCCAAGCGCCAAAAGGATCGTCGCGACATACAAGATGCGGTCCCAGTTGAGGTGGACCAGAAGCCCGAGGCCCTTCGTATTCGCCTTGATCGTCTGCATCGGTCGTCCCTCCGGGAACTTTGGCACGCCGGGTATCGGCCTGCGGATTTATGGTGTCGCAGGTTTTTGCTAATGGCCGATTGTGGCCGAAACATGACGCGAGCCCGCGCCGGTGCCGTTTGACGCGGCGGTTCGCAGGTATGCTCAACCAGCAACGATCAGGGACACAGGAACAGATCGTTGGCCAGCGCAAAGAGCATGAGCGACAGGATCGCAGCCAACCCGCCCGCCATCAGGATCCGCAGCGCACGGTCGCTTGGCGGACGGCCCGTCACCGCCTCATAGGCATGAAACACCAGGTGACCGCCGTCGAGGATCGGCACCGGGAACAGGTTCAGCAGGCCGACAGCCGCCGACAACACGGCGACGAAAAAGATAAAGCTGGTGCCACCCTGGCTTGCCATGGCGCCTGCGGCCTGCGCGATACCGACCGGGCCGGACAGGTTACACGATGAAATCGACCCCGCGATGATATGGTACAGGCCCGACACCGAGGATTGCATGATATCCCAGACCTGTACCGTGGCCGCCGACACGGCAGCCCATGGTCCCGGCGTTTCGGTCACAAGGTCAAAGAAAAGACCGCCAGAGATCCCGATGAGCCAGCGCCTCTCGAAGCCGCCGTTGCCGGTCGGCAGATCGACGGCACGCGGCGTCAGGGTGATATTCAGCGTTTCGCCATTGCGCCAGACGGTAAGATCGAGCGGCGCACCTTCGCCGGTGGTGACCGCCTCGATGATCTGGCGAAAGCGAAAGATTTCCGCGCCGTCGATGGCGGTGATCACATCGCCAACCTCGAGACCCGCGTCATAACCTGCCGAACTCGGCGAAATTCCGTCGATGAACGGCGGATAGGCCCACGGGCCTGTCACGTCGGTCTCTGCCCCGTCGCGCAGGACGGTATAGGTCAGAACCTGCTGTTCGGGGGCGGCGTACAACACGTCCGCCAGCCCCTCGAGATCGGGGATCGGCACACCTTCGACGGCCAGAAGCTGGTCACCGGGCAGCAGCGCCACCTGATAGGCGGCGGGCATCGCGTCGATGGCCGCGACGCGCACCGGATCGACGGCGCGCCCCTGCCCCATGATCAGGGCGGTAAAGATGACTGCCGACAGGATAAAGTTGAAGATCGGACCTGCCGCGACGGTTGCGGCACGCGCCCACAAGGGCGCGCCCATCATGGTACGGCGACTGTCCTCGGGGCTGACCTGTCCCGACCCGACGCTGGCCGCGTTCGCGTCGCCCAGAAATTTCACGAAGCCGCCCAGGGGGAGCAGCGCCAATTGCCATTTCGTGCCCCGTTTGTCGACGCGGGAGTATATGACCGGACCGAACCCCAGCGAGAACACCTCGGCGTGGATGCCCGTCCAGCGGCCGACGATGTAATGGCCGTATTCGTGGATCGCCACGATGATCGACAATGCCACGACAAAGGCCAGAACCGTGAAAAAGGCGCCGCCCATGTCGGGCAGGTTCAGAAAATCCAACGCATCAATCCCTGTTTATTCGGTTTGCGGCCATGTTCGTCGCCGCACCGCCTGTATTGTGTCGCGTGCCAGCCACCGTCGGTGCTGCACCGGCCCCGTTTCGTCGTGCCACGGACACGTCGGTGGCCGCAATGGCGCGTGTTGTCGCCTCAATCACTAGATCGAGAGTCATCGCGGCATTTTCCAGACCTTCGGAAGACATCTCATCCAGAACCTCGGCCACGACATCGGCCATGGCCATGAAACCAAGGCGATCGTCGATGAAATGATCGAGCGCGCGGTCCTTTGCCGCAGTGAACACCGCCCCCATGACGCCGCCCGCCTGCATCACCTCGCGCGCGAGGCGCAGGGCGGGCCAGCGCACCTCGTCGGGGGCGGCAAACGTCAGCTGTCCGATCCGCGCCAGATCGAGGCGCGGCACCGGCAGTGGTCTGCGGTGCGGCCAGTTGAGCGCAAAGCCGATGGCGTGGCGCATGTCGGGGGCGCCGACATGGGCCATCAGCGCACCGTCGTGAAATCCGACGAGGGCGTGGATCAGGCTCTCGGGGTGTACGATCGCCTCGATCCGCGCCGGATCTATGCCAAAGAATTCATGGGTTTCGATCAGTTCGAGAGCCTTGTTGAACATCGACGCGGAATCGATGGTGATCCGTTGCCCCATCGCCCAGTTCGGGTGCGCCGATGCCTGCGCCACCGTGGCGGTGACAAGCCGCTCGATTGGCCAGTCGCGGAACGCACCGCCCGAGGCGGTGACGACGATCCGCTCGACGGCGGCGATATCCTCGCCCAAAAGCGCCTGAAAGATCGCCGAATGCTCGCTGTCGACGGGCAACAGCGTGGCCCCGGTCCGGCGCGCGGTGGCCATGACAAGCGGCCCGGCGGCAACCAGCGTTTCCTTGTTCGCCAGCGCCAGCGTACCGCCGCGTTCCAGCACCGCCAGACCGGGCGCAAGACCCGCCATGCCGACGATGCCGGACATGACCCAGTCGGCAGGGCGCGTGGCGGCGTCGACAAGGGCCTCGGGCCCGGCGGCCACCTCGATGCCCGTGCCCGCCAGATGCGCCGCAAGGTCGGCGTAACAATCGTCGAAGGCGGTCACGGCCAGCGCCGCCCGATGTGCAATCGCATCGCGCGCAAGCTGCGCCACGTTGCGCCCGCCGGTCAGGGCCACGACGTCGAAAAGCCCAGGTTCGCGACCGATCAGATCGAGGGTGTTCTGGCCGATCGAACCCGTGGCACCCAGGATCGTGACCCTGCGGGGATCCCGACCTGCACCTTGCCCCTCGGTCAAAACGCCGCTCCGGGGACATCCATCAGGGACGCCGCAAACAACATGAACAGCGCAGCGCCAAGCAGGCCGTCGAACCGGTCGAACAAGCCGCCGTGGCCGGGGATCAACGTCGAGCTGTCCTTGACCTTCATCCGCCGTTTCAGCGCGCTTTCGGCGATGTCGCCCATCTGGCTCGCCAGACTGAGCGCCATGGAAAACAGGATGATCTCAGGACCCGCGGCGGTAAAGCTCATGAAAATGGCACCGACAATCCCGGCAAATATCCAGCCCGCGACGGTGCCCGACCAGGTTTTTTTCGGGCTGACGCGCGGCCAGAATTTAGGCCCCCCCAGCGTACGGCCCGCGAAATAGCCGAAGGTATCCGTGGCGATCACCACGAGGACCAGCCACAGCAACCAGGTAAAACCATAATCCTCGCGGAAGGCGACAAGGCCCCAGCCCGCGGCCTGCAGACCGAAGGCAAAGACGAAATAGGTCAGCCGCTCATGCCGGATCGACCAGGCGCCGATCAGCGGCACCACGAAAAACAGCAAAAGGCCCCAGCCCGCCCCCAGCGTCAGTTGCCCCGACAGCACCGATGCGGCCAGCGCGGTGAGCAGCATCCCCGGCGTCGGCCTGTCGGGCGCGATCATCATCCACAGTTCCCACAGCATGACCGCGATCACGAAGACCGCCATCATCTGAAACCAGACGCCGCCCAGCACGATGCCGACGGACCCGACGACGGCCATTGCCGCCCCCGACGCCATGCGCACGGACAGATCGCCCCATTTGCCGTCGAGGGCGGGCACGGCGGGCGGTTTTTCAGTCGGATCGGTCACGGTGTTTTACGCGTCATCGCGGCGCCTCAGGCCCGGACGGCGCCGAACCGCCGGTCGCGGGCGCCATATCCCGCAAGGACCCTGCCGAATTCATGGGCCGTGAAATCGGGCCAGAGGGTATCGACGAATTCATATTCGGCGTAGGCCGATTGCCACAGCAGGAAATTGCTGATCCGCGCCTCGCCCGACGTGCGGATCACGAGGTCCGGGTCGGGCAATACGTGCGTGTCGAGGAATTTCGCAAGCGTTTCGGCGTCCACGTCCTTGTGGGTGAGGCGACCGCATTCAACCTCATAGGCAAGGCGCTGCGCGGCCCGCGTCACTTCGTCGCGACCGCCATAGTTCAGTGCCACGGTCAGATGGCATTTATCGTTGTCGCTGGTGAGCAGTTCGAGGTCGTCCATCAGCGTCACCAGCTTGTCGTCGAGTTTGACGCGGTCGCCGATGAACCGCACCCGGACGCCGGCCTCGAACAGGTCGCGCGCCTCGCGTTGAATATAGCGGCGAAAGAGCTTCATCAGGCCTGCGACCTCGGTCTGGGTGCGCTTCCAGTTCTCGGTCGAAAAGGCGAATATCGTCAGGTATTTCACGCCGTGCTCGGGGCAGGATTCGACGATCTCGCGCACCCGTTTGGCGCCCGCGTGATGGCCGAACAGACGTGGACGGTTGCGCATCTGCGCCCAGCGACCGTTGCCGTCCATGATGATGGCGACATGTTGCGGACCGCCGTGACGGGTATGCGGAAGGTCTGTGTCTGCGGTGTCGCGGGCCATGGGGCCTCCTCGGGGGTTCGGTATATGCGGCGAAAAATTAATTTTTGGCTGTTCGGCGGCGTCTTGGACCGGATTTAAGGCGATTTCAGGGAGGATCGTGGAATATTGTCCGAAATGGGGCGTTTTGGCATGTCTGGCGATCCTGAGGGTCTGTTGGGGGCCGCCTTTTCAGGAACGGATTTTCGATTGCATTTCGCTTTGCGGCCTGGTCGTCAGCCGGGGTTCCGCCCTTTGACATGCCAATCGCTCCCCCCGGGCGACCGCCGGTCCAAAGGAGCGGATGGTGCGTCAGACCTGCATGATTTCCGCCTGCTTGGTCTCGAGCGTTTCGTCGACGCGTTTGATATAGCTGTCGGTCAGTTCCTGAACCGCGCCTTCCCAGAATTTCTGGTCATCCTCGCCCATGCCGTCCGCCCTGGCTTTCTTGATCTGGTCCATGCCGTCACGGCGCAGGTTGCGCACCGCAATCCGCGCGCTCTCGGCGTATCCGCCCGCCACCTTGGTCAACTCGCGGCGACGCTCTTCGTTAAGTTCGGGGATCGGCAGCATGATGATCGTGCCGTTCATCTGCGGGTTGATCCCGAGGCCGCTGTCGCGGATCGCCTTTTCCACCTTGTTGACGAGGCCCTTGTCCCAGACGTTGATCGTCACCATCCGCGGTTCGGGCACGTTCACGGTGCCGACCTGATTGATCGGAGTCGGGCTGCCGTAGGCGTCGACCATGATCGGCTCCAGCATGCTGCCCGAGGCGCGGCCCGTGCGCAGCGACGCGAGTTCCGTCCGCAATGCGGCAATCGCGCCGTCCATCCGGCGGGTAAGGTCGTCGGTATCGAGTTCGAAGTCGTCTGCCATGGTCCTGCTGTCTGTCCTGCGATTGCGTCGCGTTCAATGGTTCCGGTTCGGCGCGCCCGTCACGGGGACGGTCCCGGTCTCGGGGTGGTGGGTGTCGGCATGTCGGGTGCCGCGTATCGTGTCATTCCGCGAGGTGCCGCGCTTTGGGTGGGCATTCTGCATGCCGCTTTCTATAGCGGCACCGCGCCCGGTTTGTATAGCGCCATGGGTGGCGATTGCCGCCGAGGACTGGTGCAGGTGTTGTGCAGAAGGAACGCATATCCGCCAGCAATAGTTTCCGGGCGTCTCAGTCGTGGACCTTGGTATAGGTGCCCTGCCCCGCCAGAATACCCTTGAATCCGCCCGGCTCGTCGAGCGAAAACACAATAATCGGCAGGTGATTGTCGCGGGCAAGGGCGATGGCGCTGGCGTCCATGACCCCCAGATGCTGTTGCAGCACCTCGTCGTAGGTGACGGTGTCATAGCGTTTGGCATCGGCGTGTTTCGCCGGGTCCTTGTCATAGACACCGTCGACCTTGGTGCCCTTGAAGATCGCCTCGCAGCGCATTTCGTTGGCCCGCAGGGTGGCGGCGGTATCGGTGGTGAAAAACGGGTTGCCGGTGCCGGCGGCAAAGATGCAGACCCGCTTTTTCTCGAGGTGGCGCACGGCGCGGCGGCGGATATAGGGCTCGCAGACCGTATCCATCGGGATCGCCGAGATGACGCGGGTGTGGACGTTCAGCGCCTCCATCGCACCCTGCATCGCCAGCGCGTTCATCACCGTCGCCAGCATGCCCATGTAATCGGCGGTCGTCCGCTCCATCCCCTGCGCGGATCCCTGAAGGCCGCGAAAGATGTTGCCGCCGCCGATCACCATGCAGATCTCGACGCCCATGTCGTGCACCGATTTCACCTCGCGCGCGATACGTTCGACGGTGGGCGGATGCAGGCCGAACCCGGTGTCGCCCATCAGCGCCTCGCCCGATATTTTCAGCATGACGCGTTTGTAGGTGCGGGTTTCGGTCATCGGGATCCTCAGTCTGGCTGATGCGCGCAGCGCGCGGGGTAACTCGGACGCGGGGGCGCGTTTCGGGGCGGCGTGCGCGGGCGCGCGGCCGGTGGCAGAGGCCCGGCAAATCGGCGCACGGCGCGCGGGCGGTCTCCATGCGGCCGCCTGCCCCCCCCGGGGATGGCGCCGCGGGGCGGGCATGATGCGGGTTTCCTCGGGCGGTAAACTGTCGCAAAAGCCGGGGATGTTCAATGGTTGCAACGCAGGATGAGCGGCACGCAGGTGTCATGGCGGTTTTCCCACGCCGGGGCGATGCCCGGGATCGTGCCCGGCCGGCCCGTTCTGATCGCGGGGCCGACGGCCAGCGGGAAATCGGCGCTCGCCCTCGAGATTGCCGAAAGGTTCGGCGGCACCGTCGTCAACGCCGATGCGTTGCAGGTGTTCGATGGCTGGCGGGTGCTGACCGCGCGGCCGGACGATGCCGATCTCGCGGCCGCGCCGCATGCTCTGTACGGCCACGTCCCCCACGACGCGCCCTATTCGGCGGGACATTGGCTGCGCGACGTGCAGCCGTTTCTGAAACCTTCAGTCAATATGCGCCCGGTCAGCCCACAAGATTCGGGCGAAGCTGCCTTGCGGGACGCGCAAAACGGTATCGTGCGGGACGCGCAAAACGGTATCGTGCGGGACGCGCAAAACGGTATCGTGCGGGACGCGCAAAACGGTATCGTGCGGGACGCGCAAAGAGGTATCGCGAGCGACGCGCGGCCGTCGGTCATCGGAGCCGCGCGCCCGATCATCGTCGGTGGCACCGGGTTGTACTTTGCGGCGCTGACCGAAGGGCTGGCCGACATTCCGCCGACACCGGCGCAGGTCCGCGCCGAGGGCGACGCGCTGAGCCTGCCGGACCTGCTCGGCGCGGTCGATCCGGACACCCGCGCCCGCATCGACACGCTCAACCGCGCCCGGGTGCAGCGCGCGTGGGAGGTGCAGCGCACCACCGGGCGCGGTCTTGCGGCGTGGCAGGCGGATACGCCGCCGCCGCCACTGCCGCTGCGCGCGGCGACGCCGATCTGTCTGGCGCCCGATCCCGACTGGCTCAACGCGCGCATCGCGCAACGGTTCGACCTGATGCTGGCGGCAGGCGCGCTGGATGAGGCGCGCCGGATGGTCCGCGCGTGGGACCCGGCCCACCTGTCGTCCCGGGCAATCGGCGCCGCCGAACTGATAGCGCATCTGCGCGGCGAAATCCCGCTTGCGCAGGCGCGCGACGCCGCCGTCATCGCCACCCGGCGCTATGGCAAACGCCAGCGGACATGGTTTCGCAGCCGGATGACGGCGTGGGCACGGATCGTGCCGATCTGAACGCGCCCCGGGTCCGGCGGCGCGATGCGCCGTGACCGGGATCGTGCGCCGCGGGTCAGGCGCCGATCTCGCGCGCGCCCCCGCTGTCGACTTGCCCGACCATCGAAATCGACCGCGAGTCGGTCCGGTCCGTTGCTGCATCCGACGGTCCGTGCCCGGGCGTTCGGCGTTCTGTCCACAGCTTCGGCGGTTTGTCCCCAGCAGATGTCCGCCGTCAGCCGACCCCGCTGTTGTGCCGCTTCATCCTTTGCTGAAATCTTTCACTTATCGAACATGAACCGAATCGTGCCGCTCGCTTTCCCGTCAAAGGCCACCCAATGCACCCCGACACACCGACACCGGACACCCTGAGCCTGCGCGCCATCGTGCCCGCCCCCGCCGCCGCGCGCTGGCGGACCGAGGCGATGCGCGCCCATGCAAACCCGCGTCTGATCTATATCACCAGGGGTCAGGGACGGATCACTGTCGCGGGGCTGACCTCGGGGTACGGGCCCAACAATCTGGTCTATGTCCCGGCGAATACGATGTACGGCTACGAGGCGGGCGCGACGGTGCACGGCCTGATGATCTCGGTGCCGCTGGTGCTGGCACCCGACTGGCCCGAGGCGCCGGTGCATCTGCGGCTGCGCGATGTCGGCAGCCAGAAGGATATCGCCCATTTCATCGACAATCTCGAACGCGAACTGAAACTGGCCGTCGGCTTGGATGCCGATGCGGCGGCACGGCACGCGCGCGCGGCACGGCATCATCTGGGGCTTTTGGCGCTGGCGTTCGAACAGGTAACCGAAAGCCGTCCCAACGAGGCCGCCGATCTGCGCAGCCAAAGCATGCCGGCCCGGATTTCGGCGGCGTTCACCGATCTCGTCGAACGCGATTTTCGCAAATCGCAGGGCGTCGCTGGCTATGCGCGGGCGCTGGGCATCACGCCGACGCATCTGACCCGCTGCTGCAAACAGACCTGTGGCAAAAGCGCGCTGGCGATCCTGAACGAGCGGCTCCTGTATGAGGCGCGCCTGATGCTGCGCGGCTCCGGCGCGCCGATCAAATCCATCGCCAGCACGCTGGGCTATACCTCGGCCGCCTATTTCACCCGCAGTTTTCAGTCCGCGACCGGACAGACCCCGTCAGCGTTCCGCCGGTCGGAAGTGGCGGTTGCCACCGCAAAGTAGTGCGGGTTCCGCGAATCGGCCCGACGGGCTGACGCCTCATCTGGCTGACCCGGCGTCCGGTTGACGCCACGTCCGGCTGACCCGGCGTCTGGCCGACCCGCGATCTGGCCGACCCGCGATCTGGCGGACCGTGTCGACGGCGGGTTCTGTGTCGGGATGAGCCACCGTCCGGTGCCGGGCAGGCCCCATCCGCCTGGACATATGCGCCCCGCCGACGGTGCACCTGTGTGTCGGAAAATTGGCGCGAACGCGGCACGTTACTGTCCGTAAATGTCGGTTTTGGCGCCGGGTGCGTCGAAAAGAGCGGTTGACCCGGCCACCCGCGGTATGCCCACACTGACACCAAGGGCCGCCTGTTCCAGGTGGGCCGCCGATCCAAAGCAAGACGAAAGCCCGTTGAACCGGGGTCAGTTTTCGTGGGAACGGCACAGATCAGGGAGACGATCATGACCAGACATACCAAGATTGCCGCGACCCATCCGGTTGCGCAGATGTACGCCGCCGAGCACCGCGCAGGCCATATCGACCGCCGCGAATTTCTGACCCGCACCACGGCACTGGGCGTCACCGCCGCCGGCTCTTACGGCTTGCTGGGTCTTGCGACTCCGGCGCGCGCCGATGCGCACGCGCAGACGGGTGGCACGCTTCGGATGCAGATGGAAACCCAGGCGCTCAAGGATCCGCGTACCTACGACTGGCCCGAAATGGCGAACTTCAGCCGCGGCTGGCTCGAATATCTGGTCGAATACAACCGCGACGGGTCGATGCGCGGCATGCTCCTCGAAAGCTGGGAGGCGAACGACGACGCCACCGAATTTACCCTGAACGTGCGTCCCGGCGTCACCTGGAACAACGGCGATGCCTTTACCTCGGACGACGTCGCCCGCGTAATCACCGGCTGGTGCGACAGCACGGTCGAGGGTAACTCGATGGCCGCGCGGATGAGCGCCCTCGTCGATGCCGACAGCGGCGTCGCCCGCGACGGTGCCATCGAGATCGTCGACGACATGACCGTGCGCCTGACGCTGGAGGCGCCGGACATCACCGTCATCGTCGGCATGGCCGACTATCCCGCCGCCGTCACCCACGCGAGCTATACCGGCGGCAACCCCGCCGACAACCCGGTCGGCACCGGCCCGTACCTGCCGACGCAGAACGAGGTCGGCATCCGTCAGACCCTGACGCGAAACGCCGACCATGCGTGGTGGGGATCGGACGTCTACGGCGGTCCATATCTCGATGAGATCGTCTATATCGACTATGGTACCGATCCCGCCGCAGCCCTCGCCGGCGCCGAAAGCGACGAGATCGACGCGCTGTACGAGACGGCCGGCGATTTCGTCGACATCTTCGACGGCATCGGCTGGAACAAGTCCGAGGCTGTGACCGCAGCGACGCTTGCGGTACGCTTCAACCAGTTGCAGGCGCCCTACGACAATGTCGCGGTGCGCAATGCGATCCAGATGGCCGTCAGCAACGAGGTCGTCCTCGAACTGGGATACAATGGCCTGGGTACCGTGGCGCAGAACCACCACGTCTGCCCGATCCATCCCGAATACGCCGACATCCCGCCCGATCCGACCGATCCCGCGGCAGCCCTCGAGATGCTCACGGCCGCAGGGCACGCCGACACGGAATTCGAGCTCATTTCCATCGACGACGCCTGGCAGTCGGCGTCCTGCGACGCCGTTGCCGCTCAGATGCGCGACGCGGGCATCAACATTACCCGCACCGTCCTGCCCGGCAGCACGTTCTGGAACGACTGGACGAAGTATCCGTTTTCGGCGACCGAATGGTCGATGCGGCCACTGGGCGTCCAGGTCCTGATCCTCGCCTACAAGACGGGCGGGTCGTGGAACGAGACGGCGATGGCCAACCCCGAGTTCGACGCCCTGCTCGCCGAGGCGACCTCGATCGCCGACGTCGATGCCCGCCGCGAGGTGATGGCGCGGATCGAGCAGCTCATGCAGGACGAAGGCGTGATGATTCAGCCGTACTGGCGCTCGATCTTCACCCACATGACAGAGAGGGTCCAGGGGATGGAAATCCACCCGATGTTCGAGCATCACCACTACAAGTGGTGGATGGACGCCTGATCCGGGGCGAATGGCAGGCCGCGCAGCCGTTGGGTAACCCTGTCCGCCGCCGCTGCGCACCGGCCCCGCATGTTTTTGCGGGGCCGGTCCTGCGCGATAGCTCCCGATCGCGCGCCCCGATGGCCGATGGTTGCCCGAAACGGTCGGGCCATCGCAGCGCCGCCCCTGGAACGGACAGCGCATGATCCGATTTATCATCAGCCGACTGTTCACGATGCTTGCGACGGCCCTGTGCCTGACCTTCATCGTGTTCAGCCTCGCCAATCTGGAACCGAACCTCGAAAAGGTTGCCAAGTCCGAGCTTGGCGCCCGGATAACCGACGCCGAGGTGACGAGCTGGCTGGGCGACAACGGCTATGGCGCCTCTGTCTTCGTCCGCTATGGCGAATGGCTGGGCGTCTTGCCCGGCTGGACACGCGCCGACGATGCCACGCAGCGTCGATATGGCCGCTGCCTGACGGACGCGGGCCTCGCGCCCGTGGACCCGACGGCGTCGGAGCCGCCCACCGCAAGGTATTGCGGCGTTCTACAGGGCGAATGGGGCTGGTCGACCGTGTTCCGCCGCGACGTGGCCGACATCATGTGGCGCGCCCTGGCGCTCACGGGCAAGCTCATGGGCGCGGTCGTCCTCGTCATGGTGCCCGGTGCGCTGATCGTCGGCGTGATGGCCGGCATGCGCGAAGGCTCCGCGCTCGACCGCACGCTGTCGACCGCCTCCATCGCCACGACGGCGACGCCGGAATATGTCTCGGGCGTGGTGTTCATCACCGTCTTCGCCTCCTCGGCGGTGGGGCTGCGATGGTTCAACGGGTCGGCCACCTCCGCCATGGAGGACGCGACCTTCGCCAATTTCACCCTGCCGGTGATGACGATCGCGCTTTACGGCATGGGCTATATCGCGCGGATGACGCGGGCCAGCATGGCCGAGGTGATGACGGCGCAATACATCCGCACTGCGCGCCTCAAGGGCGTGAAATTCCGCACCATCGTCTTGCGTCATGCGTTGCGCAATGCGCTGATCGCGCCGTTCACCGTCATCATGTTGCAGTTTCCGTGGCTGTTGTCAGGCGTAGTGATCGTCGAAACCCTGTTCAACTACAAAGGGTTCGGCTGGACGCTCGTCGAGGCGGCGGGCAACAACGATATCGAGTTGCTGCTGGCGATCTCGGTGGTGTCGGTCCTCGTCGTCCTCATCACACAGCTGATTTCCGACATCGGCTATGTCCTTCTCAACCCGCGCATCCGCGTATCCTGAGGGGGACACCATGGAACCGTTAAGCTGGACAGGCCCCTGGGGTGCGACCCTCGATCCGGTGTTCGCCACTGTCGTGGTGCTGTTCGCCGTCTCGCTGACCGCGCAGATCGTGCTGTCCTATCTCACGCCGACCGCGCGGGTGCAGACCGGCGCCGACGGTATGCTGCTCGCGCGCGGCGGGCCGCTCGGTTTCGTGCAGCGGGCGACCGCGTGGCTGCTGCTGGCGGTGATCGGGATCGTCGCGGCCTATCTTGTGCTGGGGGCGGTGCTGCCCTACGGCGCCGTCGGCATCGTGGGGGCGGCGTCGAAACAGTTCATCCCCGTCTGGATCTGCCTCGGCCTGACCTTTGCCGTCTCGATGACCTTTCGCCGACGGCTCGGTCTGTATGGCAAGCTGTTCGACAACACGATCGGCATGATCGGTTTCGGGCTGGTGATGTTCTGGATCTTCACCGCCGTGCTGACCGGCCTCTTCGACCTGATCGCGACACACGATCCGCTCAGCCAGGTTTCGGGCCTGAAAAACAAGGTTCCGGGCATTCCGGTGCCCGGGGCCGAGGCGATGGTGCCCGGCGCGCATTACATCCTCGGCGGTGACAGCCTTGCGCGGGACGTGTTCAGCCGGATGGTCAAGGGCAGTACCATCGTGTTGCAGATCGCTCCGCTCGCCACGCTGTTCGCGTTCATGGCGGGGATCACGCTGGGCCTGCCCGCGGGCTACATCGGCGGCAAGCTCGACACCCTGCTGTCGTTTCTCGCCAACCTCATCCTCGCCTTCCCGGTAATCCTGCTGTTCTATCTGCTGGTCACGCCCGAAATCGTCGAAACCGGCATCCCGTCCTATATGGCTGCGGTCCTGTTCGCCTTTCCCATCCTGTTTGCCTTCGTGCTGGTCAATTCGCGCTTTCACACCCAGCCCGCCACCCGGACGCCGCTGCTGGTGATGGTGATCGGGGCGATGGGCTGGCTTTACCTGTCGCTGATCTCGCAACCCGGAACGGTGTTCGTCTTCATGCCGCGCTGGCTCGATCTTTTCGATCTGCCGGGCGGGATTCTGGTGGTGTTCGTCTCGGTCGTGTTCGTGAATGCGCCGACCGTGTTCCGCATCGTCCGGGGCCTGACCCTCGAGATCAAGACGCGCGATTACGTCGCCGCCGCCCAGACCCGGGGCGAGAGCAAATGGTACGTCATGCTGTGGGAAATCCTGCCCAACACGCGCGGGCCCCTGATCGTCGATTTCTGCCTGCGGATCGGCTATACGATCATCCTGCTCGGCACGCTTGGCTTCTTCGGCCTCGGTCTGTCGACCGAAAGTCCGGACTGGGGCTCGACGATCAACCTCGGCCGTGGGCTGCTGTCGGTATATCCGCATCCCGCGCTGGTGCCCGCCATTGCCCTGCTGACCCTGGTGCTGGGGCTGAACCTGCTCGCCGACGGCTTGCGCGAAGAAAGCCTGCGGGATTGATCCGCACCGTTCTGCCAACCGAATTCTTTCAAAGAATTCGACGTCGAACTTTTTGAAAAAGTTCGGTCCGGACTTTTTGCAAAAGTCCGCGCCCGGACGCTCCCGGAGATCCTCATGACCACGACGCTGACCAAACCCGATAGCACCGCGACTTCGGACGCGGCCATCGAACCGATCCTCGAAATCGACGTGTTGTCGATCTCGTTCTTCACCCGCACCCGCGAAATCCCCGCCGTCATGGATTTCTCGGCAAAGGTGTACCCCGGCGAGGCGCTGGGGCTTGTCGGGGAATCCGGTTGCGGCAAGAGCACCGTGGCGCTTGGTGTGATGCAGGACCTGGGCGTCAACGGCCGTGTTGTCGGCGGATCGATCAAGTTCAAGGGCCGCGATCTGGGCACCATGTCGCCCGCCGACCTTGCCCATATTCGCGGCAACGAGATCGCGATGATCTATCAGGAGCCGATGGCCTCGCTGAACCCCGCGATGAAAATCGCGCGCCAGCTGATGGAAGTGCCGATGATCCACGAGGGACTGAGCGAGAAAGAGGCCTACGCGCGGGCCCTCGAGGTCGTCACCGACGTGAAACTGCCCGACCCCGAACGCATCCTGCGCGCCTACCCGCACCAGCTGTCGGGCGGCCAGCAGCAGCGTATCGTGATCGCCATGGCACTGATGAGCAAGCCTGCGCTGCTCATCCTCGACGAGCCGACCACGGCCCTCGATGTGACGGTGGAAGCGGCGGTCGTAGATCTGGTCAAGGACCTGGGCCGCAAATACGGCACCTCGATGCTGTTCATCAGCCACAACCTCGGCCTCGTCCTCGAGACCTGCGACCGGATCTGCGTGATGTATTCCGGCGAGGCGGTGGAGCGCGGCTCGATCGAGGACGTTTTCGACGAGATGCGCCACCCCTATACACAGGCCCTGTTCCGCTCGATCCCGCTGCCCGGCGCCGACAAGACACAACGCCCGCTGATCGCGATCCCCGGCAATTTCCCCTTGCCCCACGAGCGTCCTCAGGGGTGCAATTTCGGTCCGCGATGCGATTACTTCGAGGCCGGGCGCTGTGACGAAGGGCCGATTTTCATGGACCGGGTGCGCGGCGACGACCGTCACGAAACCCGCTGTCTGCGGCACGATGAAATCGACTGGGGCGCGGCCCCGCAGCTGGCCGACAAGGGCGAAAAGGCCGACCCCGGCAAGGTCATCCTGCGGATGGACGACCTGCGCAAATACTATGAGGTCGGCGCCTCGTCGATGTTCGGCAGAAACGCCGCAAAGGTGGTCAAGGCCAACGAAACCCTCAGTTTCGAGGCCCGCGAAGGCGAAACCCTCGCGATCGTCGGCGAATCGGGCTGCGGCAAATCAACCTTCGCCAAGGTTCTGATGGGTCTGGAAACCGCGACCAGCGGCACGATCACGTTGGACAAAAGCGAGATCGGCGCGATTGCCATCGAAGACCGCGATACCCAGACGGTCGCCGATGTGCAGATGGTGTTCCAGAACCCGTTCGACACCCTCAATCCGTCGATGACGGTGGGCCGCCAGATCATCCGCGCCCTCGAGGTATTCCGCATCGGCACCGATGACGCCGACCGGCGCGGGCGGATGCTGACGCTGCTCGATCTCGTCAAACTGCCGCGCGAATTCGCGGGCCGGATGCCGCGTCAGCTGTCGGGCGGGCAAAAGCAACGGGTCGGCATCGCGCGCGCCTTTGCGGGCGGCGCGCGGGTCGTCGTCGCGGACGAACCGGTGTCGGCGCTCGACGTTTCTGTGCAGGCCGCCGTCACCGATCTGTTGATGGATATCCAGCGGCGCGAGCGTACGACCCTCCTGTTCATCAGTCACGATCTGAGCATCGTGCGCTACCTGTCGGACCGGGTCATGGTGATGTATCTCGGCCATGTCGTCGAACTCGGGACAACCGATCAGGTATTTTCGCCGCCCTATCACCCCTATACCGAGGCGCTGCTGTCCGCCGTGCCGATTGCCGACACCAAGGTCCGCAAAAAGCACATTGTCCTCGAGGGCGATATCCCCTCGGCGATGAACCCGCCGCCCGGATGCCCGTTCCAGACCCGCTGCAGATGGAAATCGAAGGTGCCGGGAAACCTGTGCGAAACGCAGGTGCCGGATGTGCGCCGGATGGCCGAAGGCCACGAAATCAAATGCCATCTGTCGGACGCGGAATTTGCCGTGATGGAGCCGGTCATCACCATCGACGCCGACCAGGGGCGCGCCCCCGACAAACCCCGGCGACACCCCGTACCTGGCTAGTTGCCGAGGATGACCGCCACATAATGCTGCGTCTCGGCATAGGGCGGAATGCCGCCGTATTGCTGCACCGCACCGGGACCGGCGTTATAGGCGGCAAGGGCGAGGCGCCAGG
Source organism: uncultured Alphaproteobacteria bacterium (assembly GCA_963761735.1). GTDB lineage: Bacteria > Pseudomonadota > Alphaproteobacteria > Rhodobacterales > Rhodobacteraceae > CAVXHQ01. The sequence continues at coordinate 783,112 of CAVXHQ010000001.1, forward strand.
TGCCGAAGGCATTGTACTGCTCGCGCAGATACCGCGCTCCACCGTCGAGGTTTTGTGCCGGCTCCGTCGGATCGACGCCCAAAACCCGCGCGGTTCCCGGCATGAGCTGCGCAAGACCGAGCGCGCCCGCCGTCGACACCGCCTGCGCGTTCCAGCCGCTTTCCTGCTGCACGAGGCGCAAGAACAGGTCCTCGGGGATGCTGTGCCGCTGGGCGGCCGCGCGGGCCAGCGCCAGATAGGGCCCGGCGTAGCGCCCGACATAGGCCGGGACCGGCGCGGTCGCGGCGGCGGGGACGACGACGCGGGGCGGCTGCAACCGGTCCGAGGTGTTGTACTGGTCCGCCGCGCGACCGTCCAGAACGCCAAGCTGCGACGCGAACAACCGGTCCCGCGACCGGGTGGAAATCGTGTCTGCCACGGCGATGTCGCCCGCCAGCATCGCAATGGCCACAATCGGCCCCGCAAGTATCCGCATCCCTATTCCCCCGTGCAATAGACCGTTGAATATTGCCGTGACCGGAACCCTAGCCGATTGTGGCCCGCGTTTCCATTCTGAATACGCCGGTTCGCGATGCGACCCGCGGACAGACGATTTTCGCGCGCCGCGTGGCCCCCATCCGTGGCGTCGCCGCACAACTGAGGGTTTCGTTGCACGCGCAATGATGATGTATATGAAGGCCACATCTGCATCAGGATTCGGAGGCTCTGTCGTCATGGCGGGATCGGTCAACAAAGTCATCATCATCGGCAATTTGGGGCGCGACCCCGAAGTGCGGTCGTTCCAGAACGGCGGCAAGGTGTGCAACCTGCGCATCGCGACGTCCGAGACCTGGAAAGACAAGAACTCGGGCGAGCGGCGCGAAAAGACCGAGTGGCACTCGGTGGCGATCTTTCAGGAGGGCCTTGTCCGGATCGCGGAGCAGTACCTGAAAAAGGGCTCGAAGGTCTACATCGAGGGCAAGTTGCAGACCCGTAAATGGCAGGACCAGTCCGGTCAGGACAAATACTCCACCGAAGTCGTGCTGCAGGGCTATGACGGTGTGATGACGATGCTGGACGGTCGCGATGGCCCCTCGGGCGGCGGCGGTGGTGGCGGCGGTGGATACATGGCGGACCAGTCGGGCGGCGGCGGATACGACGACCGTGGCGGCTATGACAGCGGACCCTCGTCGTCCGGCGGCGGCGGAGGCGGCGGGCGCAGCAACGACATCGACGACGAAATCCCGTTCTGAACCGAAAATTTGCCGATTTGCGTCGGGTACGGTGGCATCTCGCCGAACCCGACGTCGGCCAATGCCCTCTCTGGGCCTGCCCTGCCGCGTTCAGCCCGCACTGTCTTTCAACACCGATACCACAGCCTCGCGCGGCACCTCACCGATGACGAAGGCCTCGCCGATGCCGCGCACCAGCACGAACCGCAGCGCGCCCGCGACGACCTTCTTGTCCTGACCCATCAGATCGACGAGGGCCCCGGCATCCGGCAGATCGCCGTCGATATCGCGCAGGTCCCGCTTCATCCCCATCTCGGCCAGATGCGCGCGTACCCGGCTTGGCGTCTCTTGCGAACACAGTCCGAGCCGTGCCGACAACTCGAACGCAAGCGCGCAGCCGATGGCGACGCCTTCGCCGTGCAACAGCCTGTCGCCGTATCCGGTCGCGGCCTCGAGCGCGTGACAAAAGGTGTGCCCGAGGTTGAGCAGCGCGCGTTCGCCCTGTTCCGTCTCGTCGCGCATGACGATGCCCGCCTTCATCTCGCACGAGCGGCGCACGGCCCGCACGAGGGCCGCGGGGTCATTCGACAGCCCAGGTCCCGCCGTTTCGAGCCAGTCGAAAAACCCGGCGTCACCCAGCATCCCGTATTTCACGACTTCGCCGTAGCCTGCCCGAAAATCGCGCGGGCTCAGCGTGCCCAAAAGGGCGGTATCGGCCAGAACGAGGCTCGGCTGATGAAACGCGCCGATCAGGTTCTTGCCGCCGCCCCCGTTTTTGCCACGCGAATTGATCCCGGTCTTGCCGCCGACCGAACTGTCGACCTGCGCCAACAGGGTCGTGGGCACCTGCACGAACCGGATACCGCGCCGCAGGATGGCGGCGGCAAAGCCCGCAAGATCGCCGATCACACCGCCGCCAAAGGCCACGACGACATCGCCCCGCTCGACCCGTTCGGCGATCAGCCACTCGACGCAGCGCTCGAGGTCGGACCAGCCCTTGGTGCCCTCGCCGGGATCGAGGGCGAGATGCGTGACGGCAATCCCGTGCGCCGCAAGGGCGGCGGTCAGCGCCTCCAGATGCAGCGCCGCAACCGTCGTTTCGGTGACGATGGCGACGCGCGGACGGTGCAGCAGCGGCGCGATATACGCCCCCGCCTCGGCGAGCAGACCCGGTCCGATGTGGATGTCATAGGCGCGCCCGGGCAGATCGACGCGGACAGTTTCGCGCAGGTCGCGGTGGTTGGAAGACTTCATTGCGGTACCTCGAATATATCCGGCCGGGCGGTGAGCACGTCGATTGCGCGGCTTGTCGTCTCGTCGATGGAATGGCCCGGTGCCACCGCAAGGCGCAGGCCCGCGCGGGCATAGACAGGTGTGCGGTCGCGGTGCAGCCCGGCCAGCGTGCCGAACGGATCGGGGCCGCGCAGCAACGGCCGCGTCTCCTTGTGGCGCACCCGTTCCCACAACAGGTCCAGCGGCGCATCGAGCCACAGGGCCACGCCGCGACCGGCGATCGTCTCGCGGTTGCGCTGTGCCATGAAGGCGCCGCCGCCGGTGGACAGGATGCACGGAGATGTGTCGAGCAGGCGGGCGATGACCTCGGCCTCGCGGTCGCGAAAGAACGCCTCGCCGTCGCGGGCGAAGATCTCGGGGATCGTGGCCTGCGCGGCACGCTCGATCTCGGCATCCGAATCGACGAAGCGGGCCCCGAGACGGGCCGCGATCGCCCGACCGATCGCGGTCTTGCCCGACCCCATCATCCCCACAAGAACCACCGCGCGGCGCAATCGCCCCGCATGCTCCTGACCTGTCGCGGCGCCGGTCACCATCGCCTTCCTTCCGAAACCTGTCTGTGCGGTTTCCTTAGCGCACTATTCGGGCGGGCTGCACCTGTAAACCTGCGCCACCGGCACCGGCCCGCCGCGCCGTCCGCCTGTCGCACCCGTCAGGTCGCGCGGCACCTGTCCTTTTTGCGCAGATCCCCGCCGAGACCGCGTGATCTTCTGCACGCGACAGGCTATAACAGGGACAGTCAGATATGCCGTGGTGCGCGATCCATGCACCAAAGGCACGTTTCGGGATAAAGGAAAAAATCGCAGTGATGTGGCGCCTTGTCAAAGCTATGCTGTTTCTGGCCGTGATCGCGGCCATCGCATTCGTGGGATATGCCTATGTCGGCCCGATATTCTTTCCTGCCGATTTTGCAGCACCCAGCCTCGAAGTGGTCAGACCGGTTGAACTGGGCGGCTCGTAACGCCGGTCGCGGCCTGACGGTCGCCGCCCTGCTGGCGTGCGCTGGCGCAGCGCAGGCGCAGGACGACGGATCGTCGGCCTCCGCCCCGCTCTCGGCCATCGACTGGCTGTCGGAAAGCGTGACGGCCCCCCGGGTCGCCGCCGCCCCGGTTGCCACCCCCGAACGCGGCCCCGTCGACGAGCCGCCCGTCACCGACAGCGCGCAATCGCCGCAGGTCACCGTTTCGTCGCTCGATGCGGCGTCGCCCGATGCGACCGGATTGCTGTCGTCGCACATCACCGGCCTGCCGACCGACCTGTGGTCGGGCAGCGACGAGGCGACGCTTACGGCGCTTGTCGGCGCTGCCGGCGTCGAGACATTGCCCGCGATACAGGACCTGCTCGTGACGCTCATACTGGCAGAGGCGGCGCCGCCCGCCGGGGCCGGTCCGCAGGGGGCGCTGTTTCTCGCGCGGGTCGACAAATTGCTCGACATGGGCGCCCTCGATCCCGCGCAGGCGCTGCTCGAGGCGGCGGGGCCGGATACGCCGGAACTGTTCCGGCGGTTTTTCGACGTGTCGTTGCTGACCGGCACCGAAGATGCGGCCTGCGCGGTGCTGCGCGGTCAGCCGGGTCTGGCTCCGACGATCCCGGCGCGGATATTCTGTCTCGCGCGGACCGATGACTGGCAGGCCGCCGCCCTGACGCTGGGCACGGCGCGGGCGCTGGGCCAGATCACACCCGAAGAGGATCTGCTGCTCACCGCGTTCCTCGACGCGGGCACCGCCGAGACGATGGGCACCCTGCCGCCGCCGCCGCGCCCCAGCCCGTTGCAGTTCCGCATCCGCGAGGCCATCGGCGAGGGGATGGTCACCGCCCGCATGCCGCTCGCTTTCGCCCACGCCGACCTGCGGCCCACCGCCGCCTGGCGCAACCAGATGGCCGCCGCAGAGCGGCTGATCCGCACCGGCGCGCTCGAGGAAAACGTGCTCCAGGCGCTGTATACCGAACGGGTGGCCTCTGTATCTGGCGGCATCTATGACCGCGCGCGGGCGTTTCAGGCGTTCGATGCGGCGTTCTCGGCGGGCGATATCGACCGGATCGCCGAAACCCTGCCGCCCGTCTGGGACGCGATGATCGAGGTGCGCGCCGAGGTTGCCTTTGCCCGGCTGTACGGCGCGGCCCTCGGCGGGATGGACCTGACCGGGCCGACGGCGCGGCTGGCCAACCGCATCGCCATGCTGGCACCGGCCTATCGCCAGACGGCGGCCCGGTTTGCGCCGCTGTCGGCGCAGGAACGGCTGTGGCAGGCCGTGGCCCTCGACGATGTGGCGGACATCACCGGCACGACGCCCCGCGCCCGCGCCGTTCTTGCGGCATTTCAGGGGGCGCCGCCGCCTGCCCTGCTGGCGGAAAAAATAGAGGACGGCCGCATCGGCGAGGCCCTGTTGCGCGCGATTTCACTGGTGCAGCAGGCTCTGAGCGGCGACGTCGACGCGATGACCGACGCGCTCGCGGTGCTGATCGATGCCGGTCTGGACGACACGGCCCGGCGCGCGGCGTTGCAATACCTGATCCTCGAGCGCGGGCAATGACCGCAGGCGTGATCGCCGCTGCGCGCCCGATGGCGCACTGGACCCAGGCCTTTCTCGAGGCACAGGCCGCCGAACTTGATGCGGCGACCAACACGCAACTGGCCTATGCGCGCGATCTTGCGGATTTCGCGGGCTGGCTCGACACCCGCAAGGGCCATTTCGCCACCGTCGCCAAATCGGACGTCGAGGATTACCTGGTGTTCTGCGCCGCGCAGGGCCTGGCAAAATCCACCCGCGCGCGGCGGTTGTCGGCAATCCGGCAGCTTTACCGGTTTGCCTTCGAGGAAGGCTGGCGCACCGACAACCCCGCGATCCGCCTCAAGGGGCCGGGCAAGGACAAGCGTCTGCCCAAGGTGCTCAGCGTGCCGCAGGTCGAAGGCCTTATCGCCGCCGCCCGCGCGCCCGGCCCGAACGTGCTGCGCAATACCTGCCTGATGGAACTGCTCTATGCCACCGGCATGCGCGTCACCGAACTGGTGGGGCTGCCGGTTGCCGCGGCGCGCGGCGATCCGCGGATGCTGCTGGTGCGCGGCAAGGGCGGCAAGGAGCGGATGGTGCCCCTGTCGCCCCCCGCCCGCGCCGCGATGGCCGCGTGGCTCGTGGCGCGCGACGCCACCGAGGCTGCCGCCCGCGCCAAGGGTCTGCCGCCGTCGAAACACCTGTTTCCGTCGCGCGGGGTTGCCGGACACCTGACGCGGCACCGGTTTTTCGGGCTGATCAAGGAGTTTGCCGTGACCGCCGGGGTCTCGCCCGCATCGGTCACGCCGCATACCCTGCGCCATGCCTTTGCCACGCACCTGCTCGCCAACGGCGCCGATCTGCGCTCTATCCAGATGATGCTGGGCCATGCCGATGTCTCCTCGACCGAGATCTACACCCATGTCCTCGATGCGCGGCTGCGCGATCTGGTGCTCGACCATCATCCGCTTTCGACACACGCCTGACCACGCCGGTCCTGCCGGTCCGGATTTCGACCTGAACGACCGTCTTTCACCTCTGTGTCCGCGCCCTTGAACAGCGGCCCCGCGCGACGCATAACGGGCCAGATTTTCCCACTGTGCCGGAGACCCGATGTCCGCCCTCATGACCGATGCCGCCTTCTGGATCACCGCGGGCGCCATCCTGTTTCTTCTGGTCCTGTCGGGGTTTTTCTCGGGCTCGGAAACGGCGCTGACGGCGGCATCGCGGGGCAAGTTGCGCGCGGCGGTCGATCGCGGGTCGCGCGGGGCGGAAACCGCTCTCGCGATCACCGAGGACAACGAAAAGCTGATCGGTTCTGTGCTGCTGGGCAACAATGTCGTCAACATCCTGGCAACGTCGCTTGCCACCGCCCTGCTGACGCGGATCTTCGGTGACAGCGGCGTGGCGGTGGCGACACTGGTGATGACGCTGCTGGTGCTGATCTTTGCCGAGGTGCTGCCCAAAACCTATGCCATCACCAACCCCGAGCTGTGGCCAGCCGTGTCGCCGGGCCGATCAGCGTCGTGGTGCGCCTGTTTGCGCCGGTGGTGTCGATGGTCCGCGTGCTGGTGCGCGGCGTCCTGCGGTTGTTCGGCGTCTCGACCGATCCCGACAGCAATATCCTCGCCGTGCGCGAGGAAATCGCCGGTGCCCTGTCGCTCGGGCATTCCGAAGGCGTGGTGCAAAAGGAGGACCGAGACCGCATCCTCGGCGCCCTCGATCTGGCGGAACGCACCGTCGAGGAGGTGATGCTGCACCGCTCGGGGATCGCGACCATCGACGCCGATCTGCCGGTGCGCGAGATCCTGCGCCTCAGCCTGGAATCGCCGCACACCCGCCTGCCGCTGTGGCGCGGCGAACCCGAGGACATCGTCGGCATCCTGCACGCCAAGGACCTGCTGCGCGCCATCGAAAAGATGGTCGGCGAGGACGGGCGCGCCAACGCTGAGGCCATGGCCGCCTTCGACATCATGTCGGTGGCGAAAAAGCCTTATTTCACGCCCGAATATACCTCGCTCGACGATCAGATGCGGCAGTTTTTGAAACGGCACACGCATTTCGCGCTGGTGGTCGACGAATACGGCGATCTTCAGGGCCTCATCACCCTCGAGGATATTCTGGAGGAAATCGTCGGCGAGATTGCCGACGAGTTCGACACCCAGACCGACGATCCCGTCGCGCGCACCGCCGATGGCGGCTATGTGGTGGACGGGGCGATGACGATCCGCGACCTGAACCGTGCCCACGACTGGCAGTTGCCAGACGACGAGGCGAATACCATCGCCGGTCTGGTGATCCACGAGGCGCAGATGATCCCGGTCGAAGGCCAGGTGTTCAGCTTTCACGGATTCCGGTTCGAGGTGGTCAAAAAGGCGGACAACCGCCTCGCATCGCTCAAGATCAGGCCGCTCTGACGCGGCGCTTCAGGCGTCTTTGGTCGCATCCGCCGCCACGCCCAATGGCTGCTGCGTATGCGCCATCATCAGCCACCCGTCGCCGTCCTCGATATAGGTCGAGGCGCACAGGGCGACATGCGGGTCTGTCGCCGCGCCGTCGCCATGCTGCGGTTCGGCACCCCGGTGCCAGGCCGTTGCGCGATAGGCGAGCACGGCGGTGTTGCCGCGCCGGACGAGGCTGCACTCCTCCATCTCGACGCTCTGCCAGCGCGGCCCGGTCCCGAGACCCGCCATCACACCGGCGCGGTCGAGAATCCCGACGGGGTAGGGAAACACCATCACGGCCCCGTCCGACAACGCCGCTTCGTAGAAGTCGGCGCCATCGAGCCAGAAGCGTTTTTCCATGTCCCACAGGGTTTCGGCGATCTCGGTCATAGCGGTTCCTTTCGGGGGCGGTCAGGGAGGAAACCCGCATCACCCGCACCGGGTTCCACACCTGCCGGTCACCGGCCCCGGAACAGGCCCCCCAGGATACCGCGCACGATGCGTCTGCCGGTCGTGCCTTTGAGTTCCCTGACCACCACCCCGGTGATCGCATCGGCAAAACCGCCGCCACCGGAACTGCGCCGCGAGGTGCGTTTCGCGGGCGCCCGTCCGCCGTCGTAGCGACGCGCATGATTGAACTCGCGGTCCGCTCCGGTCTCGGCCTGCTCGGCTTCCCGTGCTGCCGTCGCCGCCCGCCCGGCCAGCATCTCGGAGGCCGATGCGCGGTTAATCGATGCGTCGTATTTGCCCGCCATCGGCGAGGCCCGCATCACCTGCGCGCGCGCCATCGCGGTGATCGGCCCCAGTTGCGACGACGGCGGACGGATCAGCGTGCGCTGCACGATCTGCGGCACACCCCTGGCATCCAGCATCGAGGTCACGGCCTCGCCCGTGCCGACATCGCGGATCGCATCGGCGGTGTCGAAACCGGGGTTGTCGCGGTAGGTCTGCGCCGCTTTTTCAAGGTCGCGGCGGTCGCGCCCGGTAAAGGCGCGCAGGGCATGCTGCACGCGGTTGCCAAGCTGGCCCAGCACCGACTCGGGCACATCGGCGGGGTTCTGCGTGACGAAAAACACCCCCACACCTTTGGACCGGATCAACCGCGCAACCTGCTCGACCTTGTCGACCAGCGCCTTCGGTGCGCCGTCGAACAGCAGATGCGCCTCGTCGAAAAAGAACACCAGCACGGGTTTGTCCGGATTTCCGACCTCGGGCAGAACCTCGAACAGTTCGGACAAGAGCCACAACAGGAACGTGGCGTAGAGTTTCGGCGCATTCATGAGTTTGTCGGCGGCGAGGATGTTGATCATCCCGCGCCCGTCGGGGGCCCGCCGCATCATATCCGCCAGATCGAGGGCCGGTTCGCCGAACAGCAGCGCGCCGCCCTGATTTTCAAGCGTCAGAAGGGCGCGCTGGATCGCCCCCACCGACGAGCCCGAAACATTGCCGTACCGCAGCGACAGGTCCCTGGCATTCTGGCCGACACCACAGCAACAGCGCCTGAAGATCCTCGAGGTCCAGCAGCGGCAGACCCTCGTCGTCGGCCACCCGGAACGCGACGTTCAGCACGCCTTCCTGCACATCCGTCAGATCGAGCAGGCGGCCCAGCAGCAGCGGCCCCATTTCGGCGACGGTGGCGCGGACCGGATGACCCTGTTCGCCCAGCAGGTCCCAGAAAGTCACCGGAAAGGCATCGTAGGTCAGATCCAGACCGATGGTTTGCGCCCGCGCCATGAAGGCGTCGTGCAATTTGAATTCCGGCGTGCCCGAGGCGGCAAGCCCCGACAGGTCGCCTTTGACGTCCGACAGGAACACCGGCACCCCCGCCGCCGAGAGCCCTTCGGCGAGGATCTGCAACGTCACCGTCTTGCCCGTGCCGGTCGCCCCCGCGATCAGACCGTGACGGTTGGTGTGGCTCAGCAGCAGCGACTGCGCGGCGCCGTAGTCCGCACCGCCACCGCCAATGAAAATTCCGTCGCTCATCACATGTCCGTCCTTCGGGGTCTGTTCGCAGGGGTCGTGGCGGCGTGCCGTCCGCACGGGATGTCGCGGTGTGCAGCGGGCACGGGTCGTTCGGGCGTGCTGACTGCACGGGTCGTTCAGGTGTGCTGACTGCACGGGTCGTTCAGGTTTGCTGACTGCACGGGTCGTCGCGGTTTGTTCCGCAGCGAGCATACATCGTTAACCACTCTGTGCCAGTATCCAAGCAGTCGCTGCCCGGGCGCCCCGCGTCCGTCGCGGTGACTGACTTCCTCCCTGTCAGACTTGCCGCGCCTTCGGGCGCGGTTTTTTTCGCCCGATACAATCGAAATATCGCCTGGACGGAGCCGTTCAGGACGTCAGCACAACCCTCTTCTGCACAGGCGCGGCCCCCGTGCCGCGGCCGGCGCGCCTTCGGTGTTTGCGGTTGACGCGTTGTGCCGCAGCCCCTATTTACGCCGCACAAGTCGGCCAAGTCCGACAGGGAGAGACAACAGGAAGGGGCCAGAAATGGCTCCTTTTTTGTGTGTCAGGCGCTCCGTTTACCGGTCCCTGGCGCCAGGGGGCGCCCGCCCGGAATGCACGGTGTCACGGCTCGGTTTTTCACCACTGACAGTCCGCTGACGACGTGATAGTGAATGTCAAAACAGCGGTACAGGACTTGTTATTATGACCCATTCGCTCACCATCGCAGCCACGCTGGCCGCACTCTTCTCATTCACGCTGCCCGCCTTTGCGCAGGACACCGCCGGGGACGCCCCCGCCGAAGAGACCGCCCCCGCGGCGGCACCGGACGCCATACCCGACAACGGCCTCGATCTGGGCGAGCCGGTCGGCACACAGGCCGGCGAGCCGTTCATCCGCGAGGTTTTCGGCGACTGGGCCCTGCGCTGCATCCGCGTCGACGACGGGCCAGAGCCCTGCCAGCTCTACCAGTTGCTGCTCGATGCCGACGAAAACCCGATTGCCGAGGTGTCCATCGTGCCACTTGCGCCGGGCAATGAGGCAGTCGCCGGTGCGGTGATCGTCGTGCCGCTGGAAACCCAGCTGACAGAACAGCTGACCCTGTCGATCGACGGCAGCCAGGCGCGCCGCTATCCGTTCGATTTCTGCAACCGCGCCGGCTGTGTCGCCCGGTTCGGGATGAATGCGGATCAGGTCAATCAACTCAAACGTGGCAACGCCGGACGGATCACCATCGTGCCGGCACAGGCGCCCGACAATCAGGTGGTGCTGTCGATGTCGCTAATCGGATTTACCGCCGGTTTCGACGCGACGACCGTAACGCCCGAGTAATCCGCCACCCGGCCCTCGAAAACGCCGTCCCGTATTTTCCGGGGCGGCGTTTTGATATCCGAAGCAGCGGTTCAGAGGGCGGCGGCCTGTCGCCGGTTCCGCGACGCTCGCCCGCCCTATGCCGCCCGAAGCGCCAGCACCGCGTTCATGCCGCCAAAGGCGAAGGCATTCGACAACGCCGCCGTTACCCGCACCTCGCGTGCCGCATTCGGCACCACGTCAAGCGGGCACTCCGGGTCCGGTTTTTCATAGCCGATGGTCGGTGCGACGATCCCGTCGCGCAGCGCCATGATGCAGGCGAGCAGTTCGACGGCCCCGGTGCCGCCGATCAGATGACCGTGCATCGATTTCGTCGAGGAGATCATCAGTGCCGTCGCGTGGCCGCCCATCGCCTGTGCCACGGCGGCGCATTCGGTCCTGTCGTTGGCCGCCGTGCCGGTGCCGTGGGCATTGATGTACCCCACCTCTTCGGGGGCCATGCGCGCGTCGTTCATCGCACCTGTCATCGCCCGTTCGGCGCCCCGCGCCGACGGCATGACGATGTCGCCCGCGTCCGATGTCATCGCGAAACCGCAGACCTCGGCCAATATCCGCGCGCCCCGCGCCATCGCCGACGTGCGTTCTTCAAACACGAAGATCGCCGCCCCCTCGCCCTGCACCATACCGTTGCGGGTGGCGGAAAACGGGCGGCAGGCATCGCGCGACATCACCCGCAGTCCTTCCCACGCCTTCACCCCGCCAAAGCACAGCATCGCCTCGGCGCCGCCGGTCAGCATCGTATCGCAGGCGCCCGACCTGATCATCTGGAACGCCAGGCCCATCGCGTGATTGGACGAGGCGCAGGCGGTGGAAACCGTGAAAGACGGCCCCTGAATGCCATAGGCCATGCTCAGATGCGCGGTGGCGGCATTGTTCATCAGTTTCGGGACGATGAACGGATGCACCCGGTTCTTGCCCTCTTCGTAGACCGCGCGGTAATTGTCGTCAGAGGTGTTCATGCCGCCCCCGGCGGTGCCGAGGATAACGCCTGCCCGCAGCGCGGCCTCCCCCTGTAACGTCAGACCCGCCTGAACCATCGCCTCGCGGGCGGCAATCAGGGTGAACTGGGTAAACCTGTCGTACAGCGCGATCTGCTGACGGGTGAACCGCGTCTGTTCGTCGTAATCGCGGACCTGCGCGCCGATCTGCACCACCAGCCGTTCGACGTCGCGAAACGCGAGCGGGCCGATACCGCAACGCCCGTCGGCCATCGCAGCAAGCGTGGTTGCGACATCGTGCCCCAGCGCGTTGATCGTGCCCGCCCCGGTGATGACGACGCGGCGCACCTCAGGCCTTTTCGCGCACCAGCGCCTCGACGGCGCCGATCACAGCCGCGACGGAGGTGATGTCGAATCCACTGTCCTCGGGCGTGTTGGCGTTGAACGGCACCGTCACGTCAAAGGTTTCCTCGATGGCGAATATCGCCTCGACGATCCCGAGGCTGTCGATGCCAAGGTCGGCAAGGCTCATCTCGGGCCGGACGTCCGATGGCTCGACCAACGCCTGTTCCGCGAGAATCCCGATCACTTTTTGCCGCACATCCATCGGGCCGTCCCTGCAATTTTCCGGTCTCTGATCCGTGTCTGATCCCTGCCCGTGACCTAGTCATTCCCGCCCGGCTTTGAAACCCGTTTTTCGGCCGATGCCAACCGGGCGAGCAGACGCGGCAACCGGCGCAGCGCCTTATAGCTTCTCGATCTGGCCCGCCATCGGCGCTGCGGGATAGCCGAGCATCACGCGACCGGCGGGCACATTGGACAGCACGATGGTGCCGCCGCCCAGAACGACGTCGGAGCCGACGGTCAGGTTGTCGCCGATGCCCGCCTTGCCCCCCACGACGACCCGGTCGCCCAGCACGCTGGACCCGGCCACGCCCGCCTGCGCGCACAGCAGGCAATGGGCGCCGACGACGGCGTTGTGGCCGATCTGCACGAGGTTATCGATCTTGGTGCCGCGGCCCACACGCGTTGCGCGCAGGGTGCCCGCGTCGATGGTGCTGCCCGCGCCGATCTCGACGTCGTCGCCGATATCGACGCCGCCCAGCGAATGGATGCGCTGCCATGTCAGCGCCGTATCCGGTGCCGCTGAGGCCGTGCCGAGGGTCGCGCGGGCGGTCTCGGCGTGGCTGGGCGTCTCGCTGACAAAGGAAAACCCGTCAGCCCCGATCACCACGTTGGGTTGCAGGATCACAGCCGCGCCGATCCGGACGTTGCGCCCGATCCGCACGCCGTCGAGGATCAGGCATCCAGGCCCGATGTCGGCCCCGGGCGCGATGCTGACATGGGCGCCGATGCGGGTGCCCGGCCCGATACGTGCGCCCCGCCCCACGATGCTGAACGCGCCGATGCCGATGTCGGATGGGGTGTCGCCTTCGACGATGGCCGACGGATGCACCGCGGCCCCGATCGCAGGCCCCGGATCCATCAGCGCGGTCAGCCGCGCCATGGCCAGACGTCCGCGCGGCACCAGGATGGCCGCCCGCAGACCCAGCGCCTGCCAGTCGGCATCCGACCAGAGCAGGGCCACCTGCGCGCGGCCACCGGCAAGCTCCGCCGCGTAGACCTGTGACAGCGCCACGGCCAGATCGTGCGGCCCCGCGCCCGACGGTTCGGCAACCCCCGACACGGAAATACCGGACGCGCCCACAAGCGTGCCCGATACCGCCGTCGCAATCTGGGTCAGTGAATACATCGTGCCGCTCCGGTTGGCCCGGTGCGAGACCTAGCCCCGAGGCGCGTCGATAGCCACCCCGGCCGCACTGAGCGCGCCCCAGATCGCCGCATCGCGGCCATAGATATCGTTGCGAAACTGCAACCGGCCCTCGACGTCCGTGAAGGCGGTCCGATAGACGATATGGACCGGGATCTGCACATCGAGGTTAACGCGCGTCTCGGCACCGGTGCGGCGATAGGACTGGTACAGCGCCACCGGATCGTCCGATTGCGCGGCGAGCAGCGTGTAGGCGAAATCCTGCGGATCGTCGAGGCGGACGCAGCCGTGGCTGAACGCGCGGACCTGCCGCTGAAACAGCGACTGGCTGGGCGTGTCGTGCAGATAGATGTTGTACCGGTTCGGAAAGATGAATTTCACCTCACCCAGCGCGTTGCCGGGCCCCGGCGGCTGGCGGATCGAATAGTTGCCGCCGTTGACGTTCGAAACGTTGACGACCTGCCCGCGCGAATTGATCGCCTGAAAGCCGCGCGGCACGTTGCCGCCGTACTCGGTGCGGATGATCGACTGCGGCACGTACCACGACGGGTTGATCACCATGTATTCCAGGGTGTCCGAAAACTCGGGTGTCTGGCGGTCGGTGCCACCCGCGCCGATCACCGACCGGGTCGAGAACGTCTCGGCGTCGTGGTCCATGATCTTGGCGGTAAAATCGGTAAGGTTGACCCAGATGTACCGGTCGCCACGGTCGAGGTTGTTCATCCAGCGCTCGCGCTCGAGAGCGACGAGCACCATTTCGAGGCGCCCGGCAATCGGCACGTTGATCTGGCGGATGGTTTCGGGTCCGGCAGCGCCGTCGGCGGTCATCCCATGAGCCGTCTGAAAATCGCGAACCGCAGCGGTCATGCGGGCGTCATAGGTTCGGGTGACGCTGCGCGGCAGATAGCCCATCGTGACAAGACGGTTACGCAGGGCAACGACGCCGTCACCGCTGTTGCCCGGTACGAGACTGCCCGACGGTACCGCCGTCCCCCAGCCGCCGGTGGCCATCATCGCCTCGAGATCGAGCTTCAGGCGCAGCAGTCGGGTGTATTCGGGCGAGGACGGCACCAGATCGCGCAGAAACCCGTCGGGCGACGCGGCGGTCATGAAACCGTTCAGCAGGTCGATACCGGGGCGCTGCTGCACCTCCCGCACGATCAGGCGGACAACGTCGCGCGGCGCGAGATAGCCGGTGTTGATCGCGTGGGCGTAAGAAATAAAGACCCGGCTCATCTCGACGTCGATCTCGGCCTGTTCGACCGGCGTGGTGGCTGCGCGCAGCCGGGCCATCAGATCGTCCACGTCGAACGCTGTCGCCGGCAAGCCGTGCAGCGGCGCCTGGCTGAGCGCGGTCATCAGGGCATTGCGCCGCGCGATTGCCGCCGCGTCGGAACCGGTCCAGGCCCCGGCGAAATCGCGGGCCCGGTAAAAGGCGGCAAGATCGTTGTCGCGCGCCGCGGCCTCGGCGACGGTTTGCCGAAACCCCGTGAGGGCGAAATTCGCAAGTGTCGCCCCGCCTGACGCCAACGACGTCGATGAGAGAGATTCGGCAAAGACCGGCACCGCGAAACCCGGGACGGCGACAAGACCGGTGGTCGCCAGGATACGCGCCAGGCGCCCCGCGCCGTGATATGCGCGGCTGAAAATATGAAAATTCATGGGTAAATCTTCCCTCTGGCAACAGTGTCATCAGTGTGGCGAGGCGGGCTGTCCGGTCCACTCACACCTGCGGTGCGCTGAAAAATAGCTCTGCCCTGTGACCAATCCGCCGCAAACAAGATTTATCCACAGGCCCAAAAGGCTGTTTGGCCCTGTCCCTGCTGAAAACAGCCCGCCAACCGCCCGTTATTTGCGCAAAATCCCGCCGATAACCGTTCATTCATGGAACTGTGTCATTTCCGCCCTTGGTCGAAGAATCGACCTGTGTCATAAAAGCGAGGCATCTGGGGATGAGATGGCAAACCACCTGCGGAATAGCGGGTTTCAGGCAAGCGACGGGACAGGCGCAGAATATGACACAGACTCAATCTCCGGGATACTCCCGGCGGGGTATCCTTGCGGCATTTGCGGCGACAACCGTCGTGGCGGCCCCCACACTTTCGAAGGCTGCAGGTTACATCCGGGGGGGGGGCGATATTCGCCGTCTGCGGATGTATTCGGGTCGTACCGGTGAGCGGCTCGATACGATTTACTGGATCGAGGGCACTTACCTCGCCGAGGCCGTCCGCGAAATCAACGCGTTCATGCGCGACTGGCGCAACGGTCAGGCGGTCCAGATCGACACCCGCACCGTCGACATCATGGCCGCATCGCACCGGCTGATGGATGCGAACGAGCCCTATATGCTCCTGTCGGGATATCGCTCTCCCGCAACCAACGCGATGCTGCGGGCACAATCGTCCGGCGTTGCGCGCAATTCCCTGCACATGCGCGGTCAGGCCGCCGACCTGCGTCTCGATTCGCGCTCGGTTAACCAGATGGCCCGCGCGGCGCTATCCTGCGGCGCTGGCGGCGTCGGTCGGTATTCCAGGTCGAATTTCGTTCATATGGATTGCGGCCCGGTCCGCAGCTGGGGCGGCTAAGGCTTCTTCATCGATCCAAACTACTGCTATGGGCCCCGTTTCGACGGGGCTTTTTGCTTTTTGGATACCTGACGCCGCGGCATCGGCGACGGCTCGCTCATTCTTGCGACCCCGCCTGCATTTGCCTCTTTCACTCGTCGCGTTTGTGACGCATTTGCGCCCCGAACCCGACAAACGCCTGTGCGACATTAACCATCAGGCAAGGGGGACAGAGGCCGGAAACACCGCCCGCAACCTGGACAAAGGACAAGACCGATGGCACAGCAGACAGCACCGCAGGGGACAATGACACCCGCGACAGCCGCCAAACCGATAACACAGCCCGTACCGACACCGCCGGCCGCACCGGTCCGCTTCGTCGATTTCGCGAGCATCTGAGCGACAGCGAACACCGCGCCCGCAAGGTCATCCGCCTTGCCCGCGCGGTCGAAGGCCAGAGGACGCGCCACCTCCCGGACGTGTGCCGCTGGCCCTTTTTTTTGGGCACTGCTAGCCTGCCGGCATGACCGCAGTTACCGCCATCATGAACCTTGGGCCCGCATCGGCAAAGGCCTTTGCCAGCGCCGGGATCACCACGGCAGAGCAGATCCGCGCTCTCGGCCCCGACGCGGCCTATGGGCGGCTCCTTGCCGATGGCGCCAGACCCCATTTCATCGGCTATTACGTGTTGGTAATGGGATTGCAGGGACGTGCGTGGAACGATTGCAAAGGCGATGAGAAGATCGCGCTACGGGCGCGATTCGACAGCCTCGTTGCGGATTTTTTCGACGCCGACCGGTCCGATTTTGAACGCGCGCTGGATGCAATCGGCGTCATTGCCCGCCCTTTCGGAGAGTGAGATGCGAATTTTCCGCGCCGGCGTTCTGACGTTGATCCTGACGGTCCTCGCGGCCTGCGGCGGGTCGCGCGATCCGGCGCAGGCGGCCTTTGCCACCAGCGGCCTGTTTCCCGGCGAGACGCCGCAGATGCGCGCCCTGATCGAGCGTTATGCGGTGATCCACGATATTCCGGCAGAGCTTTTGCACCGCGTGATTCAACGCGAAAGCGATTACCGCGCGGGCGCGCGAAACGGTCCGTACTACGGGTTGATGCAGATCCTGCCAGCCACGGCGCGCACGATGGGCCACCGGGGACCGGCGACCGATCTTCTCAATGCGGAAACCAATCTGTTGTACGCCGGACGCTATCTGCGGGGCGCGTGGATCGTGTCGGACGGCGATATTTCCGAGGCGGTCGGCTGGTATGCCCGCGGCTATTACTACGAGGCGCGCAACCGCTGTCTGCTGATCGAAACCGGGCTGCGCGCGACCGAGGTTCGCTCTGCCTGCGGTTAACACGATGGGTGAACAACGGCGCGCAAGCCGCTGATTCGTCAGGGATTCCAGTTCAGAAAATTCGAGATCAGGCGCAGACCGACCGCCTGGCTCTTTTCAGGGTGGAACTGCGTACCGACGATATTGTCGCGACCGACGACGGCCGTGACGTCGCCGCCGTAATCGACATGCGCCAGCCGCTCTGACGGCTGCCGTACCTGCATCGCCCAGGAATGCACGAAATAGGCATGATCGCCGGTGACGATCCCGTCGAGCACCGGATGCGCCGTCTCGATCACCAGATCGTTCCAGCCCATGTGCGGCACCTTGAGGTCCGCCTTGCGAGGCATCAGCCCGGTGATTTCGCCATCGATCCAGCCCAACCCTTCGGTCGCCGCGTATTCATGCCCGCGCGTCGCAAGAAGCTGCATTCCGACGCAGATCCCCAGAAACGGCACAGCGCGGCGGATTACGGCGTCGTCCAGCGCCTCCATCATCCCCGGCACGGCGTCGAGGGCCGCGCGGCATGCCGGAAATGCGCCGTCACCCGGCAGCACGATCCGGTCGGCCCGCGCCACGACATCCGCGTCCGAAGTGACGACGACCGTACCCGCCCCGGTCTCGACCGCCATCCTCTCGAATGCCTTGTGGGCCGAATGCAGGTTGCCGCTGTCGTAATCGACAAGGACCGTCAGGCTCATAGCACGCCTTTGGTGGTGGGCAGAGCGTCCGCCGCGCGTGGATCCGTCTCGACGGCCATGCGCAGGCTGCGCGCCACGGATTTGAACGCCGCCTCGGCGATGTGGTGGCTGTTGAACCCATGCGTCCGGTCGATGTGCAGGGTCAGGCCCGCGTGGGTCGAGAACGCCTGAAAGAACTCGCGGACCAGCTCGGTGTCGAAATCGCCGATTTTCTGGGTCGGAAAATCGAGGTTGCACACGAGATAGGGCCGCCCCGACAGATCGAGGGCGCAGGCCACCTGCGCGTCATCCATTGCCAGCGCGAAATGGCCGTAACGGCGGATGCCACGCTTGTCGCCGACCGCACGGGCAAGGGCCTGCCCAAGGGCGATGCCGCAATCCTCGACGGTGTGGTGCGCATCGATGTGCAGATCGCCCGTGGCGGCAAGATCGATGTCGATCAGCGCATGACGCGCCAGCTGGTCGATCATGTGATCGAAAAACCCCACGCCGGTGCTGCCACTGCGCGCGCCGGTCCCGTCAAGGGTCAGGGTCACGGCGATATCCGTCTCGTTCGTGGTGCGCTGGATCGTTGCGGTGCGCATGGATCGCCTCCCGGGGGTTCTGGGTTGTCAATTGCATCGTCCGGGCGCGCCCGGCCCCTTGCGGGAGGGCCAGTCACCCCAGCGGTTCTCGTTCCACGCGGCTTATAGGCACGCCCCGGCGGTCTCGGCAATTCCTTTAGCATTTTGCGGCGTCGTTCACGATTTCTGAAGGGATCGGGCGCAAGGTGCATTTGCCAGAAGGTACGCGACCCGGGCCGAACAGGGCTCTTTCCTCCTCCTGAACCCCGATCAGAGTACAGCCCCAATGCCCGTACGTCACGGATCAACGCCCGTCTTGCCAGCTATTTCCGTACCATCGGTGTGGCCGCGCATGTGGTCGGCACGACCCCGGACAAACCGGGCGCCGAGAACGATTGCGCGGACGGCCCATGCGGGAACGACACGGGCGACGGTGCGCTTTCGCCGCACGTTCAATGTGCCGCGCGGCGGTTCCACCCCGTGTTGTCTGCCCTCTGACGGTTCGGGTCAGTGATATCCGCGGGCATCTCCCTGATGTCGCGGCAACGCACGACCGGTCTTGCCCTTTGGCACTACGTCGTCTTTGCGCTCGCCTTGGTGACGACGATCACTGCCTACAGCTTTTCAAGCGCGCAGGCCGCGATGCGCGCAGAGGAGCATTTTCAGCGTGAGGTGTCGCAGATTACCGGGCTCCTCCGGGAACGGATGTCGACCTACGAAGACGCGCTGCGCGCCGGCGTCGCGGCAATTGCCGTGGCCGACCGCGAAATCACCGCGCAGGACTGGCGCCGGTTCGAGCGGACCCTCGACCTTGGCGAACGCTATCCGGGGATCAACGGCATCGGTGTGATCACCCGTGTCCCCGAGGCCGAAATGCCCGATTTTCTGGCCCGCCGACGGGTGGATCAGCCCGATTTCGACACCTATCCGACGTTCAGTGCCCCGGTACATTTCCCGATCACCTTCATCGAACCGCTCGACATCAACAGGGCCGCGGTTGGCCTCGATATCGCCTTCGAGGGCGCGCGTCTGGCCGCGATGCAACGGGCCGAGGCGACGAATACGACGCAGATGACAGCGCCGATCGTACTGGTCCAGGACGACCGCGACAGCCCCGGATTTCTGCTCTACGCACCGCTTTTCAGAACCGACGCCGACGGCGAGAGACGCTTTGCGGGCGCGGTCTATGCGCCGTTCATCATGGAACGTCTGATCGAGGGAACGCTTGGCCGTGATTTCCGGTCGGTGCTGATCGAGATCGGCGACGGCGATGCGCCGCTGTATTCAGAGTCCGAGACCGGTCGGCACATGGTCGACCCGGACCCGATGTTCGCCGATACCGTCGACATCGCCTTCTATGGGCGCGACTGGTCGGTGCGGATCGAGACCACCTCGGGTTTCCGGGCGATGAACGGCTCGGCCGCGCCGTCGCTGGTCCTGCTCTTCGGGCTGATGGTCGAGGCGGCGCTTTTGCTGCTGTTTGTCGGCTTGCACAGGGCCAATCGCGCAGCGGTGCAGCTGGCAGAATATCTGACGGAGGAACTGCGGGTCGAAAAACGCGAGCTGGAGGTCAGCAACATCGCTCTGGAGCGGTATAACTATCTGTCATCGCACGATTTGCGCACGCCATTGCGGGGCATGCACGATGTCGCGAGCGAATTGCGGCACGACATTTCAGGCCGGCTGTCCGGCGGTACGGATCCGGTTGTGTCGGGGCATCTGGACGATCTTGGCAGCCTCATCGGGGAAATGGACACGCTGATCGGCGGTATGGTCGCGTTTTCGCAGGTCGGGCGCACAAAGGACGACAGGGCTCTCATCCCGACACGCGGTCTGCTGGCCCGGATCATAGGCGATCACGCAGGCTCCGGGGCCACGATCACGCTGTCAGGGACCCTGCCTCAGGTCTATTGCAATCCTGAGCTTCTGGACATGATCGTCTCGAACCTCGTCTCGAATGCCGTCGCGCATCATCCGAACCGGACGGCTGCGAACATCGCCGTCATGTGTACGTCGATCGGTCACAACCTCGTGCTGCAGGTCACCGACGACGGCGCCGGCATCCCGGTTCATCTGCAACCGCAGCTGTTCGACCGGATGCGCAAGATCGACACGCTGGGCCAGCGGATCCCGAAAACGGGTCTCGGACTTGCCATGGTGAAACGGGCGGCAAACGCCATCGGCGGCTACGTCACACTTACCT
Source organism: uncultured Alphaproteobacteria bacterium (assembly GCA_963761735.1). Taxonomy (GTDB): domain Bacteria; phylum Pseudomonadota; class Alphaproteobacteria; order Rhodobacterales; family Rhodobacteraceae; genus CAVXHQ01. Next base: position 803,941 of record CAVXHQ010000001.1, read on the forward strand.
CGCAACCCGGCACCGGCAGTTGTTTTACCGCAATGCTGCTGAATATCGTGGACGTCGATCCGCGCAGTATCGCCCCGCCTTCCCCGGCGCGCAATCTGGCAGAAATCGACAATATCGCCTCTTACAAGCCCCGGGATCGGAACGCCGCATGACGCATTCCACAGCCTCACCTTTCGACATACTTCTTGTCGAGGACAACGATTTCGATGCCAGGCGCGTTGCCCGCGCATTGTCCCAGATCGGGTCGCCGCATCGGTTGCGGCGCGCGATGGACGGTCAGGAAGCCCTCGGACTTCTGCGGGAATCCGCCGCGCGACCCAACAAACTGCAGTTCGCCCGCTCTCTTTCCACCTCCGAGAAGGATGACGCGGAGCCGGGCGGTGTGACCCCGATGACCAAAGCGGCCGACAGCGCGGCTGCCGATGACGATGCCCTGAAATTCCCCTGCGTTGTATTTCTCGATCTCAACATGCCGGTTATGGGCGGGATCGCGTTCCTGGCGGCGTTGCGCGCCGACGAGGCACTGGCAAACACGCCGGTCGTGGTGATGACCACATCCGAATTTTACAAGGATGTCGCGCAGGCGCATGCCTTCAACATCTGCGGCTATATCGTCAAACCTGTGGACAGTTCCGAGATGATCGAGCTGACGCGACGGGTCATCGGCTTTCTCGATTGCTGTGTCCTGCCGCCCTGACCATGGGTCCACGCAAACACCGGCTCTCCCAAACGCCGCTTAGGCAAACACCGCTCGGGAAAACACCGTTTAGGCAAATACCGAACCGATAAGTGCGTGCCCGATCCGGCCCGGGCATCAGGGCGCAAGCCGCAAAACCGTGCCCGCGGCCCGTGCGACCCGCGCCGTGGGATCGGGCATCGGCGCCTCGGAGACGATATCGTCGAGGTCCTCCCAGCCGCAGACCCGCACCAGACCGCGCCGGGCAAATTTGGAGCTGTCCGTCACGATCACCCGACGTTCAGCGCGGTTCAGAAGGGTACGGCCAAAATCCGCCTCGTCGGGATCATAGTCCATGATGCCACCGTCATCGACGGCTCCTGCCGACACGATGGCAATCCTGGCGGCGAAGCTTTCGGCAAATGCCGTGGCGGAACGCCCGAGCACGGCGCCCGAATCGGCTCTGACCTGCCCTCCGGCCAGAAAGATCCGGTTGTCGCGGCCTGACAGGATCCGCGCCACATCCGTCGAATTGGTAATCACTACAAGCCGCCGGTGCAGCGTCAGCGCACGGGCGACGAAACTGGTGGTGGTGCCGGTGTCGATCATCACAACATCGCCATCCGCCACGAGGTCCGCCGCCATGGCCGCGACACGGCGTTTCGCAGCGGCATTGTCCTGCATCCGCGCCCGGAACGGCGCCTCCGCATCGCCCACAGCCAACCCGACGGCACCGTGCATCCGCACCAGCACTCCGCTATCGACGAGCGGACGCAGATCGCGCCGCACCGTTTCGGCAGAGACATCCAGCCGCGTGGCAAGGCCCGAGACGCTGACGGTGCCCTCGGCCTCGACGATCCGCCGGATATCGCCCGCGCGTTTGGACAGCATCGGTTCTCCTGCCTGTAGACCATTTTTGCGCATGCCGGTCCGATACCGCCACACAAACACGCACGGCATCCATGATCCGGTCAGAATACCACCTGAAAATCACATATTCCCACATCTGGCAATTGACACCTGCCCCTCGCACGCCGTTACTTGGGCCAAGGTCTGTGCCCGGCTGCGCCGGGACCGGTCAGGCCGGCGATATCGCCGCCGCTCTTTGGGTCGGCCCTGATTGGGGCCCGCGCAGATGCGGCATCCTGAATATGACCACCGTGCCGCGCCGATCCGTGGCCACCAACAGGGAAACTGCCATGACATTCTCCGCCCCCCTTTCTCGCCTGCTGGCCGCCACCGCCCTCTGCGCGGTCGCCGCCACCGCCGCGATCGCGCAAACATCGGACGATCCGATCCGCATCACCCTGCACGACTGGACGGGTCAGCTGATCACCAGCCAGATCATGGGATCGGTCCTGACCGAGGCGGGCTATCCCGTCGAATACGTGCAGGCCGATTATCTGGCGCAATTCGCGGGCCTCGAGACGGGCGACCTGACGCTGGCGATGGAAATCTGGGAGACGACGGGACGCGAGGCGATGGACGCAGCAATCGCGACCGGCGAAGTCGTCAGCTATGGGCCCACCGGCATGGAGGCCAAGGAAGAGTGGTGGTATCCGGCCTATATGGTCGAGGCCTGCCCCGGCCTGCCGAACTGGGAGGCGCTGCTGGAGACGGCCTGCGCCGAGGCGTTCTCCACCGCGGAAACCGCCCCCAATGGCCGCTACCTGGGCGGCCCCGTAACCTGGGGCGGCTTTGACGAGGAACGGATCGAGGCGCTTGCCCTGCCGTTCGAGGTGATCCACGCAGGTACCGATGCCGCCCTGTTCGCAGAGCTTGAATCCGCGGTACAGCGCGAGGCGCCGGTCCTGCTCTGGGTCTATGCGCCCCACTGGGCGCCGGCGAAATACGAAGGCGACTGGATCCAGTTCCCCGAATATACCGCCGAATGCTATACGGATCCGGCCTGGGGCATGAATGTCGACGCGGCCTACGATTGCGGCAAACCCTTCGGCGACATCTGGAAAGTTGGCTGGGCCGGGATCGGCGAAACCTGGGAAGGTGCGGATGCCGTGATCGAGGCGTTCACAATCGACAACGATGAAATGGGCGCGATGATTACCGCTGTCGACCTTGACGGCGAGAGCATCGACGCCGTCGTCGCCGATTGGATGACCACGAACGCCGATCGCTGGCAGGGCTGGATCGCGCAATAACGATAGCGCCCGGGCGGGTCGCACCGTCCGGAATTGTCTCCGAAATATGACTGCGGTTAAACATGCCCCTGCCCCCACACTTTCCCGGATGACCGACCCGTTGCTGGCCAGACCGCCCGTGGCAGATCCGCCCGCGGCGGACCCGCTGCTGGAATGTCGCGGAGTCTGGAAGGTGTTCGGCAATCGCGCGGTCGAGCGGCTTGCCGCCCTCGGTCCCGACGCCGCCCACGCAGCCTTCGCGACCGAGGGCCTCGTGCCCGCCGTCCGTGCCGCCGATCTTGCGGTCGCGGCGGGCGAAATATTCGTGATCATGGGACTTTCCGGCTCCGGCAAATCGACGCTCGTGCGGTGCCTGTCCCGCCTGATCGAGCCCACGTCGGGTCAGATCATGTTCCACGGACGGGATCTGCTGAAAGCCACCGACGCCGAGATGATCCGGTTGCGCCGTCACAAGATGGGCATGGTGTTTCAGCATTTCGCCCTGCTGCCGCACCTCAGCGTGCTGGACAACGTCGCCTTTCCGCTGGCGGTGCAGGGGATGGCAAAGGACAAGCGGCTTGCAAAGGCGCGCGAGGTCATCGCCCTCGTCGGTCTCGACGGACGCGAGGCGGCCTATCCGCGCCAGCTTTCGGGCGGTCAGCAGCAGCGCGTCGGCATCGCCCGGTCGCTCGCAGCCGACCCCGAGCTGTGGTTTCTCGACGAGCCGTTCAGCGCCCTCGACCCGCTGATCCGGCGCGAGATGCAGGACGAATTCCTGCGCCTGCAAGGAAACTTGCGCAAGACGATCGTCTTCATCACCCATGATTTCGACGAGGCGATCCGCCTTGCCGACCGCATCGCCATCATGAAGGACGGCGCGATCATCCAGACCGGGACGCCCGAGGATCTCGTGACCCGGCCCGCCACGGATTACGTCGCCGAATTCACCCGCGCCGTGCCCCGCGCCAAGGTGGTGCGCGCCGCCACCCTGATGACGCCGGGCACCGCCCCCGACGGCGCCCCCACGGTCGCGCCGCGCGCCACCATCGCCGAGGCCGCGCCGCATTTCCGCGCGGGCGCGCTGGCCGTCAACGTCGCCGTCCCCGGCCAGCCGCCGCTGGGCCAGCTGCGCCGCGCCGACGTCATCGACCTGCTGCTGGACGGCTGAGGATGCGCGCGCCCTCGTTGCATAAAACCGCCGCCCCGCCTCACCTTGCCGAAAATATCCCGGGGGGGCCGAAGGCCGGGGGCAGCGCCCCCTCCGCGCTCGCCCTCTGGGCCGCCCTGCTGGTCGGCGCCTGGGCGTTCATGACATGGGGCGCGCCGATTGCCCCCTGGGCCTTCGAGGTGCCGCGCAGCTGGCGCCCCGGGGTCGAGGAGTGGCTGGGCGCGGCTGTCAAATGGCTGCAGAACGACGCAACCTTGGGCCCGTTCACCTTTCGCGACTTCACCCGCTTTCTCGCGGCCTTCGTCGATGCGCCCTACCGCCTCGCCGTCGCGGCGCTCAGCGACGGGGTGACGCTCGGCGCCGTCACCCTGCCGCCGCTGTCATGGCTCGCGCTGACCGGCCTGCTGGCCCTTGCCGGGCTGTGGGCGCGGGGCGTCGGGCTGGCGCTGCTGATCTTTGCGGTGATGCTCGCCGTCGTGGTCTTCGGTCAGTGGACAAGTGCGATGGTCACCCTCGCCTCGATCCTGATCGCGGTTCCGCTGGGCGTCGCGGGGGGCCTCGTCCTTGGCCTTGCCGCCTACCGCTGGCCGCTGTTCGCGCGCGCCCTGCAACCGGTCCTCGATCTGATGCAGACGATTCCCGTCTTCGCCTACCTTGTGCCGATCCTGATCCTGTTCGGCTTTGGCCCGACGGCCGCGATCATCGCCACGCTGATCTATGCGATGCCCCCGATGGCGCGGATCACGCTGCTGGCGCTCGGCCGCGTGCCGGACGAGTTGCGGGACCTTGGCCATATGGTCGGCTGTTCCCCCCGGCAGATGACCTGGCGGGTGATGGTGCCTGCCGCGCGCGAGGGCCTGATGGTCGGCGTCAATCAGGTGATCATGCTGTCGCTCAACATGGTGATCATCGCCTCGATGATCGGCGCGGGCGGTCTCGGCTTCGACGTGCTGGCCGCGCTGCGGCGTCTCGATTTCGGCGCGGGCCTCGAGGCGGGTCTGGCCATCGTCGCCCTTGCCGTGGTCCTCGACAGGCTCAGTCAGGCGGTCGCGCGCCGTGCCTCCGACGTGCCCGACCCGGATGCCATGCGCGGCGGCTGGACGCAGCGGCATCCCTATCTCTTGGCGGCACTGATCCTCGTGGTGGTCACAAGCCTGCTGGGCCTCGTCTGGCCCGCGGTGCAGACATGGCCAGAGGGTGCGCGATTGTCGTCGGGCACCTTCTGGTCGGACCTCGTGGCCTATATCAACATCCACTATTTCGACCTGCTCGAGGGCATCAAGAACACCCTCCTGATCCACCTGATGATCCCGGTTAAGCGGTTCATGGTGGATCTGCCCTGGGTTGCCGTGGCCCTGTTGCTGGGCGTGCTGGGCACCCGGCTGCGCGACTGGCGGCTGGGGCTGCTCGCGGGCGGGCTGACCACGCTCATCGCGTTCACCGGACTGTGGGAAGAGGCGATGATCACCGTCTATCTGTGCGGTATCGCGGTGCTGCTGGCGCTGCTGATCGGGCTGCCCATCGGCGTTCTCGCCGCCGAACGCGCGCGTCTCTGGCCGCCCGTGCGCGCCGTGATCGACACGCTCCAGACGCTGCCCTCCTTCGTTTATCTGATGCCCGCCGTGATGCTGTTCCGGGTGGGCGATTTCACCGCCCTCATTGCCGTCGTCGCCTATGCCATCGCCCCCGCGATCCGCTATACCGTCCTTGGTCTGCACAGCGTCGATCCAGCGTTGATCGAGGCCGCGCGGGCAATGGGCTGCACCCGGATGCAGATCCTTGGCCGTGTCAAACTGCGGCTTGCCGCCCCCGAAATTCTGCTGGGCCTGAACCAGACGATCATGTTCGCGCTGTCGATGCTGGTGATTACCGCCCTCGTCGGCACCCGCGACCTGGGGCAGCAGGTGTATATCGCCCTGACCAAGGCCGACGCGGGCGCGGGCCTCGTCGCGGGCCTCTGCGTCGCTTTCATCGCCATTATCGCCGACCGCCTGATTTCCGCGACAGCGGACGGGATGCGCGCGCGCCTTGGCCTGATCCCGGGACCCTCGTCATGACGGATCCGCGCATCGCGGCCCTGCCCTGCTGGTTCGGCACGCCCCGCGCAGCACCACTGGCCGGGGGCCTGTCGAATGAGATCTTTCGCGTCGACGACGACGCCGGTGCCCATGTCGTCCGGTTCGGCGCCGATTATCCGTTCCATCACGTCAGCCGCGCAACCGAGGCAATGGCCGCCCGCGCCGCCCATGCCGCGGGTTTCGCGCCCGCCGTCGAACATACCGGCCCCGGTGTCATGGTGACCGCTTTCGCCGAAGGCCGCACGCTGGTGGCGGCCGATCTCGCCGCCGATCCCGCCCGCTTCGCCATGCTGCTGCGCCGGTTTCACACCGACATGCCCGCGCAGGTGTCCGGCACCGCGACGCTGTTCTGGATTTTCCACATCCTGCGCGATTATGACCGCACGCTCACCACCGGCAACAGCCCTTGGGCGGAGGAGCTGCCGCGCCTGCTTAATCTGTCCGCCGCCCTCGAGGCGCAGCAGATCCCGCTGCCGCTGATCTTTGGACATCAGGATCTGCTGCCCGCCAATCTGCTCGAAGGACCCGACGGTGCGGGCGGCACCCGTCTCTGGCTGATCGATTATGAATATGCCGCATGGTCGACACCGCTGTTCGATCTGGCGAGCCTCGCGGCACACGGCGCGATGACGCCCGAACAATCCGAGATTCTGCTGAGCACCTATTTTGGCGAGGCCTCCGGCGTGCCACCGGAAAGTGCCCACGACGCTTCCTTGAAAAGCACCACCAACGCGCCTCTCAAACGTGCCGTCGACGATTCTCTCACAGACGCCGTCAATGCTCCATTGAGACGCGCCTTCGACGCTCCTTTGAGACGCGCCTTCGACGCGATGACCTGTGCTGCCCTGCTGCGCGAGGCGATGTGGGGCATGGTCAGCGAACTGCACCTTTCGGCCCCCGGTGCCGACTACGGCGCCTACGTCACCGAAAATCTCGCCGCCCTCGATACCGCCGTCGCGCGATTCGCGGAAAAATACGGAAGGCTCGTGCCATGACCCCCAAACCCCTGCCCAGCCACGCGCAGGTCGTCGTCATCGGCGGCGGCATCATCGGCTGTTCCACCGCCTATCATCTGGCGCGCGACCACGGCGCCGACGTCCTGCTGATCGAAATGGGTCAGCTGACGTCCGGCTCTACCTGGCACGCCGCGGGCCTTGTCGGACAATTGCGCTCGCAGGCGTCGATCACCAGGGTGCTGAAGTACTCCGTCGATCTGTACAGGGATCTCGAGGCGGAAACCGGCCTTGCCACGGGGTGGAAGATGTCGGGCTGTCTGCGGCTGGCCACCAACGCCGACCGCTGGCTCGAATACCGCCGCCTTGCCACGACGGCGCGCAGTTTCGGAATGGACATGGCGCTGGTCTCGCCCGCCGAGGTCAAGGAAATGTGGCCGCTGATCGACATCGCCGATCTGGTCGGCGCAAGCTGGCTGCCGACCGACGGACAGGCAAATCCCAGCGACATCACCCAAAGCCTTGCCAAAGGCGCGCGGATGCACGGCGCCCGCATCGTCGAAGGCGTGCAGGTCACCGGATTTGCGATGGACGCAGGCCGGATCACCGGCGTGCAGACCGATCATGGCATGGTCGGCTGCGAAACCGTCATCAACTGCGGCGGCCAGTGGGCGCGCCAGATCGGTGCCAGGGCGGGCGTCACCGTGCCGCTGCAACCGGTCAAACACCAATACATCATCACCGAAGCCATCCCCGGGCTGTCGGTCGACGCGCCCACCTTGCGCGATCCCGACCGGCGGACCTATTTCAAGGAAGAGGTCGGCGGCCTCGTCATCGGCGGCTATGAGCCCGACCCGCAGCCCTGGGAAACCGGCCTGCGCGGCGGCGACGTGCCCAACGACTGGCAATTCGGCCTGTTCGACGACGATTACGACCATTTCGGCCAGCACCTCGAACAGGCACTGGCGCGGGTGCCCGCCCTCGAACACGCGGGCATCAAGCAGATGATCAACGGCTCCGAGAGTTTCACGCCCGACGGCAATTTCATCCTCGGACGCGCGAACACCTGCGCCAACATGTACGTGGGCGCAGGGTTCAACGCCTACGGCATCGCGGCGGGCGGCGGTGCGGGCTGGGTGCTGGCGGAATGGGCGATGACGGGCGAGGCACCGATGGACCTGTGGGCCGTCGACATCCGCCGGTTTTCGGGCCTGCACGAGGACCGCGACTGGGTGCGCGACCGCACGCTCGAGGCCTATGGCAAACACTATGCCGTGGGGTTTCCGCACGCGGAAATGGACAGCGGGCGCTGCGTGCTCACCTCGCCGCTGTTCCCGCGTCTGAAGGCAGCGGGTGCGGTATTCGGCGCGAAACTGGGCTGGGAGCGGCCCAACTGGTTCGCGCCGAAGGGCACGCCCGCGCAGGACGAGCCAACGATGGGCCGCCCGAACTGGTGGGACGCCGTCGCGGGCGAACACGCGCATGTCCGCAACCACGCGGGCCTCTTCGATCAGTCGTCGTTTGCGAAATTCGAGGTGCGGGGACCGGGGGCCGCGCAGGCCCTCGATACGATCTGCGCGGCCAACATGCTCAAGGACCCCGGACGGCTGACCTATACGCAACTGCTCAACTCGCGCGGCGGCATCGAGGCCGACCTGACCGCCGCCCGGTTGCGCGACGATCTTTTCTATGTCGTGACCGGCACCGGGTTCCGGACCCACGATTTCGGCTGGATCGTCGATCAGCTGCCCGCCGGTGTGCGGATCGCGGACGTGACCGAGGACTGGGGCGTACTGTCCCTGATGGGCCCGAAAGCGCGCGACATCGCGGCCCGCGTGAGCGACACCGACATGAGCAACGCCGCCTTTCCCTTTGGCACCGTTCAGGAAATCACCATTGCGGGCCATACCGTCCGTGCCCTGCGCCTGACCTATGTGGGCGAGCTTGGGTGGGAACTGCACATGGCGCTCGCGGCCTTGGGCGATGTCTACGACGCCCTGATGGCCGCCGATCCTGATTTGCGTCCCGTGGGCTATCGCGCGCTTGAAAGCCTGCGCCTTGAAAAGGGGTATCGCGCATGGTCGTCGGACATCACGCCCGGCGACACACCGTTCGAGGCGGGCCTTGGATGGGCCGTCAAGATGCGCTCGGGGCGGGCCTTCACGGGGCGCAGCGCCCTCGAGAGGCAGGCACAACAGCCGCTGACGAAGATGTTCGCAGGCTTTACCGTCGAAGATCCGGACGCGATCCTCCTGGGACGCGAGACAATCCTGCGCGACGGTATCCCCGTCGGCTATCTGACATCCGGCGGGTTTGGACATACCATCGGCAAGGCCATCGGCTATGGCTATGTCCGGGGCGATGCCGTCGACGAAGACTACATAGACAACGGCACATACGCCCTTGATATTGCGGGTGATATCGTACCCGCAACAATCACCACCGGCGCGCTGTTCGATCCCGGAAACGCCCGCGTCAAGGCCTAGATCCGGCGCAGGGCAACGCAGCGGCCGGGAATCGTGCCGACCTCGCCGGGCATCGAGACATAGGGCGGGGTCTGTTCGGCCAGCGTGATCGATCCATCGGCAATGGCGCCGTCGATGGCGGCACAGAACCCTGCCTCCCAGACGGTGTCCTTGATCGTCAGGACCAGCACGCCGCCGGGCGCGCAGATCCGCAACAACTCGGGCAGCGCCTCGGCGCCGACATGGCCGGTGGTGAAGACGCCGGTCGAGATCACGCCCGCAAATGCACCGTCGGCGAAGGGCAGATCGGTCCCCAGCGCAAGCTGATGCAACTGCGTATACACCTGCTTGCGTTCGGCCATGGCGAGCATGCCCGACGACAGATCGAGCGCCTCGACCTCGGGATATCCCACCGTCCCGAGCCATTCGCCGACAAGACCGGTTCCGGCCCCGGCATCGAGCAGCGGCGCCGCCCCGCGCGGCAGATGGCGGCACAGCACGGCCAAACAGATCGCCGGATGACGATATCCGGCGGCGGCCATTTCCGCATCATAGCGTTCGGCCCAGGCATCATAACCCGCGGCCACCTCCGCCGTGCTTTTGGCCGCATAAACGGCGCCAAGATGGCCCGTGCAGTCGCGGGGTCCGGGTTTCGTCATGGGTGCCTCCGATACTTGATGTTTTGCCGGTCCTGTAACAGGCTCGCCCGAACTTGGCAGGCCACGCGCCAATGACAACCCAAAACGGAGATCGCCCCATGGACGCCGACATCGAAAGGGCGATCGCCACGATCCCCGCTCTGGCGGGTTACGACGGCGAGATCGAACGGCTGGGCGGGCTGACCAACCTCGTCTACCGTCTTGGCAATTATTGCCTGCGCCTGCCCGGCGCCGGAACCGCGGAATATATCAACCGCGCCCATGAGGCCGAAACCGCACGCCGTGCCGCCGAGGCCCGCGTCGGCCCCGAGGTTATCTTTGCGGACCCCCAGACCGGCGTCATGGTGACGTGCTATATCGACGGTGCCGTGACGATGACGCCCGCGCTGTTCGCCAGCCGTACGGGCGCACCCGCACGCGCCGGGGCGGCCTTCGCACAGCTGCACACAAGCGGCGTCGCCTTTCCCTTCACGTTCGAGTTGTTTTCGATGATCGACGACTATCTGCGGATACTGGCGACAAAGGATATAGCGCTGCCGGAGGGATACACGCAGGTCGTCGCCGAGGCGGAGACACTGCGCACGGCGTTGAAGGCGGGCGCTGTCGCACCGGTTCCGTGCCACTGCGATCCGCTGTGCGAAAACTTGCTCGACACCGGCGACAGGATGTGGATCGTCGACTGGGAGTATTCGGGCATGAACGATCCGATGTGGGATCTTGGCGATCTGTCGGTCGAGGGCGGGTTCAGCGAGGCGCAGGACGACGAGATGTTGCGCGCCTATTTCGGCGGCGCAGCACCCGCCGCCGACCGGGGCCGGATGGTGATCTACAAGGCGATGTGCGATCTGTTGTGGACGCTCTGGGGCCTGATCCAGCTTGCCAACGACAACCCGGCGGAGGATTTTCGCGCCTATGCCGAGGGCCGTTTCGCACGCTGCCGGGCGCTGATGGCGGACCCGGCTTTTTCGCATCACGTCAAGGCGGTATCGGCCTGAGTTAAAGCGCGACGGCCTGACCTGTCGCCGCCGACCGCTGTGCCGCCAGCCCCATCGCCACCGCCCAGGCGCCGTCCGCCACGCTCACCTCGACGGCACACTCGCCGCGCACCACCGCGTTGAACCGCTGGTGTTGATAGAACGTCGATCCGTTGTGATCGCCCGCCTCGAGCAGCAGCGGATCGACCGGGATTTCGCTGAAGATCGGGCCTTTGGGCTCTCGCGGGCTGACGATCAGTTGCGGCGTGGGCGCGGCGCCGAGGGCCGCGGGCCAGAACCGGCCCGGACCGGGGACGAAACATTCGATCTTGCCGGTGGGGCCGACGGCGCTGATTTCTTCCTGATAGCGGCTGCCTTCGGCGAACATGCACAGCTCCAGCATCGCGCGCGCGCCGGACGCGAAATCGACGATGACATAGCCGTGGTCGAGAATGTCTGGCGTACGGTTGCCATAGAGCTCTTCGAGGTGGTTCACCGCCTGCCCGCCACTGGCCATGACGCGCACCGGATCGGACCCGAGCACGAGGCGCATCAGATCGAAGAAATGGCAGCATTTTTCCACGAACGTGCCGCCCGTCGCGGCGTTAAACCGGTTCCAGTCGCCGATTTTCGGCAGAAACGGAAACCGGTGCTCGCGGATCGACAGCATCCGGATGCCGCCCGTCGCCGCCTGCGCCTGCGCGATCAGCGCGGCGACGGGCGGCATGTAGCGGTATTCCATCGCGACCCAGATCGGCGCGGCATAGTCCGCCTCGAACGCCGCGACGCGGGCAGCATCGGCCGGATCGGTGTACAGCGGCTTTTCCATCAGGATCGGCAAGGGCCGGATACTGCCGATCTCGGTCAGCTGTGCCAGATGCAGATGGTTCGGGCTGACGACGACAAGGGCGTCAAGGGCCGGTTCGGCCAGCAGATCGGCAATGCCGGAGGCGATGCGCGCGCCGCCCGCGACCTGTGCGGCACTGGCCGCCTGTTCTGCCACCGGATCAAAGACCACGGCCACCCGCGCGCCGGGGATCAACGCGATATTGCGCAGATGCTCGTGGCCCATCATGCCGCATCCGATCAGGCCGTAATTCACTGTATTCATGTCGTTTATCCATATTGAGAGATGCCGACGCACCCCGGTATCAACTGCATTTCTGCCCGCACCCGACGGCAAGCGACGTATCGCGTCACACCTTGCCATTGCGCGCGACGTATCGCGTCACACCTTGCCATTGCGCGCGACGTATCGCGTCACACCTTGCCATTGCGCGCGACGTATCGCATCACACCTTGCCATTGCGCGCGACGTATCGCATCACACCTTGCCATTGCGCGCGACGTATCGCGCGACGCCACTGTCGAACCATGTGCGCGAATATTCCACCGGCGCGTCGTCCGTGTCCCGGCTGATCCGCTCGACGAAAGCCGCGGTCGTCCCCGCCGCCGGCCCAAAGGCGGCGTCGGTCCAGCCGGGCACCGGTGCGGCGCCGATGCGGTCCTCGACGCGGCCGATCACGAGGTTAAGCCGGTCGCGGTAATACAGATACAGCGACTCGGAGAGTTCCGGCACGGCGATCCGCGCGGCACGGTCCCCATCGAGCCAGATTTCCTCGAGCGCCACGACGGTGTCGTCCAGACGCCGCAGCCGGCGGATGCGATGCCCCTCGGCGCTGGGGCCGAAACCGGGCGCCGCCACAGGCTTGGCCAGACGCGCGACACTGAGGATCCGCGCGCCGGGCAGCCCGCCACCCGACAGCAGTTCGATCCGGAACAACGAATAGACCGAGGCGACCCCCGCGCGGTGCTGAACATAGTTGCCGGAGCCCTGAATGCGGCGCAGCAGCCCCTTTTCCTCAAGATCCGCAAGCGCCTTGCGCAGGGTGCCGACCGAGGTGCCGAGGGTCGTGGCCATCTCGCGCTCGGGCGGCAGACGGGTGCCGTGCGCAAGGTGTCCGGCGGCAATTTCGCGGATCAGGCGCTCGCTCAGCTGCACATATCTGGGCAGGCCGACCGTCCTTGCCGTTGCCGCCTCCGCGCTGTCCATGTCGATTCCCGATCCAGATTGATACACCATTGCTACAGGCATTCCGACCTGCTAGGCAAGAGGCAACGCAAACGTTCCGGGGAGGGATCAGATGACGATCGTACCAGTCACCAGTGCAAACCTCGAGGCAAGCGAGGTGTCGTGGTTTTCGGCCCTGTGCGGCGACGATTACCGCTATCTCGGCGTCCCCGAAAGTGCGCTGGCGCCGACCTGGGCGCATTGCAGCACCATCGTCAAAACCGCCGAGGCGCAGGGGTTTCGCAACGTGTTGTGTCCCTCGTCCTATCAGGTCGGACAGGACGTGCTGACCTTCGTCGCCGGCATGGCGCCGCTGACAAAGGACATCAATCTGCTGGCCGCGATCCGGTGTGGCGAGCTGCAGCCGCTGATGCTGGCGCGCACTGTCGCCGCCCTCGATCACATGCTTGAAGGGCGTCTGACGCTGAACGTCATTTCCTCGGATTTCCCGGGAGAGAAGTCCGAAAGCAAGCTGCGCTATCGCCGGTCTCACGAAGTGGTCGAGGTTCTGCGGCAGTGCTGGACCCGCGACACGGTGGATTACGAGGGCGAGTTCTACAATTTCAAGGGTGTCACCACGGCGCCCGCGACGCCGTACCAGACCGGCGGGCCGCTGTTGTACTTCGGCGGCTATTCCCCCGACGCGCTGGAATTGTGCGGCGCGCAATGCGACGTCTACCTGATGTGGCCCGAGACCAAGGACGTGCTGGCCGAACGGATGAAAGCGGTAAACGAACGTGCCGCCGCCCACGGACGCACGCTCGATTACGGCCTGCGGGTGCATGTGGTGGTGCGCGACACCGAGGCGGAGGCGCGCGAGTACGCCGAGAGCCTCGTCGAGCAAGCTCGACGACGAATACGGGCGCCTGATCCGCGAGCGCAGCCACGATTCAACCTCGCTGGGCGTCAGCCATCAGGCCCGCGCCCGCGAACTGGCCGACGAGTTCGGCTATGCCGAGCGGCATCTGTGGACCGGCATCGGGCGGGCGCGGTCCGGCTGCGGGGCGGCCATCGTCGGCTCTGCCGATCAGGTGCTGAGCGAAATCGAGGAATACCGCAAGATGGGCATCCGCGCCTTCATCTTTTCGGGCTATCCGCACATCGACGAGGCGGAACATTTCGGCCGTCTGGTGATGCCGCACCTGAACACCTGTTCGCTGCCCCACGCCTATGGAAAGGTGCCGGATGGCACCCCCGCCACGCCTCTCGGAACCGGAGACCGCCCATGAAGTCAACCGCCCCCGCGGCCGCGCCCTGCCCGCGCGTACAGATCACCGACAGCCTCGATTTCAGCCGTATCGTCTATGGCATGTGGCGCCTCGGCGACGACGCCGATACCTCGCCCGCCCATGTGCAGGCCAAGGTCGAGGCCTGTCTCGAACAGGGGATCACGACGCTGGACCAGGCGGATATCTATGGCGGTTACATGGCCGAAGAGATCCTCGGGGCCGCTTTCAGGGCCGCACCTGCCCTGAAAGACAAGGTCGAGATCGTCACCAAATGCGACATCGTCGTGGATGCGGGCCGTCATGCGGGCACCCGGATCAAACACTACGATACCAGCCGCGCGCACATCATGGCCTCGGTCGATGCCTCGTTGTCGTTGATGGATATCGACCGGATCGACCTGCTGCTGATCCACCGGCCCGATCCGCTGATCGACCCCGACGAGACGGGGCGCGCGCTGGACGACCTTGTGTCGCAGGGCAAGGTTGGCGCTGTCGGTGTGTCGAATTTCCGGCCCTGGGATATCGAACTTCTCGAAAGCCGGATGACGAACACGCTGGTCGCCAACCAGATCGAACTGAGCCTTGGGGCGCATCGCCCGCTGGTGGACGGCGACGTGGCATTCGTGCACCGCACAGGCCGCGCCCTGATGGCATGGTCGCCGCTGGGCGGCGGCAGCCTGATGGCCGGGGCCCAGCCGAAGGTGACGCAGATGCTGCGCGATATTGCCGAGGCCAGCGGCACGGATGCCGCCGCCGTGGCCGTGGCCTGGCTGCTGGCGCATCCGGCGGGCGTGCTGCCCGTCATGGGCACCAACACGTTGTCCCGGATCGCCCGCCTGACCGATGCGTTCAGGGTCGATATCGACCGGCAGACATGGTTCGGACTTTACGAGGCCGCGCTCGGCCACGAGGTGGCATGATGGACGACGATATTCAGTCCTCGCCCGGCGCGCCGTTCCTGCCCGAGGCCGACGCCCGCGCGTTCCGCAGCGCTCTGGGTGCCTTTGCCACCGGCGTGACGCTGGTAACGACCAGCGATCCCGACGGGACCGGGTTCGGCATCGTCGCCAACAGTTTTGCCAGCGTGTCACTCGATCCGGCCCTGGTGCTGTGGTCGCCGGCGAAATCTTCCCGCCGGTATGAACATTTCGTTCATGCGCAACGGTTTGCCATCCATATTCTCGACGAACATCAAAAACACATTTGCGATGCGTTCAGCCAGTCCAAGACCGCCTTTGCGGGTCTGGACTGGTCGACGAGCCCGTCTGGCGTGCCGCTGATCGCAGGCGTTGCCGCCTGTTTCGAATGCAACCTCGAGGCGGTCCACGACGCGGGCGACCATTCGATCATCGTCGGTCGGGTGATCCGCGCGCATGTGTCCGGCGGTGAGCCGTTGATTTTTCACGGTGGCCGTTTCGGCACTTTCCGGGGGCTTGCAAACGATACCTGACGCACGAACGGATCGCGCGGCCCGGGGAGAGGAGCCCCGGACCACCCGGCCCGAAACGAGGGAGGCTGCACCCGGCAAACGGGGCGGCAAGATCAAGGGAGGATGGTCTGTGGCCGTTCTATTTGGAATTTTGTGGCCGCTTGAACGGGTCAACGGCGCATTGCTCGCCGTGGGCAGGGTTCTGGCGGTGATTGCCCTCGTGGTGATGGTCTGCCTCATCCTGGGGCAGGTGTTCTTTCGCTATGTCCTCGACGACGCGCCCGCCTGGACCGAGGAAGGCGCGCGCTTCGGGATGCTCTGGCTTACCGGTCTCATGGCACCGATGGCCTACCGTCAGGGCGGCTTTGTCGCCATCGACATGCTGGCCGATGCCCTGCCCCGTCTGCTGGCGGGCATTCTCGGCCTCGCGATCCTGCTGGTGTCGCTCTGGGTGCTCGTGACGATGCTGAACGTCGGCATCAACAACCACTTCTTTTCGCTGTCGGGACGCGGCAACGCCCCGTCGCTGCGTCTGCCGCTGAATTACCTCGGTGACGGCTGGGAGGCGCTCCGGTTCAAGAACCAGTGGGTCTACGCCTCGCTCGTCGTGGGCTCTTTCCTGCTGATCCTCGTGAACATCGAGCTGCTGTTGCGGCACGTCATCGGGATGCTGGGATATGGAAACAAGCTGTCCGATATCGGCGGCGAAGCGGTGAGGGCAGAATAAATGCTGATCTGGTTCCTGCCGCTTTTCATCATCTGCATCCTTATCGGTGTGCCGATCTTCTTTGCCCTGCTGGCCGCGCCTTTCGCGCTGCTGATCGCCGACGGTCAGGCCAATTTCATCCCCAACCTGTATCGCAACCTGTATACCGGCATGGACAGCTTTCCGCTGATGGCGCTGCCGTTCTTTTTGCTGGCGGGCGAGATCATGAACCGGGGCGGCATCACCACCCGGCTGGTCGATTTCGCGCAAGCGCTGATCGGGCATCTGCGTGGCGGTCTCGCGCACGTCAACATCCTGTCGAGCTTCCTGTTCGCGGGCATGTCGGGCTCGGCCGTGGCCGACGTCTCGGCGCTGGGCCGCACGCTCATCCCCGCGATGGAGCAAAAGGGCTATACCCGCAAATTCGCGGCCGCGATCACGGCCGCCTCGTCGATCATCGGTCCGATCATTCCGCCGTCCGGCATCATGATCATCTATGCCTATGTGATGGGCGAGAGCGTCGCGGCCCTGTTCCTCGCGGGCATCATTCCCGGAATCCTGATGGGCGTGGGCCTGATGGTCTGCGTGCGAGTCATGGCCGACAGATACGATCTGCCCGCCGCCACCCGCGACCTGCCGCCCAACCAGGAGATTTCGACGCTCGAATACTGGGTCAGCTTCGTTCTGCTGCGGATCAACCTGGGCGGTCTGGTGTATTGGCTGGCGATCACGTTTATCGGCTCGGACGACCCCGACGCAAGCCAGACGACCCTGAAACTCGGCCTGTTCGCCGTCTCGGTGCTGGCGACGCATTTCCTGCTGATGGGATACCGCAAACGGGTCAGCCACGATTACCGCATGATCTGCAAGAAGGCCGTGGCGCCGTTGCAGACGCCGATCATCATCCTCGGCGGCATCCTGATCGGGGTATCCACCCCGACCGAGGCCTCCGCCGTGGCCGTTGCCTATGCCCTGATCGTGGCGTTCTTCGTGCTGCGGTCGATGCGGGTCGGCGATCTGTGGGCAGTGCTCAGCCGCGCCGCCCTCGGGACCAGCGCGGTGCTGCTGCTCGTCGGTGCCGCCGTCGCGTTCAAGACGGTGGTATCGCTGAGCCATGCGCCCGAAATCATGACCGACATCATCCTCGGGCTGTCGGACAACCCGCTGATCCTGCTGTTCCTGATCAACCTGTTGTTGTTCGTCGTCGGCATGTTTCTGGATGCAGGCCCCGCGATCATCATCCTCGGACCGATCCTGGGGCCGATCTTCGTGGAACTCGGCGTGCATCCGGTGCATTTCGCGATGATCATGGCAATCAACCTGACCGTGGGCCTTGCGACGCCGCCGATGGGCCTTGTGCTCTTCGTGGCTGCCGGGGTGTCCGGCGAAAAGGTCCAGACGATCAGCCGCGCGATCCTGCCGTTCCTGGCGGTGCAGGTCTTCGTCATCTTCATGATCACCTATATCCCCGCCATCTCGCTGTTCATTCCGCGGATGACCGGGTTCATCAACTAGATGTGACCGGGCGGTTGACGCCTGGGCACATCGAAAAGAGATTGCCCGCACGACGTCGTGCGGGCAAAAACGAAGACAAGCAAATGGGAGGAACCACAATGCTTAAAGGTCTCACAACGTCGCTTCTCGCGGCAACTCTGCTGGCCGGATCGGCCATGGCGGTCGCGGCGCAATCGATCACGATCCGCGCCACCGCCAACTCGAACGAAGAGGACGAGGACTACGACGGTCTCGTCGTGTTCAAGAACTACGTCGAAAGCGCGTCGAACGGCGAGATCGCCGTCGAGCTGTTCATCGGCACGCAGCTGTGCTCGACCGGCGAGGAATGCCTCGAGGCGGTCTCCGAAGGCACCATCGACGTCTATGTCTCCACCTCGGGCGGTGCCGCGTCGATCTTTCCGTACATCCAGGTCCTCGACCTGCCGTACCTGATGGCCGACGACCGCGTCGCCGAGGCCGTGCTGTCTGGCCCGTTCACCCGGACCATGCGCGACATGGCGATGGAAACCTCGGGCGATACGATCCGTCTGATGACCATCGGCAACACCGGCGGCTGGCGCTCGTTTGCCAACACCGAGCGTCGGGTGACCTCGCCCGCCGATCTGGCCGGCCTGAAACTGCGCACCGTGCCTGCCGACCTGCCGCAGGAACTGGTCCGTGCGCTGGATGCCTCGCCCACGCCGATCGCCTGGCCCGAGCTGTTCACCTCGCTGCAGACCGGCGTCGTCGAAGGCACCGCCAACGGCATCACCGACATCATGAACATGAACTTTCCGGACGCGGGGCTCCAGTACCTGACGCTGGACGGCCACGCCTATATGGGCGCGTTCTGGTGGATGTCGAACGACACCTTCATGGCGATGGACGCGGCACAGCGCCGCATCGTGGTCGACGGATTCTATCAGCTGCAGCAGGCGACGTTCGCCTCGCCCAAGCGTAAATCCATCGCGGCCTACGAGGCCTTCGTGGCCGGTGGCGGCGATCTGTACGTCCCGACCCCCGAAGAGCGCGCGGCCTTCGGCGAAGCGGTGCAGCCGGTCTACGAGTGGTTCACCACCAACGTCGACGGCGGCGACGTGGCCCTCGAGGCGCTGCGCGCCGCCGTGGTGGACGTCGAGGCCGAGCTGTCGGCAGACTACGACATCGACCTGAACTGATCCGGGGTTTGCGCAAGGCAACGGGGGTGGCGCGCGTTCGTGCCATTCCCGGTTGCACACGACGGGCGGCGGGATTTACCGCCGCCCGTTTTTCGTCCGGTCCATGTCAGGCCCGATGACAGCGATCGGAATGATCGGCCCCGTCGGGAACAGACAGATCCGTCACTGCAGGATGTTTGAACCAGGCGGGTATTCAGCCCCGCGATCCGCATCGTCCCGCCGACACAGGGTGTCCGCCTCAGATCAGCGGGTCGTCCTTGGCCTTTTGCGCGAGGGCCACGAACATGCTGCGAAACTCATCCGGTGTCGCCCGCTCGAGAGCGCCGTCCGACAGTTCCTGCTCGGTCCAGATCATCGACTGGGCCGGGTCGTGCAGCATCGCCCAGTCCCCGAAAATCCGTGCAGCGACCGGTTCGGAAACGATGGTCTCGATGCCGGCATGCCGGTCGTCCCGCGCGATCCGCGCGAATGCCGCCTGCACCCGGTCGGCGGGCCCTTCGAGCATTTGCAGATAGATGTCGTGCCGGCAGATCAGCGCGCCGGTGATCCCGTCGCGCTCGTTGTTGTCCCGCGCATCGACGAGGATGCCGTTCAGGGTCGGCATGTCATAGCCGAACGGCTGGGATACATAGATTATCTGCATGAGATCGGTGATGAGGGTCACTCCCGTCAGGGCTGGTTGCCGGATGTCGGCGGCAGGGTCATTCTATGCCGCACAGGCGCGGATGTCCCGGTCGAAGTGGCAGGTGCGCCGGAAGGCCGGTGCGTCGGAAGGCCGGTGCGTCGGAACGCCGCTGCGCCCGGGTGCCTTTGTGCCGTTGCGCCGGAACGCCGCTGCGCCCACGGGAGCGGGGACACCGCAGAATAATCCCGCCCTCGGCCGCGACGTCTGTCCGACACCCGTTATTTTGCGGCGCGGGCCTCCATCGCGGTGCCGAATTGCGGCAGGTCCGCCTGGGTCTTGCCGTGGGCGGCCATCAGCGTGTCGCGGACATAGGCGATATGGGCGGTCTCTTCGATGATCTCCGCCAGATACTGCGCGGCCATCAGGGTTTTTCCGACGCCGATGGTGCCGTGATTGGCCAGAACGGCGGCGCGGACCTGCGTGTCGGCAAACACCGGCCCGATCTCGACCTCGGTCTGCGGCCCGCCATTCGACGACAGCGGGATCAGCGGCATCCGCCCGATCTTTTCGATGGTCTGCACCGTCAGGCACGGAATTTCGAGACCCGCACTGGCAAACCCCGTGGCCCAGGGGCTGTGGCAATGCACGATGGCGTTGATATCGTCGCGGATGCGATACAGCGCGCGGTGAAAATCGAGGTCCTTGGACGGTTTCAGCGTCGCGTCGCCCGGCAGGATCGTCCCGTCGAGCAACACGACCTGAAGGTTGTCGCGGCTACATTCGTTGAAACCCACGCCCGACGGCTTGATGACGATCGCGTCTCGCGCATCGAGGCGCACCGACAGATTGCCCCCCGCGTTGGTCTGCAACCGCCCGTCGAAACAGCGTTTCGCCATCGCGATAAGGGCGTCCATCTTGTCGTGCAGATCGGGGTATGTGGCAAGGTCGGAGGTGGTGTCAGGCATCGGGCATCCCTTGTTTCAGTGCGTGGCCCAGGGCCGACACGGCAGCGCGTGCGATCACCGAGGCGTTGATATGGTCTGGCAGCCGCGTCACGGTATAGGCGCGCGCCTCCCGTTCGAGGGTGTGGGCCGCGATTTCGCGCAGTTCGGGGTCCTCGATGGCGCCGCCCGGACGGTCCTCGTGGCTGAACCCGCCCATCGGCAGCAAGACGTGACACGGGCCCTCGGTCCTGTTCAGGGCCGCGGCCAGCGCGCGCGCCTGATCGAGCATCTCATCGGCGGTAAGTTTCACATGGGTGAACTGGCCGGTGTGGCGGTAATGCGGGCGGGCAAGATGCTCGGGCGATATCGTCTCGATGGCGCCAAGGCCGATGAAATTGAGCGCGCCGGGCAAAACCACGCGCGGCAGCCGGCCCGCGCCGGTGAACCGTCCGGGCATCGGCACATGGGCGCCCGCGATGCGCAACCGGCCCAACTCGTGGATGTTGAGGTCGATGACGCCGCGCGCATGCCCCTCTGCCACGAACCGGGTGAACGCGGCACCGCCATAGCCGTTGGCGTGAAACACCACCGCTTCGAACCCCCGGTCGCCTAGGGCGCGCGACACCTCGGCACCGGCACGGCCCGTCGCACCAAGGGTGGTGACGGCGACGGTGGGGCGCTCGCTTGCCGCGACGGTGCGCGCGTTCGCAAGACCCGCAACCATGGCGGCGGCGTTCTCGAACACCTGTCGCAACAGCGGGTTCAGGCCCTCGATGTCGCACTGCGTCGGGATGATGGTGATCGAGCTGTCGGCAAGGGCGGGGCGCGGATCGAAGGCCAGCGTGGTGACGAGAACTTTCGGATAAGCGGCGGGAAGGCCCTTGATCGCGGCCAGCACGATCTCGCCACCGGTGCCGCCGCCAACGCCGATGGCGACCTTGCAGTCCGTCGAATGCCGCGCGATTTCGGCCGAGGCCGCCTCGGCCCGCGCGGCCATCCGCGCCAGTTTCTCGGCCCCCGACCAGATCTCGCCCCTGGAGCCGAGCGAGACGTCCATCAGCTCGACGTCGAGGCCATGCTGGCGCAGGGCGGCAGCCATATAGGCCAGTTCCTGACGTTTGGTCTCGAGGGTGCCGATCAGCAAAACGCGCGCCATATCAGCCCTTTACGGCGCCTGCCGTCATGCCGGTGATGATCTGGCGCGAGGCGAACAGCGTGAACAGGATCGGCGGGATCGCCAGCAGCATCCCCGTCGCCATGATCGTGCCCAGCCCGTCGAATTCGCTTGCGTTGTTCACGATCAGGATCGGCACGGTCATGGTGTCGCGGTCGGCCAGCGCGCTGGCCAGCAGGTATTCGTTCCAGGCGATCCGAAAGGTGAATATCGACGCCGCGGCAAGGCCCGGCTTGATCAGTGGCAGCACCACGAGGAAGAACACCTGAAACGGCCCCGCCCCGTCGACGCGCGCCGCTTCCTCAAGGGAACGCGGCACCTGCACGATGAACGATTGCAGGATCCAGATCACGAACGGCAGGTTCATCGCCACATAGATCAGGATGATGCCCGAATGGGTGCCCGCAAGGCAGACATCGCCGCGCCCGCCAAATATATCGCGGATCCAGCCGCCGACGAGGCCGTCGTTGTCGAGGCAGAAGGCGTTGTTCCACAGCCCGAACACCGGCACCAGCAGCACCGCGGGCGGGATCATCCGCACCGCCAGCGTGCTCAGCGACATCGAATCGCGGCCCATGAATTTGAACCGCACCAGCGCATAGGCCGCCATGCAGCCGAATGTCAGCGTCAGGAAGGTACTGACCAGCGCGATGATGATCGAGTTGATGAAGGCGCCGCCGAACCGGATGGTGCAGAACCGCAGATGCTCGGGCTCGTACCACAGGATATCACACAGCGCGGTTTCATAGTTGCGGATGGTGGGCATGAACAGCAACCCGCCCACCCCGCTCTGGATATCCACGTCGAGTTTCAGCGAGTTCGACAGCAGCAGAACCACCGGCCCCACCGACATGAACACGAGGATGGCGATCAGGACGTAATAGGCCGGGTTCTGCCGCTCGTAGGTGTTCTCGGCCATGTCCTAGTCCTCCTGTCCGGCATAGGTCAGGCGCCGGGCGCGCGCCTCTTGCCAGCGGGTAAAGGCGAACATGCCCAGCGTCAGGATCATCAGCAGCATCAGAAGATAGTTCGACATCGCCGCCGCCTCGCCCAGATCGCGGAATTCGCGGGCGGTGCGGGCAATCCGCAGCGCGAGGATCTCGGTCGACAGGCCCGGCCCGCCGCCGGTGAGCACAAGGATCACCTCGAGCACCTTGAAGGCGTCGATCAGGCGCAGCAGCATCGTCACGATCAGGACCGACGCCATCAGCGGCAGCTTGATGTGGATGATCTGTTGCCAGCCGGTCGCGCCGTCGATGCGCGCCGCCTCGAGGGCCGAGCGCGGCAGCGATTGCAGCGCGGCCAGCGACAGGATGAAGATGAACGGCGTCCATTGCCAGATGTCGGCGATCATCACCGACAGCAGCGGGTTCTGGCCCAGCCAGTTGACCGTCGGCAGGCCGACGCTTTCGAGGAAGCGGTTGAACGTGCCGTAGGTCTGGTGGAACATGTACCGCCAGACGAGGCCCACGACCACGGGCGCGATCATCATCGGCAGGATGAACAGGGTGCGCAGCACCGACATGCCGCGGATATTGCGGTCGAGCAGCAGCGCCAGTCCGACGCCGAGCACCATCTCGACCGAGACCACGGTGAACGCGAAGATCATCGTGACCCAGAAGCTCTCGTGGAACGCGGGGTCCACCAACAGCTTGGCATAGTTGGCAAGGCCCACGAAATCGGTCTCGCCGATGGTCTGGCTCGGGTCCCAGTCGCGGAAACTGCCCCAGATCATGTAGCCGATGGGATAGAACAGCGCGAGCGCCATGACCAGACCGGCGGGGGCCGCGAACATATAGGGCGTCAGGCGGCCCGCGCGGGATTTGCGGACCCGGGCGGACGCGGCGGTCGCGGTGGCTGTCTTCGGGCTCATGGGCTGCGACATCTGGGGCTCCGGGCGTGCGGGTCAGGCCGCCGACGCATGGGGCGCGCGCGTCGCGGAAACTTTCGGGTATCGGGGGTGCGTCCGGCCCGCACAGGTGTACGGGCCGGACCGGGCTCAATCAATCAGACGCGATCGGCGATCACTGCGTCCAGAGGTAATAACCCTCTTCTTCCATCAGCGTCCGGGTGCGGTCGGCGATACCGTCGAGCGCCTCCTGAATGTCGAGATCCTCGGTCAGGACCTGGCTCATCGTGGTGCCGATATCGGCGTTGATCCGGCCCCAGGCGGGGATGATCGGGCGCCAGTCGGGATCGGCGTATTGCAGCGCCTCGCCGAAGGTGGCCGACCACGGATACTGCGCGTTCAGCTCGGCGTTCTCATAGGTCGAGAACCGCGACGGGTTGCCGCCCGCCATCGCCACCGCAAGGTCGCCCTCTTTCGACGTCAGCCACTGCATCAGCAGGAAGGCCGCCTCGGGGTACTGGGCGTTCTGCGGGATGGCGAGGCCGAAACCGCCGGTCTGGCTGGCGCGGATCTCCCCCATCGGATGCGGTGCCCAGCCGACGTTGCCGGCGACGGTGGACTGGCTTTCGTCCTCGAAGCCGGCC
Organism: uncultured Alphaproteobacteria bacterium; assembly: GCA_963761735.1. Classification (GTDB taxonomy): domain Bacteria; phylum Pseudomonadota; class Alphaproteobacteria; order Rhodobacterales; family Rhodobacteraceae; genus CAVXHQ01. Next base: position 828,395 of record CAVXHQ010000001.1, read on the forward strand.
GCAAAGGCGATGCTGTCGATGAACATCGCCGCCTGCCCCTGCGCGAAGGCGTTTGCCGCCTCGGACGGACCGAAGGACGACGATCCTTCGGGTCCGCAATCGACGATGGTTTTCAGCGCCTCGGCGGCGGCGACACCTTCGGCGTTGTTGATCGTCGGCTCCCAGCCTTCGCCGAACACACGGCCGCCCAGCGGCGCGAGGTGCAGCAGGAACGCGTGGCTCGCCTGATGGCCCGATGCCGCGCGGGACGCGACGCCGCCCATGCCGGGCATCATTTCGGGGATCTGGCAGGCCAGCGTCAGCAGTTCGTCATAGGTTTCCGGCACTTCGAGGCCAAGTTCCTCGAACACGTCGGTACGGTAGTAGAGCACGCTCGTTTCCGAGCCGAACGGCAGGCCGTAGAGCGAACCGGTCGGGCCGGGCAGATAGCCGCGCTCGCCACCGGCGACGCCGATGTTCTGCACGTAGCCGTCGATCAGGTCGGCGGCGTCATAGTTCGGATCGGCGAGCGCCGGATTCATGAAGAACCGGGCAAGGTTCTCGATCTGGTCGGCGTAGACGTAATCCGCCTTCGAGAACACGACGTAGGAGATCAGGTCATAGGCGCCCTCGTCCAGCGTCAGCTCGAGTGTCTGCCGCTCGCGCATGTCGAGGTAGGGCAGCATGTCCACCTCGACCTCGATGCCGGTCTGCGCGGTAAACTGCGGCAGCACCTCGAGGACCGCGTTATAGTGCGGATGCGAAGGGAAATTGACGATAAGCGTCGTCCCCGCGTAGGGCGCATAGGGGCCTTCCTGCGCGACGGCGGCCGTGGCGATTGCCAGACCGGAGATCATGGTCGTCGTCTTGAGGATCTTCAGCATGTATTCCTCCCAGTTGCTGAGGTTCGGTTCGCAGGCACGCAGCCCGCGGGGTTCACTGCGCGGATCGTATCGCGCGACGTTCCTGAATGCGCGGCGTCACAGCGCCACGTCCGTTTCGGGGTCGAACAGGTGCAGCCCCTCGGGGCGCACGGCAAAACGCAAGGTCTCGCCAAGGGCGATCGGCGTTTCGGATTTGATCTCGACGGTGACTTTGGCGGCACCGCAGGCGCAGATCAGCACCGATTGCGCGCCGACGTATTCAGACACAACCACCTTCAGATCCAGGGCCGTACCGGCAGGGGCCTGTGCCGAGTATTCAAGATCGGAAGGCCGCAGGCCCAGCGTCACCGTCTGCACATTCGCGGCGCGCGCCCGGGCCGCGAGGGCATCCGGCAAGGCCAGCGAGAAACCGTCGCCCCTCGCAACGACCCGCCCGCCCTCGTCGGCCAGCGTCGCGGTCAGGAAATTCATTGGCGGCGAGCCGAGGAAACCGGCGACAAACTTGTTCGCGGGGTTCCTGAACAATTCGGAGGGCGTGCCCTGCTGCTGGATATGGCCGCCGTTCATCACCACGATCCGGTCGGCCAGCGTCATCGCCTCGATCTGGTCGTGGGTGACATAGACCATGTTCTTTTTGACGTTCTGCCGCATCAGCGCCAGTTCGGCGCGCATCTGCCCGCGCAATTTGGCGTCGAGGTTGCTCAGCGGCTCGTCGAACAGGAATGTTCTGGCATCGCGGCACAGCGCGCGGCCCATGGCGACACGCTGACGCTGACCGCCCGACAGTTCGCCGGGCTTGCGCGCCAGAAACGGCGACAGCCCGAGCATTTCGCCGATTTCGCCGACTTTCTTGTCGATCTCCGCCTGCGGCCGCTTTTGCAGACGCAATGAGAACGACATGTTCCGCGCGACATTCATGTGCGGATACAGCGCGTAGTCCTGAAAAACCATCGCGATGTCACGGTCCTTGGGATCGAGGTCGCTGATGGCGCGGTCGTCCATATAGATCTCGCCGTCGGACACGTCCTCGAGGCCCGCAAGCATCCGCAACGTCGTCGATTTGCCGCAGCCCGACGGGCCGACGAGGACGGTGAATTCATGCTCGGCCATCGACAGGTCGATCCCGTGCAGGACCTGTGTCGGGCCGTAGCGTTTCACCAGTTTTTCAAGGCGGATGGTGGGCATCGATTCCCTCGTGTTCGCGTTGAATGAGCATTGTGTATACAAAGTAGAATGTAAATATCCAAATTTGCATTTTCTGACTACATCGCGTAGGTAGTGTGACATCGCACCGCACCCCGGAAGGTTCGCTCCATGCCCCACAAGCCGGCAGTCGCCTCCACCGTAACGCCCCGGGGCGGTACCGTCCGCCATATCGAAACCGTACTGATGGACGATATCGCCGCAGGCGCCCTCGCGCCGGGCGAACGTCTCGACGAGATCAGACTAACCGAAAGGTTCGGCGTTTCGCGCACGCCGGTCCGCGAGGCGCTGTCGCGGCTCGTGGCGCAGGGCGTTCTGATCCCGGGCGAAAAGCGCGGCGTCCGCGTGGCGCAGTATACCCGCGAGGAATTGGCGCAAATCTTTGAAGCGATGCATGAAATCGAGGCTGCCTGCGCGCGGATCGCGTCGCAAAGGCTGACGCTTCTGGCGCGGCTCGAGATCGAAACCGCGCAGGCCGAATGCATCACGGCGGCCGAGGCAGGCGAGCGCATGGCCTATCTGCGCGCCAACGAAGATCTGCACGAGGCGATCTATCGCGCCACCGGTAATCCCTACATGGCCGAGATCGCCAGCGAATTCCGCCGCCGGACCGGCCCGTTCCGGGCCAAGAAATTCGCCGACAAGGCCGATCTCATCGCGTCGGCGCAGAGCCACGAGGTGCTGATCGCCTCGATATTCTCGCAGGATTCCGTCGCTGCGGCAGACGGCATGCGCGCCCACATGGCGGCGAGTTTCAAGCAGACCCTGGCCGCGAACTAGACCCCGGATGCACATTCCGGGTTGTCATCGCACAGACAACCGGCCATTTGTATACAAACTTTGACCGATGCAATGGAGAGCCAGATGGGCGTGCAGGAAACCAGGATCTACCCGATCAACACCGGCTGGCTCGAGGCCGACCTTGGCACCTATATCTTCTGGAAGGGCCCGGCGGGCAAGAAGATCTGGAACCCGGTCTATTGCCACTATGTCGACACCGGCACCCACAAGATCCTGATCGACACCGGGCTGTGCGACGAAGAGCGCGCCACGAAATACCATCACAAATGCGACAAGCGCGGCTGTCTGCAGGTCCACGAGCACCTCGAACAGAAACTCGGCGTCCACCCCGACGAGATCGACGCCATCGTCTTTACCCACCTGCACTGGGACCATGTGCAGAACATGAAACAGTTCAGGAACGCTCGGCTCATCGCCCCCAGGGCCGAGATCGAAATGGCCTATAATCCCCTGCCGCTCTACTATCGCACCTATGAAAGCGGCGTGTTGGATATCGAACCCGCCTATGCCGGCTGCGCCTTCGAGGCGATCGAGGACGAGACCGAGGTGCTGCCGGGCATCACCATGTTCCACACGCCGGGCCATTCGGTCGGCCACATGGCCGTCACCGTGGCCACGAGCGCCGGTGATATCGTCATCGCGGGCGACGCGATCTTTCAGGAACGCAACATGGAGCCGAACCCCGACGAGGGCTGGCGCTATTGGGTGCCCGCGCGGTTCGTGAACAGCTTCGAGGGCTGGAAATCGGTCGAGGAACTGGACAAGCGCGCCGACTACATCCTCGCGTGTCACGACGCACGCGCCAACGCCCGCTCCGACGTGTTCCCCTATGAGGGCATGCCCATCCGCAAGCGGCGCCAGCACATTCCGGGATACAAGTTCTATTTCGGCGACATGGCCCCGGGTCTGGCGCAAAAGGCTGCGCCTGCGATGACGCAAGACGAGGCCGACGCCTATGTCGCGGCGCTCGTTCCGCCCACGCCCGATCCCGTCTGAGGTCTGGCCACGGCATGGTCCGCCACCTCGATAGCCTGAAAGAGATCGCCAGGGACTATGACGCGGTGGTCCTCGACCAATGGGGCGTGCTGCACGACGGCACGACCCCGTACCCGCGCGCCATCGACACGCTGACGACGTTGCGCGGGACGCGGTTTGCCGTGCTGTCGAATTCTGGCAAGAGGGCCGCGCCCAATGCCGCGCGGATCGCCGCGATGGGGTTTTGTGCGGACCTGTTCGATCTCGTGATGACGTCCGGCGAGGCGTTGTGGCAGGACATGGCCTCGGGGCGGGTGGCCCTGCCCGCGTCTGTACCATCACCGACGCCCGGGCGACGCCGCCCGCTGGGGCGCGGGCCTCGACGTCGCCTTTACCGACGATCCCCGCATCGCGGACGCGATCCTGCTGATGGGTCTGGCCGATGACGCCGGCCCCGGTGACGCGCACCGCATATTGGACGTGGCGATGGCGCGCGACCTGCCGGTGTTGTGCACCAACCCCGACCGCGCCTCGCCGCGCGCGGGCGGCGTGACGGTGATCTCGCCCGGTGCCCTTGCCCACGATCATGCCGAGGCCGGGGGCCGCGTCGTGTTTTACGGCAAACCGCATCGCCCCGTATTTCAGGCTGTGCAAACCGCACTGGGCTGCGTGGCCGGTCGCCTGCTCATGGTCGGCGACAGCCTCGAGCATGATATCGCGGGCGGCCATGCTGCGGGATGGGACACCTGTTTCATCCGTGGCGGATTGCACGCAGCGGCCTTTGCGGCGGGCGACATCGACGCCGCGCTGCACCGCCTTGCGACAGCCGAGACCGCACCGCTGCCCACTTTCACCCTTGCCCAGTTGGAATAGCCCGATGACCGTCCCCGCCCTGCCCGCCGAATTCGCGGCCTTTCGCGCCCTGTCCGCCCGTCTCGGCTCCGATCCGCTGCGGGTACAGGGGCCGGGGGGCAATACCTCGATCAAGGCGGGCGGGGCGATGTGGATCAAGGCCTCTGGCACGGAACTGGCCAACGCCCGGACGGCGCAGATTTTCGTCGCCGTCGACCGTGACGCCGCCCGCGCCGAGGCGCAGGGCGCCGGCGACGGCACCTGCAAGACGACGGTTCTGGATCCCGCAAACACCCTGCGCCCGTCGATCGAGACGACGTTCCACGCCGCCCTCGACTGGCCCGTGATCGCCCATACCCATTCCGTCGCCATGCTGGCCCATGCCATCAGCCCGCAAGGGCGCGCGGTTGCGGTGGATAAACTGGCCGGGCTGCCCTTCGTACGCGTGCCCTACGCCAAACCCGGCCTGCCGCTGACGGGCAGGATTCTGGAACGGGTAACGCCGCAGACGCAGGTCGTCGTGCTGGAAAACCACGGCCTGATCTGCTGCGGGTCCACCGTGGCCGGGGTTGCGGCGCTGATCGAGGACGTCGAGGCGCGCCTTGCGATGCCGCACCTGCGGACGTTCCATCCCGAACCGGACGGGGCCCCGCCCGACGGTTTCGACTGGGCCGACGAGCAGGGCCTGGTGCAGAACGCGCGCATCGCCCGTCTGGCCATTGCCGGGTCCTATTATCCCGATCACGTCGTGTTCCTTGGCCCCGCCCTGCCCGCGTCGGATGCGGATGGCACAGCACCGGCAATCGCGATTGCCGGGACGGGCGTGGCCTTGCGCAAGGGGGCGACAGCATCGCAGGCGGCGATGCTGCGCTGTTTGTGGGATGTCCTGAGCCGCCTGCCGCCCGACTGGGACGCGGAGGCCATCGGGGCAGAAGCGGAGGCCGAACTGCTGAACTGGGACGCCGAAAAATACCGTCAGGCGCTGGCCGCGCGGACATGAGCCTGGCTCTCGGCATCGACCTTGGCACCAGCGGCATCCGATCGGCGGTGCTGGCGCCGGACGGCGCCGTGCTGTCGATGGCACGCGGGGCCTATGGGCCGCAGAACGCCGACCGCATCGACGCGATGGGCTGGTGGCGCGGCGTGACGGGCTGCCTGCGCGCGCAGATCGCGGACCTGACGGCGCAGGGCATCGACCCGCTGGAGATATCGCGCATCGGCGTGGACGGCACCTCGGGGAGCATGGTCCTGGCGGACGCCAATCTGGCCCCGGTAACCCGCGCGCTGATGTACAATTCCGGCGGTTTCGCGGCCGAGGCGACACGCATCGCCGCCGTGGCCCCCGATCCGCACATCACCCGCGGTTCCGGATCCGCGCTGGCCCGCGCCCTGCACCTGATGGTCGAGGACAGCGACGGGCGCGCGGTGCACCTGATGCACCAGGCCGATTTCATCGCCGCGCGGCTGAGGGGCACGGGCGGGGTGTCGGACGTCAACAACGCGCTGAAGACCGGCGTCGATCCGGCGACGGGGCACTGGCCCGCGTGGATGGCAGACCTCGGGATGGCCGAACTGCTGCCACGGGTGCTGTCCGCGGGGGCCGCGGCGGGGCCGGTTGCGGGCGATGTGGCGGCAGATCTTCGGCCTGTCGCCGGATGCGACGATCCACGTCGGCACCACCGACAGCATCGCGGCGTTCCTTGCCGCCGCCCCCCTGCGGATCGGCGCGGCGGTGACCTCGCTCGGCACCACGCTGGTCGTCAAACTGCTCAGTGCAGAGCGGATCGACGCCCCCGACATCGGCCTCTATTCGCATCGACTGGGCACCGGCTGGCTCGTTGGGGGCGCGTCCAATTCCGGTGGCGGGGTGCTGCGGCAGCTATTCACCGACGCCGATCTTGCGGCCCTGTCGAACCGGATCGACCCCGCGAAACCAAGCCCGCTGGATTATTACCCCCTGCCGGGCCCGGGTGAGCGGTTTCCGGTCAACGATCCCGCGATGGCGCCCCGGATGTCTCCGCGCCCGGACGACGACGCGGCGTTTCTGCACGGCATCCTCGAGGGGATCGCCCGGATCGAGGCACGGTGTTACGCGCAGATGCAGGCCCTCGGCGCGCCCGTGCCCGCACCTGTTTTCACCGCGGGCGGCGGCGCGCGGAACCCGGTCTGGACGGCAATCCGCGCGCGCGTCATGGGATGCGATATCGGCACCGCCGCCCATACCGAGGCTGCTGTCGGCACTGCCCGATTGATCGCGGCAGCCTGATTACGGCAGCCTGATCGCGGCAGCCTGATCGCGACAGCCTGATCGCGGCAACCTGATTTCAGAAGCGGCGTTTTCAGGAAATCATTGGCAAGACACGCAGCCTGTATTCCAGCTGAATGGTCCGTCCGCGCACCGGGTCGACCAGTTCGGCGCGGAATGCAGCGGCCGCGCGCACGCCGCCGATGGCGGGCAGTGTGCCGCACAGCATCGCGGCCCCGTCGCGCAGCCCGGCCCGTTCGATCAGCGCCGGCAGTGGCAGGATCGAGGCCAGCGTGCCGTCCTGATACAGGGTCCAGCCTTGCCCGTCGTCGATCCACGCGCGCAGGTGCAGGGCATCGAGGTGGTCCGAGACGTCGGCCATATCCCAGACCTCGCCCGCGCAGACCTTGGCGCAGATCTGTTTGGAGGCCGCGACGGAAGTGGCCTCGAGCGCGCGGTCGGTATGGTCGGAGGCAAGGCCGAGCCAGCGCTGCCCGCCGGTGTCGATCACCAGCGGTTCCGCCTCGCCAGAGGTGGCGTCTCCGAGCACGTCGATGGTATCGCCCAGCGTCAGGAGGTCGCGCGAGACGCGGTAGAACAGCGGCGTGGCCGAGGGCGGCGCGACGCCAAGGGCGCGCAATTCGTCGATGTGATGCGCGACGGCTGCGGCGTCGCGGCCGGTCCAGCCCGCGACGATCACATCGCCGATCTCCGCGGCGACCGGACTCCCGTCGTGGACGAATTTCATGCGGCACTCCTCATGCTGGTGTCTGTATCCCGGTATTTGCGAAAGCGCCGGTCACGCCGCGCCGTATCCGCCGCCACCCGGCGTCTCCATCACGAAAACGTCGCCCGTCGCCATTTCGACCTCGTCGTTGCCCTTCAGCGCTACGCGCGTGCCATCGGCGCGCAGAACGGCGTTGCGCCCCACCTGCCCCGGCCCGCCCCCGGCGGCGCCCAGCGGCGGCACTTCGCGGTGCGACGACAGTACCGTGACGGTCATCGGTTCGAGGAACCGCAGGTGCCGGACGATGCCGTTGCCACCGGTCCATTTGCCCGCGCCGCCGGAGCGGTGTCGGATCGCGAAGGCATCGACGCGGACCGGAAACCGGGTCTCGAGCACCTCGGGGTCGGTCATGCGGGTGTTGGTCATGTGGCTGTGCACCGCGCTGGTGCCGTCGAAGCCCCCCGCCTTTTCTGTAAAGCCTGCCCCGGTGCCGCCGCAGATCGTCTCGTAATTCTGATGCGTGTCGTTGCCGTAGACGAAATTGTTCATCGTACCCTGCGATCCCGCGATCACCCCCAGCGCGCCGTACAGCGTGTCGGCGATCGCCTGGCTCACCTCGGTATTACCCGAAATCACCGCCGCCGGATAGGCGGGGTTGATCATCGAGCCCTCGGGCACCGTCAGGCGCAGCGGTTTCAGACAGCCTTCGTTCATCGGGATATCGCTGCCCACCAGCGTGCGGAACACGTACAACACGACGGCGCGGCAAATCGCCAGCGGCGCGTTATAGTTGAACTCGGACTGCGGGCTGGTGCCGGTAAAGTCGATATGCGCCTCGCGTGCGGCGCGATCCACCGTGACGGCCACCTGTATCCGCGCGCCCGAATCCAGCGGATAGGTGAACGCGCAGTCGGACAGCACGTCGAGGACACGGCGCACGCTTTCCTCGGCGTTGTCCTGCACGTGGCCCATATAGGCGTGTACCGTGGGCGCACTGAACTGGCCGGTGATCCGGGCAAGTTCGCCCGCGCCGGTGGCATTGGCCGCGATCTGGGCGGCAAGGTCGGCCATGTTCTGGTCGACGTTGCGGCAGGGGAATTTTCCCGATGCCAGCAGCGCGCGCGACTCGGCCTCGCGCAGGGATCCGGCCTTTACCAGCAGGAAATTGTCGATCAGCACACCTTCCTCGTCGATGTGGCGGCTGTCGGGTGGCGCGCTTCCGGGCGTCTTGCCGCCGATGTCGGCGTGGTGGCCGCGCGAGGCCACGGTGTACAGGATCTCGTCGCCCGCCGCGTCGAAGACGGGCGTGATGACGGTGACGTCGGGCAGATGGGTGCCGCCGTTGTAGGGATTGTTCATCATGAACACGTCGCCGGGGGCGATCTGCCCGGCGTTCTGGCGCAACACGGTGCGCACGCTTTCGGACATGCTCCCCAGGTGCACCGGCACATGCGGCGCATTGGCGACCAGATCGCCGTTACCGTCGAAGATCGCGCAGGAAAAATCGTAGCGTTCCTTGATGTTCACCGAATAGGCGGTGTTGGCCAGCGTGGCGCCCATCTGGTCGGCGATGGACATGAACAGGTTGTTGAACACCTCGAGCATGACGGGATCGACGGCGGTGCCGATGGCCTCTGTGCGGGCCAGCGGTACGGGCCGGGTCAGCACCAGATTGCCGCCGGTGCCGCAGGTTGCCTGCCAGCCCGCCTCGAGGATATTGGTGCCCGTGGGTTCGGTCAGGATCGCGGGGCCGGTGACGCGATCGCCATCGGCCAGCTGTGTCCTGTCGACCAGCGGCACGTCGTGCCAGTCGCCCTCCGACCACATGCGCGCGGTGCCGTCGCTGCGCACACGACCGGTTTGGGGGCCGGTATCGGGCAGGCGCACGCCCTCGCCGGTCGAGCCGATGGCCTCGGCGGTGAGCATGTCGATCAGCAGGCGCGCGTCCCGGGGGACGAACCCGAAACGGGCCCGATGCGCGGTCTCGAAGGCCTGCGTCATCGCATCCGCCGTGCCGTAGGGCACCGGCAAGGTCTGCTGCGCGCCATCGGGGCGGATGTGGGCGGTGGCGACGATATCGATCTGCGCGTCGCCGATACCCTGACCCGCGACCTCGGCCCGCGCCTGTTCAATCAACGTGTCGAGGGCCGCCTGTGCCGCGTCCATCGCGTCCAGACCACCGCCGAACTGATGTTCGCGCATCGCACGCACGTCCGCGAGGCCCATGCCGAAGGCCGACAGCACACCCGCGAAGGGGTGGATGAAAATGCTCTCCATCCCCAGCGTATCGGCGATCAGGCAGGCGTGCTGACCGCCCGCACCGCCGAAACAGTTCATCGTGTATCTGGTGACGTCATAGCCGCGCTGCACCGAGATCTTCTTGATCGCATTGGCCATATTCTCGACCGCGATGCGCAGGAATCCTTCGGCGATCTCCTCGGGCGGGCGGTCGACGCCGGAGTCTCGTGCGATTTCAGCGGTCAGCGCGTCGAATTTCACGGCAACGGCCTCCGCGTCCAGCGGCGCATCGGCGTTCGGGCCGAAGACGGCGGGGAATTGCGCGGGCTGCAATTTGCCCAGCAGCACGTTGCAATCGGTGACCGTGAGCGGCCCGCCGCGGCGATAGGCGCAGGGGCCGGGATTGGCGCCCGCACTTTCGGGGCCGACCTGCATCCGCCCGTCGCGGTACGACAGGATCGACCCGCCGCCCGCCGCAACCGTGTGGATCGACATCATCGGCGCGCGCATCCGCACGCCGGCAACCTCGGTCTCGAAACTGCGCTCGAATTCGCCGGCGTAATGGCACACGTCCGTCGACGTCCCGCCCATGTCGAACCCGATGAGCCGGTCGAACCCCTGTTCGGCGGCGGTCCGCACCATCCCCACGACGCCGCCCGCAGGCCCCGACAGGATCGCGTCGCGCCCTTCGAACAGGCCCGCGTCCGTCAGACCGCCGTTGGAGCGCATGAACATCAGCGGCGTCTGCGCACCCAGTGCGTCCGCCACCTGCCGCACATAGCGGCGCAGGATCGGCGACAGATAGGCGTCGACGACGACGGTATCGCCACGCGCCACCAGCTTGATCAGCGGGCTGGCCTTGTGGCTCAGCGAGACCTGCGAAAACCCGACCGCCTGCGCGATATCGCCCAGTGTCTGCTCATGCGCGGGAAACCTGTAGCTGTGCATCAGGGCGATGGCGACAGACCGATAGCCCTGTTCATGCGCCGCCACGAGGGCTGTCTTCGCGGCCGCCGCATCCAGCGCTGTCACGACGTTCCCCTCGGCGTCCAGACGCTCGTCGACCTCGATCACCTCCGAATACAAGAGTTCCGGCAGCACGATGTTCAGATCGAACAGGCGCGGCCGGTTCTGATAGCCGATGCGCAACAGATCGCGCAGGCCCCGGGTGATGAGCAGGACGGTCCGCTCGCCCTTGCGCTCGAGCAGCGCATTGGTGGCGACGGTGGTGCCCATCTTCACCGCGCCGATCCGGCCTTCGGGGATCGCGGCATCGGGGGCAAGGCCCAGAAGCGCGCGGATGCCATGCACGGCGGCATCCGCATACACTTCCGGGTTTTCGCTCAACAGCTTGTGCGTGTGCAGCGCCCCGTTCGGGTCCTTGGCGACGATATCGGTGAAGGTGCCCCCACGGTCGACCCAGAATTGCCACATGATCGGTACTCCTCGCGCGGTGCGCGCCTTGGGGATTAGTTCAACAGCGCCGGCAAGAACAGGGCGATGGACGGGAAGGCGATCAGCAGGACCACCATCAGCAGCATCATGCAGACGTAGGGGATCGTGCCCAGCATCACCTCGGTCAGCGAACCCGATTTTCGCGCCCCCTGCACGACATACAGGTTCAGGCCCACGGGCGGCGTTATCAGCGCCATTTCGATCAGCACGATCATCAGGATGCCGAACCAGATCGTGTCGAACCCCTGTTCCACCACCAGCGGCACGATGATCGGGATCGTCACGACCATCAGCGACAGCGTTTCGATGAAGAACCCGAGCACGATATAGAGGACCACGACGACGAGGATGGTTTTGAGCGGTGTCAGGCCGAGGCCGGTCATCAGATCGGTCAGCTCGCGGCCCAGTCCGGCGGAGGCGAGCGTAAAGTTCAGGAACGAGGCACCGATGACGATGAGCATGATCATCGAGGTGATTTTCACGGTGCCGAGGATGGAGAGTTTCATCATCGACAGCGATACGCCGCCAAAGGCCAGCGCGATCAGAAGCGCGCCCGCAACGCCCACCGCCGCCGCCTCTGTCGGCGTGGCCCAGCCGCGATAGATCGAGCCTACGATCATCGCGAACAGGATGATGATCGGCACCAGGTCGACCAGCGCGCGCAGCATCTGCGCCAGCGGGAATGTCCGCCGGATGCCGCCCAGAGAGGGGCGCACAACGCAGATCGCCACGGTAACGCCCATGAACATCAACGCGAGCGCAAGGCCGGGGACAAGGCCCGCGAGGAACAGCTGCGGAATCGAGGACTGGGTGAGAAAGCCGTAGACGATCAGGTTGATCGACGGCGGGATCATGATGCCAAGGGTGCCGCCCGCCGCGATGGCGCCGGAAAACAACTTCGGGTCATAGCCCAGCTTTTCCGCCTGCGGCATGGCGACCGTGGCGACCGTGGCGGCGGTTGCGACCGATGACCCGGAGGTGGCCGAGAACATCGTCGCCGTGGCGATATTGGCATGCACGAGGCCACCGGGCAGCCAGGAAACCCACCGGTCGAGCGCGGCATAAGTGCGGGTGGCGACGCCGGACCGCACGAGGATCTCGCCCAGCAATACAAAGAACGGGATCGCGATCAGCGTGGCGGAATTGGACGAGGACCAGACAAGGTTGCCAAGGCCCCGGCTCAGCGGGAACGACGAAAAGAAGGTGTCGAGGCCGAAACCGAGCAGGAAAAGCACGATCCCCACGGGGATCGACAGGGTGAGCAGGCCAAGCAGGCCGATGGCGACGGAGGCGATCATTTCAGGCTGTCCTGTTCTGCGAAGGCGCCCGCGAACGCCTCGGTTTCGCGTGCGCGGCCCTTGGCGATAAGGGACAGCACACAAAGGGTCACAAGGCACGACATCACCGCAAACCAGCACCAGCCGAGGAACCACGGCATCTGCACCCAGACCAGCGGCGTCTCCAGCGGCGTGTTCGCCCGGCTGCCGTTGGTGATCGAGCGCGCGACGACGGGCCATGCCTTGATCGCGATGAACACCACGACGGCGGACATCACCACCATCGAAAACAGATCGAAAAGCGCCCGGGTCAGGGTGCCGCCGCGCGCGCGCAGCAGGTCGATCCGCACATGCCCCAGCTCGAGGAGCGCATAGGCCATGCCCCAGGACGTCGCGAGGGCCATGGCATAGCCCGCGATCTCTTCGGTCCCGCCGAGGCCCTCGCCGATCTGGCGCATGACAATGTCGAGCAGCACGAAGGCGGCACAGCCCAGCAGGCCGAGGCCCACCAGATGGCGACACCGGTATTCAGCGCGCGCAGCCGTTGTATCATCACGAGTTCCATATCGGCAGCTCCATGAATGGGTGAGATCGAAAGAGGGGGCTTGAAAGGCTGGAAACGGTGTCGGGGCCCCCGATACCCGGAGGCCCCGACGCAACGCGCCCTATTCGATCGTCACACCGACGGCGGCACCGACGCTGTCGTTCCAGCGCGCGGCCCAGTCGCCACCGGCGCGCTCTGCCCATTCGGGCAGCACTTCGCCGGTCAGCACGTCACGGGCACGGGCGAAATCTTCGTCTGATACCTCGACGAGCGTCATCGAGCGGACCTCGCCGCTGGTGCACTCGCCGACGCCGGTCAGGCAGGCGATGTCGTTGTCCAGCGCACCCTGCGCGCCGGCCCAGGCGGGATCCTCGAAACCGGTGACGATCTCGCTCATGATCAGCTCCTGCATCGCCGCGTCCAGACCGTTCCAGCGGTCCAGGTTCATCGCCGTGACGACCGGGTCCCAGCCGCCCAGCGGGATCGGCAGCAGATGCGTCGAGACCTCCCACCAGCCGGCAGAATAGCCCGACCCGGCACCGGTGACGGCGCAATCGACGACGCCGTTCTGCAGCGCGCCGGGCACCTCGGCGAAGGACACGTTGACGCCTTCGGCACCCAGCGCCTCGAGCAGTTTCGCGGTCATGCGGCCCGACGCGCGGACCTTGAGACCCTCGAGGTCCCCGAGGCTCGTGATCTCGGCGTTGCAGAACACGATTTGCGGCGGATAGGGCGCCACGGCCAGGACCTGCGCGTTGAAGCGGGTCGCGAAAATCTCGTCCAGCATCGGGCGGGCCGCGTCGACCATGGCGCGTGCCTCGTCGGCGGTCAGCGCCACCAGCGGCACATCGAGGCCCTCGAGTTCGGGCGCGTCGGCCACGGCGTAATCGCCCACGGTCATCGCCACGTCATAGACGCCTTCGCCCAGCAGCGGATACACATCGCCAAGGCCGAGGCCCATCTCGTTGTGCGTCGTCACCTCTGTCGTGATCACGCCACCCGAGGCCTCGGGCAGGATCTCGGACCAGAACGGCACCTCGTAGGCGTTGTGCAGCGGCAGGCTCGACCAGGATCCGACGACGGCGAAATTCTCGGCAAGGGCCGGGGACGCGAGGGCGGTGGTGGCGGCAAGGATGGCCAGTGATGTACGCATTGTAGTCTCCATGTTGGATAAGTGCTGTTTTAGGGTAAGGCATCGCATCAGGTAAGGATCGTAACGCCCTGATCCTGATAGATTGTCGTCTCGGCGTCCTCGGCCACATCGGACAAGAGCATGTGGCCGGGAGAATGGGTGATGCACAGCGGCAGACGCGCGTCCAGCAGGACGTTTTGCGGCGTCACACCGCAGGCCCAATAGACCGGCACCTCGCCCGCGCGCACCTCGACGGCCTCGCCCCAGTCGGGACTGTCCAGATCGGCGATCCCCAGATCGGCGGGATCGCCGTGGGCGATGGGGGCGCCGTGCGCCTGCGGAAACCGCGCGCTGATCGCATAGGCATCGGCCACCCGGTCGGCGGCGACGGGCCGCATCGTGACAACCATCGTGCCCCCGAACGGGCCCGCGGGCACCAGCGCCCGGTTGGACGAAAACATCGGCACATTGTGCCCCCGCTCGACATGGCGAACCGGAATGCCGTTGCGGATCAGCGCGTTCTCGAAGGTGAACGAGCACCCCAGCGCCACCGTCACCAGATCGTCCGACCACAGATCGCGGATATCCGTCACCTCGTCCATCAGCGTGCCCTCGCGAAACACCCGGTATTTCGGTACGTCGGTGCGGATGTCGAGGTCATGCCCGAGGGTCGGCAGCATCGGCACGCCGGTATCGCCGACGCCGACGACCGGGCATGGTTTTGGGTTACGCTGGCAGAACCGCAAGAAATCAAGGGCATGGGCCTCCGGAAGGATCGCCAGATTGCACTGTAACTTGCCTGCCGCCAGCCCCGCGGTATGCCCGGTATAGAACCCCTCGCGTATCGCGGCACGCACCCCCGCGACGGAGACGCCCAACAGATCGTCATAGTGAATTGCAGTGGCAACCTGCGATATCTGCGGCACGTTTTGTGTCAAATGCTGTGCTCCCGTTCGCGTGAATTCTGTCACGCCACATTGCATTCAGACAAATTATCATTATCGATCATGGGTGATAGATTTGACCGTGATCCTCCCCGGCGGCCCATCCCTCTGCCACCTGCTGCGCCAGTTCCGCCCCGGTCTCGGCCAGAAAACTGCGCGGCTCGGACAGATAAGATGCCGTAAACTCAAGCGGTTGAAGAGAAATTCCGGGATCGAATTCGACGATCTCGCCTTTGGTCAGCAGATCCGCGGCAAGCGCGCGGGGATAGGGGCCAACCGCGACACCCGCCGCAATCATCCGCAGGCTCGCCGACAGCGAGGCAGAGGTGAACACCCGCGCTTTCGGCCCGACATGGTGCGCGAGTTCCGCCATCAATTCGCGGTGCGGCCGGGTCTTGTTGGCATAGGACATGACGGGGATTGCGCAAAGATCCACCTGTGGGTTCATGGTGGCCCGATACCAGTGCAGATCGAACGGCGGGAGCGCGACGTTCTGCACCGAATACTCCGACACCGGCCCCATCAGCACCCCCAGATCGAGGCGACGTTCCAGCAGGGCCGCGCGCAAAGCGATGGAGATATCGACCGTCAGATCGACGTTTACCCGGGGAAACCTCTCGGCAAAAGCCTTCAGAAACAGCGGCAACCACGATTGCGCGATGGTTTCCGAGGCGCCGATGCGAAACAGTCCTTCCGTCTCGGCGGGGTTCGCTACCCGGTGTTTTATCTCTTCTTCGACGAACAGCATCTGCTCGGCATAGCCCATCAGTTGCTGGCCGTGTTTCGTCAGCACCAGCGGCCCCGGCCCGCGTTCGAAAAGCGTCACGCGCAGCTCGTCTTCCAGATTGCCGATTCGGGTCGAGACGGCGGGCTGCGACAGATGCAGCCGTTCGGCGGCCCGGCGAAAACCGCCAAGGCGGGCGACCCAGAGGAACGCGCGGATCTGGTCAAAGGTCATGGTGATAACGCCGATGGATTGGTCACAGGCTCAAAAGATAAAGAGATCAGGCGTCCCTGCCTAGGTCAGAACACCGCGTGGTCGCCACGGTCCACCGTTTCCTCGCCCGAAATCACCCGGGCATAAAATGCCTCGAGGGTGTCGGTGCCGGTCTCGGGGGTCGCGTCCGCGTCATAGCAGCCCGCGTCCGCATCCCAGACCAACATCGATTCGCTGGCGTAATACTGCCCGATCCGGGCCAGCTCTGCCTTGGCCCGCGCCCGCACCGACACCCGCCCTGCAAGGGAGAGCACCCTGACGATTCCGCCCAGAAACCACAACGGCACCCGTGTCGTGCGGGGCGTCTGCCCGGTCAGGCGAAACAGCATCGCCCCCATGTCGGCGGGCGTCAGCGCCGGTCCCGGTCCACCGATCGGCAGGATCGCGTCCGCACGATCCGGGGCGTCGATGCACCCGGCGATATAGGCGCCAAGGTCGGCGTCGCCGATCGGTTTGCACGCCGTGCCGGTGCCATCGCCGAACATCAGATAGGGTTTTCCCGCCTGCACCCGGGCGATCTGTCCGCTGAGCGATTTGAAATACGCCGTGGGCCGGACGATGCAATACCGTATTCCAGAGGTCATCAGGCGCGCCTCGAACGCCAGTTTCGCGTGCTGAAATGCCAACCGGGGTTTCTGGACGCAGATCGCCGATAGCAGCACGAAGTGGTCAACCCCCGTCGCCACCGCGAGGTCGAGTGCTGCTAGATGGGCGTCGTGGTCGATGCGCCAGGCGTCGGCGGGCGTGCCGCTCCGCGAGGCGAGGCACGAGACGAGAACGTCGAACCTGTCGTCCGCGAACCCGTCGCGGGACAGTACGGCGGGATCGTCGACACGGGCCTCGCGGCGGATCGCCCCGGGCGGCAGCGCGCGCCCGTTGTCCGGACGGACGATGCAGGTAACCGCGTGGCCTGCCGCGAGCAGGGCCGCCGCCGTCGCCCGCCCGATGGTGCCGGTCGCCCCCAGCAGCAGGACGCGGCGCGGGGCGGTTGCGGGTATGCCACGTGTCATCGGGTCCGTCACGGCAGTGCGGCGAAGGTCGCCGTTACGGGATGATGGTCGGTATTGCGAAATCCGAGGTCGGTTGTGGCCACGTCGCGCACCGAGACGTTGGGCGATACCAGAAAACCGTCGATGATCAGGGTCATGTTTTCGCCCGCGACATAAGGCTGCTGCGCGGTGCGCACGGTCGGAACGGTCGCGTCGACGGCAAATTCCCACCCCGCAGGACGCAGGTCGGCGGGGAAATCGCGGATCCAGAACCGGAACCGGTCCGCGGTGGTGTGGGGAAACTCGGTGTCGACCAGCCGCAGGTTCCAGTCACCGCCGATCACGACGCGGTTTCCGAGGGCATATTCCGCCTGCGCGAACGCCATCAGGGCCACAACCTGTGCGCGGCGCACATCGTCCCGGGCGTTGTCGAAGGTACTCAGATGGATGTTGACGATCACCCACCCGGGCGCCGCGCCGATCCGCAGGATGTGCATCCGGTAGCCCTTGCGGAACAGCCCCAGTTGAAACGTCGGCTCCAGCGGCAGGGCGCGCCATTCGGCGGAGGTCGCGGGCACACGGGTGAACACGGCGTTGCCGACCCGGATGTTCGCGGGCGGCGGCACAAAACGGGCCTCGGCGTCGGCGCCGAAAAACCACGCGTATCCGGGCAAGGCCGCGACGAGACCGCCCAGCACGTCGCGGTTATAGGTGAGCCACGAGGGGTGAGCCGCCTCCTGCAACAGGATCACGTCGCTGTTCATCGACCGCAGCTGTCGTTGAACCGCGACAAGATTGGCGTCCACCAGATCACCCGACAGCGGGCGGCGCTGGCTGCCCAGATCGAGCACGAAATCGCTCTGCGCGCCCATGCCCGCGTAGCCGACGTTCCAGGTGGTCACGACCAGCGTGTCGGGATTGGGGTCGCCCGTCGCGGTGCCGGTCACGGCGGCAGTCATGGCGGCAGTCATGGCGGCAGTCATGGCGGCGGCCTCGAACGCAGGCGGCACGTTGAACCGGTTCGCAGCGGCGATGGCTGCGCCGACCGCAAGGCATCCGAGGGCGAAAACGGTCAAGATCATGCGTTTCAACCCGGTGCGCTCCATCGGCCCTGACGTGTGCCCGGTTTTGCCGGGCGCGGGGGCCGGTGACAAGCCCGGTGACCGGCCCTTCAGGGGATTTCGTCGCACAGATCCAGAAACGCGGCCACATCGAGGATGCCGAAACCGAACCCCTGATGATGCAGCGTCGACTGGAACTGCGTCGATTGCACCAGCAGCGACGAGATCTGTTCCTGATTCAGGGCCTTGCGTCCCTGCCCCACCCGCGCCGAAAGCGCCAGCGCCACCGCGCCGGTAACCATCGGGGCGGCCATGCTCGTGCCGGTCATCGTCGTCGTGGCGTCGCGCGCGTCGCGGTTGGCCCGGGCCGACAGGATGTCGCGGCCCGGCGCGCTCAATTCGGGCTTCGGACGGTTATCGCGCGTCGGGCCAAAGGACGAGGCGCGGATCACGCCCGGAAACGGCATCCGCGTGTCGGTGGCACCGACGGTGACGATGTGGTTGGCGGTGCCGGGCACCGACAGCGTCATCGTCTGGTGCGCATCGTCGAATTCGACGGCGCGGCCCGCCATCCGTTCGACCCAGATGTGCAGTCCCGAGGTGCGCGCCCCGATGCGGGTGCCGCGCACCTCGAGCGTCCAGACGCCGGGGGCGATGTCGCGCGCGCCGCGCCGGATCGACAGGTACAGCACGTTGTCGCCATTGTCGGGATGCACGCAGCGCAGCCGCATGTTGACCTTGTTGCCGCCAAGAGTGCCGCCGAACCGGTCCGCGGTCTTGCTCACCACGTCGCTGGCATCGCCGCCGGGCGCGTGCAGGATGAATTCCAGCACGTCGAGCTTGTCGTACCAGGCCTCGAAATAATCCTGACCGCGTTCCGTCGCGGCACTCGTCCAGTCGACATCGACACGGCCAAGGGCGGTGGAGACCTGCGTGTGGCCCCGGTGCGGACGCTCGTTTCCCGCCGATTTCACGATCACCACGCCGGGGTCGCGCCCCTGCCCCGTGGCACTGTCGAACGCGGCCTCGAGCAGGGTCTGGCCGTCGTGGGCACCGGCGTTCATGCCGAGGCTGACGTTGATCGCCAGCGGACGGGGCGCCGCCAGCAGCGTATTTGGGCGCGCGGCGAGCACCTTGAGAAAGCTCAGCGCGTTGACGTGGCTGACGGAGTAACCAAGGCTGGCGGGATTGCCGGACAGTGTTTCCATGTCCGGAATAACGGCGGCGATCAGCGCCTCGGGAGCCATCCCGTCGGGCATGGCACCGGTGGCGCGGCCCGCGGCGATGCCCGCAACGTGGGTGCCGTGCTCGGACGGGTCGCGCAGCCAGTCGGGCACAGGTCTGGTCCCTGCGCGCATCGCCGCTATGTCGGCGCCGGTGTGGAGTGTGCCGAAATCGAACGCGAACGCGGGATCGACGGCGCGCGGGCTGGGGCCGGTGGTGTCGCGCTGATCCCAGATCGCGACGATCCGGCTGCTGCCGTCCGCGGCGTCGAAGGCGCTGTGCAGTATGTCCGCGCCGGTGTCGATGATGCCCACGAGGGCGTTGCCGCCCCGCTCGGCGCTGCCCGCGCGGTCCACCGGGCGCGCCTTGACGAAGGGCATCGCCTCGGTCAGTTCGACCCCGCCTCCCGCGCGTGAAATGTCGAGCGAGCGGATCGCCGGATCGTCCTCCATCGCCGCGATCTCGGCCGGGCTGGCCAGAACGGTGATGAAATCGCCGACGCGACTGAGGACACGGGCCTTGCCGGGCGGTTGCCAGTCGAGCCTGTTGAGACGGGCAAGCACAGCGACGAGCGCGTCATCGGCCACGAAATCCGCCGATTCGGTGCCGGCATGGTCGGCACCCCGCACGTTTTCAGAGGCCCCGGCCGGCGCGTCGTCGAACAAGCCGTCATCGAACCCGTCGTCGCCGAACACATCGCCCGAAACATCCGGCCCCGCAGACCGGCGTCCGCCCGCCACCGGCGCTTCGCGGATCACGTCGTCGAACAGGCCGCCGGTATCGTGCAGCCCGGCGACAAGCTGGCGCACGGCGGCGTGATAGACCGTGATCTTGTGGTCCTTGATGCCCGGGATCAGGCCCTCGACGGTGCGGTCCACCGCACGCTCCCGTTCGGTCCCGAGGTCGTCGCGCGCACCGGGTGGCACGCTGGCGACAGCGGCGGTGCGCACCGCCTCCAGCCGCGCCTGAAATGCCTCGAATTCGGCGACGTCCATCGGATCGGGGCCCCCGGTATCGGCGCCACCGGCATCGTCGCCGCCCTGATCGCCGCCCTGATCGCCGCCGTCCGCCTCGAGGCCGAACCAGCTCTTGCGGGTGCCGAGCTGCACCAGCTCACCGGTGTGCGCGAACCGGGGCGGCACGCGGGTGACGATATCGTTGCGGTGCACGATACGGTGATGACCAAGCGCCAGACGCGGACCGAGCAGCCTGTCGTCGGCCACATTGACCGTGCGCGGCTGCCCGAAGGTGCACAGCCCCATCGGGGCCGTCACATCCGCCAGATCGTGCGCCGCGACATGCGCCAGCGCGCCGCCGAGCGAATGACCGGTGATCCAGAACGCCTTGTTTTTGGCACGCGCAAGATCGGCGGCGGCACGCACCTGCGTGGCGGCCTGCGCATAGGCCGCCAGAAACCCGCAATGCGCGGTGCCCCAGCGCGTATCGCAGACCGTGATCCGCAGGTTCGTCAGCCAGTCGGCAAGCTGGTTGGTGCCGCTGAACGCAAGAGCCACGACGCCCGGCCCCTCGGCCACGAACCCCTGACTTGATCCCGCAGGCATCATGTCCACCAGATCGAGGTCGAAATCCACCTCGAGCAGATAGGCCAGATCGACGGGCGGCGCATAGGCCGCCTGTGCCAGCGATACCAGCGACAGCGCCCGACGGTTCGTCCAGCCGCCGGTGATGAGACTTTCCTCGGAATAATCCATCGCGAACCCTCGAAATTTGTAAGACTGAACAATGCTTGTGGGGCACTATGTCTTGGGACATGGTGAAATGACTGTCACCCCCGACCGGATGTTCCCATGTTCGCGAGATCGCCGATCCTGTTCAATGGTGGATTACCCTCCTCCAGCCGACCGGTTTGCCGTGTCGCGGCGGACCCGTGTCGTGGGTGAAACCGCCGCCCCTTCCACGTCCCGCGCCCTGCTGCGCCCCGGTCGCATGGCGCCGGTCGCCATCGTGGTGCAGGCAAATCCGTCCACGTCGTCCGGCGCGCCGGCGGGCCCGGTGCCCGCAGACGCGCCCCTCGCCGCCCTCGGCAACGAGGCCCGCACCGTCGCGGATCTGCTGCACCGGGCGGGATACGACGTCTATCTGCAGGCCTCGGGTCTGTACGGCGATCTGTGCGCCCTGCTCGCCGACCGCGATATCTGCAACCGTCTGGTCGTGTTCCATTACTGTGGCCATGCCGAGCGCGATTTCGTCCGCCTGACGGACGAGAACGGCGCACCGATGTCGGTCTCTGCCGAGGCCCTGCGCGATCAGATGATGGGCGAGACGGTGGCGCTGCGCCTCGTCTATATCAACGGCTGTCTGTCGCAATCGCAGGAGACGGAGTACCGCGAGACCTTCCCGCGGGTGAATTTCATCGGCACCAAGGTAAATATCCCCGACTGGTACGCCAGCGGCTTTGCCATCGCGTTCTATGAGCGGCTGGTGGGTCATGAGGCGCCGTTCGGGCAGACGACAGTCGCCATGGCCCTGCGCCGCGCCGCCGGTCAGGATCGTGGCAAGAAACCCGCGCGCATCAACGCCGTCATGCACGTGCAGTTCGCCCGCACCGGGGACGGCCCGCAACCCGACCTGAATTTTCACCTCAGCGAAGGACGCGGGCTGATCGGCAGCCATGTGCTGTCGATGCGGCAATACCGCGAGCCGCGCGTGCTGATGCTCTACTGCCTTGCGGTGTTCGCGTTTCAGGGCGTCATCGCCTGGCTGGCCCATATCTACACCGGCACGTCGAGCCCGGCGTTTCAGGCCGCGTTCAGCTTTGCACCGACACAGGCCGCCCGCGATGCCGTCGACTGCTTTCTCAACAGCAAGCTGGACACGAGCGCGAACTGCACCGGAACGGGCGGTTTTGCGTTGTACGGGCTGTCGCCGTTCTTTGGCTTTGCGGTGGAATGGGGCCGGGCGTTCATCCTGTTGTTTTGCATGATCCTGATCGCGTCGCTGTTGTACCGGCGCCTGCCGCGCGACCATCCGCGGTTCCTGTCGTCCGAAATGCTGCGCTGGATCATGGCACGCGGGCATCGCTGGTTCGTCGCCGTCGCGGTTGTCGGGTTTTGCGGCATCGTGATCTATCATGCATTTCTGGCGCCCGCGCAGCTTGCGAACCTGCGCAGCGAGGATCTGCGCAACGCCACATGGCTTCAGGCGCGCTGGCCGACGTTTCTGGGCCATGCGCAGCTGTGGGCCGGGTTCGAGCACCGGTTCCCCGATACCGTCGCCACCGACGTCATGGTCGCGGAGCAATCCATGTCCGATCCGATATTCTTCGAACTGTATACCAAGCCCTACCTTGTCTACATGGCCTATTCCATCGGCAGCTACCTGATGACGGCGCTGCCGATCGCGGTGGTGATCATCCACGGTTTCATCTTCGGCGCGCGTCATCTGCGCCTGCAACTCGAAGAGACGCGGATCGCCCTGCGGCTGACGCGCGACGGGTTTCATGCGCGCACCGGGCGGGTCGGCGATCTGCTTGCGCGCTCGCGCGCCGATATGTCGGGGCATTTCTCGCGCTTTGCCGCGACCGCCCTGATCCTGAGCCTGTTTGCCGCCTACGAGGTGCTGCTGGGGCGCACGACGACCGCCTTTTTCGGGCAGATGGTGGCCTGGCTGGTGTTTGCGATGGTGGCGATGGGCGTGTTGCAGATCGTGGTGGTGTGGAACGCCTACCGCGACACCCTCGATACGATGCGCACGATGATCCACAACACCGCCGATCCCGACACCGCAGACCGGTTGCGCCCCTTTGGCACGGCCATCGCCAGCGCCTATGTGCCCGTGCGGCCCGTGGCCATCGTGACCGGCATCCTGGCGCTGACCCTGCTGTCATCGCTGATCTATCTGCTGGTATCGCCATCCTACGGCAGCGACTGGAACATCTATACCGTCAGCCGGACCTGAGTTACCCAGAGGCGCATGACGTCACCACCCACCGCCGTTCGTCGCACCCGGCCCGTCAAAGGTCCGGAAAAAATCAGACGGTGCGGTCGGCCCAGCCGGCAAAGATCTTTTCCAGGGCGACGACGATGTAATACAGCACGATCCCCAGAAACGCCAAGGCGATGAGCACCGCGAACATCAGCGGATAGTCCGAATTCGTCTTGCCTGAATCGAACAGCGCACCGAGGCCGCGACCGTGCGGCGAGACGATCTCCATCAGGTTGGTGCCGATGAAGGCCAGCGTCACCGACACCTTCAGCGCCCCGAAGAACTCGGGCAGCGTCTTGGGCAGCGCGATCTTCCAGAAGATCGTCGATTGCGAGGCGCCGAGCGAGCGCAGGATGTCGCGATATTCGGGTTCCAGCGTCGAAAGACCGATCGAAACCGATACGGCGATGGGGAAAAAACGAGATCATGAACGCGATGAGGATGGTGTTGAAATCGTGCCAGCCCACGAACATCAGCGCCACGATCGGCACCACCGTCGCCTTGGGCACGGCGTTGAATCCCACCAGCAGCGGATAGAGCGCATCGCGCATCGTGCGCGAAAATCCCATGACCATGCCAAGAGCCGTCCCGAATATCACCGCCAGCACGAGGCCCGCGACCGTGCGCCACAGCGTTTGCCAGCCCATCGTGAGGAACAGGTTCCAGTATTTCTCATAGGCCGGGATCAGGTCGCTGGGCGAGGCCATGCGATAGTTCGGCCAGCCCATGACCCAGACCAGCGCCTCCCAGAGCACGAGGAAAATCACGCAGGCGGCGAGTGGCACGAAGACCTGACGCGCCTTCATGTGCTTGGCCCGGTGATCGTTTCCGTCGCCGGACGGCCGGGGGATTCCGTCGACAGGGAGGCCGCGGGTTCCCCCGGCGCGCGTCCCTGCGCGTTTCCGGCCGCCGGCGCGCGTCCCGGCGCATTTCCGTCTGCTGGCGCGCGTCCCTGCGCATTTTTTTCCGCTGGCGCGCGTCCCTGCATATCTTTTTCCGCCGGCGCGCGTCCCTGCATATCTTTTTCCGCCGGCGTGCGTCCCTGCATATCTTTTTCCGCCGGCGCGCGTCCCTGCGCGACTTCAATCTGGTGGCGCAGGATGTTGAGCATCGACGCGGCCTCTGGCGTATACAGATGATCGAGCGTGCGGACGCCGGTGTCGGGAATATCGAGCACGAATTG
The DNA here is from genome assembly GCA_963761735.1 of uncultured Alphaproteobacteria bacterium. Taxonomy (GTDB): domain Bacteria; phylum Pseudomonadota; class Alphaproteobacteria; order Rhodobacterales; family Rhodobacteraceae; genus CAVXHQ01. The sequence goes on from CAVXHQ010000001.1 coordinate 853,050, forward strand.
CGTCCGCGCGGGGCGACCCGACAGGACAACCACCTGATCGGCCAGAAAGATCGACTCGCGCAGGTCGTGGGTGATCAGCACGCCGGTGAACGGCTCTTCGGCCTTCACCCGGTGCATGATCTGCCACAGGTCCTCGCGGGTAAAGGCATCCAGCGCGCCGAACGGTTCGTCCAGGATCAGCACCTCGGGCGAATGGATCAGCGCGCGGCACAGCGAGGCGCGCTGTTTCATGCCGCCCGACAATTCCGATGGACGCTTGTCCTCGAATCCGTCGAGACCGACGAGCGACAACAGCCTGCGCGCACGGTCGCGCCCCTGTGCGCGGGACAGCTGCGTCGGCACGATCTCGAGCGGCAGGAGCACGTTGTCGAGGATCGTACGCCATTCCAGCAGCACCGGATTCTGAAACGCCATCCCGACATTCGACCGTGGCCCGGTGATCGGCGTGCCATGCACGTTGACCTCGCCCTCATCGGGGATCAGCAACCCCGCGACAAGCCGCGTCAGCGTGGATTTTCCGCACCCCGAGGGCCCGACGACGGCAACGAAACCGCCCTCGGGCACGGTAACGTCAAGACCGTCGAGCACCGGCAGCGGCCCCGAGGCGGTGCGGTAGGCATGCCGCACGCCCCGGATGTCGATGAGGTTTTCCAAGCCTACTGTCCCAGCGAAAAACCGCCCTCCGGCAGGTAGGCGTCGGTAAAGTACAGCGCGGCATCGGGCGGCGTCACGAATTCATAGGTCGTGGCGATCTGTGCGAGCGCATTGTCGAACCGGGCGTCGTCGATGACGCCAAAGCCGTTTTCCATAACCCATGCGGTTGCCACGTTGTCCCGGATCGACAGTTCCAGACGGCGCTGTTCCAGCCCGGGGTCGGCGGCCGGATTACGCTCGATCAGCAAGGGGATCACGGAGGCCGGGTCGGCGATGGACGCGGCCCAGCCGTCGGCGACGCCTGCGAGAAAGCCCTCGACGATGTCGGGATTGGCCGCGGCGAAGTCGGTGTTGACGATGATCACGTTGCCGTACAGATCGACGCCGTAATCCGCCATCAGGATCGTCACGAGGTCATCGGCGGGGACGCCCAGACGTTCGGTGTTCAGATAGGACGTGAACGAAAACCCGGTGATCGCATCGACGGCGCCATCGGCCAGCATCGGCTCCCGCGTCGGGAATCCGACCGGCTCGACGGTGATCGTGCTCATGTCGAGGCCGTTTTCGGCGGCGAAGATCGGAAACTGCGCCCAGGCGCCATCGGGCGGCGGCGCACCCAGCGTGCTGCCCTCCAGATCGGCGGGCGTCTCGATCCCGAGGGAGCGGCGGCCGATCACGGCGAAGGGCGGCTTGTCATAGATCATCATCGACGCCGATGACCGGCGCGCCGGGGTTCTGGTCCAGAAACCGGATCAGGCTGTTGATATCGGCCATGCCGACGGGAAACGCACCGGTCGCCACCTTGGGGATCGCATCGAGCGATCCGTTGCCCGCCTCGACTGTCACGGCCAGCCCCTGCGCGGCGAAATACCCGTTGTCGACGGCGGCGAAATACGGCGCTGCCGGTCCTTCGAATTTCCAGTCGAGCGCAAACGCAAGATCGGTCTGGGCCTGGGCAGCGGTTGCCCCGGCAAAGGTGACGGCGATGAGAGTGCGGGTAAACAAATTGTTTCCTTTCAGAGGACGGGAATAACCGGATGTTTCCGTTTTTCTGGCGGAAGTGGCCATCCACAGACATATCCCGGCCGAGGCTATCAGGTTTTCACTTCGAAACAGCCTGTTTTTTGTACCGGACGCCCGAAAAACGACCGGTGACCGCACATTGCGCGGTACCGGCTTTTCGTGCCTGTCGGGTTGCGGCGCCCGTCGCGGCATCAATCCTCGCCGGTCACGGCATTGGCAGGTCCTCGGACAAGCGGCCACCGGACCGCGTTGCCGCGGATCGGCATTTTCTCCGTTTGACGCGCCCGCGCGCAAAGCGCTTTTGTCGCGTCGCAACAGATACAAAAATGAGGATGCTGGTCGGGGCGATAGGATTCGAACCTACGACCCTCTGTTCCCAAAACAGATGCGCTACCAGGCTGCGCTACGCCCCGAACCAAGGTTGTCTTAGGCCCTCGGGGCGCCGTTGAAAAGCGAAAAGACGCCTCTACTGCGGGCAGGGCAGGACCGCGTCGGCACCGATGCTGGGGTGCTGGATCACGTCGCCCGCCTCGATCCCAAGGCGCGCGGCCATGCCGCCGTTGATTTCAAGGACGAAGCGGATCCCGTCACCGCCGAATATCGGCGTCTCGTCCAGCGGAACGGCATTCGCATGAACCCGCGCGATAGTACCGTCGTTTTCGATGAACAACATGTCGAGAGGGATCAGCGTGTTGCGCATCCAGAACGAGGCACGCTGCGGCGCGTCGTAGACGAACAGCATGCCATTCATCATCCCCATCTCTTCGACGAACATCAGGCCCTGCGCCCTTTCCTCATTGTCGTCCGCAACTTCGACGGTAAAATTCGCGCGCCCCCAATCCCCTTCGACGCGCACCAGGTCTTCGCGGCATTCCGCGACGGCGGTCCCCGCCGACACCAGCAGCGCAACCGCAGCAATCGCCATATTCCTCATTCGCATCGCCACCATGGCAGATCTCCAGTGCTAGATATGGGCCGCTTCCCATGCCAGCACCTGTGCCGCCATGCGCCCGCGTCGCCCCTCGATGACACGCAATACCACCGCCTCGCCCGGCGCAAGATCACAAAGCGCGGAGGCGCGCAAAACCTCGATATGGATAAAGATGTCCTCGTCGCTGCCGAACAGGTTGGCAAAGCCGAATCCCTTAGCCTTGTCGAACCATTTGATCCGGGCGGGCGTGCATGGCAGGGCCGCGATGACGGCGGGGTCGGTCTCGCTCAGGTCCGACAGCGGCACGCCTGCCGCACCCTCGGGTGGATCGATCCGCAGGATCTCGACGGCCTGCACCCCTCTGTCGGTCCGTTCGACATGTACGGTAATCCGGCTGCCATCGGCGACCGAGCCCTGTCCGAATGCGCGCAGAACGTTGGAATGCAGCATGATATCGGGTCCGCCGCCATCCGAGACGACAAAGCCGTAGCCCCTGGCCGGATCGAACCATTTGACCGTGCCGTCGGACCGGACCGGCCCGCTGTGCGCCAACGCGTCGCCCGACGGCTCGCCTTGTGTCTGGCCGTCATCTGTCTGCACCGCCTGTCGCGTCATCTTCCACCCTCGCTGACGGCCCGCTGCAACCCCGTTCGGTCGCGCAAAAACACTGCGGACAGTTTTGTCTCGGCCCTATCCACGACGGAAGGGGGAATTAAGTTTCGACAGCAGCATGTCGCCGGGTGCAGGCGATTTCCGGCGCATCCGGATCAGGGACTCAGGCGGGAAACCTCCCATTCGGCGTCCGTGGCGGCGCGGCGCCAGCGAAACCGGTCGTGCAGGCGGAACGCCCCGTCTGCCCAGAACTCGATCTCGAGCGGCACGATCCGGTAACCGCCCCAGAACGGCGGCCGTGCCGGGCTGACGCCCTTCGAGGCCGTTACCTTGGCCACCTTGGACATAAGGGCGGCCCGCGAGGCGAGCGGCTGTGACTGATCCGAGGCCCAGGCGCCCAACCGGCTCTGGAGCGAGCGCGAGGCATAATAGGCATCGGCCTGCGCACCGTCCTCGCGGCTTACCACGCCGCGCACGCGCACCTGCCGGGCCAGCGATTTCCAGTGCAGCACGAACGCCGCCTTGCCCGCGCCGTCCAGTTCGGCGGCCTTGGCGCTGCCATAGTTGGTATAGAACACGAACGCCGCCGGTTCGATCTCCTTGAGCAGGACCATCCGCACGTTCGGCAATCCGTCCGCGTCCACTGTCGACAGCGCGATGGCATTGGGGTCCGCAGGTTCATGCGCCGTGGCCTCCTTCAGCCAGGCTTGCGCGAGCGCAAACGGGTCGTTCCCTGCGAAAATCCCGGTTCTGTCGCTGTGGTCCGTGGTCATGCTGCCTCACGTCGCCGTTGGTGCGCGGTTATTGCGTCTCCTGCGGCATACATCAGCCGCGCGTGCCTGCACCAGACTTGATGGCGCACCGCCTATCGCCTAAACCGACCCTCACAGGCGCCGCGCTGCGACCGTCCCCCCCGGGCGCGCACCGCGGCATGGCCGGGAGCGCAACATGACGGACGACGACACGACGAAAACGGGCGACGCGACAGCCGTTGGTGCGGGACCGCTGATGGCGGGAAAACGCGGCCTGATCATGGGCCTTGCCAACGACAAATCCATCGCCTGGGGTATCGCGCGCGCGCTGTATGGCGCGGGGGCGGAACTGGCGTTCTCCTATCAGGGCGACGCGCTGTTGAAACGCGTGGGTCCGCTGGCGGCCCGGGTCGGCTCCGACATCGTGCTGCCCTGCGACGTGGGCGACGAGGGCTCTGTCGCGGCGCTGTTCGAGGCTCTGAAAGAGCGCTGGGGACAGCTCGATTTCATCGTCCACGCCATCGGATTTTCCGACAAGAACGAGCTGCGGGGCCGCTACGTCGACACCAGCCGCGCGAATTTCGCGATGTCGATGGATATCTCGGTGTTTTCCTTCACCTCCGTCGTCAGACACGCTTCGGCGATGATGCCCTCGGGCGGATCCTGCCTGACGCTCACCTATTACGGCGCCGAAAAGGTGATGCCGCATTATAACGTGATGGGTGTCGCCAAGGCGGCGCTGGAGGCCAGCGTCAAATATCTGGCCGAAGACCTCGGCAAGGACGGCATCCGCGTCAACGCGATCAGTGCCGGGCCGATCAAGACACTGGCCGCCAGCGGCATCGGCGATTTTCGCTACATCATGAAATGGAACGAATACAATTCGCCCCTGCGCCGCAACGTGACGACCGAAGAGGTCGGCAAGGCCGCGCTCTATCTGCTCTCCGACCTCGGCTCGGGCACCACGGGCGAGAACCTGCACGTCGATGCGGGTTATCACGTCGTGGGCATGAAGGCCGTGGACGCGCCCGACATGACCAAGGAGTGACCATGAAGGCCGTGGCCGCCCTCGCCGTCGTTGCCCTGCCCCCGCCCGACACGGCGCCATCCGCCGGTGCGGCGGACGCCGCCGGGACGCTGAACGGGCGCCGCGTGCAGGCTGTTGGCATCGGCGTTCCGGTGCGCCCGTGACGGTGCAGGGCGGGTGCTGCACGGCCCGTGGTTCTGCCCGGTGCCGCCGATCCCCGTGACCATCGCTCTTTTCGCCTCCATCGTCGCCATTCATCTGGCCGCCGCGATTTCGCCGGGACCGTCCTTCGTCGTGGCGGTGCGCACCGCTGCCGCCGACGGCTTCGGCGCAGGTGTTGCTCTCGCGTTCGGTTTCGGTCTCGGCGCGGTCCTGTGGGCCACGGCGGCGATGGCGGGGCTTGCTCTGGTGTTCGGGGCGATGCCGGTGCTTTTCGGCGCGCTGAAGTTCGTCGGTGCGGGATTTCTGCTCTATGTCGCCGTGACGATGTGGCGCCACGCGCGCGCGCCGCTGGACATGCCGGCCACCGGCGCCGTGCCGCGCTCCTGCCTCGGGGTCGTGCGCTTTGGCTTCGTCACCTTTGCATCGAACCCGAAACCCGCGATTTTCTTTGGCGCCGTGTTCGTGGGCCTGGTGCCTGCCGATACGCCGCTGATCTGGCGGGTGACGATCATCGCCGCCGTTTTCGTCAACGAATTCGGCTGGTATGTCGTCGTGGCCCGCGCGTTCTCCCTGGCGCGCGCGCGCGACGCCTATATCCGCCTGAAAACACCGCTCGACCGCGCGTTCGGCACGCTGATCGCGGCCTTCGGCCTGAAAATCGCCCTGACCTGACCCAATACCGGAGCCTCCGCCATGCCCGCCCCCATACCCGTCAAAGACGCCGCCACCAAAGAACCTGTCGCCAAAGGTTCTGGCCGCGACAAAACCCGCGATTCCAGCCGCCTGCCCCATGAGAAAGGCTTTCATATCTCCTGGGATCAGATCCACCGCGACAGCCGCGCGCTGGCATGGCGTCTGGACGGTCACGGGCCGGACGATGGCGGCTGGCGCGCCGTCGTCGCCATCACCCGGGGCGGCATGGCGCCCGCGATGATCGTGGCCCGCGAACTCGATATCCGCACTGTCGATACGGTCTCGGTGATCTCCTATCATTCGGGCGGCGGAGCGGCCGACCAGCGGCGCGAGGCGCGGGTCCTGAAATCGCCCGACGCCGAAATGATGGGCGACGGCACCGGCATCCTGATCGTCGACGACCTCGTCGACAGCGGCAAGACCCTCGAGCTGGTCCGCTCCCTGTACCCAAAGGCGCATTTCGCCACGGTCTATGCCAAACCCGAAGGGGAACCGATGGTCGATACCTTCATCACCGGCGTTTCTCAGGACACCTGGATTTTCTTCCCCTGGGACATGGCCCTGCAATACGTCGAGCCCTATCGCGGGCGCGACTGAGCCGCGCGCCCCCCCCTCTTTTTCTTGCTCCAAAAACTCCCGCCGGAGGCCTCCGACCGTGCCGCAACCGCCCCCCTCGACACTGCCCCCCTCGTCCCTGCCCCGCACCGCCACGACATTCGCGCCGCCGGTGATGGAGGCGCGTCGCTGGCTCGACGGCGTGGATTTTACCGGCCGCGCCCTGATCAACGTCAGTCAGGCCGCCCCGGTGCAACCGCCCCCGTTGGCGATGCGGCAGGCGATGGCGCGGATGGTGGTCGAGGACGACGAGTCCCATCTGTACGGCCCCGTCCTTGGCTTGCCGGCCCTGCGCGCGCGCATCGCCGCCGACTGGACCCGCGCCTACGGCGGGGCGGTGGCACCGGCTCAGGTTGCGATCACCTCAGGCTGCAATCAGGCCTATGCCGCGGCCATCGCGACCCTGTGCGCCGAAGGGGACGAGGTGATCGTGCCGGTCCCGTATTACTTCAATCACCGGATGTGGAACGACATGGCGGGCGTGCGCACCGTCCCGCTCGCGACCGGAGACGATCTGCTGCCGGATCCCGGGGCCACGCGCGCGCTGATCACTCCGAAAACCCGCGCCATCGTGCTGGTGACGCCGAACAATCCCGCAGGCGTCGAATATCCCGCCAGCCTCGTGGCCGCGTTCTTCGACCTCGCGGAAAACCACGGCATCGCCCTGATCGTCGACGAAACCTACCGTGATTTTCGTTCCGTTACCGGCGCGCCGCACGATCTGTTCACGCGGCCCGGCTGGGACGCGACGCTGATCCAGCTCTATTCCTTCTCCAAGGCCTACCGGCTGACCGGCCACCGCGTCGGCGCGATGGTGTCCGGCACCGCGCGTCTCGCCGAGGCCGAGAAATTCCTCGACACCGTCACCATCTGCCCGGGCCAACTGGGTCAGCGCGCCGCCCTGTGGGGGATGGAGAACCTTGGCGACTGGCTTGGCCGAGAGCGTCTCGAGATCCTCGACCGGCGCGCCGCGATCGTCGGTCATTTCCCGAAACTGGCCGCGAAGGGCTGGCGCCTCATGGGCTGCGGCGCCTATTTCGCCTATGTCGAACATCCCTTTGGGGAGGCGTCCGATGCCGTGGCACGGCGTCTGGTGCGCGAGGCTGGCGTGTTGCTGCTGCCCGGCACGATGTTCATGCCCGGTGACATGGCCCGGGGCGCGCGCCAGTTGCGCATCGCCTTTGCCAACGTGGACCGCGCCGAAATCGGCGTCCTGTTCGACAGGCTCGCCGCGCTGCCCGCCTGACACCGCCAACCGTCACACGGCCAGGTTGCGGCGCGGGACACGACGACCGAACGACCCCACGGGCGCTTGCACCCTGCGTCCCGCCCCCCTATTCATCGCACCTGACACTTCAGGCACGCAGCGGAGACCGAAGACATGGCCAAGGCTAAGGGGGGCAATCGCCTCGGCGTATGGATCATCGTGGGTCTGCTGTTCGTGGGCCTGATCGGGTTCGGCGGCGCGGGCCTTGTGACCGGCGCGCGGACCGTGGCGACCGTCGGCGACAAGGAGGTCACGACGCAGGCCTACGTCAACGCACTGCGCGATCAGCTCGATGCGTTCTCGCAGCAGATCGGGGCCCCGGTCAGCTTTGCGCAGGTCGAGCCGCTGGGCCTGCCCGCGTCGATCTTTGCGCAGGTGATTTCCGACCGTGTCCTCGACAACGAGGCCGAGACCCTGGGCCTGTCGGCGGGCGACGAGCGAATCCGCGTTGCCGTTCTCACCGACCCCCGCTTCGCGGGGATGGACGGCGCCTTCGACCGCGAGACCTATCGCTTTGCCCTGGGCAACCGCAACGAAACCGAGCGCGACTACGAAACCGCGCTGCGCGAGCGGCTCGCCCGCGCGCTGTTGCAGGGCGCCGTCGTGGGCGGCATCGCGGCCCCGGCGATCTATGCCGATACCGTCCTCGCCTTCGAGGGCGAAAGCCGCAGCTTTACCTTTGCCGAAGTTACCGAAGACAGTCTTGCCGCCCCGGTGGACGCGCCAACGGAGGCCGAAATCTCTGCCTGGTTCGCAGAGAACGGCGACGACTATCTCAGTGCCGAGGTCCGTCAGGTGACCTATGCCTGGCTCACGCCCGAAATGCTCGGCGACCGGATCGAGGTGGACGATGCCGCCTTGCAGGACCTCTATCAGGAACGCATCGCCGAGTTCGTGCAGCCCGAACGGCGGCTGGTCGAACGGCTTGTGTTTTCGGACGCGGATGCCGCCACCGCCGCACTGGCGCGCATCACGAGCGGCGAGACCGGTTTCGACGCGCTGGTCACGGACCGTGGCCTCGATCTGGCGGACGTCGACCTTGGCGACGTCGGACCGGACGACCTCGGGGATGCCTCGGAGGCGGTTTTCACCGCCACGCCAGGCGATGTCGTCGGGCCGTTCGAGACCGCTCTCGGTTCGGCGCTGTTCCGGATGAACGCCGTGTTGAGCGCGCAGGAAACCACTTTTGAGGAGGCCCGCGACGACCTCGCCACCGAGGTTGCGACCTCGCGCGCGCGACGGATGATTTCGGACACGCAAGAGCAGCTCGCCGATCTGATCGCGGGCGGTGCCACGATCGAGGATATCGCGGAGCGTACCGATCTGGAGCTCGGCACGCTCGACTGGACGGCGGACGACAGCACCGGTCCCGCCGCCTACGACGAGTTTCGCGGCGCCATTGCCGCGGCGACGACGGATGCGCGGATCGACGTCGTCGAACTCGAGGACGGCGGCGTCTTCGTGCTGCGTCTGGACGGTATCGTGGAACCCGCGCCACAACCGCTCGACGCCGTGCGCGCCGCCGTCGAGGCCGATGTACGGGCCGATGTGACAGCGCGCCGGGTGGCGGCGCTGGCCACGGAGTACGCCGGTTTCATCGGCGGACGTCGTGATTTCGCGGACCTTGGATTGGCGACAGAGGTGCGCGAAGAGCTTTTGCGCAGCGACGTGGTTCTGGGCACGCCGCCCGAATTTATCGACATGGTCTTTGCGATGGCGCCCGGCGATGTGACGACCGTGCCGACGGAACGTGGCACGATCGTCCTGCGCCTCGATGCGGTTGACGACGTCGACATGGACGACGCGACCATCGCGGCCCGGCGTGCGGACATCGAAGAGCGCGCCACGGGCGGCATCACGCAGGACATCTATGCGGCCTATATGGCGCAACTGCGCGCGGGCACAGACATCGATCTGGACAGTGGCGCCGTCGAAGCCGTCCATTCGCTGTTCCGCTAGGCATCCCGATGGCACTGTCGCCCTCGTTCGAGGAATTTGCCGCCGCCCACGCCAAGGGCCTGAACCAGGTCGTCTACACCCGGCTTGCCGCCGATCTCGACACGCCGGTATCGCTGATGCTGCGGCTGGCGGGGGCGGGCAAACATGCCTTCATGCTCGAAAGCGTGACGGGCGGCGAGGTGCGCGGGCGCTATTCGATGATCGGCTTCAACCCCGATCTGATCTGGGACTGTCGCGGCACCAGGGCACGCCTGAACCGGTCGGCGCGCTATGACGACGCCGCCTTCGAGGACGAGGCGCAGGAGCCGCTGACCTCGCTGCGCGCGCTGATCGCCGAATGCCGGATCGACCTGCCGGACGGGTTGCCCGCAGCGTCGGCGGGCCTGTTCGGCTACCTCGGATATGACATGATCCGGCTGGTGGAACATCTGCCGGACGTGAACCCCGATGTCCTTGGCGTGCCCGACGCGGTGATGATGCGCCCGTCCGTTATGGCCGTGCTCGACGGGGTCAAGGGCGAGGTGATCCTTGTGGCGCCCGCCTGGGCCGGTGCGGGCCTGACGCCGCGCGCGGCCTATGCACAGGCCGCCGAGCGGGTGATGGATGCGCAGCGCAGCCTGGACCGGGCCGTGCCGACCGAGGCACGCGCGCAGTCGGCAGCGGCGCCCGACGCAGACCCGGTGTCGAATTTCACCCACGCCGCCTATCTGTCCGCCATCGAGACGGCAAAAGAATATATCCGCGCGGGCGACATCTTTCAGGTGGTGCCGTCGCAACGCTGGGCGCAGCCTTTTGCCGAGCCGCCCTTCACGCTCTATCGCTCTTTGCGACGCACCAACCCGTCGCCCTATATGTTCTATTTCAACTTCGGCGATTTTCATGTGATCGGTGCAAGCCCCGAAATCCTCGTGCAGGTAAAGGGCGCGCAGGTCACGATACGGCCCATCGCAGGCACCCGCCCCCGGGGCGCGACGCCCGAGCAGGACAACGCCTATGAGGCCGAGCTTCTGGCCGATCCCAAGGAGTTGGCGGAGCACCTGATGCTGCTCGATCTGGGGCGCAACGACACCGGTCGTGTATCGAAGATCGGCAGCGTGCGGCCCACGGAGCAGTTCATCGTCGAGCGCTACAGCCACGTCATGCACATCGTGTCCAACGTGGTGGGGGAACTGGCCGAGGACGAGGACGCCCTGTCGGCGTTCTTCGCGGGAATGCCAGCGGGCACGGTGTCCGGCGCGCCCAAGGTGCGTGCGATGCAGATCATCGACGAACTGGAGCCGGAAAAGCGCGGCGTCTATGGCGGCGGTGTCGGCTATTTCGCGGCCAACGGCGACATGGACATGTGCATCGCGCTGCGCACTGCGGTTTTGAAGGATGAAGTGCTGTATATTCAGGCCGGCGGCGGCGTCGTCTATGACAGCGATCCGCAGGCCGAATATGAAGAGACGGTGCACAAATCCAACGCGATCCGGCGGGCGGCGGCGGATGCAACGACGTTCCGGCGCGATACCAACGGCTGAAACGATTTCTTTCGAAGAAATCGACGTCGAATTATTTGAAATCAGTAGGTCCGCGGTTCGAGTCCGTGTGGGGGCACCACTTGTCAAGCGAAAAACCCAAGAAATGTTGGTTTCCTGAGCTTTTCTGAAGTTTGTCTGCGATTTTTGTCCTACAAACTGTCCCACAATCTCGCCCAACGGTTCGAACGCTCCGGTTCGAATTGATCCTTGGTAAGGTGGTCCTCGTGTGAGCGTCAGCCGCCGTATGACGCCCTCAGCAGATGTGTGCTGACATCCGCAGAGTCTCGGGCCGTAATACTTGATGGCGTTGCCGAGGCCTCCGCTCATCCTGGTGTCGCGCTCGAGGACCTCGACGACGGCGAACGGGACCGTCACCAGGGCGAGGACGATCTGGTTGACTGCGCGGACGATGGTGTCGACCGCCGGGCTTCGCTCGTTGAACAGGCCGGTGATCTCTTCGACGGCGTCGCGCGCGTCGAGGTCGCCGATACAGTCGCAGAGATCCCATAGGGTCAGCGAATGTTGATCAAAGAACGCGCGCGCGTCTTCGATATTTGCCTCGAGGATTTCATCGCGCGTTGCCTGATTGAGATAATGAACGTTCATGGAAGTCTCCTTATGCGCCGCCGGACGACGTGAGCGAACCGCGCGATTGATCTCATCAATGTCGTCAAGACCGCCAGGACAGGAGAAATCCCGGCGGTTTGGTCAGGTTCACGTCATTGCGAACTTGACCGAAAGGAAGGATGCAGGCGGCTGATCCATGTCGCCCTGTGGGCGCACCGTTCCTCGTCTTTTTGTGACGTCAGCTATAACCTTCGCAGGCGGCATACCATGCCATTGCGAGGCGAGCCGCGTCGTTGCCCGCCCGATGCGATGGGCGCAACCCTTTCTGGAAAGCGTGAGCACTCTTGATCCCTGGAAAGCCAAACGGAGCGATTGCTGCATTAAAGCCAAGGATATCGAAGGTGTCGGTCGCGAAAATGGTATCGGCGAGCATGTCGAGGCAAATGCGATCGAGCTCCGGGTCATTCGAAACAATCGTCAATCCAGCGATCAACTCGAGATATTCAGCCGCAATGAGATCGGCCGGCGGCGCGCTCTTGAACCTATCCCGGGATATATCGTGGATTTGTTTATGCGCCGATGACCACAGTTCCTCCCGCCATGACGAGTGGGGTCGGATCAGGTTGCCTTGGACGCGGACTGATCCATCCGATTGGACGCGGGCAGTACCAATCTCGATCGGCCACGAACTGTGATCCCGCCCAGCAGTTTGGAAGTTGAGAAAGATCAGACGCTGCCGATCGAGGGCTGGCAACTGATGCCGGTCGCCGTTGATTCTGCTGTCATCGCTCATGCCGCTGCCCTCCCATTGCTGGACTGCTGTTCAGCGGCGGTGTCCATGTCAGAAATGATAGCGGCCAGTTCGTCGGTAAGCAGACAGATCTCTTCGACGATTGGCTCCGATGGATCGATTGCCGCGAAAAAATGTGCCTCAGGATGCGTGAGATCGTCGACGTTCTCGAGGGCCAGAATGTCGAACAGGTCGTTCAGCGCTCTGATTGTCCGGCTGGTCGGGCCCTCTTGGTCAGACAGATGGTCCACGATCAGTGAGGTACGCGTTTATCGAGGTGTCCAGCGACATTCGGATCTGGCCCTAGGGCGACATGAAGAACTGGCCCACCTTCAGGTTGATGCAGTGATGGTTTCGGTCGTCGCAGCGGGCTTTTGCAAAAGCCCGCTGCGACGCTTTTCGCGGAGGCGATAGCTGTCGCCCCGGATCGTGACGACGTGACTGTGGTGCAGCAGCCGATCAAGGATCGCGGTGGCGACGACCGCGTCACCGAAGACGGTGCCCCATTCGCCGACCGCGCGGTTCGATGTGACGAGCAGGGCGCCGCGCTCGTAGCGTCGTGAGACGAGCTGGAAGAACAGATGCGCGGCATCGGGCTCCAGCGGCAGGTAACCGAGTTCGTCCACGATCAGCAGCTTCGGCTTGGCGTAGTGTGTCAGCCTCTCTTCAAGGCGGTTCTCGGATTGCGCCTTGGCCAGGTTCGCCACCAGTTCCATCGCGCCGGTGAAGAGCACCGTGTAGCCGGCGACGATTGCCTCGCGACCAAGCGCCACGGCCAGATGCGACTTGCCGACGCCGGGAGGGCCCAGCAACAGGAGCGCGTCGCCGTTGGCGATGAAGCGCCCCGTGGCAAGGTCGCGGATCTGCGAACGGTCGATCGAGGGCTGAGCGGCGAAGTCGAAGCCGCCAAGGTCCCGCACGAACGGGAACTTCGCCAGCCCAAAACTCATGTCGATGCGGCGCTGGTCTTTGCGGGCGATCTCGCGCTCGCACAGAAAGGCCAGCGCATCGCGCAGCGTCATCTCCCCCCGAACGGCTTCGTCCAGCAGACTGTCGAGCTGATCCCTCATCGCCGTCAACTTCAGTCGCGTGAGCATCCGGTCAAGGTCGTCCTGCGTATGCACGCCCATCACCAGGCCCCTCCGGCGACAGCCTCATACTCGGCGAGGGGGCGCAGCAGTGCCGACACCCCGATCAGCGCCTCAACCCCGTCAGCAGGTGTCCTGGCGCGGCCCGCTGAACCTGCCACCCCGGCAAAGTGGACAGGGTCGATGATCCGACCGCGGCGGCCGGCGCTGCGCCGGTGGCAGGCGACCTCGACGCCGGCATGGGTAACCCGCACCGTCTCAGCCGTGACCAGCACGCGGACCCGCTCGCCGATCAAGCGCCATGGGACCGAGTAGGCATTCGTGTCCATCTCCACTGCACAGTCAGGTGCGACGCGTCGGCTCAGTTCGCGCGTCGCCATGAACGAGCCGCAGTGCTGGAGGGGCTTCAGGTGACCGGCTTCGTCACGCGCGAAGCGCAGGCCCGGGGCTTCGCCTGTGGTGCCATGGACCCGCAGGTCGGCGATCTGGCGGGTCCATTGCACCAGATGAGCTTCCAGCGCGGCAAAGCTTCGAAGGCACGCCCCGCGATCGCGTTGCCCTTCACGTAGCCGACGCCGCGCTCGTCCTTGCCCTTCGTCCGGGGTCGATACGGCGCGCAGGCCTTTACCTGAAAGCCCCAGTGCCGGGCAAAGGCATGCAGCTTCGGGTTCACCACGACCTCGCGGCTGGCAATGTCGTGGCTCAGGATCAGTGCGCGGGCATTGTCGAGCAGCACCTCTTCCGGCACGCCGCCGAACGACGCGAAGGCGCTCTCCATGCCTTCAAACCAGTTCTCCTGCCGCTCGCCCGCGAAGGCCCGCACGTGGATGCGGCGGGAATAACCCAGCGTCGCCACGAAGAACGACACCTGCCGCGACACGCCGCCGATCTCGACCCGCCGCTGCCCGAAGTCGATCTGCAACTGCTGGCCCGGCCGCGTCTCAAAGCGCACCGTTGCCCGCGCCTCGGCCCGCAGCTCCTGACGCAGATGCGCCACCGCCCGTTCGACCGTGCGAAGGCTTACCTCGATGCCCTTCTCGGCGACAAGCTCCTGACGGACCACATCTGCGTTGCCCGCATGGCGGCGAAACCGCTCCTCGACCCAACCCTCCAGGCCATCCAACGCCTTCGATCGCGGTGGCGGTGACGCCCTGCGCCACGTCCCCTCCTTCAACCATCGCCGTGCAGTCGTCCTCGAGCACCCAAGCTCCGCAGAAATCCGGCGGGCTCCCCATCCGAGAAACTTCAGCCTCAGCATGGCCGAAACATCATCCGGCTCCTTCATCTCATCCCTCCGCAGACCCTCGGTCTGCGGCAGCGTCTCAACTGTTCGATTGGTCATCCAGACTTCCCTCTCAGCTTATCGAGGGGGCCAGTTCCTCATGTCGCCAGAGGGCCAGTTTGTCGTGTCGCCTGACACGAGGCTCACCGCACAGAGTTTTCAGTGCGGTCCATGTGTCGCGTGCTGATGGTTCATTTCAGCGGGTTCTATGCATTGCTTAAAGAACCGTTAAGCCTGCGTGCGCTTGAAGATGCGCGCCAGACAGAACTGATTCATCAGGCGTGGACGGATAGCGGCAAGGTCTATGGATATCGAAAGCTGACAGATGACCTGCGCGATGCCGGCGAGACCTGCTCGGAGAACCGCGTGGCACGTTTGGCCAGTCTTGCAGGTATCGTGGCGCAAATCGGCTACAAACGCCGTCCTGGTCGCTATGGCGGCAAGCCAGCGGTTGTCGCTGACAACAAATTGGATCGCCAATTTGACGTAAATGCGCCTGATCGCGTCTGGGTGACCGATATCACGTACATCAGAACCCATGAAGGCTGGTCGTACTTGGCCGTTGTCATTGATCTGTTCTCAAGGCGGGTCGTTGGATGGTCGATGCAGTCACGGATGACCACGGACCTCGCCTTGCAAGCATTATTGGCTGCCGTTTGGCGGCGCAAACCAAAGCAAAAGGTCATGATCCACTCCGACCAAGGCTCCCAATTTACCGGCGGAGAGTGGCAATCATTCCTTGGCAAACACAACTTAGTCGCCAGCATGAGCCGTCGCGGGAATTGCCATGACAACGCCGTCGCCGAAAGCTTCTTCCAATTGTTGAAAAGAGAACGCATCAGGCGGCGAACATACCTCACACGCGACGATGCAAGGCGGGACGTGTTCGAATACATCGAGATGTTTTACAATCCGACACGCAAGCACACAAACAACGGCATGCTGTCACCGGTTGACTATGAAATCAAACAAAGGAAAATGAACGAGGCAAGCGTCTAGGGAACTAGGGGCACCT
>CAVXHQ010000002.1:0-43999 GCA_963761735.1 uncultured Alphaproteobacteria bacterium
CTTAGATTTTCACTACTTTATAAAATTCTACTATCCATTCTCTAGTTCCATAAATAATTTTGAGTTTCAAAGTTAGGTTTGATAATTCTATTATTTCCCAAAAAACATCAGGTTCTTTTTTTCTATACAAAGCAATTTGGGCCTGCACTACGGGCGAAATCGTGCGGGTCGACGGCGGGTTTCACGTTCTGGGGATGCCGCAGCCGGAGAATATCTGACGCCAGGCGGAGCGGACTCTCGGAGGAAATTCGCGGGCCCCCTCGATCAAAGGATGAAGTCGCCTGCGTCGATGTCGGCCACGGCCGTATTGCGCAGAAAAATCTCCATCTCGGCTCGGCCATTCCCCGAGGTATTCACCTCGACAAGAATGCCATTGCCGCTCTTGGAAATGCGGACCTGCCCGGTGCCATCGAACCCGTTCGCACCGATATAGGTCAGATCGCTGCCAAGGCCGCCCAGGTCGATCCGGTCGCCACCACCGAAATCCCTGATGACATCGGGCCTGCCGCCGGTGTCGCCGGTCTTGGCAAAGACGAAATCGTCGTTGCCCGCCCCGCCCTTCATCACATCCCGGCCCGCGCCGCCGACAATCCTGTCGTCTCCGCCCTGCCCGTCGATCCTGTCGGCACCTCTGCCCCCGAACAGCCGGTCGGCATCGGCGCCGCCAAAGAGCTTGTCGCGACCGCCGCCACCCTTGAGCAGGTCGGCGCCGTCGCCCGCGCCCGCCGTCGGCGTGACGCGGAAAATCTCGCCGTCGAGCCCGACGATGAACATCGTGCCGTCGCGGCCCGTGCCGAAGCTGGCGATTGAGTCGAGCGTGCCGCCGTTGGTCAGCACGAACTGGTCGGTCCGCTCCTGCGCATCGACGACCGCGCCGTCCACCACCCGCAGCGACCAGATCTTGTTGCTCACGAAATCGGCGTAGAAATATGCGCCCTGCAACGCGTCCGCCGGGCCGCGATAGACGACGCCGCCGGTGATCGACAGGCCGCCGTCAGAGTCGTGGCCGTAGGCGAGGACCGGGTCGACGAGCGACCGGTCGTTCGCGTCGACGTTGCCGGGCCGGATTTGACCCGACCCCTCGAACCCCTCCTTGATGACCCAACCGTAATTCTCGCCGCCGTCGCTCGTCGCGGGTTGGAAATTCACCTCTTCCGCTTCGCCCTGCCCGACGTCGGCGATGTAGAGGTCGCCGGTTTCGGGATCGAAGGCATTGCGCCAGGCATTGCGCAACCCGTAGGCCCAGATTTCATCGGCACCGGGGCCGTCGGCAAACGGATTGTCCGCCGGGATCGCGTAGTCCCGCGCATCGCCGGTAAAATCGTCGCCGTCCACGTCGATCCGCAGCATCTTGCCCGACAGGTTGTTCAGGTTCTGCGCATTGTTGTTCGGATCATTGCCGGAGCCGCCGTCGCCGGTCGAGACATAGAGGTATCCGTCGGGGCCAAAGCCGATCCAGCCGCCATTGTGGTTGGAATAGTCGGGGTGTGGCACCGTCAGGACGACGTCGCCGCTGTCCGGATCGGCGCGGCCATTGTCGCCACGGGTATAGCTGCGCAGTTCATTGTCGCCATCCGTGTTGGTGACATAGACGAAAAACCGTCCGTTGGTGGCGTATCCGGGATGAAAGGCAAGGCCGAGCAGGCCCTCTTCGAAGCCGGATGCCCTCATTTCGCTGTCCGGGATCGACAGGAAGGGAGTTTCGTTGAATTCGCCGGTTTCCGCATCGAGGAACAGGATATTTCCCGATTTCTCGACGACAAGATACCGCGTATCGGTGCCCGGTGCCTGCATGATGGCAACCGCGCTGTCCGGGCGGAACGCCTCGTCGCTGTCCTGAAGCCGGGTGGCGCCGATCTCGCCAGAACCGGAATCGCCGCGGTCGAAACCATAGAGCCTGTCGTTGCCGCCGCCGCCGAACAGGCGGTCGCCGCCCTCGCCGCCCGCTATCAAATCGTTGCCGCCTCGCCCCCTGGCACTATCGCTGCCAGAGGATGCCGTGATCGTGTCGGCGTTCCCGGTGCCGCGCAGTTTGTCGTCGCCTGCGGTGCCATTTCGCTGTGCCATATCTGTATCCCTATCGCTGCGACCCGTTGACCGCGCCGGACATCTGTCGTCCGGCGCAGGTTACCACGGTCCGCGCCGCACGCTACCGTCAGAATTCGCCCGGAATGGATCACGGGCCGATTACCGCCGCTCTGTTACCACCCTGCTTGAACGGCTAATCCTCGTCCACGGGCCCGCGCAGCGCCTTGACGGTGCCGCGCACCTTCTTGGCCGTCAGCCGCCGTTTGACGGAGCCGTAGGTGGGCCGTGTCGGCACGCGGCGTTTGGGCGGCTTCAGCGCGCTGCGGATCATCTCGGCGAGCCGGTCGCGGGCAATCTCGCGGTTGCGGGCCTGGCTGCGGGTGTCCTGCACGAACAGGACGATCGCGCCGTCGGTCGTCCATTTGCTGCCCGCGATGCGGCGCAGGCGGTTCTTGACGGGATCGGGCAGATTGGGCGAGCGCGCCGCCTCGAACCGCAGTTCCACGGCGGTCGACACCTTGTTGACGTTCTGCCCGCCGGGGCCGGAGGCGCGCACGAATTGTTCGACCAGTTCCCAGTCGTCGAGGGTGATGTCGGAGGTGATTTGCAGCGGCATGTTCGTTCCATATCGCAGCACGTCGACAAAGCCAAAGCGCGCCGTCGCGATATGTCCCCGATAGTGCCTGTCCCGCACGGGACCGAAAAGGGCCGCCCCTGTCGGAACGGCCCTCTCGAAAGTATAGGAGGTGGGGTCGGTTAGACGTGTCCACCCGAGGGTTGGGTTTCCAGGGGTTGCCCTAGATCGTCGTCCCCCAGGCTGTCCCGACGCACTTCTCCAGGTTCTTTCTTGACACTGGATCACCTCCTTTCAAATGTTTCAGATAGTCTGACGTTGGCACATATTCGGTGTATGTCAAACATTTTTACGCAACAAAAATGTGATGCCGTCGCGTATCTGCAACGCCGCCTCAGGACGTGGAGGGGGTGCGCCGCCCGACGATCAGGCGGAACGGCACAAGTGCGATGAGCGCGATGGCGATCTTGACGCCCCAGTCGGCCACGGCGAGCGAGACCCAGAGCGGTGCGTCCGGCCCGACGTTGAGGAACGGCATCGGCACCGTTGCCCATGATACGGCGGCGTCGGCATCCTTGCCGAAGACGTTGATTTCGGCGTGAAACGCCAGTGTGAAGAACAGGGCGGTGTCGATGGTCGATGACACCAGCGTCGAGATGAGCGGCGCTTTCCACCATTGCGCGCCGCGCAACCGCTGGAACAGCGTCACATCGAGGAGTTGCGCGCTAAGGAACGCCACAGCCGACGCCACGGCGACGCGCAGCGCCACCGCCGGGCCGAATTCGAGCATCACCTGCGTGCCGATAAGCGAGCAGAGGATGCCTGCCGCAAAGCCTGCCAGCACGACACGGCGCGCGGCGGCGGTACCGTGCAGCCGGTTGGTGATGTCGGTGACGAGGAACGCCAGAGGATAGGTAAACGCGCCCCAGGTCAGCAGCCCATCGAACACCAGGAACTGCACGCCGATGTTGGAGGCAACGACGACGACGCCCATGGCGACAATGGCGGGGATGAGGTGCATGTGAAAGGCTCCGGGGGCGATCAGGCAGGCAATGCGCCGGTCTGGACATAGACCAGCATCTGCACGACCTGCGCGGGCGTTTCGGCCACAGCGAGGGCGGCGGCGTCGACCTCCTTGAGGGCGTGGGCGTGGTCCGGTCCGTGCAGAACGATCAGCGAAATGCCCATCGCGGCGGCCATGCCGGCATCGAAAGCGGCGTTCCACTGCCTGTATTTCTCGCCAAACCGCACGACGACGATATCTGCGTCGGCGATGCCCTTGCGGGTGCGGATCGCGTTGAGCTTCGCGCCCTTGTGGTCGTGCCAGAACTTGTCGGCCTCGGGGCCCATGATCGCCACACCGCAATCATCCGATGCCGCGTGATCGGTGACGGGGGCGCAGAATGTCACGTCGAGACCTGCGGCCTGTGCGCCGACTCGATCTCGGCCCGCCAGTCGGTGTGGATTTCACCTGAGAGATAGACGTTGAGGCTCATGAAAGGGTACTCCTGCAAATACCGGGCGTCGGAAGGACCGGCTCCTAGCACCGCGGCCGCTAGTCGTCCACCCGGTATTCGACGATCTGGGTACTCTGGAACCAGCGGAAATTGTCGTCGGAGATCATCGTGAGGCGGATGCCGGTGCCGTCGTGCCAGACGGAGATGCCTTCGAGGTTGTCGTGCACGCCCGAGCCGGTTTCAAGCAACACGGTCTCGCGGCTGCCATCGAGCGCGAACCGGCGCACCCGTGTGCGAAAACCGATGCCGGTGAAGTCACGTTCGACGATGTAGAACAACCCGTCCGGGCCAATGTCCGCCCCCGAGATCAGAAAGGTATCGCGGCGCGGGATCTCGAACACGACATCCCATGTGGTGCCGATCAGGCGATAGACGGGAAACGGGCGCGTGTAGCGGCCCGACCGTTCCGGCGTGGCATAGATCGCGCCGTCCGGCCCTACGGCCAGCGCCTCGAGCGAGGCGTTGCCGGGGTATTGCCGGAAATCGTCGTTATCCGACAGATAGACCGCTTCGCCGCCTTCGGCGTTTTCCACGCGAATGCGGGGACGTCCGCCCTCGAAGCTGACGTACACATTGCCGTCCGCATCGACGGCGAGGCCCTCGGAGTCCGATCCCTCGCCCTGCAACGGCCTGCCGTCGCTGTGTGTCAGGGGCGTCAGCGCCCCTGCGGCGATCCCGATAATGGCATCGCCGTCGCGCAGGAAACTGCCCTCGACGATCCGCGCCCGGTCGCTGATCGCGATGAAGGCGTTCCCGTCTGCCGATACCTCGATCCCGGAAAAACCGCCGAAGGCCGGATCGTCGAGCTGCCAGCCATAAGATCCCAAAAAGGTGACGTCGGCCTGCGCAAGTGAAGGCGCGGCCCAGAGCAGGGCCGCGATCAGAAATGCGCGCATGAAATGGGTCAGTCGCTGTCGAGCACGGAGGTGCACTGCGACGGCAGGCGCGCCATGGTTATTTCCGGGCGCGGCGGCGGGGCCACATAGTTCGGGTCCGGCGGTGGCGGGTTCAGGATGTCGCGCTGCCACTGGCGAGCCTCGGCGCAGCCGTCGCCGGCCGGGATCGGGGCCGGGGTCTCGCAATTTGCGGCACCTGCGGGACAGCGCAGCCGCACGTGGAAATGGGTGTAGTGGCCATAATACGGCCGCACCTGCCGTAGCCAGCTTGTGTCGCCCGTGGCATTGTCGCACATCGCGACCTTGGCCCCCGGAAAGACGAAAATCCGCTCGACCCGCGGATCGGACGCGGCGGCACGGATAATCGCCTCGTTCTGCGGCGTCCAGTTTTCGTTGACATAGGCCCCCTCGGCCCGGCGCATGGAAATCGACGACAGATCCTCGCGTTCGCGGGCCGTCAGATCGAGGCGCGTGGCCGGCAGCATCCAGATATCTGCATCGAGGCCGACCTGATGGCTGGCATGGCCAGAGACGGGTCCACCGCGCGGTTGGCTCATGTCGCCGACATATATCCCCTGCCACCCCGGCAGGCTGGCCGCGAACCGGCTGAGGTCCTGAATGAAATCCACCAGTTCGGGCTGGCCCCAGTTGCGGTTGCGCGACAGGCGCATCGCCTGCCACGTCGGGCCGGTCTGCGGCAATTCGACCGCACCCGCCTGACAGCCACGCGAATACAGGCCAATCGGCTCGGGGGCCTGTGAGGATGCGCGCTCGATCGCCTCGAACAGCGCCTTCGCCACGCGGCTGTCACCGGCGTTCTGTGTCGAAACCGCCGCGGGCATGAGCGTGCCGGTGGCGGCGGTTGCGGGCACCGTCGCCGCGACGGAGGGTGCGGCGCCTCGGCAACTGGCCAGCGCCAGCAGCATCAGGGCACCGAGGCCGATCGTTTTCAGGGTGGATGTGTGCGGTGCAAAGGCAAATGCGGCTCATGCCGGTTGGTCTCCGTCCTTGTCGACCCAGCGTAGCATGGCCAGACCGCCAAGGAAAAGCGCGATCACCGGCAAAAAGCCGAGCTGGTTCGACCCCGTCGCAACGGTGAACAGGAAAATCAGCGCCGGTGCCACGAAGGCCGTGGCCTTGCCCGTCAGCGCGAACAGGCCGAAGGCTTCGGTCGGGCGCGCGGGGTTGGTGTGGCGCACCATCATCGAGCGGGACGCGGCATAAAGAGCGCCGCCCGAGCCGCCGATCAGCGCACCGCAGGTAAAGAAGATCGTGTCGGGCAGGGTCGACCCTTCGGGCAGCGGGATCGTGAAGATCTGCGTCCGCGACATGCCGACGATGACGGTCGACACCGCGATCAGGATCAGGATCGCCACCACGATCACCGGCTTTGGCCCGAACCGCGCGTCGCATTTTCCGCTGATCCAGGTGGCGATCGCCGCCGTGATCGCGCCGATGATGCCGAACATGCCGATGTTGATCGTCTCCCAGTTCAGCACCAGTTTCGCGTAGACACCGCCGAACGCATAGAGCGCGTTGAGCGCGTCGCGGTAGAGCATCGAGCCCAGCAGAAAGTTGAACAGGCTCTTGCGACGCACCACCGAGGCGAGGGTTTTCTTGAGGTCTGCCCATGCCTTTGCCAGTGTCGTGCGTTCCGGCGTCTTGCGTGGCCCGTCGCGGACCCACAGAAAGAACGGCAGAATGAAGATGACATACCAGATGGCGATGAACGGGCCGACGAAGCGGGTGCCCTGCATCTGGCTCGCGTCGAAGAACAGCGGCGCGTTCCCCAGTAACGTCAGGCCGGTCACTTCGTTTTCGACGAACAGCAGCAACATGATGAACAGCGAGACCACGCCGCCCCAATACCCCAGCGCCGCCCCCGACCCCGACAGCTTGCCTACCTCGGCCCGGTTGCCCAGCGACGGCAGCACCGCATTGGTGAAGTTCAGTACCGTTTCGGCGGCGATGAAGCCCGCGTAGAACACCACGAGCATCAGGATCAGGTTTTGCCCGTCCGGCCTGAGAAACCACAGGGACCACGACGCGACGACGAAAATCACGGAAAAGAAAGCGATCCACGGCACCTTGCGGCCGGACCGGTCCGCCCATGAGCCCAGCAGCGGCGCGCTGAACGCGATGATCAGGCCCGCGATGGCCTGCCCCGCCGACCAGATCGACTGCGCCTTGGCGTCGGCGCCGCCCTCGGACAGGCCCGATGCCATGTAATACTCGGTGGCGACGAAGGCGAAATAGGGGCCAAAGATGAAGGTGAGGCCAAGCGTGTAGAAGGGTTGCTGCGCCCAGTCGAAGAGCATCCAGCCCCAAATCCGTTTGGCCTGTACCGATGCCATGTGTCGCTGCTCCTCCCGGGTCTGGCGCGACCAAAGCGCGTATCGGGCGGACTGGCAAGGACAAGCGGACCACGCAGGCATTGCCCTTGGCAGACTGGGTGATTACCTGTGGCGGGCCGGACGTCGACCGATGGCGAAAATGTGCGAAAGGGCCCCTCATGCAATCGATCTACGAAATCCTGCGCCTGCTGCTTGGCATCGCGAAATTCTTCATCTTCGCGCATTTCATCATGAGCTGGCTGATTTCGTTTCAGGTGCTCAACGTCCGGCAGCCACTGGTAAGCCAGATTTGGTACGGACTGAGCCGCATCCTCGAGCCGATCTATGCTCCCATTCGCCGCATGTTGCCGCCGATGGGGGGGATGGATCTGGCACCGCTGGTGGCGTTGATCGGGATCTATGTGCTCGAAATCCTGTTGCGCAACAACGCGGCGTTGTTCGGTTTCTGAGACCGGCCCACCGGGGGTGCCTCCCGCAGGGAGGTATTTGCAGCGACAGAAGATCAGGAGGGCGGGCGCGCCTTTTCGTCGGGCTATATCTTGTGGTAGGCGGGGGTTGACCACACTACGGGGAGCTGACGGGTGAGCGCGGACGCAGGCACATTGCTCAAGGATATTTTCGGGTTCGACGGGTTCCGGCCGGGCCAGCAGGAGATCGTCGAGGCGGTGGCTGCGGGACGCGACACGCTCGCCATCATGCCAACGGGCGGGGGAAAATCCCTGTGTTTCCAACTGCCGGCGCTAATGCGGAATGGCGTGACGCTGGTGATTTCGCCGCTTATCGCGCTGATGCGCGATCAGGTGCGGGGACTTCGCGAGGCCGGGGTGGCGGCGGGCGCGCTGACGTCTGGCAACACCTCCGAAGAGACCGACGAAGTCTGGGCGGCGCTGGAACGCGGCGATCTGCGCCTGCTGTACATGGCGCCCGAACGCCTTTCGGCGGGCGGCATTCAGGCAATGCTGCGGCGCGTGGGTGTCAGCATGATCGCGGTGGACGAAGCGCATTGCGTCAGCCAGTGGGGTCACGATTTCCGTCCCGACTACCTTGAGATCGGAGTGCTGAAACGGGCTCTCGCCGTACCGCTCGCCGCCTTTACCGCCACCGCCGATGCCGAAACCCGTGACGACATCGTCGCGCGGCTGTTTGGCGACCGCAAACCCGACGTCTTCCTGCGCGGGTTCGACCGGCCCAACATTCATCTGGCCTTCGCCGCCAAGAACAGCCCGCGCAGCCAGATGCTGAACTTTGCCGCCGCCCGGAAGGGACAGTCGGGCATCGTCTATTGCGGCAGCCGCGCCAAGACCGAGACTTTGGCACAGGCATTTCGCGAGGCGGGGCACTCGGCACTCAGCTATCACGCGGGCATGGACGCCCGCGACCGGCGCGCGGCGGAGGTGCGGTTTCAGCGTGAGGACGGGCTGATCGTCTGTGCCACGGTTGCCTTCGGCATGGGCATCGACAAGCCCGATATCCGCTGGGTGGCACACGCCGATCTGCCCAAATCCATCGAGTCCTATTACCAGGAGATCGGCCGCGCGGGCCGCGACGGCGCGCCCGCCGAAACGCTGACGCTTTATGGCGCGGACGACATCGGCCTGCGGCGGCGGCAAATCGACGAGGGGCTGGCCCCGGTCGAACGCCGCACGGCGGACCACGGGCGGCTCAACGCGCTGCTGGGGCTGGCCGAGGCGCTGACGTGCCGCAGGCAGACCCTGCTGGAGTATTTCGGCGAGGAAGCCGTCGGCTGCGGCCATTGCGACCTGTGCGACAGGCCGCCCGAAACGTTCGATGCGACGACGCCGGTGCGGATGGCGCTGTCGGCGGCGCTGCGCACCGGGGAATGGTTCGGCGCTGGGCATCTGATCGACATCCTGATGGGCACCCGCACCGACAAGATCAAACAGCGCGGCCACGACAGCCTGCCGACGTGGGGCGTGGGCATGGAATACACCAAGGCGCAGTGGCAGGCGATTTTTCGTCAGATGATGGGCCATGACCTGATGCGCCCGGACCCCGAGCGATACGGCGCATTGCGCATGACCCAAGGCGCGCGTCCGATCCTGCGCGGCGAAGCGCAGATAACCCTGCGCAGCGATACCGTGAAGGCGGCAAAATCCGGACCGAAGGTGCACGCGATGGTGGCCGAGGAGGACGAGCCGCTGCTGTCCGCGCTCAAGGCCAAGCGCCGGGAATTCGCCGAAGCGGCCAAGGCACCTGCCTACATTATTTTCAACGACCGCACGCTGATCGAGATGGCCGAAAATCGCCCGGCGACGCTCGACGATATGGCGCGGATCGGCGGTGTCGGGGCCAAGAAGCTCGAAAGCTACGGCGCGGCGTTTCTGGCGGTGATTACCGGAGAGGCGCGCGAGGTGCATCCCACGCGGCGCAAACTGGCGGGGCGCGACGAAGGGTCGCTGTACGACCGGCTGCATGCGACGCAGATGGACCTGCGACAGGGACCGGAAGGCACCGACAAACCGATGAGTCTGTCGGCGAGCGAACTGGCCCGCGTCGCCAAACACAAGCCCCGCGACGAGGCGGCGCTGGAGCGTCTTATCGGGGCGCGCCATGCCGAGCGGTTCGGGCCCGCATTCCTCGATATCCTCGGGGCGGTGGATTAGTTCGCGCCCTTTTTGCCCGCACCGGAGACGCCATGCTGACCGTCCTGTCCCCCGCCAAATCGCTTGATTTTTCGGCCGCGCCAATCGCGCCGACCGAACCGCGCTGGCAGGCGGATGCAATCCGGCTGGCGAAAACGGCGCGCAATCTGCCATTGCGTGACCTGCGCGCCCTGATGTCGCTGTCGGACGATCTGGCGCGACTGAACCGCGACCGGTTTCGGGCGTTTCAGAATGCCCCGAAGGCGGACGCGGTGCGCCCTGCGGCGTTTGCGTTCAACGGCGATACCTATCAGGGGTTTCGCGCCCGCGATCTGTCGCCGGACGACATTGCATGGGCGCAGGATCATATGCGCATTCTGTCGGGGCTGTACGGTCTCTTGCGCCCGCTCGATGCAATCCAGCCCTATCGCCTCGAAATGGGGGCGCGGCTGAAAACCCGGCGCGGGACCAATCTGTACGCCTATTGGGGTGATGCGATTGCCAACGCGCTACGGTCCGAGGCCGCGGCGATGAACACCGATACGCTGCTGAACTGCGCCAGCGATGAATATTTCCGTGCGGCAGACCGAAAGACACTGGGTCTGCGGGTGATCACCCCCGTTTTCAAAGAGATAAAGGGGAACGAGGCAAAGATGGTGAGCTTCTTTGCCAAGCGCGCACGCGGGGCGATGGCGCGGTTCGTCACCCTAAACCGCATTGCCGATCCGGTGCATCTGCGTGACTTCGATCTGGGCGGCTATGCCTTTGATGCCGCCCAGAGCACCGATACCAGGCTGGCTTTCACGCGCCCCTACCCGGACAGCCCGACACCCGCGCTGACCTGACAGCCCCCTCCCAAGAAGGCCGTCGCGCGATCATTTGGTAAGGTATTCCTGCACATCTTAGCCGTTGCCGCGCCGGGACCACGGCCCTACTCTGAACAGGTCCTTGCCGAGGAATTTTCCATGCGCCGTTTTCTCCTGTCATTTTTCGTCGTTCTTGCCGCCATCCTGTCGACACCGCTGGCGGCGCAACAGGGCCTCGATCTGATACCGGAAAGCCGCGCGATCTATTCCACCAACACCGATTTCCCCGGCGGCGACATTTTCACGGAACTCGACGTGACCCGCGACGCCTGCGAAACCGCGTGTCGCGAGACGCAAAGCTGCACGGCGTTCACCTATAACGAGACCGCGAATGTCTGTTTCGGCAAGACCGGCCCGGTGGCACCCGAACCTTTCGTCGGCGCGATGTCGGCGCGGATGGTCCCTGCCCCGGTTGCGGCCGAGGAACTGGCGCAGACGCGGGCGGCTGAAATCTCGGATTTCGTGTCGAACCAGCAGTTGCTGGAGGCCGGGTCGCTGGCGCGCGACATCGGCTATTACCACCGCACCAACGAATTTACCGTGGCCCGCCTGCTGGATACCGCCGGCAATGCGCCGAGCGGTGATCTAAACCTGCTGGGCATGAACATCGCGATTTCGGATGGTTGGGACGACTGGCGCAATTACGCGTCGATCATCCGCACCCGCCCCAATACGCCGAGGTCGCGGATGATGCCGGCCATCGTGAACGCCTACCTGCGCGCACCCGGCCCCGGTGCGCAAGTGCGCGTTCTGCGCGAGTTCGCCCGCATCCGCGAGGACTTGGGCGACGGGCGCAATGCCATCCCCGCCCTGCGGCTGGCCTACGAGATCAGCGGTGATCCGGTGGTCGAGGAAGAAATGGACCGGGTGATCGGCCTGTTCGGGTTCCACGTCGCCAATACCGAGGTCGAAAGCGACAGCGCGACGCCGCGCATCTGCACCGTGTTCAACGAACCTCTCGTGCAGGCGGGCGTCGACTACAGCGACTATGTGCAATTGCCCGACCCGCGCCTTGCCGTTTCGGTCAGCGACAGCCAGTTGTGCATCGACGGCGTCACCCACGGCGACCGCTACCGCATCGTGCTGCGACAGGGCCTGCCCGCCGCCAATGGCGAGAGGCTCTATCGCCCGGTCGAACTGGTGCTCTACGTCCGTGACCGGGCACCCTCGGTGCGGTTTGTCAGCCGCGCCTACGTCCTGCCCAACACCGGCGATATCGCTATGCCCATCGAAACGGTGAACCTTGACGAGGTGAACATCACCATCGGCCGCGTGTCGGACCGCAACATCCTGCGCACCATGCAGGAGGACATGTTCGCGAGTCCCCTGTATCCATGGCAGCAGGACTATTTCGACAGTCAGATCGGCATCCCGATCTATGAGGGTGTGGCCGAGGTGTCGTCCGAGTTGAACCGCGACGGTCTGAGCCGGTTGCCCCTGTCCGAGGCGCTCGACGGGCAGCCTGCGGGTCTTTACATGATCTCCGCCGCGATCCCCGGTGCGGACCCCTACGACAACGCCCCTGCCTCGCAGTGGTTCATCCTCTCCGATGTGGGTCTTTCCACAATGCTGGGCGTCGACGGCCTGACGGTCGTGGCGCGGAGCCTCGCTGATGCCTCCGCGATTGCGGACGCGGAAGTCACGCTGCTGAGCCGCGCCAACGAGGTGCTGGCCACGACGCAGACCGATGCCGAGGGTGTCGGCACCTTCGAGGCGGGCCTCGTGCGCGGCACCGGCGCAGCCGCTCCGGCGCTCGTTCTGGTCGCCAATGGCGAGGACGATATCGCCTTCCTGTCGCTGACGGATCCGGCGTTCGACCTGTCGGACCGGGGTGTCGAGGGGCGCGAGCCGAGCCCGCCCATCGACGTGTACCTCACCACCGACCGGGGCGCCTACCGCGCGGGCGAGACCGTTTTCGCCACCGCCCTGATGCGCAACGCGGATGCGACGGCACTGCCCGGTGTGCCGCTTACCGCGATCGTGTATCGCCCCGACGGCGTGGAATGGTCGCGAATCGCGTCGACCGCCGATGCCGCCGGGGGCCACGTCTTTGCCCTGCCCATCGCGGGCACCGCCCCGCGCGGCTCGTGGCGCATCGACGTGCTGGCCGATGTGGACGGGGCACCGCTCGCCACGAACCGGGTGCTGGTCGAGGACTTCCTGCCCGAGCGCATCGATTTCGAGATCGAGGCGGAACCGCGCCTGTTTCTGGGGCAGGAAACCGCCCTGACCCTCGATGCCCGCTTCCTGTTCGGACCCGCCGCCCCGGACCTGCCGGTCGAGGGCGAGGTGCTGCTGCGCGCCGCCGACACGCTTGCGGGCTATGAAGACTACACGTTCGGCCGCTACGACGAACAGTTCGAGGCGACCACGACATATGTCGAGGGCGTACCCCGCACCGACGCGCAGGGCCGCGCGGTCATCCCCCTGGAACTGACCCCGCCGCAAGAGGCGGTGTTTCAACCGCTCGAGGCCGTGGCCACCCTGCGCGTCACCGAAGGATCGGGCCGTCCTGTGGAACGCCGCCTGACGGTGCCCGTCGCCGCCGACCTGCCGATGATCGGCATCCGCGCGGATTTCGACGATGTCGTGGCCGAAGGCGATGTCGCCCGGTTCTCGCTCGTCGCCGTGACGCCGGACCTTGCGCCGACGGGCATGGAGGTGACCTGGACTATCAACCGCGTCCGCACCCGCTATCAATGGTATCAATACTATGGCGACTGGAACTGGGAGCCGACGACGAGCCGCACCCGCATCGCCACCGGCACCACCCGCCTCGGCGTCCTGCCGGCGCAGGTCGAGGCGGAGGTCGACTGGGGTCGCTACGAGATTGTCGTCGAACGCACCGACGGCGCCTATGTCGCCTCCTCCACCGACTTCTACGCAGGCTGGTATGCCCCTGCCAATGCCGGTGCGACGCCCGACTTCCTCGAATCGTCGCTGGACGCGGAAAGCTATGCCGTGGGCGACACCGCCACCTTTCGCGTCGTCCCGCGCAACGATGGCATGGCGCTGGTGACGGTGATGACCAACCGCGTGATCGCGATGCAAATGGTCGACGTCACCGAGGGCGAGAACCTGATCGAACTGCCCGTCACCGACGAATGGGGTGCGGGCGTCTACGTCTCGGCCTCGGTCATTCGCCCGATGGACATCGACGCGGGCCGCAATCCGTCCCGGGCGCTGGGACTGGCCTACGCGAGCGTGGACCCCGGTGACCGGGCGCTCGACGTGACGATTTCCGCCCCCGACGTGCAACTGCCGCGCGGGCCGCTTTCCGTGTCGGTGCAGGTGGACGGCCTCTCAGAGGGCGACACCGGCTATGTCACGCTTGCCGCCGTTGATGTGGGCATCCTTAATCTTACCGGCTTTGACGCTCCAGACCCGCAGGGGCATTTCTTCGGCCAGCGCAAGCTGGGCATCGAACTGCGCGATATCTATGGCCGGCTGATCGACGGACAGACCGGCACCTTGGGCGCGATCCGCTCGGGCGGTGATGCGCAGGCAGGCATGGGACAGGAGGCCCCGTCGCCGACCGAGGAACTCGTCGCCTATTTCACCGGCCCCGTGCGCGTCGATGCCGATGGCCGGGCAGAAGTGAGCTTCGACCTGCCGTCGTTCAACGGCACCGTGCGCCTGATGGCCGTGGCCTGGTCCGAAACCGGCGTCGGGCAGGCAGCGCAGGATGTGCTGGTGCGCGATCCGGTCGTCGTGACGGCCTCCGTCCCCCGCTTCATGGCCCCCGGCGACGAAAGCCGCCTGCTGCTGGAACTGACCCACGCCGATGGCCCCTCGGGCGAGATGGGCCTTGAGGTCACAGGTGACGGCATCCGCCTCGTCGCCGGGACGGTGCCCGAAACGGTCACGCTCGAAAACGGGGGGCGCTTCATCCTGTCCGTGCCGATCGGCGCGGGCGATGTCGGCACCCACAGCCTGACCGTGACACTTACCACACCGGATGGCCGCGATCTGACCAAGGAACTGATCATCCCGGTGCAGGTGAACGACCCCGAGGTTTCGCGCACCACGCGGCTCACCCTCGATCCCGGCCAGACGTTCACCTTCGACGACAACGCCTTCGTGGGCTTCGTCCCCGGCACCGGCAGCGCCACCCTTTCGATCGGGCCACTGGCGCGGTTCGATGCGCCGGGCCTGCTGAACATGCTCGACCGCTATCCATACGGCTGCACCGAGCAGATGACGTCTCGCGCCCTGCCGTTGCTGTACCTGTCCGGCGTCGCCGCCGAAATGGGGTTGGCGGAACCGCGCGAGGTCGATGCGCGCATCGTCGATGCCATTCAGGGCGTGCTGGGCAATCAGGCGACCAACGGGGCCTTCGGTCTGTGGGGGCCGTATTCGGGTGACCTCTGGCTCGATGCCTATGTCACGGATTTTCTGAGCCGCGCGCGCGCCGAGGGCTATGACGTTCCCGATCAGGCCTTCGTCATCGCGATGGACAACCTGCAAAACAAGGTCAACTACGCCCCCGAATTCGAAAACGGCGGCGGCGACCTTGCCTATGCGCTGTTCGTTCTGGCCCGCGAAGGGGCCGCTTCCGTCGGGGATCTGCGCTACTATGCCGATGAAAAGGTGAACGATTTCCGGCAACCGCTGGCGCTGGCCCAACTTGGCGCGGCGCTCGCCTTTTACGGCGATCAGCCGCGCGCCGACATGCTGTTCGATCGGGCCAGCCGCATGGTCGCCCGCTGGCCGGAAACCACGACGCAGAGCATCTGGCGGATCGATTACGGCACCAGCCGTCGCGATGCCGCTGCCGTGCTGGCGCTTGCCGTCGAGGTGGGCAGCACCGCCGTCGACAGGCAGATGTTGACCCTGCGCGCCACCGATCCGAGGGCCTATTACAGCACGCAAGAGGCCGCGTGGTCGCTGCTGGCGGTGGACGGTATCATCGGCGATTTCGCGCAGTCCGGCGTGTCGGTCGACGGTGACGCTCCGACCGGCCCGCTGGTGCGCCTGCGCGAGGCGGATACCAACGCCGCCCCGGTCCTCGTCGCCAACAGCGGCACCGATCCGGTGGAACTTACGGTCTCGTCGTTCGGTGTGCCCGACATCGCGCCAACGGCGGGCGGCACCGGTTTCGCCATCGAGCGCGAATACTACACACTCGACGGAACGCCCGCGTCGGTCGCGTCCGTTTCGGTCGGCACGCGGCTCGTCACCGTCCTCACGGTCACGCCGTTCGGGCGGCAGGACGCGCGGCTGATGGTCAACGATCCGCTCCCCGCCGGGTTCGAGATCGACAACCCGAACCTGTTGCGCGGCGGCGATCTCGCGGCGCTCGACTGGCTGGAACACGTCGCACCGCAGAACACCGAATTCCGTCAGGAGCGGTTCCTGTCGGCGGTGAACTGGCGGTCGGATGAGGTGTTCCAACTCGCCTACATCGTCCGCGCCGTGTCGCCCGGCACCTTCCACCACCCGGCGGCAAGCGTCGAGGACATGTACCGCCCCGAATTGCGCGCCAATACGGATGCCGGGCGCGTCACGGTCATCGAGTAAGCGGAGGTGGGGTACCGGGCATGGCGGGCACGCCGCCGCGCACGGCCCCGAGATTCAGGACCGCATAATCCGAAGGCGGCGCGTCGGATCGTCACGCTCGCCGTGATCCTGTGGCTGGGTGCCTTTGCCCGCGATGCGTTCGACGATTTCATCGACGCCACCGTCATTCCTCCGCTGCTGGCCGAGCAATCCGTCGAGGTGCTGGACCGCAACGGTGACCTGTTGCGCGCCTACACCGTCGCCGACGGGCGCTGGCGCCTTGCGGTGACGCTGGACGAGGTCGATCCGCTCTACCTCGAAATGCTGATCCGCTACGAGGACCGCCGGTTCTGGGACCATGGCGGTGTCGATGCGCTGGCCCTCGGCCGCTCGGTCGTCGGCGGGCTTTGGCACGGTCGCATGACCTCGGGGGCCTCGACACTGACCATGCAGGTGGCCCGATTGCTCGAGGACAGCGGCACCGGCGCGTGGCGCGGCAAGCTGCGACAGATGCGGCTGGCGCTGGCGCTGGAACGGCAGTTGACCAAGGAGGAAATCCTCACGCTCTACCTCAACCACGCGCCGTTCGGCGGCAACCTCGAAGGTGTCGCCTCGGCCACCTATGCGTGGTACGGCCGCCCGCCCACGCGCCTCACCCCCGCCGAGGCCGCGCTGCTGGTGGCGATCCCGCAGGCCCCCGGGTCGCGCCGTCCTGACCGGTCCCCGGACAGCGCGCGCGCTGGCCGCGACCGCGTGCTGACCCGGATGGCGTTGTTCGGCGTGATCGACGAAAGCACCCTCACCGCGGCGCTGACCGAACGTTCCCCCACCGTGCGCCGGGATTTTCCGCTGTGGGCTCCGCATCTGTCCGATCAGGTCATTGCCGAGAACCCCACGGCGATTGAGCACACCCTGACGCTCGACCGCGAACTACAGTCACGGATCGAAGACCTCGCGACGCAGGCAGCCGAAGCAGGCGGCGAGCGGTTGCAGATCGCTATTCTGGTGGCCGACCATACCACAGGCGAGATCCTCGCCTCGGTCGGGTCCGCCGCCTATACCGCCGACGCCCGCGAGGGGTTCGTCGATATGACGACGGCGCTGAGGTCGCCGGGTTCGACGCTCAAACCGCTGGTCTACGGCCTCGCCTTCGGGCGCGGGCTCGTCCACCCCGAAACCATAATCGAGGACCGGCCCGTCGATTTCGACGGCTACTCGCCGCAGAACTTCGACGGTCTGTATCGCGGTGAGTTGCGGGTGCGCGAGGCGCTGCAACTGTCGCTCAACGTGCCTGCCGTCAGCCTGACCAATGCCCTCGGACCCGATCACCTGATCGCCGGTCTGCGCCGCGCCGGTGCCGAACCGCATCTTCCCGGCGGCTACCCCGGTCTGGCGATTTCGCTCGGTGGCCTCGGGCTGACGCTTCGCGATCTCGTGGCGCTTTACGGTGCCATTGCCAATGGCGGCGTTGCGATCGACCTGCGGTACACCATGGCTCCGTCACCCGATTATCTCGCCCATGACGTCCTGCCGGGTACCGCCGCATGGCACATCGCCGATATCCTGCGCGGCACCCCGCGGCCGCGCGGCGTCATGGGTCAGGACATCGCGTTCAAGACCGGCACGTCGTATGGCCACCGCGATGCCTGGGCAATGGGGTTCGACGGGCGGCACGTCGTCGGTGTCTGGATGGGGCGGGCGGACGGCACACCGGTCCCCGGTGTCTTCGGCGGCGACCGTGCGGCACCGGTCTTGTTCAACGTCTTCCAGCGCCTGGGCCAGACCACACGACTGCCGCCGCCGCCGCCCGAGACGATCATTCTGGCGACCGACCGCCTGCCGCTGCACCTGCAACGGTTCCGCGCGCCCGGCGTCCTGACGGCAGACGGCGCCCCCACCATCAGCTTTCCGCCCGACGGCGCCGTCGTCGAGGGCGACATCGTCACGGTGAAGGTACGGGACGGGTCGGCACCGTTCACATGGCTCGCCAACGGCGCGCCCATCGGCGTCAGCCGCAGCCGCGAAATGGTCATCGAAACACTGGGGGCCGGGTTTTCCGCGCTGACCGTGATCGACGCGCAGGGCCGGTCTGCGCGCACCGAAATCGAGCTGCGCCCCTGAAATTTTGCGCCGACCGGCCCGACGCCCTCCCCATCGGCGCGCAAGATGCTAGGTAAGGCGTCAACGACCGGCCCGACTGCGGCCTTGGAACGGGAATCGCGATGCTGCTGGACGTCACCGATGTATCGAAGAGTTTCGCCGTGGCCGGTGGCGCGGTGCCGGTGCTCAATGGGGTCAGCTTGACTCTGGACGCGGGCGAAACCCTTGCACTGACGGGCGAATCCGGGTCGGGCAAGAGCACGCTCCTGCATCTTATCGGCGGTCTGGATCAGGTCGACAGCGGCGAGATTACGGTGGACGGCACCGCGCTCTCGTCGCTCGACGATGCGGGCCGTGCGCGGCTGCGGCGCGAGGCCGTCGGCGTGGTATTCCAGCAGTTCAACCTGATCCCGAGTCTGACCGTCGCCGCCAACATCGCCTTTCAGGCGCGGCTGACCGGACCTCTGGATGAAGTCCACGTCGAAGCGCTGACCGAGAAGATGGGCCTTGCGGACCAGGTGAAGAAATACCCCGAACAACTTTCGGGCGGGCAACAGCAGCGGGTGGCGATTGCCCGGACCCTGGCCGCCAAACCGCGCCTGATCTTGGCGGATGAGCCGACCGGCAATCTGGATGAGGCGACCGCTGACATCGTTCTGACCTTGATGCTCGATCTGGCGTCCGAAACCGGGGCGGGCCTTATGATGGTTACCCATTCCGACCGGCTGGCCGCGCGCCTGTCGCGACGGCTGCACCTGCGCGCGGGGCGGGTGGCATGACGGGAGCGGTTCTGGCTGCGCTGTGGTCGCACTGGCGGCGCAACCTTTTGCAGTTGTTCACCCTGTTGGCGGGGCTGGCGCTGGCGACGGCGCTGTGGTCGGGCGTGCAGGCGATCAATGCCGAGGCTCGGGCAAGCTACGATGCCGCCGCCGCGACGCTGGGCGAGGGGCAGTTCGACCAGTTGACCGCAAGCGACGGCGGCGCAGTCGCGCAAGCCACCTACGTCGCGCTGCGGCGTGCGGGCTGGCTTGTCAGCCCGGTCGTCGAAGGCCGGCTGAATCATGTACGTCTCATCGGGATCGATCCGCTCACGGCGCCCGGCGACATCGGCCCCTCCGCGCTCGAAGGCGACACGATAGGCGACTTCCTTGGCGGCGCCGGACAGATCTTTGCCCGCGCCGAAACCCTCGCGGATCTCGCGCAGTCCGGGGCAACCCTGATCGAAACCCCGGACGCCGCCCCCGGCACGGCCCTCACCGACATCGGTCTCGCCCAGCGCCTGCTGGGGATGGAGGGGCAAATTTCGCGCCTGATCGTGGCACGCGGCCAACCGCTCCGACAGGTGCCACTGACGCAGGTTGCACCTGACCTGGTCCGGACGCCCGCGCAGGGCGGCAGCGATATCGGGCGGCTGACCGACAGTTTCCACCTCAACCTCACGGCGTTTGGACTGCTGAGCTTTGCCGTGGGCATTTTCATCGTCAACGGCGCCATCGGCCTCGCGTTCGAGCAGCGCCGAGGGGTGGTGCGCACGATGCGCGCGCTCGGCGTGCCACTGCGGGTGATGATCGTGCTGATCGTGGTCGAACTGACGGCACTTGCGCTCATTGCGGGGGTGATCGGCGTGGCCATCGGCTATTTCATCGCCGCCGCGCTGTTGCCGGACGTCGCCGCGACCCTGCGGGGCCTGTACGGCGCGGATGTCGGTGGCACGCTGTCGCTGCGGCCAGGCTGGTGGGTCTCGGGCCTTGCGATTGCGTTTGGCGGCACGGCGCTGGCAGCGGGCGGCGCGCTGTGGCGGCTGGCGCGCGCACCGCTGCTGGCGGCGGCACAACCGCGCGCCTGGGCGGTGGGGGCGGCCGGCACGCGCAGGATCATGGGCGCGGCATCGGCGGCGCTGTTGGTCTGTGCTGCCTTGCTCGCGGCTTTCGGCAGCGGGCTGGTCGCGGGCTTCGCCCTCCTCGCCTGTCTTCTGATCGGCGCGGCGATGGCGTTGCCGCTGCTGCTGTCGGGCGTCCTTGCGTTGGCGGCGGGGCATGCGTCGGGCGCTGTGGCACAGTGGTTCTGGGCCGACACCCGCCAACAATTGCCGGGGCTGTCGTTGGCGCTGATGGCGCTGCTGCTCGCGATGGCGGCCAATGTGGGAGTGTCGACGATGGTGTCGTCCTTCCGCCTTACCTTCACCGGCTTTCTCGATCAACGGCTCGCGGCGGAGCTTTACGTCTATACCGCCGACGAGGCCGAAGCGGCGCGCGTCGTGGCCTTCGTCGAGCCCCGCGTACAGGCGATCCTGCCGCTTCTGGCGGTCAATCGCGAGGTCGCGGGCCTTCCGGCGGACATCTATTCGGCGCGCGACGACGCCACCTACCGCGACAACTGGCAGTTCCTGAACGCCCAACCGCGTGTCTGGGACGCGGTGTTCGCTGGCGAAGCGGCAATCGTCAACGAACAGCTTTCCCGTCGCGCGAATCTTGCCGTGGGCGACAACGTCACCCTCGCCCCCGGCCTGACGCTGCCCATCGCCGGGGTGTTCGGCGACTACGGCAATCCCATCGGGCAGGTGATCCTTGACGAGGACCTGTTCACCGCCACCTTCCCGGACGGCCTGCCCACCCGCTTCGGCCTGCGCCTGCCGCCCGGCGACGTGCCTGCCCTGCGGCGCGCGCTTACGGGCGAACTTGGCCTGCCACCTGCGTCCACCATCGATCAGGCGGCGCTCAAGGCGTTGTCGCTCGACATCTTCGACCGCACGTTCACGGTGACGACGGCGCTCAATATCCTGACCCTCGCCGTGGCGGGCTTTGCGATCCTGATGAGCCTGCTCACCCTTGCCGCCCTGCGCCTGCCGCAACTGGCCCCGGTCTGGGCGCTCGGCATGACCCGCGCGGCATTGGGGCGCTTCGAACTTGCGCGGGCGGTGCTTCTGGCGCTGCTGACCGCCGCATTCGCGCTGCCGTTGGGACTGGCGCTGGCGTGGGTGCTGCTGGCGGTCGTGAATGTCGAGGCGTTCGGCTGGCGGTTGCCGATGTTCCTCTTTCCCGGCGATTATCTGCGCCTGCTGGTCTTTGCTCTTGTCGCCGCCGGTCTTGCCGCCCTATGGCCCGCGCGGCGACTGGCCAAGACGCCGCCATCGGCCCTGCTCAAGGTGTTTTCCAATGAACGCTAAGGCGGTGTTTCTGGCCCTGTTGCTGCCTGTCCCGGCCACAGCGCAGGGCTTCGCGGGACTGGGCCGGACGCCGGACGGCTTTGCCGATCCGGTGCCCGGCACCGCGTTCGATTTTCCCGCCGATCACGGTCCACACCCCGAATACCGCATCGAATGGTGGTATATCACCGCCAATCTGGCGGCCGCGGACGGCACCCCCTATGGCCTGCAATGGACGCTTTTCCGCACCTCGCTCGCCCCGGACGCGGGCGAGGCGGAGGGCTGGGCCACGCCGCAGCTCTGGCTGGGACATGCCGCCGTCACCACGCCGGACGCGCATTTCGTGGCCGAGCGGTTCGGACGCGGCGGCATCGGGCAGGCGGGCGTCGAGGCCGCACCCTTCGATGCCTGGATCGACGACTGGCGGCTCTGGGGGGACGATTTCGACACCCTGTCGATGCAGGCGACGGGGGCCGACTTCGCCTATGACATGACGCTCACGGCGCAGGGGCCGCTGGTGCTGCACGGCGACGACGGGTTCTCTGTCAAATCCGGCGAGGGGCAGGCCAGCTACTATTATTCGCAGCCATTCTTTGCCATCGAGGGTGTTCTGACCCTGCCCGAGGGTGACGTGGCCGTCACCGGCACCGCGTGGCTCGACCGTGAATGGTCGTCGCAGCCGCTGGCCGAAACGCAAACCGGCTGGGACTGGTTTTCGCTGTCCCTGGACAGCGGTGCAAAGCTGATGGGCTTCCGCGTGCGCGAGGGGGACGCCGAGGGGTTCACCTACGCAAGCTGGATCGAACCGGACGGCGTCGTGACCCCCTACCCCGACGGTGCGTTCACCGCCGTGCCATTGGCGACGGCCGAGATTCTGGGCCGCACCGTGCCGGTATCCTGGCAGGTGGCGCTACCAGAACGCGGCGTGGACGTGACCGTCACGGCGATCAACGACGGTGCGTGGATGGACGTAAGCCTGCCCTATTGGGAGGGGCCGGTCACGGTCAGCGGCAGCCACGACGGGCGGGGCTATCTGGAAATGACCGGCTATGAGTGACCGGGGGCCGGTCCGCGATGGCCCCCGCGCCGTCAGTGGCAAGCCGGGTCACGTTATCGCCGGTCCGGTGGCGCAGGGTGTCCCGCTCGGGTAGACCGACGGGCAGAGCTGACACGATCGAGGAAGCGCCACATGCAGCCCGCCTTTCCCTTTTCACGCGATCTGGTGTTCGTCGGCGGCGGACACAGCCACGCGCTCGTGCTGCGCCGTTGGGCGATGAAACCGCTTGCCGGGGTGCGGCTGACCCTCATCGATCCGGCACCGACGGCGGCCTATTCGGGGATGCTGCCGGGGTTCATTGCCGGGCACTACGGCCGTGACGACCTCGATATCGATCTGGTGCAACTGGCGCGTTTTGCGGGGGCGCGGCTCATCCTCGGTGCCGTTCGGGGGTTCGACCGTGCGGCGCGGCAGATCCATGTGGCCGGTCGGCCGCCCATCGGGTTCGATGTCGCGGCGATCGACGTGGGGATCACCTCGTCGATGCCGAACCTGCCCGGGTTTGCCGACCACGCCGTACCGGCCAAGCCCCTGACGCCCTTCGCCAGACGCTGGGACGACTGGCGGCGCGGGGCCGGGCGCAAGGATGCAGTCGTGATCGGCGGCGGGGTGGCGGGAGCCGAGATCGCAATGGCGATGGCCCACGCCCTGAGGACCGCAGGAGCCGACTACACCGTCCACCTGATCGACCGTTCGAAGGCGTTGACCGAAACCACCCGCACGGGCCGCGCCAGAATTCGGGCCGCGATGCAGGAGTTGGGCGTCGAGATTGTCGAGGATGCGACTGTAACCGGGGTGACAGGGACCGGCGTGGCGCTCGGCGATGGAAAAACGATCCCGGGCAGTTTCACCGTCGGGGCCGCCGGGGCCTATCCACACCCTTGGATGCGCGACATCGGCGTCGAGATGCACGAGGGCTTCCTCGCCGTCGATGCGTTCCTGCGCACCTCTGACCCGGCGATATTCGCCACCGGCGATTGTGCCCACATGACGGCATCGCCACGGCCCAAGGCGGGTGTCTATGCGGTGCGGCAGGCCCCGGTGCTGTTCGATAATCTCGCGGCGCGCCTTTCGGGCGGCGACCTGCGGCCCTACCACCCGCAAAAGGACTATCTGAAGCTGGTATCGCTGGGCGGGAAACGGGCGTTGGCCGAAAAGTGGCGTCGCTCTGTCGCGGGCAGCCCGCTGTGGTGGTGGAAGAACCGAATCGATCGGGCGTTCATGAGCAAATTCCGCGATCTGCCCGCGATGGAGGTGCCAAAGCCGCCCGCCACCCATGCGGCCGGATTGATCGAGGCTATCGGGCCAAAGCCGATGTGCGGCGGATGCGGGGCCAAGGTCGGGCGCGGGCCGCTGACGGCGGCACTGGCGGACGCGACGGTTTCGCGCCACGATATCGAGAGCATCGCCGGCGACGATGCCGCGATCCTGCGCATGGGAGACGTCCGACAGGTCATCAGCACCGATCACCTGCGCGCGGTGACGGACGATCCGGTTCTCATGACCCGCATCGCGGCGATCCATGCGCTTGGCGACATCTGGGCGATGGGCGCTACTCCGCAGGGTGCGCTGACCTCAATTATCCTGCCGCGCATGTCCCCGGCCTTACAAGAGCGGACGCTGGCCGAAATCGCGCGGACGGCCATGGATGTGATGGGCGCTGCGGGGGCCGCGATCCTTGGCGGACATACGTCTCTCGGGGCGGAAATGACCATCGGATTTACCGTGACCGGGCTGGCCCCCGACCGCGCGATAACGCTCAGGGGCGCGCAGGTCGGCGACGTCTTGATCCTTACCAAACCGATCGGGTCGGGCATCATTCTGGCGGCGGAAATGCAAATGGCGGCGCGCGGTGATGTCGTCGCGGCCTGCCATGCGGCGATGGTGCAGGAACAGGGGACTGCATCCGCACTCCTGGCGCACGCGCACGCTATGACCGACGTCACGGGATTCGGTCTCGCCGGACATCTGGCGGGCATGTGCGTGGCATCCGGCGTTTCAGCCCGCGTAACGATGGCCGACGTCCCGGTCATGGCCGGGGCACTGGCACTGTCCGAGGCAGGACACGCGTCGTCGCTCCTGTCCGACAACCGGGCGGGTGCTGCGACCGTGAGCGGCGCGGAGGGGCCATTGGGTGACCTGATGTTCGATCCGCAAACCGCAGGCGGCCTGTTGGCCGCGACCCCAAGCGACGGGGCAGACGCGTCACTGAACGCCCTGCGCAACATGGGCTACGAAGCGGCGATCATCGGAATAATTTCGGACGGGCCACCGTGCGCGTCCTTTGCCTGATCTCGCAAAACGGGCCGCCGATCGTGGTGGCGGCCCGACTGGACGTTAATGGCAGTTTAACTCCTAACTGCCGAACCGTCGGGCGGCCGCGATCAGCAGCGATGCACCGATGAAGCCGACTATAAGCTGGGTCAGCCACGCTTCGGCGGTGTAGATGCCGAATAGCCACAGGATAAAATTCAGCAGTGCCGCGCCGATAATACCCAGCACGATGTTCATGACGAGGCCGGTGTCGGCCTTCATGAACATCGACGCGAACCAGCCCGCAAGGCCACCCACGATCAGCGATCCGAAAAATCCAAGTCCCATAGGTGTTTCCCCCTGAAAATATCTGTCCGCAGCATTCGCAAACGGATCGTCCGGATGGTCAACGTACAAACCCGGAATTGGTTCCCCTCAACGCGTCTCGTCCGATATGGACCCGGTATCCTGCCAGCGCGACATTGACGCCCAGATCGACGCCCAGATGGTGATCGCCTGAAATGGCACGAAATAGACCACGAACAGTATCGCTATGGTCCCGCCGTCCGGGAGCGGCGTGGTGTCCAGAAAACGCAGCAACGGCGGCGTTATGAGCGCCAGAATCCCGCAGGTCACCGCCATGTCTGCCAGCACCGGCACCCACGCTGCGAAAAACGTGGGCCGCACGCCCCGCGCGACACGCCGTTTGGCCAGCGTGCGGCTCAGCAGCATCAGTCGCGCAGCAGCTCGTTGATGCCGGTCTTCGAGCGGGTCTGCGCATCCACCCGCTTCACGATTACCGCGCAATAGAGATTGATACCGTTCCTGGACGGCATCGAGCCCGCGACGACCACCGAATAGGGCGGCACCTCGCCGTAACGGACGTCACCGGTCTCGCGGTCCACGATCTTGGTCGACTTGCCGATGAACACGCCCATGCCGAGCACCGATCCCTCCCGAACGATGCAGCCCTCGACCACTTCGGAGCGCGCGCCGATGAAGCAGTTGTCCTCGATGATCGTTGGGCCTGCCTGCATCGGCTCGAGCACGCCGCCGATGCCGACGCCGCCGGACAGGTGCACGTTCTTGCCGATCTGGGCGCAGGAGCCAACCGTGGCCCAGCCGTCGACCATCGAACCCTCATCGACATAAGCGCCGATGTTCACGAACGACGGCATCAGCACCACGCCCTTGCCGATGAAGGCCGAGCGCCGGACGATGAGACCCGGGCACCGCGCGAAACCCGGCCTCGCGCCACTCATTGTCGCCCCAGCCGTCAAATTTCGAGGGCACCTTGTCCCACCAGGTCGAGCCGCCGTTGCCGCCCGAAATCGGCGCCATGTCGTTAAGCCGGAACGACAGCAGCACCGCCTTCTTGGCCCACTGGTTCACATGCCAGTCGCCGGAACCTTCTGGGCCGCGCCTTTCGGCCACCCGCAACGCGCCGCTGTCGAGTGCGGTCAACGTCGCCTCGACGGCTTCGCGGGCCTCGCCCCTGGTGGCAGGTGTAATCGTGTCGCGGGCTTCCCATGCGGCCTCGATGGCCCGTTCAAGCGCTTCGTTCGACATGGTTCGGTCTCCTGATGTCCGGGTTTGCCCTGCTGTAGCGATCCTGCCCGCAGCGCGCAACTCTGCGGGCGGTCCGGCGTGGGTCGCGCGATGTTGGACACCGGTGCACAGTCCTGCCATCAATGCCTGCAAAGCAAAGGACCCGCCATGAAAGACCACGCC
Source organism: uncultured Alphaproteobacteria bacterium (assembly GCA_963761735.1). Lineage (GTDB taxonomy): Bacteria > Pseudomonadota > Alphaproteobacteria > Rhodobacterales > Rhodobacteraceae > CAVXHQ01. The sequence continues at coordinate 26,624 of CAVXHQ010000002.1, forward strand.
CGCCGCCACCCGCTGCGCGATAGCCACGAGGACCGCGAAACGGCGCTCGAGGTGCCCGACACGCCGCAAACCCGCTCGCCCACCTATCGCCTTGCTTTCGCCGACGCGGATTTCCTGTGCCGCGAGGAATTGCGGCCCGTGCGCTTGCAACTGGAACTTTTGAAGCCGGAAATGGCGCTGGACGAGGAGGGGATAGAAAGCACCATCGTGCTGTTCGGCGGCGCGCGCATTCCGGAAGCCGCGAAAAAGGACACAGCGCGGACCGAAACGCTGGCCGACCTGTCCGCCTATTACGAAGAAGCACGGCGCTTTGCGGCGATGATGACGGAACGGTCGATGGCATCGGGCGGCCATGACGACGTGATTGTCACCGGCGGCGGCCCCGGCGTGATGGAGGCGGGCAATCGCGGTGCGGTCGAGGCGGGCGGGCGGTCCGTCGGGCTGAACATCGTCCTGCCGCACGAGCAGGCTCCCAACGAATATGTGACGCCGGAATTATGCTTCAACTTCCACTACTTCGCCATCCGCAAGATGCACTTCCTGATGCGTGCCAAGGCGGTCTGCGTGTTCCCCGGTGGCTTCGGGACGCTGGACGAGACATTCGAGGCGCTGACGCTGATCCAGACCGGGCGCATGGAAAAGGTGCCGTTCCTGCTGTTCGGCCGGGCGTTCTGGGAGAGCATCATCAATTGGGCGGCACTGGCCGATGCGGGCACGATATCCGACGCCGACCTCGATCTGTTCCGGTTTGTCGAAACGGCGGAAGAGGCGATCGAGGCCATCGACACCTGGGATGGCAAGGGCGAGCGACGCGCCGCTATTCCGGGGCGTTAACCGCCTGTTGTGGCGGGTCCGACGTAAGGCCCCGGCACCTCCAGACCCTGTAGCGGCGGCAAGGTGGGCTGGGCGATGGCCTGCATCGCCGCCCGCGCCATGAACGCACCCGCCTTGGCCACGTCCTCGGGAAAGGCGATAATCCCGGACCTGAAAGCATTGAGAAACGGCACGGTCTCCTTGCCGACGAAGTCGATGTCCCGGCCCACGACATGGCCGAGCGGCTCGGCCACCGCGACGGCCATTATCACATTCGATGCCGACGCGCAGATGATACCGTCGATGCCGGGGTCGGCGCACAGGATACGGGTCAGACCGTCCGACATCGCCGCCTGCGACACCTCGCAATGAAGGGTGCCGCCATAGCGCAGGCGCACGTCGCCGGGCCTGGCGGCCTCCGCTCCGGCGCTCATATGCTGGGCATAGGCCTGATCCATCGGCGGCGCGATCATCAGAATGTTGCGCCGCCCCCGCGCGACCAACGCGCTCATCGCCTCGCGCCCGTAAGCCTCGTTGTCGAAATCGAACCACGGATGACGATCGGCCCAGATCGTACGGCCGTGGGTCACGAACGGGAACCCGCGTTCGAGAAGGTAGGCCACACGCCGGTCCTCCGGGTGGATGCGGTTGAGGATGATCGCGTCGGCGGATGCTGTCTCGGCGATGTAGCGAATGGGCCGCATGTCGTCCTCGTCGGTGAACACCGGCGTCACGTTCAGGTGATAGGGCGTATTGCGCAATCCACCCGCGATGGACGAAATCATCGAAGCGACATGGTTCATGATGTCATGTTCCGTCGGAAGCACGAGGGAAACGACATTCGTGCGCCCCGTACGCAGCCTGACGCCCGCCCGATTCGGCACATAGCCGATTTCGGCGGCGATCCGGCGGACCTTTTCTTTCGTGCGTGCCCCGATATCCGGGGCGTCGCTGAGTGCGCGGCTCACCGTCGGTACGGCCAGTCCCGACAGCGCGGCAATCGTCTTCAACGTTGGCTTCGCCGCCGATTTACCGGGCGATTTCCCTGACGTTTCAACGATGTCCTTGCCATCCTCGGCCACGGGGGGCGCTCCTGGTCGGTCTTCTCGGCATTCAGGCCGCCGATCACGCCGCACCGCGGCATCCGCAAGGACCGAATATTACCGACGCCATCCTTCTCGCAAAATTATACATCTTGCCAGCACTTTCTAAATCGTTATAGATTTTTCTGCAACGATTTAGAACCAGGGAGGAAAAATCGTGAAGCTATCCACAAAACTGCTTGCGGCAACCGCAATGGTATCCGCATCTGCGGCGTCCGCTGTCGAGCTTGAAGTCACCCATTGGTGGACATCCGGTGGCGAAGCTGCCGCCGTTTCCGAATTCGCCGAGGCGTTCAACGCGACAGGCAACACATGGATCGACGGCGCGATCGCCGGGTCCGGGGGCACCGCCCGCCCGATCATCATCTCCCGCATTCTTGGCGGCGATCCGATGGCCGCAACCCAGTTGAACCACGGCCTTCAGGCACAGGAGCTTATCGAAGCCGGCCTGATGACCGACCTGACAGAGCTTGCCGAAGCCGAAGGCTGGGCCGACATCGTGAACCCGCCCGCGCTCCTGGAAGCCTGCACATTCGAGGGCCGCATCTACTGCGTTCCCGTCAACATCCATTCCTGGCAGTGGCTGTGGATCAGCAACGACGCCTTCGCCGAGGCCGGTCTCGACATACCGACAAACTGGCAGGAATTCGCTGCCGCCGCCGACGCGCTCGAGGCCGCGGGCATTCAGCCGCTCGCCATGGGCCAGCAGGGCTGGCAGCAGTCGGGTGCGTTCGGTGTGCTCGCCGTCGCCATCGCCGGTGAAGAGGCATGGCGCGCCGTCAACGTCGACAAGAGCGCCGAAGTGGCCGCAGGCCCCGAGTATGCCGCAGTGTTCGAGGCCGCCGTGGCCGCGCGCGAAATGGCCGCAGGCTCGAACGTGCAGGACTGGAATCAGGCAACCAACATGGTCATCACCGGCCAGGCCGGCGGTCAGATCATGGGCGACTGGGCGCAGGGCGAATTCCAGGTCGCGGGCCAGACCGCAGGCGAGGAATACACCTGTCTCCCGGGCCTCGGGAACACCCGCATCCTGGATACGGGCGGCGACGCGTTCTATTTCCCCGTCATCGACGACGAGGAAATCCACGCGGCACAGCTCGAGCTGGCGTCGCTCCTGATCTCGCCGGAGGTGCAGGTTGCGTTCAACCTCAAGAAGGGCTCGCTGCCCGTGCGGGGCGACATCGACCTGTCGGCTGCCAACGCCTGTATGCAGCAGGGTCTCGAGATTCTGGCCGAAGGCGGCATCCTGCCGTCGGGTGACATGAACATCACGCCCGACACCTCGCTTCAGATCGAGGACCTGATGGCCCAGTTCTGGACATCCGACATGTCGGCTGCCGATGCGCAGGCTGCCTATGCCGAGATCATCGCCGCCGCCGAATAGGGCGCGACGTGACAGGACCGGCCGGGGCGCGTGTCTGCGCCCCGGCCTCCCCTTCAATACCGCTGCCCGACCTGACTCCGGAGACGTGCGCATGACCGCCACCCCCGACCCGAGCCTTCGCGCGCCCCGAAAACCACGGCGATGGCTGCGCAACCCGATGGCCAAGATCGCGTCGATCCCGATGATCCTGACCGCGCTCGTCGTTTTTATCGGCGGTACGGCGTGGACGGTCGTCCATTCGTTCACCTCGTCCGGTCTGCTGCCGAAACTGGATTTCGTCGGTCTCGATCAATACGAGCGGCTCTGGGAAACGCCCCGCTGGATCATCTCGATCATCAACCTCGGGATTTACGGCGCCTTTTCGATGGTGCTGACACTCGTGATCGGCTTCGTCCTCGCCGCCTTGCTGGATCGCAAGATCAGGGGCGAGGACGTCTTCCGCACCATATTCCTATACCCTTTCGCGCTGTCGTTCGTCGTCACCGGCCTTGCGTGGCAGTGGATCCTGAATCCCGACCTCGGCCTGCAAAACGTCGTTCGCGACCTCGGCTGGGCTTCGTTCAGCTTCGACCCGCTCAACAACCCCAACCTCGTGATGTTCGGCATCCTGATCGCCGGTATCTGGCAGGGCTCCGGCCTGATCATGTGCATCATGCTGGCCGGTCTGCGCGGCATCGACGAGGACATCTGGAAGGCCGCCCGCGTCGACGGGATTGGCACCGTCAAAACCTACATCCGCATCGTCATTCCGATGATGCGCCCCGTTTTCGTAACCTCGCTGGTGCTGATCGCCAGCGGCATCATCAAGCTCTACGATCTGGTGATCGCGCAAACCGGCGGCGGCCCCGGCCTGTCGTCACAGGTGCCAGCGATCTACGTGATCGAGTACATGTTCCGCGCCCAGAACCTCGGGCAAGGCTTCGCCGCCTCGACCATGATGCTGGTGTCGGTGATCGTGATCCTGATCCCCTGGGCCTATCTAGAATTCGGAGGCAAGAAGCGTGGGTAATCCGGCAGAACTCGCAAGTACCGCAGCGCTTGATCCTGTAACCGCACCGGGCAGCTTCGAGGCCGGTCCGCGCGGCGCGAAACCGCGCCGCCGGTTCAGCCGGGCCAACATTTTCCTTTACGGCACGCTCATCGTCGTTTCGATGTATTACCTGCTGCCGCTCTATGTGATGATCGTCACTTCGCTAAAGGGGATGCCGGAAATCCGGCTGGGCAACATCTTTGCGCCGCCGCTCGAAGTTACCTACGAGCCGTGGGTCAAGGCATGGGCAGAGGCATGTACCGGCATCAACTGCGACGGGCTGAGCCGCGGTTTCTGGAACTCGGTGCAGATCCTCGTGCCGTCGGTGCTGCTCTCCATCGCCATCGCGTCGGTGAACGGCTACGCTCTTGCCAACTGGAAATTCAAGGGATCGGAGGTGTTCTTCACCATCCTGATCCTCGGTGCCTTCATCCCCTATCAGACGATGCTCTATCCCATCGTGCTGATGATCAAGAACACCGGCTTCGGCCTCACATGGGTCGCCTCGTGGCTTGATCCGATCCTGATCGGCATGGGCTTTGAAAAGATCGGGCGGGTGCCGCTGGTAAACTCGCTGACGGCACTGGTGTTCGTGCATACGATCTTCGGCATGCCGATCCTGACGCTGCTGTTCCGCAACTATTTCGCGTCGATCCCGGAAGAGCTGTTCAAGGCGGCGCGCGTCGATGGCGCGGGGTTCTGGCGCATCTATTTCCGCATCATGATGCCGATGGCGCTGCCGATTTTCGTGGTGGCGATCATCCTGCAAGTCACCGGCATCTGGAACGATTTCCTGTTCGGCGTGATCTACACCAAGCCCGAAAACTACCCGATGACGGTGCAGCTCAACAACATCGTCAACTCGGTTCAGGGCGTCAAGGAATACAACGTCAACATGGCCGCAACCCTGCTGACAGGACTTGTCCCTCTGGTGATCTACTTCGCGTCCGGCAAACTTTTCGTCCGTGGCATTGCTGCCGGGGCCGTGAAGGGGTGAGCCATGGTTTTGCCCCGCAAAATGAGACGCTCCAGTGGAGCGTTTCAAATGGCTCACGCGGCGAGCCACTGCACGCCGCCGGGGGCTCGGTCACGCGCCAACAGGCCCGGCCACCGCACGCCGCCGGGAAACATCCGAATGACACAATACACATCAAACGGCGCAACGCCGCCGGGAGACCTCTGACATGACCATCGAAAACGCCTCCGTTCAAATCCGCCACCTCGACCTCGATTTCGGCGCGGTCAAAGTGCTGCAAAACCTCAACCTCGATATCGCGCAGGGCGAGTTCCTCGTGCTGCTCGGATCGTCAGGGTGCGGCAAGTCCACCCTGCTCAACTGCATCGCCGGCCTGCTCGAGCCGACCGACGGACAGATTTTCATCAACGGGCGCAACGTGACGTGGGAAGAGCCGTCGCAGCGCGGCATCGGCATGGTGTTTCAAAGCTATGCGCTCTACCCGCAGATGACCGTCGAGGGGAACCTGTCGTTCGGCCTCAAGAACGCGAAGGTCCCGAAGGACGAGATCGCCAAGCGCGTCGCCCGCGCCGCCGGTATCCTGCAAATCGAACCGCTGCTGAAACGCAAACCGAGTGCCTTGTCGGGCGGTCAGCGCCAGCGCGTCGCGATTGGCCGGGCACTGGTGCGTGACGTCGATGTGTTTTTGTTCGACGAACCGCTGAGCAACCTCGATGCCAAGCTGCGCGCCGACCTGCGGGTGGAATTGAAACGCCTGCACGGCGCGCTTGAAAACACCATGATCTATGTGACGCACGATCAGGTCGAGGCGATGACGCTTGCGGACCGGATTGCAATCATGAAGGACGGCAAGGTGATGCAGCTTGGCACGCCGGACGAAATCTACAACCAGCCGCAAAACCGCTATGTCGCCGACTTCATCGGCTCGCCGTCGATGAACTTCCTCGATGGCGCGTTGGCAAAGGGGACGTTCGTCCGCGACAACCTGTCCCTGCCGATGGCGGGCTACGCCTTTGCAACGGCCCAGCCGAGCGACGGCCCGGCCACCATCGGTATCCGGCCCGAGCACATCGTCACCGGCCCGCTGGCGGCGGATGCACCGGTGCAGGCCGAAGTGACGGTCGACCTCGTGGAACCGATGGGTTCGGATACCCTCGTCTACGCCAAGCTGGGCGGCGACATGCTGCGCATTCGCATGGACGGACAGGCGCGGGTCAGGCCCGGAGACGTCCTGCCGATTGGCTTCGATCCGGCGCGCGCGTCCCTTTTCAACATGAGCACCGAAGCACGGCTATGACCGACCTTGCTCTGACGGGCCGTTGGACCCTGACCGACGAGACCGGTGCCTATAGCTGCGACATGCACCTGCCCGGTGACAACATCACCGCGCTGCACCGCGCCAGCCTGATCCCCGACCCCTATTTCGGCCGAAATGAATACGATCTGCGGTGGATTTGCGACCGTGACTGGACACTGAGCCGCACCGTCGATCTGACCGAGGAAGACATCGCCACCGGCCTCGATTTTGTGGCCGAGGGGGTCGATACACTGGCCGAGGTGCGCCTGAACGGCACGCTGTTATTGTCAGCTGACAATGCCTTCCGGTCGTGGCGTGTCGACGCCAGCGATGCCGCGCGCGCCGGGAACAACGAAATCACCATCCGCTTTCCCGCCGTCACCAAGGCAACGCAGGCGATGCAGGCCGCGCAGCCCTTTGCCGTGCCCTACTCGAAGAACTGCCCGATCCCAAACGGCAACCTCATCCGCAAGCCCGCCTGCGATTTCGGCTGGGACTGGAACATCGCGCTGGCCCCGTTCGGGGTGCTGGGGGACATCGCGTTCGCCCCGCGCAACGCCGCCCGGATCGACCGCCTCGCCATTACGCAGGACCATGGCGAAGGTACCGTCACGCTCTCGGTTACCGCCTTTCTGGCACATGCGGACGGCGAGGAAATCGCGATTGCCTTTGCGGGTCAATCCGCCGAGGGCACCGTCGAGCGCGGCGCCGTCACCGCCGCCTTCGACATCGAAAACCCCGATTTGTGGTGGCCGGTCGGCCTTGGCGCACAAACGCTGCACGATCTGACGGTGACCTTGGGCGACGTGACCGAAACCCGCCGCATCGGGTTACGCAAGATCGATCTGGTCACCGAACCCGACGACGCAGGCCTGAGCTTTGCGATCCACGTCAACGATCATCCTACGTTCATGCGCGGTGCCAACTGGATCCCCGCCGATGCGCTGGCGGGCCGGATCACACCCGAAAAGACCCGCGACCTGCTGCAATCGGCGGTGGACGCCAACATGAACATGATCCGCATCTGGGGCGGCGGGCGCTATGAGCCGACGTGGTTTTATGACCTGTGCGACGAGATGGGGCTGATTGTCTGGCAGGATTTCATGTTTGCCTGCAACATCTATCCGGCGGATCGCGCTTTTCTGGAAAACGTCCGCCACGAAGTGGCCGAAAACGTCGCGAGGATGCACCATCACGCCTGCATCGCCCTATGGTGCGGCGACAACGAATTGATCGGCGCATTGAGCTGGTACGAGGAAACCCGCGCCAACCGCGACACCTATCTTGTGATGTACGACCGGCTGAACCGCACCGTCGAGGACGCGCTGCACGAGACCGACCCTGCGGCGATCTGGTGGCCATCCTCGCCCTCGCCCGGCCCGATGAATTTCGGCGATGCGTGGCACGACGACGGCTCGGGCGACATGCACTTCTGGTCCGTCTGGCACGAGGGACGCGACTTCGACCATTACCGTGACGTGACGCCGCGCTTTTGCTCCGAATTCGGGTTTCAGTCCTATCCGTCGATGGCGGCGGTGCGCCGCTTCGCCGACCCCGCCGATCAGAACATCGCGGCCCCGGTGCTGGAAAGCCACCAGAAGAACGAGGGCGGCAACGCGCGCATCGCCGAGACGATGTTCCGTTACTACCGCTGGCCCAATACCTTCGAGGATTTCGTCTGGCTGAGCCAGTTGCAACAGGGCGAGGCGATCAAGACCGCCGTTTCGCACTGGCGCGGGGCGAAGCCGCATTGCATGGGCGCGCTCTACTGGCAACTCAACGATACCTGGCCGGTGTGCTCCTGGGCTTCGCTCGACCATGGCGGCGGCTGGAAGCTGCTTCACCACATGGCGGCCAAGTTCTTTGAGCCTGCGACCGTGCTGGCCACGGTAATTGATGGGCAAATCGTGCTGAACGCCGTCAACGACGACCGCCAGCCCTACGAAATGTCCGTCGTGGCACATGCCTGCACGCCTGAAGGAAAGACCCGCGAGGTCGGGCGGGACGAGGCACTGGTCGCCGATAAATCTGTGGCCTTGCTGAAACTGGACGAAGACGCGCTGCGCGAAGATGAAATCCTGCAGTTCGACTGGCAGGCACGCGTCCCGCACAAGGCCTTCGATCCGTTCGGCGGACAAGACATCTTTGCCCCGCGCCCGTGGAAATCCTACGGGCTCGTCGACCCCGCGTTGTCACACACGGTCGAGAAAATGGACGAAGAATATTGCGTGAAGGTCAGCGCCGAGAAGCTGGCGCTCTACGTCACCGTCGCGGCCGACGTGCCGGGGCGTTGGTCAGACAGCGCGGAACATATCCTGCCAAAGACAACGCGCTGTTTCTGCTTCTCCCCCGACACGCCGGGCGACACCCCGGCCTTTACCTTGCGTCATCTGCACAGCGCCACGCACTAACCCCCGCACCGGAGACACTCCATGACGACCATTGCCTATCAATTGTATTGCTCGCGCAACGCGCCGTCCGTGGACGGCACCCTGAAGATGCTGGCCGAAACCGGGTATACGGCCGTCGAAGGCTACGGCGGATTGTTTGACGATGTGCCCGCCCTGCGCGCAGGGCTTGATCGTCACGGGCTGTCGATGCCGTCAAGCCACATCGGCCTTGATCTGTTGAACGACGACACCGCCAAAGCCATCGAGATTTGCGCGGCCCTTGGCATCACCAAGGCCATCTGCCCCCACATCGCCGAGGCCGCACGGCCGACCGACGCCGCAGGATGGGCCGCTCTTGGCAAGCGGTTCGCCGAGAAGTCAAAACCGCTACGCGATGCGGGCCTGACCGTCGGCTGGCACAACCACGAATTCGAGTTTGCCGACATCGGCGGCGAGGAGCGCCCGATGGACCTGATCCTGCAGGGTTCCGACGACCTGAAAGTAGAGCTGGACATCGGTTGGGTCGTGCGCGCGGGCCTCGATCCCGTCGAATGGATCAACAAGTACGGCGCACGCATTACGGCGGCTCACATCAAGGATATCGCGCCCGAAGGCGAAGCGCTGGACGAAGACGGCTGGGCAGACGTGGGCCACGGCACGCAGGACTGGCCGCCGATCGCCGCCGCGCTGGCGCGCGCAGGCTGCACGCATTTCGTCGCGGAACACGACAAGCCCGGCGACGATGCCCGCTTTGCGCGGCGCTCCCTTTCCACTATCCAGACTTTCTAGAGGATCACCGCCATGGCTGAATTTGGCGTCGGCATCATTGGATGCGGCAATATCTCCACCACCTATCTCGATCTCGGGCCGCTGTTTCGCGCCTTCGATATCCGCGCCGTGGCCGACATCAACGCGGCGGCGGCTGCCGCCCGTGCAGAGGAGTACGGCGTTCGCGCGCTGTCGGTCGACGAGATGTTGGCCGCCCCCGACATCGACGTCGTCGTCAACCTGACGATCCCGGCGGTGCATTTCGAGGTGACCAGATCGATCCTCGAGGCGGGCAAGCACGCCTATTCGGAAAAGCCCATCGTGCTGACGCTGGAACAGGGCGAGACCCTGCGCGAGCTTGCCGCCAAGAAAAACCTGCGCGTGGGCTCTGCCCCCGACACGTTTCTGGGCGGGTCGCATCAGGCGGCGCGGGAGACCGTCGACGCGGGCTTTGTCGGGGACATCATCGGCGGCACCTGTCACTTCATGGGGCACGGCATGGAGGGCTGGCATCCGAACCCGGATTTCTTCTACCAGCCGGGTGCCGGCCCGATCCTCGACATGGGGCCCTATTACCTGACCAACCTCGTGCAACTGATCGGGCCGGTCAAATCCGTGGCCGCCCTCACAACGACGGGTTTTCCGACCCGCACCATCGGCAACGGTCCGCGTGAGGGCGAGGTGATCCCCGTCGATACGCCCACCAATATCCACGCGCTGCTGGAATTCGCGAATGGTGCCACGGTGACGCTCGGCAAGAGCTGGGACGTGTGGAAGCATCGTCACGCCGAGATGGATCTTTATGGCACCAAAGGCTCGCTTTACGTGCCGGACCCCAATTTCTTCGGTGGCGAGGTTCTTGCGACAGAGGAAGGCGGCGACCCCGAACCTGTCGATCAGGGCGACCACCCCTTCGGGCTGGCCAATCAGGACGACAAGGGCACGCCGCGCGCGAACTATCGCGGGGCGGGGCTTGCCGACATGATCGCGGCGATAGACGAGGGTCGGGCGCACCGCTGCAACATCGACCTTGCGGTGCACACCATCGACGTGATGACAGCCATTCTGCGATCCGGAGCGGAAAAGCGGTTCATCGACGTCGCGACCACATGCGAACGTCCCGCCGCGCTAGGCCCGGACGAGGCGCGCGCATTGCTGGTCTGACGCCGGCCGCCGGGCGCGGACTTTTTCCAAAAGTCCGTTCCAAGTTTATTGAAAAATTTGCTGCCCCGAAGCCGCTACGCTTTGGTCAATTCCGACCCGGATTTCAGGACCGCGCCGCCGTCGTCCTGGGTGATGTAATATGCGGGATCATCTTCGCTCGCGTTGCGGGTGACCTCGGTACCGTCGATGGTGCGGGTGACCTTTTCGGTGTACTTGCGGTCGATCTTGCCGGTTCCGGTGCCATTGCCCCAGTTCCATTCCACACGCGTGCCGTGGGTGAAGTCCTTGCTCATCTCGCGCTCCCTCTGCGATGTCAGCCTGACAACCGCACGAGGGTGCAAATCGTTCCGTGTCGGCTCAGGTGCGCGCCACGGCGGGTGCGGGTTTCACATCCGCTTTCTTTGTCAGCACCTGAAATTCGGTCAGCGCCCGGTGATAGGCACCCGTCAGTTCGCGGTCCTCGAACTTTTCGGTTTCCGCTATCTTGACCTTGATGGTTTCCTGCAATTCCCGAAGCTGGGTGGACAGCGCCAGTATCCGCATGTTGCGGTTGGCGTCCGATGTCGGCGCAATGATGAAACGCGGCTGGATGTTGGCCAGTTCGGGAGTTTCGGCGAGCAGCGCGTCGTAGGCCGCCTCGTCCCTGTCGGTAATCTCGTGGCGGTAGATGCACTGTCCCGGCAGGGCCACCACAAACGACAGGTTGCGCCCGGCGTTGCGCAGGCGCAGCACGTTGAAGTCGGTGAACATCCGCAAAGCATAGGATACGGCCCCCTCGATGGGCGCATAGGGCTCGCGCGGCAGCACCATTTTCGGGGTCTGCACGACGGAGGCCACGGCACGCATCAGGTCGACGGCGCTCTTGGCCTTCAACGCCTCCAGAACCCGCTTGGCCATCGCCTGGCTCGGGCCTTCGGCCTTGGCCGCGCTGCCGGTTTTGGGGAGATAGAACAGGATACCATTGGGCAGGATGATCTGGCCCTTGTCGGTTGCGCCCTTGGTGGCAATCTCGCCGGTGGAGGTCTTGTGGTCCCACTTGAAGACCTCGCGCCACATCGCGGGGGCGACCATCGGGTCGGCAAGGATCGCGGCGCGTTCGGCGACGGTGACGCCTTCGACCTCGAAATCGATCTCGTTGAGCCTGATACGCATGGGTCTACTCCTGTCGGGGGGCGGCGGCGGTATCACTCATACCGGCTTCTGCGGCGATTTCAGCAGCAATCTGCGCGCGGCTCTTGCGGGAACGTTCGGTCGCGGATTTCAATTGCCCACAGGCGGCCATGATATCCTCGCCGCGCGGCGTGCGGATGGGCGAGGCATAGCCCGCCTTGTAGATGATGTCGGCGAAGGCGTGGATACGGTTGCCGGACGACCTTTTGTAGGGTGCGCCGGGCCATTCGTTGAACGGGATCAGGTTGATCTTGGCCGGGATGCCCTCGATCAGTTTCACAAGGCGATGCGCATCCGCGTCGCTGTCGTTGACCCCGTCGAGCATCACGTATTCGAATGTGATCCGTTCGGAATTGCTGACCTTGGGATAGGTGGCCAAAACCTCCAGAAGCGCGGCGATATTCCAGCGCTTGTTGATCGGCACCAGAATGTCGCGCACCGCATCCGTGGTCGCGTGGAACGACACGGCGAGTTGGCAGCCGATCTCCTGGGCCGTGCGGGCAATCTCGGGCACCACACCCGAGGTGCTCAGGGTGATCCGCCGCCGCGAAAGGGCGATGCCCTCGCCGTCCATGGCGATCCTCATTGCGTCGCGGACATTCTCGAAATTATAAAGCGGCTCGCCCATGCCCATCAGAACGATATTGGATAAAAGACGCGGGCCATTGTCGCCGGACCCCTGCCCGGTTCCGGCCATTCGCCGAGGTCGTCGCGCGCCACCATGATCTGCCCGACAATCTCTGCCGCCGTAAGATTGCGCACCAGTTTCTGCGTGCCGGTGTGGCAGAACGTGCAGGTCAGCGTGCAACCCACCTGGCTGGACACGCACAGCGTGCCGCGGTCTTCCTCGGGGATATAGACGACCTCGACCTCGTGGCCGCCCGCGATCCGCACAAGATATTTGCGGGTGCCGTCGTCGCTGACCTGCCGGGTCACGACCTGCGGCACCGCGACTACGAAATTCTCCGCCAGCATGGCACGGTAATCCTTGGCGAGGTTTGTCATCACCGCGAAATCGCGCTTGCCCCAGTGGTAGATCCACTGCCAGATCTGGCCCACCCGCATCTTTGCCTGCTTTTCGGGGGTGCCTGCGGCAATCAGCGCCGCGCGCATGGCATCGCGGGTCATGCCGACCAGGTTCGCCTTGCCTGCCACGGGCTTGCGCGGGAGCGTCATCACGTCCTGCGTCACCGGGGCGGTCGCCGTGACGGACGGGGCGGAGGTCCTGATCTCGGTTGCCATGGCGGTCTCCTTTCGGTGGATCCGGGGTAAAAAGCCAAAGGGCGGGCACCCGGGCCCGCCCCAATGTCGGTGACGCCTGAGTGTCGTAGATCAGCCAGCGCAGCGGCGCTGCGCCTCCTCGACAGAGGCGGTAAAGCCGAGCAGCGAAAACGTGTCGCGCGTCTGTGTGCCGCGCCCCGAAACGCCGGTAACGACCGCCTGCGCTCCGCGCGCATGGCCGCGACGATACGGGCATCGTCCTCGGGCGTAGCGGGCCATGCCCATTCGCCCTCGGTAAACATCTGGTACTGGGTGCCGCCAATATCCATCGACACCGGTGAATTCGACGCGAACGGATAGCCGCCAGTGAACGTCACCTGCCCGTTCACACCCTCGCCGGGCCGAAAAAAGACAAACAACAGGGCCTCGCCGGTTCACCGACACGACCTGACCGTCGTGCGTATCACCTGCTCCTTGGGGGCGGAGACGGCAAAGCACTGCGCGCGGATCGGCCTCTTCGAACACCGACCAGTCGGTCGTGGCGCCCACACGGTCATCCGTTGTCTCCTGCGCCTGTACGGCACCCGTCGCCATCGAGCACCGCTGCCGTTGCAGCCGCCAGGGTACGAGAAAGTCGTGTCAATCATCGTCGTCAACTCGAAACCGTCCTTGCCCGAATCTATCGCGCGAGGGCCCGCTTCAAGTGTAATTGTCGTGCCGTTTTCCACCTCTTTTCGGGTGGCTTCGGGCTGGTTGTCGCGGGTCCGACGCGATAGCGGTATTTCTATCAAGAAACAAGGCCTGCGGAAAACCCCGATATGTGCAGGGCCCCCGTCCACAACCCCGCAGAGGCGGGCGGATATCCGCCCAACCGCGCAGCGATGAGCCAAAGGAACACGTCAAATGACCCGAAGCGGAGTACCTGGGTCGACGTCCTGCGCGGCGAGCGCATCGAATGTGTGCACAGCGGCCATGCCGTCGTGTGCGACGCACAGGGCACGATTCACCACGCATGGGGCGATCCGGCCACCGTCACCTATCCCCGGTCGTCGGCCAAGATGCTGCAGGCCCTGCCGCTGGTCGAAAGCGGTGCGGCGGATGCACTCGGTCCGCGGACCGAGCATCTGGCGCTGGCCTGCGCCAGCCACGCGGGCATGGCCTGTCACACCGACACGGTGCAGGCGTGGATGGCTGATCTTGGCCTGACCGACGATGCGTTCCGCTGCGGGCCGGACATGCCGCTCGGCCCGGGCGCCGCGTCACGCGATGATCCGCGCGGGCGAGACGCCATGCCAGTATCACAACCAGTGTTCGGGCAAACACGCGGGCTTTCTGACGCTCAACGAGCATCTGGGCGGCGGGGCCGACTACATCGACATCGACCACCCGGTGCAGCGCGCGGTCCTTGCCGCGCACGAGGAGGCGACGGGCGAGGACAGTGCCGGTTGGGGCATCGACGGCTGTTCGGCCCCCAACCATGCGACATCCCTGCACGGGGTCGCGACCGCAATGGCCCGCTTCGCCTCCGCCACCGAAGGGACGGACGCCCGACAAAGCGCGATGGTGCGGCTGCGCGAGGCGATGATGCTGCACCCCGAGCTCGTGTCCGGCGACGGCAGGCCCTGCACCGAACTGATGCGCGCCTGCGCCGGTCGCGCGGCGATCAAGGGCGGGGCAGATGGATATTACGTCGCGATCCTCCCCGAACCGGGGCTTGGCGTCGCCCTGAAGGTGATGGACGGTGCCGACCGGGGCCGCGAGTCCGCCATCGCGGCAATCCTGCACAAACTGGGGCTGATCGAGGACGGCCACCCCGCGCTCGCGACGTGGATGCATCCCGAGCAGATAAATGTTGCCGGACGCGTGACCGGGCGGATCGAGACGGTCCTGTAGGGATATGGGATGTTGCGCTGCAATCCTTCGCGGCCGTTCGCGATCACTCCCGAAGCACGGCATCCTGCGCCCTGGGTCTGCACGAGCGATTCCCGTACCTGCTGCCTGATGGCACAACGATCCGAAAACCCGGGCGATGTCTTCCCAAATGTTGTGTTGTCCCCGATATTGGACCGCTACGACGGCGCGCGCAAAACCTGCCTCATGTGGTCGAGAACGAGGCTGCGGCCCTTGTGGCCAAGGTCAGCCGTCGCATCGGCGGCGCTCTGCGCATACCAGTGCTCGGCGGTCAGCCGCCCTATCTCGACAGCCTCGGGGCAGAGCGCCATAAGCAGCGACGTCTCGCCGATACCCGCATGATCGAAGGGAAATCGGGCGATGATGTCGGGCGTCATCAGGGGGTGACCCTCGATCCAGTTGAACGGGTCGTCGCCGCTTGCGTGTTGCTCGTAATAATCCGCCGCCTCGCCCTGGCCCCACCAGCCTTCCCCGCGCGTGGACTCGAGAAAGGCGAAAATCGCCTGACGCGCGCCGAATTTGAACGCGAGGTCGGTGGGCATCCCGGCGGCGAAATTCTTCGGTCTGGTGGTGCACGAAGAAATGAATGTTGCGAAAGCCGATGCGCAGCAGGCCGGTGAACATTTCCTGCGCCAGAGGGTACAGCGCCTTTGCATCGACGTGCAGGGTGCCGGTGCCCTCCTGGTCCCGCGACGGCATGGCTGGCCGCGCCGTAGTAGAACGCGGGCAGGACGACCATGTCCATTTCCGTTTCCAGCGCCTCGATCAGTTTGACGACCACCAGCGTATCGAGCCCGACCGGCAGATGTTCGCCGTGGTATTCGAGCACACCCAGGGGCAGGACGACCGGCCAGTTTGCGTCAATCGCGGTCCTGATCTGGTGGGGGAGCATCATCTCAAAGCGCATGTCGTGTCCCTTCGGGGTGTGAGTCAGGTGGCGGTCAGCGCGCGGTCCAGATCGCTGTAGCCGCCATCCACGACCAGCGATCGCCCGGTGATGTGACCGGCCCAATCCGACAACAGAAAGACCACGGATGCGGCGATTTCGGTCGGTGTGGTCATCCGGTTCGACAGCGGGATGTTCCGGACGATCCCGGCCAGTTTCCCGTCCGGGCTGTCGAAACCGGAAAGCCATGACCGGTACATCGGTGTCATGGTTTCCCCCGGCACCACCGCGTTCACGCGAACACCGTCGCGGGCAAGTTCGGCCGCCCATTCCCGGGTGAGGCCGAGCACACCCCCCTTGGCGGCGGCATAGGCGGACGTGCCGCCCTGCCCGGTGAGCGCGACCTTGGATGAAACGTTGACGATGGCACCGCGCTGTCGCCTGATTTCCGGTACGCAGAGGTGCGCCATCGTATAGTAATGCACGAGGTTCCGGTCGAGCGAGGCCCGGAACGCCGCTGGACCGGCATCGAGCCCCACGGCATCGTTGATCCCGGCGTTGTTGACCAGCGCATCGATCCTGCCGTGACGCTCCAGCACGCGGGCCACCGCGGCCCGGCATTGGTCGTCGTCTGTCAGGTCCACCGTGACCCAATCGGGCGCAGGCGCTTGCGCCCGCAAGCGTCGAAGCGCATCCACGTCGGGGCCGGTCTGGTCCAGAACGACGGGCACGGCCCCTTGCGTTACAAGAACCTCGACGATGGCGGCGCCGATGCCCGAGGCACCGCCCGTGACGATGACGGTTTTGTCAGATAGCCCCAAGTCCACCGGAATTCCCCTCGCGACGCAATCGGCCCAGTTGCAAGCCTATACGCTGGCGGGCGACACTCAAAGAGGTCGGTGTGCGAAGCTAACCCGCAGTAGCCGGTTGGATGGTCAGCGCGGTACAGAGGGGCCGCCGCCCGGTACGTCAACGGCGCACTCCTGCCCGCCCATGGCGCGTTCTGCGGCAATCGGGAGTGGATGGTGCCCCGACGAGGTTGCCGTAAGAGGGTGATCGTGGAGCAGCGATCAGCGTTTGCTTGCGCGGCCAAGGGGTGTCGCGGCCTACGTCGCGCTCTGCGGCAATCGGTTTCGGTTCAGGCGGTCCGACGCCTTTGACCGGTTTCACACCCCCAATTTACGAAATGATCTCACGAACGGATCCGTTCAACCGGGTCGTTTGATCGGGGAAGCCGGTCATGAATTTGTTGAGTTCGATAAG
>CAVXHQ010000003.1:0-1270000 GCA_963761735.1 uncultured Alphaproteobacteria bacterium
GACGGCGGAAATCGCAAAGAGCGCGCCCGCGCCAAGACCGAGGATCGACGCGCGGTTCACCAGCCGCCGGATCCCGCCGGAACCGCCGGTCAGCACGCCGCCGCTGTCCGACAGCAGGGTTACGCCCGCCAGCCCGATGCCCATTGCAATCAGCGCCGGTCCGGTCATCGCATCGCCGAGGATGACAAACCCGAGGGCGGCGCCGAGATAGGTCTCGGTCTTGCTCAGCGTGACGCCGACGGCGAAATTGCGGTGGGCGAACAGGGCCACCACGCACAGC
This sequence comes from uncultured Alphaproteobacteria bacterium, assembly GCA_963761735.1. Lineage (GTDB taxonomy): Bacteria > Pseudomonadota > Alphaproteobacteria > Rhodobacterales > Rhodobacteraceae > CAVXHQ01. Next base: position 281 of record CAVXHQ010000003.1, read on the forward strand.
GTGGCAAGGATCTGCGCCGTGCCGCCGACAACGATTGCGGCCGCGAACTGCGTGGGCGGCGCCAGCACGCCCTGCCCCGTCACCCGGCCGTAGACGAGCGCCAGAACAACCACGAGCGGCGCCGAATAGACGAACCGTGCGAACGTCGCCCCCCCGGTCGACAGCCGCGTCGATTTGAGGTGCTTTTGCAGGACGAAACGCGCCGCTTGCGCGAAGGCGGCGGCGAGAGTGACGGGGATCCAAAAGCTCCATACCGCGCCTATCTGCGCCGAAGGCCGGGTTGCCAAGCGATTTGCCCGCATCCTCCGACGCGACGGGGGGCGTGGGGCCCTGCCCATGTCGGGACCCGGCGAACCTGACGGCGTGAATGGGATGCAACGCCCGTTCCGCGACATGCCGCCGCCCGTTCGGCGCCCGGGATCATCGCGTGCCGATGGCGGCCCCGGCGCCCTCGGGCCTGTCCAGCCCGGCATGGGCACCGACAACCCGCGCAAGCGCTGCGGCAACCTGTACCAGCGGCGGGACGGCCCGCCGGGTCGCGAGGTCGACGTGAATCATCATATGCTCTGCCGTGGCGAGCCGCCGCGCGCCCTCATACATGTTGTGAAACAGCCGCATCTTGCGCCCTTCCCCCGCGATCACCTGTGTTTCGATCCGGATCCGCGCCCCCGCCCGCACCTCGTCGAGATGGCGGATATGCGTCTCGGCGGTAAAGAACGAATGGCCCGCCGCGATGTATCCGGCATCGCATCCCAGCAACAGCATCAGCCGGTCGGTCGCATCGCCAAACGCCTGCAGATAGCGCGCCTCGTTCATGTGGCCGTTGTAATCGGTCCAGTCGAGGGGCACGGCGCGCGCGACCGTAAGGATCGGTGCGCAAACGTCGAGCGCCGCAATCCCCGGCAGCGATGCAAGGCGCGCGTCCTGCGCATTCAGCACCGCACCGGCGCCGCTGTCCTGCGCCTTGAGGCCGCGCAGGATGGCGACCAGATTGACGTCGCGGATCCGCTCGAGGTCGCGGACAGACCGGGCGCCCGACTGGGCATCGGATTGCGCGGCGATGGTGTCGATCAGATCCTGCGTCAGCTCGGGCACATCCATCAGTTTCGTCCACGGCCATTTCAGGGCCGGTCCGAACTGTTCGATGAAATGCCGCATGCCGGCCGGGCCGCCGGCGATCCGGCAGGTTTCGAACAGGCCCATCTGCGCCCAGCGCAGCCCGAAGCCGAGCCGTATCGCATCGTCGATTTCGGCCGTCGTCGCCACGCCGTCATGCACAAGCCAGAGCGCCTCGCGCCACACCGCCTCGAGGAGGCGGTCGGCGATGTGGGCGTCGGTCTCGACCCGGACATGCAGGGGATGGCAGCCGATGGAGGTGAGGATCGTCGACGCGGCATCGATGATCTGCGCCGGGGTTGCGGGTGAGCCGACGAGTTCGACCAACGGCAAAAGGTAGACCGGGTTGAACGGATGGGCGACGACGATCCGGTCGGGGCGCGCAGAGCCAAGCTGCAGGTGCGAAGGCGTGAACCCGGACGTCGAGGATCCGACGATCGCATCGCCCGAATGCGCCACGATCTCGGACAGGACGCGGTGTTTCAGATGCAGGTTTTCGGGCACGCTTTCCTGCACCCACTCCGCGTCCGCGACGGCCCCGGCGATGGTGCCGTGAAACGTCAGCGTGCCTTCGGGCGGCAAGGCGACGTCGGACAGACCCGGCAGGGCCGCGCGGGCATTGTCCAAAATCTCGTCCAGTTTGCCTGCACCACCGGGGTCCGGATCGAATACCGCCACGTCCCAGCCCATGAGCAGGAACCGCGCCGCCCATCCGCCGCCGATCACACCGCCGCCGATGATCGCGGCCCTTTTGGTGCCGGGCACAGGGGCCACGAGGCCGTCGTCTGCCGCCACGCGATTACCACCCGACGTATCGGACGTCATTGGCCGAAATCGATCAGGGTTGATACGTCGAATCCGTACCAGTCGAGGATTTGCGTGGCCGCGACGATCCGGTCGGCACCGCCGCGCGTCCGGCGGTCGACGATCATGGCAAAATCGCCATCCGGGCTGCCGATGGCCATCGTGCGCCGGTCGCCATCGATCCAGAACACCCAGAACCGTGCGGGCGTGCCCTCGACATTGACGGTCGACATCCGGCGCCAGCGGCCCGGACCGTCGGCGGCATAGGCCACCGTCGCGTTGAAACTTCCGCACAGATTGACGGTGTCGCTGCACGCGACGGCGGCCCACGTCAGGGCCAGCCCGCCGTCGCGTGCCGCGAGCGTAAAGGCGTCACCGGGGCGAAACGCGTTTTGCGGCAGGATCCGGCGTATCGCCCAGGTGCCCGCGATATCGCGGGACGCAACACCCGTCTGACTGCCGATCGGCGCCGTCGCATCGCGCAGAGACGGGATCACCGGCACGGAAACGGATGCCGCAGAGCAGGCCGCCAGCAGGGTCAGCACGGCGAGCGGATACTTCATCGCGGCATCTGCCGCGTCAGCCCCAGTTTCGCGCGCACCGCCTCCGGGCCGATCACCCGCGCGCCCATGCCCACGACGATGCCGACCGCGCGATCCACCAGCTGCGCATTCGTGGCCAGATGTCCCTTGCCAAGCCACAGGTTATCCTCGAGGCCGACCCGTACATGCCCGCCCGCCAGCACAGTGGCCGCGACATAGGCCATCTGATGCCGTCCCAGCCCGAAGGCGGAAAAGACCCAGCCGTCGGGCACGTTGTTGACCATCGCCATGAAAGTATTGAGGTCGTCCGGCGCGCCCCACGGCACGCCCATGCACAATTGTACCAGCGCGGGCGAAGCAATCACCCCTTCTTTCACCAGCTGCTGAGCGAACCACAGGTGGCCGGTATCGAAGGCTTCGATCTCGGGTTTCACACCGAAGCTCTCGATCAGCGATCCCATCGCGCGCAGCATGCCCGGTGTGTTGGTCATGACATAATCGGCTTCGGCGAAATTCATCGTGCCGCAATCGAGAGTGCAGATCTCGGGGCGGCACTCGGCGATATGGGCGACACGGTCGGCGGCACCGGCCATGTCGGTCCCCGCCGCCGGAGGGAGGGGCGCGTCGGGGCCGCCGAACACCATGTCGCCGCCCATGCCGGCCGTCAGGTTCAAGACAACGTCGGTGTCCGCCGCGCGGATCCGGTCCGTCAGCTCGCGGTACAGCGCCAGGTCGCGAGACGGCGCGCCTGTTTCAGGGTCCCGCACATGGCAGTGCACGATGGCAGCCCCGGCGCGGGCAGCGGCGATGGCATCGTCGGCGACCTGCGCGGGGCTACGCGGTACATGCGGGCTGCGGTCCTGCGTCGCGCCGGACCCGGTGACGGCGCAGGTGATGACCACCTGTTTGGTCATGGCAAGCGGCACGGGAGCATTCCTTATGTCCGTCGAGGCGGCGATCCTCATCGCCACGGGTAACGACCGCGGGCCTGCCGGGCAAGAGCGGCGCATGCCCCATGTGGTGCCGCGCGTCAGTGCGATGCCGCCGCCCGTCCCCCCGGCCCCGTCAATCCCCGGTGTTGACAGACGGCACAGACGCGCGCCATAAATCGCCATGACCTGCATCGCACCTCACGCGTGGTATTTTATCGCCTCTGCATAGGCGGCGACCGGTCATTTCCCATCCGACCCGATCACACCGCCCGCAAGGATGGTGATTGACGTCTGCGCGGGCCCATCCCCCGGAGACTGCCATGACACCCCCGTTGCCCCCCCTGCCGGATATCGACATCCGGCCCGCAATCCCGCCGGACATCCCCGACCTTGTCGGGATGATCGACCGATTGTGCGCCCATCACGGCGACACCAGCCAGCTGACCCTTGCCCGCGCACATACCGAATTCTTCGTCGAGAGGCGCGTTGTGGCCCTCATCGCCCGGACCGGCGGCGCGGCCGTCGGATATGCCGTGCTCGAGGCGCACTGGCGCCCGATGCACGCGGGCCCCGCATTCGATATCGCGCACCTGTTCGTCGAGGCGCCGCATCGCAAACGCGGTATCGGGCGGTCGCTGATCGCGGCGGCGCAGGCCTATGCCGCGCGTCAGAATGCGGTTCGTGTGACGGTCGGCACGGCACCGGACAACGCCGACGCCGTCCGCGCCTATCGCGCGATGGGCCTGAAAGAGCTGACCGTCCTTCCGGGGCCACGGTTCATGGTCGGTCCCGGCGCCTGATCCGGGCCGAGTGGGAGGGTGGGTGGGGCGGCGTGCGGAACGCACCAGCGCCGGTCCCCTCCCGACCACCCGATCGGATCCAGCCCTACAGGGCCCCGCGCATCAATAGGGCATCGGATGCGCGCGGTGGGTCTCGACGATTTCGGACTGCAGATCGTCCGACAGAACCACGTCGATGCCGGCCACGATCCGCTTCAGTTGCGCAAGCGTTGTCGCCCCGAATATCGGGTTCGACGCAAATGGCCGGGTCCGGTGCCAGGCAAGCGCCATGTGCACCGGGTCGATCCCGTGCCGGGCGGCCAGATCCACATAGGCGCGCGCCGCCCCGGCCTCGTTCGGGGCGACCCGCCCGCCCATGTCGGGGTTCAACGCGCGTCGGCTCCCCTCGGGCAGCGCACCGTCCAGATATTTGCCCGTCAGAATGCCCGCGGCGAGCGGCGAGAATGCCAGCAGCGTCACCCCCTCGTTCACCAGCATTTCCGCCATGTCGGTGTCGTGGTGGCGGCACATCAGCGAATATTCGTTCTGCACCGACGCCACGCGGGGGGCACCGGTGGCCTGCGCCCGGTCGATCCATTTCGTCGTACCCCAGGCGGTCTCGTTGGACAGGCCAAAGGCGCGGATCTTGCCTTCGCTGACCATGTCGGTCATCGCGCCCAGCACCTCGTCCATGTGGGCGAGGGTGGTCGCGCGGTCCTGACCGGAGGGATCATAGGTCCAGTTGTTGCGAAACGCCCAGGTGCCGCGCGTCGGCCAGTGCAGCTGATACAGATCGATCACATCCGTGCGCAGCCGACGCAGGGACTCCTCGACGCCCTGACGGATATTGCCGCCGTCATAACCCGCGCCGTCGCGCACGAAGCCCGGGTTCGGGCCCGAAATCTTGGTGGCGAGGATCACCTCGTCGCGCCTGCCGGACCGCGCGAACCAGTCGCCGACAATCTGCTCGGACCGTCCGGCGGTCTCCTTCGAGACCGGGTTCACGGGATACATCTCGGCCGTGTCGAAAAAATCGATACCGGCATCGAGCGCCATGTCCATCTGGGCAAAAGCATCATCGGACGGCGTCTGGTTCCCGTAGGTCATCGTTCCGAGGCACCATTCCGACACCTCGATCCCGCTTTGCCCCAACTTCATCCGCTGCATCGCTTTCTCCTGTCTGACCGCCATTCCGGCGACGCGCGACCCTAGCCTGCGTGCCGCCGATGGCAACCCCGGACAGCGCGTCCCACCGGCGGATCAGACCGTGGCCAGAATCCCGAAGGCCAGTGCCAGAAGCGCGCTGACCGGGGCATAAAGGCGCGGATCGAGCCTGGCGAAGGGGTCGCGCGCGGTGGCACGGCGCCAGGCGGGCAACAGGACGATCAGGGCGCGCAGCGCAAATATCGCCGCGAAGACGCCCATCCCGATGCGGTACCATTCCCCCAGCGTCCCGTCTTGCGGCAGCCATGGCAGAACCGCCGCAACCGTCAGCCCCGCCGCGATGACAAGGCAGGGGATGGCACCGGGCATCCGCGCAGCACCGCGCGCGCCAACAACGGCGCGCACCAGATGATCCTCATCGCGCGCGGGCCACCACAGGCCGAACGCCCAGCCTGTATGCAGCAATGCGAGGCTGCCAAGCACGACGGTAACGATGCCGCGCGCCACCGGAACGGCAAAGACGCCAAGATCGGTCATGACGACGCATCCTTTCTGGCGCGGGCAAACCCCAGGCGCCCCTGCCGGTACGCTGCCCCGGTGTGCGTCGCGGCCCGCCCGGCGGCGCCATGCCGCACCGGGTGTCGGCGCCGGTCTTGCGGGCGCTGCCGGGACTGCCGTTATGGCGCGGCGGCTACTTGCCGGTCCGGATCGACACGACGACGCTGTCGTCGGAGCGGCCGTTGTCGGTCTCGCTCCATGCCAGAAAACCGATCCCCAGTTGCGGCAGATAGGTGATGCTTTCGATGTAATTATCGTCCGTGAGATAGGCGATGACGGCGTCGATCGTCTCATACGAGCACCCCTCCACCACCAGTGCGTCTCCGGCGATATAGGCCTGCGCTTGCGTCTCTGTCCGCACGCCGTCCACCGAGGACGTCACGGTCACTGTCGGAGTAAACCGTCCGCCGTTTTCAGGCACCGGCAGCGTTTCGGGCGGCTGGCCATAGTCATAGACTTGGCGGGTCTGTTCGTTGATCGCCGCACCGTCGTATTCCACGTAATCGAGCAGGTGCGTTCCTTGTGAAATCTCGAGACGATACAACGGTTGCGCACCGTCCATCGCCTGCACGGTGGTCACACCCGGACCTGCCGACCGGTAGGTTTCGGTGACGCCGTCCGAATAGGTCAGGGTGATGCCCGCCCGAAGATCGCCCGCACCGGCACATCCGGTCGTCTGTGCCGCCACGGGCGCCGCGATCAACATCTGGCCCGCCAAGACGGCAAGCGTTCCGGTCAGCGCGCCGGACCAGCGGTTTCGCCCGGTATTGTGGTTCGGTGTGGTCGTCATTCGATTGCCTCCAAGGTCGTCACGGTGATCGGGCGGATGTCGTTTCTGATATTAGCATAGGCCGCAAGGTAGCCAATCCCAAGATCGGGCAGGAAAACCAGACTTTCGTAATAGAACCCGCCATCCGCCGGCACGGCCTCCCCGAATTCGACCCCGATTTCGAAACCGTCGATATCGCAGCCGCCGACGCGCATCTGCGTCAGCGCGCCGGAGACGTGCCGCTGAATCTCGGGGATCGTGTCGCCCCGACGGACGAGGACGACGGTCCCTTCCCACCAGCTGTCGGGCGCGGGTGGCGGCAATGCGCCCTCGCCTTCGGGAAAGTCATAGCGGACGGCGTTCCCCGTGTCTTCGACATGGTCGCTGCCCTCGATAAGTACAAACCGCTCAAGGAATACGCCGTGGCGCAGGGTCAGGCGGAGGTCCATCACGTCGCCGGAGAAGCCGTCGACAATGACCGTGCCATCGGGGTCCCTGCGCATGACGTCCGAGGTGCTCGTCTGCGTAAACGATGCGGATGCCCTGCGCCTCGAGATCGCCCGGCACCGGGCAGCGCGCCACGGCGACGGTGGCCGTCCCGCCGAGCAGTACCGCAGCGCAGGCGGCGCGCCGGGCGATCTTTGCCGCAGGTCGGCACATCGCGGGCAGGGCAAAAAGCGGCATCGGCACGACCTTGGCTGGGGGCCCCGGACCGGGCCGCACCCACAGATCAGCCTGCCGGACGGGCTGGCGTCAAGCCAAAATCAGATATCCGTGTGTGCAAAACCCATGTCCGCAAGGGGCGCGACGCAAGGAAGGGCGCCGGTGAGCGCCCTTCGATACAGGCCATGTCGGTGCGACGGCCCCGGCCTCCGGAAACCGGCCGGGGCGGACGCGGGGGGCGCCTAGGGATTGTCCATCCGCACCACGGCGCGGATCTTGCCCGTCACCGGCACTTCCCAGATCAGCCGGAACTGGTCGCTCTGCGGCCCGTACTGCTCGTCGACATAGGGCATCGCATAGGACGTCTGGACGCCTGAAATCGCGGGCCGGTTCACATTCACGACCGATTCCACCGTCCGCAACCGCCCCCGGAACGGCAGCGCGGTGCCCGGATCGACGATCCAGATGCGGCTCAGCGTCGGCTGGACATGGGTCACCGTCAGCGGGTTGAACACCGGCTCGGTGACGCCGTTGAACACGTTGCCGATAAAGCTGACGTTGCTCGTCGCCCCATAGTCCAGATCGGCAAAGGAGGTGTCGACCTTTTCGATCCGGTTGATCACGCCGTTCAGAGTGCGGAACACGTTGTGCGACACCGTCAGCCCGCGGATCGAATGGCCGGTGCCATAGGGTTTGATCACCAGCCAGTTGAACCCCGGCGCCATGTCGGAAACGATACAGAAGTTCGCGGTCAAGGTCAGCCCACCAAAGGTGAACGCCGCCCCGACGAGGTTCGGGTTCGCGTCGTGCTCGTTCGTCCACTCGATGAAATTATTGTCGATATAGTTGCCGGTGATCGTCGTGCCGATGTTGGGCATGGTGAACACGATGCCACCCAGTCGCACGCCGTTCGGCCCCTCGTCGCCCTGATACCAGTGACAGCCGACGATGTGGGTGCCCGCGCCAGCGATGACGGCCCAATGGCGGAACTTGACCACGATGCAATCGGTCAGGCGCACGTCGTTGGCATTCAGGTTCATGCCGATGCTCTGGCGGAACTGCGCGTTCAACGGCTGTTCGTTGCTCAGGAACGTACACCGGTCGATCTGCAGGCCCTGACAGCCGTTGCCCGTCGAGGTGATGCCGCGGTTGCGCGGCCGGGTGATGTAACAATCGCGGATCTGGTTGGAAAATCCGTTTTGCGACAGCATGATACCCGAGGCGCGCCCGTTGCACTGAAAATCGATGTCGGCGAGGGTGAAGATCGCAAGGTTTTCGTAGCCCGAAAAATCGAGCATGTATTTGTACCGCGTGAAGGTATAGTTCTGCGACCCGACCGCATCATACAGAGGCTGGCTGATGGTCACGCGCCGCTGGCCGACGTTCACTGCCTGCACATATATCTCACGCCCGACGCCGTTGCCCGACACGAGTGAGCCCACCTTAATCGCTGCCGCATTGGTGACGTTGGTAAGGGTCAGGGCGCCGCGCGCATAGCTTGCGGGAGACGTGGCCACGTCGGGGTTCCAGGCGGGGGAATCCTGCGCCTCGAACTGGGCATTCTTGATCAGGCGGCGGATCGCCCAGGTCGTCTTGGACGGATCGCACGCCTGCATATCGATCGGCCCCGACAGACCGATCCGGCGCCCGCCAAGGTCCAGGCTTTCGTGATCGGAAAAATTCAGAAGCGCCTGAAACGACTTGCGGAACGCCTGTTCCTCGTCGCCAAAGGCATCGAGATAGGTCTGATAGTCGAAATTGCGTTGCAGAATAAGGCGCTCGTCGCCGGTCATCACGACGGTGCCGACGAAACGCACCTGACTCTGGAAAGTGACGTTGGACGACAGCCGGTAGGTGCCCGCCGACACCAGAACCTCGCGCCCGTTGGCCGCGGCATCCGCCCGCTCGAAGGCGGCGGCGTCATTGGTCGTGCCGTCGCCCACCGCACCGTAATCGCGCACGTCGACGATGCCCACCGCATCGGCAAGGTAGAACGACGACACGTCCTCGATGGTGATATCGTCGATCCGGACGATGCCGCCGTTCGGTCCGGTCAGGTCGATGCCGATATGGGCATACCCCGCCTCGGCCCAGACCATATCGACACCGCCGCGATTGCCGGTGCCGACGATCGCCTTGATCTCGACAACCTCGCCATAGGTCGAAAGCTCGGTCGACGGACCCGAGGTGGCGACACCTGTCAGGGCCACATTGTTGGACCGGTACGGATTGCCCGCGATCCGCACCGACGCAAACGCGCCGGCGATCACCTTGACGCGCACGGTCACCTGCAAATAGCACCCCGGCTCGATCGGCGTCTGGCCCATGTACCGCAGCCGCTGGGTCGACGAGGTCTTGGAGATTTCCAGGCAGCCCGAAAAGTCCTGATCGGCGGGAACGAAGACGCCATCGCCCGATCCCAGATAGGTCGGCGTGCCGGGGCGGCCTGTCGTCGTCGACCAGACACCAAGGCCCGCCGCGAACGGAGTCGGGTTAAAGACGATGCCGTCTGTCACTGCTTTGTTCATGGGATATCCTCACGCCTCTGATGCAGGGTCGGCGGCGTCTCCCCGGTCAGGGATGCGCAGCCGTGTGTCTGAGCCTGTGGATAGGCGAGGGGGGTAAAGACGCGGCTGGGGCACCGTCACGGTGGGACGCGCGGCGGGGCAACGGATGCCGCCCGGTTCAGCGGCAGATCCCCGGTGGTTGCGGAACGGTTGCCCGGCCCGGTTCCAACCCTGCCCGCAGGCTCCTGTTCCGGTCCCGCCCGGCCAGACAGGTCCCGCGACGATACGCTCCGCGCCGCTCCCTTGACCGTGCCCGCCGCTTGGCCGAATGTCGCGCGATGCTGCCGATCCGCGATCACAACCCGTCCGCGCGCACGCCCTGGGTCACCTGGGGCCTGATGACGGCCAACATCGGCGTCTATTTGTGGGGGCTGGCGTTCTGGCAAGGGATGACCGCGCAATACGACCTGTACTATTGCTGCGCGATGATCCCCGCGCGGATCAGCAACGGCGAGGCTTACATCTCGCTGCTGACCTCGGCATTCCTGCACAACGGCCTCTTTCACATCGCAGGCAACATGCTGTTTTTGTGGATTTTCGGCGACAACCTCGAGGACCGGATGGGTCCCGTCGCCTTTCTTGCGTTCTACCTGACCTGCGCTGTCGGCGCGGGCCTTGCGCAATGGGCGGCGGCGCCCTGGTCGCCGATCCCGATGGTCGGCGCCTCGGGTGCCATCGCGGGCGTCATGGGCGGCTATCTGTTGCTGTTTCCGCGCGCAAAGGTCGACATTCTGATCTGGATCATCGTCTTCGTGCGCATCCTGCCGATCCCGGCATGGCTGATGCTGGGTCTTTGGTTCGGGTTTCAGCTGTTCAACGGAATCGGCAGCAATGCGTTCGACAGTGGCGTCGCCTATTGGGCGCATGCAGGCGGGTTCATCGTCGGCTTTATCGCGTGCCTGCCGCTGTGGTGGCGCCTTGGCGGGCGCCGCTTCTGGGACATCACCGACGGTGCGCCGCCGAACCCGCCCGCGCCCGATCCGTTCGGCCCTTCGTCAGTGCCGCAGATCTCCCGCAGACGCCGCTAGGCACCCGCCCGCACTCGGAAAGGACTGCTTCGCGGCCTCAGGCGTCGCGCGTACGGATCACGCCCGCGAACCTGTCGAACACGTCGCCGTTCGCCGCAATCACATGACCGTCCAGAACCGACCCGCCATTGCGGATAGCACCCGTAAATCCGCCAGCTTCGGTCACGATCACGAGGCCGGCGGCAATGTCCCAGACCTTCAGCTCGCGCTCCCAATACCCGTCGAGCCGTCCCGCCGCGACATAGGCCAGATGCAGCGCCGCCGACCCCCAGTTGCGCACGCCGGCGCACAGCGGCATCAGACGCGCCATGTCCTGCAACGCGGCAGGCAACATCCGGCGCCCGATGGCGGGAATGCCGGTGCCGAACACGCATTCCTCAAGGCGCGCGCGCGCAGACACGCGCAGCCTGCTCTGGTTCATCCAGGCGCCCTCGCCCTTTTCGGCATAGAACATCTCGTCCTTGACGGGATCGTAGACAACGCCCGCCACGATCGTGCCCTTGTGCTCGAGGGCGATCGAAATCGCCCAATGCGGCATACCGTGCAGGTAATTCGTCGTGCCATCCAGCGGGTCCACGATCCAGCGGCGCGTCGGGTCCTGGCCCTCTGCGGCGCCGCCCTCCTCGCCCAGAAACCCGTAGGTCGGCCGCGCCTCCATCAACATCTCGCGGATCGTCTCTTCGGCCTGCCGGTCGGCCCGGGTGACGAAATCGCCCGGACCCTTCCTGGACACCTGCAATTGCTCGACCTCGGCGAAATCCTTGAGCAGCGCGCGCGCCGCACGCCGCGCCGTCTTCATCATGACGTTCATATTGGCGCTCAGTGCCATGCTTGCGCTCCATGTTTTGCGGGTGCCGGATCAGGAACCGCGTATAGGTAGCAACCGGGATGCGGGCAAGCCCTGCCCGAAGGTGCCCATAATCTCCTTCGGGAGGCGGTCCGCAAACTCGATAAAATCCGACAGGTTCCGGGCGGCGTTAACACGACGGTCGTTTCTGGCAACGATAAACCTGCCAGCGGGCAAAGGGCGATATCCAACGTGATCAATGGCAAGAGGCGCAAAACACGCACAATCGAACGCCCCGTGAACCGGATCTTCCGGCGGTTGCGTCGGGAATTTCGTCCCGCACTCGTGGCAACCGGGCAGCTGCGGGCCCTGCGGCTGATTTCTATCGGCGTCATGCTGGGCATCGTGGCCTATGCCTACGACAGCTTCGCGACCATCGTGGTCGGCATCATCATCGCGATTTCGGAGAGTATGCTGATCGGCGTGCAGCGTTTCGCCCCCGGGGAGGGCCGCGACGCGCCGCGCTGGATGCTCGTGACGTTCTGGGGTGCGACGATCACCGCGTCCTGGACCTATTTCGCCCCCGCGGTGCTGATCGCCGGGGTCCATTCGGTCCCCCTCCTGATCACGGCCCTGCTGTGGACGTTCGGCGTTTTCAGCCACATCGCCAATTCCTATACTAGGTTACCGGCGTTCCTGTGGTCCCAGCTCGTTCCCGGTTACGTCACCGTCGCCTTCATCGTCGCGATATCCGATCCGCTGACCATCATGGGGCCACAGTGGCCCGAATGGATCTTCGCTTTCGGGATGCTCTTCTTGTATTACGGTACATCGACGGTCAGCATCGCGGTCCTCACCCGCACCCAGTCTGCCCTTGCCCGGATGAAGATCGAGGCCGATCACCGGCACGAACGCCTTCGGTTCCTGCACCGGCACGACGGGCTGACCGGGCTGCTGACCCGTCAGGCCTTCGACGAAGAACTCGAGAAATTTCTGGCCGCGCGTGCGGGCTGCGTCACCTGCAGCGTTTTCAACATCGACCTCGACGGCTTCAAACCGATAAACGACAGCTACAGCCATGCGGCGGGCGACGCGGTCCTTGTCGCGGTGGCCAACCGGTTGCGCAAGACCGCGCCACCGGGTGCCCTCGTGGCGCGGCTGGGCGGCGACGAATTTGCCGTCGCCTGTTGTGGCGAGGCATTGCGCGAGGGCACCGGCTCCGAAGACCCGACGGTCCTCGGCCGCCTGCTGGTCTCGGCAATCGAGGCGCAGGTTGACTATGACGGTCGCGCCTTGCGGGTGGGCGCCAGCATCGGCATCGCCGACAGCAGCGCCGAACTACACTCCATCGGTCTGCTGTGCCGCGCAGCCGATCAGGCGATGTTCGCCAGCAAATCGGACGCCATCAACCGGGTCCGTCTCTATGTCCCGGGCGAGGTGCTGAGCCGCCCGACCTTGCAAGACCGTAAACTGCTTCTCGATGCGATCGAACGCGGCGAAATCGTGCCGCATTACCAGCCCAAGGTCCGCATCGCCACGGGCGAGCCATGCGGCTATGAGGCGCTCGCCCGCTGGATCCACCCCGAGCGTGGGCTGCTGCCGCCCGGTGAATTCATTCCCCGGATCAACGAGATGGGTCTGCAAGGCGATTTTCTGCACGCCATCGCGCAGCGGGTCCTGATCGATACCTCGGACCTGCTCGCCGACGGGATCGATCCCGGTCAGATGTCGATCAATGTCCCCGAGGTGACGCTTGCGACGCTGACCGGCCGCGCCGAGGCTCGACCGGCTCCTCGACGCCTATCCCCAGACCCTGCCGTATCTGACCTTCGAGATCACCGAGGATGTTTTCATCGCCCGGTCCGGCAATATCATTCAGGACACGATTGCCCATTTCCGGGACCGCGGCGTCCGCATCTCGCTGGACGACTTCGGCACTGGCTTTGCCTCGTTTCAGCATCTGCGCGAACTTGAATTCGACGAGTTGAAAATCGACAAGAGCTTTGTCGCGGGCCTTGGCACGGAAACCGCGGCCGAAGTGCTGATCGACGGATTCCTCACCATCGCCAAGGGCCTTGGCGTGACGGTGGTTGCCGAAGGCGTCGAAACCGAGGCGCAGCGCCACCACCTGGTCGCCCTTGGCGGACGCGTCGCCCAGGGCTGGCTTTTCGCGCGGGCGGAACCCTTCGATACCATTCGCGCAAAGATCAAGGCAACCTCGGCACAGGTCGAGAAGCTGGCCGGCTGACGCCTAGATCCGCTGCAGTTTGACGACTTCCTGGCGCGTCAGGCGGATCAGATGCGCCATGAAAGGACGCGCGGTATCCTCGGCCCGCGTCGCGGCGAACAACCGCCGGGTCATCCCTGTCGCGCCGTCGGGACCGATCAGGGGCCGGGTCACATAATCGGCGTTATAGCGCACCTGACGCACCACCCAGTCGGGCAGCACGGCCACCCCCCGGTTCGACGCGACAAGCAGCAAAATAACTGCCGTCAGCTCTACCTGACGCACCGATCCCGGCTCTGTCTTTGCGGGAATGAGAAGCTGGCTGAACACATCGAGACGGTGCCGTTCGACCGGATAGGTGATGAGCGTCTCACCCTTGAAGTCAGCGGCACCGATGGCCGTCTTGCGCGCCAGCGGGTGGGTCGCGGCGGCGACGAATACCGGTTCGTAATCGAACAGCGGCGTGAAATCGGTTTCCGGCAGGTCCTCGGGGTCAGACGAGACCACCAGATCAACTTCTTCGCGTTTCAGCGCCGACATGGCATCGAAGGCAAGGCCGGGGCGGATGTCCACATCCACCTCGGGCCATGCCTTGCGGAACTGCTCCAGCACCGGGAAAAGCCATTCGAAACAGGCGTGACATTCGATGGCGATGTGCAACCGCCCCGAACTGCCCTGCACCAGCCCTGCGAACTCCGCCTCCAGATCGGCGACCAGCGGCAGGATCCGCTCCGCCGCCGCCAGCAGTTTCATCCCCGCCGAAGACAGCCGCAACGGCTTTGCGCGGCGCACGAAAAGTTCGACCCCCGCCTGATCCTCGATCCCCTTGATCTGATGGCTCAACGCGCTTTGCGTGATGCCCAGCGTCTCCGCCGCCCGTGCCAGACCACCGGTATCGTGAATCGCCCTGATGCTGCGCAGATGGCGAAATTCGATGTGCACGACCCGCCCCAATTCAAATAGAACTCATCATCATGCTGAGAGTTATGAGTTTGTTTCACAGAGCCGCACATGAGACAAGGATGCAACCTTCACAGGATGCCCGCCATGACCCGTCCCACCGTTTCGTTCGAATTTTTCCCGCCCAAAAACCTCGAGGCCTCGTTCCGCCTGTGGGACACGCTGTCGGTGCTTGCCCCGCTCGACCCGGGCTTCGTTTCCGTGACCTACGGCGCCGGCGGCACGACCCGCACGCTGACCCACGAGGCCGTGGCGACGATCCACAAGAACACCGGCCTGCCCGTCGCCGCCCACCTGACCTGCGTCAACGCGACCCGCGCCGAGACGATGGAAATCGCCGATCAGTATGCTGCCGCCGGCGTCACCGAAATCGTCGCCCTGCGGGGCGATCCGCCCAAGGGCTGCGGCAAATTCACGCCCGTGAAGGACGGTTTTCAGGGATCCGTCGATCTGATCGGGGCCCTCGCCAACACCGGAAAATTCAAAATCCGCGTCGGCGCCTACCCCGAACGGCACCCCGACGCTGCCGACACGCAGGCCGACATCGACCATCTGAAGCGCAAGATCGACGCGGGCGCACATTCCGCGATCACGCAGTTCTTCTTCGAAGCCGATACCTTCTTTCGGTTCCGCGATGCCTGCGTCAAGGCCGGGATCGACGCGCCCATCATCCCCGGCATCCTGCCGATCGAAAACTGGAACGGCGCGCGCAAATTCGCGAACATGACCGGCACCTCGATCCCGCAGCTCGTCTCGGACGCCTTTGACAATGCGACCCGCGACGGCACGACAGATCTGCTTGCCACCGCAATCGCCACCGAACTGTGCGATAATCTGCTGCGCGGCGGCGTCGAGCATCTGCATTTCTATACGCTCAACCGGCCGGAACTGACGCGCGATATCTGTCACGCCTTGGGCGTGACCCCCAAGGTCGCCTTGCAGGAAGTCGCCTGACCGGCATGGATGCGGTACAGCCCGCATCCGGAGACCTAAGGTGACGGACACAGACGCCGCTCAGCCGGTTCCTTTGACGCCCGAAGACCTCAGGGCGATATCCGGCCTCGATTATCTGAACGGCCTCCTTGCCGGTCGCTATGCCGGATCGCCGATGTCGGCCCTGCTCGGCTGCCGCATTCACGAGGTTGCCGCAGGCCGTGTCGTCTTTGCGGCGATGCCGATGGATGTCCACACCAACCCGATGGGATCGACGCACGGCGGCTGGTACGGCGCGACGCTCGACACCGCGATGGGATGGGCGGTGATGTCGAAGCTGCCCGCCGGGGTCGGGTATACGACGCTGGAATACAAGGTAAACCTGATCCGCGCCCTGCCGCCCGGCACCGACGTTCACGTCACCGGCACGGTCGATCACGCGGGCCGCACGACCGCCGCCGCACAGGGCCGGATCACGTCGCCGGACGGCGCCCGCCTCTATGCCACCGCAACGACCACCTGCCTCATCCTGCGCGGGACGTAACCTCCGGCTCTGTCTCGCACAGCGCACCCAGCGTCTTGCGCCCCCACCAGCCGCGCGACACCTCGCCCACCGAGGCGTGCAACCGCTCTGACGGATCGCGCCCGACGATGCGGCGGCGGCGCGACCAGAACAGCTTGCCCCACCCCGACCACGACCCGGCGGACGGCGCGCAGGCATCGCGCGGATAACGTTCCTGCCATCCGCCCGGCAACGGCACGCCGCACATCGCCAGCCGGTCGAGCATCCAGACGAGCGGAATATTCGCCAGCGGACGCGCTGCGGGAAAATCGTTCAGCTGTCCGCCGACATCGCCATGCGAGCCGCGAAACCAGACCTGTTCGATGTTGCCGCGCCAGTCCTCGGGCGTCTGCCACAGGACCGGCGCATAGGCCTCGCGGGTTTCGTCGAGCGCCAGCGCCTGAAATCCGTTGCGCACATGCGCGCCCAGCCGATGATCGTGAAATTCTTGCGCGCTTCCGGCCCAGCGCCACAGGATCGGCACCCGCAGGCCGAGGGCCTTGACGGTATCCCAGACGGCCACTGCCTCGATCTCGGCACGCGGATCGCAGAACCGCTCGCAGAACGCCGCCGTTGCCGCGCTGTCGACACCAGCGCGGTAATGACGGTACGCCTGCTGGATATTGCGCACCGTCGCATGATCGCGCGACACAAGGCCGACACGCCCGATCACCCCCGCCAACGACCGCACCGCATAGGCGCCGCGCGAATAGCCGACCAGAACGATCCTGTCACCGGGCCGCCAGCGCGAGGCGAGAACGCCGTAGGCCCGTTCGATCTGCTGGTTCAGACCGCGGCCCAGCATGACGTCGATGGTGCTCCGCCACGAAAGCCACTGGATCCCCGCCTCGTAATAGACGGTCAGGTTGGCACGCGGCCCACCGGCCCGCAGCAGTCGAAACGTCAGACCCGCGTTCGTCTCGCGCCCCGGGGCCAGACTGGACATCGTCCCGTCAAGGATCACCACATGCGTCGCAGGTTCCCGCTGCCCGCTCGCCGTGCTGCCCTGACCCGAGCTTTTGATGCGCGGGCGCGCATCGAACAGCCCGAGGATCCAGTTTCGCAGCTGCACCTGTGCTCTCTCCTTCTTGCGCATACAGCCCTATCCCACGCGGCTTGACAGGGCGTAAACGGCGCCGTTGCGGCGCGCCCCCCGGGTTTCAATGCACCTCCCGCACCGCAGTCCGGGTGGCGACCGGCGCACGCCTCGCCGAAAATTCGCGCGCCGATACAGCCAATTCTGACGCCACGGCACCGAAATGAAAGGCACCCCACGGCATCGTGTCCGCTCGCCATGCCAAACCGTGCATTTGTGCAACTGCGCCCGGTTCCGCGTCGCCGCTCACCTCCTCTTCCCCTTGGCACTGCCACTTGCTAGGACGGCGCAACCCTGTTTTCGCCTTGTAGGACGCCGCAAATGCCGCTGGAAAAGAATTTCGACGCCGCCGAGGCCGAACCCCGGATCTATGCCGCATGGGAGGACGCGGGCTGTTTCAGGGCCGGTGCGGGCAAGCGCCGCGACGAGACGTTCACGATCATGTTGCCGCCGCCGAACGTCACTGGTTTCCTGCACGTCGGCCACGCCTTCAACCACACGCTGATGGACATGCTCACCCGCTGGAAGCGGATGCAGGGCTATGACACGCTGTGGCAGCCCGGCCTCGATCACGCGGGCATCGCCACCCAGCTTGTCGTCGAAAAACAGATGGCGGAACGCGGCGAGGGCAAGCGCAGCGACATGACCCGCGATGCCTTCCTCGCCAAGGTCTGGGAATGGAAGGCCACGTCCGGCGGCATGATCGAGGAACAGGCTCGCCGGTTGGGCGATAGCCTGGATTTCTCGCGTTCCGCGTTCACCATGTCGGGCGCACCCGGTGCCCCTGCGGGTGAAGAAGGCAATTTTCATGACGCGGTTCTGCGCGTTTTTGTCGACATGTTCGAAAAGGGATATATTTACCGGGGCAAACGCCTCGTAAACTGGGATCCACATTTCGAAACTGCAATTTCGGACCTCGAGGTCGAGAATACCGAAGTGCCCGGCCACATGTGGCATTTCAAATATCCGCTCGCGGCCGATCCTGAAACCGGAAAGCCCGCCACTTACGACTACGTCGAAAAGGACGCGGACGGCACCGAAATCCTGCGCGAAACCCGCGATTACATCGCCATCGCCACCACCCGCCCCGAGACGATGTTGGGCGACGGTGCCGTCGCGGTGAATCCGGCGGACGAGCGCTATGCCGCCATCGTCGGCACACTGTGCGAAATCCCCGTCGGTCCGAAAGAGCACCGCCGCCTGATCCCGATCATCACCGACCCCTACCCCGATCCCGCCTTCGGCTCTGGCGCGGTCAAGATCACCGGCGCGCATGATTTCAACGACTATGAGGTGGCGAAACGCGCGGGCATCCCGATGTACGCGCTGATGGACACGCGCGGCGCGATGCGCGCCGACGGCAGGCCCTACGCGGACGAGGCGGCGGACGCGCAGGCCATCGCGCGCGGCGACAGGACGTTTACCGAGGCCAGCATCGCCGCGATGAACCTCGTCCCCGACGCCTATCGCGGCCTCGACCGATTCAAAGCGCGCGAGGCCGTGGTGGCCGACATCACCGCCGAGGGTCTCGCCGTCATGGTCCCCGAGAGCGATCCGCGCCTTGGCCGGGCGTCGGCCTCCTCTGCCGCGCCCAAGGCCGGCGGGCAGGACGGCGCCCCCACCGACAGCTTCGAGGAGGGCGGCACCCCGCCCGAACTTGCCCTCGTTCCGCTGGTCGAGCCGAAACCGATCATGCAGCCTTTCGGCGACCGCTCCAAAGTGGTGATCGAGCCGATGCTGACCGACCAATGGTTCGTCGACACCGACAAGATCGTCGGCCCCGCCCTGGAGGCGGTGAAATCCGGCCGCGTGAAAATAATGCCCGAGAGCGGCGAGAAGGTGTTCTACCATTGGCTCGAGAATATCGAGCCGTGGTGTATTTCGCGGCAGTTGTGGTGGGGGCATCAGATACCGGTTTGGTATGGGCCACTCATCAATACAGAGGTTGCAAACGAGAATGCGTTTCTCGATTGGCAGAATGTTCACCCGATCTGTGCCGCAAACGAAGCCGAAGCGATTGCGCAGGCAAGAATCTACTATGGTGACTTGGACATAGGCACATCTTCGGCGTCCTTCTCGCCAGAAAATTTGTCAACTCATCGCCATTCTGCTGGGTATATCACGCTCTACCGCGACCCCGACGTCCTCGACACCTGGTTCTCCTCTGGCCTCTGGCCGTTCGGCACCCTCGGCTGGCCCGAGCAAACACCGGAACTCGCGAAATACTTCCCCGGCGATGTCCTGATTACCGGTCAGGACATCCTGTTCTTCTGGGTCGCCCGGATGATGATGATGGCGCAGGCGGTGGAACAAAAAGACCCGTTCCACACTGTCTACCTGCATCAGCTCGTCCGCGACGCCAAGGGCGAGAAGATGTCCAAGACGCGCGGCAACGTCATCGACCCGCTCGCCATGATCGACCGCTACGGCGCCGACGCCCTGCGCATGTCCAACGCGCAGATGGCGGCCCTTGGCGGTGTCCTCAAGATCGACGAAAAGCGTATCGAGGGCACCCGCAACTTCGGCACGAAACTGTGGAACGCCGCCCGCTTCGCCGAGATGAACGGCGCGTTCGAGGCCCCGAGAACCACACTGGCGGACCTCAACCCACAGCAGCCCGTCAATCGCTGGATCATCGGCGAGGTCGCCCGCACCCGCGAGGCCGTCGACGCCGCCCTCGCCGCCTACCGTTTCAACGACGCGGCAAACACGCTGTATGCCTTCGTCTGGGGCCGGGTCTGCGACTGGTATCTGGAGCTGTCCAAACCCCTGTTGATGGACGGCACCGACGCCGAAAAGGCCGAAACGCGGCGAACGCTTGCCTGGACGCTCGATCAATGCCTCGTCCTGCTGCACCCGATCATGCCCTTCATCACCGAAGAACTCTGGCAACAGACCGGACAGACCGGCCAGCTCGCCCTTGCCGAATGGCCCACCTACGGTGCGCAAATCGCCGATCCGGACGCGGATGCAAGTATCGACTGGACGATCCAGATGATCGACGCCGTCCGCTCTGCGCGCGCGCAGGTCAACGTGCCGGCGGGCCTTCAGGTGCCGATGATCCAGATCGACGCGACGCCAGAGGCCGCCGCCGCCCTGGCCGCCAACGAGGCGATGATCAAACGCCTCGCGCGCATCGACACGATCACGCTGGCGGAGGCGGCCCCCAAAGGCGCCATCACCATCGCGGCCCCCGGCGCGACCTTTGCGCTACCGCTTGCCGACATCATCGACGCGGCGGCGGAAAAGGCCCGGATCCAGAAAACCCTCGATAAACTCGGCAAGGAAATCGGGGGCCTCGAAGGGCGCCTGAAGAACCCCAAATTCGCCGCCTCTGCCCCGTCCGAGGTCGTGGCCGAAGCGCAGGCAAACCTCGCCCTGCGCCATGAGGAACGCGCCAAACTGCAAACCGCGCTCGACAGTCTCGCCGAAATTGCGTGACGGTCGGCGGGGAGTAACGGCCCCCCTTTCAGCCTGCGGCGCGCGCCGAACGCCCTTCCCAAGGATGCGCCGCCCGGCCATTCTGCGACGATGACAGATCCGCGCCTTACCCCGCTTGCGGCCTCGCTCCCCGCCTCGGTCCCCTTCACCGGCCCCGAGGCGCTGGAGCGGCGCGCGCAAAAACCCTTCGCCGCCCGCCTCGGCGCCAACGAGAACGTCTTCGGCCCCTCGCCCCGGGCGCTTGCCGCGATTGCCGACGCCGCCTCCGAGGTCTGGAAATACCCCGACCCCGAAGCGCACGATCTTCGCCGCGCCATCGCCGATCATCACGGCACCGATCCCGCGCATATCGCGCTCGGAGAGGGCATCGACGGCCTGCTCGGCCTTTTCGTGCGACTAGTGATTGCGCCCGGCGATACCGCCGTCACCTCTGCCGGCGCCTATCCCACATTCGCCTACCATGTCGCGGGCTACGGCGGCACGCTCGCCCGCGTGCCCTATACCGCCGACCACGAGGACCCGGCCCGCCTTGTTTCCAAGGCGCGGGAAACACACGCAAAACTTATCTATTTCGCCAACCCCGACAACCCGATGGGCACATGGCACGGCGGTGATACGGTCGCGCGGATGGCGGACGCCGTGCCGCCCCACGCGCTCCTGCTTCTCGACGAGGCCTATGTCGAGCTTGCCCCCGACGGCACAGCCCCCGACATCGACCCCGCGCAACCGTCTGTCGTCCGTTTACGCACATTTTCAAAGGCTTACGGTCTGGCAGGCGCGAGGGTGGGCTATGCCATCGGTCCCGCCGCGCTGATCGCCGCACTGGACCGGGTGAAAAACCATTTCGGGCTGAACCGTCTTGCACAGGCTGCCGCCCTCGCGGCCCTTGCCGATACCGACTGGCTCGCCCATGTCCGCACGCAGGTTGCGGTGTCGCGCGACCGTCTGGCACGGATCGGGCGCGACAACGGCCTGACACCGCTGCGGTCGGCCACGAATTTCATGACGATGGATACGGGCCGCGACGGCGATTTCGGCCGCGCGCTGCTCGCCCGTCTGGCCGCGCACGGCGTGTTTGCGCGGATGCCGTCAGTAGCCCCGCAGGATCGTTGCATCCGCCTTACCTGCGGCACACCGGCAGACCTCGACGTGCTGGCCCGCACGCTGCCCCTCGCCTTGGCGGACCTCGCGGACGGCGCGGCCTGATCCATGACGAACGGCCCTCACCCCCGCGCGGTCGAGAATTTCACCACCGCCTTTCTGGCCATGTCGGGCCTCCTGCTGTTCGTCGCGCTGTGGACCCTGGCCGCACTGGCCGGTTTTCTATGGGTCGGCATTGCCGCCGTCGTCCTCGACCGGGCGATTGGCCGCCTTCCGCGCCGCGATTAGCGCCGCGCGGGCATCACAGACACGCCGATCCCGCCAAGGATGACCGCCGCAGAAACCGCGAATTTCAGCGTGACCGGCTCTGCCAGAAACACCACGCCGCCAAGCGCCGCGATCACCGGCACCGACAGCTGCGCCACCGCCGCCCGCCCCGCGCCCAGTTGCGGCACCACGCCATACCACAGCGCATATCCAAGACCGGAGGTGACGCCGCCCGCGACGATGGCAAGCATCACCCCGCCTGCCGTCCACGCCCCATTCCCGAACAAGAGCAATGGCAGGACCAACGGACAGCATACCGCGAAATTCGCCGCCGTCGCCACCAGCGGATCCGCCTCGCGACGGCCCATCAGCGAATAGACGCCCCAGCCAAGCGCCGCCGCCGTCATCAGCGCGGCCCCCGTGACCGGCACCCTCGTCGCGCCATCGGGCCAGACAAGTGCGGCGAGCCCGGCCAGCGCTATCCCGGCCCCCTGAAGACGACGCGGCGTCACGGCCTCACCCGCCAGCCAGGCGCCCGCAAACATCGTGATCTGCACGCCGCCAAACAATATCAGCGCGCCGATCCCGGTATCGAGCGTCAGATAGGCCAGCGAAAACCCGCTCATGTAGACCGCGAGTGCCACCGCCGCCGCCCCTCGCCAGACAACGCCCCCCGCAGGCCAGCGCCACCCGCGCGCGGCAACCAGCGCGCAAAGTACGACGACCCCCGCCACCGTCCGCACGACCGCGAACACCGCCGGATCGCTGGCAAAGGCTGCAACACCCAGCCGGTTGAGAACCGAATTGGCCGCAAAGGCCACGAGGACCACGACCGTCAGAAAAATCAGCCGCACCTGCCTAGTCGCCGGGCAGCGTTCTGGCCCACCGGCCCCGACACAGCACGGCGTCTACCGCCGCCCGGCGAGATGGGCGTCCAGATCGTCGAGCCGGTCCTGCCCCCAGAACCGCTCGTCCGTATCGGTGATATAGAACGGCGTGCCAAAGACACCTGCCAGCACCGCGTCTTCCTGGTTGGCGGCATAGGTTTCGGCGGCGGCCATCAGCCCTTTGTCGGCAAGATCGGCATCGAAGCCCGCAGCCGTCAGGCAGTCGCGGATCACCGCATCCTCGGCGATATCGAGATTTTCGGCCCAACACGCGGCGCCGATACCGTGCAAAAGCTTTCCCAGATCGCCGGTCCCGGCGTTTTGCGCGGTGATGATCGCATAGGCCGCCGGTGCGCCGTTCGTCGGCCAATGCGCGGGCTTCAGGTTGAACGCCAGCCCCGCCTTTGCCGCCTGCCGCCGCAGTTCCTGCGCGCGGTATTCCATCCGGCTTGGATGCCGCTCCTTCGGCGCCGTCCCCCCGGTCCGCGCAAACAGCGCCATCACGTCGAGGGGTTTGTACCGCAGACTGGCCCCGCGCCGCGCCGCGATCTCCTCGAGCCGTGTTCCGGCGAGGTAGACATAGGGCGACAGCGTCGCGCAGTAATAGTCGATAACGGGCATTCTTGATCCTTTGCGGCGTCTCCGGGCGTTGCCGACAATCGCGATCCGGACAACCGGATCCGGGCCTGATTTCTTTGCCTCAGGTTAGGCCTGTGCTAGGCGGTGTCAACGCGCCGAATCTCCCTGTCGGCTGCCTCACAGGATCTTCATATGCCCTCTCTCACCGAGCCGAAGCTCTTTGCCGGCAACGCCAACCGTGGACTTGCGAAATCCATCGCCCGGCGGATGTCGATGCACCGTGGCATCAACGTCGGTCTGGTGGACGCGCGGGTCGAGCGGTTCAACGATGGCGAGATCTTCGTCGAGGTTTTCGAGAATGTCCGTGGCGAGGACATGTTCATCATTCAGCCGACGTCGAACCCGGCCAACGACAACCTGATGGAACTGCTGATCATCACCGATGCGCTGCGCCGGTCGTCGGCCGCGCGGATCACGGCCGTCATTCCCTATTTCGGCTATGCCCGTCAGGACCGGCGCACCAAGGCGCGTACGCCGATTTCGGCCAAGCTGGTGGCCAACCTGATCGCCGAAGCGGGTATCGAACGGGTTCTGACGATGGATCTGCATGCCGCACAGATCCAGGGATTTTTCGATCTGCCGGTCGACAACCTCTACGCCTCGCCGGTGTTCGCCCTCGATATCGCGCACCATTTCAAGGGGCGGATGGCCGACCTGATGGTCGTCTCGCCCGATGTCGGCGGTGTCGCCCGCGCGCGCGAACTTGCGCAGCGGATCAAGGCGCCGCTCGCCATCGTCGACAAGCGGCGCGAAAAGGCGGGCGAGGTCGCCGAAATGACGGTGATCGGCGACGTGTCCGGCAAAACCTGTCTGATCGTCGACGACATGGTCGATACCGCGGGCACGCTGTGCAAGGCGGCGGAAACCCTTCTGGCCGCCGGCGCCACCGAGGTTCACGGGTATAACACCCACGGCGTTCTGTCCGGCCCCGCCCTCGAGCGGATATCGAATTCGGTGCTGAAATCGCTGGTCATCACCGACAGCATCGAGGCGACGGCAGAAACCAAGGCCTGCAAGAGTATCCGCATCGTCCCCACGGCGCCGATGTTCGCTCAGGCGATCCTGAATATCTGGAACGGAACATCGGTGTCGTCGCTGTTCGACCACGAGACCCTGATGCCGATCTACGAAGGGTTCTATTCCGCCGAATAGCGCGCGGCCGGCGTCCGGTCCGGCTACAGATCCCAGTCGTCGTCGTCTCGGATCTTGCCGATTGCCTGCCAGCCGACGCGCACCCGGGCAATGCGGGTGTCTCCCCAGGTGCGGAACACGATCGAGAACCCGGTGTTGGTGACATCCTCGGTCTGCACGTCTGTGCGTCCGTTCGTACTGTTGGAGATGTCGAACATGGTCAGACGCACGGTGACGAGCGGCTCATCGACGAAGGGTTGCGAGAAATCGACGTGGCTGCGCGCCTCGCGCTGGCCTTCGCCGGTCCACATGATGCCGTCGTCCATAAAGTCAGAGAAAAGCGCAACATCGCCCTGTTCAACGCCGACCTGATGATGACCGATCTTTTTCATTCCCAACCCCGCAACCAACACACACGTCAACAGTTCACCCGCCTCTGCAACGTCTGACAACGGGTGGTAATTCAGAAATAGAGCAAAACCCCGTCGACAACCGAGAAAAGGCCCCGCACGTGCGTGCAGGGCCCTTTACTGTCGCATCATCAGCGCGTTCTAGCCAAAGCTGGACTGTTTCGGATCCAGACCGATGTGGCCGCCGACGGCAACCATATCGGCGATCAGCTTGGCCGCGTCGTCGACGGGACCCGGTTCGTTCTTGAATGTTTCTTTGGCCTTGGCGTGCGCCTCGTGGACCGATTTCAGCATGTCGTCGAAGACTTCCTGGGTAACTTCACCCTTCGGCAGCGCCTGTTCGGCAAGGACGGTAACGCCCGCAGCGCCGATTTCGGCAAATCCGCCAGACACGACGTATTCCTCGGTCTTGCCATCGACGACGACGCGCAGAACGCCAGGGCGCAGGGTGGTGATGGTGGGCGCGTGGCCCGCCATCGCCGTCATATCGCCGTCCGCGCCGGGGATCTGAACCTCGGTCGCCTTTACCGACGCCAGACGCCGCTCGGGCGATACCAGATCGAATTGCAGGGTTTCTGCCATGGGCTTGCTCCTGAATCTGTCCGGTTACGCTGCCGCTGCGGCCAGCTTCTCGGCCTTGGCCTTCACCTCTTCGATGCCGCCGACCATGTAGAAGGCGCCTTCGGGCAGGTGATCGTACTCACCCGCGACGACGGCCTTGAACGAGGCGATGGTCTCCTCGAGCGGCACCTGCACGCCGGGCGACCCGGTGAAGACCTCCGCCACGTCGAAGGGCTGCGACAGGAAACGCTCGATCTTCCGGGCGCGCGCGACGGTCAGTTTGTCGTCCTCGGACAGTTCGTCCATGCCGAGAATTGCGATGATGTCCTGAAGCGACTTGTAGCGTTGCAGAACCACCTGAACGGATCGCGCAACATCGTAATGCTCCTGTCCCAGGATCTGCGGATCCATCAGGCGCGATGTCGAATCGAGCGGGTCGACGGCCGGATAGATCCCCTTTTCCGAGATCGCGCGGTTGAGGTTCGTCGTCGCATCGAGGTGGGCAAATGACGTGGCGGGCGCAGGGTCTGTCAGGTCGTCGGCAGGCACGTAGATCGCCTGAACGGAGGTGATCGAACCGTTCTTGGTGGAGGTAATCCGCTCCTGCATCTGGCCCATGTCCGTCGCCAGCGTCGGCTGATAGCCCACGGCAGAGGGGATGCGGCCCAGCAGTGCCGAAACCTCGGAACCGGCCTGCGTGAACCGGAAGATGTTGTCGACGAAGAACAGCACGTCGGTGCCCGACGAATCGCGGAACGCCTCGGCCATGGTCAGGCCCGACAGGGCGACGCGCATGCGCGCGCCCGGCGGCTCGTTCATCTGGCCGTACACCAGCGCCACCTTGGATTTCGTCAGGTCGTCGATGTCGATGACCTTGGATTCGATGAATTCATAGTACAGGTCGTTGCCTTCGCGGGTCCGCTCGCCCACGCCGGCGAAGACCGAATAGCCCGAGTGCACCTTGGCGATGTTGTTGATCAGCTCCTGGATCAGCACCGTCTTGCCCACACCGGCACCGCCGAACAGGCCGATTTTGCCGCCCTTGGCATAGGGCGCCAGCAGGTCGATGACCTTGATGCCGGTGACCAGCACCTCGGACGCCGTCGACTGATCGGCAAAGGGCGGCGCGTCTGCGTGGATCGAGCGGCGCTCGGTCTCGCCGATGGGGCCCTTTTCGTCGATCGGGTCGCCGACCACGTTCATGATCCGGCCCAGCGTCGCGTCGCCGACAGGCACCGTGATGGGGCCGTCCATGTCGGTGACCTCCTGCCCGCGCACGAGGCCCTCGGTCGCGTCCATCGCGATGCAGCGCACGGTGCTCTCGCCCAGGTGCTGTGCGACCTCCAGCGTCAGCAGCTTGCCGTTGTTGTCGGTGGTCAGCGCGTTGAGAATCTGGGGCAGATCGTCCCCGAACTGCACGTCGACGACGGCGCCGATGACCTGCGTGATCTTACCTTTGGCATTTGCCATGTGTCGTCTCCGATTAAAGTCTAAAGCGCTTCGGCGCCCGAAATGATTTCGATCAGCTCGTTGGTGATCTTGGCCTGACGCGAGCGGTTGTACTCGATCGTCAGCTTGTCGATCATGTCGCCCGCGTTGCGCGTCGCGTTGTCCATCGCACTCATCCGCGCGCCCTGTTCGGAGGCCGCGTTTTCGAGGAGCGCCGCGAAAGATGGCTGTCGCCACGCCGCGCGGCAGCAGATCGGCGAGGATCGCCTCTTCGCTGGGCTCATAGTCGTACAGGGTCGACGCGCCATCCGCCTTGGCATCCTCGAACACCGCGGGGATGATCTGCTGTGCCGTCGGCTTCTGGGTGATGACGTTCTCGAACTCCGAGAAGAAGATCGTCGCCACGTCGAATTCACCCGCGTCGAAGCGGTCAAGCACGTCCTTGGCGACGTTCTGGGCATCGACATAGGCCAGCTTTTTCACACCCGACATGTCGATATGACCGACGAGGTACTGGCCATAATCGCGCCGCAGCGAATCGCGGCCTTTCTTGCCGACGGTCAGGATCTTGACCGTTTTGCCCTCGCCCACCAGCTTCGTCGCCCGCAACTTCGCCAGCTTGGCGATGTTGGCGTTGAAACCGCCGCACAGCCCCCGCTCTGCCGTCATGACGACGAGCAGATGCACCTTGTCCGCGCCGGTGCCCGACAGCAATTTCGGCGCCGTATCGGATCCACCTGCAGCGGCGGCCAGCCCAGCCATCACGGAGGTAAACCGCTCTGTATAGGGCCGCGACGCTTCGGCAGAATCCTGGGCGCGGCGCAGTTTTGCCGCCGCAACCATCTGCATCGCCTTGGTGATCTTGCGGGTCGATTTTACCGACGCAATCCGGTTTTTCAGGTCCTTGAGATTTGGCATCTATCCCTCTCGCTCCAACCACTCGCGACACGTTTCGATTCGTCCACGAGTCCGCTCGAAGTCTTCAGTCCGCCCAAACACAAGAGCATTACCCGCCAACCGGACGTCACCGGAAAGACAGTCTAGCCCAGCGATAATAATAGGCAGATCATCATTATCGTCCTGCGCGGCCTTAACTCGATCAAGCCATTCTGAGCAAGGTCCGGCAGCCGAAAGGCCATAGTCAACGAAAGTCGTTGCAGTTGAACAGCTTACCAGCTCATCGAATAACGACACATTTCGCTTTACAAGCATTTGTACGTCAGGTTGAGCCGACACGCCGCTAGCAGCCGTAATCGCAAGCGGGACACCACCTAAGTAAGCTGCGAAGCATAAGCGCATTAAGCGAAATCCTTGGCAAAGGCATCGATCTCGGCCTTCACCTTCTCCTCGGCGTCACCCTTGATCTTGGGATCGTCCTTGGTGATCATGTCGAGCACGTCGGACCCCTTGGTCCGCATGTGTTTCAGCAGACCGGACTCGAACCGACCGACGTCCTTGACGGCGATCTTGTCGAGATACCCCTTGGTGCCCGCATAGATCACGCAGACGATCTCGGCGTTGGTCAGGGGCGAATACTGCGGCTGCTTCATCAGTTCGGTCAGACGCGCACCGCGGTTCAGCAGCGCCTGCGTCGAGGCGTCGAGGTCGGAGCCGAACTGCGCGAAGGCCGCCATTTCGCGATACTGCGCAAGCTCGAGTTTCACCGGACCGGCCACCGATTTCATCGCGTTGGTCTGTGCAGACGAGCCGACGCGGGACACCGACAGACCGGTGTTCACGGCAGGACGGATGCCCTGAAAGAACAGCTCGGTTTCGAGGAAGATCTGGCCGTCGGTGATCGAGATCACGTTCGTCGGGATAAACGCCGACACGTCGCCGCCCTGCGTCTCGATGATCGGCAGCGCGGTGAGCGAGCCGGAGCCGTTGTCCTCGTTCAGCTTGGCCGAGCGTTCCAGCAGACGCGAGTGAAGGTAGAACACATCGCCCGGATAGGCCTCGCGCCCCGGCGGACGGCGCAGCAGCAGCGACATCTGACGGTAGGACACGGCCTGTTTGGACAGGTCATCGTAGATGATGAGCGCGTGGCGCCCGTTGTCGCGGAAAAACTCGGCCATCGCAGTGGCGGAATAGGGCGCAAGGTACTGCATCGGCGCGGGATCGGACGCGGTGGCGGCCACGACGATGGTGTACTCGGACGCGCCGCTTTCTTCGAGACGCTTGACCAGCTGTGCCACGGTCGACCGCTTCTGGCCGATGGCGACATAGATGCAGTACAGCTTCTTGCTCTCGTCGTCGCCCGCCGCGTCGTTGTACGACTTCTGGTTGAGGATCGTGTCGAGCGCGATGGCGGTCTTGCCGGTCTGACGGTCGCCGATGATCAGCTCTCGCTGGCCACGGCCGACGGGGATCATCGCGTCGACGGATTTCAGGCCGGTCGCCATCGGCTCATGCACCGATTTGCGCGGGATGATGCCCGGCGCCTTGCTGTCGGCGACGCGGCGTTCCTTGGTCTCGATCGCGCCCTTGCCGTCCAGCGGATTGCCGAGGCCGTCCACGACACGGCCCAGCAGTTCGTCACCGGCAGGCACGTCGACGATGGAATTGGTCCGCTTGACAACGTCGCCCTCTTTGATGTCGCGGTCGGAACCGAAGATCACGCAGCCGACGTTGTCGGCCTCGAGGTTCAGGGCCATGCCCCGGATCCCGCCCGGAAATTCGACCATCTCACCGGCCTGGATATTGTCCAGTCCGAACACGCGCGCGATACCGTCGCCGACGCTCAGCACCCGGCCCACTTCGGCCACTTCGGCTTCTTGCCCGAAATTCTTGATCTGGTCTTTCAGGATTGCGGAGATTTCCGCGGCATTGATTGCCATTACCGGGCCTCTTTCATGGAGTTCTGGAGTGCCGTGAGTTTTGCTGCGACCGAGGTATCGATCATCTGCGAGCCCATTTTCACGATGAGGCCACCGATGAGGCTCTCATCGATGCGGCCATTGATTTTTACGTTCTTGCCGGCCTTGTCGCTCAGCGATTTGGCAAGCTTGTCCAATTGCGTCTGGGTCAGCTCCTTGGCGGAAATCACCTCTGCCGTCACCTCGCCCCGCGCCTCGGCGATGCGCAGCCGCAGCGTGGCGAGCATTTGCGGCACGACGAACAGCCGCCGCTTGGAGGCCATGAGACCGAGCACGTTTGTCATCGTGTCGGACAGGCCCATTTTCGCGGCGACGGCGGCGATGGCCTTGCCCTGTGCGTCGCGCGAATATATCGGCGACGAGATCAGGCTGCGCAGGTCTGCGCTTTCGTCCAGGGCCGCCGACAGGGCGTCCACATCGCGCGACAGCGCGTCGATGCCGCCCCGGCCCTCATCGGCGCCCTCACCGGCGAGCGAAAACACGGCCGTTGCATAGCGGCCTGCGATCCCGGTCGTAATCGAAGCAGTTTCGGACACGCCCACCCTCTCGGATTGTTCATTTGCCGGGACGCCCGAAACGGACACCCCAAGGTTGCCGACACGGGTTCCGATGGCGGAGCCGCGTCAAAATCTAGCGCGATGTAGCAGACAGGTTACGGCCTCGCAACCACCGTGCTCACGAAACCTTGCCCTCACCGGCGCTGTGCAGGGCCACCGTCACCTTATTATATGCACCTGCAAAATATCTCCGCCACAGCGGCCTTTTCGCCATACGATGCACCGGCCGCGGCCCGGTTCGCACATTCAGGCCGGTTCACACATTCAGGCCGGTTCACACATTCAGGCCGGTTCACACATTCAGGCCGGTTCGCACATTCAGGCCGGTTCACACATTTACACCGGTTCAGGGACCAGCCCCGTTGCGGGCACGCGCACCGGGCGTGCGGCCCCGTCGCGGATACCGCGCCCCGTCGGCATGACGACCTGCTTGCTGACCTCGACCATGATGACGCCGCCCGCGCCGAACCACGACACCTGATGACCGATGCGTTCCAGCGCCCGCGCTACCTTGCGCCAGACGGGCCTGCGCGAGGGCGGCTGATACAATGTCGAAACGTGCCGCTCCACGACAAACCTGTGCCGCTCCAGCTGCGACTCGAGCTGACGCAGCGTATAGGGCCGGCCATAGCCGAACGGCGTCGCGTCCGAACGTGACCACAGGCCCGCCCGGTTCGGCACGATGAAAACGGCCCGCCCGCCGGGCCCCAGCACCCGAAAGCATTCGTCGAGCAGCGATCCCTGCGTGTCCGACGTCTCGAGGCCGTGCATCACGACCAGCTTGTCGACGCGCCCCGTCTCGAGCGGCCACATAGCGTCCTCGCACAACACGCTGACATTCGCCATTCCCGCGGGCCAGGCCATCACTCCCTGTGGCCCGGGCATCAGGCCGATCACGCGCCGCGCCTGTGCCAGAAACGGGCGCAACAGCGGCACGGCAAAGCCGAAACCCACGACCGTCTGCCCTTTTGCCTCCGGCCACCACGCCACAAGCTGATCGCGCACCACGCGCTGCGCCGCCCGGCCCAATGCGCTGCGGTAGTAGAAGTTGCGAATGTCCTGAACGTCGAGATGCACGGATGGATCGCCTGTTGCTGGGTTGGAACGGGTCTCCCCCGACCCTATCTGGTGTGGGGCGCATGTAACGTCACAGGTTGGCCAAGACACAAGGGTTCCGGACCGAAAGCCGGGTTTTCTTTGATCCGCTCCCCGTTCCCCGACCCTCGCAGGTCGTTCGTTTCCACGCCCCAAAACACGGGCCGCTGCGCCAATTTGCCACGCCTGCACCGGTGCCGGACAGAAACACACCAGTCGACGCAGGGCCGGACGTTCTATTGTTTCCAATCCGCCGCCATCCTGATGCCCGGCCCCCGAAAGGACCATCATGAACCAGCACGACATCGTCACCATCCCCTGCCTGAGCGACAATTACGCGTTTCTCATCCATGATTCCGCCTCCGGACAAACGACCCTGATCGACGCCCCCGAGGCGGCCCCGGTGCGCGCTGTCCTCGACGCCCGCGGCTGGACCCTGACGCAGATCGTGCTGACGCATCATCACGACGACCACGTTCAGGCCGTCTCCGCCCTGCGCGCGGGCACGCGTGTTTTCGGTGCCACTGCCGACGCTCACCGGTTGCCAGAGCTCGACGTGATGCTGACCCCCGGCGAGACGGTCGAGATCTGCGGCGCTGAAACCCGCGTTCTCGACGTGCCTGGGCACACCATCGGTCATATCGCGCTGCACCTGCCCGCGCTGAACGCGGTCTTCACCGCCGACAGTCTGATGGCGATGGGCTGCGGTCGCCTGTTCGAGGGGACCCCGGCGCAGATGTGGGCCAGCCTTCAGAGCCTCGCTGACCTGCCAAACGACACGGTCGTCTATTCCGGGCACGAGTATACCGCCGCAAACATGAAGTTCGCCCTTGATCTGGAGCCGGAAAATCCGGCCCTTCTGAGCCGCGCCGCCGACATCGACGCCGTGCGTTCGGCCCGGCAACCGACGGTGCCCTCGAGCCTCGCCCTCGAACGTGAAACCAATCCGTTCCTGCGCGCCGCCGACTCTGCCCTGCAACGCAGCGTCGGCATGGAAGGGGCCGATCCGGCAGCGGTCTTTGCCGAGGTGCGCGCCCGAAAGGACCGGTTCTGACACCAGCGAACCGATCGCGCCGAACGGTTTGCGGCGCGCGTCACTTCGCCACCGGCACCGCCGCACATGCCTGTTTAATATACGTTTGACGGCTCACGATCCGTCACAACACAAGAAAAAAGAAATAAATCGCTTGAAGCGACCGAAATAAAACCGATCTTAACTGTCATGAGGCCATGGTCCGGGCGGGGCCACACCCGCTCCCGGACCCCGATTACGAGGAGCACCGAACGTGCCGTCATTTTCCACTACGCTCGAGCAATCCATCCACGCGGCCCTCGCGCTGGCAAACGCCCGCCGCCATGAGCTTGCGACGCTGGAACATCTCCTCATGGCGCTGATCGACGAGCCGGACGCCGCCCGCGTCATGCGCGCCTGTTCCGTCGATCTCGACGAGTTGCGAAAGTCGCTCGAGGAGTTCATCGAAGACGACCTGTCGACGCTCATCACCGACGTGGACGGCTCCGAGGCGGTGCCGACAGCCGCCTTCCAGCGCGTCATCCAGCGCGCGGCAATCCACGTGCAGTCCTCGGGGCGCAACGAGGTGACGGGTGCCAACGTGCTCGTTGCGATCTTTGCCGAACGCGAAAGCAACGCAGCCTATTTTCTGCAAGAGCAGGACATGACGCGCTACGATGCGGTCAACTTCATCGCCCACGGCGTTGCCAAGGACCCCGCCTTCGGCGAGCAGCGGCCCATTACCGGTTCTACCGACGACGAAGAAGGCCCTGCCTCCTCCGGCGGATCGGGCGGTGACGAAAAGGAAAGCGCGCTTGCGAAATACTGCGTCGACCTGAACGTCAAATCCAAGAAAGGCGACGTCGATCCCCTGATCGGCCGCGACCTCGAGGTCGAGCGATGCATTCAGGTGCTGTGCCGCCGCCGCAAGAACAACCCGCTGCTGGTGGGCGATCCCGGTGTGGGCAAAACCGCCATCGCCGAGGGTCTCGCCTACAAGATCGTCAACAACGCGGTCCCCGAGGTTCTGGCGAACGCGACGATCTATTCGCTCGACATGGGTGCGCTACTCGCTGGCACCCGCTATCGCGGCGACTTCGAAGAGCGGCTGAAAGCGGTCATGACCGAGCTGGAAAATCACCCCGACGCGGTCCTGTTCATCGATGAAATCCACACCGTCATCGGGGCCGGCGCCACGTCCGGCGGTGCGATGGACGCGTCCAACCTGCTGAAACCGGCCTTGCAGGGCGGCAAGCTGCGCTGCATGGGATCGACCACCTACAAGGAGTTCCGCCAGCATTTCGAAAAAGACCGGGCCCTGTCGCGCCGGTTCCAGAAGATCGACGTGAACGAGCCTTCGGTCGAGGATTCCATCAAGATCCTCAAGGGGTTGAAGCCGTATTTCGAGGATCACCACCACATCAAGTACACCTCGGACGCGATCAAGATGGCGGTCGAGCTGTCGGCCCGCTATATCAACGACCGCAAACTGCCCGACAAGGCGATCGACGTGATCGACGAGGCTGGGGCCGCGCAGCATTTGGTCGTCGAAAGCAAGCGGCGCAAGACCATCGGCACCAAGGAGATCGAGGCCGTCGTGGCCAAGATCGCCCGGATTCCGCCGAAGAACGTGTCCAAGGATGACGCCACGGTCCTCAAGGACCTCGATTCGAGCCTCAAACGGGTTGTCTTCGGTCAGGACGATGCGATCACGGCACTTTCGTCGGCGATCAAACTCGCCCGCGCCGGTTTGCGCGAGCCGGAAAAGCCCATCGGCAACTATCTGTTTGCAGGCCCCACCGGTGTCGGTAAAACCGAGGTCGCCAAACAGCTTGCCGATCAGCTGGGCGTGAAACTGTTGCGCTTTGACATGTCCGAATACATGGAAAAGCACGCGGTATCGCGCCTCATCGGCGCCCCTCCCGGCTATGTCGGTTTCGATCAGGGCGGTATGCTGACCGACGGCGTCGATCAGGACCCGCACTGCGTGTTGCTGCTGGACGAAATCGAAAAGGCGCACCCGGATGTCTTCAACATCCTGTTGCAGGTGATGGACCACGGCAAGCTCACCGATCACAACGGGCGCGGCGTCGATTTCCGCAACGTGATCCTGATCATGACATCGAATGCGGGCGCTTCCGATATGGCGCGCGAGGCCATCGGCTTTAACCGCGACAAGCGCGAGGGTGAGGACACGGCTGCCATCGAGCGGACGTTCACGCCCGAGTTCCGCAACCGTCTGGATGCGATCATCAATTTCGGGGCCCTCCCGAAAGAAGTGATCATGCAGGTGGTCGAAAAGTTCGTCCTGCAACTCGAGGCGCAGCTGATGGACCGCAATGTGCAGATCGAGCTGTCGCCAGGTGCCGCTGCATGGCTTGCCAACAAGGGCTACGACGACAAGATGGGCGCGCGACCTCTGGGCCGCGTCATTCAAGAGCACATCAAGAAGCCGCTCGCGGAGGAATTGCTCTTCGGGTCGCTGACCAAGGGCGGGATCGTCAAAGTCGGCGTGAAAGACGGCAAGATCGACCTTACCTACGAAGCGCCCGAAAAGGCGCGTCTGACGGGCAACAAACCACCGTTGCTCACAGCCGACTAAGGGGTTCGACCAGCTCTGTCGAAATCGAGGCACCAAAAGGCCGCTCTGCGATGAGCGGCCTTTTTTTTACAGCTCATCCCGACAAATGGAGCGCGCCTACCGCACGACCTACAGGGCAGGCCGGCGCGATGTGACTGGATCCAACCGCTCCAATAGTTTTCCATGACACACCGGCTCGGGGATTGCCGCTTTGCTCGCCGCCCCATAACCCGCTCTGTGCAGGGTCGGGATCGATACCCCCCCGTATCACCGACGCGACGACGTTCCGCTATCGTTCGGTGAGTTTAAGTTCGATTCGCCGGTTCTGCGCCCGTGCTTCGGCGCTTTGCCCCGGTGCTATCGGTTGCCATTGCCCAAACCCGTTCGCGGCCAGCCGGTTCGGCGGAATACCCTCGTTTTCGGTCAGATACAGTACCACCGACAGCGCCCGCGCCTGACTGAGTTCCCAGTTGTTGGCGAATTCGCCGTCGCCGCGCAGCGGGATATCGTCTGTGTGCCCATCCACCCGGATCACCCAGTCGACCTCTTCGGGAATGTCCCGGGCAATCTCGCGCAACAGCGCCGCCACGTCCGATATCTGCGCCTCGCCCCCGGGCGAAAGGTCCGCGCTGCCGGACGAAAACAGCACTTCCGACGAAAATACGAAGCGGTCGCCATCGATGCGAATCCCGTCCATACCTTCGACCAGCCTCCTGATATTGCCGAAGAAATCCGAACGGAACGACTCGAGGTTTTGCGCCCGCTCTGTCAGTAACTCGGCCTCGGCGACCAGTCGCGCTGTCTCTTCCTCAAGGCGCGCACGCTCTGCCGCCTCGAGTTCCTGTCGACGCTGTGCCTCGGCCGCCGCGCGCGCAAGAGCGGTGTTCAGGCGCGCCGCCAGAGACGTGATCTGCACCTGCGCATCGGCATCCTCGGCCTCGGCGAGGTTCAGTGCCGCCTGTAACTGAGCAAGTTCGGCGCGCAGCGCGCCGACCTGGCGCCCCAGTATCTCGGCCTCGCGCAGACTGTCTGCCGACAGCGCCTCCGCATCCGACAATTCCGCATTCGCCACGGCCAGCAGGGCCGCCTGAACGCCCTGCGCCGACACCGCCTGATCAAGGTCTGCCAGTGCTTCGTCCGTCGCCGCCAGCGCCTCGGCCAATGCCGCCTCGAGGCTGGCACGGTCCTGCTCGGTTTCCGTTCGGTCCTGCGACAATGACGCAACCTCGGCGTCGAGGGACTGCGCCCGCAACAGCGCCAGCCGCAACTGCTCTTGTGCCGCCGCGCGCGCAGTGTCGAGGTCCTCACGCGTGGCCTCCGCCGCCGCCAGTTCCGCCGCCTGCGCCTCTTGCGCCAGAACCGCCGCGGCCAATTGCGCCTGAATCTCGGCTTGCGTCGCCGTACTTTCGGCCAATGCCGCCTCAAGGGCCGCCTGCGCCGCCGCAAGATCATCCGCCACGCCTGCCCGCGCGGCGAGGGCCGCGGCAAGTTCGGCGTTCAGCGTATCCGCGCGGGCCGCTGCCGCGTCGAGAGCCGCCTGCGCCTGTGCCAGTTCGGCCTCCGAGTTTTCGGCCAGCCCCAGCGCCGCCACCAGCCGCGCGTCGAGGTTTTCGCCCTCGTTCAGGGCGCGGGCCACGGCATTCTCCGCGCTCGTTTGTGCCAAAAGCGCCTCTGCCAACCGCATGTCGAGGTCGTCGCGCGCCGCATTCGCCGCCGCCAGAAGCGTCAGGGTCGCCTCCGCAGCGCGTCGCTCTTCCTCCAGCGACAGGGTCATCGCCGTCAGTTCTGCATCCGCGTCGGCCAGACGC
This sequence comes from uncultured Alphaproteobacteria bacterium, assembly GCA_963761735.1. Taxonomy (GTDB): domain Bacteria; phylum Pseudomonadota; class Alphaproteobacteria; order Rhodobacterales; family Rhodobacteraceae; genus CAVXHQ01. Next base: position 37,583 of record CAVXHQ010000003.1, read on the forward strand.
GCCCGCAGGGCCTCTGCCGCCGCGGCCTCGAGGATACGGGCCGTTTCCGCCTCGTCCAGCGCTGCGGCATTGGCGATTCTGGCGGCGTCCAACGTTCTGGCATTGGCGGCTCTCAGGTCTTCCAATGCGGCGGCATTGGCGGATTGCACCTCGTCCAACGCAGTAGCGTTTGAGGCTCTCAGCTCTTCCAGCGCCGCCGCACTGGCGTTTTCGGCCTCTTCCAGTGCAGCGGCATTGGCGGTTCTGAGGTCAGCCAGCGCGGCAGCATTGGCGGTGCGCAAATCCTCCAGTTCGGCGGTGCTGCTGGTCTCCAGAGCGGAAAGCGCGGTCTGTTCGTCGACAAGATCGGCCCGCAATTGCGCGACCAGCGCCTCCATCGCCGCGGCCTGCGCATCGGCGAGCCGTGCCGCCGCCTGCCCCTCGTCGACGTCCGCCCGCGCCTGCGCAAGGGCCAGCTTCATCGCATCCGCCTCGGAAATCGCCTGTGCCTGCGCCGCCTCGAGGGCTGCGACGGTCGCCCGCAGTTCGGTGCCCCCGGCCTCGAGCGCCGCTTGCGCCGCCTCCGCCGCCGTCAACTCGGATTGCAGGGCGACGATGCGGGCCTGCGCCGCCGCGTCCTGCGACACAAGGTCCGCCTCGCGGGCCTGCGCCGCCGCAAGACCGGTCCGCAGTGTCGCCACCAGCGTGTCGCGCGTTTGCGCCTGCGCCAAAAGGCTCGCCACCCGCACCTCGAACCCTGTGATCCGCGCATCCGCCTGCGACAGGGCCGCAGCGATACCGTCGCGCTCTGCGGTCAGCGCGGCAAGCTGCGCGGCCTGCGCCTGCGCTGCCGTCCCCGCTTCCTCCAGCGTCTGCGTCAACTCGGCCACGGTCGATACCAGGCCGGCCGACCGGTCCTGCTCGAGGCCCAGTGCCTGTGCCAGCGCCGTCACCTCGGAAGTCAGCGCATCAAGTTCGGTCGCCTGCCCGGTGATCGTGTCGCGCAAGACGAACTGCACGACGGTAAAGATCGTGAGGACGAACATCAGCACCAGCAACAGGCCGGTCATCGCATCGACGAAACCGGGCCAGATCGAGGATTGGAACCGATTGCTGGAGCGTCGGAGCGCCATGCCCTAACCCTCGGGGGCGCGCTGCACGCGCGGTGGCTGCATCTGCCGCAATGCCCGGGTCAGCGCGCCCAGATCAGTGCGCAACTCGGCCATCGTCTCCTGCCGTCCGGCGGACAATTCCTCAAGCAGGCGCAGCATCTGCACGTCGATCGACCGCAGGCGCATCCGGCTTTCGGGGTCCATGCCTTCGCCCGCCTCGCCCAGCCGTTCGAGGAGTTTCTCCTGCCCCCGCGCCACCCGCAACAGCGCGTCGACGGCGTCGGAGGCATCCATCCGGTCCGCCAGCCGCGCCATCACCGAGGCCAGATCGCCCAGCCGCCCGTCCGCCTCGGCGCGCGCGATGTCGGACTGGGTGAACATCAGTTGCAGCGATTCCATCTGCTCGGCCAGATTATCGACGACGCTTGCCATCACGGCCGTTTCGGGGCCGACACCCTCGTCGCCGGTGGAAAATCCGACCCGCGTGATCGACGACAGCCATTCCTCAAGCTCGCGGTAGAACCGGTTCTGGCCGTGGCTGGCGAACAGTTCCAGCAGGCCCACGACGAGGCTGCCCGCAAGGCCCAGCAACGAGGAGGAAAACGCCGTTCCCATGCCGCCCAACTGCGCCTCGAGGCCCGTTTGCAGCCGTCCGAAAACGTCCGAGCCGCTTTCACCATCCGCCACGTTCAATCCCCGAATCGTTTCGACCAGCGCTGGCACGGTCGTGGCAAGGCCATAGAACGTGCCCAGAAGCCCAAGGAAAATCAGGACGTTGCCGATGTAGCGCGTAATTTCGCGGTCTTCGTCGATCCGCTGTGCCACGGAATCGAGGATCGAGCGCGACGACGTTGCCGACAATTGCATGCGCGCCCCGCGCGACCGCAACAGCGTCGCCAGAGGCGCCAGCAAACCCGGCACCTTGACGATCTCCTGACCTTTCATCTGGCCCGCGAAATCCTCGATCCATTGGACCGAGTTGGTCAGCTGGAGGACCTGACGAAAGCACGACAGGACGCCCAGCAGGAACACGGCAAGGATCACGCCGTTCAGCCAGGGGTTGGCGCTGACGATCGACAGGATCGTGGCCCGGCCGAGCCAGACGCCCGTGACCACGACGGCCACCACCACCAGCATCGAGGTGAGCTGACGGTAGGGCCGGGTGAACTGCGCGCGCCTGTCGGGGTCCGCTATGTCCATTGCGGACGGCTTCCTGTTGTTTGTTGGCAATAGAATAGGCAGCGCCCCCGAAAAACCCAAATCAAATTGTGGACCGGGACGCCGGACGGCGCAAAGGACGCGTCGCACCGCACCATCGTATTTGTCATTTTCGAATGTTGCAGCGCCATTCCAGCGCTATTTGACTGCATTTCCATCCCTTTTTCAATCTGCATCCGAAATCTCGCGGACGCGTCCCTCGAGCCAGTTCAGATCGGGATCGTGGATATCCATGCCGCGCAGATGGGCGACGGTGTTGTACAGGTATTCGGTATTAGGGCCGCGCCCGCCGACCGCACCGGCAATCCGGCGCGCCTGCTCTTCGAGGGCAAAGGTGCAATACTGAACGTGTCCCGGTTCGATCACATAGGCCAGCGCCTCGACCTCGCGTCCGTCGTGCAGCAGCAGCGGCACATGCCGCTCGACATAGGCCGAAGAGATCAGCTCGCGCGCCCGCAATTCTGCCAGAACCACCTCGCGGTCCGCCTGCGCGACCCGCAATGCGACGCCGGTACACACCTCGTCCGGCGCCGCATCGAGGGCAAGGACGAGGCCCGGCGCCTCTTGCGTGCCGCGATGGTGGATCGACAGCATGCAGAACGACCGCCGGTACCCCGAAAGCCGGGCCGTTTGCGCCTCGGCCGGTACAAAGCCGGGGTTCCACAGTAGTGAGCCGTAGGCGAAGACCCAAAGGTCCATTTCAACATCCCCCGCAAGGCTGGCCATTCCCCGGCCTGGCGCTATAGATCCCGTTACGCGCCCGTAGTGACATCCCCGCAGGGTGGTTGCCAGTGACCGGCGCACCGCAGCACCGAAATCGAGCAAGAAAGCCACCTTCATGATCAAGCGCCTGACTTTTGTCGCCGTCGCCGCGGCCCTTTTGTACAGCGGCTATTGGTTCATCGGTGCGCGCACGGTCAGGACGACCCTCGCGGACACCATCGCCGACATGCGCGCCGAGGGGTGGGAAATCGCCTATGACGACCTGTCCGTCGTGGGATTTCCGAACCGGTTCGACACCACGCTGAGCGCCCCGCGCGTGGCCCCGCCGGCAGGCGCACCCGCCTGGAGCGCGCCCGATTTCACGGTTTACGCGCTCAGCTATCGCCCGAACGAGGTGATCGCGCTGTTTCCCGCCATGCAGGAGGTGGCGCTGCCGGATCAAACCCTGACGCTCTCGTCCACCGGCATGCGGGCCTCGGCCCGGGTATCGGCTTCGCGCGACCTGCCACTCGATAATGTTACGGTGCAGACCGGCGCCCTGTCGGTATCCTCGAACTCGGGGTGGGAGGTGATCCTCGACGCGGGTCTGGCCGCCTTTCGCGCGGCAGGGCCCGAGGCGAACGCCTACGATCTGTACCTGCGGCTCGACGCACCGGGCCTTGACGGCATGGACGTGCCGGGCCTGTCGCTGGACGAGATCAGCGCCGATGCGCGCGCCGTTCTGGACGCCCCGCTGGACCGGTACGCGGCCTCGCCGTCGCTCGTGTCGCTCGACCTGCGGCAGATCCAGATTGTCAGCGGCAGTGCCGGTCTGGTGGCGACCGGCCGCATCGATTTTGCGCAAGGCAGCGCCGGGGACGGGCAGATCGACGTGACGGTGACCCAGTGGGAAACCCTGATCGAGATCTTCGAGACCGCGGGCATCCTGACGCCGGGCCGCGCGCAGACCCTGCGATCGGCAGCCATGGCGATGTCCGGCGGCGGGAGCGATTTTACGGCACCGATCACGGTGACCGATGGCGCGCTGCGGTTCGGTTTCGTCCCGCTGGGCCGCCTTCCCTGAGGTCGACGGGCGCGATCCGGCCCCGGCCTAGCGGCAATAGGATCCGCTGCGATAGCGCGCGGTGTCGAAATGGAAATGATCGCGGTGCGCCGCGTTCGCATCGGGGCCCAGAACCGTTCCGAATATCCGGCAGGCCGCCCGGTGCAGCGCGCGCAATGTATCGCCGCGCACGCCGTTCCAACCGTTCCGCACCGACACCGTGTTGCCGTTGCGAAAGGTGAACCCGCCGATGTCCAGCGCGCGCCCGAACGAATGTTCCGACAGGCGCGCGCCCGCGACGTTGTTGCGGCTGCGGCACGAATAGGCGCCCATGATCCGGATCCCGGCAAGCCCGCCGCCGGTGTCCGCGAACCGCGGGATCGCCGCGTTCACCGTCCAGTCGCGCAGCGCCGTCGCCGTGCCGCAATCGATGACCGCGGGCGTCGACAGGCGCACCCCCGCGACAGACCTCACCTCGACCGCGTTCTCGACGCCGCAGGCACCGGGGCCGGGCACGGTGCCGCGCGTCACACCCTGAATATCGATGGTGCCGCACACCGATCCGCGCACCAGCGATGCGCGCACCGTCGCGGCCTCACGCTCGGCTTCGGCGGCAAGGCCCGCGAAGCTGGCGGGTCGGTCGATGGGCCGGAACGCCGTCGCCACGGCGAGGTCGGTGACATCGTCGGACAGCACGACCAACGGGTCTCCCGTCAGCAGGCTGTCGACCATATCGGCAGTGAACCCGTCGTCCTCCTCGATCACGACTTCCGCCGCCAGTGTCGGCTGTATCGCGGCATCCACCCGTGCGTCGGTAACCGGGCGCGCCGACGGACGCAGCGGCGCGGGGCCAGTGGGCGTCGGCGGGGTCGCGCCGTCCGGCGCGGCGTTTTCGAGGTCGGCGAGGTCGGCGAGGTCGGGTTCCGGAGTGCCGGTCCGCGAGACGGGCCGCATCGGGGCGCGCAGACTTTCGGTCAGGCGGACCGCGCGCGTCCGTTCGACCGATGCGCGGATCAGGGCGGCCAGGGCGGCGGTTTCCGGCGAGACGGCCAGATCGCGTTCGGTCCGCCGTTCCCATACCGGGATCGGCACCGGAATAAGACGACGACGCAGTGGCGTGGCGGGCAGGAATGCGGTCGGTGGCGGCGCGACTGCCTGCGCGAGCAGCGGCACCGGCGGCACGGTCCGGAACGGGACCTGCCCCGCCAACGGGGTCAGCGGCACCCCGCCCGCGCGTAAAAACAGGCTTACCGGTTGCGGCACCACATCGTCGGGACGCAGTTCCGGTCGCCCCGGCGCGAGCAAAACCCGGGCGCGCGGACGCGAAGGTGCCGCAAGAACCGCAGGCGCGACCGTTTCGACATCGCCAAGGGCCGCACCGGGGCGCGCCATCGGGCGCACCGTGGCGGACAGACCGGCGCCGGGGCCGGCGGTCTGCGCGGCAACTGCCTGCGGAAGCGCCAGAACGAGCGCGAGGCACAGGCGGCGCAGGGCGATCATTCCGACGCTCCCGACGCCGCTGCTGCGGCACGGCCTGTCCCGGCACTGGCCGACCCAGCACTGGCCGACCCAGCACTGGCCGACCCAGCACTGGCCGACCCAGCATTGGCCGACCCGGCATTGGCCGACCCGGCACTGGCCGCCACCTCTGTTACCGCAGCTGTGCCGTCGGCAGGCGGACTGCGGCCGAAATCGGCGGCAGCGGTATCCTGTCCCGCCTCGACGATGCCGCGCCGGATCGCGCGGGTGCGGGTGAAATAGGCATGCAAAAGCGGCCCGTCGCCCTGACGGATCGCGCGTTGCAGCACGAACAGCTCTTCGGTGAACCGCCCGAGAATTTCTAGCGTCGCCTCGCGGTTGTTGAGAAACACGTCGCGCCACATCACCGGATCGGAGGCGGCGATGCGGGTAAAGTCGCGAAAGCCCCCGGCGGAATATTTCACCACCTCACTGTCGGTCACGCGCCCCAGATCGTCGGCCACGCCGACCATCGTATAGGCGATAAGGTGCGGCGTATGACTTGTGACGGCGACGACGAGATCGTGGTGCACCGCCTCCATTTCGTCGACATTAGCGCCGATGCCGCGCCACAGGGCGGCAAGACGGTCGGTCGCGGCCCGGTCGGCGCCTTCGGGCACCAGAATGCACCAGCGGTTGTTGAACAGGGCGGCAAAGCCGGATCGCGGGCCGGATTGCTCGGTGCCCGCCAGCGGGTGTGCGGCGATGAAATGCACGCCCTCCGGCAGATGCGGGCCGACCGCGTCGATCACCGCCTTCTTGACGGAGCCGACGTCGCTGACCGTGCACCCCGGTGCCAGATGCGGCCCGATCTGCGCGGCCACCTGCGCCATCGCCCCCACGGGCACGCACAAGACGACCAGATCCGCGCCCGCGACGGCCTCGGCTGCCGTGTCGACGATCCGGTCGCACAGCCCGATCTGGCGGGCCGTGTCGCGCGTCTCGGCGCTGCGCGCATAGCCCACCACCTCGCGGGCCAGACCGGCGCGCCGGATCGCGAGGCTCATCGAGCCTGCGATCAGACCCAGCCCGATCAGGGCGACGCGGTCGTACAGCGCCATCACCGCACCCCTTTGAACTGGCCGATGGCATGGGCGACGCGGCGGCAGGCACTTTCGTCGCCAACGGTGATCCGCAGCGCCATCGGCAGGCCGTATCCACCGACCCGGCGCACGATGATGCCCGCCCCGCGCAAATGCGCGTCGCAGGCCGCGGCCTCGTCGACGGAGGTGAACCGGGCGAGGATGAAGTTCGCCTCGGAGACATCCGACGGCACCCCCATTTCGCCAAGCGCATGCGCGAGCCAGTCGCGCATCCGCGCGTTCTCAACCCGGCAGCGGTCGCGGAACGCGGTGTCGCGCACCGCTGCCTCTGCCCCTGCAAGGGCGGCTGCCGACAGGTTGAACGGCCCGCGCAACCGCATCAGCACCTCGATGATCGCCCGCGGGCCGTATCCCCAGCCGATGCGCAGCCCGCCCAGCCCGTAGATCTTCGAGAACGTGCGGGTCATCACCACGTTGTCGCGCTCCGCGATCAGCGCGGCACCGGCATCGTACCCTTCGACATATTCCGCATATGCCCCGTCCAGGACCAGCAGCGCGCCCTCCGGCAGGCCCTCGGCCAGCCGCGCAACCTCGCCGGGACCGATCATCGTCCCGGTGGGATTGTTGGGGTTGGCGACGAACACCAGTTTCGTGCGCTCCGTGCAGACCGACAGGATCGCATCCACGTCGACGACCCGCTCGTGTTCGGCCGCCATCACGGGCGTGGCCCCCGCCGACCGCGCGGCGATCGGGAACATCGCGAAACCGTGCGTCGTGTGGATCACCTCGTCGCCCGGTCCGGCGAAGGCCTCGCACAGCAGATGGATGATTTCGCCCGAGCCGGTGCCGCAGATGATCCGGTCCGCGTCCAGGCCCCAGACCTCGGCGATGGCGGTGCGCAGACCGGCGTGATCCGTGCCTGGATAGCGGTGCAGATCGTGGACGGCCCGGGAAAACGCTTCCTTGGCGGCGTCCGAGGTGCCGAGCGGGTTTTCGTTGGCCGAAAGTTTCAGGACATTGGCCACGCCGTTCAGCGTGCTCTCGCCGCCCTGATAGAGCGCGATGTCCATGATGCCCGGTTGCGGCGTGATTTTCGTCATGTCGGTGCGGCCCCCCTGGCTTGGGGCGGTTTTAGCGCCGGGAACGGACCGTGACCACCGGGAAATCGCACCTCCCCGTTCCGCGCAGATGATCAGCGCGGCACAAGACCCGCGATGCGCCCGGCCAGATGGGCGGTGCGCGCCGCAACCGCATCCCCGACCGGTCCCGGGCGCGGTGCATCGCGCAGGGTGGTGATCCAGTGCGGTTCCGGCGGGATCTGCCTGTCGCGGCGAAAGAACGTCAGATCCCGCAGCACCTTTTGCGCGTTCTCCGGCAGCACTTCGGGCACCGCTAGCCCGTTCATCGCGCCCCACACACCGGTCCACAGCCGCCCGACCGACCACGGGTTATAGCCGCCGCCCCCCAGCACCAGATAGCGCGGCGCCAGCGACGCCAGTGCCCGCACGACGTCCCAATGGGCATTGTTCGACAGCGCCAGCCGCGATTGCGGATCCTCGAGGACCGCATCGGCCCCGCATTGCAGCACCACCGCATCGGGCGCGAAGGCCTGCACCGCCGGCACGATGAGGGTGTCGCGGATATGCGCCATTTCGGTATCGTTAAACCCGCGCGGCACCGGCAGGTTGAACAACTGACCCAGACCTTCGTCCTCCAGCGCGCCGGTGCGCGGCCAGCGGTTTTCTTCGTGGACCGAGATCTGCAAGGTGTCGGCATCGTCCGCAAAACCGTGTTCCACGCCGTCGGAATGGTGCGCGTCGATGTCGACATAGGCGATCCGCCGCAGTCTGTGATCCGCGCCAAAATGGCGCAGCGCCAGCATCGCCAGCACCGGATCGTTGAAATAGCAAAACCCGTTCGCCCGGTCGGGCATCGCGTGATGCGTGCCGCAGCCGGGCGCATAGACGGTCCCGCCCCGCGCCAGCAGCTCTCCCGCAAGGATCGCGCCGCCCGACGAGGTGGCGGGGCGGCGGTACATCTCGGCGAACACCGGGTTGGCGACGGTGCCCAGCGCGTGACGCTCGCGCACCGCGTCGCTGACGGTCTGGGTCCGCTCGGCCTCTTGCAGGGCCGCGATATAGGCGGGCGTGTGAAACGCCGCGATGGCTGTCGGTTTGGCGCGTGGGCTGCGGATGTATTGCGCATCCGGCAACCAGCCCAGCGCGCGCGCAAGGTCCATCACCGTCGAGACGCGTGGCACCCGCAACGGATGCCAGCCGCCATAACTGGAGCCGCGGTAGATTTCGTGGCCGATGAAATAGGGTGTGTGCATGGACGTGACATAGGCCGCGCAAGCGCCCGGACGACAGGGGTTTCGGGGCCGGCCGTTCCCGCGACGGGGCCAGGGCACACCCGGGCAATGATTTCGCCCTGCCCGGCGCCGGACCCACAACCTGCGCCGCAATGCACCGGCTCTTCAGTGCAGGGGCATTCCTTCGCAGCCGCTTTCCATTGCACCCGCTTTCCATTGCACCGGCGCGCAGAGCCGCTAGGTTAAACCTCAGTCCGCAAAAACATGGCCGCGATGATCAGTTTCACCCTCAGATGCAGCAACGGACACCGGTTCGACAGCTGGTTCGCCTCGAATGCCGCCTTCGACGGGCTGCTGGCGGCGGGGCATGTGACCTGCATCGATTGCGGCACGACGAAGGTGAGCAAGGCGATGATGGCGCCCGCCGTGACGACGGTGCGCACCCCGCAGCCCAGGACCGAACCGTCACCGGCCACGGCGCCGGACGCTGCCGGTGATCAGGGTGCCGGGCAAACGCGCGCGCCCGTCCCGGCTGCCCCCGCGTCCGCTGCCCAGCCGTCTGCCGCCCCCCGGCCCGAACTGGCGTTGCGCGCCCTTGCGGCGCTGCGCAAACATGTCGAAAGCAGCGCCGACTATGTCGGTAAAACCTTTGCCAGCGAAGTGCGCGCCATCGACGCCGGCACCGCCAGGGCCCGTCCGATCTGGGGCGAGGTCACCGGCAAGGAGGCCCGCGCCCTGCACGACGACGGCCTGCCCGTCGCCGCCCTGCCCTTCGGCCCCCGCAACAAGAGCAACTGACACCGGGTCCGGCGCGCGCGCCGCGACCCCGCGCCTTCACAGGAGAGCCCCATGCATGTCCTTATCACCGGTGCCGGACGCGGCATCGGACTGGCACTCGTCGAAAGTTATGGCGCCAGTGGCGCAACCGTCACCGGCACGACGCGCAGCGGCACGACACCGCTCGATGTGACCGACCCCGCCGCTCAGCGCGCATATGCAAAGGCGCTTGGCGAGCGGCCCGTGGACGTGCTGATCTGCAACGCGGGCATCTATGTCGACCGGGACCAGACGCTGGAACGCGGATTTCCGGCAGCGCAATGGGCACAGACGATGGCCACGAATGTGACCGGCGTGTTTCTGACGGTGCAGGCGATGCTGCCCGCACTGCGCCGGTCGGACGGCGCCAGGATCGCGATCATCGGCAGCCAGATGGGATCGTCGGCGCGGGCGACGGGCGGCAGCTATATCTACCGCGCATCCAAGGCAGCGGTCCTGAACCTCGGGCTCAACCTCGCCGAGGACCTGCGTCACGAGGGGATATCGGTGGGCATCTACCATCCCGGCTGGGTTTCGTCCGACATGGGCGGCCCCTCGGCGGCGGAAACGCCGACAGATTGTGCGCGTGGGCTGATGCAGCGGATCGACGCGCTGTCACTGGCGACGACGGGCTGTTTCGAGACATGGGACGGCACGGCGCACCCGATCTGACGGCGCCCGGCGGCAAATCCGCTGGCGGGATCGGCCTGAAGGCCGCCGCAGCGGACATGTTTGGGGGCGGCGTCCTGCCTTGCCGGTCCGATCGGGGCCGGTCCCGCCCCGGGAGGCTGCGCAGATGATCGTCCCCCTTGGCGCGGGCACGGTGTTCCACCTCGCGCGGCTGCGAGGCGTTGCCCTCTTGCGGACAGACGGCTAATGGGGTCGGCGATTGCACTGCGGCCCCGGTGGGGCGCCGACAAAGGCCAACGACATGTCCGTTCTGGTGATGAAATTCGGCGGCACCTCCGTCGCCAACCCCGACCGTATCGCCCGCGCGGCCAAACGGGTGGCCGTCGAGGTGGCGAACGGGCACCGGGTGATCGTCGTCGTCTCCGCCATGTCGGGCAAGACCAACGAGCTGGTTGGCTGGGTCACGCAGACGGCCCCCCTGTACGACGCGCGCGAATATGACGCGGTGGTGTCGAGCGGAGAGAACGTGACCGCGGGCCTGATGGCCCTGCGCCTGCAGGAGATGGATATTCCGGCGCGGTCCTGGCAGGGCTGGCAGGTGCCGGTGCGGACCACGGACGCCCACGCAAATGCCCGGATCGAGGATATCCCCGCCGCCAACATCATGGCGAAGTTCGACGAGGGGATGCGCGTCGCCGTGGTCGCGGGATTTCAGGGGGTCAGCGCCGAGGGCCGGATCACCACGCTGGGGCGCGGCGGATCGGATACCACCGCCGTCGCCTTTGCCGCCGCGTTCGGTGCTGTGCGCTGCGACATCTATACCGACGTCGACGGCGTCTATACCACCGATCCGCGGATCTGCGACAAGGCCCGCAAACTCGACCGGATCGCCTTCGAGGAAATGCTGGAGCTGGCCTCGCTGGGCGCCAAGGTCTTGCAGACACGCTCGGTCGAACTGGCGATGCGCTTCAAGGTGCCGCTGCGGGTGCTGTCGAGTTTCGAGGAAATGGACCAATCGGCGGGAACGCTGGTCTGTGCAGAGGAAGAGATCATGGAAAGCAATGTGGTAGCCGGCGTGGCCTATAGCCGCGACGAGGCGAAGATGACGCTGATTTCGGTGGCCGACCGGCCCGGCATCGCGGCGGCCATCTTCGGTCCGCTGTCGCGCGCGGGCGTCAACGTCGACATGATCGTGCAGAACATCTCCGAGGACGGGCGCACCGACATGACGTTCTCGTGCCCCACCGATCAGGTGCTGCGTGCCCAGACCGCGATGGAAGAGGCGCAGACGGCGGGCCATATCTCGTATCATGACCTCGTGGCCGACAAGGGCGTGGCCAAAGTTTCGGTCGTCGGCATCGGCATGCGCAGCCATGCGGGCGTCGCCGCGCAGATGTTCGAGGCGCTGCGCGACGAAGGCATCAACATCAAGGTCATCACCACATCCGAGATCAAGATCTCGGTGCTGATCGACCGCAAGTACATGGAACTGGCCGTGCAGGCGCTGCACGATACCTTCGGTCTGGACACGGCGGCCTGACGCGCCCCGGCGCCCCGCAGCGTGAACCGAGGATAGGCCTTCCCCTGTCGCCTGTCCGCCCCTAAACAGGGCACGGGGACCGCCGAAGGGGCCACATGCCACACCGTAAAGAATCCGAGAGCCGCAAGCTCCTTGGCCGCCTTCGGGCCGCCCTCGCGCAGGACAGTGCGGGGCAGGCGCGGCTTGATCGCATCGTTGAGATCATTGCAACGTCGATGGAGACAGAGGTCTGTTCCATATACCTTTTCCGCGATCACGAGACCCTTGAGCTCTGCGCCACCGAAGGCCTGCAACCCGAGGCCGTGCACCAGACGCGCCTGCGCCTTGGCGAGGGTCTGGTGGGCCGCACCGCGCGCGAGCGGCGGGTGATCAACGCCGCCGACGCGCCCAAGACCCGCGGATTCCGGTTCATGCCCGAAACCGGCGAAGAGCGGTTTTCGTCGTTCTGCGGCGTGCCGATCCAGCGTCTGGGCGACGCGCTCGGCGTTCTGGTGGTGCAGAGCAAGGCCGCCCGGCAATACACCGCCGACGAGGTCTACGCCCTCGAGGTGGTCGCCATGGTTCTGGCCGAAATGACCGAACTCGGCGCGTTCATCGGCGAGGGCGCGGCGCTGGCCGCCCTGCACCAGCGGCCCGCACTGTTTCGCGGCATCAGCGGCCAGGAAGGCGCGGTTTCAGGCACGGTTTTCCTGCACGAGCCGCGTGTCGTCGTCACCAAGCCGATTTCCGACGATCCCGAAAAGGAAATGATCCACCTGCGCGACGGCGTCGAGGCGCTGCGCCGCTCTGTCGACAAGATGCTCGACGGACCGGACGCGGCGATCGGCGATCAGGCCGAGGTCCTCGAGGCATACCGCATGTTCGCCCATTCGCGCAGCTGGCTGCGGCGCATGGAGGCGGACGTCGAGAACGGGCTGAGCGCCGAGGCGGCGGTCGAAAAGGAACAGTCGCTGGCCCGGATGCGACTGTCCAAGGGCGGCGACGCCTATATGATCGAACGTCTGAACGACCTCGACGACCTGTCGAACCGGCTGTTGCGGATCCTGACCGGTCAGGGCGGCGGGCCGGGATCGGAACTGCCGGACAACCCGGTGCTGGTGGCCAAGACGATCGGCCCGGGCGAACTGCTGGAATACGGCAAGGCCCTGAAAGGAATCGTCCTCGAGGAGGGATCGGTCGGCAGCCATGCCGCCATCGTCGCCCGCGCCTGGGCGATCCCGCTGGTGATCCGCGCCAAGGGCGTGCTGACGGAGGCGCTCAACGGCAACGATATCCTCGTGGATGGCGATCAGGGTTTGGTGCATCTGCGCCCCGACGAGACGGTACACACCGCGTTCCGCGACAAGATCGCGATGCAGGCCCGCGCCCTCGAACGCTATGCCTCGATCCGCGACCAGCCCGCGCAGTCGGCCTGCGGCACGATCACCCAGTTGCACATGAACGCTGGCCTGATGGCCGATCTGCCGTCGCTTGCCGGGTCCGGTGCCGAAGGCGTCGGGCTGTTTCGCACGGAATTGCAATTTCTGGTGCGCAGCAAGATGCCCCAGCGGGGCGAGTTGTCGCAATTGTACAAGCGCGTGATGGACAGCGCGGGCGACAAACGGGTGCAATTCCGTACCCTCGACATCGGCTCGGACAAGGTTCTGAGCTATATGAAGCCCAACGACGAGCCGAACCCCGCGATGGGCTGGCGCGCGATCCGTGTCGGTCTCGACAAGACCGGCGTGTTGCGGATGCAGTTGCAGGCGCTGATCCGCGGCGCCGAGGGGCGCCCCCTGTCGGTGATGTTTCCATTCGTCGCCGAGGTCGGCGAATTTCGCGCCGCCCGCGCCGAATTCGACAAGGCGCTGGCGCGCGAGAAGACGCTGGGCCGCCCGGTGCCCTCCGAGGTCAAGGTCGGTGCGATGCTCGAAACGCCGAGCCTCGCCTTTGCGCCCGATGCGTTCTGGCGCGAGGTCGATTTCATCTCCGTCGGCGGCAACGACCTCAAGATGTTCTTTTTCGCCGCCGACCGCGAGAACGAGCGGGTGCGCCGCCGCTACGATACCCTCGATCCCGCCTACCTTGGCCTGCTGCGGCAGATCGTCGCCCGCTGCGCCGCGGCAGACGTTCCGCTGAGTTTTTGCGGCGAGGATGCGGGCCGGCCCGTCGAGGCGCTGGTGATGGCGGCCCTCGGGTTTCGGATCCTGTCGATGCGCCCTGCCTCGATAGGGCCTGTAAAACACCTGTTGCGCCGCATCGACCTGACGCAGGCCCGCGCCGTCATCGACGCGGCCTGCGACGCAGGTGCCGCGTCCGTGCGCGGGCCGGTCACCGATTGGCTGACGACGCAGCGCGGCTGATCCCCGCCCGATACGCATTTACCTTTGACCACGGGGCCTTATTATCGGCGAAGGTATACGCGAAGGTTATGCCCGACGGGGCGCCGGGCGCTCGGCGCAAACAGGAACCGGCCCATGGTGAATGACCGATGACGGCGCTGATCCGCGCCGGTGGCCTGCTCGAGCGGAAGGACGACGCGCGCTCTGTCTGGGACGGTGCCGTCGCAACCCTGCGGGCGCAGGGCATCGGCATGGTGAATTACCTGACGTCGGACACGCACCGCGACGATGTCCGGGTGCTGACGACCGACCCCGCGCTCTACGCCGGGACCGAACCCGATCAGGATCCGTTCCTGCATTACTGCTGCCACAGCTATGAGCCGACGCTGACCGGCAGCGCCCACCTTGCCGATCATGACTATCTGCCCGATGCCGCGCGCGCGTTCATTCTGCGCGCCGCCGATCTGGGCTTTACCTCGGGTGTCGCCATTCCGATGCGGCTGCATGGGTCACACCGGTTCGGCGGGTTCAACCTGCTGACGAACCTCGACCGCGCGGCGTTTCGCGCGCGCATCGTTCCCCGGTTCGAGGAATTGCGGCTGTTCTGCCTGCTCGTCCACCGCCGTCTCGAAGAGCTGGGCCTGCATGCCACCGTCGTCTCGCCCGGTTTTCGCGGCCTGCTCGTGGCGCCTGCCGGCGGCCCTCTCGACGGTCTCAGCCCGCGCGAACGCGAGGTGATCTACCTCGTTTCGCGCGGGATGAGCCGCAAGGAATGCGCGCAGATCTGCACGATTTCGCAGCACACGGTCGCCGAATACATCAAATCCGCCTATCGCAAGCTGGGCGTGAACAACCGTGTCGAGGCCGCGCGCCTGATGATGGATGCCGAACGCAGTTTTCAGGCGGATCAATTGCGTGAGGGCGTCATGATCGACCCGCCGGACGGTCGCGTTGCGGAGCGCAAATCGATCCGCAGGGTCAATCCGTGATCTAGGCCCGGTTCACCGGAACCTTGCCCTTCGACAGGACGGCGTGGAAATGGTCGAGAACCGCGTCCTCACCATACAGCCGCGCGAGTTTGCGCAACCCGAAATGCACATGCGCCATTTCGATATAATATCCGACAAAAGCGTAATTCGTCCCCGCCCCCGCCGCGGCCCCCAGAACGGGTATGGATTGCGACGCGAGTTTCTGGCCCAGAACGGCGGCGAACCGCGGCGCCACGGCCTTGAGCAACCCGTTCAGCGCCGCACCCGACAGGCTGAGCCGCGCACCGATGAACGTGGTGTCGACGCCGTCGTCCGTCGTCCCCGGCCCGCCCGCACCGAACACCCGCAGGCATTCGAGGCGCGCCTCCTGCGTACTCAGGTCCTCGCCATAGCTTTCCGCCACGCCCTGCACCGCGCGAAAGATCACCGTCGTCGCCACGGGCAGCTCGGCCAGCGCCGTCGGCAGCCCGCCGAACCCGCCGACGGCACCCGAAATCGTCGCCAGCACCTGATGCGCCCTGTCGGTGGAAATCCGCCCCGTCACCTGCGCCATCAGACCCGGCTCACGGGTCCGCGCGGCAAGACCGTAGCTTCGCTCGAGGGCGCTGCGGGCCGATTTCTCGATCTGCGCCCGGACGCCCGTGGGCAAAAGTTTCATGCCGTCTTCGACCTGACCACCGGCCATCGAAACAGCCTTCATCAGCACGCCACCGGCACTGCTCTGACGGCGTACCAGGTCCGCGACGGCGGCCTGAGCCTCGGCATCGAAGGGCGCCAGATCCGGGGCGTCGGGCTGATCCGTGGTCTTCAGGTCCTCATCGGGCACAGGCGTTCTCCACTTGGCGGTATCCCATAGATGTGACGCATGTTCGCGGATTTCAATGCGCGCCGGTGCCGTCGCGCGCCTTGCGGACGTGCCCCCGGATCCCTTTCCACGCGCCGGGCCGCAGATCGACGCCCAGCACCCGCGCCGGATTGGTCGGCGGCGGCATCACCACATGCGGCAACACGGCGTACCCGAACCGGCCGTAATAGGACGCATCCCCCACGAGCATGATCCGCCCCCAGCCCAGGCTGCGTGCAACCTCGATGCTCTGCCAGATAAGATAGGCGCCCAGCCCCTCGCCCTGCCGCGTCGGATGCACCGCGACCGGGCCGAACAGGATCGCCCGCGCCGGTCCGATCCGCACCGGCCAGCTGCGACAGGCCCCGCCGAGGGTGCCGTCCGCATCGCGCATCAGAAGGCACAATCCGGCAATCGGTTGGACGCCCTCGCGCAAGCGGTACGACGACAGCATCTCGCGCCCCGGCGCGAAACACAGATCGTAAAGCGCCTCGACCTCCCACCAGTCGTCCGGGGTTTCGTTGGTGACGTCCTGAACCATTCGCGGCGCTGCACTTCTCGGCTGTCTGCACGGCAAGCGTGCGGCTATCTGTCTGCACGGCAAGCGTGCGGGTATCCATCTGCACGGCAAGCGTGCGGGTATCCATCTGCACGGCAAGCGTGCGGGTCAGGCTCTGGAATGTGGCGCACCATGGCGTTAGCACCGGCACAAGACAAGCGGCAGTACCAAGGAGACACCTCATGTTCTATCGCCCACAGGACGGCCACGGCCTGCCCCACAACCCGTTCAACGCAATCATCACGCCGCGCCCGATCGGCTGGATCTCCACCCGGAACAGCGACGGGTCCGACAACCTCGCGCCCTATTCGTTCTTCAACGGTGTCGCCTATACGCCGCCGCAGGTCATGTTCGCCTCGACCGGCGCGAAACCGGACCGCGGCGACACCAAGGACAGCCTTGGCAACATTCGCGACACCGGCGTGTTCTGCGTCAACATCGTGGCCTACGCCCAGCGCCACGCAATGAACGAAACCGCCGGAACCTGGCCGCGTGACAGCGATGAATTCGGCCTCGCCGGACTGACGAAAGCCGCCTGCGACAGCATCGACTGCCCCCGCATCGACGGCGCACCGGCCGCGCTCGAATGCCGCCTGACACAGGTCGTCGACCTGCTGGGCCCGTCGAACTTTCTCGTCATCGGCGAGGTGACCGGCGTGCACCTGCGCGACGATTGCCTGACGGACGGCATGCTCGACGCCACGAAATATCAGCCGCTCGCCCGGATGGGATACATGGATTACACCCACGTCACGGACGTTTTTACCCTGCGGCGGCCCGGCCAGTAGCGCCACTTTACGGCGCATACCCCGCTGACATCCACAGCACATTTCAGGACCCCGGGGGCTTGCACCTTGCAGGGCCATTTGCTCAACTTGACCGTGAGGGACGGAAGGACGGCACATGGAGCGGCATCTTGCGGTCATCGGCGGCTCTGGCCTGTACCACATTCCCGGCCTGACCGGAGCTGAATGGCGCGCCGTTTCAGGGCCCTGGGGCGCGCCCTCTGACGAGATCCTGACGGGGCGTCTGGGCGATATGGCGTTCAGCTTTCTGCCGCGCCACGGACGCGGGCACGTGCATTCCCCCACGACCGTTCCCTACCGCGCCAATATCGACGCGCTGAAACGGCTGGGCGTCACCGACATCGTGTCGGTCTCCGCCTGCGGATCGTTCCGCGAGGACATGTCGCCCGGCGATTTCGTCCTCGTCGACCAGTTCATCGACCGCACCTTTGCCCGCGAAAAGTCCTTTTTCGGGGCAGGTTGCGTGGCGCACGTGAGCCTTGCCAAACCAACCTGCGCCGACCTGCGCGCGGCCTGCCTGTCGGCGGCGCGCACGGCGGAGGTGCCGCTGCACGACGGCGGCACCTATCTGGCGATGGAAGGGCCGCAGTTCTCGACGATCGCGGAATCGCGCCTGTACCGCAGCTGGGGCTGCGACGTGATCGGGATGACCAACATGCCCGAGGCGAAACTCGCCCGCGAGGCCGAGATCTGCTATGCTTCCATCGCGATGATCACCGATTTCGACAGCTGGCACCCGGGCCACGACACGGTCGACATCCAGACCATCCTCGGCACCCTGACGGGCAACGGCGACAAGGCGCGCCGCATCGTCGCGGCCCTGCCGGGCAGTGTGGCAAACCGCGCGACGCCCTGCCTGAACAGGTGCGATACCGCCCTCGATCATGCGATCATGACGGCTCCCGCCGCGCGGGACCGGGGTCTGACGGATCGCCTCGACGCAGTCGCGGGCCGGGTCTTGTGATGCGCATGGCGGCCGTCCTGCTGACGTTGTGTGCTGCCCCCGTGTGTGCACAAAGCACCGATTACATCGTCACCGAAGGGCCCCTGAACGACGCCGATTTTTATAACGTCGTCGCCTGCGATGTCCCCCCCGGATCGCCCTGCACCACGCCGTTGCTGCGCTGGTCGCCGCAGCGGGCGCAGCGCATCACCATCGGTTTTGCCGGTATCGATCCCGACTATTCCCCGGAACTGGCGCGACACATGTCCGACAGCCTCGACCTCGCCGTCCGCTCGATCAACGAGGTCGGCGCCGCCCTGCGCCTGAGCCGCGCGGCCAAGAACGAATGGGCCGACATCCGCATCTATCTCGCCCCGATCCGGGCAGGCGACGTCGTGACCCAAACGGGCCTGTCCGAGGTCGACGGTGCGGAAATCGGCGCGGCCCTGTTTCAGGTCTGGTGGAACCAGTACAACGAAATCACCCGCGGCGTCATCGTCATGGCAGGCGACATTCCCTTGTCCGACGTCTATCCTGTGATGCTCGAAGAGGTGACGCAGGCGATGGGATTGATGACCGACATCCGCGACCCGTATTACGAGACCCGTTCGGTGTTTTCCGAGGACAGCAACAGCGTCACCAAACTCGGGGCGCAGGATATCATGGCACTTCTGCGCCACTACCCGCCGCTTTGATCCCGCTCTGTCCCGCCACCTGCCCCGGCAGGCACCCGCATTCCCTCAGACCCCGCCCCAATCGGAGAGCGCCATGAAGACCGCCGAAAAGAATGTTGCGGACTATATCCGCACGATCCCGGATTTCCCGCACGAGGGGATCATGTTTCGCGACGTCACGACGCTCTTTGCCGATCCCCGGGGATTTCGCCTCGCCGTCGACCAGTTGCTGTCGCCCTATTCAGGCATGCAGTTCGCCGGCGTGGCGGGCCTCGAGGCGCGTGGGTTCATCCTTGGAGGCGCCGTCGCGCATCAGCTCTCGACAGGCTTTGTGCCGGTGCGCAAAAAGGGCAAGCTGCCGGGCAAGACGATCGAGCAATCCTACACCCTCGAATATGGCGAAGCGATCGTCGAAATGCACGCCGACGCCCTGCAACCCGGTGACAAGGTCCTGCTTGTCGACGATCTGCTCGCCACCGGCGGCACCGCCGAAGCGGGGATCAAACTGATCGAGCGTCTGGGCGCCGAGGTCGTCAGCTGCGCCTTCGTAATCGACCTGCCGGAACTGGGCGGACGCAAGCGCCTTGAGGCGATGGGCATGCATGTTCACTGCCTGTGCGCCTTCGACGGGGCCTGATGCGCGGGTTTTCCACCTCCATCACAGCGCGCGAACCGTACTGTCGAGGTGGCGCTGCCCCCGCCCGTTTCACGGGCCCCCCGGAGTTTTTGCAGCAAGAAAAAGGGGGCGCGCGCAAACCGGCCAAATGGTGCGTCCCGCCATCATCGTGCCTGTTAAAGCGCGGTCTTTTCGACCGACAGCGGGACGTCTTTTCCTTGCACGGTCATCGACTCTCCAGCCTGTACCGTGGCACCAGAATTACGGAAGTTGGTTAAAAAAGCGTTTCGTGCCACCTTTTTCTTGCTGAAAAAAAACTCCCCCCGGAGGGTCCGAACCCACGCTGCCACCACGTCTCAAGAGACATGCAGCGCCCGGGCACCCCGTAGGATGGGGTTTCACCCCACCACCCCGTCTTCACCGAACAGCGCGCCGGGATTCATGATCCCCTGCGGGTCGAGGGCGGTCTTGATCGCGCGCATCATCGCGAGTTTTGCCGGGTCGCCATAGCGCGCCAGATCGCCGGTCTTGAGCCGCCCGATACCGTGTTCGGCACTGACCGATCCGCCCATCGCGTCGACCAGATCGTGTACGCAACGCTTGATGGTCTCGCGCTGGTCTTCGTGATCCGCGCGGGTCCGGCCTTTCGCCGGAAAGACGTTATAGTGGAGGTTGCCGTCGCCCAGATGCCCGAAACAATTGATCCGGAACGCGCCGATCCGCGCCAGCGCCGCACCCGCCGTCTCGATGAACTCCGGCACCGCCGACAGCGGCACGGAAATATCGTGCGACGACACCGATCCGATCCGCCGGTTTGCTTCGGGTATGTTCTCGCGCACGGCCCACAGGTCAGCCCGCTGTGCGGCGCTTTGCGCCACGACGCCGTCGTTGACCAGCCCTGCATCGAGCGCCCGCTCGAAGATGCTTTCAAGCATCGCCTCTCCGTTCAGCCCAGTCGGCAGACCGATGTCGATCAGCACCATCCACTCTGGTGTCTGCGCAAACGGCGCCCGCACATCGGGGCCGCTTTCCGTCAGGAAATCGAGGCCCTGACGGTGCATCAGCTCGAACGCCGAGAGCATTTCGCCAGCCCCCTCTCCCGCGATCGCCAGCAATTCCAGCGCGGCGGCGGGCGAGGCCACGGCGAGCATCGCGGTGGCGTGACTGGCCGGGCGCGGCATCAGGCGCAGCGCGGCGGCGGTGATGATCCCCAGCGTTCCTTCGGATCCGATGAACAGGTCGCGCAGGTCATAGCCGGTGTTGTCCTTGCGCAACCGGCTCAGCCCATGCCAGACGCTGCCGTCGGGGCGCACTACCTCGAGGCCCAGACATTGCGCCCGCGCATTGCCATAGCGCAGCACGTTCACGCCGCCCGCGTTCGTCGCCAGCAGCCCGCCGATCCGCGCCGATCCCTGAGAGGCCAGCGACAGCGCAAACAGCCGACCGACATCGTCGGCGGCGGCCTGCACATCCGACAGGATCGCGCCCGCCTCGGCGACCAGCACGTTCTCGTCCGCATAGACCTTTCGGACCCTGTTCAACCGTTGCAGCGACAGGATCACGGGTGCGGCGCCGCCTTCCATGATCTGTCCGCCGACCAGACCGGTGCCGCCGCCATAGGGCACGATGCCGACGTCCGCCGCCGCACAGGCGCGCACGACGGTGGATACTTCTTCGGTGCTGGCGGGTGCGATGACCGTGCCATGGCCGTTCCAGCGGGCGCGCGACTCGGACATGTAAGGCGCCGAATCGGGGAACGCACGCGCGCCGAGCGCCTCTCGCAGAGGCGCCAGAAAGGCATCGGTCACGGGGCTCAGCGGCATCGGCATCCTTTCATCCGGCACCCGTTCGGCCGGCTTCTGTCTTGCCGCGCCGGTCATGGCGCAGGTTTGCGTATAATACGTGATTGCGCCAGCGCCCGTTGATCTGAAGATAGCTTTGCGCGACGCCTTCGTATTTGTACCCGCAGTTTTCCAGCAGGCGCCGCGACGGTGCATTCTCGGGCAGACAGCCCGCCTCGACCCGGCTCAGATCCAGCGTGGCAAAGGCGTGGCGCACCACCGCGCGGATCGCCTCGGACATATAGCCCTGGCGGGCGAACTGCTCACCGGTCCAGTATCCGGTCGTGGCCGATTGCGCGGGCCCGCGGCGGATATTGTCAAGCGTGATGGCCCCCAGCAGCACCGCATCGACGCGCCGGATCAGGAACAGGGGCACCGCCGTCCCGGTCTGCACCGACCGTTGCGCCCAATAGACCCGGTTGGTGAAGGATTTGCGCGTCAGATGGTCCGGCGCCCAGATCGGCTCCCAGCAACGCAGATATTCCTCCGACGACCGGCGCAGTGACGCCCAGGCCACGAAATCGCCGTGCTCCGGCGGCCGCAGCACAAGGCGCTCGGTCTCGATCCGCAGCCGGTGCCGCAGCGGCCACATCAGGCAACGAGCCTTGCGCGGATCTCCTCCAGCGCCGGGGCCGCGTCGGCGGGGCCATAAAGCGCCATCGCCGTGCCGGTGCCGCCCGCCATCGACGCACCGTGTGCGCGCACGTCGGCCACGGTGACGGCGTCGATCTTGGCCACCGCTTCCTCGACGCTCGGCACGCGGCCCCAGATCGACAGCATCCGCGCCAGACGTTCGGCCCGGTGCGACGGGCTCTCGAGGCCCATGAGCATTCCCGCCTTCATCTGCACCTTGGCGCGAGTTACCTCGGCCTCCGACATGTCGTCGGCGGCGCGGCGGATCTCGTCGATGGTCACATCCACCAGCCCGGCGATTTCGCCCGCGGAGGTGCCCGCGTAAATCGTCGTCAGCCCGGTATCCTCGTAGGCGCCCGCCTGCGCAAAGATGGTATAGCACAGGCCGCGCTTTTCGCGGACCTCCTGAAACAGGCGCGACGACATGCCGCCACCCAGCGCGTTGGCCCAGACCTGGGCCGCGTATATTTCGGGGGCGCGGTAGTTCGGCCCCTCGAGGGCGAGGGCGAAATGGACCTGCTCGAGGGTCTTGATCTCGCGCCGCTCGCCGCCGGCAAAGCGCGCCGGCACGATCAGGCCCGGGGCCGCGGCGGCGGGCAGATCGCCGAAAAGCGCCTCGGCGGCCTTGCAGATGGCATCGTGATCGACGGCACCGGCGGCACAGAGCACCATTTGCGCGGGCGCATAGTGGCGTGCGACGAAACCCGCGAGGTCGGCGCGGGAAAACCCCTGCACCCGTTCGGCGGGGCCCAGAATCGTGCGGCCCAGCGGCTGATCCGGGAAGGCGGCCTCCTGCAACCAGTCGAAGACGATGTCGTCCGGCGTGTCGAGGGCCTGCCCGATCTCCTGCAGGATCACGCCGCGCTCAACCTCGATCTCTTCGGGGGCAAAGACCGGATTGCGCAGGATATCGGCGATCACGTCGAGGGCAAGGGCCACGTCGTCCTCGAGCACGCGCACGTAATAGGCCGTCATTTCCCGGCTGGTATAGGCGTTGATGTATCCGCCCACATCCTCGATCGCTTCGGCGATATCCAGCGCGCTGCGCCGCTTGGTCCCCTTGAACGCCATATGCTCGAGGAAATGGGCAATGCCGTTTTCCTCCGGCCGCTCGTGCCGCCCGCCCGCCAGAACCCAGACGCCGATCGACGCGGATTTCAGGCCGGGCATCGCCTCGGTCGCGATGCGAAAACCGTTGGCAAGGGTGTGGAGTTCTACGCTCACGTGGCTATCCGGTCTGTGATCAGGGATTGAAGGGCGGCGATGTCGTTCGGAATACGGGTCATCCGTTCGGGCCTGGCGAACAGATCGGCCATGCGGGGCGGCAAGGCAGGGCGGATGCCTGTCGCGGCCTCGACGGCGTCCGGGAATTTCGCGGGGTGGGCGGTGGCAAGGGTGATCATCGGCTCCGGCCCCAGATGCTCTGCCGCCACCTTTACGCCGACTGCGGAATGCGGGCACAACACCTCGCCGGTGGCGGCAAGCGTGCTCCGGATCGTGGCGGTCGTCTCTTCCTCCGAGGCGCGACCGGACGCGAACGTGTCCGTGAGGAATTCGTAGGCCCCCTGCCCGACCTCGAAACCGCCCTGCGACCTGAGTTCTGCCATCTGCGCGGTCACGACCGCCCCGTCGCGGCCGTAGGCGTCGAACAACACCCTCTCGAAATTGCTCGAGACCTGAATATCCATCGACGGGCTGATCGTGGGTTGCACGCCTCGCTTGACATGGGCGCCGGTCTGCAATGTCCGGTGCAGGATGTCGTTTTGGTTGGTTGCCACGACGAGGCGCGCGATGGGCAGGCCCATCTG
The DNA here is from genome assembly GCA_963761735.1 of uncultured Alphaproteobacteria bacterium. Taxonomy (GTDB): domain Bacteria; phylum Pseudomonadota; class Alphaproteobacteria; order Rhodobacterales; family Rhodobacteraceae; genus CAVXHQ01. Next base: position 61,549 of record CAVXHQ010000003.1, read on the forward strand.
ACGCGCGATATAGCCCGCAAAGATGTCACCGAAATTGCCGGTCGGCACCGTGAAACTGACAGGACGGCCGGGCGCGCCAAGGGCGGTGGCGGCAGCGAAATAATAGACAACCTGCGCCAGCACCCGGCCCCAGTTGATCGAATTGACACCGGCAAGGCGCACCCGGTCGCGGAACGCGTGATCGTTGAACAGGTCCTTGAGCGCGCTTTGGCAGTCGTCGAAATCGCCGTCCATGGCAAGGGCGTGGACATTGTTCTCGACCGGCGTGGTCATCTGGCGGCGCTGCACCCCGGAGACGCGCCCGTGCGGAAACAGGATGAAAACATCGACGCCTTTCAGCCCCCGAAACGCCTCGATTGCCGCCGATCCGGTATCGCCCGATGTGGCGCCGACGATGGTGATCCGGTTGCCCGACCGCGAGAGCGATGCCTGAAACATCTGTCCGATGATCTGCATGGCGAAATCCTTGAACGCCAGCGTCGGCCCGTGAAACAGCTCCAGCAGGAAATGCCCCGGAGCGAGTTGCACGAGCGGCGCACGCGCCGCATGGCCAAACCCCGCGTAGGCGCGCGCGATCAACTCGCGGAACCGCGCCTCGGGAAAGGCATCGCCGATAAAAGGAAACATCACGCGATACGCGATGTCCTCGTAGGGCTGCCCGGCCATCGCCGCAATATCGGCAGACGTCAGAACCGGCACCGTTTCCGGCACATAAAGCCCGCCGTCACGCGCGAGGCCGGTCATCATCGCCTCTTCGAAGGTAAGCGCCGGGGCCTGCCCGCGGGTCGAGATATAGCGCATGGTCAGGCTGCCTTCCGGTTGCGCCATACCAGCATGACGCTCATCGCGGCCCAGACGGCAGCGAGCGAAAACCAGGTGATCGCGTAGGTCAGGTGGTCGTTCTTGATGGCCGCAGAGTCAACCGGCATCAGGCGCGTGTCGGGGGCCGCACCGTCGATCCGCCGCGCGATCACGAGCACCTCTTCGCTTTCAAGGAACGCCGCCATCGGGGCAACATCGCGCGCGAACCAGATGTTGGAGGGGTCCGGCGCGGCGGTCCAGCTGTCAACTTCCTGCGGCCAGTGCAGGTTGCCGGTGACGGTGATGTCGCCACTGCTGCGGTCGGCACCCTTGGCGTCCTGCGGCACGAACCCCAGGTCGACCATGATCCGCCGCCCCGTGTCGGCATCGAAAGCGGCGACGATACGGTAGCCCGGCCCATCGGCAGAGGGGATCAGGACGTGCGCCTCCTGCCCCGTCAGCCGTCCGAAAACCGTGACAGGCAGATACCGGTCGGCCTCCGGGTCCGGCGTGGCCGGAACCGCGACCGGCGCCGCGACGATCCGCGCGTCGATCTCGGCCAGAATGGCGGTCTTCCAGTTCAGGCGCTGCACCTGCCAGATGCCCAGCGCGCACAACACGGCCACGCCCAGGATACCGAGCAAAACCGGAAAAACAAATCGCATGGATCCCCCCGATGCAAAGGCGCGGCGCCGATACCGGCGCCGCGCCCTTTTTCTTGCCAAAAAAACTCCCCCCGGAGGGGCCACGATCACCCTGCGCGCAGGCGCCCGTTAGGCGCGGGAGTGTTACGAAGAGCCCCAGATGTAGATCGCAAAGAACAAGAACAGCCAGACCACATCGACGAAGTGCCAGTACCACGCCGCCGCCTCGAAACCGACGTGCTTTTCCGGGGTAAAGTCGCCCTTTTGCAACCGCAGGAAACACACGAACAAAAAGATCGTGCCGATGATCACATGGGCGCCGTGAAACGCCGTCGCCATGAAGAAGTTGTCCCAATAGATCGAGCCGGTGCCGATGGCCTGCTGCGCCTCGCTGTATTCATAGGCCTGAAATCCGGTGAAGATCACCCCGAGGACGATGGCGAGAATCAGACCCCACTTCATGTCCTGGCGGTTGTTTTCATGCACGATGGCGTGGTGCGCCCAGGTCGCCGCCATGCCCGAGCACAGCAGGATCAAGGTATTGATCAACGGCAGATGCCAGGGATCGAAGACCTCGGTCCCCACGGGCGGCCAGGTGCCGTCGATTGCCGGGCTCGCGGCATCGGGTGCCATCGGGTACATGGCGTGTTTGAAGAACGACCAGAACCATGCCGCAAAGAACATCACTTCGGACATGATGAAAAAGATCACGCCGTAGCGCAGGCCAATCCGCACGACGGGCGTATGATCGCCGACCCGGCTTTCGGTGACGACCTCGGCCCACCATGCGTACATGACGTACAACACGATCGCGAGACCGATCAGGAACATATACGGTCCCTGCCCCTGATTGGGCATCCACAGGACGGCGCCGAACAGCATCACAAAGGCGCCGACACCGCCAAGGAACGGGTACAGCGACGGGGACAGAATATGGTAATCGTGGTCTTTTTCGTGCGCCATGTTTCGAGTGCCTTTCAGCGGGTCTTTGATCGACCGTCGCGCGGTCGGGGATGTGTTCGGGCGCCGGTCAGCCGCGCCGTGGTTCGGGGTGCCGGCGCAGCGCCGGCATATCAGTTCAAAGCTATGACGGGACCGGCGGCGGTTGTCAAAGCAGCTTGGCGCCGGGTGGTTTCCGGCAGAGAGGGCGTGGCCTGCTCGCGCGCGGCGTCGGGGGCCACGTAATCGGCGGGCAATTCGGTCTGGTGGAACGTATAGCTCAGGGTAATCGTGTGGACGTATTTGCCCTCGCTGTCCTGCGCGATTTCAGGGTCGACGAAATAGCTGACTGGCATCAGGATCGTCTCGCCGGGTTCCAGGATCTGCAAATCAAAGCAGAAACACTGGATTTTGTTGAAATATCCGTCTGCGGCATAGGGTGCAAGGTTATAGGCCGCGTATCCCGCGATGGTATGATCGGCGGTATTGGTCGCCTCGTAAAATGCGAGGCCGGTCTCGCCCAACCGGATCGGCACCACCCGTTCCACCGGGGTCACGGTCCACGGCAGCGACAGATCGACGGTCGCGTCGAAACGGACGTTGATGGTCCGGTCGAGGATCTCGTTCTGGTTGGCGTCGGCCCGCAGCGGCGTGCCGCCGAATCCGGTCGTCGCACAGAACCACTGGTACATCGGCACGGCGGCCCACCCCAACGACGCCATGATCACCACCACGCCGCTGGTCTGCGCCAGCGTCCGTTTCGGGCCGGTCAAATTCGGAAAGATCTTCAGGTTCGGGAAATTCTTCATTGCGTCACGTCATCGGCGGGTATTGCGATATCATCCGGTCCGACGACCGGCGCGTCGTTCTGGCCCGGCACGATCTGCGGGCGGACCACCCGATCGAAGGCCTCGAACTGGCGGATATCCTCGAGGTTCAGAACCTTGACGACCGTCAGGCCGAAGACGATGCCGACGAGGGCCAACAAGATCAGGCCGACGCCCGCGTTGCGGCCCCGACGGCGACCGTGAAGCTCGTGCTCGACTTCGAATTTACCGGTGATTCTCGGACTTTGCGCCATATTCAATAGACCCCCGCCGTGCGGAGTCCCGCCTCGGCCATCAGCACGCCGAAGTGCAGGAAAAGATAGGACAGCGAGATGCGGAACATCCACTTCTCGGTTGCGAACCGGTCCGCCTCGGCGTCCGCATCCGTGCGCTGCCAGACAAGCCATGCGGCATAGAGAAACCGTGCGTTCAGCGCCACGGATACCGCGAGATAGAGCCATCCACCGATCGAGGTGAACCCGATGCCGACGGCGACGGGCACCAGCAGGATCGTATAGGCGAGAATGTGGTGGCGGGTAACACGGTGACCGTGGGTTTCGGTCAGCATCGGCACCTTGGCGTCGCCGTAGTCGGTCTTGACGAACAGCGCCAGTGCCCAGAAATGCGGTGGCGTCCACATGAAGATCAGCGCGAACATCAGCGCCGACTCGACCGACACCCCGCCCGTGGCCACGGCCCAGCCGATCATCGGCGGAAACGCCCCAGCGGCACCGCCGATGACGATGTTCTGCGGCGTCGCCCGTTTCAGCCACATCGAATAGACGACGGCGTAGAAGAAGATCGTGAACAGCAACAGGCCCGCGGCCAGCGCATTCGTCGCCAGAAACAGCAGGACGATCGAGAAGGACGACAGCGCGATGCCAAGGCCCAGTGCCTCACCGGGGGCGACCTTGCCTGCCGGTATCGGGCGTTTGGCGGTGCGTTTCATCACCGCGTCGATGTCGGCGTCCCACCACATGTTCAGCGCGCCAGAGGCACCTGCCCCCACGGCGATGCACAGGATCGCCACAAACCCGACGAACGGATGCACGCCGACCGGTGCAACAAGCAGACCGGCAAGAGCGGTGAACACCACAAGCTGCATCACCCGCGGCTTCATCAGGGCATAATAGTCGCCCATCCCCGCTTCGCGCGGCGGCGAACGGTCCAACCCTTGGGTGAGGCTTGCATCTGTCATTGTATTTCCAACGTCTCGTCAGGACTGTCGTTCCGGGAGGACAATTTCGCACTCGGGGACGCATGTCTGCCGGAACCGCGGCGCCAGACCGGACCGGCGCCGCGTGGCATATTCCCCCGCCCCGGAGGCAAGGGGTCCGAAATCCATCCCGCCGGTTTACCAGGCGGCGGGCGCGGCATCACCCTGCATGGTCAGCAGCCAGTCGTCGTAAACCTCTTGGCTGACGACTTTGACGGTGATCGGCATATAGGCATGGAACATCCCGCACAACTCCGAGCACTGACCGAAGTAGATGCCTTCCTGCTCGGCTTCGAACCACAGCTCGGCGGTCCGGTTCGGGATTGCGTCCTGCTTGATGCCGAAAGCGGGGATGGTGAACGAGTGGATCACGTCGCCGCCCGTCACCTGCATCACCACCGTGGCACCGACCGGCACGACAACGGAGGTATCGGTCGCCAGCAGCCAGGCCTCGCGGTCATAGCCGTAGGACGCCAGCACCTCTTCCATGGCGTCGTTCAGCACATATTCCCGCGTTGATTCGGGGGCGCCCTGAAGTGTCGCGGGCTGACCGATCATATAGCTCGAGAATGCGATACCGTCGTCGACATATTCGTAGTCCCAGTACCACTGACGACCGATCACCTTGATGACGATGTCGCCCTCGGGGATTTCCTGCTGCTTGAACAACACCGGCAAGGAGAACGCCGTGATGAACACGAGGATCACGATCGGCACCACGGTCCACGTCACCTCGAGAGGCGAATTATGGGTGAATGTCGCGGGTTTCGGGTTCGATTTCGCGTTGAACCGGATCACACACCACGCCATCAGAGCCGTCACGAACAGGGTGATCGCGCCGATGATCCACAGCAACAACCCGTCGAGCCAGTGAATGTCACGCGCCAGCTCCGTCACCGCGGGCTGCCATCCCATAGCGCCGTTCGTCGGGTGCCCGATCACGGGCAAGTCCGCCAACGCGGTCTGTGCGGCCACCGGCAGTGCCAGCAGGATCGTGCCCAGCGCCGTCGTCTCGTCGTCAGGGATGCAAATCTGCGGGTCAGCTGCATATCGGTTCCTTCGTGTTTCGCGCGGCACAGCCCACTTCGGGGATGCGGTCCTCCGTGGTCGGGGGATGCGGCGGAATGCGTTTTAATCTCCCATCTCTTCCCATATCCTGTCCGCCACCACAAGAAGGGCGGTTGCGGCATTGGGTCGCTTACTTTGCAGCTATATTGCGCCTGCCCGGTGTCAGGCGCGCGCAGACGCCCCACATAGCACATCAACGACGCTGCCTTTTCCCTTTCGATCCACAGGACCGCCCTCATGACCGAAACGCCCTTCCGCCCCTTCGACACGATGCTCGACCCCGACTGTGCCCTGTCGCTGCTGCAAGAGGCGGTGGCGGGGGCCGACGACGGCGAGCTGTTTCTGGAACGGCGCCGTTCCGAGGTGCTGTCGTTCGACGACGGACGCCTGAAAACCGCAAGCTACGACGCCTCCGAGGGGTTCGGCCTGCGGGCCGTCCGGGGCGAAACCGCCGGTTACGCCCATTCCACCACCATCGACGAAAGCGCGCTGCGCCGTGCCGTGGCCACCGCGCGGCTGGCCGTGGGCGATGGCGGCGGCACCATGTCGGCGGCGCCTGTCGGCACCAATGTGAAACTCTATACCGACGAGGATCCGCTGACCGGTGCCGCCTTTGCCGCCAAGGTCGACATCCTGCGCGAGATCGACGCGTTTGCCCGCGCCCTCGACCTCCGCGTCGTGCAGGCCAGCGCCACCTTGTCGGCCAGCTATCAGGAAGTGGTGATCCTGCGCCCCGAAGGCGGCATTGCCCGCGACGTGCGCCCGATGGCGCGGATGAATGTTTCGGTGATCGTGGAAGAGAACGGCAAGCGCGAGAGCGGCGGCACCGGCGTCGGTGGGCGCTATGGCCTGAGCGGCCTGATGGCCCCCGCCGCCTGGCAGGGCGCCATCCGTGAGGCGCTGCGCATCGCACTGGTCAACCTCGGCGCGGAACCGGCACCGGCGGGCGTGATGGATGTCGTCCTCGGCCCCGGCTGGCCCGGGATCCTGCTCCACGAGGCGGTCGGCCACGGCCTCGAGGGCGATTTCAACCGCAAGGGCACCAGCGCTTTCGCCGGCCTGATGGGCACCCGCGTCGCGGCCAGGGGCGTCACCGTGCTGGACGACGGCACGATCCCCGACCGTCGCGGGTCGCTGTCCATCGACGACGAAGGCACGCCCTCGGCCAGGAACGTGCTGATCGACGACGGGGTTCTCGTAGGCTTTATGCAGGATCGCCAGAACGCCCGGCTGATGGGTGTGGCCCCCACCGGCAATGGCCGTCGCGAGAGTTTCGCGCATATCCCGATGCCCCGGATGACAAATACCTACATGCTCGCCGGCGATGCCGCCCCCGGCGATCTCGTCGCCGACCTGAAGGACGGGATCTATGCCACGGGTTTCGGCGGCGGTCAGGTCGATATCACCAGCGGCAAGTTCGTGTTTTCCTGCACCGAGGCGTACCGGGTCCGGAACGGACGTGTCGGTGCGCCGGTCAAGGGGGCCACGCTGATCGGCGACGGGGCAACGGCGCTGCGCGACATTCGCGGCATCGGCAACGATCTGGCCCTCGACCCCGGCATCGGCAATTGCGGCAAGGCGGGCCAATGGGTGCCGGTCGGCGTGGGCCAGCCCTCGCTGTTGATCGGCGGCCTGACGGTTGGCGGGGCGGCCGCCTGACGTGGCATGACGCCGGTGATTCTGCCTGCGGCGTTCCCTTTGCGCGGGGATCCGTTAAAAACGTGAAAACATCCCCCGCTGTGGTTGAGCGGTGACAACCGCCGGTGGCTGAAACGAGATTTTCGCTTGTTTTGAACGGGTTTCATCGTTCCTTGCGCTGTCGGCGGCTCGGAACCGTCGGTTTTTTCGGGTAAGGATCCGAAAGATATCCGCAGAAAATCCAGCGGCGTCGGGTAGCACTGCGTCAGGATTCACATGTTGTTAACCGCTTCACTCTATTCCTGAGGGTGTAGCATGACGAGGCCAGGATGACCGGGGATTTGCACTCTTCCACTCACCCCCCACTCCCACCCACCACGGAAGTCAATCCGTTCATCTGGCTTCGTCTGCTGCGCTCCCGCAGGGTAGGCCCGACGACGTTCTGGCGCCTGCTTGCCGAGCACGGCACTGTCGAGGCCGCCCTTGGCGGCCCTGCCGGACGTTGCCCGCGCGGCCGGGATTGACGATTACAAAATTTGCCCCGAAGGCGTCGTTGACGCCGAACTGCGTGCCGGACGCGCTGCGGGTGCGGTGCTGCTCACCGGCGCAGCGCTGGCCTTTCCTGCCGCGTTGCACGATATTCCGGACGCGCCGCCGGTATTGTGGTGCCTTGGCGACATCTCGCTCCTCTCACGACCTATGGTGGCGCTCGTCGGCGCGCGCAATGTCTCGTCGCTTGGCACCCGGATGGCCCGCAAGCTGTCTGCCGGGCTGTCCGACGCCGGTGTCGTCGTGGTCTCGGGCTTGGCGCGCGGCGTCGACGCCGAGGCGCATTCGGCGGCAATCGGAGGCGGTACGATCGCGGTCATGGCCGGCGGCGTCGACAGCATCTATCCCCCCGAAAACGGAGGTCTGGCACAGCGGATCGCGGAAAACGGATTGCGGGTCAGCGAACAGCCTCCCGGAACGGTCGCGCACGCGCGCCATTTCGTCGCGCGCAACCGCATCGTATCGGGCCTGTCCCGCGCCGTCGTCGTGGTCGAGGCCGCAGCCAAAAGCGGCAGCCTCATCACCGCCCGTTCCGCACTCGATCAGGGTCGCGACGTCCTTGCCGTCCCGGGGCATCCATTCGATGCGCGGTCGGCGGGATCCAACATGCTGTTGCGCGACGGTGCGGTACTTGTGCGAGGCGCGCAGGACGTACTCGAACATCTGAACCTGCCCGCCGCGTCCGCGGCGGTGCAAGACGAGGTCGCCGCACCCGCGACGCATGCCGGGGTCGCCGCCTCAGCGACGCATGCCGGGGTCGCCGCACCTGCGGCGCGTGAAGAGGTCGCCGCTGCCCGTGCCGGCGTGGTGGCGCAAGTTGCCGTTGTCGCCGCACGCACGCCCCCGGTGCCGCGGTCCGGCCCGCGCGTTGCGCGCGAAACCGCGCCGTGGCCCATACCGGTCCCGACACACGAAGCGCCTCAAAGCCATACCCGGCCCGCAACCATGCCCGATCCGATGGCGGCACGGATACCCGCCGGTGCCCCCGAAAGACGCGGCCTTTCGGAAACCGCCGCCCTGCATCAGGCGATCCTCGACCGGGTCGCCCTGTCGCCCGTCGCCGAGGATCAGCTCATCCGCGATCTGGCCGCGTCCAGCCAGCGCGTCGGACCCGCCCTTGTCACCCTTGAACTCGATGGCCGCATCGCCCGGCGGACGGGCGGACTGCTCACGATGAACTGACGCGCGATGCCCGGCGATCGGGGTCGCGACGTGGACGCCGCAGCGCCGCACCGGCCATGCCTCCATTGACAATCGGGCCAACTCTCCCACATCAAGCGGCCTCAGGGAACGCGTGTCCCATGGCCCAAACGTCAGGAAACCAATGCCCGTCGTCGTCGTAGAATCGCCTGCCAAGGCCAAGACAATAAACAAGTATCTGGGTAGCGACTTTACCGTTCTGGCGTCGTTTGGCCATGTCCGCGACCTGCCCCCCAAGGACGGTTCGGTCGATCCCGAGAACGAGTTTGCGATGCTGTGGGAGGTTGCCTCCGACAGCAAAAAGCACCTCAAGGCCATCGCCGATGCCCTGAAAGACGACAACGAACTGATCCTCGCCACCGACCCCGACCGTGAAGGCGAGGCGATCTCCTGGCACCTGACCGAGGCGCTGCGCGACCGCAAGGCGATCAGGAAGGACACGCCGATCAGCCGTGTGGTGTTCAACGCGATCACCAAGTCCGCCGTCACCGAAGCGATGAAAAACCCCCGTCAGGTCGATGTGCCGCTGGTCGACGCCTATCTGGCGCGCCGCGCGCTCGATTATCTCGTGGGGTTCAACCTGTCGCCGGTGTTGTGGCGCAAACTGCCGGGAGCCAAATCCGCGGGCCGCGTCCAGTCGGTGACGCTGCGGATCATCGTCGAGCGCGAGATGGAGATCGAGGCATTCCGCAATCGCGAGTACTGGTCGGTCAAGGCGCTGTTCCAGACGCCCCGGGGCCAGACCTTCGAGGCAAAGCTGACGCTGCTGGGCGGCGAACAAGGTCGAGAAATTCACGTTTCAGAACGAAACCGCCGCCGAGATGGCCGTGCAGGCGGTGTCCAGCCGTGCCTTCGCCATCGCATCGGTCGAGGCCAAGCCGTTCACCCGAAATCCGGCGCCGCCGTTCATGACCTCGACCCTGCAACAGGAGGCGAGCCGCAAATTCGGCATGGGCGCCAAGGCCACGATGAGCACCGCGCAGCGCCTGTATGAGGCCGGTCACATCACCTATATGCGGACCGACGGTATCGACATGGCGCCCGAGGCCGTGGCCGACGCCCGCTCTGCGATCACCGACCGCTACGGCAAATCCTATGTTCCCGACACGGCGCGGACGTATAAGAACAAGGCAAAGAACGCGCAGGAAGCACACGAGTGCATCCGCCCGACGGATATGACGAACGCCGTGGACGACCTGAAAATCGCCGAGGGCGATCAGCGCAAACTGTACGATCTGATCTGGAAACGCACCCTCGCCAGCCAGATGTCCGCCGCCCAGCTTGAGCGGACGACCGTCGAGGTCCGCAGCACGGACGGCGACACCGGCTTGCGCGCGACAGGCCAGCGCATCGTTTTCGACGGTTTCCTCAAGGTCTACGACGAGGGCCGCGACGAGGCTCCGGATGAGGACGACGACCGTATTCTGCCGCAGATCATGGCAAACGAGGCCGCGACGTTCACCAGGTCGACCTATGATGCGCAGTTCGACAAGGCCAGAAAGGACGGCAAGGAAGACGCCGTCGTCGAGAGCGGGGCCGCGTCCGGCCTGCAACGCCATTCGGCGGCAATCCTGTCCGAGGCAGGCAGCACCCTTGCGCTGCAACATTTCACCCAGCCGCCGCCGCGCTATACCGAGGCGACGCTGGTGAAACGGATGGAAGAGCTGGGCATCGGGCGCCCGTCGACCTACGCGAGCATCGTGACGACGATCCAGGACCGCGGCTATGTCGAAAAGGACAAGAACCGGTTGATCCCGCAGGACAAGGGACGCCTCGTCACGGCGTTCCTGTCGAACTATTTCCACCGTTATATCGAGTACGATTTTACCGCCGACCTCGAGGATCAGCTCGACAAGGTCAGTGCGGGCGACGCGGATTATAAGGACCTGCTCGCCCGGTTCTGGCGCGATTTTTCGGCCGCCATTGCCGAGACGAGCGAGTTGCGGATCACGGAGGTGCTCGAAAAGATCAACGACGTTCTTGAGCCGCATCTTTTCCCCGCGCTCGAGGACGGAACCGATCCGCGCCTGTGCCCGAACTGCGGGCTGGGGCGCCTGTCGATGCGCACCGCGCGCGCCGGTGGCGCCTTCATCGGCTGTTCCAACTATCCTGAATGCCGGTACACCCGCCCCTTCGGCCCGCCCGATCCGGAGGCGGAGGCGAGTGCCATTCCGCCCGAAGGAAAGCTGCTGGGGATGGACAGGGACGACAAGATCAGCGTTTTCAAAGGCCGTTTCGGTCCCTATGTGCAGCGCGGCGACGTTACCGAAGAAAACAAGAAGCCGCCGCGTCAGTCGGTGCCCAAAGAGTGGCCCGCCGAGGAAATCGATCTCGAGCAGGGGCTTATGCTGCTGTCGCTGCCGCGCGAGGTGGGCCCGCACCCCGAGGATCAGGTGATGGTCTGGGCCAACATCGGGCGCTATGGGCCGTATCTGAAACATGCGGCAAGCACCTCGGACCGTGGCGGCACGAACGCCAACCTCGACGGGATCGACGAGGTGTTCACCGTCGGTATGAACCGCGCCGTGCAACTTTTGGCCGAAAAGATCGCCAGCCGCGGCAATCGCGGTGCGGCACAGGTGCCGGTCCGCGAGCTGGGCGAACACCCCGACGCGGGGGGGCCGGTCAACGTCTTCAGCGGCAAATACGGTCCCTACGTGAAATGGGAAAAGCTGAATGCCACGATCCCCGACACGATCGAGGTCGATGCGCTGACACTCTCGGAGGCGGTCGTCCTGCTGGAGGAGCGGGCGGCAAAGGCAGGCAAGAAGAAACCTGCCCGCAAGGCGGCCCCCAAAAAGGCTGCACCGAAAAAGGCCGCGGCCAGCAAACCGGCAGCGAAAAAACCGGGTGCCACGACGGCAGCCCGGAAACCGGCGGCAAAAAAGGCTGCGCCGAAAAAGGCCGCTGCCGCAAAGACCGGGGGGGAATCGACCGGTGCCCGTAACGGCGCTACTGCGGATGACAGCGGTGGAGATGTGCTGGAATAGGTGACGGCCCGGGAAACCGGGCTTCGCCGCGTGGCACCTGACGGGCACCTCGGCGGAGGGTCTCTCGTGTCCGTTCCGCTATCGTATCTTGGCCTCCGGCGGATATTCATTGTCCTGTCCGCACGGCGTTCCGCAACATCCGGGCCGTCAATCGACACCGAAAGCCGCGCCCGCACGGCCTGGCCTTCATGCGTCCGGACGGCGCATCGGTTTGACATTGGCCCTGCGTCGCGCGACTAATCGAGGATGTCCGGGACGGGAGCTATTTCATGAAAAAGATCTATGACACCGCACAGGACGCGCTTGACGGGCTACTATTCGACGGGATGTTCATCGCCGCGGGCGGGTTCGGGCTGTGCGGCATTCCCGAACTGTTGCTGACGCAGATCCGCGATGCGGGGACGAAAGACCTCACCTTTGCGTCCAATAACGCCGGCGTCGACGAATTCGGCATCGGCATCCTGTTGCAGACCCGGCAGGTGAAAAAGATGATCTCGTCATATGTCGGCGAAAACGCGGAATTCATGCGCCAGTACCTGTCGGGCGAACTCGAACTTGAATTCAATCCGCAAGGCACCCTGGCCGAACGGATGCGCTCGGGCGGCTGCGGCATCCCCGGTTTTTATACCAAAACCGGCGTCGGCACCGTCATTGCAGAAGGCAAGGAACACAAGGAGTTCGACGGTCAGACCTACATCCTTGAACGGGGGATCGTCGCGGACCTTGCCATCGTGAAGGCATGGAAAGCGGACGCGACCGGCAATCTGGTATTCCGCAAGACCGCCCGCAATTTCAACCCACCCGCCGCGATGTGCGGCAAGGTCTGCGTCGCCGAAGTCGAAGAGATCGTGCCCGTGGGGTCGCTCGACCCGGACGCCATCCACCTGCCCGGCATCTATGTTCACCGGATCGTGCAGGGCGCCCACGAAAAGCGGATCGAACAGCGCACGACACGCAAGAAGGAGTCCGTCTGATGCCCTGGGACCGCAACCAGATGGCGGCGCGCGCTGCCGAAGAACTCGAGGACGGGTGGTACGTCAACCTCGGGATCGGAATTCCGACGCTGGTGGCGAACTACGTTGGCGACAAGGACATCACCCTGCAATCCGAAAACGGGATGCTGGGCATGGGGCCCTTCCCGTTCGAGGGCGAAGAGGACCCCGACCTTATCAACGCGGGCAAACAGACGATCACCGAGCTGAGCCGCACCGCCTATTTCGATAGCGCCACCAGTTTCGGCATGATCCGGGGCGGCAAGATCGCCGCAGCCATCCTTGGCGCGATGGAAGTTGCCGAAAACGGCGATCTGGCGAACTGGATGATCCCCGGCAAGCTCGTCAAAGGCATGGGCGGGGCGATGGATCTGGTCGCGGGTGTGGGCCGCGTGGTCGTGGTGATGGACCACACGAACAAGCACGGCGACAGCAAACTTCTCAGGGAATGCACGCTGCCGCTGACCGGCAAAGCTGTCGTCGACCGGATCATCACCAACCTTGGCGTCCTCGACGTTGTGACGGGCGGCCTGCGGATCGTCGAATGTGCCGACGGCGTCACCGAGGACGAGATACGGGCGGCGACCGAGGCGACGATTGTCTAGACCGACCGGTCAGGGCAGCGCGTTGCTGATCGCAAAGACGCAGCCGTCGCCGATCAGAACCGGCGGCGTCTGGCACAATCCGCGCGCCACGGTCCAGGCGGCGAGCACCTTGGGCACATAGCCACGGGTTTCGGCAAACGGCGGCACGCCCGAATTGTCCCGCACCGATCCTTCGCCCGCGTTGTACCCGGCCAGGGCCAGCACCGGATCGCCGTCGAAATGGCCCAGCAACCAGTCGAGGTACGCGACGCCGCCCGCAATGCTGTCGCCGGCGTCCAGCCGGTCCGTCACGCCGAACCGCTCCGCCGTCGCGGGCATGAGTTGCATGAGGCCCGCAGCGCCTGCGTTGCTCACGGCGGTGACGCGGCCGCCGCTTTCCACGGAAATCACGGCAAGGACGAGGGCGGGCGACACCCGGGTGCCCACCGTCGCAAACAGGATGTCGGCGGCGTGGATGGCCGCGATGTCCTGCATCGCCTGCACGCGCGGTTGCGGCACCGTGCGTCCGGACGGGGCGGCGGCAAGGGCGAGGACCGCCTCCTCGAGACGCCCCGACGAGGCGGCGTCGCGGGCGGGCGAGACGATTTCCCAATACCATTCATAGCCGCTGGGCGATGGCGGACGGGGCGCACGCGGGGCCGCGGCCGCCGTCGCCAACGGTGCGGCGCCCGCCGTTACCGGTGCGGACGGTGCACCGGGTGCGCGGATGGCACTGGGTGCCGACGGATCGATCTGCACGGTGATCCGGCTGGTCACACCCACTCCGGGGACCGTGACGGACCGAAAGGTAAAGTCTGGCTGATAACGGTCGGTTGTCTGCGCCGTTGCCCCGCCCGCGAATGCGCCTGCAAGAACCGCCGAGGCCACCAATGCCGCCGGCGTCCGACCCTGAATTATCCATCGCGTCATTGCGCGCCTGCCTGTTTTTATTTCTTTCGGGCATTCTAGCATGCCTGACGCATCTGGTGCTTGCATCCGCAGACGCGCCCGTATTTTTCGCGGACCTGTTGCCCGGTAAACGCCATCTCAGCGATGTCTTCGGCACCGGGGCGGCGTGCCGTGCAGCCTTTGGCCGACAGTCTTTTCAACGCGCGCGATTGCCGGAATAAACGTCGTCTTAAATATAGTCATTCGACTGCGCCCATCCTTTGCGGCCCTGTCAGACGCCGAAGGCGCGGCAGTCAAGAGGGGACGCCATTTGCGTTCTGATTGGACGGACACGGACATTGGCAATTTCGCATCTCATTGACTTCTTTTTGGAAACGCTGCGTTTCGCAATTTTCCACCGAATTCATCATTTGTCCAGATTTGGCACAAAACCTGCCGCATTCCTGCCGCAGACGACCGCCATACCGGGCTCATCCAAAGCGGTGATGGGCCAACAAGAGGCCGGCCCGATCTGAACCGCAGGCGATGCAACCAAACGAAAAACCCCTCCGAGGAGAGACCACATGCTGAACTACATCCAGAACTTTGCCCGCGACGAAGACGGCGCCGTGACCGTTGACTGGGTCGTGCTGACCGCCGCAATCGTGGGCCTCGGCATTGCCGTGCTGACGTCGGTTTCCACCGGTGCGGAACTGATGGCCGACAACATCGAGCTCGAGCTTGGCACGACCGTTCCCGACATCGTCTTCTGATCCGGCAGGTCGGGCCACGGGCCCGGCACCGCCAAAAGCGCCTCCCCGCGGGGGCAGTCGGCGACAGGGGCCGCACCGGATGGTGCGGTCCTTTTTCGTATTCTCGATCTGCAGTTGGCCGATGAATATCCGACCGATCCATTCCAGGCCCGACCCAATCGGACGACATGTGCATTCGGCACCCGGCCCTCCGTTTCCGAAATACAATCTCAACTTCAACATGATAAATTCAGCACATTCGAAAATCCGGCATTTATTTTTCGTTGTCTTAAATTGGCACAAAACCTGCCGCATTCCTGCCGCAGACGACCGCCATACCGGTCTCATCCAAAGCGGTGATGGGCCAACAAGAGGCCGGCCCGATCTGAACCGCAGGCGATGCAACCAAACGAAAAACCCCTCCGAGGAGAGACCACATGCTGAACTACATCCAGAACTTTGCCCGCGACGAAGACGGCGCCGTGACCGTTGACTGGGTCGTGCTGACCGCCGCAATCGTGGGCCTCGGCATTGCCGTGCTGACGTCGGTTTCCACCGGTGCGGAACTGATGGCCGACAACATCGAAGCTCGAGCTTGGCACGACCGTTCCCGACATCGTCTTCTGATCCGGCAGGTCGGGCCACGGGCCCGGCACCGCCAAAAGCGCCTCCCCGCGGGGGCAGTCGGCGACAGGGGCCGCACCGGATGGTGCGGTCCTTTTTCACAGCCAACGCGCATTTACTGGCCGGATTCGCTCTGCCGGCGGGATCGCCTTGTTGATACTCCGTTCCAGCCTCATTGCCGCCTGATTTCGCCCGCAAACAATGGCGGACATGCATCGCATGAACGGCATACCCGCCCGCCGAACAACCCGGGCGCGTGACACCAGCGGAGAATATTCTATGAGAACCCATCTTCAGACGTTCTGGATCTCCGAAGACGGTGCCGTAACGATCGACTGGGTCGTACTGACAGCGGCTCTTTTGATTCTGGGCGTCGTCATCGGCACGACGGTTTCCGACGGTGCAAAGGAAATGTCGGATAATACGGGCGATGTCCTCGGTGCGGCGGTCGTCCCCGACGTGGTCTTTTAGACGCAGCCCCGCCTGCGGACGCGGCCCGTCCGGAAACCCACGATGATCCGGCCCGTCAAAGATGGGCACAGCCCAAAGAGGTACCACAATGCGCGCGATATTCGGTCTTGTTCTTATCATCGGCATGGGGTTGGCGGGGTTCGCGGTCTACATGGTCAAAGGGTATTTCGATCAACAAAATGCCAACATGGCGCTGGTGCAGCAGCGGGCGGCGGAACAGATCCCGACAGTCGAGGTGCTGGCCGTCAACCGGGTGATCGCGTTCGGCGAGCAGATCACCGTCGACGACGTCGATGTGATCCGCTACGCCGAACCGTTCCTGCCCGAGGGCATATTCACGACGGCGGAAGAGCTGTTTCCGCGCGGCGCGGACGTGCCCCGTTCAGCCACCCGACAGATGGAGGCAAACGAGCCGATCCTGGCGGCGAAGGTTACCGATGCCGGTGAGCAGGTGGGCATCACGACACGGCTGTCCGCCGGCATGCGCGCCTTTACCATCGAGGTCGACGCGGCTTCGGGCGTGTCCGGTTTCCTGCGTCCGGGCGACCGCGTCGATGTGTACTGGTCCGGCCAGGTCGGCGTTGGCGATCAGGGCCGTCAGGACATGACGCAGCTGATCGACACCGGCCTTACGATCATCGCCATCGACCAGAGCGCGGACGCGAACCGCCCGGGCACCGCCATCGCCCGCACCGTCACCGTCGAGGTGTCGCCCCAGCAGGTGGCCCGCCTTTTGCAGGCGCAATCTTCGGGCGAACTTGCCCTCAGCCTCGTCGGCTATGCGGATGACACGATCGCGACGGCCAACGAGGTGAACCAGCGGAGCCTTCTGGGGATCGTGGAAAGCGCGCCTGTCATTCAGGCCGCCCCCGAGGTCGCCGAGGTCTGCACGATCAGAACCCGCCGCGGTGCCGAAGTGGTCGAGTTGGAAATTCCCTGCACGAACTGATCGCCACGGTTCACCGACAACACAATCCGGACGCATCCCGAATACCGGGGTGCGTCTTTTTATGTGTCGGAACAAATCGCTGACCGTTCTGTGCGACTAATCCACATCACATTCATGCCTCAATACATTGATTCTTGCAATAAATACCGGATCAAGGCACCTTTATCCTCAACACCCGGGCATCAAGACCCGAAAACGAGGCGTGATCGGAGAGGCAGGTCACATGAAAACGAGCACACTCCTACGGGTCGCGGTTGCGGGCCTGTCTATCGGCTTTGCGGCTGTTCCAAATCTGTTGTCGGCACAGACATTGCGCGTCCTTCAGGGGGCGCCAAGCGAGGCTTTGCAGGTTCCGATGAACCGGGCCGTCGTCGTCGAAAGCGATGTTCCCTTCGCGGAGCTGAGCATCGCCAACCCGGGCATCGCCGACATCTCATCGCTGTCGGATCGCACGATCTATGTGCTGGGCAAAGAGCCGGGGCGCACGACGCTGACGATCCTGGCCGCCGATGGCAGTCTGATTTCCAACGTCGAGGTCCGCGTGACGCCCGATGTCGCCGAATTCCGCGAACGTCTGGCACAGATTTTGCCGGGTGAACCGATCGAGGTGCGCACCGCCAACGACGGCATCGTGCTGTCGGGCACCGTATCCTCCATCGCCCGGCTCGACCGTGCGCTGGAGCTCGCAGAGCGTTATGCACCCGAGCGGGTTTCCAACCTGATGAGCGTCGGCGGCACCCAGCAGGTCATGCTGAGGGTGCAGTTCGCCGAAATGCAGCGCTCTGTCAGTCAGGCGTTGTCGTCCTCGCTGTCGCTGGGCGGATCTGCCTTTGGCGACGATCTGGGTATTTCCGGCGGCACCAACACGCTGGTCAACAACGGCGGCGTCAACGGCGCCCTGCCACCCGTCAATCAAAACAACGGCGCATTCCTGTTCGGGTTCAACGCCGGCGGCGTCGAAGTCGGCATCCTTCTCGAGGCGCTGGAATCCCGCGGAATCGTGCGCACGCTGGCCGAACCGAACCTGACGGCACTGTCCGGCCAAGAGGCGCGGTTTCTTGCCGGTGGCGAGTATCCCGTGCCGGTCGCACAGGACGGCGGCACGATTACCGTCGAATACAAGCCTTTCGGTGTCGAGCTGAACTTTATCCCCCGCGTCATCGACGGCGATCTCATCAACATCGAGCTTGAGGCAGCCGTGTCGTCCATCGACCCGGCTAACGGCTTTACCCAAGGGGCGTTTACCATCGACGCCTTCCGTCGCCGCGAAACATCGACGACCGTGGAACTGCGCGACGGCGAGAGTTTTGCCATCGCAGGTCTGCTGAGCGACGATTTCCGCGACCTGTCGGGTCAGGTGCCATGGCTGGGCGACATTCCGGTTCTGGGCGCGCTGTTCCGCTCGGCCGAATTCGCCCGCCAGCAAACCGAACTGGTCATCATCATCACGGCCCATCTGGTCACCCCGACCCGGGGCAATGCCTATGCCCTGCCGACCGACCGGGTGCGCCCGCCGACGGAGCGTGACCTGTTCCTCTTTGGCCGCGTGTCGTCCGACGAGGCGCCGCAGACCGGCGGTGCCGGAGAGGTTGCGCGACAGGATTTCTCGGGGTCATATGGCTATGTCCTGGACTAGGGAGTTGCGACCATGAAGTTAATTGCCTTGACGCTCGCGGCAAGCACCGCCCTCGCCGGCTGTGTCGAACGCGGCCAGACGGTCTCGACGTTCAGCCGCGAGGCGGGCATCGAAACCGAGGCCGCAGCCTTTGGATCGGCCGTCGCGGCAAACGCGGCGATCAACAACGGCGACGAGACCTATCGCACCAACCTCGCCCGCCGGTTCGCCGCCGAAGTGCAGACGATGGTCAACTTTCCGTTCAACTCCTACCAACTCGACGATCAGGCCCGCGCGATCCTGCGCCAGCAGGCGGATTTCATCGCGCAGTTCCCGGAAGTGCGGTTCAAGGTCTATGGTCACACCGATCTTGTGGGGACCGTGGCGTCGAACCGGCAGCTGGGTCTGCGCCGGGCCGAGGCCGTCGTGCTGTACCTCGGGTCGCTGGGCATCGACCGGTCCCGGGTCGAGGCGGTGGTGTCCTTTGGCGAAACTCAGCCGCTGATCGTCACCGAGGGCCGGGAACGCGCCAACCGCCGGACCGTGACCGAGGTTTCGGGATTCGTCGCGCGCCATCCTACCGTGATGAATGGCCGCTACGCCGAGATCATCTTTCGCGAATACGTCGAATCCGCCACATCGCCGACCGGCCTTGGCGGTATCTCGGGATCGGAACTTTCAACCGAAAGCTGACCCGCCGGAACCCCGGCGACCCGGCGACGCATGCCAGATGCAGATGGCAAAGGCCCCCGAACTCCGGGGGCCTTGTTCGTGAACAACGGCTGTCATCGCGCGTCATCGTGTCACCTGACCAAACAATTACAGCTTTTCGGCCCCATTCTCGCCGCCTTCCTCGGTCAAAACCTCTCCAAAGGGATCGGTCCGCCTGTCAAAAGGCAAGAGTCCGCAGGGCAAAAAGCCCTTCCCGATGAATTTGAGGACATGAGGCCATGAGCATGACAGCCGTATTGCAACCCGACCCGCAGCCGATTGTCGCATGCACGATAAGCCGCGATGTCCAGACATTCGATCTGCTGATCGAGGACATGGAGGCCGCCTTGGGCGAAAGCTGGGGCGACCTGACGTTCAACGACGCGCTGGCGTTTCTTGAACAGCCCGATGCCGCGGCCATGGAATTCGTGGCGATCGCGCTGGATGCCGAGGATGAGGCCGATCTGGGGCTGATCACCGACATCATATCCGCAGCCAAGGCGTTGCAGATCAAGGTTATTCTGATCGCCGAAGACGTGAGCCCCGCGTCCCTGCACCAGCTTTTGCGCGAGGGCGGCGACGAGTTCGTCCCCTACCCCCTCCCCGAGGGTGAGCTGGCCCGCGCCATCGAACGCGTACAGGCACCGCCCGAACAGATGCCTGTCGCCGACGAGATCCGAAACACCCTCAAACCCACGGGCGACCGGTCCGGCGTGGTGATACCGGTGCACGGCATGGCCGGTGGAACGGGGTCCACGACGCTGGCGGTGAACCTGGCGTGGGAGCTTGCGAACGTCGACAAGACCGATCCGCCGCGCGTCTGCCTGCTCGACCTCGATCTTCAGTTCGGGGCCGCGGCCACCTATCTCGATCTGCCGCGCCGCGAGAGCGTGATGGAGCTTTTGACCGACACCGAGAGCATGGACAGCGAAAGCTTCATGCATGCGATGCTGGCATATAATCAGAAACTTCAGGTGCTTACCGCGCCGACGGATATGATCCCGCTCGACATGATTACCTCGGACGATGTCAGCCGGATCGTGGAAATGGCGCGGGTGAATTTCGATTACGTCATCATCGACATGCCGACCACGATGGTCGAATGGACCGAAGAGGTTCTGAACGCGGCGCATATCTATTTCGCGACGCTCGAACTCGACATGCGGTCGGCCCAGAACACCCTGCGCCTGAAACGGGCCCTGCAATCCGAAGGGCTGCCGCTGAACAAGCTGCGCTTCGTGCTCAACCGCTCGCCCGGCTTTACCGATCTTTCAGGCAAAAGCCGGGTGAAACGATTGGCCGAAAGCCTCGGCGTCGCCATCGAGGTGATGCTTCCCGATGGCGGCAAACAGGTGGCGCAGAATGGCGACCACGGCATTCCGATGGCCGAAGGCATCCCCAAGAACGCCCTGCGCCGTGAAATCGCCAAACTCGCGAAGTCCGTCCACGAGGTGAATATCGCGGAAGCCAAGGCAGCAAAGAGGTAACGTCATGTTCTCCAAGTTCAAAAAGCCCGAAGGCAAACCGGCGGGCACGCCCCCGCCGGCGCCGACGGCGGCCAGCGCGACCAAGCCTGCGGCCAAGGTAACGCCCGTCGCCGAGGCAAAACCGTCGCTGATGAAGGCGCAGATGAAATCCGCGGCACAACCCGCGCCGCTGGACAAGGAGCGCAAGCGCAAGGAGCGGATGTTCGAGATCAAGCTCGACCTGCACAAGGCGCTGCTCGACAACCTGAACCTTGCCGCCCTTGAAAAGGCGACGGAAGCGGACCTGCGGTCTGAAATCAACGCGATCGCGACCGAAACCCTCGAGGAAATGGGGGTGGTGCTGAACCGCGAGGAGCGGTTGCACCTGACCCAGGACCTGTACGACGAGGTGCGCGGCCTTGGCCCGCTGGAAACGCTCCTCAAGGACGAAACGATCAACGATATCCTCGTCAACGGCCCGCAGCAGATCTTTATCGAGCGGGACGGCAAGCTGGAGCTGACCGACGTTACCTTCAAGGACGAGCGGCACCTGTTGCGGATCATCGACAAGATCGTCTCCGCCGTCGGACGTCGCGTCGACGAGAGCAATCCCTATGTCGACGCCCGCCTTGCCGATGGCTCGCGCTTCAACGCGATGGTCGGACCGATTGCCGTCGACGGCAGCCTCGTTTCCATCCGTAAGTTCAAAAAAGACAAATTGGGCATCGACGACCTGGTGAAATTCGGGGCCTTTACCGAAGAGATGGCCGCATATCTGCAAGCGGCCGTCGCCTGCCGCCTGAACATCGTCGTCTCTGGCGGCACCGGTTCGGGCAAGACGACAACGCTCAACGCGCTGTCGTCGTTCATCGACAACAACGAACGCATCCTGACGATCGAGGATACGGCCGAACTTCAGCTGCAACAGGCGCATGTGGGCCGGATGGAAAGCCGCCCGCCCAACGTCGAGGGCAAGGGAGCTGTCACCCCGCGGGACTGTCTGAAAAACGCGCTGCGGATGCGCCCGGACAGGATCATCGTCGGCGAGACGCGCGGCGAAGAGGTCATCGACATGTTGCAGGCGATGAATACCGGTCACGACGGCTCGATGACGACGATCCACGCGAACTCTGCCCGCGACGGCGTATCGCGTCTGGAAAACATGATCGCCATGGCAGGCATCGAAATGCCCCTGAAGGCCGTCCGCAGCCAGATTTCATCGGCGGTAAACCTTATCGTGCAAGCATCGCGTCTGCAGGACGGATCGCGCCGCATGACCTCGATCACCGAGATCACCGGCATGGAAGGCGAGGTGATCTCGATGCAGGAGGTGTTCCGCTATCAGCGCGTCGGCCTGACGCCCGACAACAAGATCATCGGGCATTTCACCGCGACAGGCGTGCGTTCGCACTTCTCCGAGCGGTTCCGCCTGTGGGGCTACAATCTTCCGGCCTCCATCTTCGAACCCTTCGCCGCGGAGTAGCGCATAATGGAAATCTCAGCCGAACCAATCATCTACGGCCTTATCTTCATCGCAGTTCTGCTGCTGGTGGAGGGCATCTACCTGACGGTGTTCGGCAAATCCATCAGCCTCAACAGCCGCGTGAACCGCCGCCTCGACCTGCTCGACAAATCCGCGGGCCGCGAACAGGTTCTCGAACAGCTCCGCAAGGAGATGACGCAGCACCTGAAATCGCGCTCGGTGCCGCTCTATTCGATACTCGCCGACAAGGCGCAAAAGGCCAACATCGCCTTCTCGCCCGTGCAGCTCGTCATGATGATGGGCCTGCTGTCTTTCGTGGCCTTTCTGGGCCTGACCGTGGGCACGACGACCGACGCCGCCGTGCGCATCCCGGTATCGATCGCGATGGGCATCGGCGGCGTGTTCTTCTGGGTCAGTTCCAAGGCCAAGAAACGGATGAAGATGTTCGAAGAACAGCTTCCCGATGCGGTCGAACTCATGGTGCGCAGCCTGCGCGTCGGCCATCCGTTTGCATCGGCCATCGGCATCGTCGCCAAGGAGGTGCCCGATCCCTGCGGCACCGAAATGGGCTTCATCGCCGACGAGGCCGCCTATGGCCGCGACATGGGCGAGGCCCTCAAAGCGCTGGCCGAACGTCTGGACATGCAGGACATGCGCTTTCTCGCCGTCGCCGTCACGATCCAGTCGACCGCCGGTGGCAACCTCGCCGAAATCCTCGACGGATTGTCCAAGGTTATCCGCTCGCGGTTCAAACTGTTTCGCCGGGTGCAGGCGATCACGGCTGAGGCGAAATGGTCGGGCATGTTTCTGTCGATGTTCCCGCTGGTCGCCCTCGTCGCGATCAATATCATCCAGCCGGGCTATTACGACGACGTCAAGGAAGACCCGGTGTTCATTCCCGCCTGCCTGGCCGTCGCCGCCTTTCTGATCGCCAACATCATCGTGATGCGACGCCTCGTCGACATCAAAGTCTGAGGGGACTGCCATGCAACTTCTGACCCGTATCGAGGACTTTCTCATCGCGCAGCTGGGCCCCTTCGGCCCGCTGATGGCGGTGGGACTGCTCGGTGTGCTGCTGATCCTCCTCACGCTGCCGGTCCTGCTGAACCGGCGCGCCGATCCCCTAGACAAGCTCAACAAGGCCAACAAGGCGGCGACAGCGGCGTCCAAGGGCGAAAAACTGCGTTCGGGGGCGCAGGGCAAGGACAAGCTCGAGAAATACTCGACCTTTCTCGAGCCGCAGGACGAGGCGGAATATTCCGCCGTGCGTCTGAAATTGTTGCAGGCAGGCTACCGCGAGAAAAAGTCGGTCCGGATCTATCATTTCCTGCAGTTTGCGCTGGGTGTGCTATTCCTGATCGGGGGCGTCGCCTTTGCAATCTACGCATCGACACAAGGCGAGGTGCCGCAGGGCAAACTCATCGCCTATGCGCTGGGGCCGGGTATCGTGGGCTATATGCTCCCTAAATACTGGGTCACGTCGCGTCAGGGCAAACGGCAGGAGGCCATCGTCAACGGCTTTCCCGACAGCCTCGACATGATGCTCGTCTGCGTCGAGGCGGGACAATCGCTGGACCAGTCGATCCTGCGCGTCGCCACCGAACTCAAGGCCGGGTTTCCCGAGCTGGCCGGAGAATACGCCATGGTCAGCCACGAGATGAAGGCCGGCAAGGACAAGCAGAGCGTGCTGCGCGACATGTCCGAACGCTGCGGCGTCACCGATGTCTCAAGTTTCGTGACCGTGCTGATCCAGTCGCAGCAGTTCGGCACCTCGATCGCCGACGCTCTGCGCGTCTACGCCGCCGAGATGCGTGACAAAAGGGTCATGCGCGCGGAGGAAAAGGCGAACAAACTGCCCACGAAGATGACGCTTGCGACCATGATGTTGACGGTGCCGCCGCTTCTCATCATCCTGATCGGGCCGTCGATGTTCGAAATCTCAACGGTCCTGGGACCGAACGCCGGTTTGCCATAGGTCCTGTCCGTCGGGGCAGGTCACCCCGGGTTCCGTATCGCGGCGCCTTTCAATACTCGGTGGCCGCGCGACGCGGCCCCGCCCAGCCCGAGGGACGATGACCGCACGAACCGCACTTCTGGCGCTCGCCGCCCTTGCCCTGACATTTCAGGCCGCCTGTTCGTCAAGCGGCCTGAACCGGTCGGCGGGCGGCATCTATGCGCCCGGTCAGGGGCCCGGCGCCGACGTCGACGGCCTCGTCGTCGGCCATCGCCTGATGGCGGCCGGCCAGTTCGAGCTTGCCCTGCAGGCCTATACCCGTGCCGCCGGAGAGCAGGGCCTTAACGTGGACACGCTGTCCGCCCTCGGGTCCGCGAACCTGCGGCTTGGGCGTCTGGGTCAGGCAGAGCGGCTGATGCGCCGCGCCCTCGAGCAGGACGCGGGCTTTGCGCCCGCATGGAACAACCTTGGCGTCATCCTGACCGAACAGGGCAAGACCGCCGAAGCGGCAGAGGTGTTCCGTCGCGCTTTTGCCACGGATAACGGCAATAGCGATGAAATCCGCAACAACCTGCGCGAAGCGCTCGCCAGATTGGAAGATCCCGGCTACGTTCCGATGCAAGGGAACCCCGAGTTCCAACTGGTGCTGACCGATCCGGCCGATTTCTCTCCACCCGAGACCTCGCCCGGAGATATCGAGCCCCTGTAGATACCGCAGAGCGCCCCGGTACGAGGGCGCCTGTTAGAGGCAGTGAGCAGAAAAGGACGCACAAACATGCGCCACCCCATCCGTTATGCAGCGCCCCTTGTGGCGCTGATCGCCCTTGGTGCCTGCGGTGCGGCATCCGACGAGGCAGAGGTGCAGCGCGCCATTCAGGACGCCGCCGTCGCCGACAACAACATCAACGACATTTTCCTGACCGTCGCCGATCCCACCGAGGCGATATCCTATTTTCAACGCTCCCTCGCGGTAAGTCCCGACAACATCGCGCTGCAACGCGGCCTTGCCGGATCCTACACCCGCGCCCAGCGCCCGACCGAGGCATTGCCCGCCTGGCAGGCCGTCGTGGCCCACCCCGAGGCCACGAACGACGACCGCGTCGAGCTCGCCGGTGCGTTCATCCGCACGAACCGCTGGGACGATGCCGAAGGCGTCCTCAATCAGATCCCGCCGACGTTCGAGACCTACGAGCGTTACCGTCTCGAGGCGGTCGTCGCCGACGGCAACGAAGACTGGACCCGCGCCGACAGTTTCTATGAAATCGCGGTGGGCCTCACGACGACGCCCGCCAGCATCCTCAACAACTGGGGGTTTTCGAAACTGACACGCGGCGCCTATTCCGAGGCAGAGCGCCTGTTCACCGATGCCCTGCGTCAGGATCCGTCGATGTTCACCGCCAAGAACAACCTCGTTCTGGCCCGCGGCGCGCAGCGCAACTATGACCTGCCGGTCATCCAGATGAACCAGATCGAGCGGGCGCAACTGCTGCACACCCTCGCCCTCACGGCGATCAAGCAAAACGACATCTCCATCGGGCGTGGCCTGCTCGAGGATGCCATCGAAACCCATCCGCAGCATTTCGAAGAGGCCGTCCGGGCGCTGAACGCGCTGAACGACGGCGCTGCGTCGCTCTGATCGGGTAGACCCGGATGGAACTCTCCGCTCAGGCCGCCGTGTGGTTCTTGCCGTTCGTGGTGCCGGTGTGCCTCTGGGTGGCATGGTCGGACCTGCGCACGATGCTGATCCCCAACAAGGCCGTCCTCACGCTGGTCGCGATCTTTGCGATCGTCGGCATCGTCGCCCTGCCGACATGGGGCGACTATCTGTGGCGCTGGTCGCATCTGGCGGTCGTGCTGGTCGCGGGCATCGCGCTGAACGCCGCGCGTGTCATGGGGGCGGGTGATGCCAAATTCATGGCCGCCGCCGCGCCCTTTGTTGCGGTCGGCGATCTTTGGCGTCTGCTGCTGATCTTTATGGCCTGCATCATCCTGGGCTACGGGTTGCACCGGCTCGCGAAGAACACATCCCTGCACCAGATGGTCCCCGGCTGGAAAAGCTGGAAGACCGGCAACCGGTTTCCGATGGGGTTCCCGCTCGGCGCCGCCCTCATCGTCTATCTCGCCCTCGCCGCCGTCTCCGGCCCCGCCATCGGCTGAGCCCGCCCGCGTGGCGCGCCGGTGACGGAGCGACGCGCGCCGCACAACCGCACCGCCGTCACCGCTTTTTCGCCACCTTTGTACTGTCTGCTCAGGGATGAGAACGCCCGGTCCCACGGGCGCCCGCCCCCGGCCACTTGAGCGAGCACCACATGAACATGCAAGTCACCGGCGTCATGGCGCCTCCCGCCCCGCGCACCATCGACGAGATGCAATTGCCCCTCGTGATGATGCGCGACATTCTGTTGAAGACCATGTTTCGCAAGAACGAAACCATGGTCAGCCGAATCGCGCGTGCGATCTGCCTGCCGGTCCGCGTGACGCAGGAACTCGTCGACATGGCGCGCACCCAGAAACTGGTCGAGGCGATGGGCACGCTCAACGCGCTGGACAGCACCGAAATGGCCTATCAGCTCACCGATGCAGGCAAGGCGCGCGCTCTCGACGCGCTGTCGCAATCGGAATATTTCGGCGCGATGCCGGTGCCGCTCGCGGTCTATTCCGAACAGGTCAAACGCCAGTCGATCCGCAATATCCACGTCACCCGCGATCAGCTCCTCGCCGCGATGGGGCATCTGATCCTGCCGCCGGACCTGCTCGACCAGCTCGGTCCCGCCGTCGGTGCGGGTCGTTCCATCCTGATGTACGGCCCCCCCGGCAACGGCAAATCGTCGATCTCGAACGGCATCCGTGACGCGCTCGGCGATCGCATCTTCATCCCGCGCGCCATCGAATATTCCGGTCAGGTCATCACCGTCTTCGATCCCATCGTCCACGCCAGCATCGAGAACGACGACGACGATCCCACCGCGCTGCGCCGCACCGGTGGCCGTTTCGACA
This sequence comes from uncultured Alphaproteobacteria bacterium, assembly GCA_963761735.1. Taxonomy (GTDB): domain Bacteria; phylum Pseudomonadota; class Alphaproteobacteria; order Rhodobacterales; family Rhodobacteraceae; genus CAVXHQ01. The sequence goes on from CAVXHQ010000003.1 coordinate 88,907, forward strand.
CGCGGTACGTGAAATGCGAGCGGCCCACGGTCGTCACCGGCGGTGAGCTGAGCCTCGCGATGCTCGATCTCGTCTATAACCCGACCGCGCGGACCTATCAGGCGCCACTTCAGCTCAAATCCACCGGCGGCATCTTCATCGTCGACGACCTGGGCCGCCAGAAGGAGCCGCCGCAGGCGATCGTCAACCGCTGGATCGTCCCGCTCGAAGAGGCGCGCGATATCCTCGCCCTGCAATCGGGCGAAAAGTTCGAGGTGCCCTTCGACACGCTCGTCATCTTCTCGACCAACTTTCACCCCAACGAAATCTTCGACCGCGCCGCCCTGCGCCGGATCTTCTTCAAGATCAAGATCGACGGCCCAAGCCAGGAGGATTTCCTCAAGATCTTCGCCATGGTCGCCCGCAAACGCAAGATGCCGCTGGACGAGGGCGCCCTCATGCATCTCTTGCAGGTAAAATATCCCACGATCGACAATGTTTTTGCCAACTATCAGCCGATTTTCCTGATCGACCAGATGATCTCGATCTGCGACTTCGAGGGCATCCCCTATCAGATGTCGCCTGCCCTGATCGACCGCGCCTGGGCGAACATGTTCGTCACGGAAGAAGAGATCCTGCACTGACGAGAAACGCCGAATTGGCGCGGAACCCCAGAAGGCAATGACGGAGGGCACCGCTTCCGGCACCCTCCGTCCGGGTAATGCGTCATGCGTCGGGCGTCATGCGTCGGGGAAATTCGGCACCTGCCCCGCCGTGGTGCCGCCGTCGATGATGAATTCAGACCCGGTCGAGAACGTCGCCTCGGTCAGGATGAACCGGACCATGCGCGCGACCTCCTCTGCCTTGCCCAGACGCGGTATCGCCTGCGTCTCGGTGATCGAGTCGGTGTCGAGGCCCTCGGTCATCGGTGTCTCGATCCCGCCCGGATGGATCGATACGACGCGGATGCCGTCGCCTGACAGGTCCAGCGCCGCGGCCTTCGTCAGGCCGCGCACGGCCCATTTCGACGCGGTGTAGCCCGCCAACCGGCCATAGCCAATCAGTCCAGCCGTCGACGAGGCGTTGACCATGACACCGCCACCGGCCTTTTTCAGCGCCGGCGCACAGAAGTGTATCCCCAGATAGACGCCATGCAGATTGATATCGACGATGCGCCGGAAATCCTCCGGCGTACATTCGTCCACCCCGCCGAAGCCGACGATCCCGGCATTGTTGAAGACGGCGTTGAGGCCACCGAAGGTATCCGACGCCGCGTCGACCGCAGTTTTCCAGCCGTCCGCGTCGGTTACATCCAGTTTTTGAAAGATCACCTTGTCGCCGAGTTCGTCTGCCAGGGCTTTGCCGTCTTTTCCGTTCACGTCCGCGATCATCACCTGGGCGCCGTCGTCCGCCAGCAACCTTGCCGTTGCCGCGCCGATGCCGCTCGCCCCTCCCGTAATGATGATCTTCACGTCGCCTGAGGCGCTGATAGCCATGTCGTGTCTCCTTTCGCGGACCTTGTTGTCATCGCTTTTATCAACCGCCGGGGCCGAGGTCGGTTCCCGTCCCGATCCGTTTCGTCCGGTTTGGATGGGAACGATCACGTCATGGTGCCGATCACTCCCCTCTTCAGCCCCGCGGCACCGTCATCCGTCCCCCAGGTGTCGCTCATGTGGCACCCGGGCTTGACGCGGGCCGCCCGGCGCGCACATGTGCTGAATGCCCCCGCTTCCCCCCGCCTTTCACGACTGGTTCGCCGCGCGCGGCTGGTCCCTGCATCCGCATCAGCGCGAGATGCTGGCCCGCGCCGATGAGCCTGCCCTGCTGCTCATCGCGCCCACGGGCGGGGGCAAGACGCTCGCGGGGTTCCTGCCGTCGCTGGTGGAACTGGCCGACGGCGCGCACGAGGGCATGCACACGCTGTATGTCTCGCCGCTCAAGGCGCTGGCGGCCGACATCCGGCGCAACCTGCGCACCCCCGTCGAGGATATCGGGCTGCCGATCCGGATCGAGGACCGGACCGGCGACACCTCCTATACCCAGAAACGCCGCCAGCGCGGCGACCCGCCCCATATCCTGCTGACCACCCCCGAAAGCCTCGCCCTGCTGACCAGCTACGAGGATGCCCCGCGCATCTTTCGCGGCCTGAAACGGATCGTCGTCGACGAAATCCACGCACTGGCCGAAAGCAAGCGTGGCGATCAGCTGATGCTGGCCCTGTCCCGGCTGCAATCGCTCGCCCCCGGATTGCGGCGTGTCGGGCTGTCCGCCACGGTCGAGGATCCCGCCGCCATCGCGTCTCAGCTCGCCTGCCACCCCGATCCCTGCGCGGTCCTGCACGCCGACCCGGGGCCGGAGCCGGACATTTCCATGCTCGTTACCGACGAGCTGCCGCCCTGGTCGGGCGGCGGCGGACGCTATGCGATCCGCGCGGTTCTGGACGAGGTGCGCAAACACAGAACGACGCTGATCTTTCACAACACCCGCGCGCAGGCGGAGATTTTCTTTCACACCCTCTGGCTCGCCAACGAGGACGATCTGCCCATCGGCATCCACCACGGCAGCCTCGACCGTTCGCAGCGCGAACGCGTCGAGGCCGCGATGGTCGCGGGCCGGCTGCGCGCCATCGTCTGCACCGGAAGCCTCGATCTGGGCATCGACTGGGGCGACGTCGACCTAGTGATACAGGTCGGCGCGCCCAAGAACGTCAAACGTCTGGTGCAGCGGATCGGGCGCGCCAACCACCGCTACAACGCGCCGTCCAAGGCGCTGCTGGTGCCCGCGAACCGGTTCGAGATCGTCGAATGCGTCGCCGCCCTCGAGGCGGCAAAGGCGAACGATCTCGACGGCGATCCCAAGGGCCCCGGCCCGCGCGACGTGTTGTGCCAGCACATCCTGATCCGCGCCTGCGCCGGTCCTTTCGTGGCGGATGACCTGTTCGCCGAAATCGGATCGGTCGGGGCCTATGCCGCCCTGTCCCGCGCCGCTTTCGACGATTGCCTCGATTTCTGCGCCACGGGCGGCTATGCCCTGCGCGCCTACGACCGCTGGCAACGCCTCAAGGAGACGGACGGCACCTGGCACCTGCGCGATCCCCGCGCCGCCCAGCGTATCCGCATGAACATCGGCACCATTCAGGACACCGACACCCTCAAGGTGCGGCTGCGCGGCAATTTCAAACCGCTGGGCGAGGTCGAAGAGGCCTTCGCCGCCACCCTTTCGGTCGGCGACACCTTTCTGATCGGCGGCAAGGTCGTCCGCTACGAGGGGCTGCGCGAAATGTCCGTCGAGGTGACGCGACGGGCCGACAAACAGCCCAAGCTCGCGACCTTCATGGGCACCAAATTCGCCACCTCGACGCAGCTTTCGGCCCGCATCCTCGCGATGTTCCGGCAGGATACATGGCCCGAACTGCCCGGCCACACCGCCGACTGGCTTGGCCTGCAACGCAGCGTCTCGAAGCTGCCCGAGGCGGACACGCTGCTGGTCGAGAGCTTTCCTTTCGACGGGCGTCCGCACACGGTGTTCTACGGTTTTGCCGGGCGCAACGCGCAGCAGACGCTGGGCCTGCTGATCACCAAACGGATGGAGGAACAGGGTTTCGAACCGATCGGTTTCGTCGCCACGGATTACGCCACGATGGTGTGGTCCCTGAAAGAGGTGACAGATCCCGCGCCGCTGTTTGCGGGCGACAACCTGCGCGAGGGGTTCGAGACATGGCTGGCGGGCAACGCGGTGATGAAACGCACGTTCCGCGCCTCGGCCACCATCGCCGGGCTGATCGAGCGCAATCTGCCGCAGGCCCGCAAATCCGGGCGTCAGGCGACGTTTTCATCCGATATCCTTTACGACACTCTCGCGAAATACGATCCCGGGCATCTGATGCTGCGCATCACCGCCGAAGAGGCGCTGCGCGGCCTCGTGGATTTCGGTCGCATCGAGGAAATGATCGCCCGCACGGCGGGCCGGATCGATCATGTGCGCCTGAAACGTGTCTCGCCGCTGGCCGCCCCCCTGTGCCTCGAACCGGGACGGGTGCCGATCGCCGGCGAGGGGCGCGAACGCCTGCTGGCCGAAACGGCAGAGCGGCTGCTTGCCGAGGCGGGGCTGGCGGACAATGGCAAGAGCCGCCTGTCGGCAACCGGCGCGGCCTTGCCCGTCGCCACGTGATGCCGTTCTTCCCGGCGGGATCGCCACGGTGCCGGATGCCTCGACCCGGCGCGCGGATCAGGCGCCCAGTGTCACGACAGGGGAAAACCCGCCGTAGATCAGGCGCATGCCGTCAAACGGCATCGGGTTCTTGTCGGGATCGATCCGGTCGTCGGTGGTCGCCATTTCGTCCATCACCGCCATGCAGGCATCGCGCGTCGCCTTGTCCGGCCACTCGATCCAGCTGAACACAACCGTCTCGTCCTCCTTTGCAAGCACCGCCCTGCGAAAATCGGTCTGCTTGCCGTCCGGTATGTCCTCACCCCAGCATTCGAGTACGCGCAGCGCGCCCCGGTCCATGAAAAAGCTGTCGGCTGTCGTGGCGTGGTCGATGAATGACTGCTTTTTGGCCGTCGGCACCGCGATCAGAAAACCATCGACATAGCTCATCTGTCTCTCCTCCACATTTCGATGCCTTAAAACATACCAATCTTATGGTATTTTTCAACAATGCCCAGACCGACCAGACAATCCCCCGAACGCGGCAGCGCCCGCATCCGCCTGTTGGAGGCGGCGCGCGATATAATCCGCCAGAAGCGGTTCCCGCCCGCGCCCGCGCCCGCGAAAGCGTCGATCATCTGATCCGCTATGTCCGGTTGTTATTCGGCGTCGCACAGGCGACCGGCCCCAAATCCCCTAGGCAACAGGCTTAGCCCGCACGGCGCGGTTTTCGGTCTCATCCGCGGCGACCGCGATGACGGGGCTGCACAACGCAGGCTCCGCGCGCCGCTGTAACGGGGCGCTCCACCTCGCCGATCTGGACGCCGCGCGCACCGCGATCACGGCCGGTGACGGAGGCGTCACACAGGGACCGGACAGCGACAACTGAGCTTCGCGCCCGGGACCCTCGAGATGCCGCCCTGATCTTGGGTCGCCGAGGGATCTCGCACCGGCAATGCCAGTCACACCCCGGCAGGATGAGGCGATGTGAGAGCCGGGTTTGGCGAGGCGCCAATTGGCACAGGCTACCAGGTCGATCGGCTTTAGCCACCCATCGGAACGATGGCCTTCCCGGTCGTGACAACAGCCTCCGTTACGAACGGCGCGCGGTGCAACCTGCCCGGCGACAGATGCTCCGCGCCGTGATGTCGGGGCATGTGGTGACGAAACCTGTCCGCACCGCGCACCGATGACTGCGGCCTTGTCGCGCCGGGTGCCGCGTTCGCGCCCCATGGACGCCGACGCGCAAAAGCGGCAATGTGCGGCAACGGTAGACCGACGAAAATACTGCGGCCCGTACTGATGTGTTTTGCCCAAGGACGCGCCACCATGAACATGATCACCAACCACCTGCCCACCGCCGAACTGCAGGCGCTGGACGCCGCGCATCACATGCATCCGTTTACCCATGGCGGCGAGCTGAAAGAGGTGGGCGCGCGCGTCATCACCCGTGCCAAGGGCGTGTTTCTGACCGACAGCGAGGGCAACGAAATCCTCGATGCGATGGCGGGCCTGTGGTGCGTCAACATCGGCTATGGCCGCGAGGAAATGGCCGAGGTCGCCGCCCGCCAGATACGCGAACTGTCGTTCTACAACACCTTCTTCCAGACCACGCACGTTCCCGCCATCGCCCTTGCCGCCAAGATCGCGGAACTGGCGCCGGGCGATCTGAACCACGTCTTCTTCGCCAATTCCGGGTCCGAGGCGAACGACACCAACATTCGCATGGTGCGCCATTACTGGGCCGAGCTGGGCAAGCCCGAAAAGACCATCATCGTCGGCCGCAAGAACGGCTACCACGGCTCGACCATGGGCGGCGGCAGCCTTGGCGGCATGGGGTTCATGCACGAACAGGGCGGCCTGCCGATCCCGGACATCTGCCACATCGACCAGCCCTACTGGTGGGGCGAGGGCGGCGAGATGTCGCCCGAGGAATTCGGTCGCGCCTGCGCCCAGCAGCTCGCCGACAAGATCGCCGAAGTGGGCGAGCACCGGATCGCGGCGTTCATCGCCGAACCGATCCAGGGATCGGGCGGCGTCATCATCCCGCCCGACAGCTATTGGCCACACCTTCAGGCGATCTGCGACGCCCATGAAATATTGCTGATCGCCGACGAGGTCATCAGCGGGTTCGGGCGCACCGGAAACTGGTTCGGCGCGACCACGGTAGGCTGCAAACCCGACATCATGGCCATCGCCAAGGGCCTGTCGTCGGGCTATCAGCCGATCGGCGGATCCATCGTCAGCGCGCGGATTGCCGAGGTCATCAGCAACACCGATTTCGCCCACGGATACACCTATTGCGGCCACCCGGTCGCCGCCGCCGTCGCCCTTGAAAACATCCGCATCCTGCAAGAGGAAAAGCTGGTCGAGCGCGTCGCTGACGACATCGGCCCGTACCTTGGCGCCAAATGGGCGGCGCTGGCCGACCACCCGCTGGTCGGCGAGGCGCGGATGATCGGCATGATGGGCTCGCTCGCGATGTCACCGGACAAGAAATCCCGCGCGCCCTTTGCCGCCGCCGAAGGCACCGTCGGCCTGTATTGCCGGACACGCTGCTTTGCGAACGGCCTTGTGATGCGCCACGTCGGCGATCGCATGGTCGTGGCCCCGCCCTTCGTGATGACGCACGAAGAGGCCGACCTGATGATCGAACGGGCCATACTCGCGCTGGACGAAACGCACGCCTGGGCGAAGAAAGAGGGCCACCTTGGGATGCCGAGCCACGGTCACTCCCCTCTGGGCTGAGATCTCCGCCGCTCCTTTTTCTTGCCGGAATAACTCCCGGGGGGGTCGAGGGGGGGCAGGCAGCCCCCCCTCGCCACGGCTGGCCCCGGACGCCGTCCCCGGCTACAGCGGACACCGCAGACATTCAGGATACCCATGGCCCGCCATCTGATCACATCCGCCATACCCTATATCAACGGGATCAAGCACCTCGGCAATCTGGTGGGCTCGCAACTTCCCGCCGATCTGTACGCGCGATATCTGCGCGCCCGGGGACACGAGGTGTTGTTTCTGTGCGCCACCGACGAACATGGCACCCCCGCCGAACTCGCCGCCGCCAAGGCCGGTCAGCCCGTCGCCGAATACTGCGCGCAGATGCACGACACGCAGGCCGAGATCGCGCGCGGTTTCCGCCTGTCCTTCGATCATTTCGGGCGGTCGTCCTCGCCGCAAAACCATGCGCTGACACAGCATTTCGCCGCGCGCCTCGCCGACGCGGGCCTGATCCGCGAGCAGTCCGAGCGGCAGATGTATTCGCCCACGGACGGGCGTTTTCTGCCCGACCGCTACATCGAGGGCACCTGCCCGAATTGCGGCTTCACCTCCGCGCGCGGCGACCAGTGCGACAATTGCACCAAACAGCTCGATCCGACCGACCTGATCGACCCGCGCAGTTCCGTTTCGGGTGCCACCGACCTCGAGGAACGCGAAACCACGCATCTCTACCTCCGCCAAAGCGAGATGAAGGACCAGATCGCCGACTGGATCGACGCGCAGACCGACTGGCCGGTCCTCACCACCTCGATTGCGAAAAAATGGCTGACCGACGGCGACGGGTTGCAGGACCGTGGCATCACCCGCGACCTCGACTGGGGGGTGCCGGTGATGCGCGGAACCGAGCCGTGGCCGGGGATGGAAGGCAAGGTTTTCTACGTCTGGTTCGACGCGCCCATCGAATACATCGCCTGCGCGCAGGAGTGGGTGGACGCGGGCAAAGGTGAAAACTGGGAGACGTGGTGGCGCACCGACAAGGGTGCGGACGACGTGCGCTATACCCAGTTCATGGGCAAGGACAACGTGCCGTTCCACACCCTGTCGTTCCCGGTCACGATACTCGGCAGCGGCGAGCCGTGGAAGCTCGTCGATTATATCAAGTCTTTCAACTACCTGACTTATGACGGTGGCCAGTTCAGCACCTCGCGCGGGCGCGGCGTGTTCATGGATCAGGCCCTCGAAATCCTGCCGTCCGACTACTGGCGCTGGTGGCTTTTGTCCCATGCGCCCGAAACCTCGGACGCGGAATTCACCTGGGAGAATTTTCAGGTCTCGGTGAACAAGGACCTTGCCGATATTCTGGGCAATTTCGTCAGCAGGATCACCAAATTCTGCCGCTCGAAATTCTCCGAAGCCGTGCCCGACGGCGGTATGCCCGGCGAACGCGAGGCGGACCTCGTCGCCGCTCTCGACATCCGGATCGCCGCCTGTGTGGCCGCGATGGATGCCATCGAGGTGCGGCGCGCGGCCAACGAATTGCGCGCAATCTGGTCACTTGGGAACGAATACCTGCAAGGCGTGGCCCCTTGGACCACGTTCAAGACCGATCCCGAAACCGCGGCGATGCAGACCCGCACCGGCCTGAACCTGATCCCGCTCTACGCCCGCCTGTCGGCGCCGTTCCTGCCCGATGCAAGTGCCGAACTGCTTGCCGCGATGCACGTCGACGCGGCGACTGGCCGACGGACGCCGGAAGCGCCCTTGCCGCCTTGCCGCCTGGTCATGCGTTTAGCGTACCGGAGGTGACGTTCCGCAAGATCACCGACGAAGAGCGCGCGGACTGGCAGGTACGCTTTGCCGGCAAGCGGGACGCCTAGACGGCGCGAAACAGTGGGGGCCAGCCCCCACACCCCCGGGATATTTGTAGCAGGATGAGAGGGAGGGCGCGCCGTGCGGGCCGCCGACCGATCTCTGTGTCGCGGGCCGGATGGCGATCAGAGTTCCGTGTCCATCTCGCCCTCGAGCAACGCGCGCTCGTTCAGCCAGGGGTTCAGACGCAGAGCCTGACGCAATCGCTCCTGCGCCTCGTCGTTCACGGTCCAGCCCCATAAGCGTCAGGGCAAGTCCCGCAAGTGCGGGTACATGGCGCGGATCTTTGCCGACGACAAATTCCAGATCGACGAGTGCTGCGGCGTAATCCTGACGCAGAAAGTTCGCGAAAGCGCGCTGGTTATAGCCCTCGGCATAGTCCGGGCAATAGTCGATCAGCTGATCGAAAACATCGCGCGCCCCCAGAAAATCATAGCCCTCGCGCTTGCGCTGGCCTTCTTCAAGCAGCGCCAGGGCGCGCGCATCCGGCGCATCGAAGTATATCTCCCAAAGCTGTTGCTGAATCAGCTGCGCCTCGGTCGCCCCTCGAGAAAACCGCAATTCCTCGAGGATTGCATCCTTATCGGCCTCGCGGTCGGGGGCAGCGGGGCACAGGCCTTGATCACCGTCGCGCAACACAGGATCGGGCAGCGCAGGATCAATCTGGGCCGCAGCGGGCGTGGCAAGGACGAGGATCAGGGCGAGGCTGGCGCGTATCACGTACCCATCAGGCCCCGCGCGCCGTGCCCGGTCAAGTCACAATGACGCGGGCGGGCTGTTGTCCGGCCGGTTCACGACCAAATGTCGCACCCGCCTCCTTGATGGCCTGCATCGCCACATAGGTCGATGTGGAGGACACATGCGGCAGGGTCGATATCCGTTCGGCCAGAACGCGGCGGTATTCCACCATGTCGCGGGCGCGCACCTTGAGCAGGTAATCGAAATCGCCGGCGATCATGTGGCATTCCTCGACCTCGGGCACCGCCGCGACGCCGGCGTTGAACGCGCCCAGCGCCGCTTCGCGGGTATCGGACAGTTTGACCTCGACGAAGGCGACGTGATCGCGGCCCAGCCGCACCACATCGATCAGCGCGCGATAGCCGCGAATGACGCCCTGCGCCTCGAGGCGTTTCAGGCGCGCCTGCACCGGGCTTTTGGACAGGCCGACACGACGCGCCAGTTCGGTGACGGGCAGGCGCCCTTCGGCACTCAACACATCGAGGATCCGGCGGTCGAACCGGTCCAGCTCTGCAGTCCGATCGTCCAATTTCGGCCTCTCATTTCGCGCCATCTTCCTGCGCATCTTCGCATCGCAGGCAGAATGGATCAACGACAGATGATATAGAGAGGCAGGCCGTCTGCGGCTCTGCCGCAACGTCACGACCCTTTCAGGAGCATCCGATGTCCTATCCCGCCGCGCGTCCCGCCATCGACACCCGCCTGCTTGGCCCCGAAGACGCGGTGGTAGCAAGCCTGACGACGCAGGCCGCCCTGACGCCCGCCGACCGCGCGGCCATCGGCGATGCCGCCACCGGCCTTGTCCGGCAAATCCGCGCGGCGGGCAACCCCGGCCTGATGGAGGTTTTTCTGGCCGAATACGGCTTGTCGACCGACGAAGGCATCGCACTGATGTGTCTGGCGGAGGCCCTGTTGCGAGTGCCGGACGCCGATACCATCGATGCGCTGATCGACGACAAGATCGCGCCGTCGGACTGGGGCCGCCACCTCGGCCATTCCACGTCGAGCCTCGTTAATGCCTCGACCTGGGCGCTGATGCTGACGGGCCGGGTGCTCGACGACGACAATCACGGCACCGGGCGTCCGGGTCTTGCGGGTGCGTTGCGCGGCGCTCTCAAACGTGTCGGCGAGCCGGTGATTCGCGCCGCGGTCGCCCGCGCGATGCGCGAAATGGGCCGTCAGTTCGTGTTGGGTGAGGATATCGGCAAGGCGATGAAACGCGCCGACGGGATGCAGGACAAGGGCTTTACCTACAGCTATGACATGCTGGGCGAGGCGGCGCGGACAGAGGCCGATGCGCGCGGTTATCATCTGGCGTACTCCAAGGCGATTTCCGCCATCGCCGCCCATTGCAACAAGGGGCCGAACGCGTCGGTCGCCGACAATCCGGGCATTTCGGTCAAACTTTCGGCACTGCATCCGCGCTACGAGGTTGCGCATCACGCCCGCGTCATGGAGGAGCTGGTGCCGCGTCTGCGCGCGCTGGCGCTGCTGGCCAAGGCGGCGGGCATGGGTCTCAACATCGACGCCGAAGAGGCGGACCGGCTGGCAATCTCGCTCGACGTGATCGAGGCCGCCCTTTCGGACCCGGCGCTGAAGGGCTGGGACGGGTTCGGCGTCGTGGTACAGGCCTATGGGCACCGCGCGGCCCCGGTGATCGACTGGCTGCACGCGCTGGCAACCCGGCTTGACCGGCGGATCATGGTACGACTTGTAAAAGGCGCCTATTGGGACACCGAAATCAAGAAGGCACAGACCGATGGACTCGAAGGATTTCCGGTTTTCACCGACAAACGCGCCACCGACATCTCCTATATCGCCAATGCCCGCAAACTGCTGGGGATGACGGACCGGCTGTATCCGCAATTTGCCACGCACAACGCCCACACCGTCGCCGCCGTCCTGCACCTGGCGCGCACGATGGGCGTGACCCCGGCGCAGTACGAATTTCAGCGGCTGCACGGCATGGGCGAGCTGCTGCACACCATGGTCCTTGCCGATCAGGGCACCCGCTGCCGGATCTATGCGCCCGTCGGCGCGCATGAGGATCTGCTGGCCTACCTGGTGCGGCGCCTTCTTGAAAACGGCGCCAATTCGTCCTTCGTCAACCAGATCGTCGACGAGGACGTGCCGCCCGAAGAGGTCGCCTCGGATCCGTTCGAGATGACCCGCGGGATGTCCCTTCCCACGGGACCGGAGCTGTTCGGCGAGCGGATCAATTCGCGCGGCTGGGACATTACCGATGTGCCGACACTGAACGCTCTGGATACCGATCGCGCGGCTTTTGTCGACACGCAGTGGCAGTCGGGACCGATACTGGTCCGCGATGCAGCCGGTACAGAGGCCAAGGCCGTCGCCTCGCCGGACGGATCGGGCAAGGTCGGGTCGGTCACGGCGGCGACATCCGCCGACGTCGACGCAGCCTGCGCCACCGCCGTGCCATGGGCGGCACCCGTTGCCGACCGCGCCGCAGCCCTGCGCCGCGCGGCGGACGCCTATGAGGAGAACGCCCCGGAACTCTTTGCGCTGTTGACCCGCGAGGCCGGCAAAACCCTGTCCGACTGCATCGCCGAACTCCGCGAGGCCGTCGATTTCCTGCGTTATTACGCCGATCAGGCCGAGGGTCTGGGCGATGCGGGCACCGCCGACGCCCCCGGCCCCTGGGCCTGCATCAGCCCGTGGAACTTTCCACTGGCGATCTTTTCGGGGCAGATCGCGGCGGCCCTTGCCGCGGGCCACGCGGTCCTGGCCAAACCGGCGCCGCAGACGCCGCTGATCGCGCACCGTGCCGTGACGCTGATGCACGCGGCGGGCGTGCCGGTTGCGGCACTGCAATTGTTGCCCGGCGGTGCCGAAACCGGCGCCGCGCTCACCGCGCAGGCAGGCCTGCGGGGTGCGTCGTTTACCGGATCGACAGCGACGGCGCGGGCGATCCGACGCTCGATGGCCGAACACGCCGCCCCCGGCACGCCGCTTATCGCCGAAACCGGCGGGCTGAACGCGATGATCGTCGACAGCACCGCCCTGCCCGAACATGCGGTCCGCGACATCGTCATGTCGTCGTTCCGGTCCGCCGGGCAGCGCTGCTCAGCCCTGCGGTGCCTGTACGTGCAGGAGGATATCGCCGACGACCTGCTGAAAATGCTGCGCGGCGCGATGGACGAACTGACGCTGGGCGATCCGGGCGATCTGGCCACCGACGTGGGGCCGGTCATCGACGCTGCATCCAGGGAAAAGATCGACGCCCATGTGGCAAAGGCCGTCACGGAAGGCCGGTTGCTGCACCGTCTGACCGCCCCCGGAACAGGGCATTTCGTGGCACCGGCGATGATCAGCGTATCGTCGATCGCGGACATGAAAGAGGAGATCTTCGGCCCGATCCTGCATGTGGCGACGTTCAGATCCAAACACATCACCCGCGTGATCGACGCGATCAATGCGACGGGATATGGCCTGACGTTTGGCCTGCACACCCGGATCGACGATCGCGTCCAGACCATCGTCGACCGGGTCCATGCGGGCAACATCTATGTGAACCGCAACCAGATCGGCGCGGTCGTGGGCAGTCAGCCGTTCGGCGGGCACGGGTTGTCGGGGACCGGCCCCAAGGCGGGCGGGCCGAATTACCTGCCGCGCTACCTGGGCCGCGCGGGCGCATCGGTCAGTCCGATGGACATGCCGGGGCCGACCGGCGAATCGAACCGTCTGACGCTGTTGCCCCGGGCGCCGCTGTTGTGCTGCGGGCCCGGCGAGGAAACAGCGATGCAGCAGGTGCGCGCCGTGCGCGCCCTTGGCGGTGCGGCGACGATGCTGGCCGGTCTGCCGGGTGATCTGGCGACGCGCGCGGGCCTTACCGGTGTGATCTGGTGGGGCGATGCCGATGCCGCGCGAACAGCGGAACGCGCGCTTGCGGCCCGCGAGGGGCCGCTGGTGCCGCTCATCACCGGACAGCCGGATGTGGGCCATGTGTGCGAGGAACGGCACGTCTGCATCGACACCACGGCGGCGGGGGGCAATGCGCAACTGCTGGCAGAGGTGTCGAGATAGGCGCCGGCACGATACCGTCGCGGCGGTCGTCTATGGCAATCATTGCGACTATCGCCCGAGGCGACGATGACAACCGTCGTCTCGGGCGACAAATGCAGCCGTCGCCTCAGGCGGCGGCGGTCATATCCCACCGGCCCGTCCGAAGACGCATCCGCAGTTCCGCTTCGGACATCGGTACGCCGAGCCCGAAGCCCTGCAGATAATGACATCCCATGGCGGTAAGCAAACGCACATGTTCTGACGTTTCAACGCCTTCGGCGATCAGGTCGATACCGTGCATGCGACCGATGTCGATGATCGAGCGGACAAGGATGCCCTGCTTTTCGCCCTCGATCAGCGGCCCAACCAGCTGCTGGTCGATCTTGAGACGGTCGGGCTGCAACCGCAGCATGCCGACGATGGACGCATGGCCAGTGCCGAAATCGTCGATCTCGATCTCGATCCCAAGTTCCCGGATCGTCGCGATGTTCGCGGCGATCACCGGGTTGGGCGCGTCGAGAAACACGGTTTCCAGCAGTTCGAAGGCAATGCGCCCTGCGCCGATGTTCAATCGGCCAAGCAGATCCGGCAAGACCGGATCGGCCAGACGGCGGGCCGAGACATTGACCGCAACCCGTGGCACCGCAAGGCCGAGGCCCTCCCAGCGCGCCTGATCGGCCATCACCTGCGTCAAGACGACCTGATCGATACGGTCGACGACGTTGAGTTCTTCGGCAACGCCAAGAAACTCGCCCGGCGCCTCGATGCACCCATCGGGGCGACGCCAGCGCACGAGAGCCTCGACGCCGCTGAGCCTGAGAGACCCCGCCTCGAACTGTGGCTGATAGACGCAAAAGAATTCTTGCCGGTCCAAACCGCCGAGAATCGCGTCTGCCAACGTTCGTTTGCGTTCTGCAGCGGTGCGCATCCGGTCGGAAAAGAATGCCGCACAACCGCGCCCGCCATCCTTGGCCTCATACAGCGCCAGATCCGCGTTCTCGAGAACCTCGTCGGGCGTCTGGTCCGGCACGGTACCGGTGGCGACGCCGATCGACACACCGAAACGACAGGGCTGTCCGGTCACTTCGAACGGCGATTTCAACTGCGAGACAATCATTTCGGCAATACGGGCCAGAACCTCGCGCGGCGGCGCGAGATCGAAAAACACCACGAATTCGTCGCCACCCACCCGGGCGACCGTCGCAGCCTCGGGGGCGATGGCGGTCACGGCCTCTGCCACATGGCGCAGCACTGCGTCGCCCGCGGCATGCCCCAGTGTGTCGTTGATCTGTTTGAAGCGATCGAGATCGAGGTGCATCACGGCGATCTGCTGGCCGTCTTCGCGCACTTCACGAAGCTTGCGGTCAAGAAAGCGCCGATTGGGCAAATCCGTCAGCGCGTCGTGCAACGCATTGTATTCCATTTCCGCCCGCGCAAGCTCCAGCTCGTCGTTGCGTTCACGGGCGAGCGCGTGCGCGTGGCGCAGCTCCTCTGCCGCCTCGACATCCGCGGTCACGTCCCAGTCGACGCCGACCAGGCCCTTGCCGCCACCATCCTCGAAAATCTGGGTCGACCGGGCGCGCACATGCCGTATCTGCCCGTCCGGCCGCAGCACACGGTAATCGCCTGAAAACGCTTCCTCTCCGCTCTCGACGGCGGCTGTCGCCGCAAGCACCCGCTCGCGGTCGTCGGGATGGATGGCATCCTCCCATGTCATCGGCGGGATTGCGCCGGGATCGCACTCGACGCCGTACATCTCGATCATGCGGGCATCCCAGACTGTGTTGCCTGTCGACAGGTCGACCTCCCAGACGCCGACCTGCGTCGCCTCGATCGCAACCTCGAGGCGCCGCGACATCCGGCTGAGGCGTTCGCTTGCCTCCTTGATCTCGGTGATGTCGGTGTCGATGCCGATGATGCGCGTGGCGACGCCCGACGCGTCGCGCGCAATGACCCTGCCACGGGTCAGGATCCAGATATAATGACCGTCGCGGTGCCGTTCGCGGTATTCCTGAAAGACGTCGTCGGTGCCGTCGTTGACGGTGTCGTTGACCTGCATTTGCAATGCGGCAAGGTCCTTGGGATGGGTCCGCTCATAAATCGCGGCGAGGCAGTCGTCGAAATCGTCATCGGGGCCATAGCCGCGCATCTGCCGCCAGGTTTGCGAGACATGACGCGTGCCCGCGACGGTATCGTTGTCCCAAAGACCCAGCTTTCCGTATTCGGATGCAACAAGCCAACGCTGTTCAAGCTGCGCCATCTGCCGACCGTGGATCTCGGACGCACGTGAGGCGCTGACATCGACGTCGGTCCCCGCGAGCCGCACCGGCGTGCCGTCCGCCGATCTTTCGATGACCGCGCCCTTTGCGAGAATCGTGATCCACGAACCGTCGGCATGACGCTCACGGTAGATGACGGGGACAAAGTCGGCATCGCCGGCGCGCAGTTTGCCGAGGTGTTCGATCAACGCCCCTCGGTCGTCGGGGTGCACGCGCTTTCGCCATTCATGCAGACCCTTTGCGTCCAGCGCGCCGTCTGCGATGCCCCGCATCTCGCGCCAGGACGCAGAGACGACGCGACTTTCAGTGGTCAGATCGATTTCCCAGCTGGCGTGGAAAAGCCGGTCGAGAACATCTCTGGCAGCCACCTTTTCTTTAGCGGCGACACGGCCAAGCGTCCCGGCAAGGTCGTGGGATCCCGGATCGGGCGACGTTGCGTGCCCGGACAAGAGGCCGGGTGAGGTGCTTGCCGTTTTTTCCGGCAACTCCTGCAGCAGAAAACCAAAGGGCGCCCCGCCCGGCGCCAAAAGCGGTGACAGGCGCACCGACATTGCGGGCCTGTCCATTTGGAACTCGACGAAAGGGACGGCGACGGCGGGGCCCGCAGTCACATTGGTGGCCCGGTTCCGTCTGTTCCGGGCGGCGGAGGCCGCAAATGCGGCGATGCCGGTCGCCGCGTCCGGAGGATACGATGTGGCGCCCGGCGACGCCGGTGTATCGGCGCGCATCAGTTCCGCTGAAATGCTGTGTGCCACGCATGTTTCGCCGGCGAGGGAGTTTTCATGGCCGGTATCGGGCTTGCCGGCATCACAATTGGGGACGCCGTGATTGGAGACATCTTCATCGGGGGCATGGCGCGCGGCGGTGTCCGAACCGTCACCTTGCGTGCTGGCGGTCCAGTGCGCGACGGCATCCGCGGCTGCACCGATCGGACGGGCGCCGTCCGGGATAAAACTGGCCGGTCCAATGTAGCGAAAACGGTTGCTGCCATGCTCTGCGTCGCTCTGCCCGGACGTGTCCTTACCTGCTTCGGCCCCAGCTGCATGCCCCGGCGCCCCGCCCGCTGACGGGGTGTCTTCGCGCCAGCCAAGCAGCGCAATCGCTGTGCAGGCCGCGCCGGACGAGGCAAGGCTTCCGATCGTCAGCCCGACAGGACCGCCGCCCCCCGGGCCCTCAGGATCGCCACCGGATGCGTACCGCGCAATGAACCCTGCCGTCGCATGACGCACCACCATGCGGTCATCCAGAATGGCGCCCTCCACGACGAGCGCCTCTATGAGCCGGGATGCATATTCCTCCATAGCGACGAATCGGGGTGCGTTCACCGGAACCTCACAGGCAGTCATGTCAGCCACACCAATTCTAGGGAACAGTGGTGAACATATCCGTAACAAGAACAGGTTAGCGACCGAAATCCGCAGTCCACAGCGATACCGCCAGTGTCGGTCGGGCGCGCTCCGACACCGGTGGCAAACGTGCGCGGACGCGCGCCACACCGCCAAGGCACACCTTGCAGGGTTCCGTCTGGCAGACCGTCGGACATCGCGAACACAACCATGGGCAGAGCATATCCTATTGCTGTCGCAGGAGTCTCTGCCTCAATACTCAGCGCATGTCCGCGCCGTACCCATTGTGACCCCGACACCCACCCCGCAGGCGGATTCCGCGCGCTGCATCGGCGACTCGGCGCGCAACGCGGCATTGGCCACCGCCATCGCGGCCCGCCGGGACGATCTGATCGCCCTGACCCAGGACCTTATCCGCATCCCGACACGGAACCCGCCGGGCGAGAACTACCGACGTATCTGCGCGTATCTGGAAAGACGACTGAAAGCCGCTGGATTTGCCACCGAACTGATCCGCGCCACGGGCACACCCGGCGATTGCACGGCCTATCCGCGCTGGAACATCGTCGCCCGCCGCGACGGGTGCCATCCCGGCGATTGCGTGCATTTCAACAGCCATACCGACGTCGTCGAGGTCGGGTCCGGCTGGACGCAGGATCCGTTCGGCGGCGCACTGGTCGATGGTGCCGGGGGCGGCCGCATCTATGGCCGAGGTGCCTGCGACATGAAGGGCGGGCTGGCCGCGTCGATCATCGCCGCCGAGGCATTCCTCGAGGTCTGCCCCGATTTCGCCGGCGCCATCGAGATCAGCGGCACGGCGGACGAGGAATCGGGGGGCTATGGCGGTGTCGCCTATCTTGCTGAAAAGGGATACTTTTCGCCCCGGCGTGTGCAGCACGTCATCATCCCCGAACCGCTGAACAAGGACCGCGTCTGCCTTGGCCATCGCGGCGGATGGTGGGCGGAAATCGAAACCTTCGGAGAGATCGCCCACGGCTCGATGCCGTTTCTGGGCGACTGCGCGGTGCGCCACATGGGCGCCGTTCTCGATGCCTTCGAGACGGATCTGTTTCCGGCGATGGCCGCCCGCCGCACCGACATGCCGGTGGTGCCCGAAGGCGCGCGGTCCTCGACCATGAACGTCAATTCGATCCACGGGGGCCAAAAGGAAATCGTGGCCGAACGACTGGCAGGCACCACCGCCCTGCCCAGCCATTGCGTGCCCGACAGCTGTCGCATCGTCATCGACCGCCGCTTCCTTGTCGAGGAACCGCTGGACGCGGTGCGCGCCGAGGTGACCGCCCTGCTCGACGGGTTGAAGAACACGCGCCCCCGGTTCGATTACGCTCTGCGGGAAGCTCAATTCGGTGCTGCCGTCGATGACCGACCGCGACGCACCGGTGGCGGCGTCGCTTGCCCGTCAGATCGAGGCGGTACTGGGCCGCGCGCCCGATTTCGTCGCCTCGCCCGGCACCTATGACCAGAAACACATCGACCGTATCGGCAAGCTGAAGAACTGCGTCGCCTACGGGCCCGGCATCCTCGAACTGGCGCACAAACCCGACGAATGGGTCGGCGTCGACGACATGATGGACGCGGCCCTCGTGATGGCACGCAGCCTTGCGGAATTGCTGGCCGTGCCGCAGGATCGCGGCGACGCGACCTGACCACACCTTTTGGGAGCAACCGGATGAACCGCACTCTACTCATCGCAGGCGGACTGGCGCTTTGCGCCGGAATGGCATCGGCGCAGCAGACCGACATCACCGTCGCGATCCAACTCGAGCCGCCAAACCTCGATCCGACGGGCGGCGCGGCGCAGGCGATTGATTCGGTGCTCTATTCCAACGTGTTCGAGGGCCTGACACGTTTCATGGCGGACGGATCGGTGGTGCCGGGGCTGGCAACCCGCTGGGACATCACGGGCGACGGCCTGACCTATACGTTCCATCTCGCGGATGGCGTCACCTTTCACGACGGTACGGCGATGGACGCCGAGGACGTGAAGTTCAGCCTCGACCGCGCCCGCGCCGGGGACAGCACCAACGCGCAAAAGGGCCTGTTCGCGGGCATCGCCGAAGTGACGGTGATCGATCCGCTGACCGTCGCCGTCTCCCTGACCGAACCCGACGGATCGTTCCTGTTCAACATGGCCTGGGGCGACGCGGTGATCGTCGCCCCCGAGAGCATCGCCGACATCGCCTCCAACCCCATCGGCACCGGCGCCTTCCGTTTCGACGACTGGGTGCAGGGCGACCGTCTGGAACTGGTGCGCTACGACGGCTACTGGGGCACGGCAGCCAGCCTGGATGCCGCGACTTTCCGCTTCATCTCGGACCCGACCGCCGCCTTCGCCGCCGTCATGGCCGAGGACGTGGACGTTTTCGTGGGCTTTCCCGCCCCCGAGAATATCGTGCAATTCGAGGCCGATCCCCGGTTTCAGGTGCTGATCGGCAATACCGAGGGCGAGACCATCCTGGCCATGAACAACGCCGTGGCCCCGTTCGACGACGTCAACGTGCGCCACGCGGTATCGGTCGCCATCGACCGCGCGGCGATCATCGACGGGGCGATGTTTGGCCAGGGCACGCCCATCGGCACCCATTTCGCGCCGCACAATCCCGACTACCTCGATCTGATCGGCCTGTCCCCCTACGATCCCGACCTCGCGCGGACATTGCTCGCCGACGCCGGATACCCGGACGGGTTTTCCACCACCCTGAAACTCCCCCCGCCGTCCTACGCGCGCCGCGGCGGCGAAATCATCGCCAGCCAGCTGGGGCAGGTCGGTATCGACGTCGAGATCATCAACGTCGAATGGGCGCAGTGGATCGAAGAGGTCTTCGGCAACAAGGATTTCGGCCTGACGATCGTCAGCCATACCGAACCGATGGATATCGGCATCTATGCGGATCCGGACTATTACTTTCAGTACAGCAACGCCGACTTTCAGGAGTGGTACGGCGCCCTCGCGCTGACCACCGATCCGGCCCAGCGGACCGAGATCTACCACCGGCTCCAGACCTTCATCTCCGAGGATTACGTCAACGCCTACCTGTTCGAGCTGGCCATCGCGACGGTCGCACGGGCGGGGATCGAGGGGTTGTGGCTGAACCAGCCGACAGCCGCCGTCGATCTGACCGGCGTCCGCTGGACACAGTGACATGACGGGCCCCGGCACCCCCCTGCCCGCCGGGGCCGTGCGCCGCCCCCCCGCCAGCGAGACGCGCCCGCACGGGAGCGGCGAGCGCGCCCGATGACGCGCTTCATCCTCGGGCGGCTGCTCTCGCTCGCCCTGTCCCTCATCGCCGCCTCCCTGGTGATCTTTGCGGTGATCGAGGTGATCCCCGGCGATCCCGCGGCCTTCATCCTCGGCACCGGCGCCCGGCCCGATACCCTCGCGGCCCTGCAGGCGGAAATGGGCACCGACCGGCCCTTTGCGATGCGCTATCTGTCTTGGGCCTCCGGCCTGCTGACCGGTGATTTCGGCCAGAGCTATACCTACAAAACGCCCGTCGCGGGCCTGATCGCCGACCGTATCACCGTGTCCTTGCCTCTGGCGGTCATGGCGCTCGCCCTGTCGACGCTGATCGCGTTCCCCGCCGGGTTGTACGCCGCCGCCCGCCGGGGCGGCACCGGCGACACCGCCGTGATGGGAACAACGCAAATCGGCGTCGCCGTCCCGAATTTCTGGTTCGCGATGCTCATGGTGGCACTCTTCGCCATCAAACTGCGCTGGTTTCCACCCGGCGGGTTTCCGGGCTGGGGCAACGGCGCGGGCCCCGCCGTGCGCGCCCTGATCCTGCCCAGCCTCGCGCTCGCCCTGCCGCAGGCGGCGATCCTCGCGCGGGTTCTGCGCTCCGCGCTGCTCGATACGCTCGGCGAGGACTATATCCGCACCGCGCGCGCCAAGGGTCTGACCCGCCGCCAGGTGCTGTGGCGGCACGCGGTGCGCAATGCGCTGATCCCGGTGCTGACAATCATCGGGCTGCAATTCTCGTTCCTGTTGGCCGGTGCCATCGTCATCGAGCAGATCTTTTACCTCCCCGGTCTCGGGCGCCTGATATTCCAGTCGATCTCCTCGCGCGACCTGATCGTGGTCGAAAGCACGGTGATGCTGCTCGTTTTCATGGTGATCGTGGTGAATTTCGTCGTCGATCTGACCTATGCCGCCGTCGATCCGCGCCTGAGGCGTCGCACATGACGCGCGGTCTGATCCTCGGCATCCTGCTCTGCGGTCTCATCTCGGCGCTGGCGCTCGTGTCCTACGTCTGGACGCCCGCCGATATCACCGCCCTCGATGTTCCCAACAAACTGCAACCGCCGGGCCTCGCAAACCTTCTCGGCACCGATCATTTCGGGCGCGACATGCTGTCGATGATCATGCTCGGCGCGCGCACCTCGCTCGCCGTGGCCTTCGTCGCGGTGGGCATCGGCATCGGCATCGGCGTGCCGCTGGGCCTCGCCGCCGCGGCGACGCGCGGGTCGTTGCTGGACGAGGCGATCATGCGCACCAACGACCTTGTCTTCGCCTTTCCGTCACTCGTCATCGCGATCCTGATCACCGCCGTCTTCGGCCCCTCGGCGGTGAATGCCATCATCGCCATCGGCATCTTCAACGTCCCTGTCTTTGCGCGTCTGTCACGCGGTGCCGCCCTGTCGCTTTGGCAGCGCGATTTCATCCTTGCCGCGCGCGTGGCGGGCAAGGGACGGCTGCGCATTTCCGCCGAACATATCCTGCCCAACATCGCCAACCTGCTGATCGTTCAGGGCACCATCCAGTTCTCGCTGGGCATCCTTGCCGAAGCGGCGCTGAGCTATATCGGCCTTGGCGCACAGCCACCGACGCCAAGCTGGGGCCGGATGCTCGCCGATGCGCAGACCCTCGTGTCGCAATATCCGCATGTGGCGCTTGTGCCCGGCCTGACCATCGTGATCACGGTCCTCGGCCTAAACCTGCTGGGCGACGGGCTGCGCGACCGCCTCGATCCGCGCCTGCACCGGGCCCGCAAATGACCGTCGGCCTGTCCGGACCGCGCGGCCAGCGGGTGCCCGCCGGGGTCGCCGCGCGGCGCGACACGAACGCGTCACCCGAAACACCGCTGCTGACCCTCGACGCCCTGTCGCTGCACATCCACGACACGCCGATCCTGCACGACGTCTCGCTCACTCTGCATCCCGGCCGGATCACGGCGATCACCGGCGAAAGCGGATCGGGCAAATCCCTCACCGCGCTGGCGATCATCGGCCTGCTGCCGGACGGGGCACGCACCACCGGCACTATCCGCCTCGACGGGGCCGACCTGACGCGCACCTCCGAAAAGGCTCTCTGCGCGCTGCGCGGCAACGACATCGGCATGATATTTCAGGAACCGATGACGGCGCTGAACCCCGTGCAGACCATCGGCGCGCAGGTGTCGGAAACCATCCGCATCCACACCCGCACCAGCCGCGCGCAGGCGGCGCGCATGGGAGTCGAGGCGCTGGCCCGCGTCGGTCTCGCCGATGTGCCGCCGGGGCGATATCCGCACGAGTTGTCGGGCGGCCAGCGTCAGCGCGTTGTCATCGCCATGGCCACGGCCCTGCGGCCCCGTCTGCTGATCGCGGACGAGCCGACGACCGCGCTGGACGTCACGACGCAGGCACGGATCCTGGCGCTGTTGCAGGAATTCGTCGTGCGCGACGGCATGGCCCTGCTGCTCATCACCCACGACCTTGCCGTGGTGGCCGATGTCGCCGACCGCATCGCCGTGATGCAGGCGGGCCGCATCGTCGAAACCGGTGCCACCCGCGATGTGCTGCGCACCCGGGCGCATCCCTACACGGCGGCGCTTTTCGCGGCCTCGACGCACCGCGTCGACCTGCCGCCACCGCCGCCGCCGGACCCGCTGCTTGTCGTGCAGGGCGTCAGGCGCCACTACCGCCTCGCGCGCCCCTCGCTGTTCGCGGCGCCAGCCGTCCTGACGGCGGTGAACAACGTCACGTTCACGCTGAACCGGGGCGAGCGCCTTGGCCTCGTCGGAGAGTCCGGTTGCGGCAAGAGCACGCTCACCCGCGCTCTCCTCGGCCTCGAGCCCTTGCAGGGCGGCACCATCACGCTCGACGGCGCGCCCATCGCACCCGGGCGCACATCGGCTCGAACCAAGGCGCGGATGCAGGTCGTCTTTCAGGATCCTTTCGGTTCGTTCAATCCACGCCAACGCGTCGCACGACTGATTGCCGAGCCGTTCCATCTGCTGGCCGATCCGCCCCGCGGTGCCGCCGCCGACGCGGCCATTGCCCGCGCGCTGACCGACGTCGGCCTGACCGCCGACGATGCCCGTAAATTCCCGCACGAGTTTTCGGGCGGCCAGCGTCAGCGCATCGCCATCGCCCGTGCCCTGATCACCGAACCCGATCTGATCGTGTTCGACGAGGCCGTCTCGGCCCTCGACGTGTCGGTGCGCGCGCAGGTTCTCGATCTGATTGCCGACCTGTGCCGCAAACGCCCGCTGAGCTATCTGTTCATCAGTCACGATCTGACCGTCGTCCGTTCTGTCACCGACCGGATCATGGTCATGCAGGCGGGCCGTATCGTCGAGCAGGGGCCGACCCAGGACGTTTTCAACGCGCCGCAAAACCCCTATACACAGGCGCTGCTCGCCGCGGCGCCGACACTTGACGTGCAGGAGACCGCATGACCCACGCCCCCCTCGATCTGTGGTTCGACCCGGGCCTGTGCCTTGTCGGCGGTACATGGCGCGCTCCTGCATCCGGCGACAGGTTGCCGCTGACCAACCCCTCCGACGGCACGCCGCTGGCCCGGATCGCGCGGGGCGGCCCTGCCGACATCGACGCCGCCGTTGCTGCCGCCCACGCGGCGCGGGCGGGCGTCTGGGGCCACATGCCCGCCGCCGAACGGGGACGCATCCTCGCGCGGCTCGGCCATCTCGTCGCCGCCCGCGCCGGTGATCTTGCCCGGATCGAGGCGCTGGACGTCGGCAAACCGCTGTCGCAGGGCCGCGCCGATGCGCTGGCACTCGCGCGGTATATGGAATTCTACGCCGGTGCCTGTGACAAGATCACCGGCGAGACGATCCCCTATCTCGAGGGCTATACCGTCTATACCCTGCGCGAACCGCACGGTGTGACCGGCCATATCGTGCCGTGGAACTATCCGATGCAGATCATCGGGCGCTCGGTCGGTGCGGCACTGGCGATGGGCAACGCCTGCGTTCTCAAACCCGCCGAAGAGGCCTGCCTGACCGCACTTGCCTTCGGCGCGCTGGCGATCGAGGCGGGTCTGCCCCCCGGCGCGTTGAACATCGTGCCCGGCACCGGGGCGCAGGCGGGTGCGGCACTGGCCGGGCACCCGGGGGTGCAGCACGTCAGCTTTACCGGCTCCGTCGCGACGGGCCGCGCCGTTCAGGCGGCAGCGGCGCCACACGTCGTGCCCGTGACGCTGGAGCTTGGCGGTAAATCACCGCAGATCGTGTTTGCCGACGCGGACATCGACGCCGCCCTGCCGTTTCTGGTGAACGCCGGGATACAGAACGCGGGTCAGACCTGTTCGGCGGCCTCCCGCATCCTCGTCGCGCGGCCCGTCTATGACGCGGTGCGCGCGGCCATGGTCGCCGCCTACGGCGCGCTGACCGTCGGCCCGGCCGTCGACGATCCGCGCGTCGGGCCGTTGATTTCGGCAGGCCAGAAAGCAATCGTCGACGGATTTATCGCCCGCGGCGCGGATCTGTGCGTGGCGGCGCGCACGCCCCTGGGAGATCTGCCAAAGGACGGGCACTACGTCGCACCGGTGCTGTTCGCCGATGTGCCGCCGGATCACGTCCTGGCGCGCGAGGAAATCTTTGGCCCCGTGCAGTGCCTGATCCCGTTCGACACCGAAGCAGAGGCGCTGGCGATTGCCAACGGTACCGAATACGGCCTTGTCGCCTCGGTCTGGACACGGGACGGCGCGCGGCAGATGCGGCTGGCGCGCGCGCTGCGGGCAGGACAGGTGTTCGTGAACAACTACGGCGCGGGCGGCGGTGTCGAATTGCCGTTCGGCGGGTCGGGCCTGTCGGGGCATGGGCGCGAAAAGGGCTTTGCGGCGCTCTACGGGTTTTCGGCACTGAAGACGGTGGCGGCGTTTCATGGATGACGCGGTGGAATTGAGTATTTTTGGCAAGAAAAATTGGGATGGGCAGGCCATGGGTGGACGTCTGGACGGCAAGCTGGCGCTGGTGACCGGCGCGGGATCGGGATTTGGCGCAGGCATCGCGCGGAAATTCGCGGCCGAGGGGGCGCGCGTCGTGTTGGCCGATATCGCGGAACCGGGCGCGCGCGCGGTGGCGGACGAGATCGGCGGCGTGACCTGCGTCTGCGATGTGAGTTCGGCAGCAGGTGTGACGGCGCTGGCCGAGGTTGTCGCGGCGCATGGGCCGCTGGATATTCTGGTGAACAACGCGGGCGTCACGCATTTGCCAGGTCTGATGGAAGACATCGACGAGGCGGATTTCGACCGGGTGGTCGCCGTGAACATGAAGGCCGTCTATTTCATGGCCCGCGCCTTCGTGCCGGGGATGAAGGCGCGACAGTCCGGTGCGATCCTGAACGTCGCGTCAACGGCGGGCGTGTCGCCGCGGCCCCGGTTAAGCTGGTACAACGCCTCGAAGGGTTGGCTGATCACGGCGACGAAATCGATGGCGGTCGAACTCGCGCCATTCGGCGTGCGGGTGAATGCGATCAATCCGGTGGCGGGCGAAACGCCATTGTTGAAGAGCTTTATGGGCGAAGACACCCCCGAGCGGCGGGCACAGTTTCTGGCGACGATCCCGCTGGGGCGATTTTCGACACCACAGGATATCGGCAACGCGGCGTGTTATCTGTGCTCGGACGAGGCGGGCATGGTGACGGGGGTAGCGATGGAAGTGGACGGAGGGCGGTGTATTTGACCTGTGCCGCCTCACATCCAATCTTGGCACAATTGCAGCCCATTCGGGAATGTACACCGCACGATTCCTTGTTCCTCCCTTTCAGGCAAAGACGTTTCTATCCGTACTTCTGCCCGTCGCCAAAGCCACGCAGGATCAGCCAAAGACCGAAGCCGATCTCGAACAGCGCGCCGGGAACGAGAAGAACCATGCCGGTGGTGCTGTAACCCGCAGCATCCGCTGCAATGCCGAGCACGAATATCGAGTATCCGATCAGTCCAAGCCACCCCAACGGTCGCGGCACGAGGGCCTGTCGGATCAGTATGCGACAGAACGGCAGGCTGCCAAGGCCGAGAACGATCATCCCGGCGTGATAGGCAAAACCGTTCCGTCCATTACCATCGGCGCCCCCAGCATCGGCCAGCAAGATCACCGCCCCGGCCCCCAGCAGAAGCGCCTCCGCGACGCGGGTGAATAGGTAGAGAACGGCCACGCCGGGTGCATGGGGGGCGATGACGGGATGCATGAGAACGCCGATCAGCAGGACGGCAACGGAATTGCCGATCATCAGCACGAAACCGGCCCCCACCGCGCCCCTGGTGGCCCACATCGTACCGACACCGTAGAGCAGGAACGCCGCCAGAAAGAGTATGCCTATCGCCGCATCCCGGGTGCGTAACGTCATGGCGATGCTCCGATATTCCAGTGTTAAGTCAATATGATTAACATTGTTCCGGAGATTGGCCAGATCGAGGTGGATAATTCAACCAAAAAAACCCCCGCCGGTGAGGGCGGGGGTTCTTGTCGCATCGGACTTGGCGATCGGCAAAGATCAAAAGGGCTGGGCCGGCTCGCCCCTACCAGTCTTCGCGGACGACCGTGCGGGTCTTGATCGGCAGCTTCATCGCTGCAAGGCGCAGGGCCTCACGGGCGGTGACTTCGTCGACGCCGTCGATCTCGAACATGATGCGGCCAGGCTTCACCTTGCAGGCCCAGAAATCGACCGATCCCTTGCCCTTGCCCATCCGGACCTCGACGGGTTTTGACGTGACCGGCAGGTCCGGAAATATCCGGATCCAGACGCGCCCTGCCCGTTTCATGTGACGGGTCATGGCGCGGCGGGCGGCCTCGATCTGGCGCGCGGTGATGCGCTCGGGCTCGGTCGCCTTCAGGCCATAGGTGCCAAAGTTCAGGTCGGACCCGCCCTTTGCCTCGCCGTGGATACGGCCCTTGTGCGCCTTGCGGAACTTTGTGCGTTTTGGCTGTAGCATATCCTCTACCCCCTATCGGTCACGACGGCCGCCACCGGCACCACGAGGGATCGACCCCTCCTGAAGCTCGGCGTGCTTGCGATCGTGGGCCTGCGGATCATGTTCCATGATCTCGCCTTTGTAGATCCATACCTTGATGCCGATGATGCCATAGGGCGTCATCGCCTCGGTCAGGGCATAGTCGATGTCGGCGCGCAGTGTGTGCAGCGGCACGCGACCCTCACGGTACCATTCGGTCCGCGCGATCTCGGCCCCGCCGAGACGACCCGCCAGGTTCACCCGGATACCCAGGGCCCCCATGCGCATCGCGTTCTGCACGGCCCGCTTCATCGCGCGACGGAACGACACCCGCCGCTCGAGCTGCTGGGCGATGCTGTCACCGACGAGCGCAGAGTCCAGTTCCGGCTTGCGGACCTCCATAATGTTGAGGTGCAGTTCGGACTTGGTATAGGTCGCGATCTTCTTGCGCAGCGTCTCGATGTCCGCGCCCTTCTTGCCGATGATGACACCGGGACGGGCCGCGTGAATCGTCACGCGGCATTTGCGGTGCGGACGCTCGATGATGATACGGCTGACGCCGGCCATCTTGCACTCTTTCTTGATGAACGCCTTGATGGCGAGATCTTCAAGAAGAAGGTCACCGTAGTCCTTGGTGTTGGCGAACCAGCGGCTGTCCCAGGTACGGTTGACCTGAAGACGCATGCCGATCGGGTTTACTTTGTTACCCATTATGCGGTCTCCTCTACGGCTTCTACCTGACGGACGAGAATGGTGATCTCGGCGAACGGCTTCATGATCTTGCCGAACCGGCCACGGGCACGGGGACGTCCGCGCTTCATCGTCAGGTTCTTGCCGACATAGGCCTCGGCCACGACCAGCTCGTCCACGTCGAGATTGTGGTTGTTCTCGGCGTTGGCGATGGCGGACTGCAGGCATTTCTTCACGTCGCCGGCGATCCGCTTCTTGCTGAACGTCAGGTCCGTCAGGGCCTTTTCCACCTTCTTGCCACGGATCAGCGCGGCAACCAGGTTGAGCTTTTGCGGACTCGTCTTGAGCATCCGCAGCTTGGCGCGTGCCTCGTTGTCGGCGACGCGGCGGGGGTTCTTTTCCTTGCTCATTTGCGTTTCGCCTTCTTGTCGGCGGCATGACCGTAATAGGTCCGCGTCGGGCTGTACTCGCCGAATTTCTGGCCGATCATGTCCTCGGTGATGTTCACCGGGATATGCTTCTTGCCATTATAGACGCCGAAGGTGAGGCCCACGAACTGGGGCAGGATGGTGGAGCGGCGCGACCAGATCTTGATGACCTCGTTGCGACCGGTTCCGCGGGACGTTTCCGCCTTCTTGAGCACATAGGCGTCAACGAAGGGGCCTTTCCATACCGAGCGTGCCATAGATCAGCGCCCTTTCTTCTTGGCATGACGCGAGCGCAGGATGTACTGGCTCGATGCCTTTTTCTTGTTCCGCGTCCGGGCGCCTTTGGTCGGCTTGCCCCAGGGCGTTACGGGATGACGGCCGCCGGAGGTACGGCCTTCGCCGCCGCCGTGCGGGTGGTCGATCGGGTTCATCGCGACACCGCGAACGCTCGGACGGACGCCGTAATGGCGCATGCGCCCGGCCTTGCCGAAGTTCTGGTTGGAGTTGTCGGGGTTGCTGACGGCACCGATGGTGGCCATGCATTCCTGACGCACCAGACGCAGTTCACCGGACGACAGACGGATCTGGGCATAGCCCCCGTCACGGCCGACGAACTGGGCGTAGGTGCCCGCCGCGCGGGCGATCTGGCCGCCCTTGCCCGGCTTCATCTCGATGTTGTGGACGATCGTGCCGATGGGCATGCCCGAAAACGGCATCGCGTTGCCCGGCTTGATGTCCTGCTTGGTCCCCGAAATCACCTTGTCGCCGACGGCGACGCGCTGGGGGGCCAGGATATACGTCTGCTCACCGTCCTCGTACTGGATCAGGGCGATGAACGCGGTCCGGTTGGGATCGTATTCGATGCGGGCGACGACGGCCGACATGTCGTGCTTGGTCCGCTTGAAATCGACGACGCGGTAGAGGCGTTTCGCGCCCCCGCCCATGCGCCGCATGGTAATCCGTCCGGTATTGTTCCGGCCGCCCGATTTCGTCAGACCCTCGGTGAGGGCCTTGACGGGACGTCCTTTCCACAGCTCCGAACGGTCGATCAGCACCAGCCCACGCTGGCCTGGCGTCGTCGGCTTATACGACTTGAGTGCCATGTTTGCTATCTTCCGTTTGCTTGGCGCCAGTCACTCCGTGACGGGTGATTGGCGTGGTCATTAAGGCCCCCGTAGGTGCCCGGTTCGTTGAGGGTTTTCGTGCCCCCCGGTCGGCTCAGGTTCTAACCCCGCCCCGACATCAACGCAAAGACCCCGGACGAATCCGGGGCCCGGCGTTGGCGGGCGTATAGCGGGAGGGGGTGTGGGGGGCAAGGGGTTGCTCTCTTGATGAGTTCCAAAGATAGTACCCTTGAACAAATCCATCGGAATGAAGAATGATCGACACCGAATTTGATTTCTTTTCTGACACCCCGATAGGGAAAGATCCAGACAGTCGAAGTCCGACACTCAGGCGTTACCATCAACTATTGTGGACTAAGCCTCTTCCCGACGGAACATCTTTTACGTTGTCGGATCGCGAACCAAGATCTTACCTTTATGGAACCTCAAGTAAGGGCGAATTTCACCTATCAAGCGATGCCATCGGCCACACGTACCGCAATTGGAAGAGAATGGCGTCGATAGTTTCACAGATTTCAGACAAGGAAATGGAAGCTTTCTTTCGTGTATGCAGCACCATTGGAGCATATACTATCTTTCCTGCAAAAATGATTGATGGTAAGCAAAACATTAACATGGCGCGGGGAACGAACTCAAAAGTCAGAGATCGGATTGACCTCACACTCGAGTGTATCCGGCTGCTATATCTAGAACAATCCAACCCGCTGGATGCAACCTTGTTGCGCTACAATAGTTTCTTTTCCTTATTCGATGACTTTATTGGTTTCGTTGAGTTCTTCATGTTCCAAGACCTAGTTTCCAGTCATGGAAATCAGATTAATTTCTTTCTTCCTTTTGAAGGGTTTGATGGTCCAGTATTACCGCGAGATATTGACGAATACCGAACCTATCGACTAAACGTTATGAGTTTCGTCAAATCGAGGGGGCGCCGTATGGGGGGAAGATCGAGAGCTGCAGTGATCTAATTTACAATAGGGCGCAGGTCAAAAAAAGGCGCGGCAATGATCCGGCTTCGCCTCGATATGCCCAAGAGCGAAAAGCCATAGTTTCATACTTTAAGAAGCAACAGCCCCTATATGAGTCCCAGGTTCGTTCGACAAGTACATCGCTCCAACAGCCATTAAAGCCCGGTTGACGTTTCAATCGTGTTCCTTTGGCCAGCGCTACATCGGCTCTCTTCACGTCCCGCCGGACGCCGTGCGCACAACGTCCCCTAAACGCCTCCCATCAGCACATCCACAGCCCGCGTGATCGCCTCACCCTGATCCGCGACCGATCCACTACGCTGCAACGCCGACCGTCGCACCGCAGCAACAAGCCGTGTCGCCAGCACGAAGGTCTGCCCGCAATGCCTAATTTCCGGGTTCAGATAACGGACCGCCGGATACCCCGACAGCAGCGGGATGACGACGACCGACGGGTCCGGCGGCAACAGGTTGCTTTCAATGACCACCATGAACACACCGCCATATTCGGCGACGTCGAAGCGGCCTAGCTCTTCCACGACGCCGCACCCGGCGCCATCAGGATATCGGCGAGCGGGTGGCCGTTCTGCGCGTGCCATTCCGCCTGCGCCGCAAACGCGGCGGCGTTCTCCGCGCGCCATGCCTCTTGCCGGGCCTGCGCCACGGCGCGCCCGAGGGCCGCGTCGGCGACTGCGGACACGTTGATCCCGAGGTCGCGGGCCGCATCGAGTGCGCCTGCATCGAGCGTAAGTGACGTCTTGCGCTTTGCCAAAGTGGTCATGTTCTACCTCCAAATCATACCGCTCATATATACCGCAAAGTTGGCGTCTTCAAGTCCCTCGTAGTTCCCCGGGTCGCAAACGAAAAAGGCCCCCGCGTCCCCGCGAGGGCCTCCCCTACTCTACCTGAACCAAACTCTTAAAGGCCGGTCGACACGTCGATGGTATTCCCCTCGACCAGCGTCACATACGCTTTCTTGACGTCCTTGCGCGTCCCGAGGGACCCGCGGAACCGCTTGACCTTGCCTTTGGTGATCGACGTGTTCACCGCCTTCACCTTCACGCCAAAGAGCGCCTCGACGGCCTCCTTGATCTGCGGCTTGTTGGCCTCGATCGCCACCTCGAAGACCACGGCATTGGCCTCCGACGCCATGGTCGCCTTTTCGGTGATGATCGGCTTGCGGATCACGTCGTAGTGCTCGGCCTTCGCGTTCGAGACCGGTGTCGGTGCCTTGCTCATTTGAGACGGGCCTCCAGTGCTTCGACAGCCGCGCGGGTGAGCACGAGGGTGTCACTCTTGAGGATGTCGTAGACGTTCGCACCCATGCTGGGCAGAATATCCAGGGTTTCGATATTGGCAGCGGCGCGGGCGAAATTCTCGTTCACGGCCGCCCCGTCGATGATCAGCGCGCGCTTCCAGCCGAGGGCACCGATCTGCCTGGCCAGCGCGCCGGTCT
Source organism: uncultured Alphaproteobacteria bacterium (assembly GCA_963761735.1). GTDB lineage: Bacteria > Pseudomonadota > Alphaproteobacteria > Rhodobacterales > Rhodobacteraceae > CAVXHQ01. Next base: position 120,872 of record CAVXHQ010000003.1, read on the forward strand.
TGGCCTCGCTCGCGTCCGCGTTCTCGATGATCACCAGTTCGCCGGCCGTATATTTCGCACTCAGCGCGTGGCACAGACCCAGCTTGCGGAACTTTTTCGTCAGATCATGCTCGTGGCTGCGGGGCGTCGGGCCCTTGTAGATACCGCCGTGACGAAAGATCGGCGCGCCCTTAGAGCCGTGACGCGCGCCGCCCGTGCCCTTCTGGCGATAGATCTTTTTCGTCGAATAGCTGACGTGGGACCGTCCCAGCGTGGAGTGCGTGCCCTGCTGTTTGCGGGCCCGCTGCCAGCGGACCATGCGGTGCAGGATATCGGCGCGCGGCACGAGGCCGAAGATCGCGTCGTCGAGGTCGACGGAGCCTGCGGCCTTGCCGTCGAGGGTGATGGCATCGGCCTTCATTTGTGAGTCTCCTTCAACCGTCGGGTCGATCTCGGTGCTTTGATCGGCAGCCTCGGCCTTGTCCTCGCTGATGGCCTTTTCGGCCTCCTTCAGCTTCTTCGGCCTCGCGGGCAGCCTGCTCCTCAGCGGCGGCCTGTGCGGCGGCCTCCTCGGCGGCGGCGGCCTCGGCTGCGGCCTGATCGGCCAGCTTCTGCGCCTCACGCGCGGCGGACCGCAGGGCGGCGGGATAGATCACGTTCTCGGGGACCGGCTTTTTCACCGCGTCCTTGATCGTGACCCAGCCACCTTTCGAACCGGGCACAGCACCCTTGACCATGACAAGACCACGGTCGGTATCGGTGCGGATCACCTGCAGGTTCTGGGTGGTGACACGGGCAGAGCCCATGTGACCGGCCATCTTCTTGCCTTTGAAGATGCGCCCCGGATCCTGACACTGACCGACCGAGCCGTGCGAACGGTGCGAGACCGACACACCGTGCGTCGCGCGCAGGCCGCCGAAATTGTGCCGCTTCATCGCGCCCTGAAAGCCCTTACCGATCGACGTGCCGGACACGTCGACGAACTGGCCTTCGAAATAGTGGGCGGCGATGATTTCCTCACCGACGTCGAGCATGTTTTCGGGCGCGACGCGGAATTCCGCGACCTTGCGCTTGGGCTCGACATTCGCCTTGGCGAAATGGCCGCGCATCGGCGCGCCGACCCGCTTGGCCTTGGCCGCACCGGCGCCGAGCTGCACGGCGCTATAGCCGTCCTTGTCAGCGGTCCGCTGGGCCACAACCTGCAGATTGTCGAGGTGAAGAACGGTGACAGGCACCTGACGTCCGTCTTCCATGAACAGCCGGGTCATCCCCAGCTTTTTCGCAATCGTTCCTGATCTGAGCATATCTGTCCCCTCAGACCTTGATTTCGACGTCGACGCCGGCCGCCAGGTCGAGCTTCATCAGCGCGTCCACGGTCTGCGGGGTCGGGTCCACGATGTCGAGCAGACGCTTGTGCGTGCGGATCTCGAACTGGTCGCGGGATTTCTTGTCGATGTGCGGGCCACGCAGAACCGTGAACTTCTCGATCTTGTTGGGAAGCGGGATCGGTCCCCGAACGCTGGCGCCGGTGCGCTTTGCGGTCGATACGATTTCTGCGGTGGAGGCGTCGAGGACGCGGTAGTCGAACGCCTTGAGGCGAATGCGGATGTTCTGGCTGGCTGCCATGTGACATCACCCTATCATGAGGGTCTAGATCGGAGAGGAGGGGCTGCGCTCATCGCAGGCCCTCGTCGCGTCTTTGGTCGTGTCACGGATCGGCGCGGTGGGCGCGCGGATTCGGGACTTCGGTGCTATAGGGGGAGTTGGGGGTGGGGGCAAGGAGTAAGTGTTGGCTTTTGGGGAAAAAGACTAGTCCCATGGTGCGCTATCGAGCAAAAAAATATTGATTCCATAAAAATAGCGTCGCTTCTTCGTTATCTTGAGATTGGATATACACCTTCTTCTATTGCTTGCCTTAACATGTGAGAAGATTTCTTCCCTTTGGTTACCTGGTTACGGTGAATCCTATCAGCAAGACTGAGAAACTCGGAGTATGCTTCTGGAGTATCTGTGCGTGTTGCAATAATATACCGTAGATAGTAACCCAAATAGCTAGTCATTTGAGTCGAAGACAGATCATAAATGATCTTTTCGTCATAGACTTCATATTTTATTCCACAAGCAAGCCTTTCAAGCAACGAAAGAATGTCGCGGACCCGTTTTCTCACTGGCTTTCCATCGGTTGATAGCAGGTACCTAGTCTGCTCGTCAGTTAGAATGTCGAAACCGTTATTCGCGCTGGCCCTGTCAGATGGAGTCAGTTCCGAAATAATATCTTGATGAATTTCTCTAATTTCACTACGTAATTTATTATAGAACTCAAATGTGCTTATGACTCTCTGTTTATTAAAAATATCGACATGTGCCTTCTTGGACTGATGAACTTCGTATATAACCACCGCCAATCCACAAAGGGTCACCAAAAAATTCCAAAGTTGATCCAATCAGATATTGCAAGCAGAGATCTAATATTCTCTAGTCTTAATTCTGTAAGTTGATCATTTTCCAACATCTGATCCTACGCTTCTGATTGGCAGTGTGCGGAGGAATACCTTCATTATGAGAACTTAGTCAAAGAAAAAATCATTCTTTGGAGTTTGTAATAGCTTGTAATGCGGGGCTTCACCCACAAATAAACCGCGGATTGAGGGTTCAAGCCCGACACTTCGGATCGCGCTCCTACGTCGCGCCGCGGGCCGGACTTCAACTAAACAACGATGTACACAAAACCCAAAAGGCCGCCCATTTCGGGGCGGCCTCTGTTCTCAACTTGAACCGGGTGCCTCCGCCCTGCTCTCGTCGACTTTTCCGAAAGGGGAAAAGTAGACTGCCGTAGGGCGTCGCACTCGGCGGGTTCGGCTTTGCCGAACGCCGCCGGTCAAGCCAATTTGATGTTCGTGGCGCTTTCGCGGTTGTCGCGGCCAGCTTCGATGTCGAAGGTGACTTTCTGGTCGTCCGCAAGGCCGGTCAGGCCCGCCTGCTCGACGGCAGAGATGTGCACGAACACGTCCTTGCTGCCGCCGTCGGGCGAAATGAAGCCGAAGCCTTTAGTTGCGTTGAACCACTTTACGGTGCCGGTAGCCATGATGTCTCTCCAGTAGGTGTCCGCGCAGGTGCACGGACGTTTCAGCTTGGTCAGTGCAATATCAGAAGACTGAACCGAAAGGGAGCAGTGCCATCGATAGCGTTAACGTCGCAGGTGTCGTTTGCACGATATAGCGACGAAGTTCAAGATGCAAAAGACCGCCCCGGGGGGCGGCCTGTTTAGTACTCAACTTGAACCGGGTGCCTCCGCCCTGCTCTCATCGTTTTGCTGCACAAAACGACTGTCACAGAACGTCGCACTCGGCAGACTTTGCAGAGCAAAGTCGCCGGTTACGCCAGGATTTTCGCGACCACGCCCGCTCCCACGGTCCGGCCGCCTTCGCGGATGGCGAAGCGCAGGCCGTCTTCCATCGCGATCGGCGCGATCAGGTCGACCGTGAACTTCAGGTTGTCGCCCGGCATCACCATTTCGGTGCCCTCGGGCAGCTCGACCGTGCCGGTCACATCCGTCGTCCGGAAGTAGAACTGCGGACGATAGTTGGCGAAGAACGGCGTGTGACGGCCACCCTCTTCCTTCGTGAGGATATACGCCTCGGCCTCGAACTTGGTGTGCGGCTTCACCGATCCGGGCTTGCACAGGATCTGACCGCGCTCCACGCCCTCGCGGTCGACGCCGCGCAGCAGCGCGCCGATGTTGTCGCCCGCCTGGCCCGAATCGAGCAGCTTGCGGAACATTTCAACGCCCGTACAGGTCGTCTTCTTGGTGTCGCGCAGGCCGACGATCTCGATCTCGTCGCCGACGTTCACCACGCCACGCTCGACGCGACCGGTCACGACCGTGCCACGGCCCGAAATCGAGAACACGTCCTCGATCGGCATCAGGAACGGCTTGTCCACGGCGCGCGCGGGCGTCGGGATGTACTCGTCCACGGCCTTCATCAGGTTCTTGATGGATTCTTCACCAATTTCCGGTCTGGTGCCGTTCATCGCGTGCAGCGCGGAACCGGGGATGATCGGGATGTCGTCGCCGGGATACTCGTATTTGGAGAGGAGCTCGCGGATTTCCATCTCGACCAGCTCGAGCAGCTCGTCGTCGTCGACCTGGTCGACCTTGTTCATGTAGACGACCATGTAGGGAATGCCCACCTGGCGGCCCAGCAGGATGTGCTCGCGCGTCTGCGGCATCGGTCCGTCGGCGGCGTTCACGACAAGGATCGCGCCGTCCATCTGGGCGGCACCGGTGATCATGTTCTTGACGTAGTCGGCGTGGCCGGGGCAGTCGACGTGCGCGTAGTGGCGCGCCTCGGTCTCGTACTCGACGTGCGCGGTCGAGATCGTGATCCCGCGCGCCTTCTCTTCGGGCGCGCCGTCGATCTGATCATAGGCCTGAAAATCACCGAAATACTTCGTGATCGCCGCCGTCAGCGTCGTCTTGCCGTGGTCAACGTGACCGATCGTCCCGATGTTCACATGCGGTTTGTTGCGTTCGAACTTCGCCTTGCCCATTTGGGTCACTCCTGAAAGTTGGGGTGCCGGGCAGCGCCCGGCCTACGGTGGTGGGCAGGCCGGGCATATGCCCGGCACCCGATTTATGCGTATTTCTTCTGGATCTCGTCCGAGATGTTCTGCGGCACGGGCTCGTAGTGATCGAACTGCATCGAGAAGTTCGCGCGGCCCGAGGACATGGAGCGCAACGTGTTGATATAGCCGAACATGTTCGCAAGCGGCACGAACGCGTCGATGGCGATGGCGTTGCCACGGGTATCCTGCCCCTGCACCTGACCGCGACGCGACGTCAGGTCGCCGATGATGCCGCCCGTGTATTCCTCGGGCGTGATCACTTCGACTTTCATGATCGGCTCGAGCAGCTTTGCACCGGCCTTGCGCATCGCTTCGCGCATCCACTGACGGGCGGCGATTTCGAACGCGAGGACCGACGAGTCCACATCGTGGAATTTACCGTCCAGCAGGGCCACCTTGAAGTCGATGACCGGAAAGCCGGCGAGCGGACCGGAGTCCATGACCGAGCGCACGCCCTTCTCGACGCCGGGGATGTATTCCTTGGGCACGTTGCCGCCCACGACCTTGCTCTCGAACGAGAAACCTTCGCCCGGCTCGGTCGGGGTGATGACCATCTTCACCTCGGCGAACTGACCCGATCCACCAGACTGCTTCTTGTGGGTATAGGTGTGCTCGGCCTCGCGGTCGATCGTTTCACGATAGGCCACCTGCGGCGCGCCGATGTTGGCTTCGACCTTGAATTCGCGCTTCATGCGGTCGACGAGGATGTCGAGGTGCAATTCGCCCATGCCCTTCATGATCGTCTGACCGGACTCGAAATCGGTCTCGACGCGGAAAGAGGGGTCTTCGGCGGCAAGACGCTGCAGCGCGAGGCCCATCTTTTCCTGGTCGGCCTTGGTTTTGGGCTCGATGGCGATTTCGATGACCGGCTCGGGGAAGGTCATCGTTTCCAGCACCACGGGATCCTGCGGATCGCAGATCGTGTCGCCGGTCGTCGTGTTCTTCAGACCGCCCAGCGCAATGATGTCACCGGCCCAGGCCTCGTCGATTTCCTCGCGGTTGATGGCGTGCATCATCATCATCCGGCCGACGCGCTCCTTGCTCCCCTTGGTGGAGTTGAGCATCGCATCGCCCTTCTTCAGCTTGCCCGAATAGATCCGGGTAAACGTCAGCGACCCGACGAAGGGGTCGTTCATGATCTTGAACGCAAGGCCCGAAAATGCCATGTCGTCGTCCGCGCGGCGCGGGACGTTGCGGGTTTCGGTCTCGTCGTCGGGCCGGAAGCCCATGTAGTCGACGACGTCCATCGGGCTTGGCAAATAGTCGATCACGGCGTTCAACAGGGGCTGTACGCCCTTGTTCTTGAACGCGGAACCGGCCAGCACGGGGACGAATTTCAGCGCCAGCGTGCCCTTGCGGATCAGGCTGTGCAGCAGATCGACCGACGGCTCGGTCCCGTCGAGGTAGGCCTCCATCGCGGCGTCGTCCATGTCGACGGCGAGCTCGATCGAGCTTGCCACGCCATTCCGTCGCCTGCTCGAGCAGGCTTTCGCGGATCGGCTGCCGCTTCCACGAGGCACCGAGGTCCTCACCGAGGTAGACCCACTCTTCCATCGTCACGAGGTCGATGATGCCTTCGAGTTCGGTCTCGGCACCGATCGGCAACTGCACGGGGGCAGGAACGGCGCCGGTGCGGTCGGCGATCATCTTGACACAGTTGTAGAAATCGGCGCCGATCTTGTCCATCTTGTTGACGAACACGATGCGCGGCACCTTGTAGCGGTCAGCCTGACGCCAGACGGTTTCGGTCTGCGGCTCGACACCGGCGTTGGCATCCAGCAGGCAGATCGCGCCGTCGAGAACCGCGAGCGAGCGCTCGACCTCGATGGTGAAATCGACGTGGCCGGGGGTGTCGATGATGTTCATCCGGTACTTCGTATCGGAGGTGCCGTCCTCGGACGGATCCTCCTGACGCTGCCAGAACGTGGTCGTCGCAGCAGAGGTGATCGTGATGCCACGCTCCTGCTCCTGCTCCATCCAGTCCATCGTGGCCGCACCGTCGTGCACTTCGCCGATGTTGTGCGATTTGCCGGTGTAGTAAAGAATCCGCTCGGTGCAGGTGGTCTTGCCGGCGTCGATATGCGCCATGATACCAAAGTTGCGATAGCGGTTGAGGGGATAGTCGCGTGCCATGGGGGCGGCTCCTGAAATCTGTGTGGGGAACGAGCGGCGGGGCGGCGCGCGCCCCGGCTCAGTTTACCAGCGGTAGTGGCTGAATGCCTTGTTGGCATCGGCCATCTTGTGGGTGTCTTCACGCTTCTTCACGGCCGTACCGCGGCCCTGGACGGCATCGACGAGCTCGCCTGCGAGGCGCTCTTCCATGGTGTTCTCGTTGCGCTTTTGCGCCGCCGAGATGAGCCAGCGGATCGCCAGTGCCTCGCGCCGCTCGGGGCGGACCTCGACGGGAACCTGATAGGTGGCACCGCCGACGCGGCGCGACCGGACCTCGAGGTTCGGCTTGATGTTGTCGAGGCTCTCGTGGAACACCTCGACGGGCGATTTCTTGAGTTTCGCTTCGACCCGGTCGAACGCGTTGTAGACGATGCGCTCGGCGACGGCCTTCTTGCCGTCGACCATCAGGTTGTTCATGAATTTCGTCAGAACCTTGTCGCCGTATTTGGCGTCGGGCAGGATTTCGCGTTTTTCGGCGGCGTGGCGGCGTGACATCAATAACTCTCCGTGACCCAAGTATTGGGACGATTCCCGCGGTTGTCTATTCTCCGCAGCTTGTTGGACTTAGAAGAATGCAGAAGGGCTGATCCAATTTTCGGATCCAAAACCCGTTCAAGCGCCTTCTTCAACTTACTAAATTTAGTGGTTTTCGGGATCATGATGATCCACGCGGTTCGAGTCGCAGTCTTTTGCACTTTTCCAAGCTTACCAACATGCCTTTTGAAGCGGCTGTAATCGCGGCCCTTGGGATTGTCATAGGTGAACAAAAAAGTGCGCATAGTTAACCGAACCTCTTATTTCGGACGCTTGGCGCCGTACTTGGACCGGCGCTGCTTGCGGTTCTTGACGCCCTGGGTGTCAAGGACACCGCGCAGCACGTGATAGCGCACGCCCGGAAGGTCTTTGACGCGGCCGCCGCGGATCAGCACGACCGAGTGTTCCTGCAGGTTGTGGCTCTCGCCGCCGATATAGCTGATGACCTCGAAACCGTTGGACAGACGCACCTTGGCGACTTTCCGCATTGCAGAGTTCGGCTTTTTCGGCGTCGTCGTGTACACGCGCGTACAGACGCCGCGTTTTTGCGGGCATCCTTCGAGGTGCATCGATTTCGACTTGTTCACTTTGGGCTGGCGCGGTTTGCGGATCAGCTGCTGAATCGTTGGCATTGGGCTCGTTTCCCCGGTTCTTTGTGCACAAGGCGGCCCATGTGGGCGGTCCGCCGTTCGATGAATGTCGGGCCCGGCGCGTCCGCGCGGGCCCCTTGATGATCGGTCGGACGTCAGGCGGATCGCCTGCGCGCAAAACAAAAAGCCCGCAACGCTCCCTCAACCTGCGGAACGATGCGGTGGATTTGCAGAGGATCGGGGCACATCAAAACGGCCCGGATCATGGCTACTCCAGCTATGATGCCAGACGGATGCACCCTGAGGGACCCGTCCGGATTGCGCGCCGTATAGGGCGGTTGCGATGAGGTGTCAACAACGGGCGGGGTGTCGGCGCGGGCCACCCGGCGCAGGCGGGTTTGCACAGGCGGATGTGCCGGGCCGCAGGGCCATGCCGTGTCGAATACCGCATGTTCAGGGCTGTGGTTATCCGATAACATGGGTGATCCATGCCGCTTTTCACCGCTGTCATTGGAAAACCTGCCCGCCCGGCCGACACTTCGCTTTCAGGACCGATTCCCTGCGGTCGCCCAACGCTCTTTCACAGACAGGACCCCTGCCATGAAGCTGCCACTCCTCGCCCTTCCGACCCTGGCCCTCGCACTTTCCGCCTGCGGCGCGGCAGATCCCACGCGCGACCGCGACGACCTGCGGGCGTTCAACAACGAGATCGCCTTCATCGAGCAGAACAGCGTCCGCACCGGCAATGCCGACCTGCCGGTGACATCCACCTCCGGTCAGGTCGAATATAACGGCGAGATCGGCGCGGACGTCCGCATCAACGGTGTGCGCGGCTATACCATCCTGGGTGACCTCGAGATGGCGGTCGGCTTTGCCGGGTCGCGCGATGTCGATGGCAGCGTCGACGACATTACCCTGTTCCGCAACGGCACCGAGGATCAGAACCTGCGCGGCACGCTCGACCTGTTCGGCCAGCAGGCCAGCGGCAAGATCGACGCCGTTGCCGAAGGTGTCCTGACGCGCACGACCGACAGCAATTTCGATGAGCGCACGAACCTGTTTCTCGACCTGAACGGCACCGTCCGGTCGGTGGATCGCGACGCGGACACGATCCTCGGAACCGTCGACCCCGACCGCAGTTTCGGCGATGGCTTCGGCACCGGCGTGCCCCCGCTGCGGACGTTCAACGTGTTCGTCGAGAACGGCGCCTTCTACGCGAATCGCTGATCCGCGCGGGCGGTTTTCGGACCGCCCGTCATGCCCGCGCATCAGCCACGCCCATCATCCCCGCGCGGGCGCAAGCCCATCATCCCCGCGCGGGCGGCAGGGGCGGCACCTTGAGGCCCGCGCGGCGCAACTGCCATTCGCGCCACAGGGTGAACAGACCCGTCGCCACGACGATGGCGGCGCCAACCAGGCGCGTGGTGTCGGGGAAGGTGCCGAACACTGCGACGCCGAGGATCATCGCCACGATCAGGCTCACGTAGCGGAACGGGGCCACGAACCCGATTTCGCCGACGCGCATCGCCGCCACCGAACAGACATAGCCGCCGATCATGAAAATCGCCGCTCCCGCCAGCAGGCCCGCGTCGCGCCCCGACACCGGCGCCCAGTCGGTGAACAAGGTGCCGATGCCCGCGCCCGCCGTGACCGTCATTGCCGCAATCAGCGACACGAACAGCGACGGCACCGAGCGCGACATCCGCCGCGCCGACAGATCCCGCACCGTTACGCCCACCACGGCGAGCAGCGCGTAGACGGAATAGACGTTGAAATCGGCGCCGCCCGGTTTCACGATCAGCAGGACGCCGCAAAATCCCACAAGGATCGCCACCAGCCTGCGCCAGCCCACCGCCTCGCCCAGGATCAGCGCGCCGGCCAGCGTCACGGTCAGCGGCAGCGCCTGCAGGATCGCCGAGACATTGGCGATATCCATGTTGAAAAGCGCGGTGATGAACAGAAACGCGCTCGCCGCCTCGGCGGCCGAGCGCATCGCGATCAGACGCCACTCGCGGGCGGAATGACGCCATTGCATCTGCCCCATGCCCCAGGTCAGCAGGACGAGGCACAAGGTCGTCCCGATGCCGCGCAAAAATACCGACTGCCAGACGTCGAGATCGTCTGCCAGCAGCTTCATGCAGGCATCGTTGACCGTAAACGCCGCCATCGACCCGGACATGAGCATCGCGCCGCGAAAGTTGTCGGAAAGCTGCATCACCTGGCTCGCCTAGCAGGCAACGAGGCTTTACGCCATCGCTGTCGGTTGCCTATATCTGCCCCAGATGACCGACGCCGCCGCACCCTCCCCGACGCAACCCGAGAGCTTTCTGGCCTTTGCCGGAATGAAGGACGAAGGCGCCTTCCTGCTCGAATGGGTGGCGTGGTACCGGATGCTCGGGTTCGACGTCATGGTCGGCGTGAACGATTGCACCGACCATTCGCCGCAACTGCTCAACCTGTTGCAGGACGCGGGCTGGCTGACCTGGTTCGAACATGTGCCGCGCCCGAAACTGCCGCCCAAGAATTCCGCCCATGCGGCGATGCGCGACCGGCCGGAAACGGCCCGCACCGACTGGCTGATGATCTGTGACGTCGACGAATTTCTGGTGTTGCACCGGGGCGATGGCACGATCCAGAGTTTCATGGACGATATTGGCGGGACCGGGGCGGGCTATACCGGGGCGGTCCGCGATTTCATGGGCATGGCGTTTCACTGGCGCTGCTTCGGGACCAGCGGCTGGCAGCGGTATCGGGACGGCTTCGTACACCGGCAGTTCAAGCGCTGTGGTGCCGCGGGCCACAACGTCAACGCGACGTTCAAGATGCTGTTCCGCGATCCCCTGCGGTTTCGCCACTATTCCGACCACAGCCCCTATAATTTCGACGGCGACTGGACGGCGCCCGAAAACCGCATCGTCGATTGCGAGGGCCGTACGATCCCGAGATTTCTGACCGCGCCACATCCGATCCGGTTCACGTCCAAGGAAGAAATCACCCACGCCACGGCGCAGATGAACCACTACGTCATCCGCTCCGACGAGAGTTTCGACCTCAAGCGCGGCAAACCCAGCGCCAGCGCGGGCAAGGACCGGTACACCGACATGTTCTACAAGGCGCGCAACCGCAACGGGCACCGCGATCTGTCGGCACAAAGCTATGGCCCGGTGTTCGACGCGGTCTACGCCGAAATCGCCGCCGTACCGGGTGCGATGCGGCTGCACCACCTGTGTTGCGCCGATTATGTGCGCCGGTTGTGCGACAATGCAGGTACCGTGGCCGAAGACGACAAGCGCTGGATCATGCACATGGATGCGGCCGCACGGCTGAACGGCTAGGTGCCGTGTGCGGCGCATGAAGGGAAGGGGCGAGGGGCCAGCCCCTCGCGCTCCCCGGGATATTTTCAACCAGAAGAACGGGGGCGAGCCGCTGGCGGTCAGCGGTTTGCGCCGGGGACCCAGAGCACGTCTGCCGCGCCGTTGTCGTTGGCGGCGCGTGAGGCGACGAAGAACCAGTCGGACAGGCGGTTCAGGTATTTCACCGCGGCTTCGTTGACCTCTTCGAGGGTGGCGAGTTCCACCAGCAGGCGTTCGGCCCGGCGCGACACGGTGCGGCACAGGTGCAAATGGGCGGCGAGGGCAGAGCCGCCCGGAAGGACAAACGACCGCAGGGGCGACAGATGCTCGTTCATCGCGTCGATTTCCGATTCCAGGCGATCGACCTGTGCGGGCGCCATGCGCAGCGGCGGGTATTCGGCGTCGGCGTCCTTCGACATCTCGGGACGGCACAGGTCTGCGCCGAGATCGAAAAGGTCGTTCTGGATGCGGGCGAGGGCTGCGTCCATGTCGCCGGTTGCGGCCAGCCGCGCGATGCCGACGGTGGCGTTGGTCTCGTCCACGGTGCCATAGGAGGAGACGCGCTGCGAATACTTCGCGACGCGCACGCCGTTGCCCAGGGCGGTATCGCCGCCATCGCCGGTGCGGGTGTAGATTTTGTTGAGGACGACCATGACAGGCTCCTGATTGAGGGATTAGCCGCGCAGCCAGACGTAAAGCAGGATCAGGACGACCGCGAAGGCCTGTGCCCCGATCCGCCAGCGCATGATGCGGTTTGCGTATTTGCGGTTGAATTCGCCGCCCTTGCCGAAGGTGCCGATGCCGAAGGCCAGAACGCCGACGACGGCCACCACGGACAGAAGGACGACAAAAAACAGCGGATCGTCGGACATGGGGTGCTCCTGCGCCGGACCGGGGGCGTTCGGGAAGGGATGTAGCAGCATGGGCGGCGAAGGAAAGCCGTGTCAGACCCGCGCGGCCAGCCAGTCGAGCGCCCGGGTGGGCAGCAGGCGCCGCAGCACGCCTGCGATCCGGGTGGGCGTGGTGATGTAATAGCGGGGCCGCGGCCGCGGGCTTTCGATGGCGTGGATCAGGCGCCTGGTCACCGCACTTGCCGGAAGTTCGAACCGGTCGGGACCGCTGGCGGTGTACAACCGGCTGCGCAGGATGGCGTACCGGTCGGGCCGGGCGAATTCGCGGCCCTCGAACCATTTCTCGAAGTGCGGGATCGCGTTCTCGCGGATCTTCGAGGCGATCGGCCCCGGTTCGAGCAGGCAGATATGGATCCCCGTGCCCCGCATTTCGAGGCGCAGGACATCCGTCAGCCCCTCGAGCGCGAATTTCGTGGCGACATAGGCACCGCGCATTTCAAGGCCGACGAGGCCCAGCACGGACGAACAGTTGACGATGCGCCCGTGACCCTGCGCCCGCATGACCGGCAGGACGCGGATGGTCAGATCGTGCAGGCCGAACAGGTTGGCGTCAAAGATGTCGTGCAGGGCGCCGCGCGGCAGATCCTCGACCCGACCGGGACAGGCGTATGCCGCGTTGTTGTACAGCGCGTCGAGGGAGCCGCCGGTCGCGTCAAGAACCTGCGCGAGGCCGGACGCGATGCTGTCGGGATCCGTATGGTCGATGCGCGGCGCGGCAAAGCCGTCGTCCCGCAACCGCCGGCAGTCCGCCTCCTTGCGGCAGGCCGCAAACACCTGCCAGCCACGCGTGCGAAGGCCATAGGCGGCGTCGCGACCGATGCCCGACGAACAGCCGGTGATGAGGATGGAGCGGGGCGCCACGGCCCGGGAGCGGGGCGGGCGTCAGCCCTCTACCGGGGCCAGCAGACGCGCGGCCATCCAGCCTTCGAGACCGGTGCCGTCGACGCGCAGTTTCACCCAGCCGGACGGATCGCTGTCGATGACCTGCGCGCGGGTGCCGCCGTCGAGCGTCGTCACGACGCCGTAACCGGTCCCGGGACCGGTGCGCATGTTCACGCGGGTGCCCGCAACCTCGCGCAGGTCGGTCGCGCCACTCTCGGCAGGGACGGTGTCGGGCGCTGTCGGCTCGGCGGCAACTTCCGCGAGGACGGCGGCCACATCCGCCGCAAGATCGTCGGCCACAGGTGCGGCGGGGGCAACAGCGGGTTCGATCAGCGGCTGTGTCAGACGTTGCGGTACGGCAAGCGAGGCAAGCGTCGGATCGGCACCGCGCGTCACGATCTCGATCCCCTCGACCTCGGTCGTCATACTGTCGGTCGCGGCGATCGACTGCTCTTCGGCGACGAAAGCGGAACCGCCGGACAGCTCAAAAAAGGCCCATCCCAAAAACAGGAATGTCACAAGGATGAAGCGGATCATGGCACTGCCCTCAATTTATCGATTCGGTAGATTGTAGAAACCGCCGGTTTTGTGATTGTCTGCATCTTTACCTTATACTGAACCGTTTTGGCAGGGGAAAGTTGCACGGGCCGCGTCAAATCGCCGACCGCAGACCTGCGACGTTGCGCCCTGTGCCGCAGTCACCGCTTTACGCACCGCCGGTTGCTGGCTAGAGGACGGACATGAACGAGACGCCCGACAGCGACCACGGTACCGACGACGCGCCCGCGGGCAACGATATGGTCGAGACGCTGCGCAAGGCGATCGGCGATCGTTATCTGACCTATGCGCTGTCGACGATCATGAACCGCGCGCTGCCCGATGCCCGTGACGGGCTGAAACCGGTGCACCGGCGGATCCTGTACGCCATGTCCCGGTTGCGCCTGACCCACACCGGCGGCTTCCTGAAATCGGCCAAGATCGCGGGCGACACGATGGGCGATTTCCATCCGCACGGCGACATGGCGATCTATGACGCGATGGCCCGCCTCGCGCAGGATTTCAACATCCGTTATCCGCTGGTCCACGGTCAGGGCAATTTCGGCAATATCGACGGCGATAATCCTGCGGCAAGCCGCTATACCGAGGCGCGGATGACCGCCGCCGCCGAAGCGCTGCTCGATGGCCTCGCCGAAAACGCGGTCGATTTCAAACCGAGCTATGACGGCCGTCTCGAAGAGCCGGTGGTCCTGCCCGCGTCGTTCCCGAACCTGCTGGCCAACGGCGCGAGCGGCATCGCCGTCGGCATGGCGACGAACATTCCACCGCACAATCTGCATGAGCTGATCGACGCCTGCCTGCACCTGATCAAGACGCCGGATGCGCGCGACGAAACCCTGCTGAATTATATTCCCGGCCCCGATTTCCCGACCGGCGGCGTCATCGTCGAGCCGCCCGCCAATATTGCCGAAGCGTACCGCACCGGTCGCGGCGCGTTCCGGGTGCGCGCGCGCTGGGAGGTCGAGCAGCTGGGCAAGGGGCAGTGGCAGATCGTCGTCACCGAAATCCCCTATCAGGTGCAGAAATCCAAACTGATCGAACGGCTGGCCGAGGTGATCCAGACCAAGAAGGTGCCGCTTCTGGCCGATGTGCGCGACGAAAGCACGGAAGACATCCGCATCGTCCTGGAGCCGCGCGCCCGCACCGTCGAGCCCGAGATGCTGATGGGGATGCTGTTCCGCAACTCCGAGCTGGAATCGCGGTTTTCGCTCAACATGAACGTGCTGATCGACGGGCTGACGCCAAAGGTCTGCTCGCTGAAAGAGGTGCTGCGCGCTTTCCTCGATCATCGTCGCGACGTGTTGTTGCGCCGCTCGCGGCACCGTCTGGAAAAGATCGATCACCGCCTCGAGGTTCTCGAGGGGTTCATCATCGCCTTTCTCAATCTGGACCGCGTGATCGACATTATTCGCTATGACGACGGCCCCAAAGAGGCGTTGATGGCGCAGGACTGGGGCGACGTGCCGCCGCGTGCGATGGACGAGGCGGCCTATGTGCCGCCGGTTCCGGGGCCCGGCGAGCTGACCGACGTGCAGGCCGAGGCGATCCTGAACATGCGGCTGCGGTCATTGCGCCGCCTCGAGGAACTCGAACTGTTGCGCGAGCAATCCGCCCTGATGGAAGAGCGCGCCGGCATTGAGGACCTGCTCGAAAGCGAGACCGTGCAGTGGAAGACGCTGGCCGATCAACTGCGCGAGACCCGCAAGACGTTCGGCCGCGACAGCCCCGGCGGCGCGCGGCGCACCGCGTTCATGGAGGCGGGCGAGACTGCCGAAGTGCCGATGGAGGCGATGATCGAGCGTGAGCCGATCACCGTCGTGTGCAGCAAGATGGGCTGGGTCCGTGCGATGACCGGCCACATCGCGCTGGACCGCGAGCTGAAATTCAAGGACGGCGACGCGTCGCGCTATGTGTTTCACGCCGAAACCACCGACCGGTTGCTGGTCTTCGGCTCGAACGGGCGGTTTTATACGATCACAGGCGCGTCGCTGCCCGGCGGGCGCGGCATGGGAGAGCCGTTGCGCCTGATGATCGACCTGCCCAACGAGGCCGACATCGTCGCGTTCTTCATCCACCGGCCCGGCGAGAAACTCATCGTCGCCTCGTCGGCGGGCGACGGGTTCGTCGTGCAGCAGGACGAGACGCTAGCGCAGACCCGCGCGGGCAAACAGGTGCTGAACGTGCGCGCACCGGCACGGGCGGTGGTCTGTGCGCCGTTGACGGGCGATCATGTGGCCGTCGTGGGCGAAAATCGCAAAGTTCTGGTTTTCCCGCTGTCGGACCTGCCCGAAATGGGACGTGGCAAAGGCGTCAGGTTGCAAAAGTACAAGGACGGCGGGCTGTCCGATGTCACCACATTCACCCTCTCTGCCGGACTCACCTGGCGCGATCCGGCGGGCCGGACGCGGACCGAAACGGCTCTTGGCGATTATCTGGCCAAACGTGCAACGGCAGGCCGCATGGCCCCCCGAGGGTTCCCCCGTGACAACCGGTTCACCTGACCTGACCGAATCCGCACCCGCGCGCAGTACCGCGGCACAGCCAGGCGTGCCCGCCCGCATTCCCGCGACACAGGCAGCCGACCTTCCGACGGCATTCCACGGCGACCGGGGACCGGTGTTCCGGCTTGCTCTGAAGACCGGGCTTCTGACGCTCCTCACCCTTGGCCTCTATCGCTTCTGGGCGCGCACGCGCCTGCGCCGGTATTACTGGTCGGCGGTCGCACCCGGCGGGCAGCCGCTGGAATACACCGGCACGGGCGCCGAAAAGCTGGCCGGGTTCTTTCTCGCCGTCACCATCCTCGCCTTCTGGCTCGGCATCGCGAACCTACTGCTGATGTTCGGCGCGCTGACGGTGTTTGCGCAACCGCTGGTGGCCTATGGCCTCAGTTTTCTCGGCCTTGCGCCGCTGTGGTTCTTTGCCCGCTACCGCGCGCGGTCCTATGTGCTGGCGCGCACCCGCTGGCGGGCGATCCGGTTCGGCATGGCGCCGGGGGCGGGCGGCTATGCGCTGCGGGCGACGTGGCACTGGCTGTGCACGATCCTGACGCTGGGCATCCTGTGGCCGCGCATGACGTTCCACCTCGAGGCCTATATCACCGACCGCACTTGGTTCGGCACCGCACGTCTGCATCAGGGCGGCGACTGGCAGATGCTCTATCCGGCGTTTGCCCATGTGCTGGTGGCCGGTGCCCTGTCCGCCGGGGCGATCCTGATCGCCATGTACGAGGCGCCCCGGTTTGCCCATCTGCTGTGGCTGACCGGGCCTTGGTGGCTCTATGGCATCGTGCATTACCGCGTCACGGCGACGCGGCTGATGGCCGAGGCCAAGCAGGCGCAGGGCCTGCACCTGATCGCGCAGTTTTCCGTGCCCGTGGTGGCCCGGATCACCGGTTTCGGGATCCTCGCCCTCGTTCTCGTGCTGATCGCCCCGCTTGTGGTGATCGCGCTCGCCGCCTGGCGGCTCGAGGTTGCGGGCGTTGTGCAGGTACTGGACCTCGCCCGTGTCTCGCCCTGGACGATCGCGGCGGCCGTGGCGCTCGTGATCGGGTATTTCGCACTGTTTCTGCTGTGGACGGCCTTGCGCCACGCCTTCATCACGCTGCCGCTGTGGCGGCACTATGCGCTGGCCGTCGTCCTGACCGGCACCTCCGTCCTGCCAACCATCGCACAGCGCGAAAGGGCGGCAGCGGGCGAGGCCGAAGGCTTTGCCGAAGCACTCGACCTCGGCGCCGCGATATGACGGCGCGATGCCATACAGGAGGATGCCGATGAAACGCCCGGTTTCCCGTCCGGTGATTGCCGTGGGCTCCGGCGATCCGGTCTGGCGCGGCGCGGGCCAATGGATGGATGGCGCGCACCCCGTGGCCGTCCCCGCGGCCCTTGGGTTCGACGACGCCGCTCCCGCGTCTCACAAACGCGGCAGGCCCGGCGCGATGACCATTACGCCGCCCGGCAGCGGGGCTGAGCCAACGCTTTGGCCCTACACCGAAATCCGCAGCCTGCCCGGTCAGGCCCGCGCCGGCTTTGGCGTCCTTACCCGCGTCCGTGACGATGCGACGCGCCTGATCGTCGATGACGACGTGCTGGCCCTGATCCGCACCCGTGCCAAACGCCTGCACCGTGCGCCAAAGGTTCGCGGACGGTGGACACTCGCGGCACTCGGTCTGGCTGCCGTGGCCTCGGTCGCGCTGATGATCACCGTGCTGGTGCCGACCCTCGCCGACGCGCTGGCCGACTATCTGCCCCCAGAGGGAGAGGCGGCCCTTGGCGCGGCGACGCTGGGCCAGATCCGCACCGCCCTGGACGAGCGCGGCCTCGGCCTGCCGTTGCCGGTTTGCGACGCGCCGGAGGGCGCGGCGGCGCTTGCCGCGATGACCACGCTGCTGACCGATGTCGCGGATCTGCCCGCGCCGCTGACCGTCACGGTCCTCGACCATCCGATGATCAACGCTTTTGCCCTGCCGGGCGGGCAGGTGGTGCTGTTTGCGGGCCTCATCGACGCCGCCGCCGCGCCGGACGAGGTTGCCGCCGTACTGGCCCATGAAATCGGCCACGTCGCCGCGCGCGATCCGACGCGGATCGCGCTGCGGTCCGCCGGGTCCATCGGCGTCCTTGGCCTGATGTTCGGCGATTTCGCGGGCGGGGCGCTCGTGCTGTTGCTGACCGAACAGATCATCCGCGCCGATTATACCCAGGCGGCCGAGGCCGCCGCCGACGCCTATGCTACCGACCTGATGGTCGCCGCACGCGTGCCGCCGTCCGCGCTTGCGAATTTCTTCGGGCGGCTGGCACAGGACCGTAACGAGGCCCCGGCGATCCTCGCGCATTTCCTGTCGCACCCGGAACTGGACGACCGGATCGGCGCCGCCCGCGCGGTGCCCGCGCCCGACGACATGCGCGCATCGCTGTCGGATGCGGACTGGATTGCGTTGCAGGCCATCTGCGATTGACGGCGGGTCGTGCCACGGCCCCTTGAACTTGGCCGCCGATCCTCATAAATCCGCGCCAGATATCGGAGCGCTGCCGGGCCATACGTCCGCAAATGTGCCGAAAACCCAAAGGAGTGACCCAAATGGGCAAGGCGAAGTTCGAACGCAACAAACCGCATGTGAACATCGGGACGATCGGTCACGTTGACCACGGCAAGACGACGCTGACGGCGGCGATCACGAAGTATTTCGGTGATTTTCAGGCCTATGATCAGATCGACGGCGCGCCCGAAGAGAAGGCGCGCGGGATCACGATCTCGACCGCGCACGTCGAGTACGAGACCGAGGCGCGCCACTACGCGCACGTCGACTGCCCCGGCCACGCCGACTACGTCAAGAACATGATCACCGGTGCCGCCCAGATGGACGGCGCGATCCTTGTCGTGAACGCCGCCGACGGACCGATGCCGCAGACGCGCGAGCACATCCTGCTGGGTCGCCAGGTGGGCATCCCCTACATGGTCGTCTACATGAACAAGGTCGACCAGGTCGACGACGACGAGCTGCTCGAGCTGGTCGAGATGGAAATCCGCGAGCTCCTCTCCAAGTACGAGTATCCCGGCGACGACATCCCGATCATCCCCGGTTCCGCGCTGCACGCGATGAACGGCACCAGACCGGAAATTGGTGAAGAATCCATCAAGAACCTGATGAAGGCCGTGGACGAGTACATCCCGACGCCCGCGCGCGCCGTGGACAAGCCGTTCCTGATGCCGATCGAGGACGTGTTCTCGATTTCCGGCCGTGGCACGGTCGTGACCGGTCGCGTCGAGCGTGGCGTGGTGAACGTCGGCGACGAGATCGAGATCGTCGGCCTGCGCGACACCAAGAAGACGACCTGTACGGGCGTCGAAATGTTCCGCAAGCTGCTCGATTCGGGCCAGGCGGGCGACAACATCGGCGCGCTGCTGCGCGGCGTCGACCGCGAGGGCGTGGAGCGCGGTCAGATCCTGTGCAAGCCGGGATCGGTGAAGCCGCACACCAAGTTCGAGGCCGAGGCGTATATCCTCACGAAGGAAGAGGGTGGCCGTCACACGCCGTTCTTCGCCAACTATCGTCCGCAGTTCTACTTCCGGACGACGGATGTGACCGGCACGGTCGAGCTGCCCGAGGGCACCGAAATGGTGATGCCGGGCGACAACCTGAAGTTCACGGTCGACCTGATCGCGCCGATCGCGATGGAAGACGGCCTGCGCTTCGCCATCCGCGAAGGCGGCCGGACCGTGGGAGCGGGCGTGGTCGCGAAAATCCTGGCGTAAGCCGGCATTTCGGGATGGCACCGCGTGGGTGGCAGTCGGCTTTCCCCCCTCGGGAAAGTCGACGAGAACCCGCGCCGCGTCCGGTAAAACGCCAAGTCACTGAGAACAGGGCGAAACACGCGGTTTTGGCAAAGCGCCCCTCGCGCCTCGCAAAGATAGGTGGGCCAAAATCCAACTCTACCCGGGCCGCCTCAAAGGGCGGCCCGTCTCGTTTCGAAGGACCGCTCCATGCCACATGACTTCCCGGCCCCAATCACGCGCAACCCGGTCCTTCTCCCCGATGGCACAGCCCACGCGGGCACCGTTTTCCTTGCCGCCGCGACGGATAACCCCCGCCTCATCGTCGGCGATTACACCTATGCCAGCGCCCACGTGCCGCCCGACGACTGGGCCTTTGCGCTTGCCCCCTACCTGTACCCCTTCTCGCCGGAGCGCCTGATCATCGGCCGCTTTTGCCAGATCGCCGACGGGGTGCGTTTCATCACCGCCTCGGCCAATCACCGTTACGATGGCGTCTCCTGCTTTCCGTTCGCGATATTCGCGGGGCCGCGCGAAAACCGGCCTTCCATGCCCGGCCCGGGCGCGGATACCGTCGTCGGCAACGATGTCTGGCTGGGTCAGGCGGCGATGGTCCTGCCCGGCGCGCGGATCGGCGACGGCGCCATCGTCGGCGCGGGCGCCGTGGTGCGCGGCACGGTGCCGCCCTATGCCATCGTTGCGGGCAACCCCGCGCAGGTGGTGCGGATGCGGTTTGCACAGGCAGAGATCGCGCGTCTGCTGGCGCTGGCCTGGTGGGACTGGGATATCGGCCGGATCACCGGCCACGAGGCCGAAATTGCGGGCGGCGACATCGACGCCCTCGAGCGGGCCGCGCCCTAGCCCATCGTTGCGCGCCGGATCAGGTTTGCCCCCGCGAGGACCAGCACCATGAGCGTGGCACGCCGGAACGTCGCCTGATCGACGGCATCCTGAACCCGCTGGCCGATCAGCATCCCCGCGAACGCCGGGACGATCAGCGCCGCGGAAAACGACGCCGTTTCGACGCGCAGCACTCCGGTCTGTACATGGGCGCCGACCAGCGCCAGCGCCCCGAGACCGTAGATAACCCCCTGCACCCGCACACTCTCCGCCTTTGGCGTGTCGATAGCCGTGAGGTAGGCAACCGTCGGCGGCCCCCAGACACCGGACAGCCCGCCCGAAAACCCGGCCACGGCAGCGACCCCGGCCTCGAGCGGCCAGAGGCGCGCCGGCAACCGCGGTTTCCAGCCCGACAATTGCAGGGCGGCAAAACCGATCATCGCCATTCCGATAATCCCGAACAGTGTGCGCTGCGACAGGATCGTGACGAGCTGCGCACTGCCCAGCAGAAAGACGCAGCCAACGCCCAGATAGACCCGAAACCGCACGATAGCCCGCCACGCGGCCCCTGCCCCGCCGCGCAGCGCCTGCATGCCGTTCGTCACCAGCGTCGGCAGGATAAGGCCCGCAAGTGCCAGATCCGGCGGCAGCACGATTGCCATGAGAGAGATCATCATCATCGGCATCCCGAATCCGACGAGGCCCTTGACGATGCCCGCGGCGAGCGCCGCCGCGCAGGCGATGGCCAGCGTCGAGGCGGGCATGAGCGTCAGAATACTGTCCATGCGCGACGTTTAGACTCCCGGTTCCGACGGCGCAGCAGAAATCTCGCGCCCGGTCGGGCGCGACAGGTAAATACGCCACAGCCAGGAGTGGCGAACGGATATTGCGCTGCATCTGCAAACGCGCTATCGCTGGCGGTAATGGGAACGGGGGCTTCATGGCGCACGACGGACACGGCATCGACGATACGAAACCGGTCGTTCTCAACGATCTGCTGGGCCTGTGCGCCGCAGCACTTCCGGCGGTCGACGCCCTCGTCGCCCGTGCCACCGATGTCGTGGGCGTGCAGGTCCGCGTCGATGGCCGCGTCCGGCCCGACCTTCTGGACAGCCATCAGACGGCGGCGCACGGTCTTGCCTGGCTTGCAACCTACGCTCAGGCCCTGCGGCAGATGCACGGCTGGGCATGCCGTCTCGACGCGGAGGGCGCCTTCGCCGAGACGGAACAGCTCGTCCTGCAAATCGCATTCGGCGAATACCTGTGGCAGGTCTATGGCGGCATCCCGATGAGCCAGGGCGAAATCCTGCGCCCGCAGGAC
Source organism: uncultured Alphaproteobacteria bacterium (assembly GCA_963761735.1). Taxonomy (GTDB): domain Bacteria; phylum Pseudomonadota; class Alphaproteobacteria; order Rhodobacterales; family Rhodobacteraceae; genus CAVXHQ01. The sequence continues at coordinate 142,905 of CAVXHQ010000003.1, forward strand.
ATCGGCCTGACCCAGGACGATCAACGCGCCCTGATGATCGCGCCGGTGATGACCCTGACCCAGATGGGCAATACCCAAGAGGCGCGCAGCCGCCTTGCCATTCTCATGCGCGACAGTGCCGAAATTACCACCGGCGCGCCCGGTATCGGCGACGAGATGGATATGGTCCGCGAACAGTTCCGGCGGTTCAGCACCGACCGCGTCGAACCGCACGCCCACGGCTGGCATCTGCGCGACGAACTTATCCCCCTCGAGGTGATCGGCGACCTTGCCGACATGGGCGTCTTTGGCCTGACGATCCCCGAGCAGCACGGCGGGTTGGGCCTGTCGAAAACCGCGATGGCGGTGGTGAGCGAGGAATTGAGCCGCGGCTACATCGGCGTCGGATCCCTTGGCACGCGGTCGGAAATCGCCGCCGAGCTGATCCTGTGCGGCGGCACCGAGGCGCAAAAGGCGCAATGGCTGCCGAAACTCGCCAGCGGCGCGGTGCTGCCAACCGCCGTGTTCACCGAACCGGGCACCGGATCGGACCTTGGCGCGCTGCGGACCCGGGCGCAAAAGGCGGGCGATGACTGGCAGATCACCGGCAACAAGACATGGATCACCCACGCCGCGCGCACCCATGTGATGACGGTGCTGGCCCGCACGGAACCGGGCACGACGGACTACAAGGGCCTGTCGATGTTCCTCGCCGAAAAGACTCCCGGGACGGACGACGATCCGTTTCCGGCGCCCGGCCTGACCGGTGGCGAGATCGGGGTGCTCGGGTATCGGGGCATGAAGGAGTACGAACTGGCCTTCGACGGGTTTGCCGTCGACGCGGAGAACCTGTTGGGCGGCGTCACCGGCCAGGGCTTCAAACAGTTGATGCAGACATTCGAGAGCGCGCGGATCCAGACCGCCGCCCGCGCCGTCGGCGTGGCGCAATCCGCGCTGGACGCGGCGATGAAATACGCCATCGACCGCACCCAATTCGGCAAGGCGATCGTCGAATTTCCGCGCGTCTCCGGCAAGCTGGCGATGATGGCGGTCGAGATCATGGTGGCCCGCCAGCTCACCTATTTCTCGGCGCGCGAAAAGGACGCGGGAAGGCGCTGCGATCTCGAGGCCGGCATGGCGAAACTTCTGGCCGCGCGGGTGGCCTGGGCTGCGGCGGACAACGGCGTTCAGATCCACGGCGGCAACGGTTTCGCGCTCGAATATCCGATCAGCCGCATCCTGTGCGACGCCCGCATCCTGAATATCTTCGAGGGTGCGGCGGAAATTCAGGCGCAGGTGATTGCGCGACGGCTGCTTGGCTGAGGCCAGGGTCGGTTGCGGTGCGCCATGAAATTCAGGCCGGTCCGTCGCCCTTCGTCACGGGTCGACGCGCCGGACTGAACACGGGCGGCGGGGTTCCCGCCGACAAGAGGCACCGGCGCGTTGGGAGGCGCGTCGGTGCCCGCCCGGATTCTACTCGGCGCTGGTCAGCCCGCCCGTCGGAACGCCTCGATCAGGCGGGCACGGGCGGCGGGAAGGGGCCGGTCGGTCAGCGGATGGATCAGCCGGTGCGCCAAAAAATGCCCCGTCGTTTCAAGCGCCGCGCAGATCTCCGGCGTGCTTTTGTCGCCCTGCCCACGCAGCACGGGCGGCAACGGCAGCATCCGGTCGGCCCAATCGCCCGCCGCGCCCGCCGACACCGCCCGGCCCGTCCGGGGAGAGACATAGATCAGATCTTCGGATCTGCCTGTCACGGCACAGCGCGCAAGATCGAGGCCAAACCCCATCTCGTCGAGGAGCGCCAGTTCCCATTGCAGATAAGCGAGCGGCCAGACGTCGTGTCGACCCAACAGATCCAGCAGCGCCTGCGTCCGGGCATAGAGCGGCGGATGGCTCTCGCGCTCGGGCAGCGTCGCGGTCAGCAGGGCGGTCACCGCGTTCAGCCCGGCAAGAGCCATCCGGTCGGCCATCGCCACGGCGGCGCGGCTGCGCAGCGGCTCGACGGTGAAGGTGCCCAGGTGTTCTTCCAGCCGCGCCTTCCAGGTCAGGGCGATCTGCGCGCCGGGCTGCAGGGTGGGCGAGAGTTTGCGCGATATGCCGCCCCGGATCACGCCCGCATGGCGCCCGTGAAGCGAGGTGAACACCTCGGCGATCACCGACGTCTCGCCGTGCAGGCGCACCGCCAGTATCGCCCCCTCGTCGCGCCATTCGATCATGATGCGGTTCTATCGCGGCGTGGAAGCGGCGCAAGTGTCTTGGGTGTTCGTGGCGGGCGGGTCAGGTGAGACTGCCTCGGCGAGCGGCCGGTCAAAGGCCCTCGTCGTCAAGCAGGTGGCGGCCCTGCCGGTCCTCGACCTCGATCACCCACAGGTCGCTGTCGAAGGATCGCTGGCGCGCGATGGACGCATCGACCTCCCGCTCCGCGCCCGTCGCCTGCACCTCCCACGTGCGGGTGTCGGTCAGCATGTCGTAGCGGCGCGCGAAAAGCCGCGCGTTCCCGTCCAGCGTGTTGAGCTTGACCAGAACCGCACCCGCACCGGCATCGCCCCGGGAAGTCAGAAACGCCGGAATGTCATGCAGCCGCAACCGCGCGAGATAGGCCGAGACCCAGAAATCGCTCGTCAGTCTCGGGGTCATCGGGCGGTCATGGGCGGATCACGCCCCGTCCTTGAAATCGAGGCCCATCTCGGAAAACCGCTCCGCCTCGTCGAGCCAGCCCTGACGCACCTTTACCTGCAGGAAAAGGTGCACCTTGCGGCCCAGAAATTCGCTCAGTTCCTGACGCGACGCCGTGCTGACCGCCTTGATCGTCTCGCCCCCTTTGCCCAGCACGATGCCCTTGTGGCCGTCGCGCGCAACATAGACGATCTGGTCGACGCGCGCGGATCCATCCTTGCGCTCTTCCCATGTCTCGGTCTCGACGGTCAGCTCGTAGGGCAGTTCCTGATGCAGCCGCAGGGTGAGCTTTTCGCGCGTCATCTCGGCGGCGATCATCCGCACCGGCAGGTCGGCGATCTGATCCTCGGGATACAGCCACGGCCCCACCGGCATCCGCGCGGCAAGCCAGCGTTTCAGATCGTCGGTGCCGTGGCCGCGCTCGGCAGAGATCAGAAAGGTTTCGACGAAGGGTATCGCCTCGTTCAGCTCGCGCGTCAGGCCCAGCAGCGCCTCGGTCTTCACCTTGTCGATCTTGTTGATCGCAAGCGCCACCGTGCGGCCCTTGGCGATATTCTTCAGTCGTTCGAGAATCGTCTTGACGCCCGCAGAGACGCCGCGATGCGCCTCGACCATCAGCACGATCACATCCGCGTCCCCCGCCCCGCCCCAGGCGGCGGCGACCATCGCCCGGTCGAGACGGCGACGCGGCGCGAATATGCCGGGCGTATCGACGAAGACGATCTGGGTGTCGCCGTCGATGGTAACGCCGCGAATACGCGCCCGCGTGGTCTGCACCTTGTGCGTGACGATCGACACCTTGGCCCCGACCATCCGGTTCAACAGGGTGGATTTACCGGCGTTCGGCTCGCCGATCAGCGCGACGAAACCGGCACGGCGGGGGCCGTCGCTTTCACTTTTTTGCTCTTCGGACGGTGTGGCGGGGCCGCCTTGCCCGGTTTCCTGGCTCATGGCTGTACCTTTTCCAACAATGTGGCGGCAGCGACCTGTTCCGCCTGCCGTTTCGATCCGGCCGTTGCGCGCGCGGCCGGGCCCGAGGCGAGTGTCACCTCGACGGTAAAGACGGGCTGATGATCCGGACCGGACCGGGCGACCTCGGCATAGGTGGGGGGCACTTCGCCGCGGGCCTGCGCCCATTCCTGCAGGCTGGTCTTGGCATCGCGCGCATCCGCCTCGACGCCGGCGATCCGCGCCTGCCACAGCCGGCGCACGACCGTGCGGGCGGCATCGTGGCCCGCGTCGTGCCAGACCGCGGCGATCACCGCCTCCATGGCGTCGGCCAGCAGCGCCTCCTTTCGGCGCCCGCCCGATTGCTGCTCGGAGCGGCCAAGGCGCAACACGGTGCCGATGTCGATCTCACGCGCGACGGCGGCGCAGGTTTCACGGCGGACCAGCGCGTTATAGCGCGGCGCGATCTGCCCTTCGGTGGCAGCCGGATCCGCCTCGAGCAGCGCCTCGGCGATGACGAGGCCGAGGACCCGGTCACCCAGAAACTCGAGCCGCTGATTGTCGTCGGACCCGGCAGAGCCGAAGGATGGATGCGTCAGCGCGCGCATCAGCAGCGCGGGCGTGGCAAAGTCGTGCCCGATCCGGCGGGCAAAGACCTGCTGCTCGCCCGACAGTTTCATCGGCGTCCGACGCTCATTCGATGGCCTGAAAATAGCGGTCCGACCGCCAGGTCCAGAATGCCAGCATCGACCGGCCCGCGGACGAGAACATCACCCGGTCCGCGCGGCCCACGATATCCTCGAACGGCACGAACCCGACGCCGCCGCGATTGGGGAAATAGCGGCTGTCGGTGGAATTGTCGCGGTTGTCGCCCATGAAGAAATAATGCCCCGCAGGCACGGTGTAGACGTCGGTATTGTTGGGATCGAAGGCGCCGGTGCGACGCCCCGGAATCGCCAGGATTGTATGGGTGACGCCATTCGGCAGCGTCTCGATCCGGCGCTCGGCGCGACAGTCACCGCCCAACGGCACCGGTGCGTTCATGCACGGCGGCAATTCCCCCTGCGAGCCCTGCGGCGCGTAGGTTTCGGTGAAATAGCCTGCGTCCTCGACCTCGACGGGGGTGCCGTTCAGGATCAGGACACCGTTCGTGACCTGTACGGTGTCGCCCGGCAACCCGATGAGACGCTTGATGAAATCGACGCCGGTGACCGGGTGACGGAAGACGACGACGTCGCCCCGCTCCGGCTCGGAGGCCCACAACCGGCTGCCGCCCGGCGTGTCGCTGTCCTCGTCGGCGCGGAACATGCCGCAGAAATCGTCCGCCGAAATGTCGATGCCGATCCGGTCGATGCGGATCGACGGGCACGACGCATAGGAATAGCCGTAGGCCATCTTGTTGACGAACAGGAAATCGCCGATCAGCAGCGTTTCCTTCATCGACCCCGACGGAATCCAGAACGGCTGAAAGAACACGGTGCGAAAGATGCCCGCGATCAGCAGGGCGTAGACCACCGTCTTCACTGTCTCGATGATGCTTGCGACGATGCCGCCGGTATTTTCGGCCATTGTGTCGGCTCCTGCTTGATCGTGCGCCCTGCGCACGACGGGTCTGGCGCGCTTCATGGGTCTTGCGTCGGGGTTAGTCAATATCGCGGGGACGGGACGGCGGGTCAGGCGCGGGCGGTGCCTCGATCAGGACCGTCGCCTGCGCCCAGGGATGGTCGTCGGTGAGGGTGACGTGCACCTGTGCCGCGTGTCCCGGCGGCGTCATCGCGGCCAGGCGCCGGGCCGCCCAGCCGGTCAGGTGCATGACGGGCTGACCGGTTGCAAGGTTGCTCACCGACATGTCCTTCCACGCGATGCCCATCCGCAGACCGGTGCCCAGCGCCTTGGAGCAGGCCTCTTTCGCGGCCCAGCGTTTGGCGAACGTGGCGGCGACGGCGCGCGGGCGATGGTCGGCCTTGCGCTGCTCACGGTCGGTAAAGATGCGGTTGCGGAACCGGTCGCCGAACCGCGCCAGCACGCGTTCGATCCGGTCGATATTGGCAAGATCGGTGCCGATGCCGAGGATCATCGCAGGCAAACCTTCACGCGGTCACCATGTCGTAGACGGTGATGCCGTCACCGCCGCAGGCCGCGACGAGCTGCGCGCCGAGCTTTTGGTGCCGCGGGTCGGACGCGTACAGATCGAGAGCGGCACGATCCGTGAAATCGCAAGAAAACAGGTGCGTAACGCCGGGTGATTTACCCTCGACATCGATATTCGGGCCAAAGGAGCACGCGGAGAAGCCCTCGACCTGCCCCACCAGAGCGGCAAGCTCCGCCATGATGCGCGGCAGTTTTGCGGCGTCCCCGGGCGTGCGCGGGGTCAGGCAGACAATGTGACGGATCATGCGCGGGCCCTCCCGGCGCCCATGTGGGCCATGTCCTTTCGCGCCGCGTCCATCAGGGCGCGCATTTCGGCGATGGCGGGCGTCAGGCCCCGAAAGATTGCCTCGCCGATCAGGAAATGCCCGATGTTGAGTTCCTGCACCTCGGGCAATGCCGCGACGGGTGCGACGGTATCATAGGTCAGCCCGTGGCCCGCGTGCACCTCGAGGCCGAGGTCGTGGGCGAATGTCGCCATTTCGGCGAGTTTCGCCAATTCGGCATCGCGGTCCGCCCGGCGGCTTTGCGCATCCTTACCCCCGGCCTTATCCCCGGCGCGCCAGTCGGAATCGGCGTCGCAATAGGCACCGGTGTGCAGTTCGATCACCTGCGCGCCGATCCGCGCCGCCGCCTCGATCTGGCGACGGTCGGCGGCGATGAAAATCGACACGCGGCAGCCCGCGTCCCGTAACGGCGCTATGAAATGCGCCAGATGGTTTTCCTCACGCGCCACCTCGAGGCCGCCCTCGGTCGTCCGTTCCTCGCGCTTTTCAGGCACAATGCAGACGGCGTGTGGTTTGTGGCGCAGGGCGATCTTCTGCATTTCCGGCGTTGCCGCCATTTCGAAATTCAGCGGTTTCGTCAGCGCCGCCATCAGCCCTTCGATATCCGCGTCGGAAATATGACGCCGGTCCTCGCGCAGGTGGGCCGTGATGCCATCGGCGCCGGCCTGTTCGGCCATCACGGCCGCGCGCACCGGGTCCGGCACGGCGCCGCCACGGGCGTTGCGGACCGTGGCGACGTGATCGATGTTCACGCCAAGGCGCAGCGGACGGAGGGAAGTAGGCATCGTGCGGTCTCCTGAAACGCGGTCTTTCATCACCCGATCTATCACGGCGTATCCGACATGACACCCGGTTTGCCTTTGCCCAACTGGCGCAGCTTTGCCTCGAGCTTTTTGCGGCGGGTCGCCTGATAGACGCGGATTACCGGCACCGACAGGCCGTAACATATCGTTGCGGCAATGATGCCCGGGATGATGCCGCCGACCATGAACGGCAAAAAGAAATAATCGTAGAACTGCGTCAGCTGCCCCCAGTCCATACCCTCGGCGGTGAATATCGCCTTGAAGTTATGCCATAAATCCGCCCAGGCACCCGAGATCTGCTCGCCCAGCAGGCGGACCTGTCCGCTTTCGGGCGGGCGGCCGAGGATGCGGTGGCCAAACCACAACGAGGTGGCGGCGATGGGCACATAGGTCAGCGGATTGCCGAAGAACGTGGAAATGAGGGCGGCCAGCACGTTGCCGCGCATCATCCGCGACAGGATCCACGCGATCAGGAAATGCAGACCGAAGAACGGCGTGAAGGTAACGAAAACCCCGGCCCAGATGCCGCGCGCGATCTTTTCGGGGGTGTCGGGCAGACGCCGGAGGCGCAGTTTCACATATTCGAATGCGCGCAGCCAGCCGCCGCGGGGATAGAGAAAATCGGACACGATCTGCCAGATGGGCCGTCTGTCCCGGCGCCTAAAGACCACGAAGTTTCACCTTTGCAACATGGCGGTGCGGCAACACGGCCCGGACCCTGTTGTCAGACCTGACCATTCTTGCCCCCGGGCGGCGGTGCTGCGTTCGCCGGATCGCGGTGCCGGGACAGGGCGGAGACGTTGCTTTCGGCCTCCAGCGCGGTCATCACGCGGTGCATGTGTTCCACGTCGCGCAGGTCGACGCTGACGTGCAGCCGAAAATAATCGGGCTTGCGGTCGATGAATACCAGATCCGAGATATTGGCCTTCTGCTCGCCGATAAGCGTGCAGATGCGGCCCAGCACGCCCGCGTCGTTGGTGATCGACAGATCCAGCGTGATCGTATTCGTGGCCGCGTGGATGCCCTCGTGCCAGTGCAGGTCGATCCAGCGATCCGGCTGTTCCTCGAAATTCGCCAGCGCGGCACAGTCGATGGCATGTACGAGGACGCCGCGCCCGCGATAGGTGATGCCGACGATCCGTTCGCCCGGAACCGGCTTGCAGCAGGCAGCGCGGGTGTGCGTCTCACCGGCGCCGAGGCCCGCGACGGCGCGGATCGATTCCACCTCGTTGGCGCTGCGCACGATCAGGTCGGGATAGATCGCGCGCACCACGGAGCGCGCGGTGATTTCCGCCGATCCCAGCGCCTCGAGCATGTCGATGACCGTGTCGAAGGCAAGCGCCTTTGCCGAGGTTTGCAGCGCCTTGTCCGTCGCCTTTTTGCCTGCGTTTTCAAAGGCCACACGCGCCAGCTCCCGGCCCAGCCGTGCGAACCGGTCGCGGTTTTCCTCGCGCAGGGAGCGCCGGATCGCGGTTTTCGCGCGGCCCGTCACGGCGATATCGATCCAGGTTGCCTGCGGGGTCTGGCCCTCGGCGGTCATGATCTCGACCGACTGGCCGTTTTTCAGGCGGGTCCACAGCGGCACCCGCATGCCGTCGACGCGCGCGCCGACGCAGGCATGGCCGATCCGGGTGTGGATCGCATAGGCGAAATCGATCGGCGTGGCCCCCCGCGGCAATTTGATGACATCGCCTTTTGGCGAAAAACAGAACACCTGGTCGGTGTACATCTCGAGCTTTACCGCCTCGAGAAAATCGTCGGAGGCACCGTCGCTTTCGAGGTGTTCGGTCAGGCTTGCGATCCATTTGGCGGGATCGACGGCAAAGCGGTTCTCCACCCGCTCGCCATCGCGGTACGACCAGTGCGCGGCAACGCCTGCCTCGGCAACCTCGTGCATTTCGCGGGTGCGGATCTGCACCTCGACGCGTTTGCCGTCGCGGCCCGACACAGTGGTGTGGATAGAGCGATAGCCATTGGTCTTGGGCTGCGAGATATAATCCTTGAACCGCCCCGGCACCGCCCGCCACCGCTGATGGATGACACCCAGCGCGCGATAGCAATCCGCCTCGCTGTCGACAATCGCGCGAAAGCCGTAGATGTCGGACAGGCGCGAGAACGACAGCTCTTTTTCCTGCATCTTGCGCCAGATCGAATAGGGTTTCTTGGCGCGGCCGATCACCTCTGCATTGATGCCGCCACGCTCCAGCTCGGCGATCATATCGGCCTTGATCCGTTCGACCACATCGCCGGTTTCGCGCTGCAAGGTGATGAACCGGCGCATGATCGACAGGCGCGCCTCGGGATTGATCACCTTGAACGACAGATCCTCGAGCTCTTCGCGCATCCACTGCATGCCCATGCGACCGGCCAGCGGCGCATAGATATCCATCGTCTCGCGCGCCTTTTGCGCCTGCTTTTCCACCCGCATCGACCGGATCGTGCGCATGTTGTGCAACCGGTCGGCGAGCTTAACCAGCGTCACCCGCAGATCCCGCGAGGTCGCCATGAACAGCTTGCGGAAATTCTCGGCCTGTTTCTGCTCGGACGTCGTCAGATGCAGGTTCGTGAGTTTCGTGACCCCGTCGACGAGTTCCGCGATCTCGCGACCGAACCGCGCCGACACGGTCGCGAAACTTGCGCCGGTATCTTCGATGGTGTCGTGCAACAGGGCGGTGACGAGCGTTGCGTCGTCCATCTGCTGCTCGGCAAGGATCATCGCCACGGCCAGCGGGTGATGGAAATACAGCTCTCCAGATTGCCGCCGCTGATCGGCGTGCATCTCGTTGCCAAAGGCGAAAGCGTCGCGCAGGAGCGCCTCGTTGCTGCGCGGATTATAACCGCGCGCAAAGGCCACGAGCGCCTCTGGATCGGGCACGGCATCGACGGAGACATGTACCGTGGCGACGCCCCCCGACGCGGGGCCGTTTACCGGTCCATCCGCCCGCTCGTGCCTGTCGACCGTCCGTCGCCGGGGTTGCGCCTGCGGCGGGGTCGGAAGTGTCGAGGGCGTCGGGGGGGCCGTCATGGCGGGGCAGACCTCAGGCTGGCGTGGGTATGCCCCGGTTTAGGCAGGCGCGGTCATTACCGCTGGGCTTGCGCTTCCATCAACTCGCGCAACAGCCGCTCTTCGGGCATGTCGTCGCGCGCAGGCTTGTCGGCTTCTGCCCCCATAAGAAGTGCCATCGAATCATCTTCGGGCTCATCGACCTCGATCTGGGTCTGGTGCGCCTCGATCATCCGCTCGCGCAACTGTTCGGCGCCCTGAGTCTCGTCGGCGATCTCACGCAGGGCAACGACGGGGTTCTTGTCATTGTCCCGGCTGATCGTCAGCGGCGATCCGGCCGTTATTTCGCGGGCGCGATGCGCCGCAAGCATCACCAGTTCGAACCGGTTGGGAACCTTGTCGACGCAATCTTCTACGGTAACGCGGGCCATTGGCACTCTCCCTTAGGGGGTCTGGTGGGCGACATGACGCCGAGGCTGCAGGCCCGGGTCATTAGTCGAAACATCTTGTCCGGTGCCGCAGCACCAGAGCATGAAGACGCACAACTAGCGCCAAACACCCAAAAACGCAAGAGGCACAGCGCTATCCATTGTTCACGAAAGCGCGTCCGACCATGAGCATTTCGGTGCACACCCCCTGTGCGATCACGCAGGCCGGACAGCCAGCCGATCTGCCTCGGGCAGCGCGTCATGCATCTGACGCACCGTCATGTGCAGGACCGGGTGACGCCAGCCGGGCGCCACCTCCAGCAGCGGCACAAGCACGAACGCCCGGTCCTGCAGCCGGGGATGCGGCAGGACAAGCGTATCGGGAACAGCCCCGCGCTGCGCCGCCGGGGACAGTTGCCGCCACGTCGCATGCGTCGCCGGGTCCGGTAAAATCTGCAGGCCACAGGCCAGCAGATCGAGGTCCATGGTCCGCGCGCCCCATCGCTCCAGCCTCTCCCGGGAAAATTCCGCCTCGATCTGATGCAGCGTTTCAAGCACCTTCCGGACCGGCACGACCGTGCGCAGGCCGAGGGCGGCATTGACATAATCGGGGCCGGCCCCGGCAGGAAAACAAGGGGTGCGATACAACCTGCTTTTCCCGGTAATCGGACCCAGAGCGCCTTCCACGCGGGCCATTGCCAGACCGACGCCCAGGGCGGCAGGGCCAAACGGAGACGCCAGATTTGCCCCGACCGCGATCAGCACCACCTCTCCCCCCGTTTCGGGGGGGACGTTCATGGCACTATGTTGCTCCGACGGTTGTTGCATGTCAGTCTCGGTCTACATTAGGGAGGTGCTTTGCCGCACGATGCACCCATTCACAAACGCACGTGGCAGACGCGACCGAAAGGGATTAATAAATGTTTTACCGGGACGAGCGTCTCGCGCTCTTCATCGATGGATCGAACCTGTACGCCGCTGCGAAATCGCTCGGTTTCGACATCGACTATCGCCTCCTCAAGCAGGAATTCCTGCGCCGAGGCAAACTTATCCGCGCCTTCTACTATACAGCGCTGCTGGAAAACGACGAGTATTCGCCGATCCGCCCGCTGGTCGACTGGTTGCACTACAACGGCTATTCGATGGTCACGAAACCGGCCAAGGAATACACGGACAGCCAGGGCCGTCGCAAGGTCAAGGGCAATATGGACATCGAGCTGTGCGTCGATGCCATGGAACTTGCGCCCCACATGGACCACATGGTCCTGTTTTCGGGCGATGGAGATTTCCGGCCGCTGGTCGAGATGATCCAGCGCAAGGGCGTGCGCGTGTCGGTGGTGTCCACCATCCGCAGCCAGCCGCCGATGATCGCGGACGAACTGCGCCGTCAGGCCGACAACTTCATCGACCTCGAGGAATTGCGCGAGGTGATCGGCCGTCCGCCGCGCGAGCGCAGCCATGAGCGCGAAGACGAGCTGGCCGAAGAAGACTGATCGCAGCGCCGATACCGCCCGGTATCGGCGCTGCTTTTGGCCGGGACAGCAAGAAATCAGATGGTACCGACGCCGGCCTTTCGGTGTTTCGATACCGAAAGCGGGGAGCACTGCCGCATACCCCGACCGGAGCCTCCCATGACACACCCCCTCGTCACCCCCGATGACATCGACACCTATGCCCGTGACGGCGTCGTCCTGATCCGGGGGCTGTTCGCCGATCATCTCGACGCTCTTGCGCGCGGCATCGAGGCGAACATCGCCGCCCCGTCGGAATACGGCGCCGAGAATACACGTCAGGGCGATACGGGGCGGTTCTTCGACGATTACTGCAACTGGCAGCGCATCCCCGAATTCCGCGAGGTCATCGAAACCTCGCCTGCGGCGCAGGTGGCACGCGACCTGATGGGCAGCGAAACGGTGCAGTTGTTTCACGATCATGTGCTGGTCAAAGAGCCGGGCACCTCGCGGGCGACGCCCTGGCATCAGGACGGGCCGTATTATTTCATCGACGGCGTCCAGAACGTAAGTTTCTGGTCCCCCCTCGATGCGGTGACGACCGCCGGGTTGCGCTGCGTCGCGGGGTCGCACCGCTGGCCACGACGGGTGATGCCGACGCGCTGGCTGTCGAACGACAGCTTCTATCCCGATCCCGAAAACTGGATGCCGGTGCCCGATCCGGATGTGGAAGGCATGGACATCCGCGAATGGCAAATGGCACCGGGCGACGCGGTTGCGTTTCATTTCAACACGCTGCACGGCGCGCGCGGCAATACCGCGCAGGGTCGCCGCCGCGCATTCTCGCTGCGCCTTCTGGGGGACGACGCGCGCTACGGCGCCCGTCCCGGCCCCACATCACCGCCGTTTCCGGGCCATGACATGACGCAGGGCCAACCCCTGCGCTCCGACTGGTTTCCGCAGCTTTTGCACACGGCCTAGCGGCGCGACGGGTCCACTACTGGACCGCGGCTGCTTTGGGCCTTACATCGGTTCCACGCCGAACGGGACCGAACGCCATGACAAAACCGCCTCTGACGATCTATCTCGCCGCCCCGCGCGGGTTTTGCGCAGGCGTGGACCGCGCCATCAAGATCGTCGAACTCGCTTTGCAGAAATGGGGCGCGCCGGTCTATGTGCGCCACGAAATCGTGCACAACAAATACGTCGTCGACGATCTGGCGGCAAAAGGGGCCGTCTTCGTCGAGGAACTCGACGATTGTCCCTCCGACCGACCGGTGATCTTTTCCGCCCACGGTGTCCCCAGGGCGGTTCCGGCAGAGGCCGACCGCCGCAAGATGATCGCCGTCGATGCCACCTGCCCGCTGGTGACCAAGGTTCACAACGAGGCCGCGCGCCATGCCGCCAACGGCTTGCAGATGATCATGATCGGCCACGAGGGCCACCCCGAAACTATCGGCACCATGGGGCAACTGCCACCGGGCGACGTTTTGCTGGTCGAGACGGTCGCGGATGTGGCCACGGTTTCGGTGCGCGACGTCGAAAAACTCGCCTATGTGACGCAGACGACCCTGTCGGTCGACGACACCGCCGACATCGTCGCGGCCCTGCACGCGCGGTTCACGGCCATCATCGGCCCGCACAAGGAAGACATCTGCTACGCCACCACCAACCGCCAGGAAGCGGTCAAGGCGATGGCGCCGAATTGCGAGGCGATCCTCGTCGTCGGCGCGCCGAACTCCTCCAACTCGCGCCGTCTGGTCGAGGTGGGCGCCCGCGCCGGCTGCGCCTACGCGCAGCTTGTCCAGCGCGCGACCGACATCGACTGGCGCGCTCTCGAAACGGTCCGGACGCTGGGCATCACCGCCGGCGCCTCGGCGCCCGAGATCCTGATCGACGAGGTCGTCGATGCCTTTCGCGCCCGTTACGACGTAACCGTCCAGCCGGTGGTAACGGCGGAGGAACACGTCGAATTCAAGGTGCCGCGCCTGCTGCGCGAACCGGCCTGATGCGCCCGTGACCGACGCCGAAACCCTCGCCGTCTACGCCGCGCAGGCCGAGGCCTATGCGCGGCGTTTCGCGGGCGACGCACCCTCCCGCAGCCTGCGCGATTTCATCGCCCTGATGCCCCCCGCCGGTCGCGTGCTCGATCTTGGGTGCGGTCCGGGTGCGGCCTCGGCGCATATGCGGGCGGCGGGCCTGCGCCCCGATCCGGTGGACGCGGCACCCGATATGGTGGCGCTTGCGAACCGCGACGGGTCCGCGAACGCCCGTGTCGCCAGTTTCGACGATCTGGACGCAGCTGCCACCTACGACGGCATCTGGGCCAATTTCTCGCTGCTGCATGCGCCGCGCGATGCGCTGCCCCGCCACCTCGCCGCGATCGCCCGGGCGCTGCGGCCGGGCGGCTGGCTGCACATCGGCATGAAAACCGGCACCGGGGCGCATCGCGACGCGCTGGGGCGGTTCTATACCTATGTCGGCGTCACCGAACTGCGCGATATGCTCACGACGGCGGGCCTTGCGCCCAAACACACCGTCGAAGGCGTCGAAACGGGCCTTGCGGGCACCGACGATCCGTTCGTGCTGATCCGCGCGCAAAAGGAAACGGCATGACAGAACCCCGCCACCTCGTCGCCTATACCGACGGCGCCTGTTCGGGCAATCCGGGGCCGGGCGGCTGGGGCGCGCTGCTGCAGGCGCGCGACGGCGACACCCTCGTCAAGGAGCGCACATTGTCCGGCGGCGAGGCCCATACGACGAACAACCGGATGGAGCTCATGGCCGCCATTTCCGCCCTCGAGGCACTGGACAAGCCCAGCACCATCACCGTCATCACCGACAGCGCCTATGTCAAAGGCGGGATCACCGAATGGATTTCGGGCTGGAAACGGCGCGGCTGGAAAACGTCGACCAACAAACCGGTGAAGAACGACGCATTATGGCGCAGGCTCGAAGAGGCGGCAGCACGGCACAACGTGACATGGAAATGGGTCAAGGGCCACGCAGGCCATCCCGAAAACGAACGCGCCGATGCCCTCGCCCGCGCCGGGATGGCCCCGTTCAAGGCCGGCGCGGCCTGAGGCGGAATCGCGGGTCTCGCTCCGTTTTAACAGCGGGGCAAACCCCCCAAACGGGGCGGCACACCGGTACGTCGACTGCTACAATCGGTCCGGCAGGCGCCATCCCTGAAGGGCGTCTCGCGCGGCCATCGCCCGCTTGCCCGCCCGCTGCACCCGGGTAATCTCGACGGCACCCGCGCCGCACACCACCGTGAAACCGTCCCGCACCGTGCCCGCAGCATCCGTGCCCGCAACCCACGCGTCGGAAACACCCGTGTCTGAAAAACGCGCGTCCGCCACCACGCGGGATTCCAGAAACTTCACCCGCTCGCCCGACACTTCGTCCCAGGCGCCCGGAAACGGCGAAAGCCCGCGGATCAGCCTGTCGACCTGCGGGGCGGGCAGGCTCCAGTCGATGCGGCTTTCGGCCTTGTCGATCTTGGCCGCATAGGTAACGCCCACGTCGCTCTGCGGCACTGGCACGAGGTTCGGCAGCGCGGCCAGCGTATCGACCACCGCCGTCGCGCCCAGCGTTGCCAGTCGCCCCAGCAACTCTCCCGTCGTTTCCTGCGCCCCGATGGTCACCGCGCGGCGCATCAGAACCGGCCCGGTGTCGAGGCCTTCGTCCATCTGCATGATGCACACGCCGGTCTGTGCGTCGCCCGCCATGATCGCGCGGTGGACCGGTGCGGCCCCGCGCCAGCGCGGCAGCAGGCTGGCGTGGATGTTCAGGCATCCCGATCGGGGGGCCGCCAGCACCGCGCGCTGCAGGATCAGGCCATAGGCCACAACGATCGCCACATCCGCGCCGAAGCCGGCAAATTCCGCCTGCGCCGCCTCTCCTTTCAACGACACCGGATACCGCACCGCAATGCCCAGCGCCTCGGCGCGTTCCTGTACCGCCGACGGCCGCGACTGCTTGCCCCGCCCCGCGGGCCGTGGCGGCTGGCAATAGGCGGCAACCACCTCGTGTCCCGCGGCCACCACCGCGTCGAGGGCCGCCACCGAAAACGCCGGCGTTCCCATGAATATGACGCGCATCGCCGCCCCCTCATCCTGCTGAAAATATCCCCGCCGGAGGCCCCCCGGAGGGCCCGTCACTCTGCGGCGCCGACCTCGACACGCCTAGGCACGTCGGGCCCGTCGCAGCAGCATCTCGCGTTTCGTCCGGCTCAGCCGGTCGAAATACATGGCACCCGCCAGATGGTCGATCTGATGCTGGACGCTGGTGGCCCACAACCCGACGAAGTCGCGGTCTTCGATCTCACCGTCGGCATTCAGGAACCGGACGGTCACCGCACGCGGACGCGATATCGGTGCCGAAACGCCAGGCAGGTTCGGCGAGGCCTCCTCGTGGATGCGCATCTCGATGCTCGAATGCAGAACCTCCGGGTTGGCCATCCGCACGGCCTGACCGCGCCTTTCGCTCGCGTCGACCACCGCCAGACGCTGCATCGCGCCGATCTGCACGGCGGCGAGGCCGACACCCGGCATCGCCTCCATCACGTCCACCATCTCGTCCCAGATGGCCCGTTCGGCATCCGTCACCGCGCCCACATCCGCCGCCACCGTTCGCAATCGCGGATCGGGCCAGCGCAGCAGAGGTCGCGCGCTCATGAGAGCGACCTCATGCGCGGCCTTCGCGGGCCAGCTCTTTTTCAACTTCACCATCTTGCGGGTGATGATCTGCCGTTTCAGCGGTTTCAGGTGATCGAGAAACAGCTTTCCGTCCAGATGGTCGATCTCGTGCTGCACACAGGTCGACCACAGGTCGGCAAACGTCTCTTCGGCCTGCGTCCCGTCCAGCGATGTCCAGCGCACCGTCACACGTGCGGGGCGTTCGACATCGGCGTAGTGCTCGGGGATCGACAGGCAGCCCTCTTCATAGACCGACGTCTCCTCGGACAACCAGGTAATCTCGGGGTTCAGCAAGACCATCGGACGCGGCGTGGCATCCTCGTCCTTGATGCAGTCCATCACCATGACGCGCCGCATCACACCCACCTGCGGTGCGGCCAGCCCGATACCCGGCGCGTCGTACATCGTCTCGAGCATGTCGGCGGCAAGCGTATGAATGGCGTCCGTGATCTCGGTCACGGGATCGCAGGCCTTTTTCAGGCGCGGGTCGGGGTGCAAAAGGATCGGTCGGCATGTCATGACGCCGATCTAAGGGGCCACGCGCCGGGATGCAATTCCACCGCGCGCGCTGGCTGCCGGATTCCGGGCGGTTTGATGGAGAATGCCGCGAAAACGACCCGGCCCCCCTTGCCATCCCCCGTCCTGACCGTAGCCTGCGACCATTCCTGCTGGAGAGTGCGACATGACATTCGATACCCCCATCGACCGCCGCGGAAGCGAGTGCATGAAATGGGATCTGATGGAGCCTGTCTATGGCGTCTCACCCGACGACGGCATCGCGATGTGGGTCGCCGACACGGAATTCCGCCCGCCCAAATGCGTCTCGGACGCGGTGCTGGCGATGCACACCCACGGCGTCTACGGCTATTACGGGTCGCGCGACGCCTATCACGACGCGATCCGCTGGTGGATGTCGGAACGCCACGGCTGGGCGGTGACGCGCGACGAGATCTTCACCACCTACGGCCTGGTGAACGGCACCGCGATCTGCATGGACGCCTTTACCGCGCCGGGCGACGGCGTGGTCCTGTTCACCCCCGTCTATCACGCCTTTGCCCGGGTGATCGCGGCGGCGGGACGCGAGGTTGTGGAATGCGAGCTTGCCCTCAAGGACGGGCGCTACGAATTCGATTTCGACGCCTACGACGCGCAGATGACGGGCACGGAGACGATGGTCATCCTGTGTTCGCCGCACAACCCCGGCGGGCGCGTCTGGTCGAAGGGAGAGTTGCAGGCGGTCGCGGCATTCGCCAAGCGGCACGACCTGATCCTCGTTTCGGACGAGATCCACCACGACCTTGTCATGCCGGGCCATAAACACACGCCGATGGCGGCCATCGACGGCGTTGCCGACCGGCTGGTGATGATGACCTCGACCAGCAAGACCTTCAACCTTGCCGCCGCCTATACCGGCAACGTCATGATACCCGACGCCGATCTGCGGCGCGTGTTCGCGGGGCGGATGGCGGCGCTTGGCATGTCCGCCAATTCGTTCGGGCTGAACATGGTGACGGCGGCCTATTCGCCCGAGGGTGCGGCCTGGGTCGACGACCTGACCGCCTATCTCGACGGCAACCGCAAGGTGTTCGACGACGGGATAAACGCGATACCGGGGCTGCGCTCGATGCCGCTCGAGGCGACCTATCTGGCCTGGGTCGATTTCGACGGCACCGGGATGGACCGCGCCGAATTTACCCGGCGTGTCGAACAGAGCGCCCGGATCGCGGCGAACCACGGGCCGACGTTCGGTACCGGCGGCGAGAGCTTTCTGCGGTTCAACCTCGGCACCCCGCGCAGCCAGATCACCGCCGCCGTGGCCCGTCTGCACGAGGCCTTCGCCGACCTGCAATGACGCCGCCCCCGGACGTCCGGGGGCGGTTCGGGCCGCGTCGTCAGGCGACGGCGACCCCGTGTCTGGCAAACAGCGCCTTCAGGTCGGTTTCCGCCCGCGCGCCGATGTGGCTGATCACCTCGGAGGCCGCGATATTGCCCATGCGCGCGCAGGTCTCGGGGTCGTGCCCCTCGGCCAGCCCCCACAGGAAGGCGCCCGCAAACAGATCGCCCGCCCCCGTCGCGTCGACGATCTGCGTCGGCACGGCGGGCACGTGCCAGCGCTGCGCGCCCTGCGCCACATGGGCGCCGTTCTCGCTGTCGGTGCAGGCGACCATGCCAACCTCGGCTGCCGCGATATCGAGGGCGGCCTCGAGGCTGTCGCCCCCGAACATCGACATCGCCTCGGCCCGGTTGCAGAACAGCAGGTCCACATCGTCGCGGATCATCGTGCGAAAGGCGTCGCGGTGCCGCTCGACGCAGAACGGGTCACTCAGGGTCAGCGACACACGCCCGCCCTCGCCCTTGCAGGCTGCGATGGCCTTGGCAAAGGCCGCGTGGCTGTCGGGGCCGTCGAAACGGTAGCCTTCGAGGTAGATCCACTCGGCGTCCGCCATCATCGCCGGGTCGATGTCGTCCGGCGTCAGAAACTCGGACCAGCCCAGATAGGTGTTCATCGACCGCTCGCCGTCGGGCGTCACCACGACGATGCAGCGGCCCGTCTCGGCCGCGCTGTCCCTCGCGGCCAGCGTCGTTTCATAGACCGCGCCGATACTGCGCAGATCGTGGGCGAAAATCGCGCCAAGCTGGTCGTCCTTGACCTTGCCGACATAGCCCGTGCGCCCGCCCAGCATGGCGATGCCCGCGATGGTATTGGCCGCCGAGCCGCCCGAGATTTCCTTGGCCGGACCGACGCGGGAATACAGATCCACGGCGCGGTCCATGTCAATCAGCTGCATGATGCCCTTTTCGATGCCCGCCTCGGCCAGAAACGCGTCCTGCCCTGGGGTGAGGACGTCGACCATGGCATTGCCGATGCCGACGATCTGGAACTTTTTCATGGGGTCGCGTCCTTGTGGGGCGGTTTCATAGGTTCTTCTCCTCATAGGCGCAGAGATCGCGGATGATGCACACGCCGCATCTGGGTTTTCTGGCGACGCAGATATAGCGTCCGTGCAGGATGAGCCAGTGGTGCGCGTGCTGCTGAAAATCCGCCGGAACGTTGTCCTCGATGGCGCGTTCGACGACGTCGACGTCCCGGCCCGGCGCGATGCCCGCCCGGTTGCCGACGCGAAAGATATGCGTATCCACCGCCTGCGCGGGATATCCCCACCACATGTTGAGGACCACGTTCGCCGTCTTGCGCCCGACGCCCGGCAGGCTGATCAGGGCGGCGCGGCTATTGGGCACCTCGCCGCCGTAGACGTCGATCAGCCGCTGGCTCAGGGCGATCACGTTTTTCGCCTTGTTGCGGAAAAGCCCGATGGTGCGGATATGCTCCGTCACCCCCTCGAGACCCAGCGCAAGCATCCTGGCGGGCGTATCGGCGACCGCGAACAGCCTCCGGGTCGCCTTGTTCACGCCCGCATCCGTCGCCTGCGCCGACAGAGCCACCGCCACCACGAGAGTGTAGGCGCTGGTGTGCTCCAGCTCGCCCTTCGGCTCCGGCTCGGCGGCCTGAAACCGGGTGAAAATCTCGCGCATCACGGGATAGGAGAGCTGTTTTGCCATGCCTCTCTATGGCGGGCGCATCCGGTTCGGGCAATCCCCGTCCCCTGCGCCCAAACCGCAATATTCGGGCCCGCGGTCTTACCGCAATATTCGGATCGCACACGGCGCGCAGCGCGCCTAGATTGACGGCATGGAACAGAACACACGCTATCATTACAACGTCATCGCCCGCGCCATCGACGCGATCGATGCGGCACGGACGCCGCTGTCGCTCGACGCGCTTGCCGGGGAGATGAACATGTCACCGGCGCATTTCCAGCGGCTGTTTTCCGCCTGGGTCGGCGTGTCGCCGAAACGCTATCAGCAGTATCTGGCGCTCAGCCATGCCAAGGGCCTGCTGCGCGACCGTTTCACCACGCTGGAAACCGCCGCCGAAGTCGGGCTTTCGGGCCAGTCGCGCCTGCACGACCTGTTCCTGAAATGGGAGGCGATGAGCCCGGGCGACTATGCCCGCGAAGGCGCGGGACTGACGATTGGCTGGGGCTGGTTTCACAGCCCGTTCGGGCCCGCAATCGTCATGGGCACCCAAAAGGGCATCTGCGGTCTGGGGTTTGCCGAAACCATGGGCGACACCGCCGCGCGGCAGGACCTGTCCGCCCGATGGCCGCGCGCCACCTATACCGAGGACACAGAGTTGCTGCGCCCCTGGGCAGATGCCGCCTTCGGCCTCGATCCGGAGGCCACAGCGCCGCTGTTCCTGATCGGAGCGCCGTTTCAGCTTGCGGTGTGGGAGGCGCTGTTGCGGGTGCCCACGGGCCATGTGACGACCTATTCGGAAATCGCGGTCGCCATCGGCAGGCCCAAGGCGGTGCGCGCGGTCGGCACGGCGGTGGGGCGCAACCCGATCAGCTATCTGATTCCGTGCCACCGGGCGCTGCGCAAATCCGGCGCGCTTGGCGGCTATCACTGGGGACTGGCCAAGAAACGCGCACTGCTGGCGTGGGAATCGGCACGGCTCGAGGCGTAGGCGCACATTCGGTTGCCTGCGCGGCAGCGGAACCTCGCCGGTTGCCCATGTGTTATTGCATATCACAGGTATTGCCGCGATTTCACGTCTATCAGCGGTAAATACACTCGCCGTTTTCGCCCGTGTTGGCCCCTATTGGAAAGACCCCAGATGATATTCGCTAAATTCCCCCTCGTCCTTGCCGCCGTTTCCGCCCTCACTCTTGCCGCCTGCGAGGCGCCGCTGCCCGGTCAGGGCACCGAGAACACCCGTAACGGCGCTCTTGTCGGGGCTGGACTTGGTGCCGTCGTCGGTGCCATCTCGGGCGACAACCGTGACGAACGCATCCGCAACGCCGCCATCGGTGCCGCTGTCGGCGGTGGCCTCGGCGCGCTGGGCGGTGCCAACCTCGACCGTCAGGAAGCAGAGCTGCGTCAGTCGCTCGGCAACAACGTCGGCATCATCAACAACGGCGAGCAATTGGTCGTGACCCTGCCGCAGGACATCCTGTTCGCCACCGGCAGTGCCGCCCTGTCGGGCGGCTTGCAGAACGATCTGCGCTCGATTGCCGCGTCGCTCAACAACTATCCCAACACCACGGTCAACATCATCGGCCACACCGACAATGTCGGCGAGGCGTCGTACAACTTCGATCTCAGCCAGCGCCGCGCGCAGGCCGTGGCGAACGTACTCCAGAGCGCCGGTGTCTCGCCGCAGCGGATCCGCTCGATCGGTCGGGGTGAGGATCAGCCCGTCGCGTCGAACCTGGACGCCGCCGGTCGTGCCCAGAACCGCCGGGTCGAGATCATCATCACGCCCAACGGCTGAATTCAGTCGCTGCGTCACGATCAGGGCCGTCCCGCAGAGGGGCGGCCCTTTTTTGTGCGCCCAGCGATGTCCGACGGATTGAGATCTGCGCGTCGGGTCATATAAACAGACAAACGCGCTCATAGCGGCGGAGACCCCCCAATGCCTTTCCAGAAGGTGCAGACCGAAAAGGTCGCAACCTCTGTCATCCGTCAGATCGAGTTGCTGATCCTGCGCGGCATCCTGCGCCCCGGCGAACGTCTTCCGGCAGAGCGTGACCTGTCCGAGCGGCTCGGCGTGTCGCGCCCGTCGTTGCGCGATGCCCTCGCAGACCTGTCGGACCGTGGTTTGCTCACCAGCCGGGCGGGCGCCGGCGTCTACGTCGCCGATGTCCTCGGGTCGGCCTTTGCGCCCGCCCTGGTGGCGCTGTTCGCGAGTCACGACGAAGCCGTGTTCGATTATCTGGCGTTTCGCCGCGATATGGAGGGGCTGGCCGCCGAGCGCGCGGCAGAGCACGGATCCGACACGGACCTGCGCGTCATCGACATGGCGTTTGCCCGGATGGCGGCGACGCGCGACGGCAAAACCGGCGCGACCGAGGCCGAAATGGACGCGGCCTTTCATCTGTCGATCATCGAGGCCGCCCACAATGTCGTCATGCTGCATATGATGCGGTCGATGTACGATCTTTTGCAGAACGGCGTGTTCTACAACCGTCAGGTGATGTTTCAGCAGCGCACGACGCGGGCGGCGCTCCTCGATCAGCATCGCGCGATCAACGACGCCTTGCAGGCAAGGGATGGCGCAGGGGCCCGTGCTGCTGTCGAGGCGCATATGGATTTCATCGGCGTTGCCCTGCGCGAACAGCGGCGGGCCGGTCGAAACGAAGTGATCGCGCGCCAGCGACAGGACCATGAAGAGAACCGTCCGTAGGTCTTGCATGGCCCCGAAACGACAAAAGGCGGACCCGGCGGCCCGCCCCGTCGTATCGCATTACGACCCGGTCAGTGCAGCTTGGCATCCACGGTATCGATAGAGCTGTCGATCAGTTTGTTGCCATCCGCTGCCGTCATCTGAGCGGCGATCACATCGCGCGCCGCTCCTATCGCTGCGGCAATCGCCTGATCGCGTACCGCCTTGACAGCGGCGTTCTGGGCGCTGTCAATCTGCTCTTCGGCACCGGCCAACCGGCGGGCGACCGAGACGCGGATGTCTTCCTTGGCCGTCTCGGCGGCACGAACCGCTTCTTCGCGCGCATCGGTGACGATGCGGTCGGCCTGCTCGGCAACCTCGGTCTGCTTGCGCTCGTAGGAGGCGAGCAGGGCCTTCGCCTCGTCGCGCAGCGCCTCTGCCTCGTCGAGGTCGGCGCGGATCGCCGCAGACCGCGCGTCAAGCATTTCAACCACCTTGCCCGGCACCTTGAACCACATCAGGATCGCGATGAAGAGAAGGAACGCGAGGATCACCACGAAGTCGGTATTCACCAAAGAAAAGAACGACTTGTCCTCAGCGGCGAGCGCAGGCGAAGCCGCCAGCACCGTGGCGGCGATGATTAGGATACGCATCATGCAGTTCCTTCGATACGTGCCGCGACGGCGGCGTCGATGGTTGCCTGATCGGCCGAACCGCCCATGGCGGTGACGATTTCGCCCGCCGTGTCGCGGGCGACGGCCGTGACGCTCTCGACCATTTCGTCGCGGATTTCGGCGATGGCCTTTTCGCTTTCCGCGGTGCGGGCGGCAATCTCGGCGTCGGCCTTGGCCAGTTCGCTGTCGAGTTCGGCCTGGATATCGGCCTTGGCGTCGGCGACGATCTTGTTCGCCTGCGTGCGGGCATCGGCCAGCGCCTTGTCATAGGCGGCGTCGGCCTCCTGCGCGTGCAACTTGAGCTCTTCGGCCTCACCGACGAAATTGGTGATCGTTCCTGCCCGCTGCGCGAGGATCCCGCCGATACGCGGCAGGGCGACCCGGCTCAGGATCAGGAATATGACGACAAGCGTTACCACGAGCCAGAAGACCTGGTTCGGGATGAAGTCCGGGCACAGTTGCGGCATCCCGATGGCAGAGCCACCGGCATCGACGCATGCGCCTGCGAATTCTTCGGAAAGATGGGTCGCCATCAGGCCCTCACTCGTCTTGTCGTGATATCCCGGACGGCACCTGCCGTCCGGGTAACGCAGTCTCGCTTAAACGGCGAACATCAGCAGCAGGGCGACGAGGAACGCAAAGATCCCCAGCGCTTCGGCAAATGCGAGGCCGATGAACAGCGTCGCGGTCTGCGACGCGGCAGCCGACGGGTTGCGCAGGGCACCGGCGAGGAAGTTGCCAGCGACGTGGCCGACACCGATGGCGGCGGCACCCGAACCGATGGCGGCCATGCCGGCGCCGATGTACTGACCGAGAGCGGTTGCGGCTTCTACTTCCATTGTATTTCTCCTTGGGTAGATCGAAGGGCCCTGTCTTGTGGATCGGGGCCGGTTAATTCGATTAGTGGTGGGGGTGCAGCGCGTCCTTCAGGTACACGCAGGTGAGGATGGCGAAGACATAGGCCTGGATGCCGCTGACGAGCACCTCGAGACCGTAGATCGCGGTGATCGCGACGATTGACAGCGGCGACACTGCGGCGATGGCGGCGAAACCGGCGAACACCTTGATGACGGCGTGGCCTGCCATGATGTTGCCTGCCAGACGAATGGAGTGGCTGACCGGACGCACTAAATACGAGATGATTTCGATGACCGCGATGACCGGGCGCAGGATCAGCGGCGCGTCTTTCATCCAGAACATGCCAAGGAACGCCGCGCCGTTCAGGACGAAACCGGTGATCGTGACGACGATGAAGACACCGAAACCAAGGATCGCCGTCGTGGAGATCTGGCTCGTCGTCGAAAACGACATCGGGATGAGCGCGAGATAATTGGCGAACAGGATGAACAGGAACAGCGTCATGATATAGGGGAAGAACTTCGCGCCCTCCTTGCCCGCCACATCCTCGACCATCTTGTAGACGAAGCCATAGATCAGCTCGGCGATGGACTGCATCCGTCCCGGCACCTGACCGCGCGCCTTGGTGCCCCACACGAACACCAGAGCGATTGCGAGGATCGCGATGGCGAACCACAGCGTCGCGTTGGTGATCGTGTAAAAGCTGATCGGCCCGTCGCCGAACAGCGGCTTGAGCAGGAACTGATCGAGCGGGTGAAACACGAGACCGCCGTCGTCATAGCTTTCGGCGCCGCCGTACGGCGCATCGCCGCCCTGCGTCACGCCTGCGTCGGCACCGGTATCAAACCCGATCTCGCCTTCGGGGACGATGTCGGCATCGACCTCGGTGACATCGCCGGCCGGCTCCGCGCCAATAGCACGCTCGTCGGCATCCACGGTCTCGGCCTGGGCAACCTCGAACGGCGCAAAGCCGGTGTCCGTCTGTTCTTGGGTATCTGCGGCCACGTCAGCGGTCCTTATCGCCTTGGCTGCCCGCGTCGAGCTGCCGTTTCTGAACCTCCCGGGCCGAGCGCAGCATCGTTTTCACGCCTGCCGCCAACCCCAGAAATATGAACAGCACCAGAAATATCGGGATAGTCCCCAACAGGGTATCCAGACCGTATCCAATGCCAAAACCGATCGCGAGACCGGCTACAAGCTCTATCACCATGCGCCAGGCCAACTGGCCCTGACTGTAGTGTTCTTCGGAATGGTCCTTGACCGCGGTTTCGCCCTTGGCCCGTTCGATGCGGTCATGCAAAGCGCGCATGCGGGCGGCATCGTCATCGGAGGCGGACATGCGGTCGGTCCCTTCACGTTGGAGACGAGGTACTTTGGCACGTCTGCGGTGTCAAGTTAGGCGAGGAACACACTGATTTGTCCCTAACAATTTGAATAAAAACAGATTTCACTCTGCACAACCCGCCCGGTGAAATCGCGTCGATCCGGTCCGTTATTCAACCGCCCGGTTGACCTTTGACGGCCTTCCGGCGCAACTGCACAGCATGAAGCACACGCTGGACCTTGTCTTTGCCGCCCTTGCCGATCCGACACGACGGGCCATTCTGGCGATGCTGCTGGAAGATGACATGGCGGTGACGGACGTTGCCGCGCCGTTCGCCATGTCGCTGGCCGCGATCTCAAAGCATCTGTCGGTGCTGACGCAGGCCGGATTGATTTCTCAGGAAAAACGGGGGCGCGTGAAATGGTGCAGACTGGAGCCAGATGCGCTGCGGGCGGCATCGGTATGGATGCAGGGTTTTGGCCAGATGGACGCGCCTGATCTCGACGCCTTCGAAAGGTTTCTTGTCGCCGAGGGCATCGACCAGCCACCCGGAGACTAAAATCAACGCCCTAGATGATCCCGGCAAATCTCAGGACGGCGACGACGACAACGACCAGACCGATGATGTAGATGATATTGCGCATGAGAACTCCGAGAGAAATTAAGCCGGTTTTGGCACTACTTCTCAACGTCACAGATCCGTTATGGTTCCCGTCATTCATCGCGCAGGAGCAATAAAAGCGCGAGGGCCGTCAGGGCCACCCCCGCGAGGATCCATCCCGGCGGCGGCGGCGCGCCGAGGGCCGCCTCCCAGATCAGGACCCACGAGGGCGTGAGGTAGGTATAGGCCATCACCTTGGCCGAGGGCAGGCGCATCGAGGCGAACTGCACGAGGACGGCGGTTGCCGAACTGGCGCAGAACGCCACGTAAAACAAGGTGATCCAGACGACGGGCGGCAAGGCGGCCCAGTCCGTCGCGACCATCGCGGGCAGTCCCCAGACGGCTAAAAGCAACGCCCCCGCGGTCAGCATGCCCAGCGATCCGACCAGCGCAGGCTCGCCCCGGTTCAGGACCCGCACCAGGGGCGTGTAGGCGGCGTGGCCGACGCAGCCCCAGAAGAATATCGCTTCGCCCCGCCCGATCTCGAACCGGACCATGGCCGCAAGATCCGCGCGAAAGATCACCCACATCGCGCCGGCGGCCCCAAGGGCAAGGGCGAGACCCATGCGCGCGGTGAACCGCTGGCGCAGCCAGATCCAGCCGAACCCGGCCGACATCAGCGGTGTGAGCGTAAAGACGGCAGCCGAACTGACCGGCGGCGCGGTTTTCAGGCCTTCGAACATCGCGACGAGGTAGCCGCCGAAAAGCCCGCCAAGGATCAGATAGCGCCACGGCGCCCGTGCCGCCCGCACGATCTGCGCCCACGGATCGGCGAACCGCAGCCAGACCACCCCGACAAGCACCCCCGCCGCGAGCCAGAACCGGACGGCGTTGAGGGCGGCGGGCGCGATCTCGTTCGCGGCGAGCGAGCCCAGAGAGAACGACCCCGCGATCAGGACCGAAAACAACAGCATTGCGAAATGCCCGGCAGCGGACGGCGTCAGATTTCGCATGACGACACCGATCCCGGCAGATCCGTCGCGGCGTCACCGACCGGTTCGCCGCGACAGCCGGGAACGATCGGACAGCCCGCCACAACGCGACGGCGGGGGAAATTCATCGCGCGCCCGCGCCGTTTCGCAGCGGCATCAGACCGGCCACGCCTTTGCCTGGTCCTTAAGGAAGGTCAGGAACGCCTGCACCTTGGTCGTGCGGTGCAGATCCACATGGGTCACCAGCCACAGCGGCGCTGCCCATTCGTCCAGCGGCGCCATCACCGCCTGCAGATCGGTGCGTCCGGCAATCTCCCAGCGCGGCAGAAACCCGATGCCCGCGCCTGCGTTGATCGCGTCGCGCAGCGTCCGGTTGTCATGGGTGCGATAGGCCACCTGCTCGGGGGCGACGGCGTTCATCAGCCAGCGGTTGAACGGGGCGCGGCTGTTCAGGTCGTCGTGGCCGACGAAATAATGGCCGTCGAAATCACCCGCGCCGTCCGGCAGTCCGTGCACCGCGATGTAGGCATCCGACGCCACGAGGACCATGTGCTGCGTGAAAAAAGGCTGCACCACGTTGTCGGGCTGCTCGGGCACCGAGCCCGCCCGGATCGCCACATGCGCCTCGCCGTATTCGAGGCGGAACAGACGGTCGCCCGTCAGATAGCGCACCACCAGCCCCGGATTCTCGGTCCGGAACTGCGCCAGAACCGGCGACAGCAGCGGCGAAATGCCGACGAGCGACGTCACCACCAGCTCGCCCCGCACACCGATCCCCTGCCCCTTGATGCGGCCCGCCAGTTGCGTGAACTGGTCGTCGGTCGCCTGTGCGACCTGCAAGAGATCCGCCCCCGCTTCCGTCGAAGTATACCCGCGCGCGTGCCGCTGAAACAGTTTCACCCCCAGCCGCCCTTCGAGCGCGTCGATGTGGCGGATCACCGTGGCGTGGTGCACGCCCAGCACCTCGGCGGCGCCGCTGACCGTGCCAAGGCGCGCGACCTGATAGGCCGTACGGATTTCATCCCAGTTGTCCATGACCCGACCTGTGCGTTGAGGAACGTTAGCCGCGTCATTTTGACCGTTGCGTTCGCCAATACAAGAGCTAGTTCCCCGCCAACGCCGTAACAGGCGCTTGTCTCCGTCTCGCGGCCAACGTTCGCCCCCTTCGAAAGAGCGGCCACGCCGCGCCACACCGGCCGGCGGGTTTGCCGTGCTTCACGCCACTTGCGGGCATATTCCGCACAGTAACAGAGGTCTTACATGACACATATCCTTCACATCGACAGTTCCGCGAACCTCACGTCGTCGGTGACCCGCAAGCTTTCTGCCGCCCTCGTCGCGCGGTTCGACGGTGCCCGCGTCACCAACCGCGACGTTGCGCGCAACCCGCTGCCGCAGGTGACGCACACTTGGGTCGATGCGCGCGCGGCCAAACCTGCGGACCGCACGTCCGAACAGGTCGCTGCCCTGCAGGAGTCCGATGCCCTGATCGCCGAGATGAAGGCCGCAGACGTCATCGTCATCGGTGCGCCGGTGTATAATTTCAATGTGCCCGCGTCCCTCAAGGCGTGGATCGACCTTGTCGCACGCGCTGGCGAGACGTTTCAGTACACCGCCGACGGCCCCGTCGGTCTTGTCGAGGGCAAGAAGGTGTACGTGGCAATGGCCTCGGCCGGGACACCCCCGGGAGCGGACCACGATTTCAACACCCGCTACCTGCGGTTCATGCTGGGCTTTATGGGGATGAGCGACGTCACCGTCATCGCCGCCGACAGTCAGGCCAGCAAAGGCGCCGATGCGACCGCAGCGGCGCTGGCCGACATCGCGGCGCTCGACATCTGATTTTCAACATCTGATCGCCAACTTCCGGTAACGAGTGAGACAGGCGTGGCCTCCGCATCGCAGGCGGTCACGCCCGAAACCGGCGCCACGCTTGACTCCACAGGGCACCGGCCCTAGACGGTTCCCCATCCGGTAAGCACCCGCTTTCCGGTCCTCCGACCCAAGGAGGATCGACATCCGTCAGCGCGTTGCGCCCACGGGTGTGTTTTTCGTGTCATCGCGCGCCGTGAAATTCGGCGTGCTGCCCCTATATCGAGGGGGCACACCGTATCTCTGGAGGCCGCGGCCCATGTTCGAGAACCTGTCGACCCGCCTTTCCGGCGTCTTCGATCGCCTGACCAAACAGGGCGCGCTGTCGGACGACGACGTCAAGACGGCGCTGCGCGAGGTGCGTGTCGCCCTGCTCGAGGCGGACGTATCGCTGCCCGTGGCGCGCGATTTCGTCAAGGCGGTGCAGGACAAGGCGACCGGCAACGCCGTCACCAGATCGGTCACGCCGGGCCAGCAGGTCGTCAAGATCGTGCACGATGCGCTGATCGACGTGCTGCGCGGCCCCGGCGACCCCGGCGCGCTGAAAATCGACAATCCGCCCGCGCCGATCCTGATGGTCGGCCTGCAGGGCTCGGGCAAGACGACCACCACCGCCAAACTCGCAAAGCGCCTGAAGGACCGCGACGGCAAGCGGGTCCTGATGGCCTCGCTCGACACCAACCGGCCCGCCGCGATGGAGCAACTGGCGATTCTGGGCACCCAGATCGGCGTCGACACCCTGCCCATCGTCGCAGGCGAAGACCCGGTGCAGATCGCCAGGCGTGCGAAAACGCAGGCGTCCCTGGGCGGCTATGATGTCTACATCCTCGACACAGCGGGCCGGTTGCACATCGACGCCGACCTGATCGCACAGGCCGCCGCCGTGCGCGACATCGCCAACCCGCGCGAAACGCTGCTGGTGGTCGACGGCCTGACCGGTCAGGACGCCGTCAACGTCGCCACTGAATTCGACGACAAGATCGGCGTCACCGGCGTCGTCCTGACCCGGATGGACGGCGACGGGCGCGGTGGTGCTGCCCTGTCGATGCGCGCCATCACCGGCAAGCCGATCCGTTTCGTGGGTCTGGGCGAAAAGCTCGACGCGCTCGAGACCTTCGAGCCGGAACGTGTCGCCGGCCGCATTCTCGGGATGGGCGACATCGTCGCGCTGGTCGAAAAGGCGCAGGCCACCATCGAGGCCGAACAGGCCGAACGGATGATGAAGCGGTTTCAGAAAGGCGCGTTCAACATGAACGACCTGAAGATGCAGCTTGAGCAGATGATGAAGATGGGCGGCATGGAAGGCCTGATGGGCATGTTGCCGGGCATGGGCAAGATGAAGGGCAAGATGGACGAGGCGGGCCTCGACGACAAGATCCTGCACCGGCAGGTGGCCCTGATCAATTCGATGACCAGGAAGGAACGTGCCAACCCGGCGCTCCTCGCCGCAAGCCGCAAGAAGCGCGTGGCGAAAGGTGCGGGCATGGAGGTCAGCGATCTGAACAAGCTGATCAAACAGCACCGGCAGATGGCCGACATGATGAAGAAAATGGGCAAGGGCGGCATGCTCAAGAACGCGATGAAGGGGATGCTGGGCGGCGTCAAAGGCGGTGGCGGCCCCGACATGTCCGACCCCGCGCAGATGGAGGCCGCGGCAAAGGCGATGCAGGGACAACTGCCCAAAGGCATGGGCGGGATGCCCGGAATGGGCGGCGGCGGCGGTATGGGCCTGCCCCCCGGCCTCTCGGGGTTCGGCAAAAAGAAATGACGATGACGTGCGCCCCTCTTTTCAGCCAGGCTGCCGCCGTGCCTTTGGCGGTCGGTGCCTGCGCGCCCGCGATGTTACGCCTTACTCGTGCCTTCATGCCTTTCGACGCCCCCGCATGACCCCCGCGCCGACCCTTCATACACAGCGCCTGACGCTGCGCGGCCCGGAACCCGCCGACATCGAGCCGTTGGCACGGTTCTTTGCCGATCCCGTCCGCTCGCCCGGTTTCGGTGGCCCGCTGCCGCGCCACGAGGCGTGGCGCTGGTTCGCCTCGATGATCGGGCACTGGCACCTGCGCGGGTATGGATTCTGGACCGTGACGGACCGCGAAACCGCTGAAATCCACGGTATCTGCGGGCTGTGGAACCCCGAGGGCTGGCCCGAACCGGAACTGGGCTGGGTAATGTTCGAAGGTGCCGAGGGACGCAGTATCGCGCACGAGGCGGCGACGGCGATCCGCGATCACGCCTATACCGCCCTCGGGATGACCACGCTGACCAGCAATATCGTTCCCGGCAACACCCGTTCCGTCGCGCTGGCCGAACGGATGGGCGCGGTATTCGAGCGCGAATACGAGAACGTGACGATGGGCACCGACAGGCTTTATCGCCACCCCGGCCCTGAAACGGCAGGCGCGCCATGAGCGAAAGTTTTCAATCCTTGCTGTTTCCAACGCTGTCGCGTGGCGATGCCGTGCGCGCCGAGGCGCGCGTTACCGTGGCGCTGCAAAACGCGGGCATCGTCGGCACCGACTGGTCGCCGGACCGCGTTCACGGCGGCGACAGCTATTTCGCGGCCTATGCGCCGACGGCGACATTCCCGCCCCTGCGTGACGATGCATCGTTTACGTCCCTGCGTGACGATGCAAAATTCCCGTCCCTGCGTGACGATGCAACATTCCCGTCCCTGCGTGACGATGCAACGCACTGGTCCGGTTTCGCCACCCCGCGCAGCGGCGTTCGGCAGGCCACGCACAACGGCGTCGGCGTGCGCCTTGGGTGCGGCATCAACGGCCTTGAATTCAACCTGCTGTCGGACATGACCTGCCCGGTGTGCCTGACCGAAAGCACCGGACGCGCGGCGGACGACATGGCCTGCGGCGCGGCGGCGGATTTCTATGCCAGCGGCACGATCCCCGCGATCGAATGCCCCGCCTGCCGCGAGGAAACCGACGCCCGTGACTGGGTATCGTCGAATGTGCC
This sequence comes from uncultured Alphaproteobacteria bacterium, assembly GCA_963761735.1. Taxonomy (GTDB): domain Bacteria; phylum Pseudomonadota; class Alphaproteobacteria; order Rhodobacterales; family Rhodobacteraceae; genus CAVXHQ01. The sequence goes on from CAVXHQ010000003.1 coordinate 174,846, forward strand.
GGGCTTTGCCTATCTCGCCTATGAGTTCTGGAACTGGCCCGACCTGCGCCTGCCCGGCTGGACCGTCGACATTCCCGGCCTCATGCGCGCCGCCGCCGGGGCGCCGATCCGGTTCGGGGGAGCGATGTTATGACCGCGATGCCGACCCTCACCACCGACCGGCTGGTGCTGCGCCCCTATGCGCGCGCCGATTTTGGCGCCTATGCCGCTTTTGTTGCATCGGACCGTTCAAAACACATGGGCGGGCCCTTCGATACCGACAAGGCGTGGACCTGGTTCACCAACGATATCGCGTCCTGGCACCTGTACGGTTTCGGATCCCTGGCAATCGTCGCGCACGATGTGACGATCGGATTTGCGGGCCTTGTGCATCCGCCCGATTTCTTCGAGCCGGAGTGCGGCTGGGTCATCTACGACGGTCACGAAGGCCACGGTTTTGCCACCGAAGCGGCCCGCATGATTCTGGACCACACGTTCGCCACGACTGACCTCGACACCATCGTCAGCTACATCGGCACCGACAACGCGGCCTCCGCCTCCGTCGCCCGCCACCTTGGCGCGCGGATCGACACCGATGCACCGTCGCCTTTTACCGGAAGCGACGTCTGGCGCCATAGGAGGCCCGCATGACCGACGCCGACACACCGCATATCGCCGAAGCGGATCGCGCCGCCGCGCTGCTGCGCGATCATCGCGCCAGCATCGACAGGCTCGATGCAATCCTCGTCTATACCCTCGCCGAGCGGTTCAAGCAGACGCAGGCGGTCGGTGTCCTCAAGGCAACTCACGACTTGCCACCCTCCGATCCCGCGCGAGAGGCGACGCAGATCGCGCGGCTTACCGACCTCGCCCGCGAGGCCAATCTGGACCCCGAGTTCGCCAAGAAATTCCTGAAGTTCATCATCCTCGAGGTGATCCAGCATCACGAGGAACGCCAGTCCTGAGGGCAACCGCCCCCCCGAAACCAAATCTGGGGGCAGCCGCCCTTCGTTATCACACCTGCGGGCATATCCCCTCGGGAACCCAATCAAGACCGGGGACGTCCCCGGATCGCCATTCACCAAGGAGAAACCAAAATGGCCATGAAGATCAGACTTGCCCGCGGTGGCAGCAAAAAGCGCCCGCATTACGCCATCGTCGCCGCCGACAGCCGGATGCCGCGTGACGGACGGTTCATCGAAAAGCTGGGCACCTATAACCCGCTGCTGCCCAAGGACAGCGAAGACCGCGTCAAGATGGACGTCGAGGCCGTGCAGGCGTGGATCGCCAAAGGCGCGCAGCCGACCGACCGTGTCGCCCGCATGCTCGAGGCCGCCGGCGTGACGCCGAAGAAAGAGCGCGCCAACCTGAAAAAAGGCGCGCCGGGCAAGGCCGCCAAAGAGCGCGCCGACAAGAAGGCCGCGCGCGACGCCGCCCCGGCCCCCGAGCCGGAGGCAGCGCCCGAAGCAGAGGCCGCGGCACCCGCCGAAGAGTAAATCCGGGCGCGTGGATTGACTGCCCGTTGATGTCATGACGGGGCCGCATCGTGCGGCCCCCGAAACCTGAAAGATCCCGATGTCCGATCCCATTCCCTCCCCGACAGGTCACATCGTCGTCGGTCGTCTTGGCGGGGCGTTCGGCGTGCATGGCGAGGTGCGCCTGAAATCCTTTTGCGCCGACCCGGCGCAGATTGCCGAATATACGCCGCTCACCACCCCAACGGGACAGAGTTTTGCGACGCTGATCCTGACCGGACAGGTCACCAATGGCCTGACGGGCCGGATCGACGGCGTGGCGACCAAAGAGCAGGCGGATGCCCTCAAAGGCGTCGATCTGCTGGCGGACCGCGCCTTGCTGCCCTCCTTGCCGGACGACGAATACTATTACGCCGATCTGATCGGCATGACCGTCTTTGACACCGGCGGCGCCGAAATCGGCCGGGTAAAGGGTGTCGACAACCACGGTGCGGGCGATCTGCTCGAGATTATCGCACCGGGGATGAAGGATACGATCCTGCTGCCCTTTACGCTTGCCGCCGTTCCGACCGTGGATCTGGCCTCCCGGCGTATCATTGCGGACCCACCCGACGGCCTGATCTGATCGCCGCGGACCAGCGTTCTTGCCAAAGGGCGGCACTTCCCGGAGGGTCTGCGCGATACCCGTCCCACACCGGTCCCGTTCGATGTCCAGACACCGCCGCATCCTGTTGCATCCCGGATTTCACCGGACCGGAACCCGGTCTGTCGGGGCGTTTCTCGCGACGAACCGGGCCGCCCTTGCGCCGCATCTGGGGCTGTTGCTGGCGCCGGACCTTGCCGCCGCAACCGCGCTCACCACCAATTTCGCGACCGACCGGAATCCGCTGCGCCTGACCGACATGGTCGAGGTTCTCGACGGTATCCTTGCCGAAAACGGCCTGCATCCGGTCGTCAACGACACCCGCGACATGGTTATCTCCGCCGCCGATCTGACCGGCCTGATGCCCGGCGCGCCCGGTATCGACGGGTACGGTGCCGCCCCGGTCGCCACTGCCTATCTGACGGGCTATCTGGCGGACCGGTTTCCACAGGCCGAGATCGTCGTGGTTTTCACCACGCGCACGTCCCCGGACTGGCTGTACAGCTGCTGGCGCGCGGCGCTGTTCCGGCACCGCCTGAAACAGGACTGGCCAACGTTTCGTACGGCCCTTGCGGGTGCCGCGAACCTCGACGATGCGGTGGTGAACGCGGCACGGGCCATCGATCCGGTGACGGTCTATTCCCTGCCCCTCGACGTCGGCGCGCGCCACCGCCACGGTCCCGGTGGCGCCCTTCTCGAGATGATCGACCTGCCAGAGGCGGTGCGCGGGTCTTTCGAACCCGGCGCGATCACCGGGCAAGGCGCCGGACCGGATCTTGCGGCACGGTTTCTGGCGCTCAACCGGTCGGATCTGCCGAGAAGGCTGCTGGTCGAGGAAAAGGCCCTGCTGATGCGGGCCGCCGGGTCGCGGGACACCGGACCGCTGGCCGCCCCCGATGCGGGGATGCCACTCCCGTGACGGACCGGCGGACCGGTCGCCGCATCGTCGTGCATGCCGGATTTCACAAGACCGGCACCTCGACGACGCAGGCCACGCTGATGCAGAACGGCAACCTGATCTGGCCCACCCATGCCATCGTGCTGCCCGGCCGCCTGAAAGAGGCGCTGCGCATGGCGACGCTGCATTCGACGCTGCGCGATCCGCTGACCCTGTCGGAATTCGGGCACCGGTTCGGTCACTTTCTCGGCACCTTGAATCTGGGCGCCAGACGCGGTCTGGTGATTTCGGCGGAAAACCTGTGCGGTCTGATCCCGGGACGCAACCAGGTCACGGGCTATGACGCGGCCCCGGCGCTGCTGGGCGCGGTTGCGCAGGCCATCGGATCGGTCTGGGACGACGCCGATCTGCACATGGTGCTAACCCTTCGGGAGGCTCAAGGCTGGTTGAGAAGCGGCTATTGGCAGAACCTGCGCTCGTCCCGCCTGACCGAGGAATGGGAGGACTATGCCGCACGCCTCGCACCCGCCGCCGATTTGCAGGGCACGGTCTTGGCGATCCGCGCTGCCGTGCCCGAGGCGTCGGTGCACGCCGTTCTCATCGAAGGGTTGCGCGATGCCCCGCTCGGCCCCGCGACGCCGGTGATCGATGCGATGGGCCTGCCCGCTGTCGCGCGTGCCGCGATCCGGCTGTCCGCGCCGCGCAACGCGGCCCCGGATGCAGAGGTCATCGCGCAGGTCCTCTCGCTGAACCGTGGTCCGCTGTCCGACACCGGTTGTCGCCGCGCCAAGGCCGATCTGCTGGGCCTCGACAACGTCTGATCCGACCTGTCCGCCGGGGCCCGATTTCTTTGAAAGAAATCGACGTCGGAATTTTTGAAAAATTCCGTGTCCGGCCGCGGCGATGCGCCGGGCCGACCGACAGGCTATAGTGTCGCCGCCCGATCCCGCATAAGACCACCCCATGTCCGACACTCCTCCTTCCCGCCAGCGCGCCACGGGCCGCAAATCCATCTCCGCCACGGCGCAACCCCGCGATCTGATGGCCGAGGATCCGGTGCTCGCCCACGCCTGGATGGCGCAGATCGTCACGTTGCTGCCGCAGGCATTCCCCGGCGTTCTGGGCGAGAGCCTGACCGGCCGCGCCCTGCACGACGGTCTGTGGCAGTTGCACGCCCACGATCTGCGCAGCCATGGCGAGGGCAAGCACCGCAATGTCGACGATACCCCGGCGGGCGGCGGTGCGGGTATGGTTCTGCGGGCTGATGTCGTCGCCAGGGCGCTGACGGCGGCCCGGGCCCGTGCACGCGGCCCGACCCCGATGATCTATCTGTCTCCGCGCGGAATTCCGTTCTCGCAATCCATGGCCGCAACTCTGGCGCGGGCCGATGGCGTCATCCTATTGTGTGGCCGGTTCGAAGGCGTGGATGAGCGTGTGATCGAGCATTTCGGCATGACCGAGGTGTCGATGGGTGATTACGTCCTGACCGGCGGCGAGATCGCCGCACAGGCCTTGATCGACGCGACAGTCCGACTTATACCGCGCGTGCTCGGGAATGATTCCTCCACGCAGGAGGAATCCTTTTCTCACGGGTTGCTGGAACATCCCCAGTATACGAAACCCGCCCTCTGGGAGGGGCGCGAAATTCCCGCCGTACTTCGCGGTGGCAATCACGCCCTTGTCTCTGCATGGCGGGACGAACAGTCCAGGCGGCTGACGAAAAACCGACGACCTGACCTTTGGCGGGCATGGTGCGCTGCGCACGACATGGACCCGGACGAAGACCAAAGCTCTTAGGCGCGCAAACATCCGCGGGACAACCTGCGTCGATATAAAGGAGAGATCAGATGAACCTGATCGCACAGATAGAGGCCGAACAGATCGCCTCGCTGGGGATCACGATCCCCGACTTCAAGGCTGGCGACACGCTGCGCGTCGGCTTCAAGGTGACCGAGGGCACACGCTCGCGGATTCAGAATTACGAAGGCGTCTGCATCGCCCGCAAGAACGGCCACGGCATTGCCGGATCGTTCACGGTGCGCAAGATTTCATTTGGTGAGGGCGTCGAGCGGGTGTTTCCGCTGTATTCGACCAACATCGACAGCATCACCGTCGTGCGCCGGGGCCGTGTCCGCCGCGCCAAGCTGTATTACCTCCGCGAGCGCCGTGGCAAATCGGCCCGCATCAAAGAGGTCACGAACTACAAGCCGATGAAGGAGCAGTCCGCATGAAAGCCGACATCCATCCCAAATATCACATGATCGACGTCAAGCTGACGGACGGCACGATCTATCAGATGAAAAGCACCTGGGGCAAAGAGGGCGACACGCTGACCCTCGAGATCGACCCCACCGTGCACCCCGCCTGGACAGGTGGCTCGTCGCGCCTGCTCGACACCGGCGGCCGCGTGTCGAAGTTCAAGAACAAGTACGCGGGCCTCGGCTTCTGATATTTTTTTACCGCCGTACCGACGACAAACGCCGTCTCCGCACCCCGGAGGCGGCGTTTTGCGCACCCGGCGCCGTGGCGTGTCGTCGTGGCCTGCTCTGGACGCTGCCCTGCCGCCGCCATAGTGTCGCGCCGATCATCAGCGAGGCATTCCATGGCGACCGGCACCCAGATCCGCACCTATTTCGAGGGCCAGTGGCATGACGGCGATATCGCCGTGATGCGCGCGGCGGATCACGGCAGCTGGCTCGGCTCGTCGGTGTTCGACGGGGCGCGCATGGTCGCCGGCCGCGTGCCCGACCTTTTGGCCCATTGCGAACGTGTCAACCGCTCGGCCCACGCGCTGATGATCACGCCGACCGTCGGGGCCCACGATATGGTGGCCCTCGTCCACGAGGGGCTGAGCGCCTATGCGCCCGAAACGGCTGTCTACATCCGCCCGATGTACTGGGCGATCGACGGCGACGCGACCGCGGTGCTGCCGCTTGCCGGCTCCACCGGCTTTGCGATCTGCCTCGAGGCGATCCCGATGCCCGCACCCGATGCCCACGCCACCCTGACCACTACCCGGTTCCGCCGACCCGTCCTTGAAAGTGCGGTGGTCGATGCCAAGGCGGGATGCCTGTATCCGAACAATGCGCGAATGCTGGCTGAGGCGAAATCAAAGGGGTTCGGCAACGCGCTGGTCGCCGACGCGATGGGCAATGTGGCCGAAACGGCAACAGCGAATGTGTTCATGGTGCAGAACGGCATCGTCCTGACGCCAATCCCCAACGGCACGTTCCTCGCGGGCATCACCCGCGCGCGCCACATCGCCAATCTGGCGGCGGACAGCACGCGCGTCATTGAGGCGGTGCTGACCTTCGACGATTTTCACGCCGCGGACGAAGTGTTCATGTCCGGCAATTTCGGCAAGGTCACGCCGGTTTCGCGGTTCGACGACACCCGCTTCGACATCGGCGACAACGGCAATCCAGTCACCCGCCGGGTGCGCGATCTGTACTGGTCGTGGGCCGCGACGCAAGGCTGACGCCGCCTTTGCCGTTGCTTTTATCCGGCGCTGCACGGCACACTACCGGGCGACATATCATGCCCCCTCTGCCGGGGCCACCGCCTGCCCGAACCGGGGCAGGCCGACAGGAGAACGGCCGATGCGTAAATTCCTCGTCGTGCTGGACGACAGCCGCGAATGCCTCAATGCGATGCGGTTTGCCGCGATGCGCGCCTCGAGCACCGGCGGAGGTGTCGCAGTGTTGTCCGTGATTCCGCCGGATGAGTTCAATCACTGGATCGGAGTGGGCGAGATCATGCGCGAAGAGGCCCGCGAGCGGATCCACGCGCATTTCGAAGTGTTCGCCAAATGGATGCGCGACAAGCAGTCGGTCGATCCCGAGCTGATCATCCGCGAAGGCGAGGTCGTGGCAGAGATCATTGCCTGTGTTGCCGACGATCCCGAAGTCGGTATCCTCGTGCTGGGGGCCGCCAGCGAAGGCAAGGGGCCGGGGCCGATCCTCACGGCTCTGATGCGTCAGGCCGGAACGCTGCCGATCCCGATCACCATCGTGCCCGGCGACATGTCCAAAGAAAAACTCGAGGCGATCACATAGCCGCCGACCCGGATTTCTTTCAAAGAAATCGACGCCGAAATCTTTGAAAGATTTCGCCTTGTCACGCCACCATCGACGCCGCAAGTTTGAGATCGACGGACACCAGCTGGCTGACCCCCTGCTCGCCCATCGTCACCCCGAACAGCCGGTCCATCCGCGCCATCGTGACCGCGTGGTGGGTGATCACGAGGAACCGGGTGTCGGTCTGCAGCGTCATTTCATCGAGCAGATCGCAGAACCGCGTGACGTTGGCGTCGTCGAGCGGCGCATCCACCTCGTCGAGCACGCAGATCGGCGCCGGGTTCGCCAGAAACACCGCAAAGATCAGCGCCAGCGCCGTCAACGTCTGCTCGCCGCCCGAAAACAGGCTCAGCGTCGACAGCTTCTTGCCCGGCGGCTGGCACATGATCTCGAGGCCCGCGTCCAGCGGATCGTCGCTTTCGACCAGCACGAGTTTCGCCTCGCCACCGCCGAACAGGTGCGTGAACAGCATGCCAAAATTGGTGTTCACCTGCTCGAACGCGGTCAGCAACCGCTCGCGCCCCTCCCGGTTCAGGCTGGCGATGCCGGTGCGCAGGGTGGCGATGGCCCCGGCCAGATCGCTCTTTTCGCGCACCAGCGTCTCGTGCTCGGTCTGCACTTCGGCGGCGTCCTCCTCGGCGCGCAGATTGACCGCGCCAAGGCCATCGCGCTGGCGTTTGAGCAGCGTCACCCGCGTCTCGATCTCGTCCGGTCCGGGCATCTTGTCGGCGTCGTCGCCAAGGGCGGCGCGCAAATCGTCCGGGCTCTGCCCGAGTGCCTCGTCGATGCGCTCGGCGGCGGTGACGACGGCGGCACGGGCCGCCTCGGCGCGGGCATCGGCGGCGGCCCGGGCCTCGCGTGCCTCGGAGGCCGCGCGCTCCGTGTCCCGTTCGGCGATCACCGCCTCGCGCAGCGCCGTTTCCGCCAGAGCCAGCGCCTCGGAGGCGGCGCTGCGGCGCCCGGTCGCCTCGGCGATGCCGTCGTCGAGGGTGTCGCGCCGCGCCGCAATATCACCCGGCACGCCCGCCGCAGCGGCAAGTGCCGCCGTCGCCTCGGCATGGCGGGCGTCGATCTCGGCACCGCGTCTGGCCGCCGTGTCCAGTCGCGCCCGCCATGTCGCCGCTTCGCGGGCGATGTCCTGGCTGCGTTTGGCGCGGGCCTCGCCTTCGTGGCGCAGCTCGTCATGGGCGGAGCGGCGCGCCATCATCGTGATCCGCGCGGCCTCGACGGCGGTGCGCAGATCGCCGGTCAGCGTCCGGGCCGCCGACAGATCGCCCAACCCCTCCATCGCGCGCGCGGCCTCCGTCAACGCCTGCCCGGCGGCCGCCTCCTCGTCGCGATAACGGCGCAGGGCGGCCTCGGCCGAAGCGCGCTTGCCCGCACTCAGGTCACGGTCCGCCTCGGCCCGGGCCAGCGTCCGGTTCGCTTCGGCCACCAGCCGGTCGGCATCGCGCCGCGCGGTGCGCGCCAGGGCCTCGGCCCCCGTCAGATCCTTCAGGCGTTTGCTCAGCAGATCGTGCGCCTGCGCGGTCCCCTGCGCGGTGGCGTTCAGTTCCTCGAGGTCGCGCTTCAATTCGACCAGCCGGTTGAGTTGTTGCAGACGCAGCGCCGCCGCCGTCGGCGCGTCCTCGGCCCCCGTCCGAAATCCGTCCCAGCGCCACAGATCGCCCGCAAGGCTGACCAACCGCTGTCCCGGTGCCAGCTGCGCCTGCAGGCGCGCGCCATCGTCCGGTTCCACCAGCCCGACCTGCGCCATCCGCCGGTCCAGTGCGGCGGGGACGCGCACATGGCCGGCCAGCGCGCTGACGCCCTCGGGCAGGGATTGCAGCGCATCGGATGCGCCCAGATCCACCCACCCCGATGCCCCCTTTCCCTCTGCCAAAGGGGCCCGCAGATCATCGGCCAGTGCGGCCCCAAGTGCTGCCTCGAACCCGCCATCGACCTGCAGCAGATCGAGGACCTGACCGCCCTCCGTCGTGTCGCGCGCCAGCAGGCGTCCCAGTGCCGCAACCTCGGCCCGCACAGCCGCCGCTTCGCCTTCAGCGCCCGACCGCGCGGCCCGTGCCGTGCTCTCGCGGTCCTGCGTCTGCGCGCGCGCCGCCTCGGCCTGCGCCAGCGTCTCGTCGGCACGCCCCGCCGTTGCGGTTGCCGCTTTCTCCGCCCCCTCTGCGGCGGCAAAATCGTCCGCGGCCCGCGCCGCCGCCGCCTGCGCCGCCATCAGCCCCGCATCGGTCCGCTCGCGGTCTGACACCGCGCGCTTCTGGCCCTTATGCGCCTCCGCCACCAGCCGTTCGGCGGACTGATGACGCGCGGCCAGACGCGCGGCGTCCTCGGTCTGCCGGCTCATGTCCGCCTCGCGCGTGGCAAGTACCTCGGCAGCCTCTTTCGCCGCTGCCAGAGCCGCCGAAAGCCGGGTGTCATGGCCCTGCGCCGCTGCCCCAATGTCGCGGGCCTCGGCGTCGAGCCGCGCAATCGTCTCGTCCGCGTCGTGGTTAAGGGCGGCTTCCCGCGCCCGGTCCTGATCCAGTTGCGCGATGCGCGCGGCCAGGGCCGCGATTTCGGATGCGGCGCGCGCGGCCTCGGCGTCGAGAGCATCGCGGCTGACGATCAGTCGTTGCAGGACCGCCCCTGCGATTGCCTCTTCCTCGCGCAACGGCGGCAACAGTTCTTCCGCCCCGGCCCGCCGTGCAACTGTCGCGCGCGCTGCGGTCTCGGCGCGGGACGCTGCGAGCATGCCGTCGCGCGCCGCCACATCGGCCTGCGCCCGCACCGCATCCGCGTCCCTCCAGCGCCGGTACAACAACAACCCCTCTGCCACCCGCAGCGCGTCGCCAATCTCGCGATACCGCGCCGCCGCCCGCGCCTGCCGCGCCAGTTGCGCGAGCTGTCCGGCCAGTTGCTCGATCACATCGTCGACGCGCAGCAGGTTCGCCTCCGCACCCTTGAGTTTCAGTTCCGCCTCGTGCCGCCGCTGATACAGCCCCGAAATCCCCGCCGCCTCTTCGAGGATCCGCCGCCGGGCGGTCGGTTTGGCGTTGATGAGTTCGGAGATCTGCCCCTGTCGCACCAGCGCGGGCGAATGCGAGCCGGTGGAGGCGTCGGCGAACAGCATCTGCACATCGCGCGCCCGCACATCCTTCGCGCCCACCCTATAGGCCGATCCGGCGTCGCGGGTGATCCGGCGCACGATTTCCAGCGTGTCGGTGTCGTTGAACGCGGCTGGCGCCAGCCGCTCCGCGTTGTCGATCACGAGGCTCACTTCGGCGTAGTTGCGCGCCCCGCGCGTGGCGGCACCGGCGAATATCACGTCTTCCATCCCGCCGCCGCGCATCGCGGTCGGGCGGTTTTCGCCCATGACCCAGCGCAGCGCCTCGAGCAGGTTGGATTTGCCGCAGCCGTTCGGGCCGACGACACCGGTCAGCCCGTCGGCGATGAACAGGTCCGTGGGATCCACGAAACTCTTGAACCCGTTCAATCGCAATTTGGTGAAACGCATCGCCCGAAATTCCCTGACTGCCCGCCGGTCCCGATTCTCGCGGATCCTGAAGGGAGCCTGACTGTTGCGGTCCCGGTCCCGGCTGTCAACTTGGCGCCCCTGTATCTGCGCATCCCAAACCGCTTATCCACAAGATATCGGCCCGCTACCGCCGCCGCCCGCCCTTTTTCTTGCTCCAATAACTCCTGCCGGAGGCGCCCCCGTGCCGCAAGCGGGACGCATCCGGTCGCGACCGCCCCTTGACGCCCACGCCCCTCCCCGCCACACAGGAACGGCATGGTTCCCCGTGAAGGACGCACAGCGTCCGGGGATCAAAAGGGAATGCGGTGCGGGTCGATCCTGATCTCAGGAGGCCCAATGCCGCAACCGCCCCCGCGACTGTAAGCGGCAAGGGTGCATCACCGACGCCACTGGGGTCCACGCCCCGGGAAGGCAGATGCGATACCCGTTCGAGCCGCGAGCCAGGAGACCTGCCATGCAAGACCGAAACCCGCCGTCGGGTGTGACGGCTGAAAAGGAACGAAACATGCAGACCCTTACCCAGAACGACCTCACGTCCAGAGCCCCGACCGCGGCGGGCATCCTGCCGTTCGTGGCTGCCGCCGTCATCGGCCTCGGCCTGATGGCGACCGTCGGCCATGTGCAGGCCGCGACGCTGCACGATGCGGCACATGACGTGCGGCATGCCACAGGCTTTCCCTGTCACTGACATGTTTACCCGCATCGTATCCAGCGCGTTGTTCGCTGGTGTTGCAGCCGGTCTGATTGCCGGCCTGCTGCAACTCGTGTTCGTGCAGCCCGTGCTGCTCCATGCCGAACTCTACGAGGGCGGCGACCTTGTGCATTTCGGTGCCGCTGCCGTGTCGGCCCGCCCGGATCTTGCGGGGTTCGATCCGGTGCGCGACGGCCTGAGCCTGGTGTTCACCGTGCTGGTCTATTGCGCCTACGGTCTGATGCTGCTCGCCGCGATGGCGTTCGCGTCGGAACGCGGCGCCTCGATCACCCCGCGCGCCGGGATCGTCTGGGGGATCGCGGGCTTCCTGGCTTTCCATCTCGCGCCCGCGTTCTCGCTGCCGCCAGAGGTGCCCGGCGTTGCCGCCGCCGATATGGGCGCGCGCCAGATATGGTGGATTGCCACCGCGATCATGGCGTTGGGCGGACTGGCCCTCATCGCGTTCGGCGCAAGGCCTGCGGCATGGGCCGGTGCTGCCGTCCTGCTGCTGGCACCGCACCTGTACGGCGCGCCAGAGGTGGACGCATTCACGGGCCCCGTGCCACCCGAGATCGCGGCACAGTTCGCGTCCCGCACCCTGGGTGTCGGGATGGCCTCGTGGGCGATCCTGGGGCTGTGCGCCGCGTGGTTCTGGGAGCGTGAGGGGCGCGGTGCCTCTCTCCGCGCAACGCCTGCATGAGCGACAGCAACCCTGCGCCGCCGGTCACCGGCCTCGTGCTCTGCGACGGAACCGGTCATGTCTTTGGTCCCGGTGGCGATCTCATGCCCCCTAAACACGACGCGCAAGGCGCCGGGTTCGAGCACGCGATGTCACACGATCACGGTGCGCCTCCGGACGTGTCGGGCGAAGGGCCGGTGCCGACGGTCATGCGCGCCGTCGCGCCCGGGGCGGACGGCAGCCGGAACCTGCCCTTCGTGACCGGCACCTTTGCCTTCGCCCCCGTGGCGGTGAACGGGCCGCACATTTCCGGCCGGGGCCACGCGCATGTCTATGTCGACGCGATAACGGTGATGCGGACCTGTGGCCCCCGGGTGCACCTTGTTCCGGTGCCCGACGCGCAATCGGCGCAGGTCACGCGCAACGCCGGCTCGCACGAGGTTGCTGGCGGCGGCCGATATCCCGGTCAAGGCCGCGGCCGCATTGCGGCAAGGACAGGTCCACGGTTTCGTCAGGCCGGGATGCATCCGATCAGGCAATATCGCAGCCTGCCACAGCCCCGCACGTCGGCGGGCCGGCCATCCGGCGCGGCCCGGTGCAGGCGGACGAATTCGGCGATTTCGGCGGCCTGTGCCACCGGATAGACATCGGCAAAAAGATAGGCGGCGCGCCCCGGCGTCGCCACAGCAACGGTCACCGGGCGGGCGCAATTGTTCATGCACCCGGCGGTGACCACATCGCAACCGGTCCCGACGACACCCCGCAACGACGCCGCCGCCGCGTCGTCCGCCCCGCACCCCGCGCAGAGCGTGATCCGCGTCCTGCCCATTGCTTCTCCTTCCATTCCGAAAGTTCCCGCCATGCCCGCCAAGATCCCCGCCACCATCGTAACCGGCTTTCTCGGAGCCGGAAAGACGACCCTGATCCGCCACCTGCTGCAAAATGCGGGCGGGCGCCGCATCGCCCTGATCATCAACGAATTCGGCGATCTCGGCGTCGACGGCGACATCCTGCGCGGCTGCGGGATCGAAACCTGCTCGCAGGACGATATCGTCGAGCTGTCGAACGGCTGCATCTGCTGCACCGTGGCCGACGATTTCATCCCGACGATGGAAATGCTGCTCGCCCGGCCCGACCGGCCCGACCATATCGTCATCGAAACCTCGGGTCTGGCCCTGCCGCAGCCGCTCGTCCGCGCCTTCGCCTGGCCGGGCATTTCGACCAGGGTCACCGTCGACGGCGTGGTGACGGTCGTCGACGGCAAGGCCGTGACCGAGGGCCGTTTCGCCCATGACGTCGCCGCCGTCGATGCGCAGCGCGCCGCCGACGCGGGGCTCGACCATGAGACGCCGCTGTCGGAACTGTTCGAGGACCAGATCGCCTGCGCGGACATGATCGTCGTGAACAAATCCGACCTGCTGAGCGCGGACGAGGCGGCCGCCCTGACGGCGCGACTGAAATCGGAGGCGCGCGGCGCGGTGCAGATCCTGTCCGCGTCGATGGGCGCGCTGCCCGCCGATGTGCTGCTGGGCCGACACGCCGCCGCCGAGACCGACATGACCGGGCGTGGCGAGGTGCATCACCATCACCACGACGACCACGACGACCACGACGAAGACCATCACGACGACGGTGAGGACGAGCACCATCACCACCACGAACACGGCCACGATGCCTTCGAGAGCTTCACCGTCACCTGCCCGGAAATCACCGATCTTGTCGCCTTCACCGCGCGTCTGAAATCCGTGATCGCCGCGCATGATATCCTGCGCCTGAAGGGGTTTGCCGCCGTCGCGGACAAACCGATGCGCCTGACCGTTCAGGCCGTCGGCCCCCGCATCGACAGCTATTACGATCAGCCGTTCGGCACCGGTCCGCGCGAAACCCGCCTCGTGGTGATCGGACAGGCCGGTCTGGACCGACCGGCGATCACCGCCGCCCTTCTGGCGTGAGAGCTGTCCACGCAACCCGGTGCCCGGTGCCGTCGACTGTCCGGGCGCCGAATGGACGCCGCCTGCCGGTCGACGTCCCCGGTCAGGCGCGGGGACCAACCGCGTGGCCAACATCGGCCCGGTCCCGGTGATATCGGTCGTGACCGCCTCGCCCCTCGATGCCGGTCCCCGGGCGCTCCTCGCGGCATCCCACGCCTATCTGCAATGCCTGTACCCGCCCGAGCACACCTACTTCCTCGACATAACCGCCCTTACTGCACCGCACATCACCTTCCTGCTCGCACTTGAAGACAAATCGCCCAGAGGCTGCGCGGCGGTGGCGGACATGAACGGTTACGCCGAGATAAAATCGATGTTCGTGACGCCGGAGGCACGCGGCACCGGCATCGGTGCTGCCCTGCTGCAGGCGATCGAGGCTGTGGCGACGGCACGCGCAACGCGCGTCCTGCGGCTCGAGACGGGCGATACGCTCTATCCGGCGCACCGCCTCTATGCACGACGCGGTTTCACGATCCGCGGCCCGTTCGGCGACTATGCCGAAGGACCGCACTCAGTTTTCATGGAGAAACGGTTATGACCGGTTCAACCGTCGATATCTTCGGGACCGCGCATGGGTTTTCCGTCCGCCTCGTCGATGGCGAAATCGTCGGCGGGATCGGCGGGAATATCCACCGGTTTGCCCGGCCCGCTTCCGTCTTGTCCGGCTGACCGGCCTTTTTCATCCGTGCCAGCAGGTCTTGCTTCGTGGGCCGCGCCCCGAACGGCTTTTTGTTCGTGCCGTAGGCATTGTGTTCGCTGTGGCGGGGGGCGTTCTTGCCGGCTTTCGCGGCGCCCGATTTGTTGTAATCCATGACAGATCTCCGATCATCGCCCCACCTAGGGCACGACATGGCGCGGGGCAAGTCTGATGCATCTGCTCGCCGCCTCCTCCGCCACGCTCGCCGATGGATCCGAGCCGGTCGATCTGGGCCAGACCCCCGCCGATGTGGTGATCCTGAGTGCCGCCGACAGCGATCTTGCGCTTCTGTCCGAGGCGCGCGCGGCGATGGACGGCCCACCCGGCCTGCGGCTGGCGAACCTGTTGCACCTGACCCACCCGCTGTCCGTCGACATGCACCTCGATGGCTGTGTCTTGCACTCCCGCCTCGCGATCGTCCGGATGCTGGGCGGCAGCGCCTATTGGCGCTACGGGTTCGAACAATTCGCCGCCCGCCTGCACGAGGCGGGCGTGCCGGTCGCCTTCCTGCCCGGCGACGACAAACCCGACGCCGAACTGCGGCAGTTCTCGACCGTGCCGGACGCCGACTACGACGCGCTGTGGTCCTGTTTCGTCGAGAGCGGGCCGGAAAACGCCATCACCCTGCTGCGCCATGCCCAGGCGATGGTGACAGGTGACGCGCGCCCCGGCCCGGCGCGTCCGCTGCTGCGGGCGGGCCTGCACTGGCCCGGCATCGCCGCCCGCACGCTGGACGACATCCGCACCCACTGGCCCGACGGCGCCGCGATCGTGCCGGTCGTGTTCTACCGCGCGCTGATGCAGGGTGCGGGACTGGCGCCGGTCAATCGCATGGTCAAGGCGCTGTTGCGCGAGGGGCTGGCGCCGCTACCGATTTTCGTGGCCTCCCTGAAAGACCCGCTGAGCGTGGCAACCCTGCGGGACATCCTCGCACAGGCACCGCCCGACGTCATCCTCAACACCACCGCCTTTGCCACCGCGTCGCCACACGTCGGTGACGCCGCCACGGATGGCCCGCTCTACGGCATCGACGCGCCGGTGTTTCAGGTGATCCTGTCCTCGGGGACCGAGGAAAGCTGGCGCAGCAGCCCATCGGGCCTTTCCGCCCGCGATATCGCCATGCACGTGGCGCTGCCAGAGGTCGACGGGCGCATCGTTACCCGTGCGATCTCGTTCAAGGGCGAGGCCTATTTCGACGCGGCAACCGAGTGCCCGATCACAACCTATCAGCCCGCCCCCGACCGTATCTCCTTCGTCGCTGCCCTCGCCGCGAAATGGGCGCACCTGCGGCGTACCCCCGTTGCCGACCGCCGCGTCGCCCTGATCCTTGCCAATTACCCCAACCGCGACGGGCGGTTGGCCAACGGTGTCGGCCTCGACACGCCCGCGGCGACCCTGCACGCCCTGAACACCCTGCGCGACGCGGGCTACGACACCGGCCCCCTGCCCCAGACGTCACAGGACCTGATGGATATCCTGCTCGCCGGGCCGACGAACTGGCTGACAGACCGCGCCGACAGGCGGGGGGGCGAAACACTGCCGCGCGACGCCTACGCCACACACCTTGCAACGCTCCCCTACGCCGCCCGACAACAGATCGCCGACCGCTGGGGCGCCCCCGATGCCGATCCGTTTTTCCTGCTCCAAAAACTCCCCCCGGAGGGTCCGTCCTCACCGCCCCAAACCGGCTTCAAACTGTCGCTCCACCGTTTCGGCAACGTCACCATCGGCCTGCAACCGGCCCGCGGCTATAACATCGACCCGACAGAAACCTACCATTCCCCCGATCTCGTGCCGCCGCACAACTACCTCGCCTTCTATCTCTGGCTGCGCGCGCACGCCGACGCCGTCGTCCACATGGGCAAACACGGCAATCTCGAATGGCTGCCGGGCAAATCCGTGGCGCTGTCACAGGACGACTGGCCGGAAATCGCCCTTGGTCCGATGCCGCACATCTATCCCTTCATCGTCAACGATCCCGGCGAGGGCACGCAGGCCAAGCGGCGCGCCGCCGCGGTGATCCTCGATCACCTCACCCCGCCCCTGACCCGCGCCGAAAGTTACGGCCCGCTGCGCGATCTCGAGGCGCTGGTCGACGAGTACTACGAGGCGATGGCCCTCGATCCGCGCCGCGCCGCCCTGTTGCGTACCGAAATCCTGAGCCTGACCCGCAGCACCGGTCTTGCACAGGACGCGGGCCTCACGGGTGAGGACGATCTGCAACGGCTCGACGCGTTTCTGTGTGATCTCAAGGAGGCGCAGATCCGCGACGGGTTGCACATCTTCGGGCAAAGCCCGCAAGGCACGCTGGCCCGCGATCTTGGGCTGGCGCTGGCGCGGGTGCCGCGCGGCGACGGCACTGGCGGAGATGCGTCGCTGCTGCGGGCCCTGGCCCTCGATCTGGGCTTGGGCATCGATCCCCTGTCGGTCACCCTGTCCGATCCGTGGACCGGCCCCCGGCCCGACGCACTTGGCCTCGGCGACGATCCCTGGCGCACCGCCGGTGACACCGTCGAACGACTGGAGCTGCTGTCGCAATCGCTCGTGACCGAACGGGACGGCGGGCGGGGCGGCGCGGGGGCACAGCACACGCAAGCGACGTCCGTCGGCCCCGCATCGGATGCCGTGCTGAGTGAACTTCGCACCACGCTCATGCCCGCCATCGCCGCCTGCGGGCCCGCCGAAACGGCCGCGCTGCTGACCGCACTCGAGGGCCGGTTCGTCGCCCCCGGTCCGTCGGGTGCCCCCACACGCGGGCGCCCCGACGTGCTGCCCACGGGCCGCAACTTCTATTCCGTCGACAGCCGCGCTGTGCCGACACCAACGGCGTGGAAACTCGGGTGGAAATCCGCGAACCTGCTGATCGAAAAGCATCTTCAGGACCACGGCGACTGGCCGCGCGCGATGCTGCTGACCGCCTGGGGCACCTCCAACATGCGCACGGGCGGCGACGATATCGCGCAGGCGCTGGCCCTGATGGGTGTGAAACCGACGTGGGACGCGGCCAATCGGCGTGTCACCGGGTTCACCATCCTGCCCGCCGGCACGCTCGGGCGGCCCCGCGTCGACGTTACCCTCCGCATCTCGGGGTTTTTTCGCGATGCCTTCCCCAACCTGATCGACCTCGTCGACAAGGCCGCCCGCGCCATTCAGGCGCTGGACGAACCCGGCAGCGACAACCCCGCCGCCGCCCGCACCCGCGCGGGCGAGGACGGCGCGCGGATATTCGGCGCGAAACCGGGGGCCTACGGTGCCGGCCTTCAGGCGATGATCGACGAGCGGCTCTGGTCCGGTCGCGCCGATCTTGGCGAGGCCTATCTGACCTGGGGCAGCTACGCCTACGGCGCGCAAACCGAAGGGGCCCCTGCCCGCGCGGCCTTCGAGGCGCGCCTGGGACAGGCCGACGCAATCGTGCAAAATCAGGATAACCGCGAGCACGACATCCTCGACAGCGACGATTACTACCAGTTCGAAGGCGGCGCCGCCGCCGCCATCGCCACGCTGCAGGACCGCGACGTGCCGTCCTATCACAACGACCATTCGCGCCCCGAACGTCCCGTCATCCGCACGCTGGCCGAGGAAATCGCCCGCGTCGTCCGCTCCCGCGTTGTGAACCCGAAATGGATCGCGGGGGTGAAACGGCACGGCTACAAGGGCGCGTTCGAAATTGCCGCGACGGTCGACTATCTGTTCGCCTTCGCCGCCACCACCCGCGCTGTCGCCAACCATCACTTCGATCTGGTTGAAGACGCCTATCTGGCCGACGACGACACACGCACCTTCATCGAAGAGCACAATCCCGCGGCGCTGGCCGACATCGCCGACCGGTTGCACGAGGCGATAGAGCGCGGGCTGTGGCTGCCGAAATCGAACTCGGCGCGGGCCCGGATCGACGGGCTGCGGCGCGCGTCCTGACGGGACCGGTGGCACACAAGAAAAGGGGGCCGTTGGTTCGGCCCCTCTTTTCCTCCTGCCTGCGTTCGAAAAACTAGTTTGGCGGTATGGTGATCCGCTGACCCGTGGCGATGGCGGCAGCCCCGGACAGCACATCGCCGTTCTCCGCCAGGATGCGCCCCGCCTCGGAGGGGTTGCCGTAATAGGCCAGCGCGATGGACGCCAGCGACTCGCCCGGGCCGACCTCGTGAACGGCTGCGTCCCCGGCGACGATCCGCGCTGCTGCGGCGACCGTGCCGCCCTGCGCCAGACGCGAGGATATCAGGATGCCCTGCAGCAGAACGCCGGTGTCGACGCCGCCGTCGGCGCGCACCAGCACGCCGGGCACGGCGATATCGCCGGTGCGCGCCGCATCGTTCACCGCATCGTCGATGGCGGTGTCATCCATGCCCTGCCGCAGCGCCTCGGCGACGATTGCCGCAAGCGCCGCAAAGGCATCCGGTTTGGCATCCGGATTGGTGTCGTCGTCGGGATCCAGTTCGGCACGGGCATCGCCGGTGACAGAGGCGATCCCCGCGAGCGTATCTGCCAGTTGATCGGCCAGTTGATCGGCCAGTTCATCGGCCAGTTGATCGGCCAATGGGTCGTCCGATCCGCCAACCGGGGTGGCCCGCGTCGGAACGCCGATGAAATCGAGGCCCAGCCCCGTCAGAATGGCGGCGATCGTCGCCTCGAGCGGGGCGTCGTAGGTCCGCACGCCCGCCGGCATCGCGAGACCGGTCGCGCCCGGTAACGGGCCGACGGTTGCGCGCGGCGCCCCCTCTGTCGCCAGGCCAGTGTCCGGCGCCAGGCCAGTGTCCGGCGCCAGGCCAGTGTCCGGCGCCAGGCCAGTGTCGGTCGCCAGGCCAGCGTCCGTGGCGGCGCGCATCGGTGACGGAAGGGCGGTCGCGGGCGTGAGGTTGCGCGTTACCTGAGCCGTGTCGGCAGTCGCAGGCCCGATCTGCGTGCCCAGACGGTCACCGCCAGCCGACGTCTCGCCGTCCGGCGTGTTCCAACCCAGTGGATCGATGATCCAGACGCACAGCACGACCGCAAAGACAAACAGCGCAAGGACAGATTGGATCATTGGGGCGTGCCTGACAGGGCATCGGCCGATGGTGGGCCTGCGGATGTCTGAAGGGGCCGGTGGCTGCGCACGTCTGGTCGCTTCCCATGCTGCAACCACATTATCTGGGGCAATACACTCATCCCTGCGGTTTCCATCGTTTCGTCCACTTGTACGGGACCGATGATTCGCAAGTCAACGACAGTCGAAATGTCGCAGGGCGTTTTCGGGACGTTTTTCGGGATTTTTTCAATGTTGTCGCGCAGCGCCTCTACCGGTCGCGCTTGCCCATCAACGGGACACTGTCGCAGGCGGGCGTGACCGGGCCCGCTGTCGCGCGCAGGGGCGTCGCCGGATCGATCGACGACTGTTCGATATAGACGTCCGACAGGCAGACGTCCTGGGCGTAATTGCCCGAGTTGAAGCCGAAGCCCTGCGCCCCGCAGTCGTCGACATCGCCGTTGGCATTCCAGCCCTGACTTGCCTCGCCCCGAAAACTGCCCCCCGTCGGGAAGGTCATCGTGGCGGGCGAAAACCGCAGATGCCAGGTCGTCGTCGGACCACGGCTCCGCATGTCCCAGCTGCCGATCCGAAGGCCATCCAGATAGCCGGTGATGGCAAAACCGGTGACGTCGTCTTCGGTGATCCGCCGGGCATCGCGCAGGGCGTCCGGAAACGTCATCTGGCCGGTAAGGGTGTACCCTGCGGCGCCGCGCCAGCAGAAATTCAGCGTGACCGCATTGGCACCCGTGGCAAAGGCAACGGCAAGCGACACCGTTGCAAACAAGCGCGCCAGCGCCCGTCTCATCCGGCGGGGCGGGGCGTCATCGGCAGGGCCCCGATCAGCGCCGGTCCATCGCACAGTGGCGAGGCCTCATCGGCGAGGCCCACGATGGGCGTGTCCCAGTCGATGGTCGACGAGGCGATATAGGTGTCGTCGATGCAGACGTCCTGCCCGCCGTTGCCGGAATTGAACCCGAACCCCGGCGTACCGCAATCGTCGACGAAACCGTTGGCGTTCCACATCTGGTACAACCCGTTCAGCCCCTCGGTCGGGAAAATCCCCAGCCGGGCGTCATAGCGCAGCAGCCAGCTTGTTGCCGGGGTGCGCTGGTCGAGGCTCCAGGCGCCGATACGACCGCCCTCGAAATAGCCGGTAATCTCGAATTCCGTGACATCCGCCTGCCCGATGAACCGCTGCCCCGCGAGGGTATCGGGATAGACCATCCGACCGGTCATCGTGTAGCCGCCGTTGCCGATCCAGCAGATGAACACCTCGACCGCCTGCGCGGGCGTTGCCATCAGTGCCGTCAGCAGCGCAAGCGCGGGTGCCAAGCGGACCGCGCGGTCAGTACGGAATGCGAAGGCGCTGGCCGATCCGGATGCGTTCAGGGCTGTCGATGACGTCACGGTTGGCCTCGAAGATACGGGAGTAGGAATTGGTCGTACCGTAGAATTGCAGGGCGATGAAGGCAAGACTGTCGCCCGACAGCACCTCGTAGAACCGCTCTCCGCGCACCACATAGGTCTCGGCGGCGCGCACGTCGGCGATGTCGATGGCCAGGCGCTCACCGGCCCACCGCTCGTCGGTGGTGCCTTCGGCCAGCGCCTCCTGCACCGCGGACAACAGCAGCGCCGCACCGTCGATCGTGCCGCTGGCGTTCACCACATAGGACGGATAGGAAATCACATCGTTCTGCGCCGCCGTCTGCAGCAGGTCGATCAGGGCGATCTGCTCTTGTTCATAGCCGCGCACGACGAAATGCGGTTGGATATCCTGACCCGGCTCTTTCTTGCGCTGAATGGTGTACTGGCCGTTTGCGGTGCGGCCGGCAATCTCGCGGACGCCGTTGAGCGCCTCGCTGAGCACGGCAAGGCGCGCCTCGTCCCGCTCGAGGGAGGTTTCTGCAACCGCTCCGGTCATCGCCTCGCGGGCCGCGACATAGCGCACCCTGTCCGCCGCCGAGGGCGACACGGCGGCCTCTTCGGAACCGACCGTCCGGGCGATCACCGACAGGTCTGACGGCGCCGGGGCCACTGGCGTGACCGCAGCAGCGGGCGCGCCGGAAATAGAGCCGGTCACCACCAGCGGCACCGCCGGATCGGCCTGCTCGACGAGGGCGCGGATCTGATCTGCGGCGGACATCGCCGATGGCGCCGGGGCGGGCGCGCTGGCCGCATTTGCCAGAAAGGACTGCGGCTCTGCCGGAACAGGTGCGGCGGATGGGACAGTCGCGGCAGCGGCAGCGCCCGTCACGATCATCAGCGTGTTCGCCACGTCGCGCGTGGCGATATCCGCGTTCGTGGCGGCAAGCGTATCGGCGGCCGTCGCCACCGGCGATACCGGCAACAGTGCGCCCGCGCCCTGCGGCGCCATCACCACCTGCCCGTTGCGCAATTCGGTCAGCAGGGCGGTCATTTCCGACATCCGGTCGTTCTGGCTTTTCCAATAGAGGAACCCGCCGACGATCAGGCCACCCGCGGCAAAGGTCGCAAGACCCACGGCAACGAGCGGCCACGTCCGCGAGCGCGTCTGTGGCGCGCCCCAGTTCAGGCGCGTCGGCTCACCGAAATTGCTCATGTGCTACTCCTCGAAACTCAGCCCGAGAGCGACCCAAACCTGCATCCCCCCACGGTAATATTTGATTTTATCGGTGGGATATCCGGCGACGACGAGGGCATCGATCAGGGCCGCGGCGTCGTTCGTCGTGGGGCCCGCATCGAACACGACCAGCGGCATCGCATTTGCGAAATCGTATCCGGCGAAATCGTGACCCGCAGACCTGACGTTGTTGCCGGTTGCCTGCGCGCCCAGCGCCTCGAGGATCCGGTTGAAATACGGGTTGTCCGGCGAGACCAGCGCCAACGGCACGTTCACCGAGGTGGCGATATGGCCCAGCGTGCGCTCCTGCGGCGAGCGTCCGTCGAGCAGGATGCCGGTGCCCTGCGTCACGCGGTCGGTGACGAAGGCGATCACTTCGGCTCGGTGATCGTCTCGATGCCCGGGGCGGCGGTCGCGGCGGCAATGCAGCTTGAACTGCAGGCGGCGTAGGACCGGTAAAACCGTGCCATCGTCTCGAAATCGAGGGTGGGCGCCTGCGTGATGACCTGGGTGGCCCCGTCGAACTGAAACCGCGCCAGCGTGATGGCCGCGCTTTGCGCCGTTGCCGCCTGGGCCGACACCTTGCCTGCCCCAACGCCAAGACCTGCACCGACGAAAAGACCCGCCGCGAGGCCGAGCGTCAGCCTCGCCATGGTTGTGGCCCTCAACAGCATCTTCGTCCCCCAATGCGCGGCCCATATCTTGTGCAGAGCTTCCGATAGCCCAACACCGTTGGACTATTTTACCACATCTAGTGGATTGACAGCGGATGGGTCAAAGAGAATTGCGCAAATCGGTCAATTTTCTTGAGGATATGTCCGCAAGACCGCACCGGCGAGGTACAGCGATCCGCAGATCAGGACCCGTGCGGCAGGACACTCGGCCAGAATCTGCCCAATCGCCGCCCCGACCGACGGGGCCTCGACGGCGGCCAGACCGACGGCGCGGGCCTGACGCGCCGTTTCGGATGCAGGCAGCGTCGCGGCCTCGCCGGGGATCGATACCGCGTGCAGGCTGTCTGCGATACCGGCCAGCGGGCGCAGGTAGCCTGCGATGTCCTTGGTGTTGAGCATGCCGCAGATCAGATAGGCCGGTTTGCGCGGCAGGCCCCGCAGCGTCGCGGCAATCGCCGCCCCCGCCGCCGGATTGTGCCCTCCGTCGAGCCAGATTTCCGCAGGCGCCGTGCCGGGCACGTTCAGCCGCTGCATCCGCGCGGGCCAGCGGGCCTGCGTCACGGCAGCCTCGCACGCGGCTTCGCTGGTCTCGTTTCCGCCGCCAAGATGGCACAGGGCCGCGATCGCGGTTCCGGCATTCTGGATCTGGTGCGGCCCCGGCAGGACAGGCAGCGGCAGGTCGAGCAGCCCCCGCTCGTCGTGATAGATCAGCCGCCCGCGCTCTTGCGACACATGCCAGTGCTGGCCGTGCGCCAGCAGCGGCGCGCCCAGACGCGCCGCGCGCGCCTCGATCACCCCGAGGGCCGCGTCGTGTTGCGGCCCGACGACGCAGGGCACGCCGCGTTTCAGGATGCCCGCCTTTTCCCCCGCAATTTCGGGCAGCGTGTCGCCAAGATAGGCCTGATGATCCAGATCGACGGGGGTGATGATGCACAACGCCGGTGCCGCGATCACGTTCGTCGCGTCGAGCCTGCCGCCAAGCCCCACCTCGAGCAGGGTCCAGTCGGCGGGCGTCTCGGCCATCGCGAGGAAGGCGGCGCAGGTCGTGATCTCGAAATAGGTGATCGGGTCGGGGCCGTTGGCGGCATGCGCCCGGTCGAGGACCACGGACAGGGCATCCTCGTCGATCAGGCGCCCGGCAAGCCGGATCCGCTCGTGGAACCGCGCCAGGTGCGGCGAGGTATAGGCGTGCACGGTATCGCCCCGCGCCTCGATGCCCGCGCGGATCATCGCCTGCGTCGAGCCTTTGCCGTTGGTGCCCGCGATGTGGATGACGGGTGGCAGCCGTTTTTCGGGGTGGTCGAGGGCGGCAAGCAATCGGTGCACCCGGTCGAGCGTCAGGTCGATGACCTTGGGGTGCAGCGTCATCATCCGCGCAAGTATCGCGTCGGACCCGTTCGCCACGGTGCGCGCCTCAGACCGCGGGTTTGGTCGACGGCGCGACCTTTTGTTGCACGGGTGCAGGCGCAGGGGCCGCGGCCCTGCGTTGTTCCGGGGCCGCCGTGTCTGTCGCCTTGTCTGTCGCCTTGTCTGTCGGGGCGTCTGTCGGCGCATCCGGCGCGGTCTCGCCCGCCTTTGCCGCCACGGGCGTCGCGGCAGGGCTGGCACCGCGCGCGGCCTCGGGCGAAATTGGCGCGGGAGCGGATGCCTCCGGTGCCGGCAAATCGCCGGATATCGCCGGCGGCTGACCGGTCAGCATCCGCACGATACGGATCAGTTCGTCACGCATCTGCCCGCGCGGCGTGACGCGGTCGAGCATGCCGTGATCCAGCAGGTATTCCGCCCGCTGAAATCCGTCGGGCAGCTTTTCGCGAATCGTCTGTTCGATGACGCGCGGCCCGGCAAAGCAGATCAGCGCGCCCGGCTCGGCGATATGCACATCGCCCAGCATCGCATAGGAGGCGGTGACGCCGCCCGTCGTCGGATGGGTGAGCACGACGATATACGGCAGCCCCGCCTCCTTGAGCATGTCGACGGCAACGGTGGTGCGCGGCATCTGCATGAGCGACAGGATGCCCTCCTGCATCCGGGCGCCACCAGCGGCAGAGAACAGGATCAGCGGACGGCGCAGTTTCACCGCCCGTTCGGCGGCGGCGATGATGGCGTTGCCGACGTACATCCCCATGGATCCGGCCATGAACGAAAAATCCTGCCCCGCGGCGACGATGGGCGTGCGCCCCATCTCGCCCTCGACGACGAGCATCGCCTCTTTTTCCGCCGTCGTGCGGCGCGCGTCCTTGAGGCGGTCCACGTATTTCTTCTGGTCGCGGAATTGCAGGGGGTCGACGATCGGCTCGGGCACTTTCACCTCCGCGAACAGCCCGCCGTCGAACAGGGCGGCGAAGCGCGCGCGCGGCGTGATCGTCATGTGATGGCCGCAGGTGGTGCAGACGTTCAGGTTGTCCGACAGTTCGCGGTGAAACAGCATGGTGCCGCATTCATCGCATTTCGACCACAGGTTCTCGGGCACCTCGCGGCGCGAAAAGATCGAATTGATCGTCGGTCGGACGTAGTTGGTGATCCAGTTCATGCGCGTCCCTGCTCTGTATTCCCTGCGAGATAATCCCAGCGACGCGCAGATGCAAACGCCGCGCGTTTTCCCACGAACCGGGCCCCGTGGCAGGTGCATCCACCGCGAGGCGCGCCCGCACGGGAGCGACGCGCAGCGCTGCTCTCTTGCGCAGGCCACACCGCATCCCTTAGACCGGGCGCCAACCTCGTCCAAGGATTGAACCCCATGCTCAACAAGCCCGACAAGTCGAAACTGCCTTCCCGTCACGTCACCGAAGGCCCGGAGCGCGCGCCGCACCGGTCGTATTTCTACGCGATGGACCTGACCGAAGAACAGATCGACCAGCCCTTTGTCGGCGTCGCCACCTGCTGGAACGAGGCCGCGCCCTGCAACATCGCGCTGAACTGGCAGGCGCAATCGGTGAAGAAAGGCGTCTGGGACGCCCGCGGCACGCCGCGAGAATTCACCACGATCACCGTCACCGACGGCATCGCCATGGGCCACGAGGGGATGCGCTCCTCGCTCGCCAGCCGCGATGCGATCACCGACACGGTCGAGCTGACGATGCGCGGGCATTGCTATGACGCCATCGTCGGCCTGGCGGGCTGCGACAAATCGCTGCCGGGGATGATGATGGCGATGGTGCGCCTGAACGTGCCATCGGTGTTCATGTACGGCGGCTCGATCCTGCCGGGGCAGCACGAAGGCAAGGACATCACCGTTCAGGACATGTTCGAGGCGGTGGGCAAGTATCAGGCGGGACAGATGACCGATGCCGAACTTGCGATCATGGAACGTGTCGCCTGCCCCTCCGCCGGGGCCTGCGGCGGCCAGTTTACCGCCAACACGATGGCCTGCGTTTCCGAGGCGATCGGTCTGGCGCTGCTCAACTCATCGGGCATGCCCGCCCCCTACGAGGGGCGCCGCGAGTACGGCGAAGCGGCGGGCAGGGCCGTGATGCACCTGATCGACAAGAACATCCGCGCACGCGATATCGTAACGCGCAAATCGCTCGAAAACGCCGCCCGCGTCGTGGCCTGCACCGGCGGGTCGACCAACGCAGGGCTTCACCTGCCCGCCATCGCCCATGAGGCCGGAATCGATTTCGATCTGTTCGACGTCTGCGAGATTTTCAAGGACACGCCCTATTTCGTCGACATGAAACCGGGCGGTCAGTTCGTCGCCAAGGACCTGTTCGAGGTCGGCGGGGTGCCCGTCGTGATGAAGGAACTGCGCAAGGCGGGCCTGCTGCACGACGACTGCATGACCGCGAGCGGAGAGACCATCGGCGAGGCGCTGGACAAGATCACCGGCGAGGCCGACGGGCGCGTCATCCACACCGTCGCCAACCCGATCACCAAAACCGGCGGCGTCGTCGGCCTGCGCGGCAACCTCGCCCCCGAGGGCGCCATCGTGAAGGTTGCGGGCATGTCCCCCGAAGAGCAGGTGTTCACCGGCCCCGCGCATATCTTCGAGAACGAGGAAGAGGCCTTCGCCGCCGTCAAGGCCCGCGACTACAAGGAAGGCGAGGTCCTGGTAATCCGCAACGAGGGCCCCGCAGGCGGGCCGGGCATGCGCGAGATGCTGGCGACGACGGCGGCCCTGTCCGGGCAAGGCATGGGCAAAAAGGTCGCGCTGATCACCGACGGGCGGTTTTCGGGGGCGACGCGCGGATTCTGCGTCGGCCACGTCGGCCCCGAGGCGGCGCATGGCGGACCGATCGCCCTGCTGGAAAACGGCGACATCATCACCCTGAACGCCATCACCGGCGAGCTGTCGGTAAACCTGACGGACGCCGAACTCGACACCCGCAGGAAGGGATGGAAGGGCGCAGCACCCACGAACTATGCCTCCGGCGCGCTGTGGAAATACGCGCAGCTTGTCGGCGGCGCGCGTCTGGGGGCGGTCACACACCCCGGTGCCGTGGCAGAAACCCACGTCTACGCCGACCTTTAGGCCGGGGCATGCGGTATCTCAGGTTCGGGCGCCATAGCGCGGTGGCGGCGGGACTGGCACTCGCTGCCTGCGGCGCGCTGCCCGATCTGCCGGGCCTTGGCGGATCGCCGGCACGCCAGTCGCTGACGACCGGCGTGCCGGCGTTCGCCATCCTCGACGGCGCGATCAACGTGCAGGGCCCCGAGGGGTTCTGCGTCGATACCGGCGTCAGCGTGCCGGCGCGCGGTTTTGCGGTGCTTGCCGCCTGCGGCCTGATTTCCGATATCGCGACGGTCCCCGCCATCGAAGGGCTGTTGACGATGCAGGTCGGCGCGGCAGGCAGTGCCGTGGTCAACGGATCCGAACAGACGATGCGGGACCTGTTGCAATCGGAACCGGGGGTGCAGCTTCTGGCGACGAACGGCCGCCCCGACAGCATCACCATCGACCAGATAGACACCCGCGACGGCCTCGTCGTCGTGCATTTCACCGATACCGCGCCGCCGGTCGTCGAAGGTGTCGAGCAGCTGGAATGGCGCGCGTTCCTCGATCTGGGCGACAGGCTCGCGACGATTTCGGTGCGCGGACTCACACGGGCGCCGCTGCGGCGCGATACCGGGCTGCTGCTGCTGGATCAGGCGGTGTTCGCGCTTCAGGCCGCCAACCGCGGCTGAGGGCTGTTTCCTTTTGTGAAACACTTCGTCAGATATGTCGAAGGCTACAAATTTCTGAGGCATCATGGCCCCGCGCGCCACAGGCATCCTCGACACCCTGCTGCACCGCCGCATCCTGCGGCGCTGGACGGCGGCTGCCCGACGGGCGGCGGGCGCGGATCTGTCGCAATTGCGCGCCGATTCCACACAGGCACGGCAGCTGCGCGCCCGGCTTGACGATGTGCTGACCATTGCCGACAGCCGCCTTGTCATGCCGCGCATCGGATCGAGCTCTTTTCCGCGTCCCGGTGGCACCGACTGGTCGTGGCGGCCAAACCTGTGGCGGGGGCCGGTGGACCGCAAGGGAACCGTTTCGGTCGACAGCAAGACGACGTTCGGCGACGAGGTAACCCTGTTCCACGATTGCGGCGTCCCCGAACTTGCCCTGCGGCAACTGCGCAACACCCGTGAAGAAGACCTCGCGCCGTTCGCGCTGCGGATGGATGTGTTCCGGTTCGACGGCAGTTTCCTGTCCGTCGTCGTCGATATGCCCGGCGAATCCTGTCAGGGACTGCGGCGCAATCACCTGATCCGTCTCGACATGATCGTCGAGACGGAACGACCGCTCGGAATCCTCGCACGGCTGAACATCCGCCACGGGCCGAACACCGAACAGATCGTGCGCGAGATGCCGCTGCACGAAAAAGACGTCTTTGTGGAATTCGATCTGGCCTATACCAAACTGAACGAGAAACGGATCGAGCGGATGTGGGTCGACCTGATATTGGAGGACCCGGAGATGAACATGGTCACGCTGCGCGACCTGACGTTTGCCCGCTATCCGCGCGCCGAGGTGTAAAGAACCGGGGTCTGTCCCGGGCGCGAGGCGACACATGCGATGCGCGCTGCAGGCGTCGAAATTTCAAGGATCTCCCATGCCAGAGGCAACGCTGACACGAACCGCCATTGCAACAGGCCGCTGGCACGGGGTGCTGACCGGCCCCGATGCGCCCCCCGACCTGCAGGTGACGCATCAGGGAACGGTGGTGGCGGGGCTGACGGTGAGCGACCGCGCGGACGGGGACGGCTGGGACGTGATGGTGCCGATCCCTACCGAGCTGATCGGCGACGGCGTTCAGACATTCGTCATTGCCGACCGGACGAGCGGCGAGACACTGGCGACGTTCGCGCTGATGGCGGGTGAGGCGCTGGCCGGGGACATCCGCGCCGAGATCGACCTGCTGCGTGCCGAACTCGACATGCTAAAGCGGGCCTTTCGGCGGCATTGCATCGCGGCGACGTGATAGTGCGCCCGGTCGTCGCGGGACGGTGCGGACATCTCCGCGGACCGTGCCCGTGGCGCGACGCGGAGCCTCCGGCGGGAGTTTTTCTGGCAAGAAAAAACCGCAGAGCGGGCTCTGACGCGGCGTCGGGGATGACGGGGGCGGCCGGGACAGGCAGGGTCGCAGCCTATGATTTCCGGAGGAGCCGATCATGACCGCCTCACCATTTCCCCACCTTCTCGCGCCCCTCGATCTGGGATTTGCCACCCTGCCGAACCGGGTTTTGATGGGATCGATGCACACCGGCCTCGAGGAGACGGGCGACTGGGGGCGGGTGGCCGCGTTTTACGAAGCACGCGCGCGGGGCGGTGTCGGTCTTATGGTGACGGGCGGGATCGCGCCGAACCGTGAGGGCGGCGTCTATCCCGGGGCATCGGCGATGGTATCGGACGCGGACGTGGCCAACCACCGGATCGTGACCGAGCGCGTCCATGGCGCCGGCGGACGGATCGCGATGCAGGTGCTGCACGCCGGGCGCTATGCCTATGGCAAGCACTGCGTCGCGCCTTCGGCGATCAAATCGCCCATTTCGCCGTTCGCGCCCACCGCCCTCGACGCGGCGGGGATCGAGAAACAGGTTTCGGACATCGTGTCGGCGGCGGCCCGCGCCCGCGAGGCGGGATATGACGGCGTCGAGATCATGGGGTCGGAGGGGTATTTCCTCAACCAGTTCCTGGTGACCCGCACCAACAAGCGCGACGACGGGTGGGGCGGCAGCTATGAAAACCGGATGCGCCTGCCGGTTGAGGTCGTGTCCCGCGTGCGTGCCGCCGTGGGGCCCGACTTTATCGTCATCTACCGTTTGTCGATGATCGATCTGGTGCCCGAGGGGTCGTCATGGGCCGAGGTCGTGCAACTGGCCCGCGCGATGGAGGCGGCGGGGGCCACGATCCTGAACACCGGCATCGGCTGGCACGAGGCGCGCATCCCGACCATCGCGACGTCCGTGCCGCGCGGCGCCTTTGCCTGGGTCACGAAAAAGCTGATGGGCGAGGTGGCGATTCCGATCGTCACATCGAACCGGATCAACACGCCGCAGGTCGGCGAAGACCTGCTGGCCGGCGGCCACGCCGACATGGTGTCGATGGCACGGCCGTTCCTCGCGGACGCGGATTTCGTGGTCAAGGCGGCGCGCGGGCAGGCGCGGACCATCGCGCCCTGCATCGCCTGCAATCAGGCCTGCCTCGATCATACATTCTCGATGAAAATTTCGTCCTGTCTGGTCAACCCGCGCGCCTGCCACGAGACGGAACTTGTCGTCGCGCGCACAGATATGCCCAAACGCGTCGCCGTCGTCGGGGCCGGTCCTGCCGGTCTGGCCGCGGCGCTGACGGCGGATGAACGGGGGCACGACGTGACGCTTTTCGACAAGGCGGACCGGCTGGGCGGGCAGTTGCATATGGCCGCCGCCGTGCCCGGCAAGGAAGAATTCGCGGGCCTGATCGACTGGTTTCAGACCAGCGTCGACGACAGCGCCATCACGGTGCGGCTGGGTGCGGCGCCCGGTGTCGACGACTTTGCCGATTTCGACGAGATCATCATCGCCACCGGGGTTGCACCGCGCGATCCGCACATTCCGGGGCAGGACGGCCCCAACGTCCTGAATTACATCGATGTTCTGCGCCACGGCGCACCTGTGGGGCGCCGGGTCGCGGTTGTCGGTGCGGGCGGTATCGGGTTCGACGTTTCGGAGTTTCTGGTGACGGGAGACAGCACGACAGAGGATCTGACAGGCTGGCTGCGCGAATGGGGCGTGACGGACCCGGTGGAGGCACGCGGCGGTCTGGCGCCCGGCGGCCCGCGCCCCGATGCGCCGGTACGCGAGGTCGTTCTGTTGCAACGCAAGGCCGAGAAACTGGGCAAGCGCCTGGGCAAGACGACCGGCTGGATTCACCGCGCGGGCCTGCAGATGAAAGCAGTCGAGATGCTGGGCGGCGTCGCCTATGACCGGATCGACGCGGACGGGCTGCACGTCACGGTGGATGGCACAGCACGGGTGATCGGGGTCGACACCGTCGTGCTGTGTGCCGGTCAGGTGCCAGAGCGCACACTGGCCGATGCGCTGATCGCGGCAGGTCGCAACGTGCATGTGATCGGTGGCGCGGACGTGGCCGCCGAACTCGACGCGAAACGTGCCATCGATCAGGGAACGCGGCTGGCGGCCACCGTTTAGCGGGGCCGGTCAGGCGCCCGTCACCGGTTCCCACAACTCGACGGGGTTGCCATCGGGATCGTGGATCCGCGCAAACCGCCCGACCTTGGGGCTGTCCCATTCGGCGCGCGTCTCGGCCGCGATGTCCGCCGCTTTCAGCTGCGCCAGCATCGCGTCCATGTCCGGAACGCGGAAATTGATCATCCACTGCTGCTCCGGGCGCCCGAAATAATCGGTGTCGCGCGGAAACGGCGCGAACACGGTCGGCCCCGCCTGCTGTGGCCAGACGTAATCCTCGGGCTTTACCCCCAGATGCGTCGCGTACCATTCCGCAAGGGCCTCCGGCGCGTCCGAGCGAAAAAAGAACCCGCCGATGCCTGTTACCTTTTCCATGCCGATCCCTCCGTTTTCAGGGCAATCCTAGACCCCGAAACGGCGTAGGGACAAGGCGGTTGGCGATCGCGCATTGTTCGCGCGACCCCAACACTCCGTGCAAAGACCACCCTATTGTCCGTTTTTTGACCCAATCTGCGGGCATCACCGAGGCAACGAATTTGAATTGGAAGGGTGCGCGCCTATGGATCGCCTGACGGAAATGGAGGCCTTTGCCACGGTCGTGGATCAGGGAGGCTTTACCGATGCCGCCAAGAAGATGGGCATCTCGAAGTCGGCGGTGTCCAAGCATGTCTCCTCGCTGGAGGCCCGCCTTGGCGCGCGGTTGCTGAACCGGACGACGCGCCGGGTCTCGCCCACCGAGATCGGGCTGGCGTATTACGACCGGGCGCGGCGCGTTCTGAACGACGCGGGCGAGGCCGACGCGCTGGTCACCTCGATGCAGTCGGCGCCTTCGGGGCTGTTGCGGATATCCGTGGCGACGGATTTCGGCGTCAATCACCTGTCGCCGGTCCTGGGCGAATTCCTGACGGAATTTCCGGACATCACCGTCAATATGGTCCTCAACAACCGCTACGTCGAACTGATCTCGGAAGGGTTCGACATGGCCGTCCGCATCGGCGACCTGGAGGACAGCACCCTGCGCGCCCGCAAGCTGACCGAAACCACCAAGCGGATGATCGCGGCACCCGGATATTTCGAGCAGTACGGACGGCCCGAGAAGATCGACGATCTGAATACCCACAAGCTGTTGCATTATTCGAACCAGTCGAACGGCGCGGTGTGGAAAATCACGGCGCCGTCGGGGGAAAAACGTCAAATTCGAACCGCGGGCTGGTTGACGGTCAATGACGGGCAAAGCCTGCTGAACGCCTGCATCTCGGGCCTTGGCATCGCGTACCTGCCGTCGTTTCTCTATGCCGATG
Organism: uncultured Alphaproteobacteria bacterium; assembly: GCA_963761735.1. Classification (GTDB taxonomy): domain Bacteria; phylum Pseudomonadota; class Alphaproteobacteria; order Rhodobacterales; family Rhodobacteraceae; genus CAVXHQ01. The sequence goes on from CAVXHQ010000003.1 coordinate 207,681, forward strand.
CGATGGCCGAGGGCCTTGTCGAAGAGGCGATCCCCGAATTGCCGGTCGATACGCAGGGCATCTATGCGGTCTATCCGCCGGGCCGGTTCACCCAGCCAAAGGTCCGCGCGTTCATCGACTTTCTGGTGAATTCCTTTGCCGGAAAAGGCCCGGACGTCTGGTAAGATCGCCGTACCGACAGGAAACAGGCAACTTCGGGCGCGCATGTCGCTCTATGGCGTGGAGGTGAGGATCACCTCGACACGGCGGTTTGCCGCGCGGCCCTCGGGCGTCAGGTTGGTGGCCAGCGGCGCAAGGTATCCCATGCCTTCGGCGACCATCTGTGCGGCGGAAATATCGTAGGCCTGAACGAGGCGCGCCACGACCGACGCGGCGCGGCGGCGCGACAGCGCGATGTTGCCATCGAGTGAGCCCGTGGCGTCGGTGTGACCCACGAGGGCGACCTGCCTGTCTGGGTCGGCGCGCAGATAGGACGCCAGCGCCGCAAGCGAGACAAATTCACCGGGACCGAGGTCGGCAGCGCCGGAGGGAAACGCCAGATCGCTCAGGACGACGCGGCCCTGCCCCTCGAGGGCGGCACCGAAATCGGCGGGCAGGCCGGCGGGCGTATCCGTCGGCATATCGGCGGACGGCGCGCGCAGGGCCCGCTCGTCGGTTTCGGCCTCTGGCGGTGCCGCGATGCCGGCTGGCGACAGGCGGATGATCTGGACGAACCCGGCGCGCGGCGAGCGGCTGACCAGCACGCTGGCGGCCTCGCCCGTGGGGCGCAGGGCGGACAGGAACCGGAAATCGCCCAGATCGACGTACATCGCGGGCGGCGACAGGACATCGGTGCCGAACCGGAAGTCGAACCCGCCGCAGGCATGCGTTTCACAGTCGAGTATGATTGCATAGCCCTGTGCCAGCAGCTGTTCGCGCAGAGGGGCGATGATCTGCGCGGTAGCAAGGTCGGGCGCGTCGATCCGCCAGGCCTGACGCAGGATTGCGCCGTCGTGGGCCCCGGTCGGAACCGCGCCCCCGGTAAAGGCGCCACGGGGCAAAAGATAGCGACCGGTGGGCTCGGTTATTTCGGCGGTCAGTTCGGCGTTGCGCGGCAGGGCCAGTGCGGCGTCGTCCTGCGCGTAGATCGGCGATGCGCAGGAAAGTGCAAGAAGCAGCGGGGCAATCCGGCCCGTCATCGGGTGCGCAGGATGCGATAGTGATAGTGGGTGACGATCCGCATGCCGATGCCGGCGTAGAGCGCGCACGCCGCCCCGTTGGCGCGGGTGACCAGCAGCGCCAGATCGCGCGCCCCCTGCCCCGCGGCCCAATGACCCGCCGCATGCATCATGTCGCGCCCGAGGCCGGACCGGCGGAACGGCGGCGCCACCTCGAGGGCATGAAGCATGGCGAGAGGACCGTCGCAGGCGACGAAAGCGGTGGCGGCGGGACTGTCGCCCGCGCGGCCCAGCAGCGTCGTTCTGGGCGTGCGGGCGCGCGCCATCACCGCACGGCGCGCCGGGCCGATGCCGCCGGCGGCCCAGATTTCAGCCTGCGCCGCAATCGCGGGCCAGGCGCAGAACGTGCGCAGCATTTCCAGCGGGCGCGCGGTCAGGGCCGCCACGGGAGCGCTGAACGCCACGACCGGGTCCATCACGGCATAGCCGCGCACGGCGAGAAGCGCATCGAGCGCGTCGTCCCCCTCGCGGACCTGAAACAGGCAGGATTGCCCCATCGCCAGCATCGCGGCCTCGGCGGCGGGCAGATGCGCCGTGATCTCATCTGCGGACGTGCCGGGCCTGACGGTCGCGGCACTGGCCCGGCTGCCGCCACCCTGTCCTTCGCGCAGCGTGACCGGCCCCACATCGCGCAGCGTTGCGGCAGGCCAGGTGGCATCGGACGCCGCAAAGATCCGGGCGGACGTCGTCATCGCCGGGCCTATTGCGCGAACAGCGCGTGCAACCGCGTCATCGCCGCGGCCACCCTGTCCGGATCGGTGCCGCGCACCACGACGTTCGCGCCGTAGCGCCCGTCCTTCTGGTAGGGATAGCTGCCGAACGACAGATCGTCGAATTCCTGCGCCAGCGTGCTCAGCGGCCCGGCGATGTCGCCCTCGCCCCGCGCGACCCGCAGACTTTCGGACAGCAGCGGCGTGCCGCCGGTCAGCGTCGGCAGGACACTTGCCACCATTGCCTGAAAGATCGCCGGCACGCCGGCCATGACGTGCACGTTGCGCAGGGTGAAACCGGGGGCGACGCTGACCGGGTTGTCGATCAGCGTGGCACCTTCGGGGATGCGGGCCATGCGCAAGCGGGCCTCGTTCAGCGTCGCACCGGTTTTGGCGTAATGCGCGGCAAGCAGCGCGCGGGCGTCGTCGCGCACGTCGATCGGCACATCGAAGGCGGCGGCGATGCAATCGGCGGTGATGTCGTCATGCGTCGGGCCGATCCCGCCGCTGGTGATGACGTGATCGAACGCGCCCGACAGCGCCCGCACGGCGGCGGTGATGGCGGCTGCATCGTCGGAGACGACGCGCACTTCGCGCAGATCGATGCCCGCCTGCGTCAGCTGGCCCGCAAGGTGGTACATGTTGGCGTCGCGGGTGCGGCCCGAGAGGATCTCGTCGCCGATCACCAGCATCGCGGCGGTTGGATTGTGCATGTCTTCGGTCCTCTGCTGGCTTTCGCGGTGCCGCCCCGTGGTATAGGCGGGGGCCATGCGCTTTGCCACTCCTCTCGTTGCCGCGCGGCTGGTGCGGCGGTACAAACGGTTTCTGGCCGATATGGTCCTCGACACCGGCGAGGAAGTGACCGTCCATTGCCCCAACCCCGGGTCGATGATGGGGCTCGCCGCACCCGGTACGCGCTGCTGGATCGAGCGGAACGACGATCCGAAACGAAAACTACGGTACGGCTGGCGCCTTGTGGAACACGCGGACGGCGCCTTTACCGGCATCGATACCGGCGTGCCGAACCGCGTCGTGCGCGCGGCGCTGCTGGCGCATCGTATCCCCGGCCTGCCGCCCTATGACAGCGTCCGCGCAGAGGTCAAATACGGCACCGGCAGCCGGGTGGATTTCGTTCTTGGCGGTGCCGTCGACACCTATCTCGAGGTCAAGAGCGTGACGCTGAGCCGCACCCCCGGGCTGGCCGAGTTTCCCGATTGCGTGACGGCGCGCGGCACGAAACATCTGGCCGAACTGGCGCGGGTGGTGGCACGGGGGCACCGCGCGGTGATGTTGTACCTCGTGCAGCGGACGGACGCCCGTCGCGTAACCCTCGCCGCCGATATCGATCCCGCCTACGCGACAGGTTTCGCCGCGGCGCGCGCGGCGGGCGTGGGCGTGCTGTGTCTGGCGACCACGATCACGCCGCAGGCCATCGCGGTGGCCGGACCGCTGCCGTTTCACAGCCCCTGACGCGCATTTCCGGCGCGAACCGGTGCCCGGGTTGCGCAAACCGGCCGCGCGGCGGCCTGCCTGTCTTCCAAAGCGGGCGATGATTGCCTATGTGATCCCCACAGATATCGAAAAGGACGCGTGGCGTGGACGATCATCAGGGACGGCTGACCAAGGACGGCATTCGCATCTACGAACCGAGCGATTTCGCCGGCATGAACCGTGCCGGGCGGCTCGCGGCGCAGATCCTCGACGATATCGCGGTGCATGTGGTGCCGGGCCAGACCACCGCAGCACTCGACGCGCTTATCACCGGTTGGGTCCACGCGGCGGGGGCGACATCGGCGACGATCGGCTACAAGGGGTACAAGCATGCCTCCTGCATCAGCCTCAATCACGTGGTCTGTCACGGAATACCCGGCGACAAGGTCCTGAAAGACGGCGATATCCTGAACATCGACGTCACCGTGATCCTCGACGGCTGGTACGGCGACACCAGCCGGATGTACGTCGCGGGGAAACTGGGCCGCAAGGCCGAGCGCCTCGTTCAGGTGACCCATGACGCCCTGATGAAAGGCATCGAGGCCGCGCGCCCGGGCAATACCTTTGGCGACATCGGCGCCGCTATCCAGACCTATGCCGAAGGCAACCGCATGTCCGTGGTACGCGATTTCTGCGGTCACGGGCTGGGCCGCGTATTTCATGCGCCGCCCAACGTGCTGCATTACGGCCGTCCCGGCACCGGCCCGCGCCTCGAGGAAGGGATGTTCTTTACCATCGAACCGATGGTAAACCTCGGGCGTCCCGAGACCAAGGTCCTGGGCGACGACTGGACCGCCGTGACCCGCGACAAATCGCTGTCCGCGCAGTTCGAACATTCCATCGGCATCACCGCGCAGGGGGCCGAGATTTTCACGCTGTCGCCCGCCGGACGGTTTCATCCCACCTACGGGTGAAACGACGCCGCGAGAGCCGCAATGGCGCCCGGCCGAGACGGAGCCGGACGCGGGTTGCAGCGCCGGGTAAGACGGTTCGCCCGCGCGTCGATGGCGGGCGCCACGCGGGACCCCGGGCGGCCGGAGCGATGCGACATCCCTTCGGTCCCGGGCTACGTTCGTCACCGCGCCGGTCCTGCGCGCCCCGGACCGCTGACGATACGGCAGTTCCCCGGTCCGGCGTCCGGACCGCAAAGGTCGAGGACGTGTTTTCCGCCTTCTTTCATCCCGTTCACCGGCTGGGCGACGACCCCGCCGAACCGCGCCTCGGACACCAGAACCGGACGTCCTTTGATAAGACAGCGGACCCGCACGCAGGCAAAGATCGTATCGGAGTCGGCATATTGCCACGCAAGGCCGCCGCCCGGTCCGGCATTGCCGAACCGCAGGGGCCTGCCCGCACCATCGACGGCACGCGCAAGGCATGCCTCGCAAAAGCGCCACGGATACCGGGGGGCGCCGCGCAGGGCCACGCCACAGCCGGGACAGTGATGATCCGCCAGGCTCATCCGGCCAGCCAACGCGACACGGCGGCGCGCAGGGCATCCGGCGTCACATCGGGCGGCAGGCCGGTACCCGGTATCGAAAACCCTTCGGGCGGCGAGATCGGCAGAACCGTCACGCCGGGCGGTGTCGCAATGCCCACGATCGGTTCCCACGGGCTGAGGGCGCCATTACGCCCGACACCGCGTGCCGACAGGACGTGGCGGATGGGCATCTGGCGGATCGGCGAGGCCGCGACGATGGCCTGCACCGCGCTGTTGCGCCGCCCGCTGAAATACATGGCCCCGTAGGTCGCGGCCATGACAAGGTACAGGGTCGCGACAGCCGGGGCCGAGATCATGTCGCCCCCCAGCCCCAGATGCGGAATCGTGCCGCCCCCGATCAGGACACCGACAAATCCAAGGTAAAGCCGGACCCGGAACCTGCGCCCCACATAGGGATCGCGCAAATGCGCCGCAATCGCCGCCTCGTCGATATCGGCCCGCCGGGCGGTCACGACAATCTCCTCCTTGTCGGGCATCACGGCGCCACCAGAAGGGTGATCCACGTCTGGCCATAACGGCGGCTGTCGCGCAGGGAAAACCCCGGCGGTGGCGGCTGTGCCGTGGATTCTTCCCAGACGATCGTGGCACGCGGGCCGATCCAGCCCTGGGCGGCGGCGGCGACAAGAGCGGATGCGCCGAGCGATTTGCCATAGGGCGGATCGACGAAGACCAGCGCGCAGGCAGCGCTGGCGGGAGGGAGAGCATCGGCGCGCAGGGCGAGGACGGCGGCATCGTCGACGCGCCCGGCCCGGCCGATGTTGTCGGCGATAAGGGCGCGCGCGGGTTTGCCGCTGTCGACGAAGGTTGCATGGGCGGCGCCCCGCGACAGCGCCTCGAGACCGAGGGCACCGGTGCCCGCGAACAGATCGAGGACGCGGACGCCACTCACCAGATCGCCCCAGCGGCCTTGGCACAGCATGTTGAACAGGCTTTCACGGACCCGGTCGGAGGTGGGGCGCAGGTGCGCCGCGGCGTCGCCCGCGCCAACCTCGGCCAGTCGCAGGCCACGGTTCCGGCCACCGACGATCCTCATCGATAGGTTGTGACGAGCGGGGGCGCCAACGACAGGTTCGGCCCGGCGCCACATGTATCCCGACTGGCGCAGATCATGCCTTCAACAAGGCCTTCATGTTTGTCTCCGGATTGACAAGATCTTGCGGATCTGGAGATTTACCCATTTCGATCAGACGTTTACCGATCATATAGTTGCGCGGATCGTTCATCGCGTCGACCGCGATCAGACGTCGGCCGCAATAATACCAATGCGAGAGCGCCTCACCGGTTTCGCGCACATGCACCGCGTCATATCCGGTATTGAGCCCGGCGATCTGCAATTTGCAGTCGAATTGGTCCGACCAGAACCACGGCTGCGGCGCATAGGCAACGTCCTGACCGAGCATGGATTGCGCGGCGATTTCCGCCATGTCGATGGCGTTGCCGACGCTTTCAAGACGGATCCGCGCCCCCTGAAACAGGCAGGAGGCGCAATCGCCCGCCGCCCAGATGTGCGGATCCGACGTGCGGCAGGCGGCGTCTGTGGCGATGCCGTTATCAAGGGTCAGCTCCGCCATCTCGGCCAGTGCCGTGCGCGGCGCGATGCCCACGCCAACCACCACCAGATCGACGTCCAGCGTGGTGCCATCCGACAGCACGGCGCCCGCGACCTGTCCGGTGCCGGTCAGTCGATCGAGACCGGTGTTTTCGAGGATCCGCACCCCCTGGTCGGCATGCAGGGCGCGGAAAAAATCCGATGTCTCCGGTGCGGCGACACGTCCAAGGATGCGCGGCCCCATCTCGATCAGAGTGACGTCGAGGCCGCGTTGTGCGGCAACCGACGCCGCCTCGAGGCCGATATAGCCGCCGCCGACGATCAGCACGCGTTTGCCCGGCCGCATCAGCGGCGCAAGGGCGTCGGCATCGGCCAGATCGCGCATCGTCAGCACACCGTCCAGATCGCCACCAATGGAGGCAGGCAGGCGGCGTGGCGCAGAGCCGGTGGTAAGGGCAAGCCGGTCGTAGGCCAGCATGCTGCCATCCGACAAAGTGATGCGCCTTGCGTCCCGGTCCAGCGCCGTTACTGTCACCCCAAGGCGCAGGACGATGTTGTGTTCGTCGTACCAGGCAGCAGGACGCAGATATAGCCGGGCCGTGGACATCTCTCCGGTCAGATAGGCCTTGGACAGGGGTGGGCGCTGATAGGGCGGCACCACTTCGGCACCGACGAGGGTCAGCGGCCCGGCATAACCCTCGGCCCGCAGTTTCGCCACAAGGGCGGCACCCGCCTGCCCCGCGCCGACCACGACGATCCCCGCCCCGTTTCCGACATTGTTCCCGTCATCCATCGCACGCTTTCCCTTGGCTCTGTCCGCTTGGACACCCTATATCGTCCCACAAACCCAAAGGCCATTCGCCGCCCCCGGCACAGGCCACGTTCAAAGGACCCTGACATGACAGTTTCTCCCGGCACAGCCCTGCCCGACGCCGCCCTTTTGCGGATGGGCGCCGACGGCCCCGAGACGGTGCAGCTTTCGAGCCTGACGACAGGCCGCAAGGTCGTGATTTTCGGCCTGCCTGGCGCCTTTACCGGCACCTGCAGCACGGCCCATGTCCCCAGTTTTGTGCGCAACAAGGAGGCGTTCGATGCCAAAGGCGTGGACGAGATCATCTGTGTCGCCGTCAACGACCCCTTCGTGATGAAGGCCTGGTCCGACAACACCGGCGCCGCGGAGGGCGGCGTGACGATGTTGGGCGATGCAGAAGGCGCGTTTACCACGGAGATCGGCATGACGTTTTCGGCGCCGCCCGCCGGCCTGATCAACCGGTCCAAACGCTACGCCATGTATGTCGTGAATGGCGAAGTGAAAATCGTCAACGAAGAAGAAAGTCCGGGCGTCTGCGAGATTTCGGCAGGCGAGACACTGCTTGGCCAGATCTAGGTGTTCAGTCCCGGCATCTGGTGGGTCGGATTTAGGATGAATCTGTCCGGCTCGGATGTCCAGATCTTGCAGATGTATTCGTAGGGCGTGAGGCCGCCGAGGGTCTTGAGCCTTCGCGCGTAGTTGTAGGCTGCCATGAAGTCACCAAGGTGGGTGCGCAGCTGATCGTGGCTGTCGTAATGGTAACGCTTCACGGTCGCCTCCTTGATCGTTCGGTTCATTCGCTCGACCTGGCCATTGGTCCACGGATGGTTTGGCTTTGTCAGGCGGTGCTCGATCCCGTTGGCCTCGCAGATCATGTCGAAGCGCATCTGCCGCGAGTATGCCGTGTTCCTGTTCCGCGGCTGCTCGGCGAACTGGATGCCGTTGTCCGTCAGGATGGTGTGGACGTGATACGGCACGGCCTCGAGCATGTGCTGGAGGAACTCCCACGCCGTCTTCGGTCGGCTTTCTCAACGAGCTGGGTCACGGCAAACTTGCTGGTCCGGTCAATGCCCACGAAGAGGTAGAGCTTTCCTTCCGCGGTCTGCACCTCCGCAATGTCGATATGAAAGAAGCCGATCGGATAGCGCTTGAATTTCTGTCGCTTCGGTTTGTCCCCCTCGACGTCCGGCAGGCGGGATATGCCGTGCCGCTGCAAGCACCGGTGCAGGGCCGACCGCGTCAGGTGCGGGATCGTCGGTTGCAGGGCATAAAGGCAATCGTCCAGCGGCAGCAGCGTATGGCGTCGAAAGGCGACGATCATCGCCTCCTCTGTCTCGGTCAGAACCGTCGAGCGCGGCTCTCTCGGCCCCGTCTTCATATCCTCAACCGTCGCCCGCCTGCGCCACTTTGCGACCGTCTTGGGATTGATCCCAAGCTCTTGGCTCAACTGCGAGAGCGAAGCTTGCGATCGCTGTATTGCTGCTCTGACGGCGTGCGTGGTCGTGGCGCTCCCGTGACGAACTTGTCCCATAATGCTTCCTTCCATTCCAACGAAAGGATCACACCATCAAACCGTGGGATCAAACACCTAAGGGTCGGCTTGCGGGGTTGGCACAATAGCCAACCCCGGGCGCAAAATTTTACTAAAATTTTGGCGTAAATTTTTTCATAAAAAAATTTGCCCCGTTGCGGGCGTCACGCGTTTTGTTGCAGGACGGTTCGCGTGGGGAACGGAATCTCTATGCCTTCTGCGTCCAGTGCCTCTTTGACGCGGCGGGTCATATCCGTCTGATAGGCGAAATAGTCCGTTCGGTTGACCCAGACCCGCACCAGAAAATCGACCGAAAAATCACCCAGTGCATTTACCTGAATGAACGGCGCCGGATCGCTCAGCGAGCGGCCGTCGCCCATGATCGTCGTCAGGATGACCTCTTCGGCGCGTTTCAGGTTGGCCCCGTAACTGACCCCGAACGTCCATTCGGCCCGGCGCGTCGGATAGGCGGAATAGTTCGTGATCGTATTGCCCCAGACCTCGGAATTGGGAACGATAACCTGCACGTTGCCGATGGTGGCAAGCTCGGTAAAATTCAGGGTGATCGACTGGACGGTGCCGACGGAGTCGTTGATCTCGACGAAATCGCCAACCTTGATGGGCCGAAAAAACACAAGCATGACCCCCGCCGCCACATTCGACAGCGTGCCCTGCAACGCAAGGCCGATGGCCAGACCGGCGGCACCGAAAAGCGCCACCAGCGATGTCGTCTGCACCCCGAAGGTATTCAGCACGACCATCACCGTCAGCGCGAGGATGACGTACCAGACGATATTGGCGAGGAACCCGAACAACGTCTTGTCGAGGCTGGGATACCTTTCGGCCAGTCCTTCGATCCGGCGGCGGATGAAACGCCCGATGAACAGGCCCGCGACGAGGATGGCGATCGCGCCCGCCACGCCGCCGGCAACGCCGACGATGTATTCGAGCGAGAGAAGGTCGCCCAGGGTACGTCCGTCCCAGAGCGGTGTATTCAGATAGTCCTGCATTATTTTCCTGCGATCTTGTCCATTGCGGCGGCGAGGGATCCGTCGAGCGCCGACAGGCCGCCGGTGTCATGTGTCGTCAGCGTCACCTCGACCGTCTTGTAGACGTTCGACCATTCGGGGTGATGGTTCATCTTTTCCGCCGTAATAGCCGCCTGCGTCATGAAGCCGAATGCCTCGATGAAGTTCTTGAACTCAAACGTCTTGTGCAGTGCCGCGCCGTCTCGGGCCAAGGCCCAGCCCGCGGCAATCAGCGCATCACGGTCGCCCGCGTCGATGGCATCGGTCATTCCTGTTCCTCCTGCTGGTCGCGTTTGAACGGGCCATAGCGCGTCATGACCTCGATGTCCTCCCCCACGGCGCGGGTTTCTGCGTCGAGATAATCGGCGACCGCGCGGGAAAATCCCGCGTCGGCAAGCCAGTGCAGCGAATGGGTGGCCGCGGGCAGATAGCCGCGCGCCAGTTTGTGTTCGCCCTGTGCGCCCGCCTCGACTCGGGCGAGGCCCTGCGCAATGGCAAAATCGATCGCCCTGTAATAGCACAGCTCGAAGTGCAGGCAGGGGTGGTGTTCGGTCGATCCCCAATAGCGCCCGTACAGGGCATCGCGCCCGATGAAGTTGAGCGCGCCGGCCACGGGGGTGCCGTCGCGAACGGCCAGCACAAGGAGCATGTCATCACGCAACCTGTCCTGCGCGATGTCGAAGAATTTGCGCGTCAGATACGGCGTGCCCCATTTGCGCGCGCCGGTGTCCTGATAGAACCGCCAGAAAGCGTCCCAGTGGTGCGGTTCGATAGCGTCGCCGGTCAGCGCCACGATCTGCCCGCCAAAGCCCTGCGCCTCGGCCCGCTCGCGGCGGATATTCTTGCGCTTGCGCGAGGACAGGGATGCAAGAAAGGCGTCGAAATCGGCGTAGCCTGCGTTGTGCCAGTGGAATTGCTGGGTGATGCGCGGGAGCAGGCCCATGGCGCGTCCCGCGATGGCCTCGGCCTGCGTGCAGAACGTGATGTGCAATGACGACAGCTTGTTTTCGCTCGCCACCTCGATGGCGCCCTGCACGAGCGCCGCCATCCCCGTCGCCTCGTGCCCCGGTCGGGCCAGCAGCCTGCGCCCCGTTGCGGGCGTGAACGGCACCGCCATCTGCAATTTCGGGTAATAGCGGCCCCCCGCCCGCTCCCAGGCGTGTGCCCAGTTGTGGTCGAAGATGTATTCGCCCTGGCTGTGGCCCTTGGCATAGAGCGGGGCCACGGCAATCACCGCGCCGTTCTGTTTTGCCGACAGATAGCGCGGCTGCCAGCCACTGCCCGTGCCGACGGAGCCCGACACTTCGAGCGCCGACAGGAAGCGGTAGGTGGTGAACGGGTCGGCGGGGCGACCGGACAGGTCCTCGGGACAGGCGCAGGCGTCCCAATCGGTCTGTCCGATTCCCGCGATCTCGGGATGGGCGGTGATCTCGATCGATCCGGAGTCATCGCTGGCGAAGTCTTCGGAACCGTCGGGCGGGATGTCGGCGTCTGTCATGTCACCGGACATGGCCCGGAGGCGCCCGCAATCAAGCCGGATATCCCTCGAATGTGATGCCGTGGGCCACCTTGCGCGCCTCGGCCTCCATCTCGGCGGATTTCACGGTCCAGCACAGGATCTGCGCTCCCGCCGCCCGAAGGTCCGCGACGCGGGCACGCCCCAGATCGGCAATCTCGTGGCTGATGAAACTGGCACCGACCGCGTCGTAATCGGGGATCTCGCGCAGACGGTCGCAGACGGCGGCGGGCAGCGGTGCCCAATTGGCCGGATCATAGGCCGACGTCACGATACCGCGCGCGATATGCGGCGCCAGCCGTGCCATTTCCGCGACGGCGTGAGGGTTGAACGACATGAGCGCCACGGGCCCGACATAGCCCTCGAGGGCGCGGACCGTGGCAGGGCCGAGCGGGCCGAGGGTCTCGCCCATCGCGCCGTCCTGATCCTTGATCTCGATCAGCAGCGGCACGCGCCCGCCAACCAGCTCAAGGACCTGTGCCAGCGTCGGAATGCCCTCGATACCGCCGGTCAGCACGACGCGTCCGAGGTCTGCGGCACCGCGCTGCGCCACCGGTCCCTGCTGCGGCGTCAACCGGTCAAGGTCATAGTCGTGGAACACCATCGGCACGCCGTCGCGGCTGCATTGCAGGTCAAGCTCGATGCCGTAACCGGAGGCAATGGCGGCGCGAAACGCCTCGAGGCTGTTTTCGGGACGCCCGGCGGCGCGGTCATGCAGGCCGCGATGGGCGATGGGGCGGGCGGTAAAACGCGGGTGCAGTGTCATGGTCTCAGACGTCCTGAACCACGGGGCGGATCTGAAAGATCCCTTCGATCTCGACGGCAACGCCCAGCGGCAAAGACGCCATGCCGACGGCGGACCGGGCATGGGCGCCCGCATCGCCGAATGCCGCGACCAAAAGGTCCGAACAGCCGTTGATAACCTTCGGATGGTCTGTGAAATCGGCGGTGCAATTGACGAAACCGGTCAGTTTGACGATCCGCACAAGACGGTCGAGGTCACCGCCACAGGCCGCTTTGAGCTGTGTCAGCAGCGATATCGCACATAGTCGCGCGGCGGCGGCACCGGCCTCGATGTCCATCGTCTCGCCCAGTTTTCCGGTCACGGGGCCATCGGCGTCCTGACTGATCTGGCCAGAGACATAGACGATGTCGCCGACGATCACATGCGGCAGGTAATTGCCCTTGGCCTTCGGCGCGCCGACCGTATCGGGCAGCGTGACGCCCTGACGGCCAAGTTGGGATTCCATCGTGCCGGTCATGAACTGCTCCTGTTGTTCGGGTCGCCCCGAGGGTAGCGCGGCGTGCGGACCGCCGCAATCGGACGGCGGGCCAGCGGGGGACCAGCGGGGGCCATCGCCCGGTCAGCCCTCGCGGAATGCCTTGGCGAAATAATCGGCCAGCGGCTTGATCAGGTAATCCATCGGCGAGCGTTGCTGGGTTGAGATGAACGCCTCGACCGGCATGCCGGGAATGAGGATCATATCCTGGGGCAGACGCGCAAGTTCGCCCTCGTTGAGGGCGATTTCGGCGCGGTAATACGACACCTGCGAGCCCTGATCCTGAAACGCATCCGCCGATACCTGCGTCACCGTCCCGAAAAGTTCGGGCGTACGGCGCTGATCGAAGGCGGAGAACCGCACCGCGACCTCCTGCCCCACAAAGATCTGGTCGATGTCCTGCGGCACCACCTGCGTCGTGATGACAAGCGGGCGGTCCTGCGGGACGATGAACATCAGCTGATCGGCGGGCCGGATCACCGATCGCGGCGCGAAGACGGCAAGACCGTAGACGATGCCGCCCACCGGCGCGCGGATGTCGAGACGGTCGAGGCGGCTGAGCAGGGCGCGACGCTGCTCGCTCAGCTCGATCTCGTTGAATTGCAGGTCGCGCAGACGCGAAATGGCCTCTTCGCGGCGGGCGGAAACGAGGCGCAGGACCTCGATGTCGATTTCGGTCATGCGCCCTTCGGCCTGAGCGACGGCGGCGGTAAATTCACCCGCACGGCCCGCAAGGCTCGCCGCTTCGCGTTGCAGCGCAAGCACCCGGCTCGATTGCGCGAGGCCCCGGTCCAGCAGGGTTTGCTGATCGGCAAGTTCAGAATCCAGGTAGGTCAGTTGCAGGGTGAGTGCTACCTGCTGCGCGTCGATCCCCTCGATCTGGCTCTGGATCTGGTCGCGCCGCTTGCCAAGCTGATCGCGCTCGCTCGCGGTGCTGGTCAGGCGGGCCTCGAACAGGCGGCTCTGCCCCTCCATCAGGCCGGGGGCGACGGGGTTCGTCGTCTCGAGGAGCAGGGCGTCGAACGTCAGTTCGGCGGCGTCGTCGCGCTCGGCCTCGAACCGGGCGCGGCGTGCCAGCACCTCGAGGAGCTGGCCTTCGACAACCGCCAGTTCGGACCGCAGAGTGTCGGCGTCGAGCCGGATCAGGATATCGCCCTGCTCGACGACACCGCCCTCCTGCGCAAGGATCTCGGCGACCACGCCGCCATCGGGGTGCTGCACGACCTGACGGTTCTGGTCGACCTCGATCCTGCCGGACGAAATGACGGCACCCGTGATCTGGGCAGCCACGGCCCAGCCGCCGAACCCGCCGACGAGGACGATAAGGCCCAGCACCCCCAGCAGCATCGGGCCGGTGACGCTCCACCGAGATTTCGGCGCCGCCGTGCCGGATCCGGACGGGCCCGCCAGTTTGAGGTGCGCGCCGCTCATGTCATGCCTCCGCCGCCGCGCGTCGCGGCGATTTCCTCGTGGTTCTTGACCATTTCCTTCAGAACTTCGTCCTTGGGGCCAAAGGCCCGCCGCGTGCCCGCCTCCATCACCAGAAGCATGTCGCATTCCTGAATCGCCGCCGGGCGGTGCGCCATGATCAGGACGATGCGCCCCGCCTCCTTGAACGCCTTGATCGCGCCGTTCAGGGCCGACGATCCGTCGTTGTCGAGGTTCGAGTTCGGCTCGTCGAGGACCAGCATCACCGGATCGCCGTACATCGCGCGCGCCAGGCCGATACGCTGGATCTGGCCGCCCGACAGCCGGCCGCCGTTCGCGGTGACGCGGGTGTCGTAGCCGTCCGGCAGCTTGAGGATCATCTCGTGCGCGCCGGACCGTTTGGCGGCAAGAACCACGGCCGCGTCATCGGGTTCGGCGGACAGGCGGGCGACGTTGTCGCGGATCGTCCCGTCGAACAGGGCGACACGCTGCGGCAGATAGCCGATGTATTTGCCAAGCACGTCGGGCTCGTACTGATCGAGGGCGGCGCCATCGAGGCGCACCTTGCCCGCCGCCGGCGTCAGAAACCCGGTAAGCGCCTTTGCCAGCGTCGATTTCCCCGCCCCGGAGGAGCCGATGACGCCGACGGCCTGCCCCGGTTCGACGCTGAAACTCATCATCCGGATCGTCGCGGCCTGTTCGCCCGGCAGCACCACGGTGACCTGTTCGAGATCCAGCCTGCCTTTGGGCGCCGGCAGCGCGGTGCGGCCCGAATTTGCCGGTATCGCGCCAAGAAGGACCGACAGATTGCCCCAGGATTCGCGGGCCCGCTGAAACATCGCCGATTGCCCGACGATGAGTTCGATGGGCGCCAGCGCGCGGCCCAGAAGGATGGATCCCGCGATCATCGCGCCCGGCGACATCTCGTTCTGAAGGACCAGATAGGCCCCCAGACCCAGCATCGCCGATTGCAGGAACAGGCGCACCGCCTTGATCGAGCCGTTGAAACCGCCCGAGGTTTCGGTCGCGGCAAGCCCGGCCTCGAGGGATTTCGCCCGCGCGTGCTGCCAGCGCAGAAACGCGGCGCCGCGCATCCCAAGTGCGAGGATCAGTTCGGCCTCCTGCCGGATCTGGTTGCCGGTGATCTCGGCCTGCATCGTGGTGCGCGTCAGATCCTCGAGCGGGCGGCGCGAAGCGGACTGGTTCATGATCGCCAGAACGATCAGCAGCGCCGCGCCGGAAATGGCCAGATAACCCAGAACCGGATGGAACATGAAGATGCCGATAAAGAACAGCGGCGCGAAGGGCAGGTCGAAAACCGCCATCAGCGCGGGAGACGCGATGAGCTTTTGCACCGATTCGAGGTCGCGCTGACCCGATTGCGCCTCGCGTTGGACGCCCGCAAGCGTCATGCCCCGGATCGAGGCGGAGAACACCCGCTCGTCCAGCCGCGACTGAAACCGCGCCCCAAGACGGCCCATGATCCGGCCCCGCACGATATCGAGAATCCCCATCATCGTGTACAGGAACGCGACCAGAACCGAGAGCGCGATCAGCGTTTCGACGCTGCGCGAGCCCAGGACACGGTCATAGACGTTCAGCATATAGAGCGGCCCGGTCAGCATGAGCGCGTTCACGAAAAAGCTGAACAACCCGACCGCCCAGAAACTGGGCCGGTTTGCTCTGCTTGCCGCGCGCAGCTCTTCGCTGCCCTGTGCCGACCGATCCGCCATTGCGTGTTATGCCTTGTCCCCGTCGATCTGCGCCGTTCTATCCCACGCAGTCAAACAAATCATGAAATACCTGCCGACCGATACACCGGCTGCGCAGAAGAGAACTCTCCTGCGGAGGAATGGCCAGTCTGCATTCCACTACCCCAACGTCAAAACACATCATTGCGCGTTTTGGGCGACAGACCCGCCGTGCCTATGCCCGTGCGGCCCGCCGCGCCGTTGCCGCGCCGACTGCGTTTGCCGTCCGCGGCGATGCGGCGGACCGGGCCCCGCCCATGGCCGGGCGGACGCCCCCGCAAACCTAGTAGAAAACATTCCGGCGAGGAGAAATCCGGCACGCCGCGCCGTCAGTTGCCGTTCAGGATGTTGTTGAGCACGGAATTGATGTCGCCCGCCGGGGCTGTCCGAGGCGCGGGTTGCGGCGCGCCGAAGGCGTCCTGCAAGGCGCGGTCGACGGCAGGCGAGGTGACGTTGTCGGAGGCGGCGGTCGCCTGAAAACCGGACGTCGCGGCGCCGGGCTGTTGCATCGGCAGCGGCGAGACCGGCTGGCCGCCCAGAACGCCCTGCATCGTCTGACGGAAAATCTCGGCGGGCAGGCCGCCGCCGGTGATGCCGGTCAGGGGGCGGTTGTCGTCATGGCCCATCCAGACGCCGACGACGTAATCGCCCGAAAAGCCGATGAACCATGCATCGCGGTAGGCGCTCGTGGTGCCGGTCTTGCCCGCGATCTGCACGCCGTCGATGCGCGCGCGGCCGCCTGTACCGTCCTCGACGACGTTGTACATCATCCACGTCAGCTGGCGCGCGGCCTCTTCGCGGATCACCCGTTCGCCGATCCCGCCGGTGGTTTCCATGACGGGGGCATCGTCGCCCAGAAAGCTGAGATCGATCATGCCGTAGGGCGTGACCGACGAGCCGCCGTTGAGGATGCCCGCGTAGGCGCCCGTCATTTCGATCAGCGTCGATTCCGAGGCCCCGAGGGCAAGGGCGGGACCGGCGGCAAGGTCGGACGCGATGCCGAACATTTCCGCCACCGTGCGCACGTTGTCGAGGCCGACGTCCATCGCAAGCTCGACGGTGGGGACGTTGCGGCTGCCGCGCAGGGCGTCGGCAAGGGTGATCGGGCCCGACGAACCGGTTGTCGTAGTTCGAGGGAGACCACGGGCCGGACCCGGGGATGTCGATGGTGATCGGCCGGTCGTCGTAGACGTCGTAGGGCGAGGCGCCAAGATCGAGAGCGGCGGCATAGACGAAGGGTTTGAACGACGATCCGGTCTGCCGCAGCGCCTGCGTCGCGCGGTTGAACGCGAACGACGCGCCGACGTCGCGCCCGCCGACCATGGCACGCACCGCGCCGTCGGCGGACATCACGACGATGGCGCCTTGCGCCTCGGATTCCCCGCTCACATCCTCGCGGAAAACGTTCAGCAGCGCGTTTTCCGCCGCCGTCTGGATGCGCGGATCGAGCGTGGTGCGGATGATCACGTCCTCGGTCGTGTCCTGGGTGAAGAAATCGGGGCCGGTTTCCATGACGTAATCGGCGAAATAGCCGCCGGCCGACTGGGAGGCCGCGGCGGACAGGGTGGCGGGGTTGGACAGCGCATCGGCGGCGGCGGCGGCGGAGAGGTATTGCTGTTCTTCCATCAGGCGGACGACGATTGCCGCACGGTCCTGCGAGCGTTGCAGGTTCGATGTGGGGGCCAGCGTCGAGGGCGCCTTGAGCAGCCCGGCAAGCATCGCGGCCTGCGCCGGGCTCACCTCCGCCGACGAGATGCCGAAATAGCGTTGCGACGCGGCCTCGAACCCGCGCGAGCCTGCGCCGAGGTAGGCGCGGTTGAGGTAGATGGTGAGGATCTCCTCCTTGGAATAGGACACCTCCATCGCCATCGCGAAGACCATTTCCTGCACCTTGCGCCACAGGGTCGTGCGGCGGCAGTCGGCCTCGTACTCGGTCTCGTTCTCCCACTGGCTGGGGACGTAGGGTCGGCCAAGGCACAGCAGTTTCGCGGTCTGCTGGGTGATCGTCGAGCCGCCGTTGCCCGACAGCGGTCCGCGTCCCTCGCGCAGGTTGATGCGGATCGCGGACGCGATGCCTTGCGGATCGACGCCCGGATGCCAGTAAAAGCGCCGGTCTTCGGTGGCGACGACGGCGTTGCGCAGGTGTTCGGACACGGTCTGCGTCGTGATCATCCCGCCGTACTGGTCGCCGCGCCAGGCGAAGGTCTCGCCGTACCGGTCGAGCAGCGTGACAGAGCCTCGGGCACGGCCATCCACCAGATCCTCGATCGCGGGCAGTTTCGTTGCGTAATACAGCACGCCGCCCGCAAGGATGACGCTGGTGACGAAGGCAAGACGCCAGCCGATGCCCCAGATCGTGCGGAATATGCCGCGCACAAAGGCGGCAAGCAGGCCAAGGATGCCCCGGCGACGTGGGCGCGCGGGCTTTTTGCGGCGCCGTGCCCGGGGGGTGGATTTCGCCGCCGGTTTCGGCTTTGCCGTCCCGCCACGATAGCGCCGGTCGGCCACCAGAGGTGTGCTTTTCTTTCCCGAACCGCTCATATTGGCCTCATGTCCTGCAACAGCCTCATACCGGGCGGGTAATCGAGGCCTCGTGCCCGTTCGGGCGTTTTGCGCAGCTTAACAGAATCCACGGGTGAAAGTAGAGGGGCCAAAATGCGGCACCGCCGATTCCGATGCGCCCGAAAATCAGGCATGTGCCATATTACGCTTAATGTTTGGGCATTAACGATGCGACGGCAATTTGCCTGCCCGCCGTTCCCTTGATCCCGGCGCGGCCTGCGTCCCTTGCTGCCTCAACTGCCGGCACTGCAACGCCGCAGGACCATTAGCGAGGGACGAAGACGTGAAGTTCATCATCGCAACGATCAAGCCGTTCAAGCTCGAGGAGGTGCGCGAGGCGCTCACCACACTTGGCGTGCGCGGCATGATGGTGACCGAGATCAAGGGCTTCGGCTCTCAGTCCGGGCATACCGAAATCTACCGGGGCGCGGAATACGCGGTCAACTTCGTCCCCAAGATCAAGCTCGAGATCGTGGTGCCCGACAGCATGGCCGAACAGGTCGTGCAGGCCATCGCGACCACGGCAAAGACCGGCAAAATCGGCGACGGCAAGATATTCGTGCTCGATGCCGAAAGCGCACTGCGCGTCCGGACCGGCGAAATCAACGACGACGCGCTCTGAGCGGACGTAAGGAAGGAGTGGAATTTATGAAGAACCTTAAAAACCTGCTCGCGGTGCTGATGTTGGCATTGTTCGCGAGCTTTGCAGTCACCACCGGTGCGGTGGCCCAGGATACACCGGCCGAAGAGACGACCGGCGATGCGGTAGCCGCCGAAGAAGCCGAGGCCGTCGCGGACGATGTGGCCGCTGAAATCGCCGCCCAGGAAGCCGGCCACGTGGCCGGTATCGATGCCGCCACGGACAGCGTCTTTATCCTCAACAGCCTGCTGTTCCTCGTGGGCGGTTTCCTCGTGTTCTGGATGGCGGCCGGTTTTGCCATGCTCGAGGGCGGCCTCGTGCGGTCCAAGAACGTGACGATGCAGATGACCAAGAACATCTCGTTGTTCTCGCTGGCCGCCGTCGCCTATTATCTCGTCGGCTATAACCTGATGTACCCGCTTGGGTCCTGGTCGGTCGGAACGGACGAGACGGGCGGCTATCTCGGCATCCTGTTTGCGCCCGCCGTCCTCGAGGCCGTGGGCATCGGCCGTGAGGCCGCCGACGATTACGGCTATGCCTCCACCGGATCGGATTTCTTCTTTCAGCTGATGTTCTGTGCCGCCACGGCGTCCATCGTCTCCGGTGCGCTGGCCGAGCGGATCAAGCTGTGGCCGTTCCTGATCTTCACGGTCATCCTCACCGCGTTCATCTATCCCATTCAGGCCTCCTGGAAATGGGGCGGCGGGTTCCTCGATACGCAATACGGCTTCCTCGACTTTGCGGGTTCGACCGTCGTGCACTCTGTCGGTGGCTGGGCAGCTCTTGTCGGCGCAATCATCCTCGGGCCGCGAATCGGTAAATACGCCAAGGACGGCCGGGTCGTGCCGATGCTGGGTTCCAACCTGCAAATGGCGACGCTGGGGACGTTCATCCTGTGGCTCGGCTGGTTCGGCTTCAACGGCGGATCGCAGCTGGCGATGGGCACCGTCGGCGATGTCGGCGATATCAGCCGGATCTTTGCCAACACCAACACGGCGGCGGCGGGCGGTGCCATCGCGGCGCTGGTCCTGACGCAGCTGCTCTACAAGAAAGCCGACCTGACGATGATCCTGAACGGCGCGCTTGCCGGTCTGGTGTCGATCACCGCAGAGCCGCTGACGCCGACCCTCGGCATGGCGACCCTGATCGGTGCCGTCGGCGGCGTGATCGTGGTCTTCGCGGTGCCGATGCTCGACAAGCTCAGGATTGACGACGTCGTCGGCGCCATCCCGGTGCACCTGTTCGCCGGGATCTGGGGCACGATGGCGGTCCTACTGACGAACTCGGACGCAACCTTCATGGGCCAGCTGATCCCGATCCTGATCGTCGCGGCCTTCGTCATCGTGACGAGCGCGGTCGTCTGGATCATCCTCAAAGGGGTGATGGGGATCCGTGTCAGCGAAGAGGCCGAGATCATGGGTCTCGACACGGCGGAACTGGGCATGGAGGCCTATCCCGACTTTACCCGCAACTAGGCCCGTCGTCGCCCGGAACCAGGACCGGTCCGGCCGGCCCCGCGCCAACCGGTGTCCCGGGTCTGTCCCTGAAAAATGACGCCGCCTCTGTTCCCGGAGGCGGCGTTGTACGTTTCGGCACCCGATCGCGGCACTCGATGAGGTCACCCTCGTGGCCGCCCGTCGGTCTCTCGACGTCGCGCCGTCCGTGAGATCCATCCCTGCGCATTTGCACCGGCCACCCCCCCCGTATGCGGCAGTATCGCACGCCGCGAGGTAGCCGTGGCCCCAGATCTACGCTCCCAAGGCGGAAAGGCGCAGTTTCGTGCGGTGGGACTGGCGGGTCGACTGCACGGATCGCCCGAAACCCTGTCCCGGATACGGCACAGGCTCCCGCGGAACGGTCGTCTCCAATGCCGAAAGCAGAAGGCCGGACTTGCCTCTACCTTAGAATCGTTCTAAAGATTGACAAACGGCGTCGCAGGGCGCATATTCATATTCCCGACAGAAAAGGTAGGCCAACATGTTCATCCAGACCGAATCCACCCCGAACCCGGCCACGTTGAAATTCCTGCCCGGGCAGAGCGTGCTGGACGCCGGCACCGCCGATTTCGGCAGTACCGAGGCGGCGGCATCCTCGCCGCTCGCGTCGCGGATCTTTGCCGTCTCAGGCGTGACGGGCGTGTTCTTCGGCACCGATTTCGTCACCGTCACCAAAGACGACGCAACCCAGTGGGACCACATCAAACCCGCCATCCTCGGCGCGGTGATGGAGCATTATCAGTCCGGCGCCCCCGTCATCGAAGGCGCTCAGGCGGCCTCTGGCCATGCCGAGCATGAGGGCGAAGACGGCGCCATCGTCGACCAGATCAAGGAACTGCTCGACACCCGCGTCCGCCCCGCCGTCGCACAGGACGGCGGCGACATCACCTTTCACGGGTTCGATCGCGGCGTCGTCTACCTGCACATGCAGGGCGCCTGCGCGGGTTGCCCCTCGTCGACGCTGACCCTGAAAATGGGGATCGAGAACCTGTTGCGCCACTATATCCCCGAGGTCGTCGAAGTGCGCCCCGTCGCCGCCTGAGCGCACCCGCAAGGTGACCGGGCCCGTGATCCTCGCCTTTGACACGTCGCAGGCGCATTGCGCGGCGGCGATCACAGGGGGGCCGGACGGCATGACACATCGCACCGAAGCGATGGCCAAGGGTCAGGCCGAGCGCCTGATGCCTCTGACCGAAGAGCTTCTGGCCGATGCGGGGGTTGTCTGGAGCGGTCTTGACGCAATTGCCGTCGGCGTCGGACCGGGCAACTTTACGGGCATCCGCATCGCCGTTTCCGCCGCGCGCGGTCTGGCGCTGGGCCTTGGCATCCCCGCCATCGGCGTGTCGAATTTCGAGGTGCTGCGGGGCGCGAACACGCTGCTGGACAAGCGCCCGCACCTCGTCAGCCTTCCGGGGCCACGACTCGGCAATTATCTGCAGATGTTCCGGGATGGGCGGCCCGCAGGGCCCGCCCGGTCCATTGAGGTTGGCGTGACCGATCTGTCGGACATCGATCCGGCTGGCGATGCCGAGGTGTTGGGAGACCGGGCCGCGGAAATCGCTGTTCTGTCGTCCGGGCGCGCCGGTCCACGACCGTGGTGCGATGCCACCCTGACGGACGTTGCGCAAACCATTGCACTGATTGCCGCCGCCAAATGGCAGGCTGGCGCGCGCGGCGAAATCCGCCCCGCCCCCCTGTACGTGCGCGCTGCGGATGCCGCGCCGCCGCGTGATCCCGCCCCTGTCGTGCTGCCGTGACACGCGCCACGGCCCACGCCCTTGCCCAGACCCACGCCGCCGCCAGCGACCGGGACAGGCCCTGGTCGGCGGCGGAATTTACCGCACTGCTTGCGACGCCCGGCGCCTTTGCGACCGGCGATGCGGTGGCCTTCGTGCTGGGCCGGGTGACCCTCGACGAGGCCGAGATCCTGACGCTGGCCTGCCATCCCGATTACCGGCGCCAGGGCCGGGCGCGCGCCGCACTGGCCGAATTCGCCGATGCCGCATCCGGCCGGGGTGCCGTGCGGGTCTTCCTCGACGTGGCCGAGGACAACACCGCCGCCCGCGCCCTGTACGACGCTGCCGGATTTACCCTTGTCGGCCGTCGTCCGGGCTATTTCGCGCGCAGCGGCGGGGCCGTTGCCGCACTGGTGATGGCGCGCGACCTTTCGGCCGGCACCGACGCTCAATTCCAAAGCAGTTCGCACTGAACGCAGCGCCGATGGCCCGGCCTGCGGACAGAAACCGGTTGACCCCGCCGTGCCCGCATTGCCTTATCCTCGGGCATCGGGTCGCGCTGGCCCGGGATGCGGCGCGCGGAATGCCTCCTTGGGGGTGCCCCCGCCCGCGGCGCAGAAGACCAATAGACGAAACCCTGGGAGAGACACGATGACCCTCATGAAATCCATTCTCGGCTCTGCCGCAGCCCTCGCGCTCAGCGCCGGTTCCGTGCTGGCCGAACCTGCGCTGATCTTCGATCTTGGCGGCAAGTTCGACAAATCCTTCAACGAAAGCGCGTTCAACGGGGCGACCCGCTGGGCCGAGGAAACCGGCGGCACCTTCGCCGAGATCGAGCTCACCTCGGACGCGCAGCGCGAACAGGCCCTGCGCCGTTTCGCCGAGGCCGGAAACACACCCATCGTCATGGCGGGCTTTGCATTCTCGAGCGTGCTCGACAGCCTGGCGGGCGACTATCCCGACACCGATTTCGTCATCATCGACGGTTTCGTCGAGCAGCCGAACGTCACCACGGTCCTGTTCGACGAGCACACCGGCTCCTACCTTGTGGGCATGATGGCCGCGATGGCATCCGAGACCGGCACCGTGTCCTTCGTCGGCGGCATGGACATCCCGCTGATCCGCCGCTTCGGCTGCGGCTATGCGCAGGGCGCCATGGCGGCCAACCCCGACATCACCGTCATCGCCAACATGACCGGCACCGATCCCTCGGCCTGGAACGATCCGGTCAAGGGATCCGAACTGACGCTGGCGCAGATCGGCCAGGGATCCGACGTGGTGTTCGCCGCTGCCGGGGCGACCGGTGTGGGCGTGTTGCAGACCGCCGCCGACGAGGACATCCTGTCGATCGGCGTCGACGCCAACCAGAACTACCTGCACCCCGGTCAGGTCCTGACGTCGATGCTCAAGCGGGTCGACAATGCCGTCTTCGAGGCGATGAGCGAGAGCGACGTGCTCGCCCCCGGCATCAACGTCATGGGCATCGCCAACGAAGGCGTGGGCTATGCGCTGGACGAGAACAACGCCGGGCTGGTGAGCGCCGAAATGCAGGAAGCCGTCGATGCGGCTGCGGCACAGATCGTGTCCGGCGAGATCGTGGTGCACGACTACATGTCCGACGAGACCTGCCCCGGCCTGGAATTCTGAGGCACCCCCCCAGGCCATGAATGACACAGGGGCCGCGCTGTTTATGCAGCGCGGCCCTTTGCGATATGACCCTTTCGCCAACACAGAACGGAGTTTCGCCATGTCCGAACATGTCACCGCGTTTTTTGCCGCCTGGTCGATGCCCGATGATGCCGCCCGCGCGGCACAGATCGAAGGAACGCTGGGCGACACCATCGAATACGCCGATCCGCGCACGGCAGAGGCGCTGGTGACGGCAGCGGCAGTGATCGACTACGTCGGCCAGTTTTCGAAGATGGCGCCGGGCATGCCGGTCGCGGCGGTGCACCAGTCCGATACGTTGAATTTCGTGCGCGCCACGGTGCGGTTCGGCGACGGCGATCAGGCCCAATGGGGCCAGTATGTCGCCGATCTGGACGCGGCGGGTCGGATCACCCGGCTGATCGGGTTCGTCGGCACGGGAGCGACCGAATGAGTTCAACACTCGGCAAAGACAGCGCCCCGGCGATTGAATTGAAGGGCATTTCCAAGGCCTTCGGTGCGGTGCAGGCGAACAAGGACATCTCGATCCGGGTGATGCCCGGCACGATCCACGGCATCATCGGCGAGAACGGCGCGGGTAAATCCACGCTGATGTCGATCCTGTACGGGTTCTACAAAGCCGACAAAGGCGAAATCTTCATCAACGGCACCAGGACCGAGATCCCCGACAGTCAGGCCGCCATCGCCGCGGGCATCGGCATGGTGTTTCAGCATTTCAAACTCGTGGAGAATTTCACCGTCCTCGAAAACATCATCCTCGGTGCCGAGGATTCTGCCCTGCTGCGCCCCTCGATTGCGCGCGCCCGGCGCGAGTTGGCGGCACTGGCAAAGGAATACGAGCTGAACGTCGATCCCGATGCGATCATCGAGGAAATCGGCGTCGGGCAGCAGCAACGGGTCGAGATCCTCAAGGCGCTGTACCGGCATGCCGATATCCTGATCCTCGACGAGCCGACCGGCGTCCTGACCCCGCCCGAGGCGGATCAACTGTTCCGGATCCTTGGCCGCCTCAAGGAAGAGGGCAAGACGATCATCCTGATCACGCATAAACTGCGCGAAATCATGGACATAACCGATACCGTCAGCGTGATGCGCCGCGGCGAGATGACCGCGACGGTCAAGACGTCGCAAACCTCGCCGCCCGAACTGGCAGAGCTGATGGTGGGCCGCAAGGTATTGATGCAGGTGGCCAAGACGCCCGCCGTACCCGGGTCCGTGACCCTCGAGGTGCGGGACCTCAATGTGACCGACAGCAAAGGCGTTCACCGCCTGAAAGGCGTCAGTTTCGATGTGCGCGCGGGCGAAATCCTCGGGATCGCGGGCGTTGCGGGCAACGGGCAGTCCGAACTCCTCGAGGTGCTGGGCGGCTACGAAAAGGCTGTCGGCAGCATCCGGCTGAACGGCACGGAGATCGACCTGACCGGCGACCATTCCGACGGACAGAGCCGACGCGCCAGCGGCATCGCCCACGTCCCCGAGGATCGCCAGCGCGAAGGCCTCATCATGGACTATTACGCCTGGGAAAACGTCGCCTTCGGCTATCACACCGATCCGAAATATCGTTCCGGAATGCTCATGAACAACCGCGCGATCCGCGCCGACGCAGAGGCCAAGATCGCGAAATTCGACATCCGGCCCGCGTCGTGCTGGCAACTGGCCAAGAATTTCTCCGGCGGCAACCAGCAAAAGATCGTCGTCGCCCGCGAGATCGAGCGCAATCCCGACCTCCTGCTGATCGGGCAGCCGACGCGGGGCGTCGATATCGGCGCCATCGAATTCATCCATCAGCAGATCATCGCCCTGCGCGATCAGGGCAAGGCAATCCTGCTGGTCTCGGTCGAACTGGACGAGATCATGGGCCTTGCGGACCGGATCGCCGTCATGTTCGACGGCAGGATCATGGGTGAGCGGTTGCCGTCCGACACCGATGAAAAGGAATTGGGCCTGATGATGGCCGGTGTGACGGAAAGGGCGGCCTGATGCACAAATTGCCGCGCTGGGCCGATGTGATCCTGATCCCGATGATCTCGCTGTTTCTGGCGGCGGCGATCTCGGCGCTTGTGATCTTCATCATCGCCGACGTGCCGCAGGTAGAGACCTGGGGCGAGAGCATGGGGCTGCGCGGCGCCTACCTGTGGGATGCGGCAAAGCTCATGGTGCAGGGCGCGCTGGGATCGTCCTACGGCTGGGGCTATACCCTGTATTACGCGACGAATTTCATGTTCACCGGGCTGGCCGTCGCCGTCGCGTTCCACGCGCGCATCTTCAACATCGGAGGCGAGGGGCAGGCGCTGCTCGGCGGTCTTGGCGTGGCGCTCGTAAGCCTGTACATCCCGTGGCCGCACTGGACGCTGGCCCTGATCGGGGCGGCGATGGGGGGGGCGATATTCGGCGCGCTCTGGATCGCCCTGCCCGCCTATCTGTCGGCGCGGCGCGGCAGCCATATCGTCATCACGACGATCATGTTCAATTTCATCGCCTACGGGCTGCTGAACTATGTCCTGAACGAGTTTCTGCGCCCGATGGGCCGGATGGACCCGGCCTCCGCCAATTTCCCGGAGCCGACCCACCTGCCCTCGCTGGGGGAAATGGCCGCGGCCCTTGGGATCGACGCCTTTGGCCGCGCGCCTGCGAATGTGACGCTGTTTCTGGCGGTCATCGCGTGTTTTGCCGTCTGGCTGCTGATCTGGCGGACCCGTCTGGGATACGAGATCCGCGCGATGGGTCATTCCGAATCGGCGGCGAAATATGCGGGCATCAATCCGGTCAAGATCACGATGATCGTGCTGCTGATCTCGGGTGGACTGGCCGGCCTGATGGCGATCAACAACGTCATGGGCGAGGCCGAACGTCTGGTTCTGAACTCGGTCGAGGGGGCCGGGTTCATCGGCATCGCCGTGGCGCTGATGGGGCGCAACCATCCGTTCGGCGTGTTCGTGGCGGCGATCCTGTTCGGGTTTCTGTATCAGGGCGGCGCCGAACTTGCGCTGTGGACGACGATCCCGCGCGAAATGATCGTGGTGATCCAGGCCCTCGTGATCATGTTCACCGGTGCGCTGGACAATATGGTGCGGGTGCCGCTGGCAAAGGTTTTCAACTTGTTTCGCCGCGATGACACCCCGCCCGTACCGCCTGCAAAACCACCCGAGCGGCCCGCCGAGCGGTCTGGCCAGCACGCGCCCGCGAAATAGGAGCGGCACATGGATTTCGATACCTTTCTTCAGGTTGCCGACGGCACCGTGCGCCTGTCGATCCCTCTGCTGCTGGCCTGTCTCGCGGGTCTTTTTTCCGAACGCGCGGGCATTTTCGACATCGGTCTCGAAGGCAAGATGCTGGCGGCGGCGTTTCTCTCCGCTGCCGTATCGGCGCATTTCATGGTCAATCCGACGGGCGGGTTCATCGAGGCCGAGGTCTGCGCCGACGGTGCCTGCGAGATGGTGATGCAGTCGGTGCATTATATACCGCCCGTGGTTCTGGGCCTGTTTGCGGGCATCTTCGCGTCGCTGCTGCTGGCGGCGCTGCACGGGCTGGCATCGATCACCTTTCGCGGCGATCAGCTTATCTCGGGGGTTGCGATCAACTTTCTCGCCTCGGGTCTGACGTTCGTCATCGCGCTGAACTGGTTCAACGAGGGCGCGCGCACGCCGCAACTGGTGTCGGACGAAGGCGCGCGGTTCACGTCGATCCTGCTGCCCTTTGCCGACAGCATGAATGCCGTGCCTTTCGTCGGGCCGTTCTATGCCGAGGTTGTGTCGGGCCATAGCCTGCTGGTCTACATCGCATTCGCCACGGTGCCGCTTTCATGGTGGGTGCTGTACCGCACGCGGTTCGGGCTGCGCCTGCGGGCGGTGGGCGAGAACCCGGCGGCGGTGGACACGGCGGGTATTTCGGTCGTCGGGCTGCGGTATTCCGCGGTGCTGATCGCCGGGGTGTTGTGCGGCATCGCGGGGGCCTATCTGTCGACCGCCCTTCAGGCCGGGTTCACCAAGGACATGACGGCGAACCGCGGATTCATCGCCCTGGCGGCCCTGATATTCGCGAAATGGCGGCCGTGGTACGCGCTCTTTGCCTGCCTGCTGTTCGGGATGTTCTTTGCCATCGACAACAACTTTCAGAACATCCAGGTCCCGGCGCTCTGGGTCATCGCGGCCCTTGCCGCGATCTCCGCGCTGCTGACGGGCTACGCGGTGCGCAATACCCGGCTCGATATCATCGTGCTGGGCGGATTTTCGGCGGTGTTGATGGCGATTGCCGTTTCGGTGTTGCTGTCCGTATCGGGCAGCGATGCGGGCCTGTGGGACACGGTGAAACTGCCGACGCAGCTGATGCAGTCGCTGCCCTATATCCTGACCGTCGTCGCCGTCGCGGGTTTCGTCGGCAAGGCGATCCCGCCACGCGCCGGAGGAGAGCCCTATGTCAAAGAGCGCTGACGCCACCGCGATCATCCGCGACCGTGCGGGCACCGAACCCGTCCGCCTCGGTCTGATCCTCGGGTCCGGCCTCGGGCCACTGGCCGACGACGTCGACGGCGTGCGGATTTCCTATGCGGACCTGCCGGGGTTTCCGGTATCGAAGGTATCGGGGCACGCCGCGTCCCTGAGCGTCGGCACGCTGATGGGCGTGCGGGTCGCGGTGTTCGGCGGACGGGCGCATTTCTATGAGGAGGGCGATCCCGCGACCATGCGCACGCCATTGCAGGTGTTGGGCGATCTTGGCGGTGATACCGTGATCGTGACCAATGCCGCCGGATCGATGCGGCCCGATATGCCCACCGGCGAGATCATGTGCCTGAGCGATCACATCAACTTTTCGGGCCGTAATCCGCTGATCGGAGAGCCGACCGACGCGCGGTTCGTCAACATGACCGACGCCTATGATCCCGATCTGCGCCGCGCCCTGCGGACGGCGGCGGATGCAACCGGGACGGCGATGCGCGACGGTGTCTATGCCTGGTATTCCGGCCCGTCGTTCGAAACGCCCGCCGAGATCCGCGCCCTGCAGATGCTGGGTGGCGACGCTGTCGGCATGTCGACGGTGCCCGAGGTTATTCTGGGACGGTTCCTTGGCCTGCGCTGCGCGGGGCTGTCGGCGATCACCAATATGGCGGCGGGCCTGTCGGACGAGGCCATCGGGCACGATCATACCAAGGCGATGGCCCCGATCGGTGCCGCGAAATTGCAAACGGTCCTGCGGCGGTTCCTGGCGGACTATTGAACCGCCCCGAAATCGAGACCTGTTAGGTCCAGTCCCGCGCCCGTTGTAGGACCAGTGGCGCAGGGCAGCGGCGATGCGGGGCGCTGACGGCGAATTGACCGATACGGTATTTGACACACGCAGGGATATGGCGTTGTAAGGCAGGGCGTCGCGCTCCCTGCGCCTTCACGGCCCTCAAATTGCCGGACAGCCTTTGCAGATATATCTCCCCATCGCCGAGATTTCGGTGAACGCCTTTCTCCTTTTGGGAATTGGCGGACTTGTGGGCATTCTGTCGGGCATGTTCGGTGTGGGCGGCGGATTTCTGATCACCCCGATGTTGTTCTTTGTCGGCATCCCGCCCGCGGTCGCCGTCGCGACATCGACGAACCAGATCGTCGCCTCGTCGTTTTCCGCCCTGCTGGCGCATGTCAAACGCCGGACCGTGGATTTCCGCATGGGATGGGTGTTGCTCGCCGGCGGCCTCGTCGGCTCCGGCCTCGGGATCGTGCTGTTCAACTATCTGCGTGCGCTGGGTCAGGTCGATCTGCTGGTCAAGCTGTGCTACGTCATCTTTCTTGGTGCCATCGGCGGCCTGATGTTCGTCGAGAGCCTGAATACCATCCGAAAGTCGCGCAAACCCGGTGCGCGGGCGGTTCGGCGGCGGCACAACTGGGTGCACAACCTGCCGTTCAAGATCAAGTTCCGGGTATCGGGTCTGTACATCTCTGTCATTCCGCCGCTGGTCGTCGGCCTTCTCGTGGGGGTTCTGGCCGCGATCATGGGGGTTGGTGGCGGGTTCATCATGGTGCCCGCGATGATCTATCTCTTGGGGATGCCGACGAAGGTCGTGATCGGCACCTCGCTGTTTCAGATCATCTTCGTCACCGCGTTCACCACGATGCTGCATGCCACCACGAACAATACCGTCGACATGGTTCTGGCGGTTCTGCTGATCGTCGGGGGGGTGGTCGGCGCCCAGGTCGGCTCGCGGATCGGCGCGCGGATGAAGGCCGAGCAATTGCGCATCCTGCTGGCGATCATGGTTCTCGGCGTCTGCGGGCAGCTTGCCTTCGGGTTGCTGGTGCAACCGTCCGAGTTGTATTCGCTTGCCCTGAAGGGATCGTATTGATGCGCCCCCTTGCCGTCCTCGTCGCACTGCTGCTGACAGCCCCGGCACAGGCCGAGGAAATCGTGCTGGGCCTCAGCCAGGACGAGGTGGCGATTACGGCGACCTTTCAGGGCTCCGAGATTACGGTGTACGGCGCCGTGGCCCGCAGTGCGCCGATCCCCGACGGCGCCCTCGACGTCATCGTCGCCGTCAGCGGGCCGCGGATACCGGCCATCGTGCGCACCAAGGCGCGCCGTTTCGGGATCTGGGTCAACGTCGAATCGGCCGAGATCGACGCCGCCCCGTCGTTCTATGCCGTGGCGACGACCGGCCCGCTGGCCGAGGTTTTGTCGGCGACAGACGATTTGCGGTATTCGATCAGCCTGCCAAGCGTCATCCGCTCTGTCGATGCCGGTGTGGCCGATTCGGTGCCGTTTACCGATGCGCTGATCCGCATCCGGACAGGCGAGGGACTGTACCAGATCCTGGAGGGGGCCGTGGATTTCGAGGCGCGGACGCTGTTCCGCACCGAGATCACCCTGCCCGCCAACCTGATCGAGGGCAATTATACCACCCGCATCTTCCTGACCCGCAGCGGCGAGGTGATCGACACCTATTCGACCGTCATCGGCGTTCAGAAAGTCGGACTTGAACGGTGGCTCTATAATCTGGCCCATGAACAGGCAGCCGTCTACGGCGCGCTGTCGCTGCTCATCGCCATCGCCGCGGGCTGGCTCGCCTCGGCGGCGTTCACCGGGTTCCGCCGCTGACGGCCCCATACCGGCCAGATACTTGGCCGATTGCCCCCTCCCCATTTCTGGTGGGGTGAAAAACGTCAGTATTTCATTAACTGACCGCGTGGTAGACTTGCATATTAACCTTTCGTTAACAGTCTGGGGAGACAGTCTACATGGGTAATACGTGGATTCTCGACGTTCTCGACGATCTGGCGGCGTTTGCGCGCCGCAATGATATGTCACGACTGAGTGAGCAGCTGGAGCTTGCCGTCGTCGCTGCCAACGACGAGATCGCGGCCAGGAGGGCCATGCCACGGGCCACACACCGGGGGGAGACGCCGTACCGGGCGTATGATGAAAGCGTTGGATCTCGAAGGCTTTCTGGGTCAGGTCGAGCGGGCAGCCGCGCTTGACGATATCCATGCACTGACGGTCCTTCTGCGGGATCTGTACCGCATAGATCACATTGTCTATCACTGGGTTTCCGCCGACGGCGAGCAATACGGTTTTGGCACTTACGATCCGGCCTGGGCGCAGCGGTATTCCGACATGGATTACCTGCGGATCGATCCGGTGATCCTTGGGTGCTTTACCAAGTTTCATCCGATCGACTGGAAAAACCTCGACTGGTCCGGCAAGGCCGCGCGCGCCTTTCGCGCGGATGCCGTGGCGCACGGCATCGGTACCCAGGGGTTCTCGATCCCGATTCGCGGGCCCAACGGGCAGTTCGCCCTGTTTACCGCCTCGCATACTTGCGACGACGCGACCTGGGCTGCGTTCACGGCAGACCGTCAGCGCGAAATGATTCTGATTGCGCATTATTTCAACGTGAAGGCACTGGAGTTCAGCAAGACCCGCATTCCCGAAACCTCGCGGGCGCTCTCGCCGCGCGAGGTTGACGCTCTGACGTTCCTCGCAATGGGGTATGGGCGCAGTCAGGTTGCTGAAATGCTCTCCATTTCAGAGCATACGTTGCGCGCCTATATTGAAAGCGCGCGGTACAAACTGGGCACGGCAAATACCACGCACACTGTCGCGCGCGCCCTGTCCGAAGGCTTCATCGTGGTTGGCGGTGCAGCACGGGCGGCGAACGGTGACTGGCCGGGTCGCGCGCCGGCATTGCAAACAAAGGATTAACGCCACGGTCGGCGCGGCGCAAAACCGCTAACCGAATATTTCTAGGGTCCTCCTACTGTTCATCGAACGAAACAGAGAGGATGTTCCATGCTCCGTTACATTTCCGCCGCCGACCTGCCCCGCTATCCCCACCTTGCCGACACCATGTTCCGCGATCGCGCCACGCAGTTCCACGAGCGTCTGCGCTGGGACGTGCGCGTCGACGCAAAAGGACACGAGCGGGACGACTATGACGACGCCAATCCGTTGTACGTCATCCGGGAAAATGCCGACGGCAGCCACGGCGGATCGATGCGGTTCCTGCCGACAACGGGCGCCACCATGGTCAACGACCACTTCCGACACCTGACCGACGGGGCCGAGATCCGGTCGCCCTTCATCTGGGAATGTACCCGGTTCTGTCTTGCGCCCACCGCCGGAGGGCGTGTCGCCGCCGCCCTCATGCTGGCCGGAGGAGAGTTGATGCGGGCCTTCGATCTGACGCATTTTGTCGGCGTGTTCGATGCGCGGATGGTGCGGATCTATTCGCGCATCGGTGCCAGCCCCGAGGTTCTGGGGGCAAGCGGTACGGGCCGCGAAAAGATTTCCGTGGGCCTGTGGCCCTACCGCGCCGAAGACCGCGTGCGCGTGCTGGAGCGGGCCGGGGTGTCGTCGCAGACCTCCGAGACATGGTTCCGCGACGCATTCGGCCACGGCGTCGTGCCCGAGGCAGAGGCGCGCACAGCGGCCTGAGCGGTTGGGCTGGTCCCCGGTCGGGCGCAGCGATAGAGTCGCGCCATGGCCCTGCCCGCGCTCACATTTTCCGAAGATCAGGCCGAGGCCTGGGATGCCGTGACGGCGTCCCTGCGGCTTGCCGGTGTCGATCTGGACGACAGCCTGCTGCAGCCGCCGCAGACCGACCGGCAAAGCACCATCGCGGTGATCGGCAAGGCCGGCTCCGGCAAGACGATGCTGCTGGCAAAACTGACAAAGGCGCTGCGCGAGGCGGGCGTCGATATCGTTTCGGGTGACTGGGAAGGCAAGAAACGCCATAACCGGCGAACCCTCGCGGTACTGGCGCCCACCAACAAGGCGGCAAGTGTGTTGCGTGGCCACGGCGTGCCCGCAACGACGATCCACCGCATCCTGTACACGCCGATGTATGCGCCCGAATACGAGGCGATTGCCGAATGGCTCGCCGGGCAAGGCGACAAACCCGAGGTCGAAGGGCTGACCGAAGTCGCCCTCGACCGGGCGCGGATCAGCTATGAAACGCACACTTCGGTGCCTGCCGCGCTGGCGGCGGCGGGTCTGCGCGGATCGGATTTCATCACCGGCTGGAAACGGCGCGAAGATCCTCTCGATATCGGGTTCGTCGACGAATCCTCGATGCTGGACGAAAAGCAGTTCGAGGATCTGAAGGACATTTTCCCGACGCTGGTCCTGTTCGGCGATCCCGCACAGCTGCCGCCCGTGCAATCGTCCGGCGGCATGGTGTTCGAGACGTTGCCCGCCCCGCGCGTCTTTTCCCTGAGCCGGGTGCACCGGCAGGACGCGGGCAACCCGATCCTCGATCTGGCGCATGCGCTGGCCGACCCGGACGTCGACTACCACGCCTTTTCGCGGCTCGTTCACGCGGCGGCCGAAACGGACGAACGGGTTGTCGTGGCGCACCGTGTCGAGGCGGATCTGATGGCCCGCTCGCCGGTGCTGGTGTGGCGCAATGCGACGCGAATCCGTCTGATCCACGCCTTTCGCGGGGCCTTCGGGGCGCCTGTGGACGAGTTGTTGGCCGGTGAGCCGCTGATCTGCGACGGCATCGAACTGCCCGCCAAACATCGCAAGAAACGCCTCGACCTCGAGGCGCGGGGGCTGATCAAGGGCGCGCAGGTCGTTTACCTCGGGCCCGGCAAACGGCCCGGATTTTCGCGCCTGCATGTTTTTGCCGCCGAGGAGCCGCAGGTGTCCGCCGCGTCGATCGTCAAGATCGAACAGGAGGGCGACGCCGAGCCGTTCATCCCCTTCGCCGCCCGGATGGGGGCGACGTTTCTACACGGCGCGGCTGTCACAATCCACAAAGCGCAAGGATCGCAGTGGGATACGGTGCAGGTCTTCGCGCCGGACATCGAAATTGCTGCCCGGATGGGGCGCGTCGAGGCCGGGCAGCCGCTATGGAAACGCCTGACCTATGTCGCGATCACGCGGGCGGAAACGCAGTTGCGCTGGGTCGTGCGCTCTATGCTGGCGAAACCGACGGCACCGTTGCGGATCGACGACCTTGGCGGCACGCCTGCCGCACTGACATTGGAAACAGCGCCCGACTGACACGGCAGGGGGCCAGCCCCCTGACCCCCGGGATATTTCAGGCAGGATGAAAGTAGCACGACCCGATTAAACCTCACGTTAACCAAAAACGGGGAGCCTACGTGTGCGGTACAGGCTGGGAAGCCGATGACCGTGCAGGGTGAAGCGCGAGTTTCATTCAGGGGGCAGGACGGGTAGTTTCATCCTGCCCCCAAATATCCCCGCCGGAGGCATCCGGCATCGGCCTCGGGCACCGACCAATTCAGTTTCGCGCCGCCTCGACGCTGTCGTCCCATGTCCGCAGACCGTGCACCGGCGCCTGTACGA
Source organism: uncultured Alphaproteobacteria bacterium (assembly GCA_963761735.1). Classification (GTDB taxonomy): domain Bacteria; phylum Pseudomonadota; class Alphaproteobacteria; order Rhodobacterales; family Rhodobacteraceae; genus CAVXHQ01. The sequence goes on from CAVXHQ010000003.1 coordinate 242,384, forward strand.
GAACCGACATATTCCCCGGCTTGTGCTCGTTTCGGCGCATTTTGGTATGCGCCTCTGGGACTGCATCCCATTTGAAACATTCGGACATGCACGGATCGAGGCGCTGGCCGCACATCAGCTCGTTTGCCGCAGACGCCTGTTTCAGATTGGCGAAATGCGAGCCCTGCACACGCTTTTGGTGCATCCACAGATAGCGCGCATCGATCGTCAGGTTGTAACCCGTCGTGCCCGCGCAGATCACGACCATGCCACCGCGTTTGACCACGAGGGTGGACACCGGGAACGTCGCCTCGCCGGGATGTTCGAACACCATGTCGACGTTGACACCTTTGCCGGTGATCGCCCAGATCGCCTTGCCGAAACGGCGCGCTTCTTTCGTCCAGACGGCGAACTCGGGCGTGTTCACCGTTGGCAATTGCCCCCAGCAATCGAATTCCTTGCGGTTGATGACGCCTTTGGCACCAAGGCCCATGACGAACGCGCGCTTGTCCTCATCCGAGATCACGCCGATCGCATTGCCCCCCGCGGCATTGATCAACTGGATCGCGTAGGAGCCGAGACCGCCCGACGCGCCCCAGACGAGGACGTTCTGACCGGGGCGCAGCTCGTGCGGTTTGTGGCCAAAGAGCATGCGCCAGGCCGTCGCCAGCGTCAGGGTATAGCAGGCACTTTCTTCCCAGGTCTGGTGCGCGGGACGGCGCATGAGTTGTTGGGACTGTACGCAGGTGAACTGCGCGAAGGAGCCGTCTGGGGTCTCATAGCCCCAGATCCGCTGCGATTCCGAAAACATCGGATCGCCGCCGTTGCATTCCTCGTCGTCGCCGTCGTCCTGATTGCAGTGGATCACGACCTCGTCGCCGACTTTCCAGCGTTTTACCTTGTCGCCCACCGCCCAGACGATGCCGGAGGCGTCAGATCCCGCGATATGATAGTCGGCGCCGTGTACGTCGAACGGCGAGATCGGCAGGCCGAGGCCCGCCCAGACGCCGTTATAATTCACACCCGCGGCCATCACCATCACCAGAACCTCGTGGCTGTCGGGGCGCGGCGTATCGACCACCTCGAGCTTAAAGCTTTGGTCGGGCTCGCCGTGGCGTTCGCGGCGGATCGCCCAGCAATGCATCTGGTCGGGGACATGGCCCGGGGGGGGCAATTCGCCCACGGCATAGAGGGATTTACGCGCGGGGGTGGCGGCGTCGAGGGCCATGTCTTCTCTCCTTGGGGCGTGCTGCGGTGCAGAATGGATATCCATGACCCCGTCATAGGTTTTGCAACGCAATATTGCAACGCCTAAGAGATTTTTTGCGTAACTTTATGTCTCTCTGAACAAGACGCTTCGAGGTGCAGGAAATGATGGGCAATGGAATTTGCATAGAAATCCACAGCCCGCAGCGCCCCGTCGACAATTGAAACCGCAGTACCGTCAATGGCGATGAAACCGCGACCCTCGAGGTTGGCCAGGCCGTCGGTCGTCACTGTTGCTGCGTCGCGGCGCGGCAGCGTGGCCCCCGCCCCGGCGAGCGCGTGCAGGTCCGCGGCCACGGCGGCCTGCACCTGTGCCACGGTTGCGCCACGGCCGTCGCGCAAAACGCGCGCAACCAGCGGCACGGGCAGCACCGGCGTCACGGCAGCAACGCGGGCCATCAGTTCGGCGGCGAGCGCCTCGGTCGGCTCGGCGCCGAGATCCTCGATGAAACCCGACAGCGCCAGCGGCGCGCCGAACCCCACCGAGGCCGTGCCGAATTTGTTGAAACGGAACGTGACCCGCAGCAGGAAATGCCGTCCCAGCCCGCTCAGAACCGTCCAGAGCGGCGGGCGAAACCGTCGCACGCCTGTCGTGCCGGCGGCGATCAGGAACTTGTCTTCGAGGACCCGGTCATAGTTGATCGCCACGGGCACGAAGATCACGTCGCGCTGTCCCGGCTGATACCCCGACACGATATAGTTCAGGATCCCGAGCTTGGGCTTGGCGATCTTGCCGTCGAGGCTGAGCCCGCCTTCGGGAAAAAACGCCTGCGTGACGCCGCCCTGCACCGCCATCTGAACATAGCGCGCAAGGACGCGACGATAGAGCGCGGACCGGTTGCGCCGCCGGATGAAGAACGCGCCCATCGTCCGGATCACCGCCGAAAGCGGCCAGATCCGCGCCCATTCGCCCACCGCATAGGACAGGGCCGACGCGCGGCTGACAAGGTAGGTGACGAGGACATAGTCCATGTTGGACCGGTGGTTCATCACGAACACGACGCTTGCATCGGGGTCGATCGTGTCGAGGCGTGCCCTGTCGAAGGCACCCAGACGGATCCGGTAGAGCGACCGCGACAGCCAGCGGGCAAACCGCATGCCGAAGGTGAAATAGGCGGTCGCCGAAAAACCCGGCACGATCTCGCGCGCATAATCGCGGGCCTTCTCGAAGGCCACGTTTTCCGGGACCTTGTTGGAGCGGGCATGTTCGACGATGGCCTCGGTCACCTGCGGATCATAGATCAGCCGCTGAATCATGTCATAGCGGCGCGCCAGCTTGAACGGCTCTATCGGGCGGGTCAGCCGCTTGTTCAGGCGGGCGACGACCCGTTCCATCCGCTTGCGGAAAAACCACCGGACCGAGGGGAACAGGAAATGCGACGCAAACGTCACGCCCGCAAACAGCAGGATCAACACGAAAAGCCAGAAGGGAAGCGTGATCGGCTGCGTCATGGCGCGACCGTCGCAGGCTTGGCCACCGGCGTAAATCCATTACATTGATCGTATTCGGCGGTGTGGCACAGATCGGGGCGGTGTGGTTGCTGCGCTGCGGCGAATTGACAGCGCCACGAAATTGCGCCCTATATCGCGCAGACGCCACAATCTTGCGCAGACTGGAGATACGATGACCGAGAGGGCACAACCCTGGCTCATCCGCACCTATGCGGGCCATTCCACTGCCGCCGCCTCGAATGCGCTGTATCGGGCCAATCTGGAAAAGGGGCAGACCGGCCTGTCGGTTGCCTTCGATCTGCCGACGCAGACGGGATATGACAGCGATCATGTGCTGGCGCGGGGCGAGGTGGGCAAGGTCGGCGTTCCGGTCTGCCATCTGGGCGATATGCGCGCGCTGTTCGACGGTATTCCACTGGACCGGATGAATACGTCGATGACGATAAATGCGACGGCGCCCTGGCTGCTCGCCCTTTACGTCGCCTTGGCCGAGGAAAAAGGCGCGGACCTTAAATCCCTTCAGGGCACCGTGCAGAACGATATCATAAAGGAATACCTCAGCCGCGGCACCTATATTTGCCCGCCCGAACCAAGCCTTCGGATGATTACCGACGTTGCGGCATGGTGTCGCACCAATTTGCCAAAATGGAACCCGATGAACGTCTGCTCCTATCACCTGCAAGAGGCGGGGGCGGTGCCCGAAGAAGAACTGGCATTTGCACTTGCGACGGCGACGGCAGTCCTCGACGATCTGCAAAAAAAGGTGAAGCCGGCGGACTTTCCGGAAATGGTCGGGCGTATTTCGTTTTTCGTAAATGCCGGTATCCGGTTCGTGACCGAAATGTGCAAGATGCGCGCCTTTGTCGAGTTGTGGGACGAGATCTGCCTGAAACGATACGGCGTGCAGGAGGCGCGCTATCGCAGGTTCCGGTACGGCGTTCAGGTAAATTCGCTGGGTCTGACAGAACAGCAGCCAGAGAATAACGTGTACCGCATCCTGATCGAGATGCTGGCCGTGACTCTGTCAAAGAACGCGCGGGCGCGCGCCGTTCAATTGCCCGCATGGAATGAGGCGCTCGGGCTGCCGCGCCCGTGGGACCAGCAATGGTCGATGCGGATGCAACAGATCCTCGCCTATGAAACCGACCTGCTGGAGTTTGATGATCTGTTCGAGTGCAATCCGGCAATCGACCGCAAGGTGGCCGAATTGAAGGACGGCGCCCGCGCCGAACTGGCGCAGATTGATGCGATGGGCGGTGCCGTCGGGGCCATTGCCTATATGAAATCGCGGCTGGTCGAAAGCAACGCCGCGCGCATTTCGGGGATTGAATCCGGCGCCACGACCGTTGTCGGCGTGAACCGGTTTCAGGGCAGCGAGGCATCGCCCCTTTTGGCAGGCGCGGAGGCCGTGATGCAGGCCGACGATGGCGCCGAGGCCGATCAATGCGCCCAACTTGCCGCGTGGAAAGAAGCGCGGCGCGGCAACGAGGTGCAACGCGCCCTTGTTGCGTTGCGCGAGGCGGCAAAGCGCGGCATCAACATCATGGGCCCCTCCGTCGCCTGCGCCAAGGCAGGGGTGACGACGGGCGAATGGGCAGAAACGATTCGCGGCGTTTTCGGTAATTATCGCGCGCCCACAGGCGTAGCGACGACGCCGTCGAACCGGACGGAGGGCCTCGAAGATATCCGCGCCGATGTCGACCGGGTCAGTGCAATGCTCGGTCGGCGATTATCGTTCATGATGGGCAAACCGGGCCTCGACGGCCATTCGAATGGCGCGGAGCAGATCGCGGCGCGTGCCCGCGATTGCGGCATGGAAATTCGCTATGACGGTATCAGAATGACGCCCGAGGAAATCGTCACCCAGGTCCGCCGGACGAAGCCGCATGTCCTTGGCCTGTCGGTTCTTTCGGGCAGTCATGTCACGCTGGTCCGCGAAATTCTGCACCGGCTGAAACTCAATGGCCTTGAGGATATGCCGGTTGTTTTGGGCGGTATCATTCCCGAGGCCGATCTGGACGATCTGCGTGCAATCGGCGTCGCCAGGATTTATACGCCAAAGGATTTTCAGCTCAATACCATCATGCACGATATCGTCACACTCGCAGAGATGGGCCATTCACAAAGTATTAACAAAGAGTTAATCAGTGATATTTCAGATGAGAGTTTGTCGACATAAGCCCCTATGGCGCAATGAAACCGATCGGCGCGATGGCGCCGAATAGCCCCTTCGAACCAATCGATACGTAATTCGCGCTTGGCAATGTCGTCCGTGCAATCTAAAGGAATGGCATGACCGAAAATTCAGGGATCGAAATCATGTCTGTTGACCTCAATCAAATGTCGAGAAAAGAACTGTCCAAACTGGCGCGCGATATCGACAAGGCGCTTGCCTCTGTCGACAAGCGCGAACAAAAGGCCGCTTTGGATGCGGCCGAGAAAGCAGCGGCTGAACATGGGTTTTCCCTGTCCGAGCTGACCGGTGCCGCTTCCGGCGGAAAAAAGAAAAAGGCGGGCTCCGTCAATCCGCCGAAATTCCGCAATCCGGAAGACGCGACGCAAACCTGGTCGGGCCGCGGTCGTAAACCGGCATGGATCAATGCCGCCGAGGCCGCTGGCAAAGATATTGCCGCCTTCGAGATTTAGGCCTTACCGAATTGTGACAATTGGCGGCCACTCCGATCGGGTGAGCCGCCATTTTTATGGTTGTGAATGTCAGCAGGAGACCGGCATGAGCCTTCATATTGGCGCATCCCCCGGCGATATCGCCCCCACTGTCCTAATGCCGGGCGATCCCTATCGCGCCCGCTGGGCGGCGCAGACGTTCCTCGATGCGCCGCGCCTCGTCAACGAGGTGCGCGGCATGTTGGGGTACACCGGCACATGGCACGACCACGACGTCACGATCCAAGGATCGGGTATGGGCATGGCGTCGATGGGGATCTATGCCACCGAACTCATGCGCGACTACGGCGCCAAAACCTTGATCCGCATCGGATCCTGTGGTGCGTTGCAAGAGAATGTGGCCCTGCGCGACGTCGTGCTGGCGATGACCGCGTCGAGTATCACGATCCCGTCGGGGACGTTGTTTCGCGAGGCGAATTTCGCGCCCTGTGCCGATTTCGGCCTGCTGCGCGCGGCCCATGATGCGGCGACGACCAAAGGTATCCGGTGCCACACCGGCGGCATCTACAGCTCGGATAATTTCTACGACGAACGCAAGGATCTGATGGATGTCCTGCGCCGACACGGCACCCTCGCCGTCGAGATGGAGGCCGCCGAACTCTATACCATCGCCGCTCGCCACGGTGTACGCGCCCTTGGCGTCATGACGGTGAGCGATCATGTTCTGACAGGCGACGATCTGACCGCACGGGATCGAGAACAGAGCTTTGGCGACATGGTAGAAATCGCGCTTCAGGCGGCCTTCGCCTGAGGCCTCAGGTGCCGTGCGACCGGTCGTAGGCGTTCGACGCGGGCACGGTCCAGCCCGCCAGGGCGCCCGTGACCGGCGTCAGGACATCCATCCGCAACGGGTGGCACACCGCCACATCGCTTGAATGCACGGTGCCGCAATCACCGCCCGGACAGGCGCTGAGGATGGCCAACAGGTCGATCTCGGCGAACAGCGTCAGGGCGTCGCCTGGGCGTACGGGGCTCGCCTTCATGAAATACTGGCCGGTATCGCGGGTAAAACCGGTGCACATGAATACGTTAAGGACGTCGTGGACAAGGCCTTCGGCATCGGCCAGTGACATCTGCGTGCCGGCGGCCAGAGCGCGGGTCAGGTTGGAGTGGCAGCAGTGGTGATAGTCGCTACCGCTGAGCAGGCGGTGCGTGTAGGGATCGCACCGCGTGCCGATCACATCGTGAATGCCGCCGCCGAACGCATCGATGCCGTACCATTCAAGGGTATCCGCTACGATCGTCGCCAGTGGCCGCAGATGCGGAAATGTCGACCAAAGCCTGTCGCCCCTCGTTACATGGGTGCCGTGCAGCGCGCGGGTCTTGCCCGAGTAGAACCGCTCTGTCAGGTCGTTCGCATTGAACAGGTTCAGATCGCCGACCTGCGGCCCCTCGACGGACAGAATACGCAGAAACGACCCCGCGGGCACATGGATCGCGCGCGCATCGCGGGGCGGGACCGTCACGTTCGCCGATGCCGATGCCTCGTCCAGCACCCGGGCATAAAGCGACAGATCCGGGACGGGCAGCGCATCCGCAGGATAGCAGATGACCGGTGCTACGGCACGGCGCGTTGCAGCGTCGGCAGGCTCGGTCACGGTTGTAACCGCACGAATTCTTTCAAAGAATTCGACGTCGATTTCTTCGAAAGAAATCGTGGCCCCGCGCGCGACATCAGATTACCCGCTCGACCATCATCTTCTTGATGTCCGAAATCGCCGCCGCCGGGTTCAGGCCCTTGGGGCAGGATTTGGCGCAGTTCATGATGGTGTGACAACGATACAGCTTGAACGGGTCCTCGAGATCGTCGAGCCGCTCGCCCGTCGCCTCGTCGCGGCTGTCGATGATCCAGCGGTGCGCCGCCAGCAATGCGGCTGGCCCAAGATACTTGTCGCCGTTCCACCAGTACGATGGGCAGGACGTCGAACAGCAGGCGCACAGGATACACTCGTAATGTCCGTCGAGCTTTTCGCGGTCCTCGACCGATTGCTTCCACTCTTTCGCGGGTGGATTGGTTTCGGTCTCCAGCCACGGCTTGATCGACGCGTGCTGCGCGTAGAAATGCGTGAGGTCGGGGATCAGATCCTTGACCACCGGCATGTGCGGCAGCGGATAGATCTTGATGTCGCCCTTCACCTCTTCCATGCCGTGGATGCACGCGAGCGTGTTCACGCCGTCGATGTTCATCGCGCAAGACCCGCAAATCCCCTCGCGGCAGGACCGGCGGAACGTCAGCGTCGGGTCGATTTCGGATTTGATCTTGATCAGCGCATCCAGAATCATCGGCCCGCAGGTATCCATGTCGACGAAATAGGTGTCGACGCGGGGCGTTTCGCCGCTCTCCTCGTTCCAGCGATAAATCTTGAACGTCCGCAGGTTTTTTGCGCCTTCGGGCTTGGGCCACGTCTTGCCATGGGTGATGCGGCTGTTTTTGGGCAGGGTCAGCTGGACCATGTCTCGTCTCCAGTAGGGATTGGTTTGGTCGCGATAAAGAGCGTCTCGCCCCGCATCAGACCATATGTGAGGACATCGGGTTCGACGGCGGTAAACTCGCCCAGCGTAAACCCGGCGGCACGGATGCGGATGCGCAGGTCGCGACCATAGATGCGGACGTGGTCGGTCTGTCCGAAATGCACGAGGCGCTGTTTCGGCCCGTCGACGGACGCGTCCTCATAGGTATGCGCCCAGCCTTCGATCACCGGCGTGGCGAAAAACGCGATGCCGCCGGGGGCGAGCATGCGGTACATCTCGGACAACGCCTTGGCATCGTCGACATGTTCGAGGACGTGGGAACAGATGATCCGGGTATACCCCGCGTCGGGCAGGCCCGTAGCCTCGATGTTGACGCGGTGCGTGACGCGGCGGCCCTCGGCAAGGTCGGACGTCTCGTAGAGCGCGACGCGCGGTTGCACATGGTCGGTCACGAGTTTGTCCGGCGCGAAATGCAGCACGCGGTCGGTTGGCCCGAAGGGATCGCGACGCTGGCAGAACAGATGGAACAACCGGTGCCGTTCCAGCGCGTTGCACGACGGACAGCGCGCGTCGAACCGCGGTGGCTGACCGAAGGCGGTGAACATGCCGTGGTAGTCGCACACCGGGCAGGTCCGCGGATGGAGGCCGCGCGCCGCCTGCCGGAACCGGGCGATCTGGCGGTCGGCCTCGGCGGCTATTTTCGCCGCGAACTCTGCGGTGCGGTCGGTTTTGCTGACTGCCTCGCCGGTCATCGTTCCAGCCTCGGAGGGCGAAACGGCGCCGATCCCGTGCGCCTTTCGACGCATTGCGCATAGACGGCGTTCGGATCGCGCCCCGTGAGGTAATCGCCCGTCACCCCGACCCGCAGATCGGTGAACGGCCCCGAGCTGGAGTTGGTGCCGAGCGTCACCGACCCGGTCGGGCCCTGCGCCGCACGCGCCCGGTCCTCGCACTGCAGCGCGACAACCTCGGGGTCGACCGGCACGGGCGTGCAGGCGACGAGAACGCCCAGAAGGATCAGTGGCGACCGCATCACAACGCCCCGCCTTGCAGGCAAAATCGCGTCGGCGCGCGCAAGAGCATCGGTTGCAGGACGGCATCGACCCCGTTCGGCGCGGTGGCCAGTGCGATCAGCTCGGCTGCCGTTGATGTGCCGACGATGCAGGGGGCGGTAACGTCGTTGATCGCCGCTGTCTCGTCCGCGCGAAACCGGACCACGAGATTGTCGACCGCACGCTCGAACAGGGTGGCGCGGGCAACGGTTGACGGGGTGACGACGGGCACCTCGATGCGCGGCCCGCACGCCGCGAGCACCGGCAGCGCCATCAGGGCGACCCGCCCGGTCATCATGGCCCGTCCCACGTCAGATCTCGTCCAGAACGCAGGCGTTGAGTGCCTCCGGATCGCCCAGCTCGTCGAGTATGGCGGTTTTTGCGGCATCGCTCGCGGAGCCGGTAAACCGCGCGACCTGATCGTCCGACATTTGCAGCATGACGCATTGCGCGACAACGGACGCGGTGCGCGCGTCGATCTGCTGGGCCTGCAGCACGAGGACGATCTCGTCGCGCATCGCCGTGCGGGCGTCCTGCGCCACCGCGGGGGCAGCGATAACGGCAAGCGTTGCGACGAAAAATACGGCTTTCATCAATAAACCCTCTTTTTCGGAGCGATCTTTTTCATGTCGATGCCGCCATCGGCCTCTTTCGTCAGAGGATCGAGGTGGACGGGACGATATTCAAGGCGCACGTCCGGCCCATCGACGTAAGAGAGGCTGTGTTTACGCCACTCCTTGTCGTTGCGGTCAGGATAATCCTCGTGGGCGTGGGCGCCACGGCTTTCCTTGCGGGCCTCGGCGGCGACGATGGTGGCCATCGCGTTGGGCATCAGGTTCGTCAGCTCAAGGGTTTCCATCAGGTCGGAATTCCAGATCATCGTCTGATCGGTAACATGCACGTCGTCCATGCCTTTGGCGATGTCGGTCATCTTGGTCACGCCCTCGGCCAGCGTCTTGTCGGTGCGGAATACCGCCGCGTCGTCCTGCATCGCGTGCTGCATCTGGTCGCGCAGTTCCGCCGTGCCGGTCGAACCCCTGGCGTGACGGAGTGCGTCGAACCGGTCGAGCGCCTTCTGCACGCTGGCCATGTTCGGTTTGGGCACGGATGTCGCCGGGTCCACGACCTTGCCCGCACGGATCGCGGCGGCACGACCGAACACGACAAGATCGATAAGGGAGTTCGAGCCGAGGCGGTTCGCACCGTGAACGCTCGCGCAGCCGGCCTCTCCTACGGCCATCAGGCCCGGGGCGATGGCATCGGGGGCGTCGGCTGTCGGGTTCAGCACCTCGCCCCAGTAATTCGTGGGAATGCCGCCCATGTTGTAGTGAACGGTGGGCAGGACCGGGATCGGCTCCTTGGTCAGGTCGACACCTGCAAAAATGCGGGCGCTTTCCGAAATGCCCGGCAGGCGCAAATCGAGGGTTTCGGGCGGCAGGTGGTTCAGGTTCAGGTGGATGTGGTCCTTCTTGTCGCCCACGCCGCGACCCTCGCGGATCTCCATCGTCATGCAGCGCGACACCACGTCGCGCGACGCAAGATCCTTGTAGGTGGGCGCGTACCGCTCCATGAACCGCTCGCCTTCGGAATTGGTGAGGTATCCGCCCTCGCCCCGCGCGCCTTCGGTGATCAGACAGCCCGCGCCGTAGATGCCGGTGGGGTGGAACTGCACGAATTCCATGTCCTGCAACGGCAGGCCCTGCCGCGCGACCATGCCGTTGCCGTCACCTGTACAGGTGTGCGCGCTGGTGGCCGAGAAATAGGCACGGCCATAGCCGCCGGTGGCGAGCACGACCATCTTCGCCGAAAACAGGTGCAGGGTGCCATCGTCGAGCTTCCACGCCAGCACGCCCTGACAGGTGCCGTCTTCGGACATGATCAGGTCGAGGGCGAAATACTCGATATAGAATTCGGCCTTCTGCTTGAGCGACTGGCCGTAGAGCGTGTGCAGGATCGCGTGGCCGGTGCGGTCGGCGGCGGCGCAGGTGCGCTGCACGGGCGGGCCCTCGCCGAATTCGGTGGTGTGGCCGCCGAACGGACGCTGATAGATGTTGCCCTCTTCGGTGCGCGAAAACGGCACGCCGTAATGCTCCAGCTCGTAGACCGCCTTGGGCGCCTCGCGGGCGAGGTATTCCATCGCGTCCGTGTCGCCCAGCCAGTCGCTGCCCTTGACGGTGTCGTACATGTGCCACTGCCAGTGGTCGGGCCCCATGTTCGACAGCGACGCGGCGATGCCGCCCTGGGCGGCGACGGTGTGCGAGCGGGTCGGGAAAACCTTGGTGATGCAGGCCGTCTTCAGGCCCTGTTCCGCCATCCCCAGGGTCGCGCGCAGACCCGCACCACCGGCGCCGACCACGACGACGTCGAATTCATGGGTCTCGTATTCATATGCAGCCATTGCGATGGTCCTGGATTACGTCAAAGGGCAAGGCGAACGATGGCCAGAAGGGCGAATGCCGCCGCCCCGTAGCTTACGCAGATCGCCGCGATGAGTGTGATTTTGCGGGCTAGGCCTCGAACGTAGTCCTCAAGCAGAGTTTGAAAACCTTTACGAAAGTGCACCATGCCGACGAGGATCGTCAGCCCGGCGACCAATGCGGGCCAGGGCCGCCCGTAATAGACGAGGGCCTCGGCGTAGGGCAGGCCCAGCGCGAAGCCGAAGGTGAAGACGAACAGCGGGATCAGGATGACCAGAGCCACCGAAGTGACGATCATGTGCCAGTGGTGCGCGGTCCCGCTGTGTGCGGCACCCTTGCCGACTGCCCGCTTTCGATCCGTCAGATATGCCATGTCCTGTACCCCTCAGAGTGCGAGCGCGGTGACGAACGCAAGCACCGTCGCGCCGCCCACCAGAATCTTGCCCACCGTGTCGCACAGATCCACGTCAAGGCCGTAGCCCGCATCCCAGATCAGGTGCCGGATGCCCGCAAGACTGTGATACCACAGCGCCCAGAGGGACAGGAACATCACCAGGTCGCCGAACCACGAGGTGATGAATCCGTCCGCGGTCGCGAAGGCGTCCGGTCCGGCGGCAAGGGCCCCGAACCACCACACCACCATGAACACCGCCACGATAAGGGCATTGCCGGTGATCCGCGTCAGGATCGACGTGACTGAAGTCCATTGCGGGCGATAGATGCTCAGGTGCGGGCTGAGGGGCCGGTTGCCCCGGTTCACGTCGGCCATATCGGGTCCTTTTCGTCGCAGCCTGCGGCCGCATTTATTACGTTGACGGAGTTGTGACGGGTTTCGGCGGGGAAGTCACGCGGTGGCGCGCGCAAAACCCGCGCCATATTGCCTCGCAAGGTGTCATTCGCCCTTGTCGCCGCGTCATTCGCCCCTTTTGATGGCACATATTCCGGTGGTGGGCGTCCGCACCCCGTGACTGTCTGGCCCCCCGGTATCTGTCCGGCCCCGGAACATGACGGGCCTTGCCGCATGACGTCCGGCCCGGTCGAAACCGGCGCGGCTACACCGGCATCAGCGCCCAGTAGTCCAGATCGAGCAGGACACCGTCGCCATAGGCCCCGTCGGGCCTGTGCAGCTCGGTATCGGTGCCGGTCGTCGCGACGAGGCGCAGGCGGATGGCGCCCGCACCGGGAACCGCCGTGGGCGCCGTGTCGAGGACCTGCGACCAGGCCCGCACGGTATCGCCCGCAAAACACGGCGCGACATGGGTGCCCGCGTTCAGCGCCAGCATCAGCTGCGCGTTCGCCAGCCCGTTGAACGACAGCGTGCGGGCCAGCGATATGATGTGGCCGCCATAGATCAGACGCCGCCCGTCGGCGCGCTGCGTCGTGTCGAAATGCACCTTTGCCGTGTTCTGCCACAGCCGGGTCGCCATCATGTGCTCGGCGTCCTCGATGGTGACGGCGTCGGTGTGGTCGACGATCTCGCCCACGCGGTAATCGCCCAACCGGTGCGGCTCGCCCGCCTGAACGACATCGTAGCGTGAATAATCGAGGCCGCCCGGCGGCGTCAGGTCTGCGGCGGCAACCGCCGTCAACAGGTCCGGAACGACCGGGCCTTCCGCGACATTTGCGGGCACGGTCCCCGACGCGCGGCATTTGACCATGACCCAGCGCACGTATTCCAGAACCTTTGCCCCGTACTGGTTGCGGCCCTCGCTGCGCACCCAGACGACACCGCTCTTGCCGCTGGAATTGAGCTTCAGGCCGATCACCCGCGATGTCGCGGACAGCGTGTCACCCGGCCAGACGGGGGCCAGCCAGCGGCATTGCGCGTAGCCGAGGTTGGCCACCGCGTTGATCGAGATGTCGGGCACGGTCTTGCCGAACACCGTGTGGAACACGATCAGATCGTCGAGCGGCGCGGCCGCAAGCCCGCAGGCCCGCGCAAAGACGTCGGACGAATGGATCGCGGTGCGCGCGGGATAGAGCGCGTGATACAGTGCCCGCTCGCCGCCTGACAGCGTCCGCGGGACGGCATGGACGATGATCTCGTCCAGCCGGTAGTCCTCGAAGAAGCGACCCGGATCTGTTTTCGTCGCGATACCGCGACCGGGATCTGCTTTCGTCGCGAGACCGCGACCGGGATCCGTTTTCGTCGCGATACCGCGACCCGGATCTGTTTTCGTCGCGATACCGCGACCGGGATCGGTTTTCGTCGCCGGACCGCTCACGCCTATTGCGCCCCCAATTTCATTTCGGGCGCATAGGGCGCGGCCACCTCCTTGGTGACGGCCTGACCGCAGCGCATCACGCCGTTCGCCGCATCGAACCCGTAGGTCGGGTCGCCATGCAGCGTCCAGCCCTTCGACAGTGCCGCGCTCACCTTGTGGCAGAACGCCGACGTGTCGTCGCCCGTCAGCAGACGGTAGATCATCGGCATGTCGTCATCCCCACGGTTGCACACCCAACCAGTTGTGGATCGCCATGACGACGCCCATCACGACGAGGGCCACGACGGCGATCACCACCTCCTTGCGCGCGGACCCGCGCCGTGGCGGCACGAACGGCCCGTCCTGCGCGTTGATCAGCACCATTTCGACGAACGCCCAGACCAGCAGCCCGCCGAACAGGACGAACGACGCGGTATCGCCGTTCACCAGCAGATGCGCCGCCGCCCAGACCGAAAATCCGATCAGCTGCGGGTGCCGGGTCTTGGTGCCGATCCAGATCCGCGGACGGCCCGGCGGCGCGGCACCGGCGGCATAGATATAGAACGCGACGACTATCGCGAGGTTGTTGATCCCGACGAGCGCCGGGGACCGCCCCCAGAAGAACGTCGTGTCGGCGTCCCGATAGCCGATCACCATGAGGACGACGCTGGCGACGACCGCCAGCGCAATGATCACCTTGCCCGCCGTGCCCATCTGCGCGCGCAGGCCCGGCGCGAGCCGTTTGAAGAGATGTGCCGCCCACCATAGGACAAGGCCCGCGATCAAAAGTGTCATAACGTGCGCTCCGCTGCTGCTGCCTGAATTGCCGCTGCCCGGGCCAGCAAAGCGCGGGCGGCGGCGACATGCAAGTTCTCTACGATGGATCCGTCGAGAACGGCCACCCCCTGACCCGCCGCCTTTGCCGCGTCATGGGCCGCGATCTGGCAGGTCGCGCGGTCGATTTCCGCCGTCGTCGGGCCGAAGGCTGCGTTGGCGGCGTCGATCTGGGCGGGGTGGATCAGGCTTTTGCCGTCAAACCCCATGTCGCGGCCCTGCGCGCATTCGGCGATGAGGCCGTCGGTGTCGCGAAACCCGTTGAACACGCCGTCGATGGCCACCTTGCCGTGCGCCCGCGCGGCCAAGAGGGCGGCGCCCAGCGCATACAGCAGCGGCGCGCGGCCCTTTGCTGCGCGCGCGCCAATATCTGCGGCCAGATCGTTGGTGCCCATGACGATGCCCGCCAGGAACGTGTGCGCCGCGATATCGGCGGCATTCAGGATGCCGCCGGGCGTTTCGATCATCGCCCAGACCGGCAACGTTCCGGTGACGGCCACCACGGCATCGATGTCCGCAACGCTCCCGACCTTTGGGATGAGAACGCCGTCGCAGCGCCCTTTGTCGGCCAGCGCCGCCACCATCGCCAGATCCGCCGCACCCCATGCCGTCTGGGGCGCGTTGACCCGGACGATGCGCTGGCGCGGACCGAAATCCACGGCGAGCGTTGCGGCGAGCGTATCGTGAACCGCGGCGCGGGCGGCATCTTTGCTGTCGGGCGCCACGGCATCCTCGAGGTCGATCAACACGGCATCGACGGCCAGCGTCGGCGCCTTGGACAGGGCCTTGGCGTTGGACCCGGGAACGTAGAGGGCGGAACGATAGGGACGGACGGACATCGGCGGCACCTTTATAACAGCGCAAGTGTATTATAACAGCGCAAGCGTATCACTGCGCAAGATTGTTGCGCCCCTTGTGACGACATAACGCACCGGCCTTCAACCGTCTTGTGGACCTGCCGATCATTGGCACCTCCCGGACGTGTCGAAAAGTGCTGCCCCGGACGAAGCGCGTCATGAAGATCACGAGTTGCCGGAGGACGCGGGCCGTTGCCTGTCGTCCTGCACGGCGAACGCTCCGTTAAGCAATATTTGCCATGATCGGAGACATTGTGATGCCAATCAAGCCGCGCAGACAGGGCCGCCGACACAGGCCGGCGGGCAAATGCGGCACACCGACCGCCGTTATTCGCGCCCGACCGGGCCCTGTCCGGCTGCGCCCCAACTCTGGATGGATCCGATATGACACTGCTCCCCTTTCACCGCCCTTCTTGCCGCCCGACCCGTTCCGCCACCGCAACAGCGCTGCGGACACTGGCCGTGGGTGCCTTTGCGGCAACCGCTGCTCCGGCGGCGGCGCAAAATCGCAACTGCGCGCCCCACGACGCCGTCGTGATGCGCCTGGCCGAGGGCTACGGCGAAAGCCGCCGTTCCATCGCCCTTGGCGCCGACAATACCGTGGTCGAGGTTTTCGCCTCGCTCGAGACCGGCACCTGGACGATCACCGTGACGACGCCGGGCGGCCCCACCTGCCTCGTGGCGGCGGGCGAGGCCTATCAGGAGATGAACGATCCCCTGCCCAACACCGATCCGGGCGCCTGAGGCGCGACAGCGGAACCGGCCGGTTCATGCCGGTTTTCGCCTCTGCCGGGGTCTGCATCGGCGACATTCGGCGCAGATGCGGCCCCGGTGGGCATCACAGCCGCATTTCTCGATCGGCCCTGAAACCAATTCACGAACGGACGGTTGTGTCTTCGAGTCACTGCGGCATCGTTCGCCGCGATTGAATGAAGGAACCGCCATGAAACGCCTACTTGCAACCACCGCAACCGCAGTAGTCCTCGGCACCACCGCCATCGCCCAGACCGGGATGCCACGGGCATCGGCTCCGTCGACATCATGTCGGCAGACTACTTCGCCAGCGACCTGATCGGAATGCGCATCTACGCACGTGACGTCGAGGTCGGCACCGATGGCGGCATGTTCGATCTGACCGACGGTTGGGAAGACATCGGCGAGATCAACGACCTGATCATCACCGAAGAAGGACGATGTTCCGGCAGCGCTCGTCGGGGTCGGCGGATTTCCTTGGGATCGGCGAAAAGGACGTCGCGATCTCGATGGACCGGATCGATTTCTACACGGACGTCGACGGCACTGAGTTTCTCGTGATCGGCACCACCGCCGAGGTTCTGGAAAATGCCCCGGCATTCGAGATGGAAGAGGACGAAGCGACCGCCGTCGCGAGCAGAGGAAATGATGGAGCCGCCGCTCACCGAAGGTGCGATGGAGGGACGATGGATGCCACCGAGGACGAGGTGGCCGAAATTGCCGCCGACACCGAAACCGCGATGGACGATGCGGGGACAGAGATGTCCGAGGTTCGTCGACGGACAGGCCCGCAGGACACGCTCGAAACCGCGATCAACGTCGATCCGGATCCGACACATGGATGGACAGCTACGTCGCCATCGAGATGGACAGCGTCCCCGCCGAAGATCTCGTCGGCACGGTCGTCTACGACAGCAGTGACAGCAACATCGGCGAGATCGGCGAATTGACACCAGCCGGTGCCGTGGTCGACGTCGGCGGCTTTATCGGGATTGGCGAAAAGCACGTCCTGCTGGATATCGACCGACATGACGCTGATGCAGGAAATCGACGGTGACGACCTGATCGTCACCCTCGACACGACGATGGAAGTCCTCGAAGCGATGCCCGAATACGAGGGCTGATACGACCGGTCACATCGAATTTACGGCCGCTCCCTCGGGGGCGGCCTTTCATGTGCATCCCGCAGCGTGCGATGTGGCACCGGGATCATGCTGTCGGGCAGCGCGCGGCACAGCACCGGGTTCACGCGTATCGCGCAGCGCGCGGCGCAGCACCGGGCAGGCTTGCACGGGGGCACGCACAAGGATAGGCAAACAGGCAAACGTCACAATCACAGGACCATTCTCTCATGGCCAGACCCAAGATAGCCCTCATCGGCGCCGGACAGATCGGTGGCACGCTCGCCCACCTTGCGGCCCTCAAGGAACTCGGCGACGTCGTTCTTTTCGATATCGCCGAAGGCACGCCGCAGGGCAAAGCCCTCGACATCGCCGAAAGCGGCCCCGTCGAAGGGTTCGACGCGAGCCTGAAGGGCGTCAATTCCTATGCCGACATCGCAGGCGCCGACGTCTGCATCGTCACCGCCGGCGTGCCGCGCAAGCCGGGGATGAGCCGTGACGATCTGCTGGGCATCAACCTCAAGGTGATGAAATCCGTGGGCGAGGGCATTGCAGCCAACGCGCCGAACGCCTTCGTGATCTGCATCACCAACCCGCTCGACGCGATGGTCTGGGCGTTGCAGAAATTCTCCGGACTGCCCGTCGCACATGGTCTGCGGCATGGCCGGTATCCTCGACGCGGGCCGGTTCCGGCATTTCCTGAGCGTCGAATTCGGCGTGTCGATGCGCGATGTCACGGCCTTCGTTCTCGGCGGCCACGGCGACACGATGGTGCCGCTGACCCGCTATTCCACGGTCGCGGGCATCCCCCTGCCCGACCTGATCGAAATGGGCTGGACGACGCAGGAAAAGCTCGACGCCATCGTTCAGCGCACCCGTGACGGCGGCGCCGAAATCGTCGGTCTGCTGAAAACCGGATCCGCGTTTTATGCGCCCGCCGCCAGCGCCATCGAAATGGCCGAGGCGTTTCTGAAGGACCAGAAGCGCCTGCTGCCCTGCGCAGCCCACGTCGACGGCGCCTATGGCCTGAACGGTTTCTACGTCGGTGTGCCGACGATCATCGGCGCGGGCGGCATCGAAAAGGTCGTCGAGATCAAGATGAACCGCGACGAGCAGGCGATGTTCGACAAATCGGTCGATGCCGTGAAGGGCCTCGTCGCCGCCTGCAAGGGCATCGACGACAGCCTCGCCTGAGAGCAAGCCTCATCCACAGGACCGACTTGCCCGCCCGGAAGGCTTCTTCCGGGCGGTTTTCGTGTGTTTCATATCCCCTGGAACCCCTTCCGGCGGCGGCGGCGGTCGCACATTGCGCCGTAACCGGTAATCCTCCGTCAGCAGACCGTTGACTGAACATTGTTCATGAACTATGTTCATATCATCAGACAGGAGCTTTACCATGACCCCCAGACCTTACCTCCCCTTCCTTGCCGCGGCCGTCGCGGGGCTGCCGATGTGGGCCGCCGCGGACGCGGCGACCCCCGGCGCCATCTCGACCGAAATCGGCGCCACCGGTCTTGCCGCGACGGGCGCGCGTCTTGCCGCACTGCCGGATCCCGACGCAACGGAGCGGTTCGCCCTTGGCGGCGTCCGGTTTCTGGGGGCGGTCGAACACGCCTTGCAGGTGCGCTATGCCACGGACATCACCGGCGCGCTGGCCGAGCAATCGGACCTGCCGATCCTGCGGCTGCCGCTGCCGCCGAACCCGGATGCAGTGCCGTTCACGCCGGAAGCCATCCCTGCATTGTTCGGCCAGATCGCCGACGACATGGGCATAGCCCTCGACGTTCTCGACACGATAACCGACGATGACGAGGTTGGACTGGTGATCGACACAGGTGATTTATGGTTCGATATCAATGATAACGGCATCCGTGACACGGGCGAGGATGCGCTGGCGCTGGTCGATCTCCTCGCCGGGCAACCGGCGTTCGCGGACGACGGTACACGGATCATGCCCGGCGGTGCGTCGATCACCGTGCGCTTCGATACCTCGGACGCCGCGTGGCTGTCGGCCTATGCACACCTGCTGTCGGGCGTGTCGAAAACGGTGCTGGCGCTGAACCCTGCCGAGGCCATCGGCCGCGTTCTGGACGCCCGCGCCGCGATGGCCGCGCTGTCGCCATTGCCCGCCGAGGAGAACGGCTGGTTTTCGATGCGCGATGTCGCCGATTACGTCGATCTGGCGGCGATGTTTGTCATCGCCATCGATCAGCAGCCGGACGTCGATCTTTCCCGCTCGGCCCACGCGCACTTTCTGGGCATGATCGAGGACAACCGCACCTTCTGGTACCGGGTTGCCGCCGAGACAGACGACACGATGGAATGGATTCCCAACAAGTCGCAGACGAGCGCGTTGCCGATCCCCTTTCCCGAAGACCTGGGACCGCGCTGGCAGGCCGTGCTGCGCGAGGCGGAAATGCTGCTCAACGGCGAGCTGCTGGTGCCGGTGTGGCGCCTCGGCGGCGACGCGGGCCTGAACGTCGCGGCGATGTTTCAGAACCCGCCGCCGCTGAACGTGATGGGGATGATACAAGGCGAGGTCCTCGTGCCGTACCTCGGGCAGGGTCCGCTGATCCGGGGCGACGCGCTGCGCCGGTTCGAACAATTGGTCGGTGGCGACGCGGGGCTTTATATGGTCGTGCTGAACTAGGTCGCCGCAGGCGCCGCGAATCATCGGGCGTCCGCCACGTATCCGCAGCCTGTGATTTTGTGATCACACGCAAAAATAGTGTGATCACAAATTCCGTGAATCCTCCCGGTTGGCAATAAAGCCTCCGCTTGCCCCTCGCCCCCCGTTCGCGCGCATGTATAGTGGCGCCAACCGATCCCCATCCGCAACTGCAGGAAAACGGCGCCATGAACATCCACGAATATCAGGCCAAGGCCCTTCTGCGCTCCTACGGCGCCCCGGTAAGCGACGGTCGTCCCGTCCTGCGCGCCGAAGACGCCAAGTCCGCCGCCGGAGAACTCGACGGGCCCCTGTGGGTCGTCAAGGCGCAAATCCATGCGGGCGGGCGCGGCAAGGGATCGTTCAAGGAGGGCGACGCGGGCGACAAGGGCGGCGTTCGCCTGACGAAATCCGTCGAAGAGGCCGCCGCCGAGGCCAAGAAGATGCTGGGCCGCACCCTCGTGACCAAGCAGACCGGCCCGGCGGGCAAGCAGGTCAACCGCATCTATATCGAGGACGGCGCGGGCATCGAGACCGAGATGTACCTGGCCATCCTCGTGGACCGTCAGACCAGCCGGATCAGTTTCGTGGCCTCGACCGAGGGCGGCATGGACATCGAGGAAGTGGCGCATTCGACACCCGAAAAGATCCACACCTTCGATGTCGATCCGGCCACCGGCTATCAGGCGTTCCACGGGCGCGGCATCGCGTTTTCGCTGGGCCTGAAAGGCGCGCAGGTCAAACAATGCGTCGGCCTGATGGGCACATTGTACAAGATGTTCGTCGAAAAAGACATGGAGATGCTGGAAATCAACCCGCTGATCGTCACCGACAAGGGCGATCTGAAATGCCTCGATGCCAAGATGAGCTTCGACGGCAACGCGATGTACCGCCATTCCGATATCGCCACCCTGCGCGACGAAACGGAAGAAGACCCCAAGGAACTGGCAGCCAGCAAGTTCGACCTGAATTACATCGCCCTCGACGGCGAAATCGGCTGCATGGTCAACGGCGCGGGCCTTGCCATGGCGACCATGGACATCATCAAGCTGTACGGCGCCGAGCCGGCCAATTTCCTCGACGTGGGCGGCGGCGCGACCAAGGAAAAGGTCACCGAGGCGTTCAAGATCATCACCAGCGATCCGCAGGTGAAGGGCATCCTCGTGAACATCTTCGGCGGCATCATGCGCTGCGACGTGATCGCCGAGGGCGTCGTCGCCGCCGTCAAGGAAGTGGGCCTGAAGGTGCCGCTTGTCGTCCGCCTCGAGGGGACGAACGTCGACAAGGGCAAGGAAATCCTGAATTCATCGGGCCTCGATATCATCGCCGCCGACGACCTGCGTGACGGAGCGGAAAAGATCGTCAAGGCAGTCAAGGGCTGACAGAAATGGGGGGCGGCGCGATGTTCAGGATGACAGGGCCGGTGATCGCAGCACTGACCGTGATGATGGGTGCGCCCCCCGCCACCGCCCAGACATTCGAGGTGAGCCCGCGCGCGCCCGAGGCGGCACGGATCTTTCAGAAGATCTGTCTGGCCAACCGGACGCAGTTGTCGGCCGGCATCTCCGCCCTTGAAAAGCTGAATTTCATCTACGATCCGGGCGAGGATATCTGGTTTCACCCGACCTACGACATGTCGTTCGCGATCCGCTCGCCCGACGACAGCACGCAATACTATTGCTCGATGGTCTGGTCGAGCGACGACCCCCTGCCCGTCAACGTCGCGGCGATCCGCGCCATTGCCGAGGATGCCGACACGCCCGATTTTTTCGGCACCGATCTGATGCGTACCCGCATTTCCGGCACCTTCTGAAACACCGCCCGGCGCAACGATACCAACGGAGACCGATGCTCATGACCAAAATCGCCCTCGCCGCTCTCGGCGCCGCCGCCCTGCTTGTCCTGTCCGCCTGCGTGACGCCGACCGATCCCGACGCAGGCCCCGGCACGACGCCGACGCCGCCGGGCACCGTCGCCAGCTTTTTCAATCAGGTCTGCGTCGCGAACCGCAACGATCTCGGTCAGGCGCCGCAGACGATTGCGTCGATGAACTTTATCCTCAACACCACCGAAGGCCGCTATTACCACCGCACCTATGACCTGTCGTTCCGGTTCGCGCCGGTCGGTCGCGGCCAGACGGCCTGCGAAATGGGCTGGCGCAACAACGAGGCGTTCACCATCAACCGGCAGGCCGTCTGGTCCGTCGCCCCCGACGCCTTCGTGCCGATCGACGAAAGCATCAACTTCATGTTCGCGAGCATCACCGGCAACGGCTAGCGCGCACCCCGAATCCCCGGACGCGGAACACCCGCACGACCATCACGACAAAAGGAAATACCGCGACATGGCCATTCTCATCGACGAAAACACCCGCGTCATCTGTCAGGGGTTCACCGGATCTCAGGGCACGTTCCATTCGGAACAGGCCATCGCCTATGGCACGAAAATGGTCGGCGGCGTGACACCGGGCAAGGGCGGTTCGACCCATCTGGACCTGCCGGTGTTCAACTCGTGCCACGAGGCGGTGGCGCAGACGCAGGCAAACGCCAGCGTCATCTACGTGCCGCCACCCTTTGCCGCAGACAGTATCCTCGAGGCGATCGACGCCGACATTCCGCTGGTGATCTGCATCACCGAAGGCATCCCCGTCCTCGACATGATGCGGGTCAAACGGGCGCTCGAAGGATCGAAAACCCTGCTGATCGGACCGAACTGCCCCGGTGTGATCACGCCCGACGCCTGCAAGATCGGGATCATGCCCGGCCACATTCACAAACGCGGCAGCGTGGGTGTCGTATCGCGGTCCGGCACCCTTACATACGAGGCTGTGAAACAGACATCCGATTCAGGGCTCGGCCAGTCAACGGCGGTGGGCATCGGCGGCGACCCGATCAAGGGGACCGACCATATCGACGTGCTGCGCATGTTCCTCGACGACGACGAGACCCATTCGATGATCATGATCGGCGAGATCGGCGGATCCTCCGAGGAAGAGGCCGCCGAATTCCTCGCCGAGCAGAAAAAGAAAGGCCGCTGGAAGCCGACGGCAGGCTTTATCGCCGGGCGCACCGCCCCTCCGGGCCGCCGCATGGGACACGCGGGCGCCATCGTGGCGGGCGGCAAGGGCGACGCCGAAAGCAAGATCGAGGCGATGAAAAGCGCCGGGATCGTCGTCGCCGACAGCCCCGCATCGCTGGGCGAGGCCGTGTTGAAGGCCATCGGCTGATGGCCCCGGCGGATACGGGGCCTGCGGGCGAGAGAGTGGCGCCGTCACGACACGCTTTTCGCGCCGTATCCGCACTTTTTCGCGACAGGGGACCGAGATGACCCGTAACCCGCTGATGGCCGCAATCGGCGCCACCTATAATGCGTTCGATTTCCTCACGCCCACGCCCCGGCTCCCCTTCGCCGTCACGATGCTGAAATTCGCGGCCGCCTTTCTCGCGGGCTGGCTCATTCAGCTCTCGGGCCTGCTTTCGCCGGGGATCGTACGCGGAAACGAGGTCCTCGTGGCCCTGCTCGTCGTGCTGTTCCTGCCGGTCGTCGCGGCCCTTACCCGGCGGCTCACCGATGCGCGGATGCCGCTGATCCTGTCGGTTCTGCCACTGCTGTTGCTGGGGGCCGCGTCGGCGTCGACGGTGATGTTCGACTGGCCGATGGGCACCACGATCCTGCGGTGGGCCGCTCTTGTCGCCGCCTTGGCGCTGGGTGCCGCCCTGTGCATGCCCGGCCGCGCCGCGCCGCAACTGGCGCGCAGCGCCTCGGGCTAGGGCCGTCGTCCTTTCAATCTTTCGACAACCATCTTCCACCATATCTGATCCGCCGCCGACCGCCGCCAAAGGAACCCGCCATGACCGATCAACCGTCCAACGACGTCTTTCACGCCTCGTCCTTTCTGCAGGGGCACAACGCCGATTACATCGAGCAGTTGCACGCCCGCTATGCCGACGATCCGGGTGCCGTGGATGAAAGCTGGCGCGCGTTCTTTGCCGATCTGGGCGACAGTGCCGACGAGGCGCGCGAAGAGGCCGCCGGGCCGTCATGGGCGCGCGCCGACTGGCCGCCCGCCGCGGACGACGACCTGACCGCGGCACTCGACGGGCAATGGCCCGCCGATCCTGCCGGTGCGGGCACCAAGATTGCCGCCAGGGCCGCCGAAAAGGGCGTGTCGCTCAGCGCGGCGCAGGTGCGTCAGGCGACGCTGGATTCGCTCCGCGCGCTGATGATTATCCGCGCCTACCGGATCCGGGGCCACCTCGTCGCCGACCTCGATCCGCTGAACATGCGCGAGACGAAGCTGCACCCCGAACTGGACCCCGAATCCTACGGATTCACGGTCGCCGACATGGATCGCAAGATCTATATCGACAACGTCCTCGGCCTTGAAATGGCGACGATGACCGAGATCATCGACATCGTGCGCCGCACCTATTGCGGCACTTTCGCCCTGCAATACATGCACATATCCAATCCCGAAGAGGCCGGATGGCTGAAGGAGCGGATCGAGGGCTACGGCAAGGAAATCGCCTTCTCGAAAGAGGGCCGCCGGGCGATTTTGAACAAGCTGGTCGAGGCCGAGGGTTTCGAGAAATTCCTGCACGTCAAGTACATGGGCACCAAGCGGTTCGGCCTCGACGGCGGCGAAAGCCTGATCCCCGCGATGGAGCAGATCATCAAGCGCGGCGGTGCACTGGGCGTCAAGGACGTGGTGATCGGGATGCCGCACCGGGGCCGCCTGTCGGTGCTGGCGAACGTCATGCAAAAGCCCTACCGCGCCATTTTCAACGAATTTCAGGGCGGGAGTTTCAAGCCCGAGGACGTCGACGGATCGGGCGACGTGAAATACCATCTCGGCGCCTCGTCGGACCGGGTGTTCGACGACAACGAAGTGCACCTGTCGCTGACAGCCAACCCCTCCCACCTCGAGGCGGTGAACCCCGTCGTCATGGGCAAGGTCCGCGCCAAGCAGGACCACAGCTACGACAAGGACCGGACCCGCGCGCTGGCGATCCTGCTGCACGGCGACGCGGCCTTTGCGGGACAGGGCGTCGTGGCCGAGGGGTTCGGCCTGTCGGGCCTCGTCGGGCACCGCACCGGCGGCACGATCCACATCATCGTCAACAACCAGATCGGCTTTACCACGGCGCCGTCGTTCTCGCGCAGCAGCCCGTACCCCACCGACATCGCCCTGATGGTCGAGGCGCCGATATTCCACGTCAACGGCGACGACCCCGAGGCCGTGGTCCATGCCGCCAAGGTCGCGACCGAGTTTCGCCAGAAGTTCGGCAAGGACGTCGTCATCGACATCATCTGCTATCGCCGGTTCGGCCATAACGAAGGCGACGAACCGATGTTCACCAACCCGGCGATGTACCAGAAGATCAAGAAACAGAAGACGACGCTGACCCTGTATACCGAACGCCTCGTGCGCGACGGACTGATCCCCGAAGGCGAGATCGAGGACATGAAGGAGGCGTTCCAGAAACAGTTGGGCGAGGAATTCGACGCTGGCAAGAACTATAAACCCAACAAGGCAGACTGGCTCGACGGGCGCTGGTCGCACCTCGATCGTCGCGAGGCCGAGAAATATCAGCGCGGGCAAACCGCGATCCCCGAAGAGACGATGCAGGAAATCGGCACGGCGCTGACGACGGCGCCCGACGGGTTCAACCTGCACCGCACGATCAGCCGCCTGATGGATGCCAAGGGCGAGATGTTCAAATCGGGCACCGGCTTCGACTGGGCCACGGCAGAGGCCCTCGCCTTCGCGTCGCTCTGCACGGAAAACTATCACGTCCGCCTGTCCGGTCAGGACAGCGCCCGCGGCACGTTCAGCCAGCGGCATTCGGCGTTCATCGATCAGCAGACCGAGGACCGGTATTACCCGATCAATCACGTCCGCGAAGGCCAGGCACAGTACGAGGTCATCGATTCGATGCTTTCGGAATATGCCGTCCTCGGGTTCGAGTACGGCTATAGCCTCGCCGAACCCAATGCACTGGTCCTGTGGGAGGCGCAGTTCGGCGATTTCGCCAACGGCGCGCAGATCATGTTCGACCAGTTCATCTCGTCGGGCGAGGCGAAATGGCTGCGGATGTCGGGCCTCGTCTGCCTGCTGCCGCATGGCTACGAGGGTCAGGGGCCCGAGCATTCGTCCGCGCGTCTGGAACGGTTTCTGACGATGTGCGGCGGCGACAACTGGATCGTGGCCAACTGCACGACACCCGCCAACTATTTCCATATCCTGCGGCGCCAGTTGCACCGCACCTTCCGCAAACCCCTCATCCTGATGACGCCGAAATCGCTGTTGCGGCACAAGATGGCCGTGTCGGACGCCGAAGATTTCACCACCGGATCGTCGTTCCACCGGGTGTTGTGGGACGATGCGCAAAAGGGCCATTCGGACACCGAACTGGTTGCCGATGACAAGATCAGGCGTGTCGTGATGTGCTCGGGCAAGGTGTACTACGACCTGCTCGAGGCGCGGGACGCGGCGGGCATCGACGACGTGTATCTCTTGCGGTTCGAACAGTTCTATCCGTTCCCGGCGCAGTCGGCGGTCAAGGAACTCGAACGGTTCAAGGGCGCCGACATGGTCTGGTGCCAGGAAGAGCCGAAGAACCAGGGCGCATGGTCGTTCATCGAGCCGAACCTCGAATGGGTGCTGAGCCGGATCGACGCCAAATCGAAACGCCCGGTCTACGCCGGTCGCGCCGCCGCCGCCTCGCCCGCCACGGGTCTGGCAAGCCAGCACAAAGCACAACAAGCAGCGCTCGTGAACGACGCGCTGAACATCAAGGGAAACTGATCATGGCCACCGAAGTCCGCGTGCCGACACTGGGCGAGAGCGTCACCGAAGCCACCGTCGCGACATGGTTCAAGAAACCCGGCGATGCCGTCGCCGTCGACGAGATGCTGTGCGAGCTCGAGACCGACAAGGTCACCGTCGAGGTGCCGTCCCCCGTCGCCGGCACCCTGTCCGAGATCGTCGCCGCCGAGGGCGATACCGTCGGCGTCGACGCCCTTCTGGCACAGGTCAGCGAAGGCGATGCACCCGCCAAGAAGGACGGCGGCAGCGACAGCGCCGGCCCGGCGGGCGACGACAAGGGCACGCCGGAGGACGACGCCGACTATGGCTCGCCCAAGGACGAGGCGCCCAAGGCCGTCGATGCGGGCCCCGAAGAGATGAAACCCCGCGACCCCGACGACGCGCCGTCGGCGACCAAGATGATGGCCGACAAGGGCGTGTCGAAGGATGACGTGACGGGCACCGGCAAGGACGGCCGGGTGATGAAAGAGGACGTGCTGAAGGCGCTGTCCGACCCCAAGGACAAAAGCGGCGGCAAGGACGAGGTCCGGGCGCCCGACAGCCCCTCGCCCCGCGCGCCGGTATCCGCCGACGACGCCGATCGCGAAGAGCGGGTGAAGATGACGCGCCTGCGCAAGACCATCGCGCGCCGCCTCAAGGAGGCGCAGAACACCGCCGCGATGCTGACGACCTATAACGAGGTCGACATGGGCGCGGTCATGGATTTGCGCAGCGAATACAAGGACCTGTTCCTGAAAAAGCACGGCGTGAAGCTCGGGTTCATGTCGTTTTTCACCAAGGCCTGCGTCCATGCGCTGCGCGAGGTGCCCGACGTCAACGCCGAGATCGACGGCGACCACGTCGTCTACAAGGAATACGTGCACATGGGCGTCGCCGTGGGCACCCCCACCGGCCTCGTCGTGCCGGTGCTGCGCAATGCCGATCAGATGGGCTTTTCCGACATCGAAAAGGGCATCGGCGAGCTGGGCGTCAAGGCGCGCGACGGCAAGCTGTCGATGGCCGACATGCAGGGCGGCACGTTCACCATCTCGAACGGCGGCGTCTACGGCTCGCTGATGTCGTCAGCCCATCCTCAACCCCCCGCAGTCCGGCATCCTCGGGATGCACAAGATCCAGGACCGGCCCATGGTGGTCGGCGGCGAGATCGTGGTGCGCCCGATGATGTACCTGGCGCTGTCCTATGACCACCGGATCGTGGACGGCAAGGGGGCGGTGACGTTCCTCGTGCGGGTGAAGGAGGCGCTGGAGGATCCAAGAAGGCTGTTGATGGATTTGTGAGGGAATTGCAGTATTGCGGTATTTCAGGATTCAGGGAAAGTCTGCATGAAGCACATCAGTCTCGCGGCATTTTTTCTTTGCAGTCCGGTTCTGGCGCTGTCTCAAGAGTCGATTCAAGATACTTCTTGCCGGATTCTTGGCCAAATGGCTGCGGCGGTCATGGAAAAGAGACAAAACGGCGAACCGCTTTCGGCGCTGTTGGATATTCTGACCGACAGTGAACTGTCACGAGCCGTTCGCTCAATGGCGTTGTTGGCATACGACCGGCCATTCTTCGATGTAACCGAACTCCAACTCCAAGCGATACGGGACTTTCGAAGAGACGTGGAATTCGAGTGCCTTAGTAGAAATTGAGACCTAGCCAGAGAACGTTGGAAATTCAGCATGACCCCCGAACTCACCTACCTCGTCTGGTCCGTCGTCCTCCTCCTCGTGCACATCCTCGCACAGGCGACATGGTCGGACCTGTCCAAGGGCATCGGCTGGGCGCTTGGTCCGCAGGATGAGCCGCGCGATCCCGGCGTCGGCGCGGCGCGGATGGAGCGGGCACTGGCGAATTACCTGCAAACCTATCCCGCCTTCATCGCGCTGGTCCTGAGCGCGCAGACCCTGCCGAACCTCGCCACCACCACCGTCGGTCTCGGCGCCGCGATCTGGTTCTGGGCGCGGGTCGCCTATGTGCCGGCCTATGTTTCGGGGATACCGCTGGTGCGGTCCCTCGCCTGGTTCGCCTCGCTCGTCGGTCTCGTCCTGATGCTCATCCCCTTGCTCCGGTAATCCCATGCACCTCCTCCTCCACATCACCACCGCCGATTTCCCCGCCTGGAAAACCGCCTTCGACGCCGACGCCGAGGCGCACCGGCTTGCGGGTCTGACCGTCATGCAGGTCTGGCGCGATGCCGATACCACCGATGCCCATGTCCTGATGCAGGTCAACGACCGCGCCAAGGCCGAGGCCTGGGTAAAGACGGAAACCCGTCTGGGTACGCGGATCGACGCCACATACATGCGCACCGCGTGACGACCGAACTCACCGTCCTCGCCCTCGCGGCCCTGCTGCAATGCGCGCAGTTCGTGGCGATGGCGGCGCTCGTCAACCTCGAGGTGGGGCCGGGCAAGACGATGTCGCCGCGCGACGCGGGCCGGCCCGGCGGCCAGATTGCCGATCTGGTAAGCCCGCGCACGGGCCGTCTGATCCGCGCGTTGAACAACCATTTCGAGGCGCTGATCCTGTTCACCATCGCCGTCACCGTCCTCACGCTTGCGGACAAATCCACCGGCCTGTCGGGCATCCTCGCCTGGGTCTACCTGGGTGCCCGCGTGCTCTATGTTCCGGCCTATTATTTCGGGCTGACGCCCTGGCGCTCGCTGATCTGGAGCGCGGGATGGGCCGCGACGGTGCTGATGATCCTGTCCGCCCTCGTCTGAGGGCCGTGACATTGGCCGCGAACCTGCCTATCCCGGTCCCCGACACCCATTGACCCGATACCCATCGAAAAAGGACGCCCCCATGGCCAGCTATGACCTTATCATGATCGGTTCCGGACCGGGCGGCTATGTCGGCGCGATCCGCGCGGCGCAACTGGGAATGAAGGTGGCCTGCGTCGAGGGGCGCGACACGCTGGGCGGCACCTGCCTGAACGTCGGCTGCATCCCGTCCAAGGCGCTGCTGCACGCAAGCCACATGCTGCACGAGGCAGAGCACAATTTCGCCAAAATGGGCCTGAAGGGCAAGACGCCCTCCGTCGACTGGAAACAGATGCTGGTCTATAAGAACGAGACCATCGAGACGAACACCAAGGGGATCGAATTCCTGTTCAAGAAGAACAAGATCGACTGGCTCAAGGGCTGGGCGAGCATCCCCGAGGCCGGCCGCGTAAAGGTCGGCGACGAGGTGCACGAGGCGAAACACATCGTGATCGCCAGCGGCAGCGAGGTTTCGAGCCTGCCGGGCGTCGAGATCGACGAAAAGGTCGTGGTGTCGTCGACCGGCGCGCTGGAACTTACGAAGGTGCCCAAGCGGCTGGTCGTGATCGGTGCGGGCGTCATCGGCCTCGAGCTTGGGTCCGTCTACGCGCGTCTGGGAAGCGAGGTGCAGGTCGTCGAATACCTCGACGCGATCACGCCGGGCATGGACCGCGAGGTGCAAAAGCAATTCAAACGGTTGCTGGAAAAGCAGGGCCTCAAGTTCACGATGGGCGCCGCTGTGCAGAGTGTCGCGGTCAAGAACGGCAAGGCGACGGTCACCTACACACTCAGGAAAGACGACAGCGAGCAGACGATGAACGCCGATGTCGTGCTGGTGGCGACGGGGCGCAGGCCGTTCACGGATGGGCTTGGCCTCGACGATCTCGGCGTGAAACTCACCAAGCGCGGGCAGATCGAAACGGACGCGCGCTACGAGACCAGCGTCAAGGGCATCCATGCCATCGGCGACGCCATCGCCGGGCCGATGCTGGCGCACAAGGCCGAGGACGAGGGGATGGCCGTGGCCGAGATCCTTGCCGGTCAGCACGGTCATGTCAATTACGGCGTGATCCCCGGCGTGATCTATACCCACCCCGAGGTGGCCAACGTCGGCCTGACCGAAGAGGAACTCAAGGAAGAGGGCCGCGCCTACAAGGTCGGAAAATTCTCGTTCATGGGGAACGGGCGTGCCAAGGCGAATTTCGCCGCCGACGGATTCGTGAAAATCCTCGCCGACAAGACGACGGACCGTATCCTCGGCGCGCATATCATCGGCCCGATGGCGGGCGACCTGATCCACGAGATTTGCGTGGCGATGGAATTCGGCGCCGCCGCCGAGGATCTGGCCCGCACCTGCCACGCCCATCCGACCTATTCCGAGGCCGTCCGCGAAGCCGCACTTGCCTGTGGCGACGGCGCGATCCACGCCTGACACCGCTCGGAACGCCGCGGCACAGGCGGAATTCTGGAACACCCCGGTCCGGGGTGTTCCGAAAACGTCGCCTTCGCTGCGGCGGTCAGCTCTCGTCCATCAACGAGGTAAGCTGTTCGGAGGCTTTCCGCAGCGGTTCAAGATGGCGCAGCACTGTCTGCGGCGTGAACCGTTGCACCGGCGCATGGAACGACAGCGTCACCACCAGCCGCCCGTTCGCGTCCTTCACCGGCACGGCAAGGGCGACCATGCCGTCCATGAATTCCTCCCGGTCAAGGGAGTAGCCATCGCGCCGCACGCGACCGATCTCGTCGATCAGGGCCACGGGATCGATGAGCGTGTTCGGGGTGTGGGCCTTCAACACCTCGGCGCGGGCATACCGGTTCAGATGGGCCGTCGGCAGGGTCGACAGGTACATCTTGCCGGACGCCGTCGCATAGAGCGGCACCTTGGTTCCGATCGGCAGCTGGATGCGCAACGGCCATTCGGTCTCGATCCGTTCGAGGTAGACCATGCCGTCATGCTCGGGCAGCGAGATGTTGCACGTCTCGCCGATCTCGACCGACAGTTTGCGCAACACCGCCAGACGCGCGGACCTGATCCGCAGGCTGGACAACACGCCTGTCGACATGCGGCGCAACCGCCGCCCCGGCGCATAGGACCGCCCGTCGATGTCCTTTTGCAGGAAACCCTCGTCGCACAGCGTGGCAAACAGGCGGTGGATCGTCGGCTTTGGCAGGCCAAGACGGGCGTTTACCTCGGTCGGCGTCACCGGCACACCGTCGCGTGCCACCTCTTCGAGGACGACCAGCAGGCGCAGCGTGGTCGGTATCTGATCCTGCGGTGATCCGTCCATGCGGTTTCCTACTGCGCGACCTCTTCGGGCACACCGGCAAACCAGGTGCCGATTTCCGAAATCCGCTCATAGACCCAGCCGCCCTCGAGAAGGGTCAGCGACAGCTCGGGAATAAGAGCGACTGCCACCCATACGACGATGAGCGATCCCAGATACATCGTGGAATAGCGCAGCAGACGGAAGTAGGGAACACCCGTCACGCCGGACGCGACATAGAGGTTCAGGCCGTAGGGCGGCGTGATGAACCCGATCGACGCGCCGACGAGGAAGATCACCGCAAACTGGATCGGATCGACCCCGATCGAGGCCGCGATGGGCGCAAGGATCGGTGCGAGGATGATCGTGACGGGCAGCGATTCCAGGACCATGCCGGCGATGAACACGATCGCCATGGCCGTGAACAGGATCGCGTAATAGCCGCCCATCGACAAGACGAAATCGCGGATAACCTCCTGCGCCCCGAGGATCGACAGGATCTGCTGCATCACCACCGAAATGGCGATCAGCGGCGCGAGGATGCCGGTGATCTGCGCCGAGCGCATGGTGATCGACGGCAGTTCCAGCGGGCTGAACCCCTGCACCACCAGCATTTCGGCGTAGCTGCGCTCTTCCAGCGGCCGGTCCTCGCTGCGGCCGATGAATTTATAGATCGGCAGGCAGACGAATCCGACGATAACGCAGAACCCGACGGTCACGGCCGCCGCCTCGGTCGGTGAGAATTTGCCCGAATAGATGCCCCAGAGCACCAGCCCGATAGCAAAGAAACCCAGCCATCCGCCCAGCGCCGTCTTGGTGACGCGGCTGAGGCGGAGCGGGATGAGATAGCCCCAGCCGTTCACCGTCGAGACGATAAAGGCGGTGACGATCATCGCCAGAACCATCAGGGCGCCGGGCACGAGGCCCGCCTTGAACAGATCGGTGATCTGAAGGTTCATCAGAAAACCATAGACGATGAAGATGATCGACGGCGGAATGATGATGCCCACCGTGCCGCCCGCCGCCGCCGTCGCCGCCGAAAACCGCTCGTCATAGCCGCCCTTGACCATTTCGGGGTGCAACATGGAGCCGATTGTCGCCGTGGTTGCCGAATTGCTGCCCGAAATGGCGGCGAACAGGCCCGACGCGCCAAGCGCCGCCATCGCAAGACCGCCGCGCAGCCAGCCAAGACAGGCATAGGCGAAATCCGACAGCCGCCGGGCGATGCCGGAACGGTTGATCAGGTCTCCGGTCAGGATAAAGAGCGGCATCGCCAGAAGGGCGAAACCGTCCGTGAACACGTCCGACAGGGCGGTGCCGATGTTGATGACGCCGAGGTTGACGACGAACGACATCCCCAGAACCCAGTAAAAGATCACCAGCAGGACCGGTACGCCCAGCATGAAAAGGCCCGTCACGGCCAATGAGATAAGGGTGGTCCAGGTCGCGGTGTCCATCTTACTGGCCTCCGATCACGGCTTGTTCGATCAGCGGGCGACCGTCGCGCAACTTCAGACGATCGTCGGCGGCGTTCTGCAGGACACGGCCGGCCAGCAGGACAAAGGTCAGCGGCATGGTAATCAGGAACCACCACTGCATGACGTTGTTGGTGCCCGCCATGATCTGAAAGTTTGCCGCCGAATTCACCGTCACTTGAAAACCGGTCACGACCACGACCCAGCAAAACCCCAGCCACAGCACGGTATCGAGCAGGAGCATCGCGTATTGCCCGCCCCGCCCCATCACATTGCGGATTTCCGAGAACGACAGGTGGGTGCGCAGTTTGACGTTATAGCTGCACCCGACCCAGGTCATGATGAGAAACAGGAACGGCGGCAATGTCGACGACCACGGCTCTTGCAGGCCCCAGACGAATCGGCGGATCACCTCCACGAAAATGATCCCGCCGATGGCGAGATAGGAGACGACCATGATCGAGGGTTCGAGGTACTTTTCGACCACCGGAACGTGGCGATAGAGCAGCATGGCGAGGTAGCCGCCCGCCAGCGTCACCAGCAGACACAGCGTCCAGAACGACGGCTGTCCCATCGCCGTCTTGAGGGCGAACAGGGGCCCGCCTCCGAATGCCGCGAAAATCTGGCTGACGATGCCGCCTATGCC
This sequence comes from uncultured Alphaproteobacteria bacterium, assembly GCA_963761735.1. Classification (GTDB taxonomy): domain Bacteria; phylum Pseudomonadota; class Alphaproteobacteria; order Rhodobacterales; family Rhodobacteraceae; genus CAVXHQ01. The sequence continues at coordinate 276,103 of CAVXHQ010000003.1, forward strand.
CGAAAACCACTCGGTCATCGGAAACCCCCCCGAATATTTGTCGATGTCGATGGCCGATCCGACACCGGGCGACGCAGGGCCGCCCGGTATCCGTCATTCTGGCAGGCAGGATCCGGTCTGCGACCCTCGCCCGCCCAGTCCTAGGACCGCCACCAGCGGCGCGGCTCGACGTTTTCGGCGAGCGTATCGACCGGGATTTCGCGGGCGATGTCGTAGATGTCCTGATAGGTGTCGTGGCCACCCGACCAGCCGTTGATCCGCTCGCGCCATTGCTCCCACGGTGCGGGCTGGAACTCGGGCGAACACATCTCTTCGGCCTTGCGCTTTTCCTCGACCGACAGCTTGGCGACGCGGACGTCGTTCTCGGCAAAGATCGTGCCGGGCATCGGCGGATCGGTGAAACCGACGGTGTTGACGAGGGCGGCCTCGTTGGCCGCCTGAACATGAACCTGCGCAAGGTAGGCGCTTTCCATGATCGCGTCCTGCAGATGCGGTTCCATGCTGTCGAACAGGGCGGCGGACATGCCGGTGTGCTCTGTGCCGCAAAAGAAGCCGAGGTCGACCGACTGGGTCACGACCGGACTCATGTTGGCATAGGCCACGGCGGAGGCCCATGTTTCAGCGCCGTCGATCAGGCCCTGACGCAATCCGTCGAGGGTTTCTTCCCAGGCGACGGGCACGGGGTTGAGCTGCAACAGGTCCATCGCGATGCGGCCAAGCTGGGTGCCGGTCACACGGTTCTTGGTGCCGAACAGCTCCTCGATCGTGGTCACGGTCGGGCGGTCGGCAAAGGTCTGGCCCATCTGGATGCCGCGCAGCTCGCAATGCGAGAACAGGAATTTCAGACCGTGGTTCGTCTCGAGCGGATCGCGCAGCAGGCGCATGGATTCAGGCGAGTAGAGGAAATGGTACTGCGCCGCGCGGCTTGGGAACATGTAGGCATAGTCGAGAACGTTAAGATAGGGCGCCGCACCCGCGGAGTTCTGTGTGGAGGCCGAATACATCTCGATCACGCCGAGCTGGGCCTTTTCGGCGCAGGACGACTGACTGCAGATCTGGTTGTCGCCGATGAATTCGATCCGGATCTCGCCGTCCGTCCGGCTTTCGAGGTCACGGGCGAATTCAAGAACACCGGCCCGCTCGATCAGCAGGTTCTGCGCGTTGAAACCGGCAGCGCCGAGTTTCAGCGTGTATTTCGCCTCGGTGCCGAAACGCCGCTCATAGGTGGATTCGACGGCCCGCGCGATGCTTGGCAGCGTCAGGGCACCGGTGACGGTGCCGGCGCCAAGCACGACGGACGAAATGCCGTACTGACCGGTGAGCTTGAAAAGGTCGCGTCGAGACAGGGTGCTGAGCACCTTTGAAACTTTCATATCTTTCCTCCCTAGCGCAATATTGATACTTGCAGTCTCACTATTGTGCGGCATTATGACATGACGCAAGCTTTATTTTTGGGCGTCGGGCCCGGAAACAGCCAAGGATGCAGGCAGATGGTGAACGCGACAGGCGACATGGAGGCGGATTATGTGGTCGTCGGGGCGGGCTCTTCCGGGGCGGTGATTGCCAACCGGCTGAGCGAAGACAAGGACATGCAGGTCATCGTGATGGAGGCGGGCGGGCGCGACTGGAACCCGTGGATCCACATCCCGGTCGGCTATTTCAAGACGATGCACAATCCGAGTGTCGACTGGTGTTACCGGACCGAGCCCGATCCGGGGCTTAACGGGCGGCAGCTCGACTGGCCACGGGGCAAGGTGCTGGGCGGGTCATCGTCGCTGAACGGATTGCTCTATGTGCGCGGGCAACCGGGCGATTATGATCGCTGGCGGCAGATGGGCAATACCGGCTGGGGCTGGGACGATGTGCTGCCGCTGTTCAAAAAGGCCGAAAACCAGGAACGGGGCGAGGACGATTTTCACGGCAGCGGCGGGCCGCTGTCGGTGTCGAACATGCGCCTGTCGCGCCCGATCTGCGATGCCTGGGTCGCCGCGGCGCAGGCGGCGGGCTATCCGTTCAACGCCGATTACAACGGGGCCAACCAGGAGGGTGTGGGGTACTTTCAGCTGACCGCCCGCAAGGGGCGTCGCTGTTCCACCGCCGTCGCCTATCTCAATCCCGCGCGCAAACGCGCCAACCTGCGCATCGTCACCCGTGCCCCCGCGACGCGCATCGTGATCGAGGACGGACGTGCCACCGGCGTCGAATATCAGGCGCGGTCCGGCGCACGCCACATCATCCGCGCGCGGCGCGAGGTGATCGTATCAGCGGGGGCGATCAACACGCCGCAATTGCTGATGCTGTCGGGCATCGGCGAGGCGGAGCAGTTGCGTCGACACGGCATCGATGTGGTCGCCGATCTGCCGGGCGTCGGCAAAAACCTGCAAGACCATCTTCAGGCCCGGCTGGTGTTCAAGACCCGCGAAGATACCCTCAACGACGAGGTGAACTCGTTGTTCAAACAGGTGAAAATCGCGTTGCGCTATGCCGTCAACCGGTCTGGTCCGATGGCGATGGCCGCCTCACTGGCGACCGGATTCCTGCGCACCGGCGATCATGTGGCGACGCCCGATATCCAGTTCCACATTCAACCGTGGTCCGCCGACAGCCCCGGCGAGGGCGTGCATCCGTTCTCGGCGTTCACCATGTCGGTCTGTCAGTTGCGCCCCGAAAGCCGGGGCGAGGTGCGCCTTGCCGGGCCCGATCCCCGGACCTATCCGACGATCCACCCGAATTATCTGGCGACGCAGACGGACCGGACGACAATAACGCAAGGCGTCAAGATTGCCCGCCGGATCGCCGGTTTCGCGCCGCTGGCGGAAAAGATCAGCGAAGAGTTCAAACCCGGACCGGACGTGCAGGGCGACGCCGCGCTGCTGGAATGGGTGCGCAACGCGGCAACCACGATCTATCACCCGACTGGAACGGCAAAAATGGGCACCGGGCACGACGCCGTGGTCGACGCGCGGCTGCGGGTGCACGGCATTGCGGGACTGCGGGTGGCGGATTGTTCGGTCATGCCGGAGATCGTGTCGGGCAATACCAATGCGCCCGCGATCATGATCGGCGAAAAGGTGAGCGACCTGATCCGGCAGGACGCCGGTTCGCCCGCGATGGCGTGACGGTTCCGAGCGAACCACCGGGCGGAAATTTCGAAAATTTCCGACGTCGAATTCTTTGAAAGAATTCGTACCCCGTCGCGGAACGTGAAAGTGTTCCGCCCGATGATCCTGCGCGCGCTGCCCTTCGTGATCCTGCTCCCCGGCCCTGCCACAGCCCACGCGGGCGCGCAGAGTTTCGTGTCACTGTTGCCGACCGGGCTTTACATTGCGGGCGGGCTGGCCGCCGTCGTGCTGACCGTCGTGCTCATCGCCGCGCTGCCCGCCGACGCGGCCCGTCGGTTGTTTGCGCCTCGCAAGTTTCGCGCCGGTGGGGCCCGTGCGTTTCACCGGGCACGGGCCGTCACCACCGCACTGGCCTTTGTCGTCTTCGCGGGCCTTTTACATGCCGGGTGGTTCGGGTCGAACGACCCGACGCGCAATCCCCTGCCCCTCGCGATCTGGACTGTCGTGTGGCTGCACCTGTTGCTCGCCGCAGGGCTTGTCGGAAACCTCTGGCACTGGCTGAACCCTTGGGCGTTTCCCCTTCGCCTCATGCGCCAAAGGCCAATTGCGCAGATGCCGGACCGCTGGGGGCACTGGCCCGCCCTGCCCAGTCTTGCGGCCATCGCCGCCCTGTTGCTGATCCATCCCAAGGCCGCAGACCCCGAAACGCTGACGCTTCTGACGCTGGCCTATTGGGCGTTCCACCTGTGCGCGGCCGGAATACTCGGTCCCGGCTGGCTGCACCGCGGCGAGGCCTTCGCCGTCATCTTTGCCGCCTTTGCCAGCCTTGCCCCCGCGACGGGCCGTGCCACTGGCACGCCGGGCTGGCAGGCCATCGCCGCGCGTGCGCCGAACGCGGGCCTTGCCGTGTTCATGATTGCCCTTCTGGCCATCGGCAGTTTCGACGGGCTGTACAAGACGTTCTTCTGGCTCGATATCATCGGGGTAAACCCGCTGGAATTCGCCGGGCGCACGACGGTCGTGGTGCCCAACAGCATTGGGCTGGCTGTGGCCGTGCCGCTGCTGGCGGGCATCTATGCGGCCTGTCTCGGCGCGGGCCTCGCACTTATCGGCGCCGCGCACCGGACGGGGCGCGCCTTTTGCACCTTTGCGCCATCGCTGCTGCCCATCGCCTTCGCCTATCATTTCGCGCATTTTCTGCCTGCCCTTCTGGTCGAAAGCCAATCGATACCGCTGGTTCTTAACGATCCCCTGGGCACCGGTGCGGCCCTTCTGGGCATTGCCGAACCAAGGGTCACGACCGGGTTTCTCAACCGCCTGGAAACCGTGCGGATCATCTGGCTGACCCAGGCGGGCGGGGTGGTGGCGGGGCACATGCTGGCCATCGCGATGGCGCACCGGATTGCCCTCGATTTCGCGGGCACGCACCGGCGCGCGGCGATCAGCCAGATCCCTCTGGCGGTGTTCATGCTCGGCTATACGCTGCTCGGGCTGTGGCTGCTGGCCAGTCCGCTGGGCGCCTGAGGCGTCCGTCAATCCGCCCGGGCGCCGGCACCGGGCCTGCGTCAAAACGTCTTTACAGACAAATCCGGCTGTGCAACCGTTCGTCTACAAACAAGTTTTCCTGACGGCCCGCGCGGCCCCCCGCATCGAACTGGGGACACCGATGGCCGCCCACCCCAAAGGGAGCCATCCATGACGAACCTCATCACGCCGCCGGCGTCGCTGGTCAAACCGACCCGCCGTACCGCGCTCAAATCGCTGGGTGCCGCCGCGACGCTGCCGCTGTGGGCGCGTTATGCGCAGGCGCAGACGGCCGAGCCGATCAGGATCGGGTTTCAGATGCACGCCACCGGCGTCGGCGCCGCCTATGGCCGCTGGTACGACCGCACGTCGCGCGCCGCCCTTGCGCGGATCAACGACATGGGCGGCATCAACGGCCGCATCGTCGAGATGATCACCGAGGACGATGGCACCGACCCGAACCGCGGCGCCGAGGTCGTCGAAAAGTTTGCCACGCAGCATAATGTCGACGTCGCCTTCGGCACGTTGTTCAGCCATGTCGTGATCGGATCCGCGCCCCGCGCGGGCGAGCTGAAAATCCCGTATTTCGTGGTCTCCGAGGGGCATCACGTCGCCTCCGGCATGCTCAACCGCTATACCTTGCAGCCGGGCATCACCGACGTGAAGGCGCAGATTCAGGCGATGGCGCCCTTTGTCGCCGAAAACCTCGGCAAGCGCGTCACGATGATCTATCCCGATTTCGCCTTTGGCCACGACCACCGCGATTTCTTTTCCGCCGCGATCGAGGCACAGGGCGGGTCCGTCGCGGCGATGATCCCGATCCCCCCGACGGAGACGTCCTTCACCAAGTATTTCCCGCAGATCCCGCAGGATACCGAGGTGCTGTATCACGTCATGGTCGGCCCTGGCGTGCTGACCTTCGTCAAGGAACTGGGCGAATTCTTCGGTGGCAACGGGCCCGCGATGTTCGGCTATATCGACAGTCTCGAGGCGGTGGACCTGTCGTCTCCGGGCCTCGAATTCCTCGAGAACAGCTATTTCTGGGAGGGCAACCCGCGCTATGCGCAGGAGGGGCAGACCGCGTTCGACGCCAATTACCGCGCGGCCGTGGGCGTCGACGACACCGGCGCCTCGGTGGACGATCCCGCCGATGTGTCGACCTATGCGCATATGTTCGGCTGCTGGGAAACGCTCAACGTGATCAAGGCGGGGATGGAGGCGTCGGGCTATGCCAGCACCGACGACCGGCCCGCGCTGATCGAGGCGGTCGAGGCGATGTCGGCGATGCCTGCGTCCGACGACCATCCGCAGGGCGACAAGGTGTTCAACGGCAAGACGCATCAGGTCTTCGGCAAGCAGTACATCACCAAGGTCGAGGGCGGACGGCTCAACCTCGCCCATGAGACCACCGTCGAAGAGACGTTCTACGCCGACGAGGTGGATTACACGACGCAGTCCTTCTGATCCGATGTTGTGCGGAGGGGCGGCACGCCAGCCGTCTCTCCGGCGAACGCCGGGTTTTCCACCGGAACCCGCAAAAATCCCCTGCCCCGGCACGCCCATGCAATTCGGCCCTCACCTCATGCTGGCCCTCATCGAGGGCGCCGTATTTTCTGCGGTCCTCGTCCTCATGGCGTCGGGCCTGTCGCTCGTGTTCGGCGTCATGCGCGTCGTCAACGTCGCCCACGGCGAGTTCTATATGCTGGGCGCCGTCGCCGGCCTGGGCCATCACCCAGACCGTCGGCGGGCCTGCGTGGCTCGGGTTTGTCGCGGCCCTCGTGCTGGCGCCGCTGGCCGTCGGCCTGTTCGCGGCGTTCGTCGATGTGACCTTGCTGCGCCGCTTGAAATACGATCCCGAACGCACCATCGTCGCCACCATCGGCCTGCTGTATATCCTGCAACAAAGCACCCTGATGCTGTATGGCGCGGTGCCGCGCCCCGTCGAGGCGCCGTTCAACACGCGCTATGCCCTGCCGTGGTTCGGCGACAACTGGGAGCTGGTCTGGCCCTGGGGCCTGTCGGTCACGTCCTACAAGATCTTCGTCGTGGTGGCCGCCATCGCCGTCGTCGTGGCGCTGAAACTGGCCCTGTCGCGGTCGAAGGCGGGCCTTTTGATGCGCGCCACGCAACTCGATCCCGAAACGGCGCAGGCGTTCGGCATCCCTGTCGCGCGGGTCTATGCGGGTGTTTTCGGGGTGGGCTGCGGGCTGGCCGCACTTGCCGCGGTGCTGATCGTGCCGATCCGGCAGGCGCATTACCTGATGGGGGCGGACGCGCTGCTGATCTCGTTCACCGTGGTGATCATCGGCGGGCTGGGCTCGCTCAACGGCACCATCCTCGCCGCGATCCTGATCGGCATGTCGGACGGCATCCTCACGGTGTTCTTCTCGCCGATCCTGGCCAAGATCATGGCGACGCTCTTCGTGGCACTCGTACTTGTGTTCCGCCCGGCGGGCCTGTTCGGGATCGCGAGACGATGAGCGCGGGGAATGGCCGCGTGTGGGGCGTGCACCTGATCCTGCTGGCCGGTCTGTTCGCGCTCAACTGGATCCTCGGCGCCTATGAACAAGGGGTTTTCGCCCGCGTCATGGTGCTGGCGACCTATGCCACGGGCTATAACATCGCGTTCGGATATACCGGCCTGTTGTCGCTGGGCCACGCGATGTTCTTTGCGGCCGGCATGTACGGCCTCGCCATTCCGGTTCATCATTTCGGGGTGCCCGCGCCTGCGGCGTTCGGGATCGCGCTGGCATCGGGTGCTGTCCTCGGCCTTGGTGTCGGCCTGCTGGCGCTGCGCACCACGGGCGTGGCGTTCATGATCGTGACGCTGATGTTCGCGCAGGCGATATTCCTGACGATCCTGTATTTCTCGGATTGGACGCGCGGCGACGAGGGTTTCGTGATCGCGGCACAGGCACGCCCCTGTTCGGACTGTCGCTGGCAGGGCCCGACACCCGCTATTTCGCGGCGTTCGGGCTGTTCGCCTGCGCGACGCTGCTGACGCTGTGGCTGGTGCAATCGCGGGCGGGCCGCGCCCTGATCGCGATCCGCGAGAACGAAGACCGCGCCGCCCTTCTGGGGTATGATACCTGGCGCCTGAAACTGGGCGCCTGCGTGCTGTCGGCGACGGTTTCGGCGGCGGCGGGGGCGGCCTATGCCCTTATTTTCGGCAATACCGGCAGCACCTTCGCAAGCGTCGAATATTCGATCTTTCCGCTGCTGTGGGTGCTGCTGGGCGGCGCCGGCACGGTGATCGGGCCGTTCATCGGTACGCTGTTCATGTTCTATCTGATCGACTGGGCCGCAGATTTCACGCCCGCCTATATGCTCGTGGCAGGGGCCGCGCTGGTGATCCTGACGCTGTTCGCGCCGGGCGGCATCGCGGGCCTGATCCGCAGCCGCCTGTGGCGGGGCCTGCCATGACCGTGGCGAAAGCTCCGATCCTCGAAACGCGGGGACTGACCCGGCATTTCGCGGGCATCACCGCGAACGAGGATGTGGATTTCACCCTGCCCGGCGGCGAAATCCGCGCGCTGATCGGCCCCAACGGTGCGGGCAAGACCACGTTCACCTCGATGCTGATCGGACGGCTGGCGCCCAGCGCCGGAACGATCGCCTTTCAGAACCAAGACATCACCGCCCTGCCCGCCCATGCCCGGGTCCGTCTCGGCATGGCCTATACCTTTCAGATCACGAGCGTCTTTCAACGGCTGTCGGTGTTCGAAAACGTCGCCCTCGCCGCCCGCCGCCGCACCGGCGCGCCGGCCTCCGGCATCGCCGCGGCGGTGGAAACGGCGCTCGCCCGCGCGGGCCTCGACGGGCGCCACGACAGGCTCGCCGCCGACCTAAGCTATGGCCATCAGCGCCTGTTGGAAATCGCGATGGGCCTTGCGCAGGACCCGGTCCTGCTGATCCTCGACGAACCGACGCAGGGCCTCGCCAGCGGCGAAATCGCGGCGTTCACCGACCTCGTGCGCGCCCTCGTGCCCGCCACGACGGTCCTGCTGATCGAACACAACATGGGGCTGGTGATGGAGCTTGCGACCTCGATCACCGTGCTGGACAGGGGCCGCATCCTGGCCGAAGGCACGCCCGATACGGTGCGCGCCGATGCGGGCGTGCAGGCCGCCTATCTGGGGACCGGCTGATGCTGAAACTCAGGGATGTGTCCGCCGCCTACGGTGCCGTGCCGGTCCTCGACGGGCTGACGTTCGACGCGGCACCGGGCGAAATCCTGTGCCTGCTGGGCCGCAACGGCGCGGGCAAGACGACGACGATGAAAACCATCATGGGCCTGCTGCCGCTGCGCGCGGGGACTGTCACCTGGAACGGCACCGACCTCGGGTCGCTGCCCGCGCACCTCGTGCCGCGTCAGGGCATCGGTTATATCCCGCAGGGACGGCGGCTGTTCGGCGAGATGACCGTGGCGGAAAACCTTGCCGTGGGATTGCAGACGCGCAACCTGCCGCGCGGCGTCATGGACGAGGCGCTGGAAATGTTTCCGGCGTTGAAATCGCGGCTGAAACAACGCTCGGAAACACTGTCGGGCGGCGAGCAGACGATGCTGACCGTGGCGCGCGCGCTGTGCGTCGCCCCCGATCTGTTGCTGCTGGACGAGCCGACGGAGGGGTTGCAACCGTCGATGGTGCGCACGATCCAGGACGTGGTGATCCGGCTGCGCGACGCGGGCAAGGCAATCGTGCTGGTCGAGCAAAAGATGGAGGCCGTGCTGGCCACCGCCACCCGCGTCGCCTTCATCGAGGCCGGGCGAATCGTCGGTACCGCGACCGGCGACGCGCTGCGCACCGATCCGGCCCTGCTGAAGGCGCGGCTGGGTGTCTGACTATGTCCTGCACGATCAGATCGGCTATAAACTGCGGCTGGCAAACCAGAAACACCTCGAGATTTTCAGCGCCCGCCTGCCCGATCTGACGCCGACGCAGTTTTCGACGCTGCTGCGGCTGTCCGAGAACGGCCCGACGAGCCAGAACCGGTTGGGGCGGCTGGCCGGTCTGGATGCCGCAACGACCAAAGGCGTGGTCGACCGGCTGCGTGCCAAGGGCCATGTTGCCACGGCGCGCTCTGCCACCGACAGGCGCCGTCTCGACGTGACGCTGACGGCGGCGGGACGAGCCGCCCTGAGTGCCGCGATTCCGGTGGCGCGCCAGATTTCGGCGCAGACGACGACGGCGCTCAGCCGGGCCGAACTGGCGACGCTGCTGTACCTGCTCGACAAGCTGTAGGGCGGGGTGTCCCGCCACCATCGCCGTGCCGCACACGGTATGTCCGTGATCCGCATTCACCGACCGGAACGGCGGCCCGGCCCCGAGAGCGTCCGGAGGGTGTGGCCGCGCGGGCCGGGGCGGTGAAACCCTGCCCCCGCGACACCGCCCTAGCGCAACCCGTCCTCGCCTTGTGCCGCGTCATGGGTCAGCCCGCCGACGCGCGGCCACGGCCTGCCGCTGTCGGTGACGGCGACGGCCACCATGATCTCGCCCGCGCGGGGCGCATCGTTCAGACGCACCTCGATACCGTCGAAATGGCTGCGGACATAGGCCGCGTCCTTGTGGCCCAGCGGCACGTCGAGGGCCTGCCCCGGCCCGCCCATCTTCTTGGACGACGGCACGAGGGCCGCGCCCTTTTCGACCGCCGCGCGCAGCGGCGCGCCCAGTTTCGGATGCAGGATCGCGGCCGCATGTTCCAGCTCGCCCGCCTCGCCGACCATCGCGGCCTTGCCATAGCTTTGCGCCTGCGCGGGCGTGATCCCGAGGGCCGCGACGCAGCGCGTGCCCAGCAGCCCGCCGAGTTCCGCGCCGATGTCCATCAGGACCGTCAGATCGTCCTCGTACCGCCCGGCGAACGGGTTGGCGATGACGGCGACAGACACGGCCTTGCGCGTCGGCGGCGCGACGCTGCGACCGGCCTCGGCGTGGGTCTCTTCGACCCATGTCACGATCTTGCGGATGTCCGCCTTTCGAGAGTCCGCGCTCATCTCAATCCGTCCCCCTTGCTGATGTCGCGGGCTTTCAGCCCGCCCGCCCGGTCGTGCACCCGCGCGCCGGTGGTCATCACCAGTACCAGCAGCATTTCGTCCGCCTTCGGCGCATCGTTCAGGCCCACCTCCATCGCGTCGAAATGGCCGCGCACATAGGCGGCATCGATGTGGGTGATCGGCACGTCGAGGCGCGCGCCCGTGCCGCCGACCTTCTTGGTGGAGGGCACGATGGCCTTTGCGCGTCCGTCGACGCCACCGAGCAATTCGCGCATCGCGTAGCCGCCCGGCGCGTGCCAGAGCGCGCCGTGCTCCACCTCGCCGTTCGCGCCGACGATGGCGCCCTTGCCATAGCCCTCGACCAGATCGGCATCGCCGCCCAGCGCGTCGATCAGACGGCGCGCCATGTCGAGGCCAAGGGGTTCGAGGTCCTCCATGAAGGGCTGGATATCCTCGACGTAACGGCCCGCGAACGGGTTCGCGATGACGGCGAGACAGGCGGCGCGGCGCAACGGCACATTGGCGCGCGGCCCGCCCTCATGGTGGATTTCCTCGACGACGGTCGCCATCTTTCGCAGGCGCAGGTCAGGCATGGGCAAGGCTCCTTCGGGGGTATGTCCGGGTGCTTGGGGCAAAACCGGCGCGCGTCGCCGGTGATGCGGCACTGGCCGCGCAGAAACAGGGCGGCGGCGGCGATCAGGCCACGGGCGCGCATCGCCTCGGCGCAGGCGGCACCGGCGGCGAGGGCGCGGGCGATTTCCACATCCGTCAGCGCGCCGACGGACGTGGTGACGGGCCGCGCGCGCAGGTCGCTGTCGGGGTGCAGGTCGCGCGCCGGGACGCGCCGGATGCCTGCGTGGCCGGGCAGATCGACGGCATTGGCAATCAGCGTGGCGGCGGCATCGGCAGCGGCGGCGGTGGCGGCCAGCACGGTCACGGCATCGGCGATGCCAAGCGTCTGGCTGCGCCCGCCCAGCCCGCTGGTGGCGATCCCGCAGGGGTCGTCGGCGCCGAGCGTGACGGTGCCGAGGGCGGTGCCGTCCGGTGTCATCAGGCCAAGCCTATGGCGCTGTGTGCCCGTCAGATGCACCGCGATATCGCCGCCGTTGTTGACGCTTGCCCGGGTCAGCGGCGTGGCGCAGACCATCGCCGCAAGGACGGCGTCGGCCACGGCACCCGCCACCGCGGCCATCGGCGTGATGAACACCGGGCGATGCGGTGCGGTCGCCGCGTGCATCCTGCGCGCGACGATGCCGGTCGGGACGACCCCGGTGGCACGTCGCAGGAGCGGCAGTTCGGCTGCGAGGTCGGGCAGGATCGTGCCGAACCGCGCCGTCGCGGCGGCGAATGCACGGTTGCGGTCCGGACCGTCGGCCATGACGATCAGGTCGATCGGTCCGTGGTGCAGATGCAACCGGTCGCCCGCCAGCAGATGCGCCTGCGGGCCGGACGCAGAGAGCGCCCCGCTCATCGCGTCACCCTGCGGATGCCGGGGGTGAGGACGTCGGCCAGGGGCCGCACCCGGTCGCCATGGCCGCCAAGCGCGGCATAATCTGCCGCCGTCAGCGTGAATTCGATCGGCGCGACCAGCGCGGGCGTGGGCACATAGCCGAAGGCATCGGTCGGCATGTCGAGGACGTCGGCCATCACCGTGATGCCGCCCCCGGGCCAGAGATATGCCGCGGCCCCGCCGATGGTCACCCGCGTCAGCGTGTCGCGGACCGACCGGGTCAGTTTCACCGGATTCGTCGTCACCCCCGACCGCAGCGATCCCCCCGCGCCGCCCATGAACAGGACCGAACACAGCGACGGTTCGCAGTTTTCGGCGATCAGGGCGGCAGAGGCCGCAACGGCGGCGGGCGGATCGGCGGGGCGGGGCGTCAGCGTGTCGTCAAGCTCGAAGTAGGCCCATTGCTCGCCCGTGGTGGAGACCATGAACAGGCGCAGGCCGGGCCAGCCGACCTTTGCGTCCCACGGCTTCAGGATCGTCAGCGGATCGGCGATGTCGGTGCCGCCCCAGCCGGTGCCGGGGGCGGCGACCTGAAAATACCGCCCCGGTGTCGAGCGTCGGCCCGCGATCCTGATACCCGTCGGGGCGACGTCGAGCATCTTGCCCGCCTGATGTTCGGACAACACGCCGGTGATGTGATCGTCGACCACCACCACCTCGTCGACATGGCCCACCCATTGCGCGGCGAACATGCCGATGGTCGCGGACCCGCACCCCACCCGCATGAGCCGTTCGGGCACGCCGTCGATCACCGGCGGCCGGCCCGCCTGAAGGACCACCTCGGCGCCGTCGTCGATCCGCACCGTCACGGCCTCGCGGTTGCACAGGCGCAGCAGCGCGTCGCAGGTGGTGCGGCCTTCTTTCTTGGTGCCGCCCGTCAGGTGTTCGACACCGCCGAGCGACAGCATCTTCGAGCCGTATTCGCCGGTCGTCACATGGCCGATCGGCTCGCCACCGACACGCACGAAGGCGCGTTCGGGGCCGATGTGACGATCGGTGTCGATCTTCACCTTCACGCCGCAATAGCTGAAGATGCCTTCGGTCACGACGGTGATCATGTCGACGCCGTCGACCGTTTGCGCGACGATGAACGGGGCCGGTTTGTAGTCGGGATAGGTCGTGCCCGCACCGATGGCGGTCACGATGGGACGCGCGGGTTTGAGCATGTCGCCGTCCCAATCCGGCCCGCTTGCGCCTGCATCCGCCAGAAACGGCACGGCGGGTCCGCCGCGTTCGATCACCGTCAGCGGATCGAGCCGCACCAGATCGCCGTCGTGATTGGCATAGCGGTCGCAGGCGCCGGTGCGGCCTGGCGCGATAAAGCACAGGACCGGGCAGGCATCGCAGCGGATCTTGTCGGGTTTTGCGGTCATCGCGCACCTTCGGATGCAGCGCGCGGGGCGGCGGCGGACCCTCCGGGGGGAGTTTTTGAGGCAAGAAAAAGCAGGACGGCACGCTCAATCCGCATCGGTTGCACCGGTCAGGGCCGCGTGCAGGCGGGACGGCGTTATCGGCAGACGGGTGATGCGAATACCGGTGGCGGCGCGGATCGCGTTCAGGATTGCGGGCGCGGTGGGAATGAGGGCGTGTTCGCCAAGGCCTTTGGCGCCGTAGGGACCGTGGGCGTCGGGTTCCTCGACGATCAGGGTCTCAATCGGGGGCACGTCGCCGATGGTGGGAATGAGGTAGTCGTGCAGGTTTTCGGTGCGGCCGGGGATATATTCCTCCATCAGCGCCATCCCGAGGCCCTGGGCGATACCGCCATGCACCTGACCCTCGACCAGCAGGGGATTGATCGCGCGACCGACATCGTGGGCGGCGGTGAAATGCAGCGGGCGGACGGTGCCAATCGCCATGTCGATCTGCACCACTGCGATGTGCGCGGCATAGCCGAACTGGGCGTAGGGGACGCCCTGACCGTCGGCATCGAGGGGCTGCGTCGGCGGGTCATAGGTCTCGACAGCGCTCAGGACATAGCCGCGCGCGTCGCACGGCAGGCGCGCGAGGTCGATGATATGACCGTGGGCGTGGATTTCGGGCCCGTGCAGCGTGATCTGCGCATCGTCGGGGGCATTCGACAGCCGCAGGATCTCGCGCCGGAGCGCCGCGCCGGTGCGCAGGGCGGCGGCACCGGTGACGAAGGTCTGGCGCGAGGCGGAGGTTTTGCCTGCATCCGGCGTGATATCGGTATCGGGGCCGACGAGGGCAAGCGCCGTGACGGGCACGCCCAGCGCCTGCGCAAAGATCTGGGCGATGACGGTGTTGGCCCCCTGCCCGATATCCATCGCGCCCTGATGCAGGACAATCCGGCCCTGCGCGGTGATGCCCGCGAGGATCGTCGACGGGTTCGGCAGCGAGGTGTTGCCGCAGCCGTACCATCCAGCGGCGATACCGGCACCGCACGCGGAGGTTTCCCGTGGTGCGGATCTGCGCGCGCGCCGCGTCCCACGCGGGGCGCAGCGCCATCAGGCAGGCGCGGATACCCACGCCTTGCGCAAAACGCTGGCCGCAGACGGTGGGCACGTCGTTGTCGAGGACGTTTCTCAGGCGGAATTCCAGCGGGTCGATGTCCAGTTGCGCCGCGAGATCGTCGAACAGCACCTCTTGCGCCACGGCGGATTGCGGCACGCCGAATCCGCGGAACGCACCGGCCGGGGGATTGTGGGTATAGATGCCCTCGGCACGGGCGCGGTAGTCGGCGATGCGGTACGGCCCGCTGGCGTGGATCGGCACCCGGGTCGCCACGGTCGGCCCCCAGCTCGCATAGGCACCGGTGTTGAAGATGCCGTCGAAGGCCATGCCTGAAATCTTGCCGTCGCGCATCGCACCGATGCGGGCGGTGATCCGCGCGGGATGGCGTTTGGTGGTGGCCTGCATCGTTTCCCACCGCTCAAACGTGATCCGGCAGGGGCGGCCCGTGGCGATGGCGGCCAGCGCCACGTAGGGCTGTACCGACAGGTCGAGCTTGCTGCCGAAACCGCCGCCGACCGCCGTGGGCACGATGCGGATGTCGGTGGCGGGGCGGCCAAGGATCAGGGCCATCGCGTCGCGGTCCATTATCGGCGCCTGCGTGCAGGCGTGGATATGGATGCGGCCGTCGACGACCTGCGCGAAACCGGCCTCGGGTTCGATATAGCCGTGTTCGACGAAGGCGGTCGTGAAGGTGCCGCTGGCTGTGACACAGGCCCGGGCGAGGGCCGCATCGGCATCGCCGCACTGCACGAAACCGCCGCACATGACGTTGCGCGCATGGCCTGCGTGCAACAGCGGCGCGCCGGGCGCCATCGCGGCGTCCGGAGTGGTGAGCGGCGGCAGTTCCTCCCAGGTCACCGGGAAGGTGGCGGGATCGAAGCGGGCCATGGTCGCGGCCTCGCCCACCACGGCGGCGACGGGTTCGCCGCGGTAGCGGGTGGTGGTTTCGGCGAACACCGGCTGGTCCTGAAAGGCGGGAATGACGCCAAAGGCGTTCTGGCCGGGAACGTCGGCGGCAGTCAGCACCACCAGCCCCAATGCAACGGTGTCGGCGATGGCGAAGCGCGCGTGTGCGTGCGGCGACCGGATGAGTTTCACCACCAGCGCGCCCGCCGGCGCGACGTCGTCGCCGAACGCTTCGGTGCCGTCGAGCTTTGCGTCGCCGTCCAGACGCGGGATCGGGCTGCCGACGGTGCCGTCCCCTGCCAGCGGCGTCTCGTGTCCGGGCACCGGATCGCCCGCGCGCATCACGGCGTCGATGATCTTGCGATACCCGGTGCATCGGCACAGCACGCCGCCGAGGGCATCCTTGACCTGCGCTTCGGAAGGGACCGGCGTTGCGCGCAAAAGCGCGACGGCGCCGACCATCATCCCCGGCGTGCAGATGCCGCATTGGGCGGCCTGATGGCGCGCGAAATTTTCCGCCAGACGGATGCCCTGCGGCGAATGGCGCAGGGCGCGCGCGGTCTCGATGTGGCGGCCCGCCGCGCGGTGGGCGGGCATCAGGCAGGCGCAATGGGCGGCGCCGTCGACCAGCACGGTGCAGGCGCCGCAATCGCCCGCGTTGCAGCCGATCTTGACGTCGCGGGCGCCCAGCCGGTCGCGCAGGGTCTGCGACAGACGTTCGCCCGGTTCCGGTTCTGCGCTGACGCGCGCGCCATTGAGGGTGAACGTCAGCGCTGCGGGGCGGGTGCCGTCCATCAGCGCGGCCCCACAAAGTCGGCCAGCGCGCGCGCCGCCATTTCGGCGACGGCGGCACGGCGATATGTTGCCGAGGCGCGGTGATCGTCGAGCGGGGCGAGTTCCGGCAGATCGGCGGCGGTGATCTCCGGCAAGGTGTCGGCTGTCGCGCCGATCAGCAGCGCCTCCAGCGCCCGCAACCGGCAGGCAACCGGCCCGCAAGAGCCCACGGCAAGGCGTGCCGCCGTGATGGCGCCGTCCGCCGCACACTCGATCCGGGCGGCGAGCATGGCGATGGAGATCACCAGATAAGACCGCGCGCCCGCCTTGATAAAGGTGCTGCGTCCGCCCGCGCCCGTGTCCGGCACGGTGATGGCGCTGACGAGTTCGCCGGAGGCGAGGGCCGTGCGGCGCGGTCCGAGGATGAAACGGCCAAGCGGCAGGTGCCGGGTGCCGCGCGCCGACACAAGCTCCACGCCTGCGTCCATCGCCAGCAGCGGCGGAACGCCGTCGGCGGCGGGCGAGGCGTTGCACAGGTTGCCCGCCAGCGTTCCGGCGTTCTGGATCTGAACCGAGCCGACCTCGCGGGCCGCCAGTTTCAGCGCGTCGAAGCCGGCGGGCAGCGGACAGTGCAGGATATCCGTCCAGCTGGTTGCCGCACCGATACGCCAGCCGTCCGGGCCGTGGGCGATACCCCGGAAACCCGGCAGAGCCATGATATCGACGAGCGGCGCGTCCGTCAGCCGTTCGCCCGTGCGCGGAAACCAGTCGGTCCCGCCCGCGATCACCTGCACGCCGGGCCGGGCAAGGCCCGCCAAGGCGGCGGCAAGATCAGTCGGCACAAGATAGGACATCGCCGGGGCACCCTCGCATCGCGGGTCGGGGCCCTGCCGGGTGCGGGGCCGAATATCGTTCGTGTGCAAACAGTCTAACCGGTCCCCGTGGCCTGTCAACGGATTGCTTGACGCGGGCCCGCCCTGCTAGCGTGGGCGCGAAATCAGCGGAGACGCCCGATGCCACATGACGCCGCCCCAGACACCGCAGATAGCGGCAAGCTGGTCATCCGCAATATCGGGATGATCCTGTCCGGCAAGCTCGAAGAGCCGATCATCGATGCCGATTGCCTGATCGCGGTGAACGGCAAGATCACCGCCTGGGGGCGCGCGGCAGACCTCGACTGCGAAGGCGTCACGACGGTCGTGGACGCGGGCGGCGTGACGCTGGCGCCGGGTCTGATCGACAGCCACGTCCACCCGGTCGTGGGCGATTACACGCCGCGGCAGAACCAGCTGAACTGGATCGATTCGACGCTGCACGGCGGCGTGACGACGTTGATTTCAGCGGGCGAGGTGCACATGCCGGGGCGGCCGAAGGATATCGTCGGCCTCAAGGCCATGGCGATCGCGGCACAGCGCTGGTACGAGAATTTCCGCCCCTCGGGCGTCAAGGTTCACGCGGGCGCGCCGGTGATCGAGCATGGCATGGTCGAGGAGGATTTCGCCGATCTGGCGAAGGCGGGTGTGACTCTGCTGGGCGAGGTCGGCCTCGGGACCGTCAAGGATGGCAAGACGGCCCGGCAGATGGTGGACTGGGCGCGCAAATACGGCATCCAGAGCACGATCCATACCGGCGGGCCGAGCATTCCCGGATCGGGGCTGATCGACGCCGACATGGTTCTCGAGACCGGGACAGACGTGATCGGCCACATCAACGGCGGCCATACCGCCCTGCCCGACGACCAGATCCTGTGCATCTGCGAAGGCTGCACCGCTGGCCTCGAGATTGTGCACAACGGCAATGAACGCGCCGCCTTGCTGGCGCTGAACACCGCGCGCGAGCTGAAATGTCTGGACCGGGTGATCCTGGGCACCGACGGCCCGGCGGGATCGGGTGTGCAGCCGCTGGGGATCATGCGGATGGTGGCGATGCTCTCGAGCCTCGGGAACGTGCCTGCCGAACAGGCCTTCTGTTTCGGAAACGGCAATACCGCGCGGCAACGCGAGCTGGATACCGGCCTGATCGAGATCGGCATGTGCGCCGATTTCGTCCTGATGGACCAGGCGCAGCACAGCCCCGGCAAGGATCTGCTGGCGTCGGTGCAGATGGGCAACCTGCCGGGCATCGGCATGACGATCATCGACGGGCGCGTCACCAGCGGCCGCAGCCGGAACACGCCACCCGCATCGCGGCTGCCGCAAGTGGTCCAGCGCTGACCGCCGCCCGGGGGAGCGAAGTTTTACAAAAACTTCGGCGTCGAATTCTTTGAAAGAATTCGGTCCCGGCGGCGGCTGGCGCACACTTGCGCAGGGGCGCCCGGCTGCGGCACGATCCGCATGATAACCGCGCGAGGCCCGCCATGACCGCCACCGAAACCGCCGCCCTGCCCGCCCGCATCACCATCGTCGGCGGCGGCACCGCGGGCTGGCTTGCGGCGCTGATGCTGAGCGATCTAGCGCGGCGCAAGAAGGCCGCCTGCGACATCACGGTCGTCGAATCCTCGGCCATCGGCACCATCGGTGTCGGCGAAGGCACAACGGCGGTTTTCCGCATCATGCTGCAGCATCTGGGCCTCGACGAGCGCACCTTTCTTGCCGCGACAGGCGCCACCATCAAATACGGCATCCGCCATCGCGACTGGCGCCGCATCGGCCACCACTATGACGGCCCCATCGACGATCCCGCACAGGTCGCGGGGCCCGGCCTCGACCTGTACGCCATCGCGTCGGGGCGCGCGGTGGCCGAGGCGCATCTGTTTCAGGCGCTGATCGACCGCGCGGCAAGCCCCTTTGCCCGCCTGAACGGCCGCGATGTGCCTGCCGGGCCGTTTCACCACGCCTATCATTTCGATCAGGCCAGGGCCGGTGCATGGCTGCGCACGCAGGCGCGAACGGCCCGCGTGATCGACGCGCAGGTGACGCAGGTTGCCGTGGCGGATGGGGCCATCTCGGCGCTGACGCTGGACGACGGGCAACGGCTGACGGCGGATCTGTTCATCGACTGCACCGGGTTTCGCCGAGCCGTCATCGGCGCGCTCGGGCCCGAGTGGATCGGTTATGGCGATGTCCTGCCGGTCAACCGGGCGATGCCGTTCTGGCTGCCCCATGGGGGCGAAGATATCGCCCCCCTGACAGAGGCGCGCGCCCTTGGGAACGGCTGGATGTGGTCGATCCCGACGCAGGAGCGGATGGGCTGCGGCTATGTCTATTCCGACGCGCACACCACGCCCGAGGCCGCTCGGGCCGAGGTCGAGGCGGCCCTCGGCCATCCGATCGAGCCGCGGCGCGACATCAGGATCGACGCGGGGCGCCTTGCGGCGCCGTGGCTTGGCAATTGCATCGCCCTCGGTCTTGCGTCCTCGTTCCTCGAACCGCTGGAGGCGACGTCGATCCACGGCACGATCACCCAGCTGATGCTTCTGTCGAACCTGCTGTCCGGGCCGGACCGCGACAAGGCGCCGGATCGCTACAACGCCACACTTGCCCGTCAGATCGACGATTTCCGCGATTTCATCCGCCTGCACTACATGTCCGAACGGCGCGACACGGCGTTCTGGCGCGACGTGGCGCACAGCCATCCGCAGGACCTGCGCGACAGAGTTGCGGCCTGGGCCAGACGCCCACCGGTGCCTGCGGATTTCACGCCGATGCCGCTCGGCCTGCCGCATATCGGACCAGAGCTTGCGACGCCGGTCCTCGACGGTCTTGGGCTGTTGCCACGCCGCGCAGCCAAGTCGCTGCTCGCCGCCAATCCCAAACGCCGGGCCGAGCTGCGCCGCACCCATGCGGCACTGGTGCGCGAGTACCGCGCCGCCGCCGCGCGCTGCATCCCGCACGGTGCGTTCCTGCGCGGCCTTGGCCGGGGCAGCGTCTCCTGACGGCACAGCCGGGGCGGCGGGTGCGACAAGGCTTTCACATCCGCAACCGAACCGCGCCGCCCCGCATCTCGCCGGAGACCAGCACGCCTTTTTCGCCCAGCGCCGGAAACTGGCCGCGCCAGTCGCGAAAGCGATCGTTGCTGACGATCCGGGCACCGGTGTCCAGTGCCCGGGCGATCAGCGCAGGGTCCGCCGGATCGCCCGCACCCACGACGACAACCTCGGCCAGGCCGTCCGGCAGCCTGCGCTGCATGGCGTCGGGCCCGTGAAAGGCGTCGAACAGCCGATAGCCGACATTGGCATCGAAAAAGACGACCGGCGCGAACCCCCGCGCGATCAGCGCGTCGAGCACCGCCGTCACCGTGCCAAGCATCGGGGTTTCCCGGTCCCAGTACATGACGTTCGATCCGTCGACCACGATGCGCTGGCGGGTATCCGGGACCGTTTCGGGGTCTGTCCGCCTGCCAAAAAGCCGGGCAACGCGGCGCCACAGCCACGCTACGGAAAACAGCCCCGCCGAGGCGACAAGAACCGTCATCGCAAAGACACCGAGGCCCACCACGACGCCGTCCCTGTCACCGGGCAAAAAGTGGGCCACGGCAGCAGCGACCAGCGTAAGGACGGCCAAGGGAGCGATTTGCAACATCGGGTCGTCCCGCACGAGGTGTTTTGTGGTTTTGTCGCACCGAAACCGCGGAATCCTCAACCCCGAACTGCATCGCATTTCGGGCGTCACATTTCGGTATCGCATTTCGGGCATCGCATTTCGGGGCGCCATCGGCGGGACAGTGGTATCACCGCCGGTTCGCTGTAGGATCGTGCCATGAAAATCGCTCTCGTCCTCGGTGCCGCCGTCTGGCCGACCGGCCCTTCGCCCACGCTGAACCGTCGCACCCGCCATGCCGCCGCACTGTTTCACGCGGGCGCGGTGACGCGGATCGTCGTTTGTGGCGGGCTGGGCCTGCATCCTCTGACCGAGGCCGAGGCGATGCACGCCATTCTGCGGCACGAGGGCGTGCCGGACGCGGCCATCGTCCGTGAGGCGCACTCCAGAACCACCGGCGAGAACCTGGCCTTTGCGAAACCGCTTTTACCGCCCGACGTGCGCACCATCGTGATCGTCACGGACAGGTATCACGCGCTGCGCAGCCGTCTTGTCGCGCGCAGGCTGGGGCTGACGGCGACGACGTCCTGCCCGACCGCGCCGCCGCTGACGTGGCGCGGCGTCCGGCAGTGGCTGCGCGAAGGACCGGCCTTGTTGGTCTATGCCCTGACCAGGCGGGCCACGCCCCGCGCGCATCCGTGCAATACCTCCGGATCGGCCGCCGCACGCATGCCGCCCGACGACAGTTCATCGCAGGGCTGACCGGTCCTCGAACAAGCATCTGCGGGTCGACAGGTTGTGGATTAACGAAACATTAACCTCGATCGTCTCATGCTCGGCAGTCCGACTTGCGCGAGACCGAAATGTTCAGATTTGCCGCCCTGTGGTTCTTGTCCGCCGCGGCTGCCCATGCCGGCGCATGGCCGCGCGAAGAAGGCGGGGTCTTCAGCTCGTTCGGCGGCAACGTCGCGCTGTTCGGCGCGGCGGCGCGGCCGGTGTATTACGACCCGACGGTCTATCTGGAATACGGGCTGACCGAGCGGCTGACCCTCGGTCTCGACGGCTATACCGCCGACCGTGGAGATGCCGGCAGCATGCTGGTCTTTGCGCGATACGCCCTCGACGACGGATCGGGGACGCACCGGTTCGCCACGAGCCTTGGCATCGGGTACACACTTTTGCCGACCGGTTCCCTCGATGAGACGGTACGCATCGGCCTGCACTGGGGTCGCGGCCTCGAGGACGGGTGGCTCGCTGTCGATGCGACGGCAACGGTCCTGCGGGACAACGACACACAGATCAAGATCGACAGCACCTGGGGCCAGGCACTTAACGAGCGGTTCACAAGTGTGCTGAATGTCGAGGCCGGTCTGGGCCTGAGCGGTGATTTCTACGCCAAGGTAACCCCGTCGATTGTCTTCGAGGTCTCGCCGGTGATCTCGGTACGCGCGGGATTTGTACAGGCCCTGACCGGGGACCGGGGCGGCGGTCTATTGCTTCAGGCATGGGTGGAGTTCTGAGGTGCCCTTGGCGGGATAGCAGGTTGTCTGGTAATTCCGGAATAAAGGAGCGACGAAAACGGCCAACGGGGTTTCGGTTTGCCGATGAGTTGAAACAGACATTGCGGCGCAGATCGTGAAGCGCGGATACGCGGTCGGCGAGGTGGCAAGGCGGCTGAGGGCTCGCACGAAATGCCCGAGATGGGATCAGCGGGTGCGGCGTGCGTTGCACGCCACAAAACGGGATGTTCGCTTTCAGGGTCTTTTAGCAGCGTGATTGCATGCTAAATTCGACACCGTCCGAGCCGTATTTTCCGAGGTGCCACGGCGCGCCACATGTCAACGACTGACCCGTCCTGACATGGCTATTTCAACAATCGCAATGGTTTGGGGGGCACCCAAGGAACAGGATCCGCGCCCGGCTCATGGCAACTGTCGAAAGCAATGAAGGTGAGGGGCCAGCGCCATTTGGTCGGGTGCAGAACGAACCGGGCGGGTTCGCGCGGATCATGACGGAGCTTGCTGTTCGGACGTCCGACGATACGGCGATTTGTATCCTCTGTCGGGAGATCACCGCGCGATGCCCTGCCAGTCAGCTGTAACTGTATGTTTATGCGGGGACAGGTGAGAAGTCGTCATGCCGGGCATCGACCAAGTTGACATCGACAGACCTTTGCGGCTTAACCCACCGGGCGTGCCCGCGTAATTCAACTGGATAGAATATCCGACTTCTAATCGGACTGTTGGGGGTTCGAGTCCTCCCGCGGGCGCCATTGGAAACGCGAGTTGTTGCCAACGAGGCATAAGGATGCACGTTTTCGCGTTTTTATGCACACCCCCTGTCAAGCGAAATCTTCGCTACATCCACATGAGACTCATAAGCCATTGTTAAAAGTAGTGTAATCTAATGTCCGTTGCTGGATGCTCGCCAAGAGCACTTATGGACAGAAAAAAAGGCCTACTGGCTTACATGTCGGAGCAACACCGGCTCAACCACTTCTCGCAACCATATCGCGCCAAAGTCCAACCCGCCCGGGGCGAAAGGACTGCATCCAGCAGCACGCAGAATAGCCTGGAAGGTATTGGGGTGAAGTTCAAAGATAGCTTCGATGGTTGCGGCTGTTACAAATTTTTGGTGAAAAGCTTCGATGTCGGCCTCCGAGACTTGCCATTGTGTCCGATGCGTTTTGGGATTGTTGATCGCAAAGGCAGGGGTATGGCCGTTCGCTACAAGTGCCTCGAACCTTCCACGATCCCGAAGGCCAACGGATCGGCCAAAGGCGGCAGCGGACATTGCGCCGGGTAGGAGCGCCTTTGGTGTCTTAATCTGATGCGTCAGATTGTCCGCCCAGTTCAAAAGCTCCGGAATATGGACTTCGAAAGCATGATAGCCATTGTTCCCTTCTCGCTGGCCCAGCTTTAGATGCCCGTCTTGGACTGCACCGATGATTTCACCGATGGAGGTATCCGCGCGCCCACTGGCCAGTTGGATGGTCTCCCAATTCTTATCCTGCGCACCCAAAGGCTCAGCCATCTCAGACAACCGGGATACGAGCTCAATGCCATCCTCGATACGCCAAGGCGATTTGACTTTTGGCAGCTTTGTTCTTGGTGTGACAAGGCCCTCTGACGCCAGCTTATCTAACTCGGTTTTGGTCGCCCCCATGGCCTGTAGCATTGCGTTGGGACCGACCAGTGTAGGAATCTCGCGAAGCAGGTCTGCAAACTTTCTGGCATCGAAGGTCTTTCGGCTATGCGGTCTTCGGTCATCAGCTGGAAATGCATGGGCCTCGATCAGGAATTGATCGAGCAGCGCGGCACCGACCCCTGACTCCAAAGCGGCAGAGGTGACAGAATGCAGCCGCCGCTGAGGCACTTCTTCTCCGAGCAGAACGGTCCCTGCGGAAATGGGCCAGATATCCAGAATGCAATCGCGCAGAAGCGATCTGAAGGGAGAAAAGGCGTAAGCGTCCGGCCTGACCGCTCTACTCCGCCATTTTCCACGGTAGGAAGTCATCGACGCGGGTGATCTTGTAGTCCGGGATGCGAGCGAGCGTGTCTGCGAGCCAGGCCTGCGGGTCGACGCCGTTCAGCTTGGCGGTTTCGATCAGGGTGTAGGCGATGGCGGCGGCGCGGCCGCCGGTCAGTGATCCGACGAAGAGATAATTCTTCCTGCCGATCGCGACGGATCGCATCGCACGCTCGGCCGTGTTGTTATCCAGTTCCAGGACACCGTGATCGAGATACGGCTGGAGCCGCTTCATGCGGGTCAGGGCATAGCGGATCGCCGCGGCCAATGGCGACTTGCCGGAAATGGATGGCAGCTGGAGGTGCAGCCAGACCTCAAGATCATCGAAGATGGGCTTCGCTTTCGCCTGCCTGATCTCGACCCGCCTGTCCGGCGGTGATCCCCGCGCCTCTTTCTCGACTGCGTAGAGGTAGGCGATGCGTTTGATCGCCTCGTCGGCGATGGCCGAGCCCTGCGCCCGATGGACATCGACGAACTTGCGCCTGACATGGGCCATGCAAGCGACCTCGCGGATGTCGCCGGACCCGTAGAGGTCCTCGAACCCGGCGTATCCATCCGCATGCATCCAGCCGCGATATCCTGACAGGTGATCCTTTGGGTGCTGGCCCTTCCGGTCGGGCGAGAAGCGATACCAGCTGGCGGGCGCGGCATCCCCGCCCCAGGGCCGTTCGTCTCGCCCATAGGCCCAGAGCCGCGCTGTCGCGGTTTTTCCCATGCCGGGCGCCAGCATCTTCACCGGCGTGTCGTCTGCGAAGATGGCTTCGCCCGACAGCACATGTCGTCCGATGGCGTCGGCCAGCGGTTCAAGCAGCGCCGTCGACTTGCCGACCCAGTCGGCCAACGTCGAGCGGTCCAGGTCCAGCCCGTCGCGCTCGAAGATCTGGCTTTGACGATAGAGCGGCAAGTGGTCGGCGTATTTGGAGACCAGCACATGCGCCAGCAGACCTGGCCCGGGGCGCCCGCGCTCGATGGGGCGCGACGGCATGGGCGCTTGCGTGAAGGCCTCGCAGCCGGAACACGCAAAGCGCGGCCGCACGATGCGGTTCACGATGAACCGGCCGGGCACATACTCCAGCTCCTCGGTCACATCCTCGCCCAGACGGCGCAGTCGACCGCCGCACTTGGCGCAATCATCGCCGCCGGTCGTCAACTCGACTTCCATCCGCGGGATGTGATCCGGGATCGGACGGCGCTTCGGCTTGTCCTTCGGCTCCTCATCGGGAAGCCGCAGCTTGGCCGTCATCTTGGCGATCGAGATCTCGCTGGCTTCCAGTGCCAGCTGAAGCTGCTCGATAATCTCCGATGAGGCGCCGAACCGAGAGTTGCGGTGCCCGGCCAGCTGATGGCGCAGCTTCTCGATGAGCATCGCCTGCGACTTCACTTCGGCCAGCAAAAGGGCCGTGAAGCGGCGTAGTTCATCGGGATCTTCCGGCAGGGATTGGGCCACGTCAAGCATGCCAAACTATAGCAAAACATGGCTGCGGCGGGAATCCTGAATGCCCTCGACAGGGCAATTTATCCTGCCTTGAGCGGCTTCCAGCTACGCTGCGGGGCCCGCCAGTCGATGCCCTCCAGGAGCATCGCCAACTGCGCCGCCGTCAGGGAGATCTTACCCTCCTTCGCCGACGGCCAGACGAACCGGCCCTTCTCAAGGCGCTTCGAGAACAAGCACGCGCCCTGGCCATCCCACCAGATGATCTTGATCAGATCGCCACGCCGCCCGCGGAACACAAACAGGTGGCCAGCGAACGGGTCCTGCTTCAGCGCCGTCTCAGCTTGAGCCGCCAGCGTCGTGAACCCCCGTCGCATGTCTGTGACACCGGCCGCCAGCCAGACCCGCGTGTTCGACGGGACCGGGATCATGGCGACAGGCCCCGGATCAGCCGGGCCAGCGCCTCGGGATCGTAGGTGCCCACAATCCGCAGTCGGTGACCACCTGCGACATCGATCTCGATTGTGCCAGGATCAGCGGTCGGATCAGACACCGCGTCATGATCCCTCCACTCCGGCTGATCGACGATCTCAACCGGCAGGAAGCCAGCGACATCCGCAGCGCATATCTCGACCACCGGTTCGGCGGTGGGGGCGTATCGAGGATCCCGCAGCCATTTGAAGATCATGTTGGCGTTCATCGCATATCGACGCGCAACCTGCGCCACCGACACATCCGGCGCTGCCGTCTGAAAGCAGATCGAGCGCTTCTCCTCGTCGCTCCAGAGCCGTCTCGCACGACGCGCCATCGATCGCCCCTTAGTGTCCGCTATCCTAAGCGGACACTATCCCTCACTCCCTATGCGCGGCAGTGCAGGGAGACCGTACGGTTACGAAAAGGCGTTCTCAGAGACATAATCTCTAGAAAGCTTCATAAACAGTTGCCCGAATGCTTTCCTCGGCTCGTCGTTGGCTCCATCCGCGGCCGCCGCCACGGTGACCAATTCTGATCTGATCGCGTCCTCGCCATGCCGCAGGACTTCAAAACCGCTGGCCTGGGCGTTTCGCACCATGCCGATGTCGGATATGCCAGCATGTCCATGACCTAGGTGTTCAGTCCCGGCATCTGGTGGGTCGGATTTAGGATGAATCTGTCCGGCTCGGATGTCCAGATCTTGCAGATGTATTCGTAGGGCGTGAGGCCGCCGAGGGTCTTGAGCCTTCGCGCGTAGTTGTAGGCTGCCATGAAGTCACCAAGGTGGGTGCGCAGCTGATCGTGGCTGTCGTAATGGTAACGCTTCACGGTCGCCTCCTTGATCGTTCGGTTCATTCGCTCGACCTGGCCATTGGTCCACGGATGGTTTGGCTTTGTCAGGCGGTGCTCGATCCCGTTGGCCTCGCAGATCATGTCGAAGCGCATCTGCCGCGAGTATGCCGTGTTCCTGTTCCGCGGCTGCTCGGCGAACTGGATGCCGTTGTCCGTCAGGATGGTGTGGACGTGATACGGCACGGCCTCGAGCATGTGCTGGAGGAACTCCCACGCCGTCTTCCGGTCGGCTTTCTCAACGAGCTGGGTCACGGCAAACTTGCTGGTCCGGTCAATGCCCACGAAGAGGTAGAGCTTTCCTTCCGCGGTCTGCACCTCCGCAATGTCGATATGAAAGAAGCCGATCGGATAGCGCTTGAATTTCTGTCGCTTCGGTTTGTCCCCCTCGACGTCCGGCAGGCGGGATATGCCGTGCCGCTGCAAGCACCGGTGCAGGGCCGACCGCGTCAGGTGCGGGATCGTCGGTTGCAGGGCATAAAGGCAATCGTCCAGCGGCAGCAGCGTATGGCGTCGAAAGGCGACGATCATCGCCTCCTCTGTCTCGGTCAGAACCGTCGAGCGCGGCTCTCTCGGCCCCGTCTTCATATCCTCAACCGTCGCCCGCCTGCGCCACTTTGCGACCGTCTTGGGATTGATCCCAAGCTCTTGGCTCAACTGCGAGAGCGAAGCTTGCGATCGCTGTATTGCTGCTCTGACGGCGTGCGTGGTCGTGGCGCTCCCGTGACGAACTTGTCCCATAATGCTTCCTTCCATTCCAACGAAAGGATCACACCATCAAACCGTGGGATCAAACACCTAGGATGGCATGGCCCGAAAGGCGGCACATGGTTGTGGCCGCATAAAGAGACGTATCAGCCAGCCAGGTATTGTCAGCACCGGTTTGCATTCTGCCTTCGAGCCAGAGATCGTAGTCTGATGCACCTACTTCTTTCGGGTCCAGAGCGCCCCGCAATAGTTCGCTTGAAATCTCTCGCAACTGCGCCCCAATATCCTGTCTCGCGACTGCACCATCAGCGTGCCAGAGCGGAGCGAGCGGCCGACTGTGCGACACGCAAATCATGACATCTCGCAACTGCCAATGCCCCCGCATTACCATAACCTCAAGCGGATCGCCGTCATGAGCTTCAGTGTCCTGCCGCAAACACAGCGGACAACCACGAACGACCGGATTCCGCAGCGCGCGGGACACAAAGACTTCGTCACGAAACTGGATACGAACATCACCAATGGGCTCGCCCGTCCAGGACAGAAGCGTGCGCATATCGTCCTGTGAAAGCCCTCCCCAGGTTTGAAGGCGCAACAGCGCATCAGTTTTCTGCGTGATCACCCGTTCGAGCGCTGCGCCCATGTCATGAAAAAACTGCGGGCCTGTCACGCCCTTGCTGGCCGCCAAGCGCGACAGGAATGACGGCAATGTCTCGCGATGTGTGAGGTGCTCCCCATTCCTTGGACAGGATCTGGCGTTTTTTAAGCTTCTGATCTGCTCCTGCTGATCGGGTTGCGTTGCTTCGATTTGCAGTGAGTAGACCACTGCCGGTGGTCGGCCGCCAAGGGCCTTGTGCGGGCGGCGGTGATTGTAGAACTCTATCCACTTCCGGACACCCGCGCGGGCCTGAGACCCGGTCTCCCAGGCATGCAGATAGACGCACTCGTATTTCAGCGTGCGCCACAGGCGCTCGATAAAGATGTTGTCCAGGTAGCGGCCCTTGCCGTCCATCGAGATGCGGATGCCGGACCGGCGCAGGCAGTCTGTCCAAGCAAACGACGTGAACTGAGATCCTTGATCGCTGTTCATGATGTCCGGTGGTCCGAACCGATAGATGGCCTCGTTCAGCGCCTCGACGCAGAAGTCCGCATCCAGCGTGTTCGAGATCCGCCACGACAGAACCATCCGGGTATGCCAGTCCATGATCGCCACCAGATAGAGAAACCCGCGGCGCATCGGCAGGTAGGTGATGTCCACGCACCAGACCTGATTTGGCCGGTCAACACGCAGCCCCCGCAGCAGATAGGGATAGGTCTTGTGCCCCTTCGCCGGCTTGCTGGTGTTGGGTTTCTGGTAGATCGGCATCAACCCCATCAGGCGCATGAGCCGACGGGTGCGCTTCTCGTTCACCGCATGGCCCTCGTTGCGCAGGTGCCACGTCATCTGACGAACGCCGAAGAACGGCGCGTCCAAGAATTGCAGGTCGATCAATCGCATCAGCGCGAGGTTCTGCTCCGTCTCACCCTGCGGCGCGTAATAGAACGACGACCGCGGAAGCGACAGCAGCGCGCACTGCTGACCGATCGACAGGTCCGGATGGTCGCGCTCGATCATCCCGCGCCTCACTTCTCGCCCCAGGGCTTGAGCTTTCTTTCCAAAAAAGAGTTGGCCACCGCCAGTTCCCCGATCTTGGCATGCAGATCCCTGACCTGGTCTTCATCGATCACCGGTACCTTGCGGCTGCCGCGCTCGAAAACACCGGACGCGCCATCCAGCAGCGCACGTTTCCACTGATTGATCATCGTCGGATGCACGCCGAACCGGCTCGCCAGCTCCGACATGGTCTCCTCGCCTTTCAGCACCTCCAGTGCCACCTTCGCTTTGAATTCCGGGGCATGTTGCTTTCGTTTCGACATCTTCGATCTCCTTCGTGGTGAAGATCAACAGACAGCAAACCGGAGCTTACGTCAGTGTCCAGTTTTCGGGGGGCACCTCAGGCCGAGAATGTTTTCAAGATCGGATCGGAAGACAGTTTAATTGAAGGCATCGCGGTTGAGCTTGATGACGGGACGGCGCACCAGGACCCCGCATCGGGCTCCCTGACCACCGACATTGCCTCCGTCAAACACAAGGACCGCAAGTCACCTGTTGGGCGTCAATCAAAGTTGCCAAACCCAACCCTCGGTCGGCCCAAAAACTTGAAGGATCTTGAATAGTGAATTTTGTTGATATGAAAACGGTCTCTATCCACGCACCCTTGAAGGCTGCGATCTACCCTTTTGCCCGCGCGAAAGAGATCGAAGATGCCCTGAGATATTGCATGAACAATTATTACTCCGGGGTGGTATCTGGTGAACCGTTTGAAGCGCATGGTCTGCTGGTTACCGGTAAATCGCGTGTTGGTAAGACTCGTGAGATTGCACGCCTCCTCAAGAAGTTTAATTCATCCGATACCCCAATGCCGGATGGCCGTCCGGGACGTATAATTAGTTGCTCCCTTTTGGGAGGGATCACATGGAGAGACCTCGGCAATGCCACGCTTGAGGCACTGGGATATCCTGCGCAAGGTCGTGGCTCGCAGGGTTACATCTGGGGGATGGTTCGCGAGCAGACCAAGCGTGAAGGGGTAATAGGGATCCATTATGACGAATGTCAGCACCTGTTCACGGATACGGGTGATGCAGCAAACGGTATCATTCTTGACAGGTTCAAAGCGCTGCTCAAAAAACCTGAATGGCCGATGATCCTGATCCTGTCTGGTGTTCCGAACCTAGCGAAACATATCGAAAAGGAAAAGCCGACTGAAGATAGGCGGCAGCTCAGGTTCTTGCTTACCCCCATACATTTCGAAATGATCAATCCCTCACGGGACATCACCGAGGTGAACGCGATGGCTTACAGCTATGCTGGTAAGGCCGGCGTCTCCTTTGATGACCTTTCTACCATGGATTTCCTTCAACGACTTATTCATGCAGGCGCGTATCGGTGGGGATTGGTGATTGAAATGCTTCTTTTGGCGCTCACGATCTGCGTTGAGGCAGAGGAGGATGCTGTTTCAATTTATCATTTCGTCACGGCGTTTTCACGGATCTACGGCCTGCCTCCTGAATATTCACCATTCATTATGCCGGACTACAAGGAAAGCTTCGACGAAAACAAGCTAGTGGAAATTCTGGATCGCGATCGCTGATATCACAACTCTTCAACACACAAGATGAGTTAGGGTCCGCATTTATGCGGGCCCTTTTTATTAGGCTGGTCCTTCGGTCAAACTGTGCCCCGCAGGTGTGCATGCTTATGCCATGAGAGTGCATACTTATGGGTCAGCCCAATTTTAGCCGCCGATAACATGCTGAATAGGATATACAATTTATGGACGCACAATCGAGTTGCCGATACGGTGTGCATTCTTATGCCGCATTGGCAGTTGTAGAGTGGGCATAAGCATGCACAAAACAGCGTTTTTCCATGCACACCCTGTCAAGTCTTTTTCCTACCCAGCTCTAGGGTTTTGTGTGACGCCCTGAATTCTTTGAGTCATAGGGATGAAAATTTTGTTTCCACGCATATACTTAGATCAAGTTGATATAGATTCGATTGTAGCGAAAGACGTTGTATGGCAGGCAAGATGGAGCGAGCCGGAAATCGCAGGACCTGGCTCAAGACCGCTCGCGGCATCGTGGATTGTCGCACACTGTTTGATTCGATTCCTTCCGATGTCGAATATCCCAACTTCAGAGCCCGACTGAAATCAATCGAAGCCCGTGACATTTCGCTGACAGATGTTGTCATCACTGCAGCTGCTCACATGGGGAAATCACGGTGGATGGAGGCTTATGGCGGTGACCGGAGGCGGCCGTTAAATTATCAGGGCGAACTTTATCCTGAAGCTCTAGGCGAATACACAAGCTTGCGCAGCTTCCTACGCCGCATCGGAAGATATTCTGACAGGCAACTCATCAATAGCCGGTATCGTCGGCAATGGGATCTGGATGATGCCCTACGAGAGCCTCCTCAAGAGGCAGATCAGCCTGGTTACATCTATCTGATCACCGACATGGTCACCAAACTTTCCTATGTGGGCCTGTCGGTCAATGCACCACATATTCGCTGGGGCCAACACCGTCGATCTTCTATCGAAGGATCAAATACTTACTTACACCGAGCCATTCGTGAAACCGGCGCCGAAAAATTCCGTGTTGAAATCCTTGAAGAGGTTGATCCGGATGGCGATCTGGCCGCCAGGGAAGTTCACTGGATCCTCGAACTCGGCACGCTTTGGCCTGATGGATACAACAACCGTGAAGGCGGCCAGCTTGGCGGTTATGACGGGATTCCCGTTACTTGAGAAGGCCGGGACTTTCCATCGATCGCAGCCATGTGCCGCGAGGTGGGGAAGGAAACCATGAGGTGCCCCTAGATTTGTAGACGCTTTGTTTGGTAATTTTGGAACCAAGGAGAGACGGATATGAACAAGGGAATACGTTTTACGGACGAGTTCAAACAGGACGCTGTGGCGCAGGTTGTTGAGCGTGGATATGCTGTCAGCGAAGTAGCTGAGCGGCTAGGGATCAGCACTAAGTGTTCAGTCCCGGCATCTGGTGGGTCGGATTTAGGATGAATCTGTCCGGCTCGGATGTCCAGATCTTGCAGATGTATTCGTAGGGCGTGAGGCCGCCGAGGGTCTTGAGCCTTCGCGCGTAGTTGTAGGCTGCCATGAAGTCACCAAGGTGGGTGCGCAGCTTGTCCAGCGACATTCGGATCTGGCCCTAGGGCGACATGAAGAACTGGCCCACCTTCAGGTTGATGCAGTGATGGTTTCGGTCGTCGCAGCGGGCTTTTCGCGGAGGCGATAGCTGTCGCCCCGGATCGTGACGACGTGACTGTGGTGCAGCAGCCGATCAAGGATCGCGGTGGCGACGACCGCGTCACCGAAGACGGTGCCCCATTCGCCGACCGCGCGGTTCGATGTGACGAGCAGGGCGCCGCGCTCGTAGCGTCGTGAGACGAGCTGGAAGAACAGATGCGCGGCATCGGGCTCCAGCGGCAGGTAACCGAGTTCGTCCACGATCAGCAGCTTCGGCTTGGCGTAGTGTGTCAGCCTCTCTTCAAGGCGGTTCTCGGATTGCGCCTTGGCCAGGTTCGCCACCAGTTCCATCGCGCCGGTGAAGAGCACCGTGTAGCCGGCGACGATTGCCTCGCGACCAAGCGCCACGGCCAGATGCGACTTGCCGACGCCGGGAGGGCCCAGCAACAGGAGCGCGTCGCCGTTGGCGATGAAGCGCCCCGTGGCAAGGTCGCGGATCTGCGAACGGTCGATCGAGGGCTGAGCGGCGAAGTCGAAGCCGCCAAGGTCCCGCACGAACGGGAACTTCGCCAGCCCAAAACTCATGTCGATGCGGCGCTGGTCTTTGCGGGCGATCTCGCGCTCGCACAGAAAGGCCAGCGCATCGCGCAGCGTCATCTCCCCCCGAACGGCTTCGTCCAGCAGACTGTCGAGCTGATCCCTCATCGCCGTCAACTTCAGTCGCGTGAGCATCCGGTCAAGGTCGTCCTGCGTATGCACGCCCATCACCAGGCCCCTCCGGCGACAGCCTCATACTCGGCGAGGGGGCGCAGCAGTGCCGACACCCCGATCAGCGCCTCAACCCCGTCAGCAGGTGTCCTGGCGCGGCCCGCTGAACCTGCCACCCCGGCAAAGTGGACAGGGTCGATGATCCGACCGCGGCGGCCGGCGCTGCGCCGGTGGCAGGCGACCTCGACGCCGGCATGGGTAACCCGCACCGTCTCAGCCGTGACCAGCACGCGGACCCGCTCGCCGATCAAGCGCCATGGGACCGAGTAGGCATTCGTGTCCATCTCCACTGCACAGTCAGGTGCGACGCGTCGGCTCAGTTCGCGCGTCGCCATGAACGAGCCGCAGTGCTGGAGGGGCTTCAGGTGACCGGCTTCGTCACGCGCGAAGCGCAGGCCCGGGGCTTCGCCTGTGGTGCCATGGACCCGCAGGTCGGCGATCTGGCGGGTCCATTGCACCAGATGAGCTTCCAGCGCGGCAAAGCTTCTCGAAGGCACGCCCCGCGATCGCGTTGCCCTTCACGTAGCCGACGCCGCGCTCGTCCTTGCCCTTCGTCCGGGGTCGATACGGCGCGCAGGCCTTTACCTGAAAGCCCCAGTGCCGGGCAAAGGCATGCAGCTTCGGGTTCACCACGACCTCGCGGCTGGCAATGTCGTGGCTCAGGATCAGTGCGCGGGCATTGTCGAGCAGCACCTCTTCCGGCACGCCGCCGAACGACGCGAAGGCGCTCTCCATGCCTTCAAACCAGTTCTCCTGCCGCTCGCCCGCGAAGGCCCGCACGTGGATGCGGCGGGAATAACCCAGCGTCGCCACGAAGAACGACACCTGCCGCGACACGCCGCCGATCTCGACCCGCCGCTGCCCGAAGTCGATCTGCAACTGCTGGCCCGGCCGCGTCTCAAAGCGCACCGTTGCCCGCGCCTCGGCCCGCAGCTCCTGACGCAGATGCGCCACCGCCCGTTCGACCGTGCGAAGGCTTACCTCGATGCCCTTCTCGGCGACAAGCTCCTGACGGACCACATCTGCGTTGCCCGCATGGCGGCGAAACCGCTCCTCGACCCAACCCTCCAGGCCATCCAACGCCTTCGATCGCGGTGGCGGTGACGCCCTGCGCCACGTCCCCTCCTTCAACCATCGCCGTGCAGTCGTCCTCGAGCACCCAAGCTTCCGCAGAAATCCGGCGGGCTCCCCATCCGAGAAACTTCAGCCTCAGCATGGCCGAAACATCATCCGGCTCCTTCATCTCATCCCTCCGCAGACCCTCGGTCTGCGGCAGCGTCTCAACTGTTCGATTGGTCATCCAGACTTCCCTCTCAGCTTATCGAGGGGGCCAGTTCCTCATGTCGCCAGAGGGCCAGTTTGTCGTGTCGCCTGACACAGCTGATCGTGGCTGTCGTAATGGTAACGCTTCACGGTCGCCTCCTTGATCGTTCGGTTCATTCGCTCGACCTGGCCATTGGTCCACGGATGGTTTGGCTTTGTCAGGCGGTGCTCGATCCCGTTGGCCTCGCAGATCATGTCGAAGCGCATCTGCCGCGAGTATGCCGTGTTCCTGTTCCGCGGCTGCTCGGCGAACTGGATGCCGTTGTCCGTCAGGATGGTGTGGACGTGATACGGCACGGCCTCGAGCATGTGCTGGAGGAACTCCCACGCCGTCTTCCGGTCGGCTTTCTCAACGAGCTGGGTCACGGCAAACTTGCTGGTCCGGTCAATGCCCACGAAGAGGTAGAGCTTTCCTTCCGCGGTCTGCACCTCCGCAATGTCGATATGAAAGAAGCCGATCGGATAGCGCTTGAATTTCTGTCGCTTCGGTTTGTCCCCCTCGACGTCCGGCAGGCGGGATATGCCGTGCCGCTGCAAGCACCGGTGCAGGGCCGACCGCATCAGGTGCGGGATCGTCGGTTGCAGGGCATAAAGGCAATCGTCCAGCGGCAGCAGCGTATGGCGTCGAAAGGCGACGATCATCGCCTCCTCTGTCTCGGTCAGAACCGTCGAGCGCGGCTCTCTCGGCCCCGTCTTCATATCCTCAACCGTCGCCCGCCTGCGCCACTTTGCGACCGTCTTGGGATTGATCCCAAGCTCTTGGCTCAACTGCGAGAGCGAAGCTTGCGATCGCTGTATTGCTGCTCTGACGGCGTGCGTGGTCGTGGCGCTCCCGTGACGAACTTGTCCCATAATGCTTCCTTCCATTCCAACGAAAGGATCACACCATCAAACCGTGGGATCAAACACATCTGTCGTTGTACACGTGGAAGGCGCAGTTTTCGAAGTCGCCACGTGTCAGATCAGAGGTTGCGGATCAGGCTGCTGAGATCAGACGGCTGAAGCGCGAGTTGGCCCGCGTGACCGAGGAGCGGACCATCCTAAAAAAGGCGACCGCGTACTTCGCGCGCGAGTCTCAGTGAGGTACGCGTTTATCGAGGCTCACCGCACAGAGTTTTCAGTGCGGTCCATGTGTCGCGTGCTGATGGTTCATTTCAGCGGGTTCTATGCATGGCTTAAAGAACCGTTAAGCCTGCGTGCGCTTGAAGATGCGCGCCAGACAGAACTGATTCATCAGGCGTGGACGGATAGCGGCAAGGTCTATGGATATCGAAAGCTGACAGATGACCTGCGCGATGCCGGCGAGACCTGCTCGGAGAACCGCGTGGCACGTTTGGCCAGTCTTGCAGGTATCGTGGCGCAAATCGGCTACAAACGCCGTCCTGGTCGCTATGGCGGCAAGCCAGCGGTTGTCGCTGACAACAAATTGGATCGCCAATTTGACGTAAATGCGCCTGATCGCGTCTGGGTGACTGTGAATCCCGGAGGCAAACTGGGCCACGGAAACGGTGGGATTACCTGACCGTCGCGGAGTAAAATTCCGCCATTCTGAGACCCGGGGCGGAAGCTGAGGGTCGGGAGATGTATTCTGTGGAACTGTATACCCGGGTGCGCAGAGCGTGCCATGTCGAGGGCATGAGTGAGCGCGAGGCGGGGCGGAAGTTCGGGATCGACCGCAAGACAGTGTCGAAGATCCTGAAGCATTCGGTTCCGCCGGGATATCGGCGCCAAGCGATGCCGCAGCGTCCCAAGCTTGATCCCTTTGTGCCGGTGATCGACCAGATCCTCGAAGAGGATAAGAGCAAACTCAAGAAACAGCGGCACACTGCCAAGCGAATTCATGCGCGGCTGCGCGACGAGCATGGCTTTACGGGCGGGATCACCATCGTCACTGATTATGTGCGTGAGAAGAAGCGGCGGACGCGGGAAGTGTTCGTGCCGCTGTCGCATGCGCCGGGCCATGTTCAGGTCGATTTCGGCGAAACGCTGGGCGTGATTGCCGGTGTTGAGTGTAAGCTGCACTACTTTGCGATGGCGCTTCCGCATTCGGATGCGTTCTTCATCAAGACCTACCCCGCCGAGACGACCGAGGCGTTTTGTGATGGCCACAACGCCGCTTTTGCATTCTTCGGCGGCGTGCCCTTGTCGATCCTCTACGACAATACAACGATCGCAGTGGCGAAAATCCTGGGCGATGGCCTCCGGTTGCGCACCCGCGTCTTTTCGGAATTGCAGTCGCATTACCTGTTCGACGACAAGTTCGGCCGACCGGGCAAAGGCAATGACAAAGGCAACGTCGAGGGGGTGATCGGATATGGGCGGCGCAACTTCCTCGTTCCCGCGCCGCGGTCCGACAGCTTCGATGCGTTGAACACCTGGCTGGAAGATCAGTGCCTGACGCGACAGGGCGACATTGTGCGTGGTCATACCGAGACTGTCGGTGAACGTCTGATGCGGGATCTCAATGCGCTGATGGCGCTGCCGACCACCCCTTACGATGCTTGCGACAGGGTCAGCACCCGGGCGACATCGATCTCCATGGTCCGTTATCGCAACAATGACTACTCGGTGCCTGTCGCTCATGCCCATCACGAGGTTCAGGTTCGTGGGTATGTCCATGAGGTTGTGATCGGCTGCGGGGCCGAGGTGATTGCCCACCACCGCCGGTCCTACGACAAGGCGGACATGGTATTTGATCCGATGCATTACCTGCCGCTGTTGGAGCAAAAGGTTGGGGCGCTGGATCAAGCCGCACCGCTGCAAGGCTGGGATCTGCCGGATGAGTTCGCCACCCTGCGCCGACTGTTGGAGGCGCGGATGGGGAAGAAGGGCAAGCGCGAATATGTTCAGGTTTTACGTCTGCTGGAAACGTTCGAACTGACCCATCTGCATGGTGCGATCCGGCAGGCGCTCGATCTCGGGGCCATCGGCTATGATGCTGTGAAGCATCTTGTCCTGTGCCGGATCGAGAGGCGTCCGCCACGGCTGGATCTCGATATTTATCCCTATCTGCCCAGAGCACAGGTCGGGACGACAGACCCGGCCAGCTACATGAGCCTGATGTCGGGGGTGCCGACATGAGCGACACTCCGCAGGTCTTATTGCAGCATCACCTCAAGGCGCTCCGACTGCCGACCTTCAAGAGCGAATATGGCAAGCTGGCCCGTCAGTGTGCGGCAGAGGGCAAGGATCATGTTCAATATCTGCTGCGGCTTTGCGAACTGGAGCTGATCGAACGCGAACGCCGGATGGTTGAGCGGCGGATCAAAGCCGCGAAGTTCCCGGCCACCAAGAGCCTCGACAGTTTCGACTTCAAGGCGATCCCGTCGCTCAACAAGGTCTTGACCATGGAGCTGGCACGTTGCGAATACGCTGATCGCCGCGAGAACATTATTGCTCTGGGTCCATCGGGAACCGGCAAGACCCACATTGCCTTGGGGCTTGGTCTCGCCGCTTGCCAGAAGGGCCTGAAGGTCCGCTTCACGACGGCCGCCGCGCTGGTGCATGAGTTGATCGAGGCAGCCGATGATCGGCGTCTGCAGCGCCTGCAAAAGCTGATTGTCAGTCAGGATCTGTTGATCATTGACGAACTTGGCTTCGTTCCCCTGAGCAAATCCGGCGCGGAGTTGCTGTTCGAAGTCATCTCGCAGCGCTATGAGCGAGGATCAATCGTCATCACGTCCAATCTGCCGTTTGATGAATGGACCGAAGTCTTCGGATCCGAGCGCCTTACCGGCGCCATCCTCGACCGCCTGACCCACCATGTTCACATCCTGGAAATGAACGGCGACAGCTACCGGCTGCGACAGAGCCGCAAACTCCAAGACTGAAACGTAAGCGTCCGGCCTGACCGCTCTACTCCGCCATTTTCCACGGTAGGAAGTCATCGACGCGGGTGATCTTGTAGTCCGGGATGCGAGCGAGCGTGTCTGCGAGCCAGGCCTGCGGGTCGACGCCGTTCAGCTTGGCGGTTTCGATCAGGGTGTAGGCGATGGCGGCGGCGCGGCCGCCGGTCAGTGATCCGACGAAGAGATAATTCTTCCTGCCGATCGCGACGGATCGCATCGCACGCTCGGCCGTGTTGTTATCCAGTTCCAGGACACCGTGATCGAGATACGGCTGGAGCCGCTTCATGCGGGTCAGGGCATAGCGGATCGCCGCGGCCAATGGCGACTTGCCGGAAATGGATGGCAGCTGGAGGTGCAGCCATGCCTCGAGATCGTCGAAGACGGGCTTCGCCTTCGCTTGCCGGATCTCGACGCGAAGGTCTGGCGGTGACCCTCTCGCTTCTTTCTCGACTGCGTAGAGTTGGGCGATGCGCAGGACGGCTTCGTCGGCGATGGCCGAGCCCTGCGCTCTATGGATGTCGACAAACTTTCGTCTGACATGAGCCATGCAGGCGACCTCGCGGATGTCGCCGGACCGGTAGAGATCCTCGAACCCGGCATAGCCGTCCGCGTGCATCCAGCCCTGATACGTTGCGAGATGATCCTTCGGATGCTGACCTTTGCGGTCGGGAGAGAACTGATACCAACTGGCGGGTGGGACACCGCTCCCCCAAGGCCGCTCGTCCCGCCCGTAAGCCCACAATCGCGCCGTCGCGGTTTTTCCCATGCCGGGCGCCAGCATCTTCACCGGCGTGTCGTCTGCGAAGATGGCTTCGCCCGACAGCACATGTCGTCCGATGGCGTCGGCCAGCGGTTCAAGCAGCGCCGTCGACTTGCCGACCCAGTCGGCCAACGTCGAGCGGTCCAGGTCCAGCCCGTCGCGCTCGAAGATCTGGCTTTGACGATAGAGCGGCAAGTGGTCGGCGTATTTGGAGACCAGTAC
Organism: uncultured Alphaproteobacteria bacterium; assembly: GCA_963761735.1. Lineage (GTDB taxonomy): Bacteria > Pseudomonadota > Alphaproteobacteria > Rhodobacterales > Rhodobacteraceae > CAVXHQ01. The sequence goes on from CAVXHQ010000003.1 coordinate 315,541, forward strand.
ATGCGCCAGCAGACCTGGCCCGGGGCGCCCGCGCTCGATGGGGCGCGACGGCATGGGCGCTTGCGTGAAGGCCTCGCAGCCGGAACACGCAAAGCGCGGCCGCACGATGCGGTTCACGATGAACCGGCCGGGCACATACTCCAGCTCCTCGGTCACATCCTCGCCCAGACGGCGCAGTCGACCGCCGCACTTGGCGCAATCATCGCCGCCGGTCGTCAACTCGACTTCCATCCGCGGGATGTGATCCGGGATCGGACGGCGCTTCGGCTTGTCCTTCGGCTCCTCATCGGGAAGCCGCAGCTTGGCCGTCATCTTGGCGATCGAGATCTCGCTGGCTTCCAGTGCCAGCTGAAGCTGCTCGATAATCTCCGATGAGGCGCCGAACCGAGAGTTGCGGTGCCCGGCCAGCTGATGGCGCAGCTTCTCGATGAGCATCGCCTGCGACTTCACTTCGGCCAGCAAAAGGGCCGTGAAGCGGCGTAGTTCATCGGGATCTTCCGGCAGGGATTGGGCCACGTCAAGCATGCCAAACTATAGCAAAACATGGCTGCGGCGGGAATCCTGAATGCCCTCGACAGGGCAATTTATCCTGCCTTGAGCGGCTTCCAGCTACGCTGCGGGGCCCGCCAGTCGATGCCCTCCAGGAGCATCGCCAACTGCGCCGCCGTCAGGGAGATCTTACCCTCCTTCGCCGACGGCCAGACGAACCGGCCCTTCTCAAGGCGCTTCGAGAACAAGCACGCGCCCTGGCCATCCCACCAGATGATCTTGATCAGATCGCCACGCCGCCCGCGGAACACAAACAGGTGGCCAGCGAACGGGTCCTGCTTCAGCGCCGTCTCAGCTTGAGCCGCCAGCGTCGTGAACCCCCGTCGCATGTCTGTGACACCGGCCGCCAGCCAGACCCGCGTGTTCGACGGGACCGGGATCATGGCGACAGGCCCCGGATCAGCCGGGCCAGCGCCTCGGGATCGTAGGTGCCCACAATCCGCAGTCGGTGACCACCTGCGACATCGATCTCGATTGTGCCAGGATCAGCGGTCGGATCAGACACCGCGTCATGATCCCTCCACTCCGGCTGATCGACGATCTCAACCGGCAGGAAGCCAGCGACATCCGCAGCGCATATCTCGACCACCGGTTCGGCGGTGGGGGCGTATCGAGGATCCCGCAGCCATTTGAAGATCATGTTGGCGTTCATCGCATATCGACGCGCAACCTGCGCCACCGACACATCCGGCGCTGCCGTCTGAAAGCAGATCGAGCGCTTCTCCTCGTCGCTCCAGAGCCGTCTCGCACGACGCGCCATCGATCGCCCCTTAGTGTCCGCTATCCTAAGCGGACACTATCCCTCACTCCCTATGCGCGGCAGTGCAGGGAGACCGTACGGTTACACTGAAACCGCAAAAACAGCAGCAATGCTGGCCTGCGGCCAGCGCACTCTGGCGCGCGTCAGCTACTTGGCGAGCACACGCGCCAGAGCGCCGCGAACATCCAGGCCGTGGCCCCATTTTGCGCCGGTAAATGGTCCCTTTTGTCGCCGAGATTGACAGGTGACCGATATCACGTACATCAGAACCCATGAAGGCTGGTCGTACTTGGCCGTTGTCATTGATCTGTTCTCAAGGCGGGTCGTTGGATGGTCGATGCAGTCACGGATGACCACGGACCTCGCCTTGCAAGCATTATTGGCTGCCGTTTGGCGGCGCAAACCAAAGCAAAAGGTCATGATCCACTCCGACCAAGGCTCCCAATTTACCGGCGGAGAGTGGCAATCATTCCTTGGCAAACACAACTTAGTCGCCAGCATGAGCCGTCGCGGGAATTGCCATGACAACGCCGTCGCCGAAAGCTTCTTCCAATTGTTGAAAAGAGAACGCATCAGGCGGCGAACATACCTCACACGCGACGATGCAAGGCGGGACGTGTTCGAATACATCGAGATGTTTTACAATCCGACACGCAAGCACACAAACAACGGCATGCTGTCACCGGTTGACTATGAAATCAAACAAAGGAAAATGAACGAGGCAAGCGTCTAGGGAACTAGGGGCACCTCACCCCGCCAAAATTGTTTCATGTCTTTTGTCGGGCAAAGTTACTTGGATGAGCCTTGGGACCGAGATTCTAGATGTTCTGGGTTTTCCACTTAGGGGACGCCATGGCCAAGAAGCTATCTGGTCAAGGGTTCGGAAATATGCGGAACTTCAAAACGTGATCGGTATCCATTTTGATGAGTGCCAACATGTTTTCACCGAGGGGGATAGTAAGACCAACCATAAATTTCTCGATAGATTTAAGTCACTGCTCAAAGACCATCGGTGGCCTCTGATGTTGGTTTTCTCGGGTGTCCCAAGCCTTGCGGTCCAGATTCTATAAAGAGGAACAACTTAGCACGCTTCTGGAGCCTGTGCGCTTTGAAGGGATCAATCTGAATTCAAAGGCGGACAAGGACGAGTTGGTTCATCCTGTATTTAGCTATTGTGACAAAGCCCAGCTGGAATTTGACGAGTTTGAAATGGAGGATTTTCTGGCGCGATTGGCCTTCGCTGGCTGTCAACGTTGGGGCCTTGTAATCGAAGTGCTGATCGAAGCATTCAGCGTGGCTTTGTTGAAGGGCGACAAAGTCTGCAAGATCGCTCACTTCTCTCAAGCGTTTTCCCAAATCTCTGGCGCACCATTGGGATACTCACCTTTCACCATGCCAAACTACCAGGACAACTTTGATCAGGAGAAACTGTTTCTGAACTATGAAAAGACGCGCACGAAAAAGGCGCCCAAGAAGAGGTAACCTACCTATACTGTGTAAGCAGAAGGCCCGCATCATGCGGGCCTTTTTTTTCAACTTTCAAAAGCTGTGCATGGTTATGCTTCCGAGTGTGCATGGTTATGCTCCACTGGCCTTTAGAAACGAAAATTGTCGGTTACATTTCAACGGCTTGCTTTGGGCGTCGCTCGGTGCGAATCGGCAAACTGTGCGCGCTTATGATCAATCTACACGAGTGCCGGATCGTCGAAACCAACATCCGCATCGTCTTCATTGATCGCACCTGTGCCCTCGGCACCGCCGAGAACATCCGCGAGGCATGACGTCAATGAAATGAGCGGGCGTCAGAGCCTGGGCGCGAATTCTGCAACAACCGCGCCCACAACCCATTGATGTGGTGGCGGCACCGGTCCCGCCCCATTCGGATCTATGAACCTGAAGCGCCTGTCATAGGCAACCCGTTCGGGCTTTCGGTGGCTCGGATGGCACGGCGTTGTGCTCAGAACGCCTGCACGACCGGCGGCGACCGGCAAACCGATACGACCGGTTTTCAACGATCCCCCCCTGACCATCGCACGGGCGGCAACGGTGAACTTCTAAAAATGAGTTCCTGATCCGGCAGGTACCGCTGATCCGGACGACCGTCGCTGTGACCGGTCGCGATACAACGGAGCGCCGGTGCAAACGGTGCGAGTTCCGGATGCGCGCCGCGTGCGACCTTGGCCGGTGTGGCAGCGCGATATCCGCGCCATGGAGAGCACCGGGAAACAGGACGATGCTGCGGCAAATAGCGTCCCGGAGGCATTCCATTGTCGCGCCAATCTGCCCTAGGGTCTTCCGGCGAAACCATGGGATCGGCGGTGAGTGATGGCGCTTTGCGAAATGACGGCAGGTGACGCGCACCTTGTTCTCGCGCCCTCCCTTGGCGGTGCGGTTACGCGGCTGGACTGGCGCAACCGGCCAGTCCTGCGGCCGTGGTCCGAAGACGCGAGCGATCTTTTTACGCTGGCATCCATCGTGCTGGTCCCGTTTTCAAACCGGATTTCGGGCGGTGGGTTTGACTGGGCCGGGACGCGCCTCGCCGTTGCGCCGAATGTCGCGACCGATCCGTCGCCGGTCCACGGGGATGGCTTTCAGCGGGTGTGGGAGGCCGCGTTCGACGACGGCGCTGCCGTGCTGACGCTCGACGCCGGCGCGATCGGGCCATGGCGCTACCGGGCGCGGCAGGTATTCGATCTGACCGATACCGGTCTGCGCATCACGCTGACGATGTGGAATACCGGTACGCTGGCGTTGCCATTCGGCGGCGGCTTTCATCCCTGGTTTCCCCGCAGCGCCCAGACGCGGCTGTCATTCGCGGCGGATGGTCTGTGGCGCGTCGATGCGCGGCATCTGCCGATCGGGCACGAGGCGTTGCGGGACGCACCGGCGCTCGATTTCGCGAAATCCCGCGCCTTGCCGAGCGGACTTATCAACAATGCCTTTACCGGGTGGACCGGTCCGGCGGTGATCGGACAGGGCACCGACGCTGTATCCTGCACTGTCACTGCCTCCGAACGGGTCAACACGGCGATCGTCTATTCGCCGGGCGCGGATGCGCCGTTTTTCTGCTTTGAGCCCGTTTCGCACCCCGTCGACGCGGTCAACCTGCCGGGCGCCCCCGGTCTGCGGCAGCTTGGTGCGGGCGAGAGCCTGAGCATGACGATGCATATCGGTTGGGGCGATGAGGCGCTGCATGTGCGCTGACCGGTTCCTGCCGGGCCGTCCCGGGCAGTTGGCGGGCCGTCATCGGAAACGGCCCCGACAGAGCGTCCGGCGCCCTCAGCACCGGGCGCCAGGCCCTAGCTGCGCAATATCGCCCCGGTCGCCTTGCCGACTTTCTCGACGATCCTTGCGCTGACCGCCTCGATGTCCGCGTCTTTCAGGGTCGTCTCCTGCGGTTGCAGGCGTACGGTGATGGCAAGGCTCTTGCGGCCGTCGCCAAGCGATCCGCCGATGAATTCGTCGAACACGCGGACCTGCGCGATCAGGGTCTTGTCGGCCCCCAGGGCGGCGTTGACGACGCTCACCGACTCGACGTCCTGGTCGACGACGAAGGCGAAATCACGCTCGACCGCCTGCAGATCCGACGCGGCAAGGGCCGCGCGGGTCGACGTCGTGGCGCGCGCCAGCGGCACCTCCCCCGGCCACAGTGTAAAGGCGACGGCGGTTCCCCTGATCCCCATTTCGCGCAGGACACGGGGGTGCAGTTCGCCAAAGATGCCAAGCGTCTTTTTCGGACCAAGGCAAATGCGGCCATGACGCCCCGGATGCCACCAGTCGTCGCCACCGCGCAGGATCATGGTTTTCGCAGGCGCGCCGATGGCCGCCAGAACCGCCTCGGCGTCCGCCTTGACGTCGTACAGATCGACGGCGCGCGCGGCACCGTGCACGTCCTTCGGCCCGGTGCGCCCGATCAAGAGGCCCGCAACCTGCGGCGCCTGCTCGCCCGGCTCGCCGCCCGGAAAAACATCGCCCGCCTCGAACAGCGCCATGTCGGCAAAACCGCGCGCCTGATTGCGGGCCGCGGCGCGCAACAGACCGGGCAGCAGGGCGGGACGCATGTGGCTCAGATCCGCCGAGATCGGGTTTTCAAGGCGCGTGGCGTCGGATCCGCCGCCGAACAGCGTCGCGGCGGCATGGTCGATGAAGGAATAGGTGACGCATTCGTTATAGCCGAGGGCTGCCGCCGTGCGCCGCGCGCGGCCCATGCGCACCTGCTCGGGCGTCAGCACCGGCGCGGGCAGGCCCGGTCTGACACGCGGCAGGGGGCGCCCTTCGAGCCTGGTGAGGGACGCGATCCGCGCGACTTCCTCGACGAGGTCTGCCTCGCCCTGCACATCGGGGCGCCACGACGGCACCTGCGCCATGTCGCCGTCGAGGGCAAAGCCGAGGGCGGTCAGCGTCGCGCGCTGCGTATCCGCCGGGATGTCCATGCCGACGAGACTGACGACCCGGTCGGTATCGAGGCGGTAGGCACGGGACGTACCGGGAACGGCGCCCGCGACGATCGGTTCGCTGGCCTCGCCGCCCGCATGGTCGACGATCATCCGCACGGCATGTTCGAGGCCCTCGGGCGTGAACGCCGGGTCCACCCCACGCTCGAACCGGTAGCGCGCATCGGAGTTGATCTTCAGCGCGCGGCCGGCATAGGCGATCTGCACCGGATCCCAGTAGGCGCTCTCGACCAGCACGTTCACGGTATCCGCCGTCACGCCGGTCGCCGCACCCCCCATGATGCCCGCGATGCTTCGGACGCCATTGTCGTCGGAAATGACCATCTGACCGGCGGCCAGCGCATAGGTCTTGTCGTCCAGCGCCACAATCTCCTCGCCGCCCGCCGCACGGTGGACGCGCAGATTTCCCGCAACCTTGTCGGCGTCGAAGACGTGCAGGGGGCGATTAAGATCGTAGGTGAAAAAGTTCGTCACATCGACGAGAAAGCTGATCGGGCGCAGGCCGATGGCGCGCAGGATGGTTTGCAGCCAGTCGGGGCTGGGGCCGTTCTTCACGCCGCGAACGAGGCGCGCGCAGAACACCGGCGCGCCGTCGCGGGTGTTTTGCGCGATGTCGATGGACAGGCCGGCGGTGAAGGATGCAGGCACAGCCACCACGTCGCGCGCGTTCAGCGTGCCAAGGCCGCGCGCCGCCAGATCGCGGGCGATGCCGCGCACGCCCAGCGCGTCGGGGCGGTTCGGGGTGATGGCAATCTCGATCACCGGGTCGACCTTCGCCGGATCATGCTCGGCCAGCCAACCGGCAAAGCTCTGGCCGACCTCGCCGGAGGGCAGTTCGATGATGCCGTCGTGCTCCTCGGACAGTTCCATCTCGCGCTCGGAGCACATCATCCCGATGGCTTTCGATGCCGCGGATCTTGCCCACGCCGATGGTCGTGTCGATGCCCGGAACATAGGTGCCGGGGGCGGCGATCACGACGGTGATGCCCGCCCGCGCGTTCGGCGCGCCGCAGATGATCTGGGTGGCGCCGTTCGCGGTATCGACCTGACAGACCTGCAACTTGTCGGCGTCGGGGTGCTTTTCGGCACTGACGACCTTGCCGATGGTGAACCCGGCAAGCTTTGCACCCGGATTTTCAACCCCTTCGACCTCGAGGCCGAGGTCGGTCAGCGCATCGGTGATCTCGTCCAGCGTGGCGGTGGTCTCGAGGTGCGCCTTGAGCCAGCTCAGGGTGAATTTCATCGCGTGTGCTCCGGTTCGGCAGACAACTCTGCCGGGGGGTCATGTCTGTGCCGGGTCCGTGTAGCCGATCGGTGCGGGCGGGGAAAGATGGCGCGGGGAGCGCCGCCGGCACCGGTGCCGGGACGTGAAGCCGAGGCACAACAATTGCCGCCTTAGCGCCCAATTCGCGACAATCTTGACCGTCAGACAGAAGCTGTTGAGGCAAATCATCCAGTCGGAGAAACCGATGCAGTACCGCAGCCCGTTCTTCCTCGTTTTTGCGACGGCCCTCATTCTGGCGCCGCTCACCGTGCGCGCCGTCGACCGCGCTCAGGCCGAACTCATGGCAGGCGACAGCAATTCGATGTCGTTGCAATCGCACGAAGGCATCGACTGCGACATGCAGGCCCCGCCGGGTTTTGCGGCATCGCCGGGCTGCATCCTCGCGGGCGGGGTTTCGCTACCGGACGCGCATGTGCTGTCGGCGCAGTTGATTGCCGTGCAAAACCTGTCCCCGCTTGCCGGGACCGACGATCCGGCGCCCGCGTCCTGATACCCCATGTGCGGGCCGGTCCTGTGCACAACAGCCCGCGGATTCAGAACGCCGTCTAGGGATAGGTCGGCGTGCGCCCGAGCAATTCATCCAACTGCCGCCCGATCCATCCATGCGGGATGAAATGACCGCCCGGATGCCGGTCGAATATCACGCGGCCCTCGGCGCAGTCCCATACGGTGCGGGTCAGCGTCAGGAAATCGACGACGCTCCAGTCGCCGGTTCCGGACTGCGCATCGCACCCCAGCCGCCTGCGCCACAGCGCCACCGGCGTGTTGATGTCGCCCCCCGCACCGAACGGATATTCCATGACGGTGTCCCCGAGGCCGAGCACATGGCGCACCTCGTCGGGGGCCTGCGGACAGACCGTGTCCTGCGGCAGGGTGCCCGATATCGCCAAGAGGGCGGCGATGCCGTCGCCCCCCTCGCAGGCGAACCGCCACGCCATCGCCGACCCGAACGAATAGCCCGAGACATAGATGCGGCCGCGGTCGATCGGATAGCGGGTGGCCGCGTCGTTTATCACGTCCCAGGCAAAGGGCACGTCCGGGCTGCCTGCACGAAAATTCCAGGTCCGCCCCTGCCCGTTCGGCGCCAGCAGCAAGACCCCGCGCAGCCGCGTGGCGCCCGAAATGCGGGCGTGGTTCACGATCAGCTCGCCCTGCCGCCCCCAGCCATGGAAATGCAGCAGCACGGGCAGGGGCGTGACACCGTCCCAGCCGTCGGGTTCGCGGACGTTGTAAGACCGGTCGCCGATCTCGCATCGGATGCGGTCATGGCACGGATCGCCGGGCAGGACCGAGCCCTGCGCAAAGGCGAAGCCGGGGAGGAGCAGCAGGAGGGCAAGGATGTATTTCATCGCCGAGTGGTAGGTGCCGGGCGGAGCGCTGTCACGTCACGATTGGGTGGGCCGAAAACGTGGGCACCAGCGGGACATGACAGACCGCCCCGTCAGGCGTTGACGGCGCCGATGGCCCGGCCGTCGAGATCCTCGACCATCTCGAAATGCTCGAACACCAGCATCATTTCGGCATCGAAGCCGCCATTCCGGAGAAAGAACGCCCGATGACCGGACCGCCACCCGTCGAGATCGTCATTCTCGCCTTCGGCCAGCGCCATCTCTTCGGTAACGTCGCAGAAGCGGACGAGGGTCACCCGGGTGGTGCGGATCACGAGGGCGGGCGTGCCGTCCCATTCGGTGGCGATATCGGCGCGCCCCGCGACCGGCATCGCGGCAGGATCACCGTCGAAATCGCGCGCAGCACCACAGGTGGCGCGTTTCGCACCGTCGCGGACGAGCGCGATGAGGCGGGCGCACAGGTCCGGACCGTCGCCGAAGCGGAAAGTGCCTGCGCCGGGGTAGCGGTCGTTGAGGTTTTCGGTGTCGTCGGTCACCGGGGCGGGACGGTCATCGGTGCCCGTTTCCGGCAACGCCGTCGAAATCGCCGATGGCCGCCAGATGGACCTCGCGGACGAGGCGCAACGTCGGCTCGAGAGCGAAACAGATCGACCCCACGAGAAACAGCCATGTGCCTGTGCGCTGCAGATCGTCGTAAAAGAAAAACACCGAGCCGACGATAAATAGTAGCGCGGCGGTAAAATCGACGAAGGTATAGGCGATCTCATACAGGGCATACTGGCGGCTGGTGCGCGGATCGCGGCGATGATCGCATTGAAACAGCACCTCAGACCCCGCCCCGCAGCGTCGGCACGTCCAGCGCGGCGAACCCATAATGCCGCAACCAGCGCAAATCGCTGTCGAAGAAGGCGCGCAGGTCGGGGATGCCGTATTTGAGCATCGCCATCCGGTCGATCCCCATGCCAAAGGCGAATCCCTGCCACTCCGCCGGATCCACCTTTGCCGCGCGCAGCACGTTGGGGTGCACCATGCCGGAGCCGAGCACCTCGAGCCAGCCGTCCCCCTCGCCCACGCGGACCTGACCGTCGACCCACGCGCATTGCACATCGACCTCTGCCGACGGCTCGGTGAAGGGGAAATGCGAGGCGCGGAAACGGGTCTTGACCGGGCGCCCGAAGAACGCGGTGAAGAACTCTTCGAGCACCCATTTCAGGTTCGCCATCGAAATGGTCCTGTCGATGGCGAGGCCCTCGATCTGGTGGAACATCGGGGTGTGCGTCTGGTCGTAATCGGCGCGGTAGACGCGGCCCGGACAGATGATGCGCAGCGGCGCACCCTGCGCCTCCATCGTGCGGATCTGGACCGGCGAGGTATGGGTGCGCAAGACGTGCGGCGGGCGGTTATCGCCCGGCGCGCGGTGGGTGTAGAACGTGTCCATCTCGGCGCGCGCGGGGTGGTGGCAGGGGATGTTCAGCGCGTCGAAATTGTACCAGTCGCTTTCGATCTGCGGCCCTTCGGCCACGGCGAACCCCATGTCGGCGAACAGCGCCGTGATTTCTTCGGTGACCTGCGAAATCGGGTGGATGCTGCCCTGCGGACGCGCGCGCGCGGGCAGCGTCACGTCGAGCCACTCGTCCCGCAGGCGCGCATCGAGGGCGGCATCGGCCAGCCCGGCCTTGCGGGCGATCAGCGCTGAATTGATCTCGTCCTTCAGGGCGTTCATCGCGGGACCGGCGGTCTGGCGTTCCTGCGGCGTCATCCGGCCCAGTTCGCGCATCGCAAGGGCAATCTCGCCCTTCTTGCCAAGGGCCGCGACGCGCACATCCTCGAGGGCGGCCTCGTCGGCGGCATCCGCTATCCGGGAAAGGTATTTCGATTTGAGATCGTCCATGGCGCGGTCCTTTGAATACCCGCGTTTGCGTTAGCCGCGGATGCGCGGATTTGCAAGCAAACCGACCGCAGGCACCGCGGCCCCGCGGCGTCCGAAACGGCGACGCCGACGTCGGCGACAGAACACAAAGTGTCGGGACGGGTGCGCAATCGGCGGCCCGGCGCGCTACCGCTGCGGCAATAATGGAAAGGCCTCGCGATATGTCCGAACATCCGACGCTGCGGGACCGCCCCGCATGGTCCTATCTGCTGCGCGACATCTATGAAATGTACCGCTCGATCTCGGCGGGAGGCAGCAACGCGATCCGCGCGCATCAGCGTATCGTGCGCGAACGCATCGGTGCCATCGGCAAGGCCAATCCAAACATCGTCGAGGCGCCCGGCACCGATAAACCGGCGACGGCGCACCTGCAACGCGCCCTCGATCTGGGGCGGGGCGAGAAATTCGGCGCGCTGATCCGCGGCATCGACATCGTGCGCCCGCATCTGCACTGGCAATACGGATACGAGCGGATGCCCAAGGGACTCGCCGAGAAATTCGCCTATACCGAAATCGCGGGACCGTCCGGGCCGGTGATGACCGACGACATCATCCTTGGCCTCGTGCTTTTCGCGCCGGGCAGCACCTATCCCGCCCATGCCCACGACGGCATCACCGAAAGCTATGTCTGTCTGGCGGGGGCGGTCTCCGAGAACGATCAGGGGGTCTATGCGCCGGGGTCGCTGATCTTTAACCCGCCGGGACAGATGCACCGCATCACCGTCGCCGAACAGCAGCCGTCGCTGCTGTTCTGGGCCTGGGTCGGGGCGCCGGAGAAACTCGCCTCGCAGAAGATGGTGTTTTCGCGCAAGCGGGGGTGAGGAACGCGAAAGGCCGCCACCCAGGGGGCAGCGGCCTGCGAGTCTGGCAATCCGGCATGGCGTCCCGGTCCCGCAGGACCATAAGGGTCAGGCCAGAGCGGATTTTGCCTGATTGACGATGGCGCCGAACGCGTCGGGCTCGTTCACCGCCAGATCGGCGAGGACCTTGCGGTCAACCTCGATACCGGCCAGCGACAACCCGTTGATGAACCGCGAATAGGTCATCTCGGCATCGACGGCGCGGACGCCTGCGTTGATCCGCTGAATCCACAACGAGCGGAAATTCCGCTTGCGGTTGTGACGGTCGCGGGTCGCGTACTGGTTGGCCTTGTCGACGGCCTGCTTGGCAACCTTGAACGTCCGCGAGCGGCGATCGTAATAGCCTTTGGCGGCGTCGAGGATCTTTTTGTGGCGACGGTGGGTGACCGTTCCGCCTTTGGTGCGTGACATATCGGTTCCTCCTTATCGCGCGTAGGGCATCATCGGCTTGATGATGCTCTCATCGGCCTTTGACAATGTGGTGGTGCCGCGCGCGTTGCGCAGAAACTTGTTGCTCCGCTTGATCATGCCGTGGCGTTTGCCGGCCTGACCCGCGAGGATCCGGCCCGTGGCCGTCACCTTGAACCGCTTTTTGCAGCTCGATTTCGTCTTCATCTTGGGCATTTTTTGCTCCTTGTCGTCAGAGTGAGCGCGCGACGCGGCAATGCCACATGGCCGGACGTGCGGTGCGAGTGGCTTCTTTAGGCGGGCAGAGGCGTTTTGGCAAGCACGGATGGGGCGCCCGTCCCCCGATTCCGGCCGCCTGCGCAGACCGGCGGGCCGCCCGCGCCCGGCGGCGCCCATTGCGCGGGACCTTTTGCAGCCCGATAGTCGCGCGATGGACATTACCCTGATCAAGACCTTTCTCGAAGTGTCGAACACCGGCTCTTTCGTTGCCGCCTCGGAACGGCTGTTCGTGACGCAATCGGCGGTGTCGCTGCGGATCCAGCGACTCGAGGATAATCTCGGCAAGCCGTTGTTCGCGCGTTCCAAGGCGGGGGCAGAGCTGACACCGGCAGGGCGGGAGTTCGAGCACTACGCCCTTGCGCTGATCCGGGTCTGGCAGGAGGCGCGCCAGCAGATCGCGATTCCCGAAGGGTTCACGCAAAGTGTCAGCATCGGCGCGGAATACTCGCTCTGGCCACGGCTGGGGTTTCGCTGGATCGACGGGATGCGCGCGCTGATGCCCGACCTGGGCATCCGCACCGAAATCGGCCGGTCCGAGCGGCTGACGCAATATCTGAGCGAAAGCGTCGTGCAGGCGGCATTGATGTACATGCCGACACTGCGTCCCGGCCTGCAGGCGGTGCGGATCCTCGAGGAAGAGCTGGTGATGGTCGCGACCTGGCAAGGCGCCGATTTCGAGGCCGCGGATTTCGCGCGTCACTATGTATTCGTCGACTGGGGCGAGGAATTCGGCCACGCCCACGAGCGCGCCCTGCCCAATCTGACGAATCCCGGCCTGACGATGGCGCTGGGAGCGATGACCGCAGAGTTCGTGGTGAACCGAACCTCGGCGGCCTACCTTCCGGCGCGGTACATCAAGACCTATCTGGACCGAAAATTGATGCACCTTGTTGCAGATGCGCCACGTTTTCCCTATCCGGTCTGGGCCGTGTGGCGTGACGACCTCGATCCTGCTTTGCGAAAATCCGCCGAACTGGTTTTGCGAAATGTCGCAAAAGATGCCGAAAATGCCGGTTTCGAGGTTCTGGACGCGTTAGCAGCTATAAGTGTCGATCACGAAGTCGAGATATTGGGGGTCGATGGGGCAATTGACGAGTAAATCTGACTTCAACGCAAATAAACATGATAAATCGTTATGTATGGCAAGAGATTTTTTTAATTACTCCTCCGTAAAGTTGGGCGTAAGACCCCCTCAGCAGACACGCCGAGGCGCTCACTCATGCCTCTCACTTCTCTTGGGGAAAGGATCCCAATCATGAACGTAAAACTCATCACCGCGGCCGTCGTCACCGGTTTTGTCGCCAACATGGCCGCAGCCCAGACCAGCGCGTTCGACAACCGCGGCAATGCCGAAGACGCGATTGACGACCTGGCCGACGACATCGACGACCAGAACGAGCGTGACATCACGTTCGGCACCGACGGCCGCGACGTCGGCGACTACGGTTCGGTTTCGCTGCGGTTCTCGCAAAGCTCGACCTCCGGTAACGTCGACTCGACGGATCTGGGCGTCGGCATGCGGTACGGCTCTTTCGACGGCGTCCAGAGCTTCGACATCAACCTCGCGTTCGTCTACGGCGAAGACGACGGCGTCGAGACCACGAACCAGCTGCTCGCCGGCATGGATTATCGCCGCAACTTCGGTCAGGCCTTCTTCGGCTACCTTCAGGCCGACATCGCGATCGACGAACTGGCCGACGCGGTCGACGACATCGAGCAGGACATCTTCGTCGGCTTCGGCGCCGGTTACCGGATCTATAACACATCCGACCTTCAGTGGTCGGTTCAGGCAGGCCCGGGCTACCGCTATATCGAGACCGTCGGTCGCGACACCGTCGACGAAGCTGCCGCAAGCATCTCGTCGAACCTGTACTACGCCCTGTCGGACACGATCTACATCACCAACGACACGGACGTCATCTACTCCGAGCTGCTGACCTCCGTCTCGAACGATCTGGCCGCCAACGTGTCGCTCGGCAACAACCTGTCGCTGCGCACCTCCTACACGGTGTCCTTCGACGACAAGGACGACGACATCTTCGAGGACGGCGACAGCATCCTCGGCGCCTCGATCGTCTACAACTTCAACTGATATTCCTTCGCCCCGCCGCAATCGCGGTGGGGCGGCCGATCTCTCCATATCGCGTGTGCCAGTCCAGCTTTGCGGTCGGAAACCTCCGCCGGGCCCCTCGAGACACATGATCTGGATAGGAAAGGGCGGCTTCGGCCGCCCTTTTTCGTGGCGCAAAGGCATCGGCAGGCCCGTCGCCGGACGTTATCCGGCAGCGCCGCGCCGGTGAATTTCACACCCGATCTTTGGCGGATGCCGACCCTCGGGATCAGACTGTCCCCCGGCGCACGCCAGCACAGGCAGCGAGGGCGCCCTCGAGAATATTTCCAATGACCGATCCTGCCGCCAAAACTGCCGCAACCCCGCAGACGAAAACGCTCTTCACAGCCGATCCTGCGGTATCCGCCGCGTTCTGCGCGGCCCTCCCGTCAACGGAACAGGTGTTCCCGATGACGACAGCGTCATCTTTCACGCGGGCGATACAATGATAGATCTGTCGCGGCACGCGGCGGTCGATGCGCCTATCGCGCCGGCGAAAATGGCACCGCAGGGCATCCGCGCGATCGAGACTCTGGGGGTCGGGGGGTGGACGATGTCGATGCTGCCTGTGCCCATCTGGCCAGACGCGGGATCACACCGCTCAACGGACCGATGGATCGCCCGTCGGGCATCCGCACCGCCAGCTTTCAGAACCCGTCGGGACACATTCGGGAACCGGCGCGGCCCCTGCCCCGCGACGGTCCGGACGGCGCGGCACTCAGTTGATGTAGCGGCCGACGACGTTCACGAAAACATCCGGTATGCCCGAAATCGAATAGCCCGTCGGTTTGTTGTAGATGGCGATGGACATCAGGCCACCGCCGATCAGAATCATGATCGCGGCGGCACGAGGCGCGCGGCCTTCCGAAAAGGCCGAGATGATCGCGGGGACGCTGAAACCGACGACAAGTATCCCGATGACGAAGAAAAGATCCGGATCCATTGCGTACCTTTGATGATATTTCGTTCGCCAGCCATAGGCTACTCCGGATCGGCGGGCAAAATCAAACTTTCGTCGCAGGGCGCGACGCGCAGGATATTGGTCGAACCGGGCGTGTTGAACGGCACACCGGCGGTCACGACGACAAGGTCGTCTTTTGTGGCCAGGCCTTCGTCTATCGCCGCCTTTACCGCCGCAAGGACCGCGTGTTTGAACCGGTCGACAGCGCCGGTGACGACGCAGTTGCAGCCCCACGACAGCACCAGACGCCGCGCCGTCCGTACCTCGGACGTCAGCGCGACGATCGGCACGCGGGGCCGTTCGCGGCTGACCAGCAGGGCCGTCGTGCCGCGCTGCGAAAAACAGCAGATGGCGGCGACCGAGGTCGTCTCGGCAATCTCGCGCGCGGCGGCGACGATGCCATCGGCCACGCTCTCGCGCTTGGCGCTGCGGGTGGATTCGATGATCTGGGTATAGGTCGGATCCGCCTCGACCTCCTGGGCGACGTTGCTCATCGTCGTCACCGCCTCGATCGGGAACGATCCGGCGGCGGACTTCTGCGGACAGCATGATCGCGTCGGCGCCCTCGTAAATCGCGGTTGCAACGTCGGATACCTCGGCGCGCGTCGGCATCGGGCTTTCGATCATGCTCTCGAGCATTTGCGTCGCCACGATCACCGGTTTCGCCGCTACCCGGCATTTGCGCACGAGGCGCTTCTGGATCGGCGGCACGTTTTGTACCGGCAATTCGACGCCAAGGTCGCCACGCGCGACCATGATGCCGTCCGATACCTTGAGGATCTCGTCGAACATCTTCACCGCATTCGGTTTTTCGATCTTCGACATGATGAACGCGCGGCCCTTTGCCAGCGCGCGCGCCTCTTCGACGTCCGCCGGACGCTGCACGAACGACAGCGCGAGCCAGTCGATGCCCAGTTCGCACACGAATTCGAGGTCTTTGCGGTCCTTGTCCGACAGCGCGGCCAGCGGCAGCACCACGTCCGGCACGTTCACGCCTTTGCGGTTGGAAATGACACCGCCGACGACGACCTCGCAATCGGCGAAATCGGCGCCGCAGTCCTTGACCCGCAGCTTGATCTTGCCGTCGTTGACCAGCAGGTGCGCGCCGGGCTCGAGCGCGTCGAAAATCTCGCGGTGCGGCAGTTGCACGCGGGTTGCGTCGCCCGGCGCATCCGACAGATCGAGGCGGAACGGCGCGCCGACAGACAGATCCTCGCCTTCGTCGTTGGCGAACACGCCGACGCGCAGTTTCGGCCCCTGAAGATCGGCGAGAATGGCGATGGGCGTGCCCAGATCGGCCTCGAGCTTGCGGATCATCGCGTGACGTTCGGCGATTTCGGGATGGCTTCCGTGGCTCATGTTCAGGCGGAACACGTCGGCACCCGCCTCGTGCAGCTTGTGCAGCATCTCGTAGGTGTTCGAGGCGGGACCCAGAGTGGCCACGATCTTGACATTGCGGTGGCGTCTCATAGGTCTGTTCCTCTTGCGAATTGGCCCTTGGCACCTGATAAGGCGGGGCGCTGAATTAGGCGGAGCCATATGGCGTCCAGAGTGGCGTCGGGCGTCCGGTTCGGGCGGCGTCGGGATGGTCTGTTACCGCTAACCTTCGGGGTTGCGCCCTTATTGCCCAATTCCCCGAAGGCGGCAACCTGCCGCACGGATGAAACGGAACCCCGCGCGCGGCGGCAAACCACCGGCGCCCAGATTTGAGGCAGGATGCAGATGAACAGCGACGCCGCACCGCGCAGGACGCAGGCCGCAGGCATGCAAAGCGATGCGGCAGGTTTCGACGCGACCGATGCGGCGTATTCGGACGCGACGGACGCGGACTTGTCCATTGCGACCGATGCGGGCTTTTCCGATGCGACCGATGCGGTCTTTTCCAATGCGACCGATGCGGTCGACATCACCGGCGCCGACAGGTCCGGGCGCTGGCTCATAAGCTGCGACCACGCGACAAACCGGGTGCCGGACTGGCTGGCCGCATCGGCAGGGCCGACCCTCGGCCTCGATCCCGCCGACATGCACCGCCACATCGCCTGGGATATCGGCGCACTGGGATTTGCGCAGGCGTTGGGGCTGGCGCTGGACGGGCCGGTCATCGCCTCGCGGTTTTCGCGTCTGGTGATCGATCCGAACCGGGGCGAGGACGATCCGACCCTGCTGATGAAATTGTATGACGGCACGATCATTCCCGGCAACCGGTACGCGGACGACGCCGACCGGAACATGCGCCTCGACCGGCTGCACCGGCCCTATCACGCGGCCTACGCCGGCCTTGCCGCCAGACGCCGGGACACGGTGATCGTCGCGGTCCACAGTTTTACGCCGCAACTGGCCGGCCGGCCGCCCCGCCCCTGGGACATCGCCATCCTGCACAGTCCGCGCGACAGTCGCCTCGCGGTGCCGCTGATCGCCCGGCTGCGCGCCGAGCCGGACCTTACCGTCGGTGACAACGCGCCCTATACGGGCCATCTGCCCGGCGATGCCATCGACCGTCACGCCCTTGGGCCCGGTCGGGCGAACGTCCTCATAGAACTGCGTCAGGATCTGATCGCCGCACCCTTGCAGCAACAGGCCTGGGCCGACCGCCTTGCACCGATCCTTACCGAAATACTGGAGGCCAGCGGCCTGTGACCGAAAACACCCCCCCCTTCCGTGCCGCGATCTTCGATCTCGACGGCACACTGATCGACAGCGAGCGGCTGATGGTCGACGCGGCGGTCGCGGCGCTGGTATCGCTCGGCCTGCCGCCGCGCCGCGACCTGTTCGACGCGCTGGTCGGCGTGGTCGAGGATCCGGGCCACCCGACGCTTGTGGCGGCCTTCGGCGATGCCTTCGATGTCGAGGCCTTCGATGCGGCATGGGTCCGCGCGGCGGGGCCGATGTTTGCCGCCGACATTCCGCACCGGCCCGGCGCGCGCGAGTTGCTCGAAACGCTGCGCGATCTGGGCGTGCCCTGCGCGCTGGCCACGAATTCGACGACCGCATCGGCGCATTCGAAACTCGGTGCTGCGGGTCTCGACGGGTATTTCGGCCCCGGCACGGTCATCGGGCGCGACGCGGTTGCCGCCCCCAAACCGGCGCCCGACATGTTTCTGGCCGCCGCCCGGGTGCTGGGCGTGCCGCCCGCGCAGTGCCTTGTATTCGAGGACAGCGATACCGGCGTCGCCGCCGCCGTTGCCGCCGGTATGGCCGTGGTGCAGGTTCCCGATCAAAGCCCTGCCAAGACCGACGCCGCAACGCTGATCGCCGCGGATCTGGCCGCCGGGGCCGTGGCGCTCGGCCTGATCCCGGCCGCACCGCCTTATCCACAGGCCGCCCTTCCTCCCACCGGCCGCCCTTCTTCCCACAGGACAGACCCGATGACCGACACACCCCCCGCCATTTCACCGCAGATGCAGCTTGAACTCGACGCCGCCGCGTTTCGCCGCCTGCGCGCGCACCTGATGGACGACCGGCCCGAGGTGCAGAACATCGACCTGATGAACCTTGCCGGGTTCTGCCGCAATTGCCTGAGCCGCTGGGTGCAGGAGGCCGCCGCAGAGCGCGGCATCGAGATGAGCAAGGAGGCCGCGCGCGAGGCCTTGTACGGAATGCCGTTCGCCGACTGGAAAGCGCTGCATCAGACGGACGCCACCCCCGCGACGCAGGCCGCCTTTGACGAGAGCCATCCCGAAAAGGGCGCATGACCGGAGGCGGACTATGGCGGCACGCGCCCCGGCAAGTCGGAACACGGCGAAGTCCCGCGCGGCGAACATGGACGACAATGGCGAAAACCAAGGCTGACTGTCGCCGGTTTTGCCGCGCGGATCGACGTTCGTCGCTGATTTGTTGACACGACGGTACCGGCGGCCCCAGATCACAATTAACCAATCCTGTCGTACCGCGTGGCGCGGTGCCGGTACGGTCCGACCGGCCAGACGGCGGCCGATTGCGGGGCCACACCGCCCCGGCGAGCGTCAAGGAGGGCGTCGTGGCGACACACCGTTCCGATCCAGCAGCCCGGCACCGAACCTCCGGGCACCGGTTCTTGCCGGGCGTATCCGTCCGGGGCACCGCAATGGCATGCTGCCTTGTCGCGGTCGTGATGGGCGCGGCAAGCGCCACCGGCCAGCCCGCGGAAACCGATGCACCGCCGGTGCCGTCTGACGCCGCCGTGGCGCCGATCCTGCCCCCGCCTGCGTCCGCAAATGCTCCGGACATTGCCGTCACCACACCCTCCGGGACGGCGCCCGCGTCACGATCCCCCGGGACGCCCCCCCTGTCCGTGCCCCCCGCAAGCGGCGCGGTCAGCGACATCGACGTTTCGGCCCCACCAGAGGATGTCCGTCAGGCGGTGCCCGCCGCCGCGCCGCAAAGCGCCGCCCCCGCGCAACCGCCTGTGCCAGCGGCCACTTCCCTGCCCCGCGACGCCACCGCGTCGCAACCGGAGCCTCCACGCGCCACTGCGTCGCAACCTGCCCGTCCTGACGCCGCCGCGCCGCAACCGCAGACACTGCCTCTCGATCCGGTGGGACAGGCGTCCGCCACCGAAACCGCGCCTCCGGCGTTTCCCCTCACCGGTCGCCTGCTTGCCTTCAACCACATCGCACGCGCGGCATCGGACCTTGCCGGTGACGCCCTGCGCGCGTATCTGCCCCTTCCCGCTCTGCCGTCGATTGCCGACACGACGGCGGCCTTCCTCAAAAACCGTCTCCCGCTGCCCAACCCGGTCGAGAGTGCCACCGCCTTCGTCCTGCGCGTCGTTGCCGGTCTGCCCGTTTCAGCTCAGGTCCGGTCCGGTGCGGTGCTGCCGATTGATCTTGCAGCCCTTTTACCGGCAGGTCTGACCGATGCCGTCGCCCTGTTGCAAAGCGCCGACGTCACCCGGTTTACCGGGCGTTTGTCGCCATTGCTGATCCCGCTGGCGATGTTTCTCACGCTGCTCACAACATGGCGCGCCTCTTTCGCCGGGGCGCGGAGCCCGGCGCACGATCTACGATCGACGCCTCCGCGCGTGCAGCCCCGCACCGGGGCCGCACGCAACGTTCCCGCCCTGTCGCCAGTCTCTCCGAACGCCGGGACCCGGACCGATCACCCCGAGGGTCTGCCACAGCGCGCCCGGGACCGCTGGACCGACGCCGCGCCTTTGATCGCGATACCAGCGGACGCGGACCCGGACATTCCGGCACCGGACGATGCAGCGCCACAGCGCACGGCAGAACCCGGCGCACCCGGAACGGCGTTGCCGCTGGTTGCGGTGGACGAAGGCCCCGTATTTCCCGACACGGTCGGGACACAGACGACACCGCCCCGGGACGACCCTCTGGGCCGTCTGCTTGCCGCGCCCGGGGCCGATGACCTGCCGCCGTTCCGCCCCGGCGCCGATCCTCCGCTGATGCTTGACGGCCTTGCCGCAGACGAGGTTCTGACGATCCTCCTCTCGACCCCCGAAACCGGATCCCGGACAGGGACAGTCCCCGAGATTTCCCTCGTGCCGTCGGCGAAAGGGGGTGCAACCCGTGTGTTTCTGGGCGCCGATTGCATCGCCGTCGTCACCGGTCAAGCGGCACTCGGTCTCGACCAGATCACGGTGATCTTTGTCGCACAGGATAAGCTGGCGGATCCTGTACCCCTCGCATCCGAACCGGTCGCACGAGCGGCCGCGCAACCCGCGCAACCCGCGCGGGACGCGCGGCGGCGGGCGACGGTTTCAGCCGCAAAAGAGGAGCGTTCAGACAACAAGACCGCACAGCAGACCCCGTCTTTCGACGAGATAACCTTCGATCTGGACGCCGCGCCAGCGGATGAAACCACCGCGGCCGGCGCAAAGCGGGACTCGGCAACGCCGGACGCCCTGCCCGCCGTTCTCAGCCGCCGGTCCCGGCGCGACTAGCGCCCGGTTCTGCGCCCATAATCGGCTCTGACGAATTACGACGCCGGGTCTCCCCCGACCGAAGACATCAGATCGCGGCCTTGCGGCTTTCTTCAATGTAAATCTCGCGCAACCGCGCCGCGACCGGCCCCGGCGCGCCACTGCCGACAGCGATTGCATCAATGTCGACCACCGGTGTGACGAACATCGTCGCCGAGGTGATGAAGGCCTCGTCGGCCTGCTGCGCCTCGGCTATCGTAAAGCTGCGCTCCTCGACCTGCATCTGCGCCTCGGCGGCGAACCGCAGGACGGCGGCGCGGGTGATCCCGTGCAGGATCTCGTGGCCCAGATGCCGGGTGACGATGGTATTGCCCTTGACGATATAGGCGTTGTTCGACGTGCCTTCGGTCACGGCGCCGTCCTCGACCATCCAGGCATCGTCGGCGCCCGCGGCGCGTGCCATCATCTTGCCCATCGACGGATACAGCAACTGCACCGTCTTGATATCGCGCCGCGCCCAGCGCTGATCCTCGATCGAGATTACCTTGATGCCGCGTTTCGCGGACGCGCTGTCGACGATTCCCGGTTTGGCCTGCGTAAACAGCACCAGCGACGACGGCGTCGTCGCCGGATCCGGAAAGGCGAAATCGCGGTCGCCGCTGGAGCCGCGGGTGATCTGAAGATACACAAGCCCGTCGTCGATCCCGTTGGCGCGCACCAGCTCGCGGTGGATTTCCAGCAGGTCATCCATCCCCGGCGGCGGCGCCATGTCCAGCTCGCCCAGGCTACGCCGCAGGCGGGTGGCGTGGCCGTCGAACTCGACGAGCCTGCCACCCAGCACGCTCGTCACCTCGTAGACACCGTCGGCCATCAGGAACCCGCGATCGAAGATCGAGATGCGGGCCTCGGCTTCGGGGACGTAGTCTCCATTCACATAGACGGTGCGGTTCATGCGGTTTCCTCGGGCTGGTCAGGTGTCGGTGAAAAGGTGCAGCGCCGCGTATTGCAGCAGGATGATCGTCTTGGCGTCGCGGATCCTGCCGCTGGCAACCCAGTCGAGGGCCTCGCGAAGGGTCGGCTCGAGGACGTCGATCTCTTCGCCCTCCTCGCGCAGGCCCCCGCCCGCGACACCCGGTTCGCCGCATCATAGCGCGCGACGAAAAAGTGCAACCGTTCGGTCACGGACCCCGGCGACATGAAGATATCGAAGATCTGCGTCACCTCGCGCAGGCGCAGGCCCAGCTCTTCCTCGGTTTCCGCGCGAATGCGCGTTGCGGGATCGCTGCGGTCCAGTAGGCCGGCCGCCGCCTCGATCAGCAGGCCGTCGTGCCCGCCAAGCATGGCGACGAGCCGGAACTGCCGTCCCAGAAGGACGGTCCCGCGCACCGGATCATAGGGCAGAATGCAGGCGCCATCGCCGCGATCATAGGCCTGCCGCACCAGCTCCTGTTCGGTGCCATCCGCGCGCGTGTAGCGCAGGCGATAGCGGGTAAGACGGGCCCAGTCGTCCGACAGCACGGTCTCGTCGAGTATCGTCACGCGGTCCTTCAGCGGCAGTGTCATCCCCACAGCGCCGCCTGGGGCGGATGCACCCCGGCCACATCGAACGTCAGCGCCGGGTCGCGGTCCTCGGCGAGCAGCAGCGGCCCGTCGAGGTCGGTCCAGCCCGCACCCTGTGCGACGAGCGTTGCAGGCGCCATCGCCAGCGATGTGCCGACCATGCAGCCGACCATCACGCCGAAACCGGCGGTGCGTGCGGCATCGCGCAGCAACAGCGCCTCGGTCAGGCCGCCGGTCTTGTCGAGCTTGATGTTGACCACGTCGTATTTGCCCCGCAATGCGGCCAATGACGCGCGGTCGTGACAGCTTTCGTCGGCGCAAACGGGCAGCGGACGGGCGATCTCGCCCAGCATGTCGTCGGCCCCCGCCGGCAGTGGTTGCTCCACAAGTTCCACGCCAAGGCGCACCAGGTGCGGCGCGAGGTCGGCATAGACATCCGCCGTCCAGCCTTCGTTGGCATCGACGATGATCCGCGCGGCGGGCGCGCCGCGGCGCACGGCCTCGAGGCGTGCCATGTCGTCCGACGTACCGAGCTTGATCTTCAACAGCGGTCGCGTCGCATTTTCGCGCGCCTGCGCCTGCATCGCGTCGGGCGTATCCAGCGACAGGGTAAAGGCCGTGATTTCCGGCCCCGGTGCCGCCACGCCCAACACCTCCCAGATCCGCCGACCCGCCGTTTTCGCCTCGACGTCCCACAAGGCGCAATCGACGGCATTGCGCGCCGCCCCCGGCGCCAGCGCGTCGCTCAGGTCGGCCCTCGAAATCCCGTCCGGCAGCGCCAGAATCTGTGCCGTCACGCTCTCCATCGTCTCGTCGTAGCGCGCATAGGGCACACATTCGCCCCGGCCCGTCACGCCGCCCCGCGTCACGCGCACCGTCAACACCTTGGCCTCGGTCCGCGACCCGCGCGAAATCGTGAACACCCGCGCCAAACGGAATGCTTCTGCCGTAACCTCGATACTCATGCCTGCCTCTCCCGTGACGGGGGCCGCCGCAGATCCCGCGCCGCCCTTTTTTCTTGCTCCAATAACTCCCCCCGGAGGGTCCGTAGCCGACGCCCAGCGCCCTACATCTCCAGCAGGGCGTCCACCAGCCGCACAGCGCCGTGCCGATACGGATCGACGGCGGGCAGGCCCATCTCGTCTTCCACATCCACGAGGTACGCCAGCGCCTCGTCGTCGGTCATCGCGGCGGTATTCACCGCGATACCCACCGCCTCACAGGCCGGGTTGACGTCACGCGCCATTGTCAGCGCCAGGTCGCGCATCCGCGCCAGCGTCGGCACGGGCCGCCCCGGCAGGCCGCGCATGTGGCTGCGCGTCGGCTCGTGGCACAGGATCAGCGCATCGGGCTGACCGCCGTGGATCAGGGCAAGCGAGACGCCCGAAAACGAGATATGGTGCAGGCTGCCCTGGCCTTCGATGATGTCCCAATGATCGGCGTCGTTGTCGGGCGTCAGCCATTCGACGGCACCGGCCATGAAATCGGCGATGACGGCGTCCAGCGGGATGCCCTCGCCGGTGATCAGGATACCGGTCTGACCGGTGGCGCGGAACGTGGATTTCAGACCCCGTTTGCGCATTTCGGCGTCAATCGCCAGCGTCGTGTACATCTTGCCCGCCGAACAGTCCGTGCCAACGGCAAGGAGACGCTTGCCGGTGCGTTTCATATTGCCCGCGATGGGGTAGTCGACGGTCGGGATGCGCACATCGTGCAGAGTGCGGCCATGCGTCTTTGCCGCGGCCACCAGTTCGGGATCGTTGCGCAGCAGATGGTGCAGGCCCGACGCGATGTCATAGCCCATCGCCAGCGCCTCGATCAGCACCGATTTCCAGCTGGCCGAAATTTTACCGCCGCGGTTGGCCACACCGATCACGAGGGTTTTCGCCCCTGCCGCCTGCGCCTCGGCCAGGGTCATGTCCGGAACGCGGACGTTGGCGCGGCAGCCCTCCATGCGGAACTGGCCCAGTGCGAATTCGGGCCGCCAGTCGCGGATCCCCTGCGCCACCTTCGCGGACAGCTGATCGGGCGCATCGCCGAGGAACAGAAGGTAGGGCGTTTCGATCATGTGTCTGGCCTTTGCGCAGGAGGGTTGTTGGGGCAGGAATGCCCGAATCTCCACGCGATGTCTTGCCAAAATCGGCGCAGATCCTGCAAGTTTACGCACATATCCTGCGTCAAAGCCGGGAAATGCGCAATTTTTTCAGTCTGCGCAGCGTATTCGCGGCCGGTCCTGCGCCCAATCCCGTCACGCGCCGCATCCGGTCGCGCGCCTAATACAGCGCGATGATCGGCAGGTCGGTGATCAGTTTAAGATATTCGATCGTCTCACCGAGCGGGATAAAGGACAGGAATATCAGCGCGTCGAACATATTCCCCTTCAGGTGCCGAACGCTGAAAGTCACCTCGTTCGGAGTGTGGAACAAGGAGGGGCGAGGCCAGATAAGCGGCGTACGCGCGGCATAGGCATCATAGGTATTCCCGAAAGTCGCGCGTAGAAACGCCTCTTCGCGCCGCGCCGTCGCCATCAGGATCAGAAACGTCAATCCGCCGAACAGGCCCGCCAGCACCAGCGATCCCAGGAGCAGGCCAAGACCCGTGGTCGCGATTGTGGAGAACAGATAGAGCGGGTGCCGGCACATCGAATAGGGACCGATGGTCATCACCATGTCGTTCTTGCGACCGCCGATATACAGGATCGACCAGAAGCGCCCCAGCACACCTGCAATGACGACCAGCGCCCCGAAAGGCTCGATTACTTCGCTAAAGAGCGAATCGGGTGCATAGGCAGGCTCGACGATGAGCATGCAGGGTATCAAAGCCAGAAACAGCAAGCGCAGGAGTGCGATGCGAACCGCCTGATTGGCCGGCTTGGCAGCATCGGTCATATAGGACCTTTCTTCGAAGTGGTTTCTTCATATCCCTGATCGAATGCGCGCACATCAGTCAATCCATGACCTGTCCTGAAAAAACACCGCACGACCGCTTGCCCCTCACAGCGCAATAAACTACCCCGGAAAAAGCCTAGAGCGACACTAACTTGCGAGACCCCCATGTCCTTTCGCCTTCAGCCCGCCCCCCTTGCCCGCCCGAACCGCTGCCAGCTCTTCGGTCCGGGCTCGCGCACCGCGCTGTTTCCCAAGATGGCGGCAAGTGCGGCGGATGTCATCAATCTCGATCTCGAGGACAGCGTCGCCCCCGCCGACAAGGACAGCGCGCGGGCCGGTGTCATCGCGGCCATCGGTGCGCAGGACTGGGGCGACAAGGTGCTGTCGGTGCGGATCAACGGCCTCGACACGCCGTGGTGGTATCGTGACGTCGTGGACCTGCTGGAGCAGGCAGACGAGCGCCTCGACCAGATCATGATCCCCAAGGTCGGCTGTGCGGCGGACGTCTATGCCGTCGATGCGCTTGCCACCGCCGTCGAGGCCGCGACGGGGCGCCACAAGAGGATCACCTTCGAGGTCATCATCGAAAGCGCGGCAGGCATCGCCCATGTCGAGGCAATCGCGGCGAGCAGTCCCCGGCTCGTGGCGATGTCTCTGGGGGCTGCGGATTTCGCGGCGTCGATGGGAATGGCGACGACGGGCATCGGCGGGACGCAGGAAAACTATTTCATGGCGCGCGACGGGGCGAAACACTGGTCAGATCCCTGGCACTGGGCGCAGGCGGCGATCGTCGCGGCGTGCCGGACGCACGGCGTGTTGCCGGTCGACGGGCCGTTCGGCGATTTCTCCGACGACGACGGCTATCGCGCGCAGGCGCTGCGCTCCGCGACCCTCGGAATGGTCGGCAAATGGGCAATCCATCCCAGACAGGTGGCCCTCGCGAACGAGGTTTTCACCCCGTCCGACGCGGCGGTGGCCGAGGCCCGCGCCATCCTGAGCGCGATGCAGGATGCCGCCGCGCGCGGCGAAGGGGCGACGGTTTACAAGGGGCGTCTGGTCGATATTGCATCGATCAAGCAGGCCGAAGGGATCGTGCGTCAGTCCGAGATCATCGCCGGAAGCTGATCTGGCGTCTTTTCCGAAACGGTCTTGCCAAACTGCCGAAATCCGCCGGGACGCCGGGACGCCGGTCGAATGGCACGTCACGACGGCGTGGACGGGACGTCATCACGAACGCGTGGACGGGACGTCATCCGCATTATTCGGTGTCGCAAGAGCGCAGGCGACGACTGCCCGCAACCCTGTGGCCGAAAAGCGCGGACGGCGCGCCGTCCGTGCGGGACCTTTACAATAGTCGCGCAGGCCGGTCGGGCCCATGTTGCAATACCGGCGGCGGTCGCTCGCATCGCGGCCGATCAGCCTATCCTGCACATGGCGGGCCATGCCGCGGCCGTCGAATCGGAGATCGGCACATTCGCCGTCGCGCGGATGGCCACCGCCATCGTCACCGAACACGATCTGCGCGCCACCGCCAGGGCGGGCGGGCGTTCCGGGCCTCGGGGGCAGCGGTTTGGCCGGGGAGCGCCTTTTGTGCCGGCGCCGGGATGGCATAGGCGGCGGCACGGCAAAGGCGGCGAGGACAAGCGCGGCTGCGGTACCTGCGCAAATATCGAAACGGGAAACGCTCTGTAAGGGTCGTCCAGAATCCTCCTGAACCGGATGATCCCGGGCTGACAGGCCGCGCCGGGCCGATCATCCTGTTCAATGTGACCACTACGGTCATGGCAATGGACGGACGATAAGATTGCGGCACGATGTCATTACCGTACCCGCTGCGAATTGCGCGAAGAACACCTGCCGCCAACACAGGATCTCACCTGGATCCTGCTGGCCGCGATCACACCTGCCGGCCGCGAGGCGACCGTCGCGGCGCTCTGGCGCGCCGCCTGCTGCGCGACCGCCCGACTGACACGGCAAGCTGTGCCGGGGCAAGCTCTTCAGGCGGCAAGCCCACCGCGCGGGCCACCCGGACCGCCCACATTGCAATCGGGGCCGCGCCGGGGGTATATCGCGGAACGCCGTCCCCGCGCGGGGCCGCAGATGCGACACACCATCGGCCACAGATCCGGCCACCGGGAGCCCCGAGATGAAAAACTACCTCGAGTTCGAAAAGCCGCTGGCCGAGATCGAAGGCAAGGCCGAAGAGTTGCGCGCCATGGCACGGTCGAATCCCGAGACGAACGTGGACAAAGAGGCGGCGGCGCTGGACAAGAAAGCCGCCGAGATGCTCAAATCGCTGTACGCGAACCTCGATCCCTGGCGCAAATGCCTTGTCGCGCGGCACGGCAACAGGCCCCACTGTCGCGATTACATCGAGGCGCTGTTTACAGAATATACGCCGCTCGCGGGGGATCGGAATTTTGCCGACGACCATGCGGTGATGGGCGGAATCGCCCGTTTCGACGACACGCCCGTGATGGTGATCGGCCACGAAAAGGGCAACGATACCAAAAGCCGGATCGAGCGGAATTTCGGCATGGCGCGGCCCGAAGGATACCGCAAGGCGATCCGTCTGATGGATCTGGCCGACCGGTTCGGCATGCCGGTGATCACCCTCGTCGACACGCCCGGTGCCTATCCGGGCAAGGGCGCGGAAGAACGCGGGCAATCCGAGGCCATCGCCCGGTCGACCCAGAAATGCCTGTCGCTCGGCGTGCCGATGGTCAGCGTCATCATCGGCGAAGGCGGCTCCGGCGGCGCGGTGGCGTTCGCCACGGCCAACAAGGTCGCGATGCTGGAACATTCGATCTATTCGGTGATCACGCCGGAAGGCTGCGCGTCGATCCTGTGGAAAGACGCCGAAAAGATGCGCGAGGCGGCTGCGGCGATGCGCCTGACCGCGCAGGAACTCATGCAGTTGGGCGTGATCGACCAGATCGTCAAAGAACCGCTAGGCGGCGCCCACCGTGCACCGGGAGCGGCGATCGACACGGTGGGCACGGCCCTGCGCGGCCTGCTAAAGGGATTGACAGGCAAATCGGCGGATGCCCTGCGCGGCGAGCGGCGCCGCAAATACCTGACGATAGGGTCCAAGGGCCTGGCGGCCTGACCGGCTCCGAATTTTTGAAAAATTCGACGTCGAAATCTTCGAAAGATTTCGTTTCCGGGGCACATGGCACGCGCCTTTCCGGGCGTCTTGCTGACACGTTCCGTCAGGAGAGACCCTTGATCTTGGCGCACGACATGACACCTTAGCCGTACCCCGAAGAGGCGCCGTCCGATGCACAACAACTCCCCCGAATCGATGCCCGTCCTGCATGCGCAGGCGCCTGACGTGCGGACCCGCGAAAAGCTGGAGGGGGGCAAGCGGTTCCGGATGCAGACCGAGTTCACCGCTGCAGGGGATCAGCCGGCTGCCATCGTCGAGTTGACGGCAGGCGTGAACGCGGGCGAGCGCGATCAGGTGCTGTTGGGAGCCACCGGCACCGGCAAGACGTTCACCATGGCAAAGGTGATCGAGGAAACGCAGCGTCCCGCGATCATCCTTGCGCCGAACAAGACCCTCGCAGCCCAGCTGTACGGTGAGTTCAAGGGCTTTTTCCCGGACAATGCCGTGGAGTATTTCGTAAGCTATTACGACTATTATCAACCCGAGGCCTATGTCGCGCGGTCGGACACCTATATCGAGAAGGAATCCCAGATCAACGAACAGATCGACCGGATGCGCCATTCGGCCACCCGGGCGCTGCTGGAACGCGACGATGTGATCATCGTGGCGAGCGTTTCGTGCATCTACGGCATCGGCTCAGTCGAGACCTATGGCGCGATGACCCAGGATCTGCACAAGGGCCAGAACTACGACCAGCGCAAGGTGATCGCCGACATGATCGCGCAGGCGTACAAACGCAACGACGCGGGCTTTCAGCGGGGCACGTTCCGGGTGCGGGGCGACAGCCTCGAGGTGTGGCCCGCCCACCTCGACGACCGCGCATGGAAGCTGTCGTTCTTTGGCGAGGAACTCGAGAGTATCGTCGAATTCGATCCGCTGACCGGCAAGAAGACCGACACCTTCGAGCGGATCAGGCTGTATGCCAACAGCCACTACGTCACCCCGCGGCCGACGATGAATCAGGCGATGATCGGCATCAAGAAAGAACTGAAGATGCGGCTCGACCAACTGGTCAACGAAGGCAAGCTGCTGGAGGCGCAGCGGCTGGAACAGCGCTGCAATTTCGACCTCGAGATGCTCGAGGCGACGGGCGTGTGCAACGGCATCGAAAACTATTCGCGCTACCTCACGGGCCGCGCGCCCGGAGAACCGCCGCCCACCCTGTTCGAATTCATCCCCGACAACGCGATCGTTTTCGCCGACGAAAGCCACGTCAGCGTCCCGCAGATCGGCGGCATGTACAAAGGCGACTTTCGGCGCAAGATGACGCTGGCCGAACACGGCTTTCGCCTGCCGTCGTGCATGGACAACCGCCCCCTCAAATTCGAGGAGTGGGACGCCATGCGGCCTCAGTCGGTGTTCGTGTCGGCGACCCCCGCCAAATGGGAAATCGAACAGGCCGGCGGCGTGTTCACCGAACAGGTGATCCGTCCCACCGGCCTGCTCGACCCGGTGATCGAGATCCGGCCCGTCGACACCCAGGTCGACGATGTCATGGACGAGATACGGCGCGTGACCGCGAAAGGGTACCGCACGCTGGTGACGACCCTGACAAAACGCATGGCCGAGGATCTGACCGAATACCTGCATGAGCAGGGCATCAAGGTCCGCTACATGCACTCGGACATCGACACCATCGAACGGATCGAGATCCTGCGCGATCTGCGCCTTGGCGCCTTCGACGTGCTGATCGGGATCAACCTGCTGCGCGAGGGCCTCGATATTCCCGAATGCGGGCTGGTGGCGATCCTCGATGCCGACAAGGAGGGGTTCCTGCGCTCCGAGACGTCGCTGATCCAGACCATCGGGCGTGCGGCGCGGAACGTCGACGGGCGCGTCATCATGTACGCCGACCGGATTACCGGATCGATGGAACGCGCCATGGGCGAGACCGACCGTCGCCGCGCCAAGCAGATCACCTATAACGAGGAACACGGGATCACGCCGACGACGGTGAAAAAGAACGTCGAGGACATCCTTGCGGGCCTTTACAAGGGCGACACCGACCAAAGCCGGGTCACCGCCAAGATCGACAAACCGCTGGCAGGTGCAAACCTGCAGGCGGTGCTGGACGGGCTGCGGGTGGAGATGCGCAAGGCCGCCGAAAACCTCGAATTCGAGGAGGCGGCGCGGTTGCGCGACGAGGTGAAACGCCTCGAGGCCGTGGATCTGGTGGTGTCGGACGACCCGATGGCGCGACAGTATCAGGTGGACAAGGCGGTCGGTGACGCGACGAAGGCGTCCGGGCGGAGCACGGGGGGGCGTCCGGGGCAGCGCGGAGGCAAGTCCCGGTATGGGGGGAAGAAGTAGATGAATTACTTTGAAGGCCTAATTAGGGTTCTATTAGAGCAAAAGGGCTATTGGACTCGACAATCCTTCAAAGTGGAATTATCCAAAGAAGAAAAGAGACGAACTGGCAAGCCATCAATTCCCCGGCCCGAAATAGACATAGTTGCGTATAATCCCAAGTCGAACGAGCTTTTAGCTCTGGAGGTGAAATCCTATTTGGATTCTTCTGGAGTTCAGATGAAACATCTTGAAGAAAGTTACGAAACTGCTACTGGCCTCTACAAGTTATTTACATGCGAGAAATACCGTAACATTGTATTTGATTGCCTTGTGAACCAGCTACAGCAACAGGGCCTTCTAATAAAAGCGCCTCGAGTCATCCTAGGGCTAGCTGCTGGAAAGATTTATCAAAACAGAGATAAGGAGTTGGAAAAGCTGTTCGAGACGAAGGGTTGGTTTTTATGGAAGCCTTCGAAGATTGCAGACGATCTTAAGGAAATAGCTGGAAAGGGGTACGCGAACGATCCTTTCATTCTGACAGCGAAAGTTCTCCTGAATTAAAGCGCAGCATAATGATGAATATTACTATACTACCTGATCGACTATAGAGTGGCGGCCCCGGACCCCCGTCCCCCCGACCGTGCACTGCTCACCCGTCCCGGTCTGCCCGATGCGTTGCGCGCCCTGCTGACTGAAATCCCGCGCGAGACATGGATGGCGCATCCCGAGTTCGGCGGAACGGTGCAATTCTGGCTCGAGCGGCATCTGATGTTCCGCCAGGTCCTCGGTCAGCTGACGCAGGAAACGCAGGGCGTACTCGACCGGACCGTATCACCCGACGCGTTCGCGCCGTGGCTGTCGCGGATGGGCGGGTCTTTTCTGCAAAATCTGCACGGGCATCACAGCATCGAGGACGAGCATTACTTTCCGCAACTTGTCGGCCTCGATCCCCGGCTGTCCCACGGGTTTGAAATCCTGGACGCCGACCATCACGCTCTCGACGGGTGGTTGAACGGTTTTGCCGACGGGGCGAACGCGGTGTTGCGGGCGCAGGGCGCCGCAGCGCACAGGGCGTCGGCGGCCTTTCTGGACCAGCTGACCCGTCTGGAACGGCTATTGAACCGGCATCTGACGGACGAAGAGGAGATTATCGTGCCGGTGATCCTGAAATCCGGTTTCAGGGGCTGACCCGCGGCGGCGAATGGACGATACCGACGCTGGCGCCGGGAAACCCGCAACGCCGACCGGCAATCCCGGCACGCGTACCCGACCATCCCGGACGCGCAGGATCCCGTTCATCGGCAATCGGTCTTTCGATATCCGGGGCGCGAGGGTCGCGGGGGGCCGTCAGCCGGATCGAGGGTAAAATCGCCGCATCCGGCCATCGTTGCCCTTTTCCGATCCGTTCCGCCATTCTGACGGGTTCAGTCGGAATGCAGTTGGGTGATCGTTGCCGGCCCGAGGGAGAACGCGTCGAACGACGCCGAAAAACCCTCGCGTTTGGGCGAACACAAGTAGGGGCCGACGGACAGCGCGCCATCTCCGCCCGGTGCGGGGCACAGCCGCGACATCGTCCAGCCGCCACCGGGCGTTGCGTATTGCAACAGCATCGCCGCGTCGATCCGGGTGGCCCTGACAGTTACCGGCCCGTCGATATCGACCGGATGCGCCGACCAGTCCGACACGCCGTTCGTGACGACCGTGCTGAGCAGCGTCCGGCCCTCGGAATATTCGATCCCGTATTTGACCCAGGCATCCGGCGCGAACCGGATCATAAGTCCGGCCTGATCGTATAGCGCGCGATACGCTCCCCGGAACGTCAGTTCGGCTGTGAACGCGCCTGTCGCGGGTGCCAGAAAGGCGTGGCCGTCATCCTTGCGAAAGTCGTAATAGGTGCTTTGCCAGAAATCCCCCGACAGGCCGCTGTGCGCGGTAAGGACACCGTCCTTTGCAAACGCGGCCTCTTTCGGGCGGTTGAGCCACGACATGCCTTGCCAGTCCGACATTTCCATGCCGACACCTCCTCCGATTGCTACTCTCCAGGTTCAGCGAAAACCCGTTTCGGTGCTTTCCGCGAGCTGTCCTGCGCGGCCTGACCGGCGGTCGCAATCGGGGATCTCTTTACGTCAGGACCGCCGCGCAACGACGAACCACGCCGCCTGCCGCAAAACCTCGGCCCGCGCGCCAAAGCTCTCAAGCGCCGAACAGGCCTCGCCGACCAGATCTGCCGCCCGCGCCTTTGCGCCATCGATGCCCATCAGCGACACGAACGTGGCCTTGCCCGCCCCCGCGTCCTTGCCCACCGCTTTGCCGACCGTGGCGGCGTCCCCTTCAACGTCCAGAATGTCGTCGGCGATCTGAAACGCAAGGCCCAGCGCGGTGGCATACCGCCCGAAGGGGGCCGTGTCCGCCTGCGCCAGCACGGCCCCGGCCCGTGCCGACCAGCCGATCAGCGCGCCGGTCTTGCCCTGTTGCAGGGTTTCGATCTGCGGAAGGGTCAGCGGCCGGAAGGCGGTTTCGGCGGCGATGTCCATCGCCTGTCCGCCGACCATTCCCGCCGTCCCCGCCGCCTGCGCAAGGCTGCTCACCAGCCGCGCCTGCACCGCCGCCGGACCGACAGCGTCCTGCGCACACAGCCCGAATGCCAGCGCCTGCAGCGCGTCGCCCGCGAGCACCGCCGTCGCCTCGTCCCATTTGCGATGCACCGTCGGCTGGCCCCGCCGCAGGTCGTCGTCGTCCATGCAGGGCAGGTCGTCGTGGACCAGACTATAGGCGTGCATCGCCTCGATCGCTGCAGCGGCCCAGCGGGCCCGCGCGGCTTCGACACCGCAGATCCGCGCGCTTTCAAGTACCAGAAACCCGCGCAGCCCCTTGCCGCCCGACACCGCGTAGCGCATCGCGCGCGCCACCGGCAGATCGCCGAATTCGCCCTGCGTCGCGGTCATCGCCTCTTCCAGCGTCGCCTGCACGTTGGCCGCCGCGTCCCGCAACGCCGTCTCGAATTCAGTCATCGAGAGGCGACGTCCCGACAGGCTTGCCATCGGCGCTCAGGGTTATTTTCGCAACCTTCTCCTCGGCCTCGCCCAGCTTGGTCTCACACCGCGCCCGCAATGCCGCGCCGCGTTCATACAGCGCGATGGACTGCTCCAGCGGCACGTCTCCCCGTTCGAGCCTGCCCACCACCTGTTCAAGCTCGCGGATCGCCGCCTCGAAACTCAGCTCCGTCACCGGCACCACTTCGTGCTCGTCGCTCATCCGCGTCCCCTCTCGATCAATACACCGACGTGCGCCCGGGCCGACGCGCCCAGCGCCTCGAGATCATAGCCCCCTTCGAGGGCCGAGACCACGCGCCCGTCGCAACAGAGGTCCGCCAGATCGCAGATCCGCCGGGTTGCCCAGACGAAATCCGCCTCGCGCAGCCGCAGCCCGGCCAGCGGATCGTCTGCATGGGCGTCAAAGCCTGCGGAGACGAGGATCAGGTCGGGCGCGAACGCCGCGACCCGGGGCAGAACGTGCGCCTCCATTGCCGCACGAAACGCAGGCCCGTCGGTGCCTTCGGCCAATGGCACGTTAACCACGTTATCATGCCCGCCCGTCTCGTGCGCGGCACCGGTTCCGGGATACAGCGGCATCTGGTGGGTCGAGCAGAACAGGATGCGCGGGTCCTCCTCGACCAGATCCTGTGTGCCGTTGCCGTGGTGCACGTCGAAATCGACGATGGCGACACGTTTCAGCCCGTGGTGGTCCAGCGCGTGATAGGCCCCCACCGCCACATTCCCGAAAAAGCAAAACCCCATCGCCGTCTCGCGTTCGGCATGGTGCCCGGGTGGGCGCACGGCGGCAAAGGCATTGCCCGCCTCGCCAGACAGAACCGCGTCCACTGCCCGCACGACGCCGCCCGCCGCGCGATAGGCCGCGGCCAGCGTACCTGCCGACATGTGCGTATCTGCGTCGAGGCTGCGCCAGCCCTGCGCCGGGGCCGCCGCTACGATCGCGGTCAGGTGGGTCGCCGGGTGGGCGCGCAAAAGGTCGTCATGGGCGGCCATCGGGGCCGAGATCCGCAGCAGATCGAGATCTGCGGTGGCACCAAGTACCGCGTCCAGACGCGCCACTTGCTCGGGGTGGCCCGTGGGCGTGACGTGGCCGAGGCAGTCGGGATGGGTTATCAGGGCTGTTGTCATACCAGCACCGTCCGATGGCAATGAGCCGAGCGCAAGGGCAGATCGTCCACCGCAGACGCCCGCGTCGGGGCCGCATCGCCGGCACACGGAACGGCACCGGTCGCGCGCCACGGATGGGTCGGTGGGCGGGGCGGCGCCGCAGGCCAGCGCCGTCCCGCCGCTTTACGATCAGATCGTCAATCCGGCGCGAGCATATATCCTTCGCCGCGCACCGTCTGCAGGTATCGCGGCTGCTTTGGATCGCTTTCCAGTTTGCGCCGCAGCCGGGTGATCTGCACATCGATCGCGCGCTCCTGCGCCTGACCGCCACCGCGGCCCAGTTCCTCGACCAGCCGCCCGCGCGACACCGCCGCGCCCGGACAGCCGGAAAATATTCGCATCAACTGCGCCTCGGTCGACGTCAGCCGCACAAGGACCTCGCCCTCCCACATCTCGCCCCGTTCGATATCGTAGCGCAGCGGGCCCAGCGCCAGAACCTTGGGCGCCACGACCGTCGCTTCCGCCTGCGGCACCCGCCGCAGGATCGCGTTGATCCGCAACAGCAGTTCTTTCGGCTCGAACGGTTTCGCCAGATAATCGTCGGCACCGGCCTCGAGGCCGGTGATTCTGTCCCCGGTCTCGCCCTTGGCGGTCAACAGCAGGACCGGCGTCGTGATCGTGCGCCGCAGGTCGCGGCACAGGCTTACGCCGTCTTCGCCCGGCATCATCACGTCCAGCACGATCAGGTCGAATTCCAGCCCCGACAGCACCCGCCGTGCATGCGCCGCGTCCCGCGCACATGTCGCGAGGAAACCGCTGCGCATCAGGAATTTCTGCAAAAGGCCGCGGATCCGCTCGTCATCATCGACGATCAGCAGGTGCGGGTCATCGTTCATCCGGTCGCCTCCTCTGCCGTCCCCTGCCGAAGCGCCTCGAACTGGGCGCGCATCGTGTCGTCCATCATCGCCTCGAGGA
Organism: uncultured Alphaproteobacteria bacterium; assembly: GCA_963761735.1. Classification (GTDB taxonomy): domain Bacteria; phylum Pseudomonadota; class Alphaproteobacteria; order Rhodobacterales; family Rhodobacteraceae; genus CAVXHQ01. The sequence goes on from CAVXHQ010000003.1 coordinate 351,384, forward strand.
CCTGCCGGAACCCCTGAACCGCCTGTGGCCCGGCGATCCGGTAGGCCGCCCGCATCCGTGCGGCCTGCGCGTCCGACAGCGCCCGTTCGAGTTCGTGGCCGGTGGCGGTCAGGTTCAGATGCCGCTCGCGCCGGTCACGGACCCCGACGCTGACCTCGACAAGGCCATCCCCGATCAGACAGCGCAAGACACGATTGAGGGACTGCTTCGTTACCCCGAGAATCGCCAGCAGATTATTGACCGTCGTGCAGGGACTGCGGTGAATGAAATGCAGCGCCCGGTGATGCGCCCGCCCGTATCCCTTTTCGGCAAGGATCAGATCGGGATCGGCGGTGAACCCGCGATAGGCAAAGAACATTGCCTCGATGCCCTTGCGCAGTTGATCGTCGGTCAGAAACAGCAGGTTTGCGCCGCTGTGCCGGTCTGTCATGGCGATTTTCCTCCCCGAGTTCCTTTGGCACGACAATATGTCAGTCTTGTTGACATTCCAAGGGGGCGACGATAGCCAGTACCACAGGATAAAGCAACTATACGTCCGAAACGGACGTTTCCGCGACACGAATGCAAAGGGTGATGGACATGGCGGGCAATTATGACGATCGCGACGGCAAGATCTGGATGGATGGCAATCTCGTCGACTGGCGCGACGCCAATGTCCACATCCTGACCCACGGGCTGCACTACGCGTCGAGCGTGTTTGAGGGCGAGCGCTGCTACAACGGCAAGATCTTCAAGAGCCGCGCGCATTCCGAACGGCTGCGCACTTCCGCCTCGCTGATCGATTTCGAAATCCCCTGGTCGGTCGATGAGATCGAAGCGGCGAAAACGGCGACGCTGAAGGCCAACGGCCTGACCGACGCCTATGTCCGCGCCATCGCCTGGCGCGGTGCGGGGCCGGAAATGGGTGTTTCTTCGTCCAAAAATCCTGTCCGCATGGCCATCGCCTGCTGGGAATGGGGCAACTATTACGGCGACGCCAAGACGCGCGGCGCCAGGCTCGACCTGTCGAAATGGAAACGCCCGTCACCCGAGACGATTCCCGCCGCCGCCAAGGCCGCGGGCCTCTACATGATCTGCACGATGTCCAAACATGCCGCCGAGGCAAAAGGATGCTCGGACGCGATGATGCTCGATTATCGCGGCTATGTTGCCGAGGCGACGGGGGCGAATATCTTTTTCGTGAAGGACGGCGAGGTGCACACGCCGCTGCCCGACTGTTTCCTGAACGGCCTGACGCGGCAGACCGTCATCGGGATGCTGCACGACAAGGGGATCACGGTGCACGAGCGGCACATCATGCCAGAAGAGCTCGAAGGGTTCGAACAGTGCTGGCTGACGGGGACGGCGGCCGAGGTAACGCCCGTGGGCCAGATCGGCGACTACACCTTCGAAGTCGGCGCGCTGACGTTGGATATTTCCGAAAGCTACGAGAAGCTGGTAAGGCGTTGACGCCGGATGTCCTGACAGCACGATGGCGCGCCGGTCGGTGTGACGCCGAAGGCACGGTGGCAGAGCGCCCCGGCGACGGCGGCAAGGCCGATGGAAGAGCAGGACGGTGACCGGGAGGGACGACATGCACGACCAGAGCGACCGGCCGAAGGAAGGGCACGGGAAGAGGCCGAGGAAGAAGCCGTCGACCGCGCCACGTCGCTATCGCCGCGCCTCGTCTATGAAGTCGTCATGCGCGAAGGCGAAGAAGAACTCGCCCGGCCGAACCTTTCGCTGATGTTTTCAGGCCTTGCGGCGGGCATCCTCATTTCCTTTTCGGTCATCGGCGAGGCCGTGCTGCGGGCCAATCTGCCGGATACGACCTGGCGACCCCTGGTCGAGAATCTGGGGTATTCCTTCGGCTTCATCCTCGTGATCCTGGGCAGGATGCAACTCTTTACCGAGAACACGATCACGACCGTCCTGCCACTTTTCTCGCGGCGCGACTGGCGCATCGGCTGGCAGGTGGCGCGTCTTTGGACGATCGTGCTTCTGGCCAATATCGTCGGTGCCTTTTGCGCCGCTGCCGTCATGGCGTGGACGCCCGCGCTGACGCCCGAGGTGCTGACGGCGGTGGGCGATCTGTCGCGCCACGCCACCGGTTTCGCGCCGCTCGTCGGTCTGGCCAAGGCGGTGCCGGCGGGCATCCTCATCGCCGCCCTCGTCTGGATGCTCTCGGCGGGGGATCGGGGTGAGGCCTTCTTCATCATCCTCACCTTCACCTGGCTCATCGCCGCGGGCGATTTCACCCACGTCATCGCCGGATCGGTCGAGATGGCCTTCCTGATCCTCACCGGAGAGTTGGGCGGCACGAAAGCGGTGTTCGGATTTTTCCTGCCGGTCCTCGCGGGGAACCTGATCGGCGGCACTGCGGTGTTCACGCTGCTTGCATGGGGCCAGGTCCGGGAGGAGGTTGCCTTTCGCGACCGATAGCGGCGTGGCGAGGACAGTGGCGGGCGCCGATCTGCCGTGCGGCGGGGTCGCGCCCGACTCTTCCCCCGGACACGAAGATGTGCAACTTCAAACCTATGCTGCCCAACGGTTTCCTCTTCACCACCCCGCTCGATATCTTCGTCGCGTTCTTCGTCGCCGTTCTCGTCGGCCTGTCGAAGGGCGGCCTCGGCGGCACGATGGCCATCCTCGGGGTCGCGGTCCTCAGCCTGATCATCCCGCCCGTGCAGGCAGCGGGGATATTGCTGCCGCTGCTGCTGGTGATGGATTTCATCGGGCTGGCGGCGTGGTGGGGCCGCTGGGATCTGCGGATGGTGGGGGTGATGCTGCCGGGGGCCATCGTCGGCGTTGCGGTGGGCTGGCTCACCGCAGCACTGGTGTCCGACGCCGTCGTGCGTCTGGTCATCGCTGGCATCGCGCTGGGATACCTCGTCAGCTATGTCGTCGCCCGCCGCCGTGCGACGATCACGCCGCGGCCGCAACATACCGGGCGCGCGACGTTCTGGGCGTTTCTGGCAGGCTACGGCAGTTTTGTCGCCCATTCGGGCGGTCCGGCCTATCAGGTCTATGCGATGCCGCTGCGCGCCGCGCCGGCGATCTTTACCGGCACCTCGACGCTGTTCTTTACGCTGGTAAACATCGCCAAGCTGGTGCCCTACACCGCCCTTGGCCAGTTCGATACGACCAACCTGGTCACCTCGGCCACCCTGATGCCCGTGGCCGCCGTGTCGACCCTTGCGGGGGCCGCGATCGTGCGGCGCATGCGGGCAGAGGTGTTCTATCCGCTGATGCACGCGCTGCTGCTGATCCTTGCGCTGAAATTGCTCTGGGATGGCCTCCACGGTCTGTGACCGGACGGACATCGGGGAAAACGCCCTTTCCAAAGCGCTTGCATAAACCGGAAAGAGCCCCATTGTGGCCGCCACATCTTGCGCCTATGGGATCGCGAAACGTGTGTCACAATAGCATGACCGGAGACCTGACATGACCATCCGAGCCACCGTCTGGAACGAAAACGTCCACGAACAGGAAAGCGAAATCGTCGCCGACCTGTATCCGCAGGGCATCCACGGCGCCATCGCCGCCTGCCTGAACGCGGCAGACGACATCGACGCCGTCACCGCCACCCTGCAAGAGCCGGAACACGGCCTTACCGAGGCCCGGCTGGCCGAAACCGACGTGCTGCTGTGGTGGGGCCATGCGGCGCACGGCGATGTGGCCGACGCCGTCGTCGAACGTGTGGCCAATGCCGTCTGGGGCGGGATGGGCCTCATCGTCCTGCATTCGGGACATTTCGCCAAGATTTTCAAGCGCCTGATGGGCACGCCCTGCAATCTTACCTGGCGCGAGGCGGGCGAACGCGAGCGGGTGTGGATCACCGCCCGCAACCACCCCATCGCGGCGGGCCTGCCGGACCATTTCGAGCTTGAGAACGAGGAGATGTACGGCGAGCCGTTCGGCATCCCGGAGCCGCAGGAGACGGTGATGATCTCGTGGTTTGCGGGGGGCGAGGTGTTCCGGTCCGGCGCCACATGGACGCGCGGCGCGGGCAAGGTGTTCTATTTCCGCCCCGGGCACGAAACCTATCCCACCTATTATGACGCCAACGTGCAGACCGTGCTGAAAAACGCCGTCCGCTGGGCGCACAATCCCGCGCCGCGAATCGCGGACGTCAACGATGCTCCGAATGTGCCGGTGGGCGCGGCGCTGGAGCCGATAGAGGAACGCGGACAGCGTCTGCACCGCGACGGCGAAGAGGGATTCAGGTGACGTCGCCACACACGGAACGACAGCCCGCCTCGCCCGCGATGGCGACGCAGCCTGCCGGAACCCCGCAGCCGGACCGCGCCGACACCGACGATCTGCGCATCGCGATCGTCGGCACCGGCGGCATGGCAGGCGCCCACGCCGAGGCCTATGCCGCAATTCCCGGCGCCCGTGTCGTGGCGGGCATCGACCGGAGCCCCGCGCAGCTTGAAACCTTCTGCGCGCGGTTCGGTGTGGAAAACCGGTTCACCTCGGTCGAAGAGGCCCTGAAATGGGGCGAATTCGACGCGGTATCCAACGTCACCCCCGACGCGGTGCACCACATGACAACCCTGCCGCTGCTGGCGGCGGGCAAGCATGTGTTGTGCGAAAAACCGCTGGCGGAAACCTGGGAAAAGGCCGTCGAAATGGCCCGCGACGCCGAAACCGCGGGCGTGGTGAATATGGTCAACCTGACCTATCGCAACGTGCCCGCCCTGATCGAGGCCGCACGCCTTGTTGCCGCCGGTGCCATCGGCGAGGTGCGCCATTTCGAGGCGGCGTATCTGCAAAGCTGGCTCACGCAACCCTCCTGGGGCGACTGGAAGACCGAAGAGCAGTGGCTCTGGCGGCTGTCGACCGCGCATGGATCGATGGGGGTTCTGGGCGATATCGGCGTCCATATCCTCGACTTTGCAAGCTATGCGGCGGGTCTCGCGGCGACGGACGTCTCGTGTCGGCTGACCACCTTCGACAAGGCCCCCGGCGGGCGGATCGGGGACTATCCGCTCGATGCCAACGACAGCTTTTCGATGACCCTCGCCCTTGAAAACGGAGCGACCGGCGTGATGCACGGCTCGCGTATGGCGTCCGGGCATCACAATGACCTCAGCCTGCGGCTGTACGGCACCACCGGCGGTCTCGACGTGCGGTTCGAGGGCGGGGTAAGCCGGCTGCGCGGATCGCTGGCGGGGGACATGAAGGACGCGGTGTGGCGCGACCTCGAGACGCCGGAGGTCGAGACGAACTATGCCCGTTTCGTCGCGGCGGTCCGCGATGGTCGCCCTGAACGGCCGGATTTCGCGCGCGGTGCGGCGTTGCAGCAGGTGCTCGATCTGGCGGTCGCGTCGGATACGGCGGGCTCGCGCCGGATGATCGTCAACGGCTGATTGCGGGCGTCTGATCGCGGGCGGCAGATCACGGGCGGCTGGCCGGGGGGCTGGCCGGGGGGCTGGCCGGAGGGCGGTCCTGTCCGGCGCGTTCGGTGCGACCTGTCGTCGCGAGCCATTGCTGTCCTGCGGCCCCGATATGAAAAACTGTTGCAGTGCGCGCAGGCCACGGTCGCGCGCGCTGCCGGGCAGTCCAGGTGGCTGCCCTTGCACCGCGTCCGGGCGGGCGGCATCATGACGGCGACGCCTGCCTTTGCCCCTGTCCGCCAGACGACCCCGACCGCCACGACCGTCGCCGCCCTGCCTGCCACCGGCATCTCGCCGCCGCGCGCCCGTCCGGGCGATAATCGTACAAGATGCGTCCCGCGACATCTCTTCAAGGACCCTGCCATGCAACTCTCCGTCTCTTTCGAAAACACCCGCGGCACCGACGAGCGTGCTTCCGGCCCGGTGCAGATCGGCTGGTTCCTGACCGAGCGCAAGGGCGGCATCATCTATGATCCGCCCGAGCGGGTACGCTCCGCCGATCTGAACCGGCGTCACGCCAAGAGCGCCGCCCGCTGCCCCGCCGTGATCAACCTCGAAAGCCGCTATTTCATGGTGCGCTGCCCGTTCGACATCAACATCGGATTCGCGCGCGACGAAAAAGGCAAACCGATGATGCGCAACCTGTCGGGCGAGGCCAGTTCGATCCGGGCGAGCAAGCTGGGCGAGAAGCTTCACCTGACCTCCGAGGCGGAGTGGCGCAACAAGGACGTGCCCACGATCCAGCTGTCGCTGCCCTATTGTTTCATCGCCGACGAGCCGGTGTACATGAGCCAGCTGTCGCCGTTCATGCATTATCTCAAGCGCCCGGTGCCCGGCACGATCTTTGGCGGGCGGTTCCCGATCAACGTCTGGCCGCGCCCCCTGATGTGGGCGTTCGAATGGCACGAGCCGGACAAACCGATCGTGATCCATCGCGGCGATCCGCTGTTCTATGTGACGTTCGAAACGCTGCCGCAGGATCGCGGCGTTTCCCTCGTCGAGGCCGAGGTGACGCAGGACCTGACCGAGTACCTCGAGATGATTTCGGGGGCGGTGAACTACGTCAACCAGACGTTTTCGCTGTTCGAGGCGGCAGAGGCACGCAGACCCCGCACCCTGTTGACGCCCGTGCCGCGCAAGAGCCGGGCGGACTGAGGGTTGCCTCGCAAGCGCCCCGTGCCGCGGCGAAAATCCGCCCCCCCTCCGGCGAACCGCCCACCGACCGTACCGGCACCCGGCAGCGCGAAACCTCTCGATCCGGTGGCGCTGACGCCGGGCACCGGGGCGCAAACACCCGGTGCGGGCAAACATGCGGGCGCGACGCCACCGTCCGGTCAGGCAGCCGCCGAGTTGTCCTCGACAGGGCATCGCCCGACGCCCGACCAGCTGCGTGCCCTGCGTGCCCGGGCCATCGAGATCCACATGAAAGGCAATGCCGACGCTGCCCGCCCCCTGTACGCGCAATACCTGACGCTGAACCCGGGCGACGGGCCGATGTGGTCGAACCTTGGGGCGATGATGCGCACGGCGGGTCTGCACGACATCGCCGTCCGGTGTCAGCGCCGCGCCTATGCCTGCGATCCCGGCGCGCTGTCGATCCGCCAGAACCTGGCCAATATCCTGTCCGATACCGGGCAGAACGCCGAGGCCCTGGACCTGCGGCTGGCCCTGCTGGCCGACACGCCCGACGACCAGCAGCTCCAATCGATGATCGGCAAATCGCTGCGTTCGTTGCGGCGAGAGGACGAGGCCTGCGCGCTGCTGGAAAAGGCGTGGACAGCGGCCCCCGACTTTACCGAACACGGCATTCAGCTGGCGCTGTCGCAACTTGCCGCCGGGGATTATGCCCGCGGATTCGCCACTTACGACGTGCGCTGGCAGACCAACGAGCTGACGCCGCGCACCCTGAAACAGCCCAAATGGGACGGACACGGTTCCCTCAGGGGGCGGCGCATCATGGTGATGCCCGAACAGGGGTTCGGCGACGGGATGACGTTTGCACGGTTTCTGCCCGTGTTGCGGGAATACGGCGCTGATCGCGTGATGTTCGCGGCGGAAAAGCCGGTGCAGCGGATCTATGCGGACGTGCCGGGCGCGGACTGGGTCGGCAGCGATGTCGCACCGGGCGAGGGATTCGAATGCTGGACCAACATCATGGACCTGCCGACCCTGCACTTTGCCCGGTCGCGGACGATCCCGCCGCCGACGCGGATTTCCGTGCCCGACGACAGCATCGCCCGCGCCCGGGCGATCCTTGCGCCGCACCGCGACACGTTCAACGTCGGCGTGGTCTGGACCGGATCGCTCACCTACCGCGGCAATGCGTTCCGCTCGTTCTCGCACCGCGAGTTTCTGGCGCTGGCCGATCTGCCGGGTCTTCAGATGGTTTCGCTGTACAAGGGTCCGTCGGCGCAGGCGTTCCGCGATGACGGCACCGCGTTCGTGATCATCGACGAGGGCAGCGTGCAACGCGATTTCGCCGACTGCGCGGCGATGATGCGCGAGCTCGACCTGGTGATCACCTCGGATACGGCCACGGCGCATCTGGCAGGCTCGCTCGGCGTGCCGTGCTGGACGTTGCTGCACTGGGACGCGTTCTGGCTCTGGCAGCTCGAGGACGAGACGACGCCGTGGTATCCCGGCATGACGCTGATCCGGCAACGCGCGCCGCGCGACTGGGGCGAGGTGTTTCAACGGGTGCGCGACCGGCTCGGGGCGCGGATCGCCGAATGGCGCGGGGAGACGACGAATGGATGATATCGCGGTGCCGACGTCGCCGGGCGAGTTGATCGACAAGCTGACGATCCTGCGCCTGAAATCCGAACGGATCGCCGATCCGGCCAAGCTCGCCAACGTGCGCCACGAGGCCGGCACGCTGACCCGGACGGCGCGTGCCATCGCGCGCGACGCGACTCTCGATGCCCTGTGGGAGGATTTGTACGCGATCAACGCCGACCTGTGGCGGATCGAGGACGACATCCGCGCCTGCGAGGCACAGGGCAATTTCGGCGACGATTTCATCCGCCTCGCCCGTGCGGTCTATATCACCAACGACCGGCGCGCAGCGGTGAAAAAGGCGATCAATCTGCATCTGGGATCGGCCCTCGTCGAGGAGAAATCCTACACCGAATTCGGCGCCGCGCCCGCGGGACCTGACCGATGAGCGATACGCCTCCACACAACCCTGCGACCGACACGCCCGTCGCGGCCCGTCTCGACGCGGTGCGCCGCACGCTTGCGACCCTCGAGGCGGAGGTGGTGGCCGCCATCGCCACCGACAAGACCCGCGGCCGGGGCGACAGGCTGCGCACCCTGCACGAGATCCGCCGGATGCGCACGCCCGACACCTATCCCTATTTCAGCCAGGCCAGTCAGGACATGATCGTCGACCGTCTGCTCGGCCAGAAACGCGGCGGCACCTTTGTCGACATTGGCGGCTATGACGGGTTGTCGGGATCGAACACGCTGTTTTTCGAGAAATGGCGCGGCTGGACGGGCGTTCTCGTCGAACCGGTGCCGGCGATGCTCGACCGGGCGCGCTCTGTGCGCGACTGCCCCTGCCTCGGCCTTGCCGTCGCCGCGACCGACGGCGCGGCGGAGTTCCTCGAGATCAGCAAAGGGTATACCCAGATGAGCGGCCTGACCGACAGCTATGACGCGGGCCTGCTGGCGCAGGTGCGCGCCGATCCGCGCCATCAAGAAAACACGATCCGGGTCGAAACCCGCACCATCGGCCGCATCCTGATCGAGGCCGGGATCGAGGCCCCGGATTTTATCTCGCTCGATATCGAGGGCGGCGAGGTCGCGGCCCTCGAGGCATTCGATTTCGAGCGGCACCGCGCGCGCATCTGGGCAATCGAGAACAACACCGGCACCGGCCGCATCGCCGAGATCATGCGCGGCAGCGGCCACGAGTTGATGGAGCTGTGCGGCGCGGACGAAATATGGCGCAAAAAAGACCTTTAGGTCGGCTTGAGGACGTTAATCGGCCCGTCACCCCTGCCCTGTAACACCTGCATTCAGGGTGAATATCAAAGGGTGTGGGCCATGAATGCGCAAGCGAACGCTCCGATCATTATCAAACGCAAGAAGATCATCAAGGGCGGCGGCCATCACGGCGGCGCCTGGAAAGTGGCTTACGCCGATTTCGTCACCGCGATGATGGCGTTCTTCATGCTGATGTGGCTGCTGAACGCGACGACGGAACAGCAACGCAAGGGTCTGGCGGATTATTTTGCGCCCTCGATCCCGCTCAGCCGGGTGTCGGGGGGCGGTGTCGGCATGTTCGGCGGCAACGACGTCATGACGCGCGATACCCTGCCCGAAAGCGGCGAAGGCCCCGCCGCCCCCTCAAGCGAGACGGTGGTGGCCGTGCCCACCGCCGAGCTGGCCGCCAGCGCAGCCGCCGAGGTCGAGGCGCTCAACGAGCTCGAACAGATGCTGACGGGCGCGGGCGGCGAGGCGCTGATCTCGGATATGGCCCTGCGACACGTGGTGACGCGGCTGACGGACGAAGGCCTGGTCATCGAGATTTTCGCCCTGCCGGATGCCCCGATATTCGAAGGCGACGCGACCGAACCGACGCGGATGTTGCGCGAACTGGTCGAAATGATCGCCCGGGTCAGCTCGGTGATCACGAACCCGGTGGCAGTCGCGGGTCACGTCTCTGCCCGGCCTATCGTGCTGGCGGAAAACCCGGTCTGGGACATCTCGGGCGCACGCGCTGCGGCGGTGCGCCAGATCCTGGAACAGGGCGGGCTCGATCCTGCGCGAATCCGCCGGTTGACCGGTTTCGGCGACCGGTCGCCTGCGACGGAATACCCGCTCGAGGTGCGCAACGACCGGGTCGAGATCACCTTGCTGCGCACGATGCGCTGACATCTGCGGCTCGCGCGGGCGCCGTTTGCGGCCCGGGCGCAACGGCAACCTTTGCGGCGCGCATGACGCGGTTTGCCGCGCGGTTGCGGTGACATCGTCGTTGTGCCGCACGGTCGTTTCCGGCGAACACGCCATGGTTTGCGCACGCCCCCAAGGGTTCATGACGTTGGCCGGAAGATCGTCACAAACCTTTCGATACCGGGGGTCCGGACGAAATACCTGTCGCATTTTATGTTTTAGGCCGGTGTTAAGGGCAGCCGGTTAGGAAGGGTGTCAAGATCATGTGCCCAGATGCAGAAAGGCTCTTTCATGACGATCTCTTCCGCCCTCAACGCCGGTGTCGCGGGGCTTGCCGCCAACGCCAGCCGCCTGTCAACGATCTCCGACAACATCGCGAACTCGGCCACCTTCGGATACAAGCGGGCCTATACGGAATTCGATTCGATGGTGATCGGCGGCAGTTCCGGGCGTTATGTCGCCGGTGGTGTCCGCACCACCGCACAGCGCCTGATCGGCGAGAGCGGGCCGTTGACGTCGTCGACGAACGCAACGGATCTGGCCATTCGGGGACGGGGTTTTCTGCCGGTCACCACGTCGAACGCCGTTGCCGCCGGTGACGGCCAGTTGCCGATGCGTCTGGCGACGACCGGGTCATTCCGCACCGACGACGAGGGCTATCTGCGCACCGCGACGGGCATGGTCCTGATGGGCTTTCCGGCCAATCCCGACGGCACAGTCCCAACGTTGCCGCGCGACACATCCGTCGGCCTCGAGCCGATCCAGATCAACGCCAACCAGATCAGCGGCTCCCCGACGACGCAGGTCAACCTCGCCGCCAATCTGCCGGCCACGTCGACCGAATTCGGCGCAACGACCCCGCCCGAGGTTCTGTCGGTCGAATATTTCGACAACCTCGGCAAATCCGAGAACCTTGGCATTACCTTCACACCGACGGTTCCCGGCGCCGCAGGTGCCACGAACGAGTGGACCCTGACCATCACCGACAGCGCATCCGCCGGAACGGTCGTGGGCGAATACACCCTTACCTTCGACGACAGCCGCACCTCGGGCGGCACCTTGCTGAACGTGGCAACGGTTTCGGGCCCGGCCTACGATCCGGCGACCGGGAGCATTCCGCTTATCGTCGCGGGCGGGCCGATCGAGTTCGACATCGGAATGTTCGGCGCTGCGGATGGCATGACCCAGCTTTCGGACCGGTTCGTGCCCTCGTCGATCAACAAGGACGGCTCGCCCGCAGGCAACATGACCTCGGTCGAGGTCGACGAGGGCGGCTATGTCATCGCCCTGTTCGACACCGGCATTTCGCGTCGGATCTATCAGATCCCGCTGGTCGACGTGCCCAATCCTAACGGTCTGCAATCGCTTGACCGCCAAAGCTATCAGGTGACGCCCGAAAGCGGGTCATTCTTCCTGTGGGATGCGGGCGACGGGCCGACGGGCGACGTCGTCGCCTTCGCGCGCGAGGAATCCACCACGGACGTCGCACAGGAACTTACGTCCCTGATCCAGACGCAACGCGCCTACTCCTCGAACGCCAAGGTCATCCAGACCGTGGACGAGATGTTGCAGGAAACCACCAATATCAAGCGGTAGGGCCCATGCCCGACCCTGAGCAGGGCTGAAAATCCCGGGAAACGGAGAGTGAGACATGAGCATTTCGCAATCACTGGCCAATGCGGTTTCGGGCATGAACGCCTCGTCGAGGATGGCCAAGATCACCGCGTCCAACCTCGCCAATGCGCTGACGCCCGGATACGGGCGGCGGCAGGTAAACCTGACGTCCGGCGGCGGCCCGGGCATCGTCTTTGTCGGCATCGAGCGCATACAGGACCGGGGTATCGTCGCCGAACGGCGGCTTTCGGACGCGCAGCTTGGCCAGCGGCAAACCTCGGCCGAGGCGGCGGCCCGCCTTGAGACGCTCCTCGGCGCGCCCGGTGACGAAAGCGGCGTGGGCGGCAGGATTGCCGCCCTCGAGGCGTCGTTATACGCTGCGGGTTCGACACCGTCGTCGGATCAGCGCCTGACAACCGTCGTCAGAAGTCTGAACGACGTCGCCCAGGCATTCAACGACGACGCCGCAGGCCTGCGCGCCGAGCGTCAGATCGCTGACAAGAGTATCGCCGCACAGGTCGACACGCTGAATACCGCCTTGAAACAGGTCGAGATTCTCAACGTCGATATCGGCCGCGCGATGGGCGCGGGCGTCGATCCGTCGGGTCTCATCGATCAGCGACAACGGGCCATCGACCGGATTTCCGGCATCGTGCCGGTCCGCGAGTTGGACCGGAGCAACGGTCAGGTCGCCCTGTTCACCACCTCGGGCGGTGCACTGATCGATGGAAAAGCGGCTGAGTTCGGCTTTGACCAGACAAACGTGATCATGCCGCACATGTCATTGGGCGGTGGCATGCTTTCCGGGATCACCCGTGACGGCGTGCCTCTGGCGTCCGATGGATTTGGCAAACTGAAGGGCGGCACCATTGAGGCGGCGTTCACCCTGCGCGATACGACGCTGCCCGACGCTGAACAAACCCTCGATGCCCTTGCCGAGGATATGATTGGCCGGTTTCAGAACGCGACGACAGATCCTTCTCTGGGCGGTGCGGACGCGGGTCTGTTTACCGACGGTGGAAACCCCTTCACCGGTCCCGCCATTGCCGGCCTTGCGGGACGCATCGCCGTCAATGCCGCGGTCGACCCCACCAAAAGTGGCGATCTGAGCCGGTTGCGGGACGGTGTTTCCGCAACGACGGCGGGCCCGGTCGGCAACTCCGCCCAGATCGACCGCTGGATCGATGCGCTGTCCGAGGCACGGCCCCTGAGTATCGGTGGTGGTGCAAGCGGTGCCGCCGAACTGGCCGGGCGGTTTGCCTCCGGGGCCGGTGCCGCCAGAATTGCCGCCGAAGATGCACAGGCCTTCGCCTCCGCGCGCTGGACCAGCATCAAGGAGGCCGAACTGGCCGGTGGCGTCGACACCGACGTCGAACTGCAATCTCTGCTGCGTATCGAACAATCCTATGCCGCCAACGCCCGGGTCATTCAGACGATCCAGTCGATGATGCAGCGCCTGATGGAGATCTAGATCATGACCGTCAATTCCCTCAGCGACATGGCGCGGAGTTTTGCCCAGTCCCGTCAGAATACCGGCATCCGTACGCGTCTCGCCACGCTCGGTAACGAGCTTTCGACGGGCAAGGTGGCCGATCTGACGAAACGTCTGGGCGGCGATACCGTTGCCGTGCGCGACATCGACCGGCAGCTGAAGCTGGCAACGATCCACACCCGCGCCATCACCGAGGCCGGCCAATGGACCCAGTCGATACAGTCCTATCTGGGCCGGATCGATACCGAACGTGAGGCGCTGTCGTCGTCGTTGCTCGCCCTAGATATCGAGCCAAACGCAGAACGGCGCGATCTGGCATCCGCCGCGGGCAAGACCGCCTTCGAGACGACGGTCTCCGCCCTGAACGGACGTTTCGCCGGGCAATCGCTCTTTGCCGGGCGCGACACTGACGCGACACCGCTGGCCGATGCGTCGGACATGCTGGCCGCCCTGCGCATTGCCGCTACCGGGGCCACGACTGCTGCGGAACTCGCCGTTGCGATAGATACCTGGTTCAACGCGCCGGGCGGCGGGTTCGAGACGGCCGGGTATCTGGGTGACACCGGCGGTCAGCAGAGCCGGCGGATCGCCGAGGATCTGTCGATTTCCCCAGGTATCCGGGCCGACGATCCTGCCCTGCGCGATATGATGAAGGCCGCCGCCGTGGCCGCGCTGGCGCAGGACACTGCACTGTCGCTTTCAGCCAAGGAACAGACCGCCGCTCTCGGAATCGCGCGGGACAGAACGATTGCCGCAAGTGCGCCGATCATCGGCCTGCGGGCCGACCTCGGCCAACAAGAATCGCTGATCGAGCGGCGCATGGCCGACGTTTCGGCCCGAACCGGCGCGCTGTCCATCCTGCGCAACGAAACCGACAGCGCCGACCCGTTCGACACGGCGGGCGCCCTGCAAGAAGTGCAGCTCCTCCTCGAAACCCATTACGCCGTGACCGCGCGACTGTCGCGGCTGAACCTCACCGATTATCTGAGGTAACCCTGCGCGCGCCCCAAAGCCGGGCGCCGAAACCGGAGAATCCGAGATGAAGACGAACCATGCGCAGCGCCCGGCAACGGGCGTTCGACGCCTTGTTGCGCTGACACTTGCGGCCCTGATCGCGCTGCTGCCGCTCGCGGGGACGGCCACACCGGTCCGCCTGAAAGACCTCGTGCAATTCGACGGCGTCCGCTCGAACGAGCTTTTGGGGTACGGTCTTATCGTGGGCCTCAACGGCACCGGCGACGGATTGCGCAACTCGCCGTTCACCGAAGAGATCATGACATCCATCCTCGAACGTCTCGGCGTAAACGTCACCGGCGAGCAGTTTCGCCCGCGCAATGTGGCCGCAGTTCTCGTGACGGCGAGCCTGCCACCGTTCGCCCGTGCAGGCAGCCCGATCGACGTCACTGTATCGGCGATTGGCGATGCCTCTTCGCTGTTGGGCGGGACACTGATCATGACGCCTCTGAACGCCGCGGACGGCGAAATATATGCCGTGGCACAAGGCACGATCATCGCGGGCGGCGTGTCCGTCGAAGGGGCCGCCGCGCGGATCACCCAAGGTGTGCCCACCGCCGGGGTAATCCCCGCAGGCGCCACCGTCGAACGCGAAGTTGCGTTCGATTTCACGACCCTGACGGTCATCCGACTTGCCCTGCGCACGCCGGATTTCACCACGGCGGGCCGGATCGAGGCGGCGGTAAACCACGCCTTTGGCCGACAGGTCGCCGTGATGCTTGACGCAGGCACCGTTCGGGTGGACATCGCCGCCACCCAAGCCGCATCGCCCGCCCACGCGCTCGGTCAGATCGAGAATATCCGGGTAGAGCCGGAACTGCCGGCCCGCGTGGTCGTCGATCAACGGTCCGGCACGATCGTCATGGGCGAGAATGTGCGGATCAGCAGTGTGGCGGTATCCCAAGGCGGGCTTACCCTGAGGATCGAAGAGGCGCCGCTCGCGATTCAGCCCAATCCGTTCTCGCCCGGTGAAACCGTCGTCGTGCCGCGGACACAGGTCGGGATCGAGCAGGAACCCGGCATCGGATTGGCCGAAATCCGCGAAGGTGCGTCGCTCAGCGAGGTGGTCGCGGCCCTCAACGCCCTTGGCGTGGCCCCGAACGACATGATCGACATCCTGAAATCGATCAGGGCCGCAGGCGCGCTGCATGCGGAATTCGTCGTGCGGTAATCGGGCTGCACGGCAATGAGACGTCAGTCGCAACACACCGACGAACGATCATTCCCTCACAAAAAAGCGGCCCCGGCAGAGCATCTGCCGGGGCCGTTCCGCCGTGCCGACGGGACGGCGCTTTCATCCAGTCCCGCCAGTAAACTATTTGTCGTCGTCGTCGTCCTCACCCTCGGGCAGGTTGAAAAAGCTGTCGGCGTCCCGCACATCGCGGGTATCGGGCTTTTCCTCTTCTTCCTCGGGTCCGCGCGGATCGTCACCGGTATCCGCAAGCGAAAACGTCTCGAGGCCGGACATCGACGACGGCATCTTCGGCTCTGGCGCCATCCCGAGGCTCGTCTGCGTCGAGACCAGCTTGCGCCGCTCATCGTCCGACATCGCCCCGCCTTCGCGGAGCTTTTTGGCGTTGGCTTTTTGCACCGCGGCGTCCAGCTCGGACTGTTTGCACAGACCGAGGGCCACCGGATCGATGGGGTCGATATTGCCGATGTTCCAGTGGGTCCGCTCGCGGATCGCCTGAATTGTCGGCTTGGTCGTGCCGACCAGCTTGCTGACCTGTCCGTCCGACAATTCGGGGTGGAATTTCACCAGCCACAGGATCGACGCGGGCCGGTCCTGACGTTTGGACAGCGGCGTATAGCGCGGGCCACGGCGTTTTTCTTCACCTACGGCGGCAGCATAGAATTTCAGCTTGAGGGGATGCGACGGGTTCTTTTCCGCACGGTCGAGCTCTTCCTGCGTCAACTGGTTGTTGGCGACCGGATCGAATCCCTTCACGCCCGCCGCCACGTCACCGTCGGCGATGCCCTGCACTTCGAGTTCGTGCAGACCGCAGAAATCGCCGATCTGCCTGAAGCTGAGCGTGGTGTTGTCCACCAGCCAGACGGCGGTCGCCTTGGCCATGATCGGTTTGTCGGACATCGCGGAATCCTTTCTCGCAAACATATCTCCCCCGCGCCCTGAATTGGGCGGCCCCCGCGGGGCCAGTTCACATTGTGGGGGAACTTTGACGTTATATAGTGGCGCAAAGGCCGAGAGGGAAGGTAAAAGATGCGGGCGATATTGACGGTCTGGGCGTTCATGGCGCTGACCGGTGCTGTGCGGGCCGAGGGCGAGGCGGGCGTTTTCGACTATTATGTGCGGTCTTTGTCGTGGTCGCCAACCTGGTGCACGCTTGAGGGCGATGAACGCAGCTCGTCGCAATGCGACGCGGATCGCGATTTCGGGTGGGTACTGCATGGTCTTTGGCCGCAGTATGAGACCGGTTGGCCCAGCGATTGCAGTTCCATGTATCCGCCGCCCAGCCGCGCCGCGACGACCGCAATGGCCGATATCATGGGCACCTCCGGCCTCGCGTGGCACCAGTGGAACAAGCACGGGCGCTGCTCTGGCCTGTCGTCTGCGGATTACTACGCCGTGTCGCGACTGGCCTATGCGCGCGTCACCGGGCCAGCGGTCTTCCGGCAACTCGACCGAGCGGTGACCCTGCCCGCAAGCGTCGTTGAAGCGGCGTTTCTGCGCGACAACGCGGGTCTGGATCCGGACGAGATCACCATCACCTGCCGCGTGGGCCACATTCAGGAGGCCCGCGTATGTCTGACCCGCGATCTGGAGTTTCGGACCTGCGGCGCCGATGTGATCCGTGATTGCGCGCTGGACGACGCGATTTTCGAACCGGTCAGATAGGTCAGGTCAGAACGGGACCACCGACGGCCGGGAAACCCGATCGAAAACCCGCAGGCACGCAAAAATCCATCGTTTGCCACCGGTGCGACACCATTTGAATCAACGGAATAACGCTGCACGGCACCAGCGATAGCGGCGATGTTCCACCGACGAAGCGCAAGTTCCTGCACCGCGTCGAACCGGTGGTGAACCCCGGCAAGCTGCGTGGGCGATAGCGTCATGTTGAACGCCTGTGTCGTCGGTCCACCGGGTGTGAACCCCGGATGGGTCAGGACGATCTGCGTCTGAACCGGTCCGACAAACTCGGCCGTCAGCGCGCGCCGAACAACATGCCGTGCACCGCGGGTACCACAAGGGTTTGCGTCACGAATGGCAGCAATGGCACGTCGTTGCCTGACGACGGGCAGATAACACCCGCGTCGCAACTGGCGATGGCGGGCCCGACGGTCCGCGCCTGCGCGCCGCCCGCCAAAGTCGTCAGGGACAGCCCAGGTGCGCCGGAGCTATGCTGGCACATATTCATAATCATCCCAGTGCCGCTGCCTTTACGTCTGCGTCTATGTGGGGCACGTATTGAGCGAAATTGTCGGCAAACATTTGCACCAGTCGCGCGGCCTGCGCGTCGTAGGCGACGCCGTCATCCCATGTGCTGCGCGGATCGAGGAGCGATGCGTCGACGCCCTCGCAGTCCACCGGCACCAGAAAGCCGAAATTCGCATCCTTGCGCATCTGCCCTTCGGACAGCGATCCGTCGAGGGCCGCCGACAACAGCGCCCGCGTCGCCCGGATCGGCATCCGCGATCCGGTGCCATAGGCGCCGCCCGTCCAGCCGGTGTTCACCAGCCAGCAGGTCGCCCCGTGGCGCGCGATCTTGTCCTGCAACAGCCGCCCGTATTCCTCGGGGCGCCGCGGCATGAACGGGGCGCCGAAACAGGTTGAAAACGTCGGCTCGGGTTCCGTTACGCCCCGTTCTGTGCCCGCAACCTTCGAGGTGAAGCCCGACAGAAAATGGTACATCGCCTGCGCCGGCGTCAGGCGCGCGATGGGCGGCAGCACCCCGAACGCATCGCAGGTCAGCATGATGATATTTTTGGGGTGGCCACCGACCGCCGTGTCCGACGCGTTCGAGATATGGCTCAACGGGTAGGCGCAGCGCATGTTGGCGGTCAGGCTGTCGTCCTCGAAATCGAGCGTGCCATCCGCGTCCGCGATCATGTTCTCGACCACGGTGCCGAATTTCGTCGTGGTGGCGTAGATTTCCGGCTCTGCCTCGGGCGACAGGTTTATCGTCTTGGCGTAGCAGCCGCCTTCGAAGTTGAAGGTGCCGGTTTCGGACCAGCCGTGTTCGTCGTCGCCCAGCAGCGTGCGTGACGGGTCGGCGGACAGCGTCGTCTTGCCGGTGCCCGACAGGCCAAAGAACACGGCCGTGTCGATGGCGTTGCCCGGCGCGTGGTTGGCCGAGCAGTGCATCGGCATCACGCCCTTTTCAGGCAGCAGATAATTCAGCAGGGTAAACACCGATTTCTTGTTCTCGCCCGCATATTCCGTGCCCGCGATCAGGATCAGCTTCGCCTCGAAATTGATCGCGATCACCGTCTCCGAACGGCAGCCGTGACGCGCCGGGTCGGCCTTGAACGAGGGCACGTTCAGGATCGTGTATTCCGGCACGAAAGTGTCGAGTTCGGCGCGCCCGGGTCGGCGCAGCAGGTTGCGGATGAACAGCGCGTGCCACGACAGTTCCGTCACCACCCGCACATCGAGACGATGCGCCGGGTCGGCCCCCGCGAACAGGTCCTGCACCTGAACCGTGCGTCCCGCAAGGTGCGCGAGCATGTCGGCATGCAGAACATCAAAGTGCCCGGGCGACAGTTCGGCGTTGTTTTCCCACCAGATATGCGCATCGACGACGGACGTGCGCACCACGTATTTGTCCTTGGGGGATCGTCCCGTGTGCTTGCCCGTCGTCGCCAGAAACGCGCCTCCGGGGAGCAACCGCCCCTCGTCGTTTGCAAGGGCGGCGGTGATGATGTCGGCGGGCATCAGGTTGTAGCTGACGGATGCGAGGCCGGAGATGCCCTGTGCCTCAAGCGTGAAATCGGGGTTGACGCGGCCTTGGTGCATGATCGGTCCTCTGGTCGGGGGTGGTCGTCCGCGCGGTTGATTTCGCGCCCCGGCGTCTCGCGAAACCGGATCGGAAAATCATAAACCCGGAAAATCCACCCGGCCAGTCCATCGTGCCCTGTTAGCGCCAACAGCAGATATGTTTGCGCCAACAGCAACGCTGCCGCAGAAACGAAGGTGAGGCATTTTAGTCATTGGTAAGGGGTTTTCGGCGTAAATAAGGCGTGCCCAAGGCGATGATTCGCACTTTTCAATTGATCTGTGCCGCGCCTTCGCACCAGATAGGTGAAAAATGCAGGCAAATAAAAATAATAACCGAGCAGTAAGAGGCCAAACCCCATGAACAAGATCGCTCTTGTCGATGACGACAGGAATATCCTGACGTCCGTATCCATGACCCTTGAGGCAGAGGGTTTCGAAGTCGAAACCTACAACGACGGGCAATCCGCGCTGGACGCATTCACCAAGAAAATGCCCGATATGGCAGTGCTCGACATCAAGATGCCGCGGATGGACGGAATGGATCTGTTGCAGCGTCTGCGTCAGAAAACGTCGATGCCGGTGATCTTTCTGACCTCCAAGGACGACGAGATCGACGAGGTCCTCGGCCTGCGGATGGGTGCCGACGATTATGTGAAAAAGCCCTTTTCCCAGCGTTTGCTGGTTGAACGCATCCGTGCGCTGCTGCGCCGTCAGGACGCGATTGCCAGCGACGATATCGAGGTTACCGAAGAGAACAAGGTGATGAGCCGTGGCCAGCTTACCATGGATCCGCTGCGTCATGCCGTGACCTGGAAGGGCAACGACGTCTCCCTGACCGTCACGGAGTTCCTGCTGCTGCAGGCCCTCGCCCAGCGTCCCGGTTTCGTGAAGTCGCGCGATCAGCTGATGGATGTTGCCTATGACGATCAGGTCTATGTCGACGACCGCACGATCGACAGCCACATCAAGCGGCTGCGCAAAAAGATGCGGCAGGCCGACGATGAGTTTTCGGCGATCGAGACGCTGTACGGCATCGGCTATCGCTATAACGAAGAATAAATCCCGGTCGGCGGGCGTCCCGGACGGGGGCCCCGCCGGGGGACGGAGGCGGAAATGGCGATGGCATCCAACATCGACGTTCGCGATCTGAATTCGGTACGGCGTGCGGCGGTACAGGCCGCCGCGGCAAAGCGCGCGAAAGAGGCCGACAACCAGGTGGTCATCGGCGACGACTGGGTCGCCCCCGATGCTGAATTCACCCGCGATCTTCAGGAACGGCGCAAACGGCGCGGTCTTATCACGCTCAACCGCTCGCCTCTGGCGCGGCGGATCATCACGTTCAATCTCGTGGCTCTCATCGTGCTGGTCGCGGGCATGCTCTACCTCGCGCCAAGCCGCGACAACCTAGCATTCCAACGCGCCTATTCTCTGGTGAGCGAGGCGGAACTCGTCGCCAATGTGTTCGAGGCACGACTGCCGCTCAGCGCGCCGGTCAATCTGGCAACGGGCGACGGCATCGACCCCGGTGAGACTCTGGCCGCCCTCGACATACGTCGCGGGATCGAGGTTTTCGTGTTCGATACCGCCGGCTCCCTCGTCGCGCGCCGCATCGCCGACACCAGCGGCCCGGTCAGCGGCCTTGCCTACGACGGCGGCGGCACGATCATCACCAATTTCCTGAACGGCGCCTGGGACTGGTTGGCCGATACGCTGGTCCCGGGCCAGACGGCGCTCGACCGGCCTGACGCGTTGTCGGCCACATCGGCCCTCGTCGAAGCCACACTGACCAACGGGACGAACGGCACCATGGCGCCCGATGACCAGGGCCGGGCGATCCTTGCCGTGGCAACGCCGATCCTGCAGGACGGAACGGCCGTCGGGGTGATCGGCATCGCCACCGCGGCAGGCGAAATCGATGCGCTGGTCCGCCGCGAGCGGGAACAACTCCTGCAACTCTTCGTGATCGGCATCCTCGTGTCGATCGGCCTGTCGCTCGTCCTTGCATCGACGATCGCCAACCCGATCGCCGATCTGGCCGCCGCCGCCGAACTTGGCCGAGACCGCAATGCCCGGCGCATGTCGCCGGACCGGATCCGCATCCCCGACCTGACCTCGCGCCCCGATGAAATCGGCAGGCTCAGCGCGGCGATGCGGGGCATGGTTTCGGCGTTGTACGAACGGATCGAGGCGAACGAACAGTTCGCCGCAGACGTCAGCCACGAAATCAAGAACCCGCTCGCCTCGTTGCGGTCTGCCGTCGGAACGATGCGCATTGCCAAACGCGACGACCAGCGCGAGCGGATGCTCGAGGTGATCGAGCACGATGTGCGCCGTCTCGACAGGCTGGTCAGCGACATCTCGAACGCGAGCCGCCTCGATTCAGAACTGGTCAAGGAAGAGGAAGAGCCGTTCGATCTGATGAAGACGCTGCGCAACCTCAACGAATTCCTCGGCAAGGACGCGGACGCCAAAGGCATCGAGTTCATCTCCGATCTCCCGGACGAGTCGATGACGGTCTTTGGCCTCGAGGCGCGGCTGGCGCAGGTATTCGTCAACCTGATCACCAATGCGATTTCGTTCTGTGCCGAAGGCGACGCCATCCGCATCTGGGCCCGCAAGCGTGAAAACCGCGTTCTTGTCGTGGTCGAGGACACCGGCCCGGGCATTCCCGAAGGCGCCCTGGCCAAGGTGTTTCAGCGATTCTATTCCGAACGGCCGGCGAATGATTTCGGCAATAATTCCGGTCTTGGCCTCGCGATTTCAAAACAGATCGTCGAGGCGCATGACGGCGTCATCTGGGCCGAAAACATCCGACCGACCGACGCCGATGTGACGTCGGATCCGCTGGGGGCCCGGTTTGTCGTGGGCCTGCCGGTCTAGGTGCGTGGCCGTCGCGCCCGCCGCGACCGCGCTCAACCTGCATGCCAGTTGTGTGGCATGGAGGGACCGCGCCCTTTTGATCACCGGCGCGTCGGGCAGTGGCAAATCGTCGCTGTCGCTCGAGCTGATGGCCTATGGCTGCGCGCTCGTCGCCGACGACCGGACGCTTTTGACAGACGCCCGCAACGGCCTTGTCGCCAGCGCGCCGCAGATGCTGCAGGGAAGGATCGAGGCGCGGTATATCGGCATTCTTGCGGCCTCCTCCGCTCCGCCGACGCCTGTGAAACTCGTGATCGACCTCGATCGTACCTGCGAAGACCGTCTGCCGCCGGAACGCAGCGTTTCCTGGCTTGGACATGAACTGCCCTTGATCTTGCGGCCTGCCCGGGGCCATGTTGCAGCCGCGGTCCTGCAATACCTCAAGGCGGGACGGAGTGCGTGATGAGCGAACCATTCAAGGAAAACCGCACCGACAGTGCCGTGACATCGGTGCTGCGAGACGGCTTGGCCGATGACCAGAGCCATGGTTTGCCGGCGGCGTCGACCAGCGCGCTTTTCGACACGCGACAGCGCATCGTTCTCGTCACCGGACCATCCGGCGCCGGCCGGTCGACTGCCATCGCAGCCCTCGAGGATCTCGGTCACGAGGTGATCGACAATCTCCCGCTGTCGCTCTTCGGACGTCTGATCGAGGGGCCACCCCTCTCACGGTCGCTGGCGATCGGGGTCGATGTGCGCAATCGCGATTTCGGTGTGGATGCGATGCTCGAAACGATTCTCATGCTCGCCACACGGCCCGAAATCGACGAACAGGTGCTGTATATCGACTGCGCCGAGGACGTCCTTGTCCGCCGCTATTCCGAAACGCGCCGCCGTCATCCCCTGACGCCCGACGACCGCCCGCACACCGGAATCCGCCGCGAACTGGAGCTATTGGTGCCGATACGGGCCAGAGCCGACGTCCTGATCGACACATCGGGGATGAGCCCGCACGATCTGCGCGCGGAGATCGAATCCCAGTTCGGCGCCCCTCAGGGTCGGTCGCTGTCGGTCACGGTGCATTCGTTTTCCTACAAGCGCGGCCTGCCCCGCGGCATCGATATCGTCCATGACGTCCGCTTTCTGCGCAATCCGCACTGGGAGCCCTCTTTGCGGGCACATGACGGGCGCGATCCGGCGGTGGCGGGCCATATCGCCAAGGACGCCCGGTTTGCGGAATTCATCGCCCGCGTCCGCGATATGACGCTGTTCTTGTTGCCCGCCTATCGCGACGAGGGCAAATCGCACCTGTCGATCGGTTTCGGCTGCACCGGGGGCAAACACCGTTCCGTGGCGCTTGCCGAATACCTCGGCAAGGAGCTGTCGGCCGACGGCTGGCACGTCAACGTCCGGCACCGCGAGCTGGAGCGCAGCGTCACCGACGGCGTACCTGCGCCGGTGGAGCAGCGGGCATGATCGGGATCGTCATCGTCGCCCACGGCGGTCTGGCGCGCGAAATGCGCGAAACCGTGGAACATGTGACCGGTCCGCAAACCGGCCTTGTCGCCATCGCCATCGGGCCGGAATGTGACCGCGCCGCAAAGCAGGCTGAAATCTGCGAGGCGGCCAACGCGGTCGACACCGGCCACGGCGTCGTCATCGTCACGGACATGTTCGGCGGATCGCCGTCGAACCTGTCGATGCGGGCCTGCTCATCGGCCGCGCGGCGCATCGTCTACGGCGCCAACATGCCGTTTCTGATCAAACTGATGCACAGCCGCCGCAAACCGCTGGGCGTGGCTGTCGAGCTGTCCCTTAAAGCCGCGCACAAGTATATGAACAGCTATGAGACCGCATCCGATGCGGATATGATGGCCGCATCCGAGCAGCGGCGATAATATCCCATATGACGACACGGCGGTTGAAAATCGAGAACATCAAGGGCCTGCACGCGCGCGCCTCGGCCAAACTGGTCGAGGTCGTCGAGGCACACGACGCGGAGGCCTGGGTATCCAAGGACGGGATGGAAACCGGGGGCGACAGCCTGATGGGCCTTTTGATGTTGGCAGCATCGGTGGATACCTTTATCGACGTCAGAACCACGGGGCCCCAGGCCGAGGCCCTGGCCGACGCCATTCAAGCTCTCGTCGCCGACAAGTTCGGCGAAGGACACTGACCAGCACGGACGCAGACCCGGGGGGATCACGCAAGTGACGCAGACGACGACCGAAAAGGTCACGACGCCGCGTCGTGGACCCGGAACGCCGCGCAAATACGACCGCGCGAGCCTTACCTATTCCAACACCTTCGAAAGCCCGTGGAAACGCGTCGTGATCCGCATCATCGAATGGATGACAGGCAAGCTGACGATCGTGCGTCGCATCCGCGAATTCGAGCGGCGCGGAACGCCGGCGGGCCAGGCGTTCTGGCGCGCGGCCCTCGGCGTCATGGGCATCAATCTGACCACGCCCGAACACATCCTGAACCGCATTCCCCGGACCGGGCCCGTGGTGCTGGTGGCGAACCATCCGCACGGGCTGGTCGATGGCATGATCCTTGCCGATCTGGTCGGACGGGTGCGCACCGATTACCGCATTCTGACGCGGTCGATCCTGACCGGCATCGACGAAAGCGCGGCGTCCTACATGATCCCCGTGCCGTTCCCGCATGAGGCCGACGCGCAGAAAAAGATGATCGAGATGCGTCGCTCGGCGATGGATCATCTGGCCGAAGGTGGCCTCGTCGCGCTGTTTCCGTCGGGCGGCGTCGCGGTGTCGGAAACGATGTGGGGCGATACCGTCGAGGCGGAATGGAACGTGTTCACCGCGAAGCTGATCCGCACCTCGGGTGCCACGGTGGTGCCGTGTTACTTTCCGGGCGCCAATTCACGGGTCTATCAGATCGCCAACCGCATTTCGCCGACGCTTCGGCAGGGCCTGCTGCTGCACGAGGTTGTGCACGCGATGGACAAGCCGCAGGGGCCGGTGGTCGGTCTGCCGATCCCGCCAGACGAAATGGCGCCGCATATGGCAGAGCCGCGGGTACTGATGGCGTGGCTGCGCAAACGGACGCTGGCGCTGGCGCTGGCCGAAAAATAGACGCCGACCGGTGACGGCCTAGCGCGTCGGGCGCGGGGTATCCCCCGAATAATCGTAGAATCCCTTTTTGGTCTTGCGACCCAGCCACCCTGCCTCGACGTATTTCGTCAACAGCGGA
Source organism: uncultured Alphaproteobacteria bacterium (assembly GCA_963761735.1). Classification (GTDB taxonomy): domain Bacteria; phylum Pseudomonadota; class Alphaproteobacteria; order Rhodobacterales; family Rhodobacteraceae; genus CAVXHQ01. The sequence continues at coordinate 376,816 of CAVXHQ010000003.1, forward strand.
CAGGGCCGATATTTGGTATCGGCCAGCCCGTCGTGCAGCACGTTCATGATCGCAAGGCAGGTGTCGAGGCCGATGAAATCCGCAAGTTCGAGCGGCCCCATCGGATGATTTGCGCCCAATTTGAGGGAAGTGTCGATGGATTTTACCGATCCGACACCTTCGTACAACGTGTAGATCGCCTCGTTTATCATCGGCATCAGGATGCGGTTGACGATGAATGCGGGAAAATCCTCCGACGATGAGGCGGTCTTGCCAAGGCGGTCGACGACGTTCAGGCAGGCGTCGAACGTCGGCTTGTCGGTGGCGATGCCGCGGATGAGTTCGACGAGCTGCATCACCGGCACGGGGTTCATGAAATGGAACCCCATGAATTTTTCCGGCCGGTCCGTGCGCGCCGCCAGCCGCGTGATCGAGATCGACGAGGTGTTCGACGTCAGGATCGTCTCCGGTTTCAGATGCGGGACCAGATCCTCGAAAATCGCTTGTTTTACAGTCTCCCGCTCGGTCGCGGCCTCGATCACGAGGTCGGTCTGCCCAAGGTCGCGCAGCGCCAGCGTCGTCGAAATGCGGGCAAGGGCGGCGTCCCGCTCGGCGTCCGATATCACCTCGCGCGAGACCTGACGGTCGAGGTTTCGGGTGACCGTGGCACGTCCCTTGTCAAGGGCGTCCTGGCTGATGTCGTTGACCAGCACCTCGTATCCGGCAAGGGCAAAGACATGCGCGATGCCGTTGCCCATCTGGCCCGCGCCGACAATTCCCACCCGTTCGATCGTCATGGCCATCGGCCCCCTTTTGTCTTTGCGCGACGATACCCCCGCCCGCCCGGCGGCGGCAAGGGCAGGCCGTTTCAAGGCCATTCAAATTGCCCCTTTCATAAGTCGGCAAGACCTCGCGTGCGAAATGGTCCGTGGTGAGTGAGATAAAATGGTGGGACCATGAAACATGAAGAGATCGAAGAGGCAGAGCTGAACTATTCGCCCTGCCGGTACGGGAACAGCCGGATGTTCTTTCGCGGGCCGAGGCGCCCGTTGGACCGGCCCTATATCGCCTTTGTCGGCGGCACGGAAACCTATGGAAAATACATTCCAAGGCCGTTTCCACAGCTTGTCGAAGAGGGTCTTGGCACCGTTTGCGCCAATTTCGGGGTGATCAACGCGTCCATCGATGCGTTCATGCACGAAAAGATGGTGCAGGCGGCCTGCCACGATTCGGTGATGAACGTCGTGCAGATCATGGGCGCCCATAACACGTCAAACCGGTTCTATACGGTGCATCCGCGCCGCAACGACCGATTCGTGCAGGCATCGACGGTGCTGCGGGCGATCTTTCCTGACGTGGATTTTACCGACTTTACGTTCACCCGGCACATGCTTGGTACGCTGTACGACAGATCGCCCGAGCGGTTCGAAATCGTACGGATCGAGCTGCAGGAGGCGTGGAAGGCGCGGATGCGGACGTATCTGCGCGATATCGGCGGGCGCACGGTGCTGATGTGGTTCGCGCCGCAATTGCCGTCGGACGCCGCATTCGAAGACCGAAAGGATCCGTTCAAGGCCGATCCGCTGTTCATCACCCGCTCGATGATCGACGAATTGCGCCCCCTGGTGCAAAGCGTGGCCGTGCTGCAACCCTCGCTTCGGGCATTGCAAAAGGGCACGCAGGGAATGGTGTTTCCGTCGGCGCAAAGGGCGGCGGCAGAGGCCCTTCTGGGTCAGGCGGCCCACGAAGAAGCGGCCGAAGGGCTGGTGCATGCCTTGCAGGGCGCGCTCCCGGCGATCAGGGCGCAGGCGGGATAACGCCTGTGTCGGACCCGAAAAAAGGCGCCCCCACCCCGGGAGCGCCTTGTGCGTTTTCAACAGGGCGCGCTCACAGCTTGGAGGTCAGTTCCGGCACGGCGGTGAACAGGTCCGCGACAAGGCCGTAATCGGCAACCTGAAAGATCGGCGCCTCTTCGTCCTTGTTGATCGCGACGATCACCTTGCTGTCTTTCATGCCGGCGAGGTGCTGGATGGCGCCGGAAATGCCCACCGCCACATACAGATCCGGTGCGACAACCTTGCCGGTCTGGCCAACCTGCCAGTCGTTCGGTGCATAGCCCGAATCGACCGCCGCCCGGCTGGCGCCGACGGCGGCGCCCAACTTGTCGGCAAGCTCTTCGATGATCGCGAACTGCTCTTTCGATCCGACACCGCGCCCGCCCGAGACGACGACCCCCGCAGAGGTAAGTTCGGGCCGGTCGGAGGCCGCGACCTTGTCTTCGATCCAGGTCGACAAGGCGGGATCGGCGGCGGCACCGATCGCCTCGACCGCGGCGGAGCCGCCGGTTTCGGCGGCGTCGTAGCCGGCGGTGCGGATCGTCATCACCTTGACGGTATCGGCCGATTTGACGGTCTGGATCGCGTTGCCGGCATAGATCGGACGCTGAAACGTGTCGGCGTCGATGATCGCCGTCACCTCGGAGATCACCATGACGTCGAGCAGCGCCGCAACCCGCGGCATGATGTTCTTTGCGTCCGTCGTCCCGGGGGCCGCGATGTGGGAATAATCGCCCGCAAGGCTGACGATCAGGTCCGCGACCGGCTCGGCAAGGCGGTGCCCGTAGATCGCATCCTCGGCGCACAGGACCTTTGCAACGCCGGTGATCGTGGCGGCCTGATCGGCGGCGGCCTTTGCGGATGCCCCGGCGCACAGGACCGTCACGTCACCCAGCGCCTGTGCCGCCGAAACGGCCTTGGCGGTGGCGTCCATCGCCAGTTCGCCGTCGTTGACTTCACCAAGGAGAAGAACGGCCATTACACCACCCCCGCTTCTTTGAGTTTCGTTACAAGCTCGTCCACCGAACCAACCATGATGCCCGCCTTGCGCGCCTCGGGTTCGGTGGTTTTCACAATCTCCAGACGCGGCGCCGTGTCGACACCGAAATCGGCGGGGGTCTTTTGATCCATCGGCTTTTTCTTGGCCTTCATGATGTTCGGCAACGAGGCATAGCGCGGCTCGTTCAGGCGCAGATCGACGGTGACGACGGCGGGCATCTTCACCTTGATGGACTGCAATCCGCCGTCAACCTCGCGGGTGACGGTGGCCGTGTCGCCGTCGATCGACAGTTCCGAGGCGAACGTCGCCTGCGACCAGCCGAGCAGAGCGGCAAGCATCTGGCCCGTCGCGTTCATGTCGTTGTCGATGGCCTGTTTGCCGCAGAGCACGATGCCCGGAGCCTCTTCCTTCACGATGGCGACGAGGATCTTGGCGACGCTCAGCGGCTCGATATCGGTGTGCACATCCTCGGTGGCCACGACGAGGATCGCGCGGTCGGCGCCCATCGCAAGGGCCGTGCGCAGGGTTTCCTGCGCCTGCTTCACGCCGATGGAAACGGCGATGACCTCGGAGGCTGTGCCGGCCTCGCGCAGACGGATCGCCTCTTCGACGGCAATCTCATCGAACGGGTTCATCGACATTTTCACATTGGCGAGGTCGACTCCGGAACCGTCCGCTTTGACACGAACCTTTACGTTGTAATCGATCACGCGCTTGACCGGCACGAGCACCTTCATGTGCAATTCTCCCGCAAAATGGACGTAAAATGGCGTATTGCCACGGTTTTAGCGCGGCGGGCGCCGGGACAACAGTGCAAATGCGACGCCGTTTCCGGTGGAGACGCCACGTTGGCCCGCGCCGGAACCAACGGTCCGTGACAAGGTGCGTCGGCGCCATGTGTCCGCGTCACCCGGATCTTCGACCTGGTTCTTCCTTGTCGGGTCGATGGGCTGCACCGGTGGCGCCGTGCGGCCGGGCGTCTGGTCGTCATCTCAACCAGCCAGCGAAACTCTCTTTTGAAAACAGCGGCTTCATGAGGACCGCACCAAGCTTCACGGACGATGTCGAACCGCATGACGCCCTAGCCGACGGCCAGAACCATCTTGCCGATGTGCTCGGAGCTTTCCATGCGGGCATGGGCGGCAGCGGCGTCGGCCAACGCGAACGTGCGGTCCATCACGGGCGCAATCCGCCCGGCGTTCAGCAGCGGCCAGACCTTTTGTCGCAATGCGTCGGCGATCCGCGCCTTGGCGGCATCCGATTGCGGGCGCAGCGTCGATCCGGTGATCGTCAGGCGGCGCATCATGACGTGGGCAAAGTTCAGCTCGACCCTGGGCCCTTCGAGAAAGGCGATCTGTACCAGTCGCCCGTCGTCGGCCAGCGCGGCCACGTTGCGCGGCACATAGCTGCCGCCGACCATGTCGAGGATCAGGTTCGCGCCGCCCGCCGCCCGCAGGATCTCGACGAAATCGGCGTCGCGATAGTTGATCGCCACAGCGCCCAGATCCTCGCAGGCGGCACATTTCGCCTCTGTTCCGGCCGTCGCCCAGACCCGCGCGCCGAACGCCGACGCCAGTTGTATGGCGGTGGTGCCGATGCCGGACGATCCGCCGTGCACGAGAAACCGCTCACCCCCCGCAAGGCCACCGCGCATGAACACGTTCGACCAGACGGTAAAGAACGTCTCGGGCAGGCACGCCGCCTCAGCCATCCCCATGCCATCGGGGACGGGCAGGCAATGGCTTGCGGATGTCAGGGCAAACTGCGCATAGCCGCCGCCGGGCAAAAGCGCGCAGACCGCATCGCCCGCCGACCACTGCGTCACCCCCGGCCCCACCGCCTCGATATGCCCCGACGCCTCGAGGCCCGGCAGATCGCTCGCGCCCTTTGGCGGCGCATAGCTGCCCGCGCGTTGCAACGCGTCGGGCCGATTGACGCCCGCATGGCTGACGCGGATCAGGACCTCGCCGTACCCCGGCGTGGGCACCGGGCGGCGCGCCGGTTGTAGGACGTCGGGGCCGCCGGGGGCGGTGATTTCGATGACGGTCATGTCTGACATGCGGATTTCCCAAAGAGCGGTTGCGGCACCGCAATTCTCGCCTGTTCGCCTGCGGATTGCCACCGGGCAGTCAGCCGTGCTCCCGAACCATTCGAGAATACGCTTGCCTCAGACGTCGTTCCGGGGCGCCCAATAGCCGGGCATGTCGGTGGGCGGCTCTGCCGCAGGTGCCTTTATCATCCCCAGAAGGCCGTTCAGCGGCGCCAAGAGCGGCTTGAGGAAGGCGCTGTCGTTGACCTTGGCCTTGGCGGTTTCGATCGACATCACGTTGTCGATCCGCCGGTCGATGAAACCCTGCGTTGCCTGCGCCGCCGACGAATCGTCACCCAGCCAGAACAGCACCGTCGATGCATAGACCGCCGACAGCGTCGCGCGTTTGGTGTACCAGTTCACGTCGCGGCTCGTATCGCCGAGCGTCGTCCAGATCGCGTCCGCGGTGCCCCAGATCAGTTTTGCCCCGTCGGCGGCATGATGCGGCAGCGCGAACAGGGCCGTGCCCCGGCGTACAACCTCCTTGTCGGTGATCGCGTCGATCCGCGCGGTGATCGCAAAGGCCACTTTTTCCCGAAATTTCAGCGCGCTCAGGTCGGCCGCGTGGAGCGCCGCGATCATCGCGCGATCCCCGGCCTCGTGATAGGCGACTGCAAGATCGACGGCACCGCGCGGACAGACGGCGCGGGCCTGACCGCCCGGCAGACCGGCCTCGGCAACGGCGGCGTCAAAGGCCGCCGCACTCCATCCATCAAAGGGCACATGGGGCAGAATCGCGTCGAGCAGGGCCGTCTTTGCGGGGTCGGTCGGCGGAAGCATGGTCGTCTCCTGATGATGCCACGCCGATCCTAGCGCGGCTGTGCGCGCCATCAAAGGGCGGGTGCCGCGGCGGATCGGCGCGGCTGCCTGCAGACTCGACACGGGCGCCAGTCTCTGCTAGATGCCGCGCTCCTGCAATTCCGCAACTCTTACTAGAAAGGTGGTGAAAACCACATGCAGGTTAGTGTTCGTGACAACAACGTCGATCAGGCCCTCCGTGCTCTGAAGAAAAAACTTCAGCGTGAAGGTGTATTTCGCGAGATGAAGCTCAAGCAGCATTTCGAGAAACCCTCCGTCAAGAAAGCGCGCGAAAAGGCCGAAGCGATCCGCCGCCAGCGTAAGCTGGCGCGTAAAAAGCTTCAACGCGAGGGCCTTCTCTAAAGGGCCGTCGCCAGCGTAAGCTGGCGCGTAAAAGGCTTCAACGCGAAGGCCTTCTCCGGAAGGCTCGCATCCGTGCGGGGGATTGTCCAAGGGCAGTCGATCCGCCAGAGCTGTTCTGCGTTCAACCCCCGTGGCACTTGCCCGGGGGTTTTTCGCATGCCCCTAACCTCCGAAAAGCCGCGTTGCCACAAAGAACGGGATCGACGACGCCCCCGCATGGATCACCGCACCCGCGGCAATAAACGCACCGTCGCGCGACAAGAGGCCGACCGCATAGCAAATGACGGCGGTGCCGAGAATCGACGACGAGAACGGCACGATTTCCAGCAAGACCATCGTCAACCCGGCCAGAGTGATCAGCAGACGCGGCACCCAGACGAGGCCGCGCGAGGTCAGCACGCTCAGGCGCCGCCGCGTGTGCCGGTCGATCCAGTTTGCCATTCCGCGCACCTTCGGCAGGGCGTTGGCCAGCTTCTCGCCACTTACCTTGCGGCGCAGCAGAAACCCCGGAAGCCACAGGTGATCGCGCCCGAACAGCATTTGTGCCGCGATCAGGGCGATGCCGATGCCGCAAACACTCGAAAACCCCGGAATTCCCGACAGGGGCGAGACGACCAGCAGGGCGGGAACGATCAGCAACGGCAGGAAAGACGCAATGCCGAACCGCTCGACGACCTTTGACAGCACGACATCCTGCGCCGACGCCAGATCGCCAAGCCGGTCGAGAATATCGGGTAACGGATGGTCCCGGTTCAGGTCTTTGGGCATCTCGCGACCTCGGGAGTCGGACGTTGAAAAATGGTCAACCTACGCCGGCGCACCCGGTTCCGTTGAACGGGCGCACATTGCTACAGCGGCAGCGCCGTCGTGTTGCGCACCGTGCGCAGCGCGAACGACGACTGCATCTGCGCGACACCGGGCAGCCGCGCGAGGGAACGTCGGTGAATGCGGGCGAAATCCTCGGTATCGAGTGCGACGACCTTGAGCAGGTAGTCCGCCGATCCCGCCATCAGATGGCATTCCAGCACGTCGGGCACACGCGCCACGGCAAGTTCGAAGGCGTCCAGCACCTCGTCGGCCTGCCCCGAAAGGGTGATTTCGACGAACACGGTGGTGGGCCGTCCGACGCGCCGGGGATTGAGCAGGGCGACATAGCCATCGATCCAGCCGTCCTTTTCCAGACGCTGCACCCGGCGGTGACAGGCCGAGGCGGACAGGTTCACCTTTTCGGACAGATCGGCATTCGACATCCGCCCGTCGCGCTGCAACGCACCAAGGATGCGCCGGTCGATACTGTCGATTTCCGACGTCGCATTCTGCACCGCAAGAATCTCCTGTCCAAGGCGCCCCTGACGCATGTTCGTGCGAAAACACCTAGCGGAACCGGGCAAATGCCCCAAGACATTTCGTACCGGCCACGGGATAAGCGGCGCAGGGAAGAGGAGTACAATTCAATGCACATCGGTTGCCCCCGGGAAATCAAGCCACAGGAATTTCGCGTGGGCCTGACGCCCAATGCAGCGCATGAGGCGGTGGTTCACGGCCACACCGTTACCGTGGAAACCGGCGCGGGGGCCGGGTCCGGCTTTCCGGATGAGGATTATATTGCTGCCGGTGCGGCGATCGCGGCCACGGCGGCGGATGTTTTCGCAACGGCCGACATGATCGTGAAGGTCAAGGAACCGCAGGCCGTCGAGCGCAGGATGCTGCGCAAAGGCCAGATCCTGTTCACCTATCTGCACCTTGCCCCCGATCCCGCCCAGACAAGGGACCTGATGGAATCGGGTGCGACCTGCATCGCCTATGAAACCGTGACAGACCGCAACGGCGGCCTGCCCCTGCTCGCGCCGATGTCCGAGGTTGCGGGCCGTCTGGCGCCGCAGGTTGGCGCATGGACCCTGCAAAAGGCCAACGGCGGGCGCGGCGTGTTGATGGGCGGCGTGCCGGGCGTGCGGCCCGCCAATGTCGCCATCATCGGCGGCGGCGTCGTGGGCACCGCAGCGGCGCGCGTCGCGGTGGGCATGGGCGCGAACGTCACGGTTCTGGACCGCTCCGTGGCGCGGCTGTCGTACCTCGACGACGTGTTCATGGGGCGCCTGACGACGCAGTATTCCAATTCCGGCGCGGTTGTCGAACTCTTGCCACGCATGGACATGGTGGTCGGCGCTGTCCTTATTCCGGGCGCGGCCGCCCCCCGCCTCGTCACCCGCGAACAGTTGTCGCTGATGCAGCCGGGAGCCGTCTTGGTAGACGTCGCCATCGATCAGGGCGGCTGTTTCGAAACGTCGAAGGCCACGACCCATCAGGACCCGATCTACGAAGTCGACGGGATCATGCATTACTGTGTCGCCAACATGCCCGGTGCCGTCGCCCGCACGTCGACCATCGCGCTGGGCAACGCCACGATGCCGTTCATGCTGGCGCTGGCCGACAAGGGCTGGCGGCAGGCCTGCGAGGACGACGAACACCTGCTGAACGGTCTGAACGTTCACGCGGGCAAGCTGACGTATTACGCCGTCGGCCGCGCCCTGGGGATCGACGTGCTGTCGCCGTCCCTCGCCCTCAAGCAATAGCGCACAAACGCGGAGGGCCCGCCACGATGGCGGGCCTTTTCAGGTTTTGGCGTACGCGTCAGACGCGCGGCGCACCCTTGAGCTGTTCGCGGATCTCGATCAGCACGTCGAGTTCGGACGGACCGCTGTCCACGTCCGGCTCACGGTCGTCGGGCTTTTCCGCCGCCGATTTCAGGCGGTTCACGCCTTTGACGAGCAGGAAAACGACGAAGGCAATGATCAGAAAGTTGATGAGGGCAGTGATGAAATTGCCGTACATGAACTGCGCCTCGCCGACGCCGACGCTGAGCGCGCTGAAATCGAGACCACCGACGAACAGGCCGATCAGCGGCTGGATCAGGTCGTCGACGAGGCTGTTCACGATGGCGGTGAATGCGGCGCCGATGATGATACCGACCGCGAGGTCCATGACATTGCCTTTGGCAATGAAGTCCTTGAATTCCTTGATCACGAATTAGTCCCCAGTATTGATCCGGTATTGATATTGGGCGCAGCCCCCACCCTGGGGAATCATTGCGCGGGAGCGCACAGACATACTGCGGACGCCCCGCGAGTTTATGTCTTTTTCAGCCGCGATTTCTCCTTACATGATGTTACCATGTCGTCGCCAACCGAGGAAAATTCGCATGTCAGATCTCAGCGCCTATAAAATCAACGATAAATGGCCTGCCCGCGATCCGGGCGTCATTCAACTCTACTCTTTTCCGACGCCCAATGGCGTCAAGGCGTCCATCGCCCTCGAGGAACTGGGCCTGCCTTATGAAGCGCATTACGTCACGCTGTCCGACGCCGATGTCAAAAGCCCGGAATTCCTGTCGCTGAACCCCAACAACAAGATCCCGGCGATCATCGATCCCGACGGGCCGGACGGCACACCGCTGGCGCTGTTCGAGAGCGGGGCAATCCTGATCTATCTGGCGGAAAAGACCGGCAAGTTGCTGGGCGCGACGCCTGCCGACAAGTACAAGATCATCCAGTGGCTGATGTTTCAGATGGGCGGCGTCGGGCCGATGTTCGGGCAGATGGGCTTTTTCGTGAAATTCGCGGGCAAGGACATCGAGGATCCGCGCCCGCGCGAGCGCTATGTGGCCGAGGCGAAGCGCCTGCTGGCCGTCGTCGACGGTGCGCTGGACGGGCAGGACTGGATTGCGGGCGAATTTTCCATCGCGGATATCGCGTTGGCGCCGTGGCTGAACGCGACGGCATTCTACGGGGTGCGCGACACGGTCGGCTGGGACGATCTGCGCAATGTGCCGGACTATGTCGACCGGTTCTACGCGCGCCCCGCCGTCGAAAAGGGCAAGGGGATCCCCGCCAAGCCGGAATGATGTACGCGGGTTCGGTGGCCGGAACTTCCGATGTCCGGAGGTTTCGGCTCCCGGGCCCCGCTATCTGCGCCGCAGCCGGATCACCACGTCCACGGACGCCACCTCGGCGCCCGCTGGCGCGGACGGCAGACGGCGGATTTCCAGCTCTGACGAGGGCGCATCGGTCAGCGTGCCGGAGTCTTCCCAATAGAAATGCGGATGGTCGGTCATATTGGTGTCGAAATAGCTTTTGGAGCCATCGACCGTGATTTCACGCACCAGACCCACCGAGCAGAACGCCCGCAGGGTATTGTAGACCGTCGCCAGCGACACTTTTTCGCCCGTTTCAACGGCGGACTCGAACAGGCTCTCGGCGGTGACGTGGCGGTCGTTGCCGTCGCCCATCAGAAGATGCGCAAGCGCAAGTCGCTGACGCGTGGGCCGGAGGCCCGCGCCGCATAGCCAGTCGGTGCTGCGGTCGGTCGCTTGTTTCATCACATTTCCAACATAGACGCTTCGGTCCCCCTTTTTCAATGCCTGCCCAATTTTCAATGCGTCACCAATTTTCAGTGCCTGCGCAGTGCCTATCCGCGCAGTGGCCATCCGCGCGGGATCTGTCGAATGCGGCATCGCGCCCCGCCCTTGCGTGGTGGCAAACCGCGATGCTAAATGGCCCGCAACGCCGGATACCGCCGCGCAAAACTGTCGAATTCGTCACCCCCGACCCAACAAAAGGCTCGCCTCCGATGACCGACTTTCCCCGATCGTTCGATCGTGACGCCCTGTTGAAATGCGCCCGGGGCGAGCTTTTCGGCCCCGGAAACGCACAACTGCCGATGCCGCCGATGCTGATGATGGACCGGGTCACCGATATTTCGGGGGACGAAGGACCGCACGGCAAGGGCCACGTCGTCGCTGAATTCGACATCACGCCGGACCTGTGGTTCTTCGACTGTCACTTCCCGGGCAACCCGATCATGCCCGGCTGCCTCGGCCTCGACGGGCTGTGGCAATTGACCGGTTTCAACCTTGGCTGGCGCGGCTGGACGGGGCGTGGCTATGCGCTGGGCGTCGGCGAGGTGAAACTCACCGGGATGGTGCGGCCCGACCGTAAACGCCTCACGTATTTCGTGGATTTCACCAAGGCGATCCAGTCGCGACGCCTGACGATGGGCGTGGCCGATGGCCGGGTCGAGGCGGATGGCGAGACGATCTATCTGGTCAAGGACATGAAGGTCGCGCTCTCGGAAAGCTGAACTGGCCGAAAGCCGAGACCCCTGACACGATCCGTTCCGTATTCCAGAATACTGTTTCCTGAGACTTGTTTTCAGAACCCATTTTTTCCACCACAGTCCTTTGTTCAGAAAAGCGATACGCGGATGCAGTTCCTCAAGGGCCACTGGCAACTGATCGCCGTCACCGCCGCCGTGTACGCCCTGTGGCAGACGCCGGTGGTCGTGCCTCTCAAGATCCTGATCGTGCTGCTGCACGAAGTCTCGCATGGTCTGATGGCGGTGCTGACCGGGGGCGAGATCGTGTCGCTGTCGATCACGTCGGATCAGGGCGGTCTGGCGATGACGCGTGGCGGCAGCCGGTTTTTGATCCTGACGGCGGGGTATCTGGGATCGCTGCTGATCGGGGCGGCGATCCTGCTGCTGGCCCTGCGCACACGGGCAGACCGGGTGATCCTGGCGCTGTTCGGCGTGCTGATGCTGCTGCTCGCCGCGCTGTATATCCGCGATCTGTTCGCGCTCGCCTTCGTCGTCGTCACCGGGGCCGCGATGCTTGCCGGTGCGCGGTATCTGCCGCTGGTCGTCTGCGACATGATCCTGCGGGTGATCGGGCTGAGCAGCCTGTTCTATGTGCCCTACGACATCTTCGACGATACCATCGCCCGGTCCGCCCTGCGGTCCGACGCGCGGATGCTGGCCGAGGAAATCGGCGGCACCACCCTGCTCTGGGGCGGGCTGTGGCTGATCCTCAGCGTCGCGGTCATCGTCGCCTGCCTGCGCTTTGCCCTTGGGCGCAGCAGCAACATCGGGGCGCACGACATCAAATCCCTTTGACCTTGCACGCCCGCGGACCCGCGTCCTACATAGCCCCTGCCCAATTCAAGGAGTGCGCCCATGCGCCGTGTCAAACTGTTGGCCACCAGGACGATCGTTTCGCAGGTCCGCGCATGAGGCGCGTCGTCATCACGGGCATGGGAATCGTTTCGCCCATCGGCAACTCGGTGGACGAGGTCGCCGCCGCCCTCAAGGCCGGAACCTCGGGGATCGAGGCCAGCCCCGAGATGGCGGAGCACGGGTTCCGCAGCCGGATTGCGGGAACGCTCAAGATCGACGTGGCCGACCATGTGGACAAGCGGCGCCTGCGGTTCATGGGGCCGGGGGCGGCCTATGCACATATCGCCATGGGCCAGGCGATCGCCGACGCGGGACTGAGCGCGGCAGAGGTCGTCCATCCGATGACCGGCGTCATCGCAGGCTCGGGCGGGCCGTCGACATCGGCGGTTTTCGCGGCGCACCAGACGGTGCTGAACACCGGGGCCACCAAACGCATCGGGCCGTTCGCGGTACCCAAGGCGATGTCCTCGACGGTTTCGGCAAACCTTGCCACCGCCTATCAGATCAAAGGCATGAACTTTTCGATCACCTCGGCCTGTTCCACGTCGCTGCACTGCATCGGCATGGCGGCGCAGCAGGTGGCGCTGGGAACGCAGGACGTGATGTTCGCGGGCGGCGGAGAGGAGCTCGACTGGACGCTGTCGTGCCTGTTCGATGCGATGGGCGCGATGAGCAGCAAATTCAACGACACCCCCACCCGCGCCAGCCGCGCCTTCGACAAGGACCGCGACGGGTTCGTCATCGCCGGCGGCGGCGCGATGGTGGTGATCGAAACGCTCGACCGGGCACTGGCGCGCGGGGCGCACATCCATGCCGAGGTGACCGGTTTTGCCGCCACGTCGGACGGCGCCGACATGGTGGCACCGAGCGGTGAGGGCGGCGAGCGTGCGATGCGCAGCGCCCTGCGCACCCTGCCCGCGCACCGCCGCGTCAGCTATATCAACGCCCACGGCACCTCGACGCCGGTGGGCGACGTGGGCGAGGTCGAGGCGGTGCGCCGCACCTTCGGCGACCTGTCGGCCTACGACGGCAAGACGCCGCCGATCAGTTCGACCAAATCCATGACCGGGCACTCGCAGGGGGCGACCGGCGCGCAGGAAACGGTGTACTGCCTGCTGATGCTGCGCGACGATTTCATCGCCCCCTCGATCAACGTCGAAACCCTCGATCCGGCGTTGAAGCCGGAAGAGATCGCGACGCGCCGCGTGGACGATGCGGGCCTCGATACCGTCATGACCAACAGTTTCGGGTTTGGCGGCACCAACGGCTCCATGCTTTTGTCGAAATTCGAGGGGTAGTGCCGTGATCGACCTGAAAGGCAAACGCGGCCTGATCATGGGCGTCGCCAACAGCCATTCCATCGCCTGGGGCATCGCCAGGGCGTGTCACGCAGCGGGCGCGGAACTTGCGTTCTCGCATCAGGGCGAGGCCTTCGGCAAACGGCTGGCGCCACTCGCCGAGTCCGTGGGCTCCGACATCATGGTCGACGTGGACGTGACCGATGACGCGTCCCTCGACGCGGCCTTCGGCATGCTGGGGGATCGGTGGGGCGGCCTCGATTTCGTGGTCCACGCCATCGCGTTTTCCGACAAGAACGAGCTGACGGGGCGGTTCCTGAACACCACCCGCGAGAACTTTCGCAATTCGCTGACGATCTCGTGCTATTCGCTGATCGACGTGGCGCGCCGGGCGGTGCCGTTGATGCCCTCGCGCGAGGAAGGCGGCGGCTCGCTGTTGACGCTGACCTATCAGGGCAGCAACCGCGTCACCCCATTCTACAACGTCATGGGCGTGGCCAAGGCGGCGCTGGAATCCACCGTCCGCTATCTCGCCAACGACCTTGGCCCCGATGGCATCCGCGTCAACGCCATATCCCCCGGCCCGATGAAAACGCTGGCGGGGGCGGCGATCGGCGGCGCGCGCAAGACGTTCCGCCACACCGGCGACAACGCGCCCCTGCGCGAGAACGCCACTCTCGAGGCGGTGGGCGGCACCGCCGTCTGGCTCACCTCCGACGCGGGCGCCTGCACCACCGGGGAAATCGTGCGCGTGGACGGCGGGTATCATGTGCTGGGGATGCCGCAGAGTGAGAACCTCTAGGCACTTGCCCATCGCCCGTTGCCTTCGCTAGTCTGCGGGGGTCCATCGCGGCCACGGGAGAATGCGCCATGTCGACGTCGATATTCGTCAATCTTCCGGTCAGCGACGTTGACCGGGCCCGCGCGTTCCACGAGGCTCTCGGGTTTACGATAGACGACGGTCTTTCAGACGTGTCGTCCGCCTGCGTCATCGTCTCCGAACACATCTGCCTGATGGTCCTCGGCCGCGCGAAGTTCGACAGCTTTGCGCCGCGCCCCGCAGGCGATCCGTCGCGGACCACGTCGGTCCTCATCGCCCTTACCTGCGACAGCCGCGAGGCCGTCGATGCGATGCTCGCCGCCGCCGTGGCAAACGGCGGCAGCGACAACGGCAAGCCGCAGGAAATCGACGGCGTCATGTACGGCCAGAGCTTTTCCGACCCCGACGGCAATGTGTTCGAGCCGTTCTGGATGAACGCGCGCGCTGCAACCTAGGCGCGCGCGCCGCCTTTTTCTTGCCTAAAAAACTCCCGCCGGAGGCATCCGCCCGCGCAAAAAACGCCACCCTTTCCAGAGCGGCGCCACCCTTTCCAGAGCGGCGCTGTCTGCCGCAAACACAATCCGATGATCGTACCGGACGCTCAGGCCGCGTCGATGCTCACGATCTCGATGTCGAAAACGAGGTCCTTGCCCGCCAGCGCGTGATTCGCATCCAGCGTCACCTCGGCCTCGCCGACCTCGACGACCGTCACCGGCATCGCCTGACCGTTCTGGGCCTGCATCTGCAACTGCATGCCTTCCGCGAGGTCCATGTCTTCGGGGAACAACGACCGTTCGACCGCTTGCACGGCGGCGTCCTGACGGGGACCGTAGGCTTCCGTGTGGTCGATCTCGACCTTCTTTGTCTCGCCCACGGTCATGCCCGGCAGGGCCTTGTCCAGACCGGGAATGATCTGGCCCGCGCCTTGCTGGAACGCCAGCGGCTCGCGCCCTTCGGAGCTGTCGAAGGTGGTGCCGTCCGTCAATGTGCCGGTGTAGTGCATCTTGACCGTGTCGCCTGTCTTGATACCGCTCATGTCGTCATTCCTTCCGTATCGATAGGTTTTTCGAGGGCAGACCCTACCGAACCCTGCCCCGATGCGCAAACCGGTCGCCTCATGCCCCCTTTCGGCCCGTGCCGATCCCCGTCACAGTGCCGCCAGACCGGTGCCTCGACAGGAGACCTCATGCGCCCCGTCCCCCGCATTCCCGAGGCCACCGGCGCGTCGTTTCGCGCTGCCGTCGCCGGATCGCGCCCCGATGCGTCAAAAACCCGAACCCCGGAAGGCATCTGATGCCGCACTTCACAACGACCGACGGGCTGGCCCTGTATTTCGACGATACCGGCGGGGCCGACACCCCGGTCCTGTGCCTTGCGGGACTGACGCGCAACGCCCGCGATTTCGACCATGTGGCACCGCATCTGACGACCATGGGTCTGCGGGTGATCCGGATGGATTATCGCGGGCGGGGCCGGTCCGACTACGCCGATCCCGCCACCTATTCGATCCCGCAGGAGGCGGCGGATGCGCTGGCCCTGCTCGATCATCTGGGGCTCGCACGCTGCGCCGTTCTGGGCACCTCGCGTGGCGGTCTGATCGCGATGTGGATCGCGGCAACGGCCAGGGCGCGGCTGACCGGTGTCGCGCTCAACGACATCGGCCCCGAGATCGCGCCCGAAGGCATGGCCGCGATCCGCAGCTATATCGGGGTGCCGCCCGCGCAAGCCACCTATGAGGCCGCCGCCCGCGCCCGCGCCGAAACATGGACCCGGTTCGACGGCGTACCGCACGACCGCTGGCTGGCGGAGGTGCGCGCGCATTACGACGCGGGCGACGACGGCCTGACGCTGCGCTATGATCCGGCGCTCGCCGGGCCGGTGATCGCCGCCGCCGACGCGCCCGCCCCGGACCTGTGGCCGCTGTTCGACGCCCTCGACAACCTGCCGCTGGCCCTGATCCGCGGCGCCAATTCCGATCTGCTGTCGCCCCGGACTGCCGCCGAGATGGCCCGTCGTCGTCCCGATATGACGCTGGCTTGTGTGCCGGGCCGCGGCCACGTCCCGTTTCTCGATGAACCCGAATCGCTCGCCGCCCTGCAAGAGTGGGCCGCCCAACTCCCATAGGCCGGGGTTGGCCCGGCCTCGCCGCCCGCACCGCACGGTATCGCCCTTCCCCCGAATGGACCCGCCCGAAAGACCCGCCATGAACATCGACGCCATCCGTGCCGCCGCCGCCCGCCTTGCGGGCAACATCCGCGAAACGCCGCTGCTGTCCGCGCCCGCCCTCGATGCCATCGCCGGACGGCGTGTGCTGATAAAGGCCGAATGCCTGCAGATCACCGGATCGTTCAAGGCGCGCGGCGGCTGGTCGGCGGTTTCGGCCCTGGCGCCGGACGTTCGCGCCCGTGGCGTCATCGCCTATTCGTCGGGCAACCACGCGCAGGGCGTGGCCCATGCGGCCCGCGCGCACGGCATCGCAGCGGTCATCGTCATGCCCGCCGATGCGCCCGCCGCCAAGATCGCGGGCACCCGCGCGCTGGGCGCCGAGGTGGTGTTGTACGACCGCGCCACCGAGGACCGCGAGGCCATCGGCACGGCCCTTGCCACCGCGCGCGGCCTGACGCTGATCCGGCCCTACGACGACCCGACGGTGATTGCCGGACAGGGCACCTGCGGCCTTGAGATCGCGGCGCAGGCGGCGGCGGTGGGCGTGACATCGGCAGAGGTTTTCGTGTGCTGCGGCGGCGGCGGGCTGACGTCGGGGATCGCACTCGCACTCGAGGCAGAGGCACCGGGCATGCGCGTCCGCCCGGTGGAACCCGAGGGGTTCGACGACGTCAAACGCTCGCTCGTCAGCGGCAGGATCGAGAGCAACGCGGCGATGACGGGTTCGATCTGCGATGCCATCGTCACCCCCGCGCCCGGCACCCTGACGTTCCCGATCCTGCACCGCCTGGCAGGCCCCGGCATCGCGGTGCCGGACGAGGACGCGCGCCGCGCGATGGTCGCGGCATTCACCCACCTGCGGGTGGTTGCAGAACCGGGCGGCGCCGTGGCGCTCGCCGCCGCACTGTGGCACGCGCACGATCTGCCCGCGGACCGCGCGGCGATCGTGACGATTTCGGGCGGCAACGTCGACGGGGCGGTGTTTCGCGCGGCCCTTGCGGATTACGGCTGAGGCGGCAAGACTCCTGACGCCGGCCTCCGGCAAACCGATCCAAACTCGCAAAGACCCCCATGACCGCCTCACCTCTCGACAGCGCCCTTTACCGCAGCCTTCTGGGCGATCCGGACAGTACCCGGCTGTTTTCGGACACCGCCGAGCTGCGCGCCATGCTGCTCGTCTGGGGCGCGCTGGCGCTGGCGCAGGCCAAAGCGGGCCAGATCCCCGAAACCGCCGCCCATGCCATTCAGCGCGCGGCACTGGAAATACAGGTCGATCCCGGCGCGCTGGCGGGGACGACGCGGCAGAACGGCGACGTCGTGCCCGCCCTGCTCGCCGCCTTCCGGCACGAGATGAAGGCCCCCGAACATGCCGCCTGGGTGCACGTCGGCGCCACCTCGCGCGACATCGCCGACACCGGCCTCGCCCTGCGGCTGCGGCAGTACCTGCGGCTGGCCGGTACCCGCCTTGCCGCGACGCTGCACGCCCTCGCCACGCTGGCCGAGGACCACGCCGACACGCCCATGGCCGGTGGCACCGCTCATCGGCAGAGCGCCGCAGATGAGCGCTTGGGCGAACGGGCCGCACGGTGGGGCGCACCGCTGCTGACGTCGATCGATGCGCTGCCACGGATCCGCGCCAAATGCCTGCGGGTGTCGCTGTCGGGGCCCGCAGGCACCGGGCCGGACGCGGCGGATATCCTTGCGGGGTTCGCTGGCGGTCTCGGCCTCGCCGGTCCGCAAGCGGACCCGGATAGGGGCCTCGCCAGTCCGCAGGCGGACCCGGATAGGGACCTCGCCAATCCGCAGGCGGACCCGGATAGGGGCCTCGCCAATCCGCAGGCGGATGCGGATAGGGGCCACGACGGTATCGCGCACCTTGCCGCCTGGATCGGTCAGGTGTCGGCGGCGCTGGCGCGGATCGGCGAGGATCTGGCGCACCTTCGCGGACCGCAGGTATCCGACGCCCATCCGGCTCGCGCCGGTGCCGCACCGGTCGTGCCGGACGGGCAGTTTCAGGTCGACGCCGCCGTCCTGAGCGCGCTGGACGGACAGGCGCAGGCTCTGAACGCCATCCTTCGGGGCGCGGGTCCGCATCGCGCGCCGGACGCCAGGACCGCGTGGATGTCGCATTGGCTGGCCCTGCCGCAGATGTGCATCGGGCTGGCCCGCAGCCTCGACGTCGCCCCCCGCATGATCGGCACCGCGGGATCGAACCGGGCGCGCGGGATCGCGGACCCCGGCGCCGGTCGGGGCGCCGCCGCCGATACCGTGACGGACGATGCCCGCCGGTTCGCCCGCGCGGCGCGTCGGGCCGCGCGGAGCGCCACGGAGTCCGAGCCGCCCGTGACCTGATCCCGCGTTGCGACGCCGACGCCGTCCCGGCAATGCGCGCCCATCGGCGTCAGCGACCGGGGCACCTTCCCCCGCGGGCCCCCGCACTCTACAGACGGGCATGGACACAGCCGCCCCTCCCGGCGCGCCCGCCCCGGGCCGCAACGCATTCACCTTCATTCTGATCACGCTGGTGATCGACGCGATGGGCATCGGCCTGATCCTGCCCGTGATGCCCGACCTCATCACCGAGATTCACGGCGGCTCTCTGGGCAACGCGGCTCTCTGGGGCGGCATCCTCGCCACCACTTTCGCCTGTATGCAGTTCCTGTTCGGCCCCGTCCTCGGCGCGCTGTCGGACCGTTTCGGGCGGCGTCCGGTGCTGCTCGTGTCGCTCGTGGTGATGGCGGTCGATTATCTCGTCATGGCCGTCGCCGGCACGATCTGGTTGTTGTTCCTGACCCGTGTGGTCGGCGGCATCACGGCGGCCACGCAATCAACCGCGTCGGCCTATATCGCCGACATTTCCACACCCGAGACCAAATCCGCGAACTTCGGCCTCGTCGGCGCGGCCTTTGGCGTCGGTTTCGTCCTGGGCCCCGTGATCGGCGGGATCCTGGGCGAATACGGCACCCGCGCCCCGTTCTATGCGGCGGCGATGCTGGCAGGCACCAATGTGATCTTCGGCTATTTCGTTCTCCCCGAAACGGTGACCGACCGCATTCGCCGCCCCTTCGACATCCGCCGCGCCAATCCGCTGGGCGCCCTGCGGCAGGTGTCGAAACTGCCGGAGGTGTCGCGCCTGTTGTTCCTGTTTTTCCTCTACGAATTTGCGTTCATCGTCTATCCGGCCACCTGGGCCTATTTCGGCAAGGCGCGGTTCGACTGGTCGCCCGCGATGATCGGCTATTCGCTGGCCGGGTTCGGCATCGCCATCGCCGTTGTGCAGGGCGTGCTGATCCGGGTGGCCCTGCGGCGCCTGGGCGAACGCGGTACGATCATCTACGGCATCCTGTTCAACCTGTGTGCATTTTTGTTTCTGTCGGTCGTCTGGAATGGCTGGGTGGCACTGGCATTTACCCCGATCACCGCGCTGGGCGCCGTCGTCACGCCCGCCTTGCAGGGCCGGATGAGCCGGATCGC
Source organism: uncultured Alphaproteobacteria bacterium (assembly GCA_963761735.1). Taxonomy (GTDB): domain Bacteria; phylum Pseudomonadota; class Alphaproteobacteria; order Rhodobacterales; family Rhodobacteraceae; genus CAVXHQ01. Next base: position 396,644 of record CAVXHQ010000003.1, read on the forward strand.
CCGCGACGACCAGCAAGGCGAGCTGCAGGGTGTGATCTCGTCGGCCCGCTCCGTCGCCGCGATCTTCTCGCCGCTGGTGATGACGCAGATCTTCTGGCTCGCGACGCCCGAAATGGGGTGGCAGTTGCCCGGCGCGCCATTCCTGCTGTCGGCATGCATCATGGTCGCCTGCCTCGCCGTGTTCCTGCGGATGCCACGCCTGTCGACAGCGTGAGACCCGCACTTTTTCTTGCCAGACATACCTCCGGTCTTCCTGTCTCTGCCCAAAGTCGGGAAAACCGGCACATCGAACGACCGGCATATAGAGAACGGGCACGCTAACGGACCGGCACGCTAACGGACCGGCAGGCTAACGGAATGGCAGGCTAACGGAATGGCAGGTTGACGGACCGGCACGCTGACGGACCGGCACGCTGACGGACTGGCGGGCCAAGCCGCTGGCACGCCAAAGAACCTGCACGCCCTCAACCCACAACGGCATTTGCCCTCTTGCGCCGCCGTCCCGCCACGGCCACCTTCGGGCCGATCCCACGCGAGGCTCGCCGATGTCCCAGATAACCGCCGCCGTCTGCCACAGCTTCGGCGCACCGCTGACACTCGAACAGGTGACGCTGCGCGCGCCGGGCGCAGGCGAGATCGAGGTGACGCTGGGCGCTGTCGCCGTGTGCCATTCGGATATCTCCTTTGCCGCCGGTCTGTGGGGCGGCGTTCTGCCCGCGGTCTATGGCCACGAGGCGGCGGGAACGGTGACAGCGGCGGGTCCGGGCGTCACCGCCGCAGCACCTGGTGACCGGGTCGTGGTGACGCTGATCCGTGCCTGTGGTGACTGTGCGCCCTGCTGCGCGGGCAAACCCACCCTCTGCGCCACGCCCCGCGACACCGACAACGGCCCGCTCAGCCTGTCGGACGGTGGCAGGTTGCATCAGGCCATGGCCTGCGGCGCCTTCGCGCAAAAGGTTGTCGTGGACGCAAGCCAGATCGCCACAATCCCCGACACGGTCCCGTTCGACGTGGCCTGCCTGCTTGCCTGCGGGGTGATCACCGGCGTCGGCGCCGTGGTGAACACCGCCGCCCTGCGGCCCGGTCAGGACGCGGTCGTGATCGGCGCGGGCGGTGTCGGTCTCAACGCCATTCAGGGCGCGCGGCTGGCCGGGGCGCGTCGGATCGTGGCGGTCGATATGCTGCCGTCGAAACTCGACGTGGCGATGGAATTCGGCGCGACGCATGGCGTCCTGGCCAGTGGTGCGGCCCCCTGGAACGATGCGCACGCGGCCCTCGGGCGCGGCGCGGATGCGGTGTTCGTCACCGTCGGTGCGCCTGCCGCTTTCGATGCCGCGATCAGATATCTGGCCCCCGGCGGTCACGTCATCATCGTCGGCATGCCGCCCGTCGGGGCCACCTCGGCCTATGAGCCGATGAATTTCGCCTCCTATGGGCACGGCATTTCGGGGTCGAGCATGGGCGACACCGTGATCCGCCGCGACATCCCCTGGCTGGTCGATCTGTACCTTCAGGGGCGTCTGAAACTCGACGAGCTGATTTCGCGCCGCTGGCGGTTGTCGGAGATAAACGAGGCCATCGCCGACACCAAAACCGGTGCCGCGCGGCGCAACGTCATCGTTTTCTGATCCGGCCCCGGCCCGCGCGCCCACAGCCATCGTCCACTGGCATCGTCCACTGGCATCGTCCGCTACTGCGCGTCGTCCCAGCCGAAAAACACAGCTGCCGTTTCCTGCCCGCCCATCGCGCGATACAGGCCCAGCGCGGCGGCGTTATCCGGCTCGGTTCCCAGCCACGCCCCCCGACAGCCGCGCGCCCCGCCGATGTCGATCAGGCACCGGGTCACGGTCCGCCCGATGCCCTGGCGCAGGTGGCCGTCACGCGTGCCGACCTCGTTGATGAACAGCGACGGCGGCTTGTCGGGATGCAGGATCACCGTGCCTGTCGCCATCCCCACCGCAACGCCGTCCGCATAGGCCAGCACGATCTCGTGCAGCGGGTCATCCAGAAAGGCCCGCGCCCGATCGGCGTCCGGCGGTTGGTCGAAAAGCCCCACGGGCACCGCCATGAGAAGCGCGACGTCGTCTGGACCGAGCCGCCGATACGTGATCCCTTTCACCCGATCCTCCTCCTTGCCGGAATGCACCATGAAGCTAGACCATCTCGACATCATCGTCACCGCCCCTCCGGCGCCGGGATGGGGCGGGCGCTATTGGATCCTCGTGAAAGTCACGACCGATACCGGGATCACGGGCTGGGGCGAATGCTATGCGGCCTCGGTCGGCCCGGTCGCGATGCGTGCGGTGATCGGGGATGTGTTCGCCCGCCACATGCGGGGCGAGGACCCCGCCAATATCGAGCGCATGTTTCGCCGGGCCTATTCGTCGGGGTTCACCCAGCGGCCCGATCTGACGGTCATGGGCGCGTTTTCGGGCCTCGAAATCGCCTGCTGGGACATTCTGGGCCATGCGCGCGGCGTCCCGGTCCACGCCCTGCTGGGCGGCCGCGTGAACGACCGCGTCCGTGCCTACACCTACCTGTATCCGATGGCCCACCATCCCCTGCCGGCATTCTGGGTCGATCCCGCCATGGCCGCCGAGGCCGCAGCCGCCCTTGTGGACGATGGCTGGACGGCGGTAAAATTCGATCCCGCCGGTCCCTATTCCATCCGGGGCGGCCATATGCCCAGCCGCACCGACATCTCGCGTTCCGCCGCCTTTTGCGCCGCGATCCGGGGCGCGGTCGGCGACCGGGCGGATCTGCTGTTCGGCACCCATGGCCAGTTTTCCACCGGCGGCGCCATCCGTCTTGCACAGGCCATCGCGCCCTGGGATCCGCTGTGGTTCGAAGAGCCGATCCCGCCGGACACCCCGGCCGGGCTGCGCGAGATCGCGAACGCCACCGCCATTCCCATCGCCGTGGGCGAGCGCCTGACGACGAAACACGAGTTCGCGCAGGCCCTGCACCACGGCGCCCGTATCCTGCAACCGGCGCTGGGGCGCTGCGGCGGGCTGTGGGAGGCCAGAAAGATCGCCACCCTTGCCGAAGTGTACAACGCCCAGATCGCGCCGCATCTGTATGCCGGGCCGATCGAATGGGCCGCAAACGTGCAACTGGCGGCCGCCACGCCCAACTTTCTGATGGCCGAAACCATCGACACCGCGTTTCACCGCGATCTGATCTGCGGCAGCCTGACGGTCACGCGCGGCACGATCGGCGTGCCCGACGCCCCCGGGCTGGGGATCGAGGTGAACGAGGCCCTCGCCCGCGCGCATCCTTACACCGGTGACGGCCTGCATCTCGACATGACGCAGGCTGAGGTCAGCTATCACGAGGCCAACGTTTTCGAAGGCGGCGCACCGGCGCCGAAATCCTGAGTGGCCGGAAAACCGGTTGCCATCGCGCCAGCGCCACTCTAGCGTGAACGAAGTTCAAGACATTGTCATTCCCGTTCCGAGAGCCCGGATGCCAGAAACCGCCGCCCAGACCCGCCGCCATGCCTTGCGCGAAACGCTGACCGATCTGGCCGAGGCGCAGATCGTCGCCGGTGGCCTCGGGGCGGTGCGGGCCCGCGATCTGGCGCGCGATGCGGGCTGCGCGCTGGGGGCGATCTACAATGCCGTAGGCGATCTGGGCGAACTGGTACTGGCCGTCAATGCGCGCACCTTCGCGCGTCTGGGCGCGCATGTCGCAGGTAACACGCCCGGTGTGGCAGCGCCCGTGGACCGCCTTGTCGCGATGGCGCAGGCCTATCACGGGTTCGCCGCCGCCAACCACAATCTCTGGCGCGCCCTGTTCGACATCGAACGCGCCCCCGACGAGGCCGCGCCCGACTGGTACCTGACGCGGATGGAGGAGCTTTTCGCCCTGATCGCGGGCCCGCTGGCCGAGTTGCGCCCCGGTCTCGATGCACCGGACCGCGCCTTGCTGACCCGCGCGCTGTTTTCCGCGGTGCACGGCATCGTGCTGCTGTCGCTGGACCGCGCGAGTGCCGGGATACCCTCGGAACAGACCGACCGGATGATCGCGCTGGTCCTGCAAAACCTTGCCACGGACACGAACGCCCGATGACCGAATTGCACGCGCCGCCCACATCGCCCTCCGGTCCGGTGCGCCGCATCGCGGCCCATGTTTTCGGCCACGGCATCACGCTCGCCGCCCGGCTGGTGACGGCAGTGCGCGCCGACTGGGCAGGTTGCGCGCCCGACAACGTGCAGCGCATCTATTACGCCAACCATTCGTCCAACGCCGATCTGCCGATCATCTGGGCCGTTCTGCCGCCGCGCATCCGCGCCCGCGCACGGCCTGTCGCCGCCGCCGAATACTGGCTGAAAAACCCGTTGCGTGCCTTTATCGGGCGCGATGTCCTCGACGCCGTGCTGATCGACCGCCGCGCGGAGGTGCGGGGCCCCGACGACGATCCCATCGCCGCGATGACGGATGCGCTGGACGATGGCGCATCGCTGATCATCTTTCCCGAAGGGCTGCGCAACATGACCGAGGAACGCCTGCTGCCGTTCAAGGCAGGCATCTACAATGTCGCGACCCGCAGGCCCGATATCGAATTCGTCCCCGCCTGGATCGAGAATCTGAACCGCATCATGCCAAAGGGTCAGGTGATCCCCGTGCCGCTGATCTGCACAGTCACCTTCGGCGAGCCGATCACCGTGATCCCGGACGAGGGCAAGGACGCCTTCCTCGAACGCGCCCGTTCCGCCCTGCTGGCCACGGCGCCGCGCAAAGAGGGCCCGACACCGGTGCCGCAGCCCGCCGAGGCACCGCGATGACCGGCTCAGATACCGTGCCGATCACCGGCACGGGCAATGCCAGCGATCTGCTGCTTCTGCTCGGCGGCACTTTCGCCTTCCTCGCCGTGGCCACCGCCATCGCCTATGTCCTGCGATCGCGCGTGGCGCCCGACCGGTCAAATCCCGCGATCGAAAACCTGATTGCCCGCATTCTTGCCTGGTGGACGATGGTCGTGTTCCTCGGCATCGCATTCCTCGCGGGGCGCGCGGGCGTCATCCTGCTGTTCGGCTTTCTGTCCTTCGCCGCCCTGCGCGAGTTCCTGACGCTGACGACCAAAAACCGCGCCGATCACTGGTCGCTGCTCATAGCGTTCTTCGTCGTCCTGCCGTTTCAGTATTACCTGATCTGGATCGACTGGTACGGTCTCTATTCCGTCTACATCCCGGTCTATGTCTTCCTGCTTTTGCCGATTTTCACTGCCCTTCGGGGCGACAGCGAAGACTTTTTGATCCGCATTTCCGAGACGCAATACGCCCTGATGATCTGCGTCTTCTGCGCGAGTTACGTGCCCGCCCTGCTGACGCTCGACATCCCCGGCTATGCGGGCCGCGGCGTCCTGCTGATCGCCTGGCTGGTGATCGTGGTGCAGATTTCGGACGTGCTGCAATACGTCTGGGGCAAGCTGATCGGCAAACACAAGATCGCGCCGAACCTGTCGCCCTCGAAGACCTGGGAAGGCTTCGTCGGCGGCATCCTGTCGGCGACGCTGATCGGCACGTTCCTGTTCTGGATCACGCCGTTTTCACCGGGATACGCCTTCCTCATGGCCCTCGCCGTGACGCTCATGGGGTTTTTCGGCGGTCTCGTGATGTCGGCGATCAAACGCGACCGGGGCATCAAGGACTGGGGCCACCTGATCGCGGGCCACGGCGGGTTCATCGACCGGCTGGATTCCGTGGTCTTTGCCGCGCCGATTTTCTTTCACCTTACCCGCTATGGCTGGTCGGTCTGACAATGCGCGCAGCCCCCCGGTTTTTCCTGCCGGAAATACTCCCCCCGGAGGGTCCGTCCTGCGCCGCGTGCACCGCCCGACGGCCCGCATGACAACCGTGCAGCGCCTTGCCCGGTCCAGCCCCGTCCACGGCGCCTTCGCCGCCCTGATGCTCGGCGGCTGGGCGGTTTTCGCCAACGCCGCGCACCCCTGGCCGGCACCGCTGATCGCGGGCCTCGTGCAGGGCGCGCTGTCGGCCTGTATCGCCCTCGGCCAGAAGGCGATCATCGAGCGGACCCTTGCCCGCATCACCCCCACCCGAACCGGCGCGACCGTCTGGCCGGTCCTGATCTCGGGCACGTTCTCGCTTGTCGTGATCGTGACGCTTCACACCCTCGCCCGCACACCGGAATTGCTTGCCACGATTTCGCTGCCATGGACGATGGGCCTGATCTATTCGACGCTCTACACGCTGACCCTGCAACGCCAGTCAAAGGTGCCGCGATGACTCTTCGGAACCGCCGCCCGATTGCCGCCCGGTCGCTTGGCTGGATCCGCGCGCTGGCCGCACGGCTGGCGGACAGCGCCGTGACGCCCAATCAGATCTCGCAGGCGTCGATGCTTTTTGCGCTCGTCGCCTGCGTCACGTTCTGGACGGCGTCAGAGGTCGGCACGACCTTGCGGGTGCCGCTTTTGCTGCTTGCCGCACTGGCCGTTCAGGGACGGCTGCTGTGCAACCTGCTCGACGGGATGGTCGCGGTCGAGGGCGGCAAATCCTCGGCCACGGGACCGTTCTGGAACGAGGCGCCGGACCGGATCGCCGACGTCCTCATTCTGTGGGGTCTGGGTCTGGCCGCTGGCATGCCGATCGTCGGCCTGCTTGCCGGGGCGGCGGCTGTCGGCACCGCCTATCTGCGTGAACTGGGCCGCTCCGAAGGAATGGCGCCGGATTTCGGCGGGCCGCTGGCAAAACCGCAACGCATGGCCGTGGCAACCGGGGCGCCGGTACTGGCGGCCCTGGGTCTGATTTTTGGCGCTGTGCCGCTGGCGGATCTGATCCTTGCGACGGGTATCTGGGTGATCCTTGCCGGAACGGCGGCGACCGTCGTTCTGCGGTCCCGGCGGCTTGTGATGCACCTGTCACGGCGCGGCTAGAAGGGTGCGATGATCGGCGAAACCCGGCAGGCGCCGCGTCGGATCCGGCCTGCCGGGCGCATCCGCCGATGTCGCCTCTCAGGCGCCCGACCCGGAAGTTTCTTGCGGTTCCACCGCCGTATCCGCCTCGATCTGCTCTTGCCGGTAAAGGCCGCTGCCCCGGATCGACAGCCCCCAGATCAGGACCGGGATCGCCACGATCGCACCGATCGGCCCCCACAGCCACATCCAGAACACGAGGCTCAGGAAAACCGCCAGTGGGTTCACGGCCATCCGCTGCCCGACAAGGGCGGGGGTCAGAAACTGGCCTTCGGTGGCATTCATGCCCAGATACAGCGCGGCGGGCACGAAACTCATCGCGCCGTCAAAGGCCACATCACCGCCGACAAGCAGCGCCATGCCCAGAAAGATCGGCCCCAGATACAGGATATAGTTCAGCATAAACGCCGCCAGACCCCAGAACAGCGGCACCGGCATGCCGATGGCCTTCATCGCGATGGCCACCAGAATGCCGAAGACCGCGTTGATCGCCGTGATCGTCAACAGGTATTTCGACACCCGCCGTTCAGCGCGCCGGAAATCGTTCACCTCCAGGGTGCCGATGGCAGCGGCGGCCCAGCCATAGGTCTGCGCACGGGTCAGCAAAAAGAAATACAGCGTGCCCGCGAAAATCAGGAACGACGACAGGACCTGCGGCGCCAGAAAGAGCGCGTCGGTCACCGAGGGCAGGCCAACGTCGTCTTCTGCCACCGGCACTAACGCAACCCCGGCTGCGGCCGACGTTTCGGGCGCCACCGCATCGGCCACGTCCTGCGCGATCTCTTCCGCTCCGGTAAGCATCTCGCGCGCTGCGTCGATACTGCCGCGCAGTTCACGCCAGATCAACGGTGCCCGCTCGATCGCCATGCGGATATAGGGCTCGAATACAAGGACGATGGCCACAATGCCCAGCATCACGCAGGACACCGTCAGAAACGCCGACAGCGACGGGCGCAGACTCCGCCTGTCCCAGAAATCCGACACCGGCGACAGCACCACCCCGAGGATCAGTGCGACCAGCACGGGCGCCGCGATTACCTGACCGATCCAGAGTGCGGCGATCAGCCCGAGGAGCGCGAGCAGTGCGAGGGACGTCGACTGCACCGTGCGCGCGCCTGCAGCGCCGATGTGAGACAAATCGTCTGGTGCGCTGCCTTTGGTTGGCGGCGGTGTTGGCGATGAAGCACCCGCGCGCGGCGGTTTATCGTCTCCGGAAGGTGATTTGGCTTCATCGGGAATCGGCTTGGCGTCCCTTTCGGGCGGTTCAGACAACACGGCGCCCCTTCGAGGCGACCCGGTCCGTGCAGGCGTGTCGGGCATCCGTCTCTCCTGAACAGTACAACTCGACATGTCCGGTATATCAACCGACACATCGGCCATTGGTTCCGACATCGTCATCCGCACGCGCAACGGTGGATAAATCCCGTCACAGATCGGCAATTGCACCCTTTGCCGTCATTGGCGATAGTGCGGGCGCGCCGGGCTGTACGGCGCCAGCAACACCCGAGGGACGAAATGAAACTTTGCCGTATCCGCACGACCACGGGCGTACGCCCTGCCCTGATCGACGAGGACGGTCGCGCGCGCGACCTGTCGGCGCATCTGCGCGATATCGGTGCGACAGATCTGTCGGACGATGCCCTGGCAAGCGTGCGCGGGATCTCTCCCCAGAGCCTGCCGGTGATCGAAGGCGAATACGCCACGATCCTGAACGATATCCGCCGGATATTCTGCATCGGCCTGAACTATTCCGACCACGCCGCCGAAAGCGGCCTGCCGGTGCCCGAACAGCCGATCCTGTTCATGAAGGTTTGTCCCGCCACCGGCGCCAACGATCCGGTGACGATCCCGAAGGATTCCGAGAAATCCGACTGGGAGGTCGAGCTGGGCGTCGTCATCGGCAAGGAGGCACGGCATGTGACCGAGGCGGACGCGCTGTCCCATGTCGCGGGCTATTGCGTCGTCAACGACCTGTCCGAACGCGCGTTTCAGACGGAAAGGGGCGGCCAGTGGGTAAAGGGCAAATCCTGCGACACCTTCGCCCCCATCGGCCCCTGGCTGGTAACGCGTGACGATGTGCCAAACCCGCAAAAACTGGACATGTGGCTCGACGTGAACGGCGAAAAACGCCAGCGCGGCACGACGGAAACGATGATTTTTCCGGTCGCGCACATCATCTCGTACCTCAGCCGGTTCCTGACGCTTGTGCCGGGCGACGTCATCACCACCGGCACCCCACCGGGCGTCGGCATGGGAATGAAACCGCCGACATACCTGAAGGCCGGCGATGTCATGACCCTCGGGATCGACGGGCTGGGCGAGCAGCGGCAGGACACGGTCGCCTACGCGGACTGATCCGGAGTGGATCAGATCGCGGCCCAGATTTCGGGGGTGATCGCGGGACCGGGTATCGGCCCAGCGGCGGCGGCGGGTCTGCTGGCGGTTTCGGTGGTGGCGTCGTTTCTGACGGCGGCATTCGGGATCGGCGGCGGCGTGCTGATGATCGCGGTGCTGGCGGGCGTCCTGCCCGCGGCGGCGGTGATCCCGGTGCACGGCGTCGTGCAGGTCGGTTCCAACCTCGGGCGCGCGGCGGTGATGCTGCGGCACATGTTCTGGCCGGTGCTGCCGTGGTTCCTTGTCGGGTCGCTGATCGGTGTCACCTTGGGCGGGCGCATCGTCGTGGGCCTGCCGCCCTGGGGGATCGAGCTGGCCGTCGGCCTGTTCGTCGCGTGGTCGGTGCTGTCACGCCCGCCGCGCTGGCTGGCGACATGGCCCGCGCTTGCCGGTGCCGTATCGAGTTTCCTGACCATGTTCTTTGGCGCCACCGGCCCGTTCGTGGCGACATTCGCCCGCGCGCTGAACCTGCCGCGCCACGGCTATGTCGCGACGAACGCGGTGCTGATGACGTTTCAGCACGCGCTGAAATGCGCGGTTTTCGCACTGCTGGGGTTCGCCTATGCGCCCTGGGCCGGATTCATCGTGGCGATGATCGCCGCGGGGTTCATCGGCACGCTGCTGGGCAAGCGGATGCTGGGACGGATGACCGACGCACGGTTTGGCCGCGCGCTCGACGTGCTGTTGTTGCTGATCGCGGCGCGGCTGGTCTGGTCGGGCGCGGTGGCGGCGTTTGCGGCGTTCGGGTCGGGCTGACGGGGCCGCATTGCCCGGGCGCAAAATCAGGCCGCCGAAAAAAGTAGGGCCCCCTCAAAATCAGGCCAGTCAAAAATCAGGCCAGTCAAAAATCAGGCCAGTCAAAAATCAGGCCAGTCAAAAATCAGGCTGGCGAAATCGTCACCTGCGCCGCCGTCCCGCCCAGATCCTTGAACGCCCGCTGGCGGCAGGTCAGCACGATGATCTGCTGGTCCTTTGCCGCCATCGTCAGCGCATCGAACATCGACACGATCCGCGCGTCGTCGGAATGCACCAGCGCATCGTCGAGGATGATCGGCAGCACCTTTCCGGCCCGTGCATAGAGGTTCGCGAACGCCAGCCGGGTCAGGATGGCGATCTGTTCGGCGGTGCCGCCCGACAGGATGTCCAGCGGCTCTTCCGTTCCGTTGCGCGCCAGACCCACGGGCAGCAGGGATGCCTCGTCGAGCACCAGATGCGCGTCCGGATGGATCAGGCGCAGCAGCGGCGCCAGCTCGCGCAGGATCGGCTCGAAGAACGTTTCGCGCGCCTGCGTGCGGGCGGCGTCGAGGGCATCACGCAGCCGCCGCAGCGCCTGCGCCTCAGCGGCGTAGCGCGTGGCACGGGCCTCGGCGGCATGCATTTCGCCGCGCCGTTCGGTGAGCTCTTCTTCGGCGCCCAGCGCCGCATTGGCGGCAATCGCCCCGTCGAGGCGTGCAAGTTCCTGCGCCAGCCGCTGTCCATCCGCCTCGGCCTGCCGGACGACGGCCAGCGTGCGCGTGTGGACGGCCCGCGCCCGGTCCGGGTCGGGTGCTGCGGCGGACAGATCGTCACGCAGCGTCCGGGCCGCGATGGTGGCGGCCTCGGCGGTGCGCAGCGTTTCGCGCAAGGCCGCGATGGCCTCGGGTGCCATCGGCGCATCCGCCTCGACCGCGCGCTCGGCCCCCTGCACCGTGGCGTCGGCGGCGGCGCGCTCTGCCTCGGCGCGCGCGGCGGTCGTGCGGGCGGCATCGGCAGTGCCCCGGGCGGTGGCGAGCCGGGCCTCGATCCCGGCAAGTGCCGCCTCGATTTCGGCGACAGTGCCGGACGGGGTCTCAGATGGGGTCTCAGACGGGGGAGTGGCGGCGGACCGCTGCGCGGCAAGTTCCGCCTGCAAGGATTGCAGCCCGTCGGGGGCGACACTGTCCAACAGCGCGCGCGCCTGCGTTCGCACCGCATCGGCCTGTCTGCGGGCCTCCAGCCGGGCGCGGGCAGCGCGCAGATCCGGCGCTCCGCAGGCGGCAAGTGTGCTGGCGACCCGGGTTCGTGCCTTTTCAATGTCCTGCGCGCCCGTGTCCGCCCGTCCGGCCCCCGGATCGACGGTCATCCGCCCGATCCCCGGCAAGGTAAACCGCGTAGCCCCGTCAAGCGCCAGCGGCACCGCATCCGGCACCTCGGCGTCGCCGCGCAACGCGCGCGCCGCGCCATCATAGTCGAACGTAACCCGAACGGCCCCGGCGCCCGCCGCGACCAGAAGCTGCGCCAGTTCGGCCTGCGCCGCCTCTGCGGCCCCGATATCGGCGGGCGTGACGGTCAGACCCGCGAGGGCCGCATCCGCCGCCTCGATGGCCGTGCGATGCCGTTCGGCCTGAGACACGCGCCCCGCCAGACGCGTCGCCGCGATGCCCGCCCGCGACGCGGCCTCGGTTCGGCGCGCCACATCGAGCGTCTGTCGCCGGGCGCCCGCCTCGGCCTCGAGCGCGTCGCGCGCCGCCGCCGCCGTCTGCGCCGTCGCCGCACTGTCCTCTGCGGCCCGTATCGCATCCCCGAGTTGTGCGCGCGCTTTTTGGGACGCGGTTTCGGCGCGCTGGCGGCGCTCTGTTCGTTCGGTCGCAACCTCGACTTCGCGGTGCGCCTGTTGACGCGCTAGGTCGGCCAGCCGCAGGCTCTGGTTTGCCGCCGCCACCTTTTCGGCCAGCCCCTCGGCCTGTGCAAGCGCCACCCGGGCATCCGCGTGGGCCTGCGCCCGTGCCGCAACCGCCGCGGCCTCGTTCAGGGCATCGCGCGCGGCGATCGCCGTGGCGCGGGCGGCCAGATCGTCCTGCAAGGCGGACACCTTTTCGGCCAACGCATCGGTTTTCGTGCGCAGAGCGGCGGCCTCTTTCAGCGCCTGGTCCCAGGGCCCGCCCGATTTCGCGCCCCGGCTCGTCGACAGCCGGTCGAACGCCTCTGCCGTGCGCGCGCGCACGGCCTCCATGCGCCGCCCGCCGGTGATCGCGTCGATCTGGCCACCCAGCACATCGCCCAGCAGGGCCCGCCGCGTCGCCCGGTCGGCCTCGCGGCGGTCCTTTTCGGCCTTGGTGCCACCGCTGGTCTCGAGGTCGCCGTCGCCCTGCCGCACCCACAACAGGCCCGCAGGCCCGGCCATGTCGTCGCCCATAAGTGCTGCGATCCACGCCTCGGCGGCATCGTCCGAGGCCACGATCCGGCCCTCTGGCAGGGCCGTGACCCGTGCCTGCGCCCGGGCGAGCCACTGCTTGGATATCTCGAACACACCGTCCGGCGTTTCCACCTCGACGGCGACAGTCACCGCCCCGCCGGAATGCGGGCGCAGCGATTTGATCGTCGCGTTGCCCGACGAATGTTTCTCGAAAAACACCGCGTGCAGCGCGTCGAACACGGTGGATTTGCCGAATTCGTTGGGTTCTGACAGCACGGTGATGCCGTCGCCGATGCCGCCGATATGCAGGCGCTGACCCGCGAAACGGCGCACGTTGGTCAGCGTGACAGCGCGCAGCCTCATGTCGTCGCGTCCACCGCAAAGGCGAACAACCGCGCGAGGGCGGCGGCGGCCACGGCACGGTCGCCCGCCGATAATTGCGGATCGCGGGCCTCGGACCACAGCGCATCCGCCGCCTGACGCAGAGCGCCACCGGTTGCCACGAGATCGAGATCGGCGGCCTCCGCCTCGACCTCGAGGGTCTGCGTCCGTGCCTCGAAATGACCGAAATCGGGAGCGGCAGCGTCCGTCGCGGCCTCCAGCGCGCTGCGTCCGGGCAAGGACAAGCGGCCCGTCGCGCGCAGCCGCATCAGCGTATCGCGCCGCGTCGCCGCCGCGGGCAAGGCCGCACGCACACGGTCCGCCACATCGTCGCCGGGCAGCAGATCGAGCGTTACGTCGGCCCAGGTGAGCGCGCCCGTGAGGACGACCTGCACCTCGGGCAGCGCACCGGGCGCTGCCAGCGTCACGATCAGGGCCGTGCCGGCCGCACCGGTCGCCGCATGTTTGAACCCGTCCGCCTCGGGGGTGCCGGAATACCAGGTGCGCGGTTCGATGGTCACACGGCCATGCCAGTCGCCAAGGGCCAGATAATCGAGGCCCGACCGCGCCGCCCGGTCCGGCGGCACCAGCGCAGGGTCGCCGGTCTCCGAGCCGAATTCGGTAACGCCGCCGTGGGCGAGGCCGAGACGCACCACTCCCTCGGGCGTCGGCGCCGACAGCGCCTCGGTCACATCGCGGCCCGGGCGTTTGCTCGGGCACGGCGCACACAAGAGCTGGCAAACGGGGGACAGTGGCAGCGGAGGCGTCCCGGTCAGGGCCGTTACGTTGTCCGGCGCATCGGCGGCGATGGCGCGCCACAACTCGCCCGCCGCGAGACTGTCGTGGTTGCCGGGCAGCAACAACCAGCGGATGTCGTCGTGCTGCCCCATCGCGGCAAGGGCCTGCCGCAGGGTGGCGGGCGCAGGCGTTTCGGCGTCGAAGGTATCGCCCGCGAGCAGGACATGTCCCGCGCCGTGGCTGCGTGCCGCAGTGGCAAGCCGCGCGATGGCACCGTGACGCGCCTCGCGCAGACGGCCGCGGATATCCTCGGGCAGGCGGCCGAAGGCGCGCCCAAGGTGCAGGTCCGAGGAATGTAGGAAACGAAACGACATGGAACCTGCGGGGTGACGGCGTAATCGTCATGTTCTACACCCGTTCCGGGGGCTGTCAAACCCTGCCCGATACGGTTGCCGGCCGTCCGTCGTCCCTCACAACACTGTCAACGGCCTTCGCGGACAGTACTGGCGCGGGCAATTCGTGCTAGGTTCCCCCTTTCCGATAAGGGTCGCCCCATGTCCAACGCCGCCGCAAATGCTTGACGCCCCCGCCCGCCGGTTGATCGACCCGGTGCTGAACCGCATGGGCCGCGCCATCGCGCGACTGGGCGGAACGGCGAACGGCGTGACGTTTCTGGGGCTTGCGCTGGGTCTTTTCGCGGCGGCCCTGATTGCCGTGGGCGAGCCTGCGTGGTCGCTGGTGCCGCTGTTGCTGTCGCGGCTCGCCGACGGTCTTGACGGGGCGGTGGCGCGGGCGACGGTACAGACCGATTTTGGCGGCTACCTCGATATCTGTGCGGATTTTCTGTTCTACGGCGCCATCCCGCTCGCCTTCGTCCTGTGCGATCCGGTTGCGAACGGCGCGGCGGGGGCGTTCCTGCTGATGGCGTTCTATTTCAACGGCACCAGTTTTCTGGGATATGCGATCCTGGCCGAAAAACACAAACTGACGAGCACGGCGCAGGGCGAAAAGTCGCTGTATTATTCCAACGGATTTCTCGAAGGCACCGAAACGATCCTGTTTTTCGTCGCCCTGTGCCTGTTTGCAACCTCGTTTGCGCCGCTGGCATGGGGATTCGGGGCGCTGTGCCTTGCCTCGGGCGTCTTGCGCCTCTGGGCGGCGTCGCGGATCTTTCGCTCCTAGCGGGTCCGGCGGACGGCACCGCAAAAATCCTGCCGCCATCTCGCCACCGGGCGATTTTCGCGCTAGCAGTCGGGCGGCTCATGCCCCTTTGCCGGATCGAGCCCGTTTGCCTGACAGAGAGCGCCGATGCCCGCATCTCCCGACACTTCACCTTCCGGTCCGCTGATCCTCGGGGCCTCGGGGCGTATCGGCGCGATGTGGCGCAGGCTGGCGCAGGAGGGGCAATGGCCGGGGGCGGTGCCGCTGTGGCACAGCCGCACGGGGCGGGGCGACTACCTGTGGGATATGGATGCCACGCCCGCCGCGGATCCACGGCTGGCAGGCGTGCGCGGCATGATCGTGCTGGCCGGGACCACCAGCGGCGACGCCGCAAATCTGGCACGCAATACCCACTGCGCCCGCGCGGCCCTCGATCTGGCGGCGCGAGAGGGGATCGGGCCAGTACTGTTGTGTTCGTCGAGCGCCGTCTACGCACGACCCGCACCGGATGCGGCCCCTCTGACCGAAGCGGCGGCGACGGTCGCGCCCGATGATCCGCGTGCCCGTTACGGTGCCGCGAAACACGCGATGGAGCGGGACGCTGCCGACCACCGGACCCCGTCGGCCTGCCTGCGTATCGCCAATGTTGCGGGGGCCGACGCGGCCCTGCTCGCCGCCGCGCGCGGCAATGTCACCCTGCACCGGCTGGCGGATGGCACGGCGCCCCGCAGGCATTACATCGGCCCGCTGGGCCTTGCGCAGGTCTGCACCGGTCTGATCGCCGCGCATCACGGCGGCGCGGCGCTGCCTCGCGTCCTGAACGTCGCCTGTCCGGATGAGATCGCGATGTCGGCCCTGCTGGACGCCGCGAACGTGCCCTTTGAATGGACGCCGGCGCCGGAGGATGCGCTGCCCGCCCTGCCCCTCGATCTGTCATGCCTGTTGGCGCTGGCGCCCGTGCCCGCCGCCGTGCCGTCCGCCCTTGTGGCCGAGGCGCGCGCTGCCGGGTGGGTGCCCGCGTGACCCCGGCAAAACGCCTGTTCGATGTTGTCGTGGCCCTCGTCGGCGGGCTATTCGCCCTGCCGGTGATCGGCATTGTCGCCGCCGTGCTGCTGATCCGCGAGGGGCGGCCGCTGTTCTATGTCTCCGAACGGATGAAGACGCCGACGCAGGGCTTCGGCCTGGTCAAATTCCGCTCGATGCGGGTGGCACCGGGGGCGGACGGCGGTGTGACCGGGCGCGACAAGGCGGACCGGATCTCGCCCACCCATCGTGTCCTGCGCCGCACCCGTCTGGACGAGCTGCCCCAGTTGTGGAACGTGCTGCGCGGCGACATCAGCCTTGTCGGCCCCCGCCCGCCGCTGCGTCGCTATGTCGAGGCGTTTCCCGACCTGTACGGGCGGGTGCTGCGGTCGCGTCCGGGGATTACCGGGCTGGCGACACTGGTGTTTCATGCCCACGAAGAGCGCCTGCTCGCCACCTGCGAAACGCCCGCGCAAACCGACGATGTCTATCGCCGCCGCTGCGTGCCGCGCAAGGCGGCCCTCGATCTGATGTACCAGCGCAAGCGCACCCTGTGCTTCGATCTGGTGCTGATCTGGCGGACGGTCTGGGGGGCTGTGCGGCGGCGGTAAATGGCCGCCGCGACCGGTGGCGCGCAATGTGGCCTTGCCCGTGCCGCCGGTGCATGATCAGTCGGCATCGTCGCGCCGCATCGGTCGGCAAGGGCCGTCAGCGGCGCGGCGATACCGGTGATCCTGCGTTGCCGGTGGATTGTCGGGTCGTTGTGCTATAGAATTTTGCCATGCCGGCCGGATCTGTGGCGCGGCGCAGCGGGTTGCCCGATACCGCCGGAACGGACCAGGGGGCAGTGACCGCGCTGACTCAGCGTTGGTGACGGTTGATTTCGACGGGGATATTGTTCGCGACATGTTGACAGCGCTGAAACGTTACTTTCTGACCCTTCTGACGGCCATGCCGCGCAGCGTTAAACAGGCGATCATCGTGATGATCGATGTCGCCACCCTGCCGCTCGCCCTTCTTGTGGGGCTGTCGTTGCAGCAGAACGCGTTTCCCGCCCCGGTGGGCCTGTTTCACAATTATCAGGCCGTCGCCTTGCTGATGATGATGTCGGGCGTGTTGTCGATTGCCATCGGCATCCACAAGGTACAGCTCAAGGCCTATGAAACCCGCGCGCTCGGGATGACGGGCGCCCATGTCCTGACGATCGCCGTCGCCGTCGCCGTCCTCGACGGTATGACCGGCGGGCAAAGTCCGGCCGCGACAGCCGTGATTTTCGCCTTCGTCTATTTCAGTTCCGCCGCCGGTTTTCGCATCCTGTTGCTGAAATTTCTCTACAGCATCTATGCCACCGAAGGGACATCGGTCCGCGTGCTGATCTATGGCGCCGGCACCACCGGCAAGCAGCTGGTCGCCGCCCTGCGCACCGACAGTTCGATCCATCCGGTGGCCTTCGTCGACGACAATCCGAATATCCAGTCGACGCTCGTTCAGGGCCTGCGGGTGTTTTCGCCGCTGGCCATCCCGACGATCGTGCGCGAACGCGGGATCGACCGTGTCCTGCTGGCGATGCCCTCGCAAAGCCGGGCGCATCTGGCGCAGATCACCGCGCGCCTCGAGGACGTGGGCCTTTCGGTGGAAACCGTGCCGTCGTTCGCGCAACTCGCGGGCTCGGGCGCGCCCATCGCCCAGCAGCTGCGCCCGGTCAGCGCGCGCCAGTTCCTGGGCCGCGCGCCACTGGACGCCGAACTGCCCGGCGGGGCCGAAATCTATGCCGGCGAATCGGTGCTGATCACCGGTGCGGGCGGTTCTATCGGATCGGAACTGTGCCGTCAGATCCTCTCGTGCAAACCCCGCCGCCTCATCCTCCTCGAGATCGGGGAACTGCCGCTCTACCGCATGAGCCAGGAATTGCGCGCCATCGCGGCGCATCACGGTGTCGAGCTTGTGCCCGCCCTCGGTTCCGTCTGCGAGGCGCCGATCGTGCGGCGCATCCTGCGCGAGCACGAGGTATCCGTCGTCCTGCACGCCGCCGCCTATAAACACGTGCCCATCGTCGAGCGCGACCCGGTGCCCGGTTTCGCCAACAACGTCCTTGGCACGCAGGTTCTCGCCGCCGCCGCCGCCGAGGCGGGCGTCGCGCGGTTCATCTATATCTCGACCGACAAGGCCGTGCGCCCCAAGAATCTGATGGGGGCCTCGAAGCGGCTGGCCGAAACCATCATTCAGGATTTTGCCAGCCGGTCCAATCCCGCCGCCGGGGGCACGATCTTTTCGATGGTGCGGTTCGGCAACGTGATCGGATCGTCCGGTTCGGTGATCCCGCTGTTTCAGGAACAGATCGCCAAGGGCGGCCCCGTGACGCTGACGCACCGCGACGTCAGCCGCTATTTCATGACCATTCCCGAGGCCGCGCGCCTCGTCCTCGTGTCCGGCACCTTCGCCACGGGGGGCGATGTCTTCGTCCTCGACATGGGCGATCCAGTGCCGATCTATAACCTCGCGCGGCAGATGATCGAGGCGACAGGCCATTCGGTGCGCGACGAGGAAACCCGCGACGGCGACATCGAGATCGTGCTGACCGGCCTGCGTCCGGGCGAAAAACTGCACGAAGAGCTGCTGATCGGCGAAGGCCAGACCACGACACCGCACCCCAAGATTTTGCAGGCGCGCGAGGCGCATCTGAGCGAGATCGAGGTTGCCGCCTGCCTCAAGGCGCTGCGTCAGGCGATTGCGGATGCCGATGATGCCGCGATCCGTGCCATCGTTGCCCGCTGGGTAGAGCGCCAGCAGGTCGTCCCGCCTGCCGAGGCGACGGGCCCCGCGCCGACGGCCTGATCCCGCGCGGTTACTCCCGCGCAGTTATTCCCAGGCGGTTATTCCCATGCGAGTGCGACCGTCCGGCCGTGGCGCACCAGTGCCCCGTCGCCGCCCGGCGACAGCCAGAACTCCGCCCCGAAAAGCCCGCGCACGATGGCATAATCCGGCGTCCGCTCGATCCGGCCCGCGGCCCCCAGGGCCGATCCGGCGCAGATGGCGGTCTCGTTGCGGCAGGGCACGAGCAGATAGGTCCGCAATTTGCCCCCCTCGGACGCGATGACCGACACGTCGCCTTCCGCGAACGGCGTGTCGGCGAAGGCGCGCTGATAGGTGCGGTAGGCGCCGAGTTCGATGCTGTCGAATGCGTAGGCGCCCGAGCTCATCTCGGTTTGCGCGTCCTGCATCGTCGCACAGCCGGTCAGCGCCAGTGCCGCAACCCCGATGATCCAGTTCGTCATGTGGTGCACCCCGTTCGGAAGAATTTCGCCCCTGTCGCGACAGTAAACCGGAACGCCGCTGCCGACCAATGGCAAAATCTCAGGTCCGGCCGAACAGCCGTTCGATGTCGCTCAGCCGCAGTTCGACATAGGTCGGCCGTCCGTGATTGCACTGGCCAGAATGCGGCGTCGCCTCCATTTCGCGCAGCAGGGCGTTCATTTCTTCGGCCCGCATCCGCCGCCCCGACCGAATCGAACCGTGGCAGGCGATCCGGCTGAGAACCGCGTCGAGGCGCGCGGCAAGCGCCAGCGTTTCGCCCTGATCCTCGAGCTCGTCGGCCACGTCGCGCAACAGCGCCGCCACATCGGCATGGCCAAGCAGCGCAGGCACCGCCCGCACCGCCACCGCGCCGCCACCGAACGCCTCGATCTCGAGGCCGAGGGTGCCCAGCGCGTCCACCTGCGCCAGAAGGCGGGCGGTGGCATCGGCGGACAGGTCCACGATTTCGGGGATCAAAAGGGCCTGCGAGGCAACGCGATTTTCGGCCATCTGGCGTTTCAGGCGTTCATAGACGAGCCGTTCATGGGCGGCGTGCTGGTCGACGAGGATCATGCCGTTCGTCGTCTGCGCCACGATATAGTTTTCGTGCACCTGTGCGCGGGCCGCCCCCAGCGGCAGGTGTTCCGCCGGTCGGGCGTCCTGCGGATCGGTCTCGATCCGGGCGGAGGGCGCATCGGCGAAGACGCCGTGTTCGGCAAAGCCACCAAAGGCGGGCGCTGGGGCGGGCGCGGTCCAGCCGCCCGGCGCGCGATCCATCTGATAGACGCGCGCGCCCGTGTCCGTGCCGTCGGCAGCGTTGCTTTCGGGCCGCATCGCGCCCAGCGTGGCATCGGCAACGGTGCTCGACGCGCGGTGCCCCGCCTGTGCGAGGACCTGCCGCAACCCCGACACGATCAGCCCGCGCACGAGGCCCGCGTCGCGGAACCGCACCTCGGATTTGGCGGGATGCACGTTCACGTCGACCAGCGTCGGATCGCAATCGACGAACAGGGCGGCGGCGGGGTGACGGTCGCGGCTGAGGAAATCGGCGTAGGCACCGCGCAGGGCCCCGATCAGCAGCTTGTCCCGCACCGGACGCCCGTTGACGAACAGGTATTGCGACACCGCCGCACCGCGTGAGTAGGTCGGCAGGGCGGCATAGCCGGTCAGGTGAAACCCCTCGCGCAGGGCATCGACGGGCACCGAATTTTCCGCGAACTGTCGCCCCAGAACGCAGCGCAGGCGCCCGTGCAGCGCGTCGAACATATCGCCGGTTTCGGCGTCGGCGCGAAAGATCTCACGCCCCGCGCCGCCCGTCGCGTCATGCAGGGTAAAGCCCACGAACGGTTCCGCCATCGCCAGACGGCGCACGATATCGCCCACCGCCTGCGCCTCGGCCCTGTCGGTGCGCAGGAATTTCAGGCGGGCGGGCGTGGCATAGAACAGGTCGCGCAACTCGACGACGGTGCCGTGGCCCAGCGCGGCGGGCGACACCGGTGCTGTGCGCCCGCCATCGACGCGGATGACATGCGCGCCGTCGCTGCCGGGCACCCGGCTGGTGATCGACAACCGCCCGACGGCGCCCAGCGAGGGCAGCGCCTCGCCCCGGAACCCGAAGGTATGGATCGCCAGCAGGTCGGATCCGTCGATTTTCGATGTGGCATGGCGCGACAGCGCCAGCGGCAGGTCGAGCCCGTCGATGCCGCAGCCGTCGTCGGTGACGCGGATCAGGGTGCGCCCCCCGTCGGCGATCACAATGGCGATGCGGGTGGCCCCGGCGTCGATGGCGTTTTCGACCAGTTCCTTGACGGCCGAAGCGGGCCGTTCGACGACCTCGCCCGCCGCGATCCGGTTCACCGCCGCCTCGTCGAGCTGTCGGATAGCAGGACGCGCGTCTGTGGATATCTTGGAGCGGATCATCGACATGCCACTAGGTGTAGCAGTCGCAACCCGATTCTGCGAGAGACGATTGCCGCCTCCCGCGCTTTGGCACTAGTCGTCGAGGGTCGGCACTGTGCCGTCCTCGAGGCCCGTCACCGGCTGCCCCACGACGACGAAACGCAAGGCATCCGGGCGCAGCAGTTCGGCGGCAACACGGTTTACATCGTCGAGCGTTACCGCGTCGATGAACCCGTTCCGGTCGGTGACATAGGACGGCGTCAGATCGACGTTCTGCATCGACAGCATGATATCGGCGATGGGGCCGTTGCCGTCGAAGCGCAGCGGGTATTCGCCCATCAGATAGGTTTTCGCCGCGTCCAGTTCCTCTTGCGTGACGCCGTCTTCGGCCAGTTTGCGCCATTCGTCCGTTATCACTGCAATGGCCTCTTCGACGTTTTCATTCGCCGTCGCCATCGACCCGATGATGACCTCGGCACTGCTCATCGGCACCAGCGACGTGCCGATGCCATAGGTCAGGCCACGGCGCACCCGCAGCTCCGTTCCCAGACGCGATTCGAACGTGCCCTCGCCCAGGATACGGTTCAGCACGAAGGCCGCGAAGAAATCGGGATCGTCGCGTTCGATGCCGTCGTGGCCGAAATAGATCACGGCCTGCGGCGTCGGGAAATCGACGGTGGTGACGCCGCCCTCGACGCCGAAGGCCACGTCGTCCGGCAGATCGGGGCCACCCTCCGGCAGACCGCCGATCAGGGCGTCGATGACGGCGCCCAGTTCGTCGGGGGTGATGTCGCCGACCGCCGCCACCGTCACCCGGTCACGGACCAGCAGATTGCGGTGCGCGGTGACGATGTCATCGCGGGTAAGGGCCGAAACACTGTCCAGTGTGCCGGTGATCGCAGAGCCGTAGGGATGGTCGCCAAAGGCCTCGGCAAACCAGGTATCGCCTGCGATATCCCGCGGGCTTTGCAGGTCCGAGCGGATGCCGGACAGAACCTGACCGCGCACACGCTCGATGGCGTCCTCGTCGAACCGGGGATCGGTCAGGGCGCTGCGCAGCAGCCCTAGCGCCGCGTCGCGGTTTTCGGTCAGCACGCGGGCGGAAATATAGGTGTAATCGCCGTAGGTATCAAAGCCAAAGGAGGCCGCGAGGTCCTCCCGCGCGGTCTGGAACTCGCGGGCGTCCATGTCGCCCGCCCCCTCTTCGATCAGGGCGGTCATGAGGTAGGCGGCCCCCCGTTTGCCGGGCTCATCGAGGCCCGCACCGCCGCGAAACGCAATCTCGATGGCAACGAAGGGAATGTCGTGCTCTTCGACGAGCCAGGCATCGATGCCGCCCGGCGAGGTGATCTGCTGGATCTCGATCTGGGCGCGGGCCGTCGTCGCGGCAAGGACAAGGCACAGGGCGGCAAGGGCGGCGCGGATCATTCGGTTTCTCCTGCGGGGGCCGTCACCCAGAGGGTGACCGAATTGTCGAGGTCGAAGAGGCGCGCGGCGGCCGCATTCACGTCATCCGCGGTGACCGACTCGAGGATATCTGGCCATGCCTGGATATCGTTCACCGTGAGACCCTGCGACAAAAGCGCGCCATACCGGTTTGCGATCCCTTCGACGTTGTCGCGCGCATAGATCTCGGAGGCGCGCAGTTGCGTGCGGATGCGGTCCATCTGCGCGGCGTCTGCGCCTGTTTCAAGGAACTCGGCGATCACCGCGTCCATCGCATCCTCGGCCTCTTGCAGGGTCACGCCGTCGACGGGTGCGACCGAGATCGAGAACGTCGTGTCGTCCAGCGACGATCCGTCGTAGCCAGCGCCGGAGAACAGCGCGATGTCCTGTTCGAACGTCAGGCGCGCGCTGAACAGCGAGGTGAACGACGATCCGCCCAGCAGATCGGCGAGATAGACGAGCGCCGCCGCTTCCTCCTGCGCACCGGGATCGCGTTCGGGCGCAAGATAGCTGCGCGCGACATAGGGCTGGCTGACCCGCGCGTCCTCATACACCATGCGCCGCGCGGCGCGCTGCGGCGGCTCTTCGGAACGGACGCGCTCCGGCACGTCCTCGCGCGGAAGGACGCCGTAATATTGCTCGGCCAGCGCCAGCACGTCGGCGGGCAGCACATCGCCCGCCACCACGAGGGTGGCGTTGTTGGGCGCGTAGTTGCGGTCGTAGAAATCGCGGATGTCGTCTCCGCCGAGCCCCTCCATCTCGTGCATCCAGCCGATGACCGGCACGCCGTAGCGATGGTTGAGGTATTGCGCCGCCGCCATCTGCTCGCGGGCGAGCGCGTGGGGGCTGCTCTCGGTGCGCTGGTTGCGCTCTTCGATCACGACCTGCCGTTCGGTGGCGATATCGTCGTCGCTGGCGACCAGATTGTTCATCCTGTCGGCCTCGAACATCATGATCCGGTCGAGGTTTTCGGCGGCGACACGCTGAAAATAGGCGGTGTAGTCATAGCTGGTAAAGGCGTTCTCGTCGCCGCCGATGGACGAGACGAAATCGCCGAACTCGCCTTCGGGGTATGCCTCGGTGCCCTTGAACAACAAATGCTCCAGGAAGTGCGCGGCACCCGACGCCCCCACCGGTTCATCCGCCGACCCCGCCTTGTACCACAGCATCTGGACGACGACGGGCGCACGGTGATCCTCGATCACGACGACGTCGAGGCCGTTGTCGAGGGTGTAGGTCGTGACCTCCTGCGCCGCGACGGATGTTGCCGACACGAAGGCGGCGGTCAGGACGGCGGCGGAAAGGGTCTGGCGCACGGGCGGTCACTCACAGGCTGGGCGGCAGGTGTACCGCGATTGGCGTTAAACTATGGCGTGGGGCGCGGGACGCAAGGGCGGCAACGCATCCGTGATGGCGCGGCATTTCCGCCGATGTGCGGTCGGGGGTCGGTGCATCATTCCGGCGAGGGCACCTATTGCGACCGCGCCAACTATTGCGGCGGTGCCGACTACTGCGGCGCTGCCGACTATTGCGGCGGAGCCGACGGCACGGCGATGCCCAGCGCGCGGAACCGTTCGAGTTCGGCGTAGGCGTCGAGGGCCTGCCGCGCGTAGGCCTGAAAATAGCGATCCCGACCGGCGAGGTTGAATATCCCGCCAAGGCGCGCACCGCTGCGAAATGACGCATCCTCGGCGGCGAGGGTGGCGCGGATTTCCGGGTCGGTTCCGCCGCGCGATACCTGTGCCACGAGGGCCTGATCGCTGGCCGGGATGCCGCCCGCGCGCGCTGCCGCCGGGTTGCCGCCAAGCAGGACGATGGCATCGCCGACAGGATCGACATCGGCGCGGTTGCCGCCTCCCGGGGCGGGCAGGGCCGTGGTGCCGGGCAATTCAAGCGGCCGCGACGGCTGCACCGAAAACTCGTCCGGGCCAGCGGATGCGGCAAATCTGCGCAGCCCGTCGCCGCCGCCGCCGCAGGAGGCCAACAACATTGCGCCCGCCACTCCCAATACCACCGTGCGCATCATCGTGTATCCGTCCCTGCCCTTCGGTCTGTGCAGAACCCTACCGCAGCGATCGCGTGTCGTCACGCGCCTTTGGCCGACGCACCGGACCGGCGTTTTGCGCCCTTTCCATGCGTGCCACCGCCCTTGCCGCCACTCCTGCCATCTGTGGAAAAGAACACGAGGCCGATGGCCCCGATAAAGATCGCGATATCGGCGACGTTGAACGCATAGGGATTATAGATGCCGCAGCACGAAATGTTCAGAAAATCCGCCACGGCCCCGTAAGTCAGACGGTCGATCACGTTGCCGATGGCCCCGCCGACAAGAAATCCCGCGGCGATCTGCGCCTTTGCCGATGTTTCGCGCCGCATCCAGTGCAGGACGAGCGCCGTGATCGCGAGGGCCACCGCGATCAGCACCCAGCGCATGTCGTAATCGGCGAACAGGCCGAAATTCACGCCGCGATTCCACGCCATCCGGAACGTGAGGTACGGCGGATACACGTCGATCTCGCCCCGGTAAAACAGGTCGAGACGCTGCACGACGAGCCATTTGGTGAACTGATCGAGCGCGAGGATGACCAGCGCGGTTGTAAGGGTGCGCCGCATGTCAGTGCCGGAAATGGCGCATGGCGGTGAACACCATCGCAATGCCGCGTGCGTCCGCGGCGGCGATGACCTCGGCGTCGCGTATCGACCCGCCGGGCTGGATGATGGCCGTGGCCCCCGCCTGCGCCGCGGCGATCAACCCGTCGGCAAAGGGAAAGAACGCGTCCGAGGCCACCACGGACCCCTGCGTCGGCGGTTCTGTGAGGCCCAGTGCGCTGGCCATGTCGCGCGCCTTGCCGGCGGCGATGTGGGTGCTGTCGATACGGCTCATCTGGCCCGCGCCGATGCCGACCGTCGCCCCGCCCCTGGCATAGACGATGGCGTTCGATTTGACGTGTTTGGCGACGATCCAGGCGAACCGCAGATCGGCGATCTGCGCGTCGGTCGGCGCGACCTTCGTCACCACCGTCAGCGCGCCAGGCTGCCCGATGTCGCGGTCCTGAACGAGCAATCCGCCCGCCACCTGACGCAGGCTCGCCGCGGGCGTCGTCACGTCGGGCAGGCCGTCCGTCAGCAACAGACGCAGGTTCTTTTTGGCGGCGACGATCTCCATCGCCTCGGGGCTGGCACCGGGTGCTATGATCACCTCGGAAAATACGCCCGTGATCGCCGTCGCCGTCGCCGCATCGAGCGGTTGGTTCAGCGCGATGATCCCGCCGAACGCCGAGGTCCGGTCGCAGTCGAAGGCCCGCACGTAGGCCTCGGCCAGCGTCGTCCCCCGCGCCACACCGCAGGGGTTGGCGTGTTTGACGATGACGCAGGCCGGCGTATCGCCGCCAAATTCCGCCACCAGCTCGAACGCGGCGTCGGTGTCGTTGATGTTGTTCCAGCTCAGGTCCTTGCCCTGCACCTGCCGCGCGGTCGCGACGCCCGCACGGGCGCTGCCGTCGGTATAGAACGCCGCCCGCTGATGCGGGTTTTCGCCGTAGCGCAATGCCTGCCGCAGGGTCCCGGTAAAAGATGCGCGGCGCGGGGCGGCCTGCCCGGCATCGCGCGCCATCCAGCTGCTGACGGCAGTGTCGTAGGCGGCGGTGCGCGAAAATGCGGTCAGGGACAGCTCCTGCCGGAACCCCGGCGTCGTCGCGCCACCGTTGGCGTCCAATTCGGCGAGGAGGACGTCGTAATCGGCCACATCGACGACCACGCTGACAAAGGCGTGGTTCTTGGCCGCAGAGCGGATCATCGCCGGGCCGCCAATGTCGATGTTCTCGATCGTCTCGGCGCGTCCGGCACCGCGCGCCACGGTTTCCTCGAACGGATACAGGTTCACCACCACCAGATCTATCGCACCGATACCGTGGTCCTGCATCGCCGCCACATGGCCCGCATCGGTCCGCACGGCGAGGATGCCGCCATGCACCGCCGGATGCAGCGTCTTGACCCGCCCGTCCATCATCTCGGGAAAACCGGTGGCCTCGGACACATCGCGCACCGCCAGCCCGGCATCGCGCAGCGCCGTCGCCGTGCCGCCGGTCGACAGCAGTTCGACGCCCCGCGCGGCCAGCGCGCGGCCCAGATCCACCAGCCCGGTCTTGTCCGACACGGACAGCAGCGCGCGGCGGATCGGGTGCAGGTCGTCGGGCATCGCATATTCCTTGATCGGACGGGGCGTTCAGGGGTGGTCGGGTGGGGGCCGTATTTTCGGCGGGCGGGGTCAGGATCGGCGTCGCCGGTCATCGGTGGTCAGTCGTCGTACTCCGGGTTGCCGGCATGGTCGCGCACCGCGTTCGGTGTATCCTGCGCCTTGGCCAGGGACCAGCGCACGCGGGTCGCATATGTCATCGCGCGCGCGGTTAAAACCACCTGTCTGGACGGCCGGGGCCGCAACCGCCCGTTTTCGAGGTAGACCGACGGCTCGAGTGTCATCTGCGCCACCCCGTCGTGCCGGAATATCCAGACCTCGCCGCTGCGCAACGCCAGCGATATCGCCGCACCGCCCAGGTCGACGACCGCGTCGACCTCGGGGTGCAGATGGAACCGCGCGGTAAACCCGATGCCCTGCAAGGCCGCCTCGTCCAGCGCCCGGTCGAACCGGAGTTTGTCCGGCGCGCCCAATGTCGTCAGCAGATCCTCGCCCGCAAGACCCCGGCCGTCATAGGTCAGATCGAGGATGCGGGCGTGGGTCAGACCGTGGCTCGCGCGATAGCCGTCGTGCGCCACCTCGAGGCGGGTGCCGTCGCCAAGGTCGTGCAACTCGAAAGGCACCTCGCGCGGACCGTCGATCAGACGATTCGCATCGTCGAGACGGGACGAGGAATGGCGGTCGAGCGACAGCGTAGAATGGCTCGCCGTGGCGCGGCCCGCCCGTCGCCAGTCGGGGCCGAATATCCGCCCGGAACCGCAGTTCACCACCAGCGGACGCCGCCCCGACGTCACCTCGAACGACAGCGTCGCCGCGTGTCCCTCGGACCCCGCGTCGCCCATCGGCGGCACCGCGGCATCGACGATGACCGAGGTGCGTCCCGCCGTCAGCCGCGCGTAGCCCATTTGCAGCCCGCCGGTCCGGCTTTGCCGCACGCCCGCCGAGGCAAGCGCGGTTTCCAGCCGGCCTTCTATGCCCCGGCCGCCGCCGTGAAACCGCGCCAGCGCGCCGTCGCTGTGGCGCAGCGCGCGCAGGACCGGCGCCACCCGTGCCATCGCCGCACCGATGGCGTCCGGCCGGGCCACGCCCGCGTCGGCCAGCGCCTCCGAGGCCCATGTCAGCAGCGTGAAAATCTCGAGCAGTTCCTCGGGATTGCGGGTCACGATGCCGCCGCCCGCGTCGATCTCGACGGCGCAATCCTCGGCCAGCGCGGCAACCGCCGATGCCACAAGCGTCTGCATCCCCTCCAGCGAGAGGCCCGCATAGACAAGGCCTGTCAGCGCCTCGAACCGGGGCAGGCCGCGTCGGGCAGTGCGCCAGCGTCTCGACAGGAATACCGTCTGTGCCGACAGGCTGTGAAAGAAGGCGTCGCTCTGCGCCCGGTCCCGGCCCCGCAACAACAAAAGGCCGTGGTTGATCCAGCGGATCAGGCGGCGGCCCGTCAGGTCCGGTGTCCAGCCGGGGCCGGTGCCGCCGTCGTACCGCGCGATCCAGTCCCAGACCCAGGTCTGTGCCAGCGCGTGCGCCCGCGCATCGCCCACGGCCGCCAGATCGTCGAGCCAGGCACAGCCGTGCATGTCGGCCACCACCTGCGGGCCTGCCGCCTCCTCGGTCGCGATGTCCCAGATCAGGCGGCCCGGCGCCTCGATCAACTGTCCCGAGAAGACGAAATTGCCCGCAATCATCTGCCGCCCGCGCGCGAACAGCCCCATCGAGCGCGGTTCCGGTGCGGAAACAAACGCCGAGGCCACCGGCGCGCGGCCCGCACGGCGCGCGTGCCACCGGTCAAGCAGGCGGTTGCCGATCTCGGCGCGCCGCGAGAACAGCCGCCTCAGCACGGGGGCCGGTGACGTACAGGACGTGCCTTGCGGGGGGTGTTTTGGGGGGCCTGTCCCACGGGTGCGCTGCCTTCGGTTGTCGGTGCTTGGGCACCGTATCATTCTGGTGACGAGGATAACGCGGACCAGCGCGCCTGTCACGCGGGGCCTGCGGACGGGCGGTCAGCCGCGCGTCAGACAGACCATGAAAAAGCCATCGAGACCGCCCGCGAAGCCCTCGTCACCGGACCCGTGATCGGGCCGCAGCCGCAATCCGCCATCCGGCGCCCGCCAGGCGGGATCTGCACCCATCGGCAGGACATCGACGGCTTTCAGGCCCGGATGCCGCGCCAGCGCCTGTTCGACCTGCACCTCGCCTTCGTCGGGCAACAGCGAGCAGGTACAGAATACCAGCCGCCCACCGGGTGCCAGCAAGGTCAGCGCATGGTCGATCAGCGCGGCCTGCGCGTCGATAAGCGCGGCAAATTCGCTGCCGTCCTTGGCATGGGGCAGGTCGGGATGGCGGCGGATCGTGCCGGTGGCGGAACAGGGCGCATCGAGGAGGATCGCCTCCCAGCTACCGGTCACGGCCATCGCATCTGCGGTGATCAGCTCTGCTGTCAGGCCCGTGCGCGCAAGATTTTCGGTCACGCGGGCCATGCGCCCCTCGCTGCTGTCCACCGCCGTCACCTGCGCACCGGCGGCGGCCAGCTGCATCGTCTTGCCCCCCGGCGCGGCGCACAGATCGAGGACGCGCAGCCCCGCCACATCGCCCAGCATCCGTACCGGCAACGCGGCGGCGGCGTCCTGTACCCACCAGTCGCCGGTCTCAAATCCGGCCAGCGCCGAGATCTGCCCCGGCTGCCCGAGGCGCACCGATCCTGTCGGCAGAACCCGCCCGCCGAGCCGTTCTGCCCAGCCGGCAGCATCCGATTTCACCGTCAGATCGAGGGGCGGAACGACGGCCTGCACGCCTTCGATCCGGTCCAACACATTGCGTCCCCAGGCGGCGACGAGCGGTGCGCGCAGCCAGTTCGGCAGTTTCGGGACCGGCGCCGCGGCCCATGCAGCGGGTGCATCGGCGCCCGCCTTGCGCAGCACCGCGTTCACCAGCCCGCGAAATTTATCCGTCCGCCTGGTCTTGCCCACGATGGTCACCATCGCGTTCACCACGCCATGCGCCGCCGCCCCCTGCGCCATCTCCGCGACGCCGAGGCGCAGGATGTTGCGCACAGCGAGGGGGGGCGATTTGGCAAGGTACGGCTTGAGGAGACGGTCCGCCACCGGCAGCCCGCGCAGCGTCGCAAGCGCCAGCCGCTGGGCCCGGGCGCGGTCTTCGGGCGACAGCGCGTCGAGCAGGCCCGCGCCGATCAGTTCCGGCAACAGCCGCCCGTCGTCCGTCACACCGTTCAGCAGCGCGATTGCTGCCCGCCGCGCCGCGATGCCGACCTGATCTGCCTGTCCTGCCATGACGGCCCCTTTGGTGTGACGGAGTTTGTCTTATCGTGTTGGCGGCTATATCAGGGGGGAACCCGATGACAAGGAGCGTGGCCATGACCGGCGACCCTGCTGACAGTGCCCAAACACCCCCCCAGATACCCGCCGCCGCCCGGCGCGCGCTCGCCGAGGCCGCCGAACGGCGCGTTCGTGCCACAGCGCTGGCCCTGCCCAAGGAACGGGGCGGCCCGACCGGGCCGGAGCCGGTGCGCTATGGCGACTGGGAGAAAAAGGGCCTCGCGGTCGATTTCTGATGCCGGTTGCGGGGCGGTCCCGTCCTCCGCCCGCTCAACGCTGTTCTCCCGTTTCGGGCGCGGATGACCGTGCCGCGCGTCAGGGCGGCGCGCGCGGTGACGGGGCGCTGACCGGCAATTCAGGCGAGCACGGGTATGAGTAAACTGGATGAACCCGGTCGAGCCGTCGCAAATGCGCGCAGAAATACCGATTGCGCCTGGTGGCTGCGCGCACAGGCACCCGAACCTGTCTCGGGTGCATCGCGGCCGTCCCCGGTCCATCGAACGGCTTGAAACTCGACCGCGCGGGTCGCATCTGTATGACAGCACCGGGTACAGCGATCCCGGATCACCTGCATACCCCAGACAGGAGCATTCCCATGGGCCTTCGTATCAACGACACCATTCCCGACCTGACCGTCGAGACCGATCACGGCACCACCACCCTGCACGAGTTTGTCGGTGACAGCTGGGCGATCCTGTTTTCCCACCCCAAGGATTTCACGCCGGTCTGCACCACCGAATTCGGCGCCGTAGCGCAACTGGCCGACGAATGGGCGAAACGCGGGACGAAGGTCCTGGGGATCTCGGTCGACGGCGTCGAGGACCACAAGAAGTGGAAAAAGGACATCGAGGCCGCCTCTGGCGCCGATCCGACCTTTCCGATCGTGGCCGACGGTGACCTCTCGCTTTCCAAGGCGTTCGACATGCTGCCCGCCGAGGCGTACCTGCCCGATGGTCGCACTCCCAACGATACCGCGACGGTGCGGTCGGTCTTCATCATCGGCCCGGACAAAAAGCTTAAGCTGTCGATGACCTATCCGATGAATGTCGGCCGCAATTTCGCCGAAGTCCTGCGGGCCCTCGACGGCCTACAGACGGCAGGCAAACATGGCGTTGCAACGCCCGCGAACTGGGAAGTCGGACAGGATGTCATCATCCCGGCGCCGATGTCGAATGAGGACGCGACGGCGAAATTCGGCAGCTTCGAGACGGTGCTTCCCTATTTGCGCAAGACGAAACTGCCGTCCTGAGGGCGTGATGCCCCGCCCTGCGCCCGGTACCTCGCGCAGGGCGGGATCGCCGCCCCGACGCGATTGCCGCCTCAGGCCTCCTGACTGACGTAGACCTGTGTGCCAATCGGAACGCGGGCATAAAGATCGTCCATATGCTCGTTGATCATGCGGACGCAGCCCGAGGAAAATCCCCGCCCCATCGTCCAGGGCTGCGGCGTGCCGTGAATGCGATAATAGGTGTCGCGCCCGCCGACATAAAGATAGAGCGCGGCACTGCCCAGCGGATTGCGCGGATGCCCCCCCGGCAGGCCGCCGGCATACGGGCCGTAAACATCCGGCTCTAACCGAATCATATTCTGCGTCGGCGTCCATGCCGGCCATGTCGCCTTGCGCCGGACCGTGGCCTGGCCCGAGAAATTGCGACCGATTCCGCCCACGGCGATCTTGTAGCGCCGCGCCGCGCTTTCACCTGTGATCAGATATAGCCAGCGCCCGGGGGTATCGACATGGATCATGCCGGTCGGAAGACCGGCCTGAATCTCGACGTCGGTCGGGAGCCACTCGCGTGGGATCCGGACCACCGTTTGCGCCACTGCGGGCGCCGCGAGAATGCTGGCCGTTCCGACTGCTGCCGCGGAGGACAGAAACTGTCGCCTTGTGTGCATCGTCTTCTCCTGCTCGGTCATGCCCTCTTCTGCGGGGCCATTCTAAAGATCGCGCTTTTTAGTTAACGCTGTGTGAACGGTAGCAGGAGAAATCGGCAAAGTCGCCTTGTGCGCCCGGGCCAACGCAAAAAGCCGCCGCGCTGTTGCGCGACGGCCCCTGTTGCCGAACCCGCCCCCGCGTCGCGGCGGGGAAGGGCATCGGCTCAGACGATCTTGTTGTACAGATAGGCCGTCGCGTTCAGGTTAACCCGGGGATACAGATCGACGACATAATCGTTGGTCAGACGGGCGCAGCCGTTCGATACCGCGCGGCCGATGGTCTGCGGCGCGTTCGTGCCGTGGATGCGCAGATATGTATCGCGGTTACCCTCGTACAGGTACAGGGCGCGGGCCCCCAGAGGGTTGTTTACACCGCCCTCCATACCGTCCGCGAACTGTTCATAGGCGTCGGGGTCGCGCTCGATCATGTCGGGCGTGGGGGTCCATGTCGGCCACTCGCGTTTGGCACCGATCCGGAACACACCCGCATGATACAGGTTGCCGCGCCCGACGCCGACGGCATAGCGGATCGCCTGATTGCCCGGCAGGATGAAGAACAGCCGATAGGTGTTGGGATCGACGTGCACGTCGCCCACCGTGAACCCCTCCGGTATCCGCACCAGCGTCGGGTCGAGCGGGCCACCGGCGGACACAGGCAGCGGGCGTTGCCGAAGTTCCAGCGGCAGGCCCGACAGATCCGGGTCGGCGGGTGGCACAGCCGCTGCCGCCGTCGTCTGCTGTGCGACAGCGGGCGCCGCCGTCAGAACGGCCAGGGCCGCGGATCCGTAAAGAAAGTCTCTGCGTTTCATATCGTGTATCCCCCTTCGGACGTCCTCGCGCGCAACGTACTGCCTTGCCGAAGGCAGCCCGGAATCACGCGCATGCTGCACATATCGCAATCTTCGTATGAAAAACAACTGATCCAGAGGCCCGGACGTTCCCGCCCGGGCCGATTGTTGCACAAAATGCCCCACTAATGCGTGATCGGTGTGGCAGAGTGCCGCGTTCAGGCGTCTTCGTTCTGCGCCGTCTCTTCGACGCCGGTTTCCTGGTTCACCATCTTCATCGACAGGCGCACCTTGCCGCGATCGTCAAAGCCGAGCAGCTTGACCCAGACTTCCTGACCCTCCTTGAGGGCATCGGAGGGGTGGTTCAGGCGGCGGTTCTCGATCTGGGAGACGTGCACGAGGCCGTCCCGCTTGCCGAAAAAGTTCACGAAGGCGCCGAAGTCGACCAGCTTCACGACCGTGCCCTTGTACACCTTGCCCTCTTCGGGTTCGGCGACGATGGCGTGGATCATGTCGTAGGCCTTCTTGATCGCCTCGCCGTTCGGGGACGCGATCTTGATGATGCCTTCGTCGTTGATGTCGACCTTGGCACCCGACACTTCGACGATCTCGCGGATCACCTTGCCGCCCGATCCGATGACTTCGCGGATCTTGTCGGTGGGGATCTGCATCGTCTCGATCCGCGGCGCGTGCTGGCTGAACTCACCGGCGCCGGACAGCGCCTTGTTCATCTCCTGCAGGATGTGCAGGCGGCCCTCTTTTGCCTGTGCCATCGCCTTTTCCATGATCGCGGGCGTGATGCCGGCAACCTTGATGTCCATCTGCAACGACGTGATGCCGTTCTCGGTGCCCGCAACCTTGAAATCCATGTCGCCGAGGTGATCCTCGTCGCCGAGAATGTCCGTCAGGATCGCGTATTCGCCATCGTCCTCGAGGACGAGGCCCATCGCCACACCGGCCACCGCGCCTTTGAGCGGCACGCCCGCGTCCATCATCGCAAGCGATCCGCCACAGACGGAGGCCATCGAGGAGGAGCCGTTGGATTCGGTGATCTCGGACACCAGACGGATCGTGTAGGGGAAATCCGTCGCGGCGGGCAGGACGGCCTGCAGGGCGCGCCACGCCAGCTTGCCGTGGCCGATCTCGCGACGGCCCGGGCCCGACACACGCCCGACCTCACCGACCGAGTACGGCGGGAAGTTATAGTGCAGCAGGAAGTTGGATTTGAAATTGCCGTGCAGCGCGTCGATGAACTGCTCGTCGTCGCCGGTGCCCAGCGTGGTGACCACGAGGCCCTGCGTCTCGCCACGGGTAAACAGCGCGGAGCCGTGGGTCCGGGGCAGCAGGCCGGTTTCGCAAACGATGGGGCGCACGGTATCCAGCGCGCGGCCGTCGATGCGGCGGCCATGCTTGACGACGTCGCCGCGCAGGACCTTGCTCTCCAGCTTCTTGAGTGCGGTGCCGAGGTTCTTGTCGGCCAGCTGCTCTTCCGAGAGCCCTGCCTTGATCTCGTCCTTCAGGGCGGAGACGGCCTTGGTGCGTTCCTGCTTGTCGGTGATCGCATAGGCCTCGCGCATCTTTGCCTCGCCGGCAGAGGTGACGGCGGCCAGAAGGTCGGAATAGTCGGGGGCCTGGAAATCGAACGGCTCTTTCGCGCAATCCTCGGCCAGATCGATGATCAGGTCGATGACCGGCTGGATCTGCTCGTGGGCAAAGGTGATCGCGCCCAGCATTTCGGCCTCGGTCAGCTCGTAGGCCTCGGATTCCACCATCATCACGGCGTCCTTGGTGCCCGCGACGATCAGGTCCAGACGCTGCTCGGGGTTGGCGCGCAGGTTGTGCATGTCGTCGATCTCGGGGTTCAGGACGTATTCGCCCTCCGAGAAACCGACGCGCGCGCAGGCAATGGGGCCCATGAACGGCGCGCCCGAAATCGTCAGCGCGGCAGAGGCCGCG
Source organism: uncultured Alphaproteobacteria bacterium (assembly GCA_963761735.1). Lineage (GTDB taxonomy): Bacteria > Pseudomonadota > Alphaproteobacteria > Rhodobacterales > Rhodobacteraceae > CAVXHQ01. The sequence continues at coordinate 431,274 of CAVXHQ010000003.1, forward strand.
ATCATCGCCACCACGTCGGGATCGTTGACGAGGTCGTGGCTCAGCACGGTGCACATCACGAGGACTTCGTTCTTGAAACCTTCGACGAACAGCGGGCGGATCGGACGGTCGATCAGACGGGCCGTCAGCGTCTCTTTCTCGGTGGGCCGTGCCTCACGCTTGAAAAAGCCGCCGGGGATCTTGCCCGCCGCGTAATATTTTTCCTGATAGTGGACGGTCAGGGGAAAGAAATCCTGCCCTTCCTTCTGCTTGCGCGCGAACGTGACGTTCGCCATCACGCTGGTTTCACCCAGTGTGGCGATGACCGATCCATCGGCCTGACGGGCAACCTTGCCGGTTTCCAGGGTAAGCTTGTCTTCGCCCCACTGGATGGATTTCTTGACTTCGTTGAACATGTTTTTCCTGTCTGGCGCACTGGCCATCTTAGATGCCGCGCACTCGCGGCCGTTGCCTACCGCGCAGCCGCGGCACATAGCATAGGGGGCGTATTCCCCCTGACCCCGTTGTTTCGTCACCTCGTCTGGCACTGGAGTCCGGGCGCCGGTCGGCTCGAGATTGGGCGGCCCATAGCGCAAATCGGGGCGCGGGGAAAGGGGACGAACCGACGCGCCGACCGGAGGCCGCAGGCCCCGGGACCCCCGATGGCGCAGGATGTGTTCCGACTGGGCAAACCCGGCAATTTCAAGCGGCAGAGATGAGAAACGGTCGGTTTTCCTCTCGGGGCGGCACGAAACCGGACGTTCGACTTCCGAAAGGTCGGAAACAGGGCACAGTTGCCGGGGAAACCGGCTAGGATGGATCACTTAACCGGCGATCAACGCGGGAAATCCAAGAGGGACAAATACCATGATGGACAAGCTGCTGGTGGGCCTTGACGGCCACAGCTCCGGCGAGAGGGCGTTGGCCTATGCCACCGCATTGGCGAAAGAGATCGGAAGTTGCGAACTTATCGTCGCCTATGTGATCGAATGGTCGCCGTTCTCGTTCCAGACCGCCGAGGAGAACGAAACCCGCCACAAGCGCCGCGAAGAAGAGATCGAGACGGCGCAGACCCGCGTCCTCGACCCGGCGCTGGCCAAACTGAAGGCAGCGGGACTGACGGTGCGCGGCATCGTGCGGCACGGCAACGTGGCGGACACCCTCGACCAGCTTGCGAAATCCGAAAAGGCCGAGATGATCATCGTCGGTCGCAAGGCCGACAGCGGCATCGGCGCGCGGATTTTCGGGTCGGCCACCGCAAACCTCGTGATGCAGGCCTCCGTGCCCGTCACCGTCGTCAACTGAGGAGCATCGACATGCACAAAATACTGACCCGACTGTCGCTTGCCGCAGGCACCGCGACGATGGCCGCGCCGGCCTTCGCGCAAGAGGCTGCCCTCACCCTCGACGAACGTGTGAACCAGAGCTTTGCCACGCTGACCGGGCCCTTCGTCAACTTCATCTTCTCGTCGTTCCCGGGCACCGACTTTCCGTGGATCGTCATGTGGCTCGTCGTCGCCGCGACGATCTTTACGCTCTACTTCGGCTTCGTTCAGTTCCGATTCTTCGGCCATGCCATCAGCCTCGTGAAGGGCGACTATTCCGATCCCAACGACGCGGGCGAGGTCAGCCACTTTCAGGCGCTGACGACGGCACTGTCGGGTACCGTTGGCCTCGGCAACATCGCTGGTGTTGCCGTGGCGGTCGGTATCGGCGGGCCGGGGGCGACGTTCTGGATGATCCTCGCGGGTATTCTGGGGATGGCGTCCAAGTTCACCGAATGTACGCTGGGCGTGAAATACCGCAACGAATACCCCGACGGCACCGTTTCGGGCGGCCCGATGTACTATATGAAAAAGGGCTTTGCCGAGTTGGGCCTGCCCGGCGGCGGCGCGCTTGCCATCGTCTTCTCGATCTTTTGTATCCTCGGCGCCCTTGGCGGCGGCAACATGTTCCAGGCCAATCAGGCCCATGCGCAGATCGTCGGCATCACCGGCGACTTCCCCGGCTGGATCACCGGCATCGTCTTTGCCGCTGTGGTATTTGCGGTCATCGTCGGCGGCATCAAATCCATTGCCCAGGTCACCGAAAAGGTCGTCCCGTTCATGGGCATCCTATATGTCGGTGCGGCGCTGATCATCCTGATCGTCGAATACGACAAGATCGGCTGGGCCTTCGGCCAGATCTTTGCCGGTGCGTTCACCGGTCTCGGCGTTGCGGGCGGCATGGTCGGCGCGCTGATCCAGGGCTTCAAGCGGGCGGCGTTCTCGAACGAGGCCGGCGTCGGGTCGGCGGCCATCGCCCACTCGGCGGTGAAAACCAAGGAGCCGATCACCGAAGGCTTCGTCTCGCTCCTCGAGCCGCTGATCGACACGGTCGTGATCTGCACGATGACCGCGCTGGTCATCACCATTTCGGGCACGCTGATCGTGAACCCCGAAACCGGACTGTTCGTCCTCAACGAGGCCGGCACCCAGATCGCGACGGTGGGTGACGTGTCCGGCGTGGCCCTGACATCGGCGGCATTCGCCACCGGCATCTCGTGGTTCCCCTACGTCCTCGCGGTGGCGGTGATCCTGTTCGCCTTCTCCACGATGATCTCGTGGTCCTACTATGGCCTGAAGGCGTGGACGTACCTGTTCGGCGAAGGCAAGACGAAGGAAATCGCCTTCAAGGTGATCTTCTGTATCTTCATCGTCATCGGTGCGGCGGCAGACCTCGGTCCTGTCATCGACTTTTCGGACGCGGCGATCTTCTCGATGGCGGTCGTGAACATCACGGCGCTGTATTTCCTGATGAAAGTGGTGCGCAAAGAACTGAATTCCTATTCGGCGCGCATGCAGAAGGGCGAGATCAAGAAGTTCGCTCACTGACACGAGTGACCCCGACAAACGAAAACGCCCGCCGGTTGGCGGGCGTTTTTACGTTTATCGACCCTGGCGTGCCCGTCTTTTGGATATAGCAGCAGGCAGCCGGGCAGAAACGGGTCGGGCCTAGCGGCGCAGACCCAGACGCTTGATCAGCGCCTGATAGCGCGCCTCGTCTTTGCCGCGCGTGTAATCGAGCAGTTTGCGGCGGGTGGCGACCATCACGAGAAGACCACGGCGCCCGTGGTTGTCCTTCTTGTGGATCTTGAAATGCTCGGTCAGCGTCGCGATACGCTTGGACAGGATCGCAACCTGAACCTCGGGCGACCCGGTGTCGCCTTCCTTGATCGCAAAGTCTTTCATGATCTGGGCTTTGTCTTCGGGCGTGATCGACATCGGAAACTCCTGACGGTTATCCGGCGATCCGGGCAACGCGCCGACAGATCGCAGGGGGGTGACAGCACGGGCCGGGATGTCGTCCAGCGAGGCTCTTGGAATGGGCGGCGCATAGCCCGGATCGCCGCCAAAGGAAAGCGAAAGGTTGCCGGTGCCCGTGAAACGGGTTTTCACGCCCTCATCCCGAGGTGCGCCTACGTCCCTGCGTCGCGGATACCGGCGGCGCGATCTTCCGGCACGGATGACGGCGGGAAACTCAGCCCTGTTCGAGCACGCCGACCATCGGACCCACGGCAAAGCCGATGTCGTCGCGCCCGATCGCGGGTGCATATAGCCGGCTGACATTGCCGTCGAAGAACAGCGCATTGGGCGCGCCGAGGGCATCGCGGAAAAATCTGCCGTATTCGTAAAACGTCACCGGCTGGTCCGAGATCACGAACCACGCGGTCTGCCCGTCCGCCGACGTGCCCACACCGTTGCGGACATAGCGCGACGTTCCCTCGGCGAGAAACCGCGGATGCAGCGCGCCGTCGATGACCAGCATCGGGCCCGATTGGGTGGCGAACCGACAGTCGGGGGCGGTCTGCGCAAACCGCAACGTCTCGACCACATCCGCCCGGCCCGCGCCGATACAGAACACGCCGTTGGGCAACAGGCCGAAATTGCCGTCGCTGGGCCCGGTCAGCAGGCGCGCGACCTCGGCGCCATTCTCGACATAGTGCCCGACGGGCGACAGATCGCGGTGGAACATGCCCGCATTCATCGCAAACGCCAGCGACCGGTCGGGAAAGGCATCCTGAATGGCACCGGCGGACCCGTAGGCGGTTCCGTTGGCGTCATAGAGGAACAGGCGCAGATCCTCGGACCCCGGCGAGACGGCGCAGACCGTATAGGACAGACCCGCGTCGGTCCGGGTGTCGCAGGTCACCGCAGCGGCGGGCGCCCCCGCGAGGATGAAGAGCAGGGCGAGATGGCGCATCGTGCTATGTGTTCAGTCCCGGCATCTGGTGGGTCGGATTTAGGATGAATCTGTCCGGCTCGGATGTCCAGATCTTGCAGATGTATTCGTAGGGCGTGAGGCCGCCGAGGGTCTTGAGCCTTCGCGCGTAGTTGTAGGCTGCCATGAAGTCACCAAGGTGGGTGTGCAGCTGATCGTGGCTGTCGTAATGGTAACGCTTCACGGTCGCCTCCTTGATCGTTCGGTTCATTCGCTCGACCTGGCCATTGGTCCACGGATGGTTTGGCTTTGTCAGGCGGTGCTCGATCCCGTTGGCCTCGCAGATCATGTCGAAGCGCATCTGCCGCGAGTATGCCGTGTTCCTGTTCCGCGGCTGCTCGGCGAACTGGATGCCGTTGTCCGTCAGGATGGTGTGGACGTGATACGGCACGGCCTCGAGCATGTGCTGGAGGAACTCCCACGCCGTCTTCCGGTCGGCTTTCTCAACGAGCTGGGTCACGGCAAACTTGCTGGTCCGGTCAATGCCCACGAAGAGGTAGAGCTTTCCTTCCGCGGTCTGCACCTCCGCAATGTCGATATGAAAGAAGCCGATCGGATAGCGCTTGAATTTCTGTCGCTTCGGTTTGTCCCCCTCGACGTCCGGCAGGCGGGATATGCCGTGCCGCTGCAAGCACCGGTGCAGGGCCGACCGCGTCAGGTGCGGGATCGTCGGTTGCAGGGCATAAAGGCAATCGTCCAGCGGCAGCAGCGTATGGCGTCGAAAGGCGACGATCATCGCCTCCTCTGTCTCGGTCAGAACCGTCGAGCGCGGCTCTCTCGGCCCCGTCTTCATATCCTCAACCGTCGCCCGCCTGCGCCACTTTGCGACCGTCTTGGGATTGATCCCGAGCTCTTGGCTCAACTGCGAGAGCGAAGCTTGCGATCGCTGTATTGCTGCTCTGACGGCGTGCGTGGTCGTGGCGCTCCCGTGACGAACTTGTCCCATAATGCTTCCTTCCATTCCAACGAAAGGATCACACCATCAAACCGTGGGATCAAACACCTAGGGCCTCGTCGTGTCGGAATGCGGATCGGGTTTCGGACGGGTCGATCATCGCGAAACTCGGGAACCCGGGGCGGCGTGCGGACCCTCCGGGGGGAGGTATTTGGAGCAAGAAAAAAGGAGGGCGTGGCGCCGCGTCAATGGGCGGCGCCGATCAGGTCGTGGCGGTATCCGTGTCGTCCCCGGCCCCGCTGTCGTCGTCTTCGGGGCCAAGGTCCTGCCGGACATGGGCATCGCCGAGCAACCGGCTCGTCGCATCCATGCGGTCATAGGTATCGTCGATTTCGAAGCGCAGTTCGGGCGCGAATTTCAGCGTCATACCGTGCACCACCATGTGCCGGATTTCGCGGGTGTTGCGGCGCAGCGCGTCAAGCATCAGCGCCCGGTCGTCGCCGCCCAGCGGCAGCACGAAAGCCGTCGCCACGCGCAGGTCCGGCGACACGCGCACCTCGCCCACGGTGATCGACATCGCCACAAGATCGGGGTCATGAACCTCGCCGCGTTGCAGGATCTGGCTCAGCGTGCGGCGGATGAGTTCGCCGACGCGCAACTGACGCTGACTGGGCGGGGAGCCGGCACGATTGGATTTCTGTTTCATATCGGTCGATCTAAGCCTTCTGATCGTTTGCCGCAAGGCGAGGGGCACGGTACGAAGTGCGCAACCAGAGGAGAGCGCATCGTGAACGGGACAACAGACAAGCCGGGCATCGTGGTAACCGGTGCCGCGGGACGCATGGGTCAGATGCTTTGCCGCGAGGTACTGGCCTCGGACGCCGTGCGCCTTGTCGGCGCGCTGGTGCGGCCCGGTCACGACTGGGTCGGGCGCGATCTGGGCGCGGCGATGGGCGGCGCGCCGGTGGGGGTGACGGTGACGGACGATCCGCTTGCGGGATTCGCGCGCGCGCAGGGCGTCCTCGATTTCACCACGCCCGGGGCGACGCTGGATCATGCGGTCCTTGCCGCACAGGCCCGCGCCGTGCATGTGATCGGCACCACCGGTTTCACATCCTCCGATCTCGCGCGGCTTGACGCGGCGGCGCGCCATGCGGTGATCGTGCGGGCCGGCAACATGAGCCTCGGCGTCAACCTGCTCGTGCAGCTGACCAAACGGGTTGCGGCGGCACTGGACGAGACTTTCGACATCGAGATCGTCGAGGCGCATCACAACCGCAAGGTCGACGCGCCGTCGGGCACCGCGCTGATGCTGGGCGACGCGGCGGCGCAGGGACGCGGCGTGACGCTGGCGGATGTGACCGACAGCGGGCGGGACGGCATGACGGGCGCGCGGCGGCGCGGCGACATCGGGTTCAGCGCGATACGCGGCGGCGATATCGTGGGCGAGCACGATGTCATCTTCGCCGCCCCCGGCGAGCGGATCGTGCTGCGCCATATGGCGACGGACCGGGCGCTGTTTGCCCGCGGTGCCCTGCGCGCCGCCGTCTGGGGGCAGGACAAGGCGCCCGGCGCCTATGACATGCTCGACGTTCTGGGTCTGGCGGACGGATAGGTCATGCTGCCGGTTCTACCGGGTCATCTTTACCGGAAATGAAACCGAATCACGCTTTCAACCGTAGGCACGGTACGGAAATAAAGGAAATATCATGAAACGCACCCTTATGGCAGCCGCCCTGGCCGTTACCGCCGGGACACTTGCGGCCGGCGACGCTGTCGCACAGTCCATGTCCCGCGTGACGGATGTCGCCCAGTTCAACCAGATCCTCGCGGGCAAGCAATTGCGGCTCGGCCTGTTCGGCATTGCCCTGACGGTGGCCCCGAACGGCACGATCAGCGGGACGGCCTCGGGTTATGACGTTACCGGCGCCTGGACGTGGGACAACGGGTTTTTCTGCCGCCAGATGAACTGGGGCGGAACGGAAATTCCCTATAACTGTCAGCTGATCGAATTCGGCGGCGGACAGATGCGCGCCACCTCGGATCAGGGGGCGGGCGACGACGCGACGTTTAACGTCCGGTAGTTTGCCATACGCGCGGGCGTCGCCTGTCGAAGGTGCCCGCTAGAATGGCGCGGTGGCGCGGATTTTCGTGCCTTTGCCACCGTCGGGATGCCGAAACTGCAGGCTTTCGGAATGGAGCATCAGGCGCGGGAAATCGCGCGCCGGACCTGTGGCGTAGAACGGATCGCCGAGGATCGGATGTCCGATCTCGCGCATGTGGACCCGCAGCTGATGTGAACGCCCTGTCTGCGGCATCAGGCGCACGCGGCTCTCGCCGTTCCCCTTTTTCAGGGCGCGCCAATCGGTGACTGCACTGCGTCCTTCGGCGTGATCCACCCGTTGCAACGGGCGGTTTTCCCAGTCCACCTTCAACGGCAGATCGACGGTACCGGTCTTTTCCGCCATCTCGCCCCAGACCCGGGCGACATATGTCTTCCTAGTGTACCGCTTTTCGAATTGCAGGCCGAGGTGGCGTTGCGCGTGCCGGGTGAGGGCAAAGATCATCACGCCCGAGGTATCGCGGTCGAGCCTGTGCACCAGCAGGACCTGGGGAAAGATCAGCGCCAGCCGCGCGATCAGGCAGTCGGCCAGATCGGGGCCCTTGCCGGGGACGGACAAGAGGCCGGGCGGTTTATCCACCAGCAACACTTCGTGATCGTGGTGCAGGATAACGAGGGGGTCGTCGGGCGGTGCATAGGTCATGACCGGGGGTGTAGCGCGGCGGCGCGCCTTGGTGAATGCGAAAGTCTGCGTGCAACTGTCCGGCCCGGCGCAAACGGTGCATCGCGAACCCTTCGGCAGGACGTGTTTCAGGACCGGAGCAACCGGTGCGACGCGCCTTCGGCAGCCCTTTTTCGACCGTTGGATATCGTGGTACGATGCGGCATGGATTCAGTGTGCCGCGACTGCCTGACCACCTTCGACAGTGCGCCCCAAGGGAGCGTGCGGTGCCCCGCCTGCGGGCGGCCCCGCGTCACGCGACATGACGAGCTGTTCAGCCTGACCATCGCGCACATGGATTGCGATGCGTTCTATGCCAGCGTCGAAAAGCGCGACAACCCGGATCTTGCGGACAAGGCGGTGATCGTTGGCGGCGGCAGGCGCGGCGTGGTGTCGACGTGCTGCTATCTTGCGCGGATCAAGGGCGTCCGCTCGGCGATGCCGATGTTTCAGGCGCTGAAACTGTGCCCCGAGGCCGTGGTGGTGACGCCGCGGTTCGACGCCTATGTCGCCGCCAGTCGCGCGATCCGCGCGATGATGGACGAACTGACCCCCGTGGTAGAGCCGCTGTCGCTCGACGAGGCGTTCCTCGACATGACGGGCACCGAGCGGCTGCACGGGGCGCCGCCCGCGGTGATGCTGGCGCGGCTGGTGAAACGGATGAAGGACGACCTGGGGCTGACCGGGTCCATCGGGCTGAGCCACAACAAGTTCCTCGCCAAGGTGGCGTCCGATCTGGACAAGCCGCGCGGATTTTCGGTGATCGGCGCGGCAGAGACCGTGGCGTTTCTGGCGCCGAAACCGGTGCGCCTGATCTGGGGCATCGGGCCCGCCGCGCAGGAAAGCCTCGGCAAGGCGGGCATCCACACGTTTTCCGATCTGGCGCGCTGGGACCGTCGCGATCTTTCGGCGCGGTTCGGCGGCACGGGAGAGCGTCTGTGGCATCTGGCGCGGGGCGAGGACGCGCGGCGGATATCGGGCGACAGGCCCGTGAAGGGGCTGTCGAACGAGACCACGTTCCATGAGGATACCCGCGACGCGGACATCCTCGACGGGCATATCTGGCGGATGGCGGACAAGGTGTCGGGCCGCGCCAAGGCGCAGGATGTTGCCGGGCGGGTGGTGACCCTGAAACTCAAGCGTTCGGATCACACGCTGGTCTCGAAACGCCAGAGCCTGCATCAGCCGTCGCAAACCGCCGACACGATCTATCGCACCGCGCGGGCGCTGTTCGATCAGGTGCCGGAGCCGGGGCCCTACCGCCTTCTTGGCGTCGGCATTTCGGATCTTGTGGCCGCGGGGGATGCGGATCGCGAGAACGATCTGCTCGATCCCGGTGCCGCGAAACGGCGCGACGCCGAACGGGCGACGGATGCGATCCGCGCGCGGTTCGGCACGGATGCGATCAAGAAGGGCCGGGCATTGCGTTAGGGAGCGTTGCGTCAGGGGGCGCTGCCTCAGGGGGCGCTGTTTCAGGACGCGCCCCGTCAGGGGGCGACGATCTCGAACGGAAAGAACCACGGGATGACGAGGATCGTCACGGCCCCCACGATCAGGTTCATCGGAATACCGATCTTCATGAAATCGGTGAACCGGTAATCGGCGGCGCCGTAGACCAGCGTGTTGGTCTGATAGCCGATGGGTGTGGCAAAGCTCGCGCTGGCGCCCATCATGATCGCGACGATCAGGGGCAGCGGCGAAATGCCCGTTTCTGCCGCAAGGGCGACGGCGATGGGCGTCAGCACCACGGCGACGGCGTTGTTCGTCACTGTTTCGGTCAACACCGAGGTCAGCGCATAGATTGCCGCCAGCAACACGATCGGTGGCAGTCCCTCGAGCGACGGCGCGATCGCGCCGACGATCAGGCCCACGGCCCCGGTCGCCTGCAATCCCGCGCCGACGATGAGCATGCAAAAAATCAGCACGATGATCGCCGCATCGATGGATCCCCAGGCCTCGTCGCTGTCGATGCACCGCACGACCAGAATCGCGGCCACCGCGACCAGCGCAAGGATGGCGATGGGGGCAAGGTCGAAGGCGGCGAGCACCACAACGAACACCAGCGCCAGCAGCGCCAGCGGCGCCTTGGCGCGGCGGAACGCGCGGGCGTTCGGCCGGCTGGCGGCCATCAAGTCGCCCGCGCGGTTCAGCCGGTCGAACCCGTCGGCCGGCCCCTCGAGCAAAAGCGTATCGGCCGGGCGCAACCGCGCGCTGGGCAGATCGGGGCCCATGACATGCCCGTGACGGTGCGCGCCAAGGACGCGCATCCCGTCGCGGTATCCTGCGGACAGGCCCGCGATTGTCTCGCGTTTGGCGCCACGGGTGGAGGTGACCATCGCCTCGGCGACGATCAGTTCGTCATCGGCGATCTCTTCGCCTTCATGCTGTTTGCGCACCGGCGGCGCGCCTTTGCGATAGCCGATGACGAGGCCCTGGACCTTCAGCAAAGTCAGGATTTCCGAGGTGGAGGCGGTGGCGACGATGCTGTCGCCCGCCGCCACGATATGCGCCTCGACGTCGGCACGGCTCATCTTCGCGCCCTTGCGGATACCGACGAGGGTGATGCCCGACCGGTCGAAATCGGCAATGTCGCCCAGCATCTCGCCGACATGGGCATAGCTGCGCCGCACGGTGAATTCGGTCAGGTAGACGGTGTCGATCTCGGCGTCGTCGGGCCCCTTGCTGCGCCGGTCGGGAAGCAACCACGGCCCCAGGATCGCCAGCGTCACGAGGCCGGTGCCCACGGCGACGATGCCGACGGGCGTGATGTCGAAGATGCCGAACCGTTCCACACCCGCCTCGGCGGCGACACCGGCCACGAGGATGTTCGTCGATGTGCCCAGCAGCGTGATCGTGCCGCCAAGGATGCCGACATAACTCAGCGGGATCAGCAGGCGGGTTTCGGCGATGCCGAGAGTATGGGCCAGTTTGATGACCACCGGGATCAGGATCAGCACCACCGGTGTGTTGTTCACGAATCCCGAGGCGACGATGGTGACGGCGACGAAGGCGATCATCGTCTGGACGGGGTAAATCTCGACCCGGCTGATCACCAGGTTGGCCAGCGCGTCGAGCAGGCCGGTCCGCACCAGTGCGCCCGAAATCACGAACATCGCGGCGATGGTGATCGGTGCCGGATTGGAAAACGATGCCATTACATCGTCGAACGGCACGAGGCCCAGCAGGATGAACAGACCGGCGCCGCCCGCCGCCGTCACGTCGGGCGGATATTTTTCAAGCAGGAAAGCGACGAACATGATGCCAAGCAGGGCAAGGGCGACAAAGGGGGCGATCTCGGCGGAGAATATCTGCAAGCCGGGCGGTCCTTGTGGAAGGCCCGCGAAGGGCTGTGTGACAAATGTTCTGAAACGGGACGACGGCGGATCGAGGCGACAGGCCGAGGTGGCAGATGAATACTGGTCTGGAATGAACGCCTGCCGCGGTCCGCCGGTTCCGCGTCGCTGTGCCGAAAGGGTGCCGTGCTGTCGCGCGATATGCCTGCCCGGCACGCAATCCGCGCTGGCCTATTCGGCGGCGACACGCAGGCCCCCGGGCTGGCCGATGGCGGCGATCTGCGCGGTGACGCCGCCGATCAGCGCCCGGAACGCGTCAAAATCCGCGCTGCGCTCGATTGTGGCCTCGTTCATGTAGAGCGCCCGGTCGATCTCGATCTGGACGGCGTGCTGGCGCCGGGACGGGCGCCCGTAGTGCTGCGCCACGTAGGCGCCCGCAAACGGCATGTTGCGCACGACGCGCAGGCCCGCATCGGTCAGCACCGCCTCGATCCGGTCGACGACGCGGGCGGAGGCGGCCGCGCCGAAACGGTCGCCCAGCACCACATCGGGCCGTCCCGCGCGCGTCTGCATGACGCTGTCGAGGGCCTCGTGCGGCATCGAATGACAGTCGATCAGGATCGCCTCGCCGAACTGCGCGTGGCTTTCGTCGACGAGGGTTTGCAGCATGTCGTGATAGGGCCGCCAACTGTGCGAAATGCGCCTGTGCGCCTCGGCCAGCGATATCTTGCCCGAGCAGATCGCGCGCCCGTTGGCCACGACGCGGGGGATCACGCCAAGGCCGCTGGCGATGCGCGGGTTGTGGGCGGTGCGGCGCACGCCTTCGATCAGGGCCGGGTCGAGTTCTTCCGGCGCGCGGTTCAGATCGACGTAGGCGCGCGGCGTTCCCGCCGACAAGAGCGGCGCACCGTGATCCGGGGCCCCGGCAAACAGCTCGTCGACGAACGCATCCTCGGAAGAGCGGATTTCAGCGGCGTTCAGGACCGCGCGCGCCATGAAATCGGCGGGGTACAGCCGCCCGCTGTGGGGCGAGGCGAAAATAACGCTTGTGCCCCGCACGGGGGGCCGTTTCAGATGATAGGCCGTCTGAGCCATCTGGTCGTTTCTCCCGAAGGCGCGAAAACGCCCCCCTCACCCTGGGTCCAGCCCCGCACCGTTCAGCATAGCGTGTTTTTCCGGCTTTGCCAAAAGTCCTTGATCCCCGGAAGGCATCCTTTTATAGACCGGTTACCCGACGCGGGGCAACGCGAGGCCGACCTTATGGAACGCCTTTATTCTTTGATGGAATCGTGCTGTACCGCTGGGTGTGGGTGATTAGCTCAGCGGTAGAGCACCTCGTTGACATCGAGGGGGTCACAAGTTCGATCCTTGTATCGCCCACCACCAATTCACGACCGTTCCGGGCATCCTGCCCGTGGTGCGGATACAAATCTTAGGCGCACGTCAGCGCGCCGGAACAGAGGAGAAGACCATGAAGGTTGCAAACTCGCTCCGCTCGCTCAAGGCACGCCACCGCGATTGCCGGATCGTGCGCCGCAAGGGCCGCGTCTACGTCATCAACAAGACGCAGCCCCGCTTCAAGGCCCGTCAGGGCTAGGCCTGCCGCGAGGCGCCGAACGGCGCGCGCAAGCGGTATCGCTGTCGAGTATTCAAAGGCCGCTCCTTCGGGGGCGGCCTTTTTCGGTTGCGCATCCGACGTCGCTCAGTCCCGCTTCCGGGCGCGCGCAACGCCCGCCGGGATCGGAAATACAGCCCTCTGAAAGGGCAGGGAATTCCCACCTGACAGCGTTTGTCACTAGCCATCGGGGGGGCGATACGCCTAATCTGACGCCATCGGAATTTGTACAGAAGGGTCATTTCCCATGAGAATTATGAAGACACGCACTCTCCTTGCGTCGACGATCGCACTGGGTTTCGCGATGCCCGCCGCAGCGCAAAGCCTGTGCGGCGGCGCCGGTGACAACGGCCAGTGGATCGGCGGCACCGAGGCCGCGTCGGACGTTTCCTCCTCCGGCAGCTACATGGAGCAGATGGCCCTCGTGCTTCTGCGGAACGAATATGTCGCCCTGTTCAACGTCTCGACACCGACGAGCGTGCGCGTCGAGGCGCAGGGACGCGGGGGTGGCGATCCGGTCATCGACCTGCGCGATGCCGCAGGCTCGATCGTCGTCTCGGACGACGATTCGGGCGGCGAGGGCGCAAGCCGCGCCGAACTGAACCTCGTTCCCGGCACGTACTGCCTGTCGATGACATCCTACGACGGCTCGCCGATGACCGGTTTCGTCCGCGTCGGCCGCACCGAGCAGGAGGCGCTGACCGTCGGCACCGGCGCGCCGCCGGTGCCCGAGATCATCGAAGACATCATCCCCGATGTGATCCCCGACGTCATCGACGAGATCATCCCGTCGTCCGGTTTCGGCTGTTCCGCAGTGTCGAACTATCTTGGTGGCGGCGGTCCGATCGACGGCAGCATCATGGGCGCCGGCGTCTCGGCAACCGCATCCGTCAATCAGGTCGATGCCTGGGGCTTTACCCTGTCGGGCAGCACGCCGCTGTCGATCATCGCCGAAAACCCGAACGCGGATCCGGTCATCACCCTCTATGACGGTTTCGGCAACTACCTGGCCGAGAACGACGATTTCGACGGGCTGAACAGCCGCATCGACATGATCACCGGCCTGTCGGCAGGCGAGTACTGCATCGAAATGCGGGCCCTGTCGGACGAGGATCTGCCGATCACCGTCTCTGTCGTCGGCTATGACGCCGTCGCCGCCCAGGCCGCGACCTACGACACCGGCGAAGCATCCCCGCCGCTCGACGGCAGCCATCCGATCACCATGATGGGCCAGTTGGGCAACCGCGTCCGTCAGGATGTGAACACGTCCTACACCGCCGAGTGGTTCGCCTTCGACATCGAGAGCCCCGGCCTCGTCCTGATCGAAACCGTGTCGAACGACAACGGCGACACCGTCCTGTACCTTTATGACGACTTTGGCCGTCAGGTTGCCTACAACGACGACGCCAACGACAGCCTCGACAGCCAGATCACCGCGCGGGTCAACCCAGGCACCTATCTGGTCGCCGTGCGTCAGCTGTCCGAAGGCGCCCAGGCGCCCGTGCGTCTGCTGTTCGAACGCTGGGTGCCTGCACAGTAACCGCCGCCACGGCCCCCTGACACGTCAAAGCCCCCCGGTTTGCGCCGGGGGGCTTTTCGGTGTCCACAGATGCGATGTCGGACGTCAGGATTGGCGGTCCGCAGGGTCGCGGGCCGTGCTCATCGCAGGCGCGACGTCACCGCAGTGCGTCGGCCAGCAGCAGGATGATCGTCTGCTCGTCGAGAAAGCCGCTGTCACCGATGCCGCGATCGCGTTGATAGTTGCGGATAGCGCGGCGGGTGTTGTCGTCGAACTGTCCGTCGACCGGTCCGGGTTCGAGGCCCCTGGCCGCCAGCCGCTGCTCGACCAGCTGATTGGTCAGCGCGTTCAGGCCCAGCGCCTGTTCGGCGGCCTGCGCCGCCTCGAGTTGCGGGGCCTGCTCCTGTGCCACACTCAGCTCGGCGATGCGGGCCTCGGCGGCACTGGCAAAACCGCCCTGCGGGAACGTCCGCAGATAATCCTGATACGCGGCGACGCTGTCGGCACCGCGCGCGCGGTCCCATGCCGCCGCGTCCTGCGCCTCGGCCACCTGACGCTGCTGTGCCATGATCGCATCGAGCCGGGTATGCGCGGCCTCCGAAAACAGTCCGTCGGGATAGCGGTCGAGGTAGGCACGCAGCCCCGGCTCGTCGCCACGCGCGCCGGTTTCGTCCCAATAGGCACGGTCGGCGATGACCTGCTGCTGACGCTGGCGCTCTGCCTCCGCCTCGATCTCGGCGGCGCGCCGTGCGGCCTGCGCCTCGAGACGGGCGGCCTGTTCGGCGGTGATATAGCTGGTCTGGGCAAAGCCGTTCTGCTGCTGCCAGTTGGTGATCGCGCCTCGGGTGCCGGGGCCGAAAATACCGTCGATGCCGCGGGTGTTGAAATCCAGCAGGCTCAGGCTGCGCTGGATGTCGCGCCGGTCGTCCCGGCTGAGCTGCATCGCCTCTTCGGCAAGGCGGGCGGTGCGGTTCGGCTCTGCGAGGATCTCTTCGCGGCGGGCGGTGGCACGGTCGGCGAACCGGCCGCGCGGATAGCGATCGAGGTAGTTTGCGAAGGCCTCGGGCGTATCGAGGGCCACGGCCCCCTCCCACAACGCGCGTTCGGTGGCGTCGTCGGCGGGCTGGGTCACGGGCGCGGTGGCGGTGCGCTCGGGCCCGGTAAACACGAACGGCGCCGGGCGATAGCCCGTTGCACGAATATCGCGGTCGGCGCCGATCAGGGCGGACAGATCGCCTTGCGGCGATGCAAGCGCGTCTTCGACGAAATCGGCGACGTCGTCCGGCGCGCCGCGCACAACGAGAACGCCCTGCGGCACGTCCAGCGCCCCGATGCCATCGCGCAGCCATGCGTCATAGCGTTCGCCGTCGGCATCCGACCCGAGAACGAGAACCGCCGCACCCGGTGCGGAGGACAGGACCTGCATCAGCGTCTCGACCGACAGGGCCGTGCGGTCGACGGTCATCAGGGAAGGCGTGTCACTGCCGCGCGGCAGATACCACGTCCTGTCGCCATCGGTGACGAAACGTCCCGACAGGACCACGACGAGGCGGTCTGCGCCGTCGCGTTGCGCGGCAAACCGACCGGCGGCGTCATAGATCTCGGCAAGATCGGCATCGGCGGCGGTCACGAGGGTGAAACCCACGTCCTCGAGGGCGCGGGCCGCCTCGACGACGTCGGTGCCGGACGACACTCGGTCCAGCGTTTCGTAGCGCTGTGTCCCGACGATGAGGGCCAGGTCCTCGGCAGGAGCGGTTTGCGCGACGGCGGACTGGCCGATGATGGCGAGCGCGGAAATGGTCAAAAATCGCATGGTGCGGTCCTCACTTTCGAAAAGAGAGGTAGGCCGGGTGCGGGCGCTATCCAATAGCGCCCCGCCGCAGGGCGGGACGCGCTGTTTTTTAGAGCTCCAGCGCAGGGCGGGACGTGACGGTTTCATGGCGTCCCGCCGCACGGCGAACGGTGTTGGTTTTACGCGCCCCGCCGCACGGCGAAACGTGTTGGCCGGGACGCGCTATTTACGCGCAAAGATGCGGTAATAGGCCCAGTCGGGCAGGAACTGCGACAGCCGGAACATCCACGAAAACGCCATCGGAAAGCTCTTTTTGAACGCATCGTCGTTCATGTGCTCGAACACTTCCCGTGCCGCCACTTCCGGCTCCATGATGAACGGCATCGAAAAGTCGTTCTTTTCGGTCAGACGTGTCTTGATAAAGCCCGGATTGACAAGCTGCACGCGCACACCGGTGCCGCGCAGATCGGCCTGCATGCTTTCGGCCAGATACATGATCCCGGCCTTGGAGGCGCCGTAGCCGATGGTGCCGGGCAAACCCCGGAAACCTGACAGCGACCCGGTCAGAACAATGTGCCCCGTGCCGCGTTTTACCATGCCGCCGATCACCGCGCCGACGCAGCGGCTGGCGCCGATATAGTTGACGTCGGCCATGGCCTCGGCCTTTTCGTTGTCCCAGTCCTGCGCCGTCATCGGCCAGTAGACACCGGCCAGATAGACCAGCCCGTCGATGTCACCGATTTCCGCCGCTGCCGCCTCGACGGCGGCGCGGTCGGAAACATCCACGGTCACGGCGGACGCCTTGCCCGGCAGCTCGCCGACAAGCGTCTTCAGACGGTCCTCGGAGCGGGCGCTGACGATCACCTCGGCCCCTGCCCTGCTCAGGCACAACGCCACTTCGCGGCCCAGCCCCTCGCTTGCGCCGATCACCCAGTATCGCTTGCCTTGCCAGTCTTTCACATCGGTCTCCTTGTCGAAAATTCTGCGCCCCGGTGCCCGGACGGGGCGTCCCCGCAACCGCGATATCGTCGCATGACGGGCGGGGCGT
Source organism: uncultured Alphaproteobacteria bacterium (assembly GCA_963761735.1). Classification (GTDB taxonomy): domain Bacteria; phylum Pseudomonadota; class Alphaproteobacteria; order Rhodobacterales; family Rhodobacteraceae; genus CAVXHQ01. The sequence goes on from CAVXHQ010000003.1 coordinate 448,458, forward strand.
TCACAAGCGGATGAGGCTCTTTGCGGCGCGGTTCTGCGTCAGGACATATCGCGCGGACGCATCGTGGCCACCAATTCGGCGACGCGGACGCCGAATTTTCGAAACTGACTGCGGTTGATGATGGTGCCGTTGTCCATCAGATACATCCAGTCGGTACAGTCGAGGACGTGCCCCCCCGCCTCTTCGGTCAGGCGAATCCGGTATTTCAACTGCACCGCAGAGCCGTGTTGCTGGCCCCGCCCCGCCCCCACCAGATCGTCGGCATCCGCGCGGATACGGCCCTGATCGCCAAGGGTAAGGCGCCATTCGCGGTGCTGAACGTTGCCGCTGTCATAGCGGAACACCTCCTGCATGGTGCCGGTATCGCCGGTCCAGCGTGCATCGAAATCGGCGACGAACCGCGAGGTGACACGTCCCGTCGGCCCGTAAATCACGCCTTCGCAGGCGATCGGACCGTTCAGGTGGGTGCGGATATCGAATGCGGGGCCGTTCGGGTAGTCCCGCGGGCCCTGTGCCCAGAATGAAAAATACCAGGATTTCAGGACTGCCCAGACAATCCCGAACAATATCGCGAATATCAGGCCGGTGAAAAATATCGTCATGCCTGTTCCTCAAGTCTTGTGGCGGCCAGAAGGCCGATCGCCACCAGTTTCAATACCACCGGCACGCCTGCATACAACCATGTCAGCATGTCCAGCGCCGTCTGCGGCACCTCTCGCGCGCCGGTGTCGAACCCGGATCCTTCCAGCAGCGGCAGCAGGACGACCGCCGCGATGGCCAGCGTCGCCTTGTTCATCAGCGACCACAGGCCGAACCCCTGACCGCCGTTGGGGGCCACATGCGCCATGCGCCGCGCGAACATGGCAGGCAACAACGTCAGATCGGCACCGATGGTTGCCCCCGACACCACGCAGATGACGGCGAACCACGCGGCGTCGCCCGCGCCCAGCGTCAGCGTGATCCCGAACGAGGCCACCGCCGCGACCATCGCGCATATCAGGACCGGTTTCGCGCCGAAACGGCCGGCCAGCGCCGACCAGACCGGAGCCGACAGCGCCGCCGACAAAAAGAACAGCACCAGCAGCGGCCCTTCCCATCCGGGGGCCTCCAGCCGCGCATCCACGTAAAACAGGAACAGCGTCGACGAAACCGCCAGCGGTGTGGCGTTGACCAGCGCGAGGATCAGCAACCGGCGGGCCAGCATATCGCCGAAGATTGCCCGCATCGGCACCGGATCCTGTGCGTCGACGCGGCCCTTCCATTCAGGCGCCATTGCCACGACGGCGCAGGCAACGACGACGCAAAACCCGATGGCAAACACCGCGAACGGCGACGCTGTCACCCCCATCAGCAGCGTCGGCGCCACGGCGGCGAGGCAGATCCCGCCCAGCGCGCCGCTTTCGCGCCACGCCGCCAGCTGGACGTGGCCGCCCGGCAGCATGTCCGCCTTGCGCACGCCTTGCGCGTAAAAGGTGATCGTCAGGAATGAGAACGCCGAAAACAGCCCCGTCACAGTGATCCCGAACCACCAGATCGGTGCGATGGGCGGCGCCACCGCGAACAGGCCGAACATCGACAGCGCGAGGACCAGCGCCGCGAATGCCACCGCCCACGACCGGCCGGTGCGCAGCCGTTCTGCGATCCAGCCCAGCACCGGATCCTGCACCACGTCGAACAGGCGCAACGCGAACAGCAGCGTGCCAAGGGCCGTCAGGCTGACACCATAGGTGTCGGCGTAGTATTTCGGCGCGTAGATGTAGATCGGCAGGCCCGCCGCCGAAATCACCGCGCCCATCAGGGACCACGCGGGCAATCTGGCGCGCAGCGCCTCGCGCAGGCTCATGTCTCGTGCGCCGTCATCGTGGCACCCCGTCACGCGACGTCATCGCGACATTTCCGCTGCGCGCCTTCATCGCGACACTTCCCTGCGCGCCTTCATCGCGACACTTCCCTGCGCGCCTTCTTCGCGACATTCCCTGCGCGCCGTCTTCGCGACATTCCCTTGCGCGCCTTCACCGCGACATTCCCTGCGCGCCTTCACCGCGACACCTCGTCGCGGGGCGGCTCGGGACGGGAGCGGAACGTCGCGCCTTTCCACCACAGCTTGATCGCCTGCCAGTGGATCAGGCCAAGGACGCGGCGCGATCCGAACGGGCGGCGCAGGGCGGCGCGGATCATGCCGGCGTTGGTGAGCGGGCGGCGGTCGCCCGTCAGCGTGGCGACAAGACCGCCGTTGCCGCGCGCATAGTCGATGGTGATGTCGATCCTCCGGCGCGTGATATCGAACCGGAAAGTGTATTCGCCGACGATGGGCTGAAACGGCGAGACATGAAAAATCTTTGCCGCGCGGATCGTATCCTCGCCGGTGATCGCACGCCCGTCGTCGTGGCGGCACAGATAGGAATGACGATCGCCAAAGGTATTGGACACCTCGGCAATCACCGCGCGCAGGATGCCCGCATCATCGTGACACAGCCAGAAACTGACCGGGTTGAACACATGGCCCAGCACGCGCGGCTGCGCCAGAAGATGCACCGGACCGGGGAGGTCGATGTCGTGAGCCGCAAGCACCCCGCGCACCCACGCCGCCCCCTGCCCCTGCCTGGGCGCACCGCCGTGGTCGCTGTCGTGCAGCGAGAACAGGCCGCGTCTGTTGCGGCCAAACAGGCCCCGCCCGTTACGGGCAAATGAACCAGATCCGCGCACCTCTGCCTCGGCGTCGATCAGCACATAGTCGATGCCGTACCGGAATGCGTTGCGCACAGCACCGCGTCGTCCGTGCCACGTCTGTCCCGCGATATGATCGAGGACCGGCGCGGCGCCGGTGTTGTGGACGCCCTCCACCTATTCCGCCGCGACGGCCAGCGCCGGGGACGCGATGCCGCGCACCACGTCCAGCGCGCTCGACAGCCCGTCCTCGTGAAATCCGTTCTTCATCCAGGCGCCGCAAAACCATGTATTGTTGGCGCCGTTCATCGCCGCGATCGATTTCTGCGCGGCCAGGGCGGCCAGATCATAGACCGGATGCGCAAAACTCACCTCGTCCCAGATCAGCCCCGGCGCGATGGCGCGTTCGGAATTCAGGGTCACGAAAAGCGGATCGGCCTTCAGCCAGGGTTGCAGCGAATTCATCCAGTAGGTCAGGTCGATGTCGTCGGATTTCGCACCCGCCCCTTCGGAATAGATCCAGCTCGACCAGACCTTGCGTCTGCGCGGCATGACGCCTGTGTCCGAATGCAGCACGACCTTGTTGGGCTGATAGCGGATCGCACCGAGAGCCGACGCCTCGGCAGGCGTGGCATCCGACAGCAGCGCCAGCGCCTGATCGGTATGGGTGGCCATGATGACCTCGTCGAACGCCTCCCATTCGCCACCGTGCGCCTTCACCTCGGCCCCGGCATCGGTACGCCGCACCGCCGTCACCCCGGCATCGAGACGGATCTGCACGCCGCGCTGCGTCATCGCCGCCCCCAGCCGATCGACATATTCAACCGACCCGCCCTGCACCGTGTACCACTGATGCTGTCCGTAAACGCCGAGCAGGCCGTGGTTCTGAAAGAACCGGACCATTGCATGTGCCGGAAAATCGAGGATCTTCTGCGTCGGCGTCGACCAGATCGCCCCCGAGAACGGCAACAGGTAGCGGTCGCGGAAATATGCGCCCAGCCGCAGGGTGCGCAGCAGATCGCCGATCGTCATTGCCTCGTCCGCCGCGACTGTCGTGACGGCGTGCTTGTTGAAATGCAGGATGTCGCGCACCATCCGCAGGAATTTCGGGTTGGCGCCATTGCGGCGCTGCGCGAACAGCGCGTCGACCGAGGCGAGGCCGTATTCCAGGCCGCCGCCCCGGCCTGCAGCACCGAAAGACGCGCCAAAGCTCATCTCGCTTTTGACGGTCGGCACGCCGAGCTCATCGAACAGGGCGGTCATATGCGGATAATTGGCATGGTTGAACACGATGAAACCGGTGTCCACGGGCTGATCGGCGTTGCGCCCCGCCATGCGCGTGCGCGCATGTCCGCCAAGCCGTTTCTCAGCCTCGAACAGCACCACGCGGTGACCCTGAGCCAGCGCATGCGCCGCCCCCATTCCCGAAATACCTGCCCCGATGACCGCGATACTTCTTGGCTTATTTCCTGTCGGCGCAGACCCGATGGCCACGCCCCGCGCTTGCGCCGTTCCCGTCTCGTTCATTCCGTTCTTTCTGCATCTGGTCCAGCAAGCACTTGCGGTTTATACGTTCCATGATCGAACATGGATGACAAAGTCTAAGACACGCCGACTGAGATTTTCATATGATCCAGTCACGCGAAAATCGCGTATAAGTTTCATGTATGCTGACACGGTACAGATCGGAAACCGGGCCACGCCGATGGCTCTGGACATGGCAACGGTGTGCGGGCCTGTGCCCGGACCCGCGCGTGACGTCATGACGTCGCCACAGCCGGAGTGGAGCGCCGAGATCGAGGCTATCCGCCTGCGCGCCGACGAGGCGGCTTTCGCCCGGCTGTTCGCCCATTTCGCGCCACGGGTGAAGGCATTCCTGATGCGCGGCGGCACGCCTGCCGACATCGCCGAGGATTGCGCGCAGGACGTGATGGCAACCTGCTGGCGCAAGGCGCACATGTTCGACGGCAGCCGGGCGTCGGTGTCGACCTGGATATTCACCATCGCGCGCAACCGGCGCATCGATATCGCCCGCCGCGAGCGCCGCCCCGAGCCTGCGGACCTGCCCTGGGGCCCCGAAGAGGCCCGCAGCGCCGCCGATGAACTGGCGCTGGCGCAGGATACCGAGGTTCTGGGACGCGCCCTTGCCGCGCTGCCGGAAAAACAGCGGATACTGATCGAGCGGGCCTATTTCGGCGACCTGAGCCATTCCGAGATCGCGGGCGAGACCGGTCTGCCGCTCGGGACGATAAAATCGAGGATACGGCTGGCGCTCGACCGGTTGCGGCACGCGATGAACTGATCCGGCCCTCCCAAACGAGACACCGGAACGAGACACCGGAACGAGACACCGGAACGAGACACCGAAAAGGTGTTGCTGGCGCGAAGTGAAATGAACGGAAACATGGCAGAAATACACCATCACCTGACCGATGCGCTCTTGCTGGGCTATAGCAGCGGTTCACTGCCGGAGGCCTTCAGCCTCGTGGTGGCGACACACATCTCGTACTGCGACGGATGCCGCGCCCGTCTGGGAGCGTTCGATGCGGTCGGCGGGTCAGTTCTCGCCAATACCGACGCGGCACCGATGGACGCGGCCTCGCTGGACACGGCGCTGGCGGCAATCCGGAACGGCGAGGAGACGAGCCGCACGATTGAATCGCAGGTGGCCGATGACGCAATGCCCGCGCCTTTGTCCGACTACATCGGCCCGCTGGCCTCGGTACGATGGCGCCGCATCGGTGGCGGCGTCAGTCAGGCGATGGTGCCCACCGGCGGCGCGGCCACGGCCCGGCTGCTGCGCATTCCGGCGGGCACGGCGGTGCCAGATCACGGGCACAGCGGCACCGAACTGACGCTTGTCCTGCAGGGCGCGTTCCATGACGGACACGCCCGATTCGGCCCCGGCGATATCGAGGTTGCCGATGCCGACATGCATCATCGGCCGGTGGCGGATACGGGTGCCGTCTGCATCTGCCTTGCCGCGACCGATGCACCGTTGCGATTTTCCGGGATCATCCCGCGTATCGCGCAGCGGGTGCTGCGGATCTGACGCTTCACGGGCAGAACTTCACGGGCAGGAAGGTGCCCGCCGGTGAGATCTATGTGTCCGTCGGCACACCGTCAAACCAGCGCAATGACGCCGAACAGCACCAGCAGGAACACCACGAGCGTGACGACGATCAACAGCTTTGCCCCGGTCAGCGCCGCCCCCGAAATTCGGCCAAAGCCGAGAACCGCGGCGATGGCCGCAATGGCCAGGAGAATGAGAATCCATGAGAGCATGACGGTGTACCTCCAAAAAGCGTGAGCAGGCAGAACCCGCCCGACGCCCCGTAGGTTCCGCGCGCGCGCGGATCAATCGAAATGAAACGGCGGAACGGCCATTCGGCGACCGAGCGTCATCGCATCCGCCACATGCACCATCGGTGCAAGATCGACCTCCGAGGCGCCGGCACGCACAAGCTGGGCCATCCGCGCATAAAGGCCTGGATATTCGCCGGACGAAGACACCTTTTGCGGCACGCCATCGATGCTGAGACGGCCCCCGCCATCATGCAGCGCCAGCGTTCCGGCATCTGTTTCGACCTCGATATTCCAGATTTGCGGGCCAAGCTGGCGCCAGTCGAAATCGGCGGTGACATTGCCGGTGAACGTCAGTTGCGCCGCGATAGGCGTCTGCCGGTTTTCCGGAAATTCAAGCGTCGCGGCGGTCAGGTGGACGGGGTCCGGCAGGATCGACGTCAGGATCGACAGCGCGTTGATGCCGGGATCGAAGACGCCCATGCCGCCCGGCTCGAACACCCAGTCCTGACCGGGATGCCATTTGCGCACATCCTCGCGCCAGATGATATCGGCGCGCGTCACGGCCTTGTCGCGCAACCATTCCGCCGCGGGGGCCACCCCGGCGGCCATGCGGCTGTGCCAGCTCGCGTACAGCGACACGCCTTGTGCCTCGGCGATGGCACTCAGGGTCTGCACCTCGGCCAGCGTCTGTCCGGGCGGTTTTTCCAGCATCACATGCCGCCCCGCGCGCAGCGCCGCCTGCGCATAGGCAAACCGCGGTTGCGGCGGCATACACAGCGAGACGCACCGGACGTCGGGACGCGCGGCGAGTGCGGCCCCGAGGTCCGTGAACGCCTCGATGCCGTCCACGGTGCCGTTCCGGCTGACCGTGCAGGCCAGTTCCCATGCGTCGCTGCCGTGCAGCGCGGGCAGATGGCTGTCCACCGCGATCTTGCCGATCCCGACGAGCATCAGCGGCATCCGTCCCTCGCCCAGTGCCGCGGCAACCATCAGTGCGACTCCCGTCCCACCGCATTGCCGCGACAGCCGACCAGAAAGTCGAAGTCGGCCCCCTGTTCGGCGCCGATCACCTTGTCATGGTACAATTGCGCATAGCCGCCGCCCGGACGGGGCACCGGCGGCACCCAACCGGCCAGACGCGCGGCCAGCGCCGCGTCGGTGATGTCCAGATGGATGCGCCGGCCGGCCACGTCCACCTCGATCATGTCACCGTTCTGCACGACGGCCAGCGGCCCGCCCGCCGCCGCCTCGGGCGAGGTGTGCAGCAGCACGGTGCCATAGGCGGTGCCCGACATCCGCGCGTCCGAAATCCGCACCATGTCGGTGATGCCGCGGCGCAAGACCTTGGGCGGAAGGCCCATGTTCCCCACCTCGGCCATGCCCGGATAGCCGCGCGGGCCGCAGTTCTTCAGGACCATGACGCAGGTTTCGTCGATATCGAGATCCTCGTCGTCGATCCGCGCCTTGTAGTCGTCGATGTCCTCGAACACGACGGCGCGGCCCCTGTGCTGCATCAGCGCGGGCGTCGCGGCCGACGGTTTCAGCACGCAGCCGTTCGGGGCCAGGTTGCCGCGCAGCACCGCCACGCCACCGGAGGCCGTCAATGCCTTTTCCACCGGCAGGATCACGTCCTCGTTCCAGTTCTGCACGTCCTTGACGTCGTCCCAGATCGACTGCCCCGACACGGTGAGCGCATCGCGGTTGAGCATCCCCGCCTCGCCCAGCCGCTTGATCACGACCGGCAGGCCGCCGGCGAAGAAGAATTCTTCCATCAGGTACTTGCCCGAAGGCATCAGGTTCACGATCGTCGGCACGTCACGGCCGCACCGGTCCCAGTCGTCGAGCGTGAGATCGATGCCCACGCGCCCGGCGATGGCCAGCAGATGGATCACCGCGTTGGTCGATCCGCCAATGGCGCCGTTGGCGCGGATGGCGTTCTCGAATGCCGCTTTCGTCAGGATATCGGAGGGTTTCAAATCGTCCTTCACCATGTCGACGATGCGTCTGCCGGTCATATGCGCCATCGTCTTGCGCCTGCTGTCCACCGCCGGGATCGCGGCGTTGCCCGACATTGCCATGCCCAGCGCCTCGGCCATGGATGCCATCGTGCTTGCGGTGCCCATCGTGTTGCACGACCCCGCCGACCGCGACATGGAGTTTTCCGCTTCCATGAATTCCCCGGTGGTCATCTCGCCCGCCTTGCGCGCCTCGGAGAATTTCCACAGATGCGTGCCCGACCCGACACGCTCGCCCCGGAAATGCCCGTTTAGCATCGGCCCGCCCGACACCACGATGGCGGGCAGATCCACCGACGCCGCCCCCATCAACAGGGCGGGCGTGGTCTTGTCGCAGCCCGCCAGCAGGACGACGCCGTCGATGCATTTGCCGCGCAGCGCCTCTTCGACATCCATCGCGCACAGGTTGCGGAACATCATCGCCGTGGGGCGCAGGGTGGATTCCGACGGCGAGAACACCGGAAATTCCACCGGAAACCCGCCCGCCTCGTAGACGCCGAATTTAACCTTTTCCGCCAGATCGCGCAGATGCGCGTTGCACGGCGTCAGCTCGGACCAGGTGTTGCAGATGCCGATCACCGGACGCCCGTCGAACAGGTGGTCCGGCAGCCCCTGATTTTTCATCCACGACCGGTGATAGATCGCGTCCTTGGACGTGCCGCCGAACCATTCCTGCGAACGCAGTTTGCGGGGCCACGGGGCGGGGGTGAACGGCATGGGGTGCTCCTGCGTTGCGTGGATCTGACGCAAGCCTAGCACCGGGCGGACGATGCTCGCCAGTGCGGAACGTCATGGATCGTGCCGGGTCCGTCAGGTGGTCCGCGACGGTGTGCGCCGCGCGGTGCTGGCACACCGCCGAAGCTGTGTCATACTGCGCCGACCGAAACCGAGGATGCCCATGCCGCCCACCTATTACGCCCCCACCGGCGGCCACCCGCCGCAAACGCAGCTGCTGACGGACCGCGCGGTGTTCACCGAGGCCTATGCGGTGATCCCCAAAGGCACGATGCGCGACATCACGATCTCGTCTCTGCCGTTCTGGGACGCGACGCGCCTGTGGGTTATCGCGCGGCCCCTGTCCGGCTTTGCCGAGACGTTTTCGCATTATATCATGGAGGTCGCGCCCGGCGGCAGATCGGACCGGCCCGAGACGGACGTCTCGGCGCAGGCGGTGTTGTTCGTGGTCGAGGGCGCGGCACGGCTGGACATGAACGGCGCGGTCCACGATCTGGCACCCGGCGGATACGCCTATCTGCCTGCCGGGGAGACATGGGCGCTGCGCAACGCAGGCAGCGTCCCGCTGAGGTTTCACTGGATCCGCAAGGCCCATGTCGCCGTCGACGGCCTCGACGCGCCGGAGGCGTTCATCACCAACGAGGCCGATATTGCGCCCGCCGTCATGCCCGGCACGGACGGTAAATGGGCGACGACCCGGTTCGTCGATCCCGCAGACATGCGTCACGACATGCACGTCAATATCGTGACGTTCGAGCCCGGCGCGGTGATCCCCTTTCTCGAAACCCACGTCATGGAACACGGGCTCTATGTGCTGGAGGGCAAAGCGGTCTACCGGCTCAATACCGACTGGGTCGAGGTCGAGGCGGGCGATTTCATGTGGCTGCGCGCGTTCTGCCCGCAAGCCTGCTATGCGGGTGGCCCCGGGCGCTTTCGGTATCTGTTGTACAAGGACGTGAACCGGCACATGGCCCTCGCCCCGCCGCGATAGGACGGGCGCCTGCGCAGGCCGGACCGCTGGATCGGCGCTGACGGGACAGGCCGGATATTTGTTTCTCGGTCCTGCCGCCGGCGCCGGGATGGAGCGGAACGATGGTCTCCCGCGATTGCGACAACCTCCGGGATGTCTGCCGACCCGCGGGTGGCGGCGGGTGCCCGTCCCGCATGGACACCGGACCCGGGGCGGATAATATGCCGCCCGACGGTATGGCATGCTCCGGCGCCACCGACCCGACCAAAGGACCGCGCGATGTACGATCTGGCAATTCTGTGGGACTGGCTGGGATTTGCCGTCCGCTGGACCCATGTCATCACCGCCATCGCCTGGATCGGATCGTCGTTCTACTTCATCGCGCTCGATCTGGGGTTGCGAAAGGGCCCGCATCTGCCCCCAGGTGTGACGGGCGAGGAATGGCAGGTCCACGGCGGCGGATTCTATCACGTCCGCAAATACGCTGTGGCCCCCGCCGACATGCCCGACCATCTGATCTGGTTCAAATGGGAGAGCTATGCGACTTGGCTGTCGGGTGTCGCGCTGCTGATGGTCGTCTACTGGGTCGGGGGCGAGATTTTTTTGCTCGACCCGTCGAAGGCCGATCTGGCGCTGTGGCAGGGGATCGCGATTTCGGCAGGTTCGCTGGCCGTCGGATGGATCGTCTACGACGCCTTGTGCAAATCGTCGCTGGGCGGGCGGCCGACGGTGCTGATGCTGCTGCTGTTCGCGGTGCTGGTGGCGATGTCGTGGGGGTACGACCAGGTTTTCACCGGGCGGGCGGCGCTGCTGCACCTTGGTGCGTTTACCGCGACGATCATGACGGCAAACGTCTTCGTCATCATCATGCCGAACCAGCGCGTCGTCGTGGCCGACCTTCAGGCAGGCCGCACGCCGGATCCGAAATATGGCAAGATCGCCAAACTGCGCTCGACCCACAACAACTACCTCACCCTGCCGGTGATTTTCCTGATGCTGTCGAACCACTATCCGCTGGCGTTCGGGACGCAGTATGCCTGGATCATCGCCTGCCTGATATTCCTCACCGGCGTGACGATCCGGCACTATTTCAACACGATGCATTCGACCGGCAAGGGGCCGTTGTGGACCGTCGCGGCAACGGTGGTGATCTTCGTGTTCATCGCCTGGCTGTCGACGGCGAATACCTGGGACGGCGATTACGACGCCCTCGAGACGGCGGAGCTTACGCCTTATCAGACCCGGTTCGCGCAGGCCGCAGGATTCGACGCGGCCTATGATGCGGTGCGCGGCAGTTGCTCGATGTGCCACGCGCGCGAGCCGAACTGGGCCGGCCTGCGCTGGGCACCCAAAGGCGTGCACCTCGAAACCGTCGCCGATGTCGCCCAGCACGCCGAGCAGATTTACCTGCAGGCCGGCGTCAGCCACGCAATGCCACCGCCGAATGCCGTGCAGATGGACGATGACGCCCGCCGCCTGATCGTTGCATGGGTCCGCGCGGCGCGGGGCAGTTAACTTTCGGTCTCAATTTTGGCACTATCGCAGGGGACACTCTGGCCCTATCGGAGACCGCGAAAATCGTCGATGCAGGCAGGGCGCGACTCCGCCCGCCGGGTGGGGAGCGGTTATGCGATCCATTTCCGCCGGAGGACCCCGACATGAACCTGATGCAGAACGACGCCCGCACCAACGACAACAGGGCCGTGATCGAGGCCGACCGCGCCCACGTCTGGCACCACCTGATGCAGCACAAACCGCTGGAAACAGTCGATCCTCGGATCATCGTCGAAGGCAAAGGCCTCAAGGTCTGGGACATCAACGGCAAAGAGCATCTCGATGCCGTGTCCGGTGCCGTCTGGACGGTCAACGTCGGCTATGGCCGCGAAAGCATCGCCAACGCCGTGCGCGACCAGCTGCTGAAACTGTGCTATTTCGCGGGCACCGCAGGTACGATCCCGCAGGCGAACTATTCCAAGCGGCTGCTGGAAAAGATGCCGGGCCTCGACCGGGTGTATTTCGCGAGTTCTGGCACCGAGGCCAATGAAAAAGGCTTCAAGATGGTGCGCCAGATCAGCCACAAGCATCACGGCGGCCGCAAGCACAAGATCCTCTACCGCGAGCGCGATTACCACGGCACCACGATCACCGCGCTGTCCGCCAGCGGACAGGAGGAGCGCAGCGCGCAATACGGCCCCTATACGCCCGGTTTCGTGCAGATCCCGCATTGCCTCGAATACCGCAGCCAGGACGGGTTGAAAGGCGAGGCCTATGCCGAGGCCTCCGCCAACGCCATCGAAGAGGTGATCCTGCGCGAGGGGGCCGACACCATCGGATCCCTGTGCCTCGAGCCGATCACCGCGGGCGGCGGCATCATCATCCCGCCGCCGGGCTATTGGGACCGGGTTCAGGCGCTGTGCAGGAAATACGACATCCTGCTGCACATCGACGAGGTCGTCTGCGGTGTCGGACGGACCGGCGAATGGTTCGGCTATCAGCATTTCGGCGTGCAGCCCGACATCGTCACGATGGCGAAAGGCGTGGCCTCCGGCTATGCGGCGATTTCGTGCTGCGTCACCACCAACGCGGTGTTCGAGCAGTTCAAGGACGACACCGACCGGCTGTCCTATTTCCGCGACATCAGCACCTTTGGCGGCTGCACGGCGGGGCCGACCGCGGCGCTGGAAAACCTGCGGATCGTCGAGGACGAGGATCTGTGCGGCAACTCGGCCCGCATGGGTGCCTATCTGGCGGAGCGGACCGCCGAGCTGATGGAGCGTCACACCTGCATCGGCGAGACCCGCGGCGTCGGCCTGTTTCAGGGCGCCGAACTCGTCACCGACCGCACGACCAAGGAACCGGTGGACGAGAAGACCGTCGGTGCCATCGTCGCCGATTGCATGGCGCAGGGCATCATCATCGGCGCGACCAACCGGTCGCTGCCCGGGTTCAACAATACGCTGCTGTTCGCGCCAGCGCTGATCGCCACGAAGGACGACATCGATCATATCATGGACGGCGTCGACGGCGCCCTGACCCGGGTGATGGGCTAGGCCGCTCGTGCGTTGCGATCCATCCTGCGCGAAGGAGCGCCCGATATGACAGTTGCCCCGATACGCCGCGTCGTCGCCGGGATCGTCATGATCCTCGCAACGGCAACCGGCGCCGCCGCCGAAAAGACCGGATCGGCACCCGCCGAAGGATTGCCGTTTCTGGGCATCTGGGACTGCGAAGTGGCCTTCTTCGTCTTTACGCCGGACAGCTATGCGCCGGGCGAAGACGAAGAACCGCTGATCTATCGCAGTGTCGAGGCCTATGACGTCGAAACGCAGGGCGCGGCAGAAGACCCGGCGTTGGCCACCGAATTCGTCCTGACATTCGAGGACGACTATCAGATCGGCCTGTCCGGCGTGACGGCGCAGTCGATGGTCTGGTTTTCCGGCGCATCGGGCGACGCGTTTGATTGCATCCGGGTCGACGGCTGAACCCCCCGAAGAGGTTCCGGGTTTTCATCGCCATTCGTTTCACAAGGACCGTCATGCCCGAAAATGCCTACGGCCAGCCGATCGGCGGCTTCGTCGACGCCGCGCGTTTTCCCCGGTCGCGGCCACCGCGCACGCCGATGATCGGGCGCACCTGCGTCGTCGTGCCGTTCGACGACGCGCACATCCCGGGCCTGCATGCGGCCTTCAGCGCGCCGGGCGGAGACCGCGGCTGGACCTATCTGTCCCAGGAACCTTTCGCGTCGCAGGCCGGTTTCGCCGCCTGGGCGAAGGCCACCTGCCACGGCGACGACCCGATGTTCCATACCGTCCTGTTGCCCGACGGCACCCCCGCAGGTTTTGCCACCTTCATGCGGATCGACCCGGCGAACGGCGTGATCGAGACCGGCAACATCCACCTGTCGCCCATGCTGCAGGGCACGACCGCCGCCACCGAGGCGTTCTTTGTGATGATGCGGCGCGCCTTCGACGAACTCGGCTATCGCCGGTACGAATGGAAATGCGACGCCCTCAACGCCCCCAGCCGCAAGGCCGCGGCACGCCTTGGGTTCATCTGCGAAGGCACGTTCCGGCAGGCGATCCACTACAAGGGACGCAACCGCGACACCGCGTGGTTCTCGATCATCGACGCGGACTGGCCGGGGGTACGGGCGGCGTTCGAGGCATGGCTTGCGCCGGAAAATTTCGACGCCGACGGCGCACAAAAGACCCCGTTGACGGTGCCGTAGAACCGGATTCACCCCCATCAGCCGCCTTGCAAACCCCCATCGGCCCCTTGCAAACCTCTATCAGCCCCCTTGCGACCCCCTATCGATAGGTCCACGCTGGCGCCAGTATAAGGCCAGCGCATGATCTCAATCGATACCTTCTTTCTCGATCCCGCGGCCCCCGGCACCCTGCAAAGCCGGATCCAGCAGATGGTGGCCGAGGGCATTCTCGCCGGGCGGTTTCGCCCGCTCGAACGCCTGCCGTCGTCCCGCGCGCTTGCCAAACATCTCGGCGTCAGCCGGATCACGGTGACGCTGGCCTACACCGAACTCGTCGCCGACGATTACCTGACGGCGCGGGGCCGGTCGGGGTATTACGTGTCTGAAAACGCGCCCGAACCGCCCGCCTTTCCGGCCAGGGCGCCGGGGGTGTCGTCGGTCGACTGGCCGGGCCTGCTTGCCGACAAGACACCGGCGCTTTTCATGGAAAAGCCGCGCGACTGGGCGACGTACCGGTACAATTTCATCTACGGTCAGGCGGATGCGACGCTGTTCGATGCCGGGTCGTGGCGGCTGTGCGCGCTGCAATCGCTGGGCAAGCGGGATTTCAACGCGCTCGCGTCGGACCACTACGATCAGGACGACCCGCAGCTGATCGATTTCATCGCACGGCAAACCCTGCCGCGCCGGGGGATTCTGGCCGCCCCGGACGAGATCCTGCTGACCATGGGCGCGCAGAACGCGCTGTGGATGACGGCGCAACTGCTGTTGTCACCGGGACGGGCGGCGGCGATCGAGGATCCGGGGTATCCGTCGCTGCGGTCGATCCTCGGGGCCACGGGGGCGTCGGTTTCCCCGGTCGCGGTGGACGACGAGGGGTTGCCGCCCGACGCCGTGCCCGCCGGGACCGACGTGGTGTTCACCACGCCGTCGCACCAGTGCCCGACGACGGCGACGATGCCCCTCGCGCGGCGTCACGCGTTGCTGGACAGGGCCGAGGCCGAGGACATGCTGATCGTCGAGGACGACTATGATTTCGAGATGTCGTTCCTGCGACCGCCCTCGCCCGCGCTGAAATCGCTGGACCGGACGGGGCGGGTGATCCACGTCGGGTCGTTTTCCAAGTCGATCTTTCCGGGGCTGCGGCTGGGATACCTCGTCGGGCCCGCGCCGTTCATCGCCGCCGCGCGGTCATTGCGGGCGTCGGTGCTGCGGCACCCGCCGGGGCAGTTGCAGCGGACGACGGCGTATTTTTTGTCGCTGGGGCACTACGACGCGCAGATCCGCCGCACGTCGAAGGCGCTGCACGACCGGCGGCGGGCGCTGGACGCGGCGATCGTGGAGCATGGCCTCGAGGTTGCGGGGCCGGGCGCCTATGGCGGCAGCGCCATCTGGATGAAGGCACCGGAGGGCGTGGACACGGGCATTCTGGCGGCGGAACTGCGGTCGAAAGGCGTGCTGATCGAACCGGGCGCGCCGTTCTTTGCCGGGGCGACCTTCCCCGCGGGGAAGGTTTTGGAGCCCTGGGGCGGCGCGCGGGTGCGCCCGGAGCGGTTCTACCGGCTGGCGTACTCGTCGATCCCGGTGGGGCGGATTGCGGAGGGAGTTGGGTTGATAGCTTAGGAGCCGGTAATACTAGATTAACTCTTTGTCTCTTAAGGATATAAATGCATTTTCCACATCATGTCGTGGATGAAACATCGACAAAGCTTTGTTTAACCCTGAGAGAGATTCAGTCAACGTTTCCAACTCTTTAAGCAACTGCTTCGAGACTTCATCGGAAATTTGATTAGACTGACGAGCGCGTCTGATATTGCTCGCTACGTCCATGGCCTTCAAAAGCAGCTCGTGTCGCCGTAAAGATCGAAGCGTCTCTACGGTTACCTTGCTGTCACGAGCGCTGCTCGGCTTGGAACTCATGTTCATATCTGGTGCTGAATGTGACTGATCATTGGTTCGCATCTAACTACCAACTTCCTGTCTGCTGCTCCATGAAAACCGAAAGGAGTGGAACAGTCAATGGAGACAAAGCCTCGCATCTTACCATTTTTCGCCGACACGACCGGCAGGATGAAGATGGACCGGTAGTTGAGCTGTGACTGAGTCGGGCTAAACCGAGCTTCTCTTCCGAAGGCTTTGATGTCTGAAACTACTCTTGGGTCGCGACCTGCCTGACATGCACGATGCCCCAAAACTCTATCCAAAGACTTAAGATTACTACCTTTGGTACGAGTATTTCCCGGATTTCGATGCATGATCGTCATTTTTGTTGTCCCATTACCTTTATATAGGGCCAAACTTACAGATAGCTCGTGTGGCGCCGACTTTGTGAAGACTTCGAGCCATCTCTTGGATTATCCCAAGACAAGCCTCGATAGATAAGTCTTTGAACTCGGCGCGAGTAGACTCGGAGTGAACGGCGTTCACAAAATCCACTATTCGGTCATATAGGCTTGTCAGCGCATCTTCGCTCCAACTGCTAGAGGGACGCGAACTCCAATTGAGAAATGCGAGCACTAACTGAATCAATATGAACACAAACGACGCCAAGTAAGCTTCTTTGATTCCAATTGAACCATAAATGTAGTGAGCAACAAGCGGCGTCGCTGAAAACCCCAAGTGCTTTGTAATCCAGTATAAAACCGCAGCTAGTCGATAACGATTGGTTCGCCGACGGTACCATTTTGCTCTCGCCGCATCCCAAGACTTACCCCAAAAAGTTGTTTCTCCGGACAGCCACTTTTCCACTTTCTTCTCAAAGTTTGACAAAGTTGTTTCCGTGTTTACGCCCGCCTTCACGCCGTAATGCGTCGCAGGTCGCGGAACCTTATGAACAAAAATTGCTCAGCGCAAAGCGATAATCCTGAAAAAAGCTGGCCCCATCCGCCCCCCTCATCTGGACTCACCCTCCACCTCCCCAAGCCCCCCCGCGCCTGATACACATGCTCAACCCCACCGTCAGGAGCGCACCCCATGAAGATGACCACCGAAGAAGCCTTCGTCAAAACCCTTCAAAAGCACGGGATCGGGCATGCGTTCGGGATCATCGGCTCTGCGATGATGCCGATATCCGACCTGTTCCCCAAAGCCGGGATCACGTTCTGGGACTGCGCGCACGAGGGCTCTGCGGGGATGATGGCGGACGGGTATACGCGCGCCACGGGCAAGATGAGCATGATGATCGCGCAGAACGGGCCGGGCATCACCAACTTCGTCACCGCCGTGAAGACCGCCTACTGGAACCACACGCCGCTGCTGCTGGTCACACCGCAGGCGGCGAACAAGACCATCGGTCAGGGCGGGTTTCAGGAAGTCGAGCAGATGAAACTGTTCGAGGACATGGTCGCCTATCAGGAAGAGGTGCGCGACCCGACGCGGATGGCCGAGGTTCTGACCCGGGTGATCGCCAAGGCGAAGCGGCTGTGCGGCCCGGCGCAGATCAACATTCCGCGCGATTACTGGACGCAGGTGGTGGATATCGAAATCCCCGATCCGGTGGAATTCGAGGTATCGCCCGGCGGCGAGACGTCGATCACCCGCGCCGCCGAGATGATCTCGAACGCGAAGAACCCGGTCATCCTGAACGGCGCCGGTGTGGTGCTGAGCGCGGGCGGCATCGCGGCGTCGATGGCGCTGGCCGAACGCCTCGATGCGCCGGTCTGCGTCGGGTATCAGCACAACGATGCCTTCCCGGGCAGCCATCCGCTGTTCGCGGGGCCGCTGGGCTATAACGGATCGAAGGCGGGGATGGAGCTGATCTCCACCGCCGATGTGGTGCTGTGCCTTGGCACCCGGCTGAATCCGTTCTCGACGCTGCCGGGCTACGGCATCGACTATTGGCCCAGGGACGCGAAAATTATTCAGGTCGACATCAACCCGGACCGTATCGGGCTGACCAAGAAGGTATCGGTGGGCATCGTCGGCGATGCGGCCAAGGTCGCGCGGAGCATTCTGGCGCAGCTGGGCGACAGTGCGGGGGATGCCGGGCGCAGCGACCGCAAGGCAAAGATCGCCCAGACCAAGAGCGCCTGGGCGCAGGAACTGTCGAGCATGGATCACGAGCAGGACGATCCGGGCACGTCCTGGAACGAACGCGCGCGGGCGGACAAGCCCGAGTGGATGAGCCCCCGGATGGCCTGGCGCGCGATCCAGTCGGCACTGCCGCGCGAGGCGATCATATCGAGCGACATCGGCAACAACTGTGCCATCGGCAACGCCTATCCGGATTTCGACGAGGGGCGCAAATATCTGGCGCCGGGCCTGTTCGGGCCGTGCGGCTATGGCCTGCCCGCCATCGTCGGCGCCAAGATCGGGCAACCGGATGTGCCCGTCGTGGGCTTTGCCGGGGACGGCGCCTTCGGGATCGCGGTGAACGAGCTGACGGCGATTGGCCGCGGCGAATGGCCCGCGGTGACGCAGATCGTGTTCCGCAACTATCAGTGGGGCGCCGAAAAGCGCAATTCGACGCTGTGGTTCGAGGATAACTTCGTCGGCACCGAGCTTGACGAAGAGGTGTCCTATGCCGGGATCGCGCGGGCCTGCGGCCTCGAAGGCGTGGCCGTCAAGACGATGGACGCGTTGACGGCGGCGCTCTCGAAGGCGCTCGACGACCAGATGAAGCACGGCAAGACGACGCTGATCGAGGTGCTCCTCAATCAGGAACTGGGCGAGCCGTTCCGCCGCGACGCGATGAAAAAACCGGTGAGCGTTGCTGGTATTTCCAGTGCGGATTTCGTCGAGCAGACCGCCTGAGAGGCGACGTTCGGGCGGGCCGTGGGGCCTGCCCGGGGGTTTCGCGACACGCGCCGTGCCGGTTCACTGTCAGGTGGGCGGCGCGTCCTCGCCAGTGCGCGATCCTTTGGCGCTTGGCATTGGCAGACCCCGGCGAACGCGTGCATAACCGGTCGGGCAAACATGACAGGGCGTATCGCATGAGTTCACCTTTTCTTTCCCGCCGCGCTGCCGTGTGCCCCCCCGATCTGCTGGCGCGCGCGCAGAACGCCCCCAGCCCCCGCGTGGCGATTGCCCGGGCGGGCAGTGCCCTGCCGATGCAGGCGGCGTTCGAGGCCACGCAGGCGGGCATCATGACGCCGGTGTTCGTCGGCGAGGCGGCGGATATCCGGGCCGAGGCCGATGCACTTGGCTGGGACATTTCCGCCTGGCCGCTGCACGACACAACCGGCGAGGAAGAGGCGGGCGTCGTCGCCGCCGACCTGTGCGGGGCGGGCGAGGCCGATGTCCTGATGAAGGGACAGCTGCATTCCGACACCTTCATGCGCGCCGCCCTGCGCCGCGATGCAGGATTGCGGACCGATCAGCGGTTCGTGCACATCTTCCACATCTCCCCCCCGGTGGCGGCAGGCCGCTGCTGATTTCCGACGCGGCGGTCAACGTCGCGCCCAGCGTCGAGGCACGGCAATCGGCGATGCGCTCGGTGGTGGCGCTGTTGCGGACACTCGGAACCGACAGGCCGAAAATCGCGCTGCTGTCCGCCACCGAAAGCGTGCTTGCCGCCGTGCCTTCGTCCGTCGAGGGGCGCGCGCTGGCCGAGTGGGCGACCGAACATCTGCCCGAAGCGGACGTGGCCGGGCCCCTCGCGCTCGACCTGATCCTGTCGTCCGACGCGGCACAGACCAAGGGGCTGGGGAACGATCCCGTGGCGGGCCGCGCCGACGCGATCATCGTGCCGGACATCGTGTCGGGCAATGCGCTGTTCAAGGCGCTGGTCTACGTCGGCGGCGGATGCGCCGCGGGCATCGTGATGGGGGCAAAGGTGCCGATCCTGCTGACCAGCCGCGCAGACCCTGCGGCGGCACGGATGGCGTCGGTGGCGCTCGCCTGCGTCGTCGCGGCAGAGCGCGCGGGGGATGTCGCAGCGGAGCGCGCGGGCGATGTCGCAGCGGAGCGCGCGGGCGATGTCGTCGCGGCAGAGCGCGCGGGGGACGTCGTGGCGGCGGAGCGCGCCGGGGATGCGGCGGGAAAACCGCGCGCATGATCCTCGTGCTCAACGCCGGATCGTCGTCGATCAAGATCAAGGTGTTCGCGCCCGATCTGACCGAAGTGCTGTCGGGCCGCGTCACCGAAATCGGCGGGGCGGGGACGTTGATCTGCGGCGCGCGGACGACAGACCGTCTCTGCCGCGCGCCATGCCGACGCCCTCGCCCTGCTGCTGCGCGCTGTCGAGGACGCCGGGATCGCGCTGACCGGCCTTGCCGCCGCCGCGCACCGGATCGTGCATGGCGGCGCCGACCTGACGGCGCCCGTGCGCCTGACGGACGCAGTCGTGGGGCAGATCGCGGCCTGTATCCCGCTGGCGCCGCTGCACAATCCGCACAACATCGCCGGAATCGCTGCCCTGACGGCGCGCCTGCCCGGCCTGCCGCAATACGCCAGTTTCGGCACCGCCTTTCATGCCACCAACGATGCCGTCGCCACCGCCTATGCGATCCCCGCCGCCGCACGGGATGCGGGCATCCGCCGCTACGGGTTTCACGGGCTGAGCTATGCGGGCATGGTCGCGGGGTTCGGCGCGGCCCTGCCCCGCCGCCTGCTGGCGCTGCATCTGGGCAACGGCGCGTCGCTGTGTGCCATCGAGGACGGGCGCAGCCGGGCCACGTCGATGGGGTATTCCCCGCTCGAAGGCCTGACGATGGGCACCCGGTCGGGCACCATCGACGGCGCGGCGGTATTGCGGCTGGCCGCCGAACACGGCGCGGCGCAGACCGACGAGATGCTGAACCGCGAGAGTGGGCTGAAAGGACTGGCGGGCACGAGCGACATGCGCGGCCTGCTCGCCCGCGAAGCGACGGGCGATGCAGATGCCGCGTTCGCCGTCGCCCATTTCTGCTATTGGGCCGCGCGTCATGCCGGATCCGCCATCGTGGCGATGGGCGGCGTGGATGCCGTCGCGTTCACCGGTGGCATCGGCGAAAATTCGGCGCCGGTCCGCGACCGGATCATGGCGCATCTCGCGTTCCTCGGACATCTGCCCGTGCATGTGGTGCAGGCCGAAGAGGAAAAGCAGATCGCCCGCGATGCCGTTGCCCTGATCGCTGACGGTTTTGCCGGGAACGGTCGTGCCGGAGTTGCGCTTCACGGGAACGATCTTCATGGGAACGGGTCCTGATGGACTGGCTTGCCACCGCGCTGAACCTGACGCCCGGCGAGGTCTTTGCCTTGGCCGCGATTACCTTTGTCGCGGGCGTCGTGCGCGGGTTTTCGGGGTTCGCGCTGTCGGCGATGGTGATGGCGATGGCGGTGCTGATCCTGCCGCCGGTCGAACTTATCGCGATGTGCTGGTGGCTCGAGATGACGGCATCCGTCCTGATGATGAAGGGCGGCTGGGCCGATGCGGACCGCGGCGTGGCCGTGGGGCCTGATTGCCGGGTCGGCATTCGGCGTGCCGTTCGGGCTGTGGCTGACGACATCCGTTTCGCCAGAAACGTCGAAGATTATCGCGCTCTGCGTCCTGCTGTCCCTTGCGGCGTCGCAGCTGGCAAAGGTGCGGCTGACCGTTCCTCGCCACGCGCTCCGGTCTGTACGGCTCGGGCTTTACCGCCGGGGTCGTGACCGGCGTTGCGGGCGTCGGCGGCATGGTCGTGGCGCTCTACGTGCTGGCACGCGACGCGCCCGCGCGGCAAATGCGCGGCAGCCTCGTGCTGTTCCTGTTCGGCGGCTCGGTCGTGTCGATGATCTCGCTGCGTCGCCTTCGGCACGATGGACGAGTGGCTGTGGCACGGGGTCTCGCCTTCGCCTTTCCGGTGGCGCTCGGCGTGATCGCCGGTCAGGCTCTGTTCACGCCCCGGTGGGAGGGCTGGTACCGCCCGTTCTGCCTCTCGCTTCTCATGGCCCTCGCCGGTCTCTCTCTTGCCAGGACACTCGACATGAATTATCCCACGCCAGACCTGAACCTGTCGCCCAAGGTGTCCGACGAGATCCGCAAGACGACCTGTTACATGTGCGCCTGCCGCTGCGGCATCGACGTGCACATGAAGGCGCAGGAGGACGGAAAGCTGAAGGTCGCCTATATCGAGGGCAACCGCGACCATCCGGTCAACCAGGGCGTGCTGTGTGCCAAGGGATCTGCGGGGATCATGCAGGTCAACGCGCCCTCGCGGCTGCGCGCGCCGCTGAAACGGGTCGGGCCCGCGCGGATCGGGCAAAGTTCGAGGAAATCTCCTGGGACGAGGCGCTGGAAATGGCCACCGGCATGGCTCGCGCCGATCCGCGCCGAGGCCCCCGAAAAGCTCGCGTTCTTTACCGGGCGCGACCAGTCGCAGTCGTTCACCTCGCTCTGGGCGCAGGGATTCGGCACGCCGAATTACGCGGCACATGGCGGCTTCTGTTCGGTGAACATGGCGGCGGCGGGCATCTATACGATGGGCGGCGCGTTCTGGGAATTCGGCCAGCCCGACTGGGACCATACCAGGATGTTCGTGCTGTTCGGCGTCGCCGAAGACCACGACAGCAACCCGATCAAGATGGGCATCGGCAAGATCAAGGCGCGCGGCGCGAAGATGGTCGGCGTGAACCCGATCCGCACCGGCTACAATGCCGTCGCCGACGACTGGTACGGCATCACGCCGGGCACCGACGGGTTGCTGATCCTGTCGCTGATCCATCTGCTGTTCACCGCCGGCAAGCTCGATCTCGACTATCTCGCCCGGTTCACCAACGCCTCCTGCCTCGTGAACGAAGACCCCAAGATCGCCGCAGAACGGCCTTCTGCTGCGCGACGAGGACGGCCAGCCGCAGGTCATCGACCGGCGCACCGGCGAGTTGGCGCCGTGGAACGGCAGAAGGCGTCGAGCCGGACATGCGCGCCGCCTACCGGCACAAGGGCATCTCGCACCGTCCCGTGTTTCACCACATGGCCGAAAAGTACCTCGATCCAGATCTATGCCCCCGAAAACGTCGCCGAGCGTACCGGCATTTCGGCGCCGCGCATCCGCACGCTGGCCGCGCAGATCGCCAGGACGGCCTTCGACGAGGCCATCGAACTGCCCCGCGCGTGGACCGATTTCCGCGGCAAGAAGCACGACACGATGATCGGTCGCCCGGTGTCGTTTCACGCCATGCGCGGCATTTCGGCCCATTCCAACGGCTTTCAGACCTGCCGCGCGCTGCACGTGTTGCAGATCATCATCGGCGCGGTGGAAACCCCCGGCGGCATGCGGTTCAAACCGCCCTATCCCAAACCTGCGACCGCCCACCCCAAACCGCATTGCAAGGTGACGCCGGGCGCCGCGCTGGACGGCCCGCACCTGGGCTATCCCCACGGCCCCGAGGACCTGTGCCTGAAGCGACGACGGCATCGCCCGCGCGTATCGACAAGGCGTTCACCTGGGAAAACCCGCTGTCGGCGCACGGCATGATGCACATGGTCATCTCCAACGCCCACGCGGGCGACCCGTACAAGATCGACACGCTGTTCCTCTATATGGCGAACATGGCGTGGAACTCGTCGATGAATACCGACGGCACGATGAAGATGCTGACGGACATGGACGAGGACGGCAATTACGTCATCCCGCACATCATCTATTCCGATGCCTATTCGTCGGAAATGGTCGCCTACGCCGACCTCGATCCTGCCCGACACGACATATCTCGAACGCCACGACTGCATCTCCCTGCTCGACCGCCCCATCTGCGAGGCAGACGCCGTGGCCGATGCCATCCGCTGGCCGGTGATCGAGCCCGACCGGGACGTGCGCGGGTTCCAGTCGGTGCTCTGCGATCTTGGCGGACGGCTCGGCCTGCCCGGGTTCGTGAACCCGGACGGCAGCACCAGATACGCCGACTACGCCGACTATATCACCAACCACATCCGCCGCCCCGGCATCGGCCCGCTGGCCGGCTGGCGCGTCGGGCGAACATGGCTTGCAGGACGGGCGCGGCGATGCGAACGAAGGCCAGCTCGACAGCTACATCGCCAACGGCGGCTTCTGGCAGAGCCACGTCCCCCACGAGGCCGCCTACTACAAACCGTTCAGCATGGACTACCAGGACTGGGCGGTAAAGATGGGCTTCTACGACAGCCCGCAGCCCTACATCTTTCAGCTCTGGTCCGAGCCGATGCGCCGATTCCAGCTGGCCGCCGAGGGCGAGGGCGCCCGCCAGCCCCCCGAGCATCTGCGCGCCCGCGTGGCGGCGACGATGACACCCCTGCCCATCTGGTACGCGCCCCTGTCGGAGGGCACCGAGGACCCGGACGAATACCCCGTGCACGCGCTGACGCAGCGCCCGATGGCGATGTACCATTCATGGGGCACCCAAAACGCGTGGCTGCGGCAAATCCACGGCCACAACCCGCTCTATGTCCCGACCAAAATCTGGGAGGCGAACGGTTTCGCCGAGGGCGACTGGGCCCGCGTCACCTCGCCGCACGGCACCATCACCGTGCCCGTCGCGCACATGGCCGCGCTGAACGAAAACACGGTCTGGACGTGGAACGCCATCGGCAAGCGCAAGGGCACATGGGCGCTGGATGACCGATGCCCCCGAGGCGACGAAGGGCTTCCTGCTCAACCACCTGATCCACGAGCTGTTGCCCGCGAAAGAGGACGGCATGCGCTGGTCCAATTCCGATCCGATCACCGGCCAGGCCGCATGGTTCGACCTGCGCGTCCAGTATCGAAAAAGTCGCGGCCCCGGCGCAGGCGCAACCCGTCTTTCCGCCGATCGCGTCGCCTGTTCCCGCGCCTCCCCGGAAACTCGCGTGGAAGGTCGGCCGATGATCTATCCGCCCTCGCATTTTTCTTGCCCAAAATACTTCCGCCGGAGGCTCTCCGCTTTCCGGCAGCGCCCCGGCAGCGACGGCGCACCAAAAGGGTCGGCGGGCGGGGCGCATTGCGCAGCAACAGCGTCCGCCCGCCGATCAGACCCAGGGCCCGCGATCGAAGGACCGGCAAAATGACAACTCTCCCCCCGAAAACCGCCAAAAAGCTCGGCCTCGTGATCGATCTCGACACCTGCGTCGGCTGTCACGCCTGCGTCGTGTCCTGCAAGGGCTGGAACACCGAAAACTACGGCGCGCCGCTGTCGGATCAGGATCCCTACGGCGCGAATCCCTCTGGCACCTTTCTCAACCGGGTCCATTCCTACGAGGTGCAGCCGGGTGAAGGTGACGCCAAACTCGTCCATTTCCCGAAATCCTGCCTGCACTGCGAAGACGCGCCCTGCGTCACCGTCTGCCCCACGGGTGCCAGCTACAAACGCGCCGAGGACGGAATCGTGCTGGTCAACGAAAGCGATTGCATCGGTTGCGGGCTGTGCGCCTGGGCCTGTCCATACGGCGCCCGCGAGATGGACGCCGAAGAAAAGGTGATGAAAAAATGCACCCTCTGCGTCGATCGGATCTATAACGAAAACCTGCCCGAGGTGGACCGCGTCCCCGCCTGCGTCCGCACCTGCCCCGCCGGCGCGCGCCACTTCGGCGATCTCGGCGACGAGACATCGGCGGTCAGCATTCTCGTGGCCGAGCGCGGCGGCTTCGATCTGATGCCGGAGCAGGGCACGAAACCGGTCAATAAATATCTGCCGCCGCGCCCGCGCGACGCGGAACCCGAGTTCGACATCCTCGCGCCCTATCTGGCCCCCGTCTCCGAGACGCCCAAGGGCTTTCTCGGCTGGCTCGACCGGACGCTGACCGCCATGCCGGGAGGAAACTGATGCATCCCGCCCCGTCCGTCATTCTCTTTACGTCGCTGTCCGGTCTCGGCTTCGGCCTGCTGTTCTGGCTCGGGCTCGGGATGCCGGACGTCACCGGCTGGACGGCGTTCGCGTTCTTCGCCATCGCCTATCTGCTGTCCGTCGGCGGTCTCATCGCGTCGACGACGCACCTTGGCCACCCCGAACGCGCGCTCAAGGCGTTCAGCCAATGGCGGTCTTCCTGGCTGTCGCGCGAGGGTATCGCCGCCGTCGCCTGCCTGCTGGTGATGGCGCTTTTCGGCGCGGGGTCGGTGTTTTTTGCCGGGCAATGGCAACCGCTCGGCTGGATCGGTGCGCTGCTCGCGCTGGCGACCGTGTTCACCACCTCGATGATCTATACCCAGATGAAAACCGTGCCCCGCTGGCACCACTGGACGACGCCCGCGCTGTTCTTGTCGCTGTCGCTGGGCGGTGGGGCGCTGCTTGCCGGTGCAGCTGGCCTTTGCCCTGCCGCTCATCGCCGTTGCGGGGATCGTGCAGATCTATGGCTGGCGCGGGGGCGACAGCCGCCTGAAGGAAAGCGGGACGAGCCTTGCGACCGCCACCGGCCTTGGCGACATGGGCCGCGTCACCGCGTTCGAGCCGCCGCACACCGGCACCAATTACCTGTTGCGCGAATTCTGTTTCGTGGTCGGCCGCAGGCACAGCCAGAAGCTGCGCCTCGTGGCCCTCGTTCTGGGGTTCGGCGTGCCGGTACTGCTGATAATCGCGATGATGACGCTGGGCGGGGTGCACATTCTGGCCGCATTCGCCGTGCTCAGCCATCTTGCGGGCGTCTTCGCGCTGCGCTGGCTGTTCTTTGCCGAGGCAGAGCACGTCGTCGGCCTGTATTATGGCAAGCGCGCCGCCTGATCGCGGAGGCGGGCCTGCAAGACGCCCGCCACCTGCCAACCCCGGCCACTTTCCAGACCGGCCTACCTGCCTGATCCATCCGCTTGCCAGACTTATATACCTGCCAGACTGGCTCACCGGCCAGACCTGCCCGGCACCTGCCAAACCCGGAAGTATCGCGCGCCCCGCCCCCTTGCCAACGCGGCGGACCGGCGCGATGGTCTGACCAGCGGCGCGGGCCGCAGCCGTCAGGGAGCAGATATGACAGACGCGACATTTCCGGACCTCGCCGGAGCGTCGGTGTTCATCACCGGCGGCGGCAGCGGCATCGGTGCGGCGCTGACGCAGGCATTCGTCGCCCAGGGCGCGCGCGTCGCCTTTGTCGGACGCTCGGACTACACCGAATTTGCCGATTTGCTGGCGCTGGATGCCGCGCATCCGCCGATGTTCATCCAATGCGACGTAACCGATACGCCCGCGCTGCATGCCGCGATGGACGCCGCCGCCGCCGCACATGGGCCGATCACCCGTCTGGTGGCGAACGCCGCCAATGACATGCGCCGTGACGCGGCGGAGATCGATGTGGCATTCTGGGACGACCAGATGGCGGTGAATCTGCGTCATTATTTCTTTGCCGCCCAGCGCGCCGCGCCGATGATGCAGGCGGCGGGGGGCGGGTCGATGATCCTGTTCTCGTCGATCAGTTATCTGATGGGGGCAGACAGGATGGCGCCCTATGTCGCGGCCAATGCGGGCATCATGGGCCTGACCCGGTCGCTGGCCCGCGAATGGGGACCGGACAGGATCCGCGTCAATGCCATAGCTCCCGGCTGGGTGATGACTGAGCGTCAGAAACAGGACTGGGCCACGGACGAGGCGGTCGAGGGGCACCGCGCGGCGCAATGCCTCAAGGATTTGATCCAGCCCGAGGATATGGCGGGCACCGTGCTGTTCCTCGCCTCCGACCTTGCGCGGATGATGACCGGACAGGTCGTGACGGTCGATGCCGGACGGGTCATGGTGGGATGACAGACGCCTCCGGATCGCCTGCCCCGGAAGGGGTCCTGCCTGAATGGATCGCCCCTGAATGGATCGCGATCGACTGGGGCACGTCGAACCTGCGGGTCTGGGCGATGAACGGCGATGCGGTGCTGGCGACGGCCGCGTCCGACAGCGGAATGGGCGCGCTGGAGCGCGACCAGTTCGAGCCGGCGCTGCTGGACCTGATCGCGCCGTGGCTGCCGGTCAACAATGCGCGCGTGGTCTGCGTTGCCTGTGGCATGGTCGGCGCGCGTCAGGGCTGGATCGAGGCGCCCTATACCGCCGTTCCCTGCGCCGTGCCGCCGCCGGGCTTTACCCGCGCGCCGACCACCTGGCCGGGACTTGACGTTCACATCGTGCCGGGCCTTTCGCAGGCCAGACCGGCGGACGTGATGCGCGGCGAGGAGACGCAGATCGCAGGCTTTCTCGCGCAGAATCCCGGCTGGGACGGGGTGCTGTGCCTGCCCGGCAGCCACACCAAATGGGTGCATCTCAGCGCGGGCGAGGTGATCAGTTTCGTCACCGTCATGACCGGCGAACTCTTCGCCGCCATCGCCGGGCACACGGTGTTGCGCCATTCGATTGCGGCGGAAGGCTGGGACGCTGACGCCTTTGGCGCCGCGCTGGACGAGACGCTGTCGCGCCCCGAACGCCTCGCCGCCAACCTGTTTTCGCTGCGCGCCGAGGGGCTGTTGCATGCCATGCCGGCCGATACCGCCCGCGCGCGCCTGTCCGGTCTGCTCGTCGGGGCGGAACTGGCGGCGGCGAAACCCTATTGGCTGGGCCAGCAGATCGCGGTGATCGGCGCGGGGACGCTCGCGCAGCTGTACGTCACCGCCCTCGCCGCCCAGGGCGCGCCCGCCCGGGCGGTGGACGGCACCGGCATCACCCTCGCCGGACTGACCGCTGCCTACGCCCGCCTGTCCGCGAACTGACCTGTCCGCCACCCGAAGGAGGCCCGCATGACCGAGACATCCCGCACCCTGATCGCGATCCTGCGCGGCATCGCTCCGACAGAGGCCACCGCCGTCTGTGCCGCGCTGATCGAGGCCGGGATCACCTCGATCGAAGTGCCCCTGAACTCTCCGGATCCGTTCGACAGCATCGCCGTCATGGCCACGGCCTACGGCGACGACGCAATGATCGGCGCGGGCACCGTGCTGTCGGTCGGCGATGTGGGCCGGGTGCACGAGGCGGGCGGCACCCTCGTCGTCTCACCCAACTGCGACCAGCGGGTGATCGTCGCAACCAAGACCAAAGGCATGCAAAGCTGGCCGGGCGTGATGACGCCAACCGAATGTTTCACGGCCCTGAAATCCGGGGCGGACGGGCTGAAGATCTTTCCGGCGAGCCTGATCGGCCCGGACGGTATCAAGGCGATGCGCGCGGTGCTGCCTACCGGCACGCAGGTCTACGCCGTGGGCGGTGCCGGGCCCGGGAATTTCGGCGCCTGGATCGCGGCGGGGGCGGACGGTTTCGGCATCGGATCGGCGCTGTACAGGCCGGGGATGTCCGTGGCCGAGGTGACGGCCAGCGCGCGAACCATCGTCGCGGCCTATGACGCGGCACTCGAGGAGGCGGGACGATGATGCAGGTATACGACGGCACGATCTGTCTGCTGGGCGAGGGGCCGTTGTGGCACCCGGGCCGGGGCGAGCTCTTTTGGTTCGACATTCTGGGGCGGCGGCTGCACCGCAGGGGCCAGCACTGGCAGTTCGACGAAATGGTTTCGGCGGCGGGATGGGTCGACGACGACACCCTGCTGATCGCCTCGCAATCGGCGCTGTCGCGGTTCACGATCTCGACCGGGGCGCGAGAGGTAGTGGTGCCGCTCGAGGCGGACAACAGCGCCACGCGGTCGAACGACGGGCGCGCCGATCCGTGGGGCGGGTTCTGGATCGGGACGATGGGGATTGCGGCGCAGGACGGTGCAGGCACGATCTGGCGGTTCTTTGGCGGGCGGCTGACCGCTGTGGTCAATCAAGTGACCATCACGAATGCGATCTGTTTCAGCCCGGACCGCAAATTCGCATATTATTCCGACACCGGCACCGCGCAGATCATGCGTCTGCCGCTGAACCCCGACGACGGCTTTCCGAGCGGCGACGCCGCCGTCCACGTCGACCTGCGCGGCACCGGTGATGTCGCGGACGGGGCCGTCGTCGATGTGGATGGCACGCTGTGGACGGCGCAGTGGGGCAGCAGCCGCGTGGCGGGATACGCATCCGACGGATCCTTTGTGCGGGCCTTCGACGCACCGGCGCTGCAAACCTCGTGCCCCGCGTTCGGCGGGCCGGATCTGCGGACGATGTTCTGCACCTCGGCGGCCGCCGGGATCGCGCAGGAGGTGCTGGCCGCAGCCCCGCTCAACGGTCAGACGTTCTGCATCGAAACGGACATCGCGGGGCAGGCCGAGCACCGCGTTTTCCTGTAAGGATCCCACATGAAACCCACCATCGGCGTCTGCTATTACCCCGAACACTGGCCCGAGAACGACTGGGCGCAGGACGCGGCACGGATGCGCGACACCGGCATCACATGGGTCCGCATCGGCGAGTTCGCGTGGTCCCGGATGGAGCCTGCGCCGGGGCACCTCGACTGGGGCTGGCTCGACCGGGCGATCGAGGTGCTGGGCGATGCGGGCCTGCGCGTCGTGCTGGGCACGCCGACGGCGACGCCGCCCCGCTGGATGCTCGACCGGCATCCCGACATGCTGGCGCGCGATGCGCAGGGGGGCCTGCGCAAGTTCGGATCGCGGCGGCACTATTGTTTTTCGCACACCGGCTACCGCGACGAGGCCCGCCGCATCGCGCGCCTGATGGCGGAACGGTACGGCCGCAATCCCCACGTCGGCGCCTGGCAGACCGACAACGAATATTCCTGCCACGACACCACGCTGAGCTACTCCGACGCCGCGCGTACCGGGTTTCGCGACTGGCTGGCGCAACGGTATCAGTCGACGGATGCGCTCAACCGCGCGTGGGGCAATGTGTTCTGGTCGATGGAGTATGACGATTTCGACCGGATCGACCTGCCGAACCTGACGGTGACAGAGCCGAACCACCCCCACGTCCTCGCGTTCAGGCGCTATTCCTCGGACTGCGTGATCGCCTTCAACCGGGCGCAGTGCGACGAGATACGGGCCGCGTCGGCCGCGCCGATCATCCACAACTTCATGGGCAAGATCACCGATTTCGATCATTTCAAACTGGGCGCCGACCTCGATATCGCGTCCTGGGACAGCTATCCCATCGGGTTTCTGTCGATGGTCGTGGACACGGACGACGCCACCCGCGCGCGCTATCTGCGTCAGGGACACCCGGATTTTCAGGCGTTCCACCACGATCTGTACCGCGCCTGCGGCGGACCGCCCCGCAACGGACAGGTCCGCGACGGACGCTGGTGGGTGATGGAACAACAACCCGGCCCGGTAAACTGGGCCCAGTGGAACCCCGCCCCGTTGCCCGGCATGTGCCGGTTGTGGGCATGGGAGGCGATTGCCCACGGCGCCGAATGCGTCAGCTATTTCCGCTGGCGGCAGGCGCCGTTCGCGCAGGAACAGATGCACGCGGGCCTCCTGCGCCCCGACAGCGAACCGGCCCCCGCGCTGGCAGAGGCCGCACAGGTCGCGACCGAGATCGAGGCGATGGGCGACGTGGACAGGGCGCGGGCGCGCGTCGCCCTGGTATTCGATTACGACAGTTGCTGGGGATGGCAGGCGCAGCCGCAGGGCCGCGACTTCACGTTCTTCCGCCTCGCGTTCGAGGCCTATTGCGCCCTGCGCCGTGCCGGTCAGACGATCGATATCCTCCCCCCCGATACCGCCGATCTTGCGGGCTACGACGTCGTCATCGCCCCGGGCATCATGCACCTGACGGATCCGCTGCGCGCCGCGCTCGCGCGATTCGGCGGCATTGCCCTGCTGGGTCCGCGCAGCGATACCAAGACCGCCGAGCTGTCGATACCGCTGCCGCTCGGGCCTAATCTCGACGGCCTGGATATCGTCGTGGCGATGACCGAAAGCCTGCCACCGGGTGCCGAAATCCCCCTCGAAGGCGGCGGCCGGTTTCTGCACTGGTTCGAACATCTCGAAGGCGGTGCCCCGGTCCTGCGGCGCACGACCGCCGGGTTGCCCGCGCTGGTCGGCGGGCCGCACCTGCACTATTTCGCCGGATGGCCGGATGCCGCCACCTTCGACGATATCCTACGCGACATGCTGACCCGCGCGGGCCAGCGCGTCACACCGATGCCGGACGGTGTGCGGCAGCGCGAAACGGCGACGCACCGGTTCGTGTTCAACTATGCGTCCGAGGCACAGATGTGGAACGGCACCGAAATCGCCGCCGCCGGCGTACACTGGGAGGCGTTGTGAAACCTATCGTTTACGCGACGACGAGCGCGGGACAAGACGTCCACGCGATTACCCTGACGGCGGGCAACATCTCCGCGCGCGTGCTGACCTATGGCGCAATCCTGAACGCTGTGCATCTGGCGGGGGTGCCCTACAGCCTGACGGTTGGATCCGACACATTCGCGGACTACGAAACCGCGCCCTATCACGGCGCCCTGATCGGCCCGGTTGCCAACCGCATCGCGGGTGCGGCGGCCCCGGTTGCAGGCAAGATCCATCGGTTCGAGGCGAACGAGCACGGCAAACAAACCCTGCATTCGGGCCGTGCCGCGACCAGCCGCAAGGTCTGGCGGATCGACGACACCGCGGGCAGCAGCGCCACCCTGCGGCTGGACCTGCCGGATGGCGAGGGTGGCTTTCCCGGCCACCGCACCGTGATTGCGCGCTACGAGGTACGCGCCCCCGGCACCCTGCGGCTGACCGTGACGGTGACGAGCGATGCCGCGACCCTCGTGAATTTCGCCAACCACAGCTACTGGAACCTCGACGGAACGCCGGACTGGAACGGCCATCGCCTGCGCATCGCGGCGGACAGCTATCTGCCCGTGAACGGCGATACGATCCCCACGGGCGAGATTGCCGATGTCACCGGCACCGGGTTCGATTTTCGCACCGAACGCGCGCTGGTGCGCAACGCGCCGCCACTCGACCACAACCTGTGCCTGTCGGATGCCCCCACCCGGAGCCGCGACGTACTGGGGCTTACCGGGGCGACGGGCATTACGATGACGATGGCGACGACGGCGCCGGGGATGCAGGTCTATGATGGCCAGCGCGGCCGCATCGCGGGTGGCCCGTTCTATCAGGCCCTCGCGTTCGAACCGCAGGGTTGGCCCGACGCGCCAAATCACCCGCACTTTCCGCAGATCACCTACGGTCCGGGGAATGACTTTCACCAGATCAGCGAATGGCGCTTTACCTGTCCTTAGATCGCGGCGCCTCGCTTCTCTTCGCCCTGAATACCGGGTTGGCCCGCCTGCATTTTTGCAGGGCGCCGGGGGATTCTCGTCCCTGTCTAGCGCAATTCCATCCGGGTATAGCTCTCGCGCAAGGCATGGGGCGACAGCCCGTAGCTTGCCTTGAAATGCGCGTAGAACTGACTGATCGACTGAAACCCCGACATTTCGGCAACCGTCGATATCGCGATCGAGCTTTCCATCAGATGCGCCCGTGCGCGCAGCAGACGCATACGGATGATGAACCGTTTCATCGGCAGGCGCATCGTATTGGTGAACAGCGACAGCGCGTAATTGCGGTGCAGACCGGTGACGGCGGCGACATCGGCGTTTGTGATCGGCTGCGCGAGGTTTTCGAGGATGAACCGGACCATCGCGATGACGTGGCGGATGTGGACGGAACTCAGCTGACGCTCTTTGCCGACCTCGCTCATCGGGGCGCGCAGATAGTCGATCTCGCCGGTCAGGGCACGGCGCAGCATGGCGTTCAGCTCCATCTTCATGACCTCGGTCCGCTCGAAATCGTTGGCGCGGTAATCGCGATACCACGTCGCAATGGTGGCGTCGCTGCACGCCGTGTCGGGCAGTTGCACCAGCGCGCCACCCAGCAGCGCCACCTGAAGCTGCGCGATATGCGGCATGAAAAGAAAGATATCGACAGGCAGATAGACATTTGCAAGACGCACCGGGCCGTCGCCGGTCGGCGTCACATCGAGGAGCTGGTGCGGAATCCCCGCCCAGAACAGCGCCAGACGGTTCGGCTGCACGACGATCGGGTCGCCGTCGACGTCATAGGTCATCGTGCCGCCAGTGATGAAATTCGCCTCGACGTGGCCGTGCCAATGCGGCGCCTCCATCAGATGTGGCGTGAAAATCCGCATCCCGAACCGCCCGATGGCCCGGTCCAGACCATAGAAATGCCGGTCGTGGCTTGGAACGGCTTTCGGAGCGGGCCGGGGCGCATCCGCGCGCGACGCCGCCTCGCATGACGGATCACGGTCGCGGGTGCGATCCCGTGCCTGCGTCGGGCCCTGGTCGGGGGGTCCGGTCGGTTCGGAGGGGACGGGCACGGGCATCAACCTTGCATTCTGAGTTTCCCGGAAGAGATACATCCGATCCCCCCTTGCTGCAAAGCCCCGGTCGCGCGACAATTCATTAAACCGGGGACCGCCTGCACTCCCCCGAACCCGAGGCCAGAGCGGCCCGCGCGCGCCGCAGAATGTGAGATCTGACATGACAACGATAACCTTCATCGGTGCGGGCAGCACCGTTTTCACCAAGAATATCGCAGGCGATATCCTGAGCCGGCCCGCCCTGTCGGGCGCCACGATCCGGCTGATGGATATCAACCCCAAGCGTCTCGAAGAGAGCGAGATCGTCGTGGGCAAGATGGCCCGGACACTTGGCGTGGCAGCACAGATCGAGACCTTTACCGATCAGAAACGCGCGCTTGCGGGGACGGATTTCGTCGTCGTGTGCTTTCAGATCGGCGGTTACGATCCTTGTACCATCACCGATTTCGAAATTCCGAAAAAGATGGGCCTGCGCCAGACCATCGCCGATACGCTGGGCATCGGCGGCATCATGCGCGGGATCCGGACGGTGCCGCATCTGTGGTCGGTCTGCGACGACATGCTCGAGGTCGCGCCCGACGCGATCATGCTGCAATATGTGAACCCGATGGCGATCAACACCTGGGCGATCGGTGCGAAATATCCGACGATTCGTCAGGTGGGCCTGTGCCATTCGGTGCAGGGGACGGCGGGCGAACTCGCCCGCGAGCTTGATGTCGACGAGGCAAATCTGCGGTATCGCGCGGCCGGCATCAACCACATGGCCTTCTATCTGACATTCGAGGAACGGTGTGCCGACGGCACCTACCGTGACCTGTATCCCGCGCTGAAAGAGGGCTACGCGACGGGCGCGATGCCCCGGTTCAACAGCCATTCCGACCGGTGTCCGAACAAGGTGCGGTTCGAAATGCTCAAACGGCTGGGTTATTTCGTCACCGAAAGCAGCGAGCATTTCGCCGAGTATACACCGTGGTTCATTAAACGCGACCGGCCCGACCTGATCGAGAGGTTCGGTATTCCGCTGGACGAATATCCGATCCGCTGTGTCGAGCAGATCGCGAAATGGGACAAGCAGGCGGACGAATACCGCAAGGCCAACGACATCACCGTCAAGCCGAGCCACGAATATGCCAGCCGGATCATGAACTCTGTCGTCACAGGCGAGCCTTCGGTGATCTATGGCAACATTCGCAATCAGGGGTATATCCCGCAGCTGCCCGATGGATGCGCCGTCGAGGTTCCGGTTCTGGTCGACGACATGGGTTTGCAACCGACAGTCGTGAAAGACATTCCGCCACAGCTCATCGGGTTGATCCGGACAAACCTGAACGTTCAGGAACTGACGGTTGCCGCACTGATGGAGGAAAACCGCGAGCATATCTATCACGCCGCAATGCTTGACCCGCATACCGGAGCCGAACTGGACCTCGACCAGATCTGGACGCTGGTAGACGATCTGCTGGAGGCGCACGGCGACTGGATGCCGGACTTTGCCCGTGGTGACAGGCGCAAATCGGCCTAGAAAGACGACAATGACGCGCGGTGCGGTGCGGTGCGGTGCGGTGCGGTGCGGTGCGGTGCGGTGCGGTGCGGTGCGGTGCGGTGCGGTGCGGTGCGGTGCGGTGCGGTGCGGTGCGGTGCGGTGCGGTGCGGTGAATGTTTCGGCGCGCCGCTTTGCGGTCAACCGGTCGTCTCGCGGTCGAGGGGTCTGGCCGAGAACGATCCGGTGGCGCAGCCGCGCTCCGGGCCTTGCCGCGGGTCGCACCGTTCCGGGCGATCCCGCCCTAGCTTGCCAATGCCAAAGCCGACACGATCGGGCGTTGCGGGATGGTTATCGTAAACAGGCTGCCGCGCGGTTCTGCGGCGGTCACGGCCACGCTGCCTCCCCAGCCCTCCAAGATCTTGCGAATATAGGCGAGGCCCAGCCCGCTTCCTTCGACCTTGCTGCCAAGGCGCACGAAAGGTTCGAATATCTGGTCGCGGAATTGCTCGTCAATTCCCGGGCCGTCGTCCTGAACCGTAAACACGACAGCTCCGGCCTCTTGTCTGCCTTCGACGACAACGCGGCCCGTCGGCATGTCATGGTGCTTTACGGCATTTGAAATAAGGTTGCGCAGGATCGTGTCGAAAGCGGTTGGGTTGATGTGGATGAGCGGCAGATCGCCCGGATAGCTTACCTCGAACCCTT
Organism: uncultured Alphaproteobacteria bacterium; assembly: GCA_963761735.1. Taxonomy (GTDB): domain Bacteria; phylum Pseudomonadota; class Alphaproteobacteria; order Rhodobacterales; family Rhodobacteraceae; genus CAVXHQ01. The sequence continues at coordinate 484,570 of CAVXHQ010000003.1, forward strand.
TGCGCAGTGCCGCAAGCGTCACGATGCCCCGCAATCTCTCCGACGGGGCGATCTGTTCGCGTTCCTGCTCGCCGGTATCGGCCTGCGCGTAAATCAGCAGGTCCTGCACCAGCCCCGACATGCGCCCCGAAAGCCCCCGCAGTACCGAGAAATGATCGAGCGTATCGACCGGCAGCGTGATTTTCGCATCCGCCAGATCCTCGGCGATGAACCCCATCAGCGCCTTTTGCTGGTTCAGCGGCGCCCGCAGGTCATGGGCGGCGATGGCGGCAAACGTCTGCAACTGGTCGTTCGCCCGTTCAAGCCGGTCGGACTGGGCGACAATGGTGTCCTGCTGTTCCTGCAATCGGGTGATATCGACCCGCACCGAGGCGTAATGCTGGGCGCCAAGCCTGAAATCCCGCGCCTCATAAACCTTGCCGTTCTGGCCATGCACGGTCCGCGGTTCTGTCTCGTCGCGCAAAAGACGCTCGATGACGCCATCGATGGCGACCTCGAGATCGGCGGCGTCCAGATTGGTCCTAACCATCTCCTCTGCATAGGATTGCGTCATCATCGTGCGCAGATCGTTGCCCGCCTCAAGATCGGGCACGAGACCGGGAAAGGACCGCACGAATCCGAGGTTCCAGTGAATTGGCCGCATATCCCGGTCAAAGATGACGATCGCGGCGGTAATCTCGTCAAGGGCGGCGACCAGCAGGTCGTTTGCCTTGTTCTGCCGCAACAGCCGTTCGGAATACCGCTTGTGGCGACGGACGGTGCGCCAGGCAACGCCAAGGGCGGCGATGGCGGCGGCGGCGGCAAGCGCGATCCACCAGAAGACCGGCTCGTCTGCAATCGTCCTCGATCTGCCGAACCAACGCTCGCGCAACAAGGAAAGTTCGGCCTCGACAAGTTCGGTGGCGATGGCCTCGTTGAATGCAGCAAGAATGTCCGGCCTGACGGGGGCGGTGATATAACCATAGGGGCTCGATATCAAAGGAGGATCGAGAGCGCGGATCTGACGCTCGACTCCCGCCTCGCGCAACCGGCCCAGAAAGCTGTCGCCAGCGCTGACCACGGCGTCGACCTCACCGGTCAGAAGCGGAACGATCAGGCTGTCGGTTTCCGGATATAATACCAGTTGCGCGAAGGGGATCTGCTGCGCACCGGCGACCGCAAAACTGCCGCCCGCGACACCGATCCTCAGGCCGGACAGATCCGTCGGAACGGTTGCCGCGTGATCCTCGCGGATAAAGGCGCGCAGTTCGAAGGCGCCGAGCGGCGTGGTCGCGCGACCGATCTCGAGGCGCTGTGGCGTCAGGGCCAGCAATGCCGTCGTGTCCGCGCGGCCGTCGCCCACCATTGCCACGCTTTCCGTCGGATTTGCCGAACGGACAAAGGAAACCTCATATCCGGATGCCGCCGCGAGCCATTTGACCAGGTCGATCGAAAACCCTCGGGGATGTCCGTCGGGCCCGGTTGTCGAATAGGGTGCGAATTCCTCGTAGGCGAGGCGGATGACATGTTCATCGGCCCGCGCCAGACCACCCGAAAGAGTCAGGACGGCAACGACGAACCCAAGGGCCATTCCTCTTGCTGTTTTCGTCCAAGGCATGGTCCGTCATCCCCAAAGTGCTGACTGGCGACAATCTGACGGTCCGGAATGAAGACCGGGTTAAGGTCGCCGGGTCACAACGCCAAAAAATCAGGCATCCGGCGAAATTTTACCAGTTGATAAAATTTGTCACTGTGACAGGCTTGACCCGACAGTGGCCACAAGACGGAGCACCGCGTTGACCAGCCCATTTACGCCCGAACCACTCACGCTTGGCCGGTTCACTCCCGGCATTGCAGCGGGCCGCCACGACGCGGATCTGCTGGCGCAGAACTTTGCCGATCTGCACGCCGCATATGCGCCGCATGAGGCCGCCGTGGCCGCGGACCGCTGCTATTTCTGCTATGATGCGCCCTGCGTGACGGCCTGTCCCACGGCCATCGACATCCCGCTGTTCATCCGCCAGATTCAGGCCGATCAGCCCGAAAGCGCCGCGCGCACGATCTTCGACCAGAACATCCTTGGTGGCATGTGCGCCCGCGTCTGCCCCACCGAAACGCTGTGCGAAGAGGCCTGCGTGCGCGAGGCCGCCGAGGGCAAACCGGTAGAGATCGGGCGCCTGCAACGCCACGCGACCGACACGGCGATGGCCCATCAGAACCATCCGTATACCCGCGCCGAAAGCACCGGCAAACGCATCGCTGTCGTGGGGGCCGGGCCGGCCGGTCTGGCCTGCGCACACCGACTGGCGCTGCACGGCCACGACGTGGCCCTGTATGAGGCGCGGCGCAAACCGGGCGGGCTGAACGAATACGGCATCGCGGCGTATAAGACGACCGAAGATTTCGCCGCCCGCGAGGTTGCCTGGCTGATGCAGATCGGCGGGATCACCCTGTTGCCCGGTACGCTGGGCGCGGACCTGACCCTCGATTCGCTGACGCAGGAACACGACGCGGTGTTCCTTGCCGTCGGTCTTGGCGGGGTGAACGCGCTGCGGGCAACGGGCGAGGATCTGGGCGGCGTCGGCGATGCGGTCGGCTTCATCTCGGATCTGCGGCAGGAGGCGGACCTTGCGCGCCTGCCCGTGGGGCGCAACGTCGTGGTGATCGGCGGCGGCATGACGGCGGTGGATGCCGCGGTACAGTCGAAACTTCTCGGGGCGGATCAGGTGACGATCGCCTACAGGCGCGGGCGCGAGGCAATGCCCGCAAGCCGGTACGAACAGGATCTGGCGGCGTCGAAAGGCGTGCGGTTGCTGTTCAACGTGATGCCGGTGGCGGTGCATGGCGACGGTGCGGCGCAGGAGATCGAGCTGGAGCATACAACCGTTGCGGAAGGGCGCGTTTCGGGCACGGGCGAGCGCCTTCGCCTGGCCGCCGATCAGGTCCTCAAGGCGATCGGCCAGACCCTGACGACGGATGCCGGATTGCGCGTGATCGGCGGCAAGATCGCGACGGACGACGCCGGGCGCACGTCGCTCGCGGGTGTCTGGGCCGGGGGCGACTGCACCGGGCGGGGCGAGGACCTGACCGTGGTGGCGGTGGCGCAGGGGCGCGATGCGGCGATGGATATTCATGCGGCGTTGCTGGGCTAGACCGCCATTCGAAGGGAGGGCCGGACGATGGACGATCTGACTGCGATGGAACGTACGGCACTCGAAAGAATCTGCGACGATGACCGACGCGGAAAAACTGCGCGCTTTCGTCGCCAATGCCCGCCGACAGAAATCAGCAGCGGTAGAGCGCGCCGCGTTTGCGCGACTGTGCGAAGTGCAGCCAGAAGCGACACCGGGAACCGTTGAGCACGACGTCTGGCAAAGTATCCATGCCCTCGAGGAGCTGTTGAGCGAGGAGCGCGGCAGACGTCAACCGCTGCACCGGACACGGCAGAAAATAGCCCGCGACGGCGAGGCAAAGACGGCTGCGGACCTGACGACGAGCGCAAAGCCGTTCGGCTGGCACGTTTCGACATGTTGATAGAACGCGGCTTGCCGGAATCTGCTATTCGAGGCCGTCGTCCTGCGCCATCCGCTGACGTTCGACGCAGAAATTCAGGCTGCTGCGACGGCGCGGCTGGCCAAGGCCGGGGTCGATCCGACCCGGTTCGCACCCTTTGACGGAGACAGCGAATGACATGGCCGACCTGACCACCGACTTTCTGGGCATCAAATCCCCCAACCCGTTCTGGCTCGCCAGCGCGCCGCCGACGGACAAGGAATACAACGTGCGCCGGGCCTTCGAGGCCGGGTGGGGCGGCGTCGTGTGGAAGACGCTGGGCCTCGATCCGCATGTGGTGAACGTGAACGGGCCGCGCTACGGCGTGCTGCACGGGCCGGACCGGCGGGTCCTCGGCCTCAACAACATCGAGTTGATCACGGATCGCCCGCTGGAGGTGAACCTGAGGGAAATCAAGGCGGTGAAGCGGGACTACCCGGACCGCGCGATGATCGTAAGCCTGATGGTGCCCTGCGAAGAATGGGCGTGGAAAGAGATCCTGCCGAAGGTGGAGGAAACCGGCGCGGACGGGATCGAACTGAACTTCGGCTGTCCGCACGGGATGTCCGAACGGGGCATGGGCGCCGCCGTCGGGCAGGTGCCCGAATACATCGAAATGGTGACGCGCTGGTGCAAGCAAAGCACCCGGATGCCAGTGATCGTCAAGCTGACCCCGAATATCTCGGATATCCGTCAGCCCGCGCGCGCGGCCAAGGCGGGGGGCGCGGATGCGGTGAGCCTGATCAACACGATCTCGTCGATCATCAGCGTCGATCTGGACACGTTCAGCCCCGAACCCAGTATCGACGGCAAGGGCAGCCACGGCGGCTATTGCGGCCCGGCGGTGAAACCCATCGCGATGAACATGGTCGCCGAAATCGCTCGCGACGGGCAGACCCACGGCCTGCCGATCAGCGGCATCGGCGGTGTGACGACATGGCGCGACGCGGCGGAATACATGTCGCTGGGCTGCGGCACCGTGCAGGTCGGCACCGCGGCGATGACCTATGGGTTTCGCATCGTCGAGGAAATGAAGGCCGGTCTGTCGGCGTGGATGGACGAAAAGGGATACGCGCGCACGACGGATTTCATCGGCCGCGCGGTGCCGAACGTCACCGACTGGCAGTACCTGAACCTCAATTACGTCGCCAAGGCGCAGATCGACCAGGACGCCTGCATCAAATGCGGCCGCTGCTATGCCGCCTGCGAGGACACCTCGCATCAGGCCATCGCCATGTCGACGGACCGGACGTTCAGCGTCATCGACGAAGAATGCGTCGCCTGCAACCTGTGCGTCGAGGTGTGCCCGGTCGAGGACTGCATCACGCTGGTCCCCATGGCTGCCGGAACAACCGATCCGCGAACCGGACGCGAGGTGCAGCCGGGCTATGCCAACTGGACGACGCATCCGAACAATCCGGCGTCGCAGGCGGCAGAATAGGGAACCGGCGCGCGTGCAAAGCGGTTTCTCGTCCAAAGGAGGCCGTCATGACCAGAGACCACGGACCGCAGATCAAGGACGACGAAACCTACGAGGCATTGCGCGAAGAAGGTGCCAGCAAAGGCAAGGCCGCACGGATCGCCAATGCGCAGGCGAACGACGACATGAATCCGGGCCAGAAAGGCGGCGAAGCGCCGCCCTATGAGGACTGGACCAAGGACGACCTGTATTCGCGGGCGCAGGATCTCGACATCGAGGGCCGGTCGACTATGACGAAGGCCGAACTGATCGACGCCTTGCGCAACAGCTGAGGTCTGCCGCCGAACCCGATGCGGTTCGGCGGCAACCGTTCAACGGCGAATGGGCCTACCAGCCTTCTTCGGTATGGATGTCATCGGGGTCGACGCCCATTTCCTTGAGCGCATCGCGCACGCTGTCGATCATCTCGCCCGGGCCGCAAATGTAGAACGGCTGGCTCATCTGCGTGACCTCGCGTTGCAGGAACGCCTTGTCGACGAATGTCTTGGGCAGGGCGCTGTCGTCCTGATCGGTAACGGTAAAGGTCGTTTTCAGGCCCTCCATCGCCTCCCATTCATCGCGCAGAATGATGTCGCGCTCATGTTTGTTGGAAAAGATCAGGTGCGATCCGTCGAGTGTCCCGTCCCGCGCCCGATTGCGCAGGATCGGGATGAACGGCGTGATACCCGCCCCGCCCGCGATGAACACACCGGCGCCCTTGTCGGTGATGGCACCGGCCGGGTCGTCGGCGATAACCTTGTCGCCGGGTTTCAGGGTCGGGATCTGCTCTGTCACGCCGTCATGGCTCGGATAGCTCTTGATGATGAACTCGAGCGTTGCGTCGCCCGGCTGCGAGGTCATCGTGAAGGGGCGGTCCTCGTCGCGCCAGCCGTCACGGTCCAGCGCGAGATGCGTCGCCTGTCCGGCGGTGAAATCGAAACCGGCGGGCCGGTCGAATTCCAGCCGCCAGGTATCGTGGGTGACCGGAGCGATCTGGCGCAGGGTAAGATGATGGGTCATGCGGGTCTCCTTTGATCCGTCAAACCGCCCTGCCCCCGATAACGTTCCGCCGCTGTGCGCAGGCGTCGCAGGGCGCGCCCTGTCAGGCGGGGCAAGCAGGCGCCCGAACAGCACGTCCAGATGCGCCTGCGCCCCGACAAAGGAATCGTCTTCGCCCAGCACCGCCTGCACCTGCACCGCGAAATCGGCGTAGTGCTGCGTCAGCGCCCAGATCGAGAAGATAAGGTGGTGCGGATCGACCGGCGCGATGCGCCCCGCCGCAGCCCACCCGGCAATGACGCCCGCGCGTTCATCCACCAGACGGCGCAGGTTGCCCCGCAAAACCCCGCCGATCTGCGGTGCGCCCGCGAGGATCTCGTTGGCAAACAACCGGCTTTCCCGTGGATAATCCCGGCTCATCGCAAGTTTGCGGTGCATGTACCCCATCAATTCCGCGCACGGATCGCCGTCCGGATCCAGCGCGCGCAGCGGATCGAGCCAGTTTTCCAGAAGGCGCGCCAGAAGCGCCTGATAAATCGCGTCCTTGGAGGCGAAATAATACAGCACGTTGGGTTTCGACAGCCCCGCCGCCTGCGCGATGGCATCCAGCGTGGCACCGCGAAACCCGTGGGTCGAAAACACCTCGAGGCCCGCATCCAGAATCGCGTCCCGATTGCGCTGCTGAATGCGGGTGGGCGGTTTGGGTCTACCGCTTTTGGCGTCTTTCGGTGCCGGTTTCCGGGTTTCCATCGCCGCTGCTCCGCCCGTTCCTGCGCTTGCCCGCGTGCCCGTGTCTTGACGGCCACCTGCTACCTGTTAGCCTTCGTTTGACCACTTGGTCAAATCGGTTCCGCCCGTCGCAGGCACGAACCCGTCGCAACAGATCAAAGGCGCAACCATGGCCGAGACATCCCCTCCCGCTGATCCGCCCGCTCCGGGCGAGAACATGCAGCCACCCGCTCCGGGCGAGAACATGCAGCCGCCCGCTCCGGGCGAGAACATGAAGATCGACGGGGCACGTCTGTGGGACAGCCTGATGGAGATGGCCAGGATCGGCCCCGGCGTGGCCGGAGGCAACAACCGTCAGACCGTGACGGACGCCGACGCCGAGGGCCGCGCGCTGTTTGCGCAGTGGTGCAAGGCCGCGGGCTGCACGATGGGTCTGGACGAGATGGGCACGATGTTCGCCCGGCGCGAGGGCACGGATGCAGACGCGCTGCCGGTATACGTCGGCAGCCATCTGGATACGCAGCCCACGGGGGGCAAATACGACGGGGTGCTGGGCGTGCTCGGCGGTCTCGAAATCATCCGCACGATGAACGATCTTGGCATTCAGACGAAACACCCCATCGTCGTGACGAACTGGACCAACGAGGAAGGCACCCGCTTTGCGCCCGCGATGATGGCGTCCGGCGTCTTTGCGGGCATGCACGAGCGTGACTGGGCCTATGCGCGCACCGATGCCGACGGCAAGACGTTCGGCGACGAGCTGGCGCGCATCGGCTGGAAGGGCGAAGAGACCTGCGGCGATCGCAAGATGCACGCGTTTCTGGAACTGCACATCGAACAGGGGCCGATACTGGAGGCCGAGGGCCGCGATATCGGTGTGGTCACGCACGGCCAGGGCCTCTGGTGGCTCGAGGTGACGCTCACCGGCAAGGACGCGCATACCGGATCGACGCCGATGGACATGCGCCTGAACGCCGGGCTGGGCATGGCGCGGATCACGCAGGCCGTGCACGAGATCGCGATGGATCATCAGCCGGCCGCCGTGGGCGCCGTGGGGCAGGCGAACGTCTATCCCAATTCACGCAACGTGATCCCGGGCCGCGCGGTGTTCACCATCGATTTCCGCTCGCCCGATCTGGCCAAGCTGACGTCGATGCGCGAGCGGCTGGAAAAGCAAGCGGCGCAGATTGCCGCCGGGATGGGTCTGGGGATCGAGATCGAACCGGTGGGTCATTTCGATCCCGTCACCTTCGACGCGGGCCTGGTGGATACCGTGCGCGCCGCCGCCGAACGGCTCGGGTACAGCCACATGGATATCGTTTCCGGCGCGGGCCATGACGCCTGCTGGATCAACCGGGTCGCGCCGACGGTGATGGTGATGTGTCCCTGCGTCGACGGATTGTCGCACAACGAGGCCGAAGAAATCAGTCCGGAATGGGCCGCGCGGGGCACCGATGTGCTGTTTCACGCGGTGATCGAAACGGCAGGGATCGTCGGGTGACGCCCGCACCGTTCATGTCGTCGCGGCTGCAGAACCTGCATCCGGCGCGCAACGCGCCCGGAAATGAGCGTTTTTGCGCGCCCCGCGCCCCATTCGTACCATTGCGCCCTTGACCCCGCCTTGCCGAACCGGGCCTTGTCTGGTCAATCCGTCGGTACAGAGGACGAAACCCGTCCGCCTTATCGATATGCCCCGGCACGCTGCCAACGTTCATCCGGCACGCCGCCAACGTTCAAAGGAACCACCCCGTATGCCCGTAAAGACCGCGCCGACCCGAATGACAATCCGTTGCCTGATCCCGCTGGGCCTTCTCGCCCTGACCGCCTGTGTCGAAATCGGGGCGTTGATACCGCAGGACGAACCCGAGGCGCCGCCGGTCCGCGTGTTGCCCCCGGCCGTGCGCGCCGCCCTGTTGCCGGGCGTGCCGGAAAACATCGTCATCGAGGACGGGCGCGGCTGTTACCTCGTGTCCATCGAGGTGACGGAACCGCGTCAGGGCTATCTCGTCAACGATGCCAGCGGCGCGCCGCTGTGTTACGACGATCTGGGCAACCGTATTCCGCGCAGCGTTCCGGCGGTGCCCGATGCCTCCGCCATCGCGGCGGTGCCCGAAATCGATATTGCCAACGATACCACCGACGCGCCTGCCTGATCCGTTCCGGCGGGTACTTCCGCCGGAAGCCACCTCGATTAACCGCCGTTCCGGAGGCCCCGATGCTGATCCGCTCTGCCCTCGTATTGGCCCTGTCGGGCGGCGGCGTGCTGGCGCAGCAGGACGGGCCGGACGCGGCACCCGCAGATCCGGCCCCGGCAGCCCTGCCGAAATGCACCGCAACCGTGGCGGAGGGGCCGGTGGACTGTGCTCTGGATGGGGAGGGGACCGCACTGTCCTTTGTCTATGGGGCCGCACCTGGCGCGACGCTGCTCGTCGTGACGCAATCGGCACCCGAAGGCGGTGCGCGGCAGATCTCCGACCCGATCCGCGTGGACGCGACGGCGTTTGGCCCGCAGTTTGCCGACAAAAACGAAGACGGCACCGTCGAGTTGTACCTGCCGGTCAACACCGTCGGCAACGAGACCCTGTTCGAGTTGTGGCTGCCCGACGCCGACTATTTCTTTGTCCGTCGCGACGAGGTGATCGCACCGTCGGTCGACGCGCTGGTGGCGCGGGACGGCCTGATCGTCACCGTGACGCCCGATGCCGACGCCCCAGAACAGCGGATCGAGACGGCGTCGATCCTTGGCCCCTACGGCCTGACGGAGGTGTACCGGTTGCGCATCGACACTGCCGCACGGACCTGCACACTGGCCGATACCGGTGCCCGCCTGAATACCGAGGTGATCGAGACCGACTGCGCGCAACGGATGGGTTTTCCGCCGCCGGGCGCCTCTGTCTTGCCGGCATCGCCCTTTTTTCCTGCGCCCCCTTCGCCCGATATTTCCCCCAAAGCGATCTGAGGAGAGCCCCATGAGCACCGTTATCAAAGGTGGCACCATCGTCACCGCCGACCTTACCTATACCGCCGATGTCCTGATCGAGGATGGTCTCATCACACAGATCGGCGCGGGCCTCGCGGGCGACGAGGTTCTGGACGCGACCGGCTGTTACGTCATGCCCGGCGGTATCGATCCGCACACGCATCTGGAAATGCCGTTCATGGGCACCTATTCCACCGATGATTTCGAAAGCGGGACCCGCGCCGCACTTGCCGGTGGCACCACGATGGTCGTGGACTTTGCGCTGCCCGCGCCCGGTCAGGGCCTGCTCGACGCCTGGCAGATGTGGGACAACAAGGCCGGGCGCGCGAACTGCGATTACAGCTATCACATGGCGGTGACATGGTGGGGCGAACAGGTGTTCGACGAAATGCCCGAAGTCGCGAAACGCGGCATCAACACGTTCAAGCATTTCATGGCCTATAAAGGCGCGCTGATGGTGCAGGACGACGAGATGTTCGCCTCGTTCCAGCGGGTGGCCGAGGTGGGCGGCATCGCCCTCGTCCACGCCGAGAACGGCGATGTCGTCGCCGATCTGTCCGCCCGCCTGCTGGCGGCCGGCAACACCGGCCCCGAGGCGCACGCCTATTCGCGGCCCACCCAGGTCGAGGGCGAGGCGACGAACCGCGCGATCATGATCGCCGACATGGCGGGCGTGCCGCTCTATGTCGTGCACACCAGTTGCGAGGAAAGCCACGAGGCGATCCGCCGCGCACGGCAAAACGGCAAGCGCGTCTGGGGAGAGCCGCTGATCCAGCACCTGACGCTGGACGAATCCGAGTATTTCAACACCGACTGGGACCATGCGGCCCGCCGCGTCATGTCGCCGCCGTTCCGCAACAAGATGCATCAGGACAGCCTGTGGGCCGGCCTTCAGGCAGGCTCGCTGTCGGTGGTGGCGACGGACCACTGCGCTTTCTCGACCGAACAGAAGCGCACCGGGCTGGGCGATTTCACCAAGATCCCCAACGGCACCGGCGGCCTCGAGGACCGGATGCCGATGCTGTGGACCCACGGCGTCGCCACCGGGCGCCTGACGATGAACGAATTCGTCGCCGTCACCAGCACCAACATCGCCAAGATCCTGAATTGTTACCCGAAAAAGGGCGCGATCCTGGTGGGGGCAGACGCCGATATCGTCGTCTGGGACCCCGAGAAATCCAAGACGATCACCGCGGGCGCCCAGCAATCCGCCATCGACTACAACGTGTTCGAGGGTCAAGAGGTCAAGGGCCTGCCCCGCTATACTCTGACGCGCGGCCATGTCGCGGTGATGGACGGCGAGATGCGGACGCAGGAGGGGCACGGGAAGTTCGTGGCGCGCGAGGCGAACGGCACGACCAACAGGGCGCTGTCGTCGTACAAGGCGATCACCAACCCGCGGCCCGTGGAGCGGACGGGCATTCCCGCATCAGGAGTATGAGAATGACACCAACACTCAAATCCACAGCGATTGCGTTGACCCTTATTGCATCCGGTACCGTTGCGCAAACCAACCCCATTGACGGAAATTTTGGGTTTGCGGGTGGATGCAACAGGATCGCTGACCCTAACGCCGCAGACCTGTCAGACCAGACAATGATCCTCCGACCTAACCGTCTCGATACCTACTTCATGGAATGTAACATCATATCAATAGGTTTGGTCAGCGATACCGTAGCGAACCTGAGCCTGAATTGCGGAACCGAAGAGGGAATTCAATCATTAGGGGCGACGATCACGCGTTCACCCGACGGAAATGCTTTGAACATCATATTTGTAGACTCTGATTTCTCTGCTGAATTGCGTCGCTGCGAATGAGAGGGCGCAAGGCATGGTCGTAATGCACTGCACCAGCGTCAGAGATAGTTGGATGAAATGACCGTCATCACCGCCCAATCCGTCTCCCTCACCTTCGCCACGAACGACGGCCCCGTCCACGCGCTTTCGGACGTGTCGCTCACCGTCAACAAGGGCGATTTCGTCTGCGTTCATCGGCCCATCCGGCTGCGGCAAGACGACGTTCCTGCGCTGCGTCGCGGGTCTCGAGACGCCGACCGAGGGCAGCCTCACCGTCAACGGCATGACCCCCGACGCCGCCCGCCGCGCGCGCGCCTATGGCTATGTGTTCCAGGCGGCGGGCCTGTATCCGTGGCGCACCATCGGCGGCAATGTAAAGCTGCCGCTCGAGATCATGGGGTTTTCCCGCGCCGAACAGGCGACGCGTGTGGCGCGCGTCCTCGACCTCGTGGATCTTTCGGGTTTCGAGAACAAATTCCCATGGCAGCTCTCGGCGGGATGCAGCAGCGCGCCTCCATCGCGCGCGCGCTGGCCTTCGACGCCGAAATCCTGCTGATGGACGAGCCGTTCGGCGCGCTCGATGAGATCGTGCGCGACCGTCTGAACGAGGAACTTCTGAAGCTCTGGGCGCGGACGCAAAAGACCACCCTTTTCGTCACCCATTCCATCCCCGAGGCGGTGTATCTGTCCACCCGCATCGTCGTCATGTCACCGCGACCGGGCCGCATCGCCGACGTGATCGAAAGCCCGCTGCCCCGCGACCGCCCGCTGGATATCCGCGACAGCCGCGAATTCATCGACATCGCCCACCGCGTCCGCGAGGGTCTGCGCGCGGGGCATGTCGATGACTAGCCGCGGAACGCAATCGGCGAAAAACGAGTGTTCGGGGACCGAAGTAGCACGGGGCACGACATGAAGGGGACGCTGGGACCGGTTCTGACGGTGATCGCGATCATCCTCGCGGTTTGGTACGCGGCCAGCGCGCCGATGAACATCCGTGAGGTTCTGACACAGGCAGAGCGGGACGGAGCGGCGATCACGCCCGACAGCGCGCTCGCGCGGACCGAGGTGGGGCGGATCACGCTCTTGCTCACAAACCTCGAGCAGGCCGGACCGTCGTGGTCGCAGGATCGCGCCCGCCTGCCCGCGCCGCATCAGATCGCCGTCGAGTTGTGGGAAAGCACCGTTGTCGAAGAACTGACCGGTCGTCGCGGCATCGTCAATTCGGGCTCCCTGTCGCCCCGCAGTCTCGTCTATCACGCGGGCCTGACGCTGTGGGCGACGTTCCTGGGGTTCGTCATCGGCGCGGGCATCGGCGTCGGCCTTGCCGTGGCCGTGATCCATTCGCGCACCGTCGAGATGAGCGCCGTGCCGCTGTCCATCGTCAGCCAGACGATCCCGATCGTCGCCGTGGCGCCCATGGTGATCGTCGTGCTCTATTCCGTCGGCGTCGAGGGCGCGCTGCCGAAGGCGCTGATTTCGGCCTATCTGTCGTTCTTTCCGGTGATGATCGGCATGATAAAGGGGCTGCGCGCGCCCGACGCCATGCAGCTCGATCTGCTGCGCACCTATGGCGCGCGGCCCATGACGGTGCTGATGAAACTGCGCCTGCCCGCCTCGGTGCCCTTCCTTTTCGCCTCGCTGAAAATCGGCATCGCGGCAAGCCTCGTGGGGGCCATCGTCGGCGAGCTGTCGGTGCTGCGCGGCGGCCTTGGCGCGCGGATGCTGAACGGCAGCTATCACGGCAACACGCCGCAGATCTGGGCGGCGCTTTTCGTGACCGCCCTGCTGGCCGGGCTGCTGGTCGTCGCGGTGACGGCGGTCGAGCGGCGGACGGCGCGGCTGATGGGGGCACCGGCATGAGGCATTCCGGACCCCGCCTTTTTCTTGCCGGAAATACTCTCCCCGAAGGGTCCGCGGTGGCCCCGCGTCGCACGTCCGGTGAAGGCGCATGACCTATCTGCTGGGGGCCCTCTTGCTGTGGGGTGCGGGGTGGGTGGTGAATGCCCGGCTGGCCAACGGCGCGGCATCGCAGGGCCGCGCGGTCCGGATCGCCGTGCCGGTGATCTTTGCGGTGACGTTGCTGGGCATGTGGGAACTGATCGTGCGCGGCCTGAACGTGCCGGGGGTGATCCTGCCGCCGCCGTCGGCCATTGCACTGGCGCTGTCCACATCGGTGCCGATCCTGTGGGGCGATTTCGTGCAGACGATCCTGAAGGGCGGATTATCGGGCTATGTCATGGGCATCGCCGCCGCCTTCGTCGTCGCCGTCGCCGTCGACCGGGTGGATTTCCTGCGCCGGGGGCTGCTGCCGGTCGCCAATTTTCTCGCGGCACTGCCGATTGTCGGCACGGCGCCGATTCTCGTTGCCTGGTTCGGCTTTGGCTGGGAGAGCAAGGCCGCGGTCGTCGTCGTGATGGTCTTCTTTCCGATGCTGGTGAACATCGTCGCCGGGTTATCGGACACCACGGTGATGCAGCGCGACCTGATGCGGACCTATGGCGCGTCGTACTGGGCGTCGCTGTGGCGGCTGCGCCTGCCGGCCGCCCTGCCGTTCATCTTCAACGGGCTTAAAATATCGACGACACTGGCGCTTGTCGGGGCAATCGTGGCCGAATTCTTCGGCTCGCCGACGCAGGGCCTCGGCTTTCGCATCAATTCCTCGGCAGGGCGGCTGGAACTCGATATGGTGTGGGCGGCAATCGTCGTTTCGGCCCTGTCGGGAGGGCTGTTCTATGCCGCCGTCGCGGCACTGGAACGCCACCTGACCTTCTGGCATCCTAGCCAGCGAGACCAATGACAAACCAGACCGCGCTGGACCGCGGCACAACAAACCAACGGGAGAAACGGTTCATGAAACATCTGTTCGGAGCGGCCACCGTCGCCGCCCTTTCCGCCACGTCGGCCTTTGCCGATGCCCATGCCGATACCGTGCGCCTGCAACTGCAGTGGGTCACACAGGCGCAGTTCGCGGGCTACTACGTCGCCCTCGATCAGGGGTTCTATGACGAAGAGGGCCTCGACGTCACGATATTGCCCGGCGGACCGGACATCGCGCCGCCGCAGGTTCTTGCCGGTGGTGGCGCCGACGTCATGCTCAACTGGATGCCATCGGCCCTTGCCGCGCGCGAAGGCGGCCTGCCGGTGGTCAACATCGCACAGCCCTTTGCCACGTCGGGGCTGATGCTCACCTGCTGGAAGGACACCGGCATCACCGGCCCGCAGGATTTCCGCGGCCGGACCATCGGCGTCTGGTTCTTTGGCAACGAGTATCCGTTCCTGAGCTGGATGAGCCAGGAGGGCATCCCCACCGAGGGCGGCGAGGATGGGGTGACGGTCCTGAAACAGGGCTTCAACGTCGATCCGCTGCTGCAACGGCAGGCCGACTGCATTTCGACGATGACCTATAACGAATACGGTCAGGTGCTGGATTCGGGCGTCAACCCCGACGAGCTGATCACGTTCAGCTACGAGGACATGGGCGTTTCCACCCTCGAGGACGGAATGTGGGTGCTCGAGGAAAACCTCGACGATCCGGTGTTCACCGACAAGATGGCCCGTTTCGTGCGCGCCTCGATGGCGGGCTGGGCCTGGGCCGAGGAAAACCCCGAAGAGGCCGCGGCGATCATCATCGACTATGACGACAGCGGCTCGCAGTCCGAAGCGGCGCAGTTCCGGATGATGACCGAGATTGCCAAGCTGACCGCCGGGTCCGACGGCTCACTCGACGAGGCCGCCTATCAGCGCACGGTCGACACGCTGATGGCAGGCGGCTCGGACCCGGTGATCTCGGTGGTGCCCGAAGGCGCCTGGACGAGTGCCATCACCGACGCCGCACTGGCAGAGTAGGTCGGCCCACAGGAAACCAAAGGCGCGGCCCCCTCGCGGTCCGCGCCTTTTTCACGCCGGATATCCTGTCGCAGCGCCCTGCGACTTTCATCCAGAATGATCGGGTCCCCGGCGCAGGATCACATGATTTCATACCCCACGGGGCACCGCCGCCTGCCCCGGCCGCAATTGATCGGAACCCTCCTCCGTGCCCCTCCTTCTCGGCATCGACACCGGCGGCACCTATACCGACGCGGTCCTGATGGACGCGCCGGATGGTGCGGCGACGCGCGTGCTGGCAAAGGCCAAGGCGCTGACCTCGCGCCCGGATCTGGCGCTGGGCGTGGCCGCAGCCATCGACGCGGTCCTTGCCGAGACGAACGCCCGCGCGCAGGATATCGCCCTCGTGTCGCTGTCCACGACATTGGCCACCAACGCACTGGTCGAGGGTCAGGGCGGACGCATAGCCCTCGTGTCCATCGGGTTCGACCCCGCGGACCTGACCCGCGACGGGTTGTCCGAGGCGCTGAACGGCGATCCCGTCATCGTCATCGCGGGCGGACATGGCCACGCCGGAACGCAGATCGCCGCCCTCGACGTCGCCGCACTGACCGCCGCCATCGCAGACCTGCCGGCGGACATCACCGGCATCGCCGTCGCCGCCCGCTTTGCCACCCGCAATCCGGCCCACGAAATCATCGCCCGCGATCTGCTGCGCGCGCAGACCGGCCTGCCCGTCACCTGCTCGCACGAGCTGTCGTCGGCGCTTGGCGGCCCGAAACGGGCGCTGACAGCGGTTCTCAACGCGCGGCTGATCGGCATGATCGACCGGCTGATCGCCGCCTGCGAAGGTCACCTCAACCGCTGCGGCATCGACGCCCGGCTGATGGTCGTGCGCGGCGACGGGGCGCTGGTCTCCGCCGCGACCGCCCGGGAAAAACCGATCGAGACGATCCTGTCGGGCCCCGCCGCCTCGGTCGCCGGCGCCGCGTGGCTTACCGGCGAGGACAGCGCGCTGGTCAGCGATATCGGCGGCACCACGACCGACATCTGCCTGCTGACAGGGGGTCGACCCGCCATCGACCCCGCCGGTGCCCGCGTCGGGCCGTACCGGACCATGGTCGAGGCTGTGGCAATGCGCACCACCGGCCTTGGCGGCGACAGCGAGGTGCATGTGGAACAGGGGCTCGACGCGGGTCTGCGCCTTGGCCCCCGACGGCTGATGCCCATATCGCTGCTGGCGCGGGCCGAGCCCGCGATGGTGCACCGTGCGCTGGATGGCGCCCTGTCGACGGACACGCCGCAAGACGGCGGCCCCCGGTTCGCCGTACCGCTCTGGGCCGCGCTGCCGCCGGGCCTCGACGCGCGCGAGGCAGCCGTGGCGTCGCGCATGGCCGACGGCCCCCGCCCGCTGGGCGATGTCGTGATCAGCCGCGTCGAGGGGCCCGCGTTGCAGCGCCTCGTCACCCGTGGCCTCGCGATCGTCGCCGGTGTCACGCCCTCGGATGCCAGCCACGTACTCGGCGCCGTCCTTTGGGACGCGCAGGCGGCGACCAAGGCGCTGACGCTGTTCGCCCGCCAGCGCTCCGGTCGGGGAGACCGCATTGCACCCGGTGCAACCGCCATGGCCCGGATGATCGTCGGCGGCTTGACCGCGCAGACCGTCGCCTGCCTGCTCGAGGCGGCCTTCGCCGAGGACGGGCACGATTTCGGCGCGCCTGCATCGACGCTCGCCGCACATGGCCTGACCCACGCGGGCCTCGACCGGCATCGTGGCGTGATCGAGGCCGATCTGCGCCTCGGTGTGCCGCTGATCGGTCTGGGCGCCTCGGCGGCGACCTATTACGGCGCCGTTGGTGCGCGCCTCGGCACCTGCACGATCCTGCCGCCGGACGGTGACGTGGCGAACGCCATCGGCGCGGTCGTGGGGCAGGTGTCGATGATCGCCACCGGATCCGTATCGGGCACCGGATCCGGCCTCTATCTCGCGCATCTCTCCACGGGCCCCGAGAAATTCGGCGACAGGGATGCCGCTCTCGACGCACTGGAGGCCGCGCTGACCGATGACGCCACCGCCCGCGCGCGTGCCGCGGGCGTCGCGGAGGTGCAGATCCATGTGGAACGCACCCTCAACGAGGTAGACGTCGAGGGGCAATCGATGTTCATAGGCGCAGAGATGCGCGTGGTTGCCAGAGGCCGACCGCGCATCGCGACCGAAAAGGGGTAGACATGCGCATTCTTGTCACCGGCGGCGCGGGCTATATCGGCAGCCACACCAGCCTCGAGCTGATGGCACAGGGGCACGCCGTCTGCGTCGTCGACGACTTTTCCAACGGCGCGCCGGAGGCACTTGCGCGGGTGCAGAGCATGTCGAACGGGCACCTCGAGGATCACAGGGCGGACATCCGCGACACCGCCGCCCTGACGGCGATTGCCCGGAAATTCCGCCCCGAGATCGTGGTGCATTTCGCAGGGCTCAAGGCCGTCGGCGAAAGTGCGGCGCGCCCGGTCGACTATTACGACATCAACATCGGCGGCACCCTGTCGCTGCTGCGCGCGATGGAGACGGCGGGCTGCGAGCGCGTCATCTTTTCCTCGTCCGCGACGGTCTACGGCGAGCCCGATTACCTGCCCTACGACGAGGCACATCCCATTCGCCCCACCTCCGTTTACGGCCAGACAAAGGCGATGGCGGAACGGATCCTGACGGACTGGTGCGCCGCCCGGCCCGCTGCAACCGCCGTCATCCTGCGGTATTTCAACCCGGTCGGCGCCCATGCCTCGGGCCGGATCGGCGAGGCGCCGGACGGAGTGCCAGACAACCTGATGCCCTATCTGGCGCAGGTTGCCACGGGCCAGCGCGACAGGCTGTCCGTATTCGGGAGCGATTATCCCACCCGCGACGGCACCGGCATCCGCGATTACATCCATGTCGTCGATCTGGCCCGCGCCCATGTCGCCGCTGCAAACCGCGCCGCCTCCGTAACGGGCGCCGAGGTCTATAACATCGGCACCGGGCACGGCTATACTGTCCTTGAAATGCTCGCCGCGTTCAGCCGCACGGTGGGCCGCGATCTGCCCTATCTGGTGGTGCCCCGCCGCGCCGGGGATGTCGCCGAAATGCAGGCCGACTGTCGCCGTGCCGCCAAATACCTCGGCTGGACGGCGACCCACGATCTGGACGACATGGTCAGCAGTCTGTGGGCGTGGCAATCCGCCAACCCGACGGGCTACGGCGCATAGACCCTCAGCACCCCGGCTTTTTCTTGCTGAAAATACCTCCCGCCGGAGGCTCCTGCATCTGCCGCGGGCACCGCCGGCAGCGCTAGTTCAGCTGAACCTGCAACGGATACCCGCCATCCTCGAACGGCCCGAACAGATCGTCGAGATCGGGGTGGTCGACCGGCTCGCCGGAATAATCCGCAATCAGGTTCTGTTCGGAAACATAGGCCACGTAATAGCTTTGGTCGTTCTCGGCGAGCAGATGATAGAAGGGCTGTTCCTTCTTGGGGCGTGCGTTTTCTGGAATTGCCTCATACCACTCGTCGGTATTCGCAAACATCGCATCTACATCGAAAACAACGCCGCGAAACGGGTGTTTGCGGTGGCGGACAACCTGTCCAAGATGGTATTTCGCACGAGTCTTGAGCATGTTGATCGTCCCCTTAGAGGCGGTTTACGCCCTCGGACGCGCGGCGTCTACTTCTGTGGCGGAATTAAGGCAGAAACAGTTTGTGAACCTCATCCTGACAGTCCTTGAAATTGCAGCACCGGTATTCGCGCTGGCGGGCATCGGGTTTGTCTGGGTCCGTCTCGGGTTCGAGTACCGGGTCGAGTTCGTGACCCGCCTTGCCATGACCCTTGCGCTGCCCTGTCTGATCTTCGTGGCCCTGATGCAAACCCAGGTCGATCCCGGCGCGCTTGCCGCCGTATCGCTTGCCGCACTGGCCGCCCACGTCGTGCTGGCGCTGGCGTTCTGGGGGATCGTGGCCGCATGTCGTCTGCACCGGCCAACCTATCTCGCGCCGCTGATCTTTGGCAATACCGGCAACCTTGGGTTGCCGCTGGCGTTTTTCGCCTTTGGTGACGCCGGGCTGGGCAATGCCGTCGCGATCTTTGCGGTGTCGGTGGTGCTGTCGTTCACCTTCGGCGTCTGGCTGGTTGCCGGGCGCGGCAGCCTGCGGTCCCTGGCGGGCCAGCCCATCGTTATCGCCACACTGCTGGGGGCCCTGTTCCTCTGGCAGGGCTGGACGACACCTACGGTGGTGACCAATACGCTCGACCTGATAGGGCAGATGGCCATCCCGATCATGCTGCTGACCCTCGGCGTTGCGGTCGCCCGGCTCCGGCCCGCGTCGCTCGGCCCCGCAATCGCCCTTTCCGTCGCGAAAGCGGCGCTGTGCGCGGGCACCGCCGTTGCCGTCGGCCTGTGGTTTGCGCTGCCACCGGTCGCCCTCGCCGTTCTGGTGTTGCAGATCACCGCGCCGGTCGCCGTCACCTCCTATATGGTCGCGGAAAAGTACCGCGATGGATCCGACGCCGATCCAAACGCCGTGGCGGGCCTTGTCGTGGTGTCCACCTGCCTGTCGGTGTTCACTTTGCCGCTCATCCTTGCCTTCGTGATCTGACGGCGGCGTCAGGACGGTTTCCAGAGCACGCGAAATGCGCTATGCTAGGTAGCAACAACAACGCCCCGAAACGAGGCCTCCCCGAACGGGGCCCGAAAAAACGAGTGGGCCCCAGTAAAAATTGGGACGAGGCAGATGAGCAGATACTACCCGAGACGGTTTTACCGCGCGGCCATCCTTATGGTTCTGGTCGCAAGTTGCGGCAGCCGCGATTTTACCGCGCCGCGCGAACTCGACAATGCATGCAGCATCATCGACCAGCGCCCCGATTACATGCGCGCATTCCGCAGCGCGCAGGATCGCTGGAACGTTCCGGTCCCGGTGATCATGGCGATCATCTATCAAGAGAGCCGGTTTGTCGGCAACGCACGCCCGCCGCACCGCTATGCACTGGGCGTGATCCCGATCGGCCGGCAATCGTCGGCGCTGGGATACTCGCAGGCCCTGGACGGGACATGGGACGAATATCAGACCAGTATCGGCGGCATCCGTGCGCGGCGTGACGACATCGAAGACGCGACGGATTTCATGGGCTGGTACATGAACCTGAGCCTGCAGGAACTCGGCATTCCGCTGAACGACGTGCGCAATCAGTATCTCGCCTATCATGACGGGCGGGCGGGCTATCGGCGCGGCACCTATCGGGGCAAACCCTGGCTGATGCGCATCGCTGGCGAACTCGAGGTGCGCGCCGTGATCTATCAGCAGCAATTGCGGGCCTGCGGACAGATTTAGTCCGGTCCCGGCACTCCGCGACGCCTGACGGACCGTCCGGCTCGGGTAGCGGACACGCACTCAGACGGTTGGATGGGTCTTGTGCGTGGCCGCGACGGTGCGCCGGACCTGGCGTCCCATATTCGCACAGCACCTCTTTCAGAGCGCGGGAATCTCATAGCTTTGCATGTTCCCGGCCCGCCGGCCTCAAGGACGCAGCCCGTTCAGCATTCGGTGGCCCGAACGCCTGTCGCCGTCTCTTCGGCAAGCAGCTCTGCCAGTTTGTGCAGATGATCCACCAGCAACGGTTTGTTGAAATAGTCCCGGACCAATGCGCAGCGGTCCGACCGCTGCATGTCCTTGGGATCGAGCGAGGTTGTCAGCATCACGATGACGACCCTTGCGAACCGGGTCCCCAGTTCGCCTGTCGCAGCCTCGAGAAACTCGAACCCGTTCATGCGCGGCATGTTGATGTCGAGCAGGATCGCATCGACCGGCGGCGAGGCCGGATCGCGCAGATGGGCAAGCGCCTCCTCCGCATCGACGTATGCAACCAGATCGCCGACGAGACCGGACCGTCTGACGATCCGCGCGCACAGCATGTGGTCGATCTCATTGTCGTCGATGAGCATGAGGCGCGGGATCGCCGCGGCCTGCGGAGCGGACAGCGCGTTCATGCCGCCACCCCGGCAACGGGGACAGAGATTGTGTCGTGACCCGTGGTCACGGTGCGGTCCCGACTGCCCTGCACGGCCGATTTCGGCAGAGTTACGGTAAACGTGCTGCCCTGCCCCGGTGTCGAGGCCACGGAAATTTCACCGGAGTGGTTTTGCACGATGCGCCGGCACAACGTCAGGCCGAGGCCCGAACCGGCAATCTCGCTTGTTCTGTGCAGTCGGTTGAACAGGCCGAATATCCGTCCGAAATGCTCGGGCGATATGCCCACGCCGTTGTCTGCGACTTTCAGAATCACCATCCCCTGCACCTCGGAAGCGGCGACGTCTACCCGGGGGCGCCTGTCGGGGGCGCGGTATTTGATCGCGTTCGCGACAAGGTTATGCAGAAGGATCTGAATTTGTGTGCTGTCGCCGGCACACACCGGCAGGGCACCGATGACAACATCCGCCCGGGCTGCTTCGATATCCTCTTCCAGCGCGTCGATGACGTCGGCCAGGGCGACCGCCTGGATCACGGGCGTCACGCCGATCAGGCGGGTAAAATCGGACAGGTCCTCGACCAGAGTGCACATCTGGCTCACGGTGCGCCCGGCCATGGCGATCAGGTCCCGCTGATCGTCGTTCAGGTTTGCGTTGTCGGTTTCGTGGATCTCGTCGATCAGCATACGCAGCGTGTTGACCGGTGATTTCAACTCATGGCTGGTACCATAGACAAAGGCGTTCAGTTCCTCGTTGATGATCTCGGCCTTGATCCGCGCGGTTCTGGCGTCCTCTTCGGCCAGTCTGAGCGCGGTCAGATCATGGTGCGCCATCAGCATCCGTATCGCACGTCCGGCATCGTCGCGCAGCGCGATCCCCCGGCACCGGACCCAGACCGTCGATCCGTCCGAATGGGCATAGCGCAGGATCTGGTCGAAAGGAACGTCCGGATCGGCGCAATGGGCGAGGGTGTTCTCTTGCGCGCGGTTCAGATCGCCGGGATGGACGGTGTTGGTCCAGACGCTCCGGCACGGCATCTGCGGCGCGCGATCGAGGCCAAGCAGGCGGCGCAACGCCGGGCTGATCCATTCGTTGCCGGGCCGTTCGATATCGAGATACCACAGACCGTCGAAAGACGCGCCCTGCAGGAATTGCGACAAGGTCGCATCCGACCGGGCGCGACGCCCAAGCTCGGTTTCGAGGTAGTTCTCTTGCATGAATCGCACGCCCCGCCGGTCTGTCAGCGTTAGTGCCAATATCTGTGACACTCAGGGGATGGGGGGCCGATGTTAAGACATGGTAAAGGCCGCACCCGCCGGGACCCGATGCGGCCTGTCAGGCATCTCGGCGGGGCGGCTACTGCAACCCGCGCGAAGCCATTTCTGCCTGTATATTGAACAGGATATCGCCCAGTGCGCCGCCCGTTTGCAAATCGTTAAGGATCACGGTCGTTTGTTGGCCGCTTTCGTCCGTGACGATCCATTGGCGCAGTTCGACCGGGCTGCCGGTATAGACCATCTGGATGGAGCCGTACTGCGGATTTTCCGGGTCCTGCGCCGTCACCGTCGTCGTCGCACCGTCCGAGGTGTGCCCGGTGACCATGTTGGCGCGCCCCAGATCGACGTTCGCCTGCAGGATGATCGACAGCGGCGTCTGGTTGAGGGGGTAGCGGTCCACCCCGGCGGTCGAGCGGGGATCGAAGATCGCGACCTGCCCGCCGCCCGCCACGAACAGCGATTCGTCCGGCGGCGCATATTCGAACCGGACTCGACCGGGGCGTTTGATGAATACCGTCCCCGTCGAAATCGTGCCGTCGGCGTTGATTTGGGTGAATCCGCCCGTGGCCGTCTGCAGCTCGTTGAGGTATCCCGAGATCTCTCCCAGCGACAGCTGCTGTGCGGCAACCGGGGTGGTGATCGCGGCGGCGACGGCAGTGGCCAGCGCCAGTGTTTTCAAGGTGTGTTTCATGAACGGTAGTTAATCCTGTGCAGCGGGGCTTTCCAGTGGCCCGGTTGCACATAGGCGACCACATGCCGTGGTGTAAGTCGATATCACCCTGTGGTGGGACGATAACGGGCGATCCCAGACGAATTCTTTCAAAGAATTCGACGTCGAAATTTTTGAAAAATTTCGTTTATCGCCCGATCCCTGCAAGGCGGCCCAGCACATCGAGGCCCTGCATATTCAGGAAATGCAGCATGTCGATGAAGACCCAGTTTTCCGCCAGCCGGCCGCCGTCACGGCGGTAAACGTCGACGACCCGCATGTCGGCCCGCGGCCCGGCCGGCAGGCCCATGTATCCGCCCAGCGGTGTCAACGTCAGGTTCGGCCAGCCAAAGAACGCGCCGTAGGATCCCTCGGCCAGCTTGGCGATATGACCGTTGAAGGTGCGCGCGCCCAGGTGGCGGCGAAACGGCTGCTGGTGCTGCTCGATATAGCGATCGATCGTATAGGTCGCGCCGATCCCGTCGGGGCCCCACCAGATCATGTCGTCGTGCCAGCTTTCGGCGAGTTCTTCGCACGGCGTGGCGTGATGCGGCGCGGCAGCGGTGTTGCTGTTGCGCGAGATGTTGTCGACCATCTCGGCGATGACGTGCAGGGTGCGCGCGGTCTCGGCGGGATCGCTCTCAACCACGACGATCCCGTCATGGGTCAGGGGCCCCGGCTGGATCAGATGCGCCCCGGTCTGGTCGGGCAGCGGGCGCAGGCCCGCCTGCCGCATCAGGTGCAGCAGGTCGACGAACAGCGCGGTCTCGACGATGCGGCCCGCCTCGACACGGTTGAATTCGGCGTAGCGCAGCATCGCGATGCGGCGCGTCGGCGGGATGCCGAGGAACGGCGCGTCGAACAGGCCCATCAGGTGCCCCATCGAGACGGTCCAGACGCCGGGACTGTCCGCGATGACGTTGTCGCCCGCAAAGTAGATATCCTCGCGCCGCTGCACGCGGGTCATAGCGGTCAGGAACGGCGCCCAGAAGGCGGCGGCGACGGCGGTAGCACCGGTCTGTTCATGCCAGGGATGCATGCCGCGCCAGTGCCAGCCGGGCACGGTGCGCTCTGCCAGGATATCGGCGACGGTGCCGGGCGTGGCCTTGGCCAGTGCTGCGTAATGGGCGCGCACCAGCGCCTTTTCGGTCTGGAAAGTCATGTATTCTTTCGATGGATCAGCCTTTGACGGCCCCGGCGGTAAGGCCCGACACGATCTGCCGCTGGAAGAACAAGATCATCACGAACAGCGGGGCGGTGACCGAGACGACGGCGGCCACGGCGAACATCACGTTGCCCTTGGTCTGCGTGGTGCCCAGGAACGACGCGATCTTGGGCACCATTGTCTGGTTATCCTGATCCAGCAGCATCGCGGTGACCGCAAAATCGTTGTAGGCGAGCAGGAACGAGAACAACCCGGTGGTGATCACGCCGGGCCACATCACCGGGACGATCACGTGGCGGAACGCCTGGAACCGGGTGCAGCCGTCGACCATCGCGCTCTCGTCGAGATCCTTGGGGATGTTGCGAAAGAACGACGTGAGCATCCACAGCGTGAACGGCTGGTTGATCGCCACCAGCACGATGATCGTCGTCGACAGCCGCCCCCACAGGTTCCATTCGTAGAACGGCAGCAGATACCCGGACACCAGCGTGATCGGCGGCATGGCGCGGAACATCAGCGCGAACAGCAAGAACCAGAACGCATAGCGATAGGTGCTGCGCGACAGCGCATAGCCGCCCAACGTGCCGCAGGTGAGCGAGATCGACACCACGAAGAAACACACGATGGCGGAGTTGATCGCCGCGCGTCCGAACTCTTCCTGAACCCAGGCGCCGTAATAGCCGCTCCCGGTGAACCCGGCGCCGGTTTCGGCGCGGGTGAGCGTGCCATAGAGCGAGTTGGCCCAGTTCGCCTTGGAGAAGAAATCCCCCTCGACCTTGAACGAGCCCCAGAGCGTCCACAAGAACGGGAACGCGGCGGCGATGAGCCAGATGGCGAGAAAACCGATGGCGAGAATGCGGATCGGCAGTGGGCGCTGTGTCGCCTTGCTGGACATGGTGGCCCCCTATTTGCCGAAATCGCGCCAGGTGCGGACAAGCACCGGGCTGAGCAGGATACCGACGAAGATAATCGTCAGGACGGAGGTCGCCGCGGCGGACGACAGCAGACGCGTCTCTCCGCCTAGGTCCTGGTAGATGGCATAGGACAGCGAGGTGGCATGGGCCTGCGCAGAGAAGCTCACGATAGGTTCGAACACGCGGAAGTTGTCCATCAGCTGGATCAGGGCGACGAAGGTAACGAGCGGGAAGAGGTGCGGGATCACGACATAGCGGATCCTCTCCCACCGGTTCGCGCCGTCGATCATCGCGGATTCCAAGGTGTCCTCGTTGACCGTTTGCAGCCCCGCGTAGAACACGACGAAGGCAAAGGGCGCGGAATGCCAGACGCCATAGACCATCAGCATGATCCACATCAGCGGGGTCGATGCCTTGACCGACAGGTCGGGATCGCCCGACAGGTACTGTAGGGCAGCCCCCAGCACACCGCGCGCGTCGATCATCCAGAACAGGACCAGCGAGCCGACGAGCGGCGTGACGATGAACGGCAGCAGCGAGAAGAAGATCGTCGGGCCCTTGATGCCGCGGCTGACCGTGTTGACGGCGATGGCAATGGCGAAGCCGAGGATCATGCACAGCGGTGTCACGACGAAAGTGTAGGTTAGGGTAAAGGCCATTGCCGCATAGAACGGCAGATTCATCAGCCGCGAACCGAAATTGCCGATCGAGGTGCTGTCGCGCCAGGCCTGGGCCACCTCGGCGCTCGCGAGATGGCCCCGGTTGAGGTAGACGCTGAGGCCCGCCCAGCGGCCCAGCGGCTCGGCGTCACGGATCGCCTGCGTCGCCTCCTGATCCACCGCCGTCTGGGTGGTGCACCCGAAGGGGCCGCAGTTCTCGACTTCGACCACGACCTGTTCGTGCTGGATGTAGAGCGACTGGGTCACGACCGAAACGATCGGCGCGGCGATGAACAGCAGCATCAGAAGCGTCGACGGAAAAACGAACCAGAAGAAGGCGCTGTGTTTCATGGCGGGGCCGACCTTGGGTTTTCTGCGGCAGAAGCGCCGTATCGGGAGGAGGGCGGCAAAATTACCACCTTTCCCTTAGGGGGTTGCGCCGCGCTTCGCGCGTCGCTGCAGGGCGCCGCTTGCGCGGTGCCGGGTTGCGCGCCCTGACGGGCGCGCGGCGGCCAGAGCCCTGACGGGCTCTGGCGGGAAACATATTGGCCGGCGCCCTGACGGGCTCCGGCGGGAACCGTATTGGCCGGCGCCCTGACGGGCTCCGGCGGGAACCGTATTGGCCGG
The DNA here is from genome assembly GCA_963761735.1 of uncultured Alphaproteobacteria bacterium. Taxonomy (GTDB): domain Bacteria; phylum Pseudomonadota; class Alphaproteobacteria; order Rhodobacterales; family Rhodobacteraceae; genus CAVXHQ01. The sequence goes on from CAVXHQ010000003.1 coordinate 511,242, forward strand.
CGCCCTGACGGGCTCCGGCGGGGCGCGTTACTGCAGGAAGCCCTGCTCCTGCGCTGCGGAGGTATAGGCGGCCTCGATGTCGGCCAGCGCCTGTTCGGCGCTTTCGTTGCCTTGCAGGTAATCGGCGATATTGTCGCCCAGCGCGGTGTGCAACAGGCCCATGTAGGGCAGCATCGGATACGGCTGAGTTCCGGCGGCGACGGCGGACAATACGCCCTCGCTGACCGGTGCCGGCACATAACCGTCGATCAGCCAGACCGCCTCGTTCATCGTCTCGTCCGTCAGGGTGGCGGGCGATACCGCAAGCGTTAGCGCCTGGAACGTCGCCGCCGCATCCTCGTCCGAGATGTTTTTCGCCACGGTCCAGCCGTCCCACCACAGCGTCGACGCGGGCACGCCGCTGTCGCCCACCGTCAGCGGGCCACCGACCATCGTGTTCTCATAGACCACCGGCTCGGAGCCTTCGTCGTCCATGAGGTTCTGCATACGGCTGCCCCACATGTTCATCAGAGCGACGTTCCCGGCCTCCCATTCGGCCTGGGTGCCGTTGCTGTCATGGGTGAGGTAATCGGGGTTCATGTATTCGCTGAGCGCCTTCATCATCTCGAGGGCCTCGATGCCCTGCGCGTTGTTGATCGAGACGACCGCCGTGCCCGGCTCGAAAAAGGCGCCACCGGTGCCGATGTACATGTTCACGAATTCCTCGGCCAGGTTCCAGCCCGCGGCATAGGCGCCACCCACCGGGTTCTCCATGATGCCGGCGGCCCGGATCGCCTCTGCGGCAACCAGAACCTCTTCGTAGGATGTGGGCACGGCCAGACCGACCTCTTCGAGAACGTCGGCGCGATAGGCGAGCGTCTGGGCGTTCGCCATGAACGCGATGGCCATGACCTTGCCGTCGATGGTGATCATCTGGCGGGCCGGAATGTCGGCGCCGAATTCGGCGACCAGATCGTCGAGCGGACGGATCACGTCCTCGTTCAGCAGGGCGACGATCGACGAGTTGGCGATGATGGCAGAGGTGTATTCCGCCGGATTGCCGGTCATGCCCGCGACGTTGAGCGTCTGGTGATCGGCGGTCAGGTTGGTCTCGACCTCGACGGTGTCGCTGGCACATGTTGCCAGGACCGCGCCGATGGTCTGGATGGCCGGAAATTCGTTGCCGATGACGCTGATGCGACCGGTTTCGATGCCGCATTCCGCAACAGCGGTGGTGCCTGCAAGGGCGGCGAACACGGTGCCGAGCACGCTGGTTTTCATGAGGTTCATTCTGTCACTCCGTTGTCGGTTTCGCGGCGTCCCTGCCCTGTATCTCAGAGGTGCGGCCGCCGGTCGTGATGTGTGTGATCCTGTCGTGTTTCGGACGGCCTGAAAAGACCTGTCGGGCGCACGCGATCCATTATCACAGGCCGCAAATTCGAATCACCACATTTCCTGCATACGCTTGCAAGCATCCGATGCGTTCCGCTCCCGTGCAAGGAAAATCAACGTATTTATCAAAAATTTACGGTTTTTACCGGACACCCACTTGCCTGACCGTCGAAATGCGCCCACCATTATTGCATTCGTATGCAGCGCCCTGCGGGAGCGTTTCGCAGGAGGTATCATGGCCGAAGTTCAGTTGCGCGATATCAACAAGCGGTGGGGGTCGTTCGTCGGCGTCGACAATTTCAACCTGACGATTCGCAATCAGGAGTTTCTGGTCCTGCTCGGTCCGTCCGGCTGCGGCAAGACGACGACGATGCGGATGATCGCGGGGCTCGAGGATGCGACCTCGGGCGATATCCTGATCGACGGCAAGCGGGTGAACGATCTCGATCCCAAGGACCGCGACGTGGCGATGGTTTTTCAAAGCTATGCACTTTATCCGAACATGAACGTCTACGAAAATATCCGCTTTCCGTTGAAGGTGCGGCGGGTGCCCGAATCCGAGCACAAGGAACGGGTGATGCGGGCTTCGGCGATGGTCGAGCTCGACGATTTCCTGCACCGCAAACCCGGCGAGCTGTCGGGTGGCCAGCGCCAGCGCGTCGCCCTGGCGCGCGCCGTGGTGCGTCAGCCGAACCTGTTCCTGATGGACGAGCCGCTGTCGAACCTGGATGCGAAACTGCGCGTCAGCACCCGGGCGCAGATCAAGAACCTGTCCCACGAGCTGAAGACGACGACAATCTACGTCACCCACGACCAGATCGAGGCGATGACGCTGGCCGACCGTGTCGTGGTGATGAGCAAGGGCATCGTCCAGCAGGTCGGCACGCCGACCGAGATCTATGACCGGCCCGCCAACGCATTCGTCGCAAGTTTCATCGGCAGCCCGGCGATGAACCTGATCGACGGCACGCTGTCGGGCGGCACATTCACCGCCAACCGCCTGAGCATCGCAGGGCTGACCGGCCCCGATGGCCCTGTAACCATCGGGTTCCGGGCCGAGGACGCGACGATGCTGGATCCGGCCGGAGACGGCGAACTGGCGGCGCCGATCTATTCCCTCGAACTTCTGGGAGATGCGACGATGATCACCGTCAAGGCGGGCGGCGCCCTCGTGTCGGTCAAGGCGGCCAAGGATTTCCGGGCCGAGATCCGCGACCCGTTCGCCGCCCGCATCCCCGCCGACATCTGCCATCTGTTCCACGCCGAAACCGGCGCGCGACTGTCATGACAGACACGCCGTCATCCATCGCCGACCGTGCCGCAACATCGGCGGCCAGCCTTGCCGCCGTCCGCCGCATGGAGGCCGGGCTTGCCGCGGGCGAAATGGACATGACGCCCTATTTCACGCCCCGGTTCATGTGGCGCGGCAATCAGGGCTGCGGCACCAAACAAGGGATCGAGGCGTTTCAGCGCAACTGGCAGTTTCCGCTGCGCGCCGCCTTTACCGACCGCGAATACAAGACCGATCACTTCATGGCCGACGGTGACTGGGCGTCGTGTTTCGGCCATATCGAGGCGACGCACTCGGGAACGTTCATGGGAATCGCGGCCACCGGAAAGCGCGTAAAAATCCCCTACATGGATTTCTGGCGGATCGAGGACGGGCGCATCGCCGACAACCCGGTGTCGGTCGATTTCGCGCATGTCATGATGCAGCTTGGCGTCGACGTTTTCGGCGGCCACGGCTGGGAGAGCTATGACGAGGGCCGCGCCGCACCGGAAAGCCCGGAAGGGACCGCACCATGAGCGTTACACGACATTCCGCGACCGGCGACATCCTCGCCGTGCGTCAGGCCGATGCCGGCGCCGACGCATGGAACGCCAGTGCCCCCGCGTGGATCGATTTCGTCAACGCAAGCGGCGATCCGGGCCGTATCCACGTCCTCGACACGCCGATGATCGCCCACGCCCGGGCGACGGGGGCCACAACCGCGCTCGACGTCGGCTGTGGCGAGGGGCGGTTCAGCCGGATGCTCGCCGCGATCGGCATCGTGCCCACCGGCCTCGATCCGGTCGCACACCTGCTCGATCACGCGCGCTCCGCACAGCCGGACGCGACCTTCGTCGAAGGCGTGGCCGAGGCGATGCCTTTCGACGACGGAACCTTCCCGCTCGTGGTGTCCTATATCAGCCTCGTCGATATCCCCGATTACCGTACCGCCATTGCCGAAATGGCCCGAGTTCTGGCGCCGGGCGGCACCTTGCTGATCGCAAACCTGTGCGGCCACGTCACCGCCGTGCCGTCGGACGCACGCGAGGACGACGACCGCTGGCAGGTGGCCGACGATGGCGCCACCAGCTTTGCGATGGACAACTATCTGCGCGAATTCGAATACTATGTCTCATGGGGCGCGATCCGGCTGCGCTGTTACCACCGGCCGCTGTCATCCTATATGACCGCCCTGCTCGGCGCGGGCCTGACCCTGCGCCATTTCGAGGAACCGCCCTACACCGGCCCCGACCGCGCCGCAGGCGCACGCTACGCCCGCGCGCCGTGGTTCAACCTGATGGTCTGGCAAAAACCCGGCTGACCGCGCGCCCGACCGATCCCGCCCCCCTGACTGCCCCGCAATCCGAAAGACGCACATGCCCACTTACCTCAAATCCGGCAAACCCCAATCCGAACGCATGCAGGACGACGCACGGGTGCGCAGCACCGTCGAAACGACGCTGGCCGATATCGAGGCGCGCGGCGACGCCGCCATTCGCGATCTGAGCGTAAAGTTCGACAAATACGATCCGCCGCATTTCCGCCTGTCCGCCTCCGAAATCGAGGCGGCAATGTCGAAGGTGTCCGCCCGCGACATGGAAGACATCCGGTTCGCCCAGACCCAGATCCGCGGCTTTGCCGAAGCGCAGCGGGCGTCGATGACCGATATCGAGGTCGAGACGATGCCGGGCGTGATCCTCGGCCACCGCAACATTCCGGTGCAATCGGTGGGCTGCTATGTGCCCGGCGGCAAGTTCCCGATGGTCGCCTCCGCGCACATGTCCGTCCTGACCGCGACCGTTGCGGGCGTGCCACGCATCGCAGCCTCGGCGCCGCCGCAGAACGGCGAACCGCATCCGGCCATCGTCGCGGCGATGCACATGGGCGGCGCGCATGAGATCTATGTGCTCGGCGGGATGCAGGCCGTGGGCGCCATGGCCATCGGCACCGAGACGATCGAACCGGTGCACATGCTCGTCGGCCCCGGCAACGCCTTCGTCGCGGAGGCGAAACGCCAGCTTTACGGGCGCGTGGGCATCGACCTGTTCGCCGGGCCGACCGAAACGATGGTGATCGCCGACGACACGGTGGATGCCGAGATCTGCGCCACCGACCTGCTGGGTCAGGCTGAACACGGGTACAACTCGCCCGCCGTGATGGTGACAAATTCGCGCAAACTGGCCGAGGCGACACTGGCCGAAATCGAACGGTTGCTCGATATCCTGCCAACCCATGAAACCGCCCGGACGTCGTGGAACGACTATGGCGAAATGATCCTGTGCAAAGATCACGACGAGATGCTGGCCGTCGCCAACGACATCGCGTCGGAACATGTGCAGGTGATGACCGACCGCGACGACTGGTACCTCGACAACATGCACAGCTATGGGGCGCTTTTCCTCGGGGCCCGCACCAACGTCGCGAACGGCGACAAGGTGATCGGCACCAACCACACGCTGCCCACGAAAAAGGCCGGGCGCTATACCGGCGGGCTGTGGGTTGGCAAATTCCTCAAAACGCACAGCTATCAGCGGATCACGACGGACGCGGCGGCGGCAAAGATCGGCGCCTATGGCTCGCGTCTGTGCATGCTCGAAGGATTCGTGGGCCACGCAGAACAATGCAACCTCCGCGTGCGGCGATATGGCGGACAGAACGTGCCCTATGGCAAGGCCGCCGAGTGAGGCACCGCCGGCGCCTCCGGCGGGAGTTGTTCTGGCAAGAAAAAGCCGGGGGAGGCGCGCTTTTTCTTGCTTCAAAAACTCCCCCCGGAGGGTCCGTACCAACCACACGCGCCCGGCCAAGATAAAGGACACCACCCCATGACGCTGCCCCGCACCCCGTCTTTCCGTCTCGACGGCCGTCGCGCCCTCGTGACCGGCGCGTCGTCGGGGATCGGTGCGGCCTGTGCGGTGGCGCTGGCCGAGGCCGGGGCGGCGGTGACGATTGCGGCGCGGGGGGCGGCGAAACTCGAGACGCTGGCGGCGCAGATGCGGGACGAGGGGTGGGACGTCACGGTCCTGGTTCTCGATGTGGCGGATGTGGCGGCCACCGGGGTTGCGGTTGCCGCGGGCGGGCCGTTCGACGTGCTGGTGAACTCGGCGGGGCTGGCGCGGCATTCGGCGGCGGTCGACACGTTGCCAGAAGATTTCGACGCCGTTTCGGACCTGAACGTCAAGGGAGCATACTTTCTGACCCGCGCCGTGGCAAAGGGACTGATCGACGCGGGCAGGCCCGGCAGCCTTATCAACATCTCGAGCCAGATGGCGCATGTGGGCGGCATCGACCGGGCGGTCTATTGCGGCACGAAGCACGCGGTCGAAGGGTTCACCAAGGCGATGGCCATCGAATGGGGGCCGCACGCCGTGCGCGTCAACACGGTCTGCCCGACGTTCATCCGCACGCCGCTGACCGAGCCGACGTTCGCCGATCCTGCGCGTGTCAGATGGATCGAGGAGAAGATCAAGCTGGGCCGGGTCGGCGAGGTGACCGACATCATGGGCGGCGTCGTCTATCTGGCATCCGACGCCAGCGCGCTCGTCACCGGCACATCGCTGCTGATCGACGGCGGCTGGACGGCGGACTGATCCGACATGACCAAGATCACCTCCATCGACGTGGCGCGGCTTGCCGGTGTCAGCCAGTCGGCGGTCAGCCGGGTGTTCACGCCGGGCGCGTCCGCGTCGGCGGGCACGGCGCAAAAGGTGCGGCGCGCCGCCGAGCAGCTGGGCTATCGGCCCAATCCGCTGGCGCGGGCGATGATCACGGGCAAGAGCAGGATCATCGGCCTCGTCGTCGCCTATCTCGACAATCAGTTCTATCCGCTGGTCCTCGAGCGGCTGTCGGTCGCGCTGAAGGACGAGGGCTACCACATCCTCGTGTTCATGGCGCCGAATGCGGCAGAGGGGATCGCGCCGCTGGTGCAGAGCCTGATCGACTACTCCGTGGACGGCATCGTCACCGCCTCGGTGTCGATGAGCAACGATCTGACGGAACGCTGCGCCGCGGCCGGTATCCCCGTGGTGATGTTCAACCGCGGTCAGGACGGGGCCGGTCTGTCGTCGGTGACATCGGCCAACGTAGCGGGCGGGCGCAAGGTGGCCGAATTCCTGATCGCGGGCGGGCACGAACGCATCGCCCATATCGCGGGCTGGGCGGGTGCGTCGACCGGGCGCGACCGGGCGCGCGGTTTCCATGAGGGCCTCGAGGCCGCGGGCCGCGCCCCTCTGGCGGTGATCGACGGGATGTACGACCGGGCCTGCGCCGCCGAGGCCACCCGCACGCTGATGGATCATGCAGCGCCGCCGGATGCCATTTTCGTCGGCAACGATCACATGGCCTTTGCGGTCATGGATGTGCTGCGCCACGATCTTGGCCTGCATGTTCCGGGCGATATTTCCGTCGTCGGTTATGACGACGTGCCGCTGGCCGCGTGGGCGGCCTATGATCTCACGACCGTGCGCCAGCCGGTCAACCGCATGGTCGGGGCGACGGTGGCGGTGCTGCTCGCGCAGATCGCGGACCCTGGCGCACCGCCCCATCACATCGAAATCGACGGTGACCTGATCCTGCGCGGATCGGCCCGCACCGCATGCGAAAGGACGCCGACATGAAGGGTTTCTCGAACCGCTGGAAGGATTTTCCGGAGTATATCATCGGAATCACCAAGGAGATCTGGGAGGATCGCGGGGTCGCGACCCTCGAGCATTATTATTCCGAGGATATCCCCGTCCGCTCGCCGATGGGCATTCAGCGCGGCAACAAGGCCGTCATCGCCAGCACGATGGCCACGGTGAACGAATTTCCGGATCGCACCGTTCTGGGCGAGGACGTGATCTGGTCGGGCGACGAGGACACCGGGTATCTGTCGTCGCACCGCTTGCTGACAAAGGCGACGCATACCCGCGACGGGCAGTTCGGCCCGGCCACCGGAAAATCCTGGGTGATCCGGGTAATCGCCGATTGCGCGGCAAAGGCCGACACGATCTATGACGAATGGCTGATCCGCGATTACGGCGGCCTTGTCCGTCAGTTGGGATATGAACCGCGCGCCTATGCCGCCGGGCTGATCGCAGCCGAGGGCGCGGACGGGCCGCCCCCGTTCACCCCCGCCATCGACGTGGATGGCGGCTATCACGGGACGGGCAACGACAATGTCTGGGGCCAGCGGTATGCCGACACGCTGACCCGGATCATGGCAAAGGATTTCACCACCATCACCCGCGATTTCGACCGTGCGGTGATCGGTGAATACGCGGGCGCCGTCACGTCGATCGGGCGCGAAGGCAGCATGGCGCACTGGGTTGGCCTGCGGTCGTCGTTTCCCAATGCCACATTCCGGATCCACCATCAGATCGGGATGGACGGTGGCATGATGTCACCGCGTGCCGCGATCCGCTGGTCCCTCGACGGGCTGCACGAAGGCTGGGGCAGTTTCGGGGCGCCCACCGGCGCGCCGGTTCATGTCATGGGCATCTGTCACGCGGAATTCGGGCCGTTCGGGGGCGAAGGCCATTCCGTGCGGCGCGAATTCGCGCTGGTCGACGAGGTGGCGATCTGGAAGCAGATTTTGCTCGCCGCCCCCTGACAGCTTGCGTTGCCCGAGTATTTTTGGACTGACATAACCCCACAGAAGGAACGGTCCCGATGACCCCCGCCGAAATGGAAAAACGTATCGTTCGCTATGGCGACCTGCGGCCCTGCAAGACAGCCTTCATCGACGCCCACACGCCGGGCAGCGATACCAAGGAGAATTTCACCATCATCGGCGGCGGCGTGTCCGAATCCGCCGATCAGCACGTCCACATTCCGCTGCCGCACGGGTTCAATATCGGCGCCGCCGGTCAGCCGCCGAAATGCCGCAACTCGCTGCATTCGCACCGCACGGCGGAGGTGTTTTTCGTGCTGAAGGGGCGCTGGCGGTTTTTCTGGGGCCGCTGGGGCACCGCCGGTGAGGTTGTCCTCGAAGAGGGGGACATCATCAACATTCCGACGGGCATCTTTCGCGGGTTCGAGAATATCGGCACCGATTACGGGATGATCATGGCCATTCTCGGTGGCGACGACGCCGGCGGCGGGGTGATCTGGGCGCCGCAGGTGATCGAGGATGCGGCGGCGCACGGCCTCGTGCTGGGCGAGAACCGCAAGCTCTATGATACCAAAGCCGGGCAGGCGCTGCCGGGCGGCGTCGGCCCGATGCCGGTCCTGACGGAGGCGGAACTGGCCACCTATCCCGAACCTGCGGCGGCGGATGTCGTACCGCGCCACGTCGCGCGGTATTGGGACATGGTCGCGATGGCGGGCAAGGCCCCGGCCACGGTGATCGGCGAACGGGGGATGCTGCCCGACAGACCGGGCTTCGAGGTGGCGTTCGTCACGCGGGCATCGGCCAGCGCCGGGATGCACACGCACGACGTGCCGTCCGTCCTGATGCCGATGCGCGGCCACTGGCGGGTGACGTGGCAGGGCGGCGAGGCGACCCTTGCCCCCGGCGACACGATGTCGGTGCCCGCCGATCTGCCGCACAACGCCGTACCATCGATGACCGGCGAGGCATCGCTGTTCCACGTGGTTGCCACCGGCGATCCGGCGGGGGCGACGTGGGCCGTTTGACCCGGGCATGCGCGTCGTCCTGTTCCTTGCCACGGCTGTTGCCGCGATCATGACTGTCGGCGCGATTGCCAATGGCGACGGCGCGGCACTTGTCTGGACGGGGCCGGCCGCCATCGTCGCGGGCCTGCTGTTCCGGCGCAACCTGCGCGATCCCGCGATCACCCGCAAAGGCGGCCTGCGCGCCCGGGTGGCGTTCACGTTTTCGCCCCCTGCGGGCGTGACCGACGGCGGAACCTATGCCGTCGTCCGGACCCATGCGGGCACATGGCACGTTTCGCTCGACCGGGTGCCGGAACGCGCGGACATGGCGCTGGATGGCGTCGATCAGCGCGGCCGGGTCTGGCTGGTCGAATCCGGTCTGCCCGCCCGGGTCCGGATCGAATACGGTACGGCCTGGAAAACATGGACGGTCGTGAGCGCCGTCGAAACGACAGATGAACAAGGAGACTGACATGACCGTTCTGACCACCCACACGGGCTCCCTCCCCCGGACGCAGGAGGTGGTGGATTTCATCTTTGCCCGTGAACGCGCCGAGCCCTATGACGCCGCCGCCTTCGACACCGCGATGACCGCCGCCGTGTCCGAAACCGTGCGCAAACAGGTGGCGGCGGGCATCGACATCGTCTCGGATGGCGAGACCTCGAAGATCAGCTATGCCACCTATGTCAAGGACCGCTACACCGGGTTCGACGGCGACAGCCCGCGCAATGCGCCCGCCGACCTCAGGCAATTCCCCGGCTATCTGAAACGCCTCGCAGACGAGGGCGGCACGCCGCAATACGCCCGGCCGATGTGCGTGGGCGAGGTGAAATCCAAGGGTCAGGGCGAGCTGGAAAAGGACATCGCCAACCTGCGCGCGGGCATGAAAGATCACGGGGCGGCGCGCGGATTCATGAACGCGGCGTCGCCGGGCGTCATCTCGCTGTTTCTGGCCAACGATCACTACAAGACCCGCGACGCATACCTCGCCGCGCTTGCCGATGCGATGAAGGCGGAATACGAAACCATCGTGGCGAGCGGTCTGGACCTGCAACTCGACTGCCCCGACCTTGCGCTGTCGCGTCACATGCTCTTCGCCGACCTTTCGGACGCCGCGTTCGTGAAGATCGCGCAGAGCCACGTCGAGGCCCTGAACCACGCGCTGTCCGACATCCCCGAAGAAAAGGTGCGCATCCACATCTGCTGGGGCAATTACGAGGGGCCGCATACCTGCGACGTGCCGATGGACACGATGTTCACCACGCTGATGGGCGCCAGGGCGCGCTATACCCTGTTCGAAACGTCGAACCCGCGTCACGGCCACGAGTGGACGGTGTTCCGCGACCGGGCGTCGGAAATTCCGGACGGCAAGGTTCTCGTGCCCGGTGTCGTCGATACGACCACCAATTTCGTCGAGCATCCCGAACTTGTCGCGCAGCGCCTGCAGCGGTTCACCGATATCGTCGGCACAGACCGGGTGATCGCGGGATCGGACTGCGGGTTCGGTACGTTCGCGGGGTTCGGGTCCGTCGATCCGGACATCGCCTATGCGAAACTCGGCGCGCTGGTCGACGGCGCAAAGCTGGCATCGGCAGAGTAGGCGCGTGACACCCCTTGTTCTGCTGCCGGGAATGATGTGCGACGCGCGCCTGTTCGCGCCGCAGATCGCGGCATTGTCGGCCACGCGCACCATCCATTGCGCCCCCATCGGCGGCCACGACAGCATCGGGGCGATTGCTGCCGGGGTGCTTGCCCATACGCCGCCGTTCTTCGCGCTCGCAGGGTTGTCGATGGGCGGGATCGTCGCGATGGAGATGCTGCGTCAGGCGCCGGAACGCATCGAACGGATCGCGTTGATGGATACCAACCCCTGCGCCGAAACCGTCGCCGTGGCGACCGGCCGGGCGCCGCAGATGGCGGCGGTGCGCGCAGGCCGTCTGCGCGCCGTGATGCGCGACGAGATGAAGCCGCGCTACCTGAGCGAAGGATCGAACCGGGGCGCGATCCTCGATCTGTGCATGGAGATGGCCGAAGGGCTGGGGGATGCGGTTTTTCTGAACCAGTCCGCTGCCTTGCGTGACCGGCCTGATTATCAGGACACCCTGCGGAATGCGCACCTGCCCGCGCTGGTATTGTGTGGCCGTGACGACGCGCTGTGCCCCATCGCACGGCACGAACTGATGCACAGACTGCTGACCGGCTCCGTCCTGAGGATCATCGGCGATGCCGGGCATCTGCCGACACTGGAACAGCCGGAAGAAGCGACGTCGGCTCTGCAGGAATGGCTTGCCGCAGGGTCGTTGCCCACCGAAAACGGGCGCCCTGAATGACGCCCGTAAAATCTGCAATCCATTTGTCGCGAAAAGCTGCGTCGACCTCAGGTTTTGCCGCGCACCATCCGCGTCACCCAGATCAGCAGGCAGGCGCCGATAAAGCCGGCGATCAGGTATCCAAGGATGCTGTCTGACGCGTACAGTCCCAACAGCGTTCCGAAGATGAGGTTGAACACAGCGGCGCCGATGATGCCGAGGACGATATTTGCGATGAGGCCCATGTTCGACTTCATAAATTGCTCTGCAAGCCAGCCTGCGAGGCCACCAATGATAATCGCGCCAATCCAACCCATGGTGAAGTTCTCCATTCGTGCGGCGCAGGCGTAAATGCCGCGCCTATTAAATAGACAACTCACAACAGGGCGACTGGGTTCCATATGAGCCGGTTACCGGCTCTGTTTTCGCCGAACACATGGCCCGATCCCGGGGCTGATTACGGATCGTCAGACCACCGCGATTTCACGGCCCAGAGGGAGGACATCGCGATTACGATTTGCGACGGCACGAAATACACGACGACCCCCACGACGAGGATCATAGTGCCCGACCCGTCGGCCCGGTGGATGACGCGCGCCACCCATGGCGTCACGGCGATCAACAGTGCGACGATGGCCACCATATCGACCAGCACCGGGCCCCAGGCACCGACGAGGCCGGGACGCACGCCCCGCGCGATCCGGCGCCGTGCAAGTGTCCGTGACAGCAGCATCAGTCGCGCAGCAGCTCGTTGATCGCGGTCTTGCTGCGCGTCTGTGCGTCGACCCGTTTCACGATCACCGCGCAGTACAGGTTCACGCCGTTCTTCGACGGCATCGACCCCGCGACGACGACGGAATAGGGCGGCACTTCGCCGTAGGTGACGGTGCCGGTTTCGCGGTCCACGATCTTGGTCGATTTGCCGATGAACACGCCCATGCCAAGGACGCTGCCCTCGCGCACGATGCAGCCTTCGACCACTTCGGAGCGTGCACCGATGAAGCAATCGTCCTCGATGATCGTCGGTCCGGCCTGCATCGGCTCGAGGACGCCACCGATCCCGACGCCGCCCGACAGGTGCACGTTGCGGCCGATCTGCGCGCAGGACCCGACAGTTGCCCAGCCATCGACCATCGCGCCGTCGTCGACATAGGCGCCCAGGTTCACGAACGACGGCATCAGCACCACGCCTTTGCCGATGAACGCCGACCGGCGCACGATGCTGCCGGGCACGGCGCGAAAACCGGCGTCGCGCCACTGATTTTCGCCCCATCCGTCGAATTTCGACGGCACCTTGTCCCACCAGGTCGCCCCGCCGTTGCCGCCCTCAATCACCGCCATATCGTTGAGGCGGAACGACAGCAGGACCGCCTTTTTAGCCCATTGATTGACGTGCCAGTCGCCGGATCCGCGCCTTTCGGCAACCCGCAGCGTGCCATTGTCGAGCGCCGACAACGTGTCCTCGATCGCCTCACGCGCCTCGCCCGTGGTGGCCGGTGAGATGGTATCGCGGATCTCCCATGCGGCTTCGATCGCGGCTTCGAGTTGGGCGTCGGACATCGGGTGGTGCTCCTTCGGTCAGGGTTTCCCCGCTATCGCACGAAGGCCCGGTCCGAGGCAATCGACGCCACTTTGCGACAGTTTAGAGCGAAGAGACGCAATGGTGCCCGCTTTCCGCCGCCACCCGGACCCGCACGAAATGTGACCTGGGGCACATCGATACATTCAACGCAGGAGAAGCCACCCATGTCTGCCAACAACATGTCCATTCCCTCCACCTCCGCCGGGACGTCGCGCGCCACGCGTATTGCATCGGTGGTCGCCGCCACGATGCTGCTCGCCCTGCCCGCGGGCGCCCAGACCACCGGCGTCGGGCCGTCGGCCAGCTATACGCAACCGAACTGGACCGATCCCGCGACGGGCTGCTCCTACTCGCGGGCACAGGCGCAGGGCTATGCGCCGACCTGGCATCTGCTGATCAACGGCTCGCGGATCGGCCTGACCGATGCGCACCGTGGCTGCGCGGCGTGGCTGCGCTCTGGCTAGGTGTTTGATCCCACGGTTTGATGGTGTGATCCTTTCGTTGGAATGGAAGGAAGCATTATGGGACAAGTTCGTCACGGGAGCGCCACGACCACGCACGCCGTCAGAGCAGCAATACAGCGATCGCAAGCTTCGCTCTCGCAGTTGAGCCAAGAGCTTGGGATCAATCCCAAGACGGTCGCAAAGTGGCGCAGGCGGGCGACGGTTGAGGATATGAAGACGGGGCCGAGAGAGCCGCGCTCGACGGTTCTGACCGAGACAGAGGAGGCGATGATCGTCGCCTTTCGACGCCATACGCTGCTGCCGCTGGACGATTGCCTTTATGCCCTGCAACCGACGATCCCGCACCTGACGCGGTCGGCCCTGCACCGGTGCTTGCAGCGGCACGGCATATCCCGCCTGCCGGACGTCGAGGGGGACAAACCGAAGCGACAGAAATTCAAGCGCTATCCGATCGGCTTCTTTCATATCGACATTGCGGAGGTGCAGACCGCGGAAGGAAAGCTCTACCTCTTCGTGGGCATTGACCGGACCAGCAAGTTTGCCGTGACCCAGCTCGTTGAGAAAGCCGACCGGAAGACGGCGTGGGAGTTCCTCCAGCACATGCTCGAGGCCGTGCCGTATCACGTCCACACCATCCTGACGGACAACGGCATCCAGTTCGCCGAGCAGCCGCGGAACAGGAACACGGCATACTCGCGGCAGATGCGCTTCGACATGATCTGCGAGGCCAACGGGATCGAGCACCGCCTGACAAAGCCAAACCATCCGTGGACCAATGGCCAGGTCGAGCGAATGAACCGAACGATCAAGGAGGCGACCGTGAAGCGTTACCATTACGACAGCCACGATCAGCTGCGCACCCACCTTGGTGACTTCATGGCAGCCTACAACTACGCGCGAAGGCTCAAGACCCTCGGCGGCCTCACGCCCTACGAATACATCTGCAAGATCTGGACATCCGAGCCGGACAGATTCATCCTAAATCCGACCCACCAGATGCCGGGACTGAACACCTAGGGTCCGGACGCGGGCGGATACAGGATCGGGTCGTCGCGCTCTGATACGGGGCGGCGGCCCGCTGTTGCGGCACCGTCACATCGGGATCGCACGGCACCGGAAAGTCGGCGTCGCGCACAGAAACATCAGGGGATATTGGACAGTACCGTCCCGGCCTGCCATCAAGACAGGGACATTCCGAGGATCCCCAAATGAACGAGCATGCCCGCCGCCACCCGTTCCGTGACAGCCATCAGGACCGCAAGAGCGCGCAGGATGTGCCCGACACGCCGCAGACCCGCTCGCCGACCTACCGGCTTGCCTTTGCCGACGACGACTTTCTGTGCCGTGAGGAATTGCGGCCTGTGCGCCTGCAACTCGAACTGCTGAAACCGGAACTGGCGCTGGATGCCGAGGGCATCACCTCGACTGTCGTCCTGTTCGGCGGCGCGCGCATCCCCGAAGCCGCGAAAAAGGACACGGCGCGCACCAAGGCGCCCGCCGATCTGTCGGCGTTCTACGAAGAGGCCCGACGATTCGCAGCGATGATGACGACCCGCTCGATGGCTGCGGGCGGCCACGACGAGGTGATCGTCACCGGCGGCGGCCCCGGCGTGATGGAGGCGGGCAATCGCGGCGCGCAAGAGGCGGGCGGACGGTCCATCGGCCTCAACATCGTGCTGCCGCACGAACAGGCGCCGAACGAATACGTGACGCCGGAACTGTGTTTCAACTTTCACTACTTTGCCATCCGCAAGATGCATTTCCTGACACGGGCAAAGGCGATCTGCGTGTTTCCCGGCGGCTTTGGCACGCTGGACGAAACGTTCGAGGCGCTGACGCTGATCCAGACGGGGCGCATGGACAAGGTGCCGTTCCTGCTGTTCGGACGCGCGTTCTGGGAGAGCATCATCAACTGGGATGCGCTGGCAGAGGCGGGCACGATCTCGGCAGACGATCTGGACCTGTTCCGGTTCGTCGAGACGGCGGAAGAGGCGGTTGCCGCAATCGATGGCTGGGCCGACAAGGGCGAGCGGCGCGCCGCGATCCCCGGCCGCTAGGGCGTTCTGTCGGGCACCTGAAGTCCCTGCATCGGCGGCGCCTCGGGCGTGGCGATGGCCTGCATCGCGGCCTTGGCCAGAAACGTGCCCGCCTGCGTCACGTCTTCCTGCACCGCGATGATATCGGGGCGGAACAGCGTGAGGAACGGCACGGTTTCCTTGCCCACCACGTCGATGTCACGACCAAGGGTGCGGCCCAACGCCTCGATCGCGCCGACCACGGTCATCGGCACCGATGACGATCCGCAGATGATGCCGTCGATGCCGCTGTCGGCGCTCAGCATCCGGCGTACGCCGTCGGAAACGAGATCCTGCGGGCTGTCGGACGTCATATCGCCGCCGAACCGCAGGCGCGCACCGCCCGCGGCGGACCGCGCGCCTGCCGCCATATGCTGTGCATAGGCCTGCGTCATCGGCGGGGCGATCATCAGGACATTGCGCCGCCCGCGCGCCACGAGTTCGGTCATGGCGATCCGTCCGAAGGCCTCGTTGTCGAAATCGAACCACGGATGGTCCTCCGCCCAGACCGAACGTCCGTGTGCCGCGAAGGGAAACTTGCGGTCCATCAGGAACCGCACCCGTGGGTCTTCGGGGTGGATCTGGTTGAGGATAAGGGCGTCGGCAGAGCCGGTTTCGACGATGTAACGGACCGGGCGCATCAGGTCTTCGTCCGGGAAGAACGGCGTGACGTTGAGGTGATAGCGGGTGTGCCGCAGCGCCCCCGCGATGGCGGAAATCATCCGGGCGGTGTGATTCATCATGTCGTGATCCGTCGCCAGCACGAGGCTGATGACATTGGTGCGCCCGGTCCGCAGGCGCACGCCCGCCCGGTTCGGCACATAGCCGATTTCCGCCGCGACGGCGCGCACGCGCGCCTTGGTCTTTGCCCCGATATCGGGCGCATCGCTCAGCGCGCGGCTCACCGTTGGAACGGCCAGACCGGTCAGATCGGCGATGGTGCGCAACGTCGGCTGACGCCGCAGCTTGGGCGGCACCCCCGGTGCGCCGGTATCGCCTCTGGTTTTCATGGTGTCGACCGGCCCTTCCTAAAGTTACGTTTCAAGAATCTGCAACGCAGTAAAATTTCTTGCCTGACCAGTCTAAAACGATATAGATTTCTCTACAACGATTTAGAACAGGGAGGAAAGAATCGTGAAACTGACCACAAAACTGCTCGCGGCCACCGCGATGGTCGCCGCGTCGGGCGCCCATGCCGTCGAACTCGAAGTCACCCATTGGTGGACATCGGGTGGCGAGGCTGCCGCCGTGCAGGAATTCGCATCCGCATTCAACGCGACGGGCAACACCTGGGTCGACGGCGCCATCGCCGGATCCGGCGGTGCCGCGCGTCCGATCATCATTTCCCGCATCCTTGGCGGCGACCCGATGGCCGCAACCCAGCTGAACCACGGCCTTCAGGCACAGGA
Organism: uncultured Alphaproteobacteria bacterium; assembly: GCA_963761735.1. Taxonomy (GTDB): domain Bacteria; phylum Pseudomonadota; class Alphaproteobacteria; order Rhodobacterales; family Rhodobacteraceae; genus CAVXHQ01. Next base: position 528,314 of record CAVXHQ010000003.1, read on the forward strand.
ACTCATCGAGGCCGGTCTGATGACCGACCTGACCGAGGTGGCCGAGGCCGAGGGCTGGGCCGATCTGGTGAACCCGCCCGCGCTGCTCGACGCCTGCACGTTCGAGGGCCGGATCTATTGCGTGCCGGTCAACATCCACTCGTGGCAATGGCTGTGGCTGAACAACGCCGCCTTCACCGACAACGGCATGGACGTGCCGACAAACTGGGAAGAATTCGCCGCCGCCGCAGACGCCCTCGAGGCCGCGGGCATTCAGCCGCTGGCAATGGGTCAGCAGGGCTGGCAGCAATCGGGCGCCTTCGGTGTCCTTGCCGTGGCCATCGCCGGTGAAGAGGCATGGCGCGCCGTCAACGTCGACAAGAGCGCCGAAGTAGCCGGTGGGCCCGAGTATGCCGCCGTCTTCGAGGCCGCCGTCAAGGCGCGCGAAATGGCCGCCGGATCGAACGTTCAGGACTGGAACCAGGCGACCAACATGGTCATCACCGGCACCGCCGGCGGTCAGATCATGGGCGACTGGGCGCAGGGCGAGTTTCAGGTCGCGGGCCAGACGGCGGGCGAGGAATACACCTGCCTACCGGGTCTCGGCGACGCCCGCATCCTCGATACCGGGGGCGACGCGTTCTATTTCCCCGTCATCGACGACGCGGAAATCCACGCGGCCCAGCTCGAGCTTGCGTCTTTGCTGATCTCGCCCGAGGTGCAGGTTGCGTTCAACCTGAAGAAGGGGTCGCTGCCCGTCCGTGGCGACATCGATCTCGCCGCTGCCAACGCCTGCATGCAGCAGGGCCTCGAAATTCTGGCGGAAGGCGGCATCCTGCCGTCCGGCGACATGAACCTGACGCCCGACACATCCTTGCAGATCGAGGATCTGATGGCCGAGTTCTGGACCTCGGACCTGTCGGCGGCCGACGCGCAGGCGCGCTATGCGGACATCATCGCCAACGCCGGCTGATCCAATGCGCGGCTCTGTCGGGCCGCGCAAATCCATCCCCGGGGGGGGCCGTCGATGGCCCCGCCCGGACCTGCCCCCTGATATTCGCCCGGAGACGCGCGCATGACCGCCGCCCCCAATCTGTCCAAGCCACCCGTCCGCAAGCGGCACAAGCGCCCGATCCGTCTGTTCCGAAACCCGATGGCCAAGATCGCGTCGATCCCGATGATCCTGACCGCGCTGGTGGTCTTCGTCGGCGGCACGCTGTGGACGGTGGTGCATTCGTTCACCTCCTCGGGCCTGCTGCCGCGCCTCGATTTCGTGGGCCTCGACCAGTACGAGCGCTTGTGGAGCACGCCGCGCTGGATCATCTCGATCATCAACCTCGGGATCTACGGCGCCTGTTCGATGATCCTGACGCTGACCATCGGCTTCGTGCTCGCGGCCCTGCTCGACCGTAAAATCCGCGGCGAGGACGTGTTCCGCACGATTTTCCTGTACCCCTTCGCGCTATCCTTCGTCGTCACCGGCCTTGCGTGGCAATGGATCCTGAACCCCGACCTGGGTCTGCAAGGCGTGATCCGCGACCTGGGCTGGGCGTCGTTCACCTTCGATCCGCTGAACAATCCCGATCTGGTGATGTTCGGCATCCTCATCGCCGGAATCTGGCAGGGATCGGGCCTGATCATGTGCATCATGCTCGCCGGTCTGCGCGGCATCGACGAGGATATCTGGAAGGCCGCGCGCGTCGACGGCATCGGCACGGTAAAAACCTATCTGCGGATCGTCATCCCGATGATGCGCCCGGTGTTCGTGACCTCGCTGGTGCTGATCGCAAGCGGTATTATCAAGCTCTACGACCTCGTCGTCGCGCAGACCGGCGGCGGCCCCGGCCTGTCGTCACAGGTGCCCGCGATCTACGTGATCGAATACATGTTCCGCGCCCAGAACCTCGGTCAGGGGTTCGCGGCATCCACAATGATGCTCGTCTCGGTGATCGTGATCCTGATCCCCTGGGCCTATCTCGAATTCGGAGGACGCAAGCGTGGTTGATACATCCGCCATCGTCGCCGGCGATCCTGTCGCCCACCCCGGTTCCATGGCCGGTCCGCGCGGTCCGAAACCGAAACGGGCGTTTTCGCGGGCCAACATATTCCTCTACGGTACGCTGATCCTCGTCTCGGTCTACTACCTCCTGCCGCTCTACGTGATGATCGTCACGTCGCTCAAGGGGATGCCGGAAATCCGCATCGGCAACATCTTTGCCCCGCCGCTCGAGGTGACCTATGAGCCCTGGGTCAAGGCCTGGGCCGAGGCCTGCACCGGCATCAATTGCGACGGGCTGAGCCGCGGCTTCTGGAATTCGGTGCAGATCCTCGTGCCCTCGGTGCTGCTGTCGATCATCATCGCCAGCGTGAACGGCTATGCCCTTGCGAACTGGAAGTTCAGGGGATCGGAGGTGTTCTTCACCATCCTCATCCTTGGCGCGTTCATTCCCTATCAGACGATGCTCTATCCGATCGTGCTGATGATCAAGAACACCGGCTTCGGCCTGACCTATCTGGCCTCATGGCTCGATCCGGTGCTGCTGGCGATGGGCTTTGAAAAGATCGGGCGGGTGCCGCTGGTCAATTCGCTCACGGCGCTGGTGTTCGTGCATACGATCTTCGGCATGCCGATCCTGACGCTGCTGTTCCGCAACTATTTCGCCTCGATCCCCGAAGAACTGTTCAAGGCCGCGCGCGTCGACGGGGCCGGGTTCTGGGGGATCTATTTCCGGATCATGGTGCCGATGGCGCTGCCGATCTTCGTCGTGGCGGTGATCCTTCAGGTCACCGGCATCTGGAACGATTTCCTGTTCGGGGTGATCTATACCAAGCCCGAGAATTACCCGATGACCGTGCAGCTCAACAACATCGTCAACTCGGTGCAGGGGGTGAAGGAATACAACGTCAACATGGCAGCGACGCTGCTGACCGGGCTCGTACCGCTGGTGATCTACTTCGCTTCCGGAAAATTGTTCGTACGTGGCATCGCCGCGGGGGCGGTGAAGGGGTGAGCCGAGTTTTTGCAAAGCAAAATGAAACGCTCCGAGGGCGGGTTTCAAGTGGCGAACGCGGAGGGCGACCGCACGCCGCCGGGCCGAAAGGCGAGGGCGGTTTTGCCTCGCAAGACGATAGGCTCCGGGGGAGCCTTTCGAGCCCATCACGCGCCGGGATACGCCAGCTTCAGGCGCAGCCCTGTTCTACCCCACATACCAATTCACTCCCTGCACGGAGCCTGACATGACCATCGAAAACCCCTCCGTCCAGATCAAATCCCTCGACCTCAGCTTTGGCGCGGTCAAGGTGCTGCAAGACCTGAACCTCGATATCGCGACGGGTGAATTCCTCGTGCTGCTCGGCTCGTCCGGCTGCGGTAAATCCACGCTGCTGAATTGCATCGCGGGCCTTTTGGAACCGACCGACGGGCAGATCTTCATCAAGGGCGAGAACGTCACCTGGGAGGAGCCGTCCAAACGCGGCATCGGCATGGTCTTTCAAAGCTATGCGCTCTATCCGCAGATGACGGTCGAGGGGAACCTGTCGTTCGGCCTGAAGAACGCGAAGGTGCCCCGCGACGAAATCCGCCGCCGCATCGACCGCGCCGCAGACATCCTGCAAATCGGCCCGCTGATGAAGCGCAAGCCCGGCGCACTTTCCGGCGGTCAGCGTCAGCGTGTCGCCATCGGGCGCGCGCTGGTGCGCGACGTCGATGTGTTCCTGTTCGACGAACCGCTGAGCAATCTCGACGCGAAACTGCGCGCCGACCTGCGGGTCGAGTTGAAACGCCTGCACGGCGCGCTGGAAAACACGATGATCTACGTGACCCACGATCAGGTCGAGGCGATGACCCTCGCGGATCGCATCGCGATCATGAAGGACGGCAAGATCATGCAGCTCGGCACACCGGACGAGATATATAACCAGCCGCAGAACCGCTATGTTGCGGATTTCATCGGCTCGCCGTCGATGAACTTTCTCGACGGGACGCTGGCGCAGGGGACATTCACCAAGCCGGAGCTGTCGCTGCCGATGACCGGCTATGCCTTTGCCAGCCCGCAGACCGCAGACCGGCCCGCCACCATCGGCATCCGGCCCGAACATATCCTGACCGGCCCGCTGGCCGAAACCGCCCCCGTGCAATCGCAGGCGACCGTCGATCTGGTCGAACCGATGGGCTCGGACACCCTCGTCTACGCCGAAATGGGTGGCGAGGTTCTGCGCGTGCGGATGGACGGTCAGGCCCGCGTCAAACGCGGCGATGTGCTGCCCGTCGGCATCGATCCCGCCCGCGCCTCCCTCTTCGACGCCAAAACGGAACTTCGCCTGTGACACATACGACCCTGAACGGCCTGTGGCGTCTGACCGACGCGACCGGCACCTATTCCTGCGACATGACCCTGCCGGGCGACGCGATCACCGCGCTGCACGCCGCGGGCCTGATCCCCGACCCCTATTTCGGACGCAACGAATACGATCTGCGGTGGATCTGCGACCGCGACTGGACGCTGACCCGGATCGTGACGCTGGACAGCGCCGACGTCGATCTGGTCGCGGCCGGTCTCGATACGCTGGCCGTCGTGTCGCTGAACGGCACCGAGATCCTGAACGCGGACAACGCCTTTCGCACCTGGCGCGCCGATGCCCGCAAGGCGGCGCGCAAGGGCGAGAACGAGATCGCCATCCGTTTTCCCGCCGTGACCCGCGCGACCGCCGACATGCAGGCGGCACAGCAATTCCATATCCCCTTCTCGCACAATTGCCCGATCCCGAACGGCAACCTGATCCGCAAACCCGCCTGTGATTTCGGCTGGGACTGGAACATCGCACTGGCACCCTTCGGCGTGCTGGGCGACATCGGCTTTGCCCCCCGTCGCGCCCCCCGGATTGACCGGATGGCGATCGCCCAGGACCACGCGCCCGGCACGGTCACGCTGACCGTGACCGCGCATCTGACCCACGCCGAGGGTGCGGCCATCGACGTGACATTCGCGGGCCGGACCGCATCGGGCGAGGTCGAGGACGGCGCGATCACCGTGGCCTTCGACATCGACAACCCGGCGCTGTGGTGGCCCGTGGGCGACGGCGCGCAGGTGCTGCACGACCTGACGGTCACCTGCGGCGCGGCCACCGAAACGCGCCGCATCGGCCTGCGGCAGGTGGACCTCGTGACGCAAAAGGACGACGCGGGCCTCGGCTTTGCGATCCACGTCAACGGCCACCCGACGTTCATGCGCGGCGCCAACTGGATCCCGCAGGACGCGCTGGCGGGCCGGATCACGCGCGCCGCGACGCGGCGTCTGCTGCAATCGGCGGTGGACGCCAACATGAACATGATCCGCGTCTGGGGCGGCGGACGGTACGAGGCCACGTGGTTCTATGACCTGTGCGACGAAATGGGCCTGATGGTCTGGCAGGATTTCATGTTCGCCTGCAACATCTATCCCGCCGACCGCGATTTCCTCGACAACGTCGCGCAGGAGGTTCGCGAAAACGTCGCCCGGATGCACCACCACGCCTGTCTGGCGCTGTGGTGCGGCGATAACGAACTTATCGGCGCGCTGGGCTGGTATCCCGAAACGGTCGAGAACCGCGACACTTATCTGGTGCTCTACGACCGGCTGAACCGCACCGTCGAGGATGCGCTGCGCGAGACCGATCCGAATGCTGTCTGGTGGCCCTCGTCGCCCTCGCCCGGCCCGATGAATTTCGGCGACGCCTGGCACGACGACGGGTCGGGCGACATGCATTTCTGGTCGGTCTGGCACGAAGGCCGGGATTTCGACCATTACCGCGACGTAACGCCCCGGTTCTGTTCTGAATTCGGGTTTCAGTCCTATCCGTCGATGGAGATCGTGCGGAAATTCGCGGAAGAGGCCGACTGGAACATCGCGGCCCCGGTGCTGGAAAGCCACCAGAAGAACGACGGCGGCAACGCGCGGATCGCCGAGACGATGTTCCGCTATTACCGCTGGCCGCATACGTTTCAGGATTTCGTCTGGCTGTCACAGGTGCAGCAGGGCGAGGCGATCAAGACCGCCGTGTCGCACTGGCGCGGACACCGGCCGCATTGCATGGGCACGCTGATCTGGCAGCTCAACGATACCTGGCCGGTGTGCTCGTGGTCCTCTCTCGATCACGGTGGCGGATGGAAACTGCTGCACCACATGGCGAAGGATTTCTTTGCCCGCGCGACGGTTCTGGCAACAGTCGTCGATGGCGAGATCCGGCTGAACGCGGTGAACGACGGGCGCAATGAGGCCGCGATTTCCGTGACCGCCGAGGCGATTGCGATGGATGGCACACGGCGCGACATCGGACGCGGCACGGCGCGGGTCGGCGCCGGGGCCGTGACGATCCTGCGCGTATCGCTCGATGATCTGGCCGTCGATGAAATTCTGTCCTATCATTGGCACGGTGGTGACGAAGGCAGCGATATCTTCGCCCCCCGCCCGTGGAAAACCTATGCGCTGCCCGCCCCCGGCCTGACCCATGAGATCGAGACGACAGGCAATGGCCACCGCCTGACGATATCGGCCAGCGAACTGGCGTTTTTCGTCACCGCCGAGGCGTCCGTTCCCGGGCGCTGGTCGGCGAACGCCGTTCACATCCGACCGGGCGAAACCGCCGGCCTGACGTTTACGCCGCAGGACGCGGACGCCACCCCGACATTCACGCTGCGCGATCTGCACACCGCCACGCACTGACACACCGGAGACAGACATGACCACCATCGCCTACCAACTCTATTGCTCGCGCCACACGCCCGATATCGGCGACACCTGCCGGATGCTTGCCGAGGCCGGGTACAAAAACGTCGAAGGCTACGGCGGGCTGTTCGGCGACATGAAGGGCCTGCAGGCCGCCCTTGCCGAGACAGGTCTTGCCATGCCGTCGAGCCACGTCGGCCTCGACCTGATGATGGACGACACGGCCCGCGCCATCGAGATCTGCAAGACGCTGGGCATCACCAAGGCGTTCGGGCCGCATCTGGCCGAGGACGACCGTCCGACGGACGCCGCGGGATGGAGCGCATTCGGCAAGGCATTCGCCGAAAAGGCAAAGCCGCTGGTCGACGCCGGGATCACCATCGGCTGGCACAACCACGATTTCGAATTTGCGGATCTGGGCGGCGAGGACCGGCCGATGGACCTGATCCTTCAGGCATCGGACGACATCCACGCGGAACTCGACCTTGGCTGGGTAGCGCGCGCCGGTCTCGATCCGGTGACGGTGATCGGCAAATACAACGGGCGGATCGCCGCGGCCCATATCAAGGATATTGCGCCCTCGGGCCAGAATGCGGATCAGGACGGCTGGGCGGACGTGGGCCACGGCAAGCAGGACTGGGATGCCATCGTCCCCGCGCTGAGCGCTGCCGGCTGCACCTACCTCGTGGCCGAGCACGACAATCCTGGTGACGACGCGCGGTTTGCCGCCCGGTCGCTGACCACGATGACAATGTTCTGAAGGCAGTTCCCATGGCACAGCTTGGCGTCGGCATCATCGGATGCGGCAATATATCGACAACCTACCTTGGCCTGGCCCCGCTGTTCGCGGCGCTGGAAATCCGCGCCGTCGCGGATATCAATGCCGATGCCGCCGCCCTGCGCGCGCAGGAGTACAGCGTTCCTGCGCTCGGCGTTGACGAGATACTGGCGGCACCGGACATCGACGTGATCGTCAACCTGACGATCCCGGCGGTGCACTATCAGATCACGCGCGGCATCCTCGAGGCGGGCAAGCACGCATACTCCGAGAAGCCCATCGTGCTGTCGTTGCAGGAGGGCGAGGATCTGCGCGAACTCGCGGCGTCGAGGAACCTGCGCGTCGGCTCCGCACCCGACACGTTCCTGGGTGGCGCGCATCAGCTGGCACGCGCGGCGATAGACGAAGGGCTGGTCGGCGATATCGTTGCGGGCACCTGTCATTTCATGGGGCACGGGATGGAGGGCTGGCATCCGAACCCCGATTTCTTCTATCAGCCGGGTGCGGGTCCGGTCCTCGATATGGGGCCTTATTACCTCACCAATCTGGTGCAGCTGATCGGTCCGGTCAAAACGGTGGCCGCACTTGCAACCACGGGCTTCGGCACGCGCACAATCGCCAACGGTCCGCGCACCGGCGAGATTATACCCGTCGATACGCCGACAAATGTTCATGCGCTGCTGGAATTTCACAACGGGGCGACAATCACTCTCGGCAAGAGCTGGGATGTGTGGAAGCACCGGCATGACGAGATGGACCTGTATGGTACCAAAGGCTCGCTCTACGTGCCCGACCCGAATTTCTTCGGCGGGCCGGTGATGGCGACACAGGAAGGCGGCGATCCGGTGGAACTGCCGACCCGCGATCATCCCTTCGGCGTCGACAACCAAGATGACGAAAATGCCAAGACAGGTCGGCGGGCGAACTATCGCTGCGCAGGTCTTGCCGACATGGTCACGGCCATCGACGAAGGCCGCGCGCACCGCTGCAACATCGACGTGGCCGTGCATACGGTCGACGTGATGACGGCGATCCTGCGGTCTGGGGCCGAAAAACGGTTTATCGACCTGACGACAACCTGCGACCGGCCCGAGGCCCTTTCGCCGGAACAGGCGCGCGCTCTGATGGCATAGCGTTCCGCCCGCCGCGGAGACGAAGTTTTTGAAAAACTTCGGCGTCAAAGTTTTCGAAAAACTTTGTGCGCGTCGCGGCGGGCGTTACGCCTTCGACAATTCCGATGCGCTCTTAAGGACCGCGTCTCCGTCATCCTGTTCGATATAATAGGCAGGTTCGTCGTCGCTGGCGTTCCGCGTCACCTCGGTTCCGTTTATCGTGCGGGTGACCTTTTCGGTGTACTTCTTCGCGATCTTGCCGGTCCCGGTGCCGCTGCCCCAGCTCCATTCAACCCTGGTGCCGTGCGGATATTCGGTGCGCATGTCGTGTTCCTTTCGGGTGCATCGACATCGCAACCCGTACGGCAACAGATCCGTTCCCGAAGAGGCCGATGTTCCCGATCAGGTCCGGGCAGGCGCCGGCTGCTTGCCTTTGCCACTTTGCGCCAGCACCTTTATCTCGGACAGCGCGCGGGCGTAGTCGCTCTGCAATGCCGGGTCTTCGAGGGGAACGCCGCCCGCGGTCTTCGCCTCGATCTGCGCCTTCATTTCACTCAGCCATGCCGACAGGGCCATGGCCCGCATGTTGCGGTTCGCGTCGGATGTGGGGGCGAGAATATAGCGAAGCTGGATCTTCGCCAGCTCGGGCCTGCTCTCGATGAGGGCATCATACGCCACGTCGTCCTTGGCCGTCACCTCGTGGTGATAGATGCACTGACCGGGCAGCGCGATCACGAACGACAGGTTGCGGGACGCGTTGCGCATCCGCAGCACGGAATATTCGGTGTACATCCGCATGGAATAGCTGGCGGCCTTTTCGATCGGGGCGAATGCCTCGCGCGGAAGTTTCATCTGCGGGATCTGCACGATGCTCGCCACGGCACGCATGATGTCGACGGCGCTCTTGGCCTTGAGGGTTTCAAGGATGCGCTTGCCCATTGCCTCGCTTGGCCCCGGTGCGCGGCTGCCGTCCGCTTTGGGGACAAAGAACAGCACGCCGTTGGGCAGGATCAGCTGGCCCTTCGACGTCACGCCTTTCGTCACGAACGCACCGGTCCCCTTGGTATGATCCCAGCGCCAGACCTCGCGCCAGATGGCGGGCGCGATCATCGGATCGGCGAGGATCGCGGTACGTTCGGCCACCGTCACGGCCCCGATCTCGAAGTCGATCTTGTTCAGCGTAATCCGCATCTCAGCTCTCCGTTCCGATTGACGTGTCCGTTGCGGCTGCGACAGTTCCCGCAGCCGTTTCCGCCGCAATCTGCGCGCGGCTCTTGCGGCCCCGCTCTGTCGCGGATTTCAGCTGACCGCAAGCGGCCATGATATCCTCGCCCCGCGGCGTGCGGATCGGCGAGGCATAGCCCGCCTTATAGATCACGTCCGCGAATGCCTTGATCCGGGGCCAGGGCGAGCGTTTGTAGGGCGTGCCGGGCCACTCGTTGAACGGGATCAGGTTGATCTTGGCGGGAATGCCCTTGATCAGCGCCACCAGACGCCGTGCGTCCTCGTCGCTGTCGTTCACCCCGTCGAGCATCACGTATTCGAACGTGATCCGCTCGGAGTTCGATTTTTTCGGATAATCTCGCAGCACGTCGAGCAGGGCTTCGATATTCCAGCGCTTGTTGATCGGCACCAGCACGTCGCGCACCGCGTCCGTGGTGGCATGGAACGACACGGCAAGCTGGCAGCCGATCTCGGTCGCGGTGCGCGCGATCTCGGGCACCACACCGGACGTGCTCAGCGTGATCCGGCGCCGCGACAGGGCCATGCCCTCGCCGTCCATCGCGATCTTCATCGCGTCGCGCACGTTCTCGAAATTGTACAGCGGCTCTCCCATGCCCATCAGCACGACGTTGCTGACCAGTCGCGGGCCGTTGTCGCCGGTGCCCTGCCCCGGTGCGGGCCATTCGTCGAGGTCGTCGCGGGCAAGCATGATCTGCCCGACAATCTCGGCGGCGGTCAGGTTGCGCACCAGTTTCTGGGTGCCGGTATGGCAGAACGTGCAGGTCAGGGTGCAGCCGACCTGCGACGACACGCACAGCGTGCCGCGGTACTCCTCGGGGATGTACACCACCTCTACCTCGTGACCGCCCGCGATGCGCACGAGGTATTTGCGGGTGCCGTCGTCACTGAGCTGACGGGTCACGACCTCGGGGAGTGCAATGACGAAATGCGCGGCGAGGAGCGCGCGGAAATCCTTCGACAGGTTCGTCATCCCCGCGAAATCGCGTGACCCCCAGTGATAGAGCCATTGCCAGATCTGGTTGACCCGCATCTTTGCCTGACGCTCCGGCGTGCCGACGGCGATGAGCGCCGCGTGCATCGCGTCCCGCGTCATCCCGACGAGGTTAGGCAGGCCGTCCACAGCCTTGCGCGGCACGGTCAGCATGTCGGGCGTCACGGGGGGCGCCTTCGGTGCGGCGGCGATCCGGGCTGGCATCTGGTCGGTCATGGCAGGGCGCCTTTCGGCAAAGGGGAAAAACGACAAAAGGCGGACCCGGTGGCCCGCCCCTTCGAAATCATGCAGCGCGCGGGTTCCGTCAGCCGGCGCAGCGTCGCTGCGCCTCTTCGACGGAGGCGGTAAGACCGAGGAGCGAGAACGTGTCGCGCGTCTGCGTACCGCGTCCCGACACGCCGGTCAGGATCGCCGAGGCCCCTGCGCGCATGGCGTTGACGATGCGGCTGTCGTCTTCGGGGGTGGCGGGCCAGGCCCATTCACCTTCGGTAAACATCTGGTACTGCGTCCCCCCGATGTCGACCGACACGGGGCTGTTCGACGCAAACGGATAGCCGCCGGTGAACGTCACCTGCCCGTTCACGCCCTCACCGGGACGGTAGAACACGAACAACAGCGCCTCGCCCCGGTTCACCGACACGACCTCGCCGTCGCGGGTGTTCACCTGCTCCTTGGGCGCCGACACCGCGAAACACTCGCGCGGATCGGTTTCCTCGAATACCGACCAGTCGGTCGTTGCACCGACGCGATTCGTCGTCTCTTCCTGCGCCAGCGCCGCTGCGGGCACTGCAAGGCCCAGCGTCAGGGCGAGGGTATGTCGTTTCATCATCTTCGGAACTCCAAACTGTCCGTGTCCCAATCTCATATCGTGCCCGCGGGCTCCATCGCAATCGCAGGCGGCGCCGTCGGGCGGCCCGACGCACCGGCACCTTCGGGCTGGTCGCCAGTGCCGGGGCGCGATACCGAGTGTCCTATCAAGAAACGAGGGTGCGGGAAAACCCTTTGTTCGCCGCCACGCGATCACAATGGTTCTATCCCGCCGCGCGGATTTCCGCGCACCCCGCAAAACGCCGCACCTGCCAGCCCACCCGAAGGCCCCCCCACCATGACCGACGCACTCCGCCATACTCCAACCGACGCCGTCCCGCTCGTGAACGTCTGGCGCGGCTCTCTCGTGGAATGCGTTCACGCGGGCCACGCCGTCGTCTGCGATGCGCGCGGACAGGTGCACTACGCCTGGGGCAACCCCGAGATCGTGACCTATGCGCGGTCCTCGGCCAAGATGATACAGGCACTGCCGCTCGTCGAAAGCGGGGCTGCGGACACCTTCGGGCTGCGGACCGATCAACTGGCGCTGGCCTGCGCGAGCCATATCGGCGCGGACTATCACACCGGTCGCGTGCAAAGCTGGATCGCCGATCTCGGCCTGACGGACGAGGCGTTTCGCTGTGGCGCCCATCCGCCGCTGGGCCGCGCGCCGCGCAATGCGATGATCCGGGCGGGCGAAGACCCGTGCCAATATCACAACCAGTGCTCCGGCAAGCACGCGGGGTTTCTGACGCTCAACAAACATCTGGATGCCGATGCCGAGTACACCGATATCGACCACCCGGTGCAGCGCGCCGTCCTTTCGGCGGTCGAAGAGACGGCGGGCGAGACCAGCCCCGGCTGGGGCATCGACGGCTGTTCGGCGCCAATTCATGCCGCCACCCTGCGCGGAACGGCCACGGCGATGGCCCGATTCGCCGCCGCAACGGCGGGGGGCGATACGCGGCAACGCGCCATGGTGCGGCTGCGCGAGGCGATGATGGCGCACCCCGAGCTGGTGTCGGGAGAGAACCGGCCCTGCACCGATCTGATGCGCGCCTGCCGCGGGCGCGCCGCCCTCAAGGCCGGTGCGGACGGATTTTACGTCGCGATACTGCCGGACCTCGGGCTGGGCGTCGCGCTCAAGCTGATGGACGGCGCCGAACGGGGCCGCGATCCGGCGATGGCCGCGATCCTGCACAAGCTGGGGCTGATCGGGGCGGGAGATCCGGTGCTGGAGAAGTGGATGACGCCCGTGGTGCGCAACTGGCGCGGCATCGCGACCGGGCGGATCGAGGTGGTGCTCTAGGACGGATCCCGCGTCATGACCGGGAACATGCGGTCCGGAATGGATCCCGACGGCGTCTGGCCCGTCACCGCGAACCCCACCGCGACATAGAACGCGACGGCGCCCGGATCGGCGTGCAGGGACAGATGCCGCACGCCCAGCGCCGCCGCATCTGCCACGAGACGCGCCCACCCTGCGCGCGCCACGCCACGCCGCTGCGCGTCCGGATCGACGAAGAACCGTCCGGTTTCGGCGGTATCGTTTTCGCCAGACGTCAGCCCGACACAGCCCGGCGGCCGGTCGGCCCCGGCGACCCACAGGTGCCGGGCGACGAGGTTCCGGGACATCACACGCAGGTCGTCCGCGCAGGCCGCCATGAAGACCGCCTCATCGCCGTGGCTCGTTTTGGAGCGCAGGATCAGCGGGTAACGGATTGAGCGCGGCAAGATCGCCCGGAACGGCGAGACGAACTTTTACAGGCGTTGGCACGCTCACAGGACCCACTCGGCGCGCGCATAGCCCTGTACGAACAGCAGCGCGGTCAGATCGCCGTGGTTGATCCGCACCTTTGCCTGTGCCTGCACCGCCGGTTTCGCGTGCAGCGCCACGCCGGTCCCGGCCCGGCCCAGCATCCCCAGATCGTTGGCCCCGTCGCCCACCGCGATCACATCCGCCGTGCCGATGCCCAGCCGCGCGGTGATCTCTTCCAGCGCCGTCACCTTTGCCGCCCGGCCCAGTATCGGCGGGACGACCCGGCCCGTCAGGCGACCGTCGGCAATTTCGAGGGTGTTGGCACGGTGTTCGTCGAACCCCAGCGTCGCCGCAATCGCCGTGGTAAACGCGGTGAACCCGCCCGACACCAGCGCCGCATAGGCGCCGTGGCGCTTCATCGTCGCCAGCAACACCGCGCCGCCCGGCATCAGCGTGATCCGCCGGTCCAGCACCCGCACGATCGTGTCTTCGTCGAGGCCGGCCAGCAGCCCGACCCGTTCGCGCAACGCGGCGTCGAAATCCAGCTCACCGTTCATCGCGCGGGCCGTAATCGCGGCAACCCGTGCGCCGACACCGGCCTCGGCGGCCAGTTCGTCGATGCATTCCTGCTCGATCATCGTGCTGTCCATATCGGCCAGCAGCATCGCCTTGCGCCGCCCCGCCGAGGCCTGCACGACAAGATCGACGCCCTGCGTTTGCAGATCGGCCCGGACGCGGTCCGCGGTGTCGGGCACGTCCATCATCCCGAATTCCGCCGCCTCGCCACCGGACAACCAGCGCAGGGCCGTTCCGCCCCACGCCGCCCGCAGGCTTTGCGCCAGTTCCGGCGCCAGCCCGCCGGGCCGGGCGATCAGGGTTGCGGTGACGGGTGCATCGGTCATGGCGGGCCTCCTGTGTCGCACCGGTGATGCGACAGGCGCGCGCCCTGCACAAGATGTCGCAAAATCGCCAGCAATTGCCGATTGCGCACCTGCTCCTTCCCGGCTAGGCATCGCGGCGGGACACCCTTCCCCAACGAAGGGCATATATCTGTGAGGATACCACCGATGACCATGACACCCCCGGCCAACAGGCCGGATGAATTGCCCGTGCGCCCGAACTTTTCGTCCGGCCCCTGCGCAAAGCCCCCCACATACCAACTCACGGATCTGTCGGACGCGGCTCTTGGCCGCTCGCACCGCGCCGCCGTCGGCAAGGCGAAGCTGGCCGAGGCGATCGACCGCACCCGGGCGATACTGGGCGTGCCGGACGATTACCGGATCGGCATCGTGCCCGCGTCCGACACCGGCGCCTTCGAGATGGCGATGTGGACGATGCTGGGCCAGCGGCCCGTCGAAATGGTCGCCTGGGAAAGTTTCGGCGCGGGCTGGGTCACCGACGCTGTCAAACAGCTGCACCTTGACGCGCGGGTGCATGAGGCGCCGTATGGCGACATCGTCGATATGACATCGCTCGATTATGACCGCGACGTCTGTTTCACCTGGAACGGCACCACCTCGGGCGTGCGGATGCCGAACGGCGACGCGATCCCGGACGAGCGGGCGGGCCTGACGCTGTGCGATGCGACCAGCGCCGCGTTCGCGCAGGACCTGCCGTGGAACAAGCTCGATGTGACGACGTTTTCGTGGCAGAAGGTCATGGGTGGCGAAGGCGCGCATGGAATGCTGATCCTGTCGCCGCGCGCTGTCGAACGCCTCGAATCCTACGTTCCCGCATGGCCGCTGCCAAAGATCTTTCGCCTGACCAAAGGCGGCAAGATCATCGAGGGGATATTTCGCGGCGAGACGATCAACACGCCGTCGATGCTCGCCGTCGAGGACTATCTCGTGGCCCTCAAATGGGGCGGGAGCATCGGCGGTTTGCCTGCGCTGCACGCCCGCGCCGACGCGAATGCCCGTGCGATCTGGGCGTTTTGCGACGCGCGCGACTGGATCGACAACCTGGCGGCCGATACGGCGACGCGGTCGAACACCTCGGTTTGTCTGAAATTCACCGATGACCGGATCGTGGACGGGGCGGCCTTTGCCAAGGCGGTTGCCAAACGGCTCGAGACGGCGGGCGCCGCCCTCGACGTCGGCGCCTATCGCGATGCGCCGCCGGGCCTGCGGATCTGGTGCGGCGCGACGGTGGATACCGCCGACATCGCGGCGATGCTGCCCTGGCTCGACTGGGCGTTCCACGCCGAGATCGCGGCGCAGACGTAACGCAAGCGCCGGGCCGAAACCCGGCTTCCCCCTCTTCATCCGCAGGCCGGGCTTCAGCCCGGCATCCCGATTACAATATGGAGCGCCCCATGGCCCCCAAAGTCCTCATCTCCGACAAACTTTCCGACGCCGCCGTGCAGATCTTCCGTGATCGCGGCATCGACGTCGATTTCCTGCCCGATCTGGGCAAGGACAAGGCCGCCCTTGCCGCCGTGATCGGCAAATACGACGGCCTCGCGATCCGCTCTGCCACCAAGGCCACCGAAAAACTGATCGGGGCCGCCACCAACCTGCGTGTCATCGGCCGCGCCGGTATCGGCGTCGACAACGTCGACATTCCGGCGGCGTCGAAAAAGGGCATCATCGTGATGAACACGCCTTTCGGCAATTCGATCACCACCGCCGAACACGCCATTTCCATGATGATGGCCGTCGCCCGCCAGATCCCCGAGGCGAACGCGTCCACCCACGCGGGCAAATGGGAAAAGTCACGGTTCATGGGCGTCGAACTTACCGGCAAGACCCTTGGCGTGATCGGCGCGGGCAACATCGGGTCCATCGTCATCGACCGGGCGCGCGGCCTGCGGATGAAGGTCGTGGCCTACGACCCGTTCCTGTCGGAAGAGCGCGCGACGGAGCTTGGGTGCGAGAAGCTCGAACTGGACGCCCTGTTGGGGCGCGCCGATTTCATCACGCTGCACGTCCCCAGGACGGAGCAGACGGCCAACATCCTGTCGGCAGAGGCCATCGCCAAGACCAAAAAAGGCGTGCGTATCGTCAACTGCGCGCGCGGCGGCCTGGTGGACGAGCAGGCACTGGCCGAGGCCCTGAAATCCGGCCACGTCGCCGGTGCCGCCTTCGACGTGTTCGCCGAGGAACCCGCCACCGCCAGCCCGCTGTTCAACCTCGCGAACGTCGTCGTCACGCCGCATCTGGGCGCCGCGACGACCGAGGCGCAGGAGAACGTGGCCTTGCAGGTGGCCGAGCAGATGTCGGATTTCCTGCTGACAGGGGCGGTCAGCAACGCGATCAACATGCCCAGCATCTCTGCCGAAGAGGCCAAGGTCATGGGGCCGTGGATCGGCCTAGCCGGGCATCTGGGCAATTTCGTGGGGCAGATGACCGAAGAGCCGATTTCGGCGATCAACATCCTGTACGACGGTCAGGCCGCGACGATGAACACCGAGGCCCTGAACTGCGCCACCATCGCGGGCATCATGCGGATCGTGAACCCGGATGTGAACATGGTGTCGGCGCCGGTGATCGCGCGGGATCGCGGCATCAGGATCTCGACGACCCGGCAGGATCAGCAGGGCATGTTCGAGGGCTATATCAAGGTCACCGTGGTGACAGCGAAACGCGAACGCTCGGTCGCGGGCACGGTATTTTCGGACGCCAAACCCCGGTTCATCCAGATCAAGGGCATCAACATCGACGCCGAAATCGGCGCGCACATGGTCTATACCACGAACGAGGACATGCCCGGCATCATCGGCGCACTGGGCAACACGATGGGCGAAAACGGTGTGAACATCGCGAATTTCACGCTGGGCCGTTCGGCGAAAAAGGGCGAGGCGATCGCGCTCTTGTACGTCGACGAAAAGGTGCCCGAGGCGGTCCTGGACAAGCTGCGGGCGACGAAGATGTTCGGTCAGGTAAAGGCGTTGCAGTTCGACATCGGCGGCTGAACGACCCTTTCGGGCGGCGGTTTCGGCGGCAGCGCGCCGCCGCCCGATTGAGGGGTTCCGGTCGGGAATACCCGACCGGTGGCGGATTTGACTATGCCGATCGCAAGGACCTATCGTAGGGTCAAGCAATTCAGCAACAGTAATTTCCGACAGGTTATTGTATGACGGATTTTCCAGTTATGGGCGGGTCCGGCCCCGCCTATCCGGCGCTGCGCCTCGGCATTTTGCTGGTGCTTGCCGCAGTCGGATATGCGGTATCGGCCTACGGGTTGAAACTTTATACCATCCTCGCCAACCCGGTCGCCGTCGGAATGATCGGCGGCGGCCTTGCCATCGCCGTGCTGGCGGAAATCGCCGTTCTGCGGCGGATCGACCTGTCGAGCGGCTATGTCTTCATCATTGCAATCGAGACGCTTCTGGTTCTGGCGGCCGCGATGTGGCTTGGCGAAACGCTCGACTGGCGCAAACTCATGGGCGTGGCGCTCGTCGTGGCGGGGCTGGCGATGGTGCACTAGGGGCGATGGGGCCGCGCCGGTGGTATCCGCTCCCGCATCATGGCCGGCGGGCGTGCGATGGGTCACTCCGGGCCGCCGGGGTGAAACCCCGCCCTACAGCAGGTGGCCGGACTTTGCCGCCTTGACGGCGAGGTAGGCGCGGTTTTGCGCGGTTTCGCCGACGCGCAGGGGCACACGCTCGGTGACGGCGAGGCCGCAGCCCTCGAGGCGCGCGACTTTGGCGGGGTTGTTCGTCATCAGCCGCACCTTCGAAAATCCCAGACGCCGCAGGATGTCCGCGCCCAGCCGGAAATCGCGCTCGTCGTCCTCGAAACCGAGGCGGTGATTCGCCTCGACGGTATCGAACCCCTGATCCTGCAACGAATAGGCGCGCATCTTGTTCGCCAGCCCGATGCCGCGCCCCTCCTGATTGAGGTACAACAAGACCCCCGCGCCTTCGGCCCCCATCTGCGCGAGGGCCGCGCGCAGTTGCGGCCCGCAGTCGCATTTCAGGCTGTCGAGCAGATCGCCGGTGAAACAGGCCGAATGCAGCCGGGTCAGGACGGCGCTGTCGCGGTCCGGCAGGCCGATCTCGACGGCATAGTGCTCTTCGCTGCCGTCGCCGGTGCGAAACACGTGGACGCGTCCCGCCTTGCTTACCGCGAGGGGGACGCGGGCCGAAACGACCGGGACGAGGGGCTGCGACGTCTGGGCCTGCACCCGGCTGGCGGCGATGACACCGAGGCCGTGGGCGGCGGCGATCCCGGCACCGTCCGGGACCGGCACCACGAGGGCGGCGGGCAACAGGCGCGCGGCCTTGGCCAGCACAACAGCGGCGCGCGCGCCCGCGGCGGTCCCGTCCCGCAGGCTGACCAGCGGCCCTTTCATCGGGGCGCGCAGGTCGTCCGCCGGGTCGGCAACCGCCTGCACCCAGGCCAGACCGGCGCTGTCAGGCACCGCGATCCGCGCCAGATCGCCGTCATAGGCCCGCGCCTTGAGGGTTGCGGCCCGCCGTGCCGTGATCGCGAGGGCGACAGGGCCCAGCGTGCGCAGGGCGTCCAGCCGGGCGTCTGTCGCGGCCTCGGCGGCGAGGATCACGACATCGCCGTCCGGGTCCGTCATCACCAGCGGCACGCCGATCGACAGGTCCGCGCGCACCCGCGCCAGATGCTGCGCGGCGTCGGGCATGAGAGCGGGTACGGGGCTCGGTTGGCGCGTCATGTGTTACAATACCTGTCGTCCGGCCCCGCAGAGCTAGCCTCATTCCGCCCGGATTGAAACATTTGCGTACCCCGCCACACGTCGCCGTGATGTTGCGCCCCGAAAACTTGCCGAGCCCGTGCTTTGATCACACTTCTGATACAGCCGCGAAGGAGCATCACCATGGCCCAACTCAAGAAAATCCTGCTCGTCGACGACGACGACGACCTGCGCGAGGCGCTGAGCGAACAGCTCGTCATGACCGAGGATTTCGATGTTTTCGAGGCCGGCAACGGGCACGACGCCCTGCTGCGCGCCAAGGAGGCGCTGTACGATCTGGTGATCCTCGACGTCGGACTGCCCGATACCGATGGCCGCGAGCTGTGCCGGGTGATGCGCAAGCAGGGCGTGAAATGTCCCATTTTGATGCTGACCGGGCACGATACCGACAGCGACACGATCCTGGGCCTCGACGCCGGCGCGAACGATTACGTCACCAAACCGTTCAAGTTTCCGGTCCTGCTCGCCCGGATCCGCGCGCAGCTGCGCACCCACGAACAATCCGAGGACGCGATCTTTCAACTGGGGCCGTATACCTTTCGTCCCGCGCAAAAGATGCTGGTGACCGAGGACGACCGCAAGGTGCGCCTGACCGAGAAAGAGACCAACATCCTGAAGTACCTGTACCGCGCGACCGACGGCGTGGTGGCGCGCGACGTCCTGCTGCACGAGGTCTGGGGCTATAACGCCGGGGTCACGACCCACACCCTCGAGACACACATCTACCGGTTGCGCCAGAAGATCGAACCCGATCCGTCGAATGCGCGGCTGCTGGTGACCGAACAGGGCGGCTATCGCCTGGTGTCCTGAAACGGGCATATGCGCGGGCATCGGGGCTGTGGGCGCATCCGGGATTGGGCATGGTTTCAGGCGTCAGGGCGGGTCTGCGGTCCGCCACGATTGTGGCGCACGAAGGCCCCCGGTCTGCCCCGGACCGGCCCCGGTACCGCCATCCGACGGCAATAGATCCGGTCACACGCAAATGAAACGCCAGACGTCTCCTCCCTCGGCCGGCGTTTCAACGACATACCGCCGGCAGCCGGTTCACGCTGCCACCTCCCTGTCTGACTTGCCCGGACGCCAATGGCGCCCGGGTTTTTTTCTGCCGGGCGCAAAGTTCCGACCACCGGCGGTGGGTGTGATTCGCCCCCATAGCGGCACAGCGACCGGTCACACAGGGACAATTGGCCCCAATTGCACGGCGAACGTCGGCAAATGGCAACAACACAGCCTCCAGAGTAGGGATGACCGGAATTGTCATTTGATAACATCGAGGGTTTGCTTAACATCGGGTCCATCAACGCCGGACATATTTTCCGGTTTCAACAAAGGAAGTTCGCATGACACCGGTATTGAAACTTGTCGCCGCCGCCTCTGCCGCCGCCCTCATGGCCACCGCCGCCGCCGCCCAGTCGAGCGAGCAGATCCGCGTCCTGAACCGCTCGGGGACCACCCTTTACACTCTCTACGCCTCTGACACGACGAACAACTCCTGGGAGAACGACCTGCTGGGCAACCGAGTCCTGAACAACGGTCAGTTTTTCGACATCACGATCCGCAACGTGTACAATTGCAACTATGATTTCCGGTTCGAATTCACGACCGGTCAGGTCTATACGGACGTGATCAACGTCTGCACGATCGGCACCTATACGATTAACCCGTAACGCCCGTCGCCCAGACCGGCAGGATTTACGAAACGCCGGGTCCGGCCGCGAGGAATTGCAAGGGGGCCCGCCGGCGACGGCTGGCCCCTTTTGCACGGACGGCCTAGGGTGCGCGCGTCCCGCCACGCCCAACCGGAGCCCGCGCCCCATGCCCTTCACCCTTGCGACCTGGAACATCAATTCCGTCCGCCTGCGCGAACCGCTCGTGGCGCGACTGATGGGCGATGCAGCCCCAGACGTTCTGTGCCTTCAGGAATGCAAATCCCCGGTGGACAAGATTCCGCGCGAGATCTTTGCGAATGCGGGATACCCCCACATGGTCGCGCGCGGCGACAAGGGATACAACGGCGTCGCGATCCTGTCGAAGATGCCGCTGGAGGAGGTGGATGCCTTCGATTTCGCGGGGCTGGGCCATGCGCGTCACATCGCGGCACGGCTGCCGAACGGCGTCGTGGTGCATAATTTCTACGTCCCCGCCGGGGGCGACAAACCGGACCGTGCGGTGAATGTGAAATTCGGCCAGAAACTCGATTATCTCACCGACATGCGCGACCATTTCACCGCCCATCCGCCGACCCGCGCGATCCTCGTCGGCGATCTGAACATCGCCCCGCGCGAGGACGACGTCTGGGACCACAGGAAGCTGCTCAAGATCGTGAGCCATACGCCCATCGAGGTGGATCATATGGCGCAGGTGCAGGCGGCGGGCGATTGGGTGGATGTCACGCGGGCCGACATTCCGACCGGCAATCTCTACAGCTGGTGGTCATATCGCTCGACCGACTGGGACGGCGCGGACAAGGGCCGCCGCCTTGACCATATCTGGGCCACGCCGGATATCGCGGGAGCGGCCCATTCAAGCCGGATCCTGCGCGATGTGCGCGGCTGGGACCAGCCCAGCGACCACGCCCCGGTGCTGGCCACTTTCGACGTCCAGGCTTGACGCCTACACCGGCATCGCCATCACCGCCTGCGCCACGGCACCGCCGAGTTTCGCGTGCATCGCTTCGCCAAAATGCACGCCGTCCACGGCGCTGACCTCGATCACGGTGCCCGCGTCGAGGAATCCGGCACCGTAGGCCTCGGCAAGGTCGGCGTACAGCGACGGCAGGGCGAGGGCCTTTGCGTTGCCGCCAAAGAACTCGGGCACGAAAGGGCCGGTTTCGACCACCGGCGGCGGACAGATCACCAGCGTGCGAAACCCGCCGTGACGCGCCTGAATGTCCGGGTCCTTTGCGATATCCAGCAGCGCGGCAAGGCCCGCCGCGATCCGCTCCGACGTCGCGCCATAGCGCAGGTGCAGATCGTTGGTGCCCAGCATGATCGTCAGCACATCGACCGGCCCGTGGCTCGCCAGGGCGATGCGCAGACCCGTGCGCCCGTCCATGTGCGCGCCGCCCATGTCGTCGGCAAAACAGGTGGTCCGGCCCGGCAGGCCCTCTTCGATCAGGGTCCAGTCCTCACCCAGATCGGCGGCCATGACCGTGGGCCAG
Organism: uncultured Alphaproteobacteria bacterium; assembly: GCA_963761735.1. Taxonomy (GTDB): domain Bacteria; phylum Pseudomonadota; class Alphaproteobacteria; order Rhodobacterales; family Rhodobacteraceae; genus CAVXHQ01. The sequence goes on from CAVXHQ010000003.1 coordinate 550,516, forward strand.
CGCAGGCCCGGGCCAAGACGCGGATGATGCGTCACATCCGACATCGGCGGGGTGCCGTGGGTGTTGCTGTCGCCAAAGCACAGGATCGTTCGGGTCATCGTGCGGCCTTTCGGGGTCGGGGTCACTATCGGGTCGGCGCCACTCTAGGCCGGTCCCGGCCCGCTTGCCAAGATCGCCCCGTGGTGTCCGCCCCGCAGCGGCACCGGAGGATATCGGTCCGCGCGCAGCCCCCCGATGCCGAATATGCCCCGCAAGCGCACCGCAGACGGGGTACGTTTGCCACGCCCCCTTGGCGCGGCCCCGCCTTTTGCACATATAGGCCCCGTGACGACGCACCGGATCCCCCGGATCCGACCCCCTACACGAGGAGACACGCGATGATCGAACTTGGCTCAACCCCTCAGGCAGCGCCGCCCGCGGCAGACCTGATCAAGGACGCCACCGACGCGACCTTCATCGCCGATGTCGTCGAGATGTCGAAAACCATTCCCGTCATCACCGATTTCCGCTCGGCGCGGTCCGGCCTGAGCAAGACGATGACCCCCGCCCTCGAGGCCGCCGTGACCAAGGCCAAAGGCGCGGTCAGGCTGGTGAAGATCGACGTCGATGCCAACCCGGGCTACGCCGGCCAGTTGCAGGTGCAGTCGATCCCGACGGTCTACGCGTTCTGGCAGGGCCAGCCGGTCGACGGATTTCAGGACCCGCTGACGCCCGCGCAGATCGATACCTTCGTGGCCAAGATTGCGGCCATGGGCCCGGGCGCCGAGGATGAGGGGCTGGCCGAGGCCGTACTCGCCGCGCAGGCGATGCTGGACGAGGGCGAGGCCGCCGACGCCGCCGAAACCTTCGCGGCGATCCTGCTCGAAGAGCCCGAGAACGCGGCGGCCTACGCCGGCCTCGTGCGCAGCCATATCGCCCTTGGCGATCTCGATCAGGCAGAGGCGATCCTGAACGGCGCGCCCGCCGCCATCGCCACCGGAGCGGAGATGGACGCGGCCCACGCGCAGCTGGCCCTGGCCCGGCAATCGGCGAACGCAGGCCCCGTTGCAGAGCTTGCCGCCGCCGTCGAGGCCGATCCCGACAACCATCAGGCGCGGTTCGATCTGGCCACTGCCCTGCATGCCAACGGCAAGACCGACGCGGCCGTCGACACGCTGCTGGACCTGTTCCGCCGCGACCGGGAATGGAACGACGGTGCCGCCAAGGCGCAGCTGTTCCAGATCTTCGACGCGCTGCCCGCCAAGGATCCGATCGTGCTGTCCGGGCGTCGCCGCCTGTCGTCGATGATCTTTGTCTGACGGCTTTGCCGGTGGCGGCGGGCATGGCGATGCGGGCGGAACCCTGCGCGGTCCGGCACCGGTCGCGGCCATCGGCAGGGGCGCACCGGTGAGGGCGGTCCCGACCTCGGGCGCAGGCCGTGCAACGTCATGCGACGTATCCACGCCGCGCCATTGCCGGCGGGCACCCACGGCCTAGATCCTGTGACATGATGAACAAAGCCGACCTTCCAGACGTCATCCCGATATTTCCGCTGCCCGGAGCGCTGTTGCTGCCGCGGTCGCGCCTGCCGTTGCATCTGTTCGAGCCGAAGTACCTCGCGATGTTCGACGATATCCTCAAGACCAAGGAACGGCTGGTCGGCATGGTGCAGCCCTATGACGCCCCCGGCAGCCCCGGCAAACTGCATTCCATCGGCTGCGCCGGACGGCTGACCGCGTTTTCCGAGACCGAGGACGGGCGTTACATGATCACGCTTTCTGGCATGTCGCGGTTCCGCATTACGGACGAGATCGAGGGCTTCACGCCCTACCGTCGCGCAAAGATCGTCTGGGATGGCTTTGGCCGCGATCTTGGGCCGATGGAAGAGGACGAAAGCTTCAGCAAGGACCCGTTCATGGACCTGCTGGGCCGGTTTTTCGAGGATCAGGGCCTGTCGACCGACTGGGAATCCCTGAAAGACGCCGAGACCGAGCTGCTGATAAACTCGCTGTCGATGCTGTGCCCGTTCGAACCCGAGGACAAGCAGGCACTGCTCGAGGCCCCGTCGCTGTCGACCAGACGGGAAACCCTCGTCACGCTGATCGAATTTGCGCTGCGCGGCGGCGACGAGGACATGATCCAGTGAGCGACCGGAAATTCGACCCCCGGATGCTCGAGGCGCTGGTCTGTCCGCAGACGCGGGGCGCCCTGACCTATGATGCCGACCGGCAGGAACTGGTGTCCAAGGCCGCCGGGCTGGCCTATCCGATCCGGGACGGGATCCCAGTGATGTTGCTCGACGAGGCGCGCGAGCTTAAGGCGGATTAGCCGAGCTTCGGCGCGCTATACCGGCATCGGAACTATGCCCGCATCAGATCTGGCAGATCGCCGGTAAGCCCCGCCGCCTCGCGGATGAACGCCCGCCGCAGGGCCGGTGTTGCGGCGACGGCGCCGAGGCCGATACCGCGCAGCCCACGCAGAACCGGATTGTCGTTTGAAAACAGTCGGGTGAATATGTCCGTCGCGGCACCCAGCGTCATTGTGTCGAACCGCCGCCACGTCTGATACCGCGCCAGCACCGGCACACCGCCGATATCCTCGCCCCGCGCCCGCGCCTCGGCGAGCACATGGGCCAGGGCGGCGACATCGCGCAGCCCCGCGTTCAGGCCCTGCCCCGCGATCGGGTGCACCCCGTGCGCCGCATCGCCGGCGAGCGCGGTGCGGGGGGCCACGAAATCGTCGGCCAGCGTCAGGCCCAGCGGATAGTGGAACCGGCGCCCGACCAGCGCGATCTCTCCGAGAAAGCTGCCGAATGCCGGGCGCAGCGCATCGAGGAACGTGGCGTCGTCCATCGCCATCAGCACCTGCGCGCGGTCCGCATCCTCGGACCAGACCACGGCAGACCGGTCGCCCGTCAGCGGCAGGATCGCCAGCGGCCCGGACGGCATGAAGAACTGATGCGCGCATCCCAGATGCGGCACGGTATGCGACACCGCGCAGACGACCGAGGCCTGATCGTAGGCCCAGCCGGTCTTGCGGATACCGGCACGCGCCGCCGTGCCGCCCTGCCGCCCGTCGGCCCCGATCAGCAGCGCGCCGTGCAGCACCGTTCCGCTGTCCAGCGTCACGGCGATATGGCCCGCCTGCGCCTCTTGCGCCACCACCGCCTCGCCCGCCAGATGGGTAATCCGCGGCTCGGCGTCCATCGCGTCGAGCAAGGCCGCGCGCAGGTGGCGGTCCTCGATCATGTGGCCCATCGGGCCTTCTTCGATCTCGGTATGGGAAAAATGCAGCACCGGCGACGCGGCGCCACGGCCCGCGCATCCGTCGGCCACCCGGATATCGAGGATCGGTTGCGCGTGCGCGTCCAGCCGGTCCCAGAGGCCCAGCGCGGTCAGCATCCGGCACGACGCCAGCGCCATCGAATAGGCGCGCCCGTCGAAATCGGGGTCGGCGCGGGTTTCTCGGGGCATGACGTCGATGACACAGGCGCGCAGGCCCGATTGCGCGGCGGACAGGGCCATCAGCGGACCGGTCAGACCGCCGCCGGTAATGAGGATATCGTAGGCGTTGCTCATGCCCGTGCTGATACGGGCAGCCGGGTGGGATTGTCCATGTGGCGGGTGGCCGCTACCGTCGCCGTCGGGGCTCTCGCCCCGACGACGGAGGGGCGCTTTTGCCCCGGCGATAGGGCGCATTCGCCTAAAGGGAGACCGATATGGACGCGTGGCGGAGCATGAGTGCGGCAGACCTCGGGCGCGCGATCGCCACCGGCGAAATCGGCCCCCTGGCCCTCACCGAGAGTTTCCTTGCCGCGATCGACGCCCACCCCGAAAGCCCCCACATCTACGCGCGCACCACGCCCGACCGCGCGCTGGCCGAGGCACAGGCGGCGCAGGATCGCGCCGGGGCCGGTCTGCGGCGCGGCCCCCTCGACGGGGTGCCGGTCAGCTGGAAGGACTTGTTCGATAGCGCCGGTGTCGCGACAGAGGCCGGGACCGCGCTGATGGCAGGCCGGGTGCCGGACCGCGACGCCGGGGTTTTATCGCGCGCGACCCAGGCAGGCACGGTCTGTCTGGGCAAGACCCATATGTCGGAAATCGCATTCGCGGGGCTGGGATACAACCCGGTCACCGCAACGCCGCCGAACGTGAACTTTCCCGGCGCCGTGCCCGGGGGCTCGTCGTCCGGGGCTGCGGCATCGGTCGCGCAGGGCCTCGCACCGCTGGCCATCGGGTCCGACACCGGCGGGTCGGTGCGGGTGCCCGCCGCGTGGAACGACCTCGTGGGCTTCAAACCCACGCACGGCGCGCTGCCGCTGACCGGATCCGTGCCGCTTTGCGCCGCGTTCGATACCATCGGCCCGCTGACCCGCACGGTCGAGGACGCGGCGCTGGCCTATGCGATGATGGGCGGCGCACCCGTCGATCTGGCGGGGGCGTCGCTGCGCGGGATGCGGTTCGCGATCTGCGAAACGGTGGTGATGGACGACGTCGAGGACGCGCCGCGCACCGCCTTCGAGGCCGCCGTCGCCGCGCTGACAGAGGCCGGGGCTGTCGTCGACACCATCGCCGTGCCGCCCGTCACCGAGGCCTACGGCCTTGCGGGCGCGCTCTATGCCGCCGAGGCGTGGGCGTTCTGGGGGCCCTATGTCACGGCTGTTCCGGATGCGATGTACCACCAGATCCGCGAGCGGGTGAGCGCGGGGGCGGACGTCGACGCCGCCGCGTTCATACGCGGCTGGGACCGGCTGCGTGCGTTGCGGATCGAATGGGCCGCCGCAACGGCGGGATATGACGCGGTTTTATGCCCCACGGCGCCGCTGATGCCGCCGATGATCGAGCGGCTCGTGGCGGATGACGCCTATTACAAGGCCAGCAATCTCAAGACGTTGCGCAACACGCGGCTGGCGAACCTGATGGGGCTTACCGCAATCTCGCTGCCGACCGGCACGCCGTCGTGCGGGGTGATGTTCAATGCAGGCGCGGGCCAGGAGGCGCGGCTCTTGCGGATTGCCGCCGCCGCCGAGGCGGTCTTGGCGTAAATGACACAATCGTCGCGGCCAACCGCCTAAAATCCCGCCACATTTGTGGACATCATGGGTGCGGGCCGTCTAGTCTGGTCGCTGAACGGGACGTCAACGATCCCGGAAACGGCGCGCACGACGTGCCGGACATGAGGCGAACATGAATTTCCCCGAGCGGTTTTCGGACCTACCGGCCTATGCGTTTCCGCGTTTGCGGACCTTGCTCGACGGGCGCAGCCCCGGCGGCGACCACGTGCGCGCGGGCGGTACACCGGTGCCGATGACCATCGGAGAACCGCAGCATGCCTTTCCCGACTGGGTCGGCGACGAAATTGCGGCGAACCTCGCCGGTTTCAACCGCTATCCGCCCAATCAGGGCTCTGACGCGCTGCTCACGGCCATCGGCGGCTGGATCGGGTCGCGTTATGGCGTGACGGTCGATCCCGCGCGGCAGGTCGTGGCACTGAACGGCACGCGCGAGGGGCTGTACAACGCGCTGATGGCGCTGTCGCCAGAGACCAGGGGCGGCAAGACGCCCAACGTGCTGATTTCGAACCCGTTCTATCAATGCTACATGGTTGCGGCCCTGTCGGTCGGCGCGCGGCCGGTATTCGTCAATGCTACTGCCGAAACCGGCTTCCTGCCGGATTTCGCGGCGCTTTCCCCCGAGGTTCTCGATGCCACCACCGTCGCCTACATCTGCTCGCCCTCGAACCCGCAGGGCGCGGTGGCAAGTGCGGCGTACTGGCGCGACCTGATCGCGCTGGCGGAAAAGCACGACTTCCGGATCTTCGCCGACGAATGCTATTCCGAGATCTGGCGCGACAGCGCACCCGTCGGCGCGTTGCAGATCGCGCAGGACGCGGGCGCCGATCCCGAACGGGTGGCGATCTTTCATTCGCTGTCCAAACGTTCGAACCTGCCGGGCCTGCGAAGCGGGTTCATGGCATCGGGGCCGGGCAACATCGCGGCGATGAACACGCTGAAAAATTACGCCGGCGCGCCCCTGCCCATGCCATTGCAGGCGGTGGCAGCGCGCGCCTGGGGCGACGAGGCCCATGTTGCGGAAAACCGCGCGCTCTATCAGGAGAAATACCGCCTGGCGGATCGTATTCTGGGCCCCGTTCTGGACGATCTGCTGGGATACAGCGCCCCTGCGGCGGGATTTTTCCTGTGGCTGCCGGTGGACGACGGCGAGGCCGCGACGATCCGGCTGTGGGAAGAGGCGGGCGTGCATGTGCTGCCCGGCGCCTACCTCAGTCAGGAAACCGACGCCGGAAATCCCGGCGCGCACTACATCCGCGCCGCCATGGTGGCGCCGGCCCAGGACGTGCAGCGGGGCCTGACCCTGCTGCGGGACTGCCTTTATCCGGGCTGATCCCGGTACGACCCACACGGCCAGAAGACCGACGAACAAGACCAAAAAGAACACGAGACGAGGTACGACATGGCATATCCGACCAAGGGGCGCGAACCGCTGCTGGACAGCGAAACGCAGGCCGTTCTGGAAAAACGGTCCAAGGAACTTGTCGGGATCGGCCTTGCGGGCATCGGCGTGATGATTGCGATGATGGCGGGGAGCTATACGCCGGACGATCCCAACTGGCTCGTCGCGACGGACGCGCCGGTGCAGAACTGGCTGGGCCGGTTCGGGGCCAGCATGGCGCATCCGCTGCACATGATCGGCGGGCGCACGATCTGGGCGATGGCGCTGCTGCTCACCGTCTGGGGCGCGCGTCTGGCGACGCACCGCGGTGCGGACCGGCTGCCCGGGCGCATCGTCTTTGGCCCGATCTGGCTGGCGGTCGTCGCGGTCTATCTTGCCACGCTGTCGCGGCCCGAAGGCTGGACCCAGATCTACGGCGCGGGCGGGCATCTGGGCGATACCGTCCTTGCGATGGTGCTCAGCGTGATGCCGTTCGGCGAGGTGGTATCGGTTAAGCTCATGGCGGCTCTTTCGGGGGCGTCGATGATACTGCTTGGCGGGTTCGTCCTTGGCGCGACGGGGCCGGAAATGCGCAGTGCGGCGCGGGCATTCCTCATCGGTCTGGTGCAGGCCTACGAGGTCGTCCTTGGCCTTGCGGGCCATCTGGGTCAGGGATCGGCGCGGCTGGCGCAGGGATCGGCACGGATGGCGCACGGGCTGAACGACCGGGTTCAGGACCAGATCGCCGAGCGCCGCAGCCGCAGCGCCGAGATGGCCGAACGCCGCGCACCCGGTGGCATGGCGCAGGCCGGTGCCGAATATGGCGACGCCCGCGACAGCGCCCCGACGGATAACGACACCGCATGGCGCATGGCCGAACAGCGGCGCGTGGCAGCCATCGTGCGCGCCAATCCGGGCGCACCGGTTGCCCCTCGGACCGCGACGGCGATCCGCCGGATGCCCGGTGCCGCTCCGCGCGAAATGTCGCAGGACGATGCCTGCGCCGACGATCATGACGTCGGCTATTCGGGTTCGGTGCAGGCTCGTGCCGAACCGCCGATGCACCGCATGCCGACGACGCCGCCGCTGGGGGCGCCGGCCTCCTTTGCCGCGCCCGCCCGCGCGCCCGAGCCTGCACCGAAAGGCATCCTTGCCCGCACCGGCCTTCTGTTGCGCCGCGCCGAGGCGCCCGCGCCGATGCCGGGTCCTGAAATGGCACCGCGCGACGAAATCGAACATGAGGAACTGTCAGCCCCCGACGAGGCCCGCATCCGCAGCCGGATCAGCGATGTCATCCGCACCCGCGCCGAGGCCGCCGCGCCCCGCGTCGAGCCACAGGTGACACGGCCCAAAGGCCCGCGTCCGCTGTTGCTGAACACCGCACGTCAGGCAGCCGCCGCAGCGTCGCGCGCCGCAGCCGCCGACATCGCCGATGTGCCCGCCGGCGATCCTGCAGCCCGGGATGCCCCGGCACCCGAGCCTGCCGTCGATCCGGCGCCACCCGCACCGGCGACAGAGCGCGTGCTGACCCGTCAGCAGACAGCGCCGACAGTACCGCAAGGCGACGACATCCCGAATGACATCCCCGGTGACCACGACGACGACACGGTGGTCGAGGCGCCGCATTCCTTGCGCGGCTATGTCGCACCCGGCCCCGGTGTTGCAGCACCCCGTCCCGTATTGCCCGTGACAGAACCGCGCAAATCGGTGGTTCAGCACACGCCGCCCAAACCGGTTCAGCCGTCGGCCCGCGCACGCGCAGAGGCGCAGCCCGCCCTGCCGCTCGAGGACAAATACGCCGATTACGAATTTCCGCCGCTGTCGCTGCTGACCGCACCCGGCGAGGTCGAACGCCATCACCTGTCCGATCAGGCGCTGGAAGAGAACGCCCGGATGCTGGAATCCGTACTCGACGATTACGGCGTCAAAGGCGAGATCGTCAGCGTCCGCCCCGGCCCCGTCGTCACGATGTATGAGCTCGAGCCTGCGCCGGGCCTCAAGGCCAGCCGCGTCATCGGCCTTGCGGACGATATCGCGCGCTCGATGTCGGCGCTGTCGGCGCGCGTGTCCACGGTGCCGGGCCGCTCGGTCATCGGCATCGAGCTGCCCAACGAGAAGCGCGAAATGGTGGTCCTGCGCGAGATGATCGCGGCGCGGGATTTCGGCGACAGCCAGATGCGTCTGCCGCTGGCACTGGGCAAGGATATCGGCGGCAAGCCCATCGTCGCGAACCTTGCCAAGATGCCGCACCTGTTGATCGCGGGCACGACCGGGTCAGGCAAATCGGTGGCGATCAACACGATGATCCTGAGCCTGCTGTACAAGCTGACGCCCGAGGAATGCCGCCTGATCATGATCGACCCCAAGATGCTGGAACTGTCGGTTTACGACGGCATCCCGCACCTGTTGTCGCCCGTCGTAACCGATCCGAAGAAGGCCGTTGTGGCCCTGAAATGGGTCGTCGGCGAAATGGAGGACCGCTACAAGAAGATGTCGAAGATGGGCGTGCGCAACATCGAAGGCTATAACAGCCGGGTGCGCGATGCCCTTGGGAAGGGCGAGACCTTTGAACGGACGGTGCAGACCGGGTTCGACGACGAGACCGGCGATCCGATCTTCGAGAGCGACAGCATGGTGCCCGAACTGCTGCCCTATATCGTCGTCGTCGTCGACGAGATGGCCGACCTGATGATGGTTGCGGGCAAGGAGATCGAGGCCTGCATCCAGCGTCTGGCGCAGATGGCCCGCGCGTCGGGTATCCACCTGATCATGGCGACGCAGCGCCCGTCGGTCGATGTCATCACCGGCACGATCAAGGCAAACTTCCCCACCCGGATCTCGTTTCAGGTGACGTCGAAGATCGACAGCCGCACCATCCTGGGCGAAATGGGCGCCGAGCAGCTGCTGGGCATGGGCGACATGCTGTATATGGCGGGCGGATCGAAAATCACCCGCATCCACGGGCCGTTCTGCTCGGACGAGGAGGTCGAGGAGATCGTCAACCACCTCAAGGGGTTCGGTCCGCCGGAATACATGTCCGGCGTCGTCGAGGGGCCGGAAGAAGGCACCGAGAGTGCCATCGACGCGGTTCTGGGCCTCGCGCCCAGCGCGGACGGCGACGACGCGCTCTACGATATGGCGGTGCAGATCGCGGCCAAGGACCGCAAATGTTCGACGTCCTACATCCAGCGTAAGCTGGCGATCGGGTACAACAAGGCGGCGCGTCTGGTCGAGTCGATGGAGGACAACGGCGTCGTGTCGGCGGCCAACCATGTGGGCAAGCGCGAGGTGCTGGTGCCCGAGCCGCATTACAACTAGCGGCTGCAGAACGGGCCACGCCGCCGCCCCTTGCGGCGCGACCTCGTTTCCGGCGCGCGCGCCGCAAGGGCTGTCTGTCGGGCCGGGATGGCGGGCCGGGATGGCGGGGTAGAACCCCACCCCGGGGGTCACGCCTCGGCGAGCAGTGCATCAAGGTCGAGCGGTTTGTTGACCATCGACAGCGCACCGTCCGCATCGCGTGGCCAGTCCGCCTCGGGGCGATCGACGTATAGCTCGACACCGTTTTCGTCAGGGTCCCGGATGTACACCGCCTCTGACACGCCGTGATCGGCCCTGCCGTCGATGCCGATGCCTGCGCCGATCACCCGGAGCAGAACCTGCGCCAGCGCGCGCCGGTCCGGATAGACGAAAGCGGAATGAAACAGACCGGTGTGGCCCGGCGGCGGCGGTGTGGCACCCAGGCTGTCCCAGGTATTCAGGCCGATGTGATGATGATAGCCGCCCGCCGACAGGAACGCGGCCTGCCCGCCGTAACGCTGCGTCACCTCGAACCCCAGAACGCCGCCGTAAAACGCGATGGCCCGGTCGAGATCGGCGACGCGCAGGTGGATGTGGCCGACGCGGGTGCCCGGCGGAGCGGTGAATGGCGTATTGTCAGTCATGGCAGTCTCCTTTTCGGCGTATCATCTGCGCAAATCCCGGCGCGCGAAAGACGTCGAAAGTCAGATCGCCGGTGCGCAAACGCACCAAACCTAGTCGCCGAGCGGCACCGGCCCGAGAGCCGGGTACAGATCGCCCGGCCCCGGATTGTCCGGTGCCGTCGTACCGCCAAGATGGTGCATCACCCCCCAGACCGCGTTGAGCGCCGTCTGCACGGCCCCTTCGACCCAGGCGGGGGTGAACGATATGCCGTCGCCCGCCAGGAACAGCCCGCGCTGATCGGGCGGCAGATCGCCTTGCATGAAATGGCCGTGCATCCGGCAGTTATAGCGATAGTGCCCCGGCAGCGCGCCTTTGAACGCGCCGAGGAAATTCGGGTCGGCCTCCCAGCTTATCGTCACGGGCTCGCCCCGGATGTGGCTGGCGATGTCGAGGTCGGGATAGATCTTTTCGAGGGCGGACAGGGCGAGCGACACCCGTTTTTCGCCGCTGAGCGGGAGCATCTTCAGCGCATCGGTCATCCACGCATAGCTCAGGCAGATGACTGCGGGCGCGTCGTCGCCGTTGTCGAACAGGTAGGTGCCCCGCGTCAGACGGTCGGTCAGGGTCATCGACAGCGGGAAACGCCCGGTGGCCGGGTCGCGGTGTTTCCAGAACGGACGGTCGACCATCACGAAGGTTTTCGACGACTGCATGTACCGCGTCCGGTCGAGCGCCATCCACAGATCCTGGCTCAGCAGCGCCTCGTCGGTGTCGATGGCGGTGGTCAGCAGGTGGCTGTGACAGGTGGCGATCACGGCGGCGCAGGTGGTGGCACGGTCGTACCGGTCCGTGACCGACAGCGTGCCATCCGGCTCACGATGGATGCGCGCGGCGGCGGCGCGCGGCGCGCCGTCGTTGAGGGCGGCCAGCGTCGTGCCGTCGGGCCAGTGCGCGGCCCCCTGCGTCGGCAGACGCCACAATCCGTGCGGCATCTGTGCGGCACCGCCGACGATCAGGTGCTGGTCGTCGTCGCATTCGGTGACGTTGACCCGCAGGATCTCGAGCATGGAATTCGGGAAATCGCTGTCCCAGCCGCCGGTGCCGAACCCGACCTGACCGAAAACCTCGCGGTGCCGGAACGACAGCGCCTGAAACGCCGTCGACGAGGCGACGAAATCATAGAACGTCCGCTCGTCCCAGAGACGCACGATATCGTTCCAGATCGCCTTGATCGCGGCTGGGTCGCGGGCGGCGATGGCGGTTTTCAGAGCGGTGAAACCGGCGTGTTCCTCGAGGGCGGCGGCATAGGCGGCGGCAACCTCGGCATAGAGCGGCGGCAGATCCGACAGCGCCTCGGCATAATGGGTCTCGCCCCCCAGATCGATGACCGTCGAGGGCGACGCGGGCGTAAGCGGGTTCGGGAAAGGCCGTGTCGCAAGACCCAGTTTGCGGACATAGTGAAAGAAGGCGGCAGAGGAGGCCGGAAACCGCATCGCGCCCAGTTCGGCCACGGCATCCGTCCCCTCGAACCGGCGCGACCGCAGACGGCCACCGAATTCGCCGGCCTCGAAGAACACCGGGCGCAGACCGAGCGACATGAGTTCCCACCCCGCGACGATACCTGCCGCACCGGTGCCGATGATCCCCACGGGGGCGCCGTGATGGCCTGCGGGGACGCTGCCCAGACCGGCGGGATGGGCAATCCAGTCGTCGTAGGCAAAGGGGAAATCGGGGCCGAACATGGTCAACGGTCGGGTCAGCGGTCGGGTCATGGGACGCTCTTTCGACGGGGGGACGCCGCCGCCATAGGGCGCGGGCTCGGTGCGGATCAATCCCTGCCGTCAGGGCGCATAGGGCCTGATATAGCGTCCATAGACCCAGCCCCGCTGCCCGTTCCAGTCGATGTTGCACCAGCGGTCGGCAATCAACTGTGCCTGCCGCGCATTGCCGATCTGTGAAAACAGCGCCTGATCGAGATCCGGCGTGCAGCCGCTCCCGATCATCAGGATATTGCGCGCATAGGGGGGCAGTTCGGACGTCACGCCATAGCGCGTTCCCGGACCGCTGCGCACGTTGAGCGTATCGCGGACGCCGTACACCTCGTAGTATTCGGCCCAGACGCCGAAACCAGGCGTGTCAAAGAATTCCGGCTCGCCAAGGTCGTCATCCGGATCGGCGCGGACGACGCCGTCGTTGCGCACGAGGTCACTGGCTGTGGCCGGGTCCAGCGGGATCAGGACGTTGCCGCTGCTTTGCACCGGGTTCTGAACCTGCGGTTGAGGCTGGGGCCGCGGCGCAGGCGCGCTGCCCGGTCCGGCGCCGACGAACGTGAACGTCAACGTGTCGGGCCGGGTGCCGGAAACGCGGCACTGGCCGTCGATGACGGGGCGCAGACCGGTCATTGTCAGGGTCGACGCTCCCCCGAATGCGGTGCCCTCGACCGGGTAGGGATAGGTGCCGCAGTCGCGGGTGAATATCCGCGCCGTACCTTCGACCAGGGTGCCGCTGCGCCAGCCTTCGAACAGGATCGTACCGCGCCGGACACCCACATCGGAAAGGCCCGCACGCGGCGTCCAGTACCAGATCGTCAGCGCCTCGTTGCGCCCGGTCTCATAGCCCATCTCGCTGCCGTTGTGCGACCACAGCGTCAGGTCGCCGCCGCCCACCGCCGGGGTGAAATCATAGACGGGCAGGATGGCCATCGGCTCGGACACGAAACCACTGCCGGTCCCCGAGGGCGCGGCACGCACCCGGTCGAGATATGTTTCGAGACCGGGTATCGCACGCGTGCAGTTCGCCGCGTTCCAGACGCCGTTCGGATTAAGGTCGGTCACCTGAAGACCGGCATTGGCGAGGATACCGTCGAGTTCGCCGCTCTCGAAAACGCCGAGCTGATCGAGTTCGGCGAAGATGTCGGTCAGCAGACTGTCGACCGCCTCGCAGGCCATCGCGTCGTCTGCGCCACCTTCCTCGAGGTCGATCACCAGGCCGTACAGATCCTCGAGAACCCGCGTGCAACGGTCGGGCGTTTGCCTGCCGCCAAAAGCAAGGCCCGCGTCGGCATAGATGCCCCGGATGATCTGCACGACATCGGTCGATGCCCCGGCGTTGAGGATGTCGGTCAGCTCTTCCATTTCCTTACAGGCGGTGCCTGCGGGCGGGGCCGCGCCGCCGTTCTGCGGCACCAGCACACCGTTGATCGTCTGGCCGTCAAAGATCAGCGAGGCCACCGGATCGGACCCGTCGATGACCTGAAAACGCGCCGCCGTCGGGCGACGTGCGGTATTGAAAGGTTGCAGTTCCAGCTGCAATTGCAGGTTGCGGTCGAACGTGGCGCCGCCCGTGACAGTCACGACAGTCGCGCCGATGCCCGGCAGGTCGGGCGACGACTGGCCGATGCCCGTGACGGTGCCGCCCCGTTCGGCAAGCTCGAAGCTGATCAGGGGATTGCCGCCCGGGTACTGCGAAAACGTAAACCGACCGGTGAACCCTTCCTGCGCCGACAGGGCCGACGCGAGCAGGATCAACGGGGCGAGAAGGATCGGCAAAACCGCGCGGCGCATCGGCATGTTCCCTGAAATAACCAATTCAATGAGCCGACTGTGCCGCGCAGACGGTCGTGAGGCAAGTTTGAATTCCGGAAGGAATGGGTTGATGTCCGCGCGTACTGCCTGCCCTGCGGCCCGGAGCCGCACCGACCTCTGGCGATCTGGCTTCTTTGCGCGAATTGTCCGCGCCCGATTTCGAACAGACGCATTTTCAGGCGCTCGCGTCCTGTCGTACCGCCAGGGTTGCAAACTGCCCGCCGCCCCGGCCCACCATCGACAATTTCGATGCGGGGGCTTGCGGTTGCCCGCCGCCGCGGGGCACGATTTACACAGACGCGCCGCGAGGCGTGATTTACACAGACGCGCCGCGAGGCACGATCCGCGCGGGGGCACGGCATTTGAAAACGACGATCCGGATCATCGACGCCATCAACTATCGCCTCGGGCGGATCGCCATGTACGGCATCTTCGTCATCATGGGAATCATGGCGTGGTCCGTGATCTCGCGGCAGACGAACGCGCCGTCGCTGTGGACCCTCGAGATGGCGCAATTCGCGATGGTCGCCTACTACGTCCTTGGCGGTCCCTATTCGATCCAGATGGGCGCCAACGTGCGGATGGATCTGCTGTATGGCGACTGGTCGCTGCGCCGCAAGGCGTGGTTCGATGCGATGACCGTGTTCTTCGTGTTGTTCTACCTCGGCGTGCTGATCTATGGCGCCATCGCGTCGACGGCCTATGCGCTGGGCGCGCCTTGGGACGTCGACCCGATCCCATTCTTCTGGGGCCTTTTGACCGGCACGCAGGAAATCGGGCGGCTCGAGGTGTCGCGCTCAGCCTGGCGGCCGTACATGTGGCCGATCAAGACGGTGATGCTGGTCGGGTTCTTTTTGATGTTCCTGCAATGCCTGTCGGAACTGCTCAAGGACATCCTGCGCCTGCGCGGCCAGTGGGACACGCCCCCCGCCGACATGAAGGCCCAGACATGAAAGCCCAAAATGAAAGCCCAGACATGAAAGCCCCGGCATGAAAAATCGGGCGGCCTGATGTCCTACGAGATGATCGCCATCTTCATGTTCGCGAGCATGATGCTGATGCTCATGACCGGGCAGCGGGTGTTCGGGGCCGTGGGGTTCGTCGCTGTCGTCTTCGCGCTGCTGCTGTGGGGGGATCGCGGCGGGTTCGACATCGCGTTCGGCGCGTCGATCAAGCTGATGGGGTGGTATCCGCTGCTGACGCTGCCGATGTTCATCTTCATGGGCTATGTCCTGAGCGAAAGCCGCATCGCCGACGACCTGTACCGCATGTTCCACGTCTGGATGGGCGGCCTGCCCGGCGGGCTGGCGGTGGGGACCATCGGGTTGATGGTGTTGATTTCGGCGATGAACGGGCTGAGCGTGGCGGGCATGGCCATCGGCGCGACGATCGCGCTGCCCGAACTGCTGCGGCGCGGCTATGACAAGCGGATGGTGACGGGGGTCATTCAGGCCGGATCGTCGCTCGGTATTCTGGTGCCGCCCTCCGTCGTGCTGGTGCTGTATTCGCTGATCGCGCGTCAGCCGGTGTCGCAACTGTGGCTGGCCGGTGTCGTGCCCGGCCTGATGATGGCGGGCATGTTCGTGGCCTATATCGTGATCCGCTGCCGGATGAATCCGGCCCTCGGGCCCGCGCTGTCCCAGGAGGACCGGGACATGCCGCGAGGCGAAAAGCTGCGGCTGCTGGTGGCGGGGATCTGGCCACTGGTGATATTCTTCATCATGATGGTGCCGTTCATCCGCGGCTGGACCAACCTGACCGAGAGTTCCGCCGTGGGCGCGCTGGCCGCGTTTTCCATAGCCGTGCTGCGCGGACGGATGACGTGGACGGTGTGGAACAACACCCTGCGCAACACGCTGGGCATATCGTGCATGTTCATGTGGATCATCCTCGCTGCCCTCGCATTCGGCGCGGTGTTCGACGGGCTTGGCGCGGTCAAGGCGATAGAATCGGTGTTCACCGAACAGCTCGACCTGTCGCCCTGGGCGATCCTGATCCTGATGCAGTTGAGCTTCATCGTGATGGGCACGTTCCTCGACGATACCGCGATGCTGGTGATCGTGGCGCCGCTGTACGTGCCGCTGGTCGACGCTCTCGGCTTCAACATGATATGGTACGGGATCCTCTATACCATCACGACGCAGATCGCCTATATGACGCCGCCGTTCGGCTATAACCTGTTCCTGATGCGGGCGATGGCGCCGCCGGAGATCACGCTGCGCGACATCTATGCCTCGATCACGCCGTTCGTGCTGGTGATGATCGGTGCCCTCGCGCTGATCATGACGTTCCCGCAGCTTGCCCTTTGGCTGCCGGAGTATTTCTATCCGCCCACCTGATTTCATCAACGAGAGCGGCCCAAGCCGCCGGATATTTCCCAACCGGGGATTCATTTCAACCAAGGAGAAAGCCATGACCACCAGAAGAAAGTTCATCGCAGGCGCCGCCGCCGCCCCCGCCGCGGCGCTGGCCACGCCCGCCCTTGCGCAAAGCACGATCACCTGGCGTTTGCAGACCTATGCCGGCCCTGCACTCGCCGAGCATGTCATCAAGCCCGCCATCGACAGCTTCAACATGATCGCGGGCGACCAGATGCAGATCGAGCTGTACACCGCCGACCAGCTGGTCCCCACCGGAGAGCTGTTTCAGGCGATGCAGCGCGGCACCATCGACGCGGTGCAGTCGGACGATGACAGCATGGCCTCGCCCACGGATGTCACCGTCTTCGGCGGCTATTTCCCCTTCGCCTCGCGCTACTCGCTCGACGTGCCGGTGCTGTTCAACCAGTACGGGCTGAACGAGATCTGGGACGAGGAATATTCCGCCGTCGGCGTCAAACACATCAGCGCCGGTGCCTGGGACCCGTGCCATTTCGCCACCAAGGACCCGATCCGCAGCCTCGCCGACCTGCAGGGCAAGCGCATCTTTACCTTCCCCACCGCGGGCCGGTTCATGTCGCAGTTCGGCGTCGTGCCGGTGCAACTGCCGTGGGAGGATATCGAGGTTGCCGTGCAGACCGGCGAGCTTGACGGGATCGCCTGGTCCGGCATCACCGAGGATTACACCGTCGGCTGGGCGGATGTGACGAACTACTTCCTCACCAACAACATCTCTGGCGCCTGGGCCGGATCGTTCTTTGCCAACATGGAACGCTGGAACGAACTGCCGGCGAACCTGCAGGAACTGCTGCGGGTCTGCATGGACCAGTCGCACTACTACCGTCAGTGGTGGTACTGGGGCGGCGAGGCCGACCTGCGCGTCAACGGCACCAAGATGGAACTGACGACGATTCCCGACGCCGAATGGCAGACGGTCGAGGACGCGGCACAGGTGTTCTGGGACGAGATCGCCGCCGAAAGCCCGACCAAGGCGCGGGTGGTCGCGATCCTGAAACAGTACAACGCCGACATGGTGAAGGCCGGGCGTCCGTACCGCTATACCTGACCGCGCGCGGTATCCCGCCCGGTCCCCGCCAAGGGGGCCGGGCCGAACCCCGGCCTGCACCACCGTAGGCCGGGGCTCTGCCCCGGCATCCACCCCCTGCCCCCAAGGAACGACCCATGCCCGCGACGCTCACCCTCGCCTCACTGAAAACCGCCGCCAAGGCAGGCGAGATCGATACCGTCCTCGTCTGCATGGTCGACATGCAGGGCCGCCTGATGGGCAAGCGGTTTCATGTCGAAGGGTTCCTCGACGGCGGTTTCGAGGAAACCCACTGCTGCAATTACCTGCTGGCGACCGACCTTGAAATGGCAACGCCCGGCGGCTTTGCCGCGACCTCGTGGGAACGCGGCTACGGCGATTACACGATGGTGCCGGACCTTTCCACTTTGCGCCCGATGCCGTGGTTGTCCGGTACGGTCATGGTGCTCTGCGACGTGTTCGATCACGGCAGCCACGCACCCGTCGGCCATGCGCCGCGCCAGATGCTCAAGGCCCAGATCGCGCGGGCAAAGGCGCTGGGATTTACCGCCACGATGGCGACGGAACTGGAGTTTTTCCTGTTCGACGGCACCCACGATGCCATCGCGCGGGCCGGGTTCCGCGATCTGCAACCGATCAGCACCTACAACGAGGATTACAACATATTCCAGACCTCGAAAGAGGAGCATGTGATGCGCCCGATCCGCAATCACCTGCGCAGCATGGGCGTGCCGGTCGAGGGATCGAAGGGCGAGGCGGAGGCCGGGCAGGAAGAACTGAACATCAAATACGCCGACGCACTGGCCTGCGCCGATCACCACACGATTGCCAAACACGCGATCAAGGAGATCGCGCACCTCGCCGGTCACGCCGCGACGTTCCTGCCCAAATGGCACCGCGACCGGGTGGGATCGGCGTCCCACGTGCACCAGTCGCTGTGGGCGGACGGGGCGAATGCCTTCGTCGATGCCGAGGCCCCCTTGGGAAAATCCACGCTCATGGATCACTACATGGCGGGTCTTTTGAAATACGCGCCCGACATCACGTATTTCATGGCCCCCTACATCAACAGCTACAAACGCTTTGCCAAGGGCACCTTCGCGCCGACGCAGGTGGTCTGGTCCGTCGACAACCGCACCGCCGCGTTCCGCCTCGTCGGCGAGGGCACAAAGGGCATCCGCGTCGAATGCCGTGTGCCCGGCGCGGACATGAACCCGTACCTTGGGCAGGCCGCGATGCTGGCGGCGGGGCTGGCCGGAATCGAGGCAGAATTGCCCCTGCAACCCCCCTCCACCGGCGATGCCTATACCGGCGACGCGGCCCACATCCCCCGCACCCTGCGCGACGCGCGCGAGGCATTGCTGGCGTCAGACATGCTGCGTGCGGCGATGGGCACCGAGGTCGTCGATCACTATGCCCGTGCGGCGCAGGTCGAGATCGAGGATTTCGACCGCACCGTCACCGACTACGAGATCGCCCGCGGATTCGAGCGCGCCTGACCGCTTGCAAAGCCGCCGCACCGGGCGCACATCACCCCCGAACCCTATTCGAGGATACGCCACATGAGCACCGTTACCTGCACCTCGCCCATCGACGGCACCGAATATGCCACCCGCAAATGCCTGACGCTGGACGCGGCGCGCGCCGCCATTGCCCGAGCGCGCACGGCACAGGTCGAATGGCGCGCGCGACCGCTGGCGGAACGTGTCGATCTGGTGATGAAAGGCGTGGCCGAGGTGGGCCGCACGAAAGACCGGATGACCACCGAACTGGCGCACCAGATGGGCCGCCCGGTCCGCTATGGCGGCGAATTCGGCGGACTGGACGAGCGCGCGTCCTATATGGCGGGCATCGCCGCCGACACGCTGGCCCCGACGGTCGTCGAGGACAGCGATGCCGCCCTGCGCAAGATCGAGCACATCCCCCACGGCGTCGTCTTCGTCGTCGCGCCGTGGAATTACCCCTACATGACCGCCAACAACACCATCGCGCCCGCGCTGATGGCCGGCAACGTCGTGATCCACAAAGGCGCCAGCCAGACGATCCTCGTGGGCGAGCATCTGGCCGACGCCTACACGGCGGCGGGCATCCCCGCCGATGTGTTCCAGAACATCGTGCTGGATCACGCGACAACCAGCGCGCTTATCGCCGAAAATGCCTTCGATTTCATCAACTTCACCGGCTCTGTCGGCGGTGGTGCCGCGATGGAGACGGCGGCTGCGGGCACGTTCACCGGTGTCGCCACGGAACTGGGCGGCAAGGACCCGGGGTATGTGCGCGCCGATGCCGATGTGCAAAAGGCCGTCGATATCCTGATGGACGGCGCGATGTTCAACGCGGGCCAATGCTGCTGCGGGATCGAGCGGATCTATGTCCACGAGAGCCTGTTCGACGATTTCGTCGGCAAGGCCGTCGACTGGGTCAACGCGCTGACCCTCGGCAACCCGCTGGAGGAGGCCACGACGCTGGGCCCGATGGCCAACATCCGGTTTGCGAAAGAGGTGCGCGCGCAGGTGGACGAGGCGATTGCCGATGGTGCTATCGCCCATATCGCGCCGATGCCCGCGGACGACGGCGGCATCTATCTGACGCCGCAGATCCTTACGAACGTCAGCCACGACATGCGGGTGATGCGGGACGAGACCTTCGGGCCGGTGGTCGGCATCATGGCCGTGAAGGACGACGACGAGGCCATCGCGCTGATGAACGACTGCCAGTTCGGTCTGACGAGCGTGATCGTCACGAACGACACCGACGCGGCGATTGCCATCGGCGACCGTCTGGAGACCGGCACCGTCCTGCTGAACCGCGCCGATTACCTCGATCCCGCGCTGTGCTGGACGGGGTGCAAGAACACCGGGCGCGGTCAGGGCCTGTCGGACCTCGGCTTTCGCGCGCTGACCCGGCCCAAGAGCTATCACCTCAAGAAATCCTGACCGGGCACCGGGGTAAATCCCGGCTTGTTTTGGCACCCGTAGGCCGGGATTTACCCCGGCATCCCCCCTGAAAGGCCCCGCCCATGCACGCCAACTGGTCCTATCCCACCGCGATCCGTTTCGGCGCGGGCCGCATCGCCGAAATCGCCGAGGCCTGCAAGGTTGCGGGCATCACCCGGCCGCTGCTGGTGACGGACCGGGGGCTGGCAAAGATGGAGATTACGGCGCGCGCTCTGACCTTGCTCGCCAAGGACGGTCTACAGGCGGACATGTTCGCGGACGTGGACCCGAACCCCTCGGACACGAATGTCGCGGCGGGCCTCGAAGTGTACCGCGCGGGCGGTTTCGACGGGGTGGTGGCGTTCGGTGGCGGCTCGGGGCTGGACCTTGGCAAGGTGCTGGCGTTCATGGCCGGGCAGACGCGGCCGCTTTGGGATTTCGAGGATGTGGGCGACTGGTGGACCCGCGCCGATCCGGCGGGCATCCACCCCATCGTCGCGGTGCCGACGACGGCGGGAACCGGGTCCGAGGTGGGGCGTGCGTCCCTGATCACCAATACCGAACTGCACGAAAAGAAGATCATCTTTCATCCGGCGATGCTGCCGAAGGTGGTGATCTGCGACCCCGAACTGACCGTCGGGATGCCCCCCTTCCTCACCGCGGGCACCGGCCTCGATGCCTTTGCCCACTGCGTCGAGGCCTATTCCTCGCCGCATTATCACCCGATGTCGCAGGGCATCGCCCTCGAGGGGATGCGCCTCGTCAAGGAGTACCTGCCCCGTGCCTTTGCAGACGGCACCGACATCGAGGCCCGCGCCCAGATGATGAGCGCCGCCGCGATGGGCGCCACCGCGTTCCAGAAGGGCCTCGGCGCCATCCACGCCCTGTCGCACCCCATCGGTGCCGTGCACCACACGCACCACGGCACCACCAATGCGGTCTGCATGCCCGCCGTGCTGCGGTTCAACGCGCCGATGATCGCGGAACGGTTCGGGCCGGTGGCGGCATACCTCGGGATCGCGGGCGGCTTCGACGGGTTCTGCGCCTGGGTGCAGGACCTGAACGACGCGATGGGGATCCCCCGGACGCTGACGGCGCTGGGCGTGAAAGACCCCGATCTCGACCGGCTGACCGCCTCGGCGCTGGCGGATCCCAGCGTGGGGGGGAACCCGGTGGCGATGACGGCGGAGAATACGCGGGGGTTGTTCGAGGCGATATTGTAGGAGTGCGTGACCAACCAATATACTCACCTGCCAAAAACGATCTTTTTGGGTTGGTGGTGGGGGTGCAGAAAAGGTCCGCGCCAGGCCAAAAGCAACAAACACCTTGGTCCTCAAAAATACATATTCTCCAACGTTAAGCCAGCGTTGGCCTTGCTATTCGCCATGCAGACCCCCTGACAAAGTACGAACCTTAATAGCTCGGTAACTCGTTGTGGTATAGGTGGTGTATTCAGGAGAACACATCAATGCAATTAACTACATTAAAAAGTTGCCTGGCCGTCACTTTAGCGGTCACCCTTTTTTATGTTTTTGGAATGGCGATATTTGAAACAGCTATGATGGATCAGGAAGGTATGGCCAATGGCGTAGCTGGCAAAACCGAGCATACTAATTTCGAGTGGATTGTATCTCGCGCGCGGCACGCATTGACAACAATTGTGCTGGTTGGCCCGGCAACTCTGATCGCGGCACTCATGTACCGCCGATCCAGTTTGTCGAATTTGGAACTGCAGCGGCTCGTTAATCGAGATAGGCTGACAGATGCCTCTACACGTGACTTTTTCTTCAATCAAATGGAAGAAAACCCCGACAGTTACGGCGTGTCTCTAATGGTGGATATAGACAATTTCAAGAAAGTGAACGACACATACGGCCATCTTGCCGGTGACCAAGTGATCCGTCATGTCGCACAGATACTGCGTCAAAATACCAGGTCGAAAGATATCGTTGCGCGTTTTGGCGGTGAAGAGTTCATCGTGTTCTTAAACGAACGGGACTCTATGGCGGGCTATGAGCTGGCTGAGAGAATGCGCCGAAATATTGCCTCTGAGGTATGCAACTTTGATGGATTGTCGCTGAAAGTAACTGTTTCCATTGGAGGATCTATGAAAGAGGCTGTTGATCAAATCGAACGGTCAATTGCCGAAGCGGATGATGCGATGTACCGCGCAAAACAAGCAGGGCGAAACCAAACTGTTTTCGGCGGGGCTCTTGAACCAGTACCCCGATTGCTTCTTGCAGACTGATCGAAGCTTCTTGATCGAATGGGGCATTCTAAAATGCAGAAATCAACGAAACTCTTGGCGTTCGGGTTTTTGCAAGGCCGCTAAGTCCCGCACAGCGGACCTTCGCGCCACTCCAAAAATGCTCTTTTTCGAAACTTCTGCCAACGACTTCGTTCTCCGCAACCTCAAACCCCGTTCAAATCCGTAGTAATTGGTGCGAGTTTTAGATCGTCCTCTGAGAGCGCCTTTCCGAGACATCGAAAACCACGCGCAGGGTAAGTTCGAACCTACCGTAAGGGCCACGCCGATATTATAATCCTGATGGGCGTCCATCCTGGCCTTCGCCGGATTCAGGATACTCTTGGCTTTGATCCATCGCGCCAACAGGTTAGCTATGGTTCTTAGAGTGCATCCCTGACCAGAGGCCCGACCCCATGCCCGACACCGCCTCCACCCCCACCGACCTGTTCATCATCGGCGGCGGGATCAACGGCACCGGGATCGCGCGGGATGCCGCGGGCCGGGGGATGTCCGTCCGGCTGGCCGAGATGAACGATCTGGCGTCGGCCACATCAAGCGCGTCGACCAAGCTGTTCCACGGCGGTCTGCGGTATCTGGAGTATTTCGAGATCAATCTCGTGCGCCATGCCCTCGCCGAGCGGGAGACCCTGCTCAAGGCCATGCCGCATATCTCGTGGCCGATGCGGTTCGTGTTGCCGTACCATCCCGACATGCGGTTCGAGGGCGATACGCCGACCTCAAAAATCCTCAACACCGTGATGCCGTGGATGAAGGGGCGCAGGCCCGCGTGGCTGATCCGGCTGGGCCTGTTCCTGTACGACCATCTGGGCGGGCGCAAGATCCTTCCCAAGACGCGGACGCTGAACCTGAAGGGCACACCCGAGGGCGCGCCGATCGAGGCGCGGTTCGAAAAGGCGTACGAATATTCCGACTGCTGGATCGAGGACAGCCGTCTCGTCGTCCTCAACGCCAGGGATGCGGCGGAACGGGGGGCCGATATATGCGTGCGCACCAAGGTGCAGTCGGCGGCACGGATCGACGGGCTGTGGCACATCACCGTTGAGGACCGCGATACCCATGTGCAGCGGATCGTGACGGCACGGATGATCGTCAACGCGGCGGGCCCCTGGGTCGGCGATGTGATCCAGCGCAAGGTGCGGATCAACTCGACCGAAGGCGTGCGGCTGGTGCGCGGCAGTCATATCGTGACGAAACGGCTCTACGACCACGACAAATGCTATTTCTTTCAGGGCACCGACGGGCGGATCATCTTTGCGATCCCCTACGAGACCGATTTTACCCTGATCGGCACGACGGACGCCGAACACGGCGATCCGGGGGAAAAACCGGTGTGCACGCCCCAGGAACGCGATTACCTCGTGGCCTTTGCCAATTCCTATTTCCGGCAGGACATCACTGCGGACGATGTGGTCTGGACCTATTCGGGCGTGCGCCCCCTGTACGACGACGGGGCCAAATCGGCGACGGCGGCGACGCGGGATTATGTGTTGAAGGTCGACAGCGACGCGGGCGCGCCGATTCTGAACGTGTTCGGCGGCAAGATCACGACGTACCGCAAGCTGGCCGAGGATGCGATGGACAAGATCCGCCCCTATTTCAACAGCATGAAGGGCCACTGGACCGCCGGTGTCGCCCTGCCCGGTGGGGATTTCCCGGTCGACGGCGTGCCCGCCCTGATCGCCGGGCTGAAGGCCGATTATCCCTTTCTGACGGATTTCTCGGCCCGCCGTCTGGTCCGCGCCTATGGCACCGAGGCGCGGGTAATGCTGGGCGATGCGATCACCGTGGCAGACCTTGGGATGGATTTCGGCGCCACCCTGACGGAGCGCGAGGTTATCTGGCTGATGGACCGCGAATTCGCCCGCCGGGCCGAGGACGTGGTCTGGCGGCGCAACAAGCTGGGCCTGCGCCTGACGACCGACGAGGTTGCGACGCTGGACGCCTGGATGGTGACACGCGCGCAGGATGGCGCCGCAACTTGAGTCTGTCTTTTTCGGATCGGGCTGGCTAGGGTCGCTTTGCTCGCTGGCGTTTTGCGGCGGGCGCGACTTTCCTGACCGGCATTCCAAGGGGCCGGGATCACGACACGCCTCCGACGGGGCGGATATTTGCAAAGGGTCGGATTTTGACTGAGAAACTCTGGTATTATTCCATGGGCGGCGACCGCAAGGGGCCGGTGGACGAAAACGCGATGCAGGCCCTCGTGCAGGCCGATGTGGTGGAATCCGAAACCCTCGTCTGGTCCGACGGCATGGCCGACTGGGAGCCTGCGTACCGCCATATCAAGGGGCTGGTGCCGCCCGCGCCGGGTGGTGCGCCGTCACTGACCAAGGGCCGGCCCCGTGCGGGAGGCCGCAATTACGCAGAGCCGATCGGCATCGTCGGTGCCTTTAACAAGGCGTTCAGGAATTTCGCCAATTTCCGCGACCGTGCCAGCCGGGGCGAATTCTGGTGGTTCGTTCTCGCCAACATCCTGATCGGTATCGTGTTGGGCTATGTCGACACGGCGGTTTTCGGGCCGTCGCTCGTCGTGAGCGAAACGGGGTTCGCCTATCAGACCGGCGTCTTCGGCAGCCTGTGGTCGCTGATCGTGCTGATCCCGAACCTGGCGCTCGGTGCGCGTCGCCTGCACGACATCGACAAATCGGGCTGGTGGCAACTTATCGCCCTTACCGTCGTCGGAATCATCGTCCTGATCGTCTGGTATGCGCAGGAAGGCGACAAAGAGGCGAACACCTACGGCTGACGAAAGGCCCTCCATGACCCACATCCTTGCCATCGACCAAGGCACGACCTCGACCCGGGCGATCCTGTTCGACGCCGAAATGCGCCCCGTGGCCTCGGCGCAGGAGGAGTTTCCGCAGCATTTCCCGCATTCCGGCTGGGTCGAGCACGACGTGTCGGACCTGTGGGCGACGACGGCGGGCACCTGCCGCGCGGCCATCGAAAAGGCGGGCCTGTCGGGCCGCGATATCGCCGCCATCGGCATCACCAACCAGCGCGAGACCGTCGTCGTCTGGGACCGCAAGACCGGCAAGCCGATCCACAACGCCATCGTCTGGCAGGACCGGCGCACCAGCGCCTTTTGCGAGGAGTTGCGCGACCGGGGTGACGACAGGATCATCACCGAGCGGACCGGTTTGCTAGCGGACCCGTATTTTTCGGGGACCAAGTTGAAATGGGTTCTCGATCATGTGGACGGTGCGCGGGCACGGGCCAAAAAGGGTGAACTGATCTTCGGCACCGTCGACAGCTATCTCATCTGGAAGCTGACGGGGGGCAAACGGCATGTGACCGACGCCACCAATGCGGCGCGCACGATGCTGTACGACATCCACGAGGGCCGGTGGAGTGCGACGATCTGCGAAATGCTCGATGTGCCGATGGAGATGCTGCCGGAAGTGCTCGACTGCGCCGCCGATTTCGGCACCACGCGGGCCGATCTGTTCGGCGCCGAACTGCCGATTCTGGGCGTTGCGGGGGATCAGCAGGCGGCAACCATCGGGCAGGCCTGTTTCCAGCCCGGAATGCTGAAAAGCACCTATGGGACGGGATGTTTCGCCCTGCTGAACACCGGCGACAAGCCCGTGACCTCGACGAACCGGTTGCTGACGACGATCGCCTACCAGCTCGATGGCAAACCGACCTACGCCCTCGAAGGGTCGATCTTCATCGCCGGTGCGGTCGTGCAATGGCTGCGCGACGGGCTGAAGATCATCCGCGACGCCAAGGAGACGCAACCCTTGGCCGAAACCGCCGACGCGGGGCAGAACGTCATCGTCGTGCCTGCGTTCACCGGCCTTGGCGCGCCCTACTGGAACGCGGAGTGTCGCGGTGCGGTATTCGGCCTGACGCGCAATTCCGGGCCTGCGGAACTGGCGCGTGCGGCACTCGAAAGCGTCGGCTATCAGACGCGCGACCTGCTCGAGGCGATGAAGGCCGACTGGCCGGGCAGCCCGGACGATGCGACCCAGCCGGACACAAAGCCGACGACCCTGCGGGTCGCGAAACCGACGACCCTGCGGGTCGCGAAACCGACGACCCTGCGGGTCGCGAAACCGACGACCCTGCGGGTCGATGGCGGGATGAGCGCCTCGGACTGGTCGATGCAGTTCCTTGCCGACATCATCGACGCCCCGGTAGATCGCCCCAAGGTGCTGGAAACCACGGCGCTGGGGGCCGCATGGCTCGCCGGGCAACGGGCGGGCGTGTACCCCGATCTGGCGGGGTTTGCAGAGGGCTGGGCGCTCGAGCGGACGTTCGAGCCTGCGATGGACGCGGACACGCGGGACCGCAAATACGGCGACTGGAAACGGGCGGTGGCGGCGACGCAGACGTTCTGACCGGGCCGGGTGTCGCGCCACACCTTTCGTCTTGCGGTATGCACCTGGACGGCGCGGTGCGGTACGCGATACGCAATGCCTGACACGCTCTCGTCGGGCCTTGCCGCCCGACGGCGAAAGACCTCTGCACAATCGCCCCGCGACCTGCGATAAGGACGCTGATTCACCGCCGGAGCGCCCGATGCCGCATAGCATAACCCTCATCAACGGTCCCAACCTGAACCTGCTGGGGCAACGCCAGCCAGAGATCTACGGCGCCGAAACCCTTGGCGACGTCGAGGCACGGGCGGTCACGGTCGGCGAGGGCCTCGGGCTGCACGTCACCGCGCATCAGTCGAACCACGAAGGCGCCATCGTCGACATCGTTCAGGCCGCGCGGGGCACGTCGGCGGGCATCGTCATCAATCCCGGCGCCTACAGCCATACCTCCATCGCGATCCTCGATGCACTGAATGCTTTCGACGGGATCGTCCTCGAGGTGCACATCTCGAACATCCACCGCCGCGAGGCGTTTCGGCATCATTCGCATGTCAGCGGCCGGGCCGATGGTGTCATTGCGGGTTTCGGCACGCAGGGCTATGAGTTCGCCCTGCGCCGGATGGCGCATTTGTTAGGTTAAGCGCCGGATGGCGCATTTGTTAGGTTAAGCGCCGGATGGCGCATTTGTTAGGCTAAGCGTCGGATGGCGCAAATATCGGGCTGCGCGCCAGATGGTGACACTGCCGGACTAAACGCCGCATGGCGACACTTCTCGGCCGGACGCCGGACGGCGACCCGGGCTAAACGCCGGATGGCGACACTGCTGGGCAAAAGGACCAATCGACCATGAAAAACCCCAAGAACCTGTTCAAGGCGGCGCTGCACGCAGGCCGCCCGCAAATCGGCATCTGGAATTCGATCAGCGGCAATATGGCAACCGAACTGCTGGCGGGGGCCGGCTTTGACTGGGTCCTGATCGACACGGAACATTCCCCGGTCGAGGTGACTGAAGTTATCAACGGCTTGCAGGCAATTGCAGGATACCCCGGCGTCAGCGCCGTGGTGCGGCCCGTGGTCAACGACACCGTCGTGATCAAACGCCTGCTCGACATGGGTGCGCAGACACTGTTGCTGCCCTATGTCGAGAGCGTCGCCGAGGCCGAGGCTGCCGTGCGCGCCATGCGCTACGGTCCGCGCGGCATCCGCGGCATGTCGGGTCACACGCGCGCCACGCGCTATGGCAGCGTCGACGACTATCTCACCACCGCCGAGGACGAGCTGTGCCTGCTGTTGCAGGCCGAAACGATCACCGCGATCGAATGCATCGAAGAGCTGGCCGCGGTGGACGGCGTCGACGGCATCTTTATCGGGCCGTCCGATCTGTCCGCCTCGATGGGCTATCCCGGGCAAGGCAGCCACCCCGAGGTGAAGGCCGTGATCGAGGAAGCCATCGGCAAACTCACAGCGATGGGCAAACCTGCGGGGATCCTGTCGCTGGACGAGCCGTTCACCCGCCGGTGCATCGCGCTGGGCACCACGTTCACCGCCGTCGGCGTCGATCTCGTGATGCTCGAAAAATCGGCGCGCGCGCTGGCGGCGTCGTTTCGCTGACCGGACATCACCTCTCAATATCCGATCCCAACAGGAGTGCCGTCATGGCCAACCACCTTTATCGGCACGACCTGCCGGACGGCCTGAACCTTGGCGCCTCGGTCGCCATCGACTGCGAAACGATGGGCCTGCACCCGCACCGCGACCGGCTGTGCCTGATCCAGATGTCGAACGGCGACGGCGATTGCCATCTGGTGCAGGTGGCCCGCGATGTGCAGCCGGCACCAAATCTGTGCGCGATGCTGGCCGATGCGTCCGTGCTGAAGCTGTTTCATTTCGGCCGGTTCGATATCGCCGCCCTGCTCAACGCCTATGGCACCGTGACCGCGCCGGTCTATTGCACCAAGATCGCGTCGAAACTGGTGCGGACGTTCACCGACCGGCACGGGCTGAAATACCTGTTGCAGGAACTGGTCGGCGTCGATGTGTCGAAACATCAGCAGCAAAGCGACTGGGGCGCGCCCGATCTGACGGCCGCGCAACTCGATTATGCGGCGTCCGACGTGCTGTATCTGCACCGCCTGAAAGAGGTGCTGGACGTGATGCTCGCCCGCGAAGGGCGGACGGATATGGCGCAGAAATGCTATGAATTCCTGCCCGCCCGCGCGCAGCTCGATCTGATGGGCTGGCCCGAAAACGACATTTTCTCGCACTGACATGACGACGCCGCTGGAAACCGGACGCCGGGTCATCGCCGAAGAGGCCGCCGCATTGGCGCGTCTGGCCGAGGGCCTTGGCGACGGTTTCGATGCGGCACTCGGGGCGATCCGGGCGGCGACCGGGCGGGTCATCCTGACGGGCATGGGCAAATCGGGCCTGATCGCGCGCAAGATCGCGGCGACGCTGGCCTCCACCGGCACGCCCGCGCATTTCGTCCACCCCGCCGAGGCAAGCCACGGAGACCTCGGGATGATCGCGCGCGGCGACGTGATCGTCGCCCTGTCGAACTCGGGCGAGGCGCCGGAACTGGCAAACCTGCTGGCCTATTCGCGCCGGTTCGCGATTCCGCTGGTGGCGGTGACGGCGCAGGCGCAGGGCACGCTGGCGCGGCAGGCGGACATCGTGCTGCTGGTGCCGCCGGTGCCTGAGGCCTGCGGCTATGGCGTGGTGCCGACGGTGTCGACGGTGATGGCGCTGGCCCTTGGCGACGCGCTGGCCGTCGCGTTGATGGAGGCACGGGCGTTTTCGCCCGCCGATTTCCGCGATCTGCATCCGGGCGGCAAACTGGGTGCGCAACTCAGCCGTGTCGGCGATCTTATGCACGGCGGCGACGCGGTGCCGCTCGTCGCGCCCGAAACGGCGATGGGCGACGCGCTGCTGGTGATTTCGCAAAAGGGGTTCGGCGTCGTGGGCGTCGCGGGGCCGGACAACCGGCTCGCGGGTATCATCACCGACGGCGACCTGCGGCGGCACATGACCGGCCTGCTCGACCGGGTTGCACGCGATGTGATGACACCCGGTCCGCGCACCGTGCCAGCAGATTCGATGGCGCAGCGGGCGCTGGCCGCGATGCAATCGGCGCGGATCACCTGTCTGTTCGTGACCGATCCCGCCACCCCCGGCATCGTCTGCGGCATCGTGCACATTCACGATCTGCTG
Source organism: uncultured Alphaproteobacteria bacterium (assembly GCA_963761735.1). Taxonomy (GTDB): domain Bacteria; phylum Pseudomonadota; class Alphaproteobacteria; order Rhodobacterales; family Rhodobacteraceae; genus CAVXHQ01. Next base: position 580,612 of record CAVXHQ010000003.1, read on the forward strand.
CGTGCCGGTGTGACATAGGAGGCGCGACATCATGGACGCCACCGAACGCCACAGCCTTCTCGTCACCTGGTCGAAGATCGTGCTGCCGCTGGCCGCGATCGGCCTGATTTCGGCGATGTTCCTGTTTGCGCGCGGCGATGGCCCGGCCCCCGCGATCCCGTTTTCCGAGGTCGAGGCCATCGCCCGGGATCAGCGCATTTCGGCACCGAAGTTTTCGGGCACCGCCAACGACGGATCCGTCGTGACGATCAGCGCCGGCAGCATCCGCCCCGACGCCGACATGCCCGACGCCTTCGCGATTACCGAACTGCGGGCCACCATCGACGCGGTGGATGGCAGCCGCATCGACATCATCGCCGGCATGGGAGAACTCGACCCGCGGGCGCGGACCGCCCGTGTCTCGGGCCTCGCACGGATCGTGACGTCGACCGGCTATGAGATGGAAACCGAGGGGCTGCTTGCGAATTTCGAGACCGGGGTGGTCACGTCCCTCGGTCCCCTCGAGGTGCGCGCGCCCTACGGTCAGTTGACGGCGCAAAGGATGGAAATCTTCACCGCGCCGGACGGCACCGGTCAACGGATGGTTTTCAATGGTGGCGTGCGGCTGGTATACCGACCGGCAGGGGCGGCCCAGGTGGACGCGCAAACAGGAGCGACCGTGCCATGAAATACCTGCCGCTGGTTTTCGCCCTGCTGTTGCCGGGCATCGCCACAGCCCAGACCGACGTCGCCCTCGGCGGCATCAGCGCCGATCCGTCGCTGCCGGTCGAGGTCTCGGCAGACAGCCTCAGCGTCGATCAGGACAGCGGCCGGGCGGTATTCGAAGGCGGCGTCGTCATCGGCCAGGGCGATCTGCGGATCGCGGCGGGCCGGGTCGAGGTGATCTATGCCGACGCGACGGGCGGCATCGCGCGGCTGCTGGCCTCGGGCGGCGTGACCTTCGTCACCGAAACCGAGGCCGCCGAGGCGCGGGACGCCGATTACAACATCGCCGAAGGCACGCTGACCCTGACGGGCGACGTGATCTTGACGCAGGGCGCATCGGCCCTGTCGGCAGAGCGCATGGTCGTGAACCTTGCGACCGGCACCGCCCGGATGGAAGGCCGCGTGCGTACCGTGTTCCAGCAGGGCGGCAACTGAGGGTGCCCGATCTGACCGTAACGGACGGCAGCGGCGGCCTGCAGGTCGTGCATCTGCGCAAGAGCTATCGCAAACGGCCCGTGATCCGCGACGTGTCGCTTACCCTCGCGCGCGGCGAGGTCGTCGCCCTGCTTGGCCCCAACGGGTCCGGCAAGACGACGTGTTTCTATTCCATCGCGGGCCTCGTGTCGCCCGAGGGCGGTCAGGTGATCATCGACGGGCGCGACGCGACGCTGTTGCCGATGTACCGGCGTGCAAAGCTCGGGATCGGGTATCTGCCGCAGGAAATGAGCATCTTTCGCGGGCTGTCGGTCGAGGACAATATCCTCGCGATCCTAGAAATCGCGGTGCCCGACCGCACGACCCGGCGCGAGCGGCTCGAGGAACTGCTGGCGGAGTTTTCCATCGAACATCTGCGCCGCGCCCCCGCGATGGCCCTGTCTGGCGGTGAGCGGCGGCGTGCCGAAATTGCGCGCTGCCTTGCCGCGGGGCCACGCTATGTGTTGCTGGACGAGCCGTTCGCCGGTGTCGATCCGATCGCCGTGGGCGAGATCCGGGGCCTTGTCGCCAAGCTGAAAACGCGCGGGATCGGCGTGCTGATTACCGACCACAACGTCCGTGAAACCCTTGAAATCGTTGATCGCGCCTATATCCTGCACGATGGTCACGTGCTGATGTCCGGCACGGCGGACGAGGTTGTGCGCGACGAGAACGTGCGCCGCGTCTACCTCGGTCAGAGCTTTCGCGTAAACTGATCGTTAACCTTTACGGCCCTACCGTCACAGTTGACAACCGGGGGGGACAGGGTGCGATGATAGCGACGATGATAGCTGTGCGCGCCCCCCGATGCGGTTGCCCGAACCCTTTGCCAAGGTCTGTTTGGTGCACTGTTTCGCATGAGTGGCCCAAAGGTTCGCCCGATAGTTGGTTCCGGGCCACACCCGCCCACCCCGATCATCCCCGTGCCGCCGGGCCCCGCCAATCTCAGGCGTTCTGCGGCGTTCCATTTCACCCACAGGAGGCCGAATGCGGTACCAGATCAGCGGCAAACAGATCGACATCGGCGAGTCGCTTCAGACTCTATGTGAAAACCGTACTCGACGAAATGCTCGGCAAATACGCCGGGCGCCCGACCGAGGCCACCGTCGTCTTTTCCCGCTCTGGCCACGAACATGTCTGCGAAACCGTCGTGCACCTGTCCACCGGCCTGACGGCACAGGCCAAAGGCAATGAGACCGAGATCTATGCCGCCTTCGACAGTTGCTGCGAAAAGATGGACAAGCAGTTGCGCCGCTACAAGCGCCGCCTGAAAGATCACCACAAGGCACGCGCACAGCCTGTTGAGCTTTCGGACGCGACGTCCTATAGCCTCGCCTCAACGGACGACGAGGACAGCGACGGTCAGAACGGGCACACGGATGCACCGGTGATCGTGGCTGAAATGCAGGCGAAGATACCCGAACTTTCAGTGAGCGAAGCGGTGATGCAGATGGAACTGGCGCATGCGTCGGTTCTGGTTTTCCGCAATGAGAAGAACAGTGGCATCAACGTCGTTTACCGGCGCGATGATGGCAATATCGGGTGGGTCGATCCGCGATAGCGGATCAGGACGAGAGAGAGTGGCATCATGCGCATCAGCGATATCCTAGGCCCCTCTGCGGTAAAATCCATGACCTCGGGAAGCAGCAAGAAACGGCTGTTTCAATCGATCGGCGACATTGCCGCGGCCAATTTCGGCCTCGATGCCAGCGGTGTCGTCGATGCGCTGACCGAGCGGGAAAACCTGGGGCCGACCGGCGTCGGACACGGCGTTGCCCTGCCCCACGCCCGGCTCGAGACGCTTGAACGGGTGCGCGGCATCTTCGTGCGGCTGGACAAGCCGGTCGATTTCGATTCCGTCGACCGCCAGCCCGTCGATCTGGTTTTCGCCCTGTTCGCGCCTGTGGATGCGGGCGTCGATCACCTCAAGGCGCTTGCCGTGGTGTCGCGCACCCTGCGCAGTGCCTCGGTCTGTACCAAACTGCGGGCCAATGCGGACGAGGCGACGCTGTTCATGCTGCTGACCGAGGCGTCCGCCGATCAGGCCGCCTGAGCATCTGCCAGTAGGACTGTTAGGCAATCGCCAATCAGGCTGTCTGAGCCTTTGCCGATAGCGCCGCCCGACGCCGGTCAGTGCCAGTCGGCATAGCCGAACGCCTCGTAGTCACGGCCCATCGCATCGCGCGTTGCCGCCTCGACATCCGCATCGTAGATCGGCGCGAGGATGTCTTCGTGCGGATCGCTCTGGCGTTCGGGGGGCGGCGCGCTGGCCGCACCCACGATACCGGCGAGCCTCGGCAATTCCACCGCCATCTCGTCCTCGCGGAGGATCATGTCGGGCGAGGCATGGCCCGCCATGCCCTGAAGGACGGCGAATTGTGTCGACCACGCAGGATCGGCGCGCAGGCTGGTCTGACCGCCGAGGCAGGCCTTGACGAAGGCCAGAAATTTCAGAAATCCGTCGCGATGGGCGGCAGTGTCATAGGCCTCGCCGATCTCGCCTTTGGGCAGCGGCAGGTCGAACGTCCGTCGCAGGGTTTCGCGCACTTCGGGGAAGGATCCCTTGCCGGTGGACACGATCCGCTCGCAATAGGCCGCGTGCATCCGCGCGACGGGATGACGCAGGATGGTGAACGACCGGAACCCCGGATGCGCCGCCTTCCATTGCCGCAGCCCCCGGTGGTTGAACCCGGCCTGTGGCGGCGCGCCATCGACGGCGGCAAGCCATCGGTGGATCACCGCCTCGGGCGTCGAGCGGATCGGCAGGTACAGCAGCCCGCTTTTGGCGGCGGCGGCATAGGTCGGGATCACGGGCCCTCGGCGCGGCTCGAAATTCGGGGTGCGGGACAGGTTGAACCGGTCGGCGCGGGCGAGGGCGGTTTCCATCGCCGCGAAATTGCGAACCTTGGCCTCGAGTGGCTCGGGGTTCTGTTTCTTGAGTTTCTTGTCGAGGCCGTCGAGACGCGCCGTCACGCCAAGCCAGGCGGCAAGACCGTTCATGATCTCGACGTCCTGCAAATCCTCGTAGTCGACGTAAAACGCCGTCTGACCGCTGCGTTGCAGCGCATGCATCAATTCGACCTGACGGGTCTGGTGCCGGGCGAGGTGCGCCTCGAATTCCGTGGCCTCGAAGACCACCTGTTCCGAGCGGGCGAATTTCACGTTCGTCAGTTTCCATTGCCCCGTCGCGGCGGCGATCTTGCGGCTGATGTAGCTTCTCGATCGGATTGCGGGTCAGCACGATCTTGGCCACGCCTGCGTCGCCGGCGACAAGATCGAAGACGCGCGGATCGTGGCCGGAAAAATAGCGAAAGCCGCCCAGCGCCCCCGGCGCATCCCGGATGCGCGCCAGCATCCCGGCGGGATCGGCATCGCGGGCCTCCTGCGTCGTCCCGAGAATCTCGGTCTTGTTCGGATAGCCGATGAAATGCGGGTTGAAGACCTCGCCGTGGCAGGTAACGCCGTCCAGCGCGTTCAGGTTCGCCTCGAGAAAGTTCGATCCGGTCCGCATTTCCGCGAAAACGACAAAGCTGTGGAAATCTGACATAAGTTACCGGATAAGATAGGGTTTGCGTGCAGGTTTGCGCTTCTTTGTATTCTCGGGCGCAGGTTCGACGGGAAAATCGCCCATCAGGTAAGGATGCATCCCCTGATTTTTCAGGTTCTGCAAAAACCGTCCGAAACCGGTAAGGTCGACCATCCGGGGCGCCTCGGACAGGCCCCGGGCGCCCGGTGTGCCGGTGGTGTCGACGACGGCCTGCAGGGCCTCCATCGGTGCCTCGATGAAATCGGCCATCGTCCAGATCCTGATGCGCGCCTTGGCCCAGGGACTACGAAGAGCGTCCAGATGATCGGCCTCGGTCTTTTGCATCCTGGCGGCGGTGATCCGCAGATCGGCGAAATTGCGGTTCGACTGGAACAGCGGCACCGCCCATGCGCCCGAAATGACGTTGATATGCGCGTTCGGATCCTTGGCGAGGTCCCAGCTTATCTGCTGCGCATCGGCGGGGCCGAACTGAAAGCACTGGCGCTCGCCACGGGTGTTCCAGATCAGGTTCGTCAGGAACATCCGCCCCTGATAATCGCGCAGCTTGGCGCAGTCGGACTGGGCGCCGGCAAAGCTCGACTGTCGCCCCTCGTATTCGACGCGGCCCTTTGCGAACAGGTGCCCGTGGACGCGCACGCCGGTGGTGCGCGCAAGCCAGGATTCGAAATCCTCGAACAGGTCGGAGAACCCCTCCATCACCGAATAGGGCTGCGAGGTGACGCCGTTTTCCCACGTCTCGCGCGGAAAACGGCTTTGCATGTACAGGCCCGGACGGCCCCGCGTCCGCCGGTCCACCGCCTTGGAAAAGATGCGGTCGATCTTGCCGGGGTTCGGCTCTGCCGCCGATGCGGTTGACCCCGATATGGTTTCCGGCGCCGGGTCCAGAAACGCGGAGTAAAGACGATGCGCCCGGGGCCAGATCTTGCGGGCGACGAAACAGTCGGACCGACGCAGAAGCGGCAGGTGATCGTCGTAGAAGATGTGCGGTTTGCCCTGAAAATCGAACTTCGACAGGGTCAGCGACCGGCTCTCGATCGCCTGCGAGTACAGGCGAGAGAGGGTCTGGAAATAGCTTTCGTCCGGAATCCAGACCTTGCGGAAATAGCGGTCGTAGGTGCCCCGCTCGGGGTCCGACAGGATCGCCGACAGGGTGCGGCGCGTCAGGCACCACCACTGCGAGCCCATGTGCGGCACGATGCCCGCCGGGATGCGGCGGCGATAGCGGACGCGGCGTTGCAGATCGACGTATCTGTCGAAGACGAAGCGCTGGGTTTTCCACGAAAACGGAAACCGGAGCGAGAACCGTTCGTCCGACAGGCCGCCCACTGTCCAGGGCACGTCGGCGGTCGTGGCGCTTTCGATGAAATCGGTGGTGGGGCGGGCCGCGAGATACTCGGTCAGCTCGCGCACCGGGCGCAGCGGCAGGCACGATCCCGAGGCGAGGTAGACGTGGCGCACGTCCCGCGCGCCCTCCAGAAGCATCTCGGCGGCGGCCTGCGTTGCCGCGACGATGCCCCATGTCCCCCATTCGCAACGAAAACGCTGTGAAAACCGCACGGATTTCAGATCCGACAGGTTGCCGACGAATGCCGCGTGCCTGCGTTTGCCGACCGCCTTGTCCACATGCACGACGACAGGGCACCCGCCCGCAACCCAGTGCCGGATCACCCGTTCCGCGGTCTCGAATTCGTTGTGAACGAGCATGACGACCCCGAGGGTCGGGTCCGGGGTCATGCCCAGTTTCCCTTGGACATCAGCCCGAGAATCTCGAGCTGGCGCCAGTTGATGTATTTCTCGCTCCACTTGCACCACAGGTCGGGGCTGTCTTCGAGGCCCGCGGCATAGGCCGCGTATTCCCGGCCTTTGGCATAATGCTGGCCCCGGTCGATTTCTTCGCGTGCCTTGGTGGTCAGCGTGTCGAGGAATTTCGTGTGCAGCAGCACGCCCGACGTCTTTTCACCGCCCCACTCGTCGTAGACGAGGTTCAGGCCGCGCGGCAGAACGGTGTGGGTCGAACTGGCGTAGACATAGTCGCGCCGCCATTTCACCAGCGGCGTCTTGTTCAGGGCGGGCGCGCGCCCCGGCCTGTCGGCAAAGAACATCCGCATCCGGGGCCCGCCCTGTATCCACAGATTGCGCAACCGCCAGTTCATCTTGATCGAATAATTCCCGGCGTCGAACCACGAGGCGATTTCAAGCGGGTTCTGGCGGCGGGCATAGGGCTGCGCGTCGATCGGCCCTTTGGGGTACATGTCCAGCAGCATCGCCCCGAACGACCGGATGGCACTGGCATCGAGCCAGTCGGTCAGCGCGCGGATCGGCCGGGTGTCGCAGAACGGATAGACGAAAAATTCGTCCGGATCGACGACCAGCGACCAGTGGTCGACGGCATAGCGCCGTTGCAGGTGGTTGAGCCAGTCGACGCCGAAACGCGATTTTCGATAGCTTGCCGTCGTGGTCCAGACCGAGGCGTCGGGTTGTCGGGCGGCAAATTCGCGACCGCCATCGTCGCTGTCGTTATCGACCATGAAAAAGTGGTCGACGCCGAGGCCGCGGTAATAATCGAAGAAATAGGGCAACCGCACGTCTTCGTTGCGGAAGGTGCAGAACAACAGGATGTCGCCCGGCCGTACCGCACGGGTCCGGTCGGTGACGGAACGCAATTCGCGCCGCTTGCGCCAGGCGCGCAGCTGATAGCGTTTTCGGGCCAGACGCAGTTTATATGATTGCCAGACGCCCAATCGGTCCCCTCGATAGCCCCTTTCAGAGGCACGTATCCACTATCATCGCCTGGTTAACAGCAACTTTCCCACCCTTGGTAGAGGGAAACAATGGTCCTTGTTGGTCAGGATCGTGACGTCGCTCGACCGACCCTGACTATCCCCTGTCCGGGTCGGCCATCAGGCCGAGATCGACAAGCTGCCGCCACCCGGTATAGCGCACCGCATCCGCGTGCCACAGGACGGGCCCCGCGATCAGTGCGCGGTAATAATCCTCGTAGAGAGCCGAATTCTCGAAATGCTGTTGCCGCAGCATCTCTTCGGTCGAACGGGCGGCGATGCCCGGCAGGAATTTGGTGTGCAGCAGCACGCCGGTGGGCGCGGTAACGCCCTGCGCCGGAAACACCCGGTTCAGACGGCGCGGCAGCATCTGATGCATGGAGCTGACATAGGCGAACCGGCGGTTCCAGAGGACCAGCGGCACCTTGTTGAGTGTCGGCGACCGGCGCGGATCGGCGGCGAAAAACGCCCGTTCGCGGGCGCCGCCCTGAATATACAGGTTGTCGTAGACGGGATGGTGGACGGCGCGGTAATTGCCGCTGTCGAAATGGGTAAGGGTTTTCAGCGGGTCGTCGCCCGGCCTGTGCGGCGTCGCCGCCAGCGCCCCCTTTGGGTACAGATCGAGCATCAAGGCGCCCATCGCCTCGCGCCCCGCCGCCGCCAGCCGCGCGGTCAGCGCGGGCAGCCCGCCCGCGTCGTGGTGCGCAAACACCAGCAGCTCGTCGGCATCCACCGTCAGGCACCAGTGCCCGTGCCCGTGGGTGATGTGCAGCCAGCCAAGCCAGTCCATCCCGAACCGGGACGCGCGATAGCTGCGCGACGTCGACCACAGCGAAACGTCACGCTCACCCGCCAGCATCGCGGCGCTGCCATCCGTGCTTTCATTGTCGACGATCAGGAAATGACCGACGCCCAGCGCCCGGTAATGGGCGAGGAACTGCGGCAGCCGGTCGATCTCGTTGCGCAGGGTGACGAAACACAGGACGTCACCGGGCCGGATCGCGGATGTCCGGTCGGCGCGCGCCACGATTTCATGGCGTTTGCGCCAGATGCGATACAACAGGCGGCGCCGTTTCCAGCGCAACCGATAGGCACGCCATGCGCCGCCGGGAAGCGCCGCGTCCGGCGCGGTAAACTGCGTCGGCGCCGCTATTGCGCGGCGTTCCGCATGGCGACCAGCTCGCGCAGATACTCCGAGAATTCCTCGCCAAGATCGGGCCGCGCCAGACCGAACGCCACCGTCGCCTGCAAGAAGCCGGCCTTGGTGCCGCAATCGTAACGCTCGCCCCGGAACCGGAACCCGAAGACGTCGCGCCCCTTGTCGATCTCCATCGCGATGGCATCGGTCAGTTGCAGTTCGCCCCCCGCCGAAGGTTTGATCTTGTTGAGGTTCTGCATCACCTTGGGCGTCAGGATATAGCGCCCGATGACCGCGAGGTTCGACGGTGCCGTGCCGGCGGGAGGCTTTTCCACCATGCCGCGTACCGAGACGACCGATCCCATGTCCTCTTTCACATCGAGGATGCCGTAGGACGAGGTCTTGCTCTCGGCAACCTCCATCGCGGCGACGACGCAGCCGCCGGTTTCGGCGTGGGCCTCGACCATCTGCTCGAGGCACGGCTTGTCGGCGGCGATGATGTCGTCGGGCAACAGCACGGCAAACGGCTCATTGCCGACAAGACGACGGGCGCACCACACGGCGTGGCCGAGGCCCAGCGCCTTGTGCTGACGCATATAGGCGATGGCGCCGCTGTCCATGTTGGTGGATTTCAGGATCTCCAGAAGCTCGGTCTTGCCGTCCTTGCGCAGCTTGGCCTCGAGTTCGGGGGCATTGTCGAAATAATCCTCGAGCGCGCCCTTGCCGCGCGAGGTGACGAAGATGAATTCCGTAATCCCCGCCGCACGCGCCTCGTCGATGGCGTATTGGATCAACGGACGGTCCACGAGGGTCATGATCTCTTTGGGAACCGATTTGGTCGCGGGCAAAAAGCGCGTGCCCATTCCGGCTACGGGAAAGATTGCCTTGGTCACACGGTTCTTCATAATCGCTCCTGTTCGTTCTAACTCTGAGGCGTCGCACCACCGGGGCGTCGCAGGATGGGTCGGCAATAATATATGTCACGAAAAAACGGTATCGAAGACAAACGACTACACCGACGCGCAACATTTCACTCTTTGCCATTAATACCATAATTGCCGCAGAATAGTGGCGAATTTTCGTGCGGATTGCGAAACCTCGGGCCGGTTTCGACCGGCCCGGTCAGTTATCATGCGAGGCCCATTTCAAGCATCATCGCCTCGATCACCGGCACGTCCTGCGGGTTGTTCAGCTCCCAGAACCGCCGCCCGCGCGCGTCGACCGGCACGCACAGCACCGGTGTGCCACGTTCGAGAAAGCGCAGCTGTTCGAGGCCTTCGAGCTTTTCAAGCGCCCCGGGCGCCCATTCCGGATAGTCGGCCAGCGCCTGCGGGCGATAGGCATAGACGCCGACGTGATGCCAGACCGGAGTTTCCGACGTATCGGAAAAGCGGGTGCCGGTATAGGGGATCACCTCTTTGGAAAAATACAGCGCGTTGTTGTCGGTGCCGAAAACCGCCGTCGTGCCCCCCACGCGCCCTTCGAGCCTGTCGCGCAGAAACCCGTTGAGGGCCGCACCGTCCGTGCGCAAGACAGGTGTGGCCACCTGTGCAGTGGCATGGTCGCCCAGATCGCGGACGAGATCCTCGACAAACCAGGCCGGCGTCAGCGGTGCGTCGCCCTGCAGGTTGACGACGATGTCATAATCGCCGCCCAGAATGCCGTGCGCCTCGGCGCAGCGTTCGGTGCCGTTGCGGCACGCCTCGGACGTCATGACGACCTGCGCCCCGAACGCCTCGGATGCATCGCGGATGCGGGCGTCGTCGGTCGCCACGACAACCCGCGTCGCACCGGTGACGGCCATGGCCGCGTCCCACGACCGCTCGATCAGCGTGCGCGCGATGCCGGTGGCCCCGGTCAGCGCCACCAGCGGTTTGCCGGGATAGCGGACAGAGGCATAGCGGGCGGGAATGACGATGAGGGTGCGCATCTAGGTGCCGGGTTTCAGGACAACACCGGGGGCCGTTGCGATGAAGAACGGGTTTTCGAATCCGGGTTTGCCATAGGCCAGCGGCCTGTGATCGTCGAACCGCACGACCCGGCCGCCCGCGCCCGTCAGCACGGCCTGTCCCGCCGCCGTGTCCCATTCCATCGTGCGGCCAAGGCGGGGATACAGGTCTGCCTCGCCCGTCGCCACAAGGCAAAATTTAAGCGAACTTCCCGCGCTTTTCATGTCCGCCACCGCGTATTTGCCGATATAACCGTCCGTTGCCGCATCCCGGTGCGATTTGGATGCCACGACGCGCAAGGCCGCATTGTCTGGCGAGGACACCGCGATCGGCGCCACGGGACCGGCGGTTGCGGCACCGTGATCGCCCGTCTCCTCGACCGAGCGGCCCGCCGCGTCGGTATAGAACAGCCGCCCCTTCGCGGGCGCATAGACGATACCGCGGGTAGGCACACCGTCCTCGACATAGGCGATGTTGACGGTGAAATCGCCGCGCCGCTGCACGAATTCCTTGGTGCCGTCGAGGGGGTCGACGATAAGGAACGTCGTGGCCGCGATACCGTGGGTGCCCGCCTGTTCCTCGGTCACGAGGGGCACATCGGGGAACGCGGCACGCAGACCGGCGGAAATATGCGCGTCGGCGGCCTCGTCGGCGGCGGTGACGGGGCTGTCGTCGCTTTTGGATTTCACCTCGAAACCGGGGCCGTCGTAGATCTCCATGATCAGCGCGCCCGCCTCGATCGCCAATGTCCGCATCACTTGGGCAAGGTGGCCGAAATCCATCGTCATTCTCCGTTTGCAACAGGCGCGGATGCCGGATTGTTGATCCCGCCGCTTGCGCTCCTTATGATATCGGCGCAACGGATCATCAAGGTTTGCGTGCAAGGGTGCTGGCCAGAAACCGCCGCCGCGGCAGCCGCGCGCCGCAAAACGGCCCCAAAAGGGGAATAGCTCACGCCCATCGGCACGGCTGACGAAACGAGGACGGTCATCATGGCGCATACGGAAACCGGGATGAGGCCCCCACGCAGAGCCCCCCGGCTGGTGCGGACCCGCACGGCGATGAGCATGCTCGAGCTTATCTATCACTCCACGGTGCGCGAAATCCGCAAGACCCACCGCAATGCCCTTGCGGGGCTGACCATCAACATCCTGCAAACCGTGATCTTCATCACCGCGTTCTATTTCATGTTCAACCTGCTGGGCGTGCGCGGCAGCGGCATCTATCAGGCCGATTTCCTGATCTACATCATGTCCGGCATCTTTCTGTTCCTCACCCATACCAAGGCGATGGCTGCGGTTATCAAATCCGACGGCCCGACAAGCGCAATGATGCAGCACGCGCCGCTGAACACGGTCGTCACGATCTGTTCGTCGGCCATTGCGGCACTGTACACACAGCTTTTGGCGTTGTTCGTCGTACTTTTCCTCTATCACGCCTTGATCACGCCCGTCGTCATCGACGATCCGGTCGGCGCGTTCGGCATGCTGCTGCTGGCGTGGTTTTCGGGCGTCGCGATCGGGGTAATATTCCTGTCCCTGCGGCCGTGGTATCCCGATTTCGTCACCATCGCATCGTCGATCTATTCGCGCGCCAACATGATCGCCTCGGGCAAGATGTTCGTGGCCAATGTGTTGCCCGGACATATCCTCGTGCTGTTCGACTGGAACCCGTTGTTCCACGCCATCGATCAGGCACGCGGTTACGCGTTCATTCATTACAACCCGCACAACAGCAATATCGCCTATCCGATCATCGTCTCGCTGGTGTTGATCGTGATCGGTATGATGGGTGAACATTACACCCGTCGCCACGCCTCCGTCAGCTGGGGCGCCTCGCAGTAGGCCGAAAAGCAAGACCCCTCGTTTCAGGGGGTGGACGGAATCGTGCCGCGTCCCGCAGGATGGCGTGAACGTTCCACCCTCTGAGGAAGGCTCCAGATGCACCGATTTATCCTGCGAACGGCATTGGGCATGGCACTTGCCCTCGGGATCGTCGCGGCCGTGCAGGCGCAGTCTCGCCCGACGGTTCACGCCGTCACCGACGTCGAAAGCGACGACGTCCTCAACATCCGCAGCGAACCCTCCGCACGATCCGAGATCCTGGGCAGCTATTTCCCCTATGCGATCGCCATCGAGGTTCTTGAAACCACGCCGGACGGCAGATGGGGAATGGTCGGTCTGGGCGAGGGCAACGGCTGGGTCTCGATGCGCTATCTGACGGACTGGCCGACCCCGGCGGACGAGATCCCAAGACCCTTGCGCTGTTTCGGAACGGAACCGTTCTGGGATCTGTCGATGTATCCCCGCGGCAGTGAATACACCGAATTGGGGAGGGAGCGACGCGACCTGAACATCCTGTCCGAAGACGTCACACCCACAGGCTTTCTCGCACGATTCGAAGAGGGCCCCACGCTGAACCGCGTCCTCGAAGTTGCCGCAGGATATTGCGGCGACGGGATGAGCGACCGCCGGTTTGGCTGGTCGGCGGTCATGTCGACCCAGGCGCCCGACGGCGATTACACGGATACCGGCTGTTGCACCCTCGACGGCAATAACTGACCTGTGCTGGCGGCAACTCCGCCCTGGGGGATAGCACCGCTCCAACCGGGCGGGCGGACGGTATGGCACCGGCCCCGCCGATCACGAATGCGCGGGATCGCTGTCGCTGGTCCGGGCGCCGTGCGATAAGGCGTCGAACCTGACCATCGGACTCTGCCCATGACCCGATACGACCGCCTTGATGCCACCGCTGTCCTGATCCTCCGGCTTGGGTGCGCATGGTTCATATTCCTGTGGGCCGCGCACAAGATCATCACACCAGGGCAATATCAGGGGCTGGCGCGCAATTTCGACAATGTCGATCTGTCACTGACATCGGTCTATGGCATCGCAGGGGTACAGATCGCGATCTGCGTGCTGGCCGCAATCGGGTTTTTGCGATGGATCGGTTACGGTGGCATGCTCGTGATGCATTTCTTTACCGTAACCCGCCGGTGGGACGGTTTCTTCGACCCTTTCGCGCTCAACGACCGCAATTTTCCGGTGAACCGCAATCAGGTGATCGACCTTGCGGTGCTGGCGGCGATGATTGCGCTGGTGCTGCTGATCCACCGTGATCATTTTTCGCTCGGCGGCTGGCTGCGGCGCAAACGTGGCCGGACGTGGTGGCATTGAAACAGCGTGAACACGCCAACCGCGGGGTCCCGAATTTTTCGAAAAATTCGACGTCAGAATTTATGAAAAATTCTGGGCCCGGTGGCCGGTGGTGCGCCCTACGTAACCACCCTCAGCGTCAGGTTGATGCGCCCGCCTCCGTCCAGCAATGTCGACGATCCGTGGCGGACCCGGTCGATGCCGTGATGCACAAGGCGCGCCGCTCCCGCCATTACGACGACATCCCCCGAGCGCAGCCAGAAGCTCTCGGTCTTGCCGCCTCGGTCCACGTTGCCGATCCGGAACAGCGCCTCGTCCCCCAGTGACACCGACACGACAGGTTCTGAAAAATCGGCTTCATCCCGGTCCTGATGCAGGCCCAACGTCGCGCCCTTGCGGTACAGGTTTACAAGGCAGCATTCCGGCGACCGGACAGATCCGCCGACCGCCCGCCACACGTCCAGCACGGATGCCGGAATCGGGGGCCATGCCGTGCCGTCCGGATGCCGCGTCGCATAGCGATAACCGGCGCGATCCGTGATCCAGCCATAGCTTCCGCAGGCCGTCATCTGCACCGACATCCGCCGCCCCGCCGGTGTTACGGGCCGAATGAACGGCGCTGCCCGGACCACATTTCGCAGGTCCGCGACGATCCGTTTCTGCGCTCCCGGATCGAGAAATCGCGGCCAGAGCGTGATCCCGCGTACGTCGACAGCTTTCATCTGCACCTCCTGAGTGATCTCGGCTGAGTGATCTCGGGCAGTGCCCCCGCCGCCCAATGGTGACGTGCGCCTGCAATACAGAGTCGGTTTTCGCCCGGTCTTGTGGTTGCAGGCCACAGAACGCACTCCTATATACCGCCAGTCGGGTGCTTCGGGCACCTTTTCCACCCACAGGCGCGGATGCCGGAACGGGTCCGCACCGCTCAGACCGCCTTGAAGATATAGGGATTTGAACATGGCTAAAGTAATCGGGATCGACCTCGGTACCACGAACTCCTGCGTTGCCATCATGGACGGCTCCAAGCCGCGCGTGATCGAGAACGCCGAAGGCGCGCGCACCACCCCGTCGATCGTCGCCTTCACCGACGACGAACGCCTCGTCGGACAGGCCGCCAAACGGCAGGCCGTCACCAATCCGGACAACACCGTCTTTGCGGTCAAACGTCTGATCGGCCGCCGCGCCGACGATGCCGATCTGGCGAAAGATCTGAAAAACCTGCCCTACACCGTCATCGACGGTGGCAACGGCGACGCCTGGATCAAGGCCAAGGGCGAAAACTATTCGCCCAGCCAGATCTCTGCGTTCATCCTTGGCAAGATGAAGGAAACCGCCGAATCCTATCTCGGCGAAGAGGTGACGCAGGCCGTCATCACCGTCCCCGCCTATTTCAACGACGCCCAGCGTCAGGCGACGAAGGACGCAGGCAAGATCGCGGGCCTCGAGGTGCTGCGCATCATCAACGAGCCGACGGCAGCTGCCCTGGCCTATGGTCTCGACAAGAAAGAGACCAAGACGATCGCGGTCTATGACCTTGGCGGCGGTACATTCGACGTCACGATCCTCGAGATCGACGACGGGCTGTTCGAAGTGAAATCGACCAACGGGGACACGTTCCTCGGCGGCGAGGATTTCGACATGCGGATCGTCAGCTACCTCGCTGATGAGTTCAAGAAAGAGCACGGCGTCGACCTGACCAAGGACAAGATGGCGTTGCAACGCCTGAAAGAGGCCGCCGAAAAGGCCAAGATCAAGCTGTCGTCCTCGTCGCAGACTGAAATCAACCAGCCGTTCATCTCGATGGGCAGCAACGGTCAGCCGCTGCACATGGTCATGAAGATGACCCGCGCCAAGCTCGAAAGCCTTGTCAGCGACCTGATCAAGGCGTCGATCAAGCCGTGCAAGGACGCACTCAAGGACGCGGGCCTGTCTGTCGGCGACATCGACGAGGTTGTTCTCGTTGGCGGCATGACGCGGATGCCCCGCGTCAAGGAAGAGGTCACCAAGTTCTTCGGCAAGGAGCCGCATCAGGGCGTTAACCCCGATGAGGTCGTGGCCCTCGGCGCCGCCATCCAGGCCGGCGTGCTGCAAGGCGACGTCAAGGACGTGGTCCTGCTCGACGTGACGCCACTGTCCCTTGGCATCGAAACGCTGGGTGGTGTGTTCACCCGCCTGATCGATCGCAACACGACGATCCCCACCAAGAAGTCTCAGGTGTTTTCGACAGCCGAAGACCACCAGAACGCCGTGACGATCCGCGTATTTCAGGGTGAGCGCGAGATGGCGAGCGACAACAAGATGCTCGGTCAGTTCAACCTCGAGAACATCCCGCCCGCCCCGCGCGGCATGCCGCAGATCGAGGTGACGTTCGACATCGACGCCAACGGTATCGTTTCCGTGTCCGCCAAGGACAAAGGCACGAACAAGGAGCAGAAGATCACCATTCAGGCCTCGGGCGGTCTGTCCGACGAGGACATCGACAAGATGGTGCGGGACGCCGAAGAGAACGCCGAGGCCGATAAAGAGCGCCGCGAGCTTGTCGAGGCGCGCAACCAGGCCGAGAGCCTCATCCATTCGACCGAAAAATCGATGGAAGAGCACGCCGACAAGGTCGATCCGACGACGATCGAGGCTATCGAGCTGGCGATTGCCGCCCTCAAGGATGAACTCGACGGCGACAACGCCGGCAAGATCAAGTCCGGCGTTCAGAACGTCACCGAGGCAGCCATGAAACTTGGCGAGGCGATCTACAAGTCGAGCCAGGAAGCCGAAGAGGGCACCGAGGCGCCCGACGAGGCGAAAGGCGCCGACGAGGAAATCCTCGACGCCGATTTCGAGGACCTGGACGAAGACAAGCGGGGCCGCTGAGGCACCCCGGCGATGGTGAGGGGCCGGTCCGGTGCGGACCGGCCCTTTGACGTTGCTGGAGAGGAGTATTCCGACGATGGCGAAACGTGACTATTACAATCTGCTGGGCGTCGCAAAAGGCGCGGACGCGGCGGATATCAAAAAAGGCTATCGGGCCAAGGCCAAAGAGCTGCACCCCGACCGCAACACCGGCAACCCCAACGCCGAGGCCCAGTTCAAAGAGGTGAACGAGGCCTATGAAGTTCTGAAAGACGCCGAGAAGAAGGCAGCCTACGACCGTTACGGTCACGCCGCATTCGAAGGTGGCACGGGCGCAAGCGCGGGTCAGCGCGGCGGTTTCCGCGGCGGTGGCGGCGATTTCAGCTCCGCATTCTCGGACGTGTTCGACGACCTGTTCGGCGACATGATGGGCCGCGGCGGCGGCGGGCGCAGCCGGGCCCAGCGCGGCAACGATCTGCGGTACAATCTGCGGATCGATCTTGAGGATGCCTTTGCGGGCATGCAAAAAACGATCAACGTTCCCACGTCTGTCACCTGCAGCACCTGTACCGGTTCCGGTGCCGAGGGCGGCGCAGAGCCGCAAAGCTGCCCGACCTGTTCGGGCATGGGCAAGGTGCGTGCGCAGCAGGGATTTTTCACGGTCGAACGGGCCTGTCCCACCTGTAATGGTGTGGGCCAGATCATCAAGAATCCCTGTTCCAAATGCGGCGGTCAGGGCCGTGTCGAAAAAGAGAAGTCTTTGTCGGTGAATATCCCGGCCGGTGTCGAAACCGGAACCCGTATCCGCCTCGCCAGCGAAGGCGAGGCCGGTCTGCGCGGCGGGCCGACCGGCGATCTGTACATCTTCATTGAGGTGAAGGAACACGCACTGTTCCAGCGCGAGGGTCCAAACCTGTATTGCCGCGTACCGGTCAGCATGGCGGATGCTGCCCTTGGGGGCGATATCGAGGTGCCGACCATCGACGGTGGCAAGAGCCGGGTGAAAATCCCCGAGGGCAGCCAATCGGGGCGTCAGATGCGTTTGCGAGCCAAGGGTATGCCCGCGCTGCGCAGCAAGGACACCGGCGACATGATGATCGAACTGGCCGTCGAGACGCCGGTAAAGCTCACGTCGCGGCAAAAAGAGCTGCTGCGTGAGTTCGACAAGCTGAGCGCCGAGAACAACCCGCAAAGCGATGGATTCTTTTCCACCGTCAAGAGCTTTTGGGAGAAGATGAAGGGGTAAGGCACCTCTTCGCGGAGTATCGTGCCTTCGCGTGACGCGCGCGGAGGCACGAAGACCTCCGGTGAGGCGGTCTTGCTGTGATTGGTTGTGCTGATCAAATGTTCCAAAAAGTACAAAGGAAGAACATTTTAACTGTTTGCTAACCGTTTTCGGGTCAAGCTGACGGTATGACCCAGTATGCCCTCTTCGAAACCTCGCCCCGCTATACCGCTTTGGCAGAGGCCGTCGCACCGGCGGTGGCTGATCCCGGTGCCGACGAATCCTTGCCGGAGGCAGTCGCACAAGGGCCAAAGGGCCGGTTACCGTCCTACATCACCGATCATCGTGCGCGCCTGCGCGAACGCTTCATCAAAGGCGGCGCCGCTGCGCTGCCCGACTACGAAATGCTGGAATTGATATTGTTCCGCGCGATCCCGCGTCAGGATGTA
The DNA here is from genome assembly GCA_963761735.1 of uncultured Alphaproteobacteria bacterium. Classification (GTDB taxonomy): domain Bacteria; phylum Pseudomonadota; class Alphaproteobacteria; order Rhodobacterales; family Rhodobacteraceae; genus CAVXHQ01. Next base: position 598,881 of record CAVXHQ010000003.1, read on the forward strand.
AAGCCTCTGGCCCGGCGCCTTATCGACCATTTCGGCGATTTCAACCGGGTTCTGTCCGCGCCGCCTGCGCTTTTGCGTCAGGTTCACGGCATCGGCGATGCCGTGATCACCGAGCTTAAGATCGTCGAGGCCGCAGCACACCGACTGTCCCGTTCCAAAGTGATCGAACGACATGCCCTGAGCGGCTGGACCGCACTGCTCGATTATTGCCACACCGTCATGGCACATCGCGAGATCGAACAGTTTCGCATGCTCTATCTCGACCGGAAAAATATGCTTATCGCCGACGAAGAGCAGGCCCGGGGGACCATCGACCATGTGCCCGTCTATCCCCGCGAGGTTGTTAAAAGAGCGCTGGAACTGAATGCCTCGGCGCTGATCCTCGTGCACAATCACCCCTCCGGCGATCCAACGCCCTCGGAAAGCGATATTTCGATGACGCACCAGATCGACACGGCTGCCCGCGTCCTTGGGATTACGGTCCACGATCATCTGATCATCGGTAAGTCGCGCGAACTCAGCTTTCGGTCCGAAGGACTGCTTTAGCGCGTGGTCCATAATTCGACACGTCGGTTGGTCTGGCGCCCCCATATGGTATCGTCACAGCCGATGGGCAGGGCCTCACCGAATGCCATCACCTCCGGTGCCATTCCGGCGGGCCATTCACCGCCAAGTGCCGCCAGAACGGCTCTCCGCGCCGTTTCTGCACGGTTCCGTGCCAGAACAAGATTGTCCAGAGCGGACCCTGCGCCGTCGCTAAACCCCACAAAGACAAGCCGCTGCGCACCAAAGCGCCCGTCGGCAATATCATGGGCGAGGAACCGGGCATGCGTTCGCGAGGCACCATCCAGCGCATCATCTCCATCCTCGAACCGAAAGGTCAGGGTCAGCCGCACCAACCCGTCGAGGGCCGCGAGCATATCCTGAAGATCGCCAAGGCCGGTCTCCGGCCCAGCGGCACGAATCGCGGTGGCAAGGCGCGCTCCGTTGCTTCCGGGCGGCACCACTCCCGGATCCTGGCTGAGAACGCCCGCCCGACGCAGGACACGTTGCGCCTCGGCACCGGAAAGCCACGTCAGAAACTCTGCGTGAACCGGCGCCAGGCGGCGTTCCGGACGATAGAAATACTGCGGGAACGTCAGCGGGTAATCTTCGGTCCGAACTGCCAACGGATCGGGCGATGCCAGCGCGCCGCATGTTCCGCGAAGCGCGAGCGGGGTGGCAAAACCGGAATCGGCAAAGGGCACGAGGCCCAACGCGCCCGGATCGCGGCGTACCGCCGCCAAAAGGGCGTTGCTGTCGGCGTGATGGACGATCGAGGTCGCAGGGTCACGCCCGATTTCGCGCAGGAACCGCAGCATAAGGGCCTGAACCTGCCCGGTATCCGACCCGCCAAGATGAAGCGTGACGGGCAGGTCCTCGCCGCCAAGACCCTGCCAGTTTGCGATGCTGCCCGCGAAAAGCTGGCTCAACTGATCGGGCGTGATCTCGTGCACCTGCTGTCCCGGCGCCACCACCGGCACCAGCGCATCCAGCGCCAGCATCCGCATCTGCCCGGCGCCGTCGAGCGCGCCAAGTCCGGCATTTGCCGCGATGGTCAGCTCACCCGCGCCAAGACCGCGTGTCGCCATCAGGACGTCGGCATCTTCGGCCAGCAACGCGGCAAAGCCGCTTTCGGTAGTGCCAAGGGTCAGGCGAAACGCCGCCGACGCGGCGCCATCCGCCCCAATCACCTGGTACATGACGTCGCCGTCCGTGATCGCTCGGGTAAACGCGGCACCTCGCGACAGCGCCCACGCCTCGATCAGGGCCGGAACGGTCAGTGTGCCGAGGCGCGCCTCGCCGTGGAGCCGAAGGATCGGCATGAATGCAGCAGCGTCGGGGCAGGCAGAGCCGGTGCAGCTGACGGCGGCATAATCGAGCGTCACGACGCCATGTTCGGTGCCCAGACGCAGGTTCCTACCGTCAAACCCAAGCATTTCTCCGGTCAGCGACAGCCCGTCAGGCGTCCGGACCTCGACCGGATCGGCGCCCACAGGAGCCGCAAAGACATTCAGCGCCGCGAAAACCGCTGCGCTGTACGCCAGATATCTGAGAACGGATCCATGCCGCCAGGTCATCTAACCGTGAGTGTCAGGTCCTGCAGCATGTTGTTCAAGACCAGAAATTCACCGATGGCGTCACAACCCGGCAGGGTCATCACCAGATCGAGGGCGCTGGTCCCGGCGTCGGGCCGAAACTGCATGGATTGCGCCGCGATTTCACGGCCACAGTTGGCCGCCGTCACCTCTGCCTCGACGGTCAGGTCGATCCGTCCGGCCCGCGCGCTCATTTGCGTGGGATAGCTGTAGATCATCGCGTTCAGCCGATCGGGCACGCCAAGATAGGTCATGAAACCGCCGGATCCGACCAGCGCCTGATCGACCGACCCGAGGCTTGCGTTCCACAAGTGGCCGTTTTCGCTATACCCTGCGCCAAATTCAAGGGCATGAAGTTGCAGGCCCGCGTCGCCTTCCCATTGCAGGACCACCCGGTCGTAAAGGGCGAAGTCGGGCACCTCGACGACGGCGACGGCCCCGTCGCCACCGGCCATTTCGGCGATGAAGACCGAGGATGACGCGAGGGCCGGCACCGTGAACGACGCCGTTCCATCGGCGGAAAGAGGCTGACTGAACATCATCCCCTGATGGTGGATCGTCGTCATCGCGCCGGGCGCGCAGGCCGCGGTCAGGACGAGGTCTGCGGTGGCCGCGGGACCGGGCGTTGCGGTGAATGCGATGGTGCAATCCGACGTCGCATCCTCCGATAGCAATGGCACCGCCAGCATCAGGTCGTCGGTTTCCATCGCTGCGAGTTCGATGGTCGCTTCGGGCAGATCGGGCATGAAAACAGGCGGCGCTGCGGATACCGCAACCGGCATGGCGCCCTCCAGCGACGCAAGACCGCCGGCGAGGCCCGCCAGATGCGACACCGAGGCCGCGTAAACGGCCAGAGGGGGTGACACGACTGCCGCCGCCGCGGCAAGCGGTATGGCACTCGTTCCCCGCGTGGCCACGGACATCGGGGCGACCGGATCGTTCCCCGTCTTGGCGGGCAAACCGGCGGCGGTTTGAGACCCACTCATCCGGGCCGCCAACGCATCGCCGTTCTGCATGACAAAGCCGATGCCAAGGGCGACGGCAAAGGTGCCGCCAGCGGTGGCCAGTTTCTTGAGCTGCGACATGAGAGTCTCCAGTCCTTTCAGGATTTGGAAACACTCTGTCTCTATGACGCGGCGCTGTTACGGCGGCTGCGGGGAACTTTCACGGCGCGAACGTGTCATCGCCAAGGCAGGACGCCCGTCCGCCTATTGGGCGCAGGTCAGTGTGCGCCGTGGCAATGTTTGAATTTCTTGCCCGATCCACAAGGACACAGGTCGTTGCGCGACGGATCGCCCCAGGTCGTCTTGTCGGCCGCGTCAAAACCGGCGCGCGCGCTGCCCGCCACAGGCTCGGCGCCTTTGCTGAGGGACACGGCCGCCGCAGACGGCGCCGCCATTCCCGCCGGACGGGCCTGCGCCTCCTGCATCCTGCGGATCATCGCCTGTTGCTCTTCGGGGGTGATCGGCCGGATCTGCGACAGCTTTTGCGTCACGTCCGCCCGCAGGCCGTCGAGAAGGCCCTCGAAAAGCTGAAAGCTCTCGGTTTTATATTCGTTGAGCGGGTCGCGCTGCGCATAGCCCCGGAATCCCACGACGGACCGCAGATGTTCGAGGGTCAGCAGATGCTCGCGCCATTTGCCGTCGATGGTTTGCAGCAACAGCTGCTTTTCGACGTTGCGCATCACCTCGGGGCCAAATTTGGCGGCCTTTTCGGTCATATAGACATCGGAGGCCTGCTCCAGCCGCTCGCGGATATCGCTGTCGTCCACGCCCTCTTCGGCGGCCCAGGCGACGGTGTCGGCGTCGATCCCGAGGGTGGTCTTGACCGCATCGCGCAGGCCCTCGGCGTCCCACTGGTCGGCATAGGATTTCGCCGGGATGTGCGTCGCGACCATGTCCTCGATCACCTGATGGCGCATGTCACGGGCAACCTCGGACAGGTCCTTGGCCTCCATGATCTCGCGGCGCTGGCCGAAAATGACCTTGCGCTGTTCGTTCATCACGTCGTCGAATTTCAGGATCTGCTTGCGGGTGTCGAAGTTGCGCCCCTCGACCTTGGCCTGTGCGCGTTCGAGCGATTTGTTGACCCAGGGGTGCACGATGGCCTCGCCATCCTTCATTCCCAGTTTCGACAAAACCTTGTCGAGGCGTTCGGACCCGAAGATCCGCATCAGATCGTCCTCGAGCGACAAAAAGAACGACGACCGCCCCGGATCGCCCTGACGCCCGGAACGTCCGCGCAGCTGGTTGTCGATACGGCGGCTCTCATGGCGTTCGGTCGCAAGAACGAACAGGCCGCCTGCCGCCAGAACCTTGGCCTTGTCCTCGGCGTGTTCCGCGATGACCTTGGCGCGCACTGCCTCCGGGTCGGCGTCGGGATCGAGCTTCAGGGCGTCCTCGATCCGCAGATCGACGTTGCCGCCAAGCTGGATGTCGGTGCCGCGCCCGGCCATATTCGTGGCAATCGTCACGGCGCCGAAACGGCCCGCGTCGGCGACGATCTGCGCCTCCTGTTCGTGCTGACGGGCGTTCAGCACGTTGTGCGGGATGCCCTCTTTTTTCAGCAGCGTCGACAGAAACTCGGACTTTTCGATGGAAGTGGTGCCGACGAGGATCGGCTGCCCCTTTTCGTGGGACTCCCTGATCGACACGACGACGCCGTCGAATTTCTCCTTGGCCGTGCGATACACCTGATCGTGCTCGTCCTCGCGGGCGATGGGCCGGTTCGTCGGCACCTCGACGACGCCGAGACCATAGATCTGCATGAATTCCTCGGCCTCGGTCAGGGCCGTGCCGGTCATGCCTGCAAGTTTGTCGTACAGGCGGAAATAGTTCTGGAACGTCACCGACGCGAGGGTCACGTTTTCTGGCGCGATGGTCAGGCCCTCTTTCGCCTCGATCGCCTGATGCAGCCCGTCCGACAAACGACGGCCCGCCATCATCCGGCCGGTGAATTCGTCGATCAGCACGGCCTGACCGTCGCGCACGATGTACTGGCTGTCCTTGGTGAACAGCTTGTGGGCGCGCAGGGCCTGGTTGATGTGGTGTACCAGTGTCGTGCTTTCGGGATCGTACAGGCTCTGCCCTTCGGGCAGCGCGCCGCTCTCGCCGAGGTATTTCTCGAGGAAATCGTTGCCCTCGTCGGTGAACGTCACGTTCCGGGTCTTTTCGTCCAGGGTATAGTGCGCGTCCGTCAGGTGCGGGATCAGCGTGTCGATGGAGACATACAGTTCGGACCGGTCCTGCGAGGGCCCTGAAATAATCAGGGGCGTGCGCGCCTCGTCGATCAGGATGCTGTCGACCTCGTCGACGATAGCGTAGTTGTGACCGCGCTGTCGCATCCGCGCGAGGTCGCTCTCACCGTTGTCACGCAGGTAATCGAAGCCGAGTTCGTTGTTCGTGGCATAGGTCACGTCGGCGGCGTAGGCGCCCTTTTTCTCGGCATCGGGCTGCTGCGGATAGACAACGCCGGTGGTCATGCCAAGGGCGGCATAGACGCGGCCCATCCAGTCGGCGTCGCGTTTGGCGAGGTAATCGTTGACGGTAACGACATGCACGCCCTTGCCCGACAGCGCGTTGAGATAGGCGGGAAACGTTGCCACGAGGGTCTTGCCCTCGCCGGTTTTCATTTCCGAAATATTGCCCTGATGCAGGAAGATGCCGCCCATCAGCTGCGTGTCGAACGCCCGCAGGCCAAGGGCGCGGTGCGCCGCCTCGCGGCAGTTGGCAAAGGCCTCGGGCAGCAGATCGTCGAGGGATTCGCCAGCCTTGGCACGCGCGGCAAGGGCCACGGTGCGCTCCTTGATGCCATCGTCGGTCAGCGCCTTGTGCTCGTCTTCCAGCGCGTTGATCGCGTCGATCAGCGGTCGGGTCGACTTGACCTTGCGGTCGTTCGGCGTCCCGAAAACCTTCTTGGCGATCGTTCCCATTCCCAGCATCGCATTTCTCCGCCTGCCCTGCGCCTAAACTGTCGGCGGGCCGTATTTCACATGATGAGGAGGTTGCTTGCCGCGCGCTTGCGGGGCGCATACACAAGGGCCGAATGCGACCCCCTCAAAGCCTGATAGGCCATGTAAGCGGGGCACGCATAAGTGTCAACGAGCCGCCCCTTTCGCGGCCCTTACAGGATTGGATTTACCCGATGAAGATGCCCTTTGGCCTCATCCTTGCCGGCGCCGCAGGCGTCGCCCTTGCCGCACCGCTGACCGCCCAGGATGCGCCCACCGCCACCACCGTCGTGGCCACCGTGAACGGCACCGGCATCACGCTGGGCGAAATGATCATCGCGCGCAGCCAGCTGCCGCCGCAGTATCAGGAACTTCCCGACGATGTGCTGTTCGACGGCGTGCTGGAGCAACTGATCCAGCAGCAGGTGCTCGCCGATACGCTTGGCGAGGATCCGATGCGCGTGACCATCGCACTGGACAACGAACGCCGCCTGCTCCGCGCGGGCGAGGTCGTGCAGCAGATCGTCGACGACGAGGTGACGGACGAGAACATTCAGGCCGTGTACGATGGCATCTTTGCCGACAGCGAAGGCGGCCTCGAATATAACGCCGCCCACATCCTCGTTGCCACCGTCGAAGAGGCCGAGGCCGTATTGGCCCGCCTGGAGGATGGCGAGGAATTCGCGGCACTGGCGCAAGAGCTGTCCACCGATCTGGGATCGGGCGCCAATGGCGGCGATCTGGGCTGGTTCGGGCCGGGCATGATGGTTGCCCCGTTCGAAGAGGCCGTCATGGGGATGGAGGTCGGCGATGTGTCCGGCCTTGTCGAGACGCAGTTCGGCCAGCACATCATCGCGCTGAACGACACCCGCGAGATGGCGGCCCCCGCCCTTGACACCGTGCGAGACGAAATCACCGCACAGGTCCGCGAAGAGGCGATTGCCACCGCGCTAACCGCGCTGACCGAAGAGGCCGAGATCACGATGCCCGACAGCGACGCCTTCGACCCGGCAGTGCTGAGCGATCTCACCCTGTTGCAGGGCGAATAATGGCCGCGCCCGGGCCCATCTCGCCTCTCGCGCCCGAGGCATTTCCGCAGCTTCCGGTGATTGGCGGCGTGCGTTTCGCCGCCGTCGAGGCCGGCGTTCGCTATCAGGGCCGCACCGATGTGATGCTGGCGCATCTGGCGGCCGGCACGACCGTGGCCGGGGTTTTCACCACCTCGACCACGCGCTCGGCGGCAGTGCGCGATTGCTGGGACAAGCTGGGCGAAACCGACATGGGACCGGGCGCCTTCATCGTCAATTCGGGCAACTCGAACGCGTTCACCGGCAAGGCCGGAGACGCAAGCGTCAAGTCGATCTGCGAGGCGACGGCAGCGATGTTCGGCCTCGACGAAAGCCGGGTGTTCACCTCGTCCACAGGCGTCATCGGCGAGCCGATGCCGCATGAGAAAATCAACGCCAAACTCGAAGAGCTGTACGACGGCCTCGACGATGGCGGGATCGAAGCCGCGGCCCGCGCGATCATGACCACCGACACCTTCCCCAAGGGCGCGGCGGCGGACGTGAAAATCGGCGGCAAGATCGTGAAGATCGCGGGCATCGCCAAGGGCAGCGGCATGATCGCGCCCGATATGGCGACGATGCTCGTGTATATCTTCACCGACGCGGAAATCGGCTATCGCGACCTTCAGGGGATGCTGGCGACAATCACCGACCGCACGTTCAACTGCATCACCGTCGACAGCGACACGTCGACCTCGGACACCCTGCTGATGGCCGCGACGGGCACCAGCGGCGTCGACGTCACCGGGCACACCGGCTTTGCCAACGCGCTCGAGGCGGTGATGCTCAACCTCGCGCATCAGGTGGTGCGCGACGGCGAAGGCGCGACGAAATTCATCGAGGTGCGCGTCACCGGCGCGCAATCGGACGAGGACGCGCACAAGGTGGCGCTGGCCATCGCCAACTCGCCCTTGGTGAAAACAGCCGTCGCGGGCGAGGATCCGAACTGGGGCCGCGTCGTCATGGCGGTCGGAAAATCCGGGGCCGAGGCGGACCGCGACCTGCTGACAATTCGATTCGGTGACATCCTGGTCGCGGTGGACGGATTCCGCTCGCCGAAATATTCCGAGGCCGAGGCCGCGGAATACATGAAAGGCTCCGAGATCGTGATCGACGTCGATCTGGGGTTCGCCGATGAAACCGGGGGTGGCATCGCGACGGTGTGGACCTGCGATCTGACGGCGCGCTACATCGCGATCAATGCCGACTACCGCTCCTGACAGCGTCCGGGTCGTTCTGGTCAGTGCGGTTGCGCTGATCGACCCGGATGGGCGGGTGTTGCTCGCGCAGCGCCCGCCCGGTAAATCCCTGGCCGGTCTGTGGGAGTTTCCGGGCGGCAAGGTCGAGCCCGGCGAAACGCCCGAAGCGGCCCTGATTCGCGAGTTGCACGAGGAACTGGGGATCGAGACCTGGGACAGTTGTCTTGCGCCGTTGACGTTTGCCTCGCACGCCTACGACGGTTTTCACCTGCTGATGCCGCTGTTTGCCTGTCGCCGCTGGCGCGGGACACCGCAGCCGCGCGAAGGGCAGGTCCTTGCATGGGTGCGCGCGCGTGACCTTCGGGACTATCCGATGCCGGCTGCGGACATCCCCCTGATTCCCATCCTGCAGGACTGGCTTTGATTTAAAATCTGGCACTTGCCTGAAATTTAATATCAAAACTGTCAAAATTACGGCGTTTATTGACTTTCGGTTAATATTTGGCGGGTTAAAGTGGTATGTCTGAACTGGGGGGAATTCGACATGCTCAAGACTATCACCATCGGGAATCATTTTTCTGTGCAGGGATTGCTGGTCCGCACACTCGAAGACGGCCGCATGGTCGTCCGCGTCGACAACAAGATGTATGAGGGGCAGGCTGTTGTGGCACCTGTCAGCTCTCACACGATCTGAGGGACACCGCGCGCGGCCGTTCTGCGCCGCACCGCATAAGATCGATCCGGGAGAACTGGCCGTCGGCCAATGAAAAAGGGGGCCATCCGGGCCCCCTTTTGCTGTTGCTGGATGGTCTGGTCAGAGCGACCGCTCGACCGTCTCCCGCTCGAAAATCTCGATGACGTCCGCCTCGCGGATATCCTCGTAATTCTCGAAGGCCATGCCGCATTCCTGACCGGACTGCACTTCGGCAACCTCATCCTTGAAGCGTTTGAGCGTCTTGAGCGTGCCTTCGTGGATGACCACGTTGTCGCGCAGCAGGCGCACACCGGCAGACCGGCGAGCGACGCCTTCGGTAACGAGACAACCGGCGATCTTGCCGACGTTCGACACCTTGAACACCTCTTTGATGGTCGCATAGCCGATGAACTTTTCGCGGATCTCGTCGGTCAGCAGGCCGGAGGCCGCCGCCTTGATGTCGTCCACGAGATCGTAGATCACCGAGTAGTACCGGATTTCGACGCCCTTCTGGTTCGCGGTCTGACGCGCCGAGGCATTGGCCCGGACGTTGAAACCGATGACCGGCGCACCGGACGCCTCGGCAAGGCCGATGTCGCTTTCGGTGATCGCGCCCACGCCGTAGTGCAGGACGCGCACGCGGACCTCGTCGTTGCCGATCTTTTCCATCGCCTGAACGATGGCCTCGGCAGAGCCCTGCACATCGGCCTTCACCAAGATCGGCAGTTCCGAGACGTTCTGATCGTCCTTGGCCTTGGCCATCAGCTGATCGAGGGTCACGGCGGCACCGACCGCGGCGCGCTTTTCCTTGGCTGCCTTCTCGCGGTATTCGGCAATCTCGCGGGCCTGCCCTTCGGTTGCGACGACGTTCAGGACGTCGCCGGCCTCAGGTGTGCCGTTGAGGCCGAGAACCTCAACCGGAACGGACGGCCCGGCCTCGGCGACCCGGTCGCCCTTGTCGTCGACCAGCGCGCGGACCTTGCCCCACTTTTCGCCCACGACAAAGATATCGCCGGTACGCAGCGTGCCCGATTGCACGAGGACCGTCGCCACGGGACCACGGCCCACGTCGAGCTGCGCCTCGATCACGGCGCCCATCGCGGCCTTGTCGGGGTTTGCCCGCAGGTCGAGCAATTCGGCCTGAAGCGCGATGTTTTCCAGCAGGCTGTCGAGGCCCTGACCGGTGATGGCCGAGACTTCGACGTCGAGCACATCGCCGGACATCTTTTCGACGATGACCTCGTGCTGCAACAGATCGGTCCGCACCTTGTCGGGGTTGGCGGCGGGCCGGTCGATCTTGTTGATCGCGACGATCATCGGCACGTTGGCGGCCTTGGCGTGTTTGATCGCCTCGATCGTCTGCGGCATCACCGCATCGTCGGCGGCAACCACCAGAACCACGATATCCGTGACCTGCGCGCCACGGGCCCGCATCGACGTGAACGCGGCGTGGCCGGGCGTGTCGAGGAACGTCAGGCGGCTGTCGCCCACGTCGACCTGATAGGCACCGATGTGCTGGGTGATGCCACCGGCCTCGCCCGCGACAACCTTGGTCTTGCGGATCGCGTCGAGCAGCGACGTCTTGCCGTGGTCGACGTGGCCCATGATCGTGATGATCGGGGCGCGCGGTTTCAGATCGTCGTCCTTGTCGGGGGTCTGTTCGATCACCTGCTCCACATCTGCGTCAGAGACGCGCACGACCTTGTGACCGAATTCCTCGATGATGAGTTCGGCCGTATCTGCGTCGATGGTCTGGTTTTGCGTCACCATGATGCCGCTGTTCATCAGCGATTTCACGATGCCGGAGACCTTTTCACCCATGCGGTTGGCCAGCTCGCTGACCATGATCGCCTCGGGCAGCGCAACGTTGCGGAATACCTTTTCGCGCTCGACCGACCCGCCCATCGCCTTTTGACGGGCACGGTCCTGCTTGCGCTTCATCGCGGCCATCGACCGGTGACGGCCCGCGCCGCCGCCCGTCGCATCGTTCAGCGTCAGACGGCCGCCACGACGGCCCGCATCCTCACGGCCCGGCTTGGCCTTGGTCGTCTTGTCATTGCGGCTGTCACGCTCGCGGTCCGGCTTTCGCGGGGCGTCCGTGCGAATACCGGCGGGGTCCTGAACGGCGGCGCCAGGCGCCTCGGCGGCGGCCTTTTTCGCGGCGGCATCGGCGGCGCGGGTCTTCTTGCGCTCTTCCTCGTCGGCCTTTGCCTTCAGGGCCTCTTCGCGCTCTTTCTCTTCGGCCTCCTTGGCCTCGATCTCGGCACGACGACGCTCGCGGTCTGCGGCGCGCTCTTTTTCCTCTGCATCGCGCGCAGCCGATTCCTCGGCCTCGCGGGCACGGGCAAGCGCGAGGGCGCGCATCCGGCGTTCCAGCTCGACATCCGAGATGCCGGCGGGCCGCTTGGACGGGTCGCCCTTGACGCCGGCACCGATCGGCGCGGCGCTCAGGGCGCCGGGCTTGGGTGCTACGACGCGCTTGCGTTTCGTCTCCACCACGACGTTCTTGGTGCGCCCGTGGCTAAAGCTTTGCTTTACCTGCCCGGGGCGGCTGGGTGCGCCGCGCAGGCCGAGGGGCTTTTTGTCGTCGGTATCGCTCATGTAACTTCTGTATCCTTCCCGGCGGGCGCTTTCCCACCGTCATCTTCACGGAGCCCGCGAAGTTTTGCCGCTTCCTCTACAACACGGTCGCTGAGTCTGCCAGATGCGAGCGCGCCATGTATCACACTTTGCCGTCCGAAGGCCAAACCCAATTCGTCCGACGTCAGACAACCGAAATAGCGCGCCCCCGTCGGCGTCCACAGCTTGGCCTTGCCCCGCTCGGACCCGTCGGCGGCCTGCAACAGCACGCGGACCTTTTGTCCGCCCTGCTGGTGGTGGTCCAGCGCGCCTTTGACCTTTTCGAACCCGGCAATCGCGATACCGGCCTTTCGGGCCAGGGCGATCAGGTTGACGACGTGGCGCGCCAGTTGCCGTTCCACCTCGGCAGACAGACCGTCCGGCACCGTCACCGGCCCCTTGGCAGAGCGCGAGAACTGGCCGCGCCCGGCCTTGTTCAGGGCGGCGCGCGTGGCCGTCACATACATGCCCCGACCGGGCAATTTGCCCAGGATGTCGGGCACGACCGATCCGTCCGGTCCAACGACGAACCGCACCAGCCCCTCTTTGGGCTGCACCTCGCCCGTGACAATGCATTTACGCTCTGTCTCGTCGGTGTCGGATTTTTTGCCGCCTCGGGTCATATCGGGTTGCACAGACTTGAAATCAAGCCTCCGCAGTCTCCTCTTCTTCGGGTTCACCGCTCTTGTTCAGCTCGTCAGGGTCGACCCAGCCAAGCATCACGCGCGCATTCATCACCATCTCCTGCGCCTCTTCGAGGCTCAGTTCGAACTTTTCGAGGACACCTTCGTCCTTGACCCGCTCTCCGTCCACAACGGTCCAGCCACCGGCCAGTTCCCAATCGGCGCAGGTCGCGAAATCCTCAAGCGTCTTTACGCCATCTTCCGCCAAGGCCTCAAGCATCTGTGGCGTCAGACCGGCAAAGTTGACAAGGCTGTCCTCGAGACCGAGCTCGCGGGCATGGTCCATCGCCTTCTTGTTCTGCGCCTCGAGGTAGTCGCGCGCACGGGCCTGCAATTCGCCGGCTGTCGATTCGTCGACACCGTCGATCACCAGCAGCTCGTCCGCCTCGACGTAGGCAACCTCTTCGAGGTTGGTAAAGCCTTCGGCAACCAGCAGCTGCGCAAAGAATTCGTCCAGATCGAGGGTTTCCATGAACAGCTTGGTCCGTGTCTCGAACTCGGCCTGACGGCGCTTGGACTCTTCTTCCTCGGTGAGGATGTCGATATCAAGGCCGGTCAGCTGCGAGGCAAGACGCACGTTCTGGCCTCTGCGGCCGATGGCGAGGCTCAACTGCTCTTCGGGCACGACCACTTCGATCCGCTCGGCGTCCTCGTCGAAGACGACCTTGCTGACCTCGGCGGGTTGCAGGGCGTTCACGAGGAACGTCGGCATGTCCTCGTTCCACGGGATGATGTCGATCTTTTCGCCCTGCAACTCGTTGACGACGGCCTGAACGCGGCTGCCGCGCATACCGACGCAGGCACCGACCGGGTCGATGGAGTTGTCATAGCTGATGACGGCGATCTTGGCGCGCGATCCCGGATCCCGGGCGCAGGCCTTGATCTCGATGATGCCGTCGTAGATTTCCGGCACCTCCATCTTGAACAGGGCCACCATGAATTCCGGCGCCGTGCGCGACAGGAAGATCTGCGGGCCGCGGATCTCGCGGCGCACGTCCTTGATGTAGCAGCGGATGCGGTCGCCGGGGCGATATGCCTCGCGGCCGATCTTTTCGTTGCGGCGCAGAATCGCCTCGCCGGCGCCCACATCGACGATGACGTTGCCGTATTCCTCGCGCTTGACCAGCGCGTTGATGATCGTGCCGGCGCGGTCCTTAAACTCTTCGAACTGGCGGTCCCGCTCCGCTTCGCGGACCTTTTGCAGGATCACCTGCTTGGCCGATTGCGCGGCGATCCGGCCCAGCTCGACGGGGGGGACGCCCTCGTGGAACTGATCGCCCACGGCAGGTGCATTGCCTTCGAGCGGCAGATTGGCGCTGTCGCGGGTCCAATACATCTCCTGAGCGCCCCGGCCCGGCGCAAAATGCTCTTTGGCCTGTTCGACGGTGAATTCGGACTGATAGTTTTCCAGCAGATCCTCTTCGACGACCGTGCGGACGCGGGTGAACGTGGCGCGCCCGGTCTTGCGGTCGATGGCCACGCGGATGTCCATGTTGTCGCCGTAGCGCGACTTGGCAGCCCGCGCGAGGCTCTCTTCCATCGCCTCGATCACCAGCCCGGGTTCGATCTGCTTTTCGCGCGCGACCGCCTCGGCGGTCTGCAACAGCTCAAGCTGGTTTGCGGATGTGATGGCCATCAGTGGATCTCCCCTTTGCGCGGCTCAGCGCGTTCTTCTTCGTCTGTGTCACCCCCAAGGGGCGTATTATCGTCGTCAGAGCCCATAAAGGACTGTACTTCGTCGAACTGCGTCTCGTCGATCTGGCCCGCATCCTTGCGGCTGCGCAATACGTCGCGGATCAGCTCGTCCGTCAGGATCAGCTTGGCGTCCGACAACCAGTCGAACTGCAATCCGATGGTCACGGGCGCGCCGTGATCCTCGATCTCGATCAGAACCTCGTTGCCCTCGGTCCCCATGAGCGTGCCTTTGAACCGGCGCCGCCCGTCGATCAGCTCGACCGTCTCGATCCGCACTTCGGACCCGGACCACTGCTCGAAATCCTTCAGGCGCGTCAGCGGACGGTCGATGCCCGGCGACGATACCTCAAGCGTATAGTTGTCGGCAATCGGGTCTTCGACGTCCAGGCTCGCCGATACGGCGGTGGAGACGGCTCCGCAATCGTCGACCTCCATCGTGCCGTCGGGTTTCTGCACCATGATCTGCAACGTCGATTCCTTGCCGGTCATCAGGCGCACGCGCACAAGCTCGTACCCCATCCCGTCGATGACGGGCGAGATGATCTCGGCGATGCGGCGGTCCATCGCGGCGCGGGCGATAAGGTCGGTATTCATGGGCCCCTCGGGGGTTTGGTCACAGATCAGGTCGGGCGGCGTCGGCGTCAGGCACAAAAAAACGGGCCCTCGGCCCGTCGCGGTATTCTGCGGTGGTTCCTTGGGGGTGGAAGCCAGGACGCCGATGTTGAAAGGCATATAGGACAGTGGGCGGGCCGGTGCAAGAGGCGGGACGCGCCGCCGGTCGTGGCGGCGCGTCCCGTTGGTCAGGCTGGCGGGTTATGCCATCCACCACCGCTCGATCAGACGGCTGCTGTCGAGGTTGAATACGTTGCCGACCTGCTCGGGAATCCCAAGCTTGGTCGAATGGGCGTCGACGAAGTTGGCGTACATCGGCACGACGACGCCGCCGTCGGTCTGGCACAGCATCTGCATCTCGCCGTACATCTCGCGGCGCTTGTCGCTGTCGAGTTCGGCGCGCGCGCTCAACAGCAGCGACTGGAACCGGTCGTTCTGCCAGTTGGTATCGTTCCATGCGGCGCCGGGGACATAGCCCAGCGTGAACATCCAGTCCTCGGTGACGCGGCCCGACCAGTACGACGCGCACCACGGCTTTTTGGTCCAGACGTTGGACCAGTACCCATCGGCTGCCTCCTGGACGACGTTGATGTCGATGCCGCATCGGGCGGCGGACGCCTGATACAGCTGGCCCGCGTCGACAGCGCCGACGAAGGCGGCGTCCGACACGCTGAGGTCGATGGACAAGCCGTCGAGGCCCGCATCCGACAGCAGCGCCTTTGCCCGGTCGGGATCATAGGCGGTCTGCGGCAGGTCCGCGGCGTAATACTGGTTCGCCGGGCCGATGGGATGGTCGTTGGCGATGGCGCCGTGGCCCAGCAGGATCTTGTCGACCATTTCCTGACGGTCGACCGCGAATTTCAGCGCCTGACGCACGGTGTTGTTGTCCAGCGGCGACAGGTTCGTCAGCATCGGGAAGGTGTAGTGCTGGTTGCCAGTCACCTCGAGGATCGCGACGTTCGGGTTGGCGCGCATCAAGGGTTCCGTCTGGAACTCGACGTCGTTCACCACATCGACCTGACCGGTCATCAGCGCGGTCATCCGGGCGGAACCATCGTTGATGGCAACGGCCTCGACGCTGTCGAACCAGCCCGCGGTGCCGTCCTTGTAGTGTCCGTCGACGCGGGACAGCAGGGCGCGTACGCCCGGCTCGAAGCTCTCAACCTTGTACAGGCCGGTGCCGATGCCGTTCGCAATCGCGCCCTCGATGTCGCCGTGCGGATACATCAGCAGGTGATAGTCGGACATCAGGAACGGGAAGTCGGCGTTGCCCTCGGCCAGCGTCAGCTGCACCTGATGCCCGCCCAGCTTTTCCATACCGACGATGGATTCCACGATTGCCGCGGCGGCGGAGCGCGCGTCTTCGGCCAGGTGCATCTCGAGCGAGGCGATCACGTCGTCGGCGGTGAACGGCGAACCGTCGTGGAACGTCACGCCCTGGCGCAGGTTGAACGTCCAGGTGACGGCGTCGGCCGTGGCCTCCCAGCTTTCGGCAAGCTCGCCGATCAGTTCGCCGTTGGCGCCGATTTCCGTGAGGCAGTCGAACACCGCGCCGTGGCCGATCGTGATCATGAAGGTGTCGGTATGCGTCCGCCCGTCCCAGTTGTCGGACGAATTCGCGCCCGTCATGCCAAGGCGCAGGGTGCCCCCGCGGCTTTGCGCGCGCAGCGGCACGCCGGTGGCGGAAAGAACGGCGGCGGCGGCGCCCGTCTTCAATAGACCGCGTCTGCTGATCGGTGTCATGGTTTCTTCTCCCGGTTGATTTCTGCGGCCCTATTCTGGCCTGATCTTGGATCTGGTGACGTCATATCTTCGTGACGGCGGCATCGCCGATATTGTCCACGCCCCGTTCCGCGAGCAGATGGTTCAGCCATTCGGGGTCCATCTCGGGCACGGAACTGAGCAGCAGGTCGGTATAGGCGTGGTGCGGCGGCGTGAACATTTCCGCCTTCGGACCCTGCTCCATCACGCGTCCGTCCTTCATCACGACGACCTCGTCGGCAATGGCGCGCACCGTCGCCAGATCGTGCGTGATGAACATATACGACAACCCGAGGGTATCCTGCAAATCGGCCAGAAGCCGCAGGATGCCCTCGGCGACGAGCTGGTCGAGCGCGCTCGTCACCTCGTCGCAGATGATCATCGCAGGTTCGGCGGCCAGCGCCCGGGCGATGCCGATGCGCTGTTTCTGTCCGCCGGACAGTTCCGACGGCAGACGGCTGTAATATTGCGAGGGCTCCAGCTCGATCTGCGCGAGCATACCGTCGACCCGTTTGCGCAGCGCCTTGCCGGTGAGGCCCGAGTAGAACTGTACCGGGCGCGCGACGATGCGGCCCACGGTCATGCGCGGATTGAGGGCGGTGTCGGCCATCTGATAGATCATCTGCACCTGCCGCAACTGATCCTTGGTGCGCTTTCGATAACCGGCGGGCAGGGCCGCGCCCTCGAACAGAACCTGCCCCGACACCGGCGGCAGCAGCCCGGTGATGACCCGCGCCGTCGTACTCTTGCCCGACCCGCTTTCGCCGACCACGGCGACGGTGCGTCCGGGATGGATGTCGAAACTCACGTCGCGCAGCACCGTCGTCGCGCCATAGGCGGCGGTGACGCCCTGCACCGACACCTGCGGCGTGGCGGCGCCGATCACGGCGGGCTTTTGCGGCCTCTCGAAACTGCGGACCGCCCAGAGGGAGCGGGTGTATTCCTGTTGCGGCGTGTCGAGCATCACTTTCGTCGCCGCCTCTTCGACCTCTTCCCCCTTGAGCAGCACCTTGATCCGGTCGGCCATCTGCGCCACCACCGCAAGGTCGTGGGTGATATAGATCGCCGCCGTACCGAACTGTTCGACGATGTCGCGGATCGCGGCCAGCACCTCGATCTGGGTGGTCACGTCGAGCGCCGTCGTCGGCTCATCGAAGATGATCAGGTCGGGACGGCAGGCCATCGCCATCGCCGTCATCGCCCGCTGCAACTGCCCGCCCGATACCTGATGCGGATAGCGAAAGCCGATCTCGTCGGGGTTCGGCAAGCGCAGCTTGGCATAAAGCGCCATGCCGTCGTTCGCGCTCTCGCGCCGGGTGCCGGTATCGTGGATCACCGGGCCTTCGGTGTGCTGGTCGATGATCCGGTGCGCGGGGTTGAAACTGGCCGCCGCCGATTGCGCCACATAGGCGATGCGCTTGCCCAGAAGCTGACGTTTCACCGCGGCGCTGGCGGTGGTCAACTCGACGCCGTCAAAATTCACCGTCCCACCCGAAATCCGCACCCCGTCGCGGGTATATCCCATCGCCGCCAGCCCCAGCGTCGATTTGCCCGCCCCGCTCTCGCCGATCAGGCCCAGCACCTCGCCGCGATTCAGCGTCAGACCGACGCCCCTGATGATCGGCATCCATGCCTCGTCGGACCACCCGTCGATGCGGATATCCTTCATCTCCAGCAACCGGCTCATCTGCGCCTCTCGTGTAAAAGAATCGCCACCCGGCTTTTTCCTGCTCCAAAAACTCCCGCCGGAGGCTCCGACACCTCGATCCTCGACGCCCTCACGACCTCAATCCCGAAGACCGCAACAGCACCCAATCGACGACGAAGTTCACCGCCACGGTCAGCAGCGCGATCGCCCCCGCCGCCAGCAGCGGCGCCACGGCGACCGACGGCGCAAACGCGGCCATGTTGATGAACGGCGCAAGGTCGGAGACCATCGTGCCCCAGTCCGCGAGCGGTGGCTGGATGCCCACGCCGAGGAACGACAGCGACGCGATGGTCAGGAACACGAAACAGAACCGCAGGCCGAATTCGGCCAGCAGCGGTGCGGTGGCGTTGGGCAGGATCTCGCGGAACACGAGGTACATCATGCCTTCGCCGCGCAGCTTTGCCGCCTCGATGTAATCCATCACCACGATGCCGGACCCGACCGCGCGGGCAAGGCGGAACACGCGGGTGGCGTCGATGGTGGCGATGATCAGGACCATATAGATGGTCAGCAGCGTCTTGTTGCCATCGGCCCAGACGCTTGCGATCGTCATCAGCAGCAGCGCGAAGATCAGCGAGGGGATCGCCATCAGCACGTCGACCGCGCGGGACAAGAGCTGGTCGGTCCAGCCGCCGACCACGGCGGCGAGGAACCCCAGCGTGCCCCCCAGCAGGAACGCGATGAGCGTGGTGACGAAGGCGATGCCGACGGTGTTCTGCGCGCCGTAGATCAGGCGGCTCAGGATATCGCGCCCGATCTGGTCGGTACCCAGCGGATGCGCCGGATTGCCGCCCATCGCCGGATCGCCGCCGGGCACGATATTGGCAAGCGGCAGGATCTCTGCCTGTCCGTAGGGCGCCAGTACGCCCGCGAAGATCGCCACGACCGCGTAAATGAAGATGACCAGAATGCCGAAGGCGGCGGTCAGCGGCATCTGCCGGAACGCCCGCCGGGTCCATTCCGTGCCGACCCGGCGCCCCGCGAGGCGGAACACGAACGCCATCGCCGCGAAGATCGCGAACAGATGCACGGCGGCGCGCAAAAAGAAAAACTTGTTCGCCACCGCCGGGTCGTCCGATCCGCTGAGAACATAGCCCCAGACCACCAGCAGGGTCATCACGGCACCGACGATATAGCCGAACGCCCGCGCCAGCGCCATGTCGCGCCACGCGGGCGCATTTCCGGTGGCCGCCTGTCCTGCCGCGCGACCGGCCCAGCCAATTGCCAGACAGGCAACCAGAACGACGGGGATCCAGAGCCAGACGCTCATTCAGGATGCCGCAGGCGCGGGTTCGACAGGATCGACAGGATGTCCGCCGTCAGGTTCAGCAGGACATAGGCGGCGGCAAAGATCAGGCAGCAGGCCTGCACCACGGGAATATCGCGGATCTTGACCGAATCGACGAACAACTGGCCGATGCCCGGATAGACGAACACCACCTCGACCACGACGACCCCGGTGATCAGATACGCAAGGTTGAGCGCCACCACGTTGATGATCGGCGCCAGCGCATTGGGCAGGGCGTGCCGCACGATCACCCGCAGCGGCGACGCCCCCTTGAGGCGGGCCATCTCGATATAGGGCGAGGCGAGCAGGTTGATGATCGCCGCCCGTGTCATCCGCATCATGTGCGCCGTCACCACGAGGGTCAGCGTCAGCGCGGGCAACATCGTGCGGGTCAGCCGCTCGGAAAACGACATGTCGGCAAAGACGTTGGACAGCGACGGAAAGACCGGGTTAAGGACGGCAAAGACAAGGATCAGGATATAGGCGAGGAAGAACTCGGGCGACGAGATCGACGACAGCGTAAAGACGTTGGCGACCCGGTCGAACACCGAATCGCGCCACAGCGCGGCCAGCACGCCCAGCGTCACGGCGAACGGAACGGCAATCGCCGCCGTCACCCCGGCCAGAAACATCGTGTTCGCGAACTTGGGCCAGATCGTCGCCGCAACGGTGCCGCCCGCCGCCGACTGTCCCATCGATGCGGTAAAATTCGCCTGGGCAAAGCTGATCCCCAGATCGCCCTGAACCGCCCCCGCCAGCCAGCCGATATAGCGCGCGACGAACGGCTGATCGAGGCCGAGCTGCGTGCGGATCGCGGCAACCGCATTGGGCGTCGCCGCCTGACCGAGGATCGCCTGGGCAAAATCTCCGGGAAGGGCGTTCACGGCAGTGAAAATGACGAGGGACACGACGATCAGCGTCAGGACGCCGAGGGCGAGCCTGCCAAGGATAATCCGCACGATGCCGTTCAATTCCCGGGTCCCCCGCACCGTGTGGCGCGTCTGGCGGCAAACCTACCCGAATGGCGCGGCAAGTAAAAGGCTGCGGCACCGTGGCACCGACGGTCAGGTCGCCAGTACGGCGCGGAAATCGTCCATTGCCCGGATCAGTGCCTCGGTGGTGCCCGGTTCCGACAGGGCATGGCCCGCGCGCGGTACGATGGTCAGGCGCGCCGCGGGCCAGACGGCGGCCAGGCCGTGGGCGGCGGCGGGCGGGCAGATCATGTCGTAGCGGCCCTGCACGATGACGCCCGGAATGTGTTCGATCGAGGCCATGTTGTCCATGATCTGCCGGTCCGGCCCCAGAAAGCCCGCGTTGGTGAAATAGTGGTTTTCCAGCCGGGCAAAGGCGCGTGCATATTCCGCCGGGCTCTCGCCCCCCGGCCCGTCGTTGGATATCGAGGCGAGCGCGTTCTCCCACCCGGTCCAGGCCCGGGCAAAGCGCACCTCCTGCGCGCTGTCGCCGGAAAACAGCCGCCGGTGATAGGCGGCGATGTAATCGTGGCGCTCTTCTTCGGGCACCAGTGCCGTGAACCGCGCCCACAGATCGGGCCAGAATTGCCCCGCGCCGCCACCGTAGAACCAGTCCAGCTCGCCCTGCGTCATCAGGAACACGCCGCGCAGGATCAGCGCGCGCACCGCCCCGGCGTGCGCCTGCGCATAGATCAGCGCCAGCGTCGCCCCCCAGCTGCCGCCGAACACGGACCATGTGTCGATGTTCAGGGTCTCGCGGATCAGCTCGATATCGGCAACGAGGTGCCACGTCGTGTTGTCGTCGACACAGGCATGGGGCCGCGACCGGCCGCAGCCGCGCTGATCGAACAACACGATCCGGTACACCGCCGGATCGAAATAGCGCCGCATCGTCGGGCTGCACCCCCCGCCCGGCCCGCCGTGCAGCACCACCACGGGGATGCCGTCGGGGTTGCCGCACTGCTCGACATAGACGCTGTGCCCCTGCCCCACGTCCAGCATCCGGCTGTCGAACGGATCGAGCGTCGGATACAGCGGCGACGTCTGCCGCGGTGCCGGATTGCGGCCCTTTCCGGGGCCTGCGCCGAATTGTCGTGAGTCCTTGTCCATGATCGACCTATATAGTTCGCGAACGGATGCCGCCACGGGGTAAGGACCGATCATGTCAGAGACAACCGCCGCCGACAAACAGGCCACACGCGAAACCACAGCGACGACAGCTGCGAAAACCACCGTCGATGCCGGCGAAATCGCCAAATTCGAGGCGATGGCGGCAGAATGGTGGGATCCGGACGGGAAATTCAAGCCACTGCACATGATGAATCCCGTCCGGCTGGAGTATATCACCCGCCAGATCGCCGCTGAATTCGGCCGCGATACCGACGCGGAGGCCCCGTTCGGGGGGCTGCGCATCCTCGACATCGGCTGCGGTGGCGGGCTGTTGTGCGAACCGATGGCCCGGATGGGTGCCACGGTCGTCGGCGTCGATGCCGCGCCGCGCAACATTCCCGTGGCACAGCTCCATGCCGGGCAGATGGGGCTGAGCATCGACTACCGCGTCGGCACCGCCGAGGACATGGCGCAGGATGGCGAACGGTTCGACGTCGTGCTGAACATGGAGGTGGTCGAGCATGTCGCGGATCCGCTGACCTACCTGACCGCCTGCGCCGACCTGCTGCGTCCCGGCGGGCTGCACCTGTGTTCGACGATCAACCGCAATGCCAAGAGCTTTGCGATGGCCATCGTCGGCGCCGAATGGGTGATGCGCTGGCTGCCCAGGGGCACGCACGAATGGGCGAAGTTCATCACGCCCGACGAGCTGTTCGACCTGATGCGCAAGGCGGGATTGGAACCGGTGGACCGCAAGGGATATCAGTTCAACCCGGTGAAATGGGACTGGAAAATTTCCGAGCGCGACCTGTCGGTGAATTATGTCACGGCGGCGCTGAAGCCCTGACCACGCGGTCAGGACACCACATCGCGACGGGCGGCGCGACGGTCCGCGCCGCCCGTCGCGGCCCCCCCGACGAAACAGCTGTCAGGGGAGGGGCCGCCCTTCGGTCTAGTCGCCGTGCGCGTCGTCCCGCATCCGCGCGAGATGTCCGTCCCACCCCTTGTCGAGCGACAGGACGAGGCCGAATGCGTCGGCGCCCCGCGGCAGACCCTCGTGATGCAGCATCAGGCTCGTGCCGCCGGGCACCTCCGTCAACTCCCATTTTACCATGCTGGTCCGGTCGCCCATCGGCGCGATGGTGAACGTGTATTCAAGTCGGGAAAACGGCTCTGCCACCAGCACCGTCCCCCACATGAGCCTGTCGCCGCTTGTCGTTCCGAACATCTCGTAGTCGCCGTCGACCAGAGCCGACTTCGGCTTGTGAAACCACAGGGCAAGCTTTGCCGGGTCGGTCAGATAGGCCCACACCTTTTCCGGTGTCGCTCTGAGGTAGATGCTCTTTTGCAGGGTGATGCCGGTCATTGGACGTCCTTTTCAATTTCGGTTTTCAGGGTGGCAAGGCGATCGTCCCAGAAGGCATCGAAATAGCCGAACCAGTCGAAAACCCTTTTGATGCCATCGGGATTCAGCGCATTCAGCCGGGTTCTGCCCTGCGTCCGCACGGAAATCAGATCGCCTTCGTTCAGGATCGTGAGATGTTTCTTGATCGCCGCTCTGGTAATCCCGAAATTGTCGGCAACCTCGGCAATCGTCATGTCGTTCTGTGCCAGCAGCCGGAGGATATCCCGGCGCGTCGGGTCCGCCAGCGCGCGAAACCCGAATTGCTCGGTGCCCGCCGTCCCGGTGCCCATCATCCCGGTGCCCGCCGTCCCCGTCATCCCGGCATCCACCAGGTATGCATTGTTCCTATGGATGCCGCATGCGCCCGGAGGCAGTGCTTGGAAATTGGGGTGGCTCTCATGCCGTTCTCCTGATGATACCTTTTGGTATCTCTTATTTATACAACCAAAAGGTATCACGTCAAGCCCGGTTGTCCTGCCCGTTCGATGGCCACATCAAACGCCCTGTCATCAACGCGCGCATGGCAAACCGCCCCGCTGCCCGGCCCGCAACCGGTCGCAAATCGCGGTTGATCCGATGCCCCGTCCCCGTCAGACAGGATATACCCCCCGTCGCACACCGGAGCCCTGCCATGACCACCCTCGCCGATCACCTCGCAACGGAACTCGACGGTCTGCGCGATGCTTGCCTGTACAAGACCGAGCGGGTCATCGCCTCGCCGCAGGCAGGCACGGTGTCGCTGGCGTCGGGTAAACGGGTCATCAACCTGTGCGCCAACAATTACCTCGGGCTGGCGGACAACGCCGATCTGATCGCGGCGGGTCAGGCGGCGCTCGACCGGTACGGGTTCGGCATGGCGTCTGTGCGGTTCATCTGCGGCACGCAGGATGTGCACAAGACGCTGGAGGCGCGATTGTCGTCGTTCCTCGGGTTCGAGGACACGATCCTGTATTCAAGCTGTTTCGACGCCAACGCCGGCCTGTTTGAAACGCTGCTGGGGCCCGAGGACGCGATCATCTCGGACGCGCTGAACCACGCGTCGATCATCGACGGGGTGCGGCTGTGCAAGGCGCAGCGCTATCGGTACGCCAACTCTGACATGGCCGACCTTGAACGGCAGTTGATCGCCGCGAAGGACGCGCGGTTCCGCCTGATCGCCACCGACGGCGTGTTTTCGATGGACGGCTATATCGCGAAACTGGACGCGATCTGCGATCTGGCCGACAAACACGACGCGATGGTCATGGTGGACGATTGCCACGCGACCGGATTTCTCGGGACGACAGGACGCGGCAGCATCGAACACTGCGACGTCATGGGCCGCGTCGATATCCTGACCGGCACGCTGGGCAAGGCGCTGGGCGGTGCGTCGGGCGGGTTCACCTGCGCTGCTGCGCCGGTGATCGACTGGCTGCGCCAACGCTCGCGGCCCTATCTGTTTTCCAACACGCTGGCGCCGGTCATCGCGCAGACGAGCATCGCGGTGCTGGATATGCTCGAAGGCTCGACGGACCGGCGCGACCGGCTGATGGAAAACGCCGCGCATTTCCGCGACCGGATGACCGCCGCCGGGTTCGATCTGCTCCCCGGCGAACACCCGATCATCCCCGTCATGCTGCGCGATCCGAAGCTGGCGCAGGATATGGCGGCACGGCTGGACGCCGCGGGCGTCTATGTCGCGGCCTTCAGCTTTCCGGTGGTGCCGAAGGGGCAGGACCGGATCCGCACGCAGATGTCGGCGGCGCACAGCCGCGAGGAGTTGGACACCGCCATCGACGCCTTTATCGCCGTGGGCCGAGACATGAACCTGGTCGAGAGGGCCTGATCGCATGAACAACGACATGAAGGCGCTGGTAAAATCGCGGCCCGAGCCGGGATTGTGGATGGAACGGGTGCCGGTGCCGGAACCGGGCCATGCCGACGTGCTGATCCGGGTGCGCAAATCGGCGATCTGCGGCACCGACGTCCATATCTGGAAATGGGACGCCTGGTCGGCGAAAACGGTGCCGGTGCCGATGGTCGTCGGTCACGAATTCGTCGGCGAAATCGTCGATATGGGCCGGGCGGCGACGAAATACCGCGCGGGCCAGCGCGTTGCCGGCGAGGGGCACATCGTCTGCGGCGTCTGCCGGAACTGTCGCGCGGGCCGCGGGCAATTGTGCCGCAATACGCAAGGCGTGGGGGTGAACCGGCCCGGCAGCTTCGCCGAGTACCTCTGCATCCCCGAAAGCAACGTGATCGCGGTGCCCGACGATATCCCCGATGAAATCGCCGCGATCTTCGATCCGCTGGGCAACGCCGTCCACACGGCGCTGTCGTTCGATCTGGTGGGTGAGGATGTCCTCGTCACCGGCGCCGGGCCGATCGGCATCATGGGCGCGCTGGTCGCCAGCCGCGTCGGCGCGCGCAAGGTGGTGATCACGGATCTGTCGCCCTATCGCCTCGATCTGGCGCGCAGGATGGGCCTGCAAAACGTCGTCGACGCGCGGGACGATCTGGGTGCCGTGATGGCGGACCTCGGGATGACCGAGGGGTTCGACGTCGGCCTCGAGATGTCCGGTGCCGCCCCCGCCCTGCGCGACATGATCGACGCGATGAACAACGGCGGGCGTATCGCCCTGCTGGGCATCGCGCCGACGGAATTTGCCGTCGACTGGAACAAGATCATCTTCAAGATGCTGCACGTAAAGGGCATCTACGGGCGTGAAATGTATGAGACCTGGTACAAGATGATCGCCCTCGTGCAGTCGGGCCTCGACCTGTCGGGCCTGATCACCCACCGGACCCATATCGACGATTTCGAGGCAGGGTTTGCCGCCATGCTGTCGGGCGAGGCGGGCAAGGTGGTGATGGACTGGGGCGTGACGGACCGGGACGTGGCGTAGCGGCGCGGAACCAACCCGGGGGGGGACGCGGTTGGGCGGGTAACGCGGGCCGTGCCCGCCCCCAACTTCCGGAGCCATTCGATGAACGATCACCCCCACATCCCCGCCCAGTCGCAGGACGCGATGCCCGCCGACGAACACAAGATGGACCCCGCCCCCGACTATGCCCCACGTCATCCGGGCGTCGGTAAACTCAGGGACAAGGTGGCTTTCGTGTCGGGTGGTGACAGCGGCATCGGGCGCGCCGTCTCGGTGTTGTTCGCGCGCGAGGGCGCAAAGGTCGCCATCGCCTATCTCGAAGAGGACAAGGACGCCGAAGAAACGAAACGGCTGGTAGAGGCCGAGGGGTCCGAGGCGCTGCTGATCCCCGGCGATCTGGGGAAAAAGGACCACGCGACGAGCGCCATCGACAAAACGGTGGAGCATTTCGGCACGCTCGACATCCTGATCAACAACTGCGCGATGCAATGGCTGGACGAGGATCTGACGGAGCTGAGCGAAGAGCGGTTGCGCAAGACTTTCGACAGCAACGTGATGTCGTATTTCTTCTGCACGCAGGCCGCCTTGCCGCACCTGAAAGAGGGCGCGCGGATCGTGAACACCAGTTCGATAAACGCCTTTGCGGGCATGGGATCGCTCATCGCGTATTCCACCACCCGCGGCGCATCGCTGGCGTTCTCGCGGTCTCTCGCGGAAAACCTGGCGGACAAGGGCATCCGGGTGAACACCGTCGCCCCCGGCCCGATCTGGACGCCGTTCATCCCCGGCACGATGCCCGCCGAGGCCGTCGAGGATTTCGGCAGCGGCGTGCCTCTGGGACGTCCGGGCCAGCCGTGGGAGGTGGCGACCGCCTATTTGTTCCTGTGCTCGTCGGACGGCAATTATTTCAACGGCCAGACGCTGCACCCCAATGGCGGGATCATCGTCGGCGGCTGATGCCCTGACGTCGGACAGTTCGGCCCGTCCCGATCGCGGGGCGGGCCAAAAGATTTGCCTTCGCGCGCCGACAGATGCGATAGGCTGCGACCATGTCGAGGACACTCCCCCAGCCCAGCATCGCAGGACCCCCGCGACATCCGGACGGAATTCTGCGTCCGAGATCTTTTGCGGCCCGGACCGTCGCCATCGCTGTGGTTATCGCCCTCGCCATCGGCAGCTATGGCGCCCTCAACACAATTCTGCAAAACCGGTTGGCGCAGGAAACGCCCCGGCAGGCGCGGTTCTTTGCCTCTGCCATCGACGAGGCGCTCGCCCGGCTCGATCATCTGCCCTTCGTGATCTCGATAGATCCCCGCACCCTGCGCGCCCTGCAAACCCGCGACGTCGCGCAAATGAACGCAATCCTGTCGACCATCGCGGAACGGGCGCGGGCAGAGTTCGTCTATCTGATGGACACCGACGGTCTGACCATCGCATCCTCCAACTTCGCCGATCCCGACAGTCTGGTGGGCAGGCATTATACCTTTCGGCCCTATTTCCGTGACGCGATGGCGGGCGAGACGGGCCGTTTTCATGCCGTCGGCGTCACCACCGGGCGACCGGGGTATTTCATCTCGGCCCCGGTGCGGGCACGCGATGGCACCATCGCCGGCGTCGTCGTCGTCAAGATCGGGTTCGCCGATCTCGCCCGCGCGCTGACCGGCAGCGGTGCCGTCGTGTTCGTGACCGACAGGCACGGCGTCGTGCTGACCGGCTCCGACCCGGACCTGATCTTCGGCCTGCTCGCGCCGCTGGGCGAGGCTGACAGGCAGGTCCTGCAAGAGCAGCAGCAGTTCGGCGACCGGGTGCTGACGCCGCTGGACTGGCAGGCGGGCGACGGACGCGCGACCCTGAAAGGCGTGACGTATATGTGGACGCAGGCCAACATCGCGGGCGAGGACTGGACGTTGCATCTGCTGTCGGATCTGGGCGATCTGCGCCGCCGGGCGCTGTTGTATGTGGGGGCCGCACTGATGGCGCTCCTGACGCTGGCAATCGCGGCAACCGTGCTGCGATCGGCCCGGCTGCGGCGTGCGCTGACGGCGGCGAACACCGACCGGCAGCGCCTCGTCGCGGAAATCGACGAACGGTGCACCGCCGAGGCGCGTCTGGCCGAGGCCCGCGAGGAACTGGCCCGTGCCGGCAGGCTTGCGGCCCTCGGGCAATTGTCGGTATCGATCACCCACGAGCTGGGGCAGCCGATTTCGGCGATGCGCAACTATCTCGCTGCCGAGGAAATCACCGGCGATGCCCGCCCCGGAAGCCTGCTGCCGGAAATCACCGGACTGGTCGAGCGGATGCAGCGCATCGTCGATCAGCTGCGCCTGTTCGGGCGGCGCGAACCGGCGACGGAGGCGCGGTTCGTGGTACAAAAGGCGGTCGGCGCCGCCGTGGCCCTCGTGCGCCATACCGCCGAACAGGCCGGTGTGGCGCTGACCGTCCGGATACCCGATGCGCCGTGCCGCACCGCCGGGCCGTCGGCGCGGTTCGAGCAGGTGATCGTCAACCTGCTGCGCAATGCCATCGATGCTGTCGAACCGGCGCCGCGGGGCGCGGTCGACCTGACCGTGATGTCCGACGGCGCATCGGTCACGATCACCGTCGCCGACAACGGCCCCGGCCTTGGCGCCTTGCGGATGGACGATCTGCGCGAGCCGTTCTTCAGCACGAAACCCTCCGGGCAGGGCATGGGCCTTGGCCTCGCGATCTCGGCTCAGATCATCGCCGAAATGGGCGGCGAGATCGGGGCGGAAAACGCGACCAACGGCGGCGCGGTTTTCACGGTGACGCTTGCGGAGGATACGACGGATGGCTGAAACGTTCGGGATCATCATCATCGACGACGACGCCGAAATGCGCAAATCTCTGGCGGTCCTGCTCGACCGGTCGGGCTGGCGCGTCGATACGTTCGGCGCCGCCGAGACGGCATTGGCGCGGATCGACGGGTTGGCGCCGGACGTGATCCTGTCGGACGTGCGGATGCCCGGCATGTCGGGCCTCGACGTCCTCGACCGGTTGATGGCGCTGCCCGGCGGGCTGGCGCCACCGCTGGTCCTGATCTCGGCGCACGGCGATATCCCGATGGCCGTCGGCGCGATCCAGAAGGGCGCCTATTCGTTCCTTGAAAAACCGTTCGAGCCGCGCCGCCTGCTGACAGTGTTGCGTCATGCGGCACAGGCACACCGCCTGTCAGGCAAGGCGCGGCGGATGTCGGATCAGCTGGCCTCGCTTTCGGGTCTCGACCGGGTGCTGCTCGGCCGCGACAGCCGCATCGCCGACCTCAAGGTGCAGGCCATCGATCTGGCGGATCTGGACGGGCCGGTCCTGCTGTCGGGCGATACCGGGACCGGCAAAGAGCTTTTCGCGCGCGCGCTGCACCGTCTCGGCCTCCGGCGCGACGAGGCGTTCGTAGCGATCAACTGCGCCACCCTCGCGCCCGACAGCGTCGACGCGCAGATTTTCGGCAACGCCGACAGCCTGCGGGGCTGTTTCCGGCGCGCCGACGGCGGCACCCTGTTTCTGGACGAGGTGGGGGCCTGCCCGCTGCCGGTTCAGGCGAAACTGCTGCGGGCGATCGAGACCGGCGAGATCGTCCCGCCGGGCACCGAAGACGAGATTGCCACCGACGTGCGGATCGTCGCCGCCACGAA
Source organism: uncultured Alphaproteobacteria bacterium (assembly GCA_963761735.1). Classification (GTDB taxonomy): domain Bacteria; phylum Pseudomonadota; class Alphaproteobacteria; order Rhodobacterales; family Rhodobacteraceae; genus CAVXHQ01. The sequence goes on from CAVXHQ010000003.1 coordinate 628,294, forward strand.
CGAGGATCTGGGCGCCCTCGCTGCCGCGGGCACCTTCCGCGCCGATTTCCTGTACCGGCTGAACACGTTTCAGATCCACCTGCCGCGCCTGATCGACCGTGGCTCCGACATCGTCCTGCTGTTCGAGCATTTCGTGACCCTGCTGTCCGAAACCTACGAGATCGCCCCGCCGCCGCTCACCTCCGAGGATGCGGCGGCCCTGCTTGCCCACCGCTGGCCCGGCAATGTGCGCGAGCTGCGCCATGTCGCCGAACGCCGCGTCCTCGCCGCGCGGCGGGGTGCCGGATCGGTGGCGCAGGCGCTGCGCATGGACGACCTTGACGGCGACGTGCCCGCCACCCTGCGCGAGGCGGTTGCCAGGTTTGAGCGGACGCTGATCGCGCAGGCCATCGGCAGCCACAACGGGCGGATGGACGCCGTGGCAGAGGCGCTGGGCATCGGGCGGCGCACCCTGAACGAAAAGATCGTGAAGCTGGGTCTGGACAAGGCCCGTCTGCTCGACTGAGCCTTGCGGAAATCCGCAGGCTGCCGGGGTGCGGTCAAGCGGATTGCTTCCTGTTTTTTTCAATCCCGCTGGTCTAGCCTTCCCGCAGAGCCCCACACGGGATCATATCTGGGAGGATAGCATGAAACATCTCAAGACAGCGGCGCTGGCCGCGACGATCGCGATTTCCGGCGCGCAGGCAAACGCACAGGACGCGCAGACCTATATCCTTGCCACCGCTTCGACGGGCGGCACCTATTATCCGGTCGGCGTGGCGCTGGCGACGCTGGTCAAGGTACGGCTCGAGCCGTCGACGGGCGTCGGCATGGCCGCCATCAGCTCTGCCGGATCGGGCGAGAACGTGCGCCTGCTGCGCGAAGGCGAGGCGCAGTTTGCCATCATGCAGGGCCTGTACGGCTATTTCGCGGCAACCGGCACCGGCCCGCTCGAAGAGGTCGGCCCGCAGGAAGACCTGCGCTCGGTCACGATGCTGTGGCAGAACGTCGAGCATTTCATCGTCGACAGCGACATGGCGGCCACCGGTACGATGGCCGATTTCACGGCCCTCGACGGCGTATCCCTTGCGATGGGCAGCCAGAATTCCGGCACCATCGGATCGAATGCCGCAATCCTGAACGGCCTCGGGATGAACATCGACGACTATGACCTCGTCTACGGCGGTTACGGCCCCTCGGCCGAGGCGCTGCAGAACGGTCAGGTCGCGGGCGTCGGAATTCCGGCGGGCATTCCCGTCGGCGCGATCTCGCAGCTGATGGCCGCGGCGGGCGACTCCGTGACCCTGCTGAACTTTACCGACGAGGAAATCGCCGCCGCAGACGGCGGGCGCGATCTGTGGACGAAGTTCACCATTCCGGCGGGCACCTATCCCGGTCAGGAGGCTGACGTGACGACCATCGCACAGCCCAACTTCCTCGCCACCACGGCGGACATTTCCGAAGAGGACGTCTATCAGATCACCAAGGCGATGTACGAAAACCTGCCGTTCCTGCAGGCGATCCACCCCGCCACGCAGGCCATGGCCATCGAAAACGCCATCGCCGGCCTGCCCCTGCCGCTGCACCCCGGTGCCCTGCGGTATTATCAGGAAGTCGGCGTCGACGTCCCCGAGCGCCTGATCGCCCAGTAACGACCCGTACCCACGACCGGCCCGCGCAGAAGCCGCGCGGGCCGTTTCGCGTGCGTTCCCACCGGGGCGCCGTCCGACCAATTCGGAACAGGGGGGCGTCATGTCCGGCATCGAAAAAGACGACGACGGCGGCATCCAGCGCACCTTTGCGGGCGGCTGGGACACGGCGCTGTCCATCGGCTGCGCGTTTTTCGCGCTGGCGCACCTCTATGTCGCCTTCGACCCGGTTCTGTCCGAATTACAGCGCAATGCCTGGCACTTCGCCGGATTCGCCTTTCTTGCGGCCCTTTTATACCCGATGTGGCGGACGCCCTCGGGACGGGCCGCACCGCTGGCCCTCGACCTGTTCATCGGGCTTGCCGTTGCCGCCTCTGCCGTCTGGCTGACGTTCGCCGAAAACGGCATCTATGACCGGGGCGTGAAATTCATCCTGCCGGACTGGATCGCCGCGGGCATCGCCATCGCCGGTGCGATCAAGCTTACGCGCCGCCTCGCGGGCTGGGTGATCCCGGCGCTGATCGTGATCGCGCTGACCTATATCGCGTTCTGGGGCAAATACGTCGGCGGCATATTCGCCTTTCCGGGGCTATCGGTCGAAACCGTCGCCTTCCGGTCGATCTATGGCGACGACGCGATGTTCGGCTCCATCGCGCGGATCTCGTCCACTTATGTGTTCCTGTTCATCATCTTCGGCGCGTTCCTTTTGCGATCCGGCGCGGGAGAGTTCGTCATCAACCTCGCGCGCGCCGTCGCGGGCCGCCTCGTCGGCGGGCCGGGGATCGTGGCGATCATCGCGTCGGGCCTGACCGGCACCATCTCCGGCTCTGCCGTCGCCAACACCGCGTCGACCGGCGTCATCACCATTCCGCTGATGAAACGCGCGGGCTTCTCGCCGAAATTCGCGGGCGGCGTCGAGGCCGCGGCATCGACCGGCGGGCAGTTGATGCCGCCGATCATGGGGGCCGGTGCCTTCGTCATGGCGAGTTTCACGCAGATCCCCTACGAGACGATCGTCGCCGTCGCGGCGCTGCCCGCGCTTTTGTATTTTCTCTCCGTCGCGTTCTTCGTGCGGATCGAGGCGCGGCGTCAGAACCTCGCCCCGATGGAGGCCGAAGGACAAACGCTGGGCGGCGCTTTCCGCGAGGGCGGGGCAAGCTTTATCATCCCCATCGCCACCCTCATCGCCCTGTTGATGATCGGGTTCACGCCCACCTATGCGGCCGTCTTCGGCATCGTCGCGGTCATCGTGTCGAGTTGGCTGACGCGCAACCCGATGGGGCCCGTCGCCGTGTTCGAGGCCCTTGTGATGGGCACCAAGGGGATGATCCTGACCGCCGTTCTGCTGTGCGCCGTCGGGCTGATCGTCAACGTCATCGCCACGGCCGGCATCGGCAACACGTTCAGCCTGATGATCGCGGGCTGGTCGGGGGGCAACATCCTGATCGCGCTGGTGCTGATCGCGCTGGCGAGCCTGATCCTCGGGATGGGCCTGCCGGTGACGGCGGCGTATATCGTGCTGGCGACACTGTCGGCCCCGGCGCTGTCGGGCATGATCTCGGACCAGTTCGTGATCGTGCAACTGGCGGCGAACGCCCTGCCGGACGCGGCGAGCGCGGTGCTGATGTTCGGGATACCCGAACAGGCCGCGATGTTGGGCCAAGAAATGACCCACGGCGCGGCAGCGGCCATCGTGCGCGGCCTGCCACTCGAAATCGCGGCACCGCTGCGCGATCTGGTGGTGCCGCAGGACGTGGCGATCACCGCGCTGCTGTCGGCGCACATGATCATTTTCTGGCTCTCTCAGGACAGCAACGTCACGCCCCCCGTCGCCCTTGCCGCGTTCACCGCCGCGGCCATCGCCAGGGCGCCCGCCATGGCGACCGGCGTGGCAAGCTGGAAGCTGGCGAAGGGTTTGTACATCGTGCCGGTCCTGTTCGCCTATACGCCGTTCCTGTCGGGCGACTGGCCCGCGATGTTGCAGGTGTTCGGATTCGCGGTGGTCGGCGTCTATGGCCTGTCGGCGGCGTTGCAGGGCTGCATGGAGCGGCCCTTCGGCCTGATCGTCCGGGCGTTTTGCGTTGCGGCGGGCCTTGCCGCCCTTTGGCCCGAGGCGCTGCTGGTGAACATTGTCGGCGCGGTGGCGGTGCTGGCGCTGCTGGTGTGGAACGTGCGCGAGTTGCGCGAGAAGGGGCCGGTGGTGCGGGCAGCCTGATCTGCGACGGCGACCGGGCAGGACGCCCGCCCCGCGACACGTCACAGCGGGCCAAAACCCCGTTTTGCCCGTATCGCTCGGCAGATCAGGCCAGCGCCGCGATCACCGCGTCGACCGTCGTGACCGTCGCCACCTGCCCCATTGCGAAATTGATCGACGCCGCGTGCCAATCGGCGTTCATCGTCGAACAGGCGTCCTGCGGCACGATCATGTGAAAGCCCTTGTCCGCGCCAGTGCGCGCCGTGTGTTCGACGCTCATGTTGGTCCACGATCCGCAGTTTATGATCGTGTCGCGTCCGCCGTGGCGCAGGTAGGCCTCCAGCCGCGAGGTTTCCCAGGCGGACATGGACATCTTTTCCACCACCAGATCACCGTCCTGCGGCGTCACCCCGTCCACCGGCGCCGCCCCCCACGTCCCGCGCACAAGTGCCTTTTCCTGCTTGAGCCCCTGCATCAGCGCCGCGTGCTGCGCCAGGTAGGGCGCACCGGGTTCGAGGATCATGTGGACGTGGATCACCATCACGCCGCGCTGCCGCGCCGCCTCGGCCAGACGGGCGACATTGGCGACCATGTCCTGCAGGCGCGCATGTTCGGGCGATCCGGTGGCGGCAAACGCGCCACCCGGCATCATCACGTCGTTCTGGATATCCTGAAGGATCATCGCCGTCCGCGCGCCGTCGATGCGGAAATCGAGCCTGTCGGTCAGCACCAGCGCCGGCGCGCCCGCAACCGGCGCGGGTGCGGCGCTTCGGGGTGTCGCGCGGCGCGGATACATGAACGGCTCATCCCTGCCCCGGGTTTTCGTATCGACGGAATAGAGCGATGTTTCCGCGCACAGGAAAAGCGTCGACCAGTCCGCCCCGCCCCAGTGCAGGTTCGCCACCATCTCGGGACAGGTGATCTTGCCGATCAGTTCGCCGTGGAACGCATATACCCAGACCCCGCCCGGGGCCGTGACATAGACGTTGCCGTCCTTGTCCGCCTTCATCCCGTCCGGCAGGCCCTTTTTCAGGGCATCGCGGATCCCCCCCGCGAACAGCCGCCCGTTCACCAGCATCCCGTCGGGCGCCACATCGAACATGCGGATGTTCGCCTGTTCGGTGTCGTTCACCCACATCCATTTCTGGCAGGGCGAGAAACACAACCCGTTCGGCTGCGTGAACAGCGACCGGTCGACGACCAGCTGCGGATCGTCCCCCGGCACATGGCCCGGCGGCAGGCGATAGACGCCCTGAAACCCGAGCTGCGTGGCGCGCGGTGTGCCGAAATGCTCCTGGCGACCGTAGGTCGGGTCGGTGAAATACACGCTGCCGTCGTTGCCGACGACGATGTCGTTCGGGCTGTTCAGCTCGCGGCCCCGGTAGTGCGTGCACAGAACCGTGCGCGTACCGTCGGGGGCGATGCGCACCACCGACGATGTCGTGTGTTCGCAGACCAGCAGGTTCAGGTCCGCGTCATAGGTCATCCCGTTGCCCTTGTTGGTCGGGCGCTGCACCTCGGATATGCCGCGCCCCGGCACATATTTGCGCCGCACGTTGCCGGGAATGTCCGAGAAAATCAGGTGCTGATCGATGGGATGCCACAACGGCCCCTCGGTGAAGATGAACCCGGTGCCAAGCTGGCGCACGGGTTCATGCTGTTCGACGATCCCGGAAAAGAACGTGTCGGCGTGGGCGATATGGGCCATGGGGCGCGGGCCTTTCGGTAAGGGGATGTTGCCGCGTCAGACGGGAAACCAGGGGCGGTCGGGCACGGTTTCGGTCTGCGGTCCGGGAACCTGCATGCCAAGCCGCCCGACGACCTTCTGCCGCTCGATCCGGGCGGGTTTGTCGTGGATCGGCAGCAGGAAGGTAAAGTTGTTGAGCAGCTTCTTGATCGCGCCCTTTTCGGCCCGTTTGCTTTCCGAATGGTTGCCGGTGACGCGCGGTTCCATGTGGTTGTTGGTGTGGACGTGGTTCACGATCTGGTCGTTGAAATCATAGATCACGTCGCCGCAGATACAGGCGAGGCCTTCGGCTGTCTCGACCACCACGTTCATGCTGCCCTCGGTGTGCGCGCCGGCCCGTTCGCACCAGACGCCGGGAATGATTTCTTCGGCCGTGGTGATCTCGAGGTCGAGGAACCGCATCGCTTCGGGCTCATAGATCCGGTCGACCAGATGTTTGATATCGGGCTTGGGGTACTGCGGAAACATGATGCCGCTGACGGAAAACTCCATCTCGCGGCGGTTGATGACGACGGTGGTGTTCATCGGAAACTTGTCGTCCTGACCGGCGTGGTCGATGTGCAGATGCGTGTGCAGGACATAGCGGATATCGCCGGGCTTGAGGCCATGTCTGGCCAACTGGTTCTCGATCATGTTGTCGTGGAACTGCAGGCCGCGCATGCCCAGCGATTCCATGATCGCATTGTCGCGATAGCCGGTATCGACGAGCACCGGGTATTCACCACCGGTGATCAGAAACCCGTAGACCGGCACCCGCCGCGTGCGGCCGCATTCGTGCCCCAGCACCAGAAAACTGGTCTCGAGTTCGATGTCGCCGTAATCGAGAACGTGAATTTGCAAGGTCATGTCGGTCTCTCCCTCAGGTGTTACAGCCGGTAGACCCGGGCCGCCGTGTCATTGAAAATCGCCGCCTGTTTCTTTTTGGACAAGCCCCTGGTGCCGTCCCGAAAGGCGTTGAAAAGTGCGGTGTAGCTGGTCCACAGCTTTTCGATCGGAAAGTTGGAGCCGAACATACAGCGCTCCGCACCGAACATGTCCACGGTATCGGCGATCATACGTCCGATGAATTCCGGGTCGTTGCGGTGGATGAACGTGCCGAAACCCGACAGCTTCGTGACCACGTTTTCGCAATCGGCCAGCCGTTTCATGCCCTCGGCCCAGGCGGTGTGCCCCGCCTCGGTCGCGTCCTCCTTCATGCCCGCATGTTGCAGGATGAACGTCACGTCCGGGCAGGCGCGGGCCAGTTCGGCGGCACCCGCCATCTGGGCGGAAAACACCTGCAGATCGAACGTCCAGCCATACCCGGCAAGCCGCGCGACGTTGGCCTGAAACGCCTTGTCGCGGGCGATGTCGGCGTTGGCGGCAAAGCGATACAGCGGGTTCTCGTGCCAGTGCAATTGCTGGCGGATACCGCGCATCAGGGGGTACGTCTTGAGCTTGTCGAGGGCGGGCCGCGCGTCGGCGACGGTCAGATCCGCAAAGCCGACGATGCCCGCGATCAGGCCCTGATCGTCGGCCTGTTCCTGCACCCAGGCCACCTCGTCGGCGGCCCAGTTCGGCGCCCAGTTGGCCTGCACATAGACCGATTTCGCGATGCCTGTGCCCGCGACGTCGGCGGCGTATTCCCGCAGTGGATAATCGCGCATGATCGCCCGGTAGGGGCCGAAAATGCGCGGTTGTTCCGGCCCGATAAGCCACGGCAGATCCGCCTGCCGCCAAATGTGGTGATGCGCGTCGATCATACAGGTTTCCTCATGCCCGATCCCCTCATGGCCGTCGCGCCATCGTCAGCAGGTGGTCGGCGATCGCCGCCGTGGTCGCGCCGTCGCCGAGGGTATCGAGAACCGGCACAACGCTCGCCAGCCCGGCGGTGCGCGGCGCATAGCCTGGGTCGGCGGCCAGCGGCGACAGCCAGTCGACGCGCCACGCAAGCCGCGCCAGCCGCGTGACCGCATCGGTCATCGCCGCAGGTCCGCCGCGCTCCAACCCGTCGGACAGCACCGTCACTGCAGCACCCCGCGCGAAACCGGCATAGCGCGGCACGGCCAGAAACGCCTGAAGCGCGTCGCCGATCCGGGTGCCGCCGTCGATATCGGCGATGGCGGACCCGGCGCGGGACAGCGCGCGCGCGGTGTTGGCGGGCCGCAGCGCGGCGGTGATCCGTGTCAAGCGGGTGCCCAGCGTGAACACCTCGGCCCGGTCGGCGGATTGCACGACCGCGTGGGCCAGCCGCAGCAGCCCCCCGGTCCGGTCCTTCATCGAGCCGGACACGTCGATCAGCAGCAGCACCCGCCGCTGCCGAGTGCGCCGCTGCGTCCGGAACAGGTGCACCGCATCACCGTCGCGCCGCGCCATCTCGCGCAGGATGCGCCGCATGTCGAGACGGTCGCCCGCCTTCGCCCGCGCCCACCGGTGCGATACCCGCCGCGGCAGCGCCCGCGCGGCTTCGCGACGCAAACGGGTCAGCGCATCGTCGTCGGCCTCGCGCAGGGTGCGCTGCGACAGGCGCTCGACACGCACCGCCTCGGCGCCGATCTCGCTCTGTTCCTGCTCGGCGTCGCGGTCCTGTGTGGTGCCGGTGGGCTCGAACGCCTCGACGGCGTCCTCCTCGCCCTCGACGGGCCCCTGCACGGTCTGGCCAAGGAACACGGCGCGGAACAGCGCATCGTATTCCGCCATCCGCTCTGGCGGCACCGAATACAGCGCGCGTCCGGCGCGAAATATGTCGGTCATGTCGCGCGGACCAAGGATGCCAACGGCCGCGATGAAACCGATCGTCTGGTCGGGCGACACCGCGAACCCGGCGCCGCGCAGCACCTGACCCAGTCGCACGAAAGGATCCAGGGGACGGGGCAGCGCGCTCATGCCGCCTCTCCGGGCAGGATCGCCGACAGCCGTCCGGCGATATACGTCAGATCGTCGTGATCCTTGAGGGCAACGCCGATGGAGCGGGCAAACGCCTGCGGCCAGCGCGCGCCCTGCCCGTGCAGCAGCGTCGCGGCCTCGGCCCATTCGACGGTTTCGGCCACGCCGGGCGGTTTCGCCAGCGGTTCGGCGCGCAGCATCCCCACCGATGCGACCACGGCGTGGGCGACGGATTCGGCCACCGTGCCCGCCCGCGTCATCACGATCCGCGCCTCGAGCGCGGCATCCGGATAGTCGATCCAGTGATAGACGCAGCGCCTGCGCAACGCCTCGTGCAGATCGCGGGTGCGGTTCGACGTGAGCACGACGACGGGCGGTTCGGTGGCGCGGACGGTGCCGGTTTCGGGGATGGAAATGGTGAAATCCGACAGGAATTCCAGCAGGAATGCCTCGAATTCATGGTCCGCGCGGTCGATCTCGTCGATCAGCAGCACCGTATCGCGCGGAGTGCGCAGCGCGGTCAGCAGGGGCCGTTCGAGCAGGTATTCGGGGCCGTACAGGTTCACATGCCCCCCATTGTTCACCTCGGCGCCCGCCTGCCGGATGGCAAGCATCTGGCGCGGATAATTCCATTCATACAGCGCCGCCGCCGCGTCGATCCCCTCATAGCATTGCAGGCGGATCACGTTGCGCCCGAGTACGCCGCCCAGGGCCTTGGCGGCCTCGGTCTTGCCGACCCCCGGCACGCCCTCCAGCAGCAGCGGTTTGCCCAGCGCGAGCGCCAGATAGGCCGCCGTGCTGAGCGTTTCGTCCGCGATGTACTGCGCGTCCGTCAGCGCCCGTTGCAGGGCCTCGGGGCTGTTCAGGCCCGCTATGGTGGCGCGCACGACCATCAGATGCGCCGCACCTTTGGCCGTGCGCCGCCCAGCGCCCGGATGCCGCGCAACACCTTTTCGGGGGTGATCGGCAGCGCGTCGCAGCGCACGCCGACGGCGTTGTAGACGGCGTTGGCGATGGCGGGCAGGACCGGGTTGGCGCACATCTCTCCCGGGCCCTTGCCGCCGAACGGCGCATCCTCGGCGGGGCGTTCGAGGACGGCGATGTGATGCGGCACGATCTGGCCGGGGCCGGGCATCAGGTAGGTGTTGAAGTCCTGCGGGCCGTGGGACCGGTCCGGGTAATAGGGCTCCGTCGTCTCGTAGAGGGCATGGGAAACGCCCATCCACGCGCCGCCGATAAGCTGCTGTTCCACCAGCTTCGGATTCAGCGCCCGGCCCACCTCATAGGCGGAATTGATCGCCGTCACCTCGACGTCGCCGGTCTCGTCGTCCACCTCGAGGTCGATCACGAGGGCCGCGTGGGCGAAACAGGACACCGGCGTCATTTCTCCGGTATCGGCGTCCGCCTCGGACGGCGGGATCAGGAAGATGCCCCGCCCCGACAGCGTGCGCCCCTGTTTGAACTGCGCCGCGATGGCGGTGTCGGCGACGGTGATCGACCGCGTCGTCGCGCCCTTGACGTGGATGTTGCCGCGCCCGTCGGTCGCAAGGTCGCCCGCGTCGACCTCGAGTTCCTCCGCCGCCGCCTCGAGCATCTGCTTGCGCGCCTCGGCGCTCGCCCGGATCACCGCATTGCCGACGCGGTGGGTGCCGCGCGAGGCGAACGATCCCATGTCGTGCGGGCCGGTGTCGCTGTCGGCGGTGTCGACATAGACGTCCTCGACCGGCACGCCGAGTGTTTCGGCGGCGATCTGGCGGGTGACGGATTTCATCCCCTGACCGAGGTCGATGGCCGAGAGGGCGACCATGAATTTGCCGTCGGGCGTGGCGTGGACGAGGGCCTGTGACGGATCGCCGCCAAGGTTCATGCCGATGGGATAGTTGATGCAGGCAAAACCGCGGCCTTTGTGAACGGTCATCTCATCGCCTCCGCGTACCGGACAGGAACGACGGCGTGCCGGGGCGCCGGGTGGCCCTGCCCAGCGGCTCGGCGGGCGGGGCCGGTGTCGAGGGCGTGGCGGCGGGCGTTTCGCCGTATCCCCGCGTCTGCGGCCGATAGGGATCGGGCGGCGGCGGTTTGGGTGCCGAAGACGGCGGCGGCGCAGGCGGAGGGGCCGTCTGCGGCGGCGCAGGCGGGGCCTGCGGACGTGGCGGCACGATGTCGGCACCGGTGCGCGGCGGGGCGATGGCCTGCCGGGCGTGCGTCGGATGCGGGTCCGCGTGGGGCGTACCCGACTTGCCGCCCATGGCGTGACCGATGCGATCCGCCTCGATCTGCATGTCCGGGTTCTGCACCGGAACCGCAACGACAGTTGCGCCGTGGGTGCCCGCCGCGAGCCGGCCCGTGCCCTGCGTGGGCGCCGTGGTCGCGGTGCGCCCGGCCCGCCGCTCGCCGATGCGGCCCTCGGTGTCGGTGACGGTCTCGGGGATGGCGGTGCGCTCTGCCGTGCCGCCGCCCGACAGCGAGGACTGCGCCGATGCCTGCGCCGACACCGGCCAGCCCGCCTTGCCCGCCGCCACCTGACAGCATTCGATCAGCGCGGTGTTTTTCGCCAGCCGCCGGTGCGCCTTCATGTCGCCGTCGCGATAGGCGTTGAGGATGCGCACCTCGATCGGATCCATGTCCACCGCCTCGGCGACCCGGTCCATGTGGCATTCGATGGCGAAATCCACCGCCGTGATGCCGAAACCGCGCATGGCGGTCGCGGGTGTGCGGTTGGTGATGCAGCAATAGACGTTACTGGCGACGTTGGGGATGTGGTACGGGCCGGGCAGGTGCCCCGTGCTCTTGATCACGGCATAGGGCGACAGGCGCATGTAGGCGCCAGAGTCGAAGAACCCGGTGAACTCGCGGGCGATGATATGCCCGTCGCGCGTCACGCCGTCCTTGATCCGCCAGCGTTCGGCGCCGCGCGGCGCGCCGACCTGCATTTCCTCGTACCGGTCCCAGGCGAATTTCACCGGGCGCCCCGTCAGGATCGCGCCCAGAACGGCGGTGGGTTCGACCACGCTGTCGACCTTGCCACCGAACCCGCCGCCCGCCGTGCCACCGATGAAATGCAGCCGTGACGAGGCGATGTCGAGCAGTTTGGCCGTCGTCCCCAGAGAGAAGAACAGCGCCTGCGTGTTGGTGTGGCAGACGTAGCGTCCGTTCTGCTCGGGGGCGGCAATCGCACCGCAGGTCTCGATCGGCGCCTGTTCGATGGGCGACATCTGGTATTCCGCCTCGATCACATGGTCGGCGCGGGCGAAGGCGGCGTTCACGTCACCGAACCGCAGTTTCTGGTGATCGTAGGTGGCGTGATAATCGAAGGTGTTGTTCGGATAGACCTCGTTGACGACGGGCGCGTCCGGCCGCAGCGCCTCTTCGGGATCGAGGACATGGGGCAGCACCTCATAATCTACCGTGACGGCGGCCACCGCATCGCGGGCCTGCCGCTCGGTATCGGCGATGATCCAGCCAACGACCTCGCCGACGTAGCGCACCTTGTCGTGGGCGCACATCGGCTCGTCGTCCTTGCCAAACCCGATAAGGGACAGCAGCGTGTTCAGGTTGCGCGGTACATCCGTCGCCGTCACCACGCGGCGCACACCGGGCATCCGGCCCGCCGCACCCGTGTCGATCCGCCGGATCCGCGCGTGGTGGTGCGGCGAGCGGACGGCGCGCATGTGCAGCAGCCCGTCGAACAGGTGGTCGTCGTAATAGGGCGTGCGTCCGGTGACATGGCCGAGGATGTCCTGCCGGATCGTCGGCTGACCGATCTCGAGGAGCGTGTCGTCACGCTCGTCGGCGAACAGGTCCTTGCGGAATTCGATGCTGGTCATGCGCGCCTCCGGGTCATCTGGTCTGCCGCGCTCAGGATCGCGTCGACGATGGGCTCGTACCCCGTGCAACGGCACAGGTTGCCCGATATCGCCTCTATCACCTCGTCGCGCGTGGGCGTGGGGTTGGCATCCAGCAGGGCCTTGGCCGCCATCAGCATTCCGCTCGTGCAGAACCCGCACTGCGCGGCAAACCCTTCGATGAAGGCGGTCTGCAAGGGGTGCAGATCCGGGCCGGTTGCCAGCCCGCCGGTGGTGTCGATGCGCCGCCCCTCGACGGTTTCGGCCAGCGTCAGGCAGGCCAGATGCGGCACCCCGTCAACCAGTACGGTGCAGGCGCCGCAGGTGCCCTGCGCGCAGCCCTGTTTGGGGGCAAGGTCGCCCGCACCGCGGCGCAGCACGTCTATCAGGTTGGCACCCGGATCGACGAACAGACCGACTTCGGCATCGTTGAGCGTGAATGTCAGAGGCATCTTGGCCATCAGCGGCCTCCCGTCAGCAGGCGGCCCAGATGCACCGGCGCCACCTCTCGCCGGTACCATTCGGTCGCCAGTTCATCGGTCATCGGCGACAGTCCCTCGCAGCAGACGGCAAGGGCCGGGGCAATGCCACGCGCGTCGAGCGCGGCCCCCGACAGCGCGCGTTCCGCCGCCTTCGCGCGCAGCGGCGTGGCCCCCATGCCGTTGAACGCAATCCGCGCATCTTGCGTGCGCCCGCCGGGCAGATGCACCGCAATCGACATCATCGACACACCTTTGGGTTTGATCCGTGTCACCTTGGCAAACCGCAGATCGTCGGGTCCGATGCGCGGCACGATCACCGCCGCGACGAGAGCACGGGTGCGCTCGCGGCCCGCCAGAAACGCCTCGATCCCCTCGGTTCGGCCATCCGTGAAAACCACCTGCGCGTCGAGGGCCAGCAGCGCCGTCGCAAAATCGCCGTAGGGCGCGGCGGCGAACAGATTGCCGCCCACCGTGCCCATGTTGCGGATCGCCGGGCCGCCGATCACCCGCGCGACCGGGTGCAGCGCCGCGACGTCGCGGTTTGCCAGAACGTCGGCCATCGTCGCCCCCGCGCCGATGCGGATGCCCTGTCCCTCGGCGCGGATCTCGCGCGGGATCTCGCGGGCGCGGACGATGCGGCTGAAACTCTGGTCACCATAGTTGACGGCCCGCATCACCAGCGTACCGCCGGCGATATACCGGGCGCGGTCGTCGATGCGGCCCGCAGCCTCGGCCAATGTGGCACAGGTTTCAACGCTCAGCATCCGGTCCTCCATTTTCCAACGCGTCACGGATCGCCGCGAAACCGGCGGCGTAGATTCCGGTGCCGACCATATCGGCAAGCTCGGCGTCGCGGCCCCTTGGCACGTCGAACCGCCCTTCCCACGACCAGAACGTCGTGTCGTGGTCGGTCACCGGGATCAGGCGGACATGGCTGACGTAATTGAACAGCGGAATCGGCGTCTCGAGCAGGCAATAGGAATAGGTCGTCTCGGCGTCCGACAGGGTCAGCAGTTGCTCGCGCAGTTCCTCGCCGGTTTCCAGCCGGAACCGACGCACGCAGCCGACGCTGTCCGCATCGCGCCCGCGTTCGATCTGGCTGGTGGCGATGGCCGGATGCCAGCTGTCGTGGCCGTTGAAATCGCGCAACAGGCCCCAGACCGTTTCCACGGGTGCGTTCAGGATCGTGCTGCGGACCACCTTTACCATGTCACCCGCCGAAATGCCGTTTCAGCGCGTCGAAACCGCCCTGAAACACGTTGGTGCCGATGCCTGTGACAAGGTCGGCCTCGTCCTTTGGGTCGCAGGTGAATTCGGCGGACCATTCGGCGAAACAACGCGGTCCGTCGGTCACCGGTGTCAGGCGCAGCGTCGCCATGTAATCGCTCAGCGGCATCGGCCCTTCGAGCATGATATAGCTGAAAAACAGATCATAATCCGACAGGCCCACCAGCTGTTCGCGGATCATGTCGCCGCTTTGCAGGTGGAAATTGCGGATGCAGCCGATCTTGTCGGAGGGCAGCGCGTCCTCGATCCGGCTGTCGCGGATGCGGGGATGCCATTTGGGCATCGCGTTGAAATCGCGGATGCGGTCCCAGACGGCGCCGGCCTCGGCGTTTATCACCGACGAGACGAACACGCGGGCCATCTCAGGCACCCTCTTTCGGTTTGTCGGGCTTTGGCGGGGATTTCGCGCGCGCGATTTCCGATGTTGCCCGGGTCATGTCGGAAGCGTTGCGGAAGATGTCCGATTTCGAGATGTTGGCCCCGTCGATGCCGATATCGCTCAGCAGGCTGTCCACAAAGGGCGCCTGCACGCGGTAGCGCAGGGCGGAATTCATCACTTCGTCCGTGGGACTGGCCCCGCCGCCGCCGCCGCCCGATCCGCCGCCGTTTGCCCAGTCGAGGCCCTGTGTGCCAGACCCGCCCAGCTGCATAATCCTGATATCGTTGATCTTTTCCAGTGGCTTGGCGCTTGCCGACACGATCCCCTCGACATGCTCGAGCATCTTGCGCTTGAACAAGCTGGTCCGTGCACCGTCGGTCAGCACGTTCTCGGCCTCGTTGATCAGGCGGTACGCCTCGGCCTCGACCGCGGCGCGCACCTTTTCGGCCTCGGCGCCGATGCGCTTGCGTTCGGCCTCCAGCTCGGCACTCGTGACGCCCACTTTCTTGGCACGGCTGGCAACCTCGCTCTCGCTCGCGGTCTTGACCTTTTCGGCCGCCTCGACGGCACGGGCGCGGGCGTTTTCGGCCTCGACGGCGGCGGCACTCTCATCGAGCGATTTCTGGTACAGCGCGATGGCCTTTTCCATCGTCGCCTCCTCGACCGCCCGTTCCCGCGCGATCTCGAGCTTGCGACGATCGGTCTGCTGCCCGATGCGGGCATCGTCGAGGCCGCGTTCGCTGGCGATATGCGCCCGTTCGATTTCCTCCTTGCTGGCGATTTCCGCCTCGCGCAGTGCCTGCATCCGCGCGATCTCGAGCTGTTCGAGAACCTTGCGACGCTCCAGCTTGCGCGCGTCGATGGCCTGTTCGGCGGCAATCTTTTCGGCGTCGACGGTGCGGGCCTTGGCAACGCGCGCGGCCTCGATGGCCTCTTCCGCGGCGATCTGGGCGGCATCGAGCGCCTTGTTGCGGGCGATTTCCAGCGACCGGATCTTTTCGTCGCGGGCGATCTTGTCTGCCGTGGTTTCGGCCTCCTTCTCGATGCGCTGGCTGTCCACCAGACGACGCGAGCTGATTTCGGCGGCCTCGATAGCCTCCTGCTTTTCGATCTCACGGCTGCGGATTTCGCTGTCGCGCGCGATTTCGGCGGCGCGGGTGCGTCCCTCCTCGCCGATGCGGGCGGCGGCAATCGCTTCCTGTGCGCTGACGCTGGCGACATCCACGGCACGGTTGCGGGCAATCTCGCGCTCGCGCATGTCCTGCTCCGACGCGATGCGCTCGGCGGCGATCTTTTTCTCCTTGGCGATGCGCGCGGCCTCGACGGCCTCGGCCTTCGCGGTCTGCAACACCTCGATGGCCTGTTCGCGGATCAGATCGCGGCCTCTGGTGCGCTCCTCGTTCTCGATCCGCTCGACGGCGGTGCGCGCCTCGGTGGCGATGCGGGCCTTGTCGACGGCCTCGCGGCTGGCGATTTCGGCCTCGTCCACCGCCCGGTTGCGCGCGATTTCGAGGGCCCGGATGCGCTCCTCCTGCGCGATCCGCTCCTTGGCGGTGCTCTCGTCGGCGGCGATTTCCGCGGTGTCGAGGGTGCGGCGGCGCTCGATCTCCAGCGCACGGGTTTCCTGTTCCGAGGCGATGCGCTCGGCGGCGAGCGTCTTTTCGCGGGCGATCTTCGCGGCTTCGGTGGCCTGCGCGCTGGCAATTTCGGCTTCTTCGAGGACGCGGCGCCGCTCGATCTCGAGCGATTTAGTCTCTCGGTCCGCACCGATCCGCTCCGCGCTCACACTGCGTTCCTGCGCGATGCGCAGTTTGTCGGCGGCCTCGCGGGCGGCAATCTCGGCCTCCTCGATGGCAAGGTTGCGGGCGATCTCGCTTTGCCGGACGGTCCTTTCGAGCGTGATCCGGGCGCTCGTAATCTCGCTTTCCTGCGCGATGCGGGCCTTTTCAATCACCTCTTTGGCGCTGATTTCCGCCGCGTCGATGGTCCGCCTGCGGTTGATTTCCTGGCTTTGGCTGTCGAGATCCTTGGCGATCCGTGCCTCGGTCAGGCTCCGTTCCTGCGCAATACGTGCCTTTTCGATCGTCTCGCGCGATGCGATATCGGCGGCCTCGGTGTCCTGCGTCGATTTGATGCGCGCGTCCTTGAGCACGCGGTCCTGTTGGATCCGCGCCTTTTCAATGGTTTCATGTGTGGCGATTTCGGCCTCGTCGATGGCCCGGCCCCGTTCGATCTCCTGCTGCTTGATCCGGCGTTCGGACGCGATGCGCGCCTCGGCGATCTGTTCGTCGTTGGCGATGCGCGCGGTTTCGATGGCCTCGCGGTTGGACAGGGTCGCCTGCTCGCCGTCACGCTCGCGCTCGGCGCGTTCGCGGGTCAGTTCGGCGCGCTGCTGCGCCCGGCGAAACTCGATCTCACGTTCCTGTTCCATCCGCGCGTTCTCGCTGTCGCGCTCGATGTTCAGGCTTTGCATTTCCGCCTCGAGGTTGCGGGCGCGGATCTGCAGCATCGTCGTCTGTTCGATGTCGTTGCGCAACTTGCGGCGCGTCTCGATGGCCTCGATCACGCTGGTCAGGCCCTCGGCGTCAAAGCGGTTGGACGGGTTGAAATACTCGATGTCCGACTGGTCGATGTCGAGGATCGCGACGGATTCCAGCTCCAGCCCGTTCTTGTCGAGGCCCTCCTGCGCCGTGGCGATGACGCGGCGGACGTAATCGCCGCGATGCTCATGCAGCTCTTCCATCGTCATTTCGGCGGCGACGGTGCGCAGCGCGGAAACGAACTTGCCGGACAGCAACCGGTGGATGCGTTCGGGCTCGAGGGTGCGGCGGCCCAGCGTCGAGGCGGCCAGCGTCACGCCTTGCCGGGTTTGCGCGACGCGCACATAGAACGACGCCTCGACGTCGATGCGCATCCGGTCCTTGGTGATCAGGGCGGTTTCGCGGGCACGGGTCACGTTCAGGTCCATCGAATTCATGCTGACCGGCGTGATGTCGTGGATGATCGGCCAGACGAAGGCGCCGCCGTCGATCACCACCTTTTCGCCGAGAAAACCGGTGCGGACAAAGGCGATTTCCTTGGTCGAGCGGCGATAGAGCCAGTTCATCACCCAGTACAGGATGAAGATGACGATCACGGCCATGATGAGCCACAGGATCAGCTGTCCGATCAGTTCTCCGGTCATGATTTGCCCTCCATTTGCCGCCTCAGCGGCCGATCTGCTTGAATTTTCTGGTCTGTTCGGTCAGCGCCACTTCGGTCGGCAGGCGTTCCATCGACGACGCGCCGTAAAATCCGTGGCAGTGTTCGGTGTGTTTCAGGACGTAATCGGCGTCCTCGGGGCTGGCGACCGGGCCGCCGTGGACAAGGACGATGACGTCCGGGTTCACCTCCAGCGCGGCCTTCGCCCAGGCGTCTGTCAGGGCGGGTGCCTCTTCCAGCGTGACGCCGGTTTGCGCGCCGATGCTGCCGCCCGTGGTCAGCCCCAGATGCACGACGACGATGTCCGCGCCCGCGCCCGCCATCGCCCGGGCGTCGTCCTCGCAGAAAACATAGGGCGTCGTCAGCATGCCCTTTTCATGGGCCAAGCGGATCATGTCGACCTCGAGGGAATAGGACATCCCCGTTTCCTCGAGGTTGGCGCGGAAGGTGCCGTCGATCAGGCCGACGGTCGGGAAATTCTGCACGCCGGAGAACCCGGCATCCTTCACCTGATCGAGGAACCTGTCCATCATCCGGAACGGGTCCGACGCGCAGACCCCCGCCAGAACCGGGGTATGTTTCACCACCGGCAGCACCTCGCCCGCCATGTCCATCACCACCGCGTTGGCGTCGCCGTAGGGCATGAGCCCCGCA
Source organism: uncultured Alphaproteobacteria bacterium (assembly GCA_963761735.1). GTDB lineage: Bacteria > Pseudomonadota > Alphaproteobacteria > Rhodobacterales > Rhodobacteraceae > CAVXHQ01. The sequence continues at coordinate 646,573 of CAVXHQ010000003.1, forward strand.
AGCGATCCGCGCCCCGCCATGCGGTAGCGGCCCGAATTGTAGATGACGATCAGGTCGATGCCGCCCGCCTCTTCGCATTTCGCCGACAGACCGGTGCCCGCGCCGCCGCCGACGATGGCCTCGCCCGCGTCGCGCATCTTGCGGAATTTGGCCATCAGGGTGTCACGGTCGGGGATATCGTTCGGCATGGGTTACGCTCTCTTGGCGGGGGTCTGGGTGTGGAACTGGCGGAACGTCTTTACCACCAGGTCGGCAAATGCGGGGTCGTTGATGTTGTGCGGCACACGGATGAGTTGGCGGGCGGCGGTTGCGCGGACGGTGTTTTCCAGGGTCGTGAACAGGGCCTGGTCGGCGGCGGGATCCCAGAACGGCTTGCCCGGCGCGTCGAGGGCGGACACACCGCCTTCGGGCAGGAAAAACCGCACGGGGCCGGTCATCGCGTTCAGCTTTTCGCCGATGAACCGCGCCATTTCGGCGTTTTCGTCGGGCGTCGTGCGCATCAGGGTGATCTGCGGGTTGTGTTCATAGAACAACCGCCCGGCGTATTTCTCGGGCACCGTGTCAGGGGCGGCGAAATTCACCATGTCGAGGGCGCCAGCCGCGCCGATATAGGGCGCGCCACGCGCGATCATCGCGTCGAAGCGGGTGGCGTCGGCGGCGAACACGCCGCCCGCCACCATGTCGCAGACCTCGGTGGTGGTCAGGTCGAGGACGGCGCCGAGCATCCCGGACGACACCAGTTTCTCCATCGCGCGTCCGCCGGTGCCGGTGGCGTGAAACACGAGGCAGTCGTGGTCGGCGTCAAGCTGTGCCACCACCTGCTGCACGCAGGTCGTGGTGACACCGAACATCGTGAGGCCGACGGTGGGTTTGTCCGACTGGGCGGGCGCGGTCTGGCGCGCCCTTGCCATCGCCGCAACGGCGTGGGCGGCATTGCCGAGAACCTGACGGGTGATCGTGTTGATGCCCTGCACGTCGGCGACCGAATGCATCATCGTAATGTCGGCGGCACCGACGTATTGCGCGGTATTGCCCGATGCGACGGTCGAGACGATCACCTTGGGCACACCGACCGGCGGCACGCGGAAACCGGGCGCGACAAGGGCCGTGCCGCCCGACCCGCCGGCACCGATCAGGCCCGCGATATCCTCGCGGCCCCGCACCCAGCGCTCGAACGCGGTGGTCATGCCCGCCACGGCAGAACCCCGGTCGCCGGTAAACACGCCTGCCGCGCCGCGCGGATGGAACCCGGCGATGGCATTGGGCGGAAATTCCGCGCCGGATGGCTTGCCCGAGGTCGACAGATCCACGAGGGCGGTGCGCAGGCCCGCGCCCTTGATGATGTCGCGCATGAACCGCAGTTCGGCACCCTTGGTGTCGAGGGTGCCGCAGACATAGACCGTGCCCTGCCGCGACATGTCGGGGCGGGGGGCGGTGTCGTTCGCGGCCTTCGGCGGGGCGGTGGTGACGGTGCGGGCGGACTGTTCGATCACACGAACGGGGACCGGCGGGGTCCAGCGCGTCGGCACCTTTGGGTTCGAGAGATAGATGCGGTTCGCGGTGGTCTCGGCCCGTTCGGTCCGCGCCGTCGCGGGCCGGGCGGCGTCCGGCGTCTCGTCGTGGGCGTGACGGCCCACGCCCAGCAGCGCCTGTTGCAGATCGCGGTCGGCCGACAGCACGGCCGCGTCCATGATCCGGTTGACCTTGCCGTTGACCATGATCGCCACGCGGTCGGCCACCGAACAGGCGACACCGATGTTCTGCTCGATCACCAGGACGTCGATGTCGCCCTCCTGGCCCAGCCGGATCAGCATCTCGGCCACCTGGTTGACGATGACGGGGGCAAGGCCCTCGGTCGGCTCGTCCATCACCAGTAGGCGCGGGTTCAGCAACAGGGCGCGCCCGATGGCGAGCATCTGCTGCTCACCCCCCGACAGTTGCGCGCCGCCGTTGGATTTTCGCTCTGCCAGACGGGGGAACACGCCGTAGATGCGTTCCGGCGTCCAGTTCCCGCCTTTGGTCGCCACCAGCCGCAGGTGCTCGTCCACGGTCAGCGATTTCCACAGCCGCCGCCCCTGCGGCACATAGCCCACGCCAAGGCGCGCGACGTCGGCGGGGCCCTTGCCCGCAAGGCTCTGCCCCGCCAGCGAGATCGACCCGGACGCCACCGGCACCAGCCCCATGATCGCCTTGCACAGCGTCGTTTTGCCCATGCCGTTGCGGCCCACGACGGACAAGACGCCGCCGCCCAGCGTCAGGTCGACGCCCTGAAGCGCGTGGCTTTGCCCGTAATAGACGTCGAGGTCGCGCACCTCGAGGATCGGGGGACCGGGTCTGTCAGTCATGTCCGCCCCCCAGATACAGGGCCTGAACCTCCGCGTCGTCCTCGATTTCGGCGGGCTTGCCCTCTTTGAAGATGCGGCCGTTGTGCATCATCGTCACCCGTTCCGACACGCGCAGGGCCACGTCCATGTCGTGTTCGATGATGATGTATCCGACATGACCCGGCAGGCCGGTCAGCAGGGCCACGAGGTCCGACCGCTCCGTCGGGGACAGGCCCGCCGCGGGCTCGTCGAACAGGATGAAACGCGGCGCGCCCGACAGCGCCATCGCGATTTCGAGCTGTCGTTGCTGCCCATAGCTCAGGTTGGCCACGAGCGTGTTCATCACGTCGCCGAGGTTGACGGTGCGCACCAGATCCTCGGCGGTCTGCATCAGCGCCTCGGACCGGCGGGGTCTGCGAAACGAAAACCGTCCGCGCGACACGCCGCGACAGGCCAGATAGACGTTATCGACCACCGAAAGCTGCGAAAACAGCAGCGAGATCTGATAGGTGCGACGCAGGCCCCGGCGGATCCGTTCCTGCGCGGGAAAGGCCGTCACATCCTCGCCAAAGAACCGGATCGCGCCCGTGGTAGGGGGGAAATCGCCGGTGATGCAGTTGAACAGGGTCGTTTTGCCCGCACCGTTGGAGCCGAGCACCGCGTGCCGCTCACCGGGGCGAATACGCATGTGGATGCCGCCCAGCGCCTCGAGCGCGCCGAATTTCTTGGACACGTCGCGCAGTTCGAGGGCATAGCCCGCGCCGCTATCCGTATCCCTGCGGGACATGGTGGCCGCGTCGGTCATGGCACGCGCCTGTTCGCGCCGGTCAGCGGATCGCGGTTGCGGCTTGCCTTCAGCTTGTCCCAGAGACCGAGCAGGCCGTCTGGCGAGAAGAACACGATCAGCAGGAATCCCATGCCGATCAGCAGCTGAAACCGCTCGCCCGCAAGACCGAGGGCGACGAGGAAATCGACCGCGAAGGTTTTCAGCAGCACGTAGATCAGCGCGCCGATGAAGGCGCCGATCGGATGGCGCAGCCCGCCGACGACGGCGATGATCAGGATGTCGATGGCGGGTTGAATGGCGATGGTGCCGGGCGAAATCTGGCTCGACTGCCATGTCATCAGGATGCCGCCGACGCCCGCGATCAATCCGGCCAGCGCATAGGCCGCCACCCGGTGCGCGGTGACGTTATAGCCCAGCGCCGCCATCCGCCGCGGGTTGTCGCGCACGCCCTGCAACGCGAGGCCGAACGGCGCGCGGCTGATGTAGAGCACGAGGAAATACCCGGCGGCCGCCCAGAACAGCGCGAGGTAGTAGAACGCCATCGGCCCGCGCCAGTCGACGCCGAAAAGCGCGGGCGGGATAACCGAGTTGAAGCCCTGAAAGCCGTTGAAAACCTCGTAATTCTGACGGGTGAAATAGAAGAACGCCGCCGCGATGGCGAGCGTGATCATGATCGTATAGATCCCTTCCGTCCGCACGGCGAGCCAGCCGACGGCAGTGGCGAACAGCACCGTCAGGGCCAGCGCCAGCGGAATCGTCAGCCACCAGGGCCAGCCCTGCGAAATGGCGGAAATGGCGCTGTCGCCGAAGATCGCCACCAGATAACCGGCAAACCCCGCAAACGTCAGCTGCGCCAGCGATACCATGCCGCCGTAGCCACCCAGAAACATCAGCGACAGCGCCACAATCCCAAGAACCAGCGACCAGCCCATGATCTGGAACATGAAGAAATTCGACGCGAACGCGGGCAGGATCAGCAGGATCAGGCCGACGGCCCAATAGGCGGGCGGCACGGATTCCAGCGACGACTTTTCGCGCGGGGCATCCGTCTTTTCGCGCAGGCGCGACGTGTCCGTCTTGTCGCGCGGAATGTCTGTCGCCACCATCGTCTAGGCCCGCCCCAGCAGGCCGTAAGGCCGGAACGCGAGGACGACGACCATGATCACGAAGGTCAGCACCACCGCATAGGTCGGGAAATAGACCGAGCCGAACTGTTCGGCCAACCCGATCAGCAACGCGCCCAGCGCCGCCCCGGGGATAGACCCCATGCCACCGACGATGACCACGACGAGGCTGGCGAGCAAAAACCGCGTATCCTCGCCCGGGGCAATCGACTGAAACGTGCCGCCGACGACACCGGCCAGCCCGGCAAGACCCGCGCCAAAGGCAAAGACTCCGACGAACACCAGCTGGATGCGCGCGCCGGTTGCGGCGAGCATGTCGCGGTCGTCGACGCCGGCGCGGATCATCATGCCGATGCGCGTCTTGTTCAGGGCAAACCACATCGCCAGACCGACGACGACGGCGGCAAGAAAGATCACGATCCGCACCATCGGATAGCGCAGAAAGCGCGGCTCTCCGTCGCGGCCGATCGAGGTGACGAGGAAAGTATCCATCGGCCCCGACAACCAGCCTGGCGGGTTGATGTTGATGTAATCGCCGCCGAAACCCCACAGCATCAGGTCGGCCACGACGATGGAAATGCCGATGGTCACGAGGGTCTGGCGCAGGTCCTCGCCCTCCATCCGGCGGAACACGAGGATTTGCAGCAGGACGCCGCAAAAGCCGACGACGATGAACGCGACGGGGAACGCCAACAGCCAGTAGCCGGTGAGATCGGCGGCAAAGAACCCGACATAGCCGCCCAGCAGGTACAGCGTGCCGTGGGCGAGGTTCACGTTGCGCATCAGGCCGAATATCAGGGTGAAACCGGACGCCACGAGGAAATACAGGCCGCCCAGCGTGATCCCGTTGAACAGCGCGTTCAGGAACAGGCGCTTGCCGCCGATGGCGTCCTCGAGGCCCTCGGGCCAGACGGCGAATATCAGCCACAAAAGGATGACGGCGGCAAGCGCCATGATCGCCGACCAGACCGGATGGCTGTTTGCATAGGCCCTCACCGATTCGGTCCCAGGGGTCTGGCGTCGGTACAGCGATGACGGATGTGGCGGCGCGGTTGCGGCAAGGCTTCTCCCTCGGGCCCCCGTCCCGGGGCCGCTGCCCCGGATGCTAGGATGTCGCGCCCATCTCACGCATACCCGAAAGTCTGCTACGGTCCCCGATCATCGGAAAAGCGGTGGCGCTGACATGGGCGACCCGGCGATATTCGCTCGGGGCGATGCCGACGTTGGACGAAAAGAACCGGGTGAAACTCGCCTGCGACGAAAACCCGAGGTCGAAGGCGATGTCGGTCACCGTCTTTTCGGTCAGCAACAGGTCGTCGATGGCCCGCTCCGACCGCAGGGTGTTGATATAGACGTTCGGGGTGACGCCCATCGATTGCTTGAACAACTTGAAGAAATGCGGCCGCGACAATCCGACGTCACGGGCCAGTTCGTCGATGGCGAAATCGTCGCCCACCTGCTCCTGAATGAGGCGCAGGGACCGGCGGACGCGGAAATCGTTGAACCGGCGCCCGATACCGTCGCGCTCTTCGCGGCCGCGCGCCGCCCAGGACCGGGTGAAGCATTCGTGGGTCAGGCGGAACAGCTCGTCGTTGAAGGCCGCGTGATCCTCGTTCTGCAACAGCAGCATCGTCAGCGTGCTGACCAGCTGCCGCAGGCAGCCGTCGATCCGCAGCACCGGCGCCCCGAACCGCAGGGCAAATTCCGCCGAAGAACTGTTTTCCAGAAACCACATCGGTTTGATGTACAACACCAGACAGGTCGTGGTCGCACCGTTCGGGATATTGAAACTGTGCGGCTCCCACGGGCTGACGGCGACGGCGGTATCGGCATCGAGGACATGTTCGCTGTCGCCCGTCGTGCACAGCGCAGTGGCGCCGCCGACATAGAATATCAGATGCCCCTCGCGGTGCGCGTGGGTGATGATCGTCCGATCGAGTTCATAGAGCGCGGCGCGGCCGAAGGCGCCGTGGCAAACCGCTATCGCATGGCTCAAGACGCAATCCTCCCAGATCCGTACTTTGCCCGACCGTCTCCCTCCGGACACGTATCAGGCGCACATCGGGGCATAGGCATGGCCAGTCTGGCAAGCCATTCAGCGCGGCAAAGCCCGTCCGACACGCCATTCGGGGCAAGAATCATACTTGAGGGTATGGTTCGACATGCTGCAACCGCAGCATTCACGGGCGGATGTAACCGGTTTTGACGGTGGTGAAAAACTCGGTCGCGTGGCTGCCCTGTTCGCGGGGGCCCCTGCTCGATCCCTTGGTCCCGCCGAACGGGACGTGATAGTCGACGCCCGCGGTCGGCAGGTTCACCATCACCATGCCCGCGCGCGCGCGGCGGCGAAAATCGGCGGCATCGCGCAGGCTTTGGGTGCAGATGCCCGCGCACAGCCCGAACGGCGTGTCGTTGGCGATGTGCAGTGCGTCTTCATAATCGCGGGCACGGATCACGCTTGCGACCGGGCCAAACACCTCCTCGCGGTTGATCGCCATGTCGTTCGTCGTGCCGGTGATCAGGGTCGGTTGCAGGTAAAAGCCGGGCGTTTCGCAGCGCACCACATCGCCGCCCGCCCGCAGGTGGCCGCCCTGCCGCCGCGCCAGCGCGATGTAATCGATGTCCCGTTGCAATTGCGCCGCGTCCACCACGGGGCCGATATCGCTGTCAGGATCGAGGGCCGGACCGACGCGCAGCGCGGCCATCCGGTCGGCGAGAGCCGCGACGAACCGATCGTGCACGCCATCGGTCACGATCAGCCGCGACGAGGCAGTGCAGCGCTGCCCGGTGGAAAAGAACGCGCCGTCCAGCGCACAGTCAACGGCAAGATCGAGGTCGGCGTCGTCGAGCACCACAAGCGGGTTCTTGCCGCCCATCTCAAGCTGAATCCTGCGCCCCAGAGGCAGGCTTGCCCGCGCCACCCGGTCGCCGGTAGCCTGCGATCCGGTAAAGGTGATCGCGTCGATCCGCGCGTCGTCCAGCATCGCCTGACCGACGACGGCCCCCGGCCCGGTCAGCATGTTGAGCACACCGGGCGGCACCCCCGCGCGGTGCAGGATATCGCACAGCGCCCAGGCGCTGCCGGGAACCAGTTCGGCGGGTTTGAACACCACGGCATTGCCGAAACACAGCGCAGGCGCGATTTTCCACGCCGGGATCGCGGCGGGGAAATTCCACGGCGTGATGATGCCGACGACGCCCACCGGCTCGCGGGTGATTTCCACCGACACGCCGGGGCGGACGGAGGGCACCAGTTCGCCGCGCTGGCGCAGCGCCTCACCGGCAAAGAACAGGAATATCCGGCCCGCGCGCACCACCTCGGCCACGGCCTCGCGCAGGATCTTGCCTTCTTCGCGCGCCAGCAGCGTGCCGAGTTCGTCCTGCCGCGCAAGGATTTCGCAGCCCGCGGCGTGCAGGATATCGTGGCGCATCTGCGGGTCGCTGAACGCCCAGTCGGGTGCGGCGCGGGTGGCGGCGGCAATCGCGGCCTCGGTTTCCGCGCGGCCCGCCTGCGCGTGACGGGCGACGATGTCGTTCGTGTCCGACGGGTTGACGTTGGGCACGGTGTGCGAGGTCGTGACCCAGCCGCCGTCGATCAGCAGCGGTTTCACGTTGGTGCGGTCGGCGGACGTCGGATTCATCGGCACTTCCTGTCAGTAAACCGCATCGAGAACACGCCGCGCGGCGCCCCCCGAGATCGCCTGCCCCGGCCCCGTCGCGGCAACGGCGGCGTCAAGGTCGGCGCGGGTCACGCCCAGCGCCGAAAGCGAGGCCGCCCGGCCGGGCATCTCCGCCATGAACATCCGCAGCCGTGCGGGCGCGTCGCCGGTATCTGCATCGGGGCCAAGCATCCGGCGCAGCAGATCCGTCTTGCCGGTTTCGGCCTGCATTTCGGCGACGGCACCGGGCAGGATCAACCGGGCGATCGCCGCCGCATCCAGACCGCCGTGATGCGCCATCAGCGCGGCGGTCAGCCGTTGTGTCGGCCCCACGCCCTTTTGCTGGCTGAGGGCGGCATTGAGGGCCGCGGCCATCAACTCGCGCGGGAGGGCACGGGCCGGACCCGCATCGAAGATATGCGGCATGGTCGCCACGCAGCGGCTGAACGCATCGAGGGCCATGCCGTCGGCGGTGGGGTTATAGGCGCCTGCCAGATAACTTTCGACACATCGCACAAGGCTGCGGATGGCACTGCCCAGTCTGCGTTCGGGGGAAGCGCCGTCAAGGACGGTGGGGTCGCAGATCAGCACGTCGGGCAGCCCGTTCGTCCAGCTTTCGACGTTGCGGATGCACGGATCGGGCAGGCCGTCGATACCGGGCACGACGTAGAGGGCGGGCCGGGTGCCGTCGCGCGTGGCGAGCATCTTGCGGCATTTGCGGCCCAGAACCATCGCCTCGGGGTCGCCGAAGGCCACGATCACGTCGACCTGCTGACCCTGCATCAGGATGTGCAACGCATTGGCTGCCTCGGCGGCTGTCTGACCGGCGGGCAGGGCAAACCGCAGCGCCGGTGTGCCGCGTGGCAGGCCCGCGATCACCCTTTCCCACAGATCGCCCGCGGCCGACAAATCGCGGGAGCGGGAGGTGTCGCCCGAGCCGGCCACATCGGGACCGAGCAGCAGCGGATGGCGAAACCGCGCGCGGTCGATTTCCGAATGCAGCGCCTCTTCGAGGATGTCATGGGCGAAATGGACGCGCGTGGGATAGCTGATCAGCGTCATGGGGCCACCCGCAAACCGATTGCGCGCAAGGTGCCCCGGCCGGGGGAGAGACCGGCCGGGGCGGCAGTCATGTCAGAAAATAACCCCAATCAATAGGACGTCTGACAGACCGGTGTGTCACGGCTTGGCAGGCCGATGGCGGCAAACGCCTCCGGGTCGATGCCCAGCGTCTGGTTCACGTTCTCGACCACCTGAACAAGCTGGTTGGCCAGCGTGCCATCCTCCAGCTCGATCACCTCGGTCACGAAGTTGGAGCCGATGGCCTGACGGTTTTCATCCAGCGTGATGTCGCCGTTCGGCGCCTCGAGGGTCATCGTCGACAGACACTCGCGGAACGCCGCCTGCCCGTCGCCAAGATCCCCCCCGACAGTGTCGAGGCATTGCAGCGCCGCGGAGGTGGCGTTGTAATAGCCCGTGGCAAAGAGCGACGGCGAGGGGAAACGGTCGGCCTCGTCGAAGGTGTCCTGATAGAGCGACACCCATGCCTGCCAGCGCGGATCGTCCCATGTATCGGCCTGCGGACCGGACGAAGGCACACCGATCAGCGCGTCCTTGGCGCTGCCTTCGGACGTCAGAACCGTTCCGTCGACCATGATCGTGCCGCCGATCAGGTTCGCCTCGCCACCGGCCTGCTGGTACTGGTTGAGGAAATTGACGGCATCGCCGCCGCCAAGGCCGAGATAGATCGCGTCGACGTCCTCGGGCAGGGCCGCAATGATCGAGCCGAAGTCCTTGGTGCCCAGCGGCACCCAGAACCGGTCGGTGATCTCGCCGCCCGCCGCGCAGAATTCTGTCGCGAAACCGAATACCTGGGTGTAGATGAACGAATAGTCCTCGCCCACGGTGGCGACGTATTCATAGCCCTTTTCGTTATAGACGTAGTTGCCGAGGCCCGAGGACCACTGCGCCCCGTCGATGTTGAACCGGAAAAAGTTTTCCGACGGGTCGACGTAGGTGGTCTCCATCGCGCCGGAAATGCCGTTGATGAAGGTGACGTCGGGCTGCGTCTTGGAATAATCGCGCATCGCGATCCCTTCGGAGCCCGAGAGCGGGCCCACGATGATGTCGACGCCGTCCTGTTCGACCAGCTTGCGCGCGCCGCGCAGGGCGCTGTCGGGCGTGGTGTCGGTCGACTGCACGATCCATTCGATCTCGCGCCCGCCGGCCGTCATGCCGGCCTCTTCCATCGCAACTTCAAGGCCGCGAATGCTGTCCTCGCCCAGAACGGTATAGGTTCCTTCGAGGGTCGCGAGCACGCCGATCACGATCGGTCCGTCATGCGCGTCGGCCTGTGCCATCGTCGCACCGCCTGCGATCAGTGCCGCGGACATGGCTGTCGCGGACAGGCCGGTCATCAGTGTCTTTTTCATCTGGTATCCTCCCAAAATGTCGACGCCGTGCGACCCTCCCGAGCGATGCCTGCGTCATGGCAACAGACTGAGGGATTCAGCGCGCAGGCCGATCTCTGTCAGTGCGCTGGCATAACCAGAGGTCTGTTTTTCGGCATCCGTCGGCGCACCGCGGTCGCCGGTTACAGACGGCCCGTCAGGCGCAAACCCGCAAAGGCGACCGTACCGGCGCCAAGGAGCGTCAGGATCAGGATCGCGGCCTGCCACATCGAGGCCACGGTCGCAGGATCGGCGCCCGGCGTGCCCGATTGCAATACCGCCGCCACCATCGCAAGCAGCGCACCGGCGAGGCCGATTGCCAGCGGCTCGATCAACCGGGCGGTCACATCCGAAAACAGGCAGGCCGCCAGACGCAACCCGGCGGCAAGCATAATGACCTGCGCCATGAGCGTCAGGGTCGGCGTGCAGCGAATCATATCGCCAAGGGTCGCGGCGTCGCCGGTGCAGATCAGATCGGTAAACACCAACATGTAGACCTTGACGATCAGGGCGAGCGCCAGCCCCAGCCCCGCAAGCATCTGGCACACCACCAGCACGACGTTTGCGGGTGCCTCGAACGCCCGGCGCAGGGCAGCCCCTTCGGGTGGTGCGCCCGGTACGGCATCCTCGCCGTCCTGTCCCGTGTCGGGGGCGGCCCATTGGTCTGCCATGCGGTCCTCCGGCGTTGCAGGGGCAAAGCGTCGTCCGCGCGGCGCGTGGATGGCAAGTCCGTGGGCGGGGCGGGTGTAACCGAGGGTCTGATAAACGGATGCACCCGGCCATCCGTTCCGGGCAATTACCCACGGCCTGTCCGACAATGGGCGTTTACCGGGCCGTCGCCGGGTGTGGTGCCACCGCGCGCCTGGATCACAAATCCGTCGATCCGACCGTTTCGGGTTGACCCGGAGGGGCCCAGCACGACGTTTAGAGCACAGACCTTTCTGTGACCTACCTGTGGAACGACGATGTCCGTGCACCGCCTGCTTTGTCTGATCGTTACGGTCCTGTTCCTGCCGGGCCTCGTCCGTGCAGAGCAATCGGCGGTCTATGCCTCGCCGTCGGTCGAGGCGCGCCTGATCACGGCCGAGGACGGCGTGGCGCCGGATGCACAGAGCCTGTCGGCAGGCTTGCAGCTGATCCTCGGTGAGGGGTGGAAGACCTATTGGCGCTCGCCCGGCGAGGTCGGCCTGCCGCCGCAGATCGACTGGACCGGATCGGTCAATCTGGCGCGGGCGGAACTGCTGTACCCGGCGCCGCAGCGGTTTCGCGCCTTCGGCATCGAGAATTTCGGCTATGACGAGGCGGTGACCTTTCCGGTCCGCCTCGAGGTTGCCGATCCGGGCGCACCGCTGAGCCTGCGGGCGGCGGTGTCGATCCTCGTGTGTTCCGAAATCTGCGTGCCGGCCACCTTCGACCTCGCGCTCGATCTGCCCGGCGGCATCGGGATCGATCAGACGTCGGCAGCGGAAATTGCGCTGTGGTCGGCCCGCGTGCCGCTGGCCCCCGAGGACGCAGGTGTCGCCGTGCAAAGCGCGTATCTGGACGACGCGACAACCACCCTGACAGTCGAAATGACCCGCGACGGCGGCTGGACCGATCCAGACATTTTCGTCGAGTACGGGGATTATACCGCCTTCGGCGCGCCCGACATCCGAACGTCGGACGACGGCATGACCCTGTGGGCCCGCCTGCCGGTGCTGTCCTTCGACGACGCGGCGACATCGCTGTGGCTGACCGCGACGGACGGCGATTTCGCCGTTACCGTGCCCGACGTGGCCCTGTCGGACGCGCCGGCCGCACCCCCATTTCAACGTGCGGCTGAGGCGCGGGACGTGACAGCACTCGCGTGGATGCTGGCGCTGGCCTTTGCCGGTGGCGTGATCCTGAACGCGATGCCCTGCGTCCTGCCGGTCCTGTCGATCAAGCTGACCTCGGCGATCAAGCATTCGAGCCGCACACCCGCGCAGGTTGGCACCGGATTTCTGATGACCGCGCTCGGCACGATGCTGTTCATGTGGGCGCTGGCCGCAGGCGTCCTGCTCCTGCAGGCGCTGGGCCATTCGGTTGGCTGGGGATTGCAGTTCCAGAATCCGTATTTCCTGATCGCGCTGCTGTTCGTCCTGGGCCTGTTCGCCGCGAACATGCTTGGCCTGTTCGAGATTTCGCTGCCCGCCGGGGCGATGACGCGCCTGTCGGACGCGGGCAGCGGCGGCTATGCGGGAGATCTGGCGACCGGGGCCTTTGCGGCGATCCTCGCGACACCATGTTCCGCGCCGCTTCTGGGAACGGCGCTTGCCTTTGCGCTGGGCGGCTCGCCTGTCGATGTGATCCTGATCTTTACCGCGATGGGCCTTGGCCTTGCGTTGCCCTACCTGATCGTCGCGGCGCGACCGGGGATGCTGCGCGCGCTGCCGAAACCGGGCGGCTGGATGATCGCCCTGAAGGCGGTGCTGGGCCTGTTGTTGCTGGCAACCGCGGGCTGGTTGTTGTGGGTGCTCGCGGGGGTGGTGTCCGTCAGGCTGGCCGCGATCGTCGCGGGTCTGGTGCTCGTCGCGGTCTTCGCCGTCTGGCAGGCGTCCCGGTTACGGATGTGGCCCAGCGCGCTGGTACTGGTGCTGGCGGCAGGGTCGGCGATGGCGCTCCCGGCGGTTATCGCGCCGGATATGCGTGGCGGTTCCGCATCGGACGGCATTGCATGGGTGACTTTCGACCGGGGCGACATCGCGCGCCGGGTTTCGGCGGGCGAAGTCGTGTTCCTCGATGTAACGGCTGACTGGTGCCTGACGTGCAAGGCCAACAAGGCCCTCGTGATCGACAGGGACCCGGTCGTCTCCGCCCTAGCCGCACCGGGCGTGACGCCGATGCAGGGTGACTGGACGCGGCCAGATCCGGCGATACAGGCGTTTCTGGAAAGCCAGAACCGCTATGGTATCCCGTTCAACATGGTGTTTGGCCCCGCAGCGCCAGAAGGTATCGCGCTGCCCGAGGTGTTGACAGCGGGTCTTGTCACCGACGCGCTTGAGGTCGCCGCGAGGCGGGTCCCGTAGGCCGGGCACCGTGACCGGGGTGTACGGTTCGCCTTGTTTCCGTGGTCAGCGCAAGCAATCGCACAACGAACGAAGCGACGACCAGAAATAGACCAAGATCAGAAAATCGCGGCAAACATGGCCGACAACGCCTTCCAGGCCATCATGATGACGACGACTTCGATGGCCATGCCCAACACACCCATCGGCAGAATCCACCACCCGGCTGGCCACTGCGCGGGATCGCGGTACATATCCGAAAACTCGACATCCACACTGCCGGTGTCGTTCGTGTAACCTGCCTGTGTTGGCATCTTTCTCTGTGTCGTCATGACCTGCGCCGATCGGAGCCTTGGGAACCATCCCTGATGTCATACCGACAAAAGTGTTCGCAAATAGTTAACGGAAACGCAGCACATGGCAAGCGGCCGGTCGGGCCAGCGGAAACCGGCTGATGGGTCAGAGGTTTTGAGGAAGGCCGGTGCGGATACTCTCGTCTGCGGCGATGCAGATCCGCAACGAGGTGACGGCATCCGAAAGATGCCGAGACACATCGCGATCGTCGGCAATGACGCGGATCATCCACGCCTGCTGGGCATCGCACAGCGCCTGATGACCCGGATCGTCGTTCACTGCGACGCGCCGGTCGCCCTGCGGCGTATGTACCAGAAGACCGCCGACCGAGGTATGGCCGTCGATGTCGGCGGACCCGGCGGCGGGGGCATCGACGATGGAAACGGCGCCCCGGGGGCTTATCACGTCTTTGACGAAGAACGCGGTTTCCGACATCATCGGCCCCCACCCCGCCTCGTACCAGCCAACCGACCCATCGCCGAACGTCACCTGCAACTGGCCGTAATTGTACATGTCTTCGGGGATTTCGTCCGAAAGACGCAGGCCGATGCCCTGCACCCGCACCGGAGCGGAATCGGTGATCTGGCACATCACATCGACGTAATGCACGCCGCAGTCTACCAGCGGCGAGGTCGATTGCATCAGCTTTTTGTGCGTCTCCCATTCCGCACCGGCAGACTGCTGGTTCAGGTTCATGCGAAACACGAACGGCCCCCCCAGGTCGCGCGCCTCGGCGATCAGCTGCGTCCACGCGGGATGGTGGCGCAGGATGTATCCGACGCCCAGCTTGCGCCCGGTTTCGCGCGCGCAAGCGACCATTGCGCAGGCCTCTGCCACCGTCGGGGCGAGGGGTTTTTCGACGAAAACGTGGCAGCCCGCCTGCATCGCCCGAATAGCGTAATCCGCGTGGGTCTCGGCGTGGGTGGCGATGACGACGAGATCGGGGTGCGTGGACATCCCGTCCTCGAAGCTGCCGAACTGCGGATACCCCGCAAGGTCCGGCGGCAGCTCCCGGCCCGAGCGGTTCACGAGGCCCACGATCCGCGCCCCCGGCGCGCTGTGATGGGCAAGGGCGTGGCTGGCGCCCATGTTGCCGACGCCAACGATCAGAACCCGCAACATCAGGCGCCGATCCGGCGGACCGAACCGACATCGACGCGGGCGCCCGTTTGGGCCGAGCGGATGGCGGCAAATGCCAGTGCCAGACTGTCGAGGTTTGCGGCCGCGCCATTGCCGGGCTCAGTATCGTCCTCGATGGCGCAGAGCAACGCGCCCATCGCGCCGCGAAACCCGTCGTTGAACCATGTCCCCGTCAGCGCGGGCCGGGCCACGCCCGCGGCGGTCGTCAGGCTCACCGATTGTTCGCCAAGGTTGGGACCGTCGCTGGCGAGGCTGCCATCCGTGCCGGTGATCTGGGTCGTGTCGCGGGGGCCGTGCCTGGCGACACCGTCGAAAATCAGGCTCGCCTGCCCGCCGTCGAACCCGATCAGAGCCTGTCCCATCAGCGGCACCTTTGCCGCCTGACCCACGGCATGGCGCGCATCGGCAAAGACCCAGGTTGCGCCGTTGCCGATGATGCTGGTGACGAAATCGAACCAATGGATGCCGAAATCGTACAGGATCAGATCCTCGACACTGTCGAACGGTGTGCCGGCGATCCAGCCGTGATCCCAGTGCATCTGCGCGGCAACGCCCGTCACCGTCCCCAGATGCCCCGCCGCCACCGCCCCGCGCATCCACGCCATATGCGGCGCCCAGCGCCCGTTCTGATTGACGGCAAGCTTGCACCCGTTGTCGCGGGCCAGCCTGACCAGCTCGGTGCCCTCGTCGAGGTCGAGTACGAAGGGCTTCTGGCTCAGCACATGTTTGCCAGCCGTCAGGGCGGCGCGAATGATCGGCACACGGTCGGCGGGGTGCGGCGTAATGTCGACCACGTCGATGTCCGGATCGCCGAGAATCTCGGCCAGATCGGTGCACACGCGCGCCGCCGGATAATAGGCATCGCGCAACCCCTCGGCCTTCGACAGGGTGCGGTTGCAGATCGCCGCCACTTCCCACCCGGCGGTGCGATAGGCATCGAGGTGCGCCGCCGCGATGCCGCCTGCGCCGATCAGGCCGATGCGCGGCCGGTACTTACGCGGCGTGGGCGGTTCATAGGCGATATCCGGCGCCGCGACGTCTGCCAACGTCCGGGTCCGCAGGGCATAGGTGTCGGTGTCGATCGTCGACGTCATATCGGTCTCCTGTTGCCGGACGGCGCCGAGGTGCGCGGCGCCCGGCATTTTTTCTTGCCTCAAAAACTCCCGCCGGAGGCGCCACCCGCCGCCACGCGCGCCCCGTCCGGCCTATGGCATCAACGCCAGCGTCCGCTTTTGCGCCGCAGAGTCCGCCGCCGTGTCGACGATCCGCTGCGCCGTCAGACACAGCGCAGGGTCGAGCGGTCCGCCGATGGGATCGCCCCGGTCGAGGCAGCCGAGGACGTATTCGATGCCGTTGCGCTCTCCCTCGGGCAGCGGATCGACGGGCACCGGCGTCGCCTCGGGCCTGTTACGGGTCTGTACCGTGATTTCGGTGGCGTAATCGGGGCTGGCGATGGTGCCCTGCGATCCGACGAAGGTGAACCCGCAGACGGGTTGCGGCTGGTGCATCCACGGGTCGGTAAAGGTGCCCCAGCGGGTTTCCATCCGTGACAGCCCGCTGTCGTAGCGCAGCACCGTGACGGAATGCTGATCCACCTCGATGCCCGGCACGTCGTCGATCACGCTCGTCACTTCGGTCGGAGCGGTGCCGCCGCGATACCACGTCCCAAGGGTGGCGCCGTACCCGAGGTAGTCGAGCAGTGACCCGCCCCCCGACGCCTTCTTGTACCACCAGCTGTCGGGCTTCTGGCGTTCAACCTCTTCTGCCGTCACCTCTACCTTGTCGGCCAGGTGCCACAGCGGGCCACGGTTGCCGTCGTAAAAGTGCACTTCGCGCAGTTCGCCGATCACGCCTTCGTCGATCAGGCGCTTGGCGGTGCGATGGCTCTCGACCCAGGCGAGCGGCCAGTTGATGGCGAGGCTCTTGCCCGCCGCGTCCATCGCCGCGATCATCCGGCGGGCGTCATCGGCGCTCGTGGCAAACGGCTTTTCGACGAAGACGTGGACACCGTGGGCGGCGAGACGCCCGGTCATCGCGGCGTGATCGGCGGTGGTGCAGCACAGGATCGCCATGTCGGGCGCCGTCGCCATGCAGGCGTCGAGATCGGTGAACAGGTGCTCGTCGGGAATGCCGAACGCGGTCGCGGCACTTTGCATCCGGGCGGGATCGGGATCGTACAGCCCGACGATTTCCGCTCCTTCATGGTCGTACACCATCCGCAACAGATCGCCCATGTGCATGTGATCGAACCCGATCCCCGCGATTCGCCATTTCGCCATCGTCGCCTCCCTAGGATTGATCCGTCAGCCGGATGTAGATCGTCGTGACGGCCAGAATGATCAGGCCGAACAATATCCGCCGCGCGCCCTCCGGCATCTGCATCAGCGTGAGCAATGTGCCCAGAACCGTCAGGATCAGCGCGCCCAGGATCGTGCCCGAGTAACCGCCCCGCCCGCCGAAGATCGACGTGCCGCCAATGACGGCCGCGGCGACCGATGGCAGCATCATCGGATTGAGCAGCGACAGCGACGGCGCCTTGATCAGACCCACATAGAGCAGCCCGGTGATCCCCGCGATAAGCCCCGACAGCGCATACAGCGCGAGATACACCTGCCACGCGCGCACGCCCGACACCTTTGCCGCCGTTTCGTTCGAGCCGAGCGCATAGAGAAGCCGCCCGAAACCGGTGCGCCGCTGCGCCCAGATGATCAGCACGGCAAACGGCACGAACAGCAGCAGGGCGTTGGGAAACCCCCAGGTCCGCCCGGTGCCGAGCCATGCCAGCCCTTCGGGCACGACAGATCCGGTGGCGATGACGAACCGCTGATAGACCTGCAGGAACCCGGTGCCGACAAGGCCGGTGCCGAGCGTCATGATCAACGGATGAACGCCCGCAAAGGCCACCCCGACACCGTTCACGAGGCCCATCATCACCGCCGGGATCAGCGCCACGGCAATGCCCAGCGGCACGCCGAGCATCGGCACCTGCGTCGCCATCACGAAGGCGGTGATCGTCGCGGCCACCGCCGCCGACAGGTCGATCCCGCCGGTCAGCATCGTCAGCGTCTGGCAGGCGGCGAGCATCGCCAGCGGAATGGCGAACTTTACCGTATTCGCCAGCCAGCGTTCGTTGACGATCCCCGGCACCTGGTACTCGAGGACACCGAGCAGCACCACCAGCAGCACCACCAGCGGGATCAGCGGGTAATCCCCCAGAAAGCGCAGGATGCGCCGTGTGCCGGTCTCGCCGGTATCCTTGGTCACCGTATCGCTCATCTGCGTTTCCCCCGAAGGGCGATAACGCCGCCCAGCATCACCACGGCCACCATGATCAGCCCCTCGACGATGGTTGCCACGTTTGGATCGACGGACATCAGCGTCAGATCGAGGCGCACCAGCCGCAGGATGAAAACCGCGACGATGGGGCCGAGCAGCCCGCCCTTGCCGCCGCCCAAAACGCAGCCGCCAAGAACCACGGCGGCAACGCTTGCCATCAGGTAGGGGCCGGGGATCGGCTCACCGTTGCCGGTGGACAGCGTCAGCGCGAGGCCGCCCATCGACGCGAACAGTCCGCAGATTGCATAGGCCGTGATGCGGGTGGCACGGATGTTCACGCCGGATCGCCAGGCGGCAAGCTCGTCGCTGCCCATCGCATAGATCGACAGGCCCGGTTTGGCGCGCCGGATCGGCAGCCAGACGAGGGCCACGGCAACCGCCAGAACGACGAAGGCGCGCGGCAACCAGTCGACGACCAGCGGCCCCAGCGTGACCGGCCCGACGATCATCGCCCGCAGCCATTCCGCCGACGCGCCGCCGGGCGCATTGAGGATAAGGAGCGCCACGCCTTCCCATACGAAGAGCATCGCCAGCGTCACCACGATGTCGGGCACCCGCGTCACCACGATCAGCGCGCCGTTTATCGCGCCCATCGCGATGCCGATGCACAGCACGACACCCACGACCGGCAGGGCCGCAGCGTCGGCAGAGCCCTCCATCAACACCGCGCCCGTAACCCCGGCGACGGCCATCATCGACGCCACCGACAGGTCGATCCCGCCACCGATCACCACCACGGCCATCGCGGCGGTGGCAAAGGCGAACGGCAGGGTCGCGCGGGCGAGACTGTCGAGGCCCGAAACGCCGAAATTCGGTTGGATGAATTTGGTGAACGCCAGCAGGAGGACGAGCACCAGAACGAGGCCCGCGACCCAACCGTGGCGGTTGAACGCGCGGTTCATACCGGGGCCTTATGCAGTGTCGGTTTCAGATCCCCGGGATCGTCATTCGCGTGCCCCTCCCGGGGCTTCTCTTCATTTGCGTGCCCCTCCCGGGGCTTCTCTTTTTTTGCGTGCCCCTCCCGGGGCAACCCATAGGCCGCGCGCATCAAAGTCGGCTCGTCCGCGTCGGCGGCGTCGATGACATCGACGATCCGCCCGTTGAAGATCACCACGGCGCGGTCGCAGGCGGCGGGGATCTCGGTCAGTTCGGAGGTATAGAACAGCACGGCGGCGCCCTGCTCGGCCAGTTCACGGACCAGCAGATAGATCTGCCGCTTGGTCCGCACGTCGATGCCACGGGTGGGGTCGAACAGCAGCAGGGTCTGCACGCCCTTGGCGATCCACCGCCCGATCGTGACCTTTTGCTGATTGCCGCCTGACAATCGCTGCACCTCGCCCATCGCACGCGTGTCGATCTGCATGCGCTCGATCGCGTCGTTGACCCGCGCGGCCTCGTCCCGCATCCGGATCGCGCCCCATGTACCGGGACGCGCCACGAGCGGCAGGGCAATATTCTCATGCACCGACCGCTGCATGCACAGCCCGTGCGCCCGGTCGCCGGGCACGAATGTCAGGCCGCGGGCAATCGCCTCGGCGGGGTGGGTGAATTTTTCGGGCGTGCCGTCGACCCGGATCGTTCCGCCCGTGGCACGACGCATTCCCGCCAGCACCTCGAACAGCTCGTCCTGCCCCTGCCCTTCGAGGGCGACGACGCCCAACACCTCGCCCGGGTGCAGATCGAAGGACACATCGGCAAGTTTCGGGGCGCAGGCCAGACGCGCGACCTGCAAACGCGGCGTGCCGGTTTTCGCGGGTGTCTTGGCCCGGGCGGCGGGACCGGCACCAAGGGCGGCACCGAGCATCAGCTCGACGATCCGTTCCTCGGCGCCCGGCACGATGGGCAGATCGCCGACGGTGGCCCCATCGCGCAGGACCGTCGCGCTGTCACAGATCTCGGCGATTTCGGCGAAACGGTGCGAGACATAGATCACCGACAGCCCGGCGTCCGCGCGTTCGCGCACCACGCGCAACACGTTTGCCACCAGGTCGGTGGGCAAGGCGGCGGTCATCTCATCGAGCAGCAGCACATCGGGCTCGGACGCCAGGGCGCGGGCCAGATCGAGGATCCGCAGCGTCGCCAGCGGCAGCGCGCCGATACTGTCGTCGAGACGCAAACCCTCGATCCCAAGCTCCTGCACCCATTTCAGGAAGGGCGCCACCGGTGTGCGGCCCAGCGCCAGATTGTCAGCCACGTCCATGTCGGGGATCAGCGACGGCTCTTGATAGACGGGTACAAGGCCCGAGGCGCGGGCCTGCGCGGGCGATCCGACACGGGCCTCGGCGCCGTTTATCGTGACGGTGCCGGAGGTCGCCTTGAGCGCACCGGTGAGGATTTTCACGAAGGTGGATTTGCCCGCGCCGTTGGCCCCCATCAACGCGACGATCTGGCCGCGCCGCAGGGTCAGCGACGCGTCGCGCAGGGCCTGCACCGCGCCGAAACGTTTGGTGACGCCGGTTGCGTGCAGGAGAGGGTCATCGAGGGTCATGCGGTGCGAAAATCCCGTAGGACGGGGTTCCACCCCATCGTGATCGGCCGGCCCCGCGTACGGAACCGGCCTTGTCAGAGTCTGTTTCCAGACCTATTCACCCGGTCCGGCACAGGCGATGATCTCGTCCATCGAATAGGTCGTCCAGCCGGGGATCGACACCGACACCGGCCATTCGGGATCGAGGTTCGGGTTCTGCGCCGCCGCGATCTCGGCCATACCGGCCTCATCGTTGTTGGCCCAAAGCGACGGGTCGACGAGGACCGTGTTGCTCGCAGGCGTATCGCCGTTAAGGATCTGCAACGCGAGCGTCACGCCCGCACCGCCGATGGAACCGGGGTTGGTGACGGCCGCCCCGACAAAGCCGTCGACGTCCGCAAGCTGACCGACGAAACCGGCATTGTCGGCGCCGACGATCGGCACCAGCGGCACGTCGCTCTCGAGGAAGGCATCGACGATCACGTTGTCGATGCCGCTGGTCCAGACGCCGCCGAACGGCAGGCCGGTGGCGAGGTAATCGAGCATCTGCTGCTTGCCCTGGTCCTGCTGCCAGCCGGTGAACACCTCATGGGCGACGGTGATTCCGGGATTTTCGGCCAGCGCCCGCTGGAACCCGGTATCCCGGTCGTTGTCCGCACCGGCACCGGCGGCGCCGCGCATATAGACGACGTTGCCCTCGCCGCCCATCTGCTCAAACAGCCAGGACGCGCCAAGGTAGGCATATTCTTCCTGGTTGTTGGACAGGATATAGGCGCCCTCGGCGGAGACGGCCTGATCGACGGCGACGACGACGATACCCGCGGCAATCGCCTCTTCGATAGCGGAATTGATACCGTCCGAGTTGGACGGGTTCACCACGATGGCGTCGACCCCGGCCTGAATAAGGTTGCGGATATCCTCGAGCTGGCCCGCCGCGTCGGTGTTGCGGTGCGCGATGTTCAGCGACGCCACCTCACCCGAGACGAGCGCCTGCGCCTTCATCGCGCAGACCATTTCCTCGCGCCAGCCGTTGCCCTGCACGGTGTTGGATATGCCGATGACATAGCCGCCGTGCGCGTCGGCAAAAGCTGACGTTCCCATGACAGCGGCGATGGCTGCGGTTCCAAGTATCTTCTTCATTAGTCGTCCTCCCAGTTGAATTACAGTCACTATTAGGGCCCTATTTGATGTACGGGCTCAGAATATCTCGGGCGAGGCAAAAGCCCCGTTTGATCTTGTCGTCGGTGCCTTCGAAATCGCGGTCTTCGTGCTCGATGATGACGGGGCCATCGTATCCGACGCGGTAAAGCTGCCCGAAGAAATCGCCCCAGTTCATATCGCCAAGACCGCACAGGCGCGGGATCTGCCAGCCCATGCCGGCCGACAGGATGCCGTGTTCGTACAAACCGTCACGGTCGATCATCAGGTCCTTGGCGTGGACATGGGCAAACCGGTCGCCGAATTCGCGGATGAACCGGCCCTGATCGATCATCTGAAACACCAGATGGCTGGGATCGAAATTCATGCCGACATCGTTCCATTTGTCGAAGATCCGCCGCCAGACCTGCGGCGAATAGGCGATGTTATGGCCGCCGGGCCATTCGTCCTTGCTGAAGATCATCGGACAGTTCTCGAACGCGAGGGTCACCCCGGCGTTCTGCGCATGGGCCACGATATCGGGAAAGATCGTCTCTGCGCGGGCCCAGTTTTCATCCACCGTCAGCGCACGATCCCCGCCGAGGAAAGTGTTCACCACGCCGACGCCCATGCGTCCGGCGGCGGTGATGACCTTTTTCAGATGCCCGATCACCTCGGCACGGTGGTCGGCATCGCGGTGCAGCGGGTTGGGGTAATAGGCCAGCGCAGACACTTCGATGCCCTTTTCCGCCAGCTCCGCGCCGATTTCCTGTGCTGCGGTCTTTGTCAGCCCGTCGACGTCGATGTGGCTGGTGCCCGCATAGCGCCGCGCCTCGCCGCCCGATGCGGGCCAGCAGGCGATTTCAAGAGCGCTCATGCCGTTGGCCGCCGTCCAGTCGGCGACCTGCATCAGGGGCGTATCCTCGAAAGGCGCGGTCAGAAGTCCGAGTTTCATGGTATTTTCCTAAACATCGACCCAGGTTCCCGCCGCCGCAGAGCGCAGCACGGCATCGCAGACCCGCATTTCATAGTGACCGGCATCGAACCCGGCGTAGGTTGCGGCGTCGCTGCGCGCGCCCGTCGCCACGTCCGCATAAACAGCCCGAAAGAAAGCGGCAAAGCTGTCGGCGAACCCTTCGACATGGCCGCCGGGCAGCACGGCGGCGGCGGCACCGGTAGCGTTCATCAGGCCCGCATCGCGTTGCAGGATCTGGTTGGGGGCATCGCGGTGGCCGATGAACAGGTGATCCGGCGTTTCGCTGTCCCATGCGGCGCTCGCCACCGACCCGGCGACGTCCCAGTGCAGGCTGTTCCGGCGCCCGACATTGATCTGCGAGGTGGTCATCGCGCCGCGGGCGCCGCCGTCGAACCGCAGCAGGATCATCGCCGCATCGTCGGTGTCGACGGCGACCGTCTCGGTCTCTCCGGTACCGGTCGAAAACGTGGCGACGGGGCCCACCGGTTTGTGCCGTTCGGGGATGAAAGTAACGAGATCGGCCATGACAGAGATGATTTTCCGGCTGGTGATAAAACTGACAAGGTCGATCCAGTGGGTGCCGATATCGCCGACGGACCGCAGCGCACCGCCCTGATCGGCGGTCAGGCGCCAGTTCCAGTCGGTGTCTTTCGCCAGCCAGTCCTGATGATAATGCCCCGTCACGAACCGCACATCGCCAAGCGCGCCCGCGTCGACCATGCCCCGCGCGTGCTGGTTCAGCGGATAGAACCGGATGTTATAGCACACGGCCGCAACCTTGCCCGAGGCGCGCGCCAGATCCACCATTTCGGCGGACTGGTCGCTGGTCATTGCCAGCGGCTTTTCGCAGACGACGTGTTTTCCGGCGGCCAGCACCGCCCGCACCTGATCGTAATGCGCGTGGTTGGGCGAGGTGATGTGCACCGCATCGACCGTATTGTCGGCCAGCAGTGCGTCCAACGTGGGATAGACCCGGTTCACGCCCATCGCCTGCGCTG
The DNA here is from genome assembly GCA_963761735.1 of uncultured Alphaproteobacteria bacterium. Taxonomy (GTDB): domain Bacteria; phylum Pseudomonadota; class Alphaproteobacteria; order Rhodobacterales; family Rhodobacteraceae; genus CAVXHQ01. The sequence continues at coordinate 670,351 of CAVXHQ010000003.1, forward strand.
CCCGTTCCGCGCGATCCTGCGACGAACCCAGAACGCCCGCGACATGCACCCCGATCCGGCGCAAGGCCTGCGCATGGACCGTGCCGATGAACCCGGTGCCGACGACCGCAGCGGTCAGTTTACGATAGTCTGTCATCACACCCCCCCGTGCCTGCTTGCGACGTAACGTCACGCAACCGAATAGCCGCCGTCAACCGCAATACACGTCCCGGTCACGAATGCCGCCGCATCCGAGGCGAGATACAGGACCGTGCCCGCGATGTCCGCGGGCTCTCCCCACCGGCCCAGCGGCGTGCGCGCGGCGACCGCCGCGACGTGGGCCGGGTCCGTGCGGCTGCGCGCGGATTGCGCGGTGACGATAAATCCGGGTGCGATGGCATTCACGCGGACGCCATCCGGCGCCCAGGCGATGGAAAGCGATTTCGTCAGCTGTGCGACGGCAGCCTTGCTCGCGCCATAGGCCGGATTTTTGGGGCTGCCGAAATTTGCGTACATCGAGGCGATGTTGATCAGGCTGCCGCCGTTCTGGCTGAGCAGGGCGTGAAACGCCTCGGCCACCCGGAACGTGCCGTGCAGGTTCACATCGACGACGCGCGCGAAAAAATCCGGCGCCATCTCTTCGCCCCGCGCGGTGATGGCCGCACCGTTCACGACCACGTCCATCGCGTCGAACGAGACGGCCAATGCCCGCACCGCGGCGCCGTCGGTCACGTCGAGTTGCGCATAGGCGAAACGCCCCCGGTCCGCCTTGTCAGGCTCTGATTCCGCGCCGGTGATCGTCACCTCGGCGCCCGCGTCCTGAAACGCGCGGGCGATGGCGGCACCGATGCCCGCCTTGCTTGCCCCGACGACCAGAACCCGCTTGCCGCTGAAATCGAAGGTCACGTTCATGGGGCACCCGTCACACGTTGTTCCAGATCGAGGCACAGGCCGGTCATCGGGGCAGACAGGTCTGACAAGAGCCAGAGGGCGAGGCGCGCGGCCTCCTCTGCCTCGACCAATCGCCCGAGTGGCATGCCCGTCACAGCCTTTGCCAGCCAGTCGGGCCCGTTCCCGAGCGTGGTCGACTGCATGCGGTCCTCATGCGGGGTGGCGACCCAGCCGAGGTTAATCGTATTCACGCGAATGCGGTCGGCCATATGGGCGTTGGCCGCATTGCGGGTCAGCGTCGACAGCGCGCCTTTGCTCGCGGCATAGATGCCGAGGTCCGGCGCGCCGCAATGGGCATTGACAGAGCCTATATTGACGATCTGACCCGGCATTCCGCGTTTCAGCAGGTCGCGGATCGTCATCTGCATCAACGCAAAGGGCGCGCGGGCGTTGATGGCGAAGATCCGGTCCCAGGCGTCGAGGTCTCCGTCCGCGACGCTCGCCCGGTCGGTGACGCCGGCGGCGTTCACCAGTGCGTCGATGCGGCCGTGGGCGGCCAGCGCCGCCTGGGCGATCCTGTCTGCGGCGTCGCGCGCCGCAAGATCGACGGTGACGTGGTCCGCGCCGGTCTCGTCCGCCACGGCGACAAGGCCACGCGCATCCTTGTCCGTCAGCAGGCAGGTGGCACCGGACGCCACAGCGGCACGGGCGCAGGCGGCACCGATACCGCTCGCCGCGCCGGTGACGACCACGATCTTGCCTGACAGGTCGATCCGCACCTAGATGTCGATCTCGATCCGACCATCGCGGATGCGGGCGGGATAGGTGCCAAGGTTCACGCAGGCCGGCGCGCGCAGCGCGGCTCCGGTTTGATAGTCGAACCGCCCGTTGTGTTTGGGACATTCGATGGTTTCGTCCATCACCAGACCGTCGGCGAGGTGCACGTTTTCATGGGTGCACAGCCCGTCGGTGGCGAAAACATCGCCCGCCTCAGACCGATAGACCGCAAATGTCCGGTCATCGTGATCGAAACGGATGACATCTTCTTCGTCGATCTCATCCTCGGCGCAGACGTCGATCCAGTCGGTCATGATGCCCTCGCAGTGTCGCGCATCACGTCTATGTCGTGCAGATCCTCGCGGTAGGGACGCGCACCGGGCGGCAATGTCTTGCGGACGTAATATCCTGGTTCGGTGCGCTGACGCCACAACGAGCCCAGCATTTCACGATAGGCATCCGCGATCGACGTGTTGGGCGGCGGCAGGTCGTCCTTGATCCGTGCACGCAGCGCAGGCAGCGCGTGGTAGGGCACCATCGGAAACATGTGATGCTCGACGTGATAGTTCATGTTCCAGTAAATCCACCGGCTGATCGGATTGATCAGGACAGAGCGGCTGTTGAGCCGGTGATCGAGAACATCCTCGGCCAGCCCGCCATGCTGGATCAGCCCGACCATCACCGTATGCCATGAGCCATAGATGCGCGGCCCCCCGATCAGGACCAGAGGCAGGAACGATCCCATCGCCACGGCGAGGAGGATTGCGCCTGCATAGACACTCATGTGCACCCGTGCCCAGAAAACCGCGGCGGGCCGTTCATCGGCAGGGATATAGTCCTTTTCATCTGGCGTGAACGTGCCGGCCGCGTTCCGAGCAAGGATCCGCAACTCGTAAAACACGTCCGGAAGGCCGATGAATTTCAGGGCGACCAGCGCGATCCTGGCGGGCCGCATCAGGGCGATTTCGGGATCGCGCCCGACGATGATCGTGTCGGTGTGGTGGCGCGCATGGCTCCATCGCCAGGACACCGGATTGCGCATCACCTGAAACGACGCGATGTGATAGACAAAGTTGTTTTTCCAGTCCGTCCGAAAGGCCGTGCCGTGTCCGCACTCGTGCCAGCGGCTGTCGCAGACAGAACCATAGAGCACGCCGTAGACGAAAAAGAACGGTACTGCCGCCCAGGTCCCCCAAAAGTAGATCCCGCCCGCGGCGGTGAGCCCCAGCAACGCGAACCACAGGATCGTGTCCCGGGTGGCGGGGCCGTCGGTGCGTTTCATCAGCGCCTTCATTTCCTTGCGCGGCACGTCCGAATGATACCAGTCGGCCGAGGCGAGGCCCGCCCGGGTCGCGCGTTCCGCCTCGGGTCCGGTGAGGGAGTAATCGCGACCTTCCGGCGGCATGTCGATGGCGGTCATGTGATAGCCTTTGGACAGGGAGAATCGGGCTCAGACGGGCGACGGCGCGGGGCGTCGCGACACCCGGCGATGGGCGGATCGCTGACAATTTTATCGTCGGTCATGGGTATGTCCGCCTGCGTCCGAAATATTGGCTGACCCTCGGCAGCCAGCGTCGCTGTGTCAACGAGGTCAAGGGGCGGTTGAGGTCTTTTGAGGTGTTCATACCCTCGTTGCCTGATAGGAAGAAGCCCGACCGGGTCTGGATGGGGCTGCCTGTCAGGCCCGTTCACATCCTGGGGGGACAGATGGCGAAACCGACCTTGCACAGCATCGCCCATGAGAGCGGCACGTCGCTTGCGACTGTGGACCGCGTCCTGAACGAACGTCCGGGTGTCAGTTCTCGCACACGCGCCCGCGTTCTGGCCGCCGCGCGCGCCTGTGGATATCTTTCAGGATCGGATTTGACGACACTGCGCCCGGTGCGGTTGTTGTTCCTGCTGCCGCAAGGGACAAACGCTTTTATCGCGGATCTGCGCGCGCAGGTTTTGGAACAGGCGCCTTTGATGCCCGGCGTTATCGCCGAGGTCGAACTGACGGACGGCTTCGCGCCCGCCCGACTGTCCGAAAGGCTCCTCGATCTGCGCCGGCGTGGCGGGCGGAGTACCTGGGACGGAATAGCGCTTGTCGCGCTGGATCACCCGATGGTCCGCGAAGCGGTACGTGCCGTACTGTCCAGTGGCGTGCCGGTCATGACCATCGCCTCGGACCTCGGCGGACCTGGTGCGGACCCTGATATCGCCAATACAGAGACTGTTCCGCATCATGGCTATGTCGGGATCGACAACGAAAAGGCCGGACGGCTGGCAGGCTATTTGCTCGGACGGTTCTTGGGTGCGGGAAAACACGAAGTTGCGTTCTTTGCCGGGTCCCGGGAGTATCGGGGGCATCAGGAGCGCGAATTGGGGTTTCGTCGGATCATCGCGGACGAGTTCAAGTCTCTGGTGATCGTCGACCGACGTGAAGTGCGCGATGACCGCACCCTTGCCGAAACCGAAATGACGGATGTCATCGGCCGGCATCCGCGGCTTTCGGGTCTATATAACGCCGGGGGGGCCACAAGTGGCATTGCCCGCGCCTTGGTAAGAGCAGGACGGGCGCCGCGGACCGTGGTCGTGGCGCACGATCTGACGGAGGGCAACCGGGCGCTGCTGCAAGACGGCACCCTCGACGCGGTGATCGACCAGAACGCCCGTGTCGAGGTGCGCGAGACACTGACGGCCCTCACCGCGATTGCCCGCAAGGAGGTGTCGCGGATGATCCCACCGCGAATTCAGATCATTCTGCGCGAGAACCTGCCGGACGACTGAGGCGGGACGTTCGCCGCAAATCAGCCTGTGTCATGCCCCGTCAGCCCATGGACCGTGATTGTCCTGCGTCCCGTCATCCAGCCGCTCAAATCCGTGCAGGCCGAAAAAATCGCGCTGTCCCTGTATCATGTTCGCGGTGCCGCGCGCGGTCCGCATCGCATCGAAATAGGCCAGCGCGGCAGAATGGGCCGGCGCGGCAATACCGTGCAGCGCGGCGATCGAGACGACCTGCCGCAAAGCGTTGTGACTGCGCGCGATGTGATCCGCAAAAAACGGCGCCGCCATCAGGGACCTGTCGGGGTCATCGGAAAACGCGCGGGCCATATCATCGAGCATGGCGGAACGGATGATGCACCCCGCGCGCCATACCTGCGCGATTGCCGGTGCGTCGAGGGACCAGCCAAACTTGTCGGACGCGGCCCGGATCATACCGAACCCCTGATCGTAACACAGGATCTTGCCACAAATGAGCGCGGATTCCATCGTCTCGGCGGTCAGCGTCCCTGCGTCGATCGGTGTGGGGGCCGCGCCGAACAGTTCTTGCATTGCCGCGCGCGTGTCCCGCCGGGAGGACAGGTTTCGGGCAACCACGGCGGCCTCGATGACCGGCACCGGGGCGGCCAGATGTTGCGCCTCGATTGCGGTCCAGCGTCCGGTGCCCTTTTGCCCGGCCGCATCGACGATCACATCGAGAAGCGGCCCATCTGTCGCGGCATCGGTGGCATGGGCGACCTTGCCGGAAATCTCGACGAGATACCCCTGCAACGGGCCGTCGTTCCAGCCGCTCAGCACATCGCCGATGGCGTTTGCATCCATCCCAAGGCCATCGCGCATCAGGCCATAGGTTTCGGCGATGAGCTGCATATCCGCGTATTCGATACCGTTGTGCACGGCTTTGACGAAATGCCCGGCCCCCGCCTCGCCCATCCAGTCCGCGCAAGGCGTGCCGTCGAACTTTGCCGCAATCGCCGTCAGGATCGGCGCCACCCGGTCCCAGTCGGCGCGCGGCCCGCCGCCCATGATCGACGGGCCGTGCCGCGCACCTTCTTCGCCACCCGATACGCCGATCCCGAGGAATCGTGTCTTTGCCGCGTCCATCCGTCGGTTGGTGTCATGGAAATTCGCGTTGCCTGCGTCGATCAGCAGGTCGTCGGGGCCAAGGTGCGGGGCCAGGGCCGCGATCTGCTGGTCCACGGGAGCGCCGGAGGGAACCATCAGCAGGATCGCGCGCGGCTCGGCGAGGGCTGCGACAAAGTCGGCAAGCGTCTCGGTCGGCGTGATCCGGGACGCCAGATCGCCTGCCTCGGCCACGAAATCATGGGTTTTCGAGGTCGTGCGGTTGAACACCGCAACACGATACCCGTTTTCCGCGATGTTCAGCGCGAGCGCCGATCCCATCGTTCCAAGGCCGATCAGGCCGATGTCACTATCGCTCATGGTGTTTGTATTCCCCTGCGGTTCAGAACGACGCGGTAAAGGCTCGTCGTAGCGGTAATATATAGCTCGTGCTTGGCGCGCCCACCGAAACAGACGTTGGACACCAGTTCCGGCACGAGGATCTTACCCAACAGCCGACCGTCCGGGTCGATACAGTGCACGCCGTCGGCAGCCGACGTCCAGATGTTGCCTTCGGTATCGAGGCGAAACCCGTCGGAGGCACCCGGATCGACCGTGTGAAAGTGTCTGCCGTTCGATATCGCGCCGTCTGTTGCGCAGTCATAGACCCGCATGTGCCGGTCGTCGTCGGAAAACATCCGCCCCGTGTCGGCGACATACAACAGGCTTTCGTCAGGCGAAAATGCAAGGCCGTTGGGGCAGTTCATATCGCTGACCATCACGTCGATCGCGCCGCTGTCGGGCGTTGCGCGATAGACGAAACAGGGGCCCTCCTGATTGGACTTGTGGCCTTCGTAGTCGGTCATGATTCCGTAATGCGGGTCGGTGAACCAGATCGTGCCGTCGGATTTCACCACCACGTCGTTGGGCGAATTCAGCCGCCGTCCGCCATAGGCGTCGGCGATCACCGTGACCCGCCCGTCGTATTCGGTGCGGGTGACACGGCGGGATCCATGCTCGCAGGATATCAGACGGCCCTGACGGTCTCGGGTGTGGCCATTGGCGAAATTCGACGGTTCGCGAAATGTGGTGATGCCGGTGCCCGGCGTCCAGCGCAGGATGCGGTCGTTCGGGATGTCCGAAAACAGCAGACAGTTCGCATCGCCGAACCAGACCGGCCCCTCGGTCCAGTCGAATCCGGTCGCAAGTTGTTTCAGCGGTGCGTTGCCAAGGACGTAGGTCTGAAAGACCGGGTCGTGGACCTCATAGAACGACATCGCTGCTCCTTAGTGATCGGAAAACCGGATCTGGGCCTTCATCGCGCGGGAGCGGTCCCCCGCCGTGGCGAACGCCTCTTGCATGTCGTCGAGCGCAAAAGTCTGGGTAATGAGGGGTGAGACGTCGATCAGGCCCTTTTGCATCAGGCTGACGCCCAGGGCGAACTCTTCGTGAAAGCGGAACGAGCCTTTGAACGACAGCTCGCGCGCCGTCATCGCGTGGACCGGCAGTGTCATGTCGCCACCGAGACCAAGCTGAACGATGGTGCCGCCGGGGCGCATCGCGGGGATCGCGGCGCGCAGAGCGGGTGCCGCCCCCGAGCATTCGAACATCACATCGAAGGTGCCTTTGTCGGGCGTATAGGCGGCCAGGTCGCCCCCCGTCATGTTTATCGTCACGTCGGCCCCGGCGGTGCGGGCCATGCCGAGGGTGAAATCGCTCAGGTCCGTCGCGACGATCAGATCGGCCCCGGCGCGACGTGCGGCGAGGATGCACAGCACCCCGATCGGCCCGCAGCCCGTTACCAGCACCGATTTACCCAGCAGCGGGCCGCCCTGCCGCGCGGCGTGCAGACACACGGCGAGCGGCTCCGCCATCGCGGCCTCGCCCGGGGTCAGCCCGGTCGCATCGATGCACTGCGTGGCATCGGCATTCAGAACCTCGCGGAAGGCGCCCTGAATATGCGGAAACGGCATCGCAGAGCCGTAAAACCGCATGTACAGACACTGATTTTGGCGTCCTTCGCGGCAAAACCGACAATCGGCGCAGGGCCGCGACGGCGATACGGCGACGAGTTGCCCGATGCGCAGATCCGTCACACCCTCGCCCAGCGCCGCGATATGCCCCGACACTTCATGCCCCAGGACCATCGGTTCGCGCAGACGAATATCGCCGATGCCGCCGTGGTTCAGATAATGCAGATCCGACCCGCAGATGCCGCCCGTCGCCAGTTGCACCTGCACCTGTCCCGGACCGGGAGCCGGCACCGACCGCTCCTCGATGCGCAGATCGTGGGCGGCGTGGATGACGATAGCGCGCATGCTCGAGAGTCCTTCCTGGATATTGCAGCCGAACCGCGTCGGACGGTTGACAGGATTATTAACGATAACATAGCTTTGTGGCATTGTCGCTGTCGAGCGCTAAAACCCCTGCTGAAAGAGACGCATCATGAGCCTTGCTCTTTTCGACCTTACGGGCAAACGCGCTCTGGTCACCGGATCGTCGCAGGGCATCGGGCAGGCCCTTGCAGTGGGTCTGGCGCAGACCGGCGCCGAGGTTGTCCTTAACGGGCGCGATACCGCCAAGCTGGCGACAGCCGCGCAGGCGATGCGCGACACGGGACACATCGTGCACGAACTGCCGTTCGATGCGACCGACCACGCCGGTGTCCGCGCCGCCATCGACGGGTTCGAGGCCGATACCGGCCCCATCGACATCCTCGTGAACAACGCCGGCATGCAGCACCGTGGCCCTCTCGAGGATTTCCCCCCGGATGCGTTCGAGCGTCTGTTGCAGACCAATGTGGCTTCTGTCTTTCACGTCGGTCAGGCGGTTGCGCGGCATATGATTGCGCGCGGCGCGGGCAAGATCATCAATATCGCAAGCGTGCAGACCGCCCTCGCCCGCCCCGGGATCGCGCCCTACACGGCGACCAAGGGGGCCGTCGCGAACCTGACGAAAGGCATGGCGACCGACTGGGCGAAACACGGGCTGCAATGCAATGCGCTGGCGCCGGGATATTTCGACACGCCGCTGAACAAGGCGCTGGTGGACGATCCCGAGTTTACCGCATGGCTGGCAAAACGCACCCCTGCGGGGCGCTGGGGCAACGTCGAGGAACTGGTCGGGACCTGCATCTTCTTGTCCTCGGCGGCATCGTCGTTCGTCAACGGCACGACGATTTTCGTCGATGGCGGCATCACGGCGTCTTTATAGAGACGCCGAAACCCGCGTCGCTGGCAACAGGCGTCACGGCCCCGCAAACGCTCGTGAGGCCGGTAAATGCAATTTCGAGGCGGGATAGTCCCTATTCGATTTGCATCGCTTCGGTTTCGATCATGATGTTTATGGTATCGCCGACAAGGCCGTTGTCGACGCCATAGGGCATGCCCCATGTGCTCCGCTCGATTTCGGCGGTCATGCTGAGGCCGAGGGTGAACCGTCCATGCCCGAAGGGATAGGCCTCGGCCTCTTTCAGCGTCACGTTCAGCGTCGCGGGGTGCGTCTGTCCCAGCAACGTCAGATCGCCCGTCACCGTCCCCGACGCATCGCCTTCAGGGGCGCCCTCCGAGGCCACGAACGTGATTTCGGGATAGGTTGCGGTGTCGAGGAAATCGCCCGAATTGACGTGGACATCACGGGCGTCGTGGAACGTATCGAAAGACGCGGCGCCGATGGTTACCGCGACATCGCTCAGCTCCTGCGTTTCGGTGTCATAGCCAAAGGTGCCCGACACCTCGCCAAAGATGCCCAGCACGTTCGCATATCCGACATGGCCGACGGTATAGGCAATGACTGTATGGTCGGGATCCAGCTCGTACTGCTCGGGCGCGGCGCTGACGGCGTTGGCACCGAGTGCCAGAACGGTGGCGGGAATCGTCAGGACGGTAAAGACATTGCGTCGCATGAAGGGTCTCCAGTGGTGGGATAGAAGCGTGCCGATGAGTTGCTTAGCGCAAATCCGATGCTAGATCACACACCCATATGCGACGCCAGAACCAGATATGGTTTTTGAGGACGGGAAGCAGTGGCAGACGATGAACGCACCGATCCCGGAACGGACGCTGGTTTGCGCCACATGGAACGTTCACCGCGCGCGCGGGGCGGATGGCCGCGTGCGGCCTGCGCGGGTGACAGAGGCGATCGACGCGGCGATTGTGCCGCGACTGCCCGATATCCTCGCGCTGCAAGAGGCGGACATGGAATGCCCGCCGCATGCCGGACTCCTCGATACGGCGCAGATCTCGGCGTCGACGGGTCTGCGCTATGTCCATTCGGTGCCGTCGCTGCGCTGGGGCCCCGAAAGCGACGGTTTTCTCGGTACGATCCTGTGAGTGCATCCCCGCTTTACGCAGACTTACGCCGACGTGATCGACCTTCCCGGGCATTGCCACCGGGGCGCGATCAGCGTCGAGCTGTCGGGTGGCGGCCTGCCGTTTCGGGTGATGTCGATGCATCTGTCGCTGTCACAGCCCTTGCGGATCGTGCAGATGCGGATCGTCGGGCAATACCTGCGCAGACGCCCGCCAATGCAGACCGTGATCCTCGGCGATCTGAACGAGTGGCGTCCGTGGGGTGGGCTGGCGCTTGGCAGGCACACCCTTGGGTCGGAATTCTACGGCCCGGCAGTGCGCAGTTTTCCGGCGCATCGGCCGCTTTTGCCGCTGGACCGGATCCTGACCGATCGTCGCGGCGCAGTGTCCGATGCCACAGCGCTGGATCACCCGATGGTGCGTGGCGCGTCGGATCATCGGCCCGTGATGGCCGACGTGTGCCTGAAACCGACATGAGTTTGCCGCGATGATCGGCCTTGCCCCCTCCGTCCCACGGCATCCCGCCGCGGTCTTTGCCGCATTCTCGGGAATGCTGTTTCTGACGGTCTGGGCAGTGTCTGTGCAGGCCTATTCGGGGCATGCTTCCGTCCTGCCGATAATTTTTTTCGCAGTCATCTCGCTGGTCGCGCTGACCGGATTGATCCGGCATTTCGGCAGTGCCACACTTGGGGCCTGCAATGTCGTAACGCTTGTGCGGGCGGCGATCACCGCCTTGCTGGCCGGTGCAATCATCGTGCCCGCAACGACACAAACCGCCGCCTGGGCTCTGTGCGCGGCGGCGACGCTGACTTTCGCGCTGGACGGGATCGATGGCTGGCTGGCACGGCGTACCGGCATGGCCAGCGGTTTCGGCGCGCGCTTCGATATGGAGGTCGACGCCGCTCTTGGCGCCGTCCTCGCCCTTATCCTGTGGCGCTGGTCACAGGCGGGACCGGCGGTCCTCGTGCTTGGCGCCGCGCGGTATGTCTTCATCGTGGCGACGATGATCCGGCCCCGCCTCGGCGCGCCGCTGCCAGACAGGTTCCGGCGCAAGGTGGTTTGTGTCATCCAGATCGGAGTGTTGATCGTTTTGCTGATGCCGCTGACCCCCGGCAGCCTGATGATTCCCATCGCGGCAGGCGCGGCGACGGCCCTTGTCTGGTCGTTTGCCGTCGATATCCGGTGGCTGCTGGCACGGGGCACAGGCGCATCATCCGGGTCGTCACCCTGACGCTTGCCGCCGCAATCCTGTTTGCGGTGCTGGTGTTGCCGAACCATCCCGGCACGATGGCGCTCTCGGCGTTCGGGCGGTTCCCGCTCGAGCTTCCGGTGCTGATCCTGACGATGATCGCCCTGCGCGGTCGCTGGGTTTTGCCGGGGTTGCTGGCGTCTGTGCTGCTGGTCACGGTGTTCCTGAAATTTGCCGACTATGGCATGTTCAGTGCCTATAATCGCCCGTTCAACCCTATTCTCGACGTCTTCCTGATCGAGGCCGGGACAGGCCTGTTGCGCGACAGCATCGGGCAGACAGGTGTCATTTTTGGCTGGATCGGAGCGATCCTTGGCATGGTCGCGATATTTGCCGTGCTGTTCTGGGCATTGCGCCGGTGGGGCCGGGTTGCGACGAGCGCGGGTGGACGTCTGGTGGCGGGCGCCGGTGCCGCCGTGTTCGCCACGCTGACCGTCGCCGACGCGGGCCAGAGCCTCGACTGGTGGGATCTGGGCGCAAGCCCGCCGGGCACTGCGTGGACGACCCGGCTCGTGACCTCGCGCGCGATCACGGTGCAGGCGACAGTAGCAGACCTCGTCGCGTTCAGCGCCGAGGCCGCTGCCGACCCCTATTCCGGGCGCGCCGATCTGTTCGATCTGATCGGCCCCCGCGACGTCATCGTCATCTTTATCGAGAGCTATGGGCGCGCCAGTTTCGACAATCCGGCCTATGCAGACACGCATCTGGCAACGCTTCGCACGGCGCAGGCCGCCATTGGAGGTGCGGGTCTGGCGATGCGCAGCGGTTGGCTGACCTCGCCGACGGCGGGCGGGCAAAGCTGGCTGGCTCATGGCACGTTGGCATCGGGCCTGTGGACGAGCGACAACGGGCGCTACCATGCGATGCTGACCAGCGGCCGCCAGACATTGTTTCACCTTGCCGCAGCCTCTGGCTATCGGACGGCCGCCGTGATGCCGGCGATCACGATCCCCTGGCCCGAAAGCAGCCTGATGGGGTTCGATCAGGTGTTCGAGGCCTCCGACATGGATTACGCCGGTGATGATTTCGGCTGGGTGACGATGCCCGATCAATATACGCTGAGTGCATTCCCCCGACTGCTGGGAACGGACCCCCGGCAGGATTTCATCCAGATCGCGCTGATTTCATCCCATGCGCCGTGGACCACGATCACGCGCATGATCGATTGGGACGATGTGGGCGACGGCACCGCGTTCAACGACATGGCCGCCGAGGGCCCGGCCCCGCGCGAGGTCTGGAGCGACCGTGATATCACCCGTGATTATTATCGCCAATCGATCGATTATTCCCTGCAGGCGGCCTTCGCATTTGCCGCGCGACAGGGCGAGGCCGCACCGCTGATCCTGATCCTTGGCGACCATCAGCCCGCAGGCTTTGTGGCCCAGATCGACAGCGCCGACGTGCCCCTGCACACGATCGGCCCGCCAGAGGTGATCGACCGGCTCGAGGGATGGGACTGGACGCCGGGCCTGATCCCTGACGGCGACCTGCCACCCTGGCGGATGGACGCGTTTCGGGACAGGTTCATCGCCGCGTTCACCACCGGGGGCGGCGCATGACCCGCGGCGTGCTTGTGCGGCTTGCCGTATCGGCGGCGGTCATCGGGGTGCTGCTTGCGGTGACCGACGTGGATGCCATCGGAGCGCTTTTGCAGGGCGCCGACTGGCGATGGATGGCCGCCTCAACGGCGGGGTTGATGCTGCTCACCTGCCTGATGGCGCTGCGCTGGGTTCTCGTGGCGCGGGGTCTCCGCCTTGATCTGACGTTGGCACGGGCGGTGCGGGAATATTTCCTCGGGACGCTGGTCAACCAGCTTGTGCCGGGCGGCGTCGCCGGTGACGCAACCCGCGCCGTGCGGGCGAGCGAACGTGCGGGGTTGCGTGCGGCGGCGCAATCGGTGGTGATCGAACGGCTGCTCGGTCAGGTCACGACGCTGGCATTACTCTCGCTTGGCCTTGCGGTGTCGCTGGCGATGCCGGGCGGAATTGATTGGCCGTGGTGGACCGTCTGGGTCCTTGCAGCCGCGGCAATCGTTGCTGGAGGCGCTGTGATCCTGCTCGGCTCTGTTTCGGCCCAAAAGATGTTTTTTGCGCCGTTCTGGACGGCTCTGCGCAGCCCGGAACAGGCCCTGCTCGCGCTCGTCATCGCGATCCTGCTGAACCTGAGCTTTTATGCCAGCGCCCGTGCCATCGGGACCGTTCTGCCGTTTGCCGCTATCTTCACCATCGTGCTGCTGGTCCTGTCGGCGATGCTCATCCCGCTGTCTGTCGGCGGCTGGGGATGGCGCGAGGGGGCGGCGGCGGCGCTCTTTCCGCTGGCAGGCCCCACGGCCGCCGAAGGCGTGGCGACCGGCATCGCCTATGGTGCCGCGATGCTTGCCGCCGCCGTGCCGGGCGCCATGTGGTGGGCCACATCCGGCCGGCATGCGGCCCGGATTCAATCTGAAACGATGGAGACGACATGACCCGACACCTGCCCCAAACCCGCCCCCTGACGCGCCGCGCCCTGATCGGCACCGGTGCCGCACTTGGGGCTGCCGCGGTCATGCCGCGCATCGCTCAGGCGCAAAGCGCGGACGTGGCCCTGCAACTGTCTTGGCTGCATTCCGTCCAGTTCGGCGGCAGCTATATCGCGCGCGACCGAGGCTATTGGGCGGACGAGGGACTGACGGTCGCCCTCAATCCCGGCGGCCCGAATGCCCCTGTCGAACCGCCGGTGGTGGCGGGTTCCGCCGTCATCGGGATCTCTGCCGCCGATTATACCGCCGCCGCCGTGGCACAGGGTGCGCCGTTCAAAATCCTCGCGGTTGCGATGCAAAAGAACCCTTTTGCCATCGCGTCCCTGCCCGGCAATCCGGTGAACGAACCCGCCGATCTTCTCGGCAAGCGCATCGGCATGGCGGTGGCGAATATGCCGGTCCTTCAGGCTCTGTGCACGCTGAACGGCGTCGATATCGACGGGATCGAGGTGGTGCCCACACAGTACGACGCGGCGCCGCTGGTCAACGGCCAGGTCGATTGCCTGCTGTGCTGGGCAACCGATCTGCCCGTCGCGATGGCGATGCAAAACATCGAAAGCGTCACGATGCTGATGGCCGATCATGGCTATGCCGTCCATTCGCAGACCTATATCGCCACCGACGAGAGCCTTGCGACCCGCAGGGAAGAGCTGGTCGGCCTGATGCGGGGCGAAGTGCGCGGCTGGCAGGATTATCTTGCCGATCCCGAAGGTGCCGCGGCTCTCACCGTGGCGATGTTCCCCGACGCGGGGCTGGATCTTGCCGCGCAAGAAGAGCAGGCGCGCCGGCAGGTGCCGCTGATGTTCCCAGAGGGGACGGAATTCGGGCGGTTCAGTGACGCATCCGTTTCCGCCAACATCGAAACGCTGGCCCTGCTGGGCCGGGATGTCAGCGCCGATCTTTGGGACCGTTCGATCATCGACGAGGTCTATTCTGCCTGAACATCCGGCCAAGGCGGGACAGGATGTAGTGTGCCACGATCTGTCCCGCACCTTCGATGGCTCGCCTCCCGTTGCCGCGGTCGCTCCATTGACCCTTCGGTTTCGCGCGGGCGAGACGACGGCCCTCGTTGGCCCATCGGGATGTGGAAAATCGACCCTGTTACGCCTGATCGCAGGCCTCGAGGACCCGACGACAGGCACTGTCCGGATTGGTACGGAAACTCCGCGGGCCCTCGCGCGGCGGGGCAGAATCGGTATGGCATTTCAGGATGCGTCGCTGTTGCCGTGGCGTACGGTGCGCGGCAATATCGCCCTTGCCCTGCGTCTTGCGCGGCGGGGGCACGACGCGGCGGCGGTCGACCGCCTGATCGACCTCGTCGGACTTTCAGGTTTTGCCGACGTTCGTCCCGCGGCCCTGTCGGGTGGTATGCGCCAACGGGCCGCGATTGCGCGGTGTCTGGTCACGGAACCGGACCTTATCCTGCTCGACGAACCCTTCGGTGCCGTCGATCAGCTGACCCGGTATCGTCTGGGCGCAGAGCTTCCGCCGCTTTGGCGCTCGCGCGGCACCACCGCCGTGCTGGTCACGCATTCGGTGGCAGAGGCGGTGGCGCTGTCGGACCGGGTTATCGTGCTGTCGTCCCGACCGGCGACAGTGGTCGCAGATTTCGGGATTTCCCAAAAATCGGACCAATCAGGCTCTGTTCAGGCCCAGATCGCCAAAGTAACGGCGGCACTCGCCCAATGACACAACGCAAAATTTGGCAGCTTGTCGGTGCCTTGAGTTTTTTGGCGATGTGGCAGGCGCTGGCGCTTGTGAACGCGGGCAGCTTCGTGATTGCGGGACCGGTCGCCGTGATGCGCCACATTCTCGACAATGTTGGCCTGCTCGGTCGGGCGACGGCAACGACGCTGACGGCGGCACTCTCCGGGTTTCTGCTTGGAAATCTCGCGGCGGCGGCGATGGCCGCCCTCGTTGTGATCGTGCCGCGCACGGAGCGGGCGGTGTCCTTTGCCGCCCTGCTGGTGTTTTGTCTGCCGCTGGTGGCGACGGGGCCGATCCTGCGGGTCCTGTTCGGCACCGGCGCAGGGCCACAGATCACGCTTGCCGCCCTCGCCGTCTATTTCACGACCTTTCTCGCGCTCGTCGTCGGGCTGCGGGCCGTGCCCCCCGCCTGGACGGACCTTGTCCGCCTGTACGGACGCAGCCGCTGGACCGCGTTCTGGATCGTTCGGGCCCCGGCAAGCGGGCCCTACCTGCTTGCCGGGTTGCAGATCGCGGCACCCGCCGCGGTGCTCGGCGCGATGATCGGAGAGTTCACGGGTGCGGAACGCGGCCTTGGCGTGCTGACGTTGCGGGCGATGCGCGGTCTCGATGTAGAGGCGACATGGGCAGTGGCGACATTGGCTGTAGCAGTCTCTGTTCTGGCCTATCTTGCGCTTGGATGGGTCGCCGCATTTCGCGGCACGCAAGGTGTGGTACTTGTCCTGGGCGCCGATCCCGCGCGAGTCCGTACGCCGTGGCTCCGCCGGGCCGGCGGTACGATATGTATCGTCGCGGGAATCGTGCTGATCTGGCAGATCACGATGGATGCCTTCGACCTGCCGGTGTTCTTTGCCAAACGGCCCGGCGATGTCTGGGCCTATCTGGTGACGGGACCGGGGGCATCAGGCGCGCGAGCGACTTTGGGCGCTGCCCTTGCAGAAACGCTGGTCTGGACCGTGCCGGGATATATCGCAGGGCTGGCGATGGGGGCGGGCCTTGCGGCAGCGCTGACCGTCATCCCGGCGGCGGCGGGTCTGATCATGCCGCTGGCAATTGCCCTGCGGTCGGTGCCGATCATCGCCACCGCGCCGCTATTGGTGCTGGCACTGGGGCGCGGGGCGGCGGGCACGATCGTCATCGTCGCCGTGATGATCTTCTTTCCCACGTTCGTCGCCTGTCTGCACGGCCTGGGCCGGGTGCCGGGACAGGTGCGCGACGTCTTTGCCAGCTATGGGGCGGGGCGCGTCACCTTGCTGGTGCGCGCGCAGATCCCCTCGATGTGGCCCGCGTTCTTTGCCGCCGCGCGCATGGCCGTGCCCGCCGCGCTGCTGGCGGTAACGACGACAGAATGGCTTGCGACAGGGCGGGGCATCGGGACGCTGATGGCGCTGACGTCGAGCACGTCGGATTACAACATGTTGTGGAGTGCCGTGGTTGCCCTGTCGGTGGTCGCCGTCGGTGCCTATCTGTGCGTCGAGGCAGCTGAACGGGCGGTTCTGCGCCGGTATGCGGCGGAACAACTGACATGAGAGCGGTTTTTGCCATTCCCGGCGACATGTATCGCAAGACCGGCGGTTTCATCTATGAGGCCGAGGCGTGGGCCGCGCTCAACCGGATCGGCATACGGACACGACATCTGGAGGTGCCCGACAGTTTTCCGGACGCGGCACCGGCCGATATGGCCGCGACGATCGCCGCACTGTCGGCGGTGCCCGCAGACGTGCCGGTCATCCTCGACGGGTTCATCGTCGGCGGCGCAGACCCTGCTGCGCTGAAGGAGGTCCGCGCCCCGCTGATCGGGATGGTGCATCATCCCCTCGGCCTCGAAACCGGCCTTGGCAACGACCGGGCGGCATGGCTGATTACCAATGAAGCGGCGGTGCTGCGCCTGATGGCCCATGTTCTGGTGCCGAGCAGACACACTGGCGAAACCCTGACGCGGCAGTTCGGCGTGTCGCCGGACCGGATCACGGTGGCGCCGCCGGGGTTCGCCTCCGGTCCTCATATCTGGCCACGGCCTGCGCGCACGGCGGGGCCGGCGCGGATCCTGTCAGTGGGGTTGATGGCGCCGCGCAAGGGGCATGACATATTGCTGACGGCGCTGGCGGACATTGCCGATCTGGACTGGCAGGCCGAGATCGTCGGGCGGCCACATGACGACGCCGTGGTGCAGGCGCTGACGGTTCAGCGGGGGGCTCTGGGGCTGACGCGGCGCGTGGCCTTCGCCGGTGAGGTTGCCGATGCCGGCCTTGCGCGCCGCTATGCAACGGCGGACATTTTCGCGCTGGCCACACGGTACGAGGGCTATGGCATGGTGTTCGGCGAGGCGATGCGCGCGGGACTGCCCCTCGTGTCCTGCGATACCGGCGCGGTGCCGGACACCGTCGGCGACGCCGGAATACTGGTCCCCCCCGGAGACGCGACGGCATTTGCCGCGGCGCTGCGACGGCTGCTGACGGAACCGGCGTTGCGCAACGGGATGGCGTCGGCGTCGCACGAACGCGGCGCTGCCTTGCCGGGATGGGACGACACGGCACGGATCATGGCCGGGGTGATTGCACGGCTTGCGGGCTGACGCTTGTGTCTCCGCCTGCCGGGCGGGGCCGACACTTTCCTCCGGGTGCTGAGGGCGCCCAAAGTCATCCCTGCGGATCAGGCCGCCTTCAGGTTACCTGACATTTGCGGCCTTCCGTCGCCGACCGGTAGACCGTCTCTTCGATGCGCAAGACGTCGAGGTACTCGGACGCCTCGTTTTCGATGGGAGCATCGTCGGTCAGGCCCGCTATGACGTGACATTGCAGAGCGTGGACGCAATCGCCGCCAAATCCGTCCCAGGTGTCCGGTGCGCGCAACAGAACGGCGCGTCCCGCACGGAACCGGCGCAGGCGTACGGCACCGTCACCGCACAGGGACAGGGTGCCTGCGGTTCCTTCGATCAGGGCCTCGCCCATGGTGCGGCGCCGGTTGTCGCTGGCATGGTCAAGGTGACGATTGCCGTCGAACAGCGCCCGCACGCCGCCCGGATGGTCGAATATCACATAGCCCGCATCCTCGCCCGAAATGGCAGGATTGATGCGGCGCAAATCGGCGTAGACGGCGGTCGGCGTGCCCAGCAGGTAGCGAAAGGTATCGATCCAGTGCACCCCGGTTTCATGAATGAGAAACCGCGGCATTTTCTGAAAATAGGGCTGCCGGTCGAGGTAGGCGTGCGGTCCCTGCCCGTCGCCGGGACGCAGGCGGAACGTCACCTGCTGCACCTGCCCGATGGCCTTGTCGTCGAGCGCGGCCCGGATCGTGCGGTACCACGGCTGAAACCGGAAATTTTCGTGAACGATAAGGCGGACACCGTGGCCGGTTGCCAGAGCCACAATTTCCTCGGCCTCCACGAGATTTTGGCAAAACGGTTTCTGGCAGATGATCGTGCGGACGCCCGCATTTATCGCCAAGCGGATCGTCCGGGTGTGCGCCTCGGGCGGCAGAATGATGTCGACGACGTCGGGCCGCTGTTCGGCAATCATCGCGTCGGCGTCGGTGTAGGCCGGAAGGCCGGTGGCGCGGGCCTTGTCGATATCGCTGTCGCACGCGCCGACGACCGACACGTCCTGCATCCGGGCGATGCGTCGCCAGCTGTCATAATGAAACCGGCTGAAATATCCGGCACCGACGCAGGCGATGCGGATGGTCACGCGCCCGCCAGACGGTCGCGCACGGCTTGCGCCGCCTGCGCCGTCGTAGCGCTGCCACCGATGTCGGCGGTCAGATCGGTCCCGGCGGCAATCACATCCTCGACGGCCTGCTGAAGCCGGGCACCGTCGGCCGTCAGGGCGGGATTATCGGCCCGTGTCCCCAGCCAGTCGAGCATCATCGCACCCGACAGAATCATCGCGAGCGGATTGGCGACGCCCTGTCCGGCGATATCGGGCGCCGATCCGTGGCACGGCTGAAACACCGCATGGTTTTCGCCGATGTCGGCAGAGGGGGCGACGCCAAGCCCGCCCATCAGGCCCGCGCCAAGATCCGACAGGATGTCGCCGAACATGTTTTCGGTGACCATCACGTCGAAATCCCAAGGCTTTTGCACCATCCACAGGGCCGTCGCATCGACATAGGCATGATCGGCTGCAAGGTTCGGATGCCGCGCCGCCTCTTCGTCGAAAATCCCGCGAAAGAAGGCGAAGGCACGGAAAACGTTGGCCTTGTCGACGCAGGTGACACGGCCCGGTCCGCGCCCCTTTGCCTTGCGGTCGGCAGCGAGGCGAAAGGCGAAGGCAAACAGCTTTTCGGAGATGTCGCGGGTGATCAGCAGGGTTTCGCGCGCCTCGGTCGCCGTAACCTCGCCTCTGCCCTGAGTATGAAAAAGACCTTCGGTACTTTCGCGGATCAGGACGAAATCGACAGTGCGGCCCTCGGGCATATTCAGCGGCGTCCGCTGGCCGGGAAAGATGCGGACAGGGCGCACCCCGGCAAAAAGCGTCAGCGCCTTGCGCAAATCGATCTGCGGCGAGATTTCCGTGCCATCGTCATAGCGCACCTCCGGCAGGCCCATCGCCGACAACAAGATGGCATCCGAGGCGCGCGCGGCGTCCATCGAGGCCGCGGGCAACGCCTCACCGGTTCTGGCATAGTGCCCGGCACCCGCAGGGACGGTGCGAAAGTTCAGGCCGTATCCACCGGCGCCGGCGATTTCGGCCAACAGGGCAACCGTCGGGGCCATGATTTCGGGCCCGATTCCGTCACCTTCGAATACAGCGATGTCAAAGTCGTTCTTCATTCTATCTCGGACCAACCCTGACCATCCGCCGAACGGGCGCCATCCACATATGACACAGGTAATATAATATTAGTGAAAAAGATTACATATGCCTGATGGATTGTGCCGGTGCCCCTTTTCACAACCCATCGTATCGTGGCGTCCTCCGCGACCGTCGCAGCCCATTTTCGGCTTTCGCTCGACCCCGACGTGCTGCCATGTTGCGCAGGTGTACAAATCTGAAGAAGTGCTGCGCCGGGCGTCGTCGCGTCCGCGCCGAAAGGATCCTTGATGCCCTTTGCCGTCGTCGTCACATTCACCCTGCACCCCGATCATATCGCGGATTTCATGGCCCCGATGCTGGCCAATTCACATGCCGCGGTGCGGGATGAACCCGGCTGCCGTCAGTTCGACGTGGCGACGGATCCCGACAGGCCCGGCGACGTGTTCCTTTATGAGGTCTATGACGATGCCGCCGCCTTTGCCGCGCACAAGACCACGCCGCACTACGCCGCCTTCGACGCGGCCACAGGCCCGATGATCGCGGCGAAAGACGTGCGGACCTATGCCACCGTCGACCGGTGACCAGCGGCGATCCCTGGGAAGTTCACGCGGTCAGATATGCCGACCGCGACGCGCGCACGCGGCGCGACAGCTTTATCTTCGACGATAATCACGACGCCCCGCACCCGATGGATTACTACCTTTGGGTGCTGCGGCGCGGGGCCGACACGATCCTTGTCGATACCGGCTATGACGCCGATGAAGGTGTCTCTCGCGGTCGCCCGGTGCGGCTGGATCCGGTTGCCGCACTCGCCCCGCTGGGCATCGATCCCGCCGCCGTGACGGACATCGTCGTCACCCATCTGCACTACGATCACGCGGGCGGTCTGCATCTATTTCCCAATGCGCAACTGCACCTTCAGGCCGCCGAGATGGCCTATGCCACCGGTCCGTGCATGTGCCATGACACCCTGCGGATGCCGTTTACGGCGGCGCATATCTGCGAGGCCGTCCGGCGCCTGTATTCCGGCAAGGTGCGTTTCGTCGATGGCGAGGCGCAGATACGTCCGGGCGTGACGGTGCACTGTATCGGCGGACACAGCCGGGGCCTGCAATGCGTGCGGGTGCTGACGCAGTCGGGGTGGATGGTGCTTGCGTCCGATGCGGCGCATTTCTACGAAAACCTGACGGCGCGCAAACCCTTTCCCATCGTGGTTGATCTGGCCGATATGCTCGACGGATTCGATACCCTCGAGCGGCTCGCCTCGGCACCGGGGTTGATCGTTCCGGGTCACGATCCGCTGGTGCGTCAGCGGTTCGCCCCCGGTGTCGCCGCGCATATCACGCGCCTCGATCCCGGGCCGGTCGGCCTCTGAACGGGGGTTGGACCCGGGGCCGGGCTGAAACGGCCGCTGGCGATCCGGCGCTCACCCGGCGGATATGTCGATCGGCTCTTTCTTTCGCCAAACTGGTATACTATTATGTCAGTCGGCACGACCGCCCGTAATGCAGCCGAAATTCACAGCCAAACCTGCCGTCACCGACATTCCAAAGGACAGGATATGACAGATTTCCCGGTCATCGAGACGGGCAAGAACGTGACGCGACAGGTGCTGTCCGATCATCCCGACCTTATGGTCGTGGCCTTTACCTTTGCCGCCGCTGGCGCGGAAGGTGCGCTGCATCATCACCCGCACGTCCAGTCAACCTATGTCGAGGCCGGGCGTTTCCGGTTTCAGATGGACGACTGGACGTTCGACGTTGGCCCCGGCGACAGTTTCGTCGTGCCGACGGGCGCCGTTCACGGCTGCATTTGTCTTGCGCCGGGCCGCCTCGTCGATTGCTTCACGCCCCGGCGTGACGATTTCCTCTGACGGCCACATCTGCCCTGACGCCAGACCATCCCCCGATCCGCCTCAAAAGGACCCCGCAATGACCCTGAAAACAGAAACCCGCCACGCCATCGACCCGACGACGGCAAAGACCCTCGACACCGCGGGGTTGCGCGCGCATTTCCACAAGGACGGGTTGTTTCGGGACGGCGAGATCACCCTCGTCTATACCCATTACGACCGTCTTATCCTCGGCTCTGCCGTGCCCGGCGCCGGGTCGCTGACCCTCGATCACATGGCGGAAACGGGGACCGCATCGTTCCTCGACCGGCGCGAAATGGGCGTGCTGAACATCGGCGAGGCGGGCGAGGTGAGCGTCGGCGGCGACACCCACACCCTCGAGAACGGCGAGGTGCTGTATATCGGCATGGGCGCGGGGGCGGTGACGTTTTCCGGCGCCGGGCGGTATTACATCACCTCGTCGCCGGCACACCGGGCCTGCCCCACGAAACGCATCAAGCTGGCCGATGCCCGCCGCGTCGAGATGGGCAGCCGCGAAACCGCGAACGAACGCGTCATCATCCAGTTCCTGCACCCCGAAGTCGTGGAAACCTGCCAGCTATTGATGGGCTATACCCAGTTTCAGCCGGGCAGCCTGTGGAACACGATGCCCGCGCACCTGCATGACCGGCGGATGGAGGCCTACCTGTATTTCGACGTTCCCGAAGATGCGCGGATCTTTCATTTCATGGGCACGCCGGACGAGACACGGCACCTCGTGATGGCCAACGAAGAGGCGGTGATCTCGCCGCCATGGTCGATCCATTGCGGCGCGGGCACGGCCGCCTATACGTTCTGCTGGACGATGGCCGGCGACAACGTCGATTTCACCGATATGGACATGGTCGCGATGGATGCGCTCAGATGAGCGCGTTTTCCCTGACCGGTCAGACCGCCCTCGTCACCGGCGCCAACACCGGCATTGGTGCTGCCATTGCCGTGGCGATGGGCGGTGCGGGGGCACATGTGATCTGCGCCGGGCGGTCGTCCTGCGCGGACACGGTGGACCGGATCGAAAGCGCCGAGGCCCTCGCCCTCGATTTCGCCGATCCGATGGCGGCGCGCGACGTGTTCGCCGACCGCAATATCGACATTCTGGTGAACAACGCGGGCATCATCCGCCGCGACGACAGCACCGATTTCACCGAAGCGGACTGGGACGCGGTGATCGACGTAAACCTCAAGGCGGTATTCTTTACCTGTCAGGCTTTCGCCAGATCCGCCCTGCCGCGCGGCGCGGGCAAGATCGTCAATATCGCGTCGCTGCTGTCGTTTCAGGGTGGCATCCGGGTACCGTCCTATACCGCGAGCAAGCATGGCGTCGCCGGTCTGACCAAGGTCATGGCCAACGAATGGGCGGCGCGCGGCATCAACGTCAATGCCATCGCCCCCGGCTATATCGAAACCAACAATACCGAGGCCCTGCGTGCCGACCCGAACCGCAACCGCGCGATCCTCGACCGGATCCCCGCGGGCCGCTGGGGCAAGGCCGAGGATATCGCGCAGACGGCGGTGTTTCTGGCATCGCGGGCGGCGAACTACATCCACGGCACGGTCGTCAGCGTCGATGGCGGGTGGATGGCGCGGTAGGTCAGGCTGCTTTGTGACGGTCCGCTGTGCGCCCAGGGATGCGCTTGCGTCGTCCGGCAATATGGTCGCCTCGCGGGCGCAGACTGCAAAATCAACGCCATCTCGGGGCGGGTCCGGCAACAGACCCACCGTACACGTTCAGGGTGATCGCGCTGCAGGGCCCGTATCGTCGTTTTTCACGCCATTCTCGGTCTTCGGCCCGCCCAGCGCGAGATTGCCGCAGTTTTCGAAGGCGACGGCCGAACCGTCGTCTTGCCGGACCGGTCGACCCCGTGCAGCACCGTTATGACGGCGTCGGTATCTATTTTCTCGATAAATGCCCGTCGGACTATCGTGCGGAAGCCACCGATCTTGGCCTGCAGAGATCACGTTCGTTTCTGCGGGATTTACAGGCAGCGGTGCAGCATCGCTTCGCAAAACCGTCGCGCCGCGAATGGCGGACAGGACCGAGACCCGTCCGTTCGGTCCGGCACCGCGCGCGCCCGGTGCCGGCACAGGTTCAGCTGAACAACATGCCGCCGTTGATATCCACATTGGCGCCGGTGATGAACGCGCTGTCCGCGCTGGCAAGGAACAGCACGAGGTTCGCGATGTCCTCGGGCAGACCCTGACGTTTCACGGGCGCCGAGGCCTCGTACCCCCTGCGTGCCGCGTCGGCCGTGTGGATATTGTGGAAATCCGTGTCGATCATGCCCGGGCACAGCGCATTGACGCGGATATCGGGGCCAAGTTCCTTGGCCAGACCACGCGTCATCGTCATCACCGCGCCTTTCGAAGCGGCATAGGCCACAGAGCCCGGGCCACCGCCGTCGCGGCCCGCCTGACTGGCAAGGTTCACGATGGCACCGGTTGTCATATGCGGCAGGCACGCCCTTATCATCAGGAACGTGCTCGTCAGGTTGAGGTCCATCACCGCCTGCCAGTGTTCGAGCGACATTTCCACAATCTTTTTGCGCCCGATCAGGCCGCCGGTGTTGTTCACCAGCAGGTCGATGCCACCGAAATCGGCGACAGCCTTGCCGACCAGCGCATCCACGCCGGCCTGCGTGTTCAGGTCGCCCTGCAAGGCGAACGCGCGACCGCCCGCTGCCGTGATGTCACGGGCCGCGCTGTCGGCGCCCTCGCTGCTCGAGAAATAGTTGATGGCGACATTTGCGCCTTCGGCTGCCAGTGCCACCGCGCAGGCGCGGCCGATATCCCGACCGCCACCGGTGACGATGGCTGTCTTGCCTGTAAGTTTCATGGGAGTTTCCTTTCTGGCGGCTGGATCAAACAGCGGCGAATTGCACCATCTTTGCTGAAATTCCGGCGAGGTTTCACGGTTGATAAAGGCGGCAGCGGTCTCATCAGACCATGTTGCGCGACCGTGGCTGTATCCACCGCACCGGACGGAGAACGCCCGACGGGGCGGCAACATGCGCTGCCGACGAACCCGACTCATTTCTGACCCGTCAGAAGTGGCATACTAGTTTACAAAGTAGTATACTAGTATTATATCTGGTCTCCTAAAGTTTTGCGTCTTGCAGGTAGAGGTCGCCCTCAACCGTCCGCAGGCCTTGGAAACCCGACGGGGGTATCGACGGTTTTTCAACGTCTACAGTCTCTCAACGGTGCCGCACGCCACATATGGCACCAAATGCGCAATCCCGAACTGGCGAAACCGCAGGTTTGGCACTATGACTTCTAAAACCCAAGGCTGAGAAACATGGCAAAAACCGCCCCCGACCGTGACCGGCGCACCAGCGTCGATCTGGTGTTCGATCAGCTGTACAATGCGATTGCATCGCTCGAAATGTTGCCGGGCGACAAGATTTCCGAGGCCGAGGTCGCCGCCAGGTTCGGTGTTTCGCGTCAGCCGGTGCGCGATGCGTTCAGCCGACTGGAAAACCTCGATCTGTTGGTGATCCGGCCGCAACGGGCAACCGAAGTGAAACGGTTTTCATCGCGCGATATCGCCAAATCCCGCTTCGTCCGGGCCGCCATCGAGGCCGAGGTGCTGCGCCGTGCCGCGCGCAATTGTGACGCAACCGGTGCCGCGATGTTGCAGGCCAGCCTGTTGCAACAAGAGGTTGCGGTCGAGACGCCCGATTACGCCCGGTTCAGCACGCTGGACTACGAATTTCACCGGTCGTTGTGTCAGATCGCCGGCGTCGAATTCGCCTTCGAGGTCATCTCGGCGGAAAAGGCGCGCGTCGACCGGTTGTGTATCCTCAGCATCGCGAAAGAGGACCGGATGGGGCAGCTTTTGGCAGATCATACCGCGATCTGCGCCCATATCGTGGCGCACGACGAGGCAGGCGCCGTGGCTGCCGGTATGCTGCATCTCTCCCGTCTCGATGCGACGATCGAAGCAATTTCGACGATGAACCCGGACTATTTCGAGGCTTGATGCGTTCTGTGCCGGGGGCTGGGTTCGCAAAACCACCGACCGATCGTCAGAAACCGCCGAAAGCACAACGATTGTCGCGGACATTCCTCAGCGCGCGGAGATCAGGCGGCCTCTGGCCCGTAAAGATCGGACAATCGTCTAGTGGCGCCGCCGTTTCGACCGGGAGAAATCGTCTGACACCGTGCCAGATGGTGACGGGCGGAATCCTTTTGCCCGGCAAAGTGATCGTGGATCGCAAGACACAGGCTGGCCATGTAGCAGTTGCCTTCTGCCGCGCTCTGATAGGCCTTGAGAAATCTGGTTGCCCTGTTGGCGCCGTTTGGTGCGGGCCGCAAGACGCGCCAGAGAGCGCCATCGATGTTCTTTCCCGAACATCCATCCAGAACTTTTTCCGCATCCGCGAGGCGCCCGTCGGAAAACAGCACCGAGGCGAGGACCACCTTGTAGAAATCGTTCAAGGGATCGAGACGGCACGCCTCGAACATGACATCTGCCTGTTCGACGGTAGTCAACGTTCCACGACCCGAATGATAGCAGTGCCAATAGGCAAAGGACCGTTGCAGATCGGATATCCCGACAATGTCGGCTGCAAGATTTGCCCGCATCGTATCGATCATCTCGGTGGTCGCCATGTTTCTGCGCGGATCGAGTTGCGTACTCCCGCCGATCTTGCAGGCAAGTTCGGCAAAGCCGCTGGCACCACAATATATCGTATGACACCGGGACATCAGGCTGATTTCAAACAAGGCCTGAAGATCTTTCTCCTCGGAATAAAAGGGACGCCGGGCACCGAATGTCTTGGCGAGATGATCGCACAGGGCATCGTCCTGACCGAAGACCAGCAGCTCGCGGTTCTGTTTTCGGGCGGTGTCCAGCGCGTGTTCGATCAGGGGATAGGGCACGACCTTGGACGTGAACCGGTCGTCGAAACGATAACGACCATAGATGATGTCGCCTGCGCGCAAATGGGCGGCAACGACGTTTCTACCGATGTCATAATCCTGCGCCGCGTCGATGGCAGCCTGCATCCGTTGGGAAAAACCAATGGCTGCGAAAGCGAGACCATAGTCGCGAAACGACACGTTCAACTGAGGGAGACGCTCTATCAGATTGATCGGCTCTGACAGAAACCGGCCATCGCGTGGTCCGGGTCCGGCGAATTCCTTGCTGGCGATAGAGATGTAATTGCCCGAAGGTTCCTGACGATAGGCGTTCAGGAACTCCTCGGAGAAAACGTCACGCGCCTCCGTAATGGCATGTTCCTGCAGCCCGGCGGTGCGATCCGTGGGCCAGTCGAAGGCAAAGTCGCCATCCATCTTTTTGCCAAGAACCCAGGCGTTCAAGATCGTCCAGATGCGCTGTCCAAGTCCGTCACTGCGCGCGGCATAAAATAAAGGGCGTTGAGTCATTTATCGAGTGTATTCCCAAGACTTGGCATCGCCATGTTATTCATGAAGGCGCTCATGTCTATATTCGGCGCATTGTGATGTGCGCCGCCTTGAGGCCCGAATACGTTTCTAGAATAGAAACTGGCCCGACCCTGCAGGGACGACGCTCCCTCACCCCAGAGCCGCCCGCAGCGCCGCCTTCAGGTGCCCGAGTTGCTGATCCAGGCGCCAGTGGTGGTTGCCGACGAACAGGCCGCGTTCCTCGATCTGGTCGGCGTTGGTCAGGGGGCCGTGGATGTCGTGGTCCATATAGCGCAGCACCTGATCGTTCTTGGCGAAGTTGCCCGTCACGATGGGACGGCATTCGACGCCGTGCGCGCCGAGGGCCGCGACCAGCGCCGGGCGGTCGATGCCCGCATCCGGTTCCAGCACCAGCGAAAAGCCGAACCAGCTGCTTTCGCCCGTCTCGGCCTGCGTGCGGACCTGTGGAAAGGCCTGCATCATGTCGAGAAACCGCTCTGCGTTGGCGCGGCGTTCGGCGACGATCATCGGCAGTTTGGAAATCTGCTCCTGTCCGATTGCGCCCGACATTTCCAGCGGCCGCAGGTTGTAACCCGGCAGCACGAAGCGGAACGATTCCTCGAAAGGATCGTCGCTCTTGGTCCCGGAAACGAGGTTTTCCTTCGGCAGGTTCCGCGTCCAGCCATGCGCCCGGATCGACAGCATGATGTGATAGAGTTCCTCGTCGTCGGTGACGGCAAGGCCGCCTTCCATCGTGGCGATGTGATGCGAAAAGAACGACGAATAGCTGCCCGCGATGCCGAAGGTGCCCGCCTGCTTGCCGCCAAATGTGGCGCCCATCGATTCGCAGTTGTCCTCGATCAGCGCGATATCGCGACCGCCGATGATCGCGGTCAGACGGTTGAAATCGTTCGGGTTGCCCAGCAGGTTCACGACCATGATCGCCGACGTTTCGGGCCCGACTGCCGCCTCGAGCGCGTCGAGATCGTAGTTCAGGGTGGCCGCGTCGACGTCGACGAACTTCAGCTTCATGCCGTATTGGTGCAGCGGGAAATAGGTCGTGCTCCACGAAACGGCGGGCACGATCACCTCGCCGCCGACGGGGAACAGCCCGCTGGAATGATAGCGCAGCGAGGCCGCGATCAGCAGGTTGGCCGACGAGCCGGAATTCACCATCACCGCATGTTTCGTGCCCATCGCCTCGGCGAATTGCGCCTCGAAAGCGGCGACTTCGGCACCCATGGAGAACATTCCGGACCGGATGACCCGCTGGATCGCCTCATGCTCGCGCTCATCCCAGGACGAGGTCGCGAGGGGGAATGCCGTTGTCGTCATGGTGTCGTCTCCGGTGCGCGGGAGGTTTCAAGAAAATAGTCATAGGTCTGCCGGATGCCGTCGCGCAGCGAGACCTTCGGCTGCCAGCCGAACGCCTCTTGCCGTGCTGTGGAGACCAGCTTTTGCTTCATGCCGGTGGGCCGGTCCAGATCGTGCACGAACCGTCCCTGCCAGCCGATCACTTCGGCGGCGGCGGCGTAGTAATCGTTGACGCTGTGGTCCGTGCCGATGCCGATATTCATCACCTGCGGCATGTCGTCGATCCGCAAAAAGGCGGACCAGACGCCGTCGGCCATGTCGGCGCCGTACATGAATTCGCGTCGCGCGGTGCCATCGCCCCAGATCTCGACCGTGTCGGCGCCGTCGCGTTTGGCCTCGTGCACCTTGCGGATGATGGCGGGCACCAGATGGGATACGGCGGGGTCGAACTTGTCGTGGCGACCGTACAGGTTGCAGGGCACCAGCGTGCGGTACGACAGATCACCGTGCATCGCCGACAGGTAATCGCAGTGTCGCGACACGGCGATCTTTGCCAGCGCATAGCCCTCGTTCGTGGGTTCCAGCGCGCCGGTCAGGATCTGCTCTTCACGCAGCGGGTTTTCGGCCTCGCGCGGATACATGCACGACGATCCAAGGTTCAGGAGCCGTTTTACCCCTGCCTCCTGCGCCGCCTGCACGGTGTTGATGCCCATTTCCAGGTTTTCGACCAGAAATCCGGCGGGGTTCGCGATATTCGCCTGAATGCCACCGACACGGCCGGCACAATGGATCACCGCCTCCACGCCTCGGTTCTGCATATAGCGCTCGACGTCACCGCGCTGCCGCAGGTCCAGGTCCTTGCTGGAGGGCGTCAATATCTCGTGACGGGCCGCTTCCGGGTGTTCCAGCAGGTTACGCCCGACCAGCCCTCCGGCCCCGGTCAGCAAAATCTTCATTTCGTGTCGCCGTCGCGATACTGCGCCTCGCGGGCCGCGTCTTTCAGGTCGTTCTCGACCATCTCTGCGCACATTTCGCGCGCGGTCGTCGACGGTGTCCAGCCCAGTTTTTGCTTGGCCTTGGTCGGATCGCCCAGCAGCGTTTCCACCTCGGCGGGGCGGAAATAACGCGGATCGATGCGCAGGATGACATCGCCTGCTTTCACGCAAGGCGCCTTGTCGCGATCGACCGTGGCCACGGTCGCGATCTCCTCGACGCCCTCACCCGAGAATTCCAGCGTGATGCCGGCATCCGCCGCGGCCCAGACGATAAACTCGCGCACCGTATACTGCACGCCCGTGGCGATGACATAGTCGTCGGGCGTGTCCTGTTGCAGCATCAGCCACATTACCTGGACATAGTCGCGCGCATGGCCCCAGTCGCGCAGCGCGTCGATGTTGCCCATCAGCAACTCCGTCTCGATGCCGTGGGCGATGCGCGCCATGCCGCGGGTGATCTTGCGCGTCACGAATGTTTCGCCGCGCCGCGGGCTTTCATGGTTGAACAGGATGCCGTTGGAGGCATGCATCCCGTAGGCCTCGCGGTAGTTCACCGTGATCCAATAGCCGTACAGCTTGGCAACGGCATAGGGAGAACGCGGATAGAACGGTGTCGTCTCCTTCTGCGGCGTCTCCTGCACAAGGCCGTAGAGCTCGGAGGTGGAGGCCTGATAGAACCGGGTGTCCAGTTCCAGAAAGCGGATCGCCTCAAGCAGACGCAGCACGCCGATGGCATCCGAATTGGCAGTGTATTCCGGCTCTTCGAACGACACAGCCACATGGGACTGCGCGGCAAGGTTATAGACCTCGTCGGGACGGACCTGCGCCAAGATCCGCGTCAGCGACGACGAGTCGGTCATGTCGCCGTGGTGCAGGACGTATTTCCCGCTGCGCCCCGGCTCACCCTCCATCAGGTGATCGATGCGGGCGGTGTTGAACAGCGACGTGCGCCGTTTGATGCCGTGCACCTCGTAGCCTTTTTCCAGCAGCAATTCTGAAAGATAGGCGCCGTCCTGCCCGGTGATGCCCGTAATCAATGCGCGTTTCATGGAATTTCCGTCTTGTGAACTGATTTGTGATCTCTGCTTATCCCAGCAAAGGGTCGAGTTGTAGGGCTCTGTCATGCAAATCGGTGATTGGTCCATCGTGATCGGCGGTGACGACGCGACCAAAGCCACCGGCGATGTCTCTCGTCTCCACCTGCCAGTCTTCCGGCACGTCAGCACTGACCCTGCGATCAAAAAGACATCCCAACCGGAAGCCACCCGTCGCCCGCAACGGCGCGTTCATTCGAACCTGTCCGCGGCGCACCGCCTCGCTCGTCGCCGGGCCGATTGGAACCGGGGCGCTTCCGTTCTCGGCGGCAAGGGCAAAACCCAGCAAGGGCGGCTGATGAGGATCCCAGATCGGACACATGGCCGCAACCGGCTCTGTCGTCCGGCATATGGACATGGTGCGAGGCCCCTTAGGTCGTCTTCACAGGATTCTGTATGACACCGGCCGTGGCGCAATCGTTCTTTGGAAGCGTTGTGACCGATCCCACTGTCGGCGTAGATCGGGGCTCCGCTTCCCGGATACGGCGGGTGGAGGAAATCACCGGATATCTGACATTCAGCACAAAAGGTTCCAGAGATTTGGGACCAGTTGTTTTAGGACTTGGGCTCTCGATGCCGGACTTGGCGCGGGACGGGGACCAGCTTGATGTCATCTTTGCCTTGGCGGGTCCGTCGGAGGCAAAGGAACCGGAACTTGAGGCCGCAGGGGTCGCCTACAGACGACCGGTCGGCACGGACGGCACGATGCTGTTTACGACACTGGATTACGGAGAGGTGACGCTTGGCACCGCGCGCAGCCTGGCCTTCGGGCTTACAGGGGAGCGAACGGCCCTTTCATTGGGGGTGAGCCGAAGCTGGGATCTGGTGCAGTTTGCTTCGGTGACGGCCACTGCCGAGATCGCGGCGCGCGAGGTCCAGGGAACCGGCTTTGGCGTAACAACGCTTGACGAAAGCCTGCGCTTTACCCGATTTTCGCTGCTCTACGAGCGAGGCGTTCCGCTGCAGTTTCAGCATCGGTATGCCCTTGCCGTAACAAAAGGGTTTTCAAATTTTGGAGCCTCGCCCGCGCAAAATTCGCTAAGCTCCACCCGCGGCGGTACTTCCGATTTCCGCGCATCGCGTTCAGCGCAGAAGCCTCTGTTCCCCTGTCACGCGAATTCGTGGCCCATGTCGGCCTGATCGGGCAATCGGCCCCGGATAGCCTGCCCGCATCGCAACGCTGCGGCTTTGCCACCAACCGCTACGCGCGCGGTTTCGATCTGGTGTATGTGAATGGCGACCGTTGCCTTGGCGCACGAACAAGAGCTCGCCTGCAATATTGAGCTTCCCGACCTGGTTGCGGCATCCAGCGGAGAACCGGCGCGGTTCACGCAAGCCTATTTCGGCGTGGATTTCGGCATGATCGACAATGTTTCCAACGCTATTTTCGCTGAAACTTCCGACAATTGGTCAAGTGCGTCTTTCGGGATGAGGACCCTGCGCGGCAATTTCATCGGCGAGGTTTCGGTCGCCCATATTCTGGATGCTCCGTCCGACACTGTCGCGCAACAAGACACGCGGCTTTGGCTGCGCGCGGCGATTGCGTTCCGACCGATCCGATTTTGCAGCTCTCTCGATCATTGCCACGACCGAAACCGCCATAAGCGCCATGATCCCGGAAAACGGAACGGCGCCCACGACCATCACATCGCGAACCGACCCGACACCGCCCACGGCCATGACGGACCCGGCGATGGCCGCGATGAACAGAGCCCAGATCATGGAGTGAAGCGGCGTTTCCGCCGTCAGGCCACCCGCCGCCCCGATCGACTTGATTGCGATGATCGCGGCGGTCGAAGAGGCGACGACCAGCACAAGAAACAGAATGGCGAGAAGGGTCTTCACCGCCATTGCAAAGCCCGGCGACAGCATGGTCTCGATGGTCTCATAGATGCGGAAGGCATGCGCTGCGCCTATGATCCGTCCCCCGGCTGTTCCGTCCAGCTCCATAAAGATGGCACTGCCGCCAATGACCGAAAACCAGAAGAAGCACATCAGCGTCGGCCCCAGCATGGCCCCCAACACGAACTCGCGCACTGTGCGACCTTTGGAAATACGCGCCAGAAACAACCCCACGAAAGGCGCGAATGCGATCCACCAGGCCCAGTAGAAGATGGTCCATGCGCTCTGCCAGGCGTCCTGTGCGGTCGCCGCCTCGGAAACGGCCGGGTCATAGACCGTAAGCGCCAGTTTTGGCAGTGAACTGAGATAGGTTGCCGTCGCCCGGAAAAACACGTCGACAAGTTGAAACCCTGACCCGAACACCAGGAAGATCGCCAGAACCGCAAAGGTCAGCAGCATGCCGAAATTCGAGATCCATTTCACACCGCGGTCTATGCCGGAAATGACCGAAGCCATGGCAACTGCGATCGCAACGACAAGGGCTGTGAACAAGGCGATCAGGGGTGGATTGCCTGCATTATCGGCGAAAAACGGGCTGCCGGTCAGCGCGGAGAGGCCCGAACTAATCTGTTCGACCCCCAGAACGATGGTCGTCGTCATACCCGCAATGATCGCCATGATCGCGACAATATCGACAACATGACCGATCGGCCCCTCAAGGCAGCGTCCGAATAACTGCGCCAGCGCCGAGCGCATGGTCATCGGGTGGCCGAACCGATGGCAGGCAAGGCCGAGCCCGAGACCGACCACCGCATAGGTGCCCCAGGCCGAAAAGCCCCAGTGCAAAAACACGAAACTCAGCGACGAGATCAGCGCATCAGACGACATGGCCGCGACGGTTCCGTCGATGATATCGGGATTCTGGATGAAGTGAGAGATTGGCTCGCTGACCGAAAAGACAAGGATGCCGACACCGATGCCCGCACAGAACATCATTGCCAGCCATGACCTGGTGCTGTGCTCGGGGCTGTCACCGGGTTGTCCCAGCACGATCCGCCCCGACGCCGGGAGCAGGGCCAGACCGAAACACAGCACGGGAAAGGCCGCCAGGAGGTAGATGTACCAGACGCCGAACAACTGGAGGGTCACCTGTTTGAGAACCGCCAGCATGTTCTCCGACCCGGTGGGGAAGGCGATCAGGCCGATCACCAGACACGACACCAGAACCTTGGACGAGATCGACACCACGGGGTTGAACCCACGATAGAACCCGGAGGTGACGGTCTTGATCGCCAGGGGCATGGTTCTGTCGAGATAGGCCATCCGCCTTACCGCAACCGGACGAGGGTGGGTGCATCCATTCGTACGGCACAACCGTCGTTCGGCGGCGGAGTCTCCACGGCCAGCCATCGTTCGCGCCGGGTCAGAACGATGACCAGCCAGCCGTCAAAACCCGTCACAACGCAATTCCAGGCGTAAAGGTAGACAATCATGGACAATTCGCCGGTTTCCTGGAACATGGCGATCTTGGCAAGGACACCGCACAGATAGCCAAAACAGACCATCCCGACAAAGCCGAGGCTCTTGCCGCTGGCCTTCCTTGTCCGGATCATTTTACCGATGGAGCAATACCAGCCAGCGGAAAAGACGATCAGCATCAGTGTTTCAAGGATTCCTGCCATCGGGAATGTGCGCTTTCACTGCTCGAAACATGTCTTCGGGCGGAATGGCCCGAACCAATGTCCGGCGATGAAAGTCTCTATCCCCCCGCCGATGACGTAACGTCAGGCAGGAATGTTGCAGAACTATTTGATTTGTCGAAAAGCTGCGCCCGACGTGGCAATTTTTCGGCAGGCCGCGCGCTGGTGCTCAGGGCGTTGCCCCTAGATCATCAATTTCGGCACAAGCCGGGAGACCTCATCGGGCACCACTGTGCGCCCGAACCGCCTTTGAAACAGGACAAGCGGTGTGTGGATGGCCCGCTCGCGATGGACCTGCTGTTCGAACAGGCGCGCCGAGATATAGCAGGTGTGCATCAGGATCGCGCGCGCCCGTTTTTTCGATAGCATCAGGGTGGTGGCCTTTGCCCGAAGGCTCGGCTTTTCGGGATCACTGAACAGCACTTCAAAGAAGAAGGCCGCCGCCGGCACCGCTTGATACAGATCCTTCAGGTGATGGTTCAGGCGATCGCGGTCTCCTCCTGCCTGTAATGCCTGACACAGGAAGACAAGCGTGTAGATATGCGTGTCGGTGCCGCGCTGACACAGCGCCGCCGCCTGTACAAGACAATCGACCGCCGTCTCTGTCTGCCCGCAAAACGCCCGCATCTGCCCGAATATGGTGAGCGATGAGGCGACGGAAGGATGCGATCGATGGGCCTCTTCCATGATTTCTATTGCGAGGTTGCGGTAGCCGGGATCGACGAAATAAAGCAGCTTGGCCGCCATCATCGCATATTCAGGCTGGGTCTGCGCAAATTCCAATGCGTCAAGCACCAGACTTTCGATCTCTGCCTCATCGGTCGCGCAGGTTGCCGTGCCGTTGCGGAACAGATCCGGTCCGCACACAGCGTATTTTGAATGCAGATGCGTCGCGTAGAGGATCTTGGTTGCCAGATCATCGGGTTGTTCGGCGCGCAGGGCCCGCAGGCGGACATCCGTGACCGACCAGGCGGCTGCGGCATTCTTCGGTTTCCTCGCAGGCTCCTGAATGGCGACCGACAGGGGTGCTGTGGTGGCCGCGTCCGAGATACCCGCGCGCCAGTACCCTGCCAGAAGTGGCCCGATGATCGTCTGAGCCGTCTTGCGCATACCGGCAAGGTCGTCGGACCCGTTACTTATTGGCTGGCGTCTGGCACCGACAATCCGGTTTGTGTCATGTGACCTGACCGAGACCACACATTCGGCCCCGGCACCGTTCTGGAAAAACATCAGTTCAACCGATAGCTGCGGGGCCGCACCCGCTGCTCGGCCCAGAGGATTGAAATCGGGCAGCATGATCGCCTCGTGATCATCTGTCATCTCAGCCTTCAACGCGGCGAACATGCTCTTGGCAAAGCTGTTTCCGACATCCGCGTAAGGCCCCAACAAATCGAGGCCCCTTACCGGCCCGAGGACCGCGAAGGCATCGCCAATATCGTCGGCGGGCCAAGGCTGCGGGCCGACCCAGACATAGCCCTCGCCATATCTTGTCTGAATAAATTGCGGCTCGGCCGACTTGTCGTTCAATTTGCGGCGCAGCCGGTTGATCAGGAAATCGACGGTACGATCATTCTTTTCCGATCCGGGCTCCGATATGGCATCAAGGATCTGGCTGCGGCCGAGAACCTGATTGCGATGCTGCGCCATGTAGGACAGCAGCCGTGCCTCTGATCGCGTGAAATCGACGGTTCGGCCATCGCTCCAATGGCCCGCCATGAAACCGGGGGCAAAACCGATTTGAGACGTTGTTTGCAGCATCGATG
This sequence comes from uncultured Alphaproteobacteria bacterium, assembly GCA_963761735.1. GTDB lineage: Bacteria > Pseudomonadota > Alphaproteobacteria > Rhodobacterales > Rhodobacteraceae > CAVXHQ01. Next base: position 706,348 of record CAVXHQ010000003.1, read on the forward strand.
TGTCGCCTCGCTTGACGCTTAACAGAAAGGGTCGGTCGGGTATTCAATGTTTCGTAAGCATAACCGGAGACCAACATTCGAACCAGCAGCCAACTTAAGAATCGTGATAGGCTGATCTCAGTGCGATTGCAGGTGCCTTGCGCGGTAAAATACGCGCTCTGACGTGATCGTTCAGGATGACAGTTTCGACGCCATGAGTCCTATCACCCAGTCGTTTGGTGGTCGGCAAGAGTACGACGGTGTCGAAATCCAAGGTCAGGAACCCAATCGGGCGTCTGCACGATCAGGATGTTCCGCCGCCCAACGAGGCGGACGGAGTCGACCATTTTTCGATGGTGTATGTTGCGCAGAACCACGGCAAACCGATCATTCATAGCAGCCTGACATTTGAAGCAAACGCTCTTCGGTAAAATTGAGGCAGGTCAGTACGCCGCCCGACCGGACTGCCTTGAGCGCAATCAGTTTCTCCGCCTCTTGTATCCAAGCCCGACATATCTCGATTACGCGACAGGTAAATGAGCGGCGCGGGAGCGTCCCGATCGTCCTCGGCCTGCATCTGGCTTGAGACAATCGATATAGGGACGTCGCGAAAGCAGCCGTTCGTCGGTTTCCCAGCATTCTTCACATTAGGCTCCAAGCAGACCTGCGGCAATGCAGCATGGACGGCCCGTCGGATGGCTATTACCCGGCGCAGACGGCCCTTAGCGGACTTTCATGGTGGGTTCGACCGCTGCGGTGCCGCTTGCCCAAAGCGGACGTTGATGACGAAGTGCAGCAATACGGGACGTCAACGTCGGCTCTGCGGACGAAGCTTCCAACTGAGAGTTCCGGCTGAAGGTCTGCTCCCAATGCTTGCGGTTCAAACGTCCCCTGCGCCGATCAGGACAGGCATGGTGTGCTCGTTAGTTTCGAAAGAGAATGCTTGTTCAACCCGGATGGACTTGAATTTTGCTGCTTCCAGAACATCGCGGATTTTGCTTTCCGATAGTCCGAATTCCTCACCATCGGAAGCCTGCCAATCCCATTGAACAAAATGCCCGCCAGACCTAAGAAGTCGCGCCAATGCACGCACTGCCTCTTCGTAGTCAGGCAAGAAACCGCAGACGGAAGACGCATAGATCAGATCAAAGCCAGCGCTCAAATCCGCCTCGCATCGATGGTCGGATGCCAGAATGTCGCCATGAACAGCAACCACATTGGGTATGTTTTTGTTCTCTAAGACCGCAATCATTTTCTCAGAGGTATCGACGGCGATCAACTCGCCCACATACGGCGCAACTTTTTGGGCGAGCAACCCGGTCCCGCATCCAAAATCCAGCACCCGCTTTGACGTCCAGCCTGCGCCAGACAAGTCAGTCTGGGCAACCAAGGAGGCAAAGGCCTTATCTGCATAGAATTTGACGTCCCGGTTGTCATCCCAGCTGCTTGCATGTTCGTTCCAGTTTTCAGTCATTCTTCAGGTGCTTCTTCATGGAGACGGTGTTGCCGCTTCGGGACACCTCAGCCCATCCCATGTGCTTATAAAGCCGGACATTTTCAGGCATATCGATGTGGGTGTTCAAACGCATTTCGCTATATCCATGTCGTTTGGCCTCGTCCTCTGAAAGCTTGATCAGTTTGCGACCCAGGCCCTTCCCGGCATGGTCGGGATGAACCGCCAGGTTCGCAAGTTTCATAAATCCATCCTCGGCGACAAGAACGAGGCCAGCTATAACTTTATCGCTTTGCGCGGCGATCCAGACCTGATTGTTGGCAATGTCCTCCGCACACCCGTCGGAAACAGACGGCAAATCGGAGATGCGCTCTGCATATTGGGCATATGCCGCGTCGATACAGGCCGCCAATGCATCGGCGTCCGCCGCTTGTGCCGGACGTATGATCGGATTTCGAGTCTTCAAATTGTTTCCATTCGTAGGGTTTGTTTTAATTGCCGACGATCATAACGCAGAACTCAGAGCCATTGAAGCGGACCTTGGCTGCATTGCAATAATCCGCTAAATTGGGTTCGGAGCGGAATTGCGGCGGTGCCGAAATCCGGGCGGAGGCCTGGCCGGTAGCTCCAGTTCTCAAGGCCCTTAGCTGCCGTTCGTGATGGGTTCTGTCGCTGCGCTGCGGCTTCCGCAAAACGGCCCTTCATCGAGAGCGCAGGAATCTGGGGGAGTCGACGACCGCTCTGCGGGACTTTCCAGGCTTTCGCTGCGCCATGCACGAAGGTCCGTTTCCACGATCTTCTTCGTTCAGGGCGGGCTATACTTCGAGAAGTGCATCGATCACCGCACATTCCGGGGCGGCATCGCCGGTGCATCGGGCGACGGTCTCCGACAGGACACGTTCGATCCGCGTGAGATCGGCGATTTTCGCCTGCACGTCTTGAAGATGCACCTCGGCAACGGTCTGAACCTGAGCACAGGTCTGGCTCCGGTCATCGACCAACCCGAGCAGCCCTCGAATTTCTTCCAGGGAGAAGCCAAGGTCGCGGGACCGCATGACGAATTTCAACCGCCTGACATGAGCCTCGTCATAGCTTCGATACCCTTTCGCGGTGCGGGGCGGGTCCGGCATGATGCCGACCGTCTCGTAGTAGCGGATAGTTTCGAGGTTGCAGCCCGTGGCGCGCGCCAGATCGACCCGCCGGAGTGCTTTCACGCTTCTGTTATCCATTCTCCGCGGAAATCCCTTGAGCCTGTATCAACTACAGACCGTAGAACGGTGGAAATATCTGAGCAAGGGCGATTCTATGGAACAGAGCTTCACGGCACAGACACCCGGCCAGACACGCCAGGTCGGGGATGACACCGCGAAAGGATGGGGCGCGACCGGCTTCGGCGTTCTGGGTGCGCTGGCGATGACCTCGTGCTGCATCCTGCCGCTCGTGCTGGCGAGCTTTGGCGTGACAGGCGTGTTCATCGCGCAGCTTGGCGCACTCTACGCGTACAAGTGGTATACTTTCGCGCTGAGCGCCGCGTTCCTCGGATACGGGTTCTACAAGGCCTACAGGCCCGTGGCTGCTGAAGCCTGCGCCGACGGCACCTGTGTCCGTCGGATCAACCGGACGGTCATGCGCGCGACCCTTTGGGCCGCCGCCGCAATCGTCGCCGTGGCGATGGCCTTTCCCTACATCACGCCCTTCATCCTGAAATTCTGAGCAAGGATCAAAACCATGAAAAAGATACTGTTGTCTTCGGCGCTGGCCCTTGCTGCGCTATCCTCAGCGGCCCTCGCGGAAGAGCGTAGGGTTGAGATCGCTGTCAGTGAGCTGACCTGTCCCTCCTGCTCGTTCATCGTCGCCAGTTCCATGCAAGGTCTTCCATCCGTGCAGATCGACAGCTTCGCTGACGGCCCCGAGTATGGGCAAGGCGTTTACAGCGTCACCTTCGATGATGCCGAGACCAGCGTGGACAGCATCATCGAAACCGTGATGGCGAATGGCTACCCCGCCAAAGCTCTCTCCAACCCTGCATCCTGACGCGGGAGGATTTTGGAATGCGCGACAACCTGATGGGCGGGCTGCTGGACTTTGGCATTGCGACGCCGGTCGTGATCGTCTGCTGCGGGGGCAAAACCGCGCTTCTCGCAGCGGTGATCGGCGGGGTCGGAGCCTGGCTGTCGGGGTTTGGCGGTATTTCAGTCGCGCTGGCGGCAGCGCTCGCCGTCCTCATGCTCCGCGACATCCGGCGGGCCAACAAACGACGCGCGGCATCCAGTAATCCTTCAGACAGAAAGAGCGCGACTTGACCCAAACCGTTGAGAAACCCGATCGCTTGCTGAAATGGGGGCTGGGCGGCGCGCTGTTCGCAGCCCTGTGCTGTTTCACCCCCGTTCTGGTTGTCGTCGTGGCGGGCGTCGGCCTGTCGGCCTTCACCGGCTGGCTCGACTACGCGCTGTTCCCGCTGCTGTTCTTCAGCCTCGCCGTCGTTGCGCAAGCGCTGTGGCTGAGCGCGGGACGACGGGGCCCGAACCCGAAACTCTGGGCGACCGCCATCGCGACCGTGCTGTCGGTTTTCATCATCTGGATCGAGTTCCGCTTTGCCCTGCGCATCACGGTCGGTGCTTTCGCGGCTGTCGGTGTCTACGCCTTTTTACTCAATCGACTGAAATCCAAAGGAGCGACGCAATGACGATGGGATCCTGCACGGGCATCGGCAAGGTCTTCGGCTTGCTTGGCATGGCGACACCGCTCATCGCAATTGGTGCGATCCTCTATTTGATCGTTGCCAAACGAAAAAACTCAGATCTGCACGAGGCGCACTGAAATGAAAGACATCGACAAGAATGACGACGGAAACGGCGGCTACGACCTGATCGTCCTCGGGGCGGGATCGGCGGGTTTCTCCGCTTCGATCACCGCTGCTGACGCAGGCAAGCGCGTCGCGCTTGTCGGACATGGCACCATCGGCGGCACCTGCGTGAACGTCGGGTGTGTACCGTCCAAGGCGATGATCCGTGCCGCTGAGGCGATCCACGGCGCACAGGCGGCCAGGCGGTTTCCCGGCCTGTCCGGTCACGCACAGGTCGATGACTGGCAGACGCTGATCCAGTCCAAGGACGATCTGGTGGCGAGCCTGCGCCAGAAGAAATACGCTGACCTGCTGCCGGAATATGCCGGGGTCGATTACATCGATGCGGGTCCCGCGCGACTGATCAAGGGTGGCGTCATTGTCGGCGGTCGCACCCTGACCGCCCCGAAGCTGATCATTGCCACCGGCGGTCATCCGGTCCTGCCGACGATTGACGGGATCGAGGATATAGGCGCACTCGACAGCACCAGCCTGCTGGAGCTTGAAACCCTGCCGGAAAGCCTGATTTTCATCGGGGCAGGCTATATCGGCGCGGAGCTTGCGCAGATGATGAGCCGGATGGGCGCGAAGGTCACGCTGGTCACGCGGTCACACCTGCTGCCCGGTGCCGAACCGGAAGTGTCGGAGGCATTGACGGACGCTTTCGTGGCCGGGGGTATCACCCTGCTGTCCGGGCTGAGCTATGACAGCGTGCGCCGTGATGGGTCGGGCGTGACCTTGCGGGGCATGCAGGGCGGTGAACCTTTCGAGGTGACGGCAGACCACCTTGTTTCGACCGCTGGCAGGCGCGCCAATACCGCCGGTATGGGACTAGACGTGATCGGCGTTAAGACCGACGCACGCGGGTCCATCGTCATCGGCGACGACATGCAGACAACGGTGGCCGGCATCTATGCGGCGGGCGACGTGACCGACCGGGACCAGTTCGTCTATATGGCAGCCTACGGGGCAAAGCTGGCCGTGAAGAACGCCGTTCTGGGCGAGAGCCGAAGCTATGACAATTCCGTCATGCCCTGGGTCGTGTTCTCCGATCCGCAGGTTGCCGGGGTCGGTCACAGCGAACAACAGGCGCGGGAGGCCGGGTTCGACGTCAAAACCTCGATCGTGCCGCTCGACCAGGTGCCGCGCGCGTTGGCCGCCCGTGACACGCGCGGGCTGATCAAGCTGGTGGCGGACAAGAAAACCGACAGGTTGCTGGGTGGCCAGATCATCGCGCCGGAAGGGTCGGACACGATCCAGACGCTGGTCATGGCGCTGAAGTTCGGCATGACGACCAAGGCATTGGGGGAGACGATATTTCCCTACCTGACCACCGTCGAAGGTCTGAAACTTGCTGCGCAGACTTTCGATATGGACGTGGCAAAGCTAAGCTGCTGCGCCGGATGAAGGCACGTAAGAAGAGCCAGAATATGAGTGAGGCGTAGTGGAACGCCGCCACTGAAGTGGTCCACCTTTTGGGATAGAATTATCCCGTTTTCAGGAGGACGGCGAGATGGCCGGCAAGCGAGAGAGGCCCGGGGATATCGTGCTGAAGCTGCGACAGGTTGACGTGCTGCAAGGGCAAGGCAAATCAGTTCAGGCGGCCGTGCGGCAGATCGGTGTGACGGTTCAGACCTACTGTCGGTGGCGCAAGGAGCGCGCCATGTCCGCCATCGGTCCGAGGACAATGGCGAGCGCGCCATGAGCCGCGATCAGCTCAAACGGCTGAAAGAGCCGGAGGCTGAGAATACCCGGCTCAGACGAGCGGTGTCGGATCTGACGCTGGACAAGATGATCCTGGCCGAGGCTGCACGGGGAAACTTCTGGGCCCTTCCCGCCGCAGGCAGTGCATCGGCACCGCGGAACAGGACGGTCGCATCGAAGAACTTATAATGGATGAATATGGGTGAGCCTGACGCGACCCCTTGTTTCTCCTCCAAACGCTGCTGGAATCCGGACCGAAGCAAAGGGACTGGATATGAAGCGAAGCAGGTTCAACGAAGAACAGATCATCGGCATGCTGCGAGAGAACGATGCTGGTGCGACTATCGCCTCTGCACCACTCAGTCGATATTCCGAGAGTTTGCAGAATCAACTTTCTAGCAAGACACACAGAGCGTTGGCCGGCCCGTAGTACAGGTGGCAAGCCGTGCGAGCGGCGTTCGACGTGAGGTGCTCCCCATTCCTTGGACAGGATCTGGCGCTTTTTAAGCTCTGATCTGCTCCTGCTGATCGGGTTGCGTTGCTTCGATTTGCAGTGAGTAGACCACTGCCGGTGGTCGGCCGCCAAGGGCCTTGTGCGGGCGGCGGTGATTGTAGAACTCTATCCACTTCCGGACACCCGCGCGGGCCTGAGACCCGGTCTCCCAGGCATGCAGATAGACGCACTCGTATTTCAGCGTGCGCCACAGGCGCTCGATAAAGATGTTGTCCAGGTAGCGGCCCTTGCCGTCCATCGAGATGCGGATGCCGGACCGGCGCAGGCAGTCTGTCCAAGCAAACGACGTGAACTGAGATCCTTGATCGCTGTTCATGATGTCCGGTGGTCCGAACCGATAGATGGCCTCGTTCAGCGCCTCGACGCAGAAGTCCGCGTCCAGCGTGTTCGAGATCCGCCACGACAGAACCATCCGGGTATGCCAGTCCATGATCGCCACCAGATAGAGAAACCCGCGGCGCATCGGCAGGTAGGTGATGTCCACGCACCAGACCTGATTTGGCCGGTCAACACGCAGCCCCCGCAGCAGATAGGGATAGGTCTTGTGCCCCTTCGCCGGCTTGCTGGTGTTGGGTTTCTGGTAGATCGGCATCAACCCCATCAGGCGCATGAGCCGACGGGTGCGCTTCTCGTTCACCGCATGGCCCTCGTTGCGCAGGTGCCACGTCATCTGACGAACGCCGAAGAACGGCGCGTCCAAGAATTGCAGGTCGATCAATCGCATCAGCGCGAGGTTCTGCTCCGTCTCACCCTGCGGCGCGTAATAGAACGACGACCGCGGAAGCGACAGCAGCGCGCACTGCTGACCGATCGACAGGTCCGGATGGTCGCGCTCGATCATCCCGCGCCTCACTTCTCGCCCCAGGGCTTGAGCTTTCTTTCCAAAAAAGAGTTGGCCACCGCCAGTTCCCCGATCTTGGCATGCAGATCCCTGACCTGGTCTTCATCGATCACCGGTACCTTGCGGCTGCCGCGCTCGAAAACACCGGACGCGCCATCCAGCAGCGCACGTTTCCACTGATTGATCATCGTCGGATGCACGCCGAACCGGCTCGCCAGCTCCGACATGGTCTCCTCGCCTTTCAGCACCTCCAGTGCCACCTTCGCTTTGAATTCCGGGGCATGTTGCTTTCGTTTCGACATCTTCGATCTCCTTCGTGGTGAAGATCAACAGACAGCAAACCGGAGCTTACGTCAGTGTCCAGTTTTCGGGGGGCACCTCAGTTCCCAGGTCGCAATGCCCAAACTGTTTTGGCTTTCCTATGGGAGACCAGCTAGGTTCACGCTGTCGCATGAATGTATCGAGCCCATGAAAGAGCAGTCTTCCACCACAAAGCTCTTTATTTCTTATAGTCGAAACGATGACGACCGTATCGACCGTCTCTACGACGCCTTGTCCGCTGATGACGACCTCGTCGTCTTCCGGGACATCCATGACATCCTTCCGACCGAGGAATGGCAGCCGCGCCTCGAAAAGCTGATCCGGGAAAGCGACACGATCCTCTTCGCCCTGTCGCCGTCGTCGATCCGGTCCGAGGTCTGCAAATGGGAATTGGGCCTCGCGGAGGCTCTCAACAAGCGCATCATTCCCGTCGTGATCGTTGACATCGACGGCGCGGTCCCGACGGTCGCGTCGAAGCTCAACTATATCTTCCTGACCGACAGCCATGACTTCGCGGCGGGTCTGGACAAGATCCGCTATGCCATCGACCTCGATATCGGATGGATCCGCGAGCACACGCGCCTGAGCGAACTTGCCGCGCGCTGGGAAAGGTCCGGGCGGTCCGGGGCATTGCCGCTGCGTGGAAAGGACCTCGAGGCCGCCGAGGACTGGCTCTTGTCGCAGCCGAAGGACGCGCCAGAGCCGACCGAACTGCAACGGTCCTTCATCCTTGCCAGCCGCCGCGCCCAGTCGCGGCGCCAGAGGCGCACCGTCGCGGGCGCGCTCACAGCCCTGCTGGTGGTGGGCGTGCTGGCCTTCTTTGCCTGGGTCCAGAGGAACGCGGCCCTGCAGAACGAACGACTGGCACAACAGCAGACCGATATCGCGAGGGATGCCCGGGACGCGGCTGACGTTCAGCGTGGGCTGGCAGACGAGAACGCCCGTCTCGCCGAGGCCGAGACCGCCCGCGCCGAAGCGGCACTGGTGCAGGTCGCCACCGAGCGGGACCGCGCGGAACGCAATCTGGACACGGCCAGAGAGGCCGTCGACGGGCTGGTCTTCGACATCGCTCAGGGGTTGCAGGATGCCGAGGGCCTGCGTCTGGAGAGCCTCGAGGCCATCCTGTCGCGCGCCGAGGAGGCCGTCATGCGACTGCTGTCCTCCGAGCCAGACAACGCCCGCCTCCTGTACATCGAGGCGGCGATGCGGGTCGAGTTTGCATCGGTCTACGCCAGCGCGGGGCAGCGCGAAAAGGCCCTGCAGTCGGCGCAGGAAGGGCTCAACATCCTGATGGGTCTGCTGGCGACGGACCCCGACAACGCCGGGTGGCGACGGGAGATCCCGGTCGTCCTCCAGCGGATCGGTGATCTGCGCCTGCAGGGCGGTGAGGTGGGCGCCGCCCTGCAGGCTTTCGATCGGGGGCTGGGCATCAGTCGCGACCTTGCGGCGGACGATCCGAAAAATACCCTGCTGCAGCGCGACATCTCGATCCTGCTGGGCAGGATCGGCGGCCTGCATGTCCGCACCGGGGCGGTAGACGCGGCGCTCGCGGCCTATAACGAGGCGCTGACGATCCGTCATGGCCTGGCGGCGCGCGATCCCTCGGATACGGAGGCGCAACGCGACCTCTCGGTCAGCCTTAACGACATCGGCGATCTACATCTGAGGGCCGGACAGACGGACGCGGCTCTCGACGCCTACGGGCGGGCACTGGAGATCGCCCGCGACCTCGCGGCAGCTGACCCCGGCAATACGATGGTCCAACGCGATCTGGCGATCGGGCTCAACGATCTGGGCGATCTGCACCTGCGCGCGGCCCGCCCGGACGCGGCGCTGGAGGCCTACACGCAAAGCCTCGGGATCGTGCGGCGTCTCGTCGCGACCGACCCCGGCAAGGCCGACTGGCGCCGCGATGTCGCGGTGACCCTCAACAACATCGGCGATCTGCGTCGCCGCATCGGCGAGACGGACGCGGCCTTCGAGGCCTACGACGAGGCGCTGGTGATCGCGCGCCAGCTCTCGGGGACGGACCCCGGCAATACCGAATGGCGGCGCGATATCGCGATCGGTCTCGAGAAGATCGGCGATCTTTACGCACGGACGGGTGACATCGCGGCCGCTCTGGCCGCCGCCCAGGAGGGTCTCGACATCCGTCGCGACCTCGTGGCGACGGATCCGGACAATACACAGTGGCAGTACGATGTGGCGATCGGTCTGGACCGTATCGGCGATCTGTCACGGACGACGGGGGCCGTGGATGCGGCACTGGCGGCCTACAGCGAGGGTCTGGAGATCGCCCGCGGATTGGTGGCCAGGGATCCGGCCAATACCTATTGGCAGCGCGGCCTGTCGGTCGGCCTGAACAAGATCGGCGATCTGCACATCATGGCCGGCGAGGTCGACGCGGCACTGGCGGCCTATTCCGAGGCGCTGGATATTGCCCGCCGTCTCGTGGCCCTGGACCCGGCCAATACCGAGTGGCGCCACGACGTGGCATTCGGTCTGGGCAAGATCGGCGATCTGCACATGTGGTCGGACGACGGGGCCGCCGCCCTGGAGGCCATCGGCGAGGCGCGACAGATCGTCAGCGACCTCGTCAGGATCGATCCCGGCAACGTGAGATGGCAGCAGGACCTCGCCATAAACCTGAACAAGACCGGCTACCTGCACGCGCTCGCCGGGGACCGGCCGGCGGCGATGGAGGCCTTTTCCGCCGCGCTGCAGACCGCCCGGCGCCTCGTGGCGTTCGATCCGGACAACGCCTTGTTGCGGCAGGGCATGGCTCTCAGCCTCGAGGGCATCGGCAGCCTTCGCCTTCAGGCGGGCGAGATCGACGCGGCGCGCGAGGCCGCCGCAGAGGCGCTGGCCCTCCGACGGGCGCTGGCGGCACGGATGCCCGCAAACCCGGTCGCCCGCGCCGAGCTCGCCGTGAGCCTCTACACCTCCTCGCTTGCCGACGAGGACGCCGATGCCATCGCTGCGGTGCAGGAGGCGCTCGATATCGTGACGCTGCTCGACGGCGAGGGCGTGCTGACCGCGGACCAGCAACCCTGGCCCGGTATCCTGCAGGACCGACTGACGCTCTTGCGGGGCGATACCGAGGGCCAGGCCCGGTGACTGGCGGTCGGACTATCCAGCCCTGACCGCGATGTATCGCCTCGGGTCGGCATGTCCCGTACCGCCGCCGATGCCGGGCGCATCCGGTCTTGTCCCATCGCAGCGCAGACCGCCTTTCGACGGTCGAACGACCCTCTGAACCGCGCGGGCCGCCGGCAACGCGCTGCAGCAACACCTTTCGGACGATGTAACCGGGGGTCGGCGCCCCGCCGCCCGGTAAACGACTCCCATCTGGTGGGTCGACGTGAGTCTTGCGGCGCGCTTCCCTCGGTCAGAGACCGAAATCGGGATGCAAGGCGCCGAGTTCACTGCCCCAAGAGAGAGAGTTAATCGGTAACCGTCCGCTGACGCCGCTCTGACCGAGGGAATCTGGGGCTGATAGTGTCCACCATCGATAGTGGACATCATGAGGCACTCCATGGCGGGCAAGAAGGGCCAGAAGAAGCGGTTCTGGGCGGACGAAGAGAAGCGGTCGATCTGCGAGCAGGCTTTGGCCCCGGGTGTGTCGGTCGCACAGGTTGCCCGTCGTTATTCGATGAACGCGAACCTGATCTTCAAGTGGCTGAAAGACCCCCGCTTTTCCCCTGCTGCGGACGAAACGCAAATGGCATCGGAAGATGACGGTATCTTCTTGCCGGTGGAAGTGTCGGGGCCGTCCATCGACCATGATGCCGACGACGCGCCCATGATGGCAGCGGGTTCGACATCGGCCCCTCTTCTGGCGTATCGGGTCGACATCACTCTGTCGGATGGACGACGGGTCCTTGTGGAAGGGGCCACGGCGCTGTCGTCGGTTGTCGGGCTCGTGCGAGGTCTGATGGCATGATCCCGGTGCCGAGCAATACGCGGGTCTGGCTCGCGGCCGGGGTGACGGACATGCGGCGTGGCTTCAACACCTTGGCGGCGCAGGCCGAGAAGGTCTTGGCCGAAGACCCGTATTCCGGCCATCTGTTCGTGTTCCGAGGGCGCCGGGGTGATCTGTTGAAAATCATCTGGTGGGACTCTCAGGGAGCATGCCTGTTTTCCAAGCGCCTCGAGCGTGGTCGGTTCGTCTGGCCCGCGGCGAAGGAGGGAAAGGTGAGCCTCAGTCCGTCGCAACTCTCGATGCTGCTGGCGGGGATCGATTGGCGCATGCCGCAAAAGACGTGGCAGCCATTGCAGGCGGGATAGTCAATAAAACATGGCGTTTGGCGCGTTTCTTGTTCCGTCATGGCCACCGGTTTGGTATATTCCCGCCATGCTGGAGACGCTGAAATCCCTGCCGGACGATGCCGAAGACCTGAAGGGTCTGGTCGCCCTGACGGGCGCGGAGATCAAGTCGCTGACCCTGAAGGTGGAGGACCTGCAAGGACAACTGGCGGCCCAACACAAGGCGCGGTTCGGGTCGAAATCCGAAAGCCTCGATCAACTGGCGTTCGACTTGCAGGAAGACACCGACATCGCGCGGGCCGCAGAGGCACAGCATGACGAAACCGGCCCGGGCGACGACGCGGGCCCCTCCGACATGCACACCAAACGGCAACACAGCCGCGCTCCTCTGCCCGACCACCTTGAGCGACAGACCGAGGTTTTGTCTCCGGGCGATGCCTGTGCCTCCTGTGGCGGCGCCCTGCGCCCCCTCGGCGAGGATGTGACGCAAGAGCTGGAATACATTCCGGGCCGGTTCGTCATCCGCCAGATCGTGCGCCCCCGCATGGCCTGCAAATGCTGCGAGACCTTCGCGCAAGCGCCGCTGCCGAGCCGCCCGATCGAACGCGGCCGTGCCGGTCCCGGTCTTCTCGCGCATGTGCTGGTCGGCAAGTATTGCGATCACCTTCCGTTATATCGCCAGTCGGAGATCTACGCCCGCGAAAAGCTCAATCTGCACCGATCGACGCTCACCGACTGGGTCGGGCGGTCGACGGCTCTGCTGGAGCCGTTGGCCGATCACATCGGCAAGCTGGTGCGCGCCGGACCTGCCGTGTTTGCCGACGACACCCCAGTCAAGATGCAGACCGGCGCCAAGACAGGCAAGGCTCACACCGCACGGTTCTGGAGCTACGTGCGCGATGAACGTCCATGGTGCGGACAGGCGCCCCCCTGCGCGTGGTATCAGTTCAGTGTGGACCGGAAGGGCGAACACCCTTCCGCCCACCTCTCGGGCTACAAGGACACCGTGCATGCCGACGGTTTTACCGGATTCAACGGCCTGTTCGGCGCAGGGCTCGCCACGGAGCAAGCCTGCATGGTCCATGTCCGTCGCAAGTTCGTGGAGGTCTTCGAACGCGATGGGTCCGTCATCGCCAGGGGCGCCATTGAGCGGATCGCCAAGCTCTACGCCGTGGAAAAAGAGGCGCGCTACAAATCCCCCGAGGAACGCGTCGCCCTGCGGCAGGCTAAGGCCAAGCCGGTCTTCGACGAGCTGGAGAATTGGCTGAAGCGGCAGTTGCCGAAAATATCCGGCAAGACCAAGCTGGCAGAAGCGATCCGATACGCGCTCGGCCGCATCACCAAGGCGCGACCATACCTCGAGGACGGACAGCTGGAACTGGACAACAACATCTGCGAGCGGTCAATCAGACCTGTGACACTCGGAAGGAAAAACTACCTCTTCATGGGCTCGAAAAGTGGCGGCAAAGCCGCGGCGATCGCCTATACGCTCATCGAAACCGCCCGCATGAACTGCGTCAATCCCGAAGCCTGGCTCACTTGGGTTCTCGAGCGCATCGCCGATCACAAGATCAACCGCATCGAAGAACTCGCGCCTTGGAACTGGACGCCGCAACAGGCGTCAAGCGCGACGTAGCCGGACGGATACGTTAATCGCTTGGAAACAGCTGCTTCAGAATTTTCTTCGGGAAATGTTAGAAAGTGTATTTACAACACTATCAGTTAGTGTCATAACTACACCATTGAAACAACGCAACCACAACCTCACACACCAAACCACACACACACCGGAGACATCAAATGTTCAAGACCATCTTCACCGCCGCCGCCTTCACCCTGACCGCCGGCCTCGCCACCGCAGCCCAGCCGCCCCTCATCCTGAGCCCCGCCGCCGCCACGACTGCCGCCACGACTGCCAACGACGGCACCGCCCTCCTCGAGCAGGTCAACAACTACTGCGAGTGGGTCACGCTCTACGACGCCTGGGGCAACTGGGTCACCGTCTGGCAGTGCTACTGATGCCGGCCCGGGCGGTGCCCCGATCCTCCCCGGACAGGCACCGCCCGACACCGCTCCCCGAACCCTACCCCCTCAAAAACCCCTCATCCCCGAACACACAGGAAAAACATCATGTTCAAGTCCATCCTCACAGCCGCCGCCGTCGTCCTCACCGCCGGCATCGCCAGCGCCACACAGGCCCCCGTCAGCATCGACATCAACACCATGACACCGAACGCCGACACCGCCTTCCAGTTCGAGCAGGTCAACAACTACTGCGAGTGGGTCACTCTCTACGACGCCTGGGGCAACTGGGTCACCGTCTGGCAGTGCTACTGATGCCGGCCCGGGCGGTGCCCCGATCCTCCCCCGGACAGGCACCGCCCACCCCGAAAACCACAACCTTCCTTCTTCCCACTGGAAAAGCCCGTCGCATTCAAGCAGACGGGCTTTTCCTCACCCAGTCACGGAGCGGGCACCCATGAGCCATACATATGATTTTCCGCGACCGAGCGTCACGTCCGACATCCTGGTGTTCTCGATCCGCGATGGCGTCCTTCAGATCCTCCTCATTGAACGCAAGATCGATCCGTTCAAGGGCGTCTGGGCCATCCCCGGCGGCTTCGTTCAGATGGACGAGGATATCCGCGACGGCGCCCTGCGCGAACTCGAGGAAGAAACCGGCCTCACAGGCATCTCCCTCAGACAACTCGGCGCCTATGGCGAACCGGGACGGGATCCCCGCGGCCGGGTCATCACGATCGCCTTCATCGCACTTGTTCCATCACTGGACCTGATCGCCAAAGGAGGGAGTGATGCGCAGGACGCCCAGTGGTTCCCGGTGGACGGGCTTCCGCCACTTGCATTCGATCACGCTCAGATCCTGGCGGATGGTCGTGCGAGACTTGCCAGAGACGTGACGGCGTCCATTCAAGACAGCGGCCTGGTCGCGTTTGATTTTTTGCCCGGCAAGTTCACGCTGTCCGAGGCGCAACAAGTCTTCGAAACCCTGCGCGGCGAAACCATGGACAAACGCAACTTCAGAAAGTGGCTGACCAACGTGTGGTTCATCGAAGACACCGGAGAAAAGTCCTCCGGAGGGCGCCATCGCCCCGCCTCGTTGTTTCAGTTGAGGCCGGATTAGCTGTTTGATCCCCTGGTTTGATGGTGCGATCCTTTCTCAGGCTTGGAAGGAAGGATTATGGACCTGTCGCGGTTTGATGCCGCTCCTTTGATAGCATTTACTGCACCAAAGGAGAGTTACTATGGGACTGAAACGGACGGACGAATTCCGCAAAGATGCAGTGCGTATCGCACTTGTCCAGCGACATTCGGATCTGGCCCTAGGGCGACATGAAGAACTGGCCCACCTTCAGGTTGATGCAGTGATGGTTTCGGTCGTCGCAGCGGGCTTTTGCAAAAGCCCGCTGCGACGCTTTTCGCGGAGGCGATAGCTGTCGCCCCGGATCGTGACGACGTGACTGTGGTGCAGCAGCCGATCAAGGATCGCGGTGGCGACGACCGCGTCACCGAAGACGGTGCCCCATTCGCCGACCGCGCGGTTCGATGTGACGAGCAGGGCGCCGCGCTCGTAGCGTCGTGAGACGAGCTGGAAGAACAGATGCGCGGCATCGGGCTCCAGCGGCAGGTAACCGAGTTCGTCCACGATCAGCAGCTTCGGCTTGGCGTAGTGTGTCAGCCTCTCTTCAAGGCGGTTCTCGGATTGCGCCTTGGCCAGGTTCGCCACCAGTTCCATCGCGCCGGTGAAGAGCACCGTGTAGCCGGCGACGATTGCCTCGCGACCAAGCGCCACGGCCAGATGCGACTTGCCGACGCCGGGAGGGCCCAGCAACAGGAGCGCGTCGCCGTTGGCGATGAAGCGCCCCGTGGCAAGGTCGCGGATCTGCGAACGGTCGATCGAGGGCTGAGCGGCGAAGTCGAAGCCGCCAAGGTCCCGCACGAACGGGAACTTCGCCAGCCCAAAACTCATGTCGATGCGGCGCTGGTCTTTGCGGGCGATCTCGCGCTCGCACAGAAAGGCCAGCGCATCGCGCAGCGTCATCTCCCCCCGAACGGCTTCGTCCAGCAGACTGTCGAGCTGATCCCTCATCGCCGTCAACTTCAGTCGCGTGAGCATCCGGTCAAGGTCGTCCTGCGTATGCACGCCCATCACCAGGCCCCTCCGGCGACAGCCTCATACTCGGCGAGGGGGCGCAGCAGTGCCGACACCCCGATCAGCGCCTCAACCCCGTCAGCAGGTGTCCTGGCGCGGCCCGCTGAACCTGCCACCCCGGCAAAGTGGACAGGGTCGATGATCCGACCGCGGCGGCCGGCGCTGCGCCGGTGGCAGGCGACCTCGACGCCGGCATGGGTAACCCGCACCGTCTCAGCCGTGACCAGCACGCGGACCCGCTCGCCGATCAAGCGCCATGGGACCGAGTAGGCATTCGTGTCCATCTCCACTGCACAGTCAGGTGCGACGCGTCGGCTCAGTTCGCGCGTCGCCATGAACGAGCCGCAGTGCTGGAGGGGCTTCAGGTGACCGGCTTCGTCACGCGCGAAGCGCAGGCCCGGGGCTTCGCCTGTGGTGCCATGGACCCGCAGGTCGGCGATCTGGCGGGTCCATTGCACCAGATCGAGCTTCCAGCGCGGCAAAGCTTCTCGAAGGCACGCCCCGCGATCGCGTTGCCCTTCACGTAGCCGACGCCGCGCTCGTCCTTGCCCTTCGTCCGGGGTCGATACGGCGCGCAGGCCTTTACCTGAAAGCCCCAGTGCCGGGCAAAGGCATGCAGCTTCGGGTTCACCACGACCTCGCGGCTGGCAATGTCGTGGCTCAGGATCAGTGCGCGGGCATTGTCGAGCAGCACCTCTTCCGGCACGCCGCCGAACGACGCGAAGGCGCTCTCCATGCCTTCAAACCAGTTCTCCTGCCGCTCGCCCGCGAAGGCCCGCACGTGGATGCGGCGGGAATAACCCAGCGTCGCCACGAAGAACGACACCTGCCGCGACACGCCGCCGATCTCGACCCGCCGCTGCCCGAAGTCGATCTGCAACTGCTGGCCCGGCCGCGTCTCAAAGCGCACCGTTGCCCGCGCCTCGGCCCGCAGCTCCTGACGCAGATGCGCCACCGCCCGTTCGACCGTGCGAAGGCTTACCTCGATGCCCTTCTCGGCGACAAGCTCCTGACGGACCACATCTGCGTTGCCCGCATGGCGGCGAAACCGCTCCTCGACCCAACCCTCCAGGCCATCCAACGCCTTCGATCGCGGTGGCGGTGACGCCCTGCGCCACGTCCCCTCCTTCAACCATCGCCGTGCAGTCGTCCTCGAGCACCCAAGCTCCGCAGAAATCCGGCGGGCTCCCCATCCGAGAAACTTCAGCCTCAGCATGGCCGAAACATCATCCGGCTCCTTCATCTCATCCCTCCGCAGACCCTCGGTCTGCGGCAGCGTCTCAACTGTTCGATTGGTCATCCAGACTTCCCTCTCAGCTTATCGAGGGGCCAGTTCCTCATGTCGCCAGAGGGCCAGTTTGTCGTGTCGCCTGACAATTCAGGCCATTTGTCGTGATCAACCACTCCTTCCGCGACTCCGTCGTAGTGGCCATGTGGCTGTTTTTGCTCACGCTCGCCGTGATGAAGAAACAGTTGTGGCGGCGCGGCGCAAAGCACAACAATCATCAGCGCAGTCCGCCTATGGTACGGCCCTCACGGGAAGGATTCCGAATGAACAGGGGTTTATGTTCAACGAGGGTGTACGCATCAAGCTTGATTGGGTCGTGGATAAATGGTGGTGTGCTTTCGAACCAACTACTTTTGTCCAAACGCCCCGTACTGACGATCCAGATCAGGAAAAACGAAACCGCGATGTCGTTGTCGATTGGACGCGAGAGAGGTGGGCGCAGCGTTACAATAAGGTGTGGTCGAAAATCATCTCAGCATGGGTTCCGCTGATTGCGGGTGATGGAGAGGGGCGTATTCGGGCTTGTGGCATTGATGCATCCGACGGTGTCGAGGCGGAGTTCTTGATCTCTGCCGCCACCGCTTGGAGCAGGCCGTCGCATGACCATGCGTACTTTCGGAGGCGGTAGGATGAGCATAGATTATACTCGGTCGAAACTGCCGCCATTTTCGTTGCTAGGCGAGCCGAACCTGTCGTTTAACACCGATGACACATCACTTGATGTGAATCCACTTCGCGGTTTGGACCGGTTTGGACCCCATAGCAGCGACGTTTTTCCAAATTTCACGCCAAATGTTCGATTAGCGACGATGGGTCCACAGAGCGGTTGGACCCAAATGAAAGGGTTGGTTTCAACTCTTAGATCGCATCATGCTCCAGCTGACAGAAAGGACTATGTTCCTGCCTTTGGTGGGTTCGAGAAAGTGTTTGGGGTGCCATTGGTGGCAGCGGATAAGAACGCGCATATCAAGTTGAAAGATGAGCTGTACTCGTCAGATCCCGGTCAGCCTCCTCATTTGCAGCTCCTCAACGCGATGCGCGAGGGGATGGACCAACTTAGCATTGTTAGAGACCAGTTTGATGTCGTCCTCGTGCATTTGCCTGAAATGTGGAGATCGTCCTTTTATGCGGAAGGGTTTAACGCCCATGATGAACTAAAAGCACTTGGCGCTGCGCGCGGTATTCCGACGCAGGTCATCAATGATCGCAGTTTTTCATTCAGCTACAAAGCATCGCTTGCTTGGCGGTTGTCGATTGCACTTTATGTCAAAGCTGGGGGTGTCCCGTGGAAACTTGGTCCCTTGCTGGGGGTGCCGCAGCACACTGCGTATATTGGTCTAGCCTATTCTTTGCGCAGTAGCGCAGAGGGGACCAAGTTCGTAACGTGTTGTTCGCAGGTGTTTGATGCCGATGGCGGGGGCATGCAATTTGTTGCTTTTGAAGCCCGCGATCCAGTTGAAGAAACTCCAGATATCCGACGTAATCCGTATTTGAGTCGCAGTGATATGAGGGCTGTTATGGCGCGTAGCCTGAACCTCTATCAAAGTCGTAACGGTGGTTCTTTGCCGCGTCGATTGGTTGTCCATAAAACCACCGTCTTCAAACAGGGAGAGATTGATGGCGCGTTGGATGCAACATCAGCGATCCCTGAAGTTGAGTGTGTGGAGATCAATCGCTCATCGCCATGGCGGTCAGTTTGGCTGACTGAAAACAAAGGGTCTGGTGCGCCCAGCCAGCCAGATGGGTATCCTGTACCAAGAGGAACAACGCTTGTTCAATCGGGAAATTCTGCTCTGGTTTGGGTTGCAGGCAACGCACCGGATGCGTCTCTGGAACGCAACTATTATCAAGGCAAGAAGAGTATCCCCAAACCGTTGAAGCTCATCAGACATACAGGGTCTGGGCCTCTGGAATGCACAGCGCTTGAGGCGCTTGCACTCACTAAAATGGATTGGAACAACGACGCACTTTATGATCCAGTGCCGGTCACAATTCGCTACTCTCAAACATTAGCGCAGACTATTGCCAACGTTCCAAGCCTTCCGGGCAGAGAGTACCCCTATCGGTTGTTTATGTAGTGCGCTGATGTGGGTATGGTGATCCAGATTCCAAAGAGCCTTAGCAGCGCTAAATGACGTGCGGAAAGAAGGGCGCCAGGACGGAAACAAGCAGTGCCTCATACCGCAATTTCTGGCACACCGGCCTCAGTGAGGAGCTGATAGAGTTCGGCGACATTATTTCGGGTTCCGCGCTGTTGGCAAAAA
Organism: uncultured Alphaproteobacteria bacterium; assembly: GCA_963761735.1. GTDB lineage: Bacteria > Pseudomonadota > Alphaproteobacteria > Rhodobacterales > Rhodobacteraceae > CAVXHQ01. The sequence continues at coordinate 725,994 of CAVXHQ010000003.1, forward strand.
GCGAATATGGCCCGCTGTTTGGCTCGCGACAAAGCGACGAAGAAGGCCGCTACACCCTCAAGATCGCCAGGCACGTGAGCCCACCATGCTTTGTCGTCGAGCCCTACGAAAATGATCGTGTCATATTCGAGCCCTTTACTTTTGTGGACAGTCATCAGCGGAATTTGATTTACTCCCTCGAATGCATCGAGGCAAGCTGTCCAGCTCGGTGCGCCATCGGCGGACGCACAGAAGTGAATGCAGAAGGCTTCAAGAATGATCTGGAGGAGGTCTCCTACGCCATACTCGGCATATGTTCGTGAAATGGCAGCCAGATCAAGATATTCAAAAACTCTTCTAGCAAAGTCCGCGGCACTCTCTCGCGAAGGATCGCGAGCGGCCATGTCGGCGCGCAGAGTGGTAAGAAAGGCTGTTAGATCCGCTTCGACCTTAACAGCGCGGGCGTCATCGTTTTGAGGAGTAGAACGCAGTGCCATAACCGATGATGAAACCAGTTGCCAAGCCGCCGGCGCGCGGCGGGTCGAGCCAAGGCGAAGCATCGCAACCGCGAGCCGACTCAGGTCATCAGATAGCAGATCCTGAAGCGAGCTTTTTCCAAGGGCGTGGCTCTCGTTTCGGATGCGCAGGCCATGAATCGCAAAAGCTCCTGCAAGTTCGCGCTCATAATCGTCGGATTTCTGTTTGACGAGGAGTGCGTAGTCGCGCGGCAAACGGCCCCGTGTTGCCATGTCATTGGCGAGCCATTGCGCTAGATGGGAAGCTTCCGCCGCTTTGGTCTGGCTGCGCCAAACTTGGGCTACGTCACCATTAACTTGGCGCGCCACTTGAGCAACCGTCTGAACTGCACCTGGATCGAGTGCACGCGCGACAACTTGCTGGATGGCAACGAGATCAGGTGACGAACGGAAGTTGAAAACCAGAGGAAAGCGGACTGCTCCGAAATCGACCTGTAGTCTTTGAAATGCATCTCTTCGTGCGCCGGCAAAGGCCATGATCCGCTGTTTATCGTCGCCAACGCCAGTGATGATAGTCTGCCCACCGACGAATGCAGAGAGCAAGAAGTCGTAATGCGCATAAGTCGTGTCCTGAAATTCGTCGACGAAGACGAACGGGTATGTGGCGACCAATGCGCGGCGGATATGCGGATTGGCTCTGAGCAGGAGCTCGGCGAGCCGGTTGACACCGACAAAGGTCAGAGAGGATGACTGTCCCGGTCGCAACTGCGTGGCCCACCAGCGGTAGATGGCGAACTCTGTAGCACTTTGTGGCGGGAGAGGCTCAATAGGCAGGCGATATCCGCCGACCACCCGAGGCTCGAAATCTGATGCGCTGAAACCCGCGATCTCTGCTTGCCAGTCCTGTAATGCACCAAGCCGTGCCTGAGTAAGGAAGCCTTCGACTTGTTTATATTTAGTAAAGGCTATTTCGTATGGGCGAGTCGGGCGCCAATCGTCCGGTATCGCATTGAGAAAGCGATCGACGAGGCTCTTGGTGAAAGAATCGAAAGTGAGCGATACGAAGCGGGAAGCCAGCTCCGGAGGGCAGCGCTGCCTAACGCGCGCCGCAAGATTGCTGGCCGCATCTGTTTTGAAGGAAATCGCCAAAATACGATGCGGCGGGCGACAGATTCCGGCCTCAAGAAGAAAGACGGCGCGCTGTGCTAAAAACTCGGTTTTGCCGGCACCAGGCCCCGCGACCACACATGCCGATCCGTCGTGCCGGAGTGCGTTCCAGGCCGCCGGTTCGAGATCGTCGATCCCACGCGGGTGCCAGTCGTCTGGCCGTACTAGTCGCATAGTCAGACAACTTCCGGAGCGACCGGCGCGAGGCGGGCAACGATTGAGGTCAGGAGCGCGCGTAGTTCTTCAGGAGCGCCAGCTGCGAGAACTACTGGGTCCTGCGCACTAAGCACCCGGACGTGGGTGCTTGGCTTGCCGCGTCCCAGAAACAGATAGCGATACCAGCGCATCAAAGCGTCTTGATCGGCGAGGTACAGTTGAGGCAGGCCGTCGTCGCCGAGAACCGCCGTACGCGGCTCCCCTAAAGGCGACGGACCTTGCCGACCAGGATCGACTATTTGATATGCAGGCGGAAAGGCCCTCAACATCGAATAGTCAAGGTCAAGAGGGGTGCAAAAGAAGACATTGAACTGGCGCAGCCACTGCACCCACTGCGTGATATTGGCAAAGTCCTCGATCGGCAGAGCATCGAAGGCCGCCAGGTTGGCATCTGGCCCTTGAGGGTTGAGTTGCTGTCCGAAAATGGCTTGTGGCGTGATGTTGTTGGCGAGCAATTGTGTGCAGGTTGTTTTGATGCGCCCCCATCCGCCACCGGCTCGACCCCAGTCGAGATCCAGCAGAGTGGCGTAGGGAATATCGAGATCGGTCAAAAGTCGCCAGAGGTGGTTCACATGCCGACCGCCCAAGGGGACGACCGCAACGAAGGACCGATCGATATCGAGGTTCATCGCCTCAGCGAGACGGGGAAGAACAACCTCTTCGGACGCACCTTCACCCAGCACGACGAAGCGCGCGAAATAAAGTTCGGGATAGGTGCGCACTGCTTCGCGAATGAATTTCGACGCTTCCTCCTCGCCGGCCGGAAGGTTGATCGGGCGGATACGGGCAGTGCGATCATGAGGATCAAGCCGGAAATGCCTGACCTGCGTCGGATCGATCCTGGCGAGGATGCTTGGGGAGTGGCTGGAGACCACAGCCTGCGCGTTTGGCTCCTTCGTCAGATCCTGGATCTGGCGAATGATACGGGAAAGATAAAAGGGGGCGAGGTTATTCTCCGGCTCCTCGACAGCGATGAGCGTGAGAGCTGGTAGGGGCACGCCGCCAGCCTGAAAACCAGCCGCAGCAGGATCGGCGACGATCCCGGCTTCGACATCCAGCGTTGCTGCCGTCATCGCCAGGTGGAAGAGTGACCGCTGGCCGTCGCTCAGATCATCGAGGGCGCGCTCTCGGCCGGCCTCGTCGGGGCGAAAGACCACCTCTATCTTTCGGATGAACTGCTGGAAACGCAGGTCGATCGGGCGAAAGATCGGCGTGGTGTCGGTCCCGGCAGTGTGTACCTCCTGCCAACGGCGCGTCACCGCCGCGGCTATGACGTCGACGGCTGGTTCACCGGCGAAAGCGCCGTTCAGGGTAGTTCCGGCATCGGTGAATGTGTCGCGGACCCCCTGCGACCAATTGATTGCGCGCCAGAGCCTACCTCGCAGAAAGGCAGTCACTTGGGAGGCGCCGTCCCGCGTCGCTGGCACATAGATCATTTGGATGCGGCCGCGGTCGGCTGCTTTGAGCTCGGTACAACCAGCGTCGGTAAACGGCCCGAAAGTTCTGACCGCCCAGTATTTCTGCTCAATAGTACCGTCGAGCGATCCGTCGTCGCTCCAAGTGGCGTCGAGACGCAACCGGCACTTCAGCTTGCCCGCCTCATCGGCGGCCATCTGGTGGAAGAACTCCGGAATCGCTGCCCCACCCATGCCGTCGGCGTCGAGTTCTGGAAATGCGATGATGGCCTCCAGCACGAAGTTTCGCTGCAGTGGCGGATCAAGCTCGTTGGAAGGGACATGAAAATCCTGACGCCGTAGTCGTCGTTGCTCACCGGTCACGCCGAAGAGACGCTGCATGGCCTGCATCAGCGCGGTCTTCCCCGCGCCGTTGACGCCGACAAAGGTGGTCAGGCCGCTGGTCAAGTTGATCGTAGTCGGGGCGGGCCCGAAACAACGGAAATTAGTCAAGACAAGTCGTTCAATGAACATCGACGCTGGGCCTCATCTGGATTATCTTTGGTTTGCATTCGGGGCGTCATGTGCGCAGCGGTAGACTGAGGCCATTATAAACGTCACGCACGCCGCAAAATGCGCTTGATGCGCACGCGCTGATAGCCGTGGGCATGCACCTCCTGACGGAGCTGCTTTAAGTCGTGGATACCGAAAGCGACGGTCGCCTTGAGCGGGCTGGCAAAGGTTGCGTAGTAGCTCCAGTGCACACCCGAGGGCAACTTCGCGTTTTGCCGCCGGTCCGTTATGGCGACGTCCCGAGGGTCACTTGCGTTTCGAAATGCGTGGAAAGTAAGCCAGTCCGGCCGTCGATAACGCGTGGCCTTCATGAAGGGAACCGACTGCACCTTGACGTCGCCCTGATCTAGGACCCAATCGCGCTGCTCAAGGATTTGCCGCACCATATGACCAATCATCTGCTTAACGCGATCGGCCAGCATATCTTCGCGAAATTCGTCGAGAAGTTGCTCTTCAATGCCCTCGACAGCCGGTTTTCCCAAATCAGATGCAGTCTCGAGCCGGGCGATAATTTCGGGCCGGGTCAGGCACGCCCAGATACGTTGGCCTATTTCGGATTGATAGAGCGAAGCGAACTTGTCGGGATTATAGGCAAACATGACAGGCCCTCCTTTACCGGGCAAATAAGACCGGTTATAAGAAAATGTCAATGGCGACGCAGTCGGCTTACGCCAAGGTATTCCTATCGACGGGAGTTGAATTGTGGAATTCGACGATCTGATCATGGCCTTACCGCCGCCGCCAAACCGCATCGGGAAATCCGACGGCGAGCAAGAGCATCATCTCTACGAAGGTGCGGTGATGGTGGCCTATGCTATGCACCTGCTCCGAACTCAGGACGCACAGCATATTCGCATCCATCCCGACGGGGAGCATGGCAAGCAATTCGACTTTGCCGGTTGGCTGCTGCGGCGGGGCTTCGTCAAGATTACCAGCACCGGCAGCACATCCTATGGTGGGGAATACCGGAACGAAACGGACCAGACGGTCACAGTCAATCCGAAGTCAGGTTTGGGAGATGTCGTCGCGGAGGCCGGTGATCAGATCATCTCCGCTGAATGCAAGGGAGGGATAATCAACACAAGACATTCTGGTCAGGTGTCTCGTCTATATAAGGGGTTGTGCGAGACCGTCGGGCTATTGATGGCGACTCCAACGCATGGGCATCAGGTGGCGGTAGTGCCTTTCACGAAAAGCACCTTGCGTCTGGCAGACAGGTTGGCACCGCGTTGCGCGCTTGCGGGCATAGAGATCGCTCTTGTCGGCAGCCAGGGTGCAATCAGGGAAGTGCGACCGGAACTCGCCGCCGGTCGAAACAAAAGGGACCTATATACATGTGTGACCTAATACGATGACGCGACCTTTGTGGCCGCGTCGCAAGATCAGATAAGCCCCTTCGCCTCGTCGTCTAGGTCAACGTCGTTATTCTCCAATTTCTCGGGTTCATCAGCATCAACATACCCCGCTGCCATGTATGCGTCTTCGCGAGGCCAATAGCCGTGACCCTTCAAGTGGACAATGCGATCCTGCATTCGCCAAAGCATGGTCTGTAAGATCACAGGTGGGTTTTTGCCTTGAAGGACAACGCCATCGGATTGAAGGGCATCGAAAAGATCATCACGGCTCATGGGTTCACCCCGCTCGCGAATAATCTTAAGTGCTGCGTCCGCAACATCCTCTTTCTTTGGGTTCCTTGGTTTCACCCGTGCGGATTCAACACTGACAGCGGCGCTTTCAGAAACTGCTGTTTGCGGGGCCTGCTGTCCAGAGAATTCCTCCCAGTCTGCAATGAACCTCTCAGCGCGCTGCGCTTGAGCGCGCCACTCTTTGATCTGGATCTCGGCGTTGGCGATCTTTTCCATCAACTCGTCGCGTATCGCAACGGCGTTCTCAAGCGCTTTGTCTGACATGGCGTATCTCCCGCGAACATCTGTGAACGTGGGGATACAGACCATTCTGCAAGCCGTCCACAAGATTCATTCACTCTGCGCCAATTCAGGTATTGAATGGCCAACTGAATCCGCCTATGGGTATCGCACGAAGGGCTGGAACGTGAAACGGCCCTGTCCGAGGTGTTATAGCACCAAGGCAGGGCCGGTTTCGGTCGGAGCGCGTGCTGATAGGGCCGTGTCGCTCCTCGGCAGGAATTTGGTCCTCCCGCTTGCGGGATACCTATGCCATTTCCCTCGCCGCTTCAAGGCTCGTCGTAAAAAGGACGAGGCTTATGGCGATCTATTCGCGCATTTGCCACCGTGTCCGTGCGTACACTCGTATCCGGTTTGGCCGGATCGAGCATGTGCGTTCGCACACACGGTGCTGCGGGTAACGGCCCGCACAATATCTGGCGTGCACCCATGCTGTAAGCTGGGAAGTGCCAGTTAACTTGATCCTCCCTTTTTGGGTCGCCGCCGGGTTGGCTTGTCCTCCGGCGGCTTTTTCTGTTTGGCGCGATCTACGCTCTGCTTCACTTCCCCCGGCTTCACCTTGGTGAACCTGGATAGTGCATCCTCAAAGTCCATTTCGAGGAACATCGGCGGCTCCGTCTTTCGCTTGTCAGAAGTCATGCAGTGAGAACCTTCCATGTGAGCCGCCTTTCAACCGACATGAAAATCTCATTCATTCGGTCGCTGGCGTCCATGTCCCGACGATTGAAGCGCCAAGTAATTTCGTTCACGTATTTTGGCAGGTGCTTGGGCGACACGAAGTGATGAATGCCCACAATTTGGCGCTTCAACAGCGCCCAGACGCTCTCAATTGAATTCGTGTGGATAACCTTCGCGATCACATATTCACCTGCGCTGTGGTTTACAGTGAAGTGGGTGTAGTCCGCTTTGAGGCCGCTATAAGAACGGTGTTCGTCGGTCATGACGACTGAGCCGGGCATCACATTCTTGCGCACGACGCCTTGAACGGTCTTGGCTTTTGTATCCTTCACAACCTCTGTCCGAAGATCGCCGTCGCGCTTCAAAACCCCGAGTACGACAGATTTGTTCGCACCGCCTTGCGATCCGGGGGTGCGCTTGTCGGCATGTTTGTTCTTCTCCTTACCGCCTACATAAGTTTCATCGCTCTCAACGGGTCCGTCCATAGGCGCATTGAATGATTGTGTGCGGGCCGCGTGGCGGAGACGGTGGAGAACATGCCACGCGGATTTTTGGGTGATTTTGAGGTCGCGCGCCAGTGTCGTGGAAGCAATGCCCTTCTTGTGGTTGGTGATGAGCCATATCGCCATGAACCACTTGCGCAGCGGCAATTTTGTGTCGTGGAAAATGGTTCCAACCTTGATCGAAAAACGCTTTCGGCAGTCGCCGCACTTATGGGTTCTCGCATCCGAGAAATGATAGACGCGCGTGCCACCGCAATGGGGGCAGAATTCGCCATCACGCCAGCGGATTGCGCGCAAATGGTCAAGGCACGACTGCTCGTCGGGGAACGCTTCAAAGAGGTCGTAGAGGCTTTCAAACTTGGCGAGCATGGCATCATCTCCTTGTATGACACCAACATAGGATCATACTACCTTTGGGTCAAGCACGTATATAAATCCCAAACAAAAGTTCCAATGACGGCGCTTCGTCTATGAATGGGAGCAAGTGTTGATGAGGAGGGTACTGACAGTAGGGGTGACTTACACAGGTGAGGCAATCGACGGCGTGGAGATCGAGAACCTGGGGCTATGCCAGCCCCGAGTAAACCAGGAGCGGTCCGCGTTTCCGCTCTACGAATACGACACAATCGTCATCAATCCGCAGAGCTATAGCCATTTCCTGTTCGGCGCGCCGGGAGAATTCTCGAACGAACCCCATGAACTCAGTAAACTCAAGCAGCAAAACGACAGCTACGACATCAACTCCGCCTTTGACTCAGCGGACCGGGAAAAGGAAATGGAGGCTGCGATCGCAGATGGCGCTACTGTTATCTGGTGTCTGTCTGAACCGAAGCGGATGAATTTCTTCGGCTATCGCGAGACCCATCTGGGCTATGTAGCGCCGAAGATCGCCAAATTTGTGAAGCGCTCGGATTTGCTGGTGAAGAAGGGGCGTCGGGTGGGCGAGGTCGATCCAGATAGTCATTTCACACGATATTTTGACGTGTTGTCGCGGACGGGTTGGACAGTGTGTCTATCCGATCCGGCTGAAGGATACGTCTCAATAGCTTCGACGCCAGAGGGTTACAGCCTAGGCGGTCAGGTGACGCTCGGGACGACAACCGGATGGCTGCTGGCACCGCCAACCTCACCGGAAGCCGAGAATCAGCTTGTGCGCGATAGCCTGGCATTGGAGAAAACCGATCCGTCACATGAGAAGTATCACGGGATATTTCTAAGCCACACGGGTGTCGACAAACCGTTTGTCCGGCGCTTGCGGAAAGATTTGCTCGCGCATGGCGTGCCGCAGGTCTGGTTGGACGAGGCCGAAATCAACATTGGCGACTCGCTTATCGTCAAGATTGAAGAAGGCATTAAGCTCAGCCGATACATCGCCGTTGTTCTGTCTATGAAGTCGATCGATGCACCGTGGGTGAAGAAAGAACTCGATGTGGCAATGAATCGGGAAATCGCTAGCGGTGAAGTCGTGGTGCTACCGCTGCTTTACGAGCCATGCGAACTTCCAGAATTCCTGAAGGGGAAGCTCTACGCCGACTTCTCAAAGCCTGAGGATTATGAAGAGGTGCTGGCTAAGCTCTTGCGCCGATTGCGGATCGCCTGACTCCAGCGGCGCTGGTAAACTCAGGCTAGGCGGCTGCGAAGAAAAGCAAGTTGAGATGGCCGCGTGCCCCCGCAACCATCTCAACTTGCGATGCAAGTTCACGAAGATCGGCCGCCCCCACTGGGTGGCCGTCTTTCGTTTGCAAGTTGAGATTTGAGCGCCCTCCCGCAACCAAAAAACAGCTCTAAATCAAACGCTTAAAGCCCGACCTAATCAGTCGGGCTTTTGCTTGTCCGGTTCTTGTCAACGCCTTGTCAACGTTTGGCGAGTCCCCCTTAAACAGGGGGCTTTTTTGCGTCTGGCCTGCCCGAAAACCTTGTGGCACCATCCAGCCCCTTAGTTTCATATTCTTCACGATGACCATGGGCGCCGATGCACAGACGGTGATCGCCGAGCACTTGGATAACGCGGCAATCCCCAGCTTGCCCCTGATCGTCCGCCTTTGCCATCCGCGCCAGTTCTTTGCGAAGCTGCGCAAGAATGGTCATGCGTCGGTCCACTGCCGCGAGCTGCTTTCGAGCGATCTCATGTGCGGGCGCGCAATCTTCGGTCGGTTCTTCGGCCAGAGCCATCAAATCCGCGATGTCATCGAGCCCGAACCCCAGTTCTCGCGCATGGCGCAGAAATGCCAGCCGTTCGAGTGCGGCGTCGTCGTATCGCCGCTGCCCGCCTTCCGTGCGCGCGGGTGACGGGATCAGACCACGGCTTTCGTAATAGCGGATCGTCGTCACCTTCACGCCAGTCTGGCGCGACATCTGCCCGATTGAATATTCTTTCACATTTACCCCTTGAAGCTACAGTCGCTGTAGATCGCATCTACATGAAAAGGATACGAATCGAAAGGAGCCACCGTTATGGGGCACGGCCATCATCACGTCGACGCGCAAGCAGGCGACCGCCGCGTCTTTGCCGCCATTGCGGTCAATATGGGGCTCACAGTCGCGCAGGTCATAGGCGGTATCATGTCCGGATCGCTGGCTTTGATCGCGGACGCGCTGCATAATTTCTCCGACGCGATCTCGCTCATCATCGCTTTCGGCGCGCGCAAGATAGCGCGACGGCCACGGGACGCGCAGATGACCTTCGGCTATGGCCGGGTCGAGGTTGTGGCGGCACTCATCAACTATACGACGCTTATCGTGATAGGCCTCTACCTTCTCTATGAAGCCGCAATGCGTTTTGCCGACCCTCAGGATGTCGAGGGTTGGATTATCGTCGTCATCGCGGGCATCGCTCTCGTTGTTGACGTGGTCACGGCCATGCTGACTTTCGCCATGTCCAAGTCCAGCGTGAACATCCGCGCGGCCTTCCTGCACAATGTGGCTGACGCACTCGGTTCCGTCGCCGTGATCTTCGCAGGCACATTGATCCTGCTTTACGACTGGCGGCTGATCGATCCCATCGTGACGGCTCTGATCGCGGGCTACATCTTATGGCAATCCTTCCGAGAGATCGGTCCCGTGATCCGCATCCTGATGCTGGGCTCGCCGCCCGAGATCGAGACGGAAGCTGTCCTCCATACGGTGCGCGGCATCGACGGCGTGACCGGCATCCACCACGCCCATTTCTGGCAGATGGACGAACATCGCGCTGCGCTGGACGCTCATATCGTCATTGCGGAGGGACGCTGGAATGACGCAGACGCTGTAAAGGACCGGATCAAGGCCGCATTGTCCGACCAATTCGATATCGAACACACCACTCTGGAACTGGAATGCGCGCGTCACGCTTGCGATGACCCATCCGAGTTCGGCGGGCGAGGCCACGGCGAGGAGCAGCACGGATGAGCGGTATTGTTCCCCTCACGCTGGTCATCGCCCTTTTCTGCGAAGCTGCGTTGATCGCGATGCTGGTCTGGTCGATCTTTGTCCCGGATCGCCGCCTTTGGCCCCCTCGGCAGGTGAGCTGGCTTAGTCAGATCATTGTTTGGATGCCCACCATCACGGTTTTCGGCAGCGCCATTATCATCGGCCTCATTCAATGGAACGCCTTGGGCTGGCCCCTTTGGCTTCGCTGGACTATCGGACTGCCGTTGATCCTTGCAGGTAACGTAGTGGTCTGGACTGCGGCCTTGGGGATCGGCATGGACGCAACGAGCGGTGCGGAAGCGGAGCTGAAGACTGACGGCTTCTACCGCTGGTCGCGAAACCCGCAATACGTCGCCGACATGGGCATACTGCTCGGATTGGCGATCCTGTCCGCCGCGCCGTCTGCATGGATCATCGTAATAGGCGGCGTAGTCGCCTTCGCACTCGCACCCTTTGCCGAGGAACCTTGGCTCGAAAGTAACCGTACGGTCTCCCTGCACTGCCGCGCATAGGGAGTGAGGGATAGTGTCCGCTTAGGATAGCGGACACTAAGGGGCGATCGATGGCGCGTCGTGCGAGACGGCTCTGGAGCGACGAGGAGAAGCGCTCGATCTGCTTTCAGACGGCAGCGCCGGATGTGTCGGTGGCGCAGGTTGCGCGTCGATATGCGATGAACGCCAACATGATCTTCAAATGGCTGCGGGATCCTCGATACGCCCCCACCGCCGAACCGGTGGTCGAGATATGCGCTGCGGATGTCGCTGGCTTCCTGCCGGTTGAGATCGTCGATCAGCCGGAGTGGAGGGATCATGACGCGGTGTCTGATCCGACCGCTGATCCTGGCACAATCGAGATCGATGTCGCAGGTGGTCACCGACTGCGGATTGTGGGCACCTACGATCCCGAGGCGCTGGCCCGGCTGATCCGGGGCCTGTCGCCATGATCCCGGTCCCGTCGAACACGCGGGTCTGGCTGGCGGCCGGTGTCACAGACATGCGACGGGGGTTCACGACGCTGGCGGCTCAAGCTGATGTAAATCCCGGAGGCAAACTGGGCCACGGAAACGGTGGGATTACCTGACCGTCGCGGAGTAAAATTCTGCCATTCTGAGACCCGGGGCGGAAGCTGAGGGTCGGGAGATGTATTCTGTGGAACTGTATACCCGGGTGCGCAGAGCGTGCCATGTCGAGGGCATGAGTGAGCGCGAGGCGGGGCGGAAGTTCGGGATCGACCGCAAGACAGTGTCGAAGATCCTGAAGCATTCGGTTCCGCCGGGATATCGGCGCCAAGCGATGCCGCAGCGTCCCAAGCTTGATCCCTTTGTGCCGGTGATCGACCAGATCCTCGAAGAGGATAAGAGCAAACTCAAGAAACAGCGGCACACTGCCAAGCGAATTCATGCGCGGCTGCGCGACGAGCATGGCTTTACGGGCGGGATCACCATCGTCACTGATTATGTGCGTGAGAAGAAGCGGCGGACGCGGGAAGTGTTCGTGCCGCTGTCGCATGCGCCGGGCCATGTTCAGGTCGATTTCGGCGAAACGCTGGGCGTGATTGCCGGTGTTGAGTGTAAGCTGCACTACTTTGCGATGGCGCTTCCGCATTCGGATGCGTTCTTCATCAAGACCTACCCCGCCGAGACGACCGAGGCGTTTTGTGATGGCCACAACGCCGCTTTTGCATTCTTCGGCGGCGTGCTCTTGTCGATCCTCTACGACAATACAACGATCGCAGTGGCGAAAATCCTGGGCGATGGCCTCCGGTTGCGCACCCGCGTCTTTTCGGAATTGCAGTCGCATTACCTGTTCGACGACAAGTTCGGCCGACCGGGCAAAGGCAATGACAAAGGCAACGTCGAGGGGGTGATCGGATATGGGCGGCGCAACTTCCTCGTTCCCGCGCCGCGGTCCGACAGCTTCGATGCGTTGAACACCTGGCTGGAAGATCAGTGCCTGACGCGACAGGGCGACATTGTGCGTGGTCATACCGAGACTGTCGGTGAACGTCTGATGCGGGATCTCAATGCGCTGATGGCGCTGCCGACCACCCCTTACGATGCTTGCGACAGGGTCAGCACCCGGGCGACATCGATCTCCATGGTCCGTTATCGCAACAATGACTACTCGGTGCCTGTCGCTCATGCCCATCACGAGGTTCAGGTTCGTGGGTATGTCCATGAGGTTGTGATCGGCTGCGGGGCCGAGGTGATTGCCCACCACCGCCGGTCCTACGACAAGGCGGACATGGTATTTGATCCGATGCATTACCTGCCGCTGTTGGAGCAAAAGGTTGGGGCGCTGGATCAAGCCGCACCGCTGCAAGGCTGGGATCTGCCGGATGAGTTCGCCACCCTGCGCCGACTGTTGGAGGCGCGGATGGGGAAGAAGGGCAAGCGCGAATATGTTCAGGTTTTACGTCTGCTGGAAACGTTCGAACTGACCCATCTGCATGGTGCGATCCGGCAGGCGCTCGATCTCGGGGCCATCGGCTATGATGCTGTGAAGCATCTTGTCCTGTGCCGGATCGAGAGGCGTCCGCCACGGCTGGATCTCGATATTTATCCCTATCTGCCCAGAGCACAGGTCGGGACGACAGACCCGGCCAGCTACATGAGCCTGATGTCGGGGGTGCCGACATGAGCGACACTCCGCAGGTCTTATTGCAGCATCACCTCAAGGCGCTCCGACTGCCGACCTTCAAGAGCGAATATGGCAAGCTGGCCCGTCAGTGTGCGGCAGAGGGCAAGGATCATGTTCAATATCTGCTGCGGCTTTGCGAACTGGAGCTGATCGAACGCGAACGCCGGATGGTTGAGCGGCGGATCAAAGCCGCGAAGTTCCCGGCCACCAAGAGCCTCGACAGTTTCGACTTCAAGGCGATCCCGTCGCTCAACAAGGTCTTGACCATGGAGCTGGCACGTTGCGAATACGCTGATCGCCGCGAGAACATTATTGCTCTGGGTCCATCGGGAACCGGCAAGACCCACATTGCCTTGGGGCTTGGTCTCGCCGCTTGCCAGAAGGGCCTGAAGGTCCGCTTCACGACGGCCGCCGCGCTGGTGCATGAGTTGATCGAGGCAGCCGATGATCGGCGTCTGCAGCGCCTGCAAAAGCTGATTGTCAGTCAGGATCTGTTGATCATTGACGAACTTGGCTTCGTTCCCCTGAGCAAATCCGGCGCGGAGTTGCTGTTCGAAGTCATCTCGCAGCGCTATGAGCGAGGATCAATCGTCATCACGTCCAATCTGCCGTTTGATGAATGGACCGAAGTCTTCGGATCCGAGCGCCTTACCGGCGCCATCCTCGACCGCCTGACCCACCATGTTCACATCCTGGAAATGAACGGCGACAGCTACCGGCTGCGACAGAGCCGCAAACTCCAAGACTGAAACCGCAAAAACAGCAGCAATGCTGGCCTGCGGCCAGCGCACTCTGGCGCGCGTCAGCTACTTGGCGAGCACACGCGCCAGAGCGCCGCGAACATCCAGGCCGTGGCCCCATTTTGCGCCGGTAAATGGTCCCTTTTGTCGCCGAGATTGACACCGAGGCGTTGGGCTGGCTGCCGCATACGACGCGGGCGGCGATCAGCGGCTTGCGCAAAGCGGGCCATGCGATCGAGACCATCAAGGGCGCAAAGGGGGTCGGGACCCGCTACCGAATTGCAGCCGACGCGAAGGCTAAGCGAGCCGGGACCACGCAGGCACCTTCGAACGGCGGTTCCGGAAAATCCGGGCGCGTACCCCGCGCGACGCTGCGGCTGAACACGCATGCGAAGCCCACTGCACCGGGGGCTCGGTAGCCACGATGAACAGCGCCGACGCAATCGCCGTTGATCTCGCCAACCTGCTGACCGCTGACCGGGTCCGCCTCTCGGCCCTATGGTCAGATGTCCATGGCAGCGATCCACCCAAGAACCTCAGCTTGCCCTTCCTGCGGCAAGCTTTGTCGTATGAGGAACTGTGCGCGCACCAAGGTCCCCTGCACAGCAGACTGCGGCGCCAGATCAGGCATCGGGGCCAACAACTGATGGCGGCGCAAGGCAGCACCGGACCGGCGTCCGCTCCACATGCGACACCCATCTCCACTCTCCAACCCGGCGCGCGCCTCATGCGCGACTGGAACGGCAAGACATGGGTCGTCGATGTCACTGCCACCGGGTTCACCATGCAGGGTCATTCCTACAAATCCCTCACCGCCATCGCGAGGAAGATCACCGGCGCGCATTGGTCCGGACCGAGGTTCTTTGGCTTGAAAGGGCCTTCAACACCCCGTTCAACGCCGGTTGAACGGGAGGCAGCATAATGGCCCCGAAGATCCGCTGTGCCATCTACACCCGCAAATCCACCGAGGACGGGCTGGAGCAGGACTTCAACTCGCTCGATGCGCAACACGAGGCATGTGCTGCTTACGTCACCAGTCAGAAGGCCGAAGGCTGGACCCTGCTGCCAGACCGCTATGATGATGGCGGGATCTCCGGTGGCACACTGGAGCGCCCTGTCCTGCAAAGGTTGCTCGCGGATATCGCCGACGGGCGCGTTGACCGGATCGTCCTCTATAAGATCGACCGGCTGACCCGGTCTCTTTCTGACTTTGCCAAAATCGTCGATCAGCTCGATGCGATGGACGCAAGCTTCGTTTCTGTCACGCAAAGCTTTAATACGGCCACCTCTATGGGTCGGCTCACCCTGAACATGCTGCTCAGCTTTGCCCAGTTCGAGCGCGAGGTGACGGCGGAGCGTATCCGCGACAAGATCGCAGCGTCCAAGCGCAAAGGCCTATGGATGGGGGGGCACGGTGCCGCGGGGCTATCTGCAGAGCGGCCGGACGCTGGTTGAGAACCCGGATGAAGCACCGCTGATCCGCAAAATCTATGCAGGCTATCTGCTGGCCGGATCTATTGGTCGGCTGAAGGCGCTGCTGGACGCGGACGGCGAGACGACGCGGCGGACGATGTCCCCGGGTGGCGTCGCCGGTGGCGGCAAGCCCTTCGTAAAGAACCATCTCCACGCTATTCTCAGCAATCCGCTCTACAATGGCAAGATCGTCCACAAGGGCACAGTCTACGAAGGCCAGCACCCCGGGCTGATTGAAGATGACACGTGGCGGGCAGTTCAGGACATGCTGCAGGTGGCCGCGGCGCATCCACGAGGACGCGCCAGGCATTCAACGCGCGCCGGGCACCTCCGGACTGCAGGGCACCTTACGATCACCGCAGGTTCAGACACTGACAGCGACACTTCCCTCATCCACACCGCGCCACTCACAATCCGAAAGCGCGGTGTCGAAACCAAAGTCATCATCGGCGCAGCCACCGCCAGGCCGGACCCGGTGCTTATCGACAATCTGGCCCGCGCGCATCTCTGGTATGACGCATTAAAGTCTGGCGAGACCTTCAAAGCGATCGCCGCGAAATACCAGACCGACGTCAAACGCCTGCGCCAGACATTGCAGCTTGCGTTCCTTGCACCCGACATCACGGCAAGCATCCTGTCAGGACAGCAGCCCGTTGGACTGACCTCCAAGTGGATCCAGATGAACCAGCTGCCACACGATCGGGATGCCCAGCGCGAATTACTCGCTGCGCTCTGATCCGCTCGCCTGAACGATAATACAAAAGTGGGTCCTGACAGAGTCGCCGGAGAGACGATTGACGCGGGGCGGGGCCGTCGGGGCACTAAGTCAGAACAGAGACCGCGAAGCAGGCGCAAAAGCCCCGGTCTCCAGGGGTTCAGCGTCACATAGAACGGTCTCAACAGGAGGAAAGACGTGTGTGGTGAGCCGGCTCGGGGTCGAACCGAGGACCTACTGATTAAAAGTCAGTTGCTCTAACCAGCTGAGCTACCGGCCCACACGGACGACGCGTCCACGCGGACATGTAGAAACCACGACACGGGCGGTCAACCCCCAAAAGCCCGGCCTTGCCCCGGAGGCACTGGAAACGCACGGTTCCCGGGAGATGCCGGACCGTCTGGAAACGAAGGCCGGGGTGCGATATGGCGCGCCCATGACACAGACCCCGCTGACCTTTCGCAAGATGCACGGCCTCGGCAACGATTTCGTCGTCGTCGATGCGCGGGCCAAACCGGACGTGGCCAGACCGGATGCTTTTCCGGTGATGACGCCCGCCCTTGCCCGCGCGCTGGGAGACCGGCATCGCGGCGTGGGGTTCGATCAGCTCGCGGTGATCGAAACCGGGCAGGATGCGGATCTGACCCTGACGTTCTTCAACGCCGATGGCACCACCGCCGGGGCCTGCGGCAATGCCACCCGCTGCATCGCGCAGGCCGAAATGGCGCGCCTTGGCCGCGACACCCTTCGCCTGCGAACAGAACGCGGCGTGCTGCACGCCCGGGCGGGCGCCGACGGTCGCACCAGCGTCAACATGGGCGCGCCGATGCTCGACTGGTCCGATGTGCCGCTGTCCCGCGCGATGGAAACGCTCAGGCTGCCGATCCCCGGCGCGCCGACCGCCACCGGCATGGGCAATCCGCATTGCACCTTCTTCGTGGACGATGTGGCCGCGGTGGACCTCGCGGCCTTCGGTGCCGCCCATGAACACCACCCGCTGTTCCCGCAGCGCACCAACGTGCAGGTCGCACAGATCCTGTCGCCTTCCCACATCCGCATGCGGGTGTGGGAGCGCGGCGTGGGCATCACGCTCGCCTCCGGTTCGTCGTCCTGTGCCGTGGCGGTCGCCGCCGCCCGGCGCGGCCTGACGGAACGCGCGGTGACGATCACGCTGGACGGCGGCGACCTCGACATCGACTGGCGCGAGGATGGCGTCTGGATGACCGGTCCGACGATGCACGCCTTCGACGGCACGCTGACGCCTGCCTTCATGGCGTCCGTCTGATGGATCGCAAGGCCCCCGTCTTTTCCAACCACGGCTGCCGCCTGAACGCCTACGAGACCGAGGCGATGAAGGATCTCGCGGCCACCGCGGGCCTCGGCGATGCGGTCGTCGTCAACACCTGCGCCGTCACCGCGCAGGCCGTGCGCAAGGCGCGGCAGGACATCCGCAAACTGGCGCGCGAAAACCCCGGCGCGCGGATCATCGTCACCGGCTGCGCGGCACAGACCGAACCCGGCACCTTCGCGGCGATGCCCGAGGTCTCCCACGTCATCGGCAACACCGAAAAGATGGCGCCCGCGACATGGGTGGGCCTCGCCACGGGCGGAACAGAGCCGGTGCAGGTCGACGATATCATGTCCGTCACCGAAACGGCGGGCCACCTGATCGACGGCTTCGGCACCCGCAGCCGCGCCTACGTTCAGGTGCAGAACGGCTGCGACCACCGCTGCACGTTCTGCATCATCCCGTTCGGGCGCGGCAATTCGCGCTCCGTGCCCGCAGGCGTGGTCGTCGACCAGATCAGGCGCCTCGCGGATCGCGGCTACAACGAGGTCGTGCTGACCGGCGTCGACCTGACGTCGTGGGGCGCCGACATGCCGGGCACGCCGCGTCTGGGCGATCTCGTCCTGCGCATCCTGCGCCTCGTCCCCGATCTGCCGCGCCTGCGGATCTCGTCGATCGACAGCATCGAGGTGGACGACGCCCTTCTGAACGCGCTGACCGAACCGCGCCTGATGCCGCACCTGCACCTGTCGCTGCAACACGGCTCCGACATGATCCTGAAACGGATGAAGCGCCGCCATTTGCGTGACGACGCCATCCGCTTTACCGAAGAGGCCCGCGCGCTGCGCCCCGACATGACCTTCGGCGCCGACATCATCGCGGGCTTTCCGACCGAGACCGACGCGCATTTCGACGATAGCCTCGCCCTGATCGGGGACTGCCATCTTACCTGGCTGCACGTCTTTCCGTACTCGGCGCGCACCGGCACGCCCGCCGCGAAAATGCCCGCCGTCGACGGCGCCACGATCAAATCCCGCGCCGCCCGCCTGCGCGCCGCCGGTGACGCCGCCGTTGCCCGCCATCTGGCGGCGCAAATCGGCAAAACTCATGCAATCTTGATGGAATCGCCCAAGATGGGCCGCACCGAACATTTCGCGCAAGCGCATTTTACCGCACCGCAGCCAACCGGCCAGATCGTTCGGGCCACCATCACCGGCGCCACCGGCACCCATCTTGCCGTCTGAAAACCGCACCCTTTTTCTTGCCCTAAATACTCCCCCGCGCGGCGCGCGCCCCCGGAGGGCCGGTCCGCTTCCGGCGCGACGCCTGCGCCCTTGAAGACCCGCCCCCGGCACGGCTACGCTTCGGGCACCAACCGAAAGGCTCCGCGATGAAACTCCTGATGTCCCCCGTCTCGCCGTTCGTCCGCAAGGTGCGCGTGGTCCTGCGCGAGGCCGATCTGCTCGCGGGCATCGAAGAGGTCGAGGTGTCGACCACGCCGATGGCCACCGCGCCACAGGTCGCCGCCGCAAATCCGCTGGGCAAGATCCCGGCCCTGATCCGTGACGACGGCCCCGCGCTGTATGACAGTCGGGTCATCACCCGCTATCTCGACGCGCTGGCGGGCGCGCGCCTGTATCCCGAGACGCGGCTGTGGGAGGTTCTGACGCTCGAGGCGACGGCGGATGCGATCTGCGACGCCGCGGTCGGCATCACCTATGAGATGCGGTTCCGCGAGGCCGACATGCAGATGCCCGATTGGATGGATGCCCAGTGGGCCAAGGTCACGCGCGCCATCGCCGCGATCGAATCCCGCTGGATGAGCCATCTTTCCGGCCCGCTCGACGCAGGGCAGATCGGCGTGGCCTGCGCGCTGGGCTATCTCGATCTGCGCCACGATGCGCGCGGCTGGCGATCCGCCGCACCCGCACTGGCGGCATGGTACGGCGCGTTTTCACTCCGGCCCTCGATGATCGAGACCGCTCCCGTCTGACCGCTTCGGTCAGAAAGCGCCCGAAAGCCGTCGGAGTTTTACGCGGCGACGGCATCCCGGCAAACCGACGGATTGGGGCCGAAACGTCAACGCATCCGATGCCGTGCCTGACGGCCGCGCGGTTTGCCGGCACGGCTGGTGGCCCGGAAGGCGCCCGTTCCGGCCGGACCTGTCGTCACCGTCGCCGGTCGTCGCACCGGTCCTCAGTACGTATAGCTGACGCCGAAGTTGATCGCGTTGGTGATGATATCGGTCTCGATGGAGCCGCCGGTATCGAGGTCCACGTCGTTGATCGAATAGGTGCCCTTGTACTCTCCGAACACCGACCACGTCTCGTCGATGGCATAGCTCGCCCCGGCAATCCACGCGACGGCTGGCCCGCCGTACTGGTATCCGGCCGTATCCGAGGCGCCGTCCGTCAACTCGACATAGGGAACCGAAATGCCGATGCCGCCGCCGACATAGGGCGTCAGCGATCCCCACATACCGGGCCAGCGGCGGTAGGCGTTGACGGTGACGATGTTCAGCCCGTCGGAAAATTCCAGCCGCTCGAACCCGGTTTCCGCCAGCGTCTCGTCGTCGGCATAGACCTTGGTGTGATTGACATCGAGGCCGACGCCAAAGGTCTCGGACTGCCACCACGTCGCGCGCACGCCGTAATAAATCGGGTTTTCGAACGAGCGGCCCTCCCAGCCCGCGCCGATCCGCGTGTCCGGCACGAAGGGGTCGCCCGTCACCTCGAAGGTCGAATGCGGCGCCGTCTGGTATCCACCGTAAAAGCTGAGTTCGACCTCGGCCAGCGCGGGCGCGGCGACCAGACCGGCTAAGGTTGCGGCAAGGGCGGCGGCGAAAATGCGGCTGTCGGTCATGATGCTATCCTGCACGGAACGGTTCGGGTTGAATCCTGCGTCTAGGGCCTGCGCGCCAACGGGGCAAGCGCCGCGTCGTCACAGCTGTGCGAGCGGCGGTGCATCGCCCGGCCGGATCAGACGGTGACATCGCGGATGCGGCGCCCGTCTGCCGGGCGATCCGCGAACGCATCCGCGCCGTCGAAAAGCCGCAGCGAAATGTCGGCCACCGCCGCCGGATCGGCCAGACGCATGTTTACCGCGATGCGCGTCCTCGGCCCGGGCGGGCCATCGCTGTCACCGGTGAAATCCGTATCCGGGACCAGCGACGTCCAGTCCGTCACGCAGCCACAGGTGGCACAGCGATGAAATGCAATCTCGCGGTCGCCGTGGACGTAAGACTGCCGTGCATCCGCCCCGCTGCCGTCGATGAAGATGTCGTGCCCAAGCCAGCCATAGGCCCAGACGGCGCTGTACCTGCGGCAGATAGAGCAGTTGCACAGCGTGGCGCTTTCTGGTGGATCGGTCAGGCGCCATGTCACGGCACCGCAATGGCAGCTTCCCGTCAGTGGCGGTGTCATCGCGCCCCTCCTGTGGTGTTTTACCCTTTTTAACCCGGTCGCCCGGGCCGCGCCAGCATTGGTGACAGGCATCCACCGACCCACGGCACGCGCGGGTTACCCCTTTGCACCACTGCATACCTGCGCCCTATTGTCCGCTGGACGCGCGCGACACTGGCCGGTAAGGATCGATAAAAGCCCGCGGGGTATTCCCGGCGGCACGATTCTCGCCGGGTTCACGCGTCGGCGCAGCTCTTGGGCCCCTCGGGCCTCACCATGAACGGAGACAAGCACCCGTGTCAGACAATACAGCAGACGCCGATCACGCCGCCGGGCACGCCGCCGGGACCCGCCGCGACTTTATCTATTACGCGACCGCCGGTGCCGGTGCTGTCGCATTGGGCGGTTCCACTGCCTACGCCATCGAACTCGATGAACCCGTCCGCCGACGTTCTGGCGCTCGCGGCGATCCGCGTCGATGTGTCCGGCGTCGCCGAGGGCACCCAGCTGACGGTGCTGTGGCAGGGCAAGCCGGTGTTCATCCGCTATCGCTCGCCGGAAGAGATCGAGGCCGCCCGCGCGACGCCGCTGCGCGACCTCAAGGACACAAGCGCCGAAAACGCCAACCTGGGCGAGGCCGAGGCGACGGATGCGAACCGGACACTGCCGCCGTTCGAGGGAAGCGAGGTCCCCGAGGGGGCCTGGTTGGTGCAGATCGGCATCTGCACGCACCTTGGCTGCGTGCCGCTGGGCGAGGCCGGTGATTTCGGTGGCTGGTTCTGCCCGTGCCACGGGTCGCACTACGATACCGCGGGCCGTATCCGAAAGGGCCCGGCACCGCGCAATCTTGCGATACCGGTCGTCTCGTTCGTCGACCCCACGACAATTCTGCTTGGCGAGGAGGCATAAGCCATGGCTGGTATTCCCCACGATCACTACGAGCCGAAATCCGGCGGCGAAAAGTGGCTGGCACGGCGTCTGCCCATCGTCGGCCTGATGTACGACACCCTGTTTCTGCCGACGCCGAAGAACCTGAACTGGATGTGGATCTGGGGCATCGTCCTGACGATCACGCTGGTCATGCAGATCGTCACCGGCGTCATCCTTGCCATGCACTACGTCGCCGATACCGACCTGGCGTTTGCCCGCATCGAACACATCATGCGTAACGTGAATGGCGGCGACATGCTCCGCTATGTCCACATGAACGGCGCCTCGCTGTTTTTTGTCGCGGTCTACGCGCACATCTTCCGGTCACTGTATTACGGTTCGTACAAGGCGCCCCGTGAGGTGACGTGGATCATCGGCATCCTGATGTTCGTCCTCATGATGGGCACCGCGTTCATGGGCTATGTTCTGCCCTGGGGCCAGATGTCGTTCCACGGTACCGCCGTCATCACCGGCCTGTTCGGCGCCATACCCTTCGTGGGCGAGGCGATCCAGACATGGCTCCTGGGGGCCGGCGCCGTCGGTCAGCCTGCGCTGAACCGGTTCTTCGCGCTGCACTATATGCTGCCGTTCATCCTTCTGGGCCTGACGATGGTGCACATCTGGGCGTTCCACACCACGGGCAACAACAACCCGACCGGTGTCGAAGTGCGCCGCACCTCGAAGGCCGACGCCGAGAAGGACACCCTGCCGTTCTGGCCCTACTTCGTAATCAAGGACCTGCTGGCCCTCGTCGTCATCCTCGCGCTGTTCATGGCCGTCGTCGGGTTCATGCCCAACTATCTTGGCCACCCCGACAACTATATCCCCGCCAACCCGCTGGTGACGCCCGCCCACATCGTCCCCGAATGGTACTTCCTGCCGTTCTACGCGATCCTGCGCGCCTTCGACGACTCTGTCTGGATCGTGATCGCGGTCAAGTTCGTGACCTTTGGCATCATCGACGGCAAGTTCTTTGGCGTGCTCGCGATGTTCGGCGCCATCGCCGTGATGGCGCTTGCCCCCTGGCTCGACACATCGTCGGTCCGGTCGGGCCGCTATCGCCCGATGTTCAAATGGTGGTTCGCCTTGCTGGTCGTCGACTTCATCGTGTTGATGTGGGTCGGCGCGCGGCCGGCAGAGGGGATCTATCCGTTCATCTCGCTGATCGGCGCGGCCTACTGGTTTGCGTACTTTCTCGTGATCCTGCCGCTGCTCGGCGTGATCGAGAAACCGCTGACACCGCCCGGCACCATCGAAGAGGATTTCGCCGCGCATTATTCGCCCCATACCGGCGGAACCACGACACTGGTGAAACCCAAATCGGCGCCTGCGGCGACCCCCGCGGAATGATGTGAGACAAAGGACCCAAACGATGCTCAAGACACTCACACGTACCGCCGCGGTGGCACTCGGCCTTTACCTCACTGCTGGCATTCCCGCCTTTGCAGCACCGGAAAAGGAGGTCGAGGACTTCGACTTCAGCTTCGAAGGCATGTTCGGCAGCTATGACCAGATGCAGTTGCAACGGGGCCTTCAGATCTTCACCGAGCTGTGCGCGGCCTGCCACGGCCTCGAATACGTGGCATATCGCACGCTGACCGACGAAGGCGGCCCCGCCCTCCCCGCCGACCAGATGCGCGCCTATGCCGCCAACTACGAGGTTTTCGATCAGGCCCTCGACGAGGGGTTCGGCGATTTTCGCCCCGGCACACCGTTGGACTATTTCGGACAGAGCCAGTTTGCCGGCGCCCCTGACCTGAGCCTCATGGCAAAGGCACGCGCGGGGTTCGAGGGCCCCTACGGCACCGGTATCAACCAGTTCATCTGGGGAATGGGGGGGCCCGAATACATCGCCTCCCTGATGACCGGATACGCCGACGAGCCGGAATGTGCCCTCGAAGGCGAGCCGATCGACGGCTATTACAACACCGCTTTCGCCAACGGCGGCTACCCCGACAGCTGCAAGATCTATGAAGAGACCGAAATCGAGGTCGTGGGAGAAGACGGCACGACGACGACGGTCATCGAAAAGGTCGCCGTCGGTTACATGGTCCCCGGGTCGTGGATCGCCATGCCGCCGCCCCTCTATGGCGATGACGTGGAATTTGCCGACGGGCATTCCACGGAAGCTCGAGTCGGAGGCAGAGGACATCGCCGCGTTCCTGATGTGGGCCGCCGAGCCCGGCCTGAACCATCGTAAGTCCGCAGGTCTGACCGGCGTGATCTTTTTGACCGTCCTTGCCGTGCTGCTCTACCTGACGAACAAGCGCCTTTGGACACCGGTCAAGGGCAAGCGCAAGGATTGATCTTGTTCGCCGCAACACCCTGAAAACGCGCCGGCTATCCCCCGGCGCGTTTCTTGTACTACGGATGCCTCGCAGGGCTTCCACCCCGCCACACCGCTCTATCCCAGATAGGCCCTGAGCCCCGCGGGCGGGTTGGCCAGCAAGGCGGCGGTCTCCTGCGGTGGCTGCGCAACGCCACCATCGACCACGATCACCGACCCGGCGATCCGCATCGCATCCTCTGGCGCATGGGTCACCATCAGCAATGTCCGGCCCTCCGCTCCCAGTGTTTGCGCCGCCAGATCGAGCATTTCCACCCGCAGCGCCGGACCGAGGGCCGCAAACGGCTCATCCAGCAACACCAGCGGCCGGGAGGAGACAAGCGCCCGCGCCAGGGCGGCCCGGCTTTGCTGACCGCCGGACAGCGCGCCGGGCCGCCGGTCGCCCATACCGCCGAGGCCGACGCGACCCAGCACCGCCGACACCCGGTCCCGCTCTGCGGCCGACAGCTTCAATCGCGGCGTGATCCCCAGTCCGACATTCTGCGCGACCGTCAGATGCGGGAAGTGATTCGCATCCTGAAACAACATCGACACCGGTCGTGCCCCGGGCGCCAGCGCCGTCAGATCGGACCCGTCCCACAGGACCCGGCCAGCCTCGGGTGGCAAGAACCCGGCAATCGCGGACAACAGCGTCGATTTCCCTCCCCCCGACGGGCCCATCACGGCGACCGCCGCACCGGGCGCAACCGCCAGGTCGGCACTCAGCGTAAACGTTCCCTGCCGCAGCTTGAGCCCGTCAAGTTTCAGTCCGTCATTCACCGATCCGCCCTCCCCTGTCGCACAGCCAGAACAACAGCAGCGACAGCGCCACGAGCACCAGTGCCGCCCCTGCGGCCGCATCCATCCGGTACGCGCCCATCAGGCGGTACATCGCCAGCGGCAGCGTTTCCTGCGCTTCGGATGCGAACAGCGCGATGACGCCAAGGTCTCCCATCGACAACGCCGCCGCCAATCCGGTTGCAAACCCAAGGGGTCGCCGCACCCGTGGCAGGATCACGATCCGCACCCGCGCCCAGCCGGTAATCGCCAGCGCATCCGCCAGGCGCCCCTGCCCAGTTTCAGCCTCCGCCACCGCGGGCGCCAGCGCGCGATAGGCGAACGGCAGTGCCATCACCGCGTTGACCAGCGCCGTCACCGGCAGCGCAAGCGCCTGCGGCGAGATCCACGGAAACACGATCAAAAACAGCCCCGTCCCCAGAACGAGGCCCGATGTCGCCAGCGGCAACACCCCCGCGAGCGACGCCAGCCCCCCCGCCCGGAGGGCCAGCGCCGTGGCGAGGCAGGCACACAATGCCGCCGAGCCCACGGCGGTCGCGACCGAGCGCAGCGCGGCAGCCACCAGCGATGCAGGCACCTCGCCCAATCCCCAGGCGCCGCGCCAGACCACCATCCCCAGCGGCACCAGCAAGAACAGCGCCGCCACCGCGATCACCGCCCCGTCCCGCCACACGGGTCCGGCGTCCCACCGCGCCACGACCCGGTCAAGGCCCGCGCCGAACCCGGACGGCACCGTCACCGTCCAGGCCAGCACCGCCGCCACGCCGCAAATGCCGAACTGCAACGCTGCCAACCGCGCGGCACCGCCGAAATCCGCCTCGAACCGGAGCGCCTGATAGATCGCAAGTTCCACCGTCGTCGCGCGTGGCCCGCCGCCCAGTGTCAGCGCCACCGCAAAGCTCGTCAGACAAATCAGGAATATCGCCAGAAAAATCCCCGGCACCGCGCTGCGCAGCATCGGCCATTCCAGAAGCCTGCCGACCGGCGCATCCAGCGACGCGGCAAGACGGAACCGCTCTGCCGGAATGGCAAGCCAGGCCTGCAACAGAAGCCGCACCGCCAGCGGCAGGTTGAAAAACACATGCGCAAGCACGACGCCGTGCAACCCGTATATCGAAATGGTCGGCAGCCCCAGCGCCTCGAGCGCGGCGTTCAGAATCCCGCCGCGCCCGAATACCGCCAGCAATCCGAGGATCGCCACGATCACCGGCAACAGGAACGGCGCGCCCAGCAGGGTTATCAGGGCGCCGCGTCCGCGAAATTGCCGTCGGGCCAGCGCCCGCGCCACCGGTATCGCCGCGATGACCGACACTGCCGCCGACAGCGTGGCCTGCACGACGGTAAACCGTACCGCCGCCCAGTCCGTTGCCGATGCCGCACCACTCCCGGCACGACCCGCGACGGCGATCAGCGTCCCGAACGTCAGGACCAGTACCAGCCCGGCGGCGATTCCGCCGGGCCAGCGTGGCAATGCCGTGTGCATCACGACCGGCCCATGCGGACGTTCAGCGCGACAGGGCCGCGCGCCATTCTGCAATCGCCTCTTCGCGCAGCGCCATCGCCTCGGTGTCCGAAAACACCAGCGACCTGTCGGCGGGTTCCGGCACGGCAAAACCCTCTGGCAGGCCGCCGGCGGGCGTCGCGGCGGGGAACATCCAGTTGGTTTCGGGGATCACCGACTGGAATGCGTCCGTCACCATGAACGCAAGAAAGGCCTGCGCCAGCTCCCGCTGATCGCTGGCGGCGACGATGCCCGCAACCTCGATCTGCATGTAATGCCCCTCGGCAAACGGCAGGGCGACCTTGCTGTCGTCGCCCTCGGCCAACGCGTGATAGGACGGCGAGGTGGTGTACGACAGCACAAGGTCCGCCTCGCCTTCGAGGAACAGCCCGTAGGCCTCGGACCAGCCGGGGGTGACGGTGACGATATTGTCGGCCAGCCCCTCCCAGATCCCGCCCGAGGCATCGCCATAGGCCGCCTTGACCCACATCACGAGGCCAAGGCCGGGCGTGGACGAGCGCGGATCCTGAATGACGATGCTCAGATCCGAATCCGCCAGTTCCTCGAAGTTGCCGGGCATCTCAGTGCCTGCATTGCCCACGAAGGCAAAGAACCCGTAGTCGTAGGGCAAAAACAGCGGGTCGGTCCAGGGCGCGGGCAGCGACAGGTCGGGCGCAAGGCCGTGCGGCGCGAACATGCCCGTCTCCGCCGCCGCCGCCGTCAGCGCGGTGTCGAGACCGAGGACCACGTCCGCCTCTGTCCGTGGCCCTTCGAGGGCGAGACGGGCCAGCAGGGCAGCGCCATCGCCGTGTCCCGAGAACACGAGATCGCAGGCGCAGGTCGCCTCGAACGCCGCCTCGATCGCGGGGCCGGGGCCCCATTCGGTGACGAAACTGTCGTAGGTATAGATGGTAAGTTGCGGCAGATCCTGCGCGCTTGCCGGAAAGGCAAAGGCGGTCAGAACTGCGGCACAAAGGGGGGTTCTCATCGGGCGTTCCTCTCATGTGCCGGCGGGAATGGTCAGGCAATGAGGGTACTGCGATTTCAGCGTCCCGTTTCCTTCCCTCCGCCGGTGTTATCCGGTTCAGGTTCGACGGGTTCGCGGCCATGCCGCATCTCAGCCCTGTTTCCAGAGCACCCCGAGGTGAGGATGAACATAACGGCACAGACGCCGGGGGCAACCCCCCGTCGGTGCGTCAGATCTTGGTGATGTCGACGGGTTCGACGTGGCGGTTGAGGCGCACCATCTCGAAATTCAGCGCCCCCGCGATCGTCACCCAGACGAGATAGGGCACGAAGGCAAGCCCCGCCCAGAAATCGAGCGCAAAGTGCGTGATCGTCGCGCCAAGGACCGCAACCCAAAGGCCCGCCATGATCGGCAGCGCGCCTTTCAGGCGGCGCAATCCAAAAAATACCGGCGTCCAGAGCGTGTTGAACGCGATCTGCATGCCCCAGAACGCAAGGGCCATGCCGCTGCCCGGCAGCGCCGCGACACGCGCGCCCGCAAACGCGGTCAGCAGATAGATCGACGTCCAGACCACCGGAAACACCCAGTTCGGAGGCACCCAGGACGGCTTGTTCAGCCGCGCGTACCACGGGCCGGTCGGAAACATCGCCCCCGTGGCCCCGGCGGCACAGCACGCGGCAAAGAATATCGCAAAAAGCCACAGGTCCATAGGTCACGCTCCTTGCGTCTGCATGACGGCAATATGGGGCAAAACGTCGCGCATACCAGTGCGCGCGCCGTTCCGATCCTAATTTGTCGCCCGGTTCGGGTGTTCAGATGCCTGCAAGACGGTCGTCGCGACTGGCCAGATCGGCAAGAACGCCCAGCAGGGCGGTCGTCCGCCCTTCTGCGGGGCGTGCCTGCGCGGTTGCCGTCACCAGGAACGCAACCTCGGACAAGGGCGGCGCATAGAGCACCGCCTGACCGGGCATCACCATCGAGGCTGCGGTGCGCCCCGCCGCCTGTACCATCCAGCCGATTTTCTGCGCCCTGCCCGTGCGCGCCCGCATCGAAATGCTATCGCATCCCTGACGGCGCACCTGCGCGCCGATGCCCGCATAGATCAGGCGCGCGGCCCAGATGCCCATGCGGGCCCGGCATGGCAGCGCGGAAATCCCAGCCTCGGACCGGGCGTACAGCCGGTCCGCCTCGGCCAGCAAGCGCGATACCATTTTGCGCACCTGCGCCGTCGGCAGCGGTTCGGCCAGAAACATCTGTTCGGACACGCCTGCCCCGGCCAGCCAATCGGTCGGCAGATACAGCCGCCCCGCGCGCGCGTCCTCGCCCACGTCGCGGGCGATATTGGTCAACTGCATCGCCACGCCCAGATCGCAGGCCCGCGCCAGCGCGTCGCCGTCCCGCACCCGCATCAGGACGCACATCATCGCGCCCACGGCACTCGCCACCCGCGCCGAATAGGCCCGTACGTCGGACAGCGTGGCGTAGCGCCGCTCCTGCGCGTCCCAGGCGAGCCCTTCGAGCAGGGCCTCGGGCAGTGCGCGCGGCATGTCGAATTCCTCGACGATGGCGGCGAAGGCCCGGTCCTCGGGGGCGTTGCGGGGCGTGCCCCGGTACGCAAGGTCGAGGCGGTCGGCCAGCGTCAGGACAGCCGCTGCCTTGCCATCGCTTTCGTCCACCGCGTCATCGGCCAGACGGCAGAACGCATAAAGGACCAGCGCCGGGTCGCGGACCTTTGCGGGCAGCAGCTTCGACGCCATGTGAAAAGAATGAGAGCCGTGCCGGATCGCCTCGTGGCAATGGGCGAGATCGTCGGGACGTATCGTCATGGGCACTCTTTCATTCGTTTTTCACTCGGCCTTCTACTCGGCGGCTAGGCGCACGGCATCGGTCACCACAGGCGCATCGGGCACCATATCGGCCAGAACCTTGGCCGAGGAAATCACCCCCGGCAGACCGGCCCCGGGATGGGTACTGGCGCCCGCGAGGTACAGCCCGCGCGCCTCTTCGCTGACGTTGTGGGGGCGGAAATAGGCGCTTTGCAGGATGCGTGGCTCCAGCGAGAACCCCGCGCCGAACGGCGACAGGTACCGGGTGCGGAAATCCTCGGGGGTCAGAATATGCGAGGCCGAAATATCCGCCTCGAACCCCGGGATCGTCCGCTCGAGCACTGCGGCAACCTTCTGGCGATAGGTTTCCTGCATCGTCGCCCAGTCAACCGGATTGGCGTGGCCCAGATGCGGCACGGGAGACAGCACATAGAAGGTGTCGTCACCGGCGGGCGCCACGTCCGGGTCCGTCACCGAAGGCCGGTGCAGGTACAGCGACATGTCGTCGGCCAGCTTGCCCTTCACGAAGATGTCGCGCAGCAGGCCGGAATAGCGCGGACCGCTGAGGATCGTGTGATGCCCCACGTCGGCCCATTTGTCCGCCGTGCCCCTGGTGCCGAAATACCAGACGAACAGGCCCATCGACCAACGCGAGCGTTTCAGCTTCGCGGGCGTCCAGCGTTTGCGCGGCGCGTTGCGCATCAGGTGGTCATAGGTGTGGCCCGCGTCTGCGTTGCTCACCACCAGCGGCGCGGCCAGTTCCTCGCCATCCGTCAGGCGGACTCCGCGCGCGGCACCGCCTTCGATGACGATCTCGTCGACCTCGGCTTCCTGCCGCACCTCACCGCCCTGCGCGCGGATCACGTCCACCATCGCGTCGGCAATCCGCTGCACGCCACCCATGGCATAATGCACGCCGAATTCCTTTTCGAGATGACTGACGAGGGCATAGATGCTGGTGACATGATCGGGATCGCCGCCGATGAACAGCGGATGAAACGACAGCGCCATGCGCAGCCGTTCGTCGCGGACCCGTGCCTTGGCAAGGCCGTGGATCGACCGGTCGGCCCGCAGGCGCGCAAATTCCGGCAGCACCTTAATCGTCGCCCACAGCCGGTGCATCGGCTTGTCGACCATGCCTTCATACCCGATCACGAACCGGCGTTTCGCGTCTTTCAGGAACCGCAGATAGCCTTTCACATCGCCCGGCGACAGGCGGCGCACCTCGTCGATCATCCGTTGCGTGTCACCGGTGGCGGCAAACACCGACCCGTCTTCCCAGCGGATCTCATAGAACGGATCGAGCGGGCGCAAATCGACGTCGGCGTGAAAATCGCGCGCGCACGCGGCCCACAACTCTTCGAAAACCTGCGGCACGGTAACGATCGTCGGCCCAAGATCGAACCGGTGGCCGTTTTGCGTCACCGACGATCCGCGTCCGCCCGCACGATCCAGCCGGTCGAGCACCGTAACCCGATACCCCTTGGCCCCCAGACGCATGGCGCTCGCCAGCCCGCCAAGGCCCGCACCGATCACCAGCGCCCGATTCGCATTCATAGTCGAAGGTTCATCTGTAAACATAGGCTGACAGTAGGCCGCGTCCCACGGCATTTCAATCCGGAATTTTTGATCGAAAATCCGTCTTAGGCCCTCATCCTGCTAAAAATATCCGATTCGACAGGACGATAATCGACCGGACCTCGCCTCTTTCAAAGCCACCCCCGATCTGTCAGAATAAAATTACACTTTCGGAATTGAGCCGTGCACGCATCGCAAACCGTCAGCCTCACTTTCTACCGTTTCTCGGGCCTGCGGGCACGCCTGTGGGCGTTTGCGCAGATGGGGCTGGCGCGGCGCGGCATTGCCCGTACCCCCGGCATCGGGTTCTGGAAACTCTGCGGCTCCGGGACGGGCGAGGGGTTTACCCCGCTGCCCAACACCGCCGTCTACGCCATCCTCGCCACCTGGCCCGACGCGGCAACGGCGCGCGACCAAACAGCACAGGCACCCGCGTTCGCGCGCTATCACACCCGCGCGGCCGAGGCGTGGACCGTGTTCCTGACGCCCACATCCGTGCGCGGCGACTGGTCCGGCAGCACGCCGTTCACCGAACAGGCGCCCACACCCGGCCCCCTTGCCGCCCTGACGCGCGCCACGATCAAACCGCGCGTTGCGGCCCAGTTCTGGCGCCGCGTCCCCGATATTTCCGCGCGGATCGGCGCCGACACCAGCGTCGCCTTCAAGATCGGGATCGGCGAGGTGCCGCTGCTGCATCAGGTCACATTCTCGATCTGGCCGGACGCTGCCAGCATGGCGGCATTCGCGCATACCGGTCCCCACGCCGAGGCGATCCGCGCGGTCCGCGACCACGACTGGTTCCGCGAAGAACTCTACGCCCGGTTCAGCGTCCAGTCGGACGCGGGCACATGGGGCGGCGTCTCGCCGCTTGCCGCATTGACCAAGGAGGCCGCATGAAAGCGCCATTCCCATTCTCCGCCATCGTCGGTCAGGACGAGATGAAGACCGCGATGATCCTGACGGCCATAGACCCCCGGATCGGCGGCGTTTTGGTGTTCGGCGACCGTGGCACCGGCAAATCCACAGCCGTGCGCGCGCTTGCCGCGCTGCTGCCCCCGATCAGTGCCGTCGCGCGGTGCCCGGTGAATTCCGAGACCGCAGCGCAAGTCCCCGACTGGGCAGGCGAGACCGGCCCGGTGCAGGAAATGCCCACCCCCGTCGTCGATCTGCCGCTGGGCGCCACCGAGGACCGGGTGACCGGCGCGCTCGACATCGAACGGGCGCTGGCGCGGGGTGAAAAGGGGTTTCAACCGGGGCTGCTGGCAAAGGCGAACCGTGGCTATCTGTATATCGACGAGGTGAACCTGCTGGAGGATCACATCGTCGACCTGCTGCTCGACGTGGCGCAGTCGGGCGAGAACGTGGTCGAGCGCGAGGGCCTGTCGATCCGCCACCCGGCCCGATTCGTGCTCGTCGGCTCGGGCAACCCCGAAGAGGGCGAGTTGCGGCCGCAACTGCTCGACCGGTTCGGCCTGTCGGTAGAGGTCGCGTCGCCCAGGGACATCGAGGAACGCATCGAGGTGATCCGCAGGCGGGACGCCTATGAGACGGACAACGCCGCCTTCATGCTGCGCTGGCAGGCCGAAGACGCCGCGATTCGCGAAAAGATCGTGGCCGGACGCAGGGCCTTGAAGGGGCTGACCGCGACCGACGCCGTGCTGCGCGACGTGGCGGGCCTGTGCCTCGCCCTTGGCGCCGATGGGCTGCGGGGCGAGCTGACCCTGCTCAAGGCGGCGCGGGCCTTTGCCGCCTGGCGCGACGACACCGCCATCGGGCGCGATCACGTCCGCGCGGTGGCTGCGATGGCCCTGCGCCACCGGTTGCGCCGCGATCCCCTCGACGATGCCGGGTCCGGCGCGCGTGTGGGACGTGTGGTGGACGAGATCCTTGCCTGACGACCATGCACCCGGCGGTGAGACGCCATGGCAGCGCGCCTGTCTTGCGCTGACGTTGCTTGCCATCGACCCGTGCCGTCTTGGCGGCATGGTGGTGCGGGCCCGTCCCGGCCCGGTGCGCGATGCCTTTGCGGCGATGCTCGCACCTCTCGGGCCCGCGTCCCGTGTGGTGCCGGGGATGTCGGATGCGGCGCTGTTCGGCGGCGTCGATCTGACGGCAACCCTGTCGTCGGGCCAGTTGGTGATCGACGCGGGCGTCCTTGCGCGGCCCGGCGGCGTCGTTCTGGCGATGGCCGAACGCGCCACACCCGGTTTTGCCGCGCGGCTGGGCGCGGGTCTGGCGGACGGATGGCTCGTCGCGTTCGACGAGGGCGCCGAACCTGACGAAACCGTGCCCGCCGTGCTGGCCGAAACCCTCGCCTTTGCCGCCGACCTGACCGATATCGCCTGGCGCGATGCCCTGCACACGCCACCGGACGCCGGCGCGATACCCGACGCGGGCGCGATCGCGGCGGCGCAGGCCCTGTTGCCGGACATCGCCGTGCCAGACGCCATCGTCGCCGCCATCGCCACCGCCTGCGAGGCCTTCGGCATTGCCAGCCACCGGGCGAGCCTCTTTGCCCTTGCCGCCGCGCGCGCCCACGCGGCGCTGGCGGGGCGCAGGACGATCACCGAGGACGACCTGACCGCAACCGTGCCGCTGACCCTGTCGCACCGCGCGACACGGTTTCCGCCCGAGGACAGCGCCGAAGACGCGCCGGAACCCGAGGCGCCCGATCCCGAAACCGCGCCCGAAACCACCGACGACAACGATACTTCCGACGACGACATGGTCCTGCCGGAGGAATTGCTGCTCGACGCGATCCGCGCGTTGCTGCCCGACGATCTGCTGGCCCGCCTTGCCGCCCGCAAATCGCGCGCGGGCAAGGGCAGCGGCAGCGGCGATGCGCGCACCGGCGGACGGCGGGGCCGACCGCTGCCCTCGCGGACCGGCAGCCCGGGCCGGGGCCGCGTCGACATCACCGCCACCCTGCGCGCCGCCGCCCCGTGGCAGGCGCTGCGCGCGCAATCCCGGCCCGATCACACCGGGCTGCATATCCGCCCCTCGGATATCCACATCCGGCGGTACGAGACGCGCACCGAGCGGGTGTTGATCTTTACCGTCGATGCCTCCGGTTCGCTCGCGCTGTCGCGTCTGGCCGAGGCGAAGGGGGCGGTGGAACTGTTGCTGGCACAGGCCTATTCGCGGCGTGACCATGTCGCGCTGATCGCCTTTCGCGGCACCGGGGCCGAGGTGCTGTTGCCGCCGACCCGCAGCCTCGTACAGGCAAAGCGCCGCCTCGCCGCCCTTCCGGGCGGCGGCGGCACACCGCTTGCCGCCGGTCTGGTGGCAGCGCATGCGCTGGCCCGGCAGGCGCGGGCACGCGGGCTGACGCCGACGCTGGCGCTGCTGACCGACGGACGCGCGAACGTCAATCTGGACGGGGCGCCGGGCCGTGCCGCCGCCGCCGAGGATGCGTTGAAATCCGCGCGGCTGATCGTGGCCGACGGAATGGACGGCATCGTCATCGACACCGGGCGGCGTCCCGAACCCACACTCGGCAACCTCGCCCGCGTCATGGGTGCGGCCTATCTGCCGATACCGCGCGCCGATGCGCAACGGCTGTCGTCCGCCTTGACCGCCGCCCTGGACGGCTGAGACCATGCGCTGGCCGCCCGATCCCGACTGGCCGATGGCCGCCCATTCCCGGCGCGTGCTTTGCCGCCCGCATCGCTGGCATTTCCAGGAGGCGGGGCCGAAGGGTGCGCCGTGTGTCCTGTTGATCCACGGCGCAGGCGGTGCCGCGCAAAGCTGGCACGGGATTTTCCCGCTGCTGGTGCAGTCGCACCGTGTCGTCGCCTTGGATCTGCCGGGTCAGGGGTATACCGACCTTGGCGCACGGGCGCGGTGCAGTCTTGGCCTGATGACCGAGGATATCGCCGCCCTGATGACGCAGGAAAACTGGCGTCCCGCATGTATCATCGGCCATTCGGCGGGTGCCGCCATCGCCCTGGAACTTGCGCGGCAAGGCCGTGTCCCCGAGGCGCGCATCGTCGGAATAAACGCCGCCGTCGCCGCGTTCGACGGCATCCCCGGCTGGCTGTTTCCGGTGATGGCGCGGGCACTGGCGCTGACGCCCCTGACGGCCTCGGTGTTCTCCGCCACGGCCCGCGCATCGACGGTGCGCCGCCTGATCGACAATACCGGCTCGACGCTGACCGACGACGGCATCGCGCGATACCTGCGCCTAGTGCAGGACCGCGCCCATGTGGACGCGACGCTGCTGATGATGGCGCACTGGGATCTTGCCGGCCTGATCGCGGCGCTGCCGAAGGTGGATGCCGACGTCACCCTGCTGACCGGCGCGCAGGACCGGGCCGTGCCGCCGTCGGTCAGCGTCAATGCCGCGCGGGCCTTGCCGAACGCCAGGCATATCTCGTTGCCGGGCCTTGGTCATCTGGCCCACGAAGAAGCACCAGAGGCGATCATGGCCGCCCTGACGACCGTGCTGTCGTCATAGAAAGTGCTGATGTGATATAAAAAAGGACCGCCGGTTTCCCGACGGTCCTTTGAATGCGCTGCCGGTACGGCCGCGATTTTACTCTTCCGTCGGGATCTCACCGGTGTCGAGGCTGGCGAGGAACGCGTAGATGTCGCGGGCCTGCTGCTCGTCACGGACCTGGTAGGCCATCTTGCCACGGGCGCGGTTGTTGTCGAGCGTTTCGCGCAGCCAGCCGGTCGGATCCATCACGTAGGCGACGAAATTCTCTTCGGTCCACATCTCGCCGGTTTCGCCGATCTCGACGAGCGAATCGCCATAGTTGAAATCGGGGTACATGCCGATACCCCGGCTCAGGACGTTGTACTGGTTCGGGCCGGTCTGGGCGTTGCGGCCTGCAAGGGTCTCGCCCGCGTCGTTGACGACGACGTGGCAGGCCACGCACTGACGGTTGAACTGCTCTTCTCCGGCGGCGACATCGCCCTCGGCAAAGGCGGGTGCGGCCAGAATCGCCATAGCGGCGGCAGCGGTAAAGGTCTTCATATTCGAATCTCCCATAGAGGTTACATAAACGCCCCATTGCGCCCCAAGATAACGCCAACCAGGCGGCGGTCCAGCCCAAACGCGAAAAAGTGTCCTGGGTGCCGGGGACGCACCGCGGCCGGACGTGGCGTCAGGCAACCGCATGCGCCAGCGCACATTGGCGCCAAAGAACCGACAGGGCCGCGACCAGATGATCGATATCGGCATCGGTGTGCAGCGGCGAGGGCGTGAACCGCAGCCGTTCGGTGCCTTTGGGCACCGTCGGATAGTTGATCGGCTGCACGTAGATGTCCCATTCACGCATCAGGTAATCGGCCAGCATCCGGGTTTTCACCGGATCCTTGATCAGGACCGGCACGATATGGCTGTCGTTCGCCATGTGCGGAATGCCCTCGCGGTCCAGCGCGCGGCGCAGGCGGGCGACTTGCTGACGCTGTCCCTGCCGCTCGACATCGCTTTCCTTGAGGTGTTCGATCGACACGCGCGCGGCGGCGGCCACGGCGGGCGGCAAGGCGGTGGTAAAGATGAATCCCGATGCGAACGACCGGATGAAATCGCACAGCGCCGCAGAGCCGGTGATATAGCCGCCGACGACGCCAAACGCCTTGCCCAGTGTGCCTTCGATCAGGGTGATCCGGTCGGCAACGCCCAGCGCCTCGGAAACGCCGCCGCCGCGCGGGCCGTACATGCCAACCGCGTGCACCTCGTCGAGGTAGGTCATGGCACCGTATTTCTCGGCAACCTCGACGATCTCCTTGATCGGCGCGACGTCGCCATCCATCGAATAGACGCTCTCGAAGGCGACGATCTTGGGGGTGTTGGCCGGCAGGGCCGCGAGCTTTTTCTCGAGGTCCTTCACATCGTTATGTTTCCAGATGACCTTGTCGGCCCGTGAATGGCGGATGCCTTCGATCATCGACGCATGATTTCCCGCATCCGACAGGATCACGCACCCCTGAAGGCGCGAGCCGAGCGTGCTGAGCGCCGCCCAGTTCGACACGTAGCCAGAGGTGAACAGCAGCGCCGCTTCCTTGCCGTGCAGGTCGGCCAGCTCACGCTCGAGCAGCAGGTGATCGTGATTGGTGCCCGAAATGTTGCGCGTGCCGCCCGCGCCGGTTCCGGTCCGCTCGACGGCCTCGCACATGGCGGCGATCACCTTGGGGTGCTGGCCCATGCCGAGGTAATCGTTGCTGCACCAGACCGTGACGTCGCGCACACCGTCATTGCCGTGATTTGCCGCCTTGGGAAACTTGCCCGCCTGACGCTCCAGCTCGGCGAAGAAACGGTAATTGCCATCGGCCTTGAGAGTGTCGAGTTGCGCATTGAAGAGAGCGTCAAAATCCATCGGTCTGTCCTTCGTAGGTCGTCTTGGCGTAGGTTGATTTGGCAGGGGTCGTTTTGGTATAGGGCGACGGTGCGTTCGCCGGCCTCGATTTGGGCGCGGGCAACATCCAGCGCCAGAGCTTTGCATCCGGCAATGGCACAACCATCAGCCAGTGTTCCAACAGCGCCAGGGCCGCCAGGGCCGTCAGCAACGTCAGCGCCGCGGCCTCGACATCGGTCGACGCGCCCCACAGGCGAACGGCGAGGAACGCCGTTGCCACCGTCAGGCCGGTGATCGCAGCCGGAAATGCCATCGTCACCGGACCACGCCGGAAAAACGATTTCAGGTGATCCAGGCGTGCGGGCACGAATTCGGTATTGATCCGCGGCACGCCGAAAAACAGGTTCAGCTTGGCCGAAATACGCGCCCCGAACAGGATCACATAGGTCCAGAGCGCGACCTGCATCGGCGCATCCCCGACAGCGACGAGGATGAACAACAGGCCCGTGGCCAACGCGATCTCATGATGCGCCAGGGCGCCCCAGGCCCGATTGAACCGGGCGATCCCCGTCAGACCCGGCGGACAGGCGCGCCGCTCGGGTCCGGTGATGACACCGGCAAGAAACGCAAGCTCGATCCAGCCCCAGATGCCCAGCGCGCCCAGAAAGCCCGCGTAGACCGACCACAGCCCCGCCCCCGACGCCGACAGGACGACGCCCGCAACGCCGAGGGTCAGCAGCGGCATCCCCCACAGAACCGCGCGCCCGTGCGCCCCGTCCCCCTGACGGTCGGCCCGGCGCACGGCGATCATTATCGCCCCGGTGGCGAACCACCAGACGAATATGGCGCAGACTGCGGCGGTCCAATGCGATCCCATTTTGTCGTATCGTCTCTCTTGCATTTCTTCTGGTCGGAAATATCCCGGGGGGTGTGGGGGGCTGGCCCCCCGCTTTTGCCGGTCTCAGTACGCAGGCTCCATCCGGGCCGATGCAGGCGTCTCGCTCTTGATCGCCGGAATGGTCAGCAACGACAGGAACGACGCCCCCGCCCGTGCCGTGCCACCCATCCGGGTGAACCAGCCGCCCAGGCCACCGGCCTTGCGGCCCTTCGCGATGGCCACGTTGGCGTCCTGAATACGGTCGAGGTTCCTGCGCCAGCGCGGATGGTCGATGTCGAGGACCATCGGGAACACCTGACGGGTGATGTCGCTGGTCTTGCGATACACTTCGTGGCCGTACCACGCGGGATCGACACCCAGTGCTGCGTGAAACGCGGGCCGCTGATGGTCGCGCACCCACATCGTCGAGAAAACGGCCGTCAGGAAGAACTTGATCCACAGCTTGTTCATCCGGGTCGTGGTCAGCCTGGGGTCGGTCTTCATCAGCAGGGCAAACGCCTCGCCGTGCGAGAACTCGTCGTTGCACCACTCGCGGAACCACTTGAAAATCGGGTGGAACCGCTTTTCGGGATGTTCTTCGAGGTGGCGATAGATCGTGATGTAGCGCGCGTAGCCGATCTTTTCGCTCAGATAGGTCGCGTAATAGATGAACTTGGGCCGGAAATAGGTGTATTTCTTCGCCTGCGTCAGAAACCCGAGGTTTACGGCGATCCCCGCCTCGCGCAGCGCATCGTTGATGAAACCCGCGTGCCGCGCCTCGTCGCGCGCCATAAGCTGAAACAGCGTCGTGATATCGGTGTTCGACCCGCGACGCTTCATTTCCTTGTACAACACACAGCCCGAAAACTCGGCGGTACAGCTCGAGATCAGGAAATCGATGAACTCGGCCTTCAGCTTCGGTTCCATCCCGTCCCAGTCGACATGATCCCAGTCCTCGTTCTTCTTGAAATGGCCCTTGTTGGGATCGCTCTTCATCTGCGCGATCAGCGCGTCCCATTCGGCGCGGACGGGCGTCACGTCGATGGCGTCCATCTCGTCGAAATCGGTGGTATAGAACCGCGGCGTCAGCAGCGTGTTCTGCATCGCGACCGCCGTCGCCTCATCGTTGGTCAGCGGCGGCAGCGCCTCTTGCAGGGCGATGGCCTCTTCGGCGGTCTTCGCGGACGAAGAATGCGTGGCTTTGCCAAGGTCGGTCTGGACGTTCATGACATCACCTCGTTGCTGAAGCTGAATTCGCAAAGTTCCATGACTTCGAAATCACCGGTCGCGCGCGTCCACAACCGCTCGAGCGTGCTTGCCCGCGTGATCGTCGCCAGACGCTTTTCCTCGACCAGCTCGCCAAAGGCGGCCATGATCTCGGGGCCCTGCACCTGCACCGTGTCGCCCGGGTGCACGACCGATCCGTCGTCGAATCGCACATGCGCGGACAGTTCCTCGAATCGGTGGCTGATGGTGACGGTGCAGGGCGCCGTCTCGCGTGATCTGAAAATCAGTCCCATTTTCGTTCCCTAGTCTCTCAAGGCCCCCGCAGGCTGGGCGGCGACCGGTTGGGTCAGGCGTCGAGCAGCCGTGCAAAGGCCGCGACGTTATCGACACCATACCCGATCAGCTCGATATGTAGACCGGACAGATCGTCCAATATCGCGAAATTTCCGTTTTCGCGGCGCACGACCCGGATCGGTGCCGACATATCGAGGCCCGACGTCGTCCGTTCGCGGTTCAGCACGAGGCCGATGACGCCGATGAACCCGGCCTTGTCCTGATCGGAAACGGCCAGAACGCGGCCCGTCTCGTCGCTGACGCTATAGACGCCGGTGCGGTCGCCGGTCAGGTAAACCACGCGCTCCTGTACGATCGGCGCCTCGTCGACCACGCCAAGTTGCGGCGCATCCGTCCACTGCGCCCAGCCGACGAGGGCCAGCACCGCGATCATCAGGCCGAACATCGCCTGAACGAGGCCGCGCGGAACCATGTCACGCTCTTTGTGCTTCATCGGGATGCGCGACTGGCTCATGACAACTCCTCCATTATTCCGCGGCCACGGCCGAGGACGGTGCGACGCGCTCGAACTGCTTTTCCGACAGGCGCGTTTCGGCTGCTTCGGCAAATATGGCAGCCACATTCGCGGCGTCATTGATGCAGCGCAAAGCGGGCTGCGTTCGTGCCATCGCCCAGGGGCGGACGTGCGGCCAGGTCATCAGATAGCTGAACCGGGTCTGACCGATGAGTTCGAAGACCAGCGTGCCGCTGCCGTCCTTGCGGGTGGTCAGCTGTGCCGTCCCGATCTGCGTATACGGCAGGTTCAGCGTCATGGTAAGCGCCGCACCGATCCGCATCGCGACCCGTTTGTTGGTCAGCGTATACACCGCGGAGCGGGCCTGCACATAGGCGATCAGGCACAGCAGCGCGCAGCACAACGTGCCGACGATCAGGAACGGTATGGCATGGACAAGAGCGACGCTCAGCGGCGCATCCGCCGAGGAAACGCCGACACGCCACAGGGCGATCAGCGCGAAATACCCAGCGATCCAGCGCAGGTTGAGCGCCTCGATTGCCAGACGCCACGGGTTGGGCGATCCCTGCCACAGGATGTGCTCACCCTCGGGGAGGGCCTCGGGCAGACCGCGCACAGGCTCGAATTTGAAATCGTCTTCGCTCATCTCGTTCCCCTTTTCGTGTCCGCCGTACCGGGCAGATAAAATCGTGTCCACCGTACCGGGCAGCTCATACGTGTCCGCCGTACCGGGCAGCTTCATACGTGACTGCCGCACCCGGCAGGCACATTCGCCTCTTCCCCTCTCCCGGCAGGCTACGCCGGGAGAGGGACCGGCCTCAGAGCTGCGGCGCCAGACGTTTCGGGCTGGCGTACAGCGTGCCACCGGCAAACCAGGCCATGATCTTCTCTTCCTCGAGAAGGGTCACTTCCGTCGCCGATTTCGTCACCGGGATACCGTCGAAATTCGCGCCGAACAAGGAACGGACCTTGACCCGGTCGGACTTGATCCGCGCCATGTTCATCGGGATCAGGCGGGTCTTGCCGCTGCCCTCGGGGTTCAGATCCACAGTCATGTAGCGCACGAGACTCTCGGGAACGTCGATCCACATGTCGGAGATGCGGCCCACAACCTCGCCATCGCCCGCCACGACAGGCAGACCGCGCGGGTCCTTGCCCGCGCTGACGGAAAATCCGTCGAGGTCGGCCATCGGGCGGATCTTGGTGTGGCCGTGTCCGTCGAGTTCGACGACATCGCGGCGCGGCGCCCAGGACGCGGGACCGACACCGTCGACCATCGGATTGCCCGTCGGCTCATAGGGAGACCCCGCCGCCTGCGACGTCCGCAGCAGCGCAAGATCGGAGCGGGCGTGATCCGCCTCGTTCTCGACCGAGGGCGCCACCGTTTCACCCCGACTGTGCGGCAGGTTGAATGTCTTTGGCTTGGGCACCGGGAACGGCCCCTGATTGGGTGCGGCAGCGCCGTCGTCATCCTGAAGGGGATAGCCTTCGCGCATGTTCTCGGTCTGAAGATAATAGACCAGCCCCGCGAAAAAGATCCAGAACATCCAGATCGCCGCGGAAGCGAGATCGAAATCGCCGAAGAATGTTTCACCTACCATGGCATAAGCCTC
Source organism: uncultured Alphaproteobacteria bacterium (assembly GCA_963761735.1). Classification (GTDB taxonomy): domain Bacteria; phylum Pseudomonadota; class Alphaproteobacteria; order Rhodobacterales; family Rhodobacteraceae; genus CAVXHQ01. The sequence continues at coordinate 767,322 of CAVXHQ010000003.1, forward strand.
CTATGGGTCAGGTCGGGTTTATCAGGTCGGAAAATCCGACAGTGTAAGTTTGGCGGGCGCGCTGGCTGCAAGCGTCCGGACGAGGGGGCCGAGGGCGATCAGCGTGACGAACAGCAAACCGATTTCGGTATGATAGACGACGGAATAGCCGGTGGCGGGCGTGGCCAGGGCCTCGCCCATGGCGCCGCCGGCCGTGGCATTGGTGACGACATCGCGGATCGACCCGCCGATGAAGATCGACAGACCGGCGCCCGTCGCACTTGCCGCACCCCAGGCACCAAGGGCCAGACCGCGTCCCGCGACGCCGCGAATCGGCAGCGTCATCGCCGCCGTCAGCGTCGAGACCGAGAACAGCCCGCCGCCAAGACCGATCAGGCCCGCACCGGCAAAGAACATCACCGGCGAGGCCATCGGCGCGGAAAAGATCACCGCCGTGAACGCCACGACGCCGATCAGGATGCCGCGCGCGGCCATCCGGTAGGTATCGACGCCGCGCGCCAGCCATTTCGCCGCCAGTGCAAAACCGACGAGCGCGCCCGCCGCCCACATCGCCGTCAGCAGCGTGGTGGCCGACACCGACAGCCCGAGGATCTCGCCGCCATAGGGCTCGAGCAGGACGTCCTGCATGTTGAACGCCATCGTCCCAAGGAACACGACCACGATCAGGCGCGCCGCATCCGACCCGTCGGCAAAATCGCGCCAGGCCTGCATGAACGGCGGCCGCTTTTCGGCGCGCTCGGATCTGGTCATCGGCGACATCTTTTCCTGTTTCCACAGGGCGATCATGTTCAGCACGATGGTGACGACGGCGGTGCCCTGCACAACCTGCACCAGACGCAGCTGCGAAAAATCGCGCAGCAGGGCGCCGATGATGATCGCCGCGAATACCATGCCGATCAGGAACATCACGTACAGCAAGGCGACCACCTTGGGCCGCGTCTCGTCGTCGGCACGGTCGGCGGCCAGCGCCAGACCGGCGGTCTGCGTCATGTGCATCCCCAGACCGGTCAGCAAGAACGCAAGCGCGGCACCGATCTGGCCCGCGAAGGTCGCGTCAATTTCGGATTCGCCGGCCAGCACGAGCAGGGCCATCGGCATGATCGCCAGCCCGCCGAACTGCCACAACGTGCCGAACCACAGGTACGGCACCCGTTTCCACCCGATCGCCGAGCGGTACGTGTCCGACCGGAACCCGAGCAGCGCACGGAACGGCGCCACCAGCACCGGAATCGCGATCATCCCCGCCACGATCATCGCGGGCAGCGACAACTCGACAATCATCACCCGGTTCAGCGTCCCCAGCAGCATCACCGACGCCATCCCGACCGAAATCTGGAATAGCGCCAGACGCAGCAGTTGCCCCAACGGCAGACCGACGCTGGCCGCATCCGCGAACGGCAGCGCCTTGGTCGTCAGTTTCATCAAGGTGCCTTTGGGAAGGATCATTTCAGACCTCGGACCGTGTAGAGTTGCGATTTGTAGAACCCCGTACTGACGCGCGTGCCCGGTGCGGGCGCCGCGAGGCCCGCCACCGCAAACCCCTTTGCAAGGGTCGCATCGTTCTGCGGGATCATCACCGGCGACCGGTCAGAGCGGGGAAACATCTTGCCCGCGCGAAACATCGCCATCAGCATCGGCGTCCGCGGCGGGACGGTAAACACCGCATGTCCGGTCAGGCGCGGCGCAATCCGGGCAAAGGCCCGCGCAATGTCCTGCGCCGTGTAATAGATCAGCGAATCCATCGCGAGCATGTAGTCGAAAGTGCCCAGCGCATCGTCGGTCATGTCGCCTGCCCGAAAGTCGATGTTCGCGCCCTCGGGCGCCCGCTGTGCCGCAATCGCCACCAGTTTCGGCGAAATATCGACGGCCACCACCGACGCCCCCCGCGCCGCAAGCTCTACCGCCGCCGCCCCGGTGCCGCACCCGGCATCGAGGACCCGGGCGCCGGACAGATCGGACGGCAACGCCGCGAGCATTGCGGCGCGCATCGCATCGCGCCCGGCCCGCACCGTCGCGCGGATGCCCGACACCGGCGCATCCGACGTCAGCCGCTCCCAGACGCGGGTCGCGGTGCCGTCGAAATAGCCTTCGACGCGCGCTCTGGTCGCGGCGTAGTCCATCACCGGTGTCTCCGTGAACGCGAAAGCCTTCGCCCCGCAAAATCCCGGTGCATGTCGAGCGCGACCGCCATCAATCGAATCCCAGAAGCTCGAAGATTTCCCGGTCCGGCAGTGGCGCGGGCGCCAGCGGCTCGGTGCCGTTCCACAGGGTCGTGGCGAGGTTCAGGTACTCGTTGCGCACCATCATGATCTCTTCGTCCGCATCCATCTCGAACAGCGTCTTCTTCTTCAGACGGCTGCGGCGGATCGCGTCCAGATCGGGCATGTGCGCGATCCGGTTGAAACCGACCACGTCGCAATAGCGGTCCACCTCGTCGGTGTCCTTACTGCGGTTCGCCACGCATCCGGCCAGCCGCACCTTGTAGTTGCTGGACTTCGCCTGCACGGCCGCGATGATCCGGTTCATCGCATAGATGCTGTCGAAATCGTTCGCCGTCACGATCAGCGCCCGGTCCGCATGCTGCAAGGGTGCTGCAAACCCGCCGCATACCACGTCGCCCAGCACGTCGAAGATCACGACATCGGTGTCTTCGAGCATGTGGTGCTGCTTGAGCAGCTTCACCGTCTGCCCCACGACATAACCGCCGCAGCCGGTCCCCGCAGGCGGGCCACCCGCCTCGACGCATTTGACGCCGCCCCAGCCTTCGAACACGAAATCCTCGGGCCGCAGCTCTTCGGCGTGGAAATCTACTTCCTTGAGGATGTCGATCACCGTCGGCACGAGCGATCCGGTCAGTGTGAACGTGCTGTCATGCTTCGGGTCGCAACCGATCTGCAACACGCGTTTTCCCTGCGCCGCAAAGGCCGCCGACAGGTTCGACGAGGTCGTCGACTTGCCGATCCCGCCCTTGCCATAGACCGCGAAAACCTTCGCGCCCTCGATCTTGTCGGCCACGTCCAGCTGCACCTGAACGGATCCTTCGCCGTCTTGTCCACGCAGGTTCGGAATTTCATCTTTCGGGCTCATGCGATCCCCTTTCCGGCAGGCGCGCGCGCCGCCTTTTTCTTGCTATAAAAACTCCGGGGAGCGCGAGGGGCTGGCCCCTCGCTCCGCCACCGACCACAGGCGAGACGTGCGCTCATTCCGCAGCCACCCCTTCCATCTTGTCTTCCAGGCTGTCCGCCGCATCCTGCAGCGCCGCAAGCGTTGCCGCGTCGGGCGCCCAATAGGCACGGTCCGATGCCTCGAGCAGCCGGTTCGCCATGCGTACCGATGCCTGCGGATTGAGGTCCGCGAGCCGCGCCCGCATCGTATCGTCCAGAACGAACGTCTCGCTCAGCCGCTGATAGACCCAGGGCTCCACTTCGCCGGTTGTCGCCGACCAGCCCATGGTATTCGTCACATGTGCCTCGATCTGGCGCACGCCTTCGGCGCCATGCTTGAGCAGGCTTTCGTAGAACTTCGGGTTCAGCGACCGCGACCGCGTCTCCAGCGCCACCTGATCGCCCAGCGTCCGCACCTTGGCGGCGCCGCGCGTCTGGTCGCCGATATAGACCGGCGCGGAAACGCCGCCCTTGGCCCGCTTGACCGCGCGGGCGATGCCGCCCAGCGTGTCGAAGTAATGGTCCACCGAGGTGACGCCCAACTCGACACTCTCGAGGTTCTGATAGGCCAGATCCACGTCCTTCAACGCCTTCTGCAACAGCGCCGGGTTCGCCGCCGCCTTGCCGTTGACACCGTAGGCAAAACTCTTGCGCGCCTCGTAGGCGTCCGCCAGCTCGTCCTCGTCGCCAAAGGCAGAGCTGTCGACGAGCTGGTTCACGTTCGACCCGTAGGTGCCCTCGGCGTTCGAAAACACCCGAAGTGCGGCCTGTTCGATGTCGCAGCCCATTTCGGCGGCATAGGCCAGCGCGTGGGCCCGGACAAAGTTCTGCGCCACCGGCTCGTCTGCCAGCGCGCATTTCAGCGCGGCTTCGGCCAGCATCCGCGTCTGCAACGGCAGCAGATCGCGGAAGATCCCCGAGAGCGTCATCACGACGTCGATCCGGGGCCGGCCCAGACGTTCCAACGGGATCAGGTCCGCGCCGCACAGCCGCCCAAAGGCATCGAAGCGCGGGCAGGCGCCCATCAGCGCCAGCGCCTGCGCGATCGGCGCGCCGTCGGATTTGATATTGTCCGATCCCCACAGCACCAGCGCCACGGTCCGTGGCAGGCTCGCGTGGGTTTCGATCAGCAGGTCCGCCTGCTTCGCCCCGTCGGCCAGCGCAAAGGCGGTCGGCATCCGGAACGGATCGAAGGCGTGGATGTTGCGTCCCGTCGGCAGGATCTCTGGCGAGCGGATCAGGTCGCCCCCCGGCACTGGCGCGATGTAGCGCGCGGACAGGGCGCGCATCAGCGCGGGCAGTTCATGATCCCCGGCCAGCAGCCGGTCGGCCCGGGCCAGTGCGTCGGGGTCCTGCGGCATCAGGCGCAGCATGTCGGCGCGCGCCGCATCGCTCATCGGCGTGCCGATGACGTGGAACCCGTCGGGGATCAGCGCGCCTTCGGTCTCCTGCACCACGTTCCACAGCTTCGACAGGTCGCGGGCGTTCAGATCGACGGCATTGGCCTGATCGCGGATCAGCTGCTCGAGGTCGGCACGCGCGCCGTCACCGTCGCGCATGGCGCGCCAGCGGATCAGGCTGTCCTTCAGCTCGGCCAGGCCCTTGTACAGGCCCGCGCTTGCCAGCGGCGGCGTCAGGTGCGTGATGATCACCGCATTCGACCGGCGCTTGGCCAGCGATGCCTCGGACGGGTTGTTCGCGGCATAAAGGTAGATGTTCGGCATCTCGCCGATCAGACGGTCGGGCCAGTCGGCGGCACCGAGGCCGTTCTGCTTGCCCGGCATGAATTCCAGCGCGCCGTGCATCCCGAAATGCAGGATCGCGTCGGCCTTGTACGTATTGCGCAGCCACAGATAGAATTGCGTGAACGCATGGGTCGGCGCAAAGCCGCGCTCGAACAGCAGGCGCATCGGATCGCCCTCGTACCCGAACGTCGGCTGCACGCCGACAAAGACATTCCCGAGCTGCGCGCCAAGGATATAGACGCCGCGCCCGTCGGACTGGATCTTGCCCGGTGCGGGGCCCCAGACGCCTTCGATCTCGTCCAGCCACGGCGTGGTCCGCACGATGTGATCGGCGTCGACGATGGCGGCGACGTTCGCCTCCTGCCCGTACTGACGCGCATTGCCCCCGAGGACGGTGCGCCGCAAATCGGCAACCGTGGCGGGCACCTCGACGTCGTAGCCCTCGCGCTTCATCCGGATCAGCGTTGCATGCAGGCTCTCGAACACGCTCAGGTAGGCGGCGGTGCCCACGGCGCCCGCGTTCGGCGGGAAACCGAACAGCACGATCCCGACCTTCTTGTCGGCATTGCGTGCACGGTGCAGGCGCACCAGACGCAGCGTCTTTTCGCCGAGGCCGGTGATCCGCTCGTGGCACGGCGCCATCGCCTTGGCGGTGCCGACAGGCTTGCAGGCGTGCCGGCATCCGGCGCACCCGTCAACCCCGTGACGCCCGCCATAGACGGTCGGGTTCGTCGCCCCGTCGATTTCGGGCAGCGCGACGAGCATCGTCGTCTCGATCGGCCCAAGGCCCTGACCGCTTTGCGCCCATTGACCCAGCGTCTGAAACTCCAGCGGTTGTGCCGCGATATACGGCACATCAAGGCGGCTCAGCAGGGCGACGGCGGCGTCGCTGTCGTTGTACGCAGGCCCGCCGATCAGCGAAAACCCGGTCAGCGAGACCATCGCATCGACGGTCGCCCCATCGGGGCCGATGAAATATTCCTCGATCGCCGGCGCACCGTTCAGACCGCCGGCAAAGGCGGGGATGACGCGCAGGCCCTGCGCCTCGAACTCGGCGATGACGGCGTCGTAATGCGCGGTGTCGGCGGCAAGGACATAGGACCGCAGCATCAGCACGCCGACGGTGCCGACACAGGCGGGCGGCGTCGGCAGATCGGCTGCATCGGTGGTGATATGGGTGCCCGGAAGGCTCGGGTGATAGAGCGCGACATCCGGGTACTCGATCGGCGCGGCCGCCTTGATCCGGTCCCAGCCGGGACGGTCCGCATAGCGCGACAGCAAGAACCGCATCATCTGCTCGATGTTGTCGTCAGACCCGCCAAGCCAGTATTGCATCGCCAGGAACCAGGCCCGCAGGTCCTGGCTCTTGCCGGGGATCATTTTCAGGATCTTGGGCAACCGGCGCAGCATCCGCATCTGCTTGGCGCCCGAGGTGGCGTTGGGCTGCTTCGACGGGCGCAGGGATTTCAGCAGTTTCATCGCCGCCGAGGCGGGCCGCGACATGTCCAGATCGCCCATCCGGGTGAGTTTCACGATGGAACTGTCGGCCACGAGGCCGCACATCGCGTCGCAATGATCGCGGCGCGCCTGCAATGCGGGGACGATGGCGTTCAGATGCTCTTCGAGGAACAGCAACGTCGAGATCACGATGTCGGCGCGGCCCACCGCATCCTGCGCCGCCTCGAGGGCGCCGGGCGTCTCGCCCCATTCGCCCGCCGCATGAACCGTGACCTCGAGGCCCGGAAAGTCCAGCGCCAGCGCCGCGCCGACCCGCGCCACCGGCCCGGCCGCGTGGCTGTCGAGCGTGACGACGGCAACCCGGTACGGCGCCGCTGCCTGCATCGGGGCGGGGATCATCTCATCGCGCATAATGGGCCTTCGCTTCATACAGCGTGTCAAGCGACACCTCGGTCAGGCCCTTGGTGGCCGCATATGTCTCGGTATTGCGGCGCGCCTTGCCCCGCACGAAAAACGGGATCTTCTTCAATTCGCGCTCGGCATCGGCCAACCAGACGAGAACGTCCGTTTTGCCGACCGCTTCACCCTGAGGCACAGGGTCCACATTCTTCTGGTCTGAAGTATCCCCCCCGGAGGGTCCGTCCGGGGCCACCAGCGCCACAGCCTTGCCACCGTGGTGCGACGCTCCGGCAGCATCGTGAAATTCGAAATCGTCGCGGAACATCGTCAGCAGATGCTCTTCAAGGCCCATGACGAGGGGGTGCACCAGCGTGTCGAACAACACGTTCGCGCCCTCGAACCCCATGACCGGCGAATAGCGTGCCGGGAAATCCTGAACGTGAACGGGGGCGGAAATGACGGCGCAGGGGATGCCCAGACGCTTGCCGATGTGGCGCTCCATCTGGGTGCCCATGATCATCTCGGGTGCCAGCGCCTCGATGGTCTGCTCGACTTCGAGGTAGTCGTCGGTGATCAGCGCGGTCAGCCCGTATTCCTTGGCCAGCGCGCGCATCGGCCGTGCCATCTCGCGGTTGTAACAGCCCATGCCGGCAACCTCGAAGCCCATCTCGTCGCGGGCGACGCGGGCCATCGCCATGACGTGGCTGCCGTCGCCGAACAGGAAAACGCGCTTGCCGGTGAGGTAGGTGCTGTCGACGCTGCTGGTCCACCACGGCATCCGCAGGCGGCTCTCGTCGGGCGTCAGGTCGCGGCCGGTGATCGCGGCGATCTCGGCCACGAATTCACGAGTGGCACCGACGCCGATGGGAATGACTTTGGTCCACGGCTGGCCGTGGGTCTTTTCCAGCCAGCGGGCAGCGGCCTCGCCCGTTTCGGGATAGAGCAGGACGTTGAAATGCGCGGACGCCATCCGGGCGATGTCCGTGGGCGTCGCATCCAGCGGGGCGCAGACGTTCACGTCGATGCCCAGATTTTCCAGCAGCGCGGTGATTTCCGCGATGTCGTCGCGGTGACGAAAACCGAGGGCCGTACCGCCAAGGATGTTGCAGCTGATGCGCGTCGTCCGCTCCTGCGGTTTCGACAGTGCCTTGACCACCTGAAAGAACGTCTCGTCTGCGCCGAAATTCTCCTTGCGCTGATAGGACGGCAGTTCCAGCGGGATCACGGGGATGCCCAGATCCATCGTCTCGGCCATGCCGCCGGGGTCGTCCTGGATCAGCTCGGCGGTGCAGGATGCGCCGACGATGATCGCCTCGGGCGCAAAGCGTTCCACGGCATCGGTGCAGGCAGTCTTGAACAGGTTGGCGGTGTCCGACCCGAGGTCGCGCGCCTGAAACGTCGTATAGCTGACGGGCGGGCGGTGGTTGCGCCGCTCGATCATGGTGAACAGAAGGTCGGCGTAGGTATCGCCCTGCGGCGCGTGCAGCACGAAATGCAGACCCTTCATCGCGGTGGCGACGCGCATCGCACCGACGTGCGGCGGGCCTTCATATGTCCACACCGTCAATTTCACGAGGGAACCTCGTGAAATTCGACGGTGCGTGAGAGGCAGCGTATTTCGCAGAAATGCGCGTTCGCACTCCCTGTCCATTCCGGGCGCTGTCCCATACAGCAAAGGCTGGGGGCCAGCCCCCAGACCCCCGGGATATTTGCCGCAGGATGAAAAAGGGCGCGCGCGCTCATTCCGCAGCCTCCAGCTTCAGCGCGGATTTGCGACGCACCGGGCGGGCAAAGAGCGCGGCAAGGTCGCCGGCCTGTTCGTAGAAGTGGATCGGGGTGAAGACCAGTTCGATGGCCCATTTCGTCGTCAGGCCTTCGGCCTCGAGCGGGTTGGCGAGACCGAGACCGCAGATCGTGAGGTCGGCGCGGGCCGCTTTGGCACGGTCGAGCTGTTTGTCGACGTCCTGCCCTTCGGAAATCTGCGGTCCGGCAGGCAGCAGATCGAGGTCGGGGCCGTGCAGCGCGTCGTGGATGTATGGAGAGCCGACCTCGAGGGCCGTCATGCCGCATTCGCGGGTCAGGAAACGGGCCAGCGGAATTTCAAGCTGGCTGTCGGGGAAGAAGAACACCGATTTGGCGTTCAGCGGCTCGGAGGCCTGCGCGATGGCGCGACGGGCGCGGTCGCGGGGGGCGTCGGTGACGCGGGCGAACGTCTCGTCGTCGACGCCGAACTCTTCGGCGATGGCGCGCAGCCAGGCGGTCGTGCCCTCTTCGCCGAAGGGGAACGGGGCCGCGATATGGACGGCACCGCGGCGTATCAGGGCGGCGTGGGTTTCGCCCAGGAACGGCTGTGCCAGCGCGAAGACCGTATTCGGGCCTACCCCGGTTTCCGCGTCGATGCGGCGCGCGGGCAGACAACGGACCGGTGAGATGCCCAGCCCGGCAAGCAGGGCGTGCATCTGGTCCTCGACCACATCGGGCAGCGCGCCCACGACCAGCAATTGCCGCATGTCTGTTTGCGGCAGCACCGGCACCATCGAGGCGAGGCAGGCGTCCTCGCCTTCGGTAAAGGTCGTCTCGATGCCGGAACCGGAATAGTTCAGCACCCTGACATGTGGCGCGTGGATCTTGCTCAGACGTTCGGCGGCCTTGGACAGGTCGATCTTGATGACCTCCGACGGGCAGGAGCCGACGAGGAACAGCTGCCGGATATCGGGGCGGCGCGCGAGAAGGCGGGCAACCTCGCGGTCGATCTCGACCTGGGCGTCGGCCATGCCGGCAAGGTCGGTTTCCTCGAGGATCGCGGTGCCGAAGCGCGGCTCGGCGAATATCATCACGCCCGCAGCCGATTGCAGCAGGTGGGCGCAGGTGCGTGAACCGACGACCAGAAAGAACGCGTCCTGCATCTTGCGGTGCAGCCAGATGATGCCGGTGAGGCCGCAGAAAACCTCGCGCTGACCGCGTTCCTTGAGGACAGGCGCCTTGCGGCAGCCACCGCCGACGGGCAGACGCGGGGCGTTCATGCCGATGCTCCTGTGTCGTCAAGGCTGGCATCGGCTTTGCCGAACCGGTCGAGACGGGCACGATCGATGCGGGCCTGATCGAGGCGGGCGTGCCGGAGCTTGAGGAGGAATTGTCCCGCGTTGATCGCGTAGGTCGCATAGGCAGCCAGTGCGAGGAGCATGAGGCCGATGGGCGACAGCGCGCCGGTGAACAGCGCCACGAGATACCCCGTGTGCAGCGCGATCACGACAAAGCTGAACACGTCCTCCCAGAAGAACGCCGGCGCAAACAGGTACTGGCCGAAGACGACCTTTTCCCAGATCGCCCCTGTGACCATGATGGCGTACAGGGCCACGGTCTTGATCACGATCGAAAGTGTCGCAACGTCATATCCCGTGCCGGTCGCCAGATAGCGCAGCACGAGAATCAGCGAGACAATAAAGATGAGGAACTGCACCGGCGCCAATACCCCCTGCACCAGGGTCCACCGCGTCGCATCGCGCCGCACCCGCTCGGCCGCCGTGTACAAGGCGCGCGACCTTGTCTTGCGGGGCTGCGCGCCAGTTGCCGGCGGGGCGATGTCATCGACCGTGAGAGTGGGCATGTCGTGGCTTTCTGGTAGTCCGTGGTGTAAACTCTAAGGCTGATTCAGGCGTAGTGTCAACTTTAAGTTACAGATTTCCGGCGACCGCAGGTTGCCGCCTCGAAAGGCGAAAAAGAGCTCTAAATATTTATAATATATGGGATTTCTTTGCCAGAAGTCTGCCATGCCGTCCGAAATGTCAGTTTACATTGACATATGACGACAGGAGGCAGACAGTGACAGCGCTTATAGAGTGTCAACCGTGCGCCCGGTGCATGTCTCAAATGTGTGACGTCTCGCCGAAATGCGGGTACTTTGGCTGGCAGATTGGAGGCCATGATGAACAACTGCGCCCCCAGAGGCCTGGACACGACGATGGCCGAAACCACCGTTTCCGGCGGCGCATCCGTCGTGACCGCGCAATCTGGCGCCCGGCCCGACGATTCCTGGCCCGACGATGCCGCCGGACCGGAACGTCGGATGATCGAGGAGCTGTCCGAGTTGTGCCTGAGCGGCACCCACAGCGCCGGTTCCGATTTCGTCGACCGACTGATCGGGGACGGCCTTTCGTCCCGGATCATTGCCGAAATTCTGGTGCCCGGGGCGTCCCGCCTCGTCGGTGACAGATGGTGCTTGGACACGCTGGGATTTGCCCATGTGACCATCGCCTGCGCGCGGCTGACACGCATACTGCGGGATATGGAAACCCACGACGGCCGCATTGCCGATCCGTTCCATGCACCGCAGGTCCTCGTGCTGGTGGCACGCGATGCACAGCACACCATGGGCGGTACGGTTCTGGCCGGGATGCTGCGTCGTCGCGGCATCGACGCGCGTCTCATCCTCGAGGCGGACGCTGCGGCCATCGGCGCACACCTTTTCCGTTGCAGCTACGATGCGGTGCTGCTCTCGTCCTCGTCCGGAGAGCCGCTCGACCAGCTGCGCCGTCTGATCGGCTGCATCCGTGCCGCCGCACCGCAGACGCCAACGGTTCTGGGCGGCACGATCATCGGGACCTGTGGCGATGCCGGAGAAGTCGCACGGCTGACCGGCGCCGGTCTGGTCACCAACGATCTTGGCGATGCCTTGCGGCATTGCGACATCACCGCCCCGTCGGATTCAGCCGCCGACAGGCCGCACCTGTACACGTCGCAGATGGCCCCGGTCGCGGCAGCGGAATCCCGTCGATGACGCCTGTCCTGTCCCGCAGTCCGAAACCGACATTCTGCCTGAAATATCTGGAGCATCTTTTTTGACATCGCGCGGCGCACGGTACTGGAACAGCGGCGCGATCCCGCTGATTGCACCGGACATCCTTGGCACGATCATCGCCGAGGTCGCGGACCTGGCCATTGTCGTGACCGAAAAGGGCCGGGTGCTGTCGGTTATCGCAAGCCCGGATCACAGCGGCTATCAGGCCCTCGAATCCTACGCCGGCCGCGATATCCGCGAGTGTTTCGCCACGGAAAGCGTCGCGAAATTCAACAGCCGCATCGACGAGTATATCGCTACCGGCGTGACGCCCAAGGGCATCGAACTCAACCACGCGGACGCCAAGGGCAACTGGGGTTTCCCGGTGCGCTATACCCTGCACCGGATCGGCCCCTCGGGCGAGATCCTGATGCTGGGCCGCGATCTGCGCCCCGTCGCCGAAATGCAGCAACGTCTCGTGCAGGCGCAACTTTCCCTCGAGCGGGACTATGAGGCGCAGCGCGAGAGCGACACACGGTTCCGGGTCGTGATGGAAACCAGTCCCGAGGCGATGGTGTTCGTCAGCCTGTCGAGTGGCAAGATCACGGACGTGAATGCCGCGGCAACCCGTCTGCTTGCCGTACCGGGAGAGGACGTCGTCGGTCGTGCCTTTGCGCCGGAGCTGGAGTTGAAAAAGCAGAGCGGCGACGTGATGGACGCGCTGATCGGACAGGCGATGAGCGAACGGCCCTCGCCTGTGCCGATCATGCTGCGCCGCAGCGCCACGGACGTCACGATAGCGCCTGTGATCTTTCGTGCGGCGGGCCAGCGGCTTATGATGTGTCGGATCGCCGAGGACGTCCGCGGCGAGGCCGGCAACGGCAGCGTCACGGCCAACCTGGAAGGGCTGTATCACAACGCCCCCGAGGGTATCGTCTTTGCCCGCGCCGACGGCACTATCCTGTCGGTCAACGAAGGGTTCCTCGATCTTGTCGATGCCGCGCATGACGCAGGCGTCAAAGGGCGCTCCCTGGCGGATTTTCTGGCCCGGGGGTCGGTCGACCTCAAGGTCATGACGGAAAATGCCAGCCGGTCGGGCAAGATGCGGATGTTTCCGACCAAGGTGACCGGCGCTTTCGGAGCGCCCCGGTCTGTCGAGGTGTCGGTCACGACGGTTGCCACGGGCAGCGCGCCGGTGTTCGGATTCGTGCTGCGCGACGCGAGCCGGATGGATCAGGTTCGCCCGGGGCCGTCGGACGGCACACCGGCTGGCGACAGGTCGGTCATGGAACTCGTCGGGTCCGCCAGCCTCAAGGATATCGTCGCCGAAACCACCAATGTCGTCGAACGGATGTGCATCGAGACCGCCGTGCAGCTGACGATGAACAACCGCGTGGCCGCCGCCGAAATGCTCGGCCTGTCGCGCCAGTCCCTGTATGTGAAATTGCGCAAATACGATCTGCTGAGCCGCGACGATCCGGCGGGTTCCGACAGCTAGACCTGCATGGGCCCCGGGCCCGTTCGGACCCGAAGCTCAGCGCGCTTTGGGCGCACCGGCAGGCGTCTGACGGGCTGCGGGCCATGTCGTCGCGACGGATCGCCGATGCAGACTGGCCCGGCAGGGACGCCGGTCGATCGCGGGTCAGCCCTGTCCGGTATCGTCGCCGGGGATCACCAGATCGAGGCGCACACCATCCTGCGACACGAGGGCCGTCGTTTCGGCCCCCAACCCGGTTGCCGCGCCGCGCAGCACCTTCATCCCGAGGTTCTCATCCGCCCCGTCGGCAAAACCTGCGCCGTCGTCAGACAGCGTCATGGCATAGGTCCCGTCGGACAGCACTCTGCCCTCGATCCGGATCTGCCCCGGTGCCCCGCCCGGAAAGCCGTGTTTCACCGAATTCGACACGAATTCATTCACCATGACGCCAAACCCCGATGCGCGGCGCGATCCGATCTCGAACTTTTCCATGTCGACGGTCAGGCAGATGTTTTCGGGAAGCTGTGCGCCCATCAACTCGGCCAGCCGGTCCGTCAGCCGGGACAGGCAAATGCGGTCGTCGTCGCTGCCGCGATACAGTTCGGCATGAAGCGAGGCAACGCCCTCGATATGAAGCAGCGCCTTGTCGAGGGCGGCACGGGTCTCATCCTCGCGGGCGGCACGGCGTTGCAGGCGGATCAGCGACGACACCGATTGCAGCGAGTTCTTGGTGCGGTGATCGATTTCCTTGCGCATCAGATCCGCGTCCCGCAACGCGCGCGCATGTTCGATCCGCACCATCACCTGCCGCGCCAGCACGCGCAGCGCATCGCGTTGCAACGGCGTCAGACGCCTCGGGCGGTAATCGAGGACACACAGCGTCCCGATGGCAAGCCCGTTCGGCGCCCGCAACAACGCCCCCGCATAGAACCGCGCCAGCGGCCCGGCACAGACCAGCGGGTTGTCGCGGGTGCGCGGATCCTCGGCCAGGTCGCCGATCTCGAGGAAATCCTCGGTCGACAGCGCGTGGGCACAGATCGCCATGTCGATCGGCGTCTCCGCCGTGTCGAACCCGTGCGAGGATTTGAACCATTGCCGGGTATCGTCCACGAGGCTGACGAGCGCCACGGGACAGTCCGTCAGCCCGGCGGCCAGTGCGGTGATCTCATCGAACTCGACCTCGGGTCTGGTATCGAGGATTTCATACGACAGCAGCGTTTTCAGACGCTCCGGTTCGTTCGGGTGGATACCAGCAAGCATATCGGTGTTGAAATTCCTGAGCAGAAAGAATGGCGCATCATAGCGCCTCCTGCGCGGACGGACACTGTGAAACGAGACGCTGTCAAAGTGATCCGGACACCTGACGCCGCGGTGCAGCATCCGCCTGCGACACCGGGGCCAGGGTGTCTAGCGAAACTTACACTTGTTCGCATGCGAACTGTCAGCTTAGACTGACAGCATGAGTCTCGCGGTGGATCACCCCCCAAAGAAACCGGACTGGCCGCACCTGTGGCCACAGCCGCGCGCGATGCTGCGGCTGATCAAACCCGTCACCTGGTTTCCACCGATGTGGGCCTATCTGTGCGGCGCGGTGTCCTCGGGGGCGGCACCGGGCGGCAACTGGGGCCTCGTGCTGCTGGGCGTCGTCCTTGCCGGGCCGGTGGTCTGCGGCATGTCACAGGCGGCAAACGACTGGTGCGACCGTCACGTCGACGCCATCAACGAACCCGACCGCCCGATCCCGTCCGGCCGGATTCCGGGCCGCTGGGGATTGTGGATCGCCCTTGCAATGACGGTCCTGTCGCTGTTCGTGGGCTTTGCCCTCGGCCCCTGGGGCTTTGGCGCGACGATCCTCGGCGTGGCCGCGGCCTGGGCCTATTCGGCAGAGCCGATCCGCGCCAAGAAATCCGGCTGGTGGGGGCCCGGCCTGTGCGGCCTGGCGTATGAGACATTGCCGTGGGTCACGGGTGCTGCCGTATTGGCCGGCACGCCGTCCGGGGCGGTTCTGATCATCGCATTGCTCTATGGCCTCGGTGCGCACGGCATCATGACCCTGAACGATTTCAAAGCCATCGAGGGCGACCGGCAGATGGGACTGCGGTCCTTGCCGGTCACCCTCGGCCCAGACCGCGCGGCGCGCGTTGCCTGCTGGAATATGGCGGTGCCGCAGGTCGTCGTGATCGGCCTGCTGTTCGGGTGGGACAAACCTTTCCACGCCCTCGCCATCGCCGTCCTGCTGGCCGTGCAACTGGCCGCCATGCGGGTGCTGCTGCGCGAACCGCTGGACCGCGCGATCTGGTATCAGGGTGTCGGCATCCTCTTTTACATCAGCGGCATGATGATTGCCGCGTTCGCACTGCGAGGCCTGTAATGCAGCTTTCATGGTTTCAGATCGTGCGCCTCGGCCTGGTGCAGATGGCCCTTGGCGCGATCGTGGTTCTGACGACCTCGACGCTCAACCGGCTGATGGTTGTCGAATTATCCTTGCCCGCGGTCCTGCCCGGCGCGCTCGTGGCATTGCACTATGGCATACAGCTGTCGCGCCCCCGCTGGGGCTTCGCCTCGGACGCGGGCGGCCACCGGACCCGGTGGATCATCGGTGGCATGGCGATCCTGGCGCTGGGCGGCATGGGGGCCGCATGGGGCGTGGCGCTGCTGCCCGGCCCGCTCGGGCTGACCGTGTCCATCGCCGCCTACGCTCTTATCGGCCTTGGCGTCGGCGCGTCCGGCACCTCGCTGCTGGCGCTTCTGGCGACCGCAACCGCCGAACACCGCCGCCCCGCCGCCGCCACGATTACCTGGCTGATGATGATCTTTGGCATCGCCCTGACGGCGGGCATCGTCGGCGCCAACCTCGAGCCGTATTCGCCTGAACGCCTGCTGACCATCGTCGCCATCGTCTGCACCGCCGCCACCCTGCTGACCGTGATCGCGGTCCACGGCATCGAGGCGCGCGTCACCCAGCGCCGCGAGCCCGAGCCTGTGCCGTTCATGGTGGGCCTTCGTGACGTCTGGGCAGAGCGCAAGGCGCGCAATTTCACCCTTTTCGTGTTCCTGTCGATGACCGCCTATTTCATGCAGGAACTTATCCTCGAGCCCTACGCTGGACTCGTATTTGCCTTTACCCCCGGCCAGTCGACGCAACTGTCGAGCCTGCAGAACGGCGGCACCTTTCTGGGGATGCTGACCGTCGGCATCGCCGCCACCGGCTTTCGCCTCGGCGCGTTGCGCAACTGGGTGATGGCGGGCTGCCTCGGGTCGGCGACGTCTCTGGCGGTATTGTCGGGCGTTGGACCTACCGGGTCGGCGATGGGCCTGATGGGCGCGACCGGCGCGCTCGGGTTCTTCAACGGGATGTTCGCCGTCGCGGCCATCGGGTCGATGATGACGCTCGCGGGCACCGGCAAGGGCCGCCGCGAAGGCACGCGCATGGGCCTGTGGGGTGCGGCGCAGGCCGTTGCCGCCGGGTTCGGCGGGCTGACGGGAGCGGCACTGGTCGACATCCTGCGCGGTCCCCTGCCCGACACCCAGGCCTTCGGCCTGGTGTTCATCTTCGAGGCCCTGCTGTTCGTTTCCGCTGCCTTCATGGCGGCGCGCGTCATGGAGCGGCCGATAATCAACGCCGCCCTCATTCCGGGAGAATGATGAATGAAATATGATGTTATCGTCGTCGGGGGCGGTCCTTCGGGGGCCACCGCCGCGATGGACCTTTGCCGTTCGGGCCACAGCGTCGCCCTGCTGGACCGCGCGGGCCGGATCAAACCCTGCGGCGGCGCCATCCCGCCCCGCGCGGTGGCCGATTTCGAGATCCCCGAGGATATGATCGTCGCCAGGATCCAGACCGCCCGGATGATTTCGCCCACCGGACGAAAGGTCGATATCCCGATCGAGAACGGCTATGTCGGCATGGTCGACCGCGAACATTTCGACGAATTCCTGCGGGTTCGCGCCGCCGATGCAGGGGCAGTGCGCGTCGCCGGCACCTATGTCCGGATCGACCGGGACGGCGATGGCACCCATGTCGTGTACCGCGACAAGGCAACCGGCGACGAGGCCCGCCTGACGGCGAAGATGGTGATCGGCGCCGACGGCGCGCGGTCAAACGTCGCGCGCGACGAGGTGCCGGGCGCCGAGAAGATTCCCTACGTCATCGCGTACCACGAGATCATCGAGGCACCCACAGCCACCGGGGTTTATGATCCCACCCGCTGCGACGTGATCTACGACGGCGCGATCAGCCCGGACTTCTACGGCTGGGTCTTTCCGCACGGCAAATCCGCCAGCGTCGGCATGGGCAGCATGATCAAGGGCGTCGACCTCAAGCGGGCGACAGCGGTGCTGCGCATGGCCTCGGGCCTGACCGACTGCAGGACGATCCGCCGCGAAGGCGCGCCGATCCCGCTGCGGCCGCTGGACCGCTGGGACAACGGGCGCGACGTTGTCCTTGCCGGCGATGCGGCGGGTGTCGTCGCGCCGTCGTCGGGTGAGGGCATCTATTACGCGATGATGGGCGGGCGCGTGGCCGCAACCGCCGCTGCCGCCAAGTTGCGGACGGGCATGATCAAGGACCTGCAACTGGCCCGGAAACTGTTCATGCGCGAGCACAAGCAGGTGTTCAAGGTTCTGGGGATGATGCAGAACGCGTACTATAAATCCGACGAGCGGCGCGAGCGATTCGTGTCGCTGTGCCACGATGTCGATGTTCAAAAGCTGACCTTCGAGGCCTATATGAACAAGAAGCTGGTCAAGGCCCGGCCGATGGCCCACCTCAAGATCGGGGTCAAGAACCTGTCGCATCTGATGGGCATCGTGCGTCCCACGCACGTGTAGCAAGTCGTGCGTCCCACGCACGCGTAGTAAACCGAGCGTCCCACGCACGTGTAAAAGAATGCCGGGCCGACACACGCTTATAAGAAAGTCTGGCCGACGCACGTCCGAACGCCAAAACGCGCCCGGAAGACTGTCAGCGCGCCGTGCCCAAACACCGGAGATATCCACCGATATGCAGCCTGCAGACGCCTCACCGATCATGATCCCCGCGTGGGTGGACGGGACGCTGACGCCGGTGGAAAAGCTGCGCGTGCACCAGCAGGGTCTGCGTCACAAGGCGGTCAGCGTGTTTGTCGTGCGGGATGGCGCGGTCCTGTTGCAACAACGCGCGCTGTCAAAATACCACACGCCCGGCCTCTGGGCGAATACCTGCTGCACCCATCCGGACTGGGACGAAAACCCCGCCGCATGCGCGGTGCGGCGCCTCGACGAAGAACTCGGGATTACCGGGACCGTGCCGGCGTTTCGCGACCGGGTGGAATATCGCGCCGACGTCGGCGGCGGCCTGACCGAGCACGAGGTCGTCGATATATTCGTCGCACAGGCCACCCCGACGATGCCGCTGGCCCCCAATCCGTCCGAAGTCATGGCTGTGCGCTGGGCCCCGCTGGCGACCCTGGCGGACGACGTGGCGGCGAACCAGGAGGTATTCACCCCCTGGCTGCACATCTATCTGACGCAGCACGCACGCGCCATCTTCGGCGCGGCACAAGGCGTTTAGTGCGTGTTGCGCTCAGTAGGATTCAACTGTTCAGACCGCGACCCGAGGCAGCATTTGCGCAGCGAAACGCGTTCTGGTCGCGGTCTGAATACGATTGTGCGCAACAGGCTCTAGCCGACGCTACCGCGCCGAAACAGCATTCGCGCCCCGAACCACCTCGTCCGGTGTCGCCGTCAAGCGAAAGAAACCGCCGACGCCGTGGTCCGGCAATGCCGGACAGGCAAGCCCGGATGGTCGACGCGGCAGAATTCATCGCCCGTCGGCGCCGTATCGCCGGACCGGAACCCGCGCGAACGGCCCGCCGCTGCCGGTGACGGCGGTCAGGGCAGGTTGCGAAGGCCGCCGTTCCGCCGCGCAGCGCCGCCAAGGACACGCCCGGTCATCGACCCGCCTCTGGCGGGCGTCACGTTACATCGTCACCCGATTCTTTCGGTGTTCGACGACGCGGCGCCGGGACGATCGCGGCTGTTACGCCGCCTCGGCGGGAGTCTGCGCCCGCCCGCGTCCCCGGCGCCACGTCACCGACGATGCCCCGACCTGCAGGATCAGCACGACCCCCACCAGTCCGACGAACGGCCACTGGAACCAGTTCGGCTCAGGTGTCTGGCGGTGAAAATCGAGGAAATGCATGAACAGGAAATAGCCCGTGTGCAGCACCGACAGCCACCACAGAACATAGGTGCCCTGCTGCACGAATTTCCACACCGGGGTGCCGAGCCACCGCAGGCTGAGATCGTTGGACGTGAGCGCCAGCACCGCACCGTAGAGCAGGGCCAGGACGCCGATCAGATTGGCGAGACCGAAGCCCTGCTGCACCATGACATACCGCTCCAGACCGGGGTGAAACTCGAATCCGATCAGCCGCATAAGGTCGACATCGACCCAGCCGATCAGGATGATGATGGAATGGACCAGTGCCAGCAGGACCGCGTAGATCCCCAGTTCACGCCGGTAGGGCAGGATTTTGGTAAACCGTCGCCACAGACGCGACATCGGCCCGAGCGCCATCGCGAACGCGACAAGCACCAGCGAAACGTCTCCGAAGGCGCGGTTCCACCGGTGCATCGGCGACCATTCCGCCCGGCTGTCGAGAAACACGGCCATGAACGTGGCCCCCAGCATCAGGACGACGAAGTGACGCAGCCACCAGCGTTTCAGGAAAGGATTGTCTAACTTCATTCTGCCCTCTTGCTGCAATTGCCGCGATGCGGCTTTGCCGGAACGATCCGGTGCGGCCCGTATACCTGCCCGACCGCCATCGCCAAAGTGGTGGCGGGCACCGCGCCGATAACGATTGCGGGATCGACAGCCATCGGCGGTCCGTATCGCGGCACAAGGGCCGTCACGATCCCGGCGAGCGGTGGCCTATGGCCGCGCCTTGACGATGACACCTGCCGCCTCGAGCGCGGTAGCGGCAATGTCCGTGGCCGTCAGACCGGCGTCGGCATACATCGCATCCGGCGCGGCCTGGTCGATATAGCGGTCCGGCAGCGTCATCGTGCGGATGGCGCAGCGCCCGTCCAGCAGCCCGTCGTTGGCCAGATCGTGCAGAACCATGGCGCCAAAGCCACCCTGCGCGCCCTGTTCGACGGTGACGATCGCCCTGTGGTGCTTCAGAAGCTGCCGAATCAGCGCACGGTCCAGCGGCTTGGCGAATCGCGCGTCGGCCAGCGTCACGCTCGCGCCCGCGTCCTCCATCAGGCGCACCGCCTTGCGGCATTCGCCCAGATGCGCACCGAACGACAGGATCGCGATGTCGGATCCTTCCTGCACGATGCGGCCCTTGCCGATCTCCAGCAGCTCGCCGCGTTCGGGCAGGGCCAGCCCCTCGCCCTCGCCACGGGGATAGCGGAACGCGATCGGGCCCGCGTCATGGGCGGCCGCGGTGCGGACCATGTGCATGAGTTCGACCTCGTCGCCCGCCGCCATCACGACCATGTTGGGCAGGGCGCACATGAACCCGATGTCGAAGGCGCCCGCATGGGTCGGCCCGTCGGCGCCCACGAGGCCCGCGCGGTCGATGGCGAAACGCACGGGCAGGTTTTGCAGGGCGACGTCGTGCACGATCTGGTCGTAGCCGCGTTGCAGGAACGTCGAATAGATCGCGGCGAAAGGTTTCAGGCCCGACGCGGCCATTCCGGCGGCAAAGGTCACGCCGTGCTGTTCGGCGATGCCCACGTCGAAGACGCGGGTGGGGAACTGGCGGGCCATGATGTCGACGCCGGTGCCCGAGGGCATCGCCGCCGATACCGCGACGATGGCCTTGTCACGCACCGCCTCGTCGGTCAGCGCCTTACCGAACACGGATGTATAGCTGGGCGCGTTGGATTTGGATTTCTTCTGCTCGCCGGTGCCGACGTTGAATTTCGACACGCCGTGGTATTTGTCCGCCGACTGTTCGGCGGGCGCATAGCCTTTGCCCTTCTTGGTGCAGACGTGGATCATCACCGGTCCGGTGGCATTGGCGTGAACCGTGCGCAGCACCGGCAACAATTGTGCCATATCGTGCCCGTCGATGGGGCCGACGTAGGAGAACCCAAGCTGCTCGAACAGCGTACTCTCCCCCGACAGCGCGCCCGTGACCAGTTGCCGGGCGCGTTTCGCATGGCCCCGCAGCGGCGTCGGCAGCGACCGCTCGAAGCCTTCGGCCATCTTGTGCATCTGGCCCAGCGGCCCGGCGTAGAGGCCCGACAGGTATTTCGACATCGCCCCCACGGGCGGAGCGATCGACATCTCGTTGTCGTTGAGAATCACGATCAGCCGGCGGCCCTGCGCGCCTGCGTTGTTCATCGCCTCATAGGCCATGCCCGCAGAAATCGCGCCGTCGCCGATCACAGCGATGGCATCGCCGGTGTCCATCCCCATGTCGCGGCCGACGGCAAAGCCCAGAGCCGCGGAAATCGAGGTCGACGAATGCGCGGCACCGAACGGATCGAACGGGCTTTCGGCGCGCTTGGTGAACCCCGAAAGACCCCCCTCGGCGCGCAACGTCCGCATCCGGTCCCGCCGCCCGGTCAGCACCTTGTGCGGATAGCACTGGTGGCCGACGTCCCAGACGAGCTTGTCACGCGGTGTGTCGAAAACCGCATGGATCGCCACCGTCAGCTCGACGACACCGAGCGACGATCCCAGATGCCCGCCGGTTTCCGAGACGGACGAGACGACCTCGGCGCGCAACTCGTCCGACAGGGTGCGCAGCGCGCTGTCGGTCATGGAGCGCAGATCGGCCACGTCCTTGACCCTGTCGAGGGTCGGCGTGTGCGGGCGGTCGGTTGTGCCTGGCATTCGGAAATCCTCGCGTGCGGTGCGGTTATGGCCTAAGATCGCAAAAGGCGCCACGGAGTAAACCCCATGACGCCTCTCCTGCAGCCAACAGGAAATGTTCGGAACGCACCGCGGGGAACGCGGGTGCCTTCCGGACTGTCGGACCGTCCGGGAGGGCCGGTCCAACGCTGACGACAGCGGGCATGGGATATCCCGTTGCCTGTCCTCGATTCACCGCCGCTTGCGGGCCCGGTCGCGGGGCCCCGTGCAGAACCGGTGCGCAACGTCGCGGCGCACATTGGGCGCGCCGCGACATATCGTCTAGGCCACGGCCGTGGACGTGGTGCGCGGCTGCAAAACCTCGAGGTGCGAGGTCGGCGTCGGATCCGGCGCCGTCTTGCTGTCGGCCGGCAACAGCGCCCCGATCCCTTGCAAGATCGCGATGCTCGCCCATATCGCCAGCACGAGGGCCGCCGCATATCCCGCGCCCTTGAGCATGAGGATAAGAACGTCACCCGCCAGCCGGGTCTTGTGATCGACATCGAGGATTGACGCGTCGATCGCCTTGTTCATCGGATCGGTATCACTCATCACTCATCTCCTCTTACAGCGGGGCGTAGCCATGGACCTGCGCCCAGGCGAACCAGTTGTCGACGACCGTGCCCGTCAGCAGGATGCCGATGCCGCCGGTCAGCGGCGTGAGAACGGCAAACCACCAGGCCCAGCGGTGAATCCCCTCCATCGTGGCGTTGAACCCCATGGTCCAGCGCCAGAACAGGGCGGCACGCTCGGAGGCGGTGCCCCGGTCGACGATCTGCTCGATCTCGCGCTCGCCGCCGAAGCGGCTTACCGCGAGGATCGTCGCACCGTGCATCGCGAACAGCAGGGCCGATCCGTACAGGAACGCGATGCTGAGGGCGTGGAACGGGTTGTAGAACAGGTTGCCGTAGGTGATCGAGAACAGGTTCGTCCAGTCGAGGTGGCTGAAAACGCCGTAGGGAACGCCCTCCGACCAGCTGCCCATCAGGACCGGACGGATCAGGTTGAGCACGAAGATCAGCCACAGCAGGGCAGCGAACGCCCATGCCACGTGCACTCCCATCCCGAGGGCCATCGCCCGGTTATAGGTCCGCACCCACCAGGTGCAGCACCCGATCAGGAAGAAGAAGCTGGAGATCAACCACCAGCCGCCTTCGTTGAGGGGGGCGAACCCAAGGCCGTATTCGGGTGCGGGCGGCTCGAGCGAGAACCAGAAGAGGTCGCGCAGGAACACACCCGGAGAATACCCTGCCTGCGCCCAGAAGTTCATGCCGATGATGAAGAACCATGCGGCGAACGAGACGACGGCGATAAGGCCGTAGGCACCAAGGTGGACCGGACCGATCTGCGCGTTGCCGAAAAGGCCCGCAAGGGTCGAGAACCCTGTCCCCGTGGTCCGCTCTCCGTCGGTGGTCTTGCCGCCGGAGAGGCCCATTTCCGCAGGACCCTGAACCTGCACCTGGGTAAAGATGTTCTGATACTCAGCCATTGTAGCCCCCTTCGAGATTCACCCACCACGGCAGGTCCACGTACCAGTACCACCAGACGACCCACTCATCGAACCAGATGGTCCCCGAGATCACGATGCCGACCGCCGACCAGAATACCGCCGACAGCGCCAGGAAAAGGCCGAGCCGGTGGATGCCCAGCGGCCCGATCGAATAGCCGATCAGGTCGCGGAAATAGGTGTCTTCGTGGTCGGGCGACGAGATTTCGGCGCCCTTCTTGCCGGGGTTCACCGCCGACAGGACCAGGCTGCCATGCAGCGCAAGTGCCACCGCCGTCACCCAGAAAAAGCTGATGGCGATCATGTGGGCCGGATTGTATTGAAAGTTGCCGTAGGCGTAGCCCACGTTGTTCACCCAATCGAGGTGGCTGAAGATACCGTAGGGAAACGCATGTCCCCAGGCGCCCATCAGGACGGGGCGGATCACCACCAGCGTCACATAGGCAAGGATCGCCACGCCGAAAGCGAAGGGGACATGATACCCGATGCCGAGTTTTCGGCAGATTTCGACTTCTCGCATCATCCAGCTGATGAACGCGCCAAGCGCGCAGATCGTGATGATCTGCCACAGGCCCCCCTCAAGGAGCGGTGCGGCGCCCAGACCCACCTCGAGAGAGGGCGGATCGATGGAAATCAGCCACGGATTCCATGTCGGACCCTGGCTGGCGCCGTAGAAGATAAGGATAGTACCCAAGGCGGCGAAGAAGAAGGTCGTGACCCCGAAGAAGCCGACGTAGAACGGCCCCACCCAGAAATCGAACAGATCCCCTCCCACGAGCGTCCCGCCCCTGACGCGATATTTTCTCTCGAAGCTGAGCTGAGCCATCTTCTTCTCCATACACCGGGCCCTCACCGGGGCGCGGACCCAAAATCAGTTTGCCGCGGGCGGGGCTTGGCAACCTCGCCCGCAGCGATCGCGTCTATTCGACTACTGCGACCACTTCGGCGTTGAACGCCCGATCGAACCAGTTGGTCGTCGGGTTGCTCAGCAGCACGAGGTGGATCATTGCCGCCAGAAGGAAGAGGAACACGCCCTGAGCCACGAAAACGCGACGTGGGTCAAAGATAAGCCAGATCTTGTAAAACTGTGCCATTTTGTGTGTCTCCTACGACCAGCTGAACCAGGGCAGTTTGATGTACGTCAGGATATGGGCGACAACTGCAACCATCGTGAAGATGGCAAAGCCGCTCATATACACCGAGTGCAGTTCCTGCGCCTGCTCGTCGGTCAGACCTGTGAAAGACAGGTCGGTCCTATCAGCCATGATTTTTCTCCGAAAAATATAACCGATACCGCGCGAACCCCCGCGGCTGGGTATGACAGAGGCTCATCCTCTGCCCTTGGTTCCGCCCCGTTTTGACGGGGGCGAACTCGGTGCCCGCAGCCTCACCCGCAAAGGGAGGCGGCAGGCGAAACCGTTACGCCGAAAAGATATGCGGCGTGATGATGCGGGCCTGTGTCCAGGCGCGGGCAATGGGGCCCTTTGCGGGGATCTCCATCCGGCGCAGCGCGCCGAGGCCCCAGGTCAGGAAGGCCAGCGGCAGGGCCGCCAGAAAGATCAGCCCGAAATAGGCATAGTACTCGCGTTTCAGCGGTGCGGTGCGGGCGCGCTGCGGCGCTTCATGGATGGCACCCTGTGCGGTAAAATCGGTCATTTGCGTGCTCCCGTTGTGGTGTCGAATTGTGCGACGGTCTCGAGGACCACCCGCTCCGCGCCCGCATCCAGTGCGGCACGTTCGGCGGCATCGCGAAGGCTTTTGGCCGCCGAAATGCGCGTTAAAATCGGATGGCTCGCGACGATCTCGTCGAGCTTGGCCTGAGCGTCCGCATCCCAGGGGAAATCCCGGCGCAGCGGCGTCAGCGTGGCGTCTGTTGCGTCCATCTCCGTGCCCAGCGGCAGGATGTGGAACAGCGCATCGAAAAGGCCGTTGCAGACCTCCTGGATGATATACGTCGCCCCGGCATAGCCCATGAACGGCGTGCCGGTGGCGCGCCGGATCGCGGCGCCGGGGAAACTTGCGGGGATGAACGAGGGCGACGGTCCGTGCCCGCCCTTCATTTCCGCCAGGTACATCTTTTCGTTGATCGATCCGAAAACGATCAGCGGTCGCTTGGCATGCATCTGCGCCCGCACGTCGATGTTGTCGGTCTTTTTGCCGCGCAGACGCGACACGGCGAAGGCACAGGGAAAGCCGAGGTCGCCCTCGAGGTATTTGCGGATGCCGCGGGTATAGGTCTCGTTCGCCACGACCGCGAATTCGCAGGTCGCATAGAAATCCTGCGTGACAGAGCGCCACAGATCCCAGACCGGCTTGATCGTCGAATGCTTTTCGCGCTCGATGAACGGCTCGGGGTCAAGGCCCAGCATCTCGCCCAGCGTGCGCAGGAACTGCGTCGTGCTTTCGATCCCGAACGGCGCCTGCAGATACGGCTTGCCCAGCACCTCGCAGAGACCCCGCCCGAATTCGCGGTACATCGCGATGTTGACGTCGGCGTTCACCAGATTGCGCATTTCCGCGACATGGCAGCCCAGCGGCATCACCATGTTCACCTCGGCGCCAATCCCCTCGACCAGCCTGCGGATTTCCGCAAGATCGGAGGGCATGTTGAAGGTGCCGTACATCGGCCCGAGGATGTTGACGCGCGGCGCGGTGCCCTCTTCGCGCTTTTTCTCCGGCGGCATCCGCCCTTTGGTCATCCCGAATTCGGTAAAGATCCAGGTCATCGCGCGGTCGGCGCTTTCCCACTGATCCTCGTCGATGGTGCGCGGCAAAAACCGCTGGATGTTGGTGCCCTGCGGCGTCACGCCACCGCCGATCATCTCGGCGATCGACCCGGTCACGACCACGGCAGGCAGCGCGGGATCGAGGACGTTCCAGGCGCGCTTCATCGCCTCTTCGGTGCCCTCGCCCATCTCGGTCTCGCCCAGCCCCGTCACCACGATGGGCAACTCGTGCGGCGGCAGGCCATCGGTGTAGTGCAGCACGCTCGTCACCGGCAGGTTCTCGCAGCCGACCGGTCCGTCGATGACGACCTGCAGACCCTTGACGGCGCAGAAGGCATAGACAGCGCCCCAATAGCCCCCGGCCCGGTCGTGATCCATCACCAGCATGGGACTGCCCCCAGCTCGATAGGTGTGCGAACGCGTCTTTCCGCGAAAGAAGCTGCCGCGCACTGCGATTGATTTTCCATGAAAACAATCACTAGATCATCTCCTCCGCTTCTTGCGGCTTGCGCCTGCTTGTCGAGCTTCTTCTGATGCTGTGCCCGGAAATCGGGGCGCAGGTTCGGCGACCCTTCCCAGACACCGGCGGTATCGCCCCGGCCGACGCCTTCGAAAAACGCCTTCATCTTGCCCATGCGCTCGGCGCCCGCGATGGCGGCGTTGATCACCTGACCCAGCGATCCGGCACCGGCGGGGCCCATCAGGGGCCGCGCGGAGATAAGGTTGGTAAAATAGAGCGCCGGAATGCCCAGCTCCTTGCCCTTTTGCACGACGGGCGTCGTGCCGATGGCAAGATCGGGGCGGATCGCCTCCATCGCGGACAGGTCGTCCTCGAGCGACGCGCGGTATTTCACCTGCACGCCCTTTGCGCGCAGCCATTCCGCGTCGGCGGCCGACCACGGCGTCTTCGGACAGGCGGTGCCGACGTAGGGCACGTCCGCGCCGCTTTCGATCAGCAGACGCGCGACCAGCAATTCGGAGCCCTCATAGCCCGACAGCGTGATCGTGCCCTTGATCGGCGCGCCAGCAAGTGCTGCCTTGATCGCAGGCAAAAAGGCGTTCTGCGCGGCGGCGATACGGTCCGGGGCGACGTTGTAGGCCTCGCCAATCGCGGCAAGCCAGTCGGCGGTGCCGTCATGGCCCACGGGCGCGGATCCGACGATCTTGCGGCCCGCGTTTTCGAATTCACGAACGCTGGCGGTATAGAACGGATGGATCGCCGCGACGACGCCGCAATCGAGCGCGGCATACAGCTCGCGCCATTCGCGGGTCGGAACGACGGGACCGGCGGCGAGACCCATCGGGGCCAGCATCGCGCCGATCATCATCGGATCGGCGGGGAACATCTCGCCCAGCAGGGCGACGGCGGGCCGGTCGGCGGTGCCGCCGGTCGGGCGGGCGACAGGGCCAGCCTTGATCTCTTCGCGGGCGTAATTGAGCATCGCCCCGGCCAGCACGTCCTTGGCCTCGGCGTGGGTCGGGATGCCGAAACCGGGGACGTCGATGCCGACGATGCGGACGCCGTCGATCTGTTTCGGCAGCAGGCGCAGCGGCACGCCCGAGGCGGTCGGCACGCAGAGGTTCGTCACCACGATGGCGTCGTATTTCGCCGGATCGGCGAGTTCATGGACGCTTTCGCGGATATCCTCGAACAGCTTGCCGGTGACGAGGGATTCCGAGTTGAACGGAACGTATCCGACCGACCGGCGCGCACCGTAAAAGTGGCTGACGAAGGTGAGGCCATAGACGCAGCAGGCGGATCCGGACAGGATCGTCGCCACCCGCTTCATCCGCAGGCCGACGCGCAAGCTGCCGAAGGCGGGGCACATCGACTGCGGCTGATCGTGGGGGCCGAGGGGGTAATCGGCGCGATACTGATCGAGGATGTCGGACTTGCCAGCGGTGCGGGCGGCGGCCTCCATCTCGGATTTCGAGGTACAGCCGCCTGCAAGGGCGGTGTCGCCCGTGGCTGGCTGTGGCTGGGGGCCATGCCCGTCGCCATCAGGCTCGGACCGATGGCGCATCGATGGCGACCCCCCGGGATATTTCTGATCAGAAGAAGGGGGGCGGCCGGCATGGGTTTGCGGACGTCGAGCATCGCGCCGGTTGCGGCGGGAGCGTCTGCCTCCACCACGCTGACGGAGCCGTCGGCGTTGCGCGTTACCTGATATCCGCCGTCATGCGTCATCGTAGATGACCTCGAGGCTGGCCTTGGGTGCCGCGTTCTTGCCGCGCATGTCGATGTCGGTGGCGGGCACCAGTTGATAATCGCCACCGGTATCCTTGGCGTCGAACAGGCCAGCAACCCGTCCTGGTCGAGCGGCGTCGGGCGCACCGGTGGCGCAATGCCAACGGCATCGGCAAGACCGGCGAACATCGGGCCCCACTGGCTCTCGTTGGTGCCGACGATATGGTAGTTGGCGGACTTCTTGCGCAGGTCGTCGTCCTGCGGGATCGCGGCCAGCACGGGGATCTTGACCGCTTCGGCGAATGCCTGCGCCTCGCCCGAGCCGTCGTCCTTGTTGATCACGAGGCCCGCGACGCCGACGTTACCGCCCAGCTTGCGGAAATATTCCACCGCCGAGCAGACGTTGTTGGCGACATAGAGCGATTGCAGGTCGTTGGAGGCAACGAGGATGACCTTTTGCGCCATGTCGCGCGCGATCGGCAGGCCGAAAGCCGCCGCAGACCACGTCACCGAGGAAATCGAGCAGGACATAATCGAAGTCCCAGTCGTGAAAGCCAAGTTTTTCCAGCAGTTCGAACCCGTGGATGATGCCACGTCCGCCACAACCGCGACCCACTTCCGGCCCGCCGAGTTCCATCGCGAACACACCGCCGCGCTTGAAGCAGACGTCGCCGATCTTCACCTCTTCGCCCGCCAGCTTCTTCTTGGCGGAGGTTTCGATGATCGTGGGACAGGCCTTGCCGCCGAACAGCAGGCTCGTCGTGTCGCTCTTGGGATCGCAGCCGATCAGCAGCACGCGCTTGCCCATCTCGGCCATCATGTGGCTGAGGTTTGCCAGCGTGAAGGATTTGCCGATGCCGCCCTTGCCGTAGATCGCGATGATCTGGGTCTTGGACGTCGGCTCTCCCTGCGGCACCTCGAGGTCGGGCGCATTGGCCTCGTCGCGCAGGTTCTGGTCGTAATCCTTGAGGTTCGGGATATCGAGGGTCATTGGATTTCGCTCCAGTCGAGGCACATCTTGAGGCAGGCGGGATCGTCGAACGCCGTCGGATAGGCGGTGGCCGCATCGCGGTGCCGGGGCGGTGTGAGTGATCAGGCCCGCGAGGCTGAGGGTGCCGTCGTGGACGAGGCGCGCGGTGGCGGCCATGTCGGCGGGCTGACCATTCGGCGCTGATGCGCAGGCGCGCCTCGCGCATGAACGCGGGCGGGAAGGCAAAGCAGGGCGGGCGGCGTAGAACCCGGCAAGGACGATCTCGCCGCCTTTGGTGAGCCGTCCGATCCAGTCGTTCAGCAGATCGCCGCGCCCGGAGGCATCGACGATGGTGCCGTAGTCCTTGCGGGCATCGCTGTCGGGCGTGATGACATCATAGCCCTGCGCACCGGTGGCGCGGGCCGGGTTCACCTCCCACACCGTGGGGGCGGCGCCGGTGGCCACGGCAATCCGTGCCATCAGACGGCCAAGAACGCCGTGACCGACGATAAGATCGGGGTGACGGGCATCGTCACCGGCAACGGCGCGATAGGCGGTAGCGGCAAGCGCCAGAAGCGCGCCATCGGCACCCAGGGCGGCATCGACGGGCGTGACGCGGGAGGCCGACGTCACCAGCCTGCGGGCCGAGGCACCGAACAGCCCGTGGGCATCGGTGTAGCAGGACGCACCCGGCACGAAGACCCGGGTGCCGATCCTGACGCCTGCATCGGCACCGGCCTCGACGACCTCGCCCACGGCCTCGTAGCCCGGCACCAAAGGATATCCCATGCCCGGAAACGTCGGCATCCTGCCGGTCCAGAAAAGGTTTTCGGTTCCCGTCGAAATCGCGGACCGCGCCACATCGACCACCACGTCTCCCGCCGAAGGCGGTGTAACCGACAGCGACCCGAGGGCGATATCGCCCGGCGCGGTCATGATCACGGCAGTGGTTTCCAAAGCTCGGGCCTTTCAGGCTTCACAGGAACGCGTGGTTCGGAATCAGCGTCGCTGCATCCGTACTGTCAGCTTAACGTTACAGTTTACGGTGTCAATTGATTTGGACAGATCGCCGTCACTTAGGCCGGACGGCCTCGATCACCGTGGTCACGAACGGACGTCTGGACCCATGCACCCGTGGCGCCCCAAAACCGGCAGCAGTCAACAGGGCAAGGATTTCGGCGGCGGACCGGGCGCGACCGGTCCGCATGGCGAGGCAATATAACGCGAAATAGGCGTCGCCCGGGCGGGACGGCGAGCCGCCCCCGGTCATCGGTTCTGACACGATCAGACGTCCGCCGGGGGGCAGGGATGTGTAAACCGCAGACAACAGCGCCGCGACGGTGGCGTCGTCATGGTCGTACAGAACCCGCACGAGAGAGATGGTGTCGGCGTGCCTCGGCAGCGGATCGTCGCGGAACGATCCGGGGTGCAGACGGATACGCTCGTGCAGGCCGATCGCGGCAAGGCGCGTCGTCGCGGCATCGGTAACGGCGGGCAAATCGAACAGCGTCAGGGCGATATCGGCGTGCCGCGCGGCGACCGCCGACAGGAATGCGCCGGTGCCGCCGCCGATGTCCATCAGATGCCGGGTACCGCGCAGCGACACCGCGTCGAGCGTATCCTGCGCGACGAGGGACTGACTGTCGGTCATCAGCTGCGAATAGCGGGCGGCGGTGTCGGGATCCTGCGCCGCACCGGCACCGAAGATATAGGGCCAGAACGCCGCCAGTTCCGTCTCGGTTTCGCCCCGGAAAAAGGCGACCGGATCGGCAAGATCGCGGTACAGCACGGCGTGATGGCGGATCATCCCGTCCAGCCCCGGAACGCCCGCAAGGGCGGCGCCACGGGTGGTCAGCGCGATCCGCGCGCCCTTGCGTTGCAACAGGCCCAGCGACATGCCAGCGTTGAGCAGGATTTGCGTCCGGTCCTGCGGCGCCGCGCAAAGCGCCGCGATTTCGGGCACGGTCAGCGGGCCGTCGAGCAGCCTTTCGGGGATGCGGAACGCGACCAGCGCCTGAAGGATCTGCGAATGGCAAAAACCCGCGACGAGATCGAACATCGCCGCGCCTTCGCGCCGCACGAGGCGCCGCGTCAGCGGAAACCGCGCGGCCCATGCCTGAAACCGGGGGTTGGCGAGCAGGCGCGTCAGGCGGCTGCCACGGGCGGGCGATTCTGGCGGATGCAGGCCGACGTCAGCCACCGGTGGCCGCGGCAGACTGTTGCACCGGCATCATTCGCCGGGAACGGTGCGCCGCTGCCGTGCCGCTGCGGGCACCAGCCGGTCGGCGTAGGCGCGCACCATCTGCGCAAGGGCGGCCTCGCCCGGGCAGGCCGGGATCGAGGCGATAGCCCCGGCGAGAATATCGTCGAGCCGTCCGACAGCCCCGGCCACCCCGAGACTGCGCACCGCGTTGGGCCTGCCATGCAGGTCGTCCTGACCGGCGGGCTTGCCCAGCTCGGCCTCGGAACACAGCGCGTCGCGCAGATCGTCGGCCACCTGAAACGCCTCGCCGATGCGGGCGCCGAGTTCTTCCCAGGGCTCTGCCTCTTGTCCTGCGGCAACCGCGCCCATCTGGGTCGCGGCGATGAACAGCGCGCCGGTTTTCGACTGGTGATAGGCCGACAGATCGATCTCGTCCTCGCTTTCCCAGCCCTGCCCCGCACAGATGCCGAACGGCATGCCGGTGCGTTTGGCAAGGATACCGGTAAGTTCCAGCGCGCGCAGCGGATGCGAACGGCCCGCGCGCGACAGCGCCTCGAACGCCATCACGATCAGGCTGTCACCGGCGAGGACCGCCAGCGGCTCGGAAAACGCACGGTGCGTCGCGGGTTTGCCCCGACGGGTCGCCGCATCGTCGAACATCGGCAGATCGTCGTGGACGAGGCTGGCGCAGTGAATAAGCTCGAGACCCGCCGCCGCCGCATCGGCCAGACCGGGCACATCGTCGCCACAGGCGCGCGCGACGGACAAGAGGATCGTCGGCCGCACGCGGGCACCGCCGGGGGCCGTCGCATAATCGAGTGCTGCGGCAAGGCGGGCAGGCGCGCGGCCTGTGCCACCACGGCGCACGGTGGCGGCAATCGCGCCTTCGATACGGTTGGTGAGGGGCATTATCTCTCCTCTGCGGCGGATCCGGGTGGTGAACGGATGCCTTGTAAGCCTGAGTGTACACTAATACTGTAAATCAGACTGGACAGTTTGCGATCTCAAGTCAACAACTGCATGCATGACCGTCCGGTCCCGGACGTCGAAATCGGACAGCGCCATCCCATGAGCACACGCGACACCGATATCCGCGGCACCGATCCCATCGTCATCGTCGGTGCCGGTATCGGCGGGCTGTCGGCGGCCCTGCGCCTCGCCCATGCCGGGCACCGCGTCGAGGTGATCGAGGCGCAGCCCACCCCCGGCGGCAAGATGCGCACCGTGCCGACAGCCGCCGGTCCCGCCGATACCGGGCCGACCGTTTTGACATTGCGCCCGGTGTTCGAGGATCTTTTCGCGGATGTCGGCGAGCGGCTCGACGATCATGTCACGCTGATCCCTCTGACCACACTGGCGCGCCATTTCTGGTCGGACGGCACGCAGTTCGATCTGACGGCAGACCCCGAGCAGAGCGCCGCGATCATCGGCGACGCCTTCGGCAGCCGCGCACAGGCCGACTACCGCGCCTTTGCGGCGCGGGCCCGGCGCCTGTTCGACGCGTTCGATGCGCCGATGCTGCAATCGCCGCGCCCGTCGCAGCTGGGGCTGGCGGGCCGCGTGCTGCGGCAGCCGCGCCTTATCGCCGATATGGCGCCGCATCGCTCGCTTGCCGGGCTGCTGAAGGGGGCCTTCCGCGAGCCGAAGCTGGCGCAGCTCTTTGGCCGCTATGCCACCTATGTCGGCGGTGGGCCGCAGGCGGCACCGGCCCTGCTGTCGCTGATCGCGCACGCCGAGGCGCGGGGCGTCTGGGCGGTGACCGGCGGCATGCACCGTCTGGCGCAGGTGATTGCCGGTCTGGCGCAGGCGCGCGGGGCGGTGTTTCGCTATGACACCCGCGTCGAGCGGATCGACATCCGCCGGGGTGCCGTCCGGGGCGTGGCCACCAGCCGGGGCGATGTGCGGGCCCGCGCCGTGTTGTTCAACGGCGATCCCCGGGCGCTGCACCAAGGCCTGCTGGGCGGTGCCGCAACCGGCACCGTGCCCGCCAGCGCCGTCGAGCCGCGCAGCCTGTCTGCCTGGGTTCACGCCTTTGCCGCCACGCCGTCCGGCCCCGGTCTGGCGTACCACAACGTGTTTTTCGGCGACGATCCGGGGGCAGAGTTCGCCGATCTGGCGCGGGGCAAGCGCCCGACGGATGCAACGCTGTACATCTGCGCGCAGGATCGCGCCGCCAAACCAATCGCGCAGGATCGCGCGGGAACGCCCCCTTCCGACACGCCCGAACGGTTCGAAATCATCCTCAACGGCGCGCCTCTGGCCGCCGACACCGCCTTTTCCGACACTGCAAAGGACATTGCCCGATGTCAGGACCAGATCTTCACCCGCCTGCGCACCTTCGGCCTGACGTTCTCGCCGCACCCGGGGCCAGCCACGCTGACGACGCCCGCGATGTTCGCGCAGAGCTATCCGGGCAGCCTCGGTTCCCTCTACGGGCGGAGCCCTCGGGGTCTGACGGCGGGTCTGAAACGGCCCCTCGCGCGGACGAACGTGACGGGTCTGTACCTGTGCGGCGGCGGGGCGCATCCGGGGGCGGGGGTGCCGATGGCGGCCCTCTCCGCCCGGCACGCGGCCGAGGCGATAGCGACGGACCTTGCTTTGCCCTCGCCGTCCCGCCCGACGGCTATGCCTGGTGGTACATCGACGGCATAAGCGCGTGTGGCACCCGTGCCGTGTCGGTGATCGCCTTTATCGGATCGGTATTCTCGCCGTGGTACGCGTGGTCGGGGCGCAAGGCACCGGAAAACCACGTTTGCCTGAATGTCGCGACCTATGGCCCCGGCGGACGGTTCACCATGACCGACCGGGGGCGCGGCGCACTGGCGCAGACCGCCGACACGCTGACCATCGGGCCATCGGCGCTGCACTGGGACGGGACCCGCCTGACCATCGACATCGACGAGGTGTCGGGGCCACCGATCATCGGCCGCGTGCGCGGCCGCATCACCCTGACGCCCGGGGCGGTGACGGGCGTCGAAATGCCGCTGACGCCGGACGGCGCGCATGTCTGGCGGCCGTTTGCCCCGGTGGCGGATATCGACGTGGATCTCGGGGCGAAGGGCTGGAAATGGCAGGGCCACGGCTATTTCGACGCCAATTTCGGCACCCGCGCGCTGGAACGGGATTTCCGGTTCTGGACCTGGGGGCGCTATCCGACGCGCGACGGCGCCATCTGCATCTATGACGCCGAGCGGGCAGACGGCAGCACGCTCGACACCGCCGTGGCCTTTGACCGCGACGGCACCGCGCGCGTCACGCAGGCGCCGCCGCGCACGCCGTTCCGCCGGTCCCTGTGGGCCGTGCGTCGCGAGACGCGGGCGGATGCGGGCGTCGTGCCGAAACAGAAACTCGCGATGCTCGACGCGCCGTTCTACAGCCGGTCGGTCGTGGAAACGCAGATCAACGGCGAACGGGTGACAGGCGTCCACGAGGCGCTCGACCTGCGCCGCTTTGCCTCGCCGCTGCTGAAACCGATGCTGGCGGTGCGGGTGCCGCGCCGGGCGCGCTGGCCGGGCTGAGCCGCGTGGCCTATCCCACAGGCGCGGCGCACCGATTTTGAAAGGAGAGCGTTCATGATCCCGGTTTTCGACGGCCACAACGATCTGGCGCTGCGCCTGTATGCCAACCCCGACGACCGTGCCGCAATCTGGAACGGCACCGCCACCGGCCTGGACCGTCCCGGCCATCTGGACCTTCCGCGCATGCGGCAGGGCGGATTCGCCGGTGGCCTGTTCGCGATTTTCGTCCCCCCGGTCGACGACGACGGCCCGGATATGGACGCGATGCAGTCCGGGCGCTATGACCTGCCCCTGCCGCCGCTGATGCGGCACCCGCAGGCGCAGCCCGCCGCCCTTGCCATGGCCGGGCACCTGATGGCCCTTGCCCGGCAAACCCCCGACGATCTGACGTGGTGCCGCAGTGCCGCCGATATCCGCGCCGCGATGGACGCAGGCAGCATCGCCGCGGTGATGCACATGGAAGGCGCCGAGGCGATCGACCCCGACCTCGAGGCGCTGCATGTGTTTCATGAGCTGGGCCTGCGCTCGCTTGGCCCGGTCTGGTCGCGCCCGACGATTTTCGGGCACGGCGTGCCGTTCAGGTTTCCGGGCGGTCCCGATACCGGCCCCGGCCTGACCGCGGCGGGCAAACGTCTGGTCGCCGAATGCAACGCGCTGAAGATCATGATCGACCTGAGCCATCTGAACGCCAGGGGCATCGAGGATGTCGCGCGGATCAGCGATGCGCCGCTCTGCGCGAGCCATTCGAACGCCCACGCCCTCACGCCATCCACCCGCAATCTGACGGACCGGCAGCTTGCGACGATCGCCGAAACCGGCGGCATGGTCGGCCTGAACTTTGCCGCCGTGTTCCTGCGTCCTGACGGCCAGCAGAACGCCGATACCGGCTGGGATCCGCTGTTGCGGCACCTCGATCACCTGATCGGAATGCTGGGCGAGGATCATGTGGGGTTCGGGTCCGATTTCGACGGGGCGGTGATCCCGGCGGGGATCGGCGATGTGACGGGCCTGCCCGCGCTGCTGGGCGCGCTGGCCGATCACGGCTATGACGCCGCATTGCTGCACAAGATCGCCCATGCCAACTGGACAGCGCATCTGGCGCGGACCTGGGGGGCCTGACAGCCCGGACCGGCCCCCGCAATTGCGACGAAACTCTTGGACCCCGCCCCGCGCATCGCCTATGCGGGCAGCGCAGGAGGCGCAAAATCATATGTCGCACAATACATTCGGCCATCTTTTCCGCGTGACCACCTGGGGCGAAAGCCACGGGCCCGCCCTTGGCGCCACCATCGACGGCTGCCCGCCGGGCATCGCGGTGAATGAGGCGATGCTGCAACACTGGCTCGACAGGCGACGGCCCGGACAGAACAAGAACATGACCCAGCGCAACGAGCCCGACGCGGTCGAGATAATGTCCGGCGTCTACGAGGGGCGCACGACCGGTACGCCGGTGCAGCTGACGATCCGCAATACCGATCAGCGGTCGAAGGATTACGGCGACATCGCAAAGACGTTCCGGCCCGGCCACGCCGACATCACCTATCACCAGAAATACGGGCATCCGCGATCCGCGCGGCGGCGGGCGGTCCTCGGCGCGGGAGACGGCGGCCCGCGTGGCGGCAGGCGGTCTTGCGCGGGCGGCACTGACGCAGTTGGCGCCGGACCTGCGGATCACAGGATACATGGTGCAGATGGGGCCGAAACATATCGACCGCGCACGGTTCGACTGGGACGAGATCGACCGCAACGATTTCTGGTGCCCCGACGCGAGCGTGGCCGCCGAATGGGAGGACTACCTCGACCATCTGCGCCGCCGCGATCACAATTCCGTCGGCGCCGCGATCGAGGTGGTGGCGACGGGCACGCCGCCGGGTCTCGGTGCGCCGGTCTACGGCAAGCTCGACACCGATCTGGCCGCCGCGATGATGAGCATCAATGCCGTCAAAGGCGTCGAAATCGGCGAAGGCATGGCCGCCGCCGCCCTGACCGGCCGCGACAACGCGGACGAGATATTCATGGGGACTGACGGGCCGTATTACGGGTCGAACCACGCGGGCGGCATCCTTGGCGGGATTTCCACCGGGCAGGACATCGTCGTGCGGTTCGCGGTGAAACCGACCTCGTCGATCCTGTCGACGCGGGCGTCGATCACCGTCGACGGCGATGCGACCGAGGTCGTCACCAAGGGCCGCCACGATCCCTGCGTCGGCATCCGTGCGGTGCCGGTGGGCGAGGCGATGATGGCCTGTGTGATACTGGACCACCTGTTGCGCGACCGGGGGCAGACGGGGGGCATTCGGGGCCGGATCGGCGGGACCGAAGAATAAGAGAAGACGGATATTTGAGGATTAGAATTGTAACGGACACGCCTCAGCTTCCACCGGGCGGCATCGCGCGCCGCTGACGCGAGCGTTGCAGGCCAAGCTGGCGTTCACGCAGGATGATGATGACGCCCGCCGCGATGATGAGGGACGCCCCGGCGAGAACCATGGCCGTCGGCACCTCGTCGAACAGGAACCAGCCAATCGTCAGCGCCAGCAGCATCGAGACATATTCGAAGGGTGCGATCAGCGACGCCTCGGCGTAGCGATAACTCGTCGTCAGAAAGATCTGGCCGATACCGCCCAGCAGACCGGCGCAGACGAGCAGCGCCAGCGTGGCGGGGCGCGGCACGATCCAGCCCCACCACAGCGTGCCGAGCGACAGGACCGAGGCGGTGACCGAAAACCAGAACACGATGGCGGCGGTTTTTTCGGTGACGACCAGCTTGCGGATGAACACCTGCGCCAGCGCCGCCGACAGGGCCGCGCCAAGGACGACGGCGACACCAAGGCGTTCGTCCGCCGTCGTCGCCGCATCCAGCGACAGGCGCGGCGACAGGATGATGAGGACGCCGACCAGCCCGAGAGCCACGGCGGCAAGGCGAAAGGCGCGCACCTGCTCGCCCAGAAACATCGAGGCGAAGATCACCACCAGCAGCGGCGCGGCATAGCTGATTGCCGTTACTTCGGGCAGTGGCAACAGCCCGAGGCCCGTGAATCCCGAGCGCCATGCCGCAGGTACCGATGAGCCCGCGCCAGAGGTGGCCGAGCGGGTTTGCGGTTTCCAGACCGTGGCGCAGCTCGCCCCGCATCACCAGCCAGACGACGATCACCGGGATAGCGAAGAACGACCGGAAAAACACCTGCTGGCCGGACGGAACCTCGGCGCTGGTGGTCTTGATGATCGAGGCCATCGCCATGAAGATGCAGACCGACGCGATCTTGAAAAGGATTGCCCTGAACGGCTGCATATGGCCTCGCCTGTGGAAGACGTCAAAATGCCGCAGCCTGCCGCAGAGGTAAAGGGGGCGTCAGTCGGCGCCCGGAAGGACGCCCTGTGTGGCAAGACGCGCGGTCAGGGCACCATAATCCGTGACCACGTCGACCATGACGCCGCGCGCGCGCAGATCGGCCACATCCGCCGCCGCCGCAGGTTTGCCCGCCACCCGCAGGATCACCCGGACGATGCGCCCCGGATGCCGCGCGGCGGCGTGGGCATAGACCGGGGCATCCGCCTGACCGGTATCGCCGATCAGCACGAATCGCAGGCCGGGGTTGGCGGCCAGGATACGGTCGATCATGCTGCCTTTGTGGCTGTGATGGCTGCCGCCAAGGGCCGAAACCTTGCCGCTGGTCTCGTTCAGCCCCAGATCGCGCAGGAACCGGGGCCCCCGGACAAGGCCCGCCCGCGCGCTGACGTCCTCGAGGAAACCGTGCAGGTTCCACGGACTTGAACTGACGTAAAAGACCGGATTGCGGCCGCTCGTCGGACAGCGCCTCCATCAGCGCCACCGCATCCGCAAACACCCGCCGCGTCAGCATATTGCCGGTGAACGACGTCCACAGGTTGCGCCACAACTGCCAGGCGCCGGTGTAGAGCATCGTATCGTCGATGTCGGAAATGACACCGTATCGCGCCCCCGCGGGGCTGATCAGAACCGGCAGACCGGTGCACTTTCCCTCTGCCTCGGCGTCTATTTCGATCCAGCCGGTCCGGTCGCGGCGCGGCACCAGCAGGGTGAAATACCCCTCTTCGTCGGACACCGCACTGGCCCCGCCGCCCGTAACCGTGACGCCCGCCACCTCGTCTGTGGAAAACAGCGACAGCATCTGCCGGATGTTGGCCCAGACGCTTTGCCCCGCCTGCGGATCGCGCCCGCGCCGCGATGTCAGCAGACGGCCACGGGCGACAAGTTCGGTGGGCGTCGAATAACCCAGATAGGGGTCGATGATCGCGCGCCGTTCGCGCGGGCCGCGCAGTCGGGCAACAGCCGTATCGACGACGCGTTCAACGCGGATCGCGGCGCGCAGCAACAGCCTTTTCATCCGCGTCAGCCCGGCGTGACGCGCAGGATAGCGCCCTCACTGCTGTCGACGAGCAGCAGGACCGAGCCGTCGGCGTCCACCTCGACGTCGCGGATGCGGCCCTGATCGGTGACCGGGCGCTCTTCGCCGACGACGATCCCGTCCTGCAGACGCAACCGCACCAGCGCGCCGGGGTTGAGCGAGCCGATCAGCAGATCGCCCTGCCAGTCGAACAGGTCGCCGTCGTAGAACGCGATGCCGCCCGGCGCGATCACCGGATCCCAGTAATACACCGGCGCCGTGAAACCCTCGGCACGGGCCTGCCCGCTGCCGACGTCGGTGCCGTTATAGTTGATGCCATAGCTCACTTCGGGCCAGCCATAGTTCTGGCCGCGCTCGGGCCGGTTCAGCTCGTCGCCGCCCGCGCGGCCCATGCTCGATCGTCCACAACGCACCGTCCGGCCCGAGGGTTGCGCCCTGCATGTTGCGGTGGCCCAGCGTCCAGACCTGAGGCGCGCCCTGCGCGACAAAGGGGTTGTCGTCGGGGATGGACCCGTCGCGCATCAGGCGCACGACCTTGCCGAAGGTGGTTTGCAGGTCCTGCGCCTTGACCCGCTCGGACACCGCGAAATGTTCGCCCGTGGTGATGAAGACATGCGGCCCGTCGACGACGATCCGGCTGCCGAAATGCATCGGAACCGACGAGACAGGCGTTTGCTCGAAGATTTCGCGCACCTCCTCAAGGCCGGTTTCATCCGCCGTCAGAACGCCCCGCGCGGCGGCGGTGACAAAGCCGCCGTCGACGGCCTTTGCGTAGGTCCAGTAGATTTCCGTGCCGTCCGGCCCCTCGGCGGTAGTGACGTCCAGCAGCCCGCCCTGCCCTTCTGCCGCGACGTCTGGCAGGCCGAGCAATGCCGGGCCGACCGTGCCGTCCGCCGCCACGATCCGCATCCGTCCGGGGCGTTCGGTCACCAGCCAGCGGCCCTGCGAAAGCGGCGCGATGCCCCATGGATTCTCGAGACCGCCCGCGAAGGTCTCGGTCGTGACCGCGGTCTGCGCCATCGCGGGCGCGCGGGTCTGTTCGGCAAATTCGGGCGCGAATCCGGCATTCGGCGCGCCCTGCGGCACCTCCTGGGCCTGCACGGTGCCGCCGGTCGTCAGGGCGGTCGCGGCAAGAGCGAAAAAGATCGGGTGGCGTGTCATATCGGTCTCCGGGTTTGTGATGTGCATGTCACGCCCGCCACGAAGGATGGGTGGGCCCGGTGTTTTCGGGCGGAATGCCATCCTGCGCGCGGTGACGTCATGCCTTCTGTCACCCAAGGACATAGGGCGGAATGGCCGCTTCGACACCGCAAACCGGACATTTTACCGCGCCCTGCCGTGCGGGAGCCCGCGAAAGGACGCGGCCCGTATCGCCGAATGCGTCTGGGTCATTCTATTGGCGGCAAAGTCTTGGCGGTACGACCCGCGCTATCCCGCGTGATTGCCGCCAAGGGCATCGACGGCCCATCGCGCCGCATCCGCAACCGTCGCGTCGGCGTCACCCTCGAGGCGGCGGGCCACGGCGCACAGCGACGGATTGCCTGAATTTCCGATGGCATACAACACGTTGCGGACGAACCGGTCGCGTCCGATCCGCTTGACCGGCGAGCCCGAGAATCGCGCCCGAAAGCCTGCGTCGTCCAGCATCGCAAGCTCCGCCAACGGCGGCGGCACCCCATCGCCAAGGTAGCGCATTTCGCGCGCCGCGACGGCAAACTTGTTCCAGGGGCAGACCGCGAGACAATCGTCGCAACCATAGATCCGGTTGCCCATCCTGGCGCGCAATTCCGGGTCGACAGGCCCCTTGTGCTCGATCGTGAGGTACGAGATGCAGCGCCGCGCATCGAGCCGGTAGGGCGCCGGAAAGGCATCGGTCGGACAGACATCGAGACAGGCACGACAGGTGCCGCAATGATCGACCTCGGGCGTATCGGGCGCGAGCTCGATCGTGGTGAAAATCGCCCCCAGAAACACCCAGTTGCCCAGATCGCGGCCCAGAAGGTTGGTGTGTTTGCCCTGCCAGCCAAGGCCCGCCGCCTGCGCCAACGGTTTCTCCATCACCGGCGCCGTATCCACGAAGACCTTCACCGAAGGCCCTTGTGGATACGGCGCCGACTGCGCCGGCGCGCCAACATTGCGCCCAGGGCCAGGGCTTCCCCCGGCACCCTCCCGCCGCGCAGCCTCTGCCAACAGCCACCGGGCCACCCGCTTGAGACGCTTTTTCACCAGATCGTGATAGTCGCGTCCCTGCGCATAGACGCTGACGGCACCCCGGTCGCGGTGTTTCAGCACCTCCAGCGGGTCGTGCGCCGGGGTATAGGCCTCTGCCAGCATCACCACGGACCGGGCCTGCGGCCACAGCGCCGCCGCATCGCCGCGCCAGCCGATGCGCTCGGCCATCCAGCCCATCTGCCCGTGCCAGCCCGCATCCACGAACGCTGCCAGCCGGGCCGCCGTTTCCGGCGCCGCATCGGGGCGGCAGATGCCCATTTTCACAAAGCCCGCGTCCATCGCCTCGGCGCGCAACGCCTCTTTCAGCGTGACGCTCATCGTTCATTCAGCGGAAAATGCACCCATGAGGCGCGCCATCGCCCCGCCACCGGTTCACACGACAGGGCCGACGCCGGGCGGACAGCGCCCCCGGCGGCCAGCCTCAAAAGTCCAGATCCGCGTAATGCGCTGCGGGCAAAAATCCCGGCACCTGATCGGCCAGCAGGCCCCGGAACGCCGGGCGGCGATTTGATCTTGGCGTACCAGTCCTTGACCGTGTCCGACCGGTTCCAGTCCACGTCCGAGATGTAGTCGAGACAGCTCAGATGCGCCGCCGCGGCAAAATCCGCGAGGCTCATTTCATTGCCCGCCAGCCAGCGCCGCTGTTCGAGCAACTGGGCCATGTAATCGAGGTGGAATTTCACCGCCCGCGAGCCCGATTTCACGTTTGCGCTGTCGGGGTAACCGCCGCCGGTCATCTTCTTGAACACCCGCTCGCCCAGCAGCTTTTTCGTGACGCCGTGATAGAACGTGTCGTCGAACCAGCCCACCAGACGGCGCACTTCGTGACGCGCCTCGGCGCTGCGGGGCAACAGGGGCGGCGTCGGGTGCGTCTCTTCGAGGTATTCGCAGATCGCCATGCTTTCGGTCAGATGGCGCTGACCCAGTTTCAGGATCGGCACCTTGCCCGCCGGATTGCGGCGCAGGAAATCGGCGCCCTGCTCCCAGTAGGGCTCGTCGAGGAGCTTTATCTCGATCTTCTTTTCGGCAAGCACAAGGCGCACCTTGCGGCTGAAGGGCGACAGCGAGAAATGATACAGGGCGTTGACGGGCTGATCGTTCATGCCCCTTCAATGCCGCAACTCGGCGGGGCAATCAATGGGATGCATCCGGCTGACGGCCGCGTTATCCGCCGAAACAACCGGCGCGTCCGTCGCGCTCGATCGTGGCGGCACCGGCGGCGATGCTGCGTCCGCGCTCGCGCACGAAATCCGACGGGGTCGACGCCGACCGCGATTTCGGCGACGGCAGGATCGCGGCCAGAAGCCCCGCCTGCGTTGCGGTCAGATCGCGCGCGGACACGCCGAAATAGCGCTGCGCCGCCGCCTCGATGCCGAACACGCCCTCGTCGAATTCCGCAATGTTGAGATAGACTTCGAGGATGCGCCGCTTGGTCCAGACAAGCTCGACCACCGGCGTGACAAGCGCCTCCAGCGCCTTTCGCACCCAGGACCGCCCCTGCCAGAGGTAGACGTTTTTCACCACCTGCTGAGAGATCGTCGACGCGCCCCCCGGCCCGCCATCCATCGCAGCCCGGATGGCGTTCAGATCCAGTCCCCAGTGCAGGCAGAAATTCGCGTCCTCGGCCGCAACGGCGGACCGTGCCATCACCGGCGCGATATCGTCGAAATCGACCCAGACCTGATCCACGCCCCCCAGCCTGCGGCCCTCGACGTACATGTACGGCGTCGTAGGCGGATTGACGAAGGCATAGAACACGACCGCGAGGGCACCGAATGCCGCAACTGCCAAGGCACCGCGCAGCACCCATCGGACCAGCCAACGCACGGGTCGAAATGGCGCCCGATTGGGTATTGAGCCCTTTTTGGTGCGGGTCGTTCGCGCGGATGTGCTGCCTTTGGCCATGCGGGCATAAGTCTCTCAGCGTTGCTTCGGGTCAAGGCCGTCACAGCCACTTCCGCGACTTCCGTTGCTATCGCGAGCACACTTTTCTAGATATTGAGAGAAAAATTCCGCTGTCTACAATAGGTAGTCATACTGACGAATTGTAGATTTTGAATCCTAAGCTACTGATTTACCTAGATTCATTGACCTTTCAGAATCAAGGGGTGAGGATTTAAGATGGGCGAGACAGCTACAACTGTCTCGCCCAAACAGTCAAATATCTAGGAGACATCATGACTGACCATATCGGCAATGTTGAACTTAACATTATCACTGTGAAACGAGCAAGCCTGTCATTTACCGAGGCAACTGCTGTTTGGCTTATGCGTTGGAATGGAGAAAAACAGCACGTTATCGCTGCTCGCTTGGGCACGAATGGAGGACGCGTAGCAGATGTTCTGACCGAGAAAACCCACGCTGGGTCAAGATCGGAAGCGCATCAGCTACGTTCAGGCTAAACTACGGAAAGATGGACGCCGGCCCATATGGAAAATAGGCCGGCGTTTTCTTGCGTGTCTACTCCGCCGGAATCGCCTGAGGCTCTTCCACAAGCGGATGCGCCAGATGCGGCAGCATCTCTTTCGGGCAGACCTGCACGAAATGCGCCTTTTCGCTCTCCCAGTGGCGCAGGATCTCGGCGCCACGGCGGCTGCCGGTCTCGTCCACATGCCGTTCGATCAGGTTGCGCACCTGTGCCTCCCAATGCGGCACCGTCACCGGGCACAGCACGAGGGTTTCGGGGTTTATCAGCGGTTCGGCCATGCCGTCGGGATCGTAGAGGTAGGCCATCCCGCCCGTCATGCCCGCGCCGAAGTTGCCGCCGATGGACCCGAGGATCACCGCGACGCCGCCGGTCATGTATTCGCAGCCGTTCGAGCCGCAGCCTTCGATCACCACCGACGCGCCCGAGTTGCGCACCGCGAATCGTTCGCCCGCGCGCCCGGCGGCGAACAGATGCCCGGCGGTGGCGCCGTACAGGACCGTGTTGCCGATGATGGTGTTGTCAG
Organism: uncultured Alphaproteobacteria bacterium; assembly: GCA_963761735.1. Classification (GTDB taxonomy): domain Bacteria; phylum Pseudomonadota; class Alphaproteobacteria; order Rhodobacterales; family Rhodobacteraceae; genus CAVXHQ01. The sequence continues at coordinate 811,879 of CAVXHQ010000003.1, forward strand.
AGGCCACCAGCGGCGAGGCCATCGGCGGGCGCACCACGATCAGGCCGCCCGACAGGCCCTTGCCGACATAATCGTTGGCATCGCCCGACACCTCGATCTTGAGGCCCGGCACCGCAAAGGCGCCCAGCGATTGTCCTGCCGATCCCTTCAGCTTGACGTGCAGATGGTCGGGTTGCAGGGAATTGCGCATCCCGAAGCGGCCGACGATATGGCTCGAGATGCGGGTGCCGATGGTGCGGTGCGTGTTCTGCACCGCGTATTCGAGCTGCATCTTTTCGCCGTCTTTCAAGAACCGCGCCGCGTCCTTGACGATTTCCGCGTCCAGCGTGTCGAGCACCGGATTGCGGGCCTTGTTGCGATCGTAGGTGATGGAATGCGCGCCATCGACCGTGATCAGCAGCGGGTTCAGATCGAGGTCGTCGAGGTGCGCCGCGCCGCGCGATACCTGCGTGAGCAGATCGGCCCGCCCGATCACCTCGTCGAGGCTGCGCGCGCCGATGGAGGCGAGGATTTCGCGGACCTCGGTGGCGTAGAAGGTGATCAGGTTCACCACCTTGTCCGCGCTGCCGGTGAACTTGGCGCGCAGGTCGTCGCGCTGGGTGCAGACGCCGACGGGGCAGGTGTTCGACTGGCACTGACGCACCATGATGCAGCCCATGGCGATGAGGGCCGCCGTGCCGATGCCGTATTCCTCGGCGCCGAGCATCGCGGCCATGACGATGTCGCGCCCGGTGCGCAAGCCGCCATCGGTGCGCAGGGTGACGCGGCCCCGCAGGTTGTTCATCGCCAGCACCTGATGCGCCTCGGTCAGGCCCATTTCCCACGGCAGGCCGGCGTATTTGATCGACGTGCCCGGCGAGGCGCCCGTGCCGCCGTTGTGGCCGGAAATCAGGATCACGTCGGCCTTGGCCTTGGCCACGCCCGCCGCGATGGTGCCGACGCCGGAGGACGACACCAGTTTCACCGTCACCTTGGCGCGCGGGTTGATCTGTTTGAGGTCATAGATCAGCTGTGCCAGATCCTCGATGGAATAGATGTCGTGATGCGGCGGCGGGCTGATGAGGGTGACGCCCGGCGTCGAATGCCGCAGCCGTGCGATCAGTTCGGTGACCTTCATTCCCGGCAGTTGCCCGCCTTCGCCGGGCTTGGCGCCCTGAGCGACCTTGATTTCCAGCTCTTCGCAGGCGTTGAGGTATTCCGCCGTGACGCCGAAGCGCCCCGACGCCACCTGCTTGATCTTGGCGGACGGATTGTCGCCGTTCGCCTCGGGCAGGAAATGCGCCGGATCCTCGCCGCCCTCGCCGGAGTCCGATTTCGCACCGATCCGGTTCATCGCCACGTTCAGCGTCTTGTGCGCCTCGGGTGACAGCGCGCCAAGCGACATGCCCGGCGTGACGAACCGTTTGCGGATCGCGGTGATGCTCTCGACCTGTTCGATGGGGATCGCGTCGCCCAGCGGCTTGATCGCCAGCAGATCGCGCAGATGGATCGGCGGATTGGCCTGCATCGTCTGCGAATACTGCGTCCACAACTCGAACGACGCGCGGTCGCAGGCGGCCTGCAACATATGCATGGTCGACGCCTCCCAGGCGTGCTTTTCGCCCTGGCGCCGCGCCTTGTAGAAACCGCCGATGGGCAGCACGCCGGTCTGCTGTTTCCAGCCGCGGGCGTGCACCTCTTCGACCTTGCGCTGAATGCCGACGGTGCCGATGCCGCTGATGCGGCTGTGCATGCCGGGGAAATACTCGGCACACATGGCGCGGGACAGACCGACAGCCTCGAAGTTGAGACCGCCGCGATACGACGAAATCACCGAAATCCCCATCTTCGACATGATCTTGAGCAGGCCCGCGTCGACGGCGGACCGGTAGCGGCGCATCGCGTCCGTCAGGGTGCCGTCGATCAGGCCGCGCGCAATCCGGTCGGCCACGCTGTCCTGCGCCAGATAGGCGTTCACCGTCGTGGCACCCGAGGAGATCAGCACGGCGAAGTAATGCGGGTCGATACATTCGGCGGACCGCACGTTGACCGAACAGAACGTCCGCAACCCCTTGCGGGTCAGCCACGAATGCACCGCGCTGGTGGCGAGGATCATCGGCATGCCGACGCGGTCCTCCGAGGTATGTTCGTCGGTCAGCACGATATGCCCGGCACCCGAACTGACCGCGACCTCGGCCTCGGACCGGATCCGTTCGAGGCCCTTGCGCAGCGCGTCGGCGCCGGGTGCAAAGGTACAGTCGATGACCGCGACCTGTTCACCGAAATGGGCGACCATCGTGTCGAATTCGGCGTTGCCGATGAACGGGCTTTCCAGCACCAGGATTTCGGTCTGGCTGCTGCTTTCGTCGAGCATGTTCTTGAGGTTGCCGAACCGGGTCTTGAGGCTCATCACCCGCGTTTCGCGCAAGCTGTCGATCGGCGGGTTCGTCACCTGACGAGAAATTCTGCCGGAAGAAATGCGACAGCGGCCGGTATTGCGACGACAGCACGGCGGCGGGCGTATCGTCGCCCATCGACGCGATCATCTCCTTGCCGTCCTCGACCATCGGCGCCAGCACCTGCTCGAGCTCCTCGAGGGTATATCCCGCCGCCGCCTGCCGTTTGCGCAGCGCGTCGCCTTCGAACAGCGCGGTTTCCGGCACGTCGAGAAGCATCGCGTTCAGGTCGACGACCTTGCTGATCCATTCGGCGTAGGGCAGCGAGGCGGCAGTTTGTCCTTCATCTCGCGGTCGTGGTAGAGGCGCCCCTCTTGCATATCGACGGCGATCATCTGGCCGGGGCCAAGCGCGCCCTTTTCCACCACGGTCTTTTCGTCGAAAGTGACCATCCCCGCCTCGGACCCCGCGATCAGCAGGCCGTCGCCCGTCACGACGTACCGCATCGGCCGCAATCCGTTCCGGTCGAGTCCGCCGCAGACCCAGCGACCATCGGTCATCGCAAGGGCGGCGGGGCCGTCCCACGGCTCCATCACGGCGTTGCAATAGGAATACATGTCCTGCCACGGCTGCGGGATCTCGACGGCGGATTTGCTCCACGCCTCGGGGACCATCATCGTCTTGGCCATCGGCGCGCTGACCGCCCGGCACGCACCATCACCTCGAACACGGCGTCCAGTGCGGCGCTGTCGCTCGATCCCTGTGAGACGATGGGTTTGATGTCCTCGGCCATATCGCCGAAGGTGTTGGATGCCATGCGGATTTCATGGCTGCGCATCCAGTTGAGGTTGCCTTTCAGCGTGTTGATCTCACCGTTATGGGCCAGCATCCGGAACGGCTGCGCCAGCCACCACTGCGGGAAGGTATTGGTGGAATACCGCTGGTGATAGATCGCAAACGCGCTTTCGAACCGCGTGTCCTGAAGGTCGGGGTAGAACACGGCGACCTGCTCGGCGAGCATCATGCCCTTGTAGATGATCGACCGGCAGGACAGCGATGCGAGGTAGAGCTGATTGATGCCCGCGGCGATGGCCGCCTTTTCGATGCGACGGCGGATGATGTACAGATCGCGCTCGAATTCCTCGCGGTCCTGATCCTTTTCGCAGCGGATCAGGATCTGCTCGATCTCGGGGCGGGTCGCGTTCGCCTTTTCGCCCAGCACGCTGATGTCCACGGGCACGTGCCGCCAGCCATAGATATAGTGGCCCATGCGCAGGACTTCGGTCTCGACGATGGTCCGGCATTTCTCCTGCGCGCCGAAATCCGTGCGCGGCAGAAACACCTGGCCCACGGCGATAAGTTTGCTTTCGTCAGGCTCGTGGCCCGTGCGCCGGATCTGGTCGTAAAAGAACGGCACCGGGATCTGCACGTGGATGCCCGCGCCGTCGCCGGTCTTGCCATCGGCGTCTACAGCCCCGCGGTGCCAGATCGCCTTGAGGGCGTTGATCGCCTTGGTCACGACATCGCGCGACGGCGTGCCGTCGATGGACACCACAAGGCCGACGCCGCAACTGCTGTGCTCGTCGTCCGTCTTGTACAGGCCGTTTTCGGCCACCCACGCGCGTTTCGCTTCTTCGGCGGTCACCCAGGCGTCATCATATGTCGTCATCGTATTTCTCCTCAAGGGGACACCGGGGGATTGCCCCGCGCCGCACCTGTCCGCCCCTGTCGGGGGTCGCACGTTTCGCCGGGACCTACGCCCCGGAACTCCTCAGTATTCGTCGTAATCGTCGACCGACAGACCGGTCATGACGACACGGCCCGACACGGTCAGACTGTCCGGCCCCTTGCCCGAAACCGAACCGCCGGTGAATGCGTAATCGAAGGTCACGTCCACCGTGCCATCCGGCTGGCAGGTCATTTCCGCAAGGTCGATGGTCGAGCCCTCGGGCACCTCGATGTTGACCAGAAAGGTGTCGTCAGAGGTGCCGGCGTTGTAATAACTGATCGGATTCACGGCACGCCATTGCCCGGGAACAAGCGCCTCGGCGTCGAACAGCATCTGAATTTCCACCCGCGCGGAATAGCCGAAATAGATGTCGAACAATACCTGATCGGCATCCGTGCAGGGCGTTCCTGTCGGGTCGGTCTCGCTGAGGAAAGCATAGGCGCTGAACACGAGATCGCCGGGCTGTTCGGCCCATTGATCGAAGCTGTCGCCCTGCATCCGGTATTCCTGGGCCAGCGGTGCCGACAGGGTGGCCGTCGCGGTCCAGCTTTGCGATACCGCGGGCGTGCCAAGACAGAGGGCCAGCGTGGCGATGGACAGGGGTCTGGTGATCATGGATCTGCTCTCCATCCGCTTTCGGTGGCACCGCAGCCGTATTTGGGCTGTGGCGTCAGGAATCCCGGTTCGCCGGGCATAAGGAACTCGATCGGCGTGCTGTCGTTCACGACCTCGCCACCGTTGCCGGACAACCGGCTGATTCCGCCGAAAAACGTGCGCCACTCGGGCGAGATGAACTCATCGCCTTCACTGGTGAACAAGACCTCGCCCGCGTCGTTTTCCACCCGGATAATGTATTCGGTGGCCAGCAGATCGACGCCGTCGATGGTCACGCTCTCGCCGGTGAGCTGGTCGACACCGACATAGCGCAACGGGCCCAGTTCGTCGGACAGCGTGCGAAAATCGAAGGTGCTGATGCCCTCTTCGAGCAGTTCGGTGAACGAGGCCCGGTCGGCGGGGTCGTCCTCGAGCGTTTCGGTATGTCCGGTGTCCCGGTAGGTCGAGATCAGCCACTGGGTTTCGGCGTCGATCTGGCCGAAATAGCTGACCCCGTCGAGGTCGAGCTCGACCCGGCGCTGGGTGCCTGCCGCGTCATCCTCGCAGGTGAAATAATGGCTGACGGAACAGGACGCGCCCTGCATCGTCAGATAGGCGGTGCAGCCCTCCGGCAGGCTGACGGTGTCCTGCGCCGCGCCGGGCGTTGCAAGGGCAGCGACAAGGCCAGTGGCGGCAAGGCAAAGGGGGAGGGCGCGTGTCATCGGGTATCTCCGGTCAGGGCAGTGCGCACGACGGGTGCGGTTGGGGTGGGATAGGTATCGGCGGCGGCATGCCGAGGATTCGCCGGCAGGGCACCGTCAAAGTGGTCGGCCGGCAGGCCGAGGGACAGCATCGCCCCGCAACCCTCGCGCGGCGCCCGCGCGAGAAAGCCCGCATCGCCGGGCAGCGCGATGGACATAGGCGAGTTGTCGGTATCGTAGGTTTCATCGGGCAGGATCGTCGTGCGGGTGCCCGACAGAAACGTCCGCCAGTCGCGCACGATCCATTCCCTGCCGGTCTGGCGCCACAACTCTTCGCCCCCCGGAACGCTCGCCACGGCGACGAATTCGGTCCGCTCGAGCAGCACACCGTCCAGCACCATCGTCTCGCCGGTCAGCCGGTCGTGGCCGCTAAACTGGGTCAGCGTGCCCGGCAGCGTGCGGATCTGGAACGACCAGCTGTCGAACCCCGTGTCGATCAGCGTCGAAAACGACGCCGGATCGTCGGCCCCCGGTTCCAGCCGGTCGGAGGCGGGGATGCGCAGGTGCTCGCTTTCGATCCACTGGGTTTCGGCGTCGATCATGCCGGTATAGGACAGGCCCTCATCGTCGATATCGACGCGCCGCTGATACCCGTCCGGATCGCCCGTACAGGTGAACAGATGACTCACGACGCAGGACCGTTTCTGCACCGTCGCGTAGCCGGTGCATCCCGCGGGCAGCGAGAACGTGTCCTGCGCCATCCCCGGCACAGGCGCCGTCATGGGCGCCGTCAGCGCAACGACGATGGCAAGCCGCTTCACCTTTGAAACCCCGCCTCGGTCACGCCGCAGTCGAATTTCGGCTGCGCCGAAAAGAACCCCGCCTCGCCCGGATAGGCAAATTCCACCGGGCTGGTGTCCTGCACCTCGTCTGGCGTGTCGATGTCCCACGACGTCCCGAGCATGAAGATCCGGTGCCGTTCGCTGACGTATTGCGCCCCGGCGCCCGTCGAGGTGACGGTGCCGTCCGGGGCGCGGTTCTCGTATGCGAACTCGGTCGGGATCAGCGGCTCGCCGTCGATCGTCACCTCGTCACCCGCCACCAGATCGAACCCCACGACCCGCTCTGGTGCGGCGCCGTCGTTCGACCGGGTGGTGAAATCATAGGTGTCGATGCCGTCCGCCAGAAGATCGGTGATCGAGCCCGCGTCGGCGGCGGGCACGTCCATCACCTCGACACGCGGCGGAAAGGCATAGCGGGTCTCCAACCACTGAAACTCGTCGTCGACCTTGCGCACGGAATACAGACCCTGCGGGATGAACAGGCCGATCCACTGCTCGCCCGGTTCATCCGCCGCGCAAGACCACAGGTTGACGACGACGCAAGACCGGTGCTGGATCGTCAGCACGCCTTCGCAGCCTTCGGGGACGGGAAACACGTCCTGCGCGGCCACGGGGGTGGCCAGTGCGAGGGCCAGAGCGGTTACGACACACCGCATCAGTTGCACCCGTAGCGGGGTTGATAGGCGGTGTCGCCCGGCTCTCCGGGAAAGACGAATTCGATAGGCGTGTTTTCGTAGACCTCGCTGGCATCGCCGTCGTACCAGACGTCACCGGTGAAAAAGAGGCCCAGGTCGGGTTCGACCCATTCGGTCCCTTCGGCGGAAAAATACGGGCTGCCGTCGTCGAATGTCGCCGCCATGCGGAATTCCGCCTCGAGCAGGCGCACGCCGTCTATCGTGGTCTCGTTGCCGGTAAGCCAGTCATAGCCCCTGAAATGCTGACGTTCGCCATTGGCGCGGTTGACCTGCGTGATGGCAAAGCTGTTGACGCCGTTCGCCACGAGGGCATCGACGTCGATCGTGTCCGCCACCGGCATTTCGGTTTCGAAATATTCGCCCGTCGCCGGGTCGAACCCGTCGATCCACGTATAGACGGCATCGACGCTGGAATGGTACGTCATCCCTTCGGCCACCATGTCGGCGATGCGCCGGGTTCCCTGCGCGTCGCCTTCGCAGCTGTAGATGACCGAGGCAAAGCACCCGGGCGCCTGCATTATCACGATCAGCTCGCAACCGCGCGGCATGGTGAAGGCGGGCAGCATCAGCGGGTTTTCCTGGGCGGTTGCCTGCGTGCCGAAGGCGGCGGTCAGCGCGCAAAATGCGAGCGGCAGGGCGGCAGGACGGCGCGTGGGCGACGGATTTGCGGGGGTCATGCGGAACATCTCCTTGGAAAGCGGGCACGGAAAGCGGGGACGAAAGGCCCCGGTATTGAAACACTAACGCAACTTTGCGCGGCTCCAATTCACAATTGCCGTCATTCGGCGGCGACCGAGGCGGATCCCGTCGTCGTCTGCCCCAGATAGTCGAGGATTGCCGCTGCAGAATCGCGCCCGTCGCGGATCGCCCAGACCACGAGGCTTGCGCCGCGAACGATGTCGCCGACGGCATAGACACCTTCGATGCTGGTCTGGCCCGTGCCGTAGGCGGCCCTGACCGTGCCCCAGCGCGTCACCTCGAGGCCCTTTGTCCCCCAGAGCGCCGGCAGATCCTCAGCCGAAAAGCCCAGCGCCTTGACGACCATGTCGGCGCCCTCGACGTAATCGCCGCCCTCGATCGCCTCGGGGCTGCGGCGGCCCGTGGCATCGGGCTGACCCAGGCGCATCGTGGAAACCGTAACGCCGGCCACGCGGCGTGTGCCGATATCGGGGATCATGTCCTTGCCAAGGTCGTCGGTCGCGCGGCCCTCGACGTGGCCCTCGAAACCGACGGGCGCGCTCAGCCAGACGAACTCGACGCCTTCCTCCTCGGCGTTGGCGACCTCGCGCTGGCTGCCGGGCATATTGGCACGGTCACGGCGGTACAGGCATTTGACGCTGGTGGCGCCCTGCCGCACGGCAGTGCGGACGCAATCCATCGCCGTGTCGCCGCCGCCGATCACCACGACGCGCTTGCCGTGGGCGTTCAGGGTGCCGTCATCGAATTCGGGCACCTCGTCGCCAAAGCTCTTGCGGTTGCTCGCCGTCAGGAAGTCGATCGCCCGCACGACGCCGTCATGATCCGACCCCGGCGCATCCAGATCGCGGGTCTTGTAGACGCCGGTGGCGATCAGCACCGCGTCGTGCTTGCCTCGGATCGCGTCGAAGCTGATGTCCTCGCCCACGGTACAGTTCAGGACGAAATCGACGCCGCCGTCCTCGAGCTGCGCGATGCGTTTCATCACCACGTCCTTCTCGAGCTTGAAGCCGGGAATACCATAGGTCATCAGCCCACCCGCGCGATCGTACCGGTCGTAGACCGTGACCTGAATGCCCGCACGCCGCAGCATGTCCGCCGCTGCAAGGCCACCCGGCCCGGCGCCGATGATACCCACGCTTTCGGTACGCTCCGCATGGGGGCGGATCGGCTGCACCCAGCCTTCCTCGAACGCCATGTCGGTGATGTATTTCTCGACCGAGCCGATGGTGACGGTGCCGTGGCCTGCCGTCTCGATCACGCAATTGCCTTCGCACAGCCGGTCCTGCGGACAGATCCGCCCGCAGATCTCGGGAAAGGTATTGGTGGCCTGCGACAGTTCATAGGCCTCGCGCAGACGGCCCTCGGCCGTCATCCGCAGCCAGTCGGGGATGTTGTTGTGCAGCGGGCAGTGGGTCTGGCAATAGGGCACGCCGCACTGGCTGCACCGCGCGGCCTGTTCGGCGGCCTTGTCGCGGGCATAGTCGGCATAGATCTCGCCAAAGTCGGTATTGCGCAGCATCGGCGGCCGCTTGTCCGGCATGTCGCGGGCAATTTCGACGAACTTGAGCATCTTCTGACCGGCCATGGCATCCTCGTCCGATAGTGTTCGGATCGGCATAAAACAGGTCGGCGTGAATGAAAAGGCAGTAGTTATGACCTAATTGATGCGCCCGACCGATGTGGTCGCTGATTTCCGGTAGGTTTCACGGATTATTAGGTCCGATGTGATATCTAACTCCTGTCTTCACCTTGGGCGTGCAGGCCCTAGTGTTCCGTCAATCGCGAATCATTCCTTTCGGCGGGCCATACCCATGACGACGTTCAACCTCCTGCTCATTGCCCTGATTCAGGGCGTGACGGAATTTCTGCCGGTCTCTTCTTCCGGCCACCTTATCCTGCTGCCCTCCCTGACCGGCCTCGCCGATCAGGGTCAGATCATCGACGTCGCCGCGCATATCGGCACGCTCACCGCCGTCGTCCTGTTCTTCTGGTTCGACGTGCGGATCGCCCTTGGCGGGCTGACCCGGCTTGCGCGGGGCAAGATCGACACGCGGGGCGCGTTTCTGGCCCTGTGCCTGATCGTGGCGACGATCCCGGTGGTTGTCGCGGGCTTCATCCTCAAGGTAACGGGGCTGGCCGACGCGATGCGCGGCATCACGGTGATCGGCTGGTCAATGCTGGTCTTCGGCGTGGTGCTGTACTGGGCCGACCAGACCGGCCCGGTCACGAAAACCGCCGAGCGGTGGACCCTGCGGGACGCCGTCCTGATGGGCCTGTGGCAGGCCATCGCCCTTATCCCCGGCACCTCGCGGTCGGGCATCACGATCACCGCGGCCCGGATGCTGGGATATGAGCGGTCGGACGCGGCGCGCCTGTCGATGCTGATGTCGATCCCGACGATCATCGCCTCGGCGGTGCTTCTGGGCCTCGACGTGGTGGGCACGGCGGACGCGGGCGCATGGCGCGATATCGGGATCGTGGCGGCGATGACGTTCGTGGCGGCCCTTGGCGCTCTTGCGCTGATGATGCGGCTCTTGCGCGCCGTCAGCTATACGCCCTATGTGATCTACCGGATCGCACTTGGCCTGTTTTTGCTGTCCATCGCCTACCTGGACTGGCCATTCGCCGTTTGAAGCGGATATCAGGTTTTCAGGTTCTTGGCCGAATTCTTGATGTCGGCGTATTGCCCCGAGGGGCGGAACCGCCAGAGATATTCGGGCAGGATATCGGACAGATCGGCGGGCGATATGCCCAGATCGCCGAATCCCCGCGCGTCCGGCGCCACGACGTTGTCCTGTGCAAGATTGGCAACCTGATCGCGGGTGATCGGCGCGGGTGCCAGACCACCGGTCAGCATCTTGCCCAGATCGAAGGCGCCGCCCATCAGCCGGGCAATCGGGAACGGAATGTTCACGACCAGACGCCGCCGCTGGATGATCGACAGCATTTCGGCCATGATTTCGCGGAAGGTCATGACGTCGGGACCGCCCAGCTCGTAGGTGCCCTGCGCGCGACCAAGCACGCCCAGCGCGGCAGCGGCGGCGACGTCGTCGACGAAGACAGGCTGAAACCGGGTATCGGCACCGACCACGGGCAAGGCGGGGCCAAACCGGGTCATCCCGGCGAAACGGTTGAAAAAGTCGTCCTCGGGGCCAAACACGATGGAGGGGCGCAGGATCGCGGCGTCCGGCATATGCTCCAGCACGCCCGCCTCGCCCGTGGCCTTGGTGCGGGCATATTCGCTGGCGCTGTCGGCGTCGGCCCCGATGGCCGAGATATGCACCATCCGGTCCACGCCCTCTTCCGCCGCGATACGGGCCACGCGGGCGGGGCCCTCTGCCTGCACCGCTTTGAACGTATTCTTGCCCGTGCTGGCCAGAACGCCGACGCAATAGACCACCGCCGTCGATCCCTGCGTCACAGACCGCACCGAATCGTCGTCGCGGACGTTGCAGAACACCGGCTCTACCTGACCGACGGCGCCGTAGGGGCGCACGAACATCGCTTCGTTCACCCGACGCACGGCGACACGGACGCGCCAGCCCTCTTTCGCCATGCGGCGCGCGATATACCTGCCGACGAAACCCGACCCGCCAAAGATCGTGACGATATTCGTTGTAGTGGCGATTGGCATGCGCACGATCCTTGCAAAAGTCGTGTCCGGTGTAGCGCCCGCCCCGGCATCGCACAAGGTGGCGTGCGGGTGGCGCGGCAGCGTGACGCTTGCCCCGATGCGACGAAGTTTGCACGATGAGCGCAGCAGCAGGAGGCAACCATGACCGACACCCCAGACCCGTCCGTCGAGACAGACCCGGCCAACACGACGGATTGGCCGATCGACATGGATGTTGTCCCGGACGTTACTGCGTTCTTCGACGAAGCAACCAATACGATCAGTTACGTTGTCCGCGATCCGGGAAGTACCGCCTGCGCGGTGATCGATTCGGTGATGGACATCGATTATGCCGCCGGGCGGATCACCAGCGACCACGCCGACCGTATCGCCGCCCATATCACGGACACGGGCCTCACCCTCGACTGGATCATCGAAACCCACGTCCACGCCGATCATCTGTCGGCGGCCCCCTATCTGCAGGACAAGCTCGGCTCGGGTCGCGGCGCCAACCGGCCCCGCATCGGGGTGGGCGCAAAGATCACGATGATCCAGGAGGAATTCGGCAAGATTTTCAACGAGGGGACAGAATTTCAGCGCGACGGCTCGCAGTTCGACGCGCTGTTCGAGGACGGCGACACCTATACCGTTGGCGGCTTGACCTGTTTCGCCATCGCCACGCCGGGCCACACGCCCGCCTGCATGGTGCATGTTATCGGCAACGCGGCCTTCGTCGGCGACACCCTGTTCATGCCCGACGGCGGCTCGGCGCGCGCCGATTTCCCGGGCGGCGATGCGGGGCAACTCTATGACAGCATCCAGCGCGTGCTGTCCCTGCCCGACGGAATGCGCCTGTTCATGTGTCACGATTACGGGCCGAACGGACGGGACATCGCGTGGGAAACCACCGTCGCGGACGAGGCGGCGCACAACATCCACGTCGGTGGCGGCAAGACCCGAGACGATTTCATCGCCTTCCGTACCGCGCGGGACGAGCAGTTGGCGATGCCGAAACTTATCATCCCATCGCTTCAGGTAAATATGCGCGCGGGGCACATGCCAAAGGATGCCGACGGGCGGCCCATGCTCAAGGTGCCGGTGAACGGTCTTTGAGAGGGAGGGCCCTTCCGTCCCGTGAAACCGGCCCTACGCCGACCGCAGAATCATCCCGAACAGGTCGCGCGGGTCGTCGGGATCGGCGACCATATCAAGCGGCGTGAAATAGTCGGTGCCCTGAATCGCGCCAAGGACATAGCGTAGCGCAGAAAAATCCTCGATCGCGAAACCGACAGAGTCGAACAGGGTGATCTGGCCGTCCGAGGTCCGCCCCGGCACGGCGCCGGTCATCACCTGCCAAAGCTCGGTCACGGGATGGTCCGGCGACAGTTGCTGGATTTCGCCTTCGATCCGGGTCTGTTCTGGGTATTCGACAAAGATCGACGCACGGTGCAGGATCTCGGGTGCCAGTTCCGTCTTGCCCGGGCAATCGCCGCCAATGGCGTTGATATGCACACCTGGGCCGACCATGTTGTCGGTCAGGATCGTGGCATTTTGCTTGTCGGCGGTGCAGGTGGTGATGATCTGCGCGCCTTCCATCGCCTCTTCGGCGGATTTGCAGGACACGACGTTCAGGCCCGATTGCGCAAGGTTGGTGACGCATTTCGACGTTGCCGCAGCGTCGATGTCATACAGGCGCACGGTGTCTATGCCGCAGATCGCCTTGAACGCCAGGCACTGAAATTCGGACTGCGTGCCATTGCCGATCATCGCCATCGTGCGCGCGCCCATCGGGGCGAGGTGTTTCGCCACAAGCGCGGATGTCGCCGCCGTACGCAGGGCGGTCAGGACCGTCATCTCGCTCAGTAATTTGGGGTATCCCGTCGCCACGTCGGCCAGCAGGCCAAAGGCGGTGACGGTCTGCAACCCGTCGGCGGTGTTCGACGGATGGCCGTTCACGTATTTGAAACCGTACATTTCGCCGTCCGACGTCGGCATCAACTCGATCACCCCGACTTTTGAGTGAGAGGCGACGCGCGGCGTCTTGTCGAAACTCTCCCAACGGCGAAAATCAGACTCTATTTCAGCGGAAATGTCGGACAGCATCCGCTCGATCCCGATGTGATGCACGAGGCGCATCATGTCAGCGACCGACACGAACGGAACGTAGGCAAGCGGAGAGGGGGCGATCATGAACGGATTCCCTGGATAATCACCCCCCTTTTATTACACGTTCGCCCAGCCGCCGTCGATTACCATCGCCTGACCGGTGGTGAACGCCGATTCGTCGCTGGCGAGGTACAACGCCAGCGCGGCGATCTCCTCGGCGGTGCCGATCCGGCCCATCGGTTGTCGGGCGACAAAGGCGGCACGGCCCGTCTCGTAATCGCCCATCGCGGCCATCCGCTGATGCAGGGACGGGCTTTCGACCGTGGCGGGACAGATGCAGTTCGCGCGAATGCCTTTGGTGATGTAATCGGCGGCAATCGCCTTGGTCATGCCGATCACGGCGGCCTTGGTGGCACCGTAGACGAACCGGTTCGGCGCCGCGATGATCGACGACACGGCAGAGGCCATCGACACGATGGACCCGCCGCCGCGTTCCAGCATGCCGGGCAGGAAGGCGCGGGTCACGATGTAGGGGCTGCGCACGTTCAGCGCGACGGAAAAGTCGAAATCCTCGGGCGAGCAATCGAGGATGCTGCCATGGTGGACATAGCCCGCGCAATTGAACAGGACGTCGATCCCTCCCACTGTCGTGGCCATATCGGCGACAGCGGCATCGTCCGTCACGTCAAGACGGTGGGTCTGCGCGACATGCGGTGCAAGATCGGCGAGAGTCGCCTCGTCGATGTCGGTGGCAATGACCTCGGCGCCTTCGGCGGCGAACAACATCGCGGTTGCGCGGCCGATACCGGCGCCGGCGGCGGTGCAGAAGACGCGTTTTCCCTGGAGCCTCATTGTGGTGCCACCGCGTGCTGCATGTACGGGGTCACAGACCCGACGGCACCCGGTGCCGCTTTATCCCTGTCGGTATTCATATCTTTCTCCATTCCTTGATAATTTCGGTTTCGGATTTGCGGTGCGGTCCGGGCTGGTTCGGTCAGGTGACCGGAACCGGCGCATCGCCGTTCAACAGCCCCTCGGCCTTCAGGTCGGCCCAAAGGGCAGTCGGGATCGTGGCTTGCGCGGCGGCCAGACTGCCGGCGATCTCATCCTGCCCCTGCCCGCCGGGGATCACCGTCAGGACGCAGGGATGCGCCAGCGGAAACTGAAACGCCGCATCGACGAGACGGGTGCCGTGACGTTGGCACACCGCCTCGATCGCGGCGACGCGCGCAAGGATGTCCGCGTCGGCGGGCGCATAATCGTAATACGCCCCCGGCACCGGCCCGGTCGCCAGAATGCCCGAGTTGTAGGGGCCGCCGATCACCAGCCCGATCCCGCGCGCCGCGCACAGCGGCATCAGGGTTTTCAGCGGCTCCTGCTCCAGCAGGGTGTACCGACCGGCCAGCAGGAACATGTCGAAATCGCCGCGCTCTGCCATCCACTGACAGGGTTCCCATTCATTCACGCCCGCGCCGAATGCCCCGATCACCCCCTGATCGCGCAGCGACAGCAGCGCCGCGTAGCCCGAGTTCATGAGCTGCGTGAGCATCGCCTGCAACGCCTGCGGAGAGCCCTGGTTGCGGACGTCGAGGTCGTGGGCGAACAGGATATCGACCCTGTCCTGGCCCAGACGCTCCAGCGAGAATTCGAGGCTGCGCATGATTCCGTCATAGGTGAAATCGTAAACCTCACGCCGAGACGGCACGTCGATCCATTTGCCGGGATCGTCGCCCTGTCCCGGCGGCACAGGCCGCAAAAGCCGTCCGACCTTTGTCGACAGCACGTATTCATCGCGCGGTTTGCCCCGCAAAAACCGGTTCAGCCGGGTTTCCGACAGCCCCAGGCCATAGAGCGGCGCGGTGTCGAAATAGCGCACGCCGCCCGCCCAGGCGGCCTCGAGAACGGCCTGCGCCGCGTCGTCGGGGATCGCGCGCATCAGGTTGCCAAGGGGGGCCGTTCCGAACCCCAGTTCGGTAAAGGTGCATCCGCCCGTGCCGTGCCTGTCCCAATGCCGTGTCGCCAGTGCCATGCGTCTTCCCCCCCTGCGAGGCGCAGCATAGCCGCAAGCGAGGCACACCCGAAAGGGGCGACGCGCGGACCCCTTGGCCCTTGTCGCCCGCCAACGCACCTTCTAGCGTCCGCATGCATCCGGGACGGCAGAAAGAGACATACATGGCCTATATCGTGATCCTTGGCGTTTTCGTCGCCGACACCACCTATCGCGCGCCGCGGCAGCCCCGGATGGGCGAAACGATCCTGGGCAGTTCGTTCGCCCTCGGACCCGGCGGCAAAGGCTCTAATCAGGCGGTTGCGGCAGCGCGCGCGGGAGCCCGCGTGCACATGCTCACCCGACTTGGCGCCGACGATTTCGGCGATATGGCCCTCAAGGTATGGGACGACGCAGGTGTGACATCGGCGGCGACGCGCCATGCCGACGGCTATACCGGTGCGGCCTATATCTTTGTCGAGGAGTCGACGGGCAACAATGCCATCATCATTTCTCCCGGTGTCGCGGCCACTTTGGGTCCGCAGGATATCACCGGTCAAAAGGACCTGATCGAAGGGGCGGCGGTGTTCGTCACCCAGCTCGAACAACCGATGGACGCTGCGATGGCGGGTCTGCGCATGGCGCGCGCAGCGGGTGTCACGACGATTCTGAACCCGGCCCCTGCCGCCGAACTGCCGGACGGCATGCTGGCCCTGTGCGACTACATCACCCCGAACGAGAGCGAGGCCGAGGCGCTGACCGGACTTTCTGTCACCAACGCGGCCGAGGCCGAAGCGGCGGCGCGGGCGCTGATCTCGATGGGCGCAGGCGCTGCGATCGTGACGCTGGGCGAGCAGGGTGCGCTGTATTGCGACGGCAGCACTGTCGTTCAGGTGCCCGTGATGCGCGCCGGAGATGTCGTGGAAACGACAGGGGCGGGCGATGCATTCAATGGCGGTTTTGCCGCCGCGTTGGCGGCGGGAGAAGCGCCCGAAGCCGCCTTGCGCTTTGCGACCGCGGTGGCCGGTCTGTCCGTGACCAAGGCCGGAGCAGCGCCGTCGATGCCGACACGCACCGAGATCGACGCACTGTTGGCAAAAGCCTGAAATCGGCTCTGTATTCGCACCGATTGGCTAAGTCAGCGCCTTCCACAGCATCCGGCACCCGCTGATGAACAGGAATATCGCAAAGGCGAGTCGCAGGCGCGCGGGCGGCAGGGCATGGGCGAGACCCGCGCCATACGGAGCGGTCAGAACCGACATCGAGAACAACACGACGGCGGCGGGCAGGTTCACGAAACCGATCGATCCGGGCGGCCTGCCTGCAACGCCCCAGCCTGACCAGACGAACCCCGCCACGGCCGGCACCGCGATGGCAAGACCGAAGACAGACGCCGTCGCGACCGCCCGGTGCACCGGAACCGAGCACATGGTGAGCGTCGGCACCGACAGCGTGCCGCCGCCAATCCCCATCAGCGCCGAGACGAAACCGATCGGACCTGCCGTCGCCGCCTGACCAAGGGCGGTACCCGGCGGTGCGGCGGCAAGTATGACGGTCTTTGGAATGGCCAGATTGACTGACACGACGAGGGCCACCACACCGAAAACGATGGTCAGCCCATCCGCACCGAGCCATTTCGACGTGATTCCGCCCAGCGCCGCGCCGACAAAGATCGCGGGCGTCCAGCCGCGCAGCAGATCGGTGTCGATAGCGCCCCGTTTTCGATGCGCCCGGGCCGACGATATCGAGGTCGGGACGATCGTCGCCAGGGAAGTGCCGACGACGACCAGCATCGCCGTGTCACGCGGCACCTCGAAGATCTCGGCCACGATGACAAGGACCGGGACGATGACGATACCGCCACCGACACCCAAAAGGCCGGCGAGCAGGCCCGCGACGCCGCCGGTCACCAAAAGACCAAGGGCCAGGCCGATCAGCGACGGGATCTCGAATTCTGCCATAACGGTGCCTTGGTGATTACAGAACCGTTCTTTGGCACGGCCCAATGTGATTGGCCAGATCGACAGCTCCGCCAGATCGACAGGGCGGAAGGGGCGCTGCCCCCGCTTCGCTCCCCCGGAGTATTTCGGGCAAGAAAAAGGGGGCGCCGATTAACGGGGCGGGATCAGTACAGCCCTTCGATTTCGAGAGGGAGCTGGCGCACTTCGGTCTCGTTCAGAACGGTACGGGGGAGTGCCGTTGCGTCGGCCTCGCGGACATCGCGGAACCGCTGCTCGCTGGCGGCGCGGATGTCGTCGCTGCTGCGCAGGATCGTCGGGCGCAGAAACACGAACAGCGTGCGCCGGGACGAGCTGTTGTTCTGGCTGCGGAACAATTCACCCAGCACAGGGATATCGCCAAGACCGGGAACCGAGTTTTCACCGTCGAGCCGGTCGTCGGTGATCAGGCCACCGAGTACCACCGTGCCGCCGTTGTCGGCCAGCACGGTGGTGTTGATGACACGGCGGTTGGTGATCAGATCGGCGGCGCCCTCGACGTTGGCGGTGACGAGGTTGGAGATCTCCTGCTCGATCACGAGCTGCACGACACCGCCGGCGGTGATGCGCGGCACGACGTTCATGGTGATGCCGACGTCGCGCCGTTCTATGGTGGTGAACGGCGTCGCGGTATTGCCATCGGTGGCGAAGCTGCCGGTGCGAAACGGGACGTTCTGACCGACGACGATGGTCGCAGGCTCGTTGTCGAGGGTGGTGATCGACGGGGTGGAAAGCAGGCGCGCGCGGGACGACTGATTCAGAGCCTGTATCAGGAGGCCGAAGTCATTGTTGCCGCCACCCAGCGTGAGGCCGGTGGAAATGGCGGCGCTGGCCGGTGTGCCGACGGCGGCAAGCACATTCTGGAGCGAGATGCCGCCATTTCCGAAGGACGTGGCAGCGAGACGCCCGGGCACGGCGGCATCGCCAAAGCCAAGCTGCACACCGAGACGTTCGGCCACGTCCCCCGATACTTCGACGATGGCGGCCTCGATCATCACCTGAGGGCGGCGCACATCGAGGGCGTGGATCAGCTGGCTGACTTCTTGCAACTGGCGGGCGGTGCCCCGGACGAGGATGGAATTCGTCTCTGTGCTGGCCTGAATGGCGATGGCATTAGGCGCGGGTAGCGCGGCGAGCGGGATGAACGCGCCATCTTCGGTCTGTTCGGCGGCACCGATATCGGCGGCAACAGGACTTGTTATGTCGGTGGCATCGCCGACGGTGCCGCGCACGATGTCGGCAATGGTTTCGGCGTCGCCGAATTGCAGGCGGAACACCGTCGTCGACACCTGCTCGGCCGGGTTCGTGCGGGGGGCCACGTCGAGGGCATCGGCAAGCTCGCGGATATCCTGAATGTCCTCGGGTGTACCGCGCACCAGCAGCAGGTTCGATCCGGGGTCGACGGACAGGCGCGCACCGGTCCCGGCCTCGCCCAGAACCTGAAGGATCGCGTTGCCCACGGTACTCGCGTCTGCAAAACGGAAGCGGATCACTTCGGCCTCGACGCGTTGGTCACCATCGAAGGTGCGGGCGATGGCCATGATGCGGTCGACGTTGGCGCGGGTATCGCTGATGATGATCGAATTAGGATCTGCGATGGCCTCGATATAGCCGCTTTCGGCGATAAGGGGGCGCAGGACGCGCACAGCCTCGGCCGAGGGCAGACGCGACAACCGCAGCATTTCGGTAACGATGTCCTGCTCACCGGGCGCGCCTTCGGTCGGGGCCGGACCGGCGAGAGTGCGTGCCTGAATCTCGGGGACGATCTGCCAGATGGTGCCGGATTGTACGGCGACATAGCCACGAACCCGCAGGATCGACTGAAACAACGCCCAGACGCCTGTCGCATCCAGCGCCTCTGTCGAGACGACGGTCACCTCGCCCGTCACCCCGGGACCGAGGACGAGGGTGCGGCCGGTGATGTCGGATACCTGTTCCGACAGCGTGGCGATATCGGCGTCGCGCAGGTTGATGACATAGGTTTCCTGTGCCTGTGCGCGCATCGGCGCCAGACCGGATATCAGCAGCGCAACAAGCGCCAGACCTCTCAAAAATTCTCTCATCTGCTGTCTCTCCTCAATTGAGAGGAAAGGACATTACGATGGTTTCGCCGTCCCGCTCGATCTCGAGGCGAGCCAGACCGGAGGCCGCGACATCGTCGAACAACCGGCGATCGCTGTCCACATCTCCGACTTGCTGACCGTTGACCGTGCGGACAAGATCACCTGCCCTTAATCCCGCGAGTGCAACCCCGCTGTCGTGTTGTTCGGCGATCCTATAGCCATTTTCGGTCGCCTCCAATCCAATCTGGTCGAGGACCTGCGCCGGGTTTGCATTGATGCGCCGCCGCCACAGGGCGATGTAGTCCTGCGTGGTTTCGGGCGCGGCGCGGTCGCGGCTGACCGGCGGGGTATAATCGGTCCGCAGGGCGGCAAGCAGGCGGTCGATCTCTTCGGGGGTTTCCGGCATTTCAACGATTTCAGGGCCGCCGTCGGGGAAATACAGCAGCTCGGTCGTGCCACCCACGTCGAGCGAGACATGCGCCGGGAACACCTCTTTCAGGATCACGCCCGCGTCGATTTCATCGCCCGGGCGATAGTATCCGTCGGCCCCCGCCACGTCGATCAGCGCCCGTGATGCGGCAGCATCGCCGCGCACGATCACCCCCAGCAGCGTCAGGTCGCGACTGGTCTGCCCGACGGGCGCGGCGATTTCAGGAACGGCGGCGCTGCCGAAAGGGGCAAGGGCGAGGATTGGCCCGATGTCCGGCGCGGGCGGTGCGGCTGCAACCATCGGCGCCGGCGCGGGCGCTGCCGGTGGCACAATCGCATCCTCGCCCGCCAGATGCCACACGAGGGGCGCCGCCGCCCAGGCGACAGAGCCGAGCGCGCCGAGGATGACAAGCGTGGAAAGAGCGCGAAGACCGCGGGGCGGTGTCATGGGACGGCTTTCATAAAGCGGAACGTGTCCGGTCGCTCGAATATAGCATCACGGTGCGCTCTCCGGCAAATCGGCGGCAGGAAGGTAACTGCTCAGGATCGCAAGCGGGCTGTCGGGCGTCTCGCCCGGAGCAACCGTGACGGTTACACGCGCCAGATCGCTGTCGGTCGTCTCGGAAACCGTCTCTGTCACGGCCCAATCGCGGTTCATCATCCGCACGGTGGCAGGTGTATCGAGGCCAAGGCGCAGTTCCGTCAGGCGTGTCTCGGCCACCCAGCGGGCGCCGATCCGGTCGGTCAGCGCGGTGATGCGCGCCGTGTGCCCCTCGGTTGCCGAAAGCAGCGACACCGCCCCGAGGGCCAACACCGCCATCGCCACCAGCGCCTCGATCAGGGTAAAGCCTGCCTGAGAATCGCGCGTGGTCACAACGGCGCGTCCAGCCGAGCGGTTACGCCGTCAAAAATGACGCGCGCCGCATCGCCGCCGTCTCCGAGCAGGGCAAGTTGCAGCGATGTTCCGCTGACCGGCATCAGGCTCGCGTCCACGGTAAAGGGGCTTTGCGTGTCCCCACTCGCCTGCAGACGCAAACCGCGCGGCAAGGTATACGCGTCGGCAAGCAGTGGCACGTCGAACGCCACCCAATCGATCCCGTCAAGGCGCAAAAGCCGATATTCTGCCTCGGTCCATATCACTGCCATCGGCGATCCAGTGAGCAGCGCCTCGTCGGCGGCGCGTGTCAGGCGGGCGGCAAGGACGCGGGCCTCACGCTCAGCCGCCGCACCCTGCCCGCCGCCGCCCAGCGTCAGACCGATCGCGCCGGCCATCACGCCGACCAGCACCAGCACCACCAGTACCTCGACGAGCGAAACGCCCGCCTGTCGGTTGCGCCGTATGGCCGCCGGACGCCTCACCCGTCCGCGCCGTGCACGATATCCGCCTCTGGTCCGTCGCCCCCCGGTGATCCGTCGGCGCCCAGCGACACAAGGTCGAATCCCCCCGTCTCGCCCGGCGAGCGATACAGATAGGCATTGCCCCAGGGATCTTCGGGGGTCGACGAAAGGTATCCGCCCGCAACCCAATTCGACGGTTCCGGCGGTGCCGTGGGCCGGGTGGCCAGGGCGGCAAGACCCTGTTCGGTTGTCGGATAGCTCTGGTTATCGAGGCGGTAGAGTTCGAGGGCCGAACCGATGGCCCGAATGTCCGTCCGCGCCACCGCGACGCGCGCCTCGTCCGGACGGCCGATGACATTGGGCACGATGATCGCGGCGACCAGTGCGATGATCACAAGGACCACCATCATCTCGATCAGCGTAACCCCGGCAGCGGTGTTGCGGCAGGCACGGATGGGCCCGCGCGCCGGGATGCGTCGCCAAAGGCGCTGTAAAGCCTGAGCCATGAAACTTAATCCTGTCCTTGCCGTGATTGCTGCTAGACTATGTCAGATACAGGAGAAATGGGAAGGCAAATATACGTGTCAATACAAGAAGATAGCATAGATGAAACGGCGTCCGCGCCGCACGTTGTGCCGTCCGGCGACACCGCTCCCCGTGCCGCCGAAGGCCTTGCCACCCATCTTTCCCGGCATCTGCCACGCCGGGCACAGCGGCCGCCCCTGCTTGCCGCCGAGCTGACGTCTTTGCACATCGCCGCGCTGCCGCGAACCACGGCACGTCAACGGCCTCAGATCCTCGCGTTTGCCATCGAGGAACGGCTGGGGGCCGCCATCGACACTGTCGCGGTTTTCGAGCTGCCGCGCGCCGGGCCGGACCGCGCCGCGCTCGCGCTCGTCGTCGACCGGGGACTGGTGGCGGGCCTTGCGCAGAGTCATCTGCCCGAGGTTCTGGCACTGCCCCGACCGGTTGAGATCGACGACTGGCACGTCTGGCGCGACGGCCCGCGCGCGGTGGTTCGCGCCGGTGACGGCACCGGATTTGCCGTGCAGACCGCAGCGCTGCCCGTGTTGTGGCGCCGGGCCGGACGACCGGCGCTGATTGCGCTCGCCGATGGCTTGGGCGATCTGCCGCATGTCACCGCGTCGCCGCCGCCGCCCGACAGTGCGGAGCTGGCGTTCCGGATATATCCGCCGACCGCCGATCCGGCACGGCATGCGTGGCGCCCTGCAAGGATCGCTGCCGGAGCGGTTTTTGTCGCGCTCGGCCTGCATCTCGCCGTCGCCGCCGCCGATACCTTCGCGCTCGGTCAGCGCGCAGAGGCCGCCCGCGCCGAGGCGCAAGTGGCCCTTGCGCGCGTGCTGCCCGAGATCGCCGTCACCGACGACACCGGGCCCCTGCTGACCCGACTTGCGCCAAGGGGCACCCGCCCCGAAGGATCCGACATGCTGCCGATGCTGTCCGAGGTCACCTCGGCCTTGCTGACCACCGGCGCAGGCGTCACGATGCGGCGCATCAGCTGGGGCAACGGACAGCTTCAGGCGTTGATACTGGCGCCACGTCTCGAGGATTTACAAACCGTCGAAGGGGCGCTGGAGGCCGCGGGATTTAGCGTGCGTGCGGGTGCTGCAAGTGCCGGTGAAGGTGGTGCAGAGTCTGAAATGGCAATCGAAAGGGCATCATGACGCCGCGCGAAAAACTGCTGCTCGGGGCGGTGTTGCCGATCGCGCTCGTCGCCGCCGGATACCAGTTCGCCTGGCTTCCGCTGGCCGAGGCGCGCACCGCCCGCACCGCCGAGATCGCCGCCTACCGTCAGCTTACCCTCGCCGCGCGTGCCGCCGCAGACAGGCCCGCGATCGTCGTCGAGGCGCCGGATCCCACGCCGCTCGCGACCCGCGTGACGCAAAGCGCGCAGGACGCCGGTCTGACGCTGCGCCGCCTCGAGCCCGAAGGCGCCGGTTTGCGCCTGACCCTGCCCGAAACGGCGTTCGACACAGTCGTGACATGGCTCGCAAGCCTCGAGCCCGACCACGGCATCCGCGTGACGGCCGCCGAGATCGACCGGCGCACGGCCCCCGGCACCGTGACGGCCCGCTTTCTGGTGGAGTCCCTGCAATGAATTCTCCCCGTCTTTCCTACGGTTTTGCAAAGTCCGCGGGTGTCATCCTGAGCGATACTCAGTGTCTGTACAGGCCCGGTGCATCGCTTTCCGCGCTGATCGAGGCACAGCGGGTGGCGGGCCGCACGATTACCTTCGAAGAGATCGAGCCTGCGGCATTCGAGACGGTTCTTGCCACGAAATACCGCGATTCTGCATCCGAGGCGGCCCAGGTTGCCGAAAGTGCGGGGGACGATCTGGCGGCGCTGGCCGATTCGGCGGCCTCCATCGACGATCTTCTGGCACAGAACGACGACGCGCCCGTGGTGCGGCTGATCAATGCGCTGCTGCTCGAGGCGGTGAAGGAAGGCGCGTCGGACGTGCACATCGAGACCGAGGAACGACGCCTGATCGTACGGTTCCGCGTCGATGGCGGATTGCGCGAGGTGATTTCACCGCGCCGCGCCCTCGCGCCGCTGCTGGTGAGCCGGATCAAGGTGATGGGCAAGCTGGACATCGCCGAAAAGCGCCTGCCGCAGGACGGCCGGGTGTCGTTGCGCGTCGGCGGATACGAATTGGACGTGCGGGTGTCGACGATTCCGTCGCAGTTCGGCGAACGGGTCGTGCTGCGCCTGCTGGACCGGGGGCAGACCCTGCGCGGGATCGACCATCTGGGTTTGACGGCGCGCGACACTGGCGTGATGAAGCGCATTCTGAACCGGCCCGATGGCCTCGTGCTCGTCACCGGACCGACCGGTTCGGGCAAGACGACGACGCTCTATGCGGGTCTCGACATGCTCAACGACCGGCAGCGCAATATCATGACCGTCGAGGATCCTATCGAATATACGATGGACGGCGTCGGGCAGATGCAGGTGAATGCCAGGACGGAACTGACGTTCGCGCGGGGATTGCGGGCGATCCTGCGGCAGGATCCGGACGTGATCATGGTTGGCGAGATCCGCGATCGCGAGACGGCGCAGATCGCGGTCGAAAGCGCGATGACCGGGCACCTGGTGATGTCGACGCTGCACACCAACACCGCCGTGGGGGCCGTGTCGCGCCTGATCGAAATGGGGGTGGAACGGTTCCTGCTCGCGCCGATGCTGCGCGGACTTGTGGCGCAACGGCTGGTGCGGCGGACCTGCCCCGATTGCCGCGCGGAACATGCGCTGACCGCCGCCGAAAGCGCGCTGCTGTCGGGCCAGCGGCCCGAGGGCGCGCCGGTATGGAAGGGCGCGGGCTGCGAGACCTGCAACGGCACCGGGTACAAGGGGCGGCTGCCGCTCTATGAAGTGATCGAGTTCGATGCGGGCCTCGAGCGGCTCGTGCATGACGGCGCGTCCGAGGCCGAGATCGTGGCGGCGGCGCGCGCGCGCGGGCCAGGCATCCTTGCCGATGGCATGGCCAAGATGGACGCGGGCGAGACGACGGCGCAGGAAGTCGCACGGGCGGTGTATGAGGATGTGGCAATCGGCGCACCCATGCCGAAAATCGACCCTGTTTCGCCTGAAACGGCGGACTGATGGCCGCGTTCGCCTATCGCGCCGTCGACGCCGAGGGGCGCACCACGAAGGGCATCATCGAGGCGGCATCGGCCACCGCGGCGCGGCAGGCCTTGCGCAGCCGCAAACTGATGCCGATGTCCGTCGAGCCAACCGTTGCCAAACCCGGCGCCGCCGCCGCGCGCGGGGGTATCGGCACCCGGGCGCTGACGCTGATGACGCGGCAGCTTGCGACGCTCATCGGGTCGGGTATCGGCGTCGAAGAGGCGCTGCGCACCGTCGCCGATCAGACGCAAAAGCCCAAGGTTTCGACCCTGTTGCTGAACCTGCGCGCTGCCGTCCTCGACGGGCGCAGCTTTGCGGCGGCCCTGTCCGATTATCCCGGCACCTTCGGCGATTTCTATCGCGCGTCGGTCGCGGCGGGCGAGAACTCGGGCCAACTCGGGCAGGTGATGGATCACCTGTCGGGCTTCGTCGAGGCGCGGGCCCGCAACAAGCAGACGGTGCAGCTTGCCCTGTTGTACCCCGCGATCCTCGCCGTGGTATCCCTTGCGGTGATCGTGGCGCTGCTGACCTTCGTGGTGCCCGACATCGTGCGGGTGTTCACCTCGCGCGGGGCGGAATTGCCGTTTCTGACGCGCGCGCTCATCGCGGTCAGCGATTTCATCAATGCCTGGGGTCTTGCCATGATCGGCGGGTTGGCGGGCGTCGTTGCCCTGACGCTCTGGGCGCTGCGACAGCCCGGGATCCGCCGCCGCTGGCACCGGTTTCTGGCGACGTTCCCGGTGACGCGCGGTTTCACCCTGAAGGCGTCGTCGGCGCAGTTCGCGGGCACGCTGGCCACCCTCACGGTCAGCCGGGTGCCCCTGACGGATGCGCTGGCGGCGGCGGCGCAGACGGTGCCGAACCTGCACGTCCGCGCAGCCGTCGAGGCGGCGTCCGCGCGGGTCCGCGAGGGCACGTCGCTGTCGGTCGCGCTGCGCGAGGCGAACGTGTTTCCGCCGATGTTGATCGCGATGGTCGCGAGCGGCGAGGCGGGCGGCGTGCTGGGCGCGACCCTGACCCGCGCCGCCGAGGATCAGACCCGCGAGTTGGGCGCCGTCGTCGCGGCGATGGTGGCGCTGGTGGAGCCTGCCGTGCTGTTGCTGATGGGCGGGATCGTGATGTTGCTGGTGCTGTCGATCCTGTTGCCGATCGTCAACCTGAACAATCTTGTCACCTGAGGTGGAACAGAGCCTAGAATGGATCTAGAATGGATACTCGAGCCGGATCGCCCCACCGGTCGGCAGACCCGGTACATTGCGGGCCCCTTCGGGCTCGATCTGCATCACCAGACGGCGCACGCCCTGCACCTCGACCGTGGCAAAGGGAACATTTTCGGAACTGAGCTGTGCTACCGCATCGTCCCCGCGCGTCGCGAGCGTCAGCAGCATCGACGGCACCGGCGTGACGCGACCCTGCGGTTCCGTACAGCTACCCGCCGCAATCACCACTGTTCCGTCGGCGGCAAACCGGTCGCGCCCGGCAGCAAGGCGCGCGATATCGACGACGCCGCGCGCGGTGCAGGTAAATTCGGGCATCCCATCGGCCAGCGCCAAAAGGCCCGGCCCGGCCCGTCCATTGACATCCAGCGCCTCGATCCCCGTCAGACCGCCACGCAGCGTCGCGGTAAGGTGCGTGCCCTCGCCGGTCAGGATCAGATCGCTGCGCAGACCCAGCGACAGGACCGACCACGGATCGGTTTCCCACCGCAGATCGTGACTCTGTGCAAGGACCGCGCGACCGTGCCAGATGCTTCCATAAAGACCCTCGACCTGCGAGGGTAGCGCCACGAACCGCGTCACGACCGACACGGGTGCCATGACGACGACAGCCACCAGGAACACAAGGGCGGTGAAACATGACAAGCCGAACCAGGCAAGCAAACGCCAGCCCCGGCCCGCTGAACGCGCCGTCGCGGCGGTGGGTGATGCGGGGGATGCTCGGCTCATCTGCGGCGGCGTTCCTGTCGTCGTGCGGCGGGCTTGGCGGCGAGCCTGATCTGCCCCCGGCGGGAACCGTGGGGCGCGCGGCGTTCATCGTTCCGCTGAGCGGTCCGCGCGCCTCAATAGGCCAGATCATGCGCGGCGCCGCAAGCCTTGGGGGCATCATCTCGGGACCGCTGGCCGAGGTTGAAGTGGTCGATGGCGGCGACAGTGACGAGATGGCGGTGGCCGCGGCGCGCCGGGCCGTCGATGGCGGTGCCAAGATTATCGCGGGGCCGCTGTTTTCGGGGCAAAGCCGTGCAGTGGCCGCCGCCGTCGGGCGCAACGTGCCGGTCGTGTCACTCAGCAACGACGCGGATATCGCGGGCGGCAACCTGTATGTCTTCGGCGTCACGGCGGATCAGTCGGCCCGCGCGATCTTTGGCTTTGCCGCAACCCGGGGCCTTGCACGAATCGGAATCGTGGTTCCCCCCGGAGAGCTGGGGGTACGGTTCATCGCGGCCTCGCGGCTGGCGGCACAGGGGTTTGGCGTCACGCTGTCCGAGCCGGTGGTCGCGGGCGATGCCGCGAATATCGCGGGGCGCGTGGCCGGGGCCTCTGGCGGGGCGATGCCGGACGCGGTGTTCCTGCCGGTAACGTCGGCGCCGTTCGCGGCGCAGGCCGAGGCGCTGGCCGCGGCGGGGACGCAGATCCTCGGGTCGAACCAGTGGAGCACGATCCAGCCCTGGCGCACGCCGGGCCTGCGCGGGGCATGGTTTTCGGCGCCCGATCCGATCCGGTTCGAGGCCTTCGCCCTCGCCCTCGAGGAACGCACCGGGCAGCAGGCGGGGATCGTCGCGGGCCTTGCCTTCGATGCCGCCGAAATGGTCCGGCAACTGGGCCGCGCGGCCCAGCAGAACGCGGCGGGGCTGACACGGACAGCAGGGTTCGACGGGGTCGTCGGTCCGTACCGGTTCCTGTCCGGCGGACAATGCGAGCGGGGCCTTGCGGTCCTCAATGTGGCGGCGGGGACGACGACCCTCATCGGGGCCACGACGGCATGACGCGCGGGCGCGATGCCGGTGTCACACTGGTCGAGATGCTGGTGGCGCTGGCGCTTTTCGCGCTGGTCGGGCTTGCCTCGTTCACCACGCTCGATGCCATCGTCAAGGCGCGCACCCGCACCGAGGGGCGGCTGGCACAGGTGACGGCCATCGACCGCGCCTTTGGCCTGTTCGGGCGCGATCTGGCGCAGGCCGATCCGCGTACCGTCTCCGGGACGGTGGAAACGGTCGGCATCGGCCCGCCCGGGGCCCGGTTGATCTGGGCAGACGCAGGGAACGCTCTGATACGGCACCGGGACGACACGCTGCGCGGTGAAACCGGACCGGAACAGACCCTGTTGCAGGACCTTTCCTCGATCCGGTTGCGCTATCTCGACGCCGACAGGATCTGGCACGATGTCTGGCCGATCGACACAGAGGTCGGCCTGATCGCCGTGGAACTGACGCTCGGGCGGCGGAACAGTCCCGGCACGCTGCGCAAGATCGTGGCGCTGGCGGAGGACGGGATGTGAGGCGCGGCGAGAGCGGCGTAATCCTGGTGAATGTTCTCGTCGCCCTGGCGCTTGGGGCGGCGATGGTCACGCTGATGCTCACCTCTCAGGATGTCGAGATCGACCGTGCCCGCCGGGCCGCAGCGCTGGCGCAGGCCGAGGCGATTGCGGTCGGAGCCGAGGCCTCGGTCCTCGTCGCGTTGCGTCGCGACATGACCGACGCGCCCGAAACCGACCATCTGGACGAAGCATGGGCCAGCGTCGTGCAGCAGGAAGTGGTCCTTGGGACGGGCCTGTTTTCGGTGACGCTGCGCGATCTGCACGCCCGGTTCGATGTCAACAGCCTGAAACCCGGCAATATCGTGGCGGCACAGGGTCTGTTGCGGCTTATCACCGTGCTTGGCCTGCCGCCCGATACATCGGCGACCATTCTGGGGGCGATCGCGCAACGGGGGCGGCTCTCCGATCTTGACGACGTGGCCGGGCTCGCGCCGCGCGCGCGCGACGGCCTTGTTCCCTACCTCACGTTTCTGGACGGCGAAGGTGGCGTGAACCTGAACACAGCCGCACCCGAGATACTGACCGCGACGATCGGCAACGCCTCGGCGGCCACACGGCTTCTTGCGCTGCGCGCGCGGGCCGGATTTCTGACGCCGGGGGATCTCACGGACGTGGGCGTCGTCGGGGTTGCAGGCGCCGGGTTCACATCGGACGACTGGGAGGCCGCGGTCTCGGTCGAGGTCGACGGTGTCACCCTCTTGATGACCACCCGCTTCAAACGGATCCGGACGGCGGGACGTACGGACGTCGAAGTTGTCTCCAGGCGGTTCGGTCCTGCCGCCGGACCACTGCCCCCTTTGCCGGAAACCACGCCGTGACGCGAAAACGCGCGCCCCAAAGGACGCGCGTCTTGCGGGATCGATAGTACCGGGGCCGGTTGCAGGCAACCGGCCCCGGTCGTTTGGTTCAGACGTCGAACGGTTCTTTTTCCGGGTACGACGGGATCGATTGCCCGTCGAGCAACAACGGTTCGTCGTTGGCATCCTGACGGAACGCCTTGGTAAAGAACTGACCGAGCGACTGAATACCTGACGTGTTCGAGTCCGAGCTTTCACAGGCCGACAGACCGAGGCCCGCAACAAGCGATAGGGCAAGTGCCTTATTCATGGGTTTCTCCTCTCTCTATCCGGCTCAGTTGCCGGCGCCGGGGAACGGTGCGTTGAGATAGGGGAAGGCGTTCTGCGTTCCCATCGCGCTCGTCGGCGCACCATCGGTGATCGGCGCGAAACCGACCGGTGCATCGGCGGGCAGACAATACCCAAGGTTGACCCCGGCACCGCCTTCGCCGAGCGGCAGGTCATAGCACAGTGCGCCCATTGCGGCGCGCAGCGCGATGTCGACGACATCGTCACCCGGACGACGGCCGTTCGGGAAACCGGCAAGGTCGCCCGCAACGACGCCGAAGGTGACCTGTTCGGCCCGCGGTGTCGGCAGAACGCCGGTGTTCAGGCGCAGCATCTCGGACGGTGTTACGTCTGCGAGCTGGTTGACGCCCGGAAAGCCGGTCAGGAACGCGGCAACGAGGTCGGTACGGCCATCGGCATCGACGGTGGGCGCGATATCCGCAAACGTCGTGCCCAGCGTGGAATTGACCGGGCCGCGGAACAGCAGGTTGACGATGGCGGGCAGCGTCGGGTTCGTCACATAGACGGCGAGGGCGCTGTCCTGCGTCGGCTCTGCGGCGTTGAACAGGTCCTTGTCGGGCAGACCGATGACGACTTCGTTCACCAGCGGCGCGCCGAGACGCGATTGCTGCACCCAGGCACCGCCATAGATCGAGGTGTTGTCATAGCCGGGCAGCGGGTTCTCGAGTTCTGCCTGCGGCAGCGACGCGGTGGTCCAGCCGCCGATGACGCCGTTACCGTCGCCGGTCAGACAGATGATCGGCACCTCGATGGCGATCGAGGTCACGTTGAATTCGCCGATCAGGTCGTCATTGGCGCGGTCCTGCATGATGCCGCCCGGAAAGGCCGTCACATCGTCGTACTGCGGCCAGTCGGCGCTGTTGCCACCCTGAATCGGGACGAGGTTCAGCGTGTCGAAGACCGACCCCAGGTTGACGGCAAATGCCTCGGCGCGCTGACCGACAAAGACCGACAGCGGGCCGTCACAGCCATCGACCCGTGCGTTGCGCACGTTGTACAGGTCGGCATAGGCCGGATAATCCGGGAAGGTCTTGGTGCCGAAGTTGTCGGCAGGCTTGGTGAACGTCGCCGAATTGCCGTTCATGACGCTGGCACGGTCGCCCGAGCGGCGGTCGCCGGTAATCATCGTGACGGTATAGCTCTCGGTTTCGTTGAGACCGGCAGTCGGCGCCTGAGCGGTGATGCCATCGGGATTGGCGGCGCGCAGCGGGATCGGCACCATCGTGCCGCCGATGTCGAGGGCGACACCGTTACCGCCTGTCAGCGCATTGGTGAAATCGAACTGGAACGTGATGTCCTCGATGGCGTCGCCATCGTTGTCGATGTGAATTTCATAGATCGCGTCGGGATCCATGGTGAAATAGTTCGGCCCGCCATACGGCGCCTGAAGCGGCTGGTAGTTGGCGATCAGCGTGACATAGCCGGGACGGCCCGGCTCATAGCTGCGGAACATGTAAAAGTCGGTGGCGTCGACTTTTGGCTGTTCGGTGATGCCCGGCGCTTCGCGGTGCGAGGCAGCCTGGGCGAGGCTGGCGGTCAGCGCCAGCGCAAGGGCGGTGCTCCCTGTCAGGAACGTAACTGTCTTCTTAGTCATTTCGGTCTTTCCTCCGGTGTGCCCATCGTTCGGGCGATTTGGGTGCGAATGCCCCCCCGTTCTGCCTTTCATGCGGCGCCTCTTGCTGCACTGCCGGCAATCGCGGGCCTTGGTTGAATGCCTACGCTCACAAATACGGATCCGCGACGGAGAAGTTTCAGGTATCTGACGTCACTGTTACCGTTTCGCCGTACGATCGGCGTAACGTATTGAAAGAAGAGATGATAAATTTTTCAATTTCGCGGGGTCACAGGATCTTTCGGCGTGCGGCCGGTGTCGTTCGTTCGGTGGGGCAACCGTCTTGGCTCGGCGGCGCGCCGCGAGGCAGGCCACGCCGCGACGGACGGCACATGGGCCGTGCCCGGCAGTGTGACGGACGGGCGTCGCGATCTCGAAAAGTGCTGTATTGGCGCGGTTAGCGCGGCGGTGTCCACGGCGGCGATTCTGTCATGACAGGCCACGGCACTGCCAACATGACGACGCCGCAGCCGGTGTCGCCCGTCTTCCCCGTTCAGGGCTCGGACCGGTCGAAGGCCAAGGTTTCGTTCCGCCGCAGCATCCGCCAGGGCGACACACTGCCGTCCGGCCAGACAACACGCGCCTGCGCCGCTTCCGCATCCCCGAGACCAAAATGCAGGGGCAAGGCACTGCCGCCGGCATGACCGCCGCCAACCGTGATTTCCTGCGTCTGGATGCCCGCATCCGTCCGCACCTCGACGATGGCACCGACGGCGCGGCTGTTGGGGCCGGGCTGCCCGACGACGATCCGCGCCCAGCCGCCCGCATCCGCGGTCGCGTTCTGCCAGATCTCCATCGGGGCGCGACGGTTCACCACGACGATGTCGAGCAGCCCGTCGCCGTTGAGATCGGCCAGCGCGGCCCCGCGCGACCGTGCGATGCTCGCCACGCCCGCGACATCCGCCATTTCGGTGAAAGTCCCGTCGGGCTGCTGCATCAGCAGGTTGTTGGGATCGGCCATCGCCATGCCGGGCATCTGGTCGACGTTGCCTTTGGCGATAAACAAATCGGGCCGTCCGTCGTTGTCGATATCCCCGAATTCGGCGTGCCAGCCGGTCGAGGGGCGCCCGTCGCCGCCGGTAAAGGGCCGTTGCGCGAAGGTGCCGGTGTTGAACGGCACCGTCGCGAACCCGGCCCCGTCATTCGCCATCAGCATCTGGTCGCCCATCGAGGTCAGCATCACCTCGGGCAGCCCGTCGCCGGTCAGATCGCGCGAGGCGATGCCCATGCCCCACAACTGCATCCGCGCCCAGCCATCCGCCGCGTCCAGTTCGCGCAGCGGGGTCAGCGTCCACATCTGCTCGTACCCGTCGCGCACATAATACTGTCGGTCGTTCGAGATCCGCAGCATCGGCGTGCCGTCCCGGCGCCAGTCCGAAAACAGCATCGACAGAGAACAAAAGCCGGGGTCGAGCGGCACCGGCGCGCCGAATGCGGCGTCACCGGTGCTGAAATCTGGCCGGATCAGCCAATTGGTATCGCAGGTGCCGAACGGCCCGTCCGGATCGTCGGCGTCGACGTAATTGCCGAAGGCAAGCGTCGGCAAAGCCGCGTCCGCCTCCCATGTCGCGGAAAACGCGGTGGTCCAGGCGTCGCCGGGATCGAGGTTCAGCGCGTCGGGCGCCTGTTCGAACCGGCAGCCGCCCTGCCCGATCAGCGCCAGATTGGGCCCGTTGCGCAGGATCATCAGATCGAGGCGTCCGTCGCCGTCGATATCCAGCGGATAGGCCCCCGTTGCGTCGCGGACATCGCCCGCCCCCCCCGGCGCAAAGACGTCGCCAAGCGCAAAAGCAATGTCGCCGCCCGCGTCGCTGCGGTTGATGTACAGTTGCGCGGCCGAGGTGCCGCCCGCTGCGAAAATGTCGGGCCGGGCGTCGTCGTTGCAGTCGAAGACCGCCACACCGCCGCCGACGAAATGTGCCCAGCCGCCGGTGTATGTATGCGCCATCGGCAAGGCGCCCGTCCGGTCGGTAAACGCCGGATCGGCGGATAGAGGTGCCGCAGCCAGAACGGCCAGACAGAGCGCGGATACGGGGAGAAATCGCCAAGCCATCGTCATGAATTTCCCGCGCCAAGGTTCCGCGCCACCGTGGCACAGGCCTGAATTACCTCGCCGTACCACTGAATAGGTTTGACAACCCGCTGACCAGTCGTGATGTTCCGCTCCGTGGCGACAAGCGCCGAAACGATCCGCGGGGAACCCGGGTCGGACATAATATCCTTGGGAGGATTTCCATGAAAAAGATTCTGCTCGCAGCGGCTGTTGCCGTTGCCGGGACGGCGACATCCGTGTTTGCCGAGGCCCATGCCATGACGGTCGGCGTCAGCTGGTCCGATTTTCAGGAAGAGCGCTGGAAGACCGACGAGGCCGCGATCATCGGCGCCCTTGACGCCGCCGGTGCGACCTATGTTTCCGCCGACGCGCAATCGTCCGCGACCAAGCAACTCGCCGATGTCGAGAGCCTGATCACCCAGGGCGTCGACGCGCTGATCATCCTGGCGCAGGACGGTGCGGCCATCGGCCCGGCACTCGATGCTGCCGAAGCGGCAGGCATTCCCGTCGTCGGCTATGACCGTCTGATCGAAGACCCGCGTGCCTTCTACCTTACCTTCGACAACGTCGAAGTGGGTCGCCTTCAGGCGCAGGCCGTTCTCGACGCGGCGCCGACCGGCAACTACGTCATGATCAAGGGCTCGCCCACCGATCCAAACTCCGATTTCCTGCGCGCCGGTCAGCAAGAGGTTCTTCAGCCGGCTATCGACGCCGGTGATATCACCATCGTCGGCGAGGCATATACCGATGGCTGGCAGCCGTCGAACGCCCAGCGCAACATGGAGCA
Organism: uncultured Alphaproteobacteria bacterium; assembly: GCA_963761735.1. Classification (GTDB taxonomy): domain Bacteria; phylum Pseudomonadota; class Alphaproteobacteria; order Rhodobacterales; family Rhodobacteraceae; genus CAVXHQ01. The sequence goes on from CAVXHQ010000003.1 coordinate 845,826, forward strand.
GATCCTGACCCAGCAGGACAACAACGTCGATGCGGTCGTCGCCTCGAACGACGGCACCGCCGGTGGCGTTGTCGCCGCACTTGCCGCACAGGGCATGGACGGTATCCCGGTTTCGGGTCAGGACGGCGATCTTGCCGCACTGAACCGTGTCGCCCTCGGCACCCAGACGGTTTCGGTCTGGAAAGACAGCCGTGAGCTTGGCCGTGCGGCCGGCGAAATCGCCGTCGCCCTTGCCGGTGGCACCGCGATGGCCGACGTCGATGGCTCGGCCGTGTTCACCTCGCCCGGTGGCGTCGACGTGAACTCGATCCTGCTGGCCCCCCAGCCGATCACGCAAGACAACCTGAACCTGGTCCTCGACGCGGGCTGGATCGGCCAGGACGTGCTCTGCCAGGGCGTTTCCGACCTTGAGGTCTGCAACTAAGACCGCTTTTCCCGCGCCTCCTTTTCGGGGGCGCGGGATTTTCCTTTTTCGTGATTTCATCAATCGAGCCCGCATTGACGGGACGCCGCAGACAAGAGCCCGGAGACACCGGGCCGCTGCGCGAACGCCCGGCGGAGTCCGGTAAGTATCGACTATCCGGCACAGCCGGCAGGGGGGACATTCGACATGGCCAATGGGCTGGGCAAACTCGTACGCACGCTGCAGATCGACATGCGGCTGCTGGGAATGATCGGGGCGTTCATCCTGATCGCGCTGGTATTCCACCTGACCACGGGCGGGCTGTTTCTGACGCCCCGCAACATATTCAACCTGACGCTGCAAACCGCGTCGGTCGCCGTGATGGCGACGGGGATGGTGTTCGTCATCGTCACCCGCAACATCGACCTTTCCATCGGATCGCTGCTGGGGTTTTGCGGCATGATCATGGGCGTCGTTCAGGCGCAATGGCTGCCCGGCATCGTCGGATTCGGCAGCCCGGTGATCTGGATCGTCACGATCCTCGCGGGCCTGACCGTGGGCATCGTCATCGGCGCCCTTCAGGGCTGGCTGATCGGATACCTCGCGATCCCGTCGTTCATCGTGACACTGGGCGGATTGCTGATCTGGCGCGGGGCGGCATGGTTCGTCACCCGCGGCACCACGGTCGCGCCACTGGACAACACGTTCAACATGCTGGGCGGGCAATCGGGCACCATCGGGGCCACGGCAAGCTGGGGGTTGGCGATATTCGGCTCGGTCGCGACGATCCTGTTCCTGATCAACACCCGCCGCGCGCATCAGCGGCATGACTTTGCCGTGAAACCGCTCTGGGCGGAATTCGCGCTGGGTGCGATCCTCGTCGGGGCGATCCTCGGCATCACCGCCTATATCAACGCCTACAAGATCCCCATCGGCCTGCTGCGCCGCCGGTTCGAGGCCGAGGGCATCCCGATGCCCGAAGGCTATTCCGAGGCCTACGGGTTCCCGATTTCGGTCCTGATCGTGCTGGCCGTGGCCATCGCCATGACGGTGATCGCGCGCAAGACCCGGTTCGGACGCTATGTGTTCGCGATCGGCGGCAACCCGGATGCGGCGGAACTGTCGGGCATCGACACGCGGTGGATGACGGTCAAGGTATTCGCACTGATGGGCGCGCTGACGGCCATTGCCGGTGTCATTGCCGCGGCACGTCTCGGGTCGGCGGGCAACTCGCTGGGCGAGCTTGACGAGCTGCGGGTGATTGCCGCGGCCGTCATCGGCGGCACGGCATTGGCGGGCGGCGTCGGCACGATATACGGCGCGATCCTCGGCGCCTTCATCATGCAGGCGCTGGTGTCGGGCATGGGCATGGTCGGCGTCGATACGCCGTTCCAGAACATGATCGTCGGCGGGGTTCTGATCGTCGCCGTCTGGGTCGACATCGTCTATCGTCGCAGAACGGGAGAAAGCTGATGGTCGACATGAACAAGTCCGAAGGGCCGCAAGGCACACCGCTGCTCGAGATGAAGAACATCTCGATCAATTTCGGCGGCATCAAGGCCGTCGACGACGTCAGCATCCACCTGATGCCCGGCGAGGTCGTGGGCCTTCTGGGCCATAACGGTGCCGGAAAATCGACGCTGATCAAGATCCTCGCCGGGGCCTATGCCAAGGACGAAGGCGAGATCTACGTCGATGGCAAGCGGGTCCAGATCGACAATCCGCGCGACGCCCGCGAGCACAACATCGAGACGATCTATCAGACGCTCGCGCTGTCCGATAACCTGGATGCGGCGTCGAACCTGTTTCTGGGCCGTGAGATCGTGACGAAATTCGGCCTGCTCGACGACACCGCAATGGAGGCCGAAAGCCGCAAGATCATGGCGCGCCTGAACCCCAATTTCAAACGGTTCTCCGAGCCGGTGCGCAAGCTGTCGGGCGGACAGCGCCAGTCCGTCGCCATCGCCCGCGCTGTCTATTTCAACGCCCGCATCCTGATTATGGACGAGCCGACGGCGGCGCTGGGCGTGCACGAGACGCAGATGGTGGCGGACCTGATCAAGGAGCTGAAGCAGCAGGGCCTCGGCATCTTCCTCATCAGCCACGACACGCGCGAGATGATGGACCTGTGCGACCGGGTGTCGGTGATGAAGAACGGCGCGCTGATCGGCACCGAACGGGTCGAGGACGTGACCGAGGACGACATCCTGTCGATGATCATCATGGGCAAGAACCCGAAACGCGAAGCGGCCTGAAACCGGGTCCGGTTTCAGGCGCCTGCTCAGGGGTTCGGGACGGCCAGACCGCTGGGAACGGTTGCGGGGATGCCGAGGCGCCCCTGCTGTGCCGCTACATCCGTCAGCGTGTCGAGGAACGCGAGGATGTCGGCGACCTCGTCGGCTGACAGCGCCACCCCCGGTGCGGCCGCGCGGGCGATCGCTTCCATGTCGGCCACGTTGCCAAGCTCGATCCAGTCGTCCACCGGCAACTCCGGCAACACCGCGCCGCTCCGGTCATAGGCGGCAAACGCCCCGCCGGGATCGGCGTGCGCGGCGATGAATGCTGCCAGATCGCCGTAGGCGCCCGCGTGCCCCCACGGCCCGGTAAGGGCGACATTGCGCAGCGAGGGCGTGCGGAAGGCATAGAGATCGTCGGGATCGCCCGTCACGCGGATGCGGCCTTCGTCGCGGGCGTGATCCTCGAACGCCATCGCCTTGCCCGGCCCGATCTGCACCTGCCCCGTTGCGTAGAACGCGTGATCCGTCAGGAACGGCCCAGCGTGGCAGGCGGCGCAGCCGGCATCGCCGTAAAACAGCCGCGCGCCCCGCATCGCGGCATCCGGCAGGTCGGCCTCGCCGCGCAAAAAGGCGTCGAAGGGCGCCGTATCGCTGCGCCATTCAAACTCGATGAAACTGGCGATGGCATTGGACACGTCGGCAAAGTCGATGTCATCGGGCGACGCGATGTCAGGATATGTGGCGACAAAGGCATCGGCATAGGCCGGGATCGCCGCCACGCGCCGGGCGATGATGTCCCAGGCGCCGCCCTCGCCGGTCAGCAGGCCCATCCGCACCGCCCGGCTTACCTCGTTTTCGCCATAGTGACCGGCCATCTCATCCGCGCTCAGCACCGGAAACATGCTTTGCGCCGACAGCAGGCTGTCGAACCCGGTAACCATGTCGGCGTCCAGAGGCGTGCGCAGCCCGCCGGGCAGATCCGCGTCCACCTCGATCCGCCCGTCGTGGAACAGCACCGTAAATTCATGCGCGCCGAGATTCCACAACGCCTGCGCATTGCGCGGCACGCGCTGTTCTGGCGGATTGTCCGGGTCGGCGACACGGTCGGGCCCGAGGCCGATACCCCCGTCTCCCAGCGACAGGGACAGCCCGTCGCCCGTGCCGAAGGCCGGGTGGTGGCAGGTGGCGCAAGACACTTCCTCATTGCCTGACAGGACTGCATCGTAAAACAACAATTGTCCCAGACGCGCGGCCGCCGCGTCGACCGGACGATAGGCCGCGTCCGTCACCGGCGCAGGCCAGACCACCGTGCCGTCGGCGCGGAATGCACCGGCGAGGCCAAGCGATCCCCCGAGAGCCGTGAGCAGAACGAGCGTGCTCTTCATGATCAATTCCTGTTTCCGAGGAGTTTGCGCCGCCCAGCCCGGGATGCGGGAATGTCTTTGTCAGTGTCTGTCACGGCAGTTTCCGTTCACCGGCCCGTTCGGGATGGCATATCAGGCCGGCCGGGCCGCGTCACGGCAGGGATGGAACACGCGCTATGAAAATCCGGCCATCGCCCCTAGGGTCCGCGCAGCCCGATCGAGGAACCGCGCGCCATGCCGACCATATCCACCGCCCCGAAACTGATCGTCTTCGACTGCGACGGGGTTCTGATCGACAGCGAGGGATTATCGGGGTCGGTTCTGATTGCATCCCTGGCCGAATACGGGATCGAGGTCGATTTCGACTATTTCTGCGTCAACTTCGTGGGCCGCAGTTTTCCGACCGTCGCGCAGGATATCCGCTCCCGGTTCGGCGTGCCCCTGCCAGAGACGTTCGAGGCCGACTACCGCGCGAAACTCCTGGCGCGGTTCGACGCCGATCTGCGGCCGACGGCGGGGATCGGCGCGCTCCTCGATACGCTCGGCGTGCCGTCCTGTGTCGCCACAAGCTCGAGCCCGGAACGCGTCGCCCGCTCGCTGGCGATCACCGGTCTTACGGCGCGGTTTCCGGGTGTCGTCTTTACCGCATCGGAGGTGAAACACGGCAAGCCCGCCCCCGATCTGTTCCTGCATACCGCCCAACGCATGGGTGTCGCCCCGCACGAGGCGCTGGTGATCGAGGACAGCCTGCCGGGCGTTCAGGCGGCGGTGGCAGCGGGGATGGACGTGCTGCGGTTTACCGGCGGGTCGCATCTGCGCGACCGGCGGCTGAAGCACGACGATCATATCGAGACTTTTGACACATGGTCCGAACTTTTCGTATTGAGGCCCGGGGTCGCGCGGCGCGCGGCACGGGGGGACTAGCGAATGGCGAATGGCAACAGGGGCGGCGAGGCAAGCCGTCTGGACGATGCGGCCCGGGCCGGATGGCTCTATTATGTGGCGGGAAATACCCAGGACGAGATTGCCCGCAAACTTGGCGTGTCACGCCAGGCGGCACAGCGGCTTGTGGCGATGGCCGTCTCCGAACAGCTGATCCGGGTGCGCGTCGATCATCCGATTGCGCGCTGCATGGAACTGGGGCGAGAAGTTACGGACCGCTACGACCTTGCGTCCTGCGAAGTGGTGCCGAGCGATCCCGCCGCACCCCATCTTCTTGCCGGGGTGGCGATGGCCGGGGCCGTAGAGATGGAGCGCTATCTGAAATCGGACGCGCCGATGATCCTCGCGATCGGCACGGGACGCACCCTGCGTGCCTGCGTCGAACATCTGCCGCTGATGACCTGTCCGCAGCACCGCATCGTCAGCCGGTTGGGCAACATGATGTCGGACGGGTCGGCCACGCCCTATAACGTCGTGATCCGCATGGCCGAACGGGTCGGCGCGCGGCATTACCCGATGCCGCTGCCGGTGTTTGCCCGCAACGAGGCCGAACGGGCGATGCTGCACGGGCAGGAGCCGGTCGCCAACACCCTGAAACTGTGTCGCGATGCAGACGTGAGTTTCGTCGGCATCGGCCAGATCGATCCGACGGCGCCCATCGTTCTCGACGGCTTCCTGTCGCCCGAGGAAACCCACCAGCTGACTGCCGACGACGTCGTGGGTGAAATCACCAGCTGGATGTACGGCAGCGACGGCCGCATCGTCGATACGGATACGCCCCGGCGTGTGCTGTCGGCACCTCTCGAGCGGGACAGCGCGCGGCCCGTGGTCGGCATCGGCTCCGGCGCCGACAAGGTGCCGGCGATTCGCGGTGCCCTGCGGGGCAAGCTCATCACGCAGCTGATTACCAACGAGGCCACGGCGGAATTGCTGCTTGCCCTGCCCTGACGGGCAGAAAATTTTCCAACGATTCGGTGGCGGTCCCGAAAATCTGGACAAGCCAAGCGCTGGACGCATAGCCGCCAGTTGACATTTGCGTGGCTGCGTGCGAATAAATGCCCACTGACTAAGCAGTTGCCCACAATGGGCATTGGGAGGACTATATGACCACGATGATGCGCGCCCTTCTGGGCGGCCCCATTAAAGGTGCGCTCTTGGGCGCAACAGCGCTGTCCGCAGTCGCGACGTTCGCGACTGCAGAAGCCCACGCCACCACCATCACCGTCGCCACCGTCAACAACGGCGACATGATCCGCATGCAGGGTCTGATGGATGAGTTCAACGCAGAGTACCCCGACATCACCGTCGAGTGGGTGACGCTGGAAGAAAACATCCTGCGCCAGAACGTGACGACCGACATCGCCACGAGCGGCGGCCAGTACGACGTCGTCACCATCGGCACCTACGAAGTTCCGATCTGGGGCGCCAATGGCTGGCTCATGAGCCTGAACGACCTGCCCGCCGAATGGGACGTCGACGACATCCTGCCCGCGATCCGTGGCGGCCTGACCGTCGACGGCGAGCTGTACGCAGCACCGTTCTACGGCGAAATCGTCGATGGTCATGTACCGCACCGACCTGATGGAGGCCGCCGGCCTCGAGATGCCGGACGCGCCGACATGGGAATTCATCCGCGAAGCCGGTGCCGCGATGACCGACCGCGACAACAACATCTACGGCATCTGTGCCCGTGGTAAGGCCGGCTGGGGCGAGAACGCCGCATTCATCACCGCGATGTCCAACTCTTTCGGCGCGCGCTGGTTCGACGAAGAGTGGAACGCGCAGTTCGACAGCGACGCCTGGGCCGAGACCCTCGCATTCTACATCGGCATGATGGAAGAATCGGGCCCTCCCGGTGCTGAAAACAACGGCTTCAACGAGAACCTCTCGCTGTTCCAGCAAGGCCAGTGCGGCATGTGGATCGACGCCACCGTGGCGGCCTCCTTCGTGACCGGACCGGACAGCACCGTGGCCGACAGCGTCGGCTATGCGCTTGCACCCGACAATGGCCTTGGCAAACGTGCCAACTGGCTCTGGGCATGGTCGCTGGCGATCCCCGCCACCACCGATGCGCCCGATGCGGCACAGACGTTCGTCGCATGGGCCACGTCCAAAGAGTACACGGCCATCGTTGCCGAAAACGAAGGCTGGGCCAACGTCCCCCCGGGCACGCGTACCTCGCTGTACGAAAACCCCGAGTATCAGCGACGTGCCGTTCGCCGCGATGACGCTGAACAGCATCAACTCGGCCGATCCGACCGACCCGACGGTCGATCCGGTCCCCTACACGGGCATCCAGTTCGTCGCGATCCCCGAGTTTGCCGGCATCGCCACGAGCGTCGGCCAGCTGTTCTCGGCCGCTCTTGCCGGTCAGATCACGCAGGAAGAGGCGCTTGCGCAGGCTCAGGCCCTGACCGTGGACGAGATGTCTGCCGCCGGCTATAACTAAGTCCCCGGTTGCATGATCGACGGGACCGGCCTCAGGGTTGGTCCCGTTACCCCATCCGCGGCGCAAGGCTGCGAAACCTGAAATTGTCGACCCCCTCTCGCGCCTCGAGCAGACCGGCACCGGTGGACGCCCGTCGATATGGGGCATCGATCCGGCTGCTGGGAGATCACATCATGGCCACACAACAATCCAAAGGTATCGCGCGGCTGATGCTGGCGCCCTCGGTGGCCCTGCTGCTGGTCTGGATGATCGTCCCGCTGGTCTACACACTCTATCTGTCGTTCCGCATCTATGTGCCGACGAACCCGCTGCGCAACGGCTGGGCCGGGTTCGACAATTACATCCGTTTCGTCAATTATTTCGAGTTCTGGTCGGCGTTCTCCGTCACCCTGATCATGGTGCTGTCGGTCCTCGCGATCACCATCATCTTCGGGGTTCTGCTGGCCGTGCTGCTGTCGCAGCCGATGTGGGGCCAGGGGATCATCCGGATCCTCATCATCTCGCCGTTTTTCATCATGCCCGCCGTCGCCGCCAAGATCTGGGCCGATCTGCTGATGCATGTGCCCAACGGATTGTTCGCCAACCTGAGCGAAATGGCCGGCACCGAACCGATCGGTTTCCGCTCGGGCGATGCGACGCTGTGGTCGATCATCGGCATCATCTCGTGGCAGTGGCTGCCGTTTGCGACGCTGATCCTGCTCACCGCGATGCAATCGCTCGACAGCGAGCAGATGGAGGCCGCCGAAATGGACGGCGCCCCGCCGGTCTCGCGGTTCATGTACATCACCCTGCCGCACCTTGGCCGCGCCATCACCATCGTCATCCTGATCGAGACGATCTTCCTTCTCGCCATCTTCGCCGAGATCCAGATCATGGGCGAAGGCCAGCTGGGCACCAAGAACCTGACCTATCTGATCTATGACCGGGTGCTGAATGCCAACGACATCGGACGCGGATCGGCGGGCGGTATCATCGCGGTCATCGTGGCCAACCTCGTGGCGCTGGTGCTGATGCGCATCGTCGGCAAGAACCTGGACAATTAGGGGAACACATATGGCACGCGCAGTATCCAACCGCCGCAAGGCCGTCGTCACACTGGCCTCCGCCTTTATCGGCCTGCTGCTGTTCTTTCCGGTCCTGTGGACCTTTCTGACCAGCTTCAAGACCGCGTCCGAGGCCGTGGCATCGCCGCCGACCTTCCTGTTCTTCGACTGGACGCTGGAAAACTATCGCCTCGCGCTGGCCGAGGACAAATACGTCCGCGCGCTGTTCAACTCGACGTTCATCGCCGTCGGCTCGACCGTGCTGGCCGTCATCGTCGGTGTTCCCGCCGCTTGGGCGATGGCCTTCGTCCCGGGGCCGAAAACCAAGAACCTGCTGTTGTGGATGCTGTCGACCAAGATGCTGCCCGCCGTCGGCGTGCTGTATCCGATCACGATCATCTACCAGACCGTCGGGTTGTTCGACACGCGGTTCGGCCTGATGCTCGTGTTGATGCTGGCCAATCTGCCGATCGTGGTCTGGATGCTGTACACCTATTTCAAGGAAATCCCGGGCGAGATCCTCGAGGCCGCGCGCATGGACGGCGCGCCGCTGCGGGCCGAGGTGCTGTATATCCTCGCACCCATGGCGATCCCCGGCATTGCATCCACGATGCTGCTGAACATCATCCTCGCGTGGAACGAGGGGTTCTGGACGCTCCGCCTCGTCACCGTCGATGCGGTGCCACTGTCGCAGTACATCGTGCAGTTCAACACCAACGAGGGGCTGCCCTACGCCAAACTCGCCGCCGCCTCGATGCTCGCGGTCGGGCCGATCCTCGTCCTTGGCTGGTTCGCGCAGAAACAGCTTGTCCGGGGCCTGACCTTCGGTGCGGTGAAATGAGCCGGATAGGTCCTTTGCGCCACGGTCCGGGTGCTTCCGGGCGCCCCGGTCCGGACGACAGATGGCGCCCCGTTCCGACACGTATCTTGCGCCCCGTTCCGACACGTATCTCGCGCGCCGTTCCGACACGTATCTCGCGCGCCGTTCCGACACATATCTCGCGCCCGGTTCCGGGCGACACCACAGACATCGCCACACACAACATAACTTCGGGAGCCGCATGATGGGCACGATCACACTCAACAAGGTGACCAAGAGTTTCGGCGAAACGCAGGTCATTCCGCCCCTCGATCTGGAAATCGACGACGGCGAATTCGTCGTGTTCGTCGGCCCCTCGGGGTGCGGAAAATCGACTCTGTTGCGCCTGATTGCGGGACTTGAGGATACGACCTCCGGCAATATCTCGATCGACGGCAAGGACGCGACCGACCTTGGCCCCGCCAAACGCGGGCTGGCGATGGTGTTTCAGAGCTATGCTCTGTACCCGCACATGTCCGTGCGCAACAACATCGCCTTTCCGATGAAGATGGCGGGCCTCGACAAGGCGACGCAGGAAAAGAAGATCGCGGATGCCGCCAAGGCCCTGAACCTGACCGACTACCTCGACCGCAAACCCGGCCAGTTGTCCGGCGGCCAGCGTCAGCGCGTCGCCATCGGTCGTGCCATCGTCCGCGAGCCCAGCGCCTTCCTGTTCGACGAGCCGCTGTCGAACCTGGATGCCGCCCTGCGTGTCGGCATGCGGATGGAGATTTCGGAACTGCACAACCAGCTGAAAACCACGATGGTCTATGTGACCCACGATCAGGTCGAGGCGATGACCATGGCCGACAAGATCGTCGTCCTGCGCGCCGGACATATCGAACAGGTCGGCAGCCCGCTGGAATTGTACGAACGGCCGCGCAATACCTTTGTGGCCGGTTTCATCGGCTCGCCGAAGATGAACCTGATCGACGGGCCCGAGGCGAAATCCTTTGGCGCGGAAACCATCGGCATCCGCCCGGAGCATGTCGTGACCTCCACCACCTCCGGTAAATGGAAAGGCCGGGTCGGCGTTGCCGAACACCTCGGGTCCGATACGTTCCTGCACATCCACGATACCGGCCTGATGGAGATGATGACCGTCCGCGTCGGCGGCGACCTGCCGGTCAAGCATGGCGACGAGATCTGGCTGACACCGGACGAGGCCAAGATGCATCGGTTTGGCACCGACAACCTCAGAATGCAGTGATCCTGAACCCATGACCATGGCACCCCCGCCGCACGCGGGGGGAGAGCGCAACCGTGAGTGCATGGGCCGGGCGCAAGACCCGAGCCACCTGCGAACAGACACGATACACCGGGAGCCCCGATGACGCATGCACACCCTCTGTCCCTCGCCACGCTGGGCGATCTGCGCGATGACGTGGCCGTCCCCGCCTATGAACGCAAGGATCTGAGCGCCGGTATCGTCCACATCGGCGTCGGCAATTTCCATCGCGCGCATATGGCCGTGTACATGGACCGGCTGTTTGCCACCGGGCACGATCACGACTGGGCCATCGTCGGCGCGGGCATCAAACCCTTCGACGCCGCGCGCCGCGCCCTGCTGCAACGGCAGGACTGGCTGACCACGGTCGTCGAGCTCGATCCCGAACGGCTGTCGGCACAGGTCACCGGCGCGATGATCGATTTCTGCGCCGTCGATATGCCTGCCCTTGTGGCGCAGCTGGCCGATCCGGCGATCCGTATCGCGTCGTTGACGATCACCGAAGGCGGGTATTACGTCGACGCAAAAACCGGCACCTTCGACGCGGCCCATCCCGATATCCTCGCCGATGCGGCAAACCCCGCCGCGCCGCGGTCCGTGTTCGGCGTCCTGCTTGCCGGGCTGGTGCGGCGCCGGGCGGCGGGCACGGCGCCTTTCACGATCCTGAGCTGCGATAACCTGTCCGAAAACGGACATATCACCCGAAACGCGGTCCTAGGCCTCGCAAAGCTCGTCGATGCGCCTGCGGGTGGCGATCTGCACGACTGGATCGCGGCCCATGTCGCCTTTCCCAACTCCATGGTCGACTGCATCACGCCCGGCACCTCGCCGCGTGAGATCGCGATGGTGCGCGACACTTTTGGCATCGACGACGCCGCGCCCGTCGCCTGCGAGCCATTTCGCCAATGGGTGATGGAGGATAACTTCCCCCTCGGACGGCCCGCCCTCGAGACCGTCGGCGTCACCTTTACCGACGACGTCACCCCCTATGAGACGATGAAACTGCGCATCCTGAATGCGGGCCATGCGGCAATCGCCTACGCGGGCGCGCTGCTGGGGCACACCTACGTCCATGACGCGATGGCGGACCCGGAAATCGCCGCCTGGCTGACGCATCTGATGGCAACGGACGTGATCCCGGTGCTGCCGGCGATCCCCGGCGTCGATCCGCACGCCTATCTTGCGATGTGCCACGAGCGGTTCTCGAACCCCCGCGTCGGCGACACGATTGCGCGGCTGTGCCTTGACGGATCGAACCGGCAACCGAAGTTCGTACTGCCGACTGTGCAGGACGCGATCGACGCGCATACCCCCACCGCGGCACTGGCCCTCGCCGTCGCGCTGTGGTGCCGCTATTGCGCCGTAACAGACACCATCGAGGATGAGCGCGCCGAGATCCTGCGCACCGCCGCCCGGCGCGGCGCGGCGGAATTTCTGGCGATAGATGCGGTGTTCGGTACGCTGGGCGGAGAAGAGCACTTCGTCGGCGAGGTCGCAGGCTGGCTCGACGCGATGGAAACGCAAGGCGTGCGCGCCGTTCTGGCCGGTGTCATTGCCCGCTGAGCATCGCGATCTTCCGGCGGGCATCCACGACGATCTGCGCGGGCGGCTGCACAATCGACACTGTTACGGCCCGTTCGTCGGACTCGATGGGTTCAAGCGTCGCAATCTGGCTGTCCAGCAACGCCGGCGGCATGAAATGCCCGGGGCGCGCATTCAGACGCCGGGCAAGGATTTCGCGCGGCCCGCAAAGGTGAACGAAGGTGACAATGCGCCCGGCGGCGTGACGTATCCGGTCGCGATAGGCGCGTTTCAGGGCGGAACAGGCGATGACCACCGGACCTTCGCCCGCCGACAGTTCCTGCCCCACCCGGTCGAGCCACGGGACGCGGTCGGCATCGGTCAGCGCGTGACCCCCGGCCATCTTTGCCACGTTGTCGGGCGGATGCAGATCGTCTCCGTCGATGAACACGCCGTCGAGCTGCTCTGCCAGAGCGGCGCCGACCGTTGATTTGCCACAGCCCGAAACGCCCATCACCACGACGAGAGGACCCGACAGGTGGCCCGCTCCGCTCATGTCCGACCGCTGAATCGGTCGGCGATGGTCGTCGATTTTGGTTTTCTGGCCACTGGATTCTGGACGAAGATCCATTTGGAGTCGATTTTCAAACTGGTTCGTTTCCGTGGCATGGCCGTCTCGCTCCGTAAAAAGCACATTTGTCTCCGCCTGTCGCCCGGCACCAGATAGGTCAGGCGCCAGTCCGGGCCACACCTTGTCCGCGACCCGCGGAGCAGCTCGCGGTTTGTAATGACGGTCCGTCCGATCGGGGCCGCCGGACGTGACGCAGCCCGATCATCGGGCCGGGGCCGTCCGGTGCGGTGCTGCGTCACTCGCCCAGCGACAGCCGCGCGCGAAGGGCTCGCAGCACCGGCAGCGTCGTCCGGACCCGGTCGGCGCCCACGCGGCTGACGACATCGGACACCAGCGGCGTGATCGCGGCGACGGCAGCATCGCGGGCGGCAACGCCGGACGGGCTGATCGATACGAGCTTGCGCCGCGCATCGTCCCAATCGGGGCGCACATGCACCCAGCCGGCCCATTCCAGCTTGCCCAAGGTATTCGTCATCGCGCCGCGTGTCAGGTTGAACGTCGCGGCGAGCTGTGCGGGCGTGCGCTCGCCGCCCGCATGATGCAGATGATTCAGCACCGAAAAATGCGACAGTTCCATCCCCTTGGGCAGAACCCGCGCAAGGGTGCCGCGGGCAAGCTGATCCAGCGCGATGATCTCGCTGAACAGCGTCACCGCCAGATTGTCAGAGGTCTTGTCGGTCGGGTCGTTCCGGTCCATCGAACGGCCTGTCATGGCTAAGGGAGGCGATGCGCCCTCTTGCTTTTGACACCTCTGCACGGTCGATGTCGACGTAAACAATACCTGCGCTTTCGCCGCCGTCGGCCAGAACCGATCCCCACGGGTCCACGGCAAGGGTGTGACCGTGGGTTTTGCGTCCGCTGCCGGGGTGCGTCCCGCATTGCGCCGCCGCCAGAACGTAACAGCCGGTCTCGATGGCGCGGGCGCGCAACAGCACCTCCCAATGGGCGGCGCCGGAGACGGGCGAGAACGCGGCGGGCGCCATCAGCACCTCTGCCCCGGCCTGCGCCAGCGCGCGGTGCAGATGTGGAAACCGGACATCATAACAAACCGTCAGACCAAGCGTGGCAAAGGACGTCTCGGCAAGAACGGCACGGGTGCCGGCACGATAGCCTTCGGATTCGCGCCACGTCTCGGTCGGAGAAATATCGACGTCGAACATGTGGATCTTGTCATAGCGGGCGGCGATCCGGCCGTCGGGGGAAATAACCAGTGACCGGTTGGCGAACCGCCCGTCGGCGTCGTCGGTCAGCATCCCCATGGATCCGATCGCAAGCCAGACGCCAAGCCGCTGCGCCTCGTCGCGCAGACCGGCGAGAACCGGGTCGTCGGCCTCGTGACTCAGCACCTGTTGCTGATGCCGTCGGCTGGTGGAGACGCAGTTCGTCACCTCGGGGGTCGCGATGAACCCGGCGCCCTGCCCCGCCGCCGCGCGCATCATATCGCGCACGGTGACAAGGTTGTCGGCGGGAACGTCACTGCTGTTGAGTTGCAGCAGCGCGGTCTTCACGCGAGCAGCGCGTCGAGCTTGCCCTGCCGCTCGAGCGCGTGCAGCTCGTCCGAGCCGCCGACATGGCTGTCGCCGATGAAGATTTGCGGCACCGTGCGTCCGCCATTGGCGCGCTGCACCATTTCGGCGCGCTTGTCGGGGCTGGCGGTGACGTCCGTTTCGGTAAAGCTGATGCCTTTGCGGGTCAGCAGGCCCTTGGCCATGTGGCAATATCCGCAGGTTGGCGAGGTGTAGATTTCGACTGTTTTCATGGGGTGTCCTAGCTGTGTCAGACCCGAAACTAAGGTGCCTTTGCCGCCCGCGCCAGTGTCAATACGCACACGTCATGCGCGCCTGCCGCGCGGGCCGCGACGGCGCAGGCGGCGAGCGTCGCGCCGGAGGTCATCACGTCGTCGATCAGCAGGACGTCGCGCCCGGTCATCGTCCTGCCCCGTGACGGATGCGGCGCAATGGCGCCCTCGAGCGTGATGAATCGCTCGTCGCTGCTCTTGTGTGCCAGCGACGGGGTGGCGCGGGGCCGCACCAGCGCGTCGACGGCCACGGGCCGGTCGATCAGCGGAGACAACGCATTCGCCAACATCGCCGACTGGTTGTAGCGCCGTTTCAGAAGGCGCCGCCAATGCAGTGGCACCGGCACCAGCAATGTCGTCCCGGTGATCAGCGGCGCCGCCGTCCGTGCCATCCAGCGCGCGACGGGTGCCGCCAGATCGTCCCTGTCGCCGTGCTTGAGGGAGAGCACGACGCGCCGCCCATGGTCCTGGTACAACACGCAGGCGCGCCCGCGCGACCAGGGCCGCGCCACGCGAATACAATCGTCGCACAACACGTCGGCGTCGTCCTCGCCCGGCAGCGGCGCGCCGCAGCCATTGCAGACAAGGCCCATGAGGAAATGCGTCTGCCGCCAACAGGGACCGCACAGCGCAAAATCGGTTTCGACCAGCGAACTGCACATCAAACATTGCGACGGATAGACGAGGCGCAGCAGACTTGCGCCCAGGCTGCGGATTTTCTGCGCCGCCGACGTGCGCAGGGCCACGCGGGGGCGCGCGCGCTCAGGGTCGTCATGTGTCGCTGCGTCGCTTTGCATCGCCCGCCGTTCTCGCCTAGACGACGCGGATGACCGCGCCTGTGCCCCTGTTCGATCCTGCCGCCCGTGCCCGCACCCGGGCGCGTGCCGCGCGGGCGCCCGCACTGTTCCTGCACACAGCCCTTGCGGATCAGATCGAAGAGAGACTGCATGAGGTTAACAGAACGTTTACATCGCCTGCGATTGTGACGCCTTGGCCCGATGTGTGGTACGCAGCACTGCCCGGCGCGCGGATCGTCACGGACGATGAGACCCTGCGCCTCGAACCCGCCGCCCATGACCTGATCGTGCATGCCCTGTGCCTGCACACGGCAAACGATCCTGTCGGTCAGCTCGTCCAGTGCCGCCTTGCCCTGCGCCCCGACGGGCTGATGCTCGCCGCGCTGTTCGGCGGACAGACCCTGCACGAATTGCGCGCCTGCCTCGCCGAGGCCGAAACCGCCGTGACGGGCGGCCTGTCGCCCCGCGTCGCTCCGATGAGCGAAATCCGCGACCTTGGCGGACTGATTGCCCGCGCGGGTCTTGCCCTGCCGGTCGCCGATGCCGAAACGTTCACCGTCAACTACGCCAGTACGACGCACCTGATGCGCGACCTGCGCGCGATGGGCGAGGCCAACGTGATGACGGCCCGTCTGCGTCACGCCACCCGTCGCGCCGTTTTCGACCGGGCAGGCCGCCTGTACGCCGACCGGTTCGGCAACAAGGACGGGCGGATCCCCGCAACGTTCGAGGTGGTGACGCTGACCGGCTGGGCGCCCTCGGCGAGCCAGCCCGAACCGCTGCGCCCCGGCTCTGCCAAGACCCGCCTTGCCGATGTGCTGGGCACCGCCGAGACACCGCTTGCCCGCCAGAACGACTGATCCCGGATTTATGTGCCCCGCACCGGTCCGCCCCTGTTACGATTGACCAAAGAGCCTCCGCCACTATGTCAGAAATACACGAAACCTCGTCGCAGGATGGAACCGCACCGATGTTCGACGCCCGATCCACGCCTGTTCCCGCGGCCTGCCCGATGCATGCCCCGGACGACCATCCAAAGATCGCGCCCGCGCGCGTCGGCATCCTGCTGGCGAACCTCGGGACGCCGGACGGCACCGATTACTGGTCGATGCGGCGCTATCTGAACGAATTCCTGTCCGACAAGCGGGTCGTCGATTATTCGGCGTGGCTGTGGCAGCCGCTGCTGCAACTGGTGATCCTGACGAAACGACCGTTTTCATCGGGCGCGGCCTACCGGTCGATCTGGAACACGCAGGCCGACGAAAGCCCGCTGCTGACCATTACCAAGGCGCAGACGGCGGCGATCAGGACCGCGATGCAGGCGCGCTACGGCGACGACGTCCGCGTCGATTTCTGCATGCGGTACGGCAATCCGTCGACGGTGTCGAAGGTCCGTGAGATGGTCGAGGCGGGCTGCACCCGGATCCTGTTTTTCCCCCTGTATCCGCATTATGCCGGTGCCACCTCCGCCACCGCCAACGATCAGTTCTTTCGCGCCCTGATGCAGGAAAAATGGCAGCCGGTGGCGCGCATCGTGCAGCCGTATTTTGACGTACCCGCCTATATCGACGCTCTGGCAGGCTCGATCGAGGCGGCCTATGCAAAAGCCGCGGTAAAGCCCGAAAAGCTGATCTGTTCCTATCACGGCGTGCCCGAACGCTATCTGCGCGAGGGCGATCCCTATCATTGCCAGTGCGTGAAGACGACCCGGCTGCTCAAGGAACGGCTCGGCTGGGATGATACCCGGATCGTCTCGACGTTCCAAAGCAGGTTCGGCCCCGAAGAATGGCTAAAGCCTTATACCGTAAAGGAAGTCGCCCGGCTGGCCGCAAAAGAAGGCGTCCGCAATATCGCCGTCTGCGCGCCTGCGTTTTCCGCCGATTGCATCGAAACCCTCGAAGAGATCAACGAAGAGATCAAGGAGAGCTTCGAGGAAGCGGGCGGCGAACACTTTACCTATATTCCGTGCCTGAACGACGACGCGGCGCATATCGCGGCGCTGTCGGGGATAATCGCGGACAATCTGGGCGGCTGGCTGGCGCCGACAGTCGCGAAATAACCTGCAGGACGCGTTCAATCCTACTGTGCGGCTCCGGCGTCAGAGCGCGGCGCATGTCTTGATGCCGGTAGACGCCCCGGGCGAAACCCGCCCTACTGGATGCCCCAGAACGTGACGCCTGCGATGATGACCAGCGGCAAAACAACCTCGCGGTTGTCCTGACCGGCGGTCGCCTCCTGGACGGCGACGGGGGCCGTCATGACGTTGTTTGTGCAGCCGGTGGCGGCGATGGCCGACAGGATCGCCAATGCGATGGATCTCATGGTGCAGCACTCCTGTGGCCTGGACAAAAGCACCCTAGCAGGCGAACCCAAAAGGGCCAGACCCCGCGGTCCGGCCCCTTTCACTTTCAACGCCGCGATGCCGCGCGCTGATCCTGGATCGGCATGACCTGCGTGCCGGCCTCGGCATAGCCAAACAGTCCTTCGATCCGCTCGTTGTACAACCCGGTGCAGGGGCTGGACGACCGGCGACCGATGTTGGGCGTGTCGTGGATGCGATGACAGGTCCACGACAGGTACAACGCGAACGGCCCCAACGGGCTGAGGGGATCGCCGCCTTCGACCACGGCGGGCCACTCGGGGTTGCGCTCGATCATGGACCGCATCGGTCGCCAAATGAGCGCCACAACCCTTTGTGTCGCCTCGGAGCGGCCAGGGCGGGTCAGATCGTCGGTCAGCTGGCACGGACGCCGGAAACAGGCGATAGATGCCCTCGTCGGCGGACCGGTAGTGCAGCGCGCCGCTCTGGATATCTATGAGGATCGCGACGCGGTTCGGGTCGCTTGAATAGAGCCGCCGGTCAGGCTGGCGAAAGCTCGATATGTCGCGCTCGTTTCCGGTGGCAAGATCGTCACGGAACCCGGTCGAGTTGGCCTGCTGTGCAGAGGTGGCAACGACGGCACCGGTCGCGGCCGAGACTTCGAGAAATCCACGGCGGAACAATTGAGACGTTCTGACAACGGTCGCGATTCAAACCTCTTTCAGGTCGCGCCGATTCGGTCGGCGCTTTTGATCCTCGATCAAAACCCATCCGCGCCACAGGCAAGTCAAACAAATGTCAGGCCGGCCTTTCTGCGTCGATCTGTGTTTGATCTGCCGAACGGTTGCCGATATGCCAACGAACGAACCCGGAAGGATTTTACCATGAACCGTCCCGCCATCACGCACCTTACCCGGCGCCTTGCCCTTGTGGGCGCAGCCTCGCTCGCGCTTACCGCCTGCGCGCCGCGGGCGAACGTGCGGATCGGGCCGGATGGCCTGCCAATTCGGCAGATCTATCGCATCACGCCCGAGGACGAGACTGCGATTCCGTTCCGGATGCTGGATTCGGTGAACACTCTGCGGCAGGCGGCAGGTGCCGGGCCGTTGCAGCTCGACGCGCAACTTAACGCCGCAGCCGCAACCCACAGCCGCGACATGGCCATTCAGAACCGGCCCTGGCATTTCGGATCCGACGGCTCATCGCCGCTCGACCGGTTGCGCAGGGTCGGCTATGCCGGGAGCCTGGTGGGCGAGACGATATCCGAGACGTTCGAGAACGAGCTTGAGACACTGGGCGCCTGGATGCAGCAGCCCGACACCCGCGCCGTCATCGTCGATCCTGCGGCGACGCGGATGGGGATTGCCTGGTTTCAGGAAGACGGCGGCAAGATCTGGTGGACGATGGTGCTCGCGGCCTGAGGCGCGGGCTCCGGACGACCTAGAGGTCCGCGCCGCCGCCGTCGGCCAGATATGCGGCCTCGAGCTGGGACATGGCGGTCGTATTGGTCGACGACGCCGGATCGACACTCGTCACGCCGATGATCTCTGGGCTGCCCGTCGCTTCCTCGAGGACGGAATTGGGGTTCGCCACGATCCATATCGGCGTCCCGTCGCGCACCATGGAATAGATCGCCTCGATCTCGGGGTTGGTCACGGCCAGACAGCCGACAGTCCAGTCCGTCATCCCGAGAAAGTTGGTCGGCGTCCCGTGGATGAAGATGTCGCCGCCGGGCGGCACCCCTGCGAGACGGGCACGGGCACGGTCGGTGCTGTTGGGATAGGATATGCCGATCGACAGGTGATAGCGGCTGTTCGGATTGCGCCGGTCGATCCAGTATTGCCCTTCGGGTGTACGCCCGTCGCCTTCCTGACTCTTATGGCCGTCGGGGGCAAAGCCCAGCTCGAACGGATAGGACGCGATCACCTGCTCGTTGCTCAAAACGTGCAGGGTCCGCGTCTCTTTATAGGCGACAAGGCCCGTAACGGCGGGGCCGTTGTACGTCCGAAATTTGCTGGAAACCGCTGCTGCACAGGCCGCAAGTGTCGCTGCACTGCCCAGCAGTATTCCTCGCCGAGTAAGGTTGATCACTGTCGCCTCCCATTTTTTTCTTTTTCGTTTTTTAACATTTCACACGCCGTCCGCAAAGCCCTTCGATCGCACGCTCACGCCCGGTAACGCTAAAATGAAGGATTGTCGCCAAAAGGGGACGGTCTTGCGGGTTCTGTTCGAATCGCCGATCGACGGTATTATCTGCGTGCCTGTCGTCGACCTCTCGGTTCCACGCGTTTTCGGCGTAACCGTACGGTCTCCCTGCACTGCCGCGCATAGGGAGTGAGGGATAGTGTCCGCTTAGGATAGCGGACACTAAGGGGCGATCGATGGTGCGTCGTGCGAGACGGCTCTGGAGCGACGAGGAGAAGCGCTCGATCTGCTTTCAGACGGCAGCGCCGGATGTGTCGGTGGCGCAGGTTGCGCGTCGATATGCGATGAACGCCAACATGATCTTCAAATGGCTGCGGGATCCTCGATACGCCCCCACCGCCGAACCGGTGGTCGAGATATGCGCTGCGGATGTCGCTGGCTTCCTGCCGGTTGAGATCGTCGATCAGCCGGAGTGGAGGGATCATGACGCGGTGTCTGATCCGACCGCTGATCCTGGCACAATCGAGATCGATGTCGCAGGTGGTCACCGACTGCGGATTGTGGGCACCTACGATCCCGAGGCGCTGGCCCGGCTGATCCGGGGCCTGTCGCCATGATCCCGGTCCCGTCGAACACGCGGGTCTGGCTGGCGGCCGGTGTCACAGACATGCGACGGGGGTTCACGACGCTGGCGGCTCAAGCTGAGACGGCGCTGAAGCAGGACCCGTTCGCTGGCCACCTGTTTGTGTTCCGCGGGCGGCGTGGCGATCTGATCAAGATCATCTGGTGGGATGGCCAGGGCGCGTGCTTGTTCTCGAAGCGCCTTGAGAAGGGCCGGTTCGTCTGGCCGTCGGCGAAGGAGGGTAAGATCTCCCTGACGGCGGCGCAGTTGGCGATGCTCCTGGAGGGCATCGACTGGCGGGCCCCGCAGCGTAGCTGGAAGCCGCTCAAGGCAGGATAAATTACCCTGTCGAGGGCATTCAGGATTCCCGCCGCAGCCATGTTTTGCTATAGTTTGGCATGCTTGACGTGGCCCAATCCCTGCCGGAAGATCCCGATGAACTACGCCGCTTCACGGCCCTTTTGCTGGCCGAAGTGAAGTCGCAGGCGATGCTCATCGAGAAGCTGCGCCATCAGCTGGCCGGGCACCGCAACTCTCGGTTCGGCGCCTCATCGGAGATTATCGAGCAGCTTCAGCTGGCACTGGAAGCCAGCGAGATCTCGATCGCCAAGATGACGGCCAAGCTGCGGCTTCCCGATGAGGAGCCGAAGGACAAGCCGAAGCGCCGTCCGATCCCGGATCACATCCCGCGGATGGAAGTCGAGTTGACGACCGGCGGCGATGATTGCGCCAAGTGCGGCGGTCGACTGCGCCGTCTGGGCGAGGATGTGACCGAGGAGCTGGAGTATGTGCCCGGCCGGTTCATCGTGAACCGCATCGTGCGGCCGCGCTTTGCGTGTTCCGGCTGCGAGGCCTTCACGCAAGCGCCCATGCCGTCGCGCCCCATCGAGCGCGGGCGCCCCGGGCCAGGTCTGCTGGCGCATGTGCTGGTCTCCAAATACGCCGACCACTTGCCGCTCTATCGTCAAAGCCAGATCTTCGAGCGCGACGGGCTGGACCTGGACCGCTCGACGTTGGCCGACTGGGTCGGCAAGTCGACGGCGCTGCTTGAACCGCTGGCCGACGCCATCGGACGACATGTGCTGTCGGGCGAAGCCATCTTCGCAGACGACACGCCGGTGAAGATGCTGGCGCCCGGCATCGGAAAAACCGCGACAGCGCGGCTCTGGGCCTATGGGCGAGACGAACGGCCCTGGGGCGGGGATGCCGCGCCCGCCAGCTGGTATCGCTTCTCGCCCGACCGGAAGGGCCAGCACCCAAAGGATCACCTGTCAGGATATCGCGGCTGGATGCATGCGGATGGATACGCCGGGTTCGAGGATCTCTACCGGTCCGGCGACATCCGCGAGGTCGCCTGCATGGCTCATGTCAGACGAAAGTTTGTCGACATCCATAGAGCGCAGGGCTCGGCCATCGCCGACGAAGCCGTCCTGCGCATCGCCCAACTCTACGCAGTCGAGAAAGAAGCGAGAGGGTCACCGCCAGACCTTCGCGTCGAGATCCGGCAAGCGAAGGCGAAGCCCGTCTTCGACGATCTCGAGGCATGGCTGCACCTCCAGCTGCCATCCATTTCCGGCAAGTCGCCATTGGCCGCGGCGATCCGCTATGCCCTGACCCGCATGAAGCGGCTCCAGCCGTATCTCGATCACGGTGTCCTGGAACTGGATAACAACACGGCCGAGCGTGCGATGCGATCCGTCGCGATCGGCAGGAAGAATTATCTCTTCGTCGGATCACTGACCGGCGGCCGCGCCGCCGCCATCGCCTACACCCTGATCGAAACCGCCAAGCTGAACGGCGTCGACCCGCAGGCCTGGCTCGCAGACACGCTCGCTCGCATCCCGGACTACAAGATCACCCGCGTCGATGACTTCCTACCGTGGAAAATGGCGGAGTAGAGCGGTCAGGCCGGACGCTTACTTTTCGGCGACGGCCACTCCGTTTTGAAGGGCGCGCCCGATACCGTCGCGGTCGTTGGTCAGTTCCGCCATCATGTCCTGAATGTTCTGGATCCGGGCACGCTCTGGCATCTGTACGGCCCGACGCGGCAAGCCCGATGCGTTCGGCGGCGCCACTTACCGAAGCGAGAATCGCGCCGCCATTTCCACGTGCGCGGCCCAGCGGAACTGGTCCACCGGCGTCACCGTACCCATCGCGTATCCCGCCGCGATCAGTGTCCGGGCATCTCGCGCGAACGTTACGGGATTGCACGATATCATCGCCACCACCGGCACACGGGCCTCTGCGATCCGGGCGATCTGCGCCTCCGCGCCCTGACGCGGCGGGTCGATGACCACGGCGTCGAATTTCGCCAACTCGTCGGGCAATATCGGGCGCCGGTACAGATCCTGCGTGCGCGCCTCGACCCTGTGCAGGCCCGGCGTACCGCGCCATGCCCTGCTGACCGCCGCACTCATCGCGCTCGCGTCCTCGACGGCGAGCACCTCGGCCCGTTCCGCCAGCGGCAGGGTGAAGGTGCCGCAGCCGGAGAACAGATCCACGATTCGCCGGGCATCGCCGACCATCTTTGCCACCAGCGCCACGAGAGTTTCGGCGCCATGTGCCGTCGCCTGCAGGAACGCGCCGGGTGGTGGGACGACATGGGCACGGCCCATCTGTTGCAACGGCTCGTGACGGATGGCGATGAACTCGTCCCGCCAGGTCAGCCGGGCGAGGCTGTGCGCCTCGGCCACGGCCGCAAGCTCGATCCGCAGCGCGCCGGTCAGTTCTCGTGGATGATCGATCAGGATATCGGGTTCGGCAAGGCTCTGCGTCACCGTAAAAGTGGCCTCGTCGCTGCGCGAACAGATCCGCCGGGTCAGGTCGTCGAGCGCCGGGAACGTCGCCACAAGAGCGGGGGTGAGAACCCGGCAGTCGGGCACGGCAACAAGGGTGTCCGAGGCGCGCGTGTGAAAACCGACCATTGCGCCCTTCTTCGTGCGCCGCCCGGTCAGCTTCGCCCGCCGGCGCGATTGCGGCGGCGAGGTGTGGATCGGGCCCACCTCGCCCTCGATCCCCTGCCCGATCAGCGCCTGCCGCACGATGCCGCGCTTCCACTCCGCGACCAGCGCGTCGGAACCATGCTGGACGGCGCAGCCTCCGCAGGTTTTGAAATGGCGACAGGGCGGCGTGACGCGATCATTCGACGGCACGAGGATGCGCGGCGGGTCGCCGGGCGAGATCTGCTCGCCGGGCAGGGTCCGGACGTGGAGCGATCCGTCCGCCGCGCGCCCGAGGCCCGCCATGGTCAACGTCTCGATGGTGAGCCGGTCAGACACTATTCCGCCGCGTCCCGCACATTGATGAACCCGCCCGACTGCCGCGTCCAGTACCGGGCATACAGACCGTCGCGGGCCAGCAGTTCGGTATGGGTGCCGTCCTCGACAATATGGCCTTTGTCGATCACGACGATCCGGTCCATCGACGCGATGGTGCTCAGCCGGTGGGCAATCGCCATCACGGTCTTGCCTTTCATCGCCACCTCTAGAGCCTCCTGGATCGACGCTTCGACCTCGCTGTCCAGCGCGCTCGTCGCCTCGTCGAGTATCAGGATCGGTGCGTCCTTTAGCAAGGTCCTCGCCAGCGCGATACGCTGCCGCTGACCGCCCGACAGTTTGACACCACGTTCGCCCAGAAACGCGCCATATCCCGCGCGCCCGTTGAAATCCCGCAGCTTGAGGATGAAATCGTGCGCCTCGGCACGGCGGGCGGCGTCCTCTACCTCGGCCTGTGTCGCATCCGGACGTCCGTACAGGATGTTCGAGAGTGCTGTCCGGTTGAACATCGCCGTCTCTTGCGTGACCATTCCGATCTGGTGGCGCAGGCTCTCTTGGGTGACATCGCGAATGTCCTGTCCGTCGATCCGCACGGCGCCTTCTTCGACGTCCGAGAGGCGCAACAGTGTCGAAACCAGCGTCGTTTTCCCCGCACCCGAGGCGCCGACGATGCCGATCCGCTCACCGGGGGCAATCGTCAGGCTCAGGTTCTGGATACCGCCTTCGTCCTGCCCGTAGGCAAAGGTGACGTGGTCGAAAACCACCTCGCCGCGTGGCACCACAAGATCCGTCGCGGCCTCGGCATTCACAAGGCCATGCGGCGGCGTCAGGGTGGCCATGCCGTCCTCCACCTCGCCGACGTGGGCGTACATGCCCATCAGGGTGAAACTGACCCAGCCGGTCATCTGGGCAATCCGCAGGCTGACGGTGCCCGCCGCGGCAATATCGCCCGCCGTGGCCTGTCCGACGGTCCACAACCACAGCGTGCCGCCCACCATCAGGATCGGCAGCACTCCCGCGAACGTCATAAGCGAAAAGCGGAACATCGCGTTGAGCCAGCCGACGTCCCGGGCACGGTGGCGAAACGCATCCATCGCCTGGAGGGCCGCCACATCCTCATGGTTGGCGTGGGCGAAGAGTTTAACGGTCTTGATGTTGGTGATCGTGTCCACGATCTGCCCCGTCAGGTTCGATCGGGCGTTGGCGCGCGCCCGTGCGCGTTTGCGGATGCGCGGCAGGAAATACCGGATCAGGAAATAGTACCCGACGCACCACACCGCAAACCCCGCCGCGATCCGCGCGTCGATCAGGAACAGTAACGCGAGCGATCCCACCAGCGAGGCCAGTGCGTAGCAGATCGTGTTGATGAACTCCGACGCGATCTCGGTCACGCCCGCCGACACCTGCATCTGTTTTTGCGCAATGCGTCCGGCAAAATCGTTGTCAAAGAACCGGACGGCATGGCCCATCGTCCAACGGTGCAGCTTCGACAGAACCAGGGGCGCCAGATTGGGCTGCAGGACGACCGCGCTGCACAGGGCCGACACGCCAAGCGCCAGCGGCCGGGCAAACAGCAACAGACCCACCGCCGCGACGATAAGCCCGATGTTGTCGGACCAGAACGCAACGCCGACGGTGCCCTGCGCCGCGTCGACGACCCAGCCAAGGATCATCGCGGCAAGAACCTCGGCCACGCCCGCGGTTGCGGACACAAGACCCGCCACGGCGAGAAAGCGCCAGGATCCCTGAAGGCTCCACCGAAAAAACGCCCCAAGCGTGCTGGGCGGCGGACCGCCTGCGGGGCGGAACGGATCGATCAGGCGGTCCGTCAACATCGGTGTGGTCTGCGCGCCCGTGGCTGGCGCCGGCTCTGTCATGCTGCTCACGTCGTGGCCTCGTTTCCTGCGGGATCAAGCCCGATGAACCCGCCGGACTGCCGTTCCCAGAACCGGGCATAAAGGCCGCGATTGCCAAGCAGGCTGTCGTGGGTGCCGTCCTCGACAATCGTGCCGCCGGACATGACGATGATACGGTCCATGCGGGCGATTGTCGACAACCGGTGCGCAATGGCGATCACCGTCTTGCCGTCCATCATCCCATACAGCGTCGACTGGATCGCCGCCTCTATCTCGCTATCTAGGGCGCTCGTCGCCTCGTCCAAGAGCAATAGCGGCGCGTCTTTCAGGATTACGCGGGCCAGGGCCACCCGCTGCCGTTGGCCGCCCGACAGTTTGATCCCCCGTTCGCCCACCTGCGCGTCATAGCCCGTCCGTCCTTTGGGATCCTGAAGCTTCAGGATAAATTCATGCGCCTCGGCCTTTTGCGCCGCCGCGACAACCTGATCCTCGGTCGCATCGGGGCGTCCGTACAAAAGGTTGTCTCGGACCGACCGGTGCAACAGCGAACTGTCCTGCGTGACCATCCCGATTGCGCCGCGCAGGCTGTCCTGCGTGACCCCGGCGATATCCTGCCCGTCGATCCGGATTGTGCCCTGTTCGACATCCCGAAACCGCAGGATAAGGTTGAGCAGAGACGATTTTCCGGCCCCGGACGGTCCGACGAGGCCGATCCGCTGGCCGCCCGGAATCGTCAGGTCGATATTGTCGAGACCACCGCTGTCCCGTCCATAATGGTGTGACACGTCGTGGAACGTTATCGCGCCTTTGCCGACGTTCAGCGCGGGCGCTTGGGGGGCATCGGTTACACTCTGTGGCACGGCGATGGACAAGAGGCCCTCCCGGATCGTGCCGAAATGTTCGAACACCCGCACCGACATCCACATCAGAAACATCGTGAACGTGTTGAGCCGCATCGTGATCGCAATCGCCGCGGCCACATCGCCGATGCTGAGGCCCCCCACCGTCCAGATCCACAGCGCGGGGCCGATTACACACAGCATCGCGGCGGAATTGAACGCCGTGACGGCCCCTTCCTGCTTGGCAAAAGCGCGCATGAGATTGCCGAACCGCACCCGATGCCGCCGCATGGCGTGGCGGGCATAGGCCTCTTCCCGTTTGCCGTGGGCGAACAGTTTCACCGTCTCGATATTGGTATAGGCATCCACCACGCGCCCGGTGACGAGGCTGTTCCGGTGGCTGAGCTTCTCGGCAATGCGCCCCGTTTTCGGGGCGATCCACAGGATGAACCCGGTGAACGCGACGATCCACAGCGCGAGAGGCAGCGCGATCCGCCAATCCATCGCAAACAGCAGGAACAGGGTCGCAATCGCAAAGGCGAGCGCACTCCAGAATGCCTGAAACAGGATGAACGCGGTGTCTTCGGTCGACACCCCCGTGCTCATGACGCGGTTCGACAGACGGCCCGCGAAATCGCTTTGAAAAAACCCGACAGGTTGCCCGAGAAGTTGCAGGTGCGCGCGCCAGCGGGTTTGCGCGATCATATTGGTCGAGATGCCCGAAAAGTTCACCATTCCGGCGCCCAGAACCGCAAAGGGCCGCAGCAGGATGAACACGACGATCGCCAAAACGATCTCGGCCCAGTTGCTGGCCCAGAACCCATCGGGCCCGGCGGACATTAGGTCTACCAGGCGGCCGGCGTACCAGATCAGGCCGAGCTCAAGCAGCGCCGTGACGATGCCCAACGCGGCCGCGATCCACATCACGGTCTTGAACGGGCGCAGGTGATCGAGGACGAACCGTGCGGGCGATTTGCTCGGCGTCGTGCGCGCATGGGGCGCAAACGGATCGACGAGGCCTTCTATCCGGGCGAAAAGAGAGTCTATCGTGGCGCGCATCGTCTATCCCTCCTCGGTTTCCGTGCCGATGAACCCGCCGGACTGGCGCGTCCAGTAACGGGCATAGATGCCGTCCTGCGCCAGCAGTTCAGCGTGACTGCCATCCTCGACGATGCGGCCCTTTTCCATCACGATGATCCGGTCCATCGCCGCAATCGTGCTGAGCCGGTGCGCAATCGCGATCACCGTCTTGCCGTCCATCATGCCTGACAGTGTCGACTGGATCGCCGCTTCGACCTCGCTGTCGAGCGCGCTCGTCGCCTCGTCCAGGACGAGGATCGGCGCGTCCTTGAGGATAACGCGGGCAAGCGCAATCCGCTGCCGCTGACCGCCGGACAGTTTGACACCCCGCTCCCCGACGCGGGCGGCATAGCCGGGCAGGCCTTCGTTATCCTCAAGATCACCGATGAACGCATGGGCCTCGGCCTTGGCGGCGGCGGCGATCATGTCGGCTTCACTGGCATCGGGACGACCGTACAGGATATTCTCTCGCACCGACCGGTGCAGCAGCGATGCGTCCTGCGATACCATGCCGATACCCTGCCGCAGACTATCCTGCGTCACCGTGCCAATATCCTGACCGTCGATCTCGATCCGTCCCGTCTCGGCGTCGTAAAACCGCAAAAGCAGCTTTACGAGGGTCGATTTTCCAGCCCCCGACGCACCGATCAGGCCGACTTTCTGGCCCGCTGGAATGACAAGGTCGATCCGGTCCAGCCCGCCAGAGGTCTTGCCATAGTGATGGCTAAGGCCCCGGATCGCAATTTCGCCGGCGCCGATGGCCAGTGGGCGCGCACCGGGCCGGTCGACCAGTGCGACCGGCTGGGCAATTGTCTCCATCCCCTCGGACACAACGCCCAGTTCGCGGAAGAAATTCGAGATTGCCCACATGATCCAGCCCGACATCGCGTTGAGCCGCAGGGTCAGAGCCGTCGCCGCCGCGACCAGACCGACGCTTGCGCCCACATGCATCCAGAGCCAGATCGCATAGCCGACGACACCGACGATCAGGATACCATTGAGCAGCATCAGACCGGCATCCATGATGGAATAGAGCCGCATTTCCGCCTGCAACGTCGTCCGGGTATCCTCGATGGCCTCGCGGGCGTATTCGATCTCGCGGTCGTGGTGGGCGAACATCTTGACCGCGTGGATGTTGGTATAGCTGTCGACGACGCGGCCGGTCACGGCACTGCGCGCGTTCGACGCCGCCTCGGACGCGGGGCCGATCCGGCGGATGACCCAGCGCAGCAGGATGAGATACGGAACGAGCCACATCAGCATCGGCAACAATAGCCGAGGATCGGCCTCGCCCAGCAGGAACGCGGCTCCGATGAGATAGGCGATGGCAAATGCAATGGCGTCGAACAGCTGAAACACGACCTCGCCCGCAGCAGGCGGCGTCTGCATGATCCGGTTGGCGATACGGCCCGCGAAATCGTTCTCGAACCAGCCCACAGACTGCCGAAGGACATGACGATGCGCCCGCCAGCGGACGAGCGTGCCGAAATTCGGCAGGATAGCGTTGTTCAGCAGGGCGACCTGAAGGATGTGGATCGCGGGCCGGACCGTCAGGATCAATACGGCAACAAGGATCAGCTCGCTCCCGTTTTCCGCCCAGACATCCGTCGGCGCGCCAGAGCCGAGCATATCCACCAGCCGTCCCATATAGGCGATCAGCCAGATTTCGACGCCGGCAATGACGATGGACGCAACGCCGGTTGCCGCGAAAACGCGGTGGAACGGCCGCGCATATTCGCGCAGAAACGGGAACAGCGCCCGGGGCGGCGTGTCGGTTTGCGGATAGTCAATATAGGGATCGACGAGGTTTTCGAAGAAACGGAACATGAGCGTGCTCCCGAAGGGCAATGGCGTAACGGTGATGAAGGGCGGATCGCGGGTGCGGACCGTCCATAATTGAGATCGGCCCGGTCAGGTTTGACGGAGATGGATCTCAAATTTCATCGTGTTACTCCTCATGTTCTGAGGCGGGGATAGCGCAAGATCTTGCACCTGTCACCCCCTTTGACCTGGTCCCCCGTTCAATCGCGCAACAGATCATCCCGCGTCAGCGCAAAGCCGGAGGCAACCCAACGCGCCTCGATGTCCCGTAACCGAGCACCAAGCGCCGGACCCTGAAGTGCCGGCATCAGGTCATGGGCCGACACAGGGAGACTCTGTTGCGCCCCGAAATGTGCCAAATCCAAATCGGCCTGCAGCAGTTCCCTTTCGGAGGCGGCGGCGCGCAGGGCGAGAATATCGACGGCATTCTGACGCCCCCGCCGGTAGCCAAGCTCGGCGGGCGGCACGATCCCCTCGAGACCATCTCGCAAGATCGCCAGCCGATCCGCCTCGGCCCTGCTGAGCCGAAGCGACTGCGCCACATCGTCTACGCCCAGCGCCGCAAGACGGCGAAGCCAATCGGGTGTGAGGGACGCAGCCTGCTCGACATGGACCAGAACGGTCAGCAGGCCGGTCATCGCCCCCGGAAGAATCCGCAACAGCACCCCGCTGGCACGCATCGCGGCCATGGCGGGCGCCGGGTCCTGTGCAGACAGCAGTTTGCGCATCTCGGCACCGATCCGTTCCGCAGAGACGCGTCCAAGACCGTCAAGCCCGCCCGCACAGGCGGCAAGCCCCTCGGCGTCGATGCCACCGGTGACATCACCGTAGACGGCATAGAACCGGAAAAACCGCAGGATGCGCAAATAGTCTTCGGCAATGCGGGCATTCGCGTCACCGATGAACCTGACATGGCGCGCTTTCAGATCGGGCAGGCCACCAAGCGGGTCGATTACCATACCATTTACGTCGGCATAGAGCGCGTTCATCGTAAAATCGCGGCGGGCGGCGTCCTGCGCGATATCGGTGGAAAACGCGACGGTGGCGTGGCGGCCGTCCGTGGCGACATCGCGGCGAAACGTCGTAACTTCGTAGGCGGTGCCCTGCACCACAAGCGTGACGGTCCCATGGTCGATGCCCGTGGGAATGCACTTTATATCGGTGCCTCGGGCCAGAACGGTGACTGTATCAGGGTCTGCGTCGGTCGCGATGTCGATATCCGTCGCTGCCTCGTCAAGCAGAGCATTGCGCACGCAGCCGCCGACGAAAAACGCCTGATGACCGGCATCGGTCAGCATACTCATAACCTGCACAGCACCCGGAGCGACCAGCCAGGGCGCTGTGATCCCGGTCATGCCGCCATCCTGTCGGCCAGCGTACGCAAGATGCGCGCCGTCGCGCCCCAGATGTAATAGGGACCCCACGGTACGGTGTAATAGAGCCGCATCCCGCCCTGCCAGCGTCGTCCTTCGACGCGGAAATTTGCAGGGTCCGAAAGATACCGAAGCGGGACGCGAAAAATCTCGGCCACCTCTCCCGCCTCGGGACGGGCATTGAACGGGGCAGTCACGCGCGCGACGACCGGCGTCATGAGATAGGCGGTGACGGTCTCGTGGTCGGGCAGACACCCCAGTATCTCGACGGCGGTGCGCGGCAGGGCAATCTCTTCGGTGGCCTCGCGCAGGGCGGCATCGATGGAATCGGTATCGCCGGGATCCTGTCGGCCACCGGGAAAGGCAACCTGTCCGGGGTGATGTTTCAGCCGTGCCGATCGCTTGGTCAGGATCACCTGCGGCCCGTCCGGCCCGTTCTCGACCGCGATCAGCACACCCGCCGCCTTGAGCACGCGACCCGGCCGCGCCGATGCATCCGGGTTGAGGTCGAAATCGGAGGATCCGCCCCCAAAAGGGCCCGCCGCTGCCGCGCAGGCGAGACGGGCCATCAGGTCAGGCATTCGGCGCCGGGCCATCGAGGGGATCGGGCGCGCCCATCGCCTCGAACCCCAGCGTCTCGGGCGCAAAGGCGTAGTGCGCGCCACAGAACTGGCAGTCTGCCGTGACGGTGCCATTGTCGGCGATCATCGTGCCGATGTCTTTCTTCGAATAGATCGACAGGCTTTGCCGCACCCGGTCTGCCGAACAGGTGCAGCCAAAGCGGACCGGTTGCGCATCGAAGACCCGAGGCCGCTCTTCGTGGAACAGGCGCACCAGCAGTTCGGTCGGCGTCACGGTCGGTCCGATAAGTTCGAGCGGTTCGACCGTGTCGAGCAGGGCATTGGCGCGCGTCCAGTTCTCGCCCTCGTCACCGTCGAGGACGTCGGCAGCGGCGAGCAGGCCGCCCTCGCCGCTGGCACCATCCGCGACGAAGGGCGATGCTTTCGGCATAAGTTGCAACATGACGCCACCGGCGCGCCAGCCTTCCACCTCGCCCGGACGCTGACTGCGACCGTGGCTAAGGGCGAATCGCGTCGGAATTTGCTCGGATTGCGCGAAATAGGTCTCTGCACAGGCGGAAAGCGAGCCACCTGCCAGAGGCGTGATACCCTGATAGGGGGCCGTTCCCTCGCCTTGGTCGATCAGAATCGCAAAGTAGCCGCTGCCGACCTGCGAAAACGGATCGGCGTCCGCTTGCAGCGTATCGGCGTCATAACTGGCGTAGGCGCGGATGCGCGCGGGCTCACCATCATCGGTCGGCCCGTAGTAATCGGTCGCGATAAGGCGTGCCGGACCCGATCCGCGCACCTGCAACGACAGTTTCCAACGCAGTTTCATCGTCTGCCCGATAAGAGCGGTCAGCAGCGACATCTCGGCCACCAGCGCCTCGATCAAGGGGGGATAGTCGTGCTGCGCCAGCACATTTTCCAACACCCCGTCGAGGCGCGCGATACGGCCGCGCACGTCCGACGCGTCAAGCTGAAACGGCAGGACACTGTCGTCCCAGGCGATGGCTTTGCCGAGGGTCATGATCTTTCCTTGCGTGGTGCGATTTGGCATACCGCGACGATATAGGGACGGCAAGCGCGCCACCCAAGATGCGCAGGCAAGAGGCGGCTATGACAGCACGACATATCAAGGCGCCCTTCTCCGGGCGACATATCAAGGCACCCCTCTCCGGGCGACATATCAAGGCACCCCTCTCAGGGCGACACGTCGGAGCGCCCAGATGAGGCGGCACGGTGACAGCCCGAAATCCGGGCAACGCTATACGCATCGTCCCGGCGTCTATGCCATCCTGCCGCGCGGCGGCGATCTGTTGCTGACCTTTCAGAGCGCGCCCTGGCCGGAGGTGCAATTGCCGGGCGGCGGCGTCGACCCCGGTGAGCATCCGCTTGCGGCCCTGCACCGCGAGGTAATGGAGGAAACCGGCTGGACCATCGCGCGGCCCCGTCGCATTGGCGCATTCCGGCGATTTGTCTGGATGCCGGACTATGGCATTCACGCCGAAAAGGTCTGTCATCTGTATCTGGCACATCCGGTGCGCAGCATCGGCCCGCCGCACGAGGCGGGGCATTCCGCCCTTTGGGCGCCGATGGACGAGGCATTGCCATTGTTGTCGAACGACGGTGACCGGGCGTTCGTGCAGGCCGCAATGCTGGCGCGCCGTTTCAACCGGTGACGCCGGGGTGAGTGACGCCTTGCCTGGCGCGGCGCGCTCGGCGCTGTGGCTTTGGTCTGTCGGCGGTCGGGCCCGGACAGCGGGCGGCGCTTTGATGTCGGCACATCGCTGTCGTGCTTGCCCATCCCGGCCTCTGCCGCGTCGCCGGCGGTCTGAACTAGACCAGCGCGCGCTTTTCCACGCCGACACCGTAGATCGTGGTCAGAACGCTCGCCCCCATCAACAGGGTCAGCCACTGCACAAGAACAGAGCCTGCGAACCCCAGCCACAGGGACTGTTCCGCGACCCAGCCGATGCCGAACCCGGCAAGGACGGTAGCGCCCATCAGGATCAGAACCGCGCCGAGTATCGGCACCGAGATGCGCGACGTCGCCGACCAGCCATCGCCCAGCGTCATCGGCCGCCCGATGGCAGCCGCGGGCAGGACCACGGCAAACCGGAACCACAGATAGCTGAGGAAAGCGTCCACGAAGAGGCCGATGCCGCTCATCAACAGCGGTGCGGCGTGCTGCGCCCCAGTGGCGTCAATCAACGGTCCGGCCAGCATCCCCAGCGCAAGCGTCACCGGGATCGCCAGCAGGATAAGCAGGACCGCGAGCAGGATTGTCGTCCCAACATAAAGCCAGATTGGCCGTCCGGTGATCGCCGGGACAAGGCCCGGCTTTTCCTCGAGCAGGATAAACCGGTGCCACGCGACGCAGATCCAGGCAAAGACGAAGGCATAGACCAGCATCAGAAAGACGATACCGAGGATCAGCGCCGACGATCCCGCCGCGACCACCGCCGCCATCTGCCGGGGATCGACGGCCAGCGATATCAGGACCAGCGGGTTCAGATCGGTTGCGAGGATCACGCCGTAGCTGATTGCAAGCGCAACGAGTATCGGCGCCACAGAAGATTGCAGCGCCGGTACGATGTTGCGGAAAATCATGGTGAAAGCGTGCCGTACCATCGTCCAGGCCACCGGCATTCCTTTCGCAGCTACCCCGGATCTGTCTGACACGCAGCGGACGGCAGGGTCAATCGCACAGCTTGCCTGAGAGAGCCAAAGCCAGTAGCGAGTGCCAAACTGTTGTTAAGGGGAAACGCCCGATGTCCGTCAGCCAAACACCCGTGCCTGAAAAGAGCGGGCCCAGAAAAGTCGTCCTTGCCTATTCGGGCGGTCTCGATACCTCGATCATCCTGAAATGGCTGCAAACCGAATACGGCTGCGAGGTGGTGACGTTCACCGCCGATCTGGGACAGGGTGAAGAACTCGAGCCTGCGCGGGCCAAGGCGGAACTGCTCGGCATCGCGCCCGAGAACATCCACATCGAGGACGTCCGCGAAGAGTTCGTGCGCGATTTCGTGTTTCCGATGTTCCGCGCCAATGCGCTTTACGAGGGTCTGTACCTGCTGGGCACGTCCATTGCCCGGCCTCTCATCTCGAAACGGCTGGTCGAGATCGCCGCCGAGACGGGCGCCGATGCCGTGGCCCACGGCGCCACCGGCAAGGGCAACGATCAGGTCCGGTTCGAGCTTGCCTGCTATGCCCTCAACCCCGACATCAAGGTCATCGCACCGTGGCGGTTGTGGGATCTGACCTCGCGCACCCGCCTGCTCGAGTTCGCCGAAGAGCACCAGATCCCAATCGCCAAGGACAAGCGCGGCGAAGCGCCGTTTTCGGTGGATGCGAACCTGCTGCACACCTCGTCCGAGGGCCGTGTCCTCGAGGATCCGGCCGCGGAAGCGCCCGAATACGTCCACCAGCGCACCGTTGCCCCCGAGGTTGCGCCGGACACGCCGCAGATGGTCGAGATTACGTTCGAGCGCGGCGATGCCGTGGCCATCGACGGCGAGGCGATGTCGCCCGCCACGATCCTGACCCGGCTCAACGAGATCGGCGGCGCGCACGGCGTCGGCCGCCTCGATCTTGTGGAAAACCGCTTCGTCGGTATGAAATCGCGCGGTATCTACGAGACACCCGGCGGCACCGTCCTGCTCGAGGCGCATCGCGGGATCGAGCAGATCACGCTGGATGCAGGCTCCGGTCACCTCAAGGACAGCATCATGCCGCGCTATGCAGAGCTGATCTACAACGGCTTCTGGTTCTCGCCCGAGCGCGAGATGTTGCAAGCGCTGATCGACAAAAGCCAGGAGCATGTCAGCGGCACGGTCCGCGTGAAGCTTTACAAGGGCTCGGCCCGCACCGTGGCCCGCTGGTCTGACAGCTCGCTGTATTCCGAGGCGCATGTAACATTCGAGGACGACGCCGGCGCCTATGACCAGCAGGATGCCAAGGGGTTCATTCAATTGAACGCGCTGCGGCTGAAGCTGTTGGCGGCAAGGGACCGGCGGTTGAAAAAATAGCGAATTCTTGAGTTACTTTACGCTAAGTGAGTCAATAGATTTATTGCAACTCATATTTTAAATGTTTATGAACGGTGTTGTGAGTAATGCGGTAAAGCCCACGTCCGCAGTCGGCTGCAAAGTCGGGCTTACTTGGGGGAGCTGTGGGTCCCCCCTCACGTTCCACTACTTGAAATAGTCCAGTCGGCTCTGTTTTAGGATAACCTTGGCAGCCTTCATGCGGCTGCGTGTAAGTTCGGCGTTGAAATAAAACGTTCTTAGAAAAATTCCTGTTTCCAACTTGTTTCGAAACTACACTAGATAATATGCCCGTCGTGGGCTTTCCGGCTCATGTAAAACGATCTCAAGTTGCAGATCTGTAGCGCGATTGGTCAATTGATAGTAATCACCGTTCGTGATCGTAACGGGAAGATGCATCGCCAATTTCGAGTCCATGCCATGCATTGGATGGTGCCTGATCTTCTGGGCGTCCTTGACGGACAGATAGACGTCGCGCGTCGCCCAGCCGAGTTCCTTTGAAAGGGTGTCCGGGATGCGACCTATGCGCAGTGGAGTTCCGGTGAAGTTTCCGCCATTCAGCGCCTGAAAAAGCGCGAAAGCAAAATCATCGTCGTTCATTTGCAGATCCGCGCCGCTGCCATCTCGGTGTAATACGGCAACGCCTGCGCCACGAGGTCCGCCGCCGCCCCGTCCAGTTCCGGCAACGGCCCCTCCGCCCCCGCGAATCCAGTCGACCTGTGCACGGCGCCGTACCAGTGGGCGGCCCATGCGCCGTCCTCGGGGCACCCGCCGGCAGGCCACGACAACATCGACCGGTCGTAATTCAGGCCGATGGCCTTACACAGCGCGCCCAATGCCGCCGCAGGATCCGCCCGGATATCGGCGCTGTCGATCACCGGCCCGCCGAGCCGTTTCCACAGCGCATGTTGCTGCGCAAAACCGATGTCGAGGGCGGTGACCGCCTCGCGCTTGGCCGCATAGCTTGCGACCACCCGTGCCGGATGCCGGATCAGATGCACGTTGATGCAGGTCTTTGCCCAGTCCATCGGAAACCCGGGCGCCATGTGATGAGGCATAACTTTCAGGTAAAAATGCGCCTTGCCCTGAGGTACGGGTCCGGCGCATCGCGCGGCCACCACCTTTGGGTCGGTCTCATGCGCGGCAATGATCTTGGCGGCCATCGGGTGATCCGCCCCCGTTGCCGCAAGCCAGGGCGCATAGAACGGCTCGTCCACGACGGCACAGTCGGTGCGCGCGCCAAAGGCATACATCATTGCCGTCGACAGATTTCGCGGCCCCGACCACATCGCTATCCGCATATCGCACCTTGCTCCAGAACGCCGCTGCCGCATCTTCGGGTGCCATATCATTTCTCTCGGTGGTGCAAAATCGGACATTTCCAGTCGGACGCGCATTCCCTGCCGCTGCTGGCAGACAACTTGGGCACCCGTTCAGGGCGGATCTATCGGCGGACCGATCCGCCTTGCCGCGGGTCGCGCGGCATCCTGACGGGGTATCCCACGGTTCGACGCCGTTTTGCGCTTTTGGACGCGGGGCGCTTTGGCTAGGGTCGGCACGTCCCCGCCGGGACGGTTCAGAGGCTGCATGACCGACACCGTGACGCCGATGATGGCGCAATATCTCGAGATCAAGGCGGCGCATCCCGGCGCCCTGCTGTTCTATCGCATGGGCGATTTCTACGAGATGTTCTTCGACGATGCGGTCGCAGCGTCCGCCGCCCTCGATATCGCCCTGACGAAACGTGGCAAGCACGACGGCGCCGACATTCCGATGTGCGGCGTCCCGGTGCACGCGGCCGAGGGCTATTACCTGACGCTGATCCGCAAGGGCTTTCGCGTCGCCGTGTGCGAACAGCTTGAAAGCCCGGCGGAGGCGAAAAAACGCGGCCACAAGTCCATCGTGAAACGCGGCGTCGTCCGCCTTGTCACGCCCGGCACGCTGACCGAGGAAAGTCTACTGGATGCACGACGGCACAATTTCTTGGCGAGTTTTGCGCTGGTGCGGGATGCGGGCGCGCTGGCCTGGGTCGATATCTCGACGGGGGCGTTCTATGCGATGGCCTGTCCGCGTGTGCGCCTTGGGCCGGAACTGGCCCGCCTTGGCCCCAGCGAGGTTCTCGTGTCCGAAACCCAGGAAGATGACGTTGCCGCCGATGTTTCCGAAACCGGGGCGGCGCTGACCGCACTGGGGCGGTCCGCATTCGACAGCACGGCGGGCGAGCGGCGGTTGCTGGCGCATTTCAACATCGCCTCGCTCGAGGCATTCGGGCGCTTCGGCCGGGCCGAGATTTCGGCGATGGCGGGCCTGCTCGAATATTTGACGATCACTCAAAAGGGCAACCTGCCGCTCTTGCGTCCGCCCGTTCAGGAGGGCGCGTCGGAGGTCGTGCAGATCGACGCCGCGACACGCCGGTCACTCGAATTGACGCATGCGGCGACGGGCGGGCGTGCCGGGTCTCTTCTCGCCGCGATGGACCGCACGATGACGAGTGCAGGCGCGCGCCTGCTCGAGCGACGGCTGTCCAGCCCGTCGGCGCGCCTGGAGACGGTCCTCGCACGGCAGGCTGCCGTTAGTTTTGCGGTGGAACAGGCTCGATTGCGCGACGATCTGCGGGAGGCATTGCGCGGCACTCAGGACGTTGACCGGGCGCTGTCCCGGCTTGCCCTGGACCGGGATGGGCCACGGGACATGACGGCGGTGCGTGACACACTCGCGGTGGCGCGACGGATCGACGAGAGATTGCCGGAGGAACTGCCCGATGTGCTGGCGCATGCGGCACGCGATCTGACGGGTCACGCGGCGCTTGAAGAGTTGCTCGATGCCGCTCTCATCGCAGAGCCGCCGCTGCTTGCCCGCGACGGTGGGTTTATCGCCGCCGGCTATGACGCCGACCTCGACGACGCACGTACGCTGCGCGACGAGGGACGGGGTATCATTGCCGGGATGCAGGCCGATTATGCGGCGCGGTCGGGGATTTCCGCCCTTCGGATCAAACACAATAATGTCCTTGGGTATTTCATCGAAACCACGGCAACCCATGCAGACAAGATGCTGGCGCCACCACTGAACGAGACGTTCATTCACCGGCAGACCACTGCAAATCAGGTGCGCTTTACCACGGTCGCGCTCGGCGACCTCGAAACCCGGATACTGAACGCGGGCGGTCACGCGCTCGACATCGAGAAACGGCTCTATACCAGCCTGAAAGAGGCGATTGTCGCCGCTGCCCCGCAACTATCGGCGCTGAGTGCTGCGCTGGCGGAGATCGACCTTGCGTCGGCCCTTGCAGAACTTGCCCGGGCCGAGGACTGGGCCTGTCCAAAGATCGACGAAAGCCGCGCGTTCGAAATCGAGGGAGGCAGGCATCTGGTCGTCGAACAGGCTCTGCGCCGCGCCGGAGAGCCGTTCATCGCCAATGACTGCAACCTGACCGAGGCACCGATCTGGCTTTTGACCGGGCCGAACATGGCGGGTAAATCGACATTCCTGCGGCAGAATGCCTTGCTGGCGATCATGGCGCAGATGGGGAGTTTCGTGCCCGCCCGTGCGGCGCATATCGGTCTGGTCAGTCAGGTGTTCAGCCGCGTCGGCGCATCGGACGACCTTGCCCGCGGTCGCTCGACATTCATGGTCGAAATGGTGGAAACCGCCGCGATCCTCAATCAGGCAGACGACCGGGCGGTGGTGATCCTCGATGAAATCGGACGCGGCACGGCGACCTATGACGGGTTGTCCATCGCCTGGGCCACGCTCGAGCATCTTCAGGCCACGAACCGGTGCCGCGCCATATTCGCCACGCATTATCACGAGATGGCAGGCCTTGCCACGCGGCTCGACGGGGTCCTCAACGCGACGGTGAACGTCAAGGAATGGGACGGCGACGTCATCTTTTTGCATGAAGTACGACGGGGCACGGCGGACCGGTCCTACGGCGTGCAGGTGGCACGGCTCGCCGGGCTTCCAGCGCCCGTCGTCGAGCGGGCACGGGTTGTTCTGGAGGCCTTGGAAAAAGGCGAAAGGGAAGGCGGCGCGAAACGAACCGCTCTGATCGACGACCTGCCCCTGTTCGCCGCAGCGCCACCTGCGCCTGCTCCGAAAATCGAAGCCTCCGAGGTGGAGGCACGATTGAACGCGGTCGTGGCGGATGAATTGTCGGCGCGCGACGCCTTGGCGATGATCTATGACCTCAAGGCCATGATCGATGCCCGCAAAATCCCGAAGAACTCGCGAAAGGTTTAAGTCCTGACGCGAACATGCGGCGGCATGGCATCTGTCGCATGGACCGGGGTTGTGGCGCTGTGGCGCGACGGCGGCTGAGACGCCGCAGCACCGTCCGTCGTCCTTTGCCGGACCTGCGATGGGCCTGTGGCACGGCGCCCAGCCAGAAAGGCGGCGACAGCGAGCCCCGCCGCGCCGATAAGCCCGGGATTCCCGGCAACAATGCTCCGCCGGGGTGGCGGCATGGACGGCGGAGGCATCGCAGACAGCATATCGTCCGGATCGGGTTGTCCAGAGACCGGTTCAGCCTGCTTTCGCCCGAAACGATCCCGAACGAGGGGGCCACCCAAGAACCATGCAATTCCGGCGGATGTCAGCGCGACGGCGAGCGGATTGTCTTTCGCCACGATCGCGACGGTACGGGTGATCTCTGCGCCATTGCGGGCGAAAACCGCCTTTGCGCCGTCGATGACGCCTTCAAAAGAGACATGCCGGCCCAGTGCATCAAGGCTGGCCGCAAGACCGGCGCGGTCTGCGGCGAGGTCCCGTTCGATTTCTGCGATGGTTCGGACCGGTCTAGGCATTGTAACCCTTTCTGAGGGCTGCCGCGTCCCGTTTGATGTTTTCCGCAGCGCGCGTCGGCGCCAGTTTCGTCAACCGGAGCTGACGGATACCCCACAACAGGAAGGCAATCGCAAGAGTGGCAATGCCAACGCCAACCAGCGTGGCAGACCAGATCGGTGAAAGACCCGCTGCAACGAGAATTGCAACAAGAACGCCGACGAGCAGGTTCAGCGACAGCATGACCAGAATGATCGACACCACGATCAGGACGATTCCAATGACCGCGCGGCGCAGGTTTTCACCGATTTCCGCCCGGGCGAGATCCATCTCGCCCCGGATCAGGTTCGTGGCATGTGTCAGGGCCTGCTGTATGACCGTTCCGATGCCCGCGCCCGCCGAACGATGCGGATCGGGATTAGGTCCGTCGTTGGGATTGCTCATACCGTGCTCCGGTCAGGACCGGCGACCATAACGATCATCGTGACGCGGCGCTGTCAGGCGCGCGATGGTAAAGCCCGCAAGGGCCGCGAGGCCCATCGTCACGAACGGACGCTCGCGCGCATAGTCGCCGACGTCACCCACGATCCGTCCCGCTTCGCTGTTGCGCAGCGTTTCGGTCACCTCGCTGGCGCGATGCGCGATGCGATCCACTGCCTCCCGTGAGGTTTCGCGCGTCGCTTCGGCAGCGTGACGGACCCGGTCCGAAACATCCTCGGCCGCACTCCCGGCAATACGATGTGCCTCGGCAAGACGCGCTTCCGCCTCGTCGCGGGCAGCCTCGTATGCGTCCGATGCAAAACGCACGGCATCCTGCGCAATCTCGCTGGCTTTTTCCTGGGCGGCGCTGACAGAGTCCTTCGCATCCTTTTTGACACCGTCAGCCAGCGCGTCGGCACCTTTGGCGGTTCCGGTATTCTTGACGTTGGCATTGGCCATGAGATTGGATCCTTCGATGTGCGCGGGAGGCATTGGGTGCATCCCGGTGCAATTATTGGAAGTGAGCGCCGCCTGTCAGGAGACGCGCGTTATCGTGACAACGCGCAGATACGGCAATGGTTCCACATGCCACCGCGGGGTCGGAGCCGTCGATCACGCGGCAGGCGTGGACGATACCCCAACCTGGGCAGGACGCAGCAGCCGGTCGTGCAGCATGAAACCTTCTGTCATCACCTGAATGATGTCTCCGGCGCGGGTGCCCGGCACGGGTGCCTCGAACATGGCCTGATGCATCTGCGGATCGAACCGGTCGCCGGGCTGCGGCACGATCGGATCGATGCCGTGCTTTTTGAAAACCGAGATAAGCTCCCGCATCGTCAACTCGATCCCCTCGATCAGCGATGCCTGTGCGGCTCGCTGATCCTCGGCGATGGCATCCAGAGCGCGGCGCAGGTTGTCGTAGACCGCCAGCAGATCCCGCGCGAGCTTGGAGCCGCTGTAGTTCTCGGCCTCGCGCCGGTCGCGGTCCGCACGCTTGCGGGTGTTTTCGGCATCGGCGAGCGCGCGCATGAAGCGGTCGCGGAAATCGTCTCGCTCGGCGGTCAGCACGGCGATTGCATCGGGCGTCTCGACGTCCTGTTCCGCTGCGTCCTCCGAAAACTCGAAACCCGGATCGTCGGCCTGCGCTGCAAGTTCGTCGAGGGAGGGGATATCGGGGTCCTGCTTTGCCATGTCTTCCTTGCTTTCGTTCTGTCGCACCGAAGGGGCGCTGTAATTGTGTCGGCCCCGAAGGGTCAGTTTCGATCGGCGATGAGGCGGCCCACGAGCTGCGCTGTGTAATCCACGATGGGCACGATGCGGCCATAATTCAGCCGTGTGGGCCCGATGACGCCGACGGCGCCGATGATCTTGCGGTCGGCGTTCATATAGGGAGAAACGACCAGAGAGGAACCCGAAAGTGAGAAGAGTTTCGTTTCCGAGCCGATAAAAATGCGCACACCTTCTCCGCCCTCTGCGAGTTCGAGGAAGGCGGAAATGTCGCGTTTGCGTTCCAGATCGTCGAACAGAAGGCGGATCCGGTCGATATCGCCCGCCTCTTCGATCAGGTTGCCACGCCCGCGCACGATCAGACGCTCGGTCTGTTCGCCCTCGTTCACCCAGGTCACGAGGCCCTGTTCGACAAGGTCGGCGGCGAGAGTGTCGATTTCCTGCCGCCGCGTCTTGATTTCTCGGGCGATGGCGATGGACAGTTCCGGCAGGGTGCGCCCCTCGGCGAGCGCGTTGAGAAAATTCGCAGCCTCGCGCATGGACGAGGGCGTTTGACCGGGCGGCGGGGTAAACAGGCGGTTTTCCACGTGGCCATCGGCGAACACCAGCACCACCAGAGCGCGGTCCGGGCCGAGGGACACGAATTCGACGTGTCGGATCGGCGCATCGTGTTTCGGCGTGAGCACAAGGCTTGCGCCGTGGGTGATGCCCGACAGCGTATTGCCGATCCGGTCCAGAAGGGCCGGGACATCGGCGGTGTTCGCGCCCCCCAACTCGTCCAGCCGCGCGCGGTCATCGCCCGCAAGATCG
This sequence comes from uncultured Alphaproteobacteria bacterium, assembly GCA_963761735.1. Classification (GTDB taxonomy): domain Bacteria; phylum Pseudomonadota; class Alphaproteobacteria; order Rhodobacterales; family Rhodobacteraceae; genus CAVXHQ01. The sequence continues at coordinate 888,337 of CAVXHQ010000003.1, forward strand.
CCGACCTCCATGAACCCGTCGACGAACATCCGCAGACCGGCCTGCGTCGGGATACGCCCGGCGCTGGTATGCGGCGAACCCAGCAGACCCATGAATTCCAGGTCCTGCATCACGTTTCGGATCGTCGCGGCGCTGATCTGCTCTGTCAGGGTGCGCGTCAGGGTCCGCGATCCGACGGGTTGACCGCTTTCGATATATCCCTCGACAACTCGACGGAAAACCTCCCGCGCGCGGTCCGACATGTCCTCGTGGCGAGGCGGAGTGGGGTGATTGATCATCGCGGATGTATCCAGGGGCGGACCAAGTAGAGCGAGAGAGGGGGGAAGGTCAATCCGCTGAACCCCGCGCGGGGTTGGAAATCGCGGCGGTGGCGCGTAATCGGGGCGCAACCGTTGTGAAAGGATATGCCCATGCGCCCCTCTGGCCGCAAGACCGACGAAATGCGCCCCGTGAGTTTCAAAACGGGGATAACGCGTCATGCCGAAGGGTCGTGCCTGATACGGATGGGCGATACGCATGTGCTGTGTACCGCCTCGATCGACGAAAAGGTGCCGCATTTCATGAAGAATTCCGGCCTTGGCTGGGTGACGGCGGAATACGGCATGCTGCCGCGTGCCACGCACACGCGGATGCGGCGCGAGGCAAAGACATCGCAATCCGGAAGAACACAAGAGATTCAACGTCTTATTGGGCGTTCACTGCGGGCGGGCGTCGACCGGGTGGCACTGGGTGAGCGGCAGATCACTGTCGACTGCGATGTCCTTCAGGCAGACGGCGGGACGCGCTGCGCGTCGATCACCGGAGGATGGGTGGCACTGCGGATCGCGGTCGAAAAGCTGCTGAAGGCGCGGCTGGTCACCTCGAACCCACTGATCGACCCGGTGTCGGCGATCAGTTGCGGGATCTATGCGGGGCAGGAGGTTCTCGATCTCGATTACCCCGAGGACAGTGAGGCAGGCGTCGACGGCAATTTCGTGATGACGGGTGGCAAGCTGATAGAGGTGCAGATGTCGGCAGAGGGCGCCACGTTCACGCGGGCGCAGATGTCCGGTCTGCTCGATCTGGCGGAGGCGGGGAGTGCGGCCCTTGCCGTGGCACAGCTGGCGGCCGTCGATGCGGCGGTTTGACGGCACCGACCTGGTTGTCGCAACGCATAACCGCGGCAAACTGGACGAAATATCGGCGTTGCTGAGGCCGTTTGGCGTGCGGCTTACGTCGAACGACGACCACGGTCTGCCCGAGCCGGAAGAGACCGAGGATACCTTTGTCGGAAATGCGCGGATCAAGGCGCATGCCGCGGCGAGAGCGACGGGTCTGCCGGCGCTCGCCGACGATTCGGGGATCGAGATTGACGCCCTCGGTGGCAAACCCGGCGTTCACACAGCGGATTGGGCGGAAACACCAGCGGGCCGGGATTTCGTGCTGGCGATGACACGGGCGCATGAGGCGCTGGCAGGCAAGGCAGAGCCGCATCTGGCGCGTTTTTGTTGCACGCTGGTTCTCGCCTGGCCCGACGGCCACGATGAGGTTTTTACCGGACAAATGGCCGGGCGCCTCGTCTGGCCGATGCGGGGGGAACAGGGACACGGGTACGATCCGATCTTTCAGCCCGACGGTTACGACGAAACTTTCGGTGAGATGGACCGCTGGGAAAAGAACCGCATTTCACACAGGGCGAGGGCGTTCGAGAGCCTGGTAAGAGACTGTTTTGCCTGAGACAGCCGCCTTTGACCTGGCGTCTGACTGGCGCCACGGGGGGTTTGGCATCTACGTTCATTGGCCGTTCTGCCAGTCGAAGTGCCCCTATTGCGATTTCAACTCTCATGTTACGGCATCCGTCGATCAGCGGCGGTGGGCGGATGCGTTTGAACGTGAGATTATCCGGATCGGCGCCGAAACCGAGGGCCGCGTCGTCGGCTCGGTGTTTTTTGGCGGCGGCACGCCGAGCCTGATGGAGCCGTTCGTTGTTGAGCGGGTGCTGCAAACTGTTCGTGCAACGTGGCCGACCGCGAACGATGTTGAAATAACCCTCGAGGCCAATCCCGGAAGCATTGAGGCGGGCAGGTTCGCGGCCTATCGCGACGCGGGCGTCAACCGTGTGTCGATGGGGATGCAGGCCATGAACGACGCCGACCTGAAGGCATTGGGGCGCCTGCATACCGCCGAGGAGGCGCTGCGCGCGTTCGACATCGCCCGGAGCGTTTTCGACAGGGTCAGTTTCGATCTGATCTATGCCAGGCAGGGGCAGGGTATCGCCGAATGGCGTGCGGAACTCGACCGGGCGCTGTCGCTCGATCTCGACCATTTGTCGTTGTATCAACTGACGATTGAGGAAGGCACAGCTTTCGGGGCGCGTCATGCCGCCGGGCTGCTGCGGGGCCTGCCGGACGAAGATCTGGCTGCCGACCTTTGGGATGTCACACAAGAGCGTACCGCGAAGGCGGGACTGGATGCCTATGAGGTTTCGAACCATGCCCGCCAAGGTGCAGCGTCCTATCACAACATGCTGTATTGGCGTGGAGGGGACTACGCGGGAATTGGTCCGGGTGCGCACGGTCGTTTGACGCTGAACGGCGTTCGGTACGCGACGGAGGCGGTCGTAGCGCCGGGAGGATGGCTTGCTGCGGAGCAAGCGGGAAAGACTGAGAGGCGTGATGCTCTTGATATCCATGAAAGATTTCAGGAGCTTTTGCTAATGGGGTTGCGTCTGTCGGAAGGTGTTGAATATCAACGCATCCGACAGATGGCCGGGGATGCGCTGGATCACAAGATTGGCAAGCTTGTTGAAAGACGCCTGATCGGGTTATCAGACAAACGGGTTAGCGTCACGGCGATGGGACGGCCTGTTCTCAATGCCGTGCTGCGCGAACTACTGGATGATTAGCCGCCCGAAAGGGTGCGCAGCAGGTCGTCGAGTTGTTCGAGAGATCGATAGGACAGGGTAACCTTGCCGCCATCGCCGGATGCTGCATGATCGATTTTAACGGCCATGTGGAGCGTTGCCGAGAGCTCTTGTTCGATCTGAAGTGTATCGGCATCCTTTGTCACCGTTCCTTTTTTCGAAGCGGGACGGGACGGGGCAGGCGCTTTGACGAGACGCTCGGTATCCCTGACAGACAGGTTGTCGCGAACGATGCGTTGCGCGAGCGTGACGGCCTCCGCGTGGCCGATGAGGGCGCGAGCGTGACCGGCGGATAACGTTCCCGCAATCACATGGGACTGCACTTCGTCGGGGAGCGACAACAAGCGCATAAGATTGGCAACGTGACTGCGGCTTTTGCTCAGTGCGGTTGCGAGCTGTTCTTGAGTGTGGCCAAACCGCTCCATCAATTGGCGATAGCCGGCGGCCTCGTCGATCGCGTTCAGATCGGACCGCTGGATGTTCTCGATGATCGCGACTTCGAGAACTTCGGTATCCGTGTACTCGCGAACGATGACCGGTGCATCGTGAAGCTGCGCGATCTGGGCGGCCCTCCAACGACGCTCGCCCGCGACGATTTCAAAGTGTCCGTCACGGTCGGGGTGCGCGCGGACAATCAGTGGCTGGATGATGCCTTTTTCGCGGATCGAGCTTGCAAGATCGCTCAGTGCGGCATCGTCGAAACTGCGTCTTGGCTGGTTGGGATTGGGGTGCAGATTTCCGACCGGAACCAAAAGATCGGGCCGACGGGGGCGGTCGGACGCAGGCCCGTCTGGCGTTACATCCGCCATCAATGCGGAAAGGCCGCGGCCAAGACCCCGGGCGCGGTTAGGCTTGTCTGACATGGGAGGCTCCGGTTTCGATCCTGGGGGTCTGACGCGCGACAAGCTCGACAGCCAAGGCGCGATAGGCACGACTTCCGGCGGACTGACTGTCGTAGTGTAATGCGGGCATTGCGTAGGACGGTGCTTCGCTCAGACGCACATTCCGGGGAATTACCGTTTTGAACACCAGGTCGCCCAGATTTTCGCGCGCATCCACTTCGACTTGTTGGGACAGGTTGTTGCGGCCATCGTACATCGTCAAGACGATGCCTTCAATCCGAAGGCTCTTGTTCGCTGCCTCGCGAACTTGCCGGACGGTCAGCATAAGTTGCGACAAACCTTCGAGAGCGAAGAACTCGCTTTGCAACGGGACGAGAACGGAATCGGCGGCGACCATCGCATTGACGGTCAGAATGTTGAGGGACGGCGGGCAATCGATAAGGATATAGTCGAATTCCAGGTCATGAATATCGGCAGCGTGGAGCGCATCATGAAGCAGGAAACTTCTTTTTTCATTCGAGTAGAGCTCGATGTCCGCCGAACTTAAGTCCGTCGTTGCAGGCACGATCCAAAGATTCTCGACATCCGTCTGTTGAGCAGCGGCTGCTGCGGTGACGTCACCGGAAAGCAGATCGTAGGTCGTCACCGTGCGAAGTTCTGCGCCAATCCCGAGGCCGGTCGATGCGTTGCCCTGAGGGTCAAGATCTATCAGCAAGATTTTATGGCCGGTTTCCGCCAGGGCCGCACTAAGATTGATCGCCGTTGTCGTTTTTCCGACACCGCCCTTTTGGTTAGCGATGGCGACGATGCGGGCAGGGGCGACGGTCAGAAGATCAGGCACGGGACAGCCTCTTTATAAGGAGTATCGAAGCATCTGGGTCAGTTACGCTTGGCGATAGCTCGTAGTCGAAGTGCCAGATGAGCGATGCCGTTTCAACCTCGGCAGATGCTTTTCTGCCCTTTGGCAAGATCGCCTGACCGGATGTGGCCATGTGCCGGTCAACATGAGTAAGAAGAAGATCCAGCGGCGCAAGTGCGCGTGCCGTTACGACATCGGCCTCCATCGGAGTGACATTTTCGGATCGCTCGACGTGAACCGTCACATTCAGATCAAGCATGCGTATCGCTGCGGTAAGAAACGCAGCCTTTCGACCATCACTTTCGATCAATGTGTGTCGCGCATCGGGACGAGTCTCGAGATGCAGTATCGCAAGGACAAGCCCAGGCAAACCTCCGCCGCTCCCGATGTCGAGCCAGTGGGGGCCCGGTTTCTGAACAAGGGAAGACAGCTGTAGGGCGTCCTCGATATGGCGTGTCCAGATGTGGTCGATATCCTTCCGTGAAATCAGGTTGATCCTCGGCGTCCATTTGGCGAGGAGGTCCTGAAACGCGACAAGTCGCGCAGTTGTTTCACGTGAAACATCTGTTGAAACGGTTCCTGTCATCCCGCCGCCTGCCGCGTTGAATGGCCCTTGCGGATATGGGACCCAAGCAGAACCATCGCCGATGGCGTCATACCTTCAATTGCATCCGCCTGACGAAACGACGTGGGGCGAAAACGCTCGAGCTTCTGACGCAACTCGTTCGACAGACCACGAACAGTGTCGTAATCAAAATCCGCCGGTATCAGGAGCGCCTCGTCGCGCTCAATCGCATCGATATCCCGGCGTTGCCGGACCTCGTAAATTGCATAGAGCGCTTCGGCTTTCAAATGCGACCGGATCGTTGCGGGAACCGCATTCAATGAAGGGTCCAGATCCTTAAGTGTTTCGAAAGTTGCGTCGGTTAAAGCCAGAACGTCGAAGGCCGAACGGGCAGGTCCGCTCTCATTCAACGCAACACCCGTAGCCGCGATTTCACGCGACGTGAATGTTGTGTGTTTGAGGAGCGTTCTCGCGGCCTTCAATACGTCACGCTTCGTGTTGAACGTCCTCCATCGATCTTCTCCAACACACCCGAAAGTACGGCCAAGTCCGGTCAATCGCTGATCGGCATTATCTGCACGAAGGGACAGGCGAAACTCGGCACGGGACGTGAACATGCGATACGGTTCCGTAACGCCGCGAGTCGTCAGGTCGTCGATCATGACCCCGATATAGGATGTCGTTCGACTGAACCTGATGGGATCCTGCCCCAAAGCAAGCGCTGCAGCATTCAAACCCGCCACCAAACCCTGAGCAGCTGCCTCCTCATACCCGGTCGTTCCATTTATCTGTCCGGCCAAAAACAGACCGGGCGCCGTCTTGAGTTCCAGTGTCTGCGTCAGCGCACGGGGATCGACAAAATCGTATTCGATTGCATAGCCCGGCTGTTCGATCTCGGCACGTTCAAGGCCTTTGATCGTTTCCAGATACAGCTTCTGAATATCGACAGGAAGAGACGTCGAAATCCCGTTCGGGTAGACTGTATCGGTATCGAGGCCTTCGGGCTCGAGAAAAATTTGATGTGACGATTTATCGGCGAAGCGGATGACCTTATCCTCGATTGACGGGCAATACCGGGGGCCGGTCCCGTCGATGTGCCCACCATACATCGCAGAACGCGAGAGATTTTCGCGGATGATGTCATGCGTCGATTCATTGGTCCGGGTGATGCCGCACGAAATCTGCCTCGCAGAAACACCGGTGGACAGTTCAGAAAATAGCGCTGGTTCGGCATCGCCGGGCTGAAGCTCAAGCCTGTCCCAATCAATCGTCTTTCCGTTTAATCGTGGAGGTGTGCCCGTCTTCAACCGACCGATCGGAAGGTCGAATACGGCCAACCTCTCTGCCAGCCGGATCGACGGATCTTCGTCAATGCGCCCGCCCGGCGTCGCCTTATCGCCGATATGGACGACACCCCTGAGAAAAGTGCCCGCAGTGAGAATGACCGAAGGTGCTGTTATCGACTGATCGGTGCCAAGAACTACGCCTTTGATCGTGCCGCCGACTTCGATCAGATCGCAAACCTCCCCTTCGACAATCGACAGGTTTGGCTGCTTTACGATCATTTCTTGAATGCGCCGACGATAACGGGACCGATCCGCTTGCGCGCGCGGACCCTGAACGGCCGGGCCCTTGCGTCGGTTCAAAAGACGAAACTGAATCCCGGCCCAGTCGGCGGCAAGACCCATGATACCATCGAGCGCGTCAATTTCACGCACGAGATGACCTTTACCCAACCCACCGATTGCCGGATTGCAGGACATGACGCCCATAGCATCCCGCCTTAACGTTACAAGAATCGTCCGCGCACCCATACGCGCTGCGGCGTGTGCAGCCTCTGTGCCTGCATGACCGCCGCCGACGACGATGACGTCCGCATCAAAATGTTTCACGTGAAACACCCTTCATTTGCCGATACAAAATCGGGAGAATATCTCGCCAAGAACGTCCTCGACATCAATTTTTCCCACCAGGCCATCAACAGCCCGAATCGCCAGCCGAAGATCCGCAGCACTAAGCTCTGCCAGATCAGGGGCAGCGTCCAACCGCTGTTCCGCCGCCATTATCGCCGAAATCGCAGCTTCCATCGCTTGACGGTGCCGATCCTTCGTCGCGTGCCCGACGGACGCAACCCGTCCCGCCAAGGTCTGACCTATACGGGAGATCAGGCTATCAACACCAGCCCCCGTCACTCCCGAGACTCCAAGCCCGTCGGTCGAATCATCGACCCGTCCCTGAAGCACGATGTCTCCCTCCTGCAAATCGGGCGCGTATTCTTCTTCCGCCTCAATCAGATGAACCCGGATGTCAGCGCGCATTGCCCGGTCCCGGCCTCTTGCAATCCCGATCTTTTCAACTTGATCGTGCCCCTGCCGAAGGCCGGCGGTATCCAAAAACGTCACCGGAAACCCGTTAATCACCGCCTGAACTTCGATCACGTCTCTCGTCGTGCCCGGTATTTCCGAGGTAATCGAAGCGTCCCGGCCAATCAGAAAATTCAGAAGCGTAGACTTACCGACGTTGGGTCGTCCGATGATCGCCACCTCAAAACCATCGCGAACCCGCTCCGCGACCGGAACGCCCGAAATTTCCCGGATCAATTCCGTACGCACGCGCCTCAGCCGCTTCATCACCTCCGGGCCAACATCGACAGGCACGTCCTCATCCGCAAAATCGATCGTTGCTTCGATCAGAGCTGCCGCGCGCAAAAGGTCGTCGCGCCACGTTTCACACAGGGCGGTCAATCCGCCGGAAAATACCCGAACGGCCTGAACGCGCTGCGCCTCGGTTTCAGCGTCGAGCAGGTCGGCAAGACCTTCGGCCTGTGCAAGATCGAGACGCCCGTTGTCCATCGCGCGCCGCGTAAATTCCCCCGGCTGAGCGAGCCGCAGTCCCGGCAGCGCCGCAAGTTCGGCGAGTACCCGTCGTACCACAGCATCGCTGCCATGAAGCTGGAGTTCGACGACGACTTCGCCGGTAAAGCTGCGGTCTTGTGCGAAGGTGAGTACCAGGGCCTCATCGAGAAGCGCGCCGTCCGCTCCCCGAATCGCCCGCACGCCGCGCCCGTGCACCGGCAAATTACCGGCCAGCAACTCTCCCGTCGAATGCGCAAGCGGACCGGATATCCGGATAACCGCCACACCTGCACGACCCGCCGCAGTCGCTCTGGCAAATATGGTTTCCTGATCCATCACGTCGAATGCGCACGCGTCTTAGCTGTTCATCGAATCGAAAAAGTCAGAGTTCGTCTTGGTCTGCTTCAATTTTGAAATCAGGAATTCAATCGCATCGGTGGTCCCCATCGGATTGAGGATCCGGCGCAATACATAGGTCTTCGCCAGATCGCCCTTGTCGACCAACAACTCTTCCTTCCGCGTACCGGATTTAAGGATGTCCATGGCAGGAAAGACCCGTTTGTCCGCCACCTTGCGGTCAAGCACAATTTCGGAATTGCCGGTGCCTTTGAATTCTTCAAAGATCACTTCATCCATTCGGCTTCCGGTGTCGATCAGCGCGGTCGCAATGATCGTCAGCGAGCCACCTTCCTCGATATTTCGCGCCGCCCCGAAAAACCGCTTCGGACGCTGCAACGCGTTGGCGTCGACGCCACCGGTAAGCACTTTGCCCGACGACGGCACCACCGTGTTGAACGCCCGACCGAGACGCGTGATCGAATCGAGCAAAATCACCACGTCGCGCTTGTGTTCGACAAGCCGCTTTGCCTTCTCGATGACCATCTCCGACACCGCAACGTGGCGGGTCGCCGGCTCATCGAACGTGGAAGAGACAACCTCGCCCTTCACCGAGCGCTGCATATCCGTCACTTCTTCCGGGCGCTCATCGATCAGCAAAACGATCAGATAACATTCCGGGTGGTTCTTCCCGATCGAGCTTGCGATATTCTGCAACAACACTGTTTTACCGGTGCGCGGTGGCGCCACGATCAAAGAACGCTGGCCTTTGCCGATCGGCGACACGAGGTCGATGATCCGCGCCGACCGGTCTTTTATCGTGGGATCGTCGATCTCCATGATCAGTCGCTCATCCGGGTACAGCGGCGTCAGATTCTCGAAGGCAACCTTGTGCTTCGCCTTCTCCGGATCCTCGAAGTTGATCGATTCCACCGTCACCAGGGCAAAATAGCGCTCCGTGTCGTTCGGCTCCTTGATCACACCCTGCACCGTGTCACCGGTCCGCATGGAATGCTGACGGATCATCTCCGGGCTGACATAAATATCGTCAGGGCCGGGCAGATAATTCGCCTCCGGACTGCGCAGAAATCCAAATCCGTCCTGCATTACCTCGACGACACCGTCGCCACCGATCACCCATTCGTCATCCGCCCGCTCGCGCAAAATCGCAAACATCATGTCGCCCTTGCGCATGGTTGACGCGTTCTCGATCTCGAGTTCCTCGGCAAGCGAGAGCAGATCCTTCGGGCTTTGCGCTTTCAGGTCGGCAAGGTTCAGTCGGTCTAGGCTCATGGAAATATCCCGATGCGGCACGGATTATCCCGGGCGGGCCGCACATCGTTAATCATGACAATGAAACGCTCGCCCCGGACGGAGCAGCATGTCGTCCTTAGGCAAAACTTCGATTCAAGTCAATTCCCGCAGATCAGAATGGCCGCACGACCACCGCCACGACAATCACCAGCATCATAACCGTCGGCACCTCGTTTGCCAGCCGGTAGGTGCGGCCCGACCGCGTATTTTCGCCCGCCGCAAAATCTTTTCGTCGCCTCGAAAGCCAGATGTGCATCGCCGTCATCGCCACGACACCGCCCAGTTTCGCCCAGGACCACAGCGCGCCGAAATCGAAGGCCCCCATCCCGATCAACAGCAGCCCGGCAACCCAGCTGAGCGTCATCGCCGGTCCCATGATCACCCGCAGCAGCTTTTCTTCCATAGTCTGAAACGTCAGATCCAGTTCCGAACCCTGTTTGGCCGTTTCAGCGTGATAGACGAACAGCCGCGGCAAATAGAACATCCCCGCCATCCATGAGATCACCGCCATGATATGGACCGCCTTGATCCAGGGGTAAAACGGCACAAGAAAATCCATCGTCGTCTCTCCGGTCTGGCAACTCTACCTACTTCATATCTTTAAGAAAGAAAGTTGATGTTGTTGTAGTACGCGGGATAACAGGAACGACTCGGTTCACCCACAGACTTATCCCCGCCAATAGATCGTGCCCTGCCGATGTTCTAAAACGACAAGCAGAGGTTAAATAATTGATATAATATGACTAATTTCTCAAATACCTGTGAAATTTCTTGTGGTCCGCGCTTGACTCTTCTTTCTCCCACCTTCTCATCCACAACGTGCCTTTCGCTTCATCCCAAGGGACGGTTGTGGCACAAGATGCCGAACCATCCCCACCCGTCCACACGCCGTGCTGTTTCAGCCGGGCGTCACCATTCCATCCCATGACGATCCTCGTCGTTCACCCTCACCTGTCCCATCGGTTGTCCACATGCCCGCCTCCCTGATCCTCGCCTCCGGTTCCGCAATCCGCAGTCAGCTCTTACGCAACGCCTGCATCGATCACGAGGTGCACGTCCCCCGGATCGACGAGGCCGCCATTCGCGACGCCCTGATTGCCGAAGACGCCGCGCCGCGCGACATCGCCGATACTCTGGCCGAGATGAAAGCCCGCAAGATCGCGCAGCGATTTCCTGCCGCCTGTGTCATCGGCTGTGACCAGGTCCTCGATGCCGATGGGCCACTGTTTTCCAAACCGCGAACTCCTGACGAGGCCACGGATCAGATCGCCCGCCTTTCGGGCAGCACACACCGGCTGCTTTCCGCCGTCGTCGTCTATCGGGGCGCCCGCCCCGTCTGGCGTCACGTGGGCGAGGTTCATCTTACCATGCATACGCTCGATTCCGCTTGGATCGCGTCCTATGTCTCGCGAAACTGGGACAGCATCCGACACACCGTCGGCGCCTACAAGCTTGAGGAAGAAGGCGCACGCCTGTTCTCGGCCATAACGGGCGACTATTTCACCGTCCTCGGGCTCCCGCTGCTCGACCTCTTGTCATACCTGCGCCAACACGAGAGAGTTGATCCATGACCGAACTGCTTCCTCTCGCATGTGTCATCGGCAGCAATGTCGCCCATACCCGGTCGCCGGTGCTGCACCGTCACTGGTTGCGACGTCATGGCCTTGCGGGCGATTATATTCCGTTGAAAGTGGTCGAAGGCGATCTGGCGCAGGTCGTCCGCGCCTTGCCGCGCATGGGGTTTGTCGGTGCCAATATCACGATCCCGCACAAGGTCGCGGTCATGGATTACGCCGATCAGCTCAGCGATCGTGCGATCCTGATCGGCGCCGCGAATATGCTGACATTCCGCTCCGACGGATCGATTTATGCGGACAATACCGATGTCTACGGGTTTCTCGCCAATCTGCGTCAGGGCGCACCCAGTTGGGATCCCGCTGCGGGTCCTGCCGCCGTCCTGGGTGCCGGCGGCGCGGCAAGGGCCATTATCTCCGGCCTAATCGAGGCCGGCGTGCAGGAGATCCGCCTCGCCAACCGCACGCGCAACAACGCCGAAGCGCTGAAATCCGCCTTCGGATCCAAGGTGCAGGTCTACGACTGGGTGCAGGCCGGAAACATGATCGACGATACGTCACTTGTCGTGAATACGACATCGCTCGGCATGACCGGCGCCGCCGAATTCCGGGTGCCCCTCGATGCGCTGCGTCCGGGCATGATCGTCACCGATCTGGTCTATCAGCCGCTCCGCACCCGTCTGCTCCTCGAGGCGCAGGCCGCCGGGTGCACCACGGTCGATGGCCTCGGCATGTTGTTGCATCAGGCGGTGCCCGCGTTCGAACGCTGGTTCGGAGAACGGCCCACGGTAGACGAGGAAACCCGCGCAAAGGTGCTTGCATGACGTATCGTCTCGGTCTCACCGGTTCCATCGGCATGGGCAAATCGACCACGGCGCAGATGTTCGCCGACGCCGGTTGTGCGGTCTGGGATGCCGACGCCGCCGTGCACCGCCTTTACGCGCCCGGCGGCCACGCCGTCCCGGTGCTGGCCGAGGTGATGCCGATGGTCGTCATCGACGGGGCGGTGTCGCGCGACAAGCTCAAGTGGCTGATCTCGGTCGATCCGTCGACCTTGCAGAAAATCGAGCGCTTCGTGCATCCGCTGGTCGCCGCTGACCGCGCCATTTTCGCCGAAACGGCCACCGCGCCGATCACCGTTTTCGATGTGCCGCTGCTGTACGAGACGGGCGGCGACGACTGGATGGATGCCTGTGTCGTCTGCACGGCACCCGCCGATGTACAGCGCGCCCGCGTCATGGCCCGCGATGGCATGACCGAGGCGCAATTTGCCCTGATCGTCGAGCGGCAGATGCCCGACGCCGATAAACGGGCCCGCGCAGACCATGTGATCGAGACGACAGACATGGAAGCGGCCCGCGCCCGCGTTGCGGAAATCGTGGCGGCGATCAAGATGACGCTGCCGCCCGCCGATCTGGTCGCGGATGCCCCGGATGCGTGAAAACTATGCCTGAAGAAATTACCTAAATATCATGCGTGAAATCGTCCTAGACACCGAAACCACGGGGTTCGAGCCGCAGGAAGGCGACCGCATCGTCGAAATCGGCGCTGTCGAGTTGAACAATCACGTCCCCACGGGCCGCACCTACCATCAATACCTCAATCCCCAGCGCACGATGCCGCAGGGCGCCTTCGAGGTGCACGGGCTGGGCGACGATTTCCTGCGCGACAAACCGCTGTTTCGCGATGTGGCGCAGGCCTTCGTCGATTTTATCGGCGATGCGAAACTGGTGATCCACAACGCCGCCTTCGACATGAAATTCCTCAACGCCGAGCTTGGTTGGGTCAAACGCCCCGCCTTGCCGATGGATCGCGCCGTCGACACGCTCGCCATCGCGCGCAAGAAATTTCCGGGTTCGCCCGCATCCCTGGATGCCCTGTGCCGCCGGTTCGGCATCGACAACGCATCCAGAACGCTGCACGGCGCGCTGCTCGACAGCGAGATCCTCGCCGAGGTCTATCTCGAACTGATCGGGGGCCGTCAGACCGGCCTGTCGTTTGCCGACGATGCGGACGACAGCGCGAAGGCCGAGGCCGCAACCCGCCCGGCCACCAGACGCCCCACCCCCCTGGCCGTCCGCATCACCGAGGCCGAGGCGGCGGCGCACGGTGAATTCATCGCAAATCTCGAAGGTGGCGGCCTCTGGCCCGAAACCTGAGGCCGCCCGTTTGCCTCAGGCGGTCGTCGGCGCCTCGGCAGCACTGGCCTTTTGCGCCTCGACACGGCGCGCCAGCTCGGCCCGGTACAGCGCCATAAAGTCGATGGTTTCGAGGTTCAGCGGCGGAAAACCTCCGTCGCGCGTCACGTCGGACACGATGCGCCGCAGGAACGGAAACGTCATGCGCGGGCATTCGATCAGCAGATAGGGGTGCATCTGCTCGTCCGGCACGCCGTCGATCTGAAACACGCCCGCGTATTCGATCTCCATCACGAACAGGGTCTGGTCGCTGTCCTTTACCTTCGAGTTGATCTTCAGCTTGGTGATGACCTCGAAGGTATTGCCCTCGGTTCCGCGCTTTTTCGCATCCAGATTGACCTGAACCTGAATTTCCGGCGTCATGTCGCCGGTCAGGCCCTTTTGCGTCAGCACGTTTTCAAACGACATGTCGCGAATATACTGCGCCAGAATGCGCTGCGTCACCTTGGGGGCGGCGGCTGCGCCGTCGGCCGCAGGCGCTGCGGGGGCGGCACCGTTTCCGGTGCCCGGTTCGTTGGTATCTGCCATCTGAGAAATCTCCGATCAAAAGTGTCTGGCGCAGACCCTAGCAGTGCCGCAACCGCGCCTCAAGCAACTGCGGCCCGCCGGGGTCAAGGTTTCGTCCATCCGGACGGCCTGTCCGGCGATTGTCGCGGGGCGCCGGATCCGGTCGATACCTCCTCATAGTCGCCCTCGATCACCCGATCGTCGGGCGCTCGTGCCGCCCCCGCAGGCCCCTTTTCCGCGGGGCCACGGGCCGCGGCGCGCTGTACCCGGATACGTCCGCGCACCTGCGCCATCAGAATCGTCCGGAACCCGGGCACCAAAAGAGCAAACCCCAGCGCGTCGGTAAAAAATCCAGGGGTCAGCAACAGGACGCCGGACACCAGAATCATCGCCCCATGCGCCAGCGGCCCCGTCGGATCGCTCAGAGACCCCATCGCCTGCTTCAGGTCGATGAGCGCCCGCGCACCCTGCACCCGCAGGATCAGGGTTCCGGCAACAGCCGTCAGGATCACGATGCCCAGCGTCGGCCAGAGGCCCAGCCATCCGCCGACCTGAATGAACAGTCCGATCTCGATCACCGGGACGGTCAGCAAGGCGAGAAACAGCCACATGATCTCTTCTCCATCGTCAAAGCGCCGTCGCGGGGGTGCGGTTCGGCAACATAAAGGGGCGCACAGGTGGACTCGTGCCCCCTGCCACCCTACATAAGGTACGCTGGGGCGCATTCCATGGGCACCCCTCCAGATGAGGCCGACATGAACTCTCCCGTGCTGCAACTTCTCGTCCTTGCAGGGATCGCGATTTTCCTGATCCTGCGCCTGCGTTCCGTGCTCGGCACGCGAGAGGGCTTTGAAAAGCCGAACGCCCCGCCTGCGCTGCCCAAAGGCCGCAAAAAGCACGATTTCGAGGTAATCGAAGGCGGGCCGGACCGCGATATCGTCGACCACGTCGACGCGGGCACCGATGCGGCCTCCGCACTCGCTGCAATGAAGGGCGCCGATCCATCGTTCAACGTCGGAGAATTCCTTGGCGGCGCGCGTGGCGCCTATGAGATGATCCTGATGGCATTCGAGCGGGGCGATCTTGGCACTGTCCGCCCGTTCATCTCCGAAGAGGTGTACGAGGCCTTTGCGACCGTCGTCGAAGACCGCAAGTCGAAGGGCCTGACAGTCGAGGCGACGTTTGTCGGCATCAACGATCTGACGCTGCGCGATGCGGCGTTCGACAAGGCGACGGGCGAGGCGGAAATTACCGTGCGCTTCGGGGCCGAACTGACACAGGCTGTGCGGGACCGTGCGGGCGATGTCATCGAAGGCTCGACATCCGACATCAAACGGCAGCGCGACGTCTGGACGTTCGAGCGGCGCATGGCCACTGACGACCCGAACTGGATCCTCGTCGCCACGGGCGAATGAGGGCGTGGGCTGCCGCCGTTATGGCGGTCCAGATCGCAACTTCCGCTATGGCTGACCGAAGCGTAACGCTGCTTGATTTTGCCGACCTGTCGGGTTGGGCCGATGACGATCACGACGCTGCCCTCGACGTATTCACCCAGACCTGTGGCGACATGCGCCCGCACGAATGGCAGGTGCTGTGCGCGCTTGCGAAATCCGGGCCGCCCGCGCGCGGTTTTTTTGAGGCGTTCTTTCGCCCGGTCCTGATCGAAGATGGTCAGCCGATGCGCTTCACCGGTTATTTCGAGCCTGAATTGCCCGGTGCCCGTGCCCCGGACGACCGGTTTCGCTATCCGATCTATGCAGTTCCGCCCGATCTGCCCGAGGCAGGCCCGTGGCATACGCGTCAACAGATCGACGAAGGTATCCTCGACGATCAGGGGCTGGAGCTTGCGTGGCTCGATAATCCGGTCGATCTGTTTTTCCTTCAGGTCCAGGGGTCAGGCCGTATCCGCCTGCCCGATGGCGGCTTGATGCGCGTCGGGTACGGTGCCGCAAACCGGCACGACTACACCTCCATCGGCCAGACCCTGATCGCCCGGGGCGCCTTGGCGCCGCATCAGGCCTCGGCCCGGGCGATCCGAAACTGGGTTGCCGCCAATCCCGACGATGCTGCCGAACTGCTGTGGACCAACGCCAGCTATGTGTTTTTCCGCGAGGTGTCGGAGGTTCCTGCCGACCGGGGTCCGCTGGGCGCGATGAACCGCTCGATCACGACGATGCGCACGGTCGCGGTGGATCCCTCCATCGTTTTGCTGGGCGCGCCGGTCTGGATCGAAAAGGACGGTGCCGCACCGCTGAACCGGTTGATGATCGCGCAGGACACGGGGTCCGCGATCACGGGCGCGCAGCGGGCCGATATATTTTTCGGCACCGGACCGGAGGCGGGCGAATTCGCCGGCACGATCAACGATGCCGGTCGGATGGTCGTGCTGATGCCGATCCAAAGCGCTTATGCACTTCTCCCCGACACTGTCGGAACCGCCGATTAGGATGCGCCGCCCCCGTAATCTCTCGCCCGAAGAGCGCGCGCTGTGGGACAGCGTGGCCCGGCAGGCCAAACCGCTTGCAGCGGCGCCGCGCGTCGTTGCCTCGCCACCGGCGACGCCCGCCCCACAGGGGCCGCGCACGTCGCACGCGCCGGGCCCCGCATTGCCGCGATTTGCGGTGGGCGAGAAGGTGGATCACCGACGCGACCACGATCTGCTGCCGGCACTGAGCCAGCAATTGTCGAAAGCGCCAGTCCGGATGGACGCCCGCGCCCACAAACGCCTGACCCGCGGCAAACTGCGCCCCGAGGCGCGGATCGACCTGCACGGCATGACCCTTGCGCAGGCGCATCCGGCGCTGATGTCGTTCATCATCGGCGAACATGCGAGTGGGACGCGGCTGTGCCTCGTCATCACCGGCAAGGGCAAGGCGCGCGATTTCGAGGCACCGATGCCGGTCCGCATGGGCGCGCTGCGCTATTCGGTGCCGCAATGGCTGCGCCTGCCGCCGCTGGCGGGACTGGTGTTGCAGATCACGCAGGCCAACATCCGCCACGGCGGCGAAGGCGCACTGTATATCTATCTGCGGCGCTAGGCCGGTGTCGGGGCCAATTGCCCGCGCACCCGCCAGACACCGTAGGCGCCGGAACAGCCGGCAAGTATGAAATACAGGCCGATCCACACCATCTGCCGGGTGAAATCCACGCCAGCATCGATGAACGCGCCACTGATGCCCGGCCCGATGGCCGACCCGAATACCATGATCGCCATTGCCGCCGCCTTGATCGCGCCGACGTGCCGCGAGCCGAAATGTTCGGCCCAGAATGCGCCCGGCAGCGTTGCCTGAATGCCGGTGCCAAGGCCAAGAACCATAAGACCCACGGCCGCCCCCGAAATGGCGGTGACACCGGACAGGATGAAGAAGCCGATCGCAAACGGGATCATGTAGACCGCGACGAGCCGTCCGGTGCCAAACCTGTCGATGGCCCAGCCGGACACAAACGTCATTGTCACCGACACCGCCACATAGAGCGGCGTCATCGCCACCCAATCGGCCAGCGCCCATCCTTTGACGCCCGTGAAATGCACCTGCTGAAAGAACAGCGCCGTGCCCCAGGCGGGCGGGCCGAGCAGGACCGGCACCATGAACCAGAACAGCGGATGGCGCAGCACCTCGGCCCGCGTCCAGTGCCGCCCGTTCAGGCCCGCGACCTGTGCCTGCGCGGCGATCGACTGCGGCGTCCGCTCGAGGCGCAAAAGCAGCAGAATCACCGGCAGCGCGGCCAGCACGAGGAGTGATGCGGCAACCCACAGCCAGCGCCAGTCCACGACTGTCATCAGACCCACGAAGGTGACGGGCAACGCCGCCTGACCGACGGCAAACCCCATCGACGAGATCGACAATGCCCGACCGCGCGTCGCGACAAACCAGCGGGCCATGGCGACGATGGCCAGATGGCTCAACATGCCCTGACCGAAAAACCGCAGCGCGAAGATGATGAAACACAAGCCCACCGTGGCGCCCCAGGACGTGCCGCCCGACGCTGCCATGACCAGACACGACGCCGCCAGCCCCGCAACAATGACCGGCAGGATGGCCCTGATGCGAAACACGTCCGTCAGCGCCCCCGCCCAGATCATGACCGCCGCCGAAACCGTCGTGCCCACGGTATAGACCGCGCCCCAGCCGCCATCGGTCAGCCCGTAGGCCGATTTTATCTCATCCGCGTACAGCGAGATGAAATAGGTCTGGCCGAACGAGGAAGTGAACGAGAGCAGAAAGCCCGCGAGCAGGAAGGCGCGGTTGTCGCGCAGGAACAACAGAAAGGACATGGGATGGCTCCGGGCCGAATTGGCGGCCCGGCGGGACACTGCGACTGTGACGGCGGCGTGTCAAACCCATCCAAGCATATCTTGGACGGGACGGACCCTCCGGGGGGAGTATTTTTGGCAAGAAAAAGGGGGGCGCGCGGTTTTGGCAGGCAGGACGCGCCCCGGTGCTGGCGACAGGAGGTGTGTCGGATCAGAGGACGTAGCGGCTCAGATCGGTGTTTCGGGTAAGCTCGCCCAGGTGTTCCTCGACGAAATCGGCGTCGACCGTCACCGTCTCGCCGCCGCGTTCCGGCGCGTGGAATGACAGATCCTCGAACACGCGTTCCAGCACGGTGTAAAGCCGGCGGGCGCCGATATTTTCGACACTGGCGTTCACCTCGGCGGCGATTTTTGCCAGGGCGGCGATACCTTCGGGGGCGAAGGTGACGGTGACGCCCTCGGTCTGCATCAGCGCGGTGTATTGCAGGGTGAGGGCATTGTCGGTTTCGGTCAGGATGCGCACGAAATCGTGTTCGGTCAACGCGCGGAGTTCGACGCGGATCGGCAGACGGCCCTGCAATTCGGGCAGCAGGTCCGACGGCTTGGCGACGTGGAACGCGCCCGAGGCGATGAACAGGATGTGATCGGTTTTCACCGGGCCGTGTTTGGTCGACACCGTCGTGCCCTCGATCAGCGGCAGAAGATCACGCTGCACGCCTTCGCGGGACACGTCGGCGCCGCGCGCGTCGGCGCGGGCGCAGACCTTGTCGATTTCGTCGAGGAACACGATGCCGTTCTGCTCTACCGCCTCCATCGCGGCCTTTTTCACCGTTTCGTCGTCGAGCAGTTTGTCGGCCTCGTCGGCGATCAGCGCATCGTAACTTTTGGAGACCGTCATTTTTTTCTTGATCGTGCGCCCGCCCATCGCTTTGCCGAACAGATCGCCGAGGTTCATCATGCCCATGCCGCCGGGTTGTCCCGGAATCTCCATGCCGCCCATGGGGTTCGATGTATCCGCAAGCTCCAGTTCGATTATCGTATCGTCCAGCTCGCCTGACTTGAGCTTGCGGCGGAACATGTCCCGCGTGCCATCGCGCGCGTCCTTGCCGGCGATGGCGGTGACCACGCGCTCTTCGGCAGCGGCGCGGGCATTCGTGGTGACATCCTCGCGCATCGCCTCGCGCGTCTGCACGATGGCCGCGTCGACGAGATCGCGGATGATCTGTTCGACGTCGCGGCCGACATAGCCGACTTCGGTGAATTTCGTCGCCTCGACTTTCAGGAACGGCGCCCGCGCGAGCTTTGCCATGCGGCGCGAAATCTCGGTCTTGCCGACGCCGGTGGGGCCGATCATCAGGATGTTCTTGGGGTATACCTCATCGCGCAGATCGTCGCCCAACTGGCGGCGCCGCCAGCGGTTGCGCATGGCGACGGCCACGGCGCGCTTGGCATCCGCCTGGCCGATGATGAACCGGTCGAGTTCAGTGACGATCTCGCGGGGGGTCAGGTCGGTCATGCAGGTCTCCTTTGCGGTGTACCTAAGCGCTGGACGCGCAAACGCAACCGGCCCGCGTCAGGTAGACGCCGCAGGTCGATGGTTCAGGTTGTCAGGTCAGGTTGACGGCGGCAGGAACCGGCGCGCCCCGCCCAGCGGGACGATCCGAAGCAACAGGGCGCGGATTTTCTCCCAGAAGGCGCCTAGCAGCACCATGAAGAGCCCGAGGCCAAAGATAAGCCATGCGATGCCCTCGGCCTGCAATGCCGTGGACGCGACGATGACGACATAGCCGATAGCGGTGAGCAGGAAGGATCGCCGGTCGATGGTAATCGCGATAAGGGCGATAAGGCCGAGAAAAGCGAACAGCGTAACGTTGCGGGCGTCCATGTCGCTCCCCAACAGCGACAAGGCGATGGTGTTCACGATCATCGGCGCGGCGACGACGTGCAGCCAGAACCCCTGGCTCGACCGGCGGGTGACGCGGTACGGATCGGAGCCGTCAAAGGCCATCGCCAGCGCGAATGTGCCGATGCCGATGACCAGAGTGATCCACGCAAAGCTGCCCTCGGCGGACAGGGCAAAGACCTGCTCAATGCTTTGCGGTGTGCCGGACTGCGTCGCCGCGGCGACGAGCGAGACGACGAACACGCCGAATGCCATGATCGCCATGGCGAACGGCACCCGGAACCGCAGCCAGAACACGAAAACCGCAAGCACGGACAGCACGCCGGGAAAGACGATGGACGAAAAATCCTCCTGCGCCACCATGAAAACCTGCGCGAAATACTGCACCAGCCCGAAGGTTGCGGTGATCGAAAACAGGACGGACATCATGATCGCGGGCCCCACCATTCGGCGGTGGCGGATGAAATATTCCGACAGCAACCAGATCACGGCCAGCGTGGCGATGGCCATGATCGCGATGGTGTACTGGATGTTCTCGAACGTGCTGGCAACCATGACACCGCCCAGACTGGCCCAGCCAGACCCGAGGATCGCAAGGCCGACCATGATGAAGATCTCGTTGAAACCGCGAAACAGCTCGAACGGCTCATCCCCCGCCGACAGGTTCTCGCGCGCGCCGCGGCGGCTGTGCGCGAGGGCGGTCAGCGAGGCGGCCTGACGTTCGGTGATAAGGCCGGCGCCGACGGCGGCGCGCAGGTCTACAGGCTCGATCCCGCTGGCCTGTCTCGTCGGCGGTTTCGTCAGATTTGGGGTGGACGGTTGCAGATCGGGCGGCAGCCTTGGCGGTTCTTGCATCTGGGGTTTCTCGTGTCCTTGGCTTTTGCGCATAGCGATACCGCGATTTGGGGTGCGCGTCACGTTTCCGTATGGGCAATTGCGCGAAGACGCCGCGCGTCGCACGCTAATGCAACGCAACCGGAGAAATTTTATGAAACGCCGCGCATTCCTTGTAACGACCCTTGCTGCCACGGGTGCCGCTGCACTGCCCGCCCTTGCCGGAGGCCACGGCCGCCTTGGTGCATTTACCGGCGTCAACGGCCATACCACGACGGGCCGTGCCGAAATTGCAGGCGATACGATCAACCTGCTCGAAGACTTCGTCTTCGACGGTGCGCCGGACCCGAAGGTCGCGCTGGGCGTGGATGGTGTTTATGACCCCGCAACCCTATCGGGTGCGTTGCAGTTCGACAGCGGCCGTTCATCCTATACCGTGCCCGCGGGGATCGACACCGGTTCCTATAACGAGGTCTGGATCTGGTGCGAGCAGTACAACGTCGGACTTGCCGTTGCCCCCATTGGCTAGACCTTGTCGCCGTCGCCGGGCGCGAAGTTTTTGAAAAACTTCGACGTAAAAGTCTTTCAAAGACTTTTGACGATGGGACGGATGGACGATCCGGTCTAGGGGGCGGCGATTTTCTCGACGGTGAGATTGCCGTTGGTATAGACGCAAATGTCGCTCGCGATGGCCATGGCCTTGCGGGCGATTTCTTCGGGGGACATCTCCGTGTCGATCAGTGCGCGCCCGGCGGCGAGGGCATAGTTGCCGCCAGACCCGATGGCCGTGACATTGTGTTCCGGCTCGAGAACGTCACCCGCGCCGGTGATGACGTACAGGTCGGCGCCATTCGTCACGATCAGCATTGCCTCGAGCTTTTGCAGGTATTTGTCCGTGCGCCAGTCCTTGACCAGCTCGACGCTGGCCCGTTGCAGCTGCCCCGGCGTCGCCTCGAGCTTTTTCTCGAGCCGTTCCAACAGCGTGAAGGCATCCGCCGTCGATCCGGCAAAGCCCGCGACAATCTCATGTCCGCCGGGTTTCAGACGCCGCACCTTGCGGGCGGTGCCCTTGATGACTGTCTGTCCAAGGCTGACCTGACCGTCGCCCGCCACGACGACCATTCCGTCTTTGCGGACAGCCATGATGGTTGTGCCGTGCCAGCCGGGAAATGTGTCTTTGGTCATGGAAAACGGTCCCGATCCGGGTTCGGTGAGGGGTGGAGGGGGCAGTGCCGGGGGCCAGCCCCCTGACCCCCGGAGTATTTTCGGCAAGAAAAAGCTAGAACGGCGATCAGATCGATTCGTCGATCCAGCTTTGCAGTTTTGCCTTGGGCGCGGCGCCGGTCTGGTTCGACACAACCTCACCGTTCTTGAACAGGAACAAGGCCGGGATGCCACGAACACCCATCTGCGCCGGAGAATTCGGATTCTCGTCCACGTTGACTTTTACGATCTTGATCTTGCCTTCCATCTCGGCGGAAATCTCTTCGAGTGCCGGGCCAATCTGCTTGCAGGGGCCGCACCATTCGGCCCAGAAATCGACGACGACGGGCACGTCGGACTGGCGAACTTCGGCGTCGAATGTGGCATCGGTGACAGCAACGGTGGCCATGGGGCTCTCCTGAAAATGGGATATTCGGTCGGGCCTGACCGCAAATGTTGCGGTGGCACTGATGATTGAAATTATGGGTCGGGACGACAGGCGTCAAGCACCGCTCACGTCAGGGTGAGGTGGCTGCCCGCGCAAGCGCGGCGGTGGTAAGGTCCGCGGGCAGGGGCATCAGCTGTGCCGTGGCCGTCCACAACACCGCCGTCTCGATACGCCGTCCGGGCCAGATTGCGGACAGCAGGGCGGCATAGGCACCCATCTGCCGCAAGATCGCCTCGGGCACACCCGGTGCCGCGTCGGGCACCAGTCGGTTGGATTTATAGTCGATGGCGGTGACCGCGTCATCCGTCACGATCAACCGGTCGATCGCGCCGTGCAGCCGCCCGATGCCCGGCAAGTCGCCGGTTACATCCACCTCGGTCAGAGTGTCATCGCCGAACAGGACCGCAAGATCGTCGGTGGCGATCATCCGCACCACATCATCGACGAGCGCGTGCTGGTCGCCCGGTAAAAGGTCCGCCTCGGACCCGGCCGCGATCCGAAGGCCCAGAGCGTGACGTATATCCGCATCCTGTTGGGGGAGGTGTTCAAGCAGCAGGTGGATCAGGGTGCCGCGCGCCAGGGCGGCGTCGCGATCACCCATCGACGGGTCACCCGGCAAGACCTTGGCCCCGCCCAGTTCGGAGGGCGCGCGGGTTGTACTGCGTTCCGGCGCTGGTCCGGCCACTCCAAGGACAGGCAAGGGCGCGGGCGCCGTCGGAGTGGACGCGGGCGGGCGCAGCGCACCGGTGGCCCAGTCGCCAACCTCATACCGTTGTCCGCCGCCGGTGGGAAAATCCGCGTCCACAGCACCGACATGCGCCATGCCGTTTGTCACCAGCCCGTGCCAGCCGCCCTCACCTTTGCCGGCGCCGCACAGGATCAGCCAACTTTGCGCGCGCGTCATCGCGACGTACAACAGCCGCCGCTTCTCGGCCTCGTCGGCCTCTTTGCGCGCGTCGCGCCAATCGCTCAGAAGTGGTGGGAGATCGTCGGCAGGCGGGCCGAAGAATACCTCGCTTGCGCCCGCATAGAGCCTATTTTTCGGGCTGACGGTCTTTTTCGCGGTGTCAGGCAATATGACAATCGGCGCTTCGAGGCCTTTTGCCCCGTGCACCGACATCACCCGTATCCTGTCGCCCTGCGCCTCTGCCTGCCGCTTGATCTCGAGGGCGTCCGTCTCCATCCATTCGAGGAAACCGGTCAGCCCCGGCACCTCGCTGCGTTCATATCCCAATGCCTGCGACAGCAGCGCGTCGATCCCGTCCTCGGCCTCGGGGCCAAGCCGGGCGAGCAGGCGCACGCGGCCGTCATGCCGGGTCAGGATACGGTTGATCAGGTCATAGGGCCGCAGGTAATCGGCCTGCTGCCGCAGATCGTCGATGATCGCCCGGGCCTCTGGGTGCTGGTCTGTCGCGCGAAATGCCTGCCACAAAAAGGCGTCGCCACGCGGCTGTGCGAGGCGGTAGATGTCGTCCTCGCTCAGCCCGAACAGCGGCGAGCGCAGCGCGCAGGCCAGCGACAGGTCGTCCTCTGCCAATGCCAGAAACCGCAACAGCGCCGCGATATCGCGCACGGCAAGTTCCGCGCCGACCTTGAGCCTGTCCGCTCCCGCGACCTTAAGGCCTGCCTTTTTGCACGCGCCGATGATCTCGGAGAACAGCGATACCGCCGCCCCGCCACCGCGCCCCTGAACGAGGATCAGGATATCGCCTTCGTGGATGGGCCGTCGCTCGTAGACACCGGTTGTGCCGATCTCGGCGGGAACAGTCTCTGATCTGTCGATCATGGCCCGAATATGCCCGGCGATGGCACCGGCAAGAACAACCTTGGGGTCCTGCGCACTGACCCGGTCTATTGGGTCGTACCACGCGGGAGACTCCTCCGTGTCCGCGTCTTTTTCCACCATTGGCCACAGGTCGACGCGACCGGGCATTTCCTCTTTGAACGCTTCATGCCGGACAGGGCCAACGCCGGTATCGTCCTGAATGAACGTGGCGTCCACAACGTCGAGGATTGCGGCGGACGACCGGAACGAATGCGCCAGATCGCGGGCCTGAAACGGCAGTGCGGCCTGCCCGTGTCGCGCGTCGAAATAGGCGCACATCTCGTCGAATTGCGCAGGATCCGCGCCTTGAAACGAATAGATCGACTGTTTTTTGTCGCCCACCACGAAAACGGTCCGCTCGCGATCCGGCTGCGCGCCGCTGCCCGCGCCGAGCTTCCTGTGTCAGCGCCGTGATGACGCCCCATTGCGCGGGGCTGGTATCCTGCGCCTCGTCCACGAGGATATGGTCGATCCCGCCGTCGAGACGGAAAAGGACCCATGCCGCGACCCTGGGGTCGTTCAGCAACCGGTTCGCCAGCCCGATCTGGTCGTCGAAATCGAGCCATCCACCCGCCAGTTTGCGCGCCTCGTAGCGGTCGAGGAACGGAGCGGCAAAGGCGTGCAGCGCCTCGGTTCGACGCAGTGTCGCAAGGGCAAGACGTTCGGGACGGGCATCGGCGACCCGCCCGGCAAGCCCATCGAGACCTTCGACGATCTCGGGCATTTTCCCGGCGGTCGCCTTCGTCAGCAATGCGCCGATCTTCGGTTGCCCCGCCTTTTGGCCAGACTGGTACATCATCGCGCCTTCAAGGATGGCGAGATCCGTATCCCGCAGCACATTCGGCAGGGCCGCGAGCTTGTCCGCCAATTTGCGGTCGTTGGCAGAGCCTCCACCTGCCGCAATCGCTGCTTCGCGCAGCATCGCACGGTCGTCCGGCCCGATGACCTGTGCGACAAGGCCCGCCTCGTCGATACCTTCGGACAGCCCCAGCGCCGCGCGCCAGCCTTTTGCATCGCCGCGCAGGGCCACGCCGTTGCGCACGATCTCGGCGAGCAGATCGCCCAGCGTATCCTCATCCGTGACGAACCGGACGAGACCCGCCACAAGATCGGGCGTTTCGACCGACATCTCCTCGACAACCTCGGCACGCATCAGCGTTGCGGCACGGTCCTCCATCTCGCGGAACTGTGGGCTTATGCCCGCCTCGAGGGGAAAGCGCCGCAACAGACCCGCGCAAAAGCTGTGGATCGTCTGAATCCGCAGCCCGCCGGGCGTCTCGATGGCCCGCGCGAAAAGCCGCCGGGCCCGTGCTAGGCGATCGCCGGTCAGCGTACCATCCACGCCCAGCGCGCGCAGTTCGGTGGCCAGATCGTCCGCCGGTTTCATCGCCCAGGCACCCAGACGGCGGAACAGGCGGTTCTGCATCTCGCTCGCCGCGGCCTTTGTATAAGTCAGGCACAACACGTTCTGCGGATCCGTTCCGGCCAGCAACAATCGCGCCACCCTGTCGGTCAAAACCCGCGTTTTGCCCGACCCGGCATTCGCCGACAGCCACGTGGACATTGCCGGATCTGCGGCATCGACCTGTGCCTGCGTAGCGGCGTCTCGGATCATCCAACGTCCTCCGGTGTCACATCATCTGTGACACTCCACTCGCCCAGCCGCGAAAGATGGTCGTAATCTCCGCCGAACCGGTCCTGTTCGAGGGCGAGGCGTGCGGTATAGCCGCGTCCGTGATCCTGCCAGCGGCGGATCAACCGGCGAAACTCTTGCCAGACCTGTGCGGTGGTCAGATCGTCGCCCAAAGGAACCGGCACGGTCACTGGCCTGGTTCCGACGCCGATATAGGCTGCGGAATCGACACTGATCCGGCCCAACTTGGAAAATCCGCCTCTTTCAACCATCGCTGATTCCAGCAAAAGTTGTTTATCGAACGCGGCCTGTTGTTTTGCGCTTGGCGGCGTTCCGGTCTTGTAGTCGTACAGGATCGCGGACCCTTCGGGGGTAATGTCGATACGGTCGGCCTTGGCAACGAGGGTGAACGCGATGTCGGGATCGGTCAGCCGACCCATCTGTTCGCCGGGCAACGGCGTTGCGATGCCCTGACGAATCCGTTCATCGGCCACGAATCTGTCGGCAATTCGCGCCATCCGCGCCTGCCAGACAAGACGCGACGTGGGCCAGGGGCAGGTCTCGGAAAGGACATCCCGCGTCATCGACATGAGTGTTTCGGCATTCAGATCGCCGCTGGCGATGAACCGTTCGAACACCTTGTGCAGGACCGTCCCCCGCAATGCAGCGTCAGGTGCGCGAGTCAGAGGATCGAGGGGGCGAAGGCGCAGGATATGACGGGCATAGATCGCGTAGGGATCGCGTATCAGGGTCGAAATCTGCGTCACCGACAGTTCTTTGGGCCGCACGCCAAGCGGTGGTCGCGGTGAGGGGCGGTGCGCGCGCGGCGCCTCGGCCTCCGGGATCGACAGTGCCATCGCGGCGGCGACCCATTTTGCGCCGCGCTCCTTCATCCCTGTCCACGCCGCGACGCCGCCTTGATCCGGCAGCCCGTTAAGCAGATTTTCGAGCCTGTTTACCCAACGGGACGGCACCGTTTCGGCGTCATCGGACCGAAGGCTTCGGGTGATCCAGACCTCGGGGGCCGCAACCGCCTGCTGATAATCGTGCGCGGACAGGCCGATCCGTCGTTCGGGCAGCAACAGACCCGCCGATAGGCGCAAAGCGCGGTTTAGCCAGGGGTCCGGTTTCGGCGCCTCGGGCCATGTGCCGTCATTCATCCCGCCAAGGATGACGAGGTCGGCACTTTGCACCCGCGCCTCGAGGGTGCCCCAGATCAGGACCTGCGGATGGCCGTTGTCCGGCGCGCGCACCTCTTCTCCGGCAATCAACGCCTCGAAAAGGGCGAGGTATTCCGCCGCTGTCATTTCACCCCCCGCGTCGGCATGTTCGCGCAGACCTTCGATCAGCGCGCGTGCCTTGCGCCCTGCCGCTTCGTCCCACAATCGCCCCGAACCAGCGTCATCCGGCCCGATGTTGCTCGGTCCGGCGGCGAGCGTCGCGGTTCGGGCCGCATGCCGGGTGATCCAATCGGATAATGGCATTTGCGATGGAACAGGGTCGAAAATCGAGGCGATCCACCTTGACCAGGCCTGCCGGGCGATATCGTCTCGTGCCCAGTCCATCAAGGACGTGGCGGTTGGA
The DNA here is from genome assembly GCA_963761735.1 of uncultured Alphaproteobacteria bacterium. GTDB lineage: Bacteria > Pseudomonadota > Alphaproteobacteria > Rhodobacterales > Rhodobacteraceae > CAVXHQ01. The sequence continues at coordinate 915,974 of CAVXHQ010000003.1, forward strand.
AAGGGCGGTCCATGACGGCGGATATGCAGTTCCAGATCATGCGTCATCAACAGGTGCGTGCCACGGTCGTCGCCATTCGACAGCGGGTTCTTGAGCAGCGCCAAAAGGTCTGTCGCCGTCACCTGTGCCCCGAACAGGCCCGCGACCTGCCGCAACAACCGTCCCGGCGGCGACAGGCCCAGTGGCGTTCCGGCGGAATCGTCGGGAACGATTTGCCAACGGTCAAGGGCAGCGGCGACCTGCCGTGTCAGCATCCGGTCGGGCGTGATGAGCGCCGCGGTTCGTCCGTCCTCGACGGCCTGCCGCAAACGCCGTGCAATGGCCTCGGCCTCGATCCGGGGATGCGGCGCCTCGAGAAGTGTCAGCCCAGAGCAGGCCCCGGCGATATCCGTCAGCAGCGGCCCTTCGACCGCCCATTGATCCGTCACGGGTGCGGGGCGCAACGATAATGAAATCAGCCGGTTGCGGGCGTTCTTTGGCACGGCGTCCCAGTGCCGCACATCCTTTGGGGCCATGTCCAGCCGCGCCATCAGACGCGCAAACCGTGCCTGCGGATGATCCTCGGCGGTCAACGCATCGTCAAGTTGCCGCCACACCGCATCCGGCATGTCGAAATCGAATCCCGGCAAGATCACGGCCCCCTGCGGCAGGCACGCCACGGCGGCAAGCAGCAGCGCCGTCGCTCCGCGCGATCCAGTCGATCCCGCGATAATCACCGGATCGGCGGGCGCCGTTCTGGCCCAGTCGGCGACCAGCGCCTCGATCACCATGCGCTGCCGTGCCTCGCGGTCGGGCGCGCCGTGATTGGCGTCGAAATAGCCCTGAACAAGGCGCAGAAACGCCAGGGACCGGGCCCAGTAGGCGGAATGGTCGCTGACATCGAGGGATTCCAAAGCCTCCGGGGCCACCCCTTCGCCCTGCATTTCGTCCATCAGCGCCGCCAGCGAATCCGCAAGATCGAAGGCGGCGCTTTTCGGTGCAAGGGTTGGCTGCGCGTCGAGCAGGCCACGGACAAGCTGCATCAACTCGAGCCGCCGGCGTAACGGCGCGGCGGGCGGCGCAAGGTCCGCGTGCACCGGATCCTGCGCGAGATCGGTAATCAGGCGGATCCGTGGCAACAGCCGCGCCGGTCCGGCATCGAAAACCTCGCGCAGCCGCCGCTGCATCCGGCGGGTGTTGACGAATATCGTCACACGGGCCAGCGCCTCGGGAGACGTATCGCCCAACCGCTCGAGCAAGCCACCGACGACAGCGCCGCCAAAATCGGCGCCGGGCGGCAGGCCGAACAGGCGGGGACCGGGGCTGTCAAACATTGGCGCCCCGCAGCAGGTTTTCGGCAGTTTCTATCGCCTCGGGATGCCCGACATCGGCAAATCGACCGTCGTAGACAAGACCGTAAAGCCGGCGTTTCGCGATCATCTGATCCCAGACGACGTTTGTCGAAAAAACAGTCTCTGATCGGGCCAAAAATCGGTCCGGCCAGACGATCTGTGCGCCGGTATAGACATGCCCTTGGCCGCGCCGGATGCGTCCATCGGCATCGATTGCGAAATCTCCGGTGCCGCGATGTCCCACGGCATCGTCGCGGGGGACGAGCAGGACAAGTCCGTCCATGTCGTCGCCCCGCCACGCACCGATAAGCGCATGCAGTGGATTGGGCCCCTGCCAGACAGCGTCGGTGTTCAGGGTCATCACCGGCCCGTCACCAAGCAGCGGATGCGCATGTTTCAGGCCGCCGCCTGTCTCACGCAGCAGGTCCACCTCGTCTGAAAAGGCGATGTCGCGGCCCGCGAGGTGTGTGCGGATCTGGTCGGCGAGGTAATGCACGTTCACCACGCGGCACAGTGGCGCGATATCGGCGGTGAGCGCCAGCGCGTGATCGATCAGGGGCCTGCCGCTCACCGGGATCAGCGGTTTGGGACGATGGGCGGTCAGGGCGTCCATGCGGGTGCCGAGGCCCGCAGCATAGATCAGGATTGCCTCGGGCTTCATGGGCGCTGTGCCGTGGACAGTGCCGCTTCGACTGGGCCGCGAAGCCTGCCAAGCGCCGGATGGGCAACGTCGTGCAGGATATGATCGCAGACGCGGGAGATCATCGGCAGATAGCGCGTCTTGCCATCGCGGCGGGCCAGTCGCGAGAATATGCCAAGGATGCGCAGATTGCGCTGCACCGACAGCACGGCAACGGCACGATCCACCGCGTCGCGGGCTGTCCCGGTCCGGTCGGCAAACAGGGCGAGTGCGGCATCGCTCGCGGCGGGCCCGATATCGCGGCGGGCATCGCGCACCAGCGAGGCCAGATCGTAACCGGCAGGTGCCGTGAACGCGTCCTGAAAATCGAGCAGACCGACACGGTCGAGGCCGTGACGCTCCGCGCGCCAGATCAGGTTCTCGGAAAAGTAATCGCGCAACGAAAGCCGATTGGTCGGACCGGCATGTGCGTCAAGGGCGTCGGTAAGGGCCCAACGAAGGCCCGTATCCTCGGCCGTCTTGGGCAGATACCAGTCGAACAGTGGATCGAGCATCCGCGCGCCCTCTTCCGGGGTCAGGACCGGCAGGTCCGGTGGTGGCGGGGCCGATTGAACCGCAATCAGCGCTTCGGTTGCAGCGGCATACAGCGCCGTTTCGGGATGCACCTTGGCCGCTGCCGCAAGAGTCAGGGGGCCGAGATCCTCGAGCAGGAGGAGACGGGCGCCGGGAACAGCATGCAGTGTCGCAGGTGCGGACAGCCCATGGGTGCGCAGATGCGTGCCGATCCGGACGAAGGCATCGAAGGCCGCGGGCGCGCCGGGCGTCATATCCATGAGGATCGCGGTGGCGCCGCCGGGCGCGGTCAACCGCCGGTATTGCCGCACGTCCGCATCGCCGGGCATCATTTCGGCCCGCCAACCCGCCCACTCCGTTCCGGCCAGAAACAGGCTCTGTTCCGTCGAAAGCGGGTCCTGACCGGTCATGTGTCCTCCGCCTGCGATACGATGACCGGTCTCAGGCGTTCAATCCAGACCTCAGGGCCGCGCAGACGCAGAACGTGCGCCGTGCTGTCGACGCCAAGCGTCAGCCGCAGCGCCTCCTTCGGCGCCAGACCGCCCAGTCGGTCAGGCCATTCGATCAGGCAGATCGCGTCCTCGAATGCCTCTTCGAGGCCAAGTTCCGCAGCCTCATCAGGGTGTGTCAGCCGGTAGAGATCGGCGTGCCAGATATCGCCGGACGCATGCGGATAGGTCTGCACAAGGGTGAAGGTTGGCGACGGCACCTCCTCGTGCGGCGAGCCAAGGCGGGCGCGGATCAGGGCACGCGCGAAAAACGACTTTCCGGCACCCACCGGCCCATCGAGCAAAAGCACGTCCCCCGGAACCAGATGCGCAGCCAGACGGCCCGCGAAACGCGCGGTTGCGTCTTCGGTCGGGAACGTCAGAGGAGGCACCGCCGTGTTCATGTCGCCACCCTACGGTGGCGCGCGATCCCTGCAACCGGATTTTGGCATGAAACCTGTGGCCATAGGTAGGGCTGTGTCAGCCGGCCGAAACCCTGCGGTCCGGGATATCCTTTGCCTGCGAAGGCTGGACAATTTCCCGGTCGATAAATGCCACGAGCGTCGCGCCGCCCTGTAACGGCGTCAGCCGGCAGTCAATGGCGCGGCCATCGGTCATCTGCAGTGTTTGCGTTACAATATCGCGGGGTCCGGTTGCGGCGATAAATCCGCGCAGTTGCTCCCAAAAGGGAGTCGGCGCAACACGGGATTTCCAGTCCGGCAGGGTCTGTGCCAGCGTCAGATGATCGAGGCCGCCCGCATCATGACCGGCGAGCCAGGCGCCTTCGAACCGAGTATTGCATGTCGTCAGGGTGCCGGACGGTGAGAATACGGCGATAGCCGCGTCGATTGTATCGAGAACCGCCTGCGCCGTCTCGATTTCCATCCGGAACGCGCGGGTAAGGGACAATTCGGCGCTGATATCCTCGAACAGGAACGCGATAGCGCCATTCGGATGCGGACGCCCCGTGACACGGTAGGTCTGACCGCCCGTCAGGCTCCAGGTTTCGCAATAGGTGCCGCGACGGGCCGCATCGACGAGCGCCGTGACATCCTGCTTCCACGTCCGGTAATTGCGCGGCTCTTGCAGAATCCCCTTTTCGCGCAGCCGGTCGAGAGTGGCACCAAGCGTCGGGCGCGCACTGAGGAACGTCACCGGCAGGCGGGTCAGATCCAGAAGCGCGGGGTTGAACGTCACTAGGCGGCGGTCGTGGTCGAAGATGGCAAGCCCGATCGACAGATGCGCAAAGGTTTCTGTCAGGGTCTGTACGAACATCCGTCCCTGTTCCTCGGCGGCAACCAGTGCGCGGGCATCGGTCGCGTAATGCAGGGTTTCCGCGCCGGCGATTGCGCTGCGGACATCGTACCAGCCGATGATCCGGTCCGCCTCATCGGTGAGCCTCAGCCGCCGATGCAGGTTGCCGGTGTCGTCGTCCGGCGCCCCGGGGGCAATCCTTGATGGAAAGATCGCGGCGGGCGGCCAGGATGGCAAGGTTTCGTCCGGGGTGTCGCTGTGGCGATCGGCAAAGGCCATGTAGGCCTTGTTTGCCCAGGTTATGGTGCCGCTGGCGTCTTCGGACCAGACAAGCTCGCGGGTTTCACCGGCGACGCGTTGCAGCACGTCCATCTCTTCCCGCAGCGCCGCGATGGCAAGCGGATGGTCGGGCAGGGGCGGCGTTTCACTGGTCAGGGTCAGACGGATACGGCCGTTGAAATGCTCAACCTCGGCATCGGTCAGAATGGCGGCACCGGTATCATCGCCGACGGATGCGGCGCGGGCATGATACCGGTCATTGCCCTGCGGCGTCGTCAGCCGGTCCGACAGACCGGGAAACAGCGGATCGAGCAGATCGACGAGACGCTCAAGCTCGCTCTTGTGCGCGTCTCGCTGCGTCAGCAGGCTGCGCGCGCGGGGCGACGCATCGAGCATTGCGCCATCCTCGAACAGAAAAACCGTTTCGTCTTCGGCCGGATGCACCGACGACAGGGCCGGGCGCCACCCGGGCATCCCCGGCAGGCGACGGCCCGCGTAGACGATCGCCAGCGCCAATGCGGCAAGGGCCAAGGCGCCCAGCGCGGCCAATATGGCCATATCCCCGACAATTCCGGACAGCACTGCGAATCCCCGTTCAACCATAGGTAGCGTTGACCTACCGTGGTGCGAAAGAGGTTAATCAGTCGTAAACGCAGCGGTGTTCGGATCAGGTTTGCGACATCGCAACGCCACCCTGCGTGTCCACGTGGGGACGATTTTCGCCCAGCGCGCCCTTGGCCTCGATTTCGGCGCGGGGCCAGTCGACGGTGACGATGGCCCCGCCCAGATCCCGTACGCCGGTGTCGTTGGCGAACCCGACGCTCGCGCCGGTCCGCTCGAGTAGCGTCTTTGCAATGAACAGACCCAGACCCATTCCGTCGTATCCCGGGCGCCGGATACTGTCGTCGCCCGCGCGCCTGCGCCGCATGAACGGATCGCCGATGCGCCCGATGATCGACGCGGGAAACCCCATCCCATCGTCGGAAATCCGCACGCAGATCGCGGTATCGGACCACGTCATCTCGATCCTGACCTGTCCCTTGGCGAAATCGACGGCGTTCTGGATCAGGTTGCGCAACCCGTGCAGGATCTCGGGCTGACGGAAAATCTCGGGCTGGCGCGCATCGGCGCCGTCCGCGTGCCGGGTCTGAAACCCGACGCGCTTGCCGCGTTCGACGTGCGGCTCTGCGGCGGCCTTCACCACAGCCTCGAACGGCGCACGCCGCAGGTACAGGTCGTCCTTGCCGGTCTCGCCCATGGCCCGCAGAATATCGCGGCACCGGTCGGTCTGGGCGCCGATCAGGCGGATGTCGTCGCGCAGGTCGGTGTCCGTCACCTCGTCGAGGAGTTCCGACGAGACCAGTTTGATCGTCGCCAGCGGCGTGCCCAGCTCATGCGCCGCGGCGGCGACCACGCCGCCCATGTCGGTCAGCTTTTGCTCGCGGGCGAGGGCCATCTGCGTGGCGACGAGGGCATCGCTCATCTCGCGGATTTCGCGGGTCACCTGGCGGGCGTAGATCGACAGGAACACGACGCCGGTCACGAGCGCGACCCAAAAACCGAACAGGACGAGACCCGGAAGACGTATGGGGATGCCGGTGGCGGTCAGAATCGGCAGGTTCCAGAATGCGAGGACCGTGATGATCGCGATGGCCAGCGCGCCCAGAACGGCAGTCGTCATCGTTCGCAATGCCGAGGCCGAGACCGTTACGGGCGCCAGCAGCAACAACGCGTTGGGATTGTGCAATCCGCCGGTCAGCGACAGCAAAACCGCAAGCTGCACCATGTCGAACGTCAGCCACAGCGCCGAGGCGCGCCCCGACAGGCGTCGGTTGCGCGGGTTGGTGATCGACAGCGCGATATTCGCGGCCACGGCGGCGCCGACAAGGGCAAGGGCGGGGCCGAACGCAAAGCTGAGGTCAAACCAGAACGCGCGCGACGAAAATGGCCGTAATCTGCCCCAGAATGGCGAACCAGCGCAGCACGACAAGCGTGCGCAGCCGGACCCATTCGGTCCGGTCGTCCTGCCGGGGCATGTCCGTGATACCCTGAGCCATGTGCGAAGTTCCCTGGTTACAAGATTTGTCATAGGCCCGGCGGGGGCAGCGTTCAACGTGCGCATCGTCGCGCCGGTCACGGGCGCGCGCATAAAGCCTGTCGCGCCGGTCACGGGGCGCGCATCGCGTTTGACTGGCCGGTCAAGGCACGCCCGGTTCGAATATAATCTCGAGTAAAGCCCGGACAGGTCCGCCGAGAGATCTTCATGCGGTCCGCAGAGACCCGGAATCATCGCCGCCATAGGCGCATCGGATCATCGGACAACGCGATCGGATCGTCGGAACATTTGACCGGCTGCGGCTGCGGCCTATTTCTGTCTTATGATTACATCCGGTGCTGAAATGACAAATCCCGAGGCCACCCGTGCCATGCCGTCGCTGGGCGACGATCCGAGTCTGCTGCTTGTCGACGATGACGAGGCGTTTCTGAGGCGTCTTGGCAAGGCCATGGAAAAACGTGGGTTCGCCGTCGAAATGGCCCTGAGCGTGGCCGAAGGGATGGCGAGTGCCGCCCGCAGGCCCCCCGCGTTCGCGGTGGTCGATCTGCGGCTGAACGATGGCAACGGTCTCGATGTCGTCGAGGCGCTGCGCGAGAAGCGGCCCGACAGCAAGATCGTCGTGCTGACCGGGTACGGCGCCATTGCCACCGCCGTTGCCGCCGTCAAGATCGGTGCCACGGATTACCTGTCGAAACCGGCGGACGCCGAGGAAATCGTGGCTGCCTTGCTGGATGCGGGCAACGGCCTGCCGCCGCCGCCTGAAAACCCGATGAGTGCCGACCGCGTGCGATGGGAGCACATCCAGCGGGTCTATGAGATGTGCGACCGCAACGTTTCCGAAACTGCGCGTCGTCTGAACATGCACCGTCGGACGTTACAGCGCATTCTGGCGAAACGCAGCCCCAAGTAGGCGCGGTCAGTATCTGAACGACGCTGGCATATCCACAAGATCGATCCGCTTTCTGACGCGGTCGACGACGGAGCCGTCGCGCAGCGGTACGGCGGAAATCACGTCATAATCGACGAAACCCAGCCTGCTGTAATATGCGAGGCCACCGGTATTATCGGCACGGATCGTCGCGTCGATGGTAACGACACCGGCAGCGCGCCCGACCTTTGCCGTCTGCGCAAAAAGCTTGCTGCCCAGACCGTTTCCCGCACCGGCGGCGTCGACGAAACTGGCGATGATCGCCCAGTTGTCCGGAAACGGCATGCCTTCGTCGTCGGGCCAGACCAGTGACTGAAACCCCATGAGTTTTCCGTCCAGCACCGCCACCATGCACGCAATGCCGCGCGGGGGTGCGACATAATGGCGCAGCATACGGTTAGCGGTGAAAGACGTCTGATGCGCCGTGGTGCCGCCCGCGTCGATGATCCTGTTCAGGATCCCGGCCATATCCGCCGCATCCGCCGCTGTGGCGGGACGGATCACGATATCGCGTGTGGGCATGGCCGAAAGGGTCTGATCCGGGGGCATTGATGTCTCTGTCTGATTACCGCGCAGACTTTAGCCACCGTACGAAACTGCGCAAGGCCGCCGTGCGCGGTCCTTTACGGGTAACGATATGATAGCCAAGGCCCTCGGTCGCCTGAGAATGGACGATCACCACCCGTCCTTCGGCCACGGAATCCGCCACCAGCGGGCCAAGCGTTACGGCCAGCCCAAGGCCACGTTCCATCGCCGCCTCGGCGAGCGACCATGACGTCAACTCGTGGATGCTGAGGGTATCGGGATCGAGGCCGATACGCTCGAGCCAGAGGTATTGCTCGGGCCAGTTCCCCTTGAGCACCCAATGCCGCCGGCCAAGATCGGCCAGCGTGACCGCATCGCCGATCGCCGCCGGGGTGCCCGCGATGACATAATCGGCAGGCACCAGCATTTCGGCGTCGACGCCCGGCCACTTCCCGTCGCCAAACCGGATCGCCGCATCGAAATCGCCGGCGCGCAGGTCCGCGAGGCTGTCATCGGGATGCAGGGCAACCGGGATTTCGGGGTGACGCTCCCAGAAATTGCCCAGACGCGGCATCAGCCAGTTCTTGGCGAAGGCCTGCGTGATCGTCAGCTGCAGGGGCCGGGTGCCGCGTTCCGCGCGCAGCGTGTCGACGGCGGCGACGAGCATCGCGAACCCCTCGTCAAGACTGCGTGCCAGCTGCGTCCCCTCGGGTGTCAGCGCAAGACCGCGTCCCGCGCGATGCACGAGGGCGGTTCCGAGCCGTTCCTCGAGGGCACGCACCTGTTGCGCAACCGCCGCGTGGGTGACGTTCAGCTCCCGGCCCGCGGCGGAAAAGCTGCCGCAGCGTCCGGCGACGGCAAAGGCGCGCAGGGCGGCAAGCGGTGGAAGTTCGGACCAGTCCATCCAGAGATATGATAGTCAGGCTTACATATTGTCAATCCTTCTGAGTCGCAGTCCGTAGCGCATGGTGGCTATAAGAACTTAGGCACATAAAAGGATCATAGCCATGCTTTCAATTTTTGGAGACGCACTGTCAGCCGCCACGCGCCGTGAACCGCATCGTCCGCACCGCGAACCCGCCATGCACGCCGACCGGATTACCGACTGGGACGGCAGGTTCACACCGCCCCGTGGGCAGGAAGAAGAACGCCCGCGCTTCAGCGTGAAGCGCGACCTGTTCTGGTAGATCAGAGTAGTGCCAGCAACGCCGCGTGCCGGTCGGTGAACGCTTTGCGCACATCGACCGGAGGCCGCAGCGTGATGCCAAGGTCAGCGACGACGCCCGCGTCGGGCGCCCCGAAATAGCGGTCGGCTTCGGCCCGCGTAAACCCGGCGATCTGTGTCGCCTCGAGCCATGCGGAAATCCGGTCGGCCTTCTTTATGGCGCGCTTTACCCGGACCGGGATCTGCGCCGGCAGGCCGAACCGCAGGTGCACCGCTGCCGCAAGCCGTTCGTCCAGGGCGCCGTACCCCGGCCCGACGGCCGCCTTTACAGGTGAGATCATGTCGCCGATGACATATTCCGGCGCGTCGTGCAGCAGCGCGGCAAGCCGCCACCGCGCCTCCGCCCGTGGCGTGATCCTGCCATACAGATCCTCGACCAGCAGCGAATGTTCGGCGACGGAATAGGCGAAATCGCCCCGCGTCTGGCCGTTCCACCGGGCGACGAAGGCAAGGCCGTGGGCGATGTCCTCAACCTCGATGTCCACTGGCGTCGGATCGAGCAGGTCGAGCCGTCGGCCCGACAGCATCCTTTGCCACGCTCTGGGCTGTTTCATCGGTCTCCGATCCTTCTGCCACGGTGTCTTGCGGTGCCCGGCGCGGGCCCGACGGCACGGGCGTCGCTATGTCGCACGGGTGCCGCACAGGCATCAACCACTGACGCAATGGCGCTGTCGCGTCCCATTGTGACAAAGGGGCTGCGGTGGTATCGGGCCAGCAAATCAACATCGGACCGATCATTCAAAGGACGCCCCATGGCTCACGACTACGTCGTCAAAGATATCGCTCTCGCAGCCTTCGGCCGCAAGGAACTCGACATCGCGGAAACGGAAATGCCGGGCCTGATGGCCCTGCGCGAAGAGTTTGGCACCAGCAAGCCGCTGAAGGGCGCCCGCATCGTCGGCTCTTTGCACATGACGATCCAGACCGCCGTCCTGATCGAGACGCTGAACGTCCTTGGCGCCGACGTGCGCTGGGCCTCGTGCAACATCTTTTCGACGCAGGACCACGCGGCAGCGGCCATCGCCGAGGGTGGCACGCCGGTGTTCGCGATCAAGGGCCAGTCCCTGACCGAGCATTGGGACTACCTCGACCGGTCGTTCCAGTTCGCGGCCGATGAAAATGGCGGCGGCGCGAACATGATCCTCGACGACGGTGGCGACGCCACGCTGTACGTCCTGCTGGGCGCGCGCGCCGAGGCGGGCGAGGACGTCATCGCCGTGCCGACCTCCGAAGAGGAAGAGGCGATCAAGGTTCAGATCCACAAGCGGATGAAGGAAAGCCCCGGCTGGTTCACGAAAACCCGCGACGCGATCCAGGGCGTGTCCGAGGAGACGACGACCGGCGTTCACCGCCTCTATGACCTGTTCAAGAAGGGCCAGCTGCCCTTCCCCGCGATCAACGTGAACGACAGCGTGACCAAGTCGAAGTTCGACAACAAGTACGGCTGCAAGGAATCGCTCGTCGACGGCATCCGCCGCGCCACCGACACGATGATGGCAGGCAAGGTCGCCGTCGTCATGGGCTACGGCGATGTCGGCAAAGGCTCGGCGGCGTCGCTTCAGGGGGCGGGCGCGCGCGTCAAGGTGACCGAGGTCGACCCGATCTGCGCGTTGCAGGCGGCGATGGACGGTTTCGAGGTTGTCCTGCTCGAGGACGTGCTTGCCACGGCGGACATCTTTATCACCACGACCGGCAACAAGGACGTGATCCGCATCGAGCACATGCGCGAGATGAAGGACATGGCCATCGTCGGCAATATCGGCCATTTCGACAATGAAATTCAGGTTGCCGCGCTGAAGAACCACAAGTGGACGAACATCAAGGAACAGGTGGACATGATCGAGATGCCGTCCGGCAATCGTATGATCCTGCTGTCCGAGGGGCGTCTGCTGAACCTTGGCAACGCCACCGGCCACCCGTCGTTCGTGATGTCGGCCTCGTTCACCAATCAGGTTCTGGCGCAGATCGAGCTGTGGACCAAGGGCGACGAATATAAACCCGGCGTCTACATCCTGCCAAAGCACCTCGATGAAAAGGTCGCGCGCCTGCACCTTTCTCGGATCGGGGTCCGCCTGACGGAACTCAACAAGGAGCAGGCCGATTACATCGGCGTGCCGATCGAAGGGCCGTTCAAGCCCGAGCATTACCGCTACTGATACTGTCACGGCCAGTTTTGACCGGTGTTTTCGACGGTTGCCCCGCGCCGCGGCCCAAAAGGTCGCGGCGCGGACATGTCAGACCGCCGGCACCCCGCGCAACAACAGATTTCGCACGCGCCGGGACGGCCGATGCCGCGCCTTGGCCCCCAAGTATCTGAATTAATCCGACCTTATGATTCGCCGTTTACCAACGTCGCTGAATGATAAAACCGGATAAAACGCATGCAGAAGCGAAGCGTAACAAGGCCATCGGCAGCCTCGCTATTGACGGGGATTGCCGAGATGTCGGCCCCGGACGCAGCCGCGTCGGGCAGCGGACGCAAGAGTGCCGATGTGGTGTCGCCACCCGTCCCGGTACAGACCGGTGAACCGAACAGCTTCGACCTGAGGCGCCTGTTCATCGTCTATATCGCGGCGCTGTTCACATTGGCGGCCTGCGTCACGGCGTCGATGGTCGTCACCGAAATGCAATCCGCGCAGCTGGCAAGAGACGCAACCCTTATCAATCAAAGCGGGCGACAGCGGATGCTGAGCCAGCGGATCGTCTACCTTGCACAGGGTCTGTCTGGGGTCGACGGCGCCGAACGTCTGCCGTTCGACAACGCGTTTGCGACGACCATCGGCCAGTTCGCAAGCGTCCATTCCGGGCTGAGCGGTGCCGCGGACGCGGAGACACCGCTTCACGCGCTGTATTTCGCCGAAGATGACAGCGGTTCGAGCCTCGATGCGCGCATCGCCGACTTCATCGTGAGTGCACGGGAAGTGCTGGTCGGTGGCACCGACGCGGGCGCGCTGGATCGTCTCAGGCAGATCGAGCGGGCGGGGTTGCTGAGCGATCTCGACGCGGTCGTTGATGCCTACGAACGGGCATCGGTGGACAGGATCGCTTTCCTGAGCGTTCTCGAGCGGTACATGCTCATTCTCGCGATCGCTGTCGTCGTTCTCGAAGTCGGGTTCGTGTTTCTGCCAGGACACAGAGCGATCACGGGTATGGTTTCCGCGTTGCATCGGCGTCACGCCGAGCTGAGCGATACGAAGATCACGCTCGAGCAGAGCTTGGACGCCCTGAAGGACCGCAATGCCGCATACCGTGAGGCCCGTCTGCGCGGCGAAGAGGCGCTTGAACAGAGCGAGGCGATGCGGCGCGAGCAATCGGAATTCACCTATGCGGTCAGCCACGATCTGAAATCGCCCGCAAACACGGTGCATCTGATCCTGAACGAGCTGAAGCTCGATTATTACGACACCTTTGACGATGACGGCAAGGAACTCGTCGATACGGCGCTGGGCACGGTTCAGAGGATGAGCGGCCTTGTCGAGGACGTGCTGACCTATTCGTGGCTGACCAATGCCGACAGTGAGGCCGAGACGTTCGACATGGGCGATTGCATCGCCGACGCCCTCGCCGATCTGGGCGCGGACATCCGGAACGCCGGTGCGCGGATCGTCTGTGGGCCGGGGGTCCGGGTCACCGGGCACCGCTCGCAACTTCGGGTGCTGGCGCAGAACCTTATCGCCAATGGAATCAAGTTTCGCGCCACCGGCACGGTCCCCGAAATCCGGATCAGCTGCCATACGAGTGGCGCAAAGGGTGCATGGCGCCTCGTCGTGCAGGACAACGGCATCGGTATTCCGGCAGAGCATCAGGCCCGGATTTTCGGCCTCTTCGCCCGGCTTCACGTCCGCGAGGCCTATGCCGGGACCGGTCTTGGCCTTGCGACATGCAAGCGGATCGTCGACCGGCACCGCGGTCTGATCACGGTAGTCTCTGCGCCGGGCGCAGGCAGCACATTCGACGTGACGTTGCGCGCGCCCCGGCAGGGCCCGGCGGCCGGATCGGAGACACCCGGCACGGGTGGCGCGGAACGGTACGACAACGCCACCCGCGCGGCAGAGGCCGCCTAGATGGCAGAGCCGATATCCCCGTTGCACATCATCCTGATCGACGATGAGGAGATCGACCGCCGGATCTATGCCCGGGTGTTGAAACGGGCCGGGTTGGCAGAGGATCCCGTGGGGTTCAGCTACGCCGCCGACGCGCTTGCATATCTGGCCGATCCGGCTGTTCCGCCGGTCGATCTGATCCTTCTGGATATCAACATGCCGGGCATGAACGGATTCGAATTTCTCGAAGTCCTGACATCGATGGAGGCCGGAACGCCGGACACCACAGCGGTGGCTATCATGCTCACAACCTCGCTGAACCCCCGCGATATGGAACGTGCGACCGCGTTTCCGGCGGTAAAGGCTTTTCTGGGCAAGCCATTGAACAGCAGGGATGTCTCGGACGTGATCGAAAAGATCGGCAGACGCGCGGTGGTCTGACTGCGGGCTGCCACGCTGCGTCGACAGGTCCCGTTGCACGGTCGATGTCCACACCGCTATGTAAAATGGCGGGGCCTTTTCGTCGCAACGGGAGCACGCGCACGCTTTTGCCCCCATAAAAGTCTTTACCGGTTTGTTACACTCTCGCTAGGTTGCCCGGATGCTGCCTGTCACACCCAGACGACGCCACCAGCCGGGCCGTTGCGCCACCAGCCGGCCCGTTTTGTGGGTATGGCCACGAAACTGAAACAGGGGGACCCGAAATGGGCAAGAGAGACGACCTGATTGCCAAATACGCTGACGATCTGAAAAACAAATGTAATATGACGCCCGATATGGCCCTGTTGACCAAGGTGACAATCGGTTGCGGCCCGTCGATCTATGATGCCGACGCGGCGACGGTTGCAGGCAGCCAGCCTGCCGAACTCGAGACGGTGCGGAAGAATTTCCTGATGAAGAAGCTGGGCCTGAAGGATGGGCCGGGCCTGATGCAGGCGATCGACGCCGTCATCGAAGTTTACGGCAAGTCGGAACGGACCAAGTACCGCGCCGTAATTTACTATATGTTGACAAAGCACTTCGGCAAAGAGGCCGTCTACGGCTGATCCCCGGATCGGTCATACCAGTGAGGGCCGGGCCGGGAGCACCCGCGCGGCCCTGATTCATCTAGGACAGCGTTCTGACCCGGTCGATCATCGGCAAAAGGCGCAGGGTCGCCCGGGCATCGAGACCGGCATCCAGATCCCACACCGCCGGGATCGCGGTGCCGACGTAGGCCCAGTCGAGAATACGACGCAGTGTCTGACCCGGAACCTGCGCAAAGCACCGGCCAAGCATACCGATCCGCGCCTCGCGATGTGTCAGAGCCTCCATTCCGAGGGGATTGCAAAACGCGGCGGCCACGTCATAGCCGGGATCGCCGATCAGGCCTTTGGGATCGATCATCGCCCAGCCCCGTTTGCCATTCAGGACGTTTTCGTGGTGCAGGTCGCCGTGCAACGGACGTCTGGCAGTCGTGGTGGCCAGCAGCCGCGCTGCAACTTTCCGCGCCGGAACGATTGCCGGATGCACCGGGCCTTGCGGCGCTGTCAGCGGGGCGAGCCAGTCGTCAAGGGTGTGCAGGCCTGCTGGCATCCGGCGCGGTGGCGTGTTCATCAGGTGCGCGAGGATCGGTGCCGCGGCGAAATCGCGACCCGCCTGAACCTCGCCCACGAGGGACCGTTCCGAGATCCATTCCATCAGGACCGCCGTTTGCGATACCTCCCAAACCTCGGCCGCACCGATACTGCGGCGCGCCTCAAGATAGCGTACGCCAGCCATTTCCCCGGCCCCCGCAGGCGTTAAGAGTTTGACGACGGCGTCACCCCGCAGGCTCGACACGCGCCACAGCCCGGCAGTTCGTGTCTGCGCCAGAGGTACAGGGTCGTGCAGGTGCCAGCGGGTGCAGATTGCCGTCAGACTGTCCTGCATTACCGGCCCTTCGTTAATTGTCTTAAATCGTCGGGGCATTTGCTTTGCTCGACCCGGTCAAAGCTGTCACAAGGATCTCGTCAGGCTAGGATGGCCAGACCCGAAATTCAGTTCCGCGTGTGGGAGTACGTGGGTGATGAAGGGGGTCTGTGCCGCGCACGGCCCCCTTCTTTTATTGCTCCGCCTTTACGGTGCCTGTCGTCCGTCCGGCTGACTGCGATCCTACAAAAACAGACCAAGCACCGTGCCGATGATGCCGCATCCGATGATCGCATTCCCACCGTCGATCACTGTAAGGGCGAACGGCCGCATCCCGTAGGCGTTGTTCATCGCCATCCACGGCACGATGAAAAAGGCCCCGATCCCTAGACCGAATACCAGCCCCTTTCCCAGCGTATCGATCTGTCCGAGCACGAAGATGTGCCGCATCATTCCCGCGACGACGAGGGCCGCGATGCCCGAAAAGATGTGTGGCGACGGGCCGTTTCCGCCCGCAGGCTGACCGTCCGGTCCGACAGGTACACCGCTGGCGGCCATCCACGGTTTCGCGAGCGTTATATACCAGAATGCGCCAAAGCCGAAACAAGCGGCGGCGGCGATGAATACGGCAACGAACTGCATGATCTTCTCCCCGGGAAATTGGTCCCAGCGACATTATGACGCAGAGCTATGGCTCTGTCCCGCCCATTTCGCAGACGATCCGCCATTCGGCGTCGGTGACCGGTTGCACGGACAGGCGCGCGTTCTTTACCAGCACCATATCGGCCAGCCGCACCTCGGCCTTGATCGCGTCCAGCGTTACGGCCCGGATCAGCGGGCGTACCGCGCGGATATCGACGCAGTCCCAGCGGTCGTCGTCCGTGGTGCTGTCGGGATGCGACAGGGCGCAGACCTCGACGATGCCGACGATTTCAAGGCCCGAGCGTGAGTGATAGAAGAACCCGACATCGCCCAGCGCCATGGCGCGCATGTTGTTGCGCGCCTGATAGTTTCGCACGCCGTTCCATTCCTCGCCCGCAGCACCGCGCGCGACCTGTGCGTCCCAGCCCCAGACGTCCGGTTCCGATTTGAACAGCCATCTCGCCATCAGGACGGTCCTCGTTTCAACATCCGCACCATCACGCGTCCTCCTCTTTCAACGGACGCCCCATCAGCGCCGCCACCGCCGCGTCAACCGACAACGCCCCGTCGACCAGACCGGCAACGGCGGCGGCGACCGGCATGTCGATGTCCTGCGCCCGCGCGATCCGGCAGACGGCGCGGGCGGCGTGAACGCCCTCGACAGTGGCGTCCGATGCAACCGTACCGCCGCCAAGTGCGCGGCCAAAGCGATAGTTGCGCGATTGATCCGACGTGCAGGTCAGGGCCAGATCGCCCAGTCCCGACAGCCCGTCGAGGGTTTCGGCCTGCGCGCCGAGGGCCACCGCCACCCGCCGCATTTCGGCAAACCCCCGGGTCATGAGGGCGGCGCGCGCGCTCTCGCCCAGCCCCGCGCCCATCGCAGCCCCGCAGCCGATCGCGACGACATTCTTGAACGCCCCGCCAAGTTCGGCGCCGGTGACGTCCGTGGTGCGGTACAGCCGCAGGACCGGCGTCGACAGCGCCGCCTGCACTGCCGCACCGGCGTCCGCATCGGCGCAGGCCAGCGTCAGGGCCGTCGGCAGACCGCGCGCGATGTCGGTGGCGAAACTGGGGCCGGTCAGGACGGCGGCAATGGCGTCAGGCACCGTTGCGGCAATCGTGGCGGTTGGCCCAAGCAGAGTTTCAAGGTCAATCCCCTTGCAGCAGGCGATACAGGGTTTGCCGGCAAGCCGGGTGGCATTGGCGACAAGAACCGGGCCGATGGCCTGTGATGATACCGCCAGCAGGACGATATCCGCCTGCATCAGCACGGCGGCATCATCGGTAATTTCCAGCCCGGGGTCGAGCATCACGCCGGGCAGCCGGGGTGTCGTCCGGGTGTCGCGCATCGTGGCCACATCGCGCCCGACCAGCACCGCATCTCGCCCCGCCGCCTGCAGCGTCACGGCCAGCGCCGTGCCGAATGCCCCGGCGCCGATCACTGCAATTCTCATGCCTTTGCGCCTTTCTTGCCGGAACCGATCATCGGCGCCGCCCGGCTGTCGAGGGGCCAGCGGGGGCGTGCGCTCAGCGTCATGTCGTCGCGGGCGCCGACGTCAAACCGTTCGAGACCGGCATAGGCGATCATCGCCGCGTTATCGGTACACAGCGCGAGAGGCGGCGCAACGAAGACGAGACCCTGGGTGTCCGCCACCCGGCGCAATGCCGCCCGGATCGGCCCGTTCGCGGCGACGCCGCCTGCCACGGCCAGGGTCGGAACCGCAGGTGCGGATTCCCGATACAGGGCCACCGCGCGGGCGGTTTTCGCCGCGAGTACATCGACGACAGCCGCCTGAAACCCCGCCGCAAGGTCTGCCTGGTCCTGCGTCCGCAACCCGCCCGCCTTGGCCACAACCGCGTCGCGGGTGCGCAGCAATGCGGTTTTCAGACCCGAAAACGACATGTCGCACCCGGCCCGATCAAGCAGCGGGCGCGGCAGCGCGAAACGCGCCGTGTTACCGGACGCCGCGATGGCCTCGATTGCCGGACCGCCGGGCTGCGCCAGCCCCAACAGGCGCGCGGCCTTGTCGAACGCCTCGCCCGGCGCGTCGTCGATGGTGCCGCCAAGGCGGGTGAATGTGTCCGGCCCCCGTGCGATCAGAAACTGGCAATGGCCGCCGGACACCAGCAACATCAGATAGGGGAATGCGATCCCGTCGGTCAGACGTGGCGTCAGGGCGTGTCCGGCCAGATGGTTTACGCCGATCAGCGGCAGGCCGGTCGCCGCACAGATCCCCTTGGCGAGCATGACGCCGGACACGACTCCGCCGATCAGGCCCGGCCCCGCCGTCACGGCGACGGCGTCGATGTTCATCAGCGTCACCCCGGCCTGAAACAGTGCCGCCTCGACACAATGATCGAGCCGCTCGACATGCGCCCGTGCCGCGATTTCGGGAACGACGCCGCCGAATGCCGCGTGCAGGCCGTTCTGGCCCTCGACGATGGACGACATCACAGTCGCCGACCCCGGGACGCCGCGCACCACCGAGGCGGCGGTGTCATCGCAGCTCGATTCGATGCCAAGGATCGTGTGGATTGCGGCAGTCATCGTGGCAGCCCCGGACGCTTGCTCTCAGCTTCAGGCCAGCTAACATCGCCGGGGGCCTTCGGGCAATGCCAGCGGGTACAGGCCGGGGGGATCGATCATGCACGACGAAGCCCCGCGCCTGTTATTGACGCGGCCTCATCGGAACAGCGCGCGATTGCTGGCGGACCTGGCCGGTCTGCCGGTTGCGGATGCCATCGTCTCGCCGTTGATCGACATCGACGCCGTGGAAGGCGCGGTCGACGTTGCAGGTATCGCGGGACTGGTCGTCACCTCTGCCAATGCGGTTCCGGCGCTGAAAGGGCTGTCCACGGAACTGCCGGTGTTCTGCGTCGGCGACCGGACGGCGGCAGCGGTGCGGGCCTGTGGGTTTGCCGCGCACAGCGCACAGGGGGACGCCGCCGCACTGATCGCCCTCGTCCTGCGGTCCGCCCGGCCCGGTCCTTTGCTGCATCTGCACGGGGCGCACACCCGTGGCGACATCGCCGAACGGCTGACGGCGGCGGGCGTGCCCTGCACGGGCCGGATCGTCTATCGCCAACACGCCCGGCCGCTGACGCCCGATGCGGTTGCCGCACTTGGCGGACCCCGGCCCGTGCTGGCGCCGCTTTATTCTCCACGCAGCGCGCGGCTGCTGACGCGGGCCGGTCCGTTCGGCGCCCCTCTCGACCTCGTGGTGATCAGCGCCACTGTCGCGGCGGCGGCGCGCGCCATGAAGCCCCGGTCGATATGCATCGCCGACCGACCGGACCGGGACGCGATGACCGATGCCATTGCCCGGACGCTCCGGCCACTGACCGGGGGCTGAGGCGCATCGCTGCAAAGACCATGTTCCGGACGCGGGGAAAATCTTGTCGCAGCTTCACCTTGAGGGCCGGGGGGTGACAGGCTAGGTTAGCTCTCGGGCCCGCTGCCGGGACCGGCGCGCCGACAGGCTGCAGGAAAATTGCGACAAAGGGGGCCAAGGTGGCGAAAACGACCAAACCGCGCACCGCCGGGCAAGGCACCAAGCCCCCGGCCAGTACCGACACGGCAACCGGTACGACACCTGACAAGACACAAGACGCGGCCACCGCGCCGGGCGAATCGTCCCCGTCGACAGCGTCGGCGTCCCCGTCGAAATCAGGCGCTACGTCGAAAAGCACCGCTTCGGCGGCGAAAACCGGACGTGATGAGACGTCAGCTTCTGCCGCGAAAACAGGCAATACGGCTCCCACCGCGACATCTTCTGCGGATCCCGACAGCGAAACGCCGACACCGTCGGCCCCGAAATCCACCGGTCCGTCGCTGGACAAGCCAACGTCCGCGACAGACGGAAAGCCGGGATCGGCCCCCGCAACGGCCCCGGCCCCCGCAACGGCCCCGCCGACCGTCCGCCCGACAGAACCGGCGTCGGCGCGCGGGGCCTCGCCGGCCGCCAGCCCGAAAAACAGCGCCGTGCCGCTGGTTATCGGCGGCGTCATCGCGGCCATTCTGGGCTTTATGGCCGCATGGTTCGGGATGGCCCAGCAGCAGGTTGATCCGACCGTTGCCGCCCGCCTCGATGCTGTCGACGCGCGGATTGCCGAGCTGCCCGCGCCCGCCGCCGCAACAGACCTATCTCCTGTCACGCAGGCACAAGACGAACTGGCGGCGGCGCTCGATGTTGTGGATACGCAAACTGCCGCCCGACTGGACGCCATCGACACCGCCCTTGCGGCGCTCGATGACCGCATCACCGCCGTCGAACGGGCCCCGAACGACGATGGCG
This sequence comes from uncultured Alphaproteobacteria bacterium, assembly GCA_963761735.1. Lineage (GTDB taxonomy): Bacteria > Pseudomonadota > Alphaproteobacteria > Rhodobacterales > Rhodobacteraceae > CAVXHQ01. The sequence continues at coordinate 936,143 of CAVXHQ010000003.1, forward strand.
CGATCACCCAGTCCGCCATTGCATCGTTCGAGCGCGAGCTGGATGGATTGCGGGACGAAGTGGCCGCACAGGAGGCCCGCTTTCAGGCGATGGCCGATGAGGCTGCCGCCGCCGTCGCCGCCGCCCGTGCAGAGGCTGCGGCAACGCGCGACGATGCCGAAACCGCCGCCGAAGCTGCGATGATCCGTGCCGCAACCGCCCGGTTGCGCGCCGCAATCGACACCGGTGCCGCGCTGAACGGGCCGCTGGAGGAACTTGCGGCGGCGGATGTTACGCCGCCCGAGGCGCTCGCGGCTCAGGCCGATGCCGGCGTCCCGACGCTTGCGGCATTGCAGGCGGAATTTCCCGACGTGGCCCGGGCGGCGCTGGCGCAGGCACGCGATGCCGGTGACGGTGGCGGCATGGGCAGTCTGTTCGACAACATGTTGCAGACCCGGTCGGTCGCACCGCGCGAAGGCGACGATCCCGACGCGGTGCTGAGCCGTGCCGAGGCCGCCGTGCGCGAAAACCGTCTTGCCGATGCGCTCGCCGAACTCGATGCTCTGCCCGAGGCCGCCTCCGGCGCCGTCGCCGACTGGCGCGCGGATGCGCAGGCCCGGCTTGACGCTCTCGCGGCAGTCAGCGCCCTTGCCGCCCGCTCGGCAGGTGTCGAATCCAGCGCTCCGCCTGCGGGCGACGGCACCGGCGCCCCGCCTGCGGCTGCCGACTCCAGCGCCCTGCCTGCGGGCGACGACTCTGGCGCCCTGCCTGCGGGCGACTCCCAAGATCCCTCCGTGACCCAATAGGAAGGCGCCTCATGCTCTGGTCCCTGATCAAGATACTCGCCTTCGTCGCTATCGTCATGGCGGCAACGTGGGGCGGCATCTGGCTGCTCGACGCGCCGGGTGGCGCCCGTCTCACCGTGGCGGGCAGCGAATACACGCTGACGCCGATACAACTCGTCATCGGTTTCGCGCTGCTCGTCGTGGCAATCTGGGTCGCGCTCAAGATCCTCGGGCTGCTGATCGCCATCGTTAAATTCATCAACGGCGATGACACCGCCGTTTCCCGCTACTTCAGCCGGAACCGCACCCGGCGCGGCTATGATGCGCTGGGCGAAGGCATGATGGCACTCGCGTCCGGCGAAGGGGCCGTCGCGCTGGCCAAGGCGCAAAAGGCGGATCGTCTGCTCGACCGGCCCGAGCTTACCAACCTGCTGACCGCGCAGGCCGCCGAGATGAATGGCGACCGCAAGCTGGCCGAGGAGACCTATAAGCAACTGCTCAGCGACGACAGGACACGGTTCGTCGGGGTGCGCGGTATCCTGCGACAAAAGCTTGAGGATGGCGACGACGTCACCGCCCTGAAGCTTGCCGAAAAGGCGTTCGAGCTGAAACCGAAGCACGCCGAAACGCAGGACATCCTGCTGCGGTTGCAGGCCGAAAGCCATGACTGGGCGGGGGCGCGGACCACGCTTGGCCAGAAGCTGCGCTCCGGGTCGCTGCCGCGCGATGTGCACAAGCGGCGCGATGCCGTGCTGGCCCTGTCCGAGGCAAAGGACATCGTCGACGAAAAGAGCGATATCGCCGCTCGCGAAACGGCGATCGAGGCGAACCGTCTTTCCCCCGATCTAATTCCGGCGGCCGTGATGGCCGCGCGCAGCTATATTGGGTCGGGCAATGCGCGCTATGCGACGCGCGTGGTGAAAAAGGCCTGGGACGTGCAGCCGCACCCCGATCTTGCCGCGGTTTTCGCGGAAATCGTGCCCGACGAGGGCGCCACGGCCCGGCTCAAGCGGTTTGGCGCCCTGACGAAGCTGCGTCCCGAACATCCCGAGACGAAGATGCTGCTTGCCGAACTGAACATCGCCGCCGAGGATTTCCCCACCGCCAAACGCAGTCTTGGCGACCTGATCGAAACCGAACCGACAGCGCGCAACCTGACGTTGATGGCCGCGATCGCCCGCGGGCAAGGCGCCGACGAGGCGGTCGTGCGCGGCTGGCTGACCAGGGCGCTGGTGGCGCCACGAGGGCCGCAATGGGTCTGCGACAATTGTCAGCAGGTGCATCAGGCGTGGATGCCGATCTGTTCGAACTGCCGTGCTTTCGACACGCTGGCCTGGCGCACGCCCCCGGTGTCCGAGGTGGCGATGCCCACCGGCACCGAGATGCTGCCCCTGCTCGTCGGCGCCGCGTCCGGTCCGGAAACCGACTTGCCGGCCGTGATCGAGACCGTGGCCCCTGCAACGCCGCCCGACAATACCGACAAACCAACAAAGTCAGCGGCCCCGGTCAGCGACGCGCCGCCCGCAGGCAAACCATCGGTGCCGATCGAGGAGGACTCTGTCCGCCCCGGACACGTCAGATAGGGATGATCGCCGCCTGCACCGAAGGTGCACATCCGGTTTCGACGCTGGGGCCAATGGCGCCTCCCGGCTGACTAAAAATGAGATGAAGCACCACTCATTTTCGCTTCGGCGTCTTGCAATGATCGGGATCCGCAGGTATCCGGCTGCGAACCGTCGAGAGCCTAAACGACCGTTTGTAACTTGGCAGATCAAGGCTGGAATAGCTCCGGAGATGAGCGACGTAGACTGCAAGAATCGGCAAGCCCATCAAGGGACCGGTACGCCGCACGAGATCGGTTGGCAGAGAACGTCATTCATAATGCGTGCCGGATTCGACGGATACTGGCGGAAGAACAAGACGTGAGGCTGACACAAGGAACGAGTTTCAAAAGATCTTACAAGGCTGATCCACTGTCTTGCAAAGATCACAGGCCGCAGGTATCTCGGCCCACCAAGATGCCCCATTAGCTCAGCTGGTAGAGCAGGTCCTTCGTAAGGACAAGGTCGGCGGTTCGAGTCCGTCATGGGGCACCACCACACCAAAACAACTGATTCTATCAAAGCCGCTGGTCCCAATGTGGATCCGGCGCTGTAACGCGATGAAAATGACTCTCATTATCTCTTTGAATCCGGTGCGTTTTTTTTGACTCTATGCAATGAATAGGAGTGCCCATGACAGTTTGCGTTGCCCTAAAGTTCATGACTGCATCGTGTTCACAGCCGACAGTGCTACGTCGCTGACGGGCATCGATGCGCAGGGCGTTCATCATGTGGTGAGACGTTGTTGCGCTGATCCGGCTTAGGGCGAAATTCGCTCTTTCGCGGATGGTTCAGAGGACGCCGTCGATCTCGGCGGTGCGCAGGGCGTTGAACCGGTTCTTGAGGGCGATGCGGATCGGGATTTCGGCGGTTTGTCGGTCGGGGTCCCGGGACGCGATCGTCTCATCGCAGGTTTTCAGGCGATTCATTTTCGCCGCGAGCCGACGTCGGACATGTCGGACACGATGGCCTGCCCGCTTCTTTGCAAAGCGCACGACCCGGCCTGCGCGTGGCCCGAAGTATCTCGTTTCCGGACGCGGCTGCCGGGCCGTCTTCCTGCCAGGTCCGGCCGTTGCGACGGATCGGAACGATGGCGCCGGCTCCGCGTTCGATGATCGCGCGATGGCAGCAGCGCGTGTCACAGGCCCGATCTGCTGCCGCGGTGCCGATGCTTCATCCTCGGCGATTTGAGCAGTTCCGGCAGCGGCGGACTGCCGCCCTGACGGCTGGATGTGAGTTCGACCGTCCGGATATCGCCCGTCCCCGCATCCCTGGCGATATGCGCCTTGAGCCATTGCCCGCGGCGTGAAGGCCCGTGTTTGCGAACCCGCCACTCGCCGCGAAACCTGACACCAGTGCTATCCACCCGCAACCGCAGGGTCCGCCGGAACCGCGAAAGGGGATCTGAACCGCAATCCTCGCCTGGCGTCGACACAGTGTCGGAAAGTCCGGCACGGGCCGGTCGAGGCCGGCCATCTTCAACAGGCTCGAAGAGGCTCCCGACCAGCCCTGCTGTCTGTCTCCGCGGCCGACCGAACCGGACCTGCATGGTGCGACAGACCGGCACGGCGCCATCGCAAAAGGTTTCGGGATGGCCGCTTTGCGGTCTTCCCGGCGTGCCAGACCGTGTCCGGATCGAACCGGCCCGAAAGCGCACCACGCGGCCCCGGCGACGCGGTGTCATCGGACCGGTCGGTTGCGCGGCAGCGGGCAGAACGCTTTGGCATGCGCCTCGGCTGACACTCGGGATCCGCAAGGCGACTCCCCACAACGATGAGGGCAACGACGCCCGCTGTACGGCCTGTTCGTACCTTGTGGAACGCGACTGTTTCCCTGTTACCTGCCCTTATCGCGAGGTAATTTCCCCGTTCCCCGTTCCCCGTTCCCCGTTCCCCGTTCCCCGTTCCCCGTGAACCGGGAAATGCCTTGTAACGCGTCGAGTTCGTGTCTGTATTCGAAGTGGCTTCGTCAATTTTGAGGGCGGTTTGCATTATTTCCTCTGTAAATTCCCTGTAAACCGGAAAAAGCAGACACGGGTCGGAGAAAATACTTTGCTTCACCACCTCCTTTTCACCTCGACACCTCGACACCTCGACACCTCGACACCTCGACATCTCGACACGGCGACTGGGCGGATGCGTCGCTTCGTGGTTGCGCGGTGGGTTCGACGACGGCCCGCGCATGGCGAGGGTGTCGTCTCGCGCACACCGAGGTCGCCAAAGACGTCCGGAAATCCGGCGGTGAGATCACGATTGGAGAACGGTCACGGGGTTTCAGCGGGGTGGGCAGGTGGCGGTGCAACCGAAAGGCGCGAGACGAGTGCGCAATCGAGTTTGACGGGAAAACGGCGCCTCGTCTTCGCGGCGCTCTTGCCGTCGATGTGCTGGACGGCCCAGGCGCCCATCGCCCGCTGCGGCAGGACCAGTGTTGTCAACTGCGGGTTCAGGTGGCGCGAAATCTCTTCGTCGTCATAGCCGACCACTGAAATATCGCCCGGGATCACAAGACCGGCTTCCTTGATCGCCTCATAGCAGCCGATGGCCATCCGGTCGTTCTGACAGAATATCGCCGTCGGGCGCCGGGTCAGCGACAGCAATCGTCTGGTCGCGTCGAAACCCGCACTCGCCGACCAGTCGCCTTCGATGACCAGATCGGGGTCGACGGTCAGTCCGGCACGATCCAGTGCCTGAGTATATCCCTTGAGCCGATCCTGCGCCGCTTCCATCCACGGCTCTCCGGTGATGGTGGCGATCCGGCGGTGGCCATGATCCACAAGGTGCTGCGTCGCCCGTGCGCCGCCCGCGATTTCGGCGGGCACAACCGAGGGCAGCGACGATGCCGGGCCGTAGCAGTTCAGCAGGACGACGGGCACCGGTGCGTTGCGCAGCCAGTCGGGCAAGACGACCGCGCGGGTAAAGATGGTCATGTAGACGAGGGCCGTGGCACCGGCACCGATAAGTGTACGCACGGTGCGGTGTTCCATTTCCGCATCGTTCATCGTCTGCGCCACCAGCACCATCCAGCCCTCATCCTTGGCGGCCTGTCGCACGCCGTCGATGGCGACGACCGCCTCAGGGCTGGTTGCAAGCCGGTCAACCACGAAACCGATGATGCGCTCCTGTGTCTTCGCAAAACCCGCAGGCTGCGCCGGACTGGACCGGTCCGGCGCAGAGCCTTGCCCTGAGACCGGTGCCGATTCCGGTTCGTGGTGCGCAAGGCTTGCGGTGCCGTAGTTCAGCTCGCGCGCCGCGTCGATGACGCGCGCGCGCGTCGCGTCCGAGATCGTGACGCCCGGTGTGCGGTTCAGCACGAACGAGACCGTGGCCTGCGAACACATGGCCAGTCGGGCGACATCCGTCATCGTCACGCGCCGTTTGCCCTGCGTCCCCGCGGATCGTTTGCGTCGCGGCGCAGGGCCGCTGTCGTCCGATTTCATGAATTCATCAGCCCTGTGGACCCCGCTGTCGTGGACGCCATCATAGATCGTGTGTTGATAATCATAAATACTCATTGACTTATAAATATAAACAGCACAGGCCTTGCCTGCGTTCCCCATGAACGAACTCTGGGAGGAGACCATCATGACAATTTCACGCCGTAAACTGCTGATCAGCGCGGGCGCCGCAGCGGGCGCCGCAGCATTCGCCCGCGCCGCATTCGCGCAGGCCCCGCCGCTGGCGGTGCAGGACAGCGACAAGGTCGGGTTTGGCCAGACCGAGAGCAACAACCCCTGGCGTCTGGCGCAGACCCAGTCGATGCAGGACGAGGCGACATCCGTGGCTGGCAACTCGTCTATACCGACGCCGCCGGTTCCGCCGCCAAGCAGGTTTCCGATGTCAATTCGATGATCGCGCAGGGTGTCGACCTGATCTTTCTCGCGCCGCGCGAGGAAATTCCGCTGATCCCGGCGATCCGGGCCGCAAAGAACGCCGGAATCCCGGTCATCCTGCTGGATCGCAACGTCGATCCGTCGCTGGCGACCGCTGGCGAGGATTACGTCACCTTCATCGGTTCCGATTTCATCGAAGAGGGCAGGCGGGTGGCCGAATGGCTCGTCGCCAATGGCAACGGCAAGTCGAAGATCATCGAGTTGGAGGGTACCACCGGTTCGTCCCCGGCCAACGACCGCAAGAAGGGCTTCGACGACGTCATCCAGGCGTCCGAGGGCTTTACCATCCTCGCGTCGCAAACCGGTGATTTCTCGCGCGATCTGGGCCGTCAGGTGGCCGAAACGCTTTTGCAGGCGCACCCCGATGCCGACGTGATCTATGCCCACAACGACGAGATGGCGATCGGTGCGATTTCGGCGATCGAGGCGGCGGGAAAGGTCGCGGGAGAGGATATCATCGTCCTGTCCATCGACGGCGGCCGCGAGATCGTGCAGCTCATCATCGACGGCAAGGTTGCCGCGGTATGCGAGTGCAGCCCGAAGTTCGGCCCCAAGGCCTTCGAGACGGCTGTCGACTATGCCAACGGTGTCGATATCCCGGCCAAGATCATCAACCCCGACCGTTTTTTCGACGCATCCAACGCCGTCGAAATGCTGCCGACCGCCTACTGAGGCATCTTCGGGGCGCGCGCGCGCCCGCGCGGGCCCCCCCCTTTCTTTCCCCTTTTGACTGTCAGGAGCGTCGATGACCGCCCCACTGCTGGACATGGCCTCGGTCACGAAATCCTTTGGCGGCATCGTGGCGCTTGCGGATGCGTCGCTGACCGTGACGCCCGGCGAGGTGCATGCGCTGATCGGTCAGAACGGCGCGGGCAAGTCGACGCTGATCAAGGTGCTGACTGGCTATCACCGCAAGACCTCCGGTGACGTCATCTTTCAGGGCGTCCCGTTCGAGGTGGCCTCGCCACGCGCCGCGCAGGACGCGGGCATCAGCACGATCTATCAGGAAATCAACCTTGTGCCGCAGCGATCCGTGGCCGAGAACATCTGCCTGGGCCGCGAGAGCCGCCGCTACGGCCTGCTCGACTGGTCCGCGCTGCGGGCCGAGGCAAGCGCGCTGCTGGCGCGGTTCAACCTGGCGCTCGATGTCGACGCGCCGCTGTCGCGGTTCGCCACCGCGACGCAGCAGATGGTGGCCATTGCGCGGGCTGTCGGTTTTTCCGCCCGCCTCGTCATCATGGACGAGCCCACCTCGTCCCTCGACGACCGCGAGGTGCAGGTGCTGTTCGACGTAATCCGCGGCCTGCGCGAGAGCGGCATTTCCGTGCTGTTCGTGAGCCATCGCCTCGACGAGCTTTATGCCGTCTGTGACCGCGTCACCATCATGCGCGACGGGCGTACCGTCCGGGTCGCCCGGATGGACGAGATCGGCAAGATGGATCTCGTCTCGACCATGCTGGGCCGCGACGTCGCCCGCGGCAAAGGACAGGTTACCGGGTTTGGCGCGCCGGGCCGCGCGCGGGGCGCCACGGTCCTCGGCGCGCGGCACCTGTCTGACGGGTCCCATGTGCGCGACGTGTCGCTGAGCGTGGGCGAGGGCGAGATCGTCGGCCTTGCGGGCCTGCTGGGGGCCGGGCGGTCGGAAACCGCGCGCCTGATCTTTGGCGATACGCAGCCGCGCGCGGGCGAGATGCACCTTGGCGACGCGCGCCATGTGCCCGATCGTCCGGCGCAGGCAATCCGGGCCGGTCTGGGATTTTGCACCGAGGACCGCAAGGAAGAGGGAATTGTCCCGCATATGAGCGTCGCCGACAACATGATGCTCGCCCTGCGGCCCGCGCTGGGCCGCAGCGGCATTGTCGATGTCAGACGCCAGCGTGCCATCGCCACCGATTTCATCGACCGGCTGGCGATCAAATGCACCAGGCCGGACCAGCGCATCAGCGAGTTGTCGGGGGGCAACCAGCAAAAGGTGCTGCTGGCCCGCTGGCTGGCGATGGATCCGCGCCTGCTCATTCTGGACGAGCCGACGCGGGGTATCGACGTCGGTGCCAAGGACGAAATCCAGCGGCTGATCCGCAACCTTGCCGATCAGGGGCTGGCGGTGCTGATGATCTCGTCGGAGATCGAAGAGGTCGTCGAGGGTGCCGACCGCGTGTTCGTGCTGCGCGACGGCGTGACGGTGGCCGATATCGCGCGGGCCGACCTGACCGACGAGGCCGTCCTGTCGGCCATGGCCGAGGGCGGCATCCATGGCGGACCGGGCGACGACGGCACCCTGCCCGGGGTGGCCCCCGTTCTGACGGAGGCACCGAATGTCTGACGCCACAACGCCCGTGCGCCCCGGCGCCACCGCCCTTCTGGCGCGCTACGGCACGGCCCTCGCGCTGATCATCCTGATCGCGTTCAACCTTGCCGTGACGCCGAATTTCGCGACGCTGCAAACCCTGAACGTCAACCTGACGCAGGTCTGCGCCATCGTCATCGTCGCCATCGGCATGACCTTGGTGATCGCCACGGGCGGCATCGACCTGTCGGTCGGGTCGCTCATGGCGATTGCGGGGGCCATCGCGCCGATGGTGTTCATGGGAAAGCTGTTCGGGATCGGCTCTGTCCCGCTGGCCGTCGCCCTCGGCATCGTTCTGGCGGTGGGTGCCGCGGCTCTGTGCGGCGCCTTCAACGGCTGGCTGATCGCAAAATTCCGCATACAGCCCATCGTCGCCACGCTTGTGCTGTTCATCGCCGGGCGCGGCATCGCGCAGGTGATGACCAACGGCAGCATTCAGGTGTTTCGCGTCCCCGAGTTTCAGTTCATCGGCCTTGGCCGCGTCTTTGGCCTGCCGGTGCAGGTGATCGTGATGATCGTCATCGCGCTGATCGCCGCCTTCGTCCTGGGGCGTACCAATTTCGGCCGCCAGATCCTGGCCATCGGCGGCAACGAACGCGCGGCGCGTCTGTCGGGCATCGCGACGGGCCGGGTCAAGATCATGGTCTATGCGCTGTCCGGCGCGCTGGCCGGTGTCGCGGGGCTGATCGTGATCGCGATCAATTCGGCCTCGGATGCGAACCTTGTCGGCAAGAACATGGAACTTGACGCCATCGCCGCCGTCGCGGTGGGCGGCACCCTGCTGTCGGGCGGACGGGCGACGATACTCGGCACCATCCTTGGCGCGATGACGATCCAGCTCGTGCGCTATACCCTGCTCGCCAACGGCGTGCCGGACGCGGCGGCGCTTGTCGTCAAGGCGGCGATCATCATCGGGGCCGTCTGGCTTCAGGAACGCGGGCGGGCGGCATGATGGGCACGATGCGGCTCGGATCGCTGCTGGCGCGGTACGGCGTGATACTGGCGCTTGCGCTGGTGATCCTGTTCGGCTGGCTGCGCTATGACAATTTCCTCGGCACGTTCAACATCCTCAGCGTGCTGCGCTATAATTCGATGTTCGCGCTGGTGGCGCTGGGCATGTGTTTCGTCATCATGACCGGCGGCATCGACCTGTCGGTCGGGTCCACCGCCGCGCTGGGCAGTGTCGTGGCCGCCCACGCAAGTCCCTATGGCCTCGTCCCCGGTCTCGCGGCAGGCATCGCGGCGGGCCTTGTCGTGGGGGCGCTGAACGGCGTGATCGTTACGCGCCTGCGGATCATGCCGTTCATCGTCACGCTGGCGACGATGCTGGGGGCCAGCGGCACGGCGCTGTTGCTGGCCGACAACCGCTCTATCGCCGCGTCCTATGCCACCGATTTCACATGGCTGGGGCAGGGCAACCTCGCGGGTCTTCCGGTGCCCGCGCTGATCGCTCTCGTGGCCTATGTCGCGGGATCTGTCGTGCTGAACCTGACCAGCACCGGACGCACGGTCCTGTCCATCGGTGGCAACGAGGACGCGGCCCGGATGATGGGGCTGCCGGTCGGGCGGGTGACATTCCTCGTCTATCTGGCCTCTGGCGGCTGTGCAGGCCTCGCGGGGGTGATCCTCGCCGCGCAGTTCGGCGCCGGCCAGCCGATCGAAGGCGTCGGATGGGAGCTGTTCGCCATCGCCGCCGTCGTCGTGGGCGGCACGCTGCTGACGGGCGGGGCCGGATCCGTCGTCACCACGCTCGCCGGGGTGCTGTTGCTGGGCGTGGTGTTCAACGTGCTGAACTTCGAGAACGGCAAAGGCTGGATCTCGCTCTCGGCCTATTGGCAATCGGTGATCCGGGGCCTGTTTTTGCTGGGCGTGGTAATGTTGCAGGCGCAGTTGACGAACCGCGCGACCGACGGCGACGCCACGCGATGACCGCCCCTTTCAGAGGTGCGGCGCAGTGACCGACGCTGTTCGGACGGCACGGGGGGCGCGACGTCCATCAGATGATCCTGACGTCGGATACCGGATTTCGCGCGCATGTCCTGACATGGGGCGCGGTTATCCGTACTCTGTCGATGCGCCACCTCGAAGGGCGGCAGTCCATCGTCCTCGGCTTCGACGACTTTGCCTCCTATCCGGCCCGCTCGCCCTATTTCGGCGCGGTCGTCGGGCGCTATGCCAACAGGATCGCGCAGGGCCGGTTCACGCTCGACGGAAAGGTTCACCGGCTGCACCGGAACGAGAACGGCGCGCATACGCTGCACGGTGGCGCGGGCGGCACGTCGGGCCGGATATGGACGATCCTCGATCATTCGGGCACCCACGTCAGCCTCGGCCTGCGGTCGCCCGATGGCGATCAGGGGTTTCCCGGCGCCGTGGCGATGACCTGTCGCTATGATATCGGGCCGGGCGACCGGATCGGCATGACGACCCGTGCCGTGACCGACCGCGCAACGCCGTTCGGCCTGTCGCAGCACAGCTATTTCAATCTGGACGGCGGGCCGGATCTGTCGGACCACCAGCTTGAAGTTTGCGCCGATGTCTGGACGCCGGTCGATGATGCCAAGATACCGACCGGCGACATCGCCGACGTTGCAGGCACGTTCCTCGATTTTCGCGCGGCGCGGCGTTTCGGCCCGGATGCCGTCGATCACAACCTCGTCCTGCGCCCGCAACCGGGCCTGCGCCCCGCTGCTGTCCTTTCCTCCATGCGGTCCGGGCTGAGACTGGCCATACAGACGACGAAACCGGCCCTTCAGGTCTACGATGGCCATCTTGTTCCGCTGGGTCTGGTCGGGTTGGGCGGGCGTCGATATGGCCCGGGCGCCGGTGTCTGTCTGGAGCCGCAATACTGCCCGGACGGTCCGAACAAGCCCGCTTTCGGCGATGTGATCCTGCGCCCGGACCGGCCCTATGACCACCGCACAGTCTGGTCGGTCAGCACGATTTGAGGTGCAGTCGGTCTGAAATTGTCCTTGCCCGAGCCATGCCGATGAACGCGACCTGGTCTGCCCGCAGCCTGCCGGCTGGTGTTGTTTCCCGGCTTGCGAAAAGGCAAAGAACCGGTTTCTGACGACCTGTAAACATCGCCTGTCCAGTGGACTACGATAGTCACCACGTCAGGACTTTCCGGAGGTTGCGATGACCGATCACCCGACTGACACGCCGCGTATCGCCTCGGCCCGCCCCGAGATGACCCGGTCGCTCATGGCGCAGACTGGGCTCGATGACGCTATGCTCGTGCGTCTGGTGCATCGCTTTTATGACCGTGTGCGTGACGATCCGGTCCTTGGGCCGGTGTTTGCCGAACGCATCGCCGACTGGGCGCCGCACCTCGACCGGATGGTGGACTTCTGGTCCTCGGTTGCGCTGATGACAGGCCGGTATCACGGCGCTCCGGTGCCCAAACACGCAAATCTGCCGGTATCGAAGGCGCATTTCGACCGGTGGCTGGTGCTGTTTCGCGAAACGGCGCACGAGGTCTGCACCGAAAAGGGTGCCGACCATGTCATCCTCCGCGCCGAGCGGATCGCCCGGTCGTTGCTCATGGCGGTGCAGGATACACAGGCCTCTTGTCCGTTCGCGGTGCCTGATCTGCGCTGACCGGTCCGCCCGAAACGGTCCGCCCGAACCGGTCATGAACGCGTTTCGCCCGCCGCGTTCCTGATCGAGGTGCGGGCGGCCATTGGATAAACCGGTGGTTCGCGATGCCGGTCAGCCTTGCAGGGACGCCTCCCCGAGTTCGACGAGGCGGTGGGGATCGCTGACGGTGATCCGCTTGTGCCGTCGTTCCGGATCGATGATGCCGTCGCGCGCCCAGACGCTGAGCAGGCGGCTGACGGTGTGCAATGTGGTGCCGGTCATCTCGGAAATGTCCTGCCGGGTGATCGGAAAATCTATTTCGACACCGGCATCCGTGCGCTTTCCGGTCTGTTCGATCAGGCGCAGCAGGGCGCGGGCCACACGCTGTTCGACCTGCAGGGTCGCAAGTTCGACGACGCGATCGTTCATTTCGCCCAGACGGTGGCCGATTGTCCGCGCGGTCGCCGCGGCGAACCCGGGGTGGGCCGCCGCAAATGTCGACCACAGGTGCATGGGCCAGGACAGCACGATGCAGTCCGCCGCCGCGATGGCGGTGCCCGGATAGGTGTCGCGCCCGATGGCGGCGGCAAAACCGAAAAGCTCTCCGGCGGGGACGTGCAGCACGGTCACCTGCTCGCCTCGGGCGGCCCTTCCTCGAAAACCGTCTGCTCTTCTGCAATCCGCGAGGACGACGCGAGATCGAGGATATCGCGGATCGCCGCGCGGTCCAGTCCGGCAAAGGACGGCAACGGCGCAAGCAGGCTCGCGTCGAGGTGGCCGATGGGGCGGGCATCGGATCTCGACGTGGAACTGTCGGTGGATCGGGGCACGGTCTCTCCGGTTTCGGGATGAGGAGCGTTCAGACGGCAAGTTCGGGTGAGCGTAGTCCGATGCGGCCCTGACGCAATCCCGGATCGGTTTGCGTAAACGCAAAGCCCGCCACCGGAGGCCGCGCCTAGTGTCACGCCAATTCAATATGACGTGAAAGGACCTTGTATGATGAAGAAACTTGCATTCGGTGTCGCCCTTGGCGGCCTTTTGGCCGGGGCCGCAGTCGCCGAAACCCACGAAGTGAAGATGCTGAACCGTGGTGAGGCGGGGACAATGGTGTTCGAGCCTGCCTTTCTGCGGATCGCTCCGGGCGACGTGGTGGTCTTTGTCGCGACAGACCGCGGGCACAACGCCCAGTCCATCTCCGAGATGATGCCCGAGGGTGCGGAAGAATTCGAAGGCCGGATCAATGACGAACCTGAGATAACCTTCGACGTCGAGGGCCTTTACGGGATCAAGTGCCTGCCGCATTTCGCGATGGGTATGGTGATAACGATTGCCGTGGGCGAGGACGTCGTCGTCCCCGACGACTATTTCGAAGGCCGTATTCCGCCGCGCGCGATGGAGCGTTTCGAAGAACAGCTCGAAAACCTCTGACCCGCCGGTGTCCGGGGCGCGCCGCCCGCGCGTTCCGGCATGTCGCATTCAATCCCCGAAGGATGAAGTTTCCAGATGTCCGAGACACACAGACCAGACCGCACGCCCGAGGCCGTGGACAAGGGCCGCCGCAACATCCTGCGTGGCGGTGCCGCGGCGGGGGCCGCCGTCCTGACCGGCGCGCTGGCCGCGCCCGCCGCCGCAACCGCGCGGCGCAGTGTCGCCGCCCCGGTTTTGACCCCGCCGGTTTTGGCAATGCCGGAGGGCGGCGTCGTGCGCGTGCAGCAGCAGGTTGCCGACGCGGCCCCCGTCGATCTTTCCGGCCTCGAGCGGGTGCAGCAGCGCCTCGTCCGTCCGCCCTTTGCGCCCGAGCATGAACAGATGGCCTCCGGACCGCCGAAGATCGTCGAGATCGAGTTGACGGTGGACGAGCGTCTGATGGTCGTGGACGAGGACACCGGCGCCTCGATCTGGGCGATGACCTACAACGGCTCGGTGCCCGGCCCGCTGATCATCGTGCATGAGGGCGACTACATCGAGCTGACCCTCAAAAGCCACACGCGCAATCGTGCTGGAGCACAACATCGACTTTCACGCCGCCACCGGCGCGCTGGGCGGCGGCGCGCTTACCCATATCTATCCGGGCGAGCAGACGAAACTGCGCTGGAAGGCCGTGAAACCTGGCTGTTTTACCTATCACTGCGCGCCGGGCGGGGCGATGATCCCCTATCACGTCTGTCACGGCATGAACGGTGCGCTGATGGTGCTGCCGCGCGACGGCCTCAAGGACGGGGACGGCAACGCGCTCGCCTATGACACGATCGCCTATATCGGCGAGCAGGACTATTACCTGCCCGCGGACGACAACGGCACCTACAAGACCTATGGCAACGCCGGCGACGATTATGCCGAATCGCTCGAGGCGATGCGAACGCTGACGCCGACCCATGTGGTGTTCAACGGTGCCGTCGGGGCGCTGACCGGCAGCCGGGCGATCACCACCGGGGTCGGCAGCACGGTCCTGATGATCCATAATCAGTGCAACCGCGACAGCCGTCCGCATCTGATCGGCGGCCATGGCGATTATGTCTGGGAAACCTCGTTTTCCGATCCGCCGATGACCGGCATGGAAACATGGTTCGTGCGCGGCGGCAGCGCGGTTGCGGCGATGTATACGTTTCAGCAGCCGGGCGTCTATGCCTACGTAAGCCATAACCTGATCGAAGGCTCACTGCTGGGCGCCACCGCGCATTTCATCGTCGAGGGCGACTGGAACAACGATCTGATGGAGCAGATCGAGGCGCCCGGCCCGCTTCAGGGCTGACGGGGTTTTGCAGGGTGCCGACGCGGTCAGGCATCGTTTCGTATCCGGGGCCTGGCGCCCGGGTGCCGGTCGCGGTCGGGATGGCTGTTCCGACCCCGGCGGACCGGGCATCGGCAAACGTGCCGGTGCCCGGTCTTGTCGCGGTGGCCCTGCACGGTGGCCCTGTCGACGGTGGCCCTGCACGGTGGCCTGCACGATGGCCGCACCCTTTTGGTGCAGCCTTTCGAGGCTACGGTTGCCGAATTGGAACCGGTGCCACACGGACGGCGGCTGCCATCAGGCGTTGCGCGCGCCCGGTGGCCGACAACCGGCCGGCACGCGGGCGACGACCGTCAGCCACACGACCGCGCTGGAATGCGCGGACCGGATCTCCGATCTCACCGGTCACGGCTTTCGTCGGCGCACGGCCCCGCAATGGCGTGACCGCGCCACGGGCATCGTGCCGCAAACGCCGGATCCGAACTTGAGCGATCCGGCGTTGCGCCGGGCCTCGGCATACCCCGCGAAGAAGGCTCTGCGCGGAATTTGCGGTGGACAGGTGCGTTTTCCACCGGCGCCGGGGGAATTTCCGATCTCGACGGATCGGTGTGGGAATGGACCCGGATCTGCGCGACCGATGCCGCCGCCGGGCGCTGTCGTGCGTTCCACGTCGGCGGCCTTCACACGGCGGCGCGGTTCCTTGAACGGGATCCGGCGTGCCGCCCTCATATCCAGGCATGCGCCTCGTGTCGGACAGCCCGCCGGCAGCATGAGCGGCAGGGACGATGCCGATCCCCATCGAGCCTGATGCGACTGGCCGTCCATCCTGAACCCGGCGGGCAAAAATGTCCTGTGCCGGGCACGGACCCGATTGTCCGATCAGCGTCAGGGACGACCCGGAAACGGCGGTTCAGGCGACGCAATCCGTCTGAGATGTTGAGGCTGCCGACCGGCTGTATTGGCTGTGACCCGCCGCAGCGGCGCATTGATTTTTGGTCCGGTTGCGATAGCATCAAGGGGGGTTCAGCGCTGGCAGGGTGTCATGATTACCGACATCGAGGAGTTTTTCGTCAAGGGGTGCGGCCGTTGTGCGCGGTTCGACACGCCGGAGTGTTCGGCGCTTGTCTGGTGCCGCGGCCTTGCGGATTTGCGCCGCATCTGCCGGGACGCGGGCCTTGCCGAGACGGTGAAATGGGGCAACCCCTGTTATGCCCACGCGGGCCGGAACATCGCTATCCTCGGGGCCTTTCGCGATGATTTCCGGATGACATTCTTCAACGCGGCACTGATGCGGGACCCGGAAGGCATCCTTGAAAAAGCGGGGCCGAATACGCAGCACGCGGGCCTGATCCGGTTTGCCGACAGCGCCGGGGTGACAGAATTGGAACCGGTGATCCGCGCCTACATCTCCGAGGCGATGGGCTATGCCGACAAGGAGATCGTGCCCGAGAAAACCCAGGCAGACATCGATCTGCCGGACGAACTTGTCGCGGCGCTCGACGACGATCCGGCGCTCGCCGAGGCCTTCGACGCGCTTACTCCGGGGCGGCAACGCAGCTATGTCATCAATCTGAACGGTGCGAAAAAGGCCGAAACCCGGCGGTCGCGGATCGCC
This sequence comes from uncultured Alphaproteobacteria bacterium, assembly GCA_963761735.1. Classification (GTDB taxonomy): domain Bacteria; phylum Pseudomonadota; class Alphaproteobacteria; order Rhodobacterales; family Rhodobacteraceae; genus CAVXHQ01. Next base: position 952,669 of record CAVXHQ010000003.1, read on the forward strand.
GGTTTCCGGGACAAGATCATCGACGGCAAAGGGGCGACGGACCGTTAGGGCCCGCCGCCTGTGCAGCGGCACCTGTCGGCCGGTCAGCTCCTGACCGGGGTCAGCTTTCGATCGGTGTCAGGGCGCAGGTGCGGCGGATCATCTTGCCCTCGCGGTAGTAATCGGACACGCCCACCCGGTCGTTCTCGGCCAGACGCTCCCACGGGAGCCAGTGGACGCGATACATCAGCGCCTCGGCCATACGTTCCATCGCCACGCAGGACGGCGTGCCCTTGATCGCCACTTCCTGTCCTTCGATCTGTGCGACGGCGTTCAGATGCTTGTCGACCCGCTCCTTCGACATATGGATAAGGGGCGCCTCGCCTTTCATGAATTCGGAATCGATGACGATCAGGCGGGGTTTCAGTTTGCGGATCTGACGCAGCACGAAAAAATGATCCATGATGTGATAATAGATGCCGAACAGGGCGACGATGTCATAGGTCTCGCCTCTGGCGGCAAGGGCGGGCAGGGCGTCGTACAGATCGCCTTCCTCCAGCCGCACGTTGGATTTGTATTCGGTCGCCGGAAAACTGGCGTAATCGGCGATAAGGTCGGTACGCGGCTCGATCCCGTGCACCTCTTTCGCCCCCGCCTCGGCCAGCGCATAGGACCAGCGGCCATCGTGCGCCGCGATATCGAGGATCCGCGCGCCCTTGATTTCATTGCGGAACGGCTCGATCAGGAAATTGCGCCGCTGGTTCAGGCGGGCGATGTCGGCGGCGTTTGCCGTATAGCGCGGATGATCCGCCAGAAAATCGAAAAATCCCATTGCGTGCGCCTTTGCCTGTTTTGGCTTTGCTAACGCGGCCCGGTGCCCCGATCCAGTGTGCGCGGCGCCGCGCGCCCGGGTTGCCGCGATCTGTGCCCCGCTTGCCCCGGTCTGCCCGGCCTTGCGCCGCTTTGCCCAGCCTCGCGCCGCTTCGGCGGCACTTTCGCTCGGACGCGGGGCGTCGTATCGGGGATGCACCAGTCGTCCGCACCAAGGAGCCTCCGATGCCCAAGCCTGCCAGCCGCCATCAGGTTTTCACCCTGCTCGTCGAGGTAGGACGCCGCGCGGGCGACGGACTGCCCAAGGCCAGCACTGGCGCGGCGCTGATGTGCTATGCCAGCGGCATCGACGAGGCCGAGGCCGTGCGCGAGACCGTGGCGATCCTCAAGCAGGCGGACATGGCGCCGCTGGACGTGTCGGGCTACGGCACCCTCGAAGAGCGGCTGGAAGAGGGGCACGACATCGCCGACGAGGAACGCGTGCTGATGGACCGCGCGCTGGCCGAAAATGCGGTGATCGTGGCGCAGATGACGCCGTTCTACGATACGCCCGGGGGCGACCGCGACGCTGCGGACGACCGCTGACGCCGCCTATCGCCGCCGCCTATTCCCGACGTCGGGCGCCGCCGGCCGGATGCCGCTGGCCTGCGGTCGTTTTACGCAGGGCTTGGGTGGGGCCGCCGGGCCGGACGTCCGGCCCGCAACGCCGCCGGCATCCGCATCGTTTGCATCCGTACGCCGTGCGCGCTACCGCTTGGAAAATGCCGGAGCCGATTGCATGACCACCGATCCCGTTGCCCTCACCGCCGCCCTCGTCCGCTGCCCCTCCGTCACGCCTATCGAGGGCGGCGCACTCGTCCTGCTGGAAGAGGTGCTGACGAAGGCCGGTTTTGCCTGCACCCGCGTCGACCGGGGCGGCATCTGCAACCTGTTCGCCCGCTGGGGGCGGCAGGGGGCGAACCGGACGTTCGGGTTCAACGGCCATACCGATGTGGTGCCGCTGGGCAACGAGGCCGACTGGACGGTCGATCCGTTCGGCGCGGAAATACGGGACGGATATCTCTGGGGGCGCGGATCGACGGACATGAAATCCGGCGTCGCGGCCTTCGTCGCGGCGGCCGTCGATTTCGTGACCGACACGCCACCGGATGGCGCCGTGATCCTTGCGATCACCGGCGACGAAGAGGACAGGGGTGAGGACGGCACCCGCGCCCTGCTCGACTGGATGGCCGCCAACGGCGAGGCGATGACCGATTGCCTCGTGGGCGAGCCGACCTGCCCCGACGAAATGGGCGAGGCGATGAAAATCGGGCGGCGCGGGTCGATGACCGCGCGGATCGCTGTGCACGGCACGCAGGGCCACGCGGCCTATCCCGACCGCGCGCTGAACCCGCTTCCCGCGCTCGCGGCGCTGGCGGTGCGGCTGGCGGCGCACACCTTTGATACCGGCACCGACCATTTCGATCCGTCGACGCTGGCCCTCGTCAGCATCGACACCGGCAATCCGGCCACCAACGTCATCCCCGCCGCCGGTCGCCTCGTCGCCAACATCCGCTTCAACGACACGCACACCGGCGCGACCGTCACCGACTGGCTGAAGGCCGAGGCCGCCGCCGTCGCGGCCGACACCGGCACCCGGATCGAGGTGGACGTGCGCATCTCGGGCGAGGCCTTCGTGACGCCCCCCGGCCCGTTGTCCGATCTGATCGGTCGCGCCGTCACGGCGGAAACGGGCCGCACGCCAGTACTCTCGACGTCGGGCGGCACCTCGGATGCGCGCTTCGTCAAGGATCACTGCCCGGTGGTCGAATTCGGCCTTGTCGGCCGCACGATGCATCAGGTGGACGAACGGGTCTCGGTCGCGCAGATCGGCCAGCTCAAGTCGATCTACGCCCGCATCCTGAGAGAGTACTTCGCGTGACGCTGTCGATTGCCCCGACCACCGATCTCGCCGCCTGCCGCGCCCTGCGGCGCACCGTGTTCATCGAGGAACAGGGCGTGTCCGAGGCAGACGAGATCGACGGTCTGGATGGCGAGGCCACGCACCTTCTGGCCACGCTCGCCGGCACCCCCGCCGGGTCCGCGCGCCTGTTCGTGCGCGGCGACACGGGCAAGATCGGGCGCGTCTGCGTCCTTGCTCCGCACCGCGGTCACGGCATCGGCGCCGCCCTGATCCGCGCCGCGATGGACCATTTCCGCACGGTGCCGGGCGTGACGCTGGCAAAACTCGGCAGCCAGACCCACGCGATCGCGTTCTACGAAGCGCTTGGGTTTACCGCGATTGGCCCGGAATACGACGACGCCGGCATTCCGCATCGGGACATGACCTGCGATTTGTGACCGGGCATCGCTGCTTTCTCCCTAAAATACCCGCAATCCTAACCTGTGCGCTCGCTCGACGCCCGGAATGGCAGGCGGAATGGCAGGCGACACTGCCCGCGCGCCGGTTGCGTCTCGCCCCCGCGCCGCCGACCTGATACGCCCGGGCCATGAACCAGACACGCAAACCCCTCCCGTCCAAGGACGACATCGCCACCTATCTGGCCGAGAACCCGACCATGACCGCCGCGCGCGATGTGGCGAAGGAATTCGGCATCCGGGGGGCGGGCAAGGTCGATCTGAAACGCATCCTGCGCGAGATGGAGGCCGAGGGCCTCAAGGCGCCGCGCGCGCGCCGGGTTCGCGTGCCGGGCGAATTGCCGCCCGTGGGCGTGCTGACCGTGGCCGCACCCGATGCCGACGGCGATCTGTTCGCCACGGCGATGGCCGCCGACGACTGGCCCGAGGACGCGCCCCTGCCGCGTATCCTGATCGTGACGAAACCGGGGGAGCCTGCACTTGGCGAGGGCGACCGGATCCTGGCGAAGATCGCGCGCCGAAGAGGGCGACGACCACACCCATACCGCGCGTCTGATCCGCCGCATCGCGCGGGTACAGAACTCGGTTCTGGGGATTTTCCGCAAGACGTCCGAAGGCGGCCGCATCCAGCCCGTCGACAAGGGATCCGATCTCGAATGGGCCGTGGCCCCCGGCGACGTGAACGCCGCCCGCGACGGTGAACTGGTCGAGGCCGAACAGATCGGTCCGCGCAACCGGCTTGGCCTGCCGCGCGCGCGCATCATGGCGCGTCTGGGCGATCCGTCGGGGCCGAAGGCGGTGTCGCTCATCGCGATCCGCCAGCACGGTATTCCCGACATCTTCCCCGACGCGGTCCTGCGTGCCGCAGAGGCGGCGCAGCCCGTCGACCTTGGTTCGCGGACCGACCTGCGGCACCTGCCGCTCGTCACCATCGACCCGTCGGATGCGCGCGACCACGACGACGCCGTCTGCGCGATCCCGACGGAAACCGGCCACACCCTCTGGGTCGCCATCGCCGACGTCGCGCATTACGTCACGCCCGGCTCCGCGCTCGACCGCGAGGCGCGGACCCGCGGCAATTCCAGCTATTTCCCCGACCGCGTGGTGCCGATGCTGCCCGATGCGCTGTCGGGCGACCTGTGTTCGCTGCACGAGGGCGTCGACCGCCCGGTGATCGCCGTGGAAATCCGCATCGACGCAACAGGTGAAAAGCTGGGGCACACCTTCCTTCGCGGCCTCATGCGCTCGCCCGCGTCCCTGCACTATGAAGAGGTGCAGCAGGCCGTCGACGGCCAGCCGACGGATCGCACGGCGCCGCATCTGGACGGGTTGCGCCACCTCTACGATGCCTATGCCGCGCTGGTTCTCGCGCGCGAGCGGCGTCAGCCCCTCGACCTCGACCTGCCGGAACGGCGCATCGAACTGTCGGACGACGGCACCGTGACGTCCGTGTCGTTCAAGGACCGCATCGACGCGCACCGCCTGATCGAGGAGTGCATGGTTCTCGCCAACGTCTGCGCCGCCGAAACCCTGAACGCGGCAAAGACGCCGCTGCTGTTCCGCGTCCACGAGGAACCGTCCGACGACAAGCTGGACAGTCTGCGCGAGATTGCCCAGGGCTCCGGTCTGGTGCTCGCCAAAGGCCAGGTGCTGCGGACCGAACACCTGAACCGGCTGCTGGAGCAGGCGGCCGGCACCGACAGCGCCGAGCTTATCAACATCGCCACCCTGCGCTCGATGACGCAGGCCTATTACGGTCCCGACAATCGCGGCCATTTCGGCCTCGCCCTGCGCAACTACGCGCATTTCACCTCGCCGATTCGCCGTTATGCCGACCTGATCGTGCACCGCGCGCTGATTTCCGCGCATGGCTGGGGTGACGATGGCCTGTCGACGTGGGACATCGACACTCTCGCCGAAACCGGCCAGCAGATCTCCGACACCGAACGCCGTTCGATGATCGCCGAGCGCGACACCACCGACCGCTACCTTGCGTCGTTCCTGTCGGGCGAGGTCGGCAATACCTTCGGCGGGCGGGTGTCCGGCGTCGCGCGGTTCGGGCTGTTCATCAAGCTCGACGGGACCGGGGCCGACGTGCTGGTGCCGATGCGTGCCATCGGCCACGAATATTTCCATTTCGACCGCGACGCGCAGACCATTCAGGGCGCCGAGTCGGGACGTCTGATCGCGATGGGGCAGCGCGCCGAGGTGAAACTCGCCGAGGCATCGGCCACCACCGGCGGCATGACCGCCGAATTGCTGTCGATCGACGATCAACGAATGCCGACGCCGAAACGGGCCAAAGGCGGCCGCAAGAGCGCACTCCGGGTGACGCGCGGACGGCGCCGCTCCTGAGGGTCTGTTTTCGCCCTCTTCCCGCATCCGGCAAATCCCGCTAGGCTTGCACGAAAAAGAGGACGAGCATCCATGAACATCACCCGCCGCACCGCGACATTCGGCCTGATGGCCAGCACTCTCGCCGCCTGTGGCGGCACCGCGCGCCTTGCCACAACGCCCACCCGCGCCGCCGAGGCCGCGTTTCCCGCCGTGCCGAACGCGGGCTGGGACGCCTGGGTCGCCTCCTATAAATCCCGCGCCGCCGCGCGCGGCATTTCGCAGGGCACCGTCACGGCGGCGTTCCAGGGGGCGGGATATCTGCCCGGCGTGATCGAGCGCGACCGCAACCAGACCGAATTCACCCGCACCCTCGAGGATTACCTCGCTATCGCCGCCTCGCCCGAACGCATCGCCACGGGCCGCGCGAAGCTGGGTCAGCTAGCGTCGACGATGGCCGCCATCGAGGCGCGGTTCGGCGTCGAGCGGCAGGTGTTTACCGCGATCTGGGGGCTGGAAAGCCAATACGGCGAGCGGCGCGGCTCTGTGCCGGTGGTCTCTGCCGTGTCCACGCTGGCCTATGAGGGACGGCGCGCCGCGTTCTTCGAGGAACAGCTCGACGCGGCCCTGCGCATCCTGCAACGCGGCGACACGACGCCCGGCCAGATGACCGGGTCGTGGGCGGGCGCGATGGGACACACGCAGTTCATTCCGACGTCGTTCCTGTCGCTGGCCGTCGATTTCGACGGCGACGGGCGGCGCGACATCTGGTCCGAGGATCCGACGGACGGCATCGCATCCGCCGCCGCCTATCTGCAAAACGCCAACTGGCGCCGCGGTCAGCCCTGGGGCGTCGAGGTGCGTCTGCCCGCCGGGTTCAACACCGGGCTGACGGGCCGGTCGACGACGCGCGCGACGGGGTCGTGGAACGGCCTCGGGATCACCGGCACCGACGGGGCGCCCGTGCCCGATCACGGCAACGCCTCGGTCATCATTCCGCAGGGGCCGCAGGGGCCCGCGTTCATGGTGTTTGCCAATTTCCGCTCGATCCTGCGCTACAACAACGCCGAAAACTATGCCATCGGCGTCGGCCATCTGTCCGACCGTCTGATCGGCGGGGCGGCCATCCAGGCGCGCTTTCCGCCCGACGCCAACGGGCTGACGCTGAACGACCGCGAGGCGTTGCAGCAGCGGCTGACCGCGCGCGGTTTCGACACGCAGGGCGCGGACGGCGTCGTCGGCAACAACACCCGTGCGGCGATTTCCGCCTATCAGCAGGCCAACGGGCTGCCCGTGACCGGAGAGCCGAGCCGGGCCTTGCTCGATGCGCTGTGACGCGGTGCTGCTCCGGCGCGGTCTTGTCGAGAGCGCGTTGCGCCACTTCACAGGCGTTACGCTTGCCCTGACCGTCGGCGCCACAACCCTCGCGGCGCAAACCGCCCCCGGCGGTCCCACCGGCCCGAGCGGTCCCGGGGGGCCGTCGCTGCTCCCTCTCGATCTGTCTGAAAGGCCTGCGCCCGTGCCGACACCCGATCAAGCGGCCCTCGACGCGTGGCTTGCCGGGTTCCGCCCGCGTGCCCGCGCTGCCGGGATCGCCGAGGCGACCCTCGATGCCGCGCTGACCAACCTGCCGCATCTGCCCGTCGTCGTGACGCGGGACCGCAGCCAGTCAGAGTTCACCAAGACCCTGTGGGACTACCTCGACACCGCCGTCTCCGATCTGCGCATCGCCAACGGTCAGGCAAAGCTGCGCGCGCTGCCGCGCCTGCTGGCCGATATCGAGGCGCGCTACGGCGTCGACCGGCATGCCGTCGTGGCGATCTGGGGCCTGGAGAGCGCTTATGGCACCTTCATGGGCGATGTGCCGACCGTCGCGGCCCTCGCGACGCTGGCCGCCGATGGCAGGCGTGCGGCGTTCTTCGAGGCACAGCTTATCGCGGCGCTGCGGATCCTCGAGAACGGCGATACCACGCCGGACGGCATGATCGGCAGCTGGGCGGGCGCCATGGGCCACACACAATTCATGCCGACGTCGTTCGAGGCACTGGCCGTGGATTTCGACGGCGACGGACGGCGCGACATCTGGTCCGACGATCCGACTGATGCGCTGGCGTCGGCGGCACGGTATCTGGCCGACGCGGGCTGGGTGAAGGACACGCCCTGGGGCATCGAAGTGGTCCTCCCCGAGGGCTTCGACTATTTGCAGGCGGATCGGTCTATCGTCCGGATGCCGTCCTATTGGGCCGCGCAGGGCATCCGCGACGCGAATGGCGATCCGGTGCCGGACAGCGCGGGCGAGGCGTCGATCCTGCTGCCTGCCGGACATACCGGTGTGGCGTTCATGATATTCGCCAACTTTTCCGCCATCGAGCGGTACAATACCGCCGACAGCTATGTCATCGCCGTGGGCCACCTGTCGGACCGGCTGCGGGGCGGACCCGCGTTGCAGGGCGGCTGGCCGCTGGGCGACCGGGCACTGACCTTTGCCGAGCGGCAGGAGTTGCAGCGCCAGCTGACGGCCGCAGGGCATTCGACGCAAGGCGTGGACGGGCGCATCGGCCCGAATACCGTCAATGCAATCCGGTCCTATCAGCAGGCGAACGCACTGGTGCCCGACGGCTACGCCTCACCCGCGCTTCTGGGGTTGTTGCAAAGCCGTTGATCCCACGGGCGAGGCGCGCCCGCACGGGAGCGACGAGCGGGGCCTAGGTGATCAGTCCCGGCATCTGGTGGGTCGGATTTAGGATGAATCTGTCCGGCTCGGATGTCCAGATCTTGCAGATGTATTCGTAGGGCGTGAGGCCGCCGAGGGTCTTGAGCCTTCGCGCGTAGTTGTAGGCTGCCATGAAGTCACCAAGGTGGGTGCGCAGCTGATCGTGGCTGTCGTAATGGTAACGCTTCACGGTCGCCTCCTTGATCGTTCGGTTCATTCGCTCGACCTGGCCATTGGTCCACGGATGGTTTGGCTTTGTCAGGCGGTGCTCGATCCCGTTGGCCTCGCAGATCATGTCGAAGCGCATCTGCCGCGAGTATGCCGTGTTCCTGTTCCGCGGCTGCTCGGCGAACTGGATGCCGTTGTCCGTCAGGATGGTGTGGACGTGATACGGCACGGCCTCGAGCATGTGCTGGAGGAACTCCCACGCCGTCTTCGGTCGGCTTTCTCAACGAGCTGGGTCACGGCAAACTTGCTGGTCCGGTCAATGCCCACGAAGAGGTAGAGCTTTCCTTCCGCGGTCTGCACCTCCGCAATGTCGATATGAAAGAAGCCGATCGGATAGCGCTTGAATTTCTGTCGCTTCGGTTTGTCCCCCTCGACGTCCGGCAGGCGGGATATGCCGTGCCGCTGCAAGCACCGGTGCAGGGCCGACCGCGTCAGGTGCGGGATCGTCGGTTGCAGGGCATAAAGGCAATCGTCCAGCGGCAGCAGCGTATGGCGTCGAAAGGCGACGATCATCGCCTCCTCTGTCTCGGTCAGAACCGTCGAGCGCGGCTCTCTCGGCCCCGTCTTCATATCCTCAACCGTCGCCCGCCTGCGCCACTTTGCGACCGTCTTGGGATTGATCCCAAGCTCTTGGCTCAACTGCGAGAGCGAAGCTTGCGATCGCTGTATTGCTGCTCTGACGGCGTGCGTGGTCGTGGCGCTCCCGTGACGAACTTGTCCCATAATGCTTCCTTCCATTCCAACGAAAGGATCACACCATCAAACCGTGGGATCAAACACCTAGAGCCTGTCGCCGAATTCCTGCAGGACGCGGGCATAGACATCGCGTTTGAACGCCACGATCCCCGGTACAAGATCGGCGGGATCGGTCCAGCGCCAGGCCGAGAATTCGGCGTGGTCCTGCGCGATGTCTATATCCGCATCGACGCCCGAAAACCGCATCAGGACCCAGTGTTGCGCCTGACCGCGATAGCGGCCTTTCCAGATCGTCGGCACCACCCCGGGCGGCAGGTCATAGGCAATCGGCGCCGCCGTCACCGCCTCGATCGCCACCTTGTCGGCGGTGACACCGGTTTCCTCGGCCAGTTCGCGCAGGGCCGCGACCGTCACGTCCTCGCCCGCGTCGATCCCGCCCTGCGGCATCTGCCAGGCGTCGCGGTCCCGGTCGAGGCGCTGCCCGGTGAACACCCGGCCCTGCGCATTCACCAGCATGATGCCGACGCAGGGCCTGTAGGGCAGGGCCGCGATCTGCTCTGGCGTCACGTCATCCGCCCGACCGTGCGGGCGCGATCAGCAATGGATCGAGCGCGGACAGCCCCTTGAGGATGTCGATGGCATAGGCCAGCTGATAGTCGCTTTCGCGCAGATCGGCGGCGGCCTCGGCGCGGGCGCGGTCGGCCTCGATCACGTCGAGTTCCTCTTCCGACAGGCTGTCGTTGCCCAGTGCGCCGCGCAGATCCGCCTCCGAACGGGGGACGCGGGCCGGTGTATCGTCTTCTTCCTCCGGGCGGGGCCGCGGCTGCTGCACGATGATGTCCGGCGAAATGCCAAGCGCCTGGATCGAGCGCCCCGACGGTGTGTAATAGCGCGCGGTAGTCAGACGCATCGCGCCGTCGCCCGGCAGCGGCATGATCGTCTGCACCGATCCCTTGCCGAAGCTTTGTGTGCCGACGACGATGGCGCGGCGGTGATCCTGCAAGGCACCCGCGACGATTTCAGACGCGCTGGCCGTGCCGCCGTTGATCAGGATCACGATCGGCAATCCGTCCGTCAGATCGCCGGCGGTGGCGTTGTACCGGTCGCCCGCACCCGGATCGCGCTCACGGGTCGAGACGATTTCACCGGCGTCGAGGAACGCGTCGGCCACCAGCACCGCCTGATTGACGAGACCGCCGGGGTTGTTGCGCAGGTCGATGACCACGCCGTTGACGTTTTCGATGCCCCCCGCTTCTTCGATCTGGGCGGCGAGGCCGGTCTGAAGGTTGTCGTATGTCTGATCGTTGAAAGTGCTGACGCGCAGCACCACGGTTTCGCCCTCGGTCCGGGCGCGTACCGCCGTGAGGCGAATTTCGTCGCGCACGATCAGAACGTCGAACGGCTCGGGCACCTCCTCGCGGACCACGGTGATCACCACCTCCGAGCCGACGGGCCCGCGCATCAGCTCCACCGCCTCGTTCATGGTCAGGCCAAGCACGCTCTCGCCATCGACGCCGGTGATGTAATCGCCCGCCTGAATGCCCGCCGCATCCGCCGGTGTGCCGTCGATGGGCGAGATCACCTTGACCCAGCCTTCTTCCTGCGTGACGTCGATCCCGAGGCCGCCGAACGAGCCCCGCGTCTGTTCGCGCATGTCGCTGGCGTCCTCGGGTGACAGATAGGACGAATGCGGATCGAGCGAGGTGAGCATGCCGTTGATCGCCGCCTCGATCAGCGCGGTTTCGTCCACGTCCTCGACGTAGTCCGAGCGGATCCGCTCGAAGATGTCGCCGAACAGGTCGAGCTGTTCGTAGACGCTGGCGTTGCGCTCGGTCTCCTGCGCGATCAGCGGGCCCGCGACCTGCGTCGTCACCAACAGGCCCAGGGCGGTGCCGCCTATCGCCGACATCATCAGCTTTTTCATGGTCTCGATCCTCAATCCAATCGGGGGCGCCGGTCCGTTTGCCACGGGTCGGTGCCGAATATTGCCTGTGCGGCGGTCAGGGGGTCGCGAACCAGTCTGCGGGGTCGCTCGCCCTGCCGGGGCCGGCACTGGACACAGACTGCCCGTCCCTGACCTCAAGATAAAGCGTCTGTGACTGCGGCCCAGCGCCGCTTTCCGCACTCTGGGTCAAAATAGCGTCAACACCCGGCAATTCCCCTCCCATCAGGCCGACGGGGGTGCCCGCGTCGATCACCTGACCGGCCTCGCCAAATACCTCGGCCAGACCGGCCAGCACGATCAGCACGTCGGGCGAAGGCTCGAGGATCACGACGTTGCCATAGTCGAGCAGCGGGCCCAGAAAACGGATCGTCGCGGGCGCGGGCGACGTGACCATGGCGCGCGGACGCGCCGCGACGATCCAGCCGGGGCGCACCGTGCCGGCCGCGTCGGCCTGACCGAACCCGCGGATGATCGTCCCCTGCACCGGCAGCGGCAGGCTGCCCTGCAGGCTGCGCGCATCGGGCGCCGTCCCGGCAAGGGCCGTATCCACGACGCCCGCCAGCCCACCGGCAAAGGCATCCAGCGTCTCGGTCGACGCAATCAGCAGGGCGGTGCGCACCGGGTCCTCGATATAGCGCACCGGCAGGTCGCGCCGTTCCGATATCGCCAGGCTGAGGGCGGCGCGCGCCTCCTGCGCCCCGGCAAGTCCGTCCTGCAAGGTGCCTGCCGCGCTGTCCTGCAACGCCTGCAACCGGCGTATTTCATCCAGGTCGGTGCGCAGCCGGTCGACCTGGGCCTGCAACGCGGGCGTCACCTCGGCGACCATCATTCCCGACCGCGCGGTGCCCAGCGGTCCGGAGGGATGCAACAGCAGCAGCGGCGCGGGCGCGCGGCCCATGGTCTGCAACACGCCCAGAAGCTGGCTCACCTCGGCCTGCCGCGCGTCGAGTTCCGCCTGCAACGCCCGCCGCCGGATCGCGACACGGCGCAGACCCTCACGCAGCGCAACCAGCCCGTCCTCATAGGCGCGCACGGTTTCCGTCAGCGCCCCCACCCGGTCCGACGATGACGCCGCACTATCCAGCAGCACGGCCGCCGCCGCCAGCCTTTCGGACGCGGCGCGCGCGGCCTGCGTCGTGTCCTGCGCAACCGCCGGGGCGGCGAACAGCAGCGCGATGAGAACGACGGCCTTCATCGCAGGATCAGGCTCTGCCCGGTCATTTCGGGCGGCTGATCGAGGCCCATCAGGTCAAGCAGCGTTGGCGCCAGATCGGCGAGCCGACCGTCGCGCAGCGTCGCCCCCGCAGGCCCGCCCGTCAGCATGACCGGCACGGGGTTCAGCGTGTGGGCGGTATGCGGATTGCCGGTCTCGGGGTCGATCATCACCTCGCAGTTACCGTGGTCGGCGGTGACGATCATCGCACCCCCTGCCGCCTGCAGCGCCCGGACGACGCGTTTCAGCCCGGCATCCACCGCGGCGCAGGCGGCAATCGCCGCGTCCAGATCGCCGGTGTGGCCGACCATGTCGGGGTTGGCATAATTCGTGACGATCAGATCGAAACCGGCCTCGATGGCGCCGACGAAGGCGTCTGTCACCTCGGCGCAGGACATTTCGGGTTGCAGATCATAGGTCGCGACCTTGGGCGATTGCGGCATCCTGCGCTCTTCGCCCTCTTCGGGCGCTTCCTTGCCGCCGTTGAGAAAGAAGGTGACGTGGGGATATTTCTCGGTTTCGGCAAGACGGAACTGCCACAATCCGTGATGCGCGACCCATTCGCCAAGGGTGTTGGCGATCTGCCGCTTGGGGAACACGGAGGGGAACCAGGCGTTGTGGCGATCGGAGTACTCGACCATGCCGAGGCGCGCGGCAAGATCGGGCATCCGGCGGGCAAAGCCATCGAAATCGGGATCGGCGATGGCGGCAAGGATCTCGCGCGCCCGGTCGGCGCGGAAATTCAGGCAAAACAACCCGTCGCCCGGCGCAAACCCACCGTAGTCGCCGATCACCGTGGCCGGAATGAACTCATCCGTCTTGTGGTCCGCGCTGGCCTGTTCGATGGCCGCTTTGGCCGTCTCGGCGCGCGGTCCCCTGCCCCGCACCATGGCGTCAAAGGCGGTCTCGACCCGCTCCCACCGGTTGTCTCGGTCCATCGCGTAATAGCGGCCGGTGACGGTTACGATGTGCGCCGTATCGGGCAGATCGGCCTGCAATGCGGCGATAAACCCCGCCGCCGATCCCGGTGCGACGTCGCGCCCGTCGGTGATCGCGTGGATGCGGACCGGCACGCCCGCGTTGGCGATGATTCGTGCGCTGTGCGCCAGATGCGCCAGATGCCCGTGCACGCCGCCGTCCGACACCACGCCCATCAGATGCGCCGTACCGCCGGTCTCCTGCAGCTTTGCGATGAACGCACCGATGCCTTCGGTCTCGCCGAAACTGCCCTCTTCGATGGCAAGGTCGATCTGGCCGAGATCCATCGCCACCACGCGCCCGGCGCCGATGTTGGTGTGCCCGACTTCCGAGTTGCCCATTTGCCCGGTCGGCAGGCCCACGTCCGGCCCGTGGGTGATCAACGTCGCATGCGGGCCTGCGTCCCACAGCGCATCGACCGTCGGCGTTTTCGCCAGCAGGGGCGCGTTGCCTGTCCGGCTTTCGCTCAGACCCCAGCCATCGAGGATGCACAATACAACAGGTCCGCGCTTCGCCATCGTCATCCTCCGGGGTGCCTTGCGGTCGCTATATCCCACCGCGGGGGCTTACAAAACTGCCGCCCGCCTTTTTCTTGCTGCAAAAACTCCCGCCGGAGGCCCTTTTGGCCCCGGATCCGCCGTGCATCACGCACGATGTTAAGGCGCGCTTCACGCACGATCTTACGCCGCGCATCACGCACGATGATACGGCCCGCCCGCGAGGATCGACGCCGCCCGGTAGAGCTGCTCGGCCAGCATCACCCGGACGAGCATGTGCGGCCAGACCATCGCACCAAAACTGAGGCTGGCGTCCGCCGTGCCGCGCAGATCCGCGTCGATGCCGTCCGCCCCGCCGATCACGAAGGCGACGTCGCGCCCGCGATCGCGCCAATCGCCGAGGCGGCGGGCAAATTCGGGCGAGGCCATCGCCTCACCCCGCTCGTCGAGCGTGCAGACCAGCGCGCCCTTCGGGACGGCGCGTGCCAGCAGCGGGGCCTCGCCCGCCATGCCGCCGCCCTTTCGGTCCTCGACCTCGACGACCTGCGCCGGGCCAAGGCCCAGGGCCCGCCCGGTGCGGTCGAATCGCGCCAGATAATCGTCGATGAGCGCCTTTTCCGGGCCCGCCCGAAGGCGGCCCACGGCACAGATCGTCACCTTCACGGACGGCTGCCCGAATTAATGCGAGGTCTCGGGCGACGTATCCGTCACCGCATCCATCGTACCGGCGGACCGATCCGGATCGCGGTGCGCGGCATTCGGCGCCCACATCTTTTCAAGCTGATAGAATTCGCGCACCTCGGGCCGGAAGATATGGACGATGATATCGCCCGCATCGACAAGAACCCAGTCGCCCGTTTCGCGTCCTTCGACCTTGGCGATGACGCCGCAGTCGGATTTAAGCCGTTCACACAGCTTTTCGGCGATCGACGTGACCTGACGGGACGACCGTCCGGTACAGATCAGCATCCAGTCGCCCATTTCCGACTTGCCCTTGAGCGAGATCTTCACGATCTCTTCGGCCTTGTCGGTGTCGAGGGATGCCATCGCCACATCGAGAAGATCGTCGGACGTGGCCGACACTGCAGAAGCGGTCATGGCAGCGGTGCCGTGACGCGCGGCGGTGGACGAACCCACCGTTTGAAAACCAGACAGAACATCAGCCTCCTGAGCTGCGCCGATAACGGCCCCGGCGCCGGACCTGAGTGTAAGGTACGCCCGCACGCCGCACATTTCAACGCCCGCCGTGGCACGAGGCGCGCAGGGTCGGCACATTTGTGCCGCAGGGGCGGCGGCGACGCAGCGTAAAAGGCTGGACTGCCGCCCCGAAGATGGCGGTCAAAGTTGACACGGGCGCCGTGGCACCGCAATTCGGACGGATATTCTGCCGCCACGCGCAAAGGAAACGCCATGTCCAACACTGCCCTCATCACCGGCGCCTCGTCGGGCATCGGCGCCGAATTCGCCCGGTTGCACGCCCGCAAGGGCGGCGATCTGATCCTGACCGCCCGCCGCCGGGATGCCCTCGACGCCCTCAAGGCCGAGGTCGAGGCAGAGCACGGTGTCATCGCCCATGTCATCGACCTCGATCTGGGGGCGCAGGGCGGTGCCGAGGCGCTGGTGGCGGCGGTGGACAAAATCGGCGTGCCGGTCGACGTCCTGATCAACAACGCGGGTTTCGGCGGTCACGGACTGCACACCGAGCGTGATCTCGCCGCCGAAATGGCGATGATCGACCTTAACGTGAAGGCGCTGGTGACGCTGACCCATGCGTTCGGCGCGCGGATGGCGGCGGCGGGGGCCGGAAGGATCCTGAACGTGGGCTCCACCGCCGGGTTCATGCCGGGGCCGTACCAGGCGGTGTATTTCGCGACCAAGGCCTTCGTGAATTCGTTTTCCCAGGCCGTCGACCACGAGTTGCGCGATCGCGGCGTCACCTGCACCGTCCTCGCGCCCGGCTATGTCGAAACGGAATTCGCCAAGACCGCCGACCTCGAGGGCACCGGCCTCGTGAAGGGCGGCGGGGCGACGGCGGCGAGTGTTGCAAAGATTGGATACGAGGCGATGCGGCGCGGTGAACTCGTCGTGATCAACGAGACGGGGCTGAGCATCATGTTGCAATGGCTGATCCCGCTGATGCCGCGCCGGACGGTTCTGAAACTGGTGGCCAAGATGCAAAAGAAGTAGCGGATTGCCGGGACGCGCAGCGGGCGCTAGGCTGCGCGCATCCGATCCGCGCGTGAAAAAAGGAGGCCGGCGATGCATCTGC
This sequence comes from uncultured Alphaproteobacteria bacterium, assembly GCA_963761735.1. Lineage (GTDB taxonomy): Bacteria > Pseudomonadota > Alphaproteobacteria > Rhodobacterales > Rhodobacteraceae > CAVXHQ01. The sequence continues at coordinate 968,710 of CAVXHQ010000003.1, forward strand.
GAACCTTCGGCCCCGATTGTGCCCCGCATGACGTCGTGCGGGGCTGACGCGGGAGCACATTCCGGTCCGCCCTTTCCCGCCTTTGCGGCACCATCCGCGCGCCGCCGGAACCGGACCTTGCCTTACATGAGCCTTCTGACAACCCGCGACCTGTCCCTGACCCTGCTCGAACCGCTGTTCGGCGGCCTCGACCTGACCATCGGCAAGGGCGACCGTATCGGCCTCGTTGCCGCAAACGGGCGGGGCAAATCATCGCTCTTGCGGCTGCTGACAGGTGAGACCGAGGCAACGTCCGGCGAGGTAACCCGCGCGCGGGGCCTGAAAATCGGGCATCTGAGCCAGAATATTCCCGACGATCTGCTGGCCCTGCCGTTGCAGGCCGCCGTCCTGACCGGGCTGACGCCGGACGAGGCGGAGTACGAGAGCTGGCGGGCGGATATCGCGCTCGACGATCTGGCGATCCCGGCAGAGCACCGCGCGGTGCCGATGGACGCGTTGTCGGGCGGCTGGCAGCGGCTTGCGATGCTGGCGCGGGCCTGGGTTGCGGCGCCGGACATCTTGTTGATGGACGAGCCGACGAACCATCTGGATCTGTCGCGCATCGCCCTGCTGGAACAATGGATCGCCGCCCTGCCGCGGGATTTTCCACTGTTGATTGCCAGCCACGACAGGGCGTTCCTCGATGCCGTGACGAACCGGACGCTGTTTCTGCGGGCCGAGAATTCGCGCCTGTTTCCCGTCGCCTACAGCGATGCGCGGATCGCCCTCGAAGAGGTGGACGCCGCCGATGCGAGGCGATTCGAAAACGACATGAACAAGGCAACGCAACTGCGAAAGCAGGCGGCGAAACTGAAGAATATCGGCATCAACTCGGGCTCGGACCTGCTGATCACCAAGACCAAGCAACTCAAGGACCGCGCGGAACGGCTGGAGGCGGCGGCAAAGCCCGCACATGCGGAAAAATCGGCAGGCGCGATCCGGCTGGTGAATGCGGGCACCCACGCCAAGGCGCTTGTCTCGGTCGAGGATACGGTGATCGCGACGCCGGACGGACGCGCGCTGTTCCGGACCGGGGCGAAATGGATCGAACGGGGCGACCGTGTCGTTTTACTGGGGCCGAACGGTGCCGGCAAGACGACGTTTCTCGCGCGAATCCTGGCGGCGTTTGCCGGTGGCGACGATGCCGTGCGGGCCACGCCGACGGCTGTCCTCGGTGCCTCGGATCAGGGGCTTGCGCAGCTGAACGCCTATCCGACGCCGTGGGAAACGGTGACCGCACCGTTCGATGTGGGCGACACCCGCGCGCGGTCCCTGCTGGCGGGCGTCGGCCTGCGCGTCGATCAGCAGACCGGGCCCGTGTCGGCGCTGTCGGGGGGGCAAAAGGCGCGGCTGGCGATGCTTGTCCTGCGGCTGACGCGGCCGAATTTCTACATCCTCGACGAGCCGACCAACCACCTCGATATCGAAGGGCAGGAAATGCTCGAGGACGCGTTGCTGTCGCAGGGCGCGACATGTCTGCTGGTCAGTCACGACCGCAGTTTCGTGCGCGCCTCGGGGACGCGGTTCTGGCGGATCGTGTCGGGGCCCGCGGGGTCGACCCGGGGCGGGACACTGGCCGAGGTCGACGATCCCGAAGGGTTTTTCGCCGATGCGGAGAGCCTCGCAGGCTGACGGTCGGCGAACGTTTTCGAAATGATGCCGAAACGGAAAACGCCCCGGCACGTGGCCGGAGCATTCCTTGTTTCGTGTGAGTGGCGGTCTTGGAGAAATCAGGCGGCGCTGCGCCGGTGGCGGCCTTCCTCGACCTCCTCGACGATCTTGGCGCAGAATGCCTCCAGATCCTCGGGGCTGCGCGAGGTGATCAGCGCGGCGTCGGTCACGACCGCCTCGTCGTGCCAGATCGCACCGGCGTTCTCGAGGTCCTTGCGGATCGAGTTGTAGGACGTCACGTTGCGATCCTTCAGCACGTCCGCCTCGACCAGCAGCCACGGCGCATGGCAGATCGCCGCCAGCGTCTTGCCGCTTTCGAAGAATTCGGCAACGAATTTCACCGCTGCGGCGTCGGTGCGCAGGATGTCGGGGTTGATCTGACCGCCCGGAATGACCAGCGCGTCAAAATCCGCGACTTTCGCGTCGCCGACGAGCATGTCGACATCGACGCTCTCGCCCCAGTTACCGTCTTTCCAGCCTTTGATCTGGCCGGTCTTGATCGAGATCACGGTGATCTCGGCGCCTTCGTCGGCGAGGGTTTTTTTGGGCACCATCAGTTCCGATTGCTCGAAACCGTCGGTGGAGAGAATGGCGATCTTTGCGTTTTCGATGCGGGGCATGAAATGCTCCTTTCTGTTGATGACCAGCGCGGGCCGTACGTGTTCCGCAAGATGCGAACCGCCAAAGCTCCGGCGCCTGTTGTGGTCTCAACCGCGCGTCCCGGGAAATGGTTCCGCGCGGGTTTGCACCGGTTGCGACACCGTCTTTGCACCGTCAGTCCGGCGTCTTGGCAAGGGCGTTGCGCTCGGGTCTCTGCATCTCGACCGGTTCGACGATCTTTACCTCGCGCTGCGGGTACGGTATCGAAAAGCCGTTGTCCTTGAACGCATCCCACAGCGCCAGATAGACGTTGCCGCGGATGTTGGTGAGGCCGCCGGTCGGATCGCTGATCCAGAACCGCAGGATGTAGTCCACGCTGCTGTCGCCGAAACCGACGATGTGACAGACCGTGGGGCGCGATTTCAGCACACGTTCGACGCTGCCCGCCGCCGCAATCGCCACCTTGCGGACATCGTGGGGGTTGTCGCGGTACGAGGTGCCGAAATAGATGTCGAGGCGGACGAATTCGTTGGAATGCGACCAGTTCACCACCTGTCCGGTGATCAGATCCTCGTTCGGGATCAGGTATTCCTTGCCGTCGCGGGTGACGACGGACACATAGCGCGCGCCCAGCGAGTTGATCCAGCCGAAGGTATCGCCAAGCGAGATCACGTCGCCCGGCTTGATCGATTTGTCGAGCAGGATGATCACCCCGGACACCAGGTTGGACACCACCTTTTGCAGGCCGAAACCAAGACCGACGCCAATCGCGCCGGACAGCACCGCAAGGCCGGTCAGGTCGATGCCGACGGTGCGCACGCCCATGAAGAAGGCGATGCCGTACAGGGAAATCTGGATTCCCTTGACCGCGAGAACCTGCATCGACGGGCTGATGTCGTCGTTTTTGCGGATGCGCGCGGCACTCGTGGTGCTGACCAGGCGGGCGGCCGTGAACAGGACGCCGATGACCACCAGCGCCGTGATCAGATCGAGGAGCGACAGACGGAAGTCGCCCACGCGCAGCGCCAGGCCCTCGAGAAATTCGGAAACCTCGTCCGCGACGTTCAGGAAATACAGCGTCGCATAGATCCACAGGCCCCAGGTCACCATCCGCCGCATGAAGCGGTTGCGCACGAGACGTGCGGCAAAGGCGACGCCGACCCAGACGATCGCCAGCGTCGCCGCCAGTCCGATCAGATAGGACCGCGACGGCCAGGTGACGTTCTGCATGACAAGGTACACGGCCCCCGCCATGAGAGCGAACCACATCAGGCCCAGCCGCCGCCTGACCTGAACGACGACGCGCAGTTTCCATTTCGCCCAGCCCGATTGCCGGCGGACCCAGTTCTGCAGCACCTGCCCCGAGACGCGGTGCAGCAGCCATGCCAGCACCGCGAGACCGACTATGATCAGGATCTGGTTCTGCCGCCACCCCGGTGTGAGGATGCTCTGCACGATATTCAGCGCGTTCGCGATCAGGGCCTGAAACGCTAAGAAGAAATGGCCGAGCGGGTCGTTCTGAGGCATTCTGACGGGGTCCTTTGGCCTTGGTCGCACTGTGGCGCGGCGGTCAGCGGGGGGCAAGGCGGCGATGGTTTTCAGGACATGCCGACCCGCCTCATCTGCAGGATGTATGTCGGTCTGCGGTGGCGCCGGTCAGCGCGCGGGCCCTAGTCGAGGACAAAGGCCACTTCGTTTCGGCGCATCCACGGCGCGGTCATCGGATCGTCGAAATACTGCAGGATCGGCGCGCCGGTGATCGTCAGATCGTTCGCCGCGGCGATGGCGCGCAGGGCGGCCTCGTTCTCGGCCAGTTTCGCCCCGGTCGCAAAGCCCGAGAACGTACGGACCAGATGCCGCTCGGCGCGACGGTCGACAAATCTGACGGCGGCGCTGTCGGGGGCGGGCAGGGTGTCGCGGGTATAGTCACGGGGCATCATGAAGGTGACGGTCCAGGTATCGCCGGCGGCATCCTGGCGTTGTGTCACCGGGCTTGTCATGCTGATCGAGGCGTTCGTATCGTTACCGCCGAAGATGAACCCCGCAAGCTCGCGGAACCCGGTGCCGAGGGCGGCGGACCGGTCGCCCCGCACCGTAACCTCGGCCAGCAAATAGGGCGCATAGGCGCGCACCTCGACAGCCTCGGTGATCTGGCGCTCGACGGTATAGTTCGGAGTCTCATTGCCGCGATAAACACCCTGCGCCGTCGCCAGAGACCCGGACATTCCCGCGCCCGCCGCCAGCGTCATGATCCGTGCCAGTACATTCGCCATGCCGCTCCCTCCATCTCGACGGGACAGATAGCGTCGTGGCCTGCCGCGCCAAGGGCAAATTGCGCGCGGGCCGCGGCGCCCGATCAGCGGCCTTGCGAGAGGGGCCGCAAATGATGTATCCGGACGCGATGTGGACCCCTGTCGTCATGGATGATCGTTCGCGCCTGCCCTGGCGGTTCTTTGGTGCGCGCTGCACCATTCTCGCCCACCTATGACGCCCCGGTGGCGGCCCCGCGCCGCCAAGACGCGCCGCCGCAGCTGATCCGGCGCCGTCACCGATATTCCTTCACCTTCATCACGGGAGAGGACCATCATGTCCCCCACGACTTCTGGCAAGACGCTCTACGATAAAATCTGGGATGCCCATGTCGCCCACGAGGCCGACGACGGCACCTGCCTGTTGTACATCGACCGGCATCTCGTCCACGAGGTGACGTCGCCGCAGGCCTTCGAGGGGCTGCGGATGACGGGTCGCACCGTGCGCGCACCCGACAAGACCATCGCCGTACCCGATCACAACGTGCCCACGACGCTGGACCGCGCCAAGGGGATCGAGAACCCCGAAAGCAAGATCCAGGTCGATGCGCTGGACAAGAACGCGACCGATTTCGGCATCCACTACTACCCGGTGTCGGATGTGCGGCAGGGCATCGTGCATATCGTCGGCCCCGAGCAGGGGTGGACGCTGCCGGGGATGACCGTCGTCTGCGGCGATTCGCATACCGCGACGCACGGCGCCTTCGGCGCGCTGGCGCATGGCATCGGCACGTCCGAGGTGGAACATGTGCTGGCGACGCAGACCCTGATCCAGCAGCGCGCCAAGAACATGAAGGTCGAGATCACCGGCAGGCTGTCGCCCGGCGTCACGGCCAAGGACATCACCATGTCGGTGATCGGCGAAACCGGCACGGCAGGCGGCACCGGCTATGTGATCGAATACTGCGGCGAGGCGATCCGCGCCCTGAGCATGGAAGGCCGGATGACCGTCTGCAACATGGCGATCGAAGGCGGCGCGCGCGCGGGCCTGATCGCGCCGGACGACAAGACCTATGCGTATTGCAAGGGCCGTCCGCACGCGCCCAAGGGCGCGCAATGGGAAGCGGCGCTCGACTGGTGGAAAACGCTTTATTCCGACGACGACGCGCAGTGGGACAAGGTCGTCACCATCAGGGGCGAGGATATCGCGCCCGTCGTCACCTGGGGCACCTCGCCCGAGGACGTGCTGCCGATCACGGCCCGGGTGCCTGCCGCATCCGATTTTCAGGGCGGCAAGGTGAACGCGGCACAGCGCGCGCTGGAGTACATGGGTCTGACGCCGGGCACGAAGCTGACCGATATCGCCATCGACACCGTGTTCATCGGATCGTGCACCAACGGCCGGATCGAGGATCTGCGCGCCGCCGCGGCGATCCTGAAAGGCAAGATCAAGAAGGACGGGATGCGGGCGATGGTCGTGCCGGGCTCCGGCCTCGTACGGGCGCAGGCCGAGGAAGAGGGGCTGGCGCAGATCTTCATCGACGCCGGTTTCGAATGGCGCCTTGCCGGTTGTTCCATGTGCCTCGCGATGAACCCCGATCAGCTGAGCGAGGGTGAGCGCTGCGCGTCCACCTCGAACCGCAATTTCGAGGGTCGTCAGGGGTTTCGCGGCCGCACCCACCTCGTGTCGCCCGCCATGGCGGCGGCGGCTGCGATAACCGGGCATCTGACCGATGTGCGGGAAATGATGTAGGCGATCCGCTCGCCGCTCCCTTGCGGGCGCGTCTCGCAGACAATCACGAGGCGCGCCCGCAAGGGAGCGACGAGTAGGCCCCGAAAGGACAGACAAATGGACAAATTCGACAAACTGAGCGGCATCGCCGCGCCCATGCCCCTCGTCAACATCGACACGGACATGATCATCCCCAAGGTTTTCCTGAAAACGATCCTGCGCACCGGCCTTGGCAAAAACCTGTTCGACGAGATGCGTTTCGACAGGGACGGCACCGAAAACCCAGATTTCGTGCTCAACCAGCCGGCCTATCGCGCAGCGCAGATCCTCGTGGCCGGGGACAACTTCGGCTGCGGATCCTCGCGCGAGCACGCGCCCTGGGCGATTGCCGATTTCGGCATCCGCTGCGTGATCTCGACCAGTTTCGCGGACATCTTCTACAACAACTGTTTCAAGAACGGGATCCTGCCGATCGTCCTGCCCGGAGAGCAGCGCGACCTGCTGATGAAGGACGCCGAAAAGGGCGCCAACGCGCGGATCGAGGTCGACCTCGAGGCGCAGACCATCACCGCCTCGGATGGTGAGGTCATCCCTTTCGACGTCGATCCGTTTCGGAAGCATTGCCTGATGAACGGTCTCGACGACATCGGCCTGACCATGGAAAAGGTCGGTGCTATCGATATCTTCGAGGCGCAGGCCGCCCAGTCGCGGCCCTGGGTTTAACCTGCCACTGCCCGACGGACCGAGGTACGACGGGGGCGTCGATGTATCGGCGCCCCCGTTTCGTTTCGGGCAGAGCGCCGCCTATTCAATAGGCGTTTCAGTCGCTGATTGTTGCGCGTAAATCGTCAATAAATATGGCGGTTTCAGAACCCGTCCGCCATATCTTGTGTGGCTCCCGTGGCGTGCCACAGTCCCGCTTGGAAATGGTTGCAATCGCGCACCATGGCCGTCGCAAAACCGCCCCAGGTCTGAAGCAATCGTTAAAACACGGTTGTCGAACAGGACGGAACGGGGCAATTTCATGTCAACAATGAGGCAGACCGCCAGCAAATGGCGAAAATCCAGCGGAACAAGGGGACGGCATCGTATCGCCCCCGGCCGTGAGACAGGCAGGCAGACCATGATGACGCGGCTTACCGGCGCGGCGATGCGGGCGATATTGGTTGTCATGTTGATTGTGATGCCCTCCCTCCTGCTCCCCGGAACGACCTCGGACACTGCACAGATCGTGGCGCTCGTCGCGATCATCGCGATGATCTTCACGTTCATGGAATACGCCTCCAAGGTGCCCAGCCTGGTGGAGTTTCGCGACGCGCCGCCGTTCAACCGCATCCGCTTTGGCGCACTTTTCGTCACCGTCCTGATGATCACGCTGGTGATGCGCGCCCATGCCGCGCCCACCACGGCCACGCAGATCGCCGAAGCGGCGGGCAAGGCGGTTGGCGACATGATCGACTTTCCCTATTCGCCGGTGCGCCTACTGGTTCTGATGCTGCCGGTGGACGCCACGGCCCAGCATATTTCGGACGTGCGCATCGCGGCGGGCCTCAGTTACCTGGTGTCGATCCTGGCGCTTGCGCTGTTTGCCATCGTGCTGCGGGTGGCCGGCTGGCCGGCGCGCAAGGGCGGCTTCAACGTCTGGGTCAATCTGCCGACGTTCGATCCGACGGCGGGGGGCGATGTGGTGCACCGCCTCGAACGGGATGCGCAGATCAACCTGATCCTCGGTTTCCTGCTGCCCTTCGTCATTCCCGCCGTGCTGAAACTGGCATCCGAGGCGATCGACCCGATCTCGCTGGCGAACCCGCACGCGCTGATCTGGACGGTGACCGCATGGGCGTTTCTGCCTGCAAGCCTGCTGATGCGCGGCATCGCGCTGAGCCATGTGGCGGTAATGATCTCGCGTCAACGCGAACGGGCCCAGCAACGCAACCCGGGCGCCGCAGTACCGCAGGCGTGACGCAGCGGGTGCGCCGTCCGGGCGTCCTTCCACGCTACTTTCTTTCGGGCTGCGTCCTGCTTGTCGTTATCGCGTCGGCGGCCCGGGCCGAGGTGGTGCGGATCGCCACGTTCGGTGCTGCCCTCAGCCGTGACGGGCCGGGCCTTTTGCTGCGCGATCTTGGCCGCGACGATGACGCACAGATCGAGGCAACCCTTGCCATCGTGGCGCGGATTGCCCCCGACATCCTCGTTCTGACCAGTATCGACTGGGATTTTCAGGGCGCCGCCCTTGCCACCCTGCGGGACCGGATGGCGCCCGACTATCCCTACGTCTTCGCCGGCCCCACGAACGTCGGGGTCGCTACCGGACTCGATCTCGATGGCAATGGCCGGCTGGGCGAGGCGCGCGACGCTCAGGGCTATGGCCGGTTCCGGGGGGAAGGCGGGCTTGCCGTGCTGTCGCGCTATCCGCTCGATGTGGCCGGGCTGCTCGATTTCTCGTCGCTGCTCTGGGCCGATCTGCCGGGCGGCTCGCTGGCCGACATGCTCGCCGCCGCGCCGGATTTCGCGCCCGGGGACCACGCGCAGCGGCGCCTGTCGACATCGGCGCATTGGGTGCTTGCCGTTCAGACGCCGGGCGGCGCGCTCGATCTGGCGATCTGGTCGGCGACCCCGCCGGTGTTCGACGGCCCCGAGGATGCCAACGGGTTGCGCAACCGCGACGAGCTGCGGCTTTGGTCACTCTGGCTCGACGGGGTGGCGATACAGGGGCAGACGCGAGATCCGACGCGGCCCTTCGTGCTGATCGGCAATGCCAATCTCGATCCCGTCGATGGCGACGGCTACCCCGATGCCATGGCTGCCCTGCTGGCAGACCGGCGCCTGCAGGACCCGGCGCCTGCCTCGGCGGGCGGGCGCGCTGCCGCCGATGCCGGTCAGCGCGGCGATCCCGCCACCGATACCGCCGACTGGCCCGACGACCGGCCCGGCAATCTGCGGGTCAGCTATGTGCTGCCCTCCGCCGATCTTGTCGTTACCGGCGCGGGCGTTTTCTGGCCCGGGCCGGACGACCCCGATCTGGCGTTGCTGGGCGACGACGGCCTTGCCGCCGGGCCGCACCGCCTCGTCTGGGTCGACGTCGATGTCGGTGCCGCCCCTGCGTCACCTTGACCCTGTCCCGCCCCTTCGCTACCCCGCCTGCAACCCTTTCAGCGCAGGATCCACGTCATGGCCAATCCCTCTCTCCTCATTCTTCCCGGCGACGGTATCGGCCCCGAGGTGATGGCCGAGGTCCGGCGCATCATCGGCTGGATGGGCGACAAACGGGATCTGGTGTTCGACGTGTCCGAGGATCTGGTCGGCGGTGCCGCCTATGACGCGCACGGCGTGCCGCTGTCGGATGCAACGATGGCCGCGGCGCAAGAGGTCGACGCGGTCTTGCTGGGGGCCGTCGGCGGGCCCGCCTACGACGACCTCGATTTCAGCGTCAAACCCGAGCGTGGCCTGCTGCGCCTGCGCAAGGAAATGGACCTGTTCGCCAATCTGCGCCCGGCCCAGTGTTTCGACGCGCTGGCCGATTTTTCCTCGCTGAAGCGGGAGATCGTCGCCGGTCTCGACATCATGATCGTCCGCGAGCTCGACCTCCGGCGTCTATTTCGGCGAGCCGCGCGGCATCCACACCGAGGGCAACGAGCGCGTCGGCATCAACACCCAGCGCTACACGGAATCCGAGATTGCCCGTGTCGCCCGCGCCGCATTCGAGCTTGCGCGCCGCCGCAACAACCGGGTCTGTTCGATGGAAAAGGCCAACGTGATGGAATCGGGCGTGCTGTGGCGGCAGGTCGTCACCGAGGTGCACGCGAAGGACTACGCCGACGTCGCGCTGACCCACATGTACGCCGACAACGGCGCCATGCAGCTGGTCCGCAACCCCAAGCAGTTCGACGTGATCGTCACCGACAACCTGTTCGGCGACATGCTGTCGGACGCCGCCGCGATGCTGACCGGCAGCCTCGGGATGCTGCCGTCCGCCTCGCTCGGCGCGCCGATGGCGAACGGGCGGCCAAAGGCGATGTACGAGCCGGTGCACGGATCCGCGCCGGACATCACCGGTCGCGGCATCGCCAATCCCATCGCCTGCATCCTGTCGTTCGCGATGGCGCTGCGCTATTCCTTCGATCGGGGGGACGAAGCCGCCCGTGTCGAGGCGGCGGTGGAGCAAGTCCTCGCCGACGGTGCCCGCACCGCCGACCTGATGGGCCCTGACGGCGGTACGCCCATCTCGACGGCGCAGATGGGCGATGCCATCCTTGCCGCGCTGAACGCGAGTCTCTGACCCAAAAGCAGGGCGAACCCGCGCCCCCTCATCCTGCCTCAAATATCCCCGCCGGAGGCATCCGGCCTTTGCCCCCGGCGCGCCGCCCGCGATAATCCGCCGCAATGGCCCTGCGAAAGGACATCCCATGACCCCGAACGCCAAAGGCGCCTTGTTCGCCCTCGCGGCGTTCGCCGTCTATGCAAGTCACGATGTCATCGTGAAGCTGATGGGCGAGACCTATTCGCCGTTTCAACTGATCTTCTTTTCGGTCCTGTTCAGCTTTCCCCTGGCGCTGTTCACCCTGATCCGCGACCGCACGCCCGGCACCCTGCTGCCCGTCCATCCCTACTGGATCGGCTCGCGGACCGTTGCCGCCGTGTGCACCGGCGTTTCGGCGTTCTATGCGTTCACGAACCTGCCGCTGGCGCAGGTCTATGCCATCGTTTTTGCCGCGCCGCTGATCATCACCATCCTTGCGATCCCGATCCTGGGCGAGGTTGTCCGGATGCGCCGCTGGGCCGCCGTGATCGTCGGGCTGATCGGGGTCATCGTGGTGCTGCGCCCCGGATCGACGGAGTTCACGCTGGGGCACGGGGCCGCCCTGGTCGCGGCATTCGGCTCGGCCTATGCCTCCGTCGTGCTGCGCAAGGTGGGGTCGGAGGAACGGCCCGTCGTGGTGATGCTCTATCCGATGATCGCCAACTTCTTTCTGATGATGCTGATCCTGCCCTTCGTCTACATTCCGCCCGCGATCGAACATCTGGGGTTCTTTCTGGCGACGGCGGTGTTCGGTTATATCGGCGGGCTGCTGATCATCGCGGGCTACAAGGCGGGCGAGGCGGTGATCGTCGCGCCGATGCAATACAGCCAGATCCTGTGGGCGACGCTGTTCGGGGCGCTGTTCTTCGACGAGTATCCCGATATGGGCACCGTCCTGGGCGCTGCGATCATCATCGCCAGCGGGTTGTATATCGTGTTGCGCGAGAGCCGGAACACCTCGTCCACGACGCCGGTCCTGCGCACCAAACCGCGGCCCGACACCGGCACCTCGCCGCGGCAACCCCGGGTGATGACGCCGGTGTCCCTGGCGGATGCAAAACGCGCGACGGGTCTGTAGCGCCGGTCTGTCGACAGCCGGGCCCGTCGCGCGGCAGACCTGTGACGCGGTTGAATTGCGCGGCGCCGGGTCTGTATCCTGCCCATCGCGCGCAATATCCTGCTTGCAAAATGCGGCCTCCCGGTCTACGTCGCGCCCACGGTCGGGCTGTAGCGCAGCCTGGTAGCGCACCTGCTTCGGGAGCAGGGGGTCGGAGGTTCGAATCCTCTCAGCCCGACCAGTCGATTTCGCATCAGTTCCATCTGCGCGTTGCTGAACCTCCTTTCGGGAGGTATCGATGACTTGGATTTTCCGGGGCCTGACGGAGAATGTCTCAGCCCCACGGCAATCCCGGATCCTGATCGGCAGGGCCATTGTTCGTGGTTTTCTGCGCCGCTTCCCAGTCACTTCCATAACGACGCCCAATCAAAACGGCACGCAACGTCACACCGCGTCGGCGCAGACAACTGTTGCCGGTGCCGCCTGCTCGATGTACTACATACCGACCGTCGGTTTGTAAGGAGCGATGAGATGGCTGGAACCAAAAAACCTGTCGAGACGAAAAAGCGCGTGCGGCTTTCACCCGACGCGCGTCGGGCGGAAATCGTGACCGCCGCACAAACCCTATTCTTTCAACATGGCTGGGAAGCCGTGACGATCTCGGACGTTCTGGCGGCGACCGGCATTTCCAAAGGCGGCTTCTATCATCATTTTTCCGCCAAAGAGGACCTGCTGGACGGTGTCGTCGGGATGTTCACGGCCAACGCGGTGACCACGGCCGAGGCGGCCAGTGCCGGCGCGGTCGGCGACGGCCTGATGCGCCTGAATGCATTTCTTGAGGAATCGAGCCGCTGGAAGGCCGAAAACGCCGCGCAGCTCGGGTTCATTCTCGATGTCATGATCCGGCCCGGAAATGACGTGCTGTTTCAGCGTATCACGAACGCGACGACGCTTGTCGTGTTGCCGGTTCTGCGGACGATGATCGTCGCGGGCGTCGAAGACGGCAGTTTCAACGTGCCCGACCCGGAGATCGTCGCGGAAGTCATTCTGGGGCTTGGTGCCGGGCGGCGGGTGCATCTGAAGAACGCGGTCCGCCTTGCCACCGACGGTCGGCTCGACGACGGAACAGAGATGCTGAACGAACGGATGGTCGCGGAGGGCCGCATGCTCGACCGGCTCCTTGGCGTGCCGGACGGCAGCATCGCCCTCGCCAGACCGGACGACTATCGATCCATGCTGCGCGTCATGACGAACGATCGGCGGGGGATGACCCAGGCCGACCTGCACCCGGGCGCCGACACCGTCCGGAGATGACACAGCCACCCGATCCTGTCCGCAATCGCGGGCGGACATGACCATCAAAAGCGAGACCGACATAATGACCGATCCGATCACAAAGCCGGAGGATGTCGCCGGTCCTGACGGCACCGCGACAGGCACACGCGGCGATGAACCCGGCCAGCCCGGACCGCAACCGGCAACGTTGACGTTTCAGGACGACACAGGGGCGGCGCGTTCGTTCTGGATCGCGCTCATCCTGTTCCTCGCGATCGTCGGATGGATGGGCAGCGGCTATCTCCTCCCCGCCGAAACCGAAGCGGCGGAGGCGCCGGTTCGCGAGATACGGCCCGTCGCCGTCGCGACCCGGCTGTCCGAGGCCGAACCCGTCACCCTGTACTTTCAGGCCGAAGGACAGGCCCTTCCGGACCGCGACACGTCGATCCGCGCCGAGGCCTCCGGCGAAGTTGCCGAGGTTCTGATCGATAAAGGTGCCGATGTCGCCGAAGGAGAGGTGATCGCCCGCCTCTCGACAACCCGCGCCGACGCGGATCTTCGGCGCGCGCAGGAAGAGGTCGACCGCGCGCGACGTGAATTCGAGAACGCCGGGGCGCTGCTGGAACGCGGTGTCTCGACGCAGGACCGTGTCAGTCAGGACCGCGCCACTTTTGCGGCGGCGCAGGCACAGCTTGCCGCCGCCCAGGAGGCGGTCGACAATGCAGTGATCCTCGCACCGTTCGCCGGGCGCATCGAAACGCTGTCGCTGGACGAAGGCGAATTCATATCGGCGGGCACGGAGGTGGGCCGGATCGTCGATAACCGGCCCCTGACAGTTGCCATTCAGGTGCCGCAACAGTCCCTGACGCGTATCGCCAATGGCCAGAACGCCGCCATTCGTTTCATCACCGGCGAAGAGCGCACCGGCAGCGTCACGTTCGTCGGCACGTCGGCGTCCGCCGAGACGCGCACCTTTCTGACCGAGATTTCCGTCCCCAACGAGGACGGCGCGATCCCGGCGGGCATTTCGGCCGAGATCAGCATCCCCACGGGTGAGGTCATGGCGCATTTCGTGTCGCCGTCCATCGTATCTCTCGATCCCGACGGACGTACCGGCGTCAAGACGGTGAGCGATGGCGACATCGTCGAGTTTCACCCGATACAGGTCGTCCGCCCCGAGATCGACGGTATCTGGGTGACGGGCCTGCCGGAAACGGCAACGCTTATCACTGTCGGCCAGGGCTTTGTCAGCAATGGCGAAACGGTTCGCCCGACGCCCGAGGAGGACGCTCGATGAACACCCTGATCGACGCCTCGTTCAGCCGCGCCCGCGTTGTCGTCATGGCGCTGATCATGATCCTCGCGGTCGGCGCCTTTGCCTATGTCGCGATACCCAAAGAGGCCAACCCCGAGGTGCCTTTACCGCTGGTCTATGTCTCGACCGGCCTCGACGGGATCAGTCCGGCGGATGCCGAACGTCTGCTGGTCGAACCGATGGAGGCGGAGTTTTCGGGCCTTACGGGGCTGGCATCCATGACCGCAAACGCCTCCGAAGGGTTCGCCAGTATCCAGCTTGAATTCGCCGCAGGTTTCGACGCGGACGAGGCGCTCGACAAGGTGCGCGAGGCGGCGGACCGGGCGCAGTCCAATCTGCCCGACGACGCCTATGACATCACGATCACCGAGATCAACACGGCGTTGTTTCCGATCATCACGGCGATCCTGTCCGGCCCGGTGCCCGAACGCACGCTGAACGATCTGGCGGACGAATTGCAGACGGGCATCGAGGGATTGCCCGGCGTCCTCGAGGTCGACATCGGCGGCGCGCGCGACGAGTTTCTCGAAGTGCTGATCGACCCCACCGTGTTCCAGACCTACAATCTGTCGTTCGACGAACTGATCGGGCAACTTCAGCGCAACAACCGTCTGATCGCGGCAGGGGCCATCGAAACCGGCGGCGGCCGCATCGTCCTCAAGGTGCCGGGGCTGATCGAGGATGTCGCCGATGTGATGTCGATGCCGGTCAAGGTGCGCGGCGATGCGGTCGTCACCTTCGGCGATGTCGCGACGATCCAGCGGGTCTTCGACGATCCGCGCGGCTTTGCAAGGATCGACGGGCAACCGGCCCTCGCGCTCGAGGTCAAGAAACGGTCGGGCGCCAACATCATCGACACGGTGGCAGAGGTGCAGGCCCTGGTCGCGGAACTGGGCGTCGACTGGCCCGACAGCGTCACGGTGACCTACCTGCAGGATCAGTCCGAGCAGGTAAAGACCCTGTTGTCGGACCTCGAGGCGAATGTCATCGCCGCCGTCATCCTGGTGATGATCGTGATTGTCTTCGCCCTCGGCCTGCGGTCCGCCGTCCTCGTCGGTCTCGCCATTCCCGGCGCGTTTCTTGCGGGTGTCACGGCGCTCTGGGCGATGGGGTTCACGATGAACATCGTGGTGCTGTTCTCGCTTATCCTCGTGGTCGGGATGCTGGTCGACGGGGCCATCGTCACGACCGAACTTGCCGACCGAAGGTTGCAGGAGGGTGCCAGTCCGCGCGACGCCTATGCCCATGCGGCCAAGCGTATGGCCTGGCCGATCATCGCCTCGACCGCCACGACCCTCAGCGTGTTCTTTCCGCTGCTGTTCTGGACCGGCATGACCGGGGAGTTCATGAAGTTCCTGCCGATCACCGTCATCCTGACGCTGTTCGCGTCGCTGTTCATGGCGCTCATCTTCATCCCGGTGGTGGGGGGCATCATCGGCAAGCGTCAGCCGCAAAGTGCTGTCGCCAAGGCATCGCTTCATGCCGCGGAGCTTGGCGATCCGCGCGACATCAAAGGTGCGACGGGCGTCTATGTCCGCATCCTGCACTGGGCGATCCTGCGCCCCGGCGCGACGCTGATCCTTGCGCTTGCGATGTTGTTCGGCTCCTTCGGACTCTACGGAGAATACGGTCGCGGCCTCAGTTTCTTTCCCTCTGTCGAGCCCGAGTTCATGCAGGTGCAGGTCCGTGCCCGCGACAACTTTTCCATATGGGAGCGCGACGCGCTGGTGCGTGCCGTCGAATCCCGGCTGCTTGATTTCGACGAGGTCGCCAGCATCTATGCCCGTTCGACGATGAGTGCGGGCGGCGGCGACGAGGAAACCATCGGCACCATCCAGCTCGAACTGACCGAATGGGACGTGCGCCGCCCCGCCGCCGAAATCGGCGTCGACATCCGGCAAGCGGTGTCCGACATCGCAGGCATCGACGTGCAGGTGCAGACAGAAAGTGGCGGGCCATCCGCCGGTAAGCCGATCAACTTGCGCATCGCTGCCCGTTCCAACGAGTCTCAGGCACAGGCCGTGACGGCGGTGCTTGCCGCAATGGACCGGCTCGGTGGCTTTACCGATGTCACAGACACGCGGCCGCTGCCCGGCGTCGAAGTTTCGATCCTCGTCAACAGGGCAGAAGCCGCGCGCTTCGGGGCGGACGTCAGCCTTCTGGGCCAAGCGGTTCAACTGCTGACGCAGGGGATTACAGTCGCCAACTATCGTCCCGAAGATATCGACGGGCAGCTCGATATCCGCGTCCGGTTTCCGCGCGCGGAACGCAGTCTGCTGGAGCTTGGCAATCTTCGTGTGCCGACCTCGTCGGGCCTCGTGCCGATCTCGAATTTCGTGACTTTTGCACCGACCGAACGCACGGGCACGATTTTGCGCATCGATGAACGCCGCGTCGTCTCCATCGAGGCCAACGTGGCACCCGGTGTGCTCGTCAACGACCAGATCGTCGCTCTGCAATCGGCAATCGACAACCTCGATCTGCCAGACGGTGTCACCTTCGAATTCGCCGGCGAGGCGCAGGATCAACTTGATGCGATGATCTTTCTCGTCGGTGCCTTCGCCGCCGCGATTTTTCTGATGCTGGTGATCCTCGTCCTGCAATTCAACAACTTCTATCAGGCCTTTGTCGTCATGAGCGCGATCGTCTTTTCCATCGCGGGCGTTCTGTTGGGTCTGATCGTGACGGGCCGGCCCTTTGGCGTCGTCATGGGCGGGATCGGCGTCATCGCTCTGGCGGGGATCGTGGTGAACAACAACATCGTGCTGATCGACACCTACAACGACCTGAAAAGGCAGGGGCAATCGCCGCGCGAGGCGGCATTGCGCACCGGCGCCCAACGATTGCGGCCCGTGATCCTGACATCGGTGACGACGGCACTCGGTCTCCTGCCGATGGTCATTGGCGTAAACCTCAATTTCTTCACGCGTGACATCGTCTACGGTGCGCCGTCGACGCAATACTGGACGGAACTGTCGAGCGCGATTGCCGGCGGCCTCGTCATCGCGACGATCCTGACGCTGGTCGTGACACCGGCGATGCTGATGCTGGGCGAGAAGAGAATGTCACGCGCGGTTCCCACCGCGACGAGAGTACCGGCGAAATGACGGGTGACGTCGTTGGCCTGACCGACACCGGGGGAACAGCGTCGAAGCCCGGTTCGGCAGCCGCGACGGACCGCGACGGGGTTTGTCGCAGATATCGTTAGCCTGGGGCCGTGATCGTTGCCCGGCGATCATGAAATGCGCATTTTGTAACGGTGGCTGGCAAATTTCGACGTCCCCGGCGCATACCGGAACCGCTCAGACCCTCCGGTCTTTCGGGTGCGTCGCCGTTCTCGGTCATGGATGCGGCCCGGCGGTGTCAGCGCCAGTACAGATCGCCCCGCCTGTCGGCCAGATGCGAGATCCCGGCGCGTCGGGCGGCCAGTGCCGCCTTGTCGATCCGGGCGTGGACCATCTCTTCGCCGCTGCCCGCCCGCGCCAGATCGCTGCCGTCGGGGCCGCAGATGACGCTCAGCCCGCAATAGTCGAAATCGGCCTCGCGCCCGGTATAGTTGGCATAGGCCACGAAGACCTCGTTTTCCTCGGCGCGGGTCGGCACGAGGCGGCTGGGGATGCCGGTAAAGGGCGTCATGTTGGCGGTCGGCACGACGATCAGGTCGGCGCCCGCGAGGGCGAGGGTGCGGGCAACTTCCGGAAATTCGATGTCGTAGCAGATGCACATGCCCACCTGCCAGCCCATGAAGGTGCCGGTCGTGCCGATGGCCTCTCCGGCGATGAACTGCGATCCATCCACCGCGCCGAACAGATGTGTCTTGCGGCAGCGGACGGCGATATCGCCCGATTTGTCGATCAGGAACGCGGCGTTATACACTCCGCCCGCGCCGGGTTCCGGCGCGCCGAAGGCGATGCCGATGCCCGCGGTTGCCGCCATGTCGCGCAACGTGCCGATCATCGCGTCGGACTGTCGCGCGGCCCGTGCCACCGCGTCCGCGCCGATGGCATAGCCGGTCAGGTACATTTCCGGCAGGACAAGCAGGTCGGCGCCGTCCGCCTGCACGATAACCTCCGCGATGCGGGCGCGCGCCGCGTCCCAATCCGGCACGGGCAGGCCTTGCCACAGGGCGATGTGCATCAGCCGTCCTTTCGCAACGTCCCCAGCACCGCACCCGTATCCGCGCCGAACCGGGGCGGTGCGCGGCGATAGGTGACGGGCGTCTTCGACAGTTTCAGCGGGTTGCCCAGCAGGCGCACCGGGCCCTCGCTGGTCTGCATTTCCACCACCATCCCGCGGGCGGCGACCTGATCGGTGGCGAACGTCCTGTCGAGGGTGTTGACCGGCCCCACCGGCACCCGCGCACCTTCGAGGCCCGCAATCACGTCCGACAGAGTGCGCGCGCGGAACAGCGGGGCGAGGGTGGCGATCAGCGTCTCGCGGTTGGTGATCCGCGCCGGGTTGGTGGCGTAATCGGGCGTATCGGCGAGGCCCGGGACGCCGAGCCACGCGGCACACCGGCGAAACTGGCTGTCGTTGCCGACGGCGACGATGACATGGCCGTCAGACGTTTCGAACACCTGATAGGGCACGATATTGGGGTGGCCGTTGCCGCGCCGTTCGGGGAGGGTGCCGCTGGTCAGATAATTGACGCCTTCGTTGATCAGCCAGGCGATCTGGCTGTCCACCAGGGCGACGTCGATGTGCTGCCCCTCGCCGGTCCTGTCGCGGTGGTGCAGGGCGGCGAGGATGCCCGTCGCCGCGTACATGCCGCACATCACGTCCGCCACGCCGACGCCCACCTTCATCGGCTCTCCCTCGGGCTGGCCGGTCAGCGACATGATCCCGCCATAGCCCTGCGCCATCAGGTCGTACCCCGGTTTGCCGGCGTTCGGCCCGGTCTGTCCATAACCCGAGATCGAGCAATAGATCAGCTCCGGATTGGCGGGCGACAGGCTGTCGAAATCGAGGCCGTATTTCGCCAGCCCGCCGGGTTTGAAATTCTCGAGCAGGATGTCCGCCTGTGCCGCCAGCGCGCGGATCTGCGACTGCCCCTGCGGGGTGGCGATGTCGATGGCCACCGAGAGCTTGTTGCGGTTCGCGGCCATGAAATAGGCGCTGAGATCCGTCTGCGCGCCTGCCGCGTCCACCAGATAGGGCGGCCCCCATGTGCGGGTGTCGTCGCCGCCGGTTCCGGGGTTCTCGATCTTGATGACGCGCGCGCCGAGGTCGCCCAGAAGCTGCGTCGCGGTCGGCCCGGCAAGGATCCGGCTGAGGTCGAGGACGGTCAGCCCGTCGAGCGGGCCTTTCGGGGTGTCAGATGCGTCCGTCATAGGACCTCTTGTCGATCTGTGCTGCGATCACGGTAAAAGTATCGGCGGCCAGTGCGGCCTCGACGGCGCTGCGCAACCCGGCGCGGTCGGTCACGCGATGTCCCGCCCCGCCCATGGCGCGGGCGATGGCGGCGAAATCCTGGGTGCCGAAATCGACCGCGACGTTGCGCATCTGCCGCCCCCGCTGTTTCAGTTCGATCAGCGCCAGCGAGGCGTCGACGAAGACCACGAAGATCGTGCGTCAGCCCCAGTTCGGCGGCCGTTGCCAGTTCTCCGAGCACCATCAGCATCCCCGCGTCGCCCGAAAACGACACGGCAGGTACGTCGGGGTTCGCGATCGAGACGCCCATGGCGAGCGGTACGGCGCAGCCCATGGTGCACAGGCCCGACGACTGGATCAGGGTGCGGGGTGCCGTGCAGGTCCACATCTGCGACAGCAGGATGCGGTGGGCGCCGGAATCCACACTGACGACTGCCGTGGGGGGCAGTGCGTTGCGGCATTCGTCGATGACGGCGGCGGCACCCCAGGGCTCGCCGGTGGGAAACGCCTGCGCAAGTGCTGCCTTTGCGGCGGCCACCGCGCCGTCCGTCCATGTCTCGTGCGGGGCGACGCCGTCCGACAGCGCCTCGAGCGTGGCACCGGTGTGGGCGACGATATTGATGCCCGCCTGATGCATGTAGTGGTCGTTCGCCACGGCGGCGATGTCGATCACATGGGTCGTCGCCGGATCCCAGATCTCGCGCCAGCCGGGGCGCATCTCGATGGGGTCATAGCCGACGCACAGGATCAGGTCGGCGGATTGGACGAAGGGCACGAGGATCTTGTCCGCCTTCGGCGACAGGCCCGCGCCGCCGAGCGACAGGTCGTGATCCTCGGGGAGGATTCCCTTGGCCTTGTAGGTGGTGATGACGGGCACGCCGAACATGACGGCGAAGGCCTGCACCGCGTGGGCGGCGTCATCGGCCAGCGCGTCGAGCCCGACGATCATCACCGGGCGCTGCGCCGCGCCGATCCAGTCGCGGGCCCGTGCAAGCGCTGCCTGCGTCGGGCGGTTGGGCAGGGCGGCGGGACGGCGGCGGATCCGGCGCGTGGTCTCGGCGTCGGCCACCGAAATCGGCACGTCGATGTGCACCGGACCGGCGCGGCCATCGGTCGCGAGGCACACCGCCTTGTCGGCGATGATATCCGCAGAGGCGGCGGTCAGGCGGAAGGTGCCCTTGGTGATCGGCGCGAACACCGCCTCGTGGTCGAGAACCTGATGGGTGTAGGTCGCGGCCTCGTCGGCATCGAGGCAGCCGGTCAGCACGATCATCGGCACCCGGTCCTGATCGGCGTTCGCCACCACGTTGACGCCGTTCATCGCGCCGGGCCCCACGGTGGCGACCAGAATGGCCGGCGCTGCGTCGACGTGATGCACCCCCTCGGCCATGAACCCGCCGGCGTTTTCGTGTTTCACCAGGGTAAAGGCGATGCCCGCGGCCTCCAGCGCGTCGATGATCGTCAGAACCTCGCCCCCCGGCATGCCGAACGCATGGCGGCACCCGGCATCGTACAGGCGCCGCGCCAGCGCATCGGCGGCGCGCAGGGCAGGAACGCCGGGCGGGGCGGCAACGGTCATGGGCATGGGGTCCTGAAATGGGGCGAGGATGGTCGCGGGCGGATCATGGGGTCCGGTGTAGGGCGGGGCCGTATCCTGTGTCCAGTAGCGGCGGGGAGGTTCGCGCGTGGGGACGGCGCGGAGGATCGCGCCAGCCACGCACCCCGGTCCGCTTTCCGGGCCGCCCGAATTTTCGGCAGCCTCGCGCGTTCTGCCTCCGCTTGCGCGGGAAACGCTTGCATAACGCTAACTTGGCGGCGTTCTGCCGACGTCGCCGCTTGCCTGATTTGCGGGCTTGTGGTCAGCCTTTGGGGCGGTCACATGAGCGTGACACACGTCATTGTTCGATCCGCGCGCGCCTGTTCCCTGTTAAGCGACGTCGATACGTCTCTGCCCGACACGAAGTGCCCGACAAGACCCGCCGACACGAACCGCCGACATGAATGCAGGACCTGACATGACCCGATACACCGACATTTTTGGCCAGGACGTTACGCTGGCCTCCGCCGATGCATTGCGCCACTGGGATGCGATGCAGTTGGCGTTTCTGGCGCATTCGGCGCAGACGCCCGCGCATCTGGGCGAACTGCTGGACGCCGATCCCGATTTCGCACTGGGCCACGCGGTAAAGGGGCTGTTTTACCTGCTGCTGGGGCGGCGCGAGACGATCGCTGTCGCCGAAGAGGCGCTGAGCCTCGCCAAGACCGCCGCAATGGGCCGCGACGCGGACATGCGCGAGGACCGGGTGATCGAGGCCCTCGAGGTCTGGTTGCGCGGCAGCCCGCTGGGCGCGATTGCCGCGATGGAGACCATCCTCGCGCGCGCGCCGCAGGACAGCCTCGCGATGAAGCTGGGTCACGCGATGCGGTTCATGCTGGGCGACAGCGTGGGGATGCGGGCCTCGCTGGAGCGGGTGATGGGAGTCTACGGTGCCGACCATCCGGCACGCGGATATCTGTACGGCTGCCACGCATTCTCGCTGGAAGAGACCGGGGACTATGCCCTTGCCGAAACGGCGGGACGCATGGGTTTGCGGATGAACCCCGACGACGCCTGGGGACTGCACGCGGTGGCGCATGTCTTTGACATGACAGGCGATTCAAAAGGCGGTCTCGACTGGCTCGAGGGGCGCGAGGCGGCATGGTCGCACTGCAACAATTTTCGCTATCACGTCTGGTGGCACAAGGCGCTGATGCACCTCGATCAGGGCGAGGCGGACCGGGTTCTGGCGCTCTACGACGCCGAAATCCGCCGCGACAAGACCGACGATTACCGCGATATCTCCAACGCGACATCGCTTTTGACGCGCCTCGAACTCGACGGGGTGAACATCGGCAACCGGTGGGAGGAACTGGCCGAAGTGTCGGCGACCCGCACCGAGGACGGCTGCCTGATCTTTGCCGACCTGCACTATATGCTCGCCCTGACGGCGGGCAAACGTGACGACGCGATTGCCCGGATGATGGCGCGGATGCGCGGCGACGCGACCGATCTGCGCAACGAGCTGGCGTCGGTCACGGCGCATCCGGGCATCGCGGCGGCGGCGGGTCTCGAGGCGTTCGGCGAGGGCGACTACACCACCGCCTACCTCAACCTCGCCCGTGCCCGCGAGGCGATGCCGACCATCGGCGGCAGCCATGCGCAGCGCGATGTGTTCGCCCGCCTGACCATCGACGCCGCGATCCGCGCGGGCTATCTGGGCGAGGCGCAGCGCCTGCTGGGCGACCGCACCATCCTGCGCGCGGGCCGTGACGACCGCTACGCGCAGGTTCGCCTCGAGATGATCGACGCGGCACAGGCGCAGATGCCCGCCTTTATGAACATAGCCGAGTAGAATGACCCTTTATCCCGACATTGCCGTCACTGGGCCGGGTGCTGCCCGGCCACGGGCGCAGGGGTCGGCACCGGGTTCGGCCGGCGCAGGTGAGTTTGTTTCGGGCACTTCCGGCAGACCCATATCGGACACCTCCGGTGCATCCATATCGGGCACCTCCGGTGCCACCACCCGCGACCCTCGGCTCGATGTGTTTCGCGGCATGGGCATGTTCATCATCCTGATCGCCCATGTGCCCGGCAACTTCTGGGGCCTGTGGATCCCGGCGCGATTCGGGTTCTCGGACGCCGCCGAAATCTTCGTCTTCTGTTCGGGTATGGCGTCGGCCATCGCCTTTGGCCGCGTCTTCGACAAAATGGGCTGGGGCATCGGGACCGCGCGCGTGGCGTACCGGGTTTGGCAGATATACTGGGCGCATATCGGGCTGTTCATGGCCGTTGCGTTCACCGTGTCGGCGCTGAACTCCAGCGGGTACTTCGACAAGGATTACGTCAGCGGCCTGAACATCCAGTGGTTCTTCGACGACGTGCGCCCCGGGCGGGACACGACATCGCAGCTTCTGGGTCTGATGACGCTGACCTATGTGCCGAATTATTTCGACATCCTGCCGATGTATATCGTCATCCTGGTGATGATGCCCTTCGTGATGCTCCTGCACCGGATTTCGCCGTGGCTGCTGCTCGCCGTGCTGTCGGCCCTGTGGCTGTCGACGCAGCTGGGCGACCGCGATCTCGACGGGATCTGGTGGGCCGACAGCTTTGGCCTGCCCGGTTTCCCGGCAGAACCGTGGACGGACCGTCCGTGGTTCTTCAACCCGTTCGGCTGGCAGATCGTGTTCTATACCGGGTTCGCCCTCATGCGCGGCTGGATCCCGGCACCGCCGGTGCGCTGGTGGCTGGTCGCCCTTGCGGCGGGGTACGTCCTGCTGACGGTCCCGGTGGCCTGGCACGAGATCCGCAACGACAGCGAATGGCTCAAGGAGATATGGGCCACCATTTCGCCGCTGCGCGCCAAGACCGAAGAGGGCATCCTGCGCTATCTGCACATCCTGTCGCTGGCCTATCTTGCCTATGTGGCGGCGGGCGACGGCGGGCACCGCCTGATTGCGACCGGCACCACCGCCGCCGCGCGCATCAAGCGCGGCGTTGTCGGCGTGTTCACGCTTGTCGGCCAGCAATCCCTCGCCATCTTTTTGTGGGCCATGTGGATGAGCCGGATCATGGGCGTCATGATCGACGAGCTTGGCAACGATACGGCTACGGTCGGCCTGATCAACCTGTTCGGCATCTTTTCCGTCTGGGCCGTCGCGTGGACCTGCGCCTGGTTCAAATCGCAACCCTGGAAACCCCGGAGGCCTGTCCCATGACCCCCCGTTTCACCAGGCGCAGCTTCCTCGGCTCGACCGCGGCGATCGCCCTCGCGCGTCCCGCGTTCGCGCAACCGGTCGTCAGTGAGCCCGTCCTTGCGGCGCCCGTGCCGTTCACGCCAGACACGCCGATGGACCTGGCGCGCGCCCTGTCGCTGAAGCCGTATCAAGAACGCCCGTCCGTGCCGCAGGACTGGCTCGACATGGATTATGACGATTATCGTCAGTTCTGGTTCAACGTGAACAAGGCGCTGTGGCGGGACGAGGGCCGCGGTCTCGAAGTCGATTTCTTTCACCCCGGGTTGTATTTTCCCCGGCCCGTCGAGATCGACGTGGTGGCGGGCGGGCAGGCGCGGCACGTCGATTTCGATCTGTCGCTGTTCGACAGCAGCGATACCGCACCGGACTTGTCGATCGACGACAGTCTCGATTATTCCGGTTTCCGTCTGCGCGCCCCGTTCCAGAACGAGAATCTCACCGAGTTCGCGGTGTTTCAGGGGGCCAGCTATTTTCGCGCCATCGGTCGGGACAACGTCTACGGCCTGTCCGCGCGCGGCCTTGCCGTCGATACCGCAGAGGAACGGGGCGAGGAATTCCCCGAGTTCACGCATTTCTGGATCGAAGAACCAACGGGCGACGGGGCCTCCCATGTGGTTCACGCGGTCCTCGACAGTCCGTCGATCACGGGCGCCTACCGTTTCGTCATCACGCCGGGCGTCACCACGGTCATGGACGTCACCTGCACGCTGATGCCGCGCCGCAACATAAGCCATGTGGGCATCGCGCCGCTGACGTCGATGTTCCTGTTCGACGAGACCAACCGCAACCGTTTCGACGATTTCCGCCCGCAGGTACACGACAGCGACGTGCTGCTGATCCACAACGGCGCGGACGAGAGGGTCGCCCGCGCGCTGGCCAATCCCGTCGCGTTGCAGGTGTCCTATTTCGGCGATAACGGCCCGAAGGGGTTCGGCCTGATGCAGCGCGCCCGCACCTTCAGCGATTTCGCCGACCTCGAGGCACTGTACCACCAGCGCCCGTCCCTGTGGATCGAACCGGGTGAGGACTGGGGCCCCGGCGCCGTCGTGCTGGTCGAGATCCCGGCGGACAAGGAAATATACGACAACACCGTCGCCTATTGGCGCCCCGAGGCGGGGCTGTCGGCGGGCGTCGACTACACGTTCACCTATCGCCTGTCCTGGGGCGGCGAGCCGGAGACGGGCCGGTCTGCTTCCGGCGTTCCGGCGGCAAAGGTGATCAACACCCGCATGGGCGCGCGGTTCGACGGCGGTATCGTCGCGGCCATCGATTTCGAGGCGACGAACGCCATGCCCGCCGCCTTCGCCGCCATGGACATCGTCGTGACGGCCAGTGCCGGAGAGATCCTCGGCGGCACCGTTCAGCGCAATCCCGACACCCACGGCCCGCGCCTTGCCTTTACGTTCGAGCCCGGCGAGGAGCGCCTCGTGGAACTGCGCGCACAATTGTTCGTTGAGGACGTGCCGGTATCCGAAGTCTGGCTTTACCGTTGGACCAGATGATCGCGCCCCTGTCGTATATTCACGATCTGATGCCGCCGCGTGTCCCGCTGGAACGCCCGATCCAGGACCTGCGCGTGCCGTACAGCGATCCGGGTGCGCCCGGTCCGGTGGTCAGTCGCGCGCTGTTCTGGCGGATCATGACATTTGTGCCCGCGATGCTGACGACGCTCGTTCTGGGCGGAGTGTTTCTGAGCTGGTTTCAGCCGGGCGGGCTGCTGGCGACCGAAATTGCGCTGACGGCGCTGGTGACGCTGACGTTCTTCTGGATTGCGCTGTCGGTCGCGACGGCGACGGTGGGCATCATGACGATCGCCTTTTCGCGCCGCAGTGCGGCACCGCCGGGCGCGGCGCAGGCGATGGATGTCGCCCTGCTGGTGCCGGTCTACAACGAAAATCCGTCGGACGTCTTCGGCAACGCGCAGGCGATGCTCGAGGATCTGGCGTTGGCGCAAAATGTGCCGGGGGCGACGCAGCACCGGTTTACGCTGTTCGTGCTGTCGGACACCCGCGACGAGGATATCGCCGTGCAGGAGCGGCACGCGATCGCCGAGTTGCGCGCCGCCTTTCCGGTGCTGCTGCGCACCGGCCTGCTGGGGGGCATCCATTATCGCCGCCGTCCCGACAACATCGATCACAAGACCGGAAACCTTGCCGACTGGATCGAGAACTGGGGCGGGGCGCATGGCGCGATGCTCGTCCTCGACGCCGACAGCCTGATGTCGGGCGAGGCCATCGGGGCGCTGTCCGACGAGCTGAGCGCGGACGCGGGCGCGGGCCTGATCCAGTCGTTCCCGCAGGTCATCGGCGCGCGGTCGCTGTACGGCTGGCTGCAACAGTTTTCGTCGAATATCTACGGCGCGCTGCTGTCCGAAGGGCTGGCGCAGTGGACCGACAAGGAGGGCAACTTCTGGGGCCACAACGCGATTATCCGCACCGCCGCCTTTGCCACCTGCGCAGGTCTGCCGCACGTCCGGTCGCTGCGGTCGCGGGATGCCGCGATCCTGTCCCACGATTTCGTCGAGGCATCGCTGCTGCGGCGGGCCGGCTGGGCCGTGCGGTTTATGCCTCGGGTCAAAGGCAGTTTCGAAGAGGCGCCGCAGACCCTGATCGATTATGTGATCCGCGACCGGCGCTGGTGTTCGGGCAACCTGCAGCACCTGCGGCTCTTGCTGTCGTCGGGGTTTCACACGGTCTCGCGGTTTCACCTGCTCAACGGCGCCGTTGCCTATCTGATGAGCCCCGCGTGGTTCATCCTGCTGGTGTTCTGGGCGCTTCTCGGCAACGGCAAGAATTCGATCCTGACTTATTTCAGCACGGAAAACCCCGAGTTTCCGCTGTGGCCGGTGATGAATTCGGCGAACGGCATCTACATGCTCGGGTTTATGTACGCGATGCTGCTGATGCCCAAGGTCATGGGACTTGCCGCCTTGCGGGCAACCGGGGTGCGGCCGCATCTCTTGGGGGGCAGGCTGCGGTTTACCTTTGCCGTTCTCGCCGAGGTTGCGCTGTCGATGGCCTATGCGCCGGTGATGATGGTGCAGCAAACCGTGGCCGTGATGCGGGTGGCGCTGGGCGTGAAACCCTCGTGGAAGCCGCAGCAACGCGGCACCCGGAATTATCCACTGTGGACGGTGGTAAAGTTTCACGCGCTCGAGAGCGTCGTCGGTGCGGCACTCGTGTTCGGCATCGCGATGGGGGCCGTGTCGATGTGGTTGCTGCCCATCGCGGGCAGTCTCGCGGTCGCCGTGCCGTTGTCGCTGATGTCCGGTATCACGGTCAGTGGATGGGGCTGGACACAGTCGGCCCTGCGGGTGCCGGGATCGGGCGGGGCACTCCCCGTCATCGGCAGTGCGACCGTGCACCGGGCGCGTCTCGAGCGGGTGCTGAACGCGCGCGCCGTCGATATTGCGGCGGAATAGGCCTCCCTCATCGCTCCCGTGCGGGCGCGTCTCGTTCAGGGCAGCGCCTCGTACCAATCCATCGTCAGCGCGCCCCAGCCACGCGGGATGCCGTGGCCGCCCGGATGCAGGGCAAACTGCAAGGATCCGTCGGCGCAGGTCGTCCATCTGCGGATAAGATAATCGCCGATTTCGTCGAATTCATCCGCCACCATCCGGTCGCAGCCGTTTGTCTGCCGCCAGATCTGCATCGCGTACCAGACGTCGCCTTGCCGGATCGCACCGCCGCCCAGTGGCCGGCCCTCCAGCGGAACGGTGCTGTCGCGCCAGCCGTGGGTGTGAAAAAGATCCACCGGCCCGGCGCAGGCGTCGGGGTGCGGCCGCCAGAATGAGCCCGCGACGGGGGCATAGGCATCGAACAGGTCCGGTTCGGCGCAGGCGATATAGGACGTCAGCGATCCGCCGATGGAAAACCCGGCAAGGATGATGCGGTCGCGGTCCACCGAAAATTTGCCGGCGATGTCGTCGGCCACGGCGGCCAGAAACGCCGCCTCGTCGCGCTGTGCCGGTCGCTGCGGCAGGAACGACCACGAACCGCGTCCCTGAAAGTTGCCCGTGGTCCGCGGCAAACCGTCCGGCGCGGCGAAACCATACCCGCGGTCGAGGAACTGCTGCACCATGCCGGTGTTGCGCAACGCCCCGGCCCCCGATCCCCCGGCGCCGTGTAACCACAGGACAAGCGGCACGTCCTGCGCATCGTCGGGCAGGGCGATGTGATAGGTGCCCAGCGGAATTTCGCAATTGCCATCGATGTCACAGGCCGCCCGGGCGGGAACCGCCAGCAGCGTCAGCAGACAGGCGAGTGCAAGTCGGTTCAAGACGCATCCTCGGCGGGGCGCCGAGTTGGAAGGCCGGAACGAATCCATCCGGGTCCGGCACCCGAGCCGAGCATTCCTTCGGGGACGTCGATGATATTGGTGAACCCGGCCTCTATCAGACGGTTCGACAACCGCGCGGAGCGCACGCCGGCGGCGCAGATCAGCGCGATCGGCGCATCCCGGTCGGCCACCAGCGTCAGGAGCTGTTCGGTAAAATCATCGTCGCGCATGTCGATGGGGTGGGCGCCGGTCCCGAGGCCGGTCTGTTGCCATTCATCGGGGCGGCGGATGTCGATCAGTGTGATCTCGCCCGTCATGGCCAGATCGTGGGCCTCCGTCACGGTCAGGGCGGCGCCGTCATAGGTTGGATTCAACCAGACCCACGCGGCGCCGGCGCCGGCGACAGGGACGGCGATCAGCGCGCCGCCGATAAAGGCACGACGGGTGGTCAGATGCATCGCATGGTCCTCACGTTGCTTTCGACGCAAAGGGTAATCGGATTACCCGGCGCTGTCCCACACAACGGCGTCACCCTTGCGTGAGCGTTCAAGGACGGCCCGCTTGCCATTCTTCTGGTCACAAATATCCCGGGGAGGTCTGGAGGGGCTGGCCCCTCCAGCGCCCGCCGCCCGCCGCGCGCCAGAGGTCAGGTCGCCACGTCGAAGGCGGCACGGATCAGGCGGCGCATATACTCCGTCCTGGGGTTGTCCATCACCTCGGTGGTGATCCCCTCCTCGACGAGGTTGCCCTGCTGCATCACCATCACCCGGTGGCACAGCGAACGCACGACCTTCAGATCGTGGCTGATGAAGATATAACTCAGGTCGAGTTCGCGCCGCAGGTCGCGCAGCAGTTCGATGATCTGGCTTTGCACCGACAGATCCAGCGCGCTCGTCGGTTCGTCCAGCAGGATGAACTTGGGCTTCATCACCACGGCGCGGGCGATGGCGATGCGCTGGCGCTGACCGCCGGAAAACTCATGCGGAAACCGGTTGAGGATCGAGCCGTCCATCCCCGATTGCGTCAGCGCCTCGATGGTGCGCGCGCGTTGTTCGTCCCTGGTTCCCATCGCGTTCACCTGCAACCCCTCGCCGACGATCTGGCCCACGGTCATGCGCGGGTTCAGCGATGAAAACGGGTCCTGAAACACGATCTGGATGTCGCGGCGCAGCGGTTTCATCTCGGTCCGCGTCAGTCTCTCGATGCGGGTGCCGTCGAATTCGATGGTCCCGGCCTGCGCGTTCAGAAGACGCACGAGGGTCATCCCGAACGTCGTCTTGCCGGACCCGCTCTCACCCACCAGCCCAACGGTTTCGCCGCGGCGGACCAGCATGTCGAGGTCGTTGACGGCGACGAGGTCCTTGGTCTTGCGGCTGAACATGCCGCCGACCTTCAATTCGAACACCACCCGCACGCCGCGTGCGTCCAGGATCGTGCCCGCGTCCGGTTCCATCGGATCGGGTTCGCCCTTCGGCTCGGACGCCAGCAGATGCTGGGTATAGGGATGCGTGGCGGCGGTGAATATCTGCTCGGTCGGTCCGTGTTCCTGCACCTGACCCTTCTGCATGACATAGACATAATCCGCGAACTGGCGCACCACGGTCAGGTCGTGGGTGATAAGCATCACGGCCATGCCGTGCTTTTGTTGCAGATCGCGGAGCAGGTGCAGGATCTGCGCCTGAACGGTCACGTCCAGCGCGGTCGTCGGTTCATCGGCGATAAGGATGTCGGGCCGGTTCGCAAGGGCCATCGCGATCATCACCCGCTGCCGCTGGCCGCCCGACATCTGGTGAGGATATTGCATGAACCGCGCCTCGGGGTCGGGCATCTGCACTTCGCCCAACAGATCGATGGCCTTGGCGCGCGCATCCGCTCTGGAGATGCGGTTGTGCAGGTGCAGGATCTCGCAGATCTGCGCGCCGATGGTATAGACCGGATTCAGGGACGACATCGGTTCCTGAAAGATCATCGAGATCTTGTTGCCGCGCAGCTTTTGCAGTTTCTGCTCGGAGAACTTGATGATGTCGCCTTCGTCGATGATCACCTCGGATCCGGGGTGAGTGATCGACCTTTTCGGCAGCAGGCCCATCGTGGTCCGCGCGGTGACGGATTTGCCCGACCCGCTTTCGCCGACGACGGCGATGGTTTCGCCCCGGTACAGGTCCATCGACAGGCCGCGCACGGCGTCGATGATGCCCGAATCCGTCTTGAACGACACGGCGTTGTTGCGGATCGACATGATCGGTTTTTCGCCGTCGCGCAGCGGGCGCGGGGCATTCGTCGGGGCCTTGGACAGATCTGTCATGTCGCCTCCTAGTACGGGTCGACGGCATCGCGCAGACCGTCGCCCAGCGCGTTGAACGCGAAGACGGTGATCAGCACGAAGACGACGGGGGCGAGGATCCACGGATAGGCGCCAAGCGTCGAAATCTGGGTGGTGTCCTGCAACATCAGCCCCCACGAGATCAGCGGCGGTTTCACCGCGAACCCGAGAAACCCGAGGAAGCTCTCGAGCAGCACCACCTCGGGGATCAGCAGCGTTACCGCAACGATCACATGGCTCAGCACGTTGGGCAGGATGTGGCGCAGGATGATCCGCCCGTTGCCTGCCCCCACCGACGTGGCGGCGCGGACGTATTCGAGTTCGCGGATCGACAGGGTCTTGCCGCGCACCTCGCGGGACAGGCGCGCCCAGCGCAGGGCGACGATGATCATCACGACGAAAGCGATGAAGACCTGCGACGAGACCGTCAGCGGGATGATCGAAGCGAGGGCGAGGTACAGCGGCAGTTCGGGAAAGGCGAGGAACAGTTCGACCAGCCGCTGAAACCGGTTGTCGAACTTGCCGCCCAGATACCCCGAAAGAATGCCGAGAAACGTCCCGATGATCGTCGTCAGCGTGACCACGATCAGCGCGATCATCAGCGTCAGACGCGAGCCGACGAGCGCGCGGGACAGGATGTCGCGGCCCAGCTTGTCGGTGCCGAGCAGGTGGATCGGGCGCGCGTCGCCCGAGCCGAACAGATGCGTGTCCATCCGGATGAACCCGAACAGGTCATAGGGCGCGCCTTCGACGAAGAACCGCATCGGGATCGGGTTGTCGTAATCGGGGCCGGTCACGGGCTGAAAGGTGACGGGATCGAATTCGCCCGATTCGATGATCGGGATCACCTGCGGTCGCAGGGTCCAGCCGTCGGCGGTGCGAAAGATCACGGTCGTCGGTGCGGAATAGGGCTGAAAGCTTTGTTTCGGTGGCACCGGCGACAGGAAATCGGCAAAGACCGACATCAGCAGCAGCAGCGTGACGAGAGTCGCGCCGATCATCCCCGCCGTCGATTTGCGGAACTTGCGCCGCACGAGTGCGCCGTAGGTTTCGGACCGGCCACGCCCGTGACCCGGTCCGGGGGCGTCGGGGTTGGGCGGGATCTCGTGGCCGATCGGGGTGTCTGCGACGCTCATCCCAGCGATCCCCCGGTGCGGACCCTTGGATCGATGGCGGCAAGCAGGATGTCGGCGATGATATTGCCGATGATCAGGGTCAGCGCCAGCAGCAGCATGAACGTCGCGGTGACATAGGTGTCGCCGACAGCCATCGAGCCGACGATGGCGGGGCCGACGGTGGCAAGGGCGAACACGATTGCCACTTCGATCTCGCCGGTGAGCATATAGGGCAGGGCGACACCCTGAAACGCCACCAGCGGATGCAGCGCGTTGGGCACCGCGTGCTTCATGATCACCTGCCGCTGCGGCAGGCCCTTGGCGCGGGCGGTTTCGATATACTGCATGTTCAGCACATCGAGCAGGTTTCCCCGCATGACCCGCATGTTATAGGCAAGGCCCCCGAAGGCCGCGATCAGCAGCACGGGCCAGATATGGGTCAGCAGGTTCCAGAATTTCGCAAGGCTCCAGTCGGCGGCGGCATAGCGCGGCGAATAGAACGACGACACGTCCGACATGCCCCATTTGAAGATCAGCAGGTACAGCACGAGGATCGCCAGCAGGAATCGCGGAATCGTCATGCCGAGAAACGCGATGAACGAGAACAGCGTGTCGATCCAGGAATACTGCCGCGTCGCCGCGATGACGCCCATCGTCACCCCGATCAGCGTCGCCAGCAGGTGCGAGGCGAGCGCGAGGCCCAGCGTGATCGGCAGCCGGTCCCAGACGACATCGGCGACGGGCCGGTTGTAGAAAAAGCTGTCGCCGAAATCGCCTCGGGTCAGCATCCCCCACATCCAGTCGGCGTATTGCACCATGATCGGATCGTTGAGGCCGTTCTGCTCGCGGTATAATTCGGCGGCGGCCTGCGCGTCGGCCTCTGCCGCACCCGAGCGCATGATCAGGTTGCTTTTGATGACATCGCCATAGTCGCCCGGCGGCGCGTGAATGATCACGAAGGTGATGATGGATAGCACGAACAGCGTCGGTATGGCCGACAGGATCCGGCGGACGATAAAGAAGAACACTGGCGGAGCCTCCTGTCCCGATAAGGGTGAATGGGGCGGCATCCGGCGCCCTGGCCCCCGGCGCGGGGGCGGCGTCGAAGCTGTGGCGTCGAAAACGTGGATTTATTTGAAAATCAGGAGGTTGGCGGGCGCCAGTCGTGTGGCGCCCGCCGGGGCATTTGGCCCTAGTTCTCGATGTGCGGCAAGACGCCGGGAGCAAGTTCATAGTCACCCTGAAGGTCGGCGGGGACGAACATCCGCTCGCGCATCGCGCCGTCCTCGGCCCACTGGAACGCCAGGATCGGCGTGCCTTCGGTCACATTGCGCCAGCGCTTGTTCACGATCAGCGCGCCGGGATAGTTCGTCAGACCGACTTCATAGACGTTCTCGGTCGAGATCCGCTGATAGTCGGCCATGATCTCGCGCCGTTCGACCATGTCGGTGGACGAGATCAGACGGTTGATCAGATCGACGAGTTCCGCCTCGAAATCCATCAGTTCCAGCTCGCCAGAGGCGCCGGCCCGGTGGAAATAGGACGTGAGCGGCCCGATGGGCGCCAGACGCGGTGCGTTCTGAAGCACCGTGTTGAACTCACGCTCGCCGCGGCGGATCATCCAGTCGAACCCGCCCGCGTCGCGCCGTGCGTCGAACTGGTTGTCGTCCACCGCATCCAGAAGGACGCGGATGCCAACCGTTTCCATCATCGCGATGATGCCTTCGGCCAGCGTCCGGTTCGTCGGCCGGTTTGACGTCAGCAGTGTGATCTCCACGTCGCCGCCGCCGTCCGGCAGGTTGAGGATGCCGTTACCGTCGGTATCCTCGAGGCCGGCTGCGGCGAAATGCTCTGCCGCCTTGGCCGCATCGAACGGATAGTAGACCGTCGAGTCGCGATCGTAGAAGATGGTGTCCGGATACAGGCCGCCCGGATAGATCGCGGTGAACGGTCCGCGCACGAGGGATTGTCCCATCGTCTCGCGGTCGACGGCCATCGTCACACCAAGCCGGAAATCGAGGTTGCGGTTCAGCTCGCGCACCGCCGATGCACGCGCGTCGGGATCACCCCAGCCGGTCGTGCCATAGTTCATGTCGACGGTATAGCCGATGATCCGCGGGCCGAATTCAAGCCGCGCCGGGGCGTCTTCCTCTGCCGCACGCTGGAGGGCCGCGACGTATTCGCCCGGCTCTTCCATGTTGGACCAGTCGCCCGATCCCGAAATCGCCTGCGTCGTGCGGTCCGCCCAGGTCGACAGGAAATACTGCGTCTCGTCATAGTACGGCAGCTGATTACCCGCCTCGTCCACTTTCCAGTAGTACGGATTGCGGCGCAGCACGATCACGTCGTCGGGACGATAGATTACCGGAACGTGGCTGCCCATGACGGGGAACGTCAGGTCGTCGGCAGGGAATGCGTTCTTGTAATCCTCGTAGGACATGTCCGGGTTGTTGGCCGGATGCATCGGCGCCATCACATGGGACGGGCCGGGGCAGAACGTGCCGAATGCCATCTGATACAGCACCTGCTCGGGCCGCTCGGTGGTAAAGGTGAACCTGATCGTGTTGGCGTCGATCATCTCGAGGGTCGTGCCCACGCCGAATGTTTCGGGGGTTGCGCCGCCCTGCGGGGCGACGTTGGAATCCATCACATGATAGTCCCAGTAATACATGATGTCCTCGGCATCGAACGGATCGCCGTCGGACCATTTCGCCCCTTCGATCAGGTTCATGGTCAGTTGCATGCCGTCGTCCGACCATTCCCACCCGGTGGCAAGGTTCGGCAGCGGCTGCTGCTGATCGGCGTTCACGCGAAACAGCGGACCGGTCCGGGTCAGGCATTCCCACAACTGATAGGAAATACCGCCCCAGCCCTGCGCCTGACCGGAAATCCAGTTCCATCCCTCGGGACGGCCACCGATGACGTGGCGCAGCGTGTCGCCGTATTCACCGATGCCATCGGGCATGTCGCCGGCCAGCATCACCATCGGCTCGGCGGGCAGGCGCTCGGCGACGGGCGGCAGCAGGCCGGTGTCGACGAAATTCTCGGTGACCCAGGCAGGTTCGCTATAGCTGTCGAGCGCGCGGAATTCCTGGATCGTGGCCGGATCGACGAAGGTGATCTCGGCACGGGCGGCGAATGCCGGCGGCTCGGGGACGACCTGCCCGGCGGAATGCGCGTCCGCATAGGCGAACGACGCACAGGTCGTTGACAGGAGCGCGGCGAGTGCCGCGCTTTTGGAATATTTCATGATGTCCTCCCGACATGCTTTTCGTGACGCGTCAAAGGCGGTGCCGTTCGTGCCCTCCCTCGGCCTGACCGAATGCCGCACTGGCGTGCACGGCTGTCGGGGCGACCGAGGCACGTTTGCATACCTCTGCGGCAAGTAGAGCGCATATGACGCACACCTTCCTAGGGGGTATTCAAAATTTTTTCTTCCGGGTTTTTCAGGTAAGCGTTCCGGGGGTAAATCCCGCCCGAACGGTCATGGCGCGCTGTCGCGGCCGGCATTGCGGCGGGCCACACCCGATTGTGACTATCCAGACCGGCACGACATGTCCCATGCTCGCCCCACCCCAGCAGGAGACACCGATGAAAATCCCCGTTCCCGCCGCCCGTCGCCCCGGTACGTTCCGGCCCCTTTCGCACGTCGCTGCCCTTGCCGTGGCAACGCTCGCCTCCGGCGGTCCGGCCTTTGCGCAAGGCACGGGCGAGCAGATCACCGTGACCGGCGAATTCATCGATACCTGGTGCTATTTTTCGGGCGTCATGGGCGGGCCGACCGCGGTTGTCGGGTCGGCGCACCACACCTGCGCGATGTGGTGTTCGGCGGGCGGCATTCCCGTCGGCCTGCTGACGCCGGACGGCACGGTCTACATGGTTCTCAAGGTCGAGGGCGACAGCAATTCGGCGGGCGGCGACCTGCTGCTCAGCCTGGCGTCGGATACGATCACCGCCAACGGCACATATTACGCGCGCGACGGCCTGAACTACATCGTGGTGGACGAGATCGTCACCAATGCCGGCATCGTCAACGAAACGCACGAGGACGTCGGCGTCACGCCGGGGTTTGCCGTGCCCGCAAGCGCCCGGGGCTAGGATTGTGAAAACACTTTGCATCATCGCGTTTTGCGCGCCCACCGCCCTGCTGGCACAGGACGACCGTCCGTGGTTCGGCGACGACAGCGAGGCCCGCTCGTGGAACCTGTACGCCGAGGAGCCCGCCCGGTTCACCGGCACCGTCGTCGACATCCTGTGCGAGATCACCGGCGATTGCGCCGACAACTGTGGCGACGG
Organism: uncultured Alphaproteobacteria bacterium; assembly: GCA_963761735.1. Lineage (GTDB taxonomy): Bacteria > Pseudomonadota > Alphaproteobacteria > Rhodobacterales > Rhodobacteraceae > CAVXHQ01. The sequence continues at coordinate 1,005,127 of CAVXHQ010000003.1, forward strand.
CAACCGGCAGCTGGGCATCCTGCGCAGCGTCGACGGCGTGCTGGTCAACGTGCAGAAGAACGCCCAGTCCTCGTTCAACGGCGGGGTGGCCGACATGCTGCCCTATTGCGGACAGCAGGTCGAGGTCGACGGACTGCTGCTGTGGGACGACGATCTGGGCGCAAACAACATCTATCTGGTGCAGCGGGTGCGCGCGCTGGACGGCGACTGGGCCCCCGCGAATACCTGGACCGACGCCTGGGCATTGGCAAACCCCGATTACACCGAAGGCGGCGGGCCGTGGTTTCGCCGCGATCCGCGCGTGACGGCGGACATTGCCGAAAACGGCTATTTCGGCCTCGGGCTCGACCGTGATCCTGCCATCATCGCGGACGTCTATCAGTGAAGGGGCCGGTTTGCGTGAACGTGTCCCCGGCACGGCTGGCCTGCGCCGCCCTTGCCCTGATGGCCGGGCCGGTCATGGCCGACGGCCTCGATGATGCACTTGCCGCGGCGGGGCTGCCGGTAAACCTCGGCGGGCCGTTCGCCCTTGTGGATCAGTTCGGGGCCGCCCGCACACAGGCCGATCCCGACGGCAATCTGCAACTGCTGTTCTTCGGCTATGCCAGTTGCCAGCAAATCTGCGCGTCGGCCCTGCCGCAGATGGCCGATGTGGCCGATGCGCTGGCCCTGCGCGGCCACGCCGTCACGCCGGTGATGATAACGGTCGATGCCGCGCGGGATACGCCCGCGCGGATGGCCGAGGAACTGGGCGCCTATTCGCCGCTGTTCGTCGGTCTGACCGGCGACGCCGAGGCTCTCGCCGCCGCCCACGCCGCCTATCAGATCGACACCGTCGAGATGTTCACCGATCCCGAATGGGGCCCGGTCTACGCCCACGGCAGCTTCATCTTCGTGCTCGATGGCGATGGCCGGTTCCTGACCGCCCTGCCGCCGATCCTGCCGACCGACCGGCTCACCGACATCGTCGCGGGATACGCGTCCTGACGCCTCCGGGCCCACCTACCGGACGACAAGTTTGCATCCGTGGCGCAGGCGCCGGACGATCCACGCCAGATCGCCGCGCGCCAGACCGACGCACCCGGCCGTCGGCGCGCCCGGCCTGCGCCACTGGTGGATGAATATCGCCGAGCCTGCGCCGCGCACCGCGCGCGGCCAGTTCCAACCGGTGATCAGCACCAGATCGTACATCGGATCGGCGCGCCTCAGCACCTCGTGGCCGTGCGGATAGGGCGCGCGAACCATCAGGTTGTAATCCTCGTGGCCCGGATCGTCCGACCACAGGTCGCGCGGCCCGATCGGCACCGCCCAGTCGACGGGTTTCGCCATCCGGTCGGGCCGGTACAGACAGCCGACGATGTCGTGCACACCGCGCGGCGTCGCCCCGTCGCCCTCGCGCTTGTCCCCCGTCACACCGCCCCGTCCCAGCGTGCAGGCAAACCGCCGGCCCGCAAAGCGCAGCGTGCCGCCGGCCACCACCATATCCGTACCGCGCATCCTGCCTCTTTTTCTTGCTTCAAATACTCGACGGGGTTGCCGTCGGTTCGCGCGCCGACGGCGCCGGGCAGGGCGCCCGGACGCGAACGTTCGACCACGCAAACCGTTCTCGGCCCGGCGCCCTGCCCTTGGCGATACTGGACCGCCCGTCCGCCGGGGTCTACACCCTGCGTCATGGCCAAATCCTTCGAGACGCTCACAGATTTCCTTGCCCACGGTTTCGACACCGTCATCGATGTCCGTTCACCTTCAGAATTTACCGAAGACCACGTCCCGGGTGCGGTCAACCTGCCGGTCCTGTCGGACGCCGAGCGCGCGCAGGTCGGCACGATGTACAAGCAGACAGCCCCGTTCGATGCCCGCAAGCTGGGCGCCGCACTGGTCGCGCGCAATGCGGCGGATCATATCGCCGGGCCGCTGGCGCGGCATCAGGGCGGCTGGCGTCCGCTGATCTATTGCTGGCGGGGCGGTCAGCGGTCGGGATCGTTCACCGGCATTCTGCAACAGATCGGCTGGCGCGCCGAGGTGGTCGACGGCGGTTATCGCACCTGGCGGCGTCTGGTGCAGCACGCGCTCTACGAGGCGCCCTGCACCCAGCCGCTGATCCTGATCGACGGCAACACCGGCACGGCGAAAACCGCTCTGCTGGCGCGGCTGGCGGCGCGCGGGCATCAGGTCATCGACCTCGAGGGGTTGGCGAATCACCGGGGATCGCTTCTGGGGGCGCGTCCGGGTGGACAACCGGCGCAAAAGGGGTTCGAAACGGCGCTGGCAGCGGCGCTCGCCGGTGCCGATCCCGCCCGCCCGCTGTTCGTCGAGGCCGAAAGCAGCAAGGTCGGCGACCGTGTCCTGCCGCCCGGCTTGTGGGCCGCGATGCGCACAGCGCCCCGGATCGAGATTACCGCCCCGCTCGAGGCCCGCGCCGTCTATGCCGCAGGCGACTACGCCGATCTGTCCGCCGACGGGCCGCGCCTGTCCGCCGTCCTCGACAACCTGCGGCGCCTGCGCGGGCACGACGTCGTCGATGGCTGGCAGGCGCTGCTGAGATCCGGCGGTCTCACGGGGCTGGCGGCGGCCCTCATGTCCGCGCACTACGATCCGTCCTATGCCCGGTCGCGCGCCGCCACGCCGCACGAGGTGCTGGCGACGCTGCACGCGCCGCGTCTGGACGGGGCCGGGATCGACGCGCTGGCCGACGGTGTCGAGGGTGTCGTCAGAGGAACGTGACCCGCACCGGACCCGCCGTCACCGTGCCGATCCGCGCCGCGGGAACGCCTGCGTCCCGCAACCGTGCCAGCAGATCCTCCGCCATATCGGGCGCGACAGCGGCGAGCAGCCCGCCGGCCGTCTGCGGATCGAACATCAGATCGCCGCGCGCACCATCGGCGCCCGATACGGGCCCCGCACCGGCGCGGTTGTCCGCCAGCAGCGTCGATCCGTGCCCCGCGCGCGCCAGCGCCAGCGCCCCGTCCATCAGCGGCACATCCGCGAGCACGACATCCGCCGCCACGCCGGACGCCTCGCAGATCGCCGCCAGATGCCCGGCCAGCCCGAACCCGGTCACATCCGTCATCGCGTGAGCGGCGCGCAGGATACCCGACGCCGCCGCCTGATCCCGTACCATCGCATCGTAACACGCCGCCACCACGTCGCCCGGCGCCGCGCCCTGCATTTCTGCCGAGGCGATCACCCCCGAGCCGAGCGGTTTCGTCACGATCAGCACATCGCCCGCGCGCGCGCCCGCGAGGGTCACGGGCCGGTCGGGGGCGATCCCGGTGACCGTGAAACCGATGATCATCTCCGCGCCCATGGTGCTGTGCCCGCCAAGGATCGCGGCACCGGCACCGGCCATCACCTGCGATGCCGTGGCCATCACCTCGGCCAGGGTGCGTTCCTGCAAGGCGGTACTCATCCGGGGCAGGACGATGCTCGCCAACGCGCCCTGCGGCGTGGCCCCCATCGCCCAGATATCGCCCAACGCGTGGACGGCGGCGATGCGGGTCATCAGGACCGGATCGTCGGTGACGGCGCGCAGGTGATCCGTCGACAGGACCTGTCGGGTGTCGCCCATGGACAGGATCGCGGCGTCGTCGCCTGCGACGCTGTCGACCGTGCCGCCTGCGATTGCTCCGCCGCTTTCCGGCGCGACATCGGGCACCTGCGCCAGGGCCGCCCGCAACGCGCCGCGCCCCACCTTTGCACCGCATCCGCCGCACATCGGTTTGCTGCCCATCGCCTCTTCGAGGCCGTCGGCGTGGGTTGCCGGCAGTCTCAGCGCCGCCATCGGCGTCAGATCGGTGAACCGGTTCATGAATTTGCGGTCGATCCGGTCCTTCCAGTGCCAAAGCGCCGTTCCCGTCGCGGCCCGCCCCCATTTCTCGGCCAGCGCGCGTTTGCCGCCCAGCGAAACCAGCTTCAGATAATCCTTTTGCGGGTGATAGGACCGCAGGTCGCCCCCTGACAGTCGCGCCACCAGATTGTCGAACAACACCGGCGCCTGCCGCACCGCATAGACGCCCGCCTTCGGGCGCGGGGCGTGGGACATGTGGGCACAGTCGCCGGTGGCGAAGATATCCGCGTCCGAGGTGCGCAGCGTTTCGTCGACGGCGATGAAACCGTCGTGCAGATCCACGCCGATGTCCGCCATCCAAGGATGCGGCCAGGCGCCCGCGGCCCCGACGGTGAACCCCGACGCGATCTCGCGTCCGTCGGTCAGGCGCACGGCATCCGGCCCGACCGAGGCGACGCCCGCCTGTTCGTGGACCGTGACGCCGAGGGACGCGAGCTGCGCGCGCAGTTTTACCCGTCCCGACGGTGTCGCCTCGGTCAGGATGCGGCTGCGGTCGATCAGGTGAACGGTCGCGTCGGCGCCCCGCGCGCGCAGGGCATGAGCCATCGCCATCGCCAGTTCGCATCCCGCCACACCGCCGCCGATCACCGCCGCCTCGCGGCGCCCGTCGCCGCCCAGCCATGCCTGCCAGCGGTGGGCGAATGGCGTCAGCGGTTTTGCCGGAACGCCGTGGTCGGCAAATCCGGGCAGGGCGGGCATGGCCGAGGTGATGCCCACATCGATCGCCGCCACATCGAACGCCACCGGCGGACGGCCCGGCACATGGATGCGGCGCCTGGCCAGATCGAAGCCCGAGACCGCCCCGAGGATCAGCCGCGCGCCCGCCATCCGTGCCAGCCGCACCAGATCGATGTCGAGGTCGTCACGCGCGTAATGCCCGGCGACGAACCCCGGCAGCATGCCCGAATAGGCCGCCCTCGGGGCCGGGTCTATCAGGGTCAGCCGCGCGCCGGGCAGCGGCCGCATGGCCCAGCGGCGCAACACGAGCGCGTGGCTGTGACCGCCGCCGACCAGCACCAGATCGCGCGAAAAGGGGTAGGGGCTGTGCATGCTGCGGGCCTTGTGTTGAACGGGGATGCCACCGCGTCGGGGACGCGCGATCCGACGGCAGGCGAGGATCGTGCCGGTGTCGGCGCACACGTCATAGCCGATCCGGCCGTGCCTCTCCATCCGCCCGCGCGCAAACGTGAAGGGCGGACGCGGCGGCGTCACGGCCCGCCGATGAACCCGCGCGTTTCAGGGAGAAACCCAGTGCCCCACCCAGCCGTTGTCGGCCGCGAACCGGGCACGACGGTGGGTATCGCCAAGATGCAGCAGCTCGATCGCGGCCACCCCGGCCTCGATCACCGCGAAGGCGGCGCGGTCACGGGTTTCGGCATAGGCCAGCGGGGCGTCGATTGCGCTGCCGGGCGTCGGCACCTTGCCGTAATTTCTGACGCCCGACGCGGGCAGCGCGTCCCAGTCGGCCTGCGTCACCGCCCCGGTGCGGACCTGTATCCGCACCGACAGGCGCAGCTGGATCGCCGTATCCACGTCCCAGACATGGATCGCGGCGCGCGGCGCGTGGGCGAACGACGCGATCTTTTCGGTGCCGCTGTCGGTAAAGAATCGCAGCAGTCCGCGCCCCCGGTCCGCGTCGCGCAGCACCAGTATCCGCGCCTCGGGCCAGCCGTCGGGCGAAACCGTCGCCAGCACCGGCCGGTTCGCCGCCCGGTTGCGCCGTGCGGCGCCGTCCGCCAGCAGATCCCACGCGCGGTTCAGGACGCCCGGCAGGGTTTCGATCCAGTCCATCATGGTCGCTCACTCATAGCCCGTCATCTCCAGATAGCCGCGTCCCGCGTGGCTGCCGGCCACGACCACCGGACCCTCCCAATAGGGCAGGCTGACGTCCATCCAGGCGCCGGGGTTGATCGCCGCAACCGTCACGTCCACGCCACGATCCGGCAGCTGCACGCGCCAAGTCGTCGGCACCTCACGGTCCGCGACGGTGGTCTGCGCCAGCGGTTGTGCGGTGAACGCACCGTCGGCATAGGGCGTCAGCGTACCGTCGGGTTCGATCCAGCTGGCGTAGGTAAATCCTTCGGCGCCGTCCTCGCGCACGCGAAATCCCATCAGCTTCGCACCGCTCTCGAATGACAGCGAGAACCAGTCCCAGCCGGTCTGGTTTTCACTCAGCGGCTGCGACGACCATTCGCGGTCGAGCCAGGCGGTGCCGGTGACGGCGACATCGCCGCCGGGCAGGATCAGGGTGCCGTCGACGGCGAAAAACGGCTGCGAATAGTAATAACTGGCCTGCCCCTCGCCCGATTTCACCGAATAGCCGTCCTGTCCGTGCGCGACGAGCGGCCCCTGCGCGGTCAGCACCATGTCATAGGCAAAATCCGTCCCGGTGGCCTGCATCTGCAACGTGTCGAAATCCGGCCCCCAGAGGCGCCAGTCGTCGATCCATGCGTCGAACGGGTCCGCCGTGACGCCCGCCTGACCGATCCCGCCGCGCGCGAACCGCTCTGCGACGTAATGCGCGTCGGGTGTGGTGACGGCGGCATGGCCCAGCCACAGTTGCGGCGATTGCCAGCCCTGTCCGACGTCATCGGTGGCTGCATCCGTCTGAACCGCTCGCTGTGTCGCATCCATCTGATCCGCGCCTTCCGGCGAACCCCCTTGAGCCGCCCCTTCGGGCGCGAGCGCTGTGCGGAACAACGTCCATTGCAGGCCATAGGGGGTGCCGTCCGCCGACTCGAGATTGGCGGTGATGTACCACCATTCGATGCGGTACGCCGGATGCGCGCCGTGATCCGCCGGAAAGGTGAATGACCCGCCCGGCACCGGATCGGCAAAGCCGTCCGGCGTCTCGCCAAGGCCCGCAAAGCCCTGCGCCGCAAGCGCGCCCGGCGCGCACAGCGCCAGCAGAAAAATCCTAGCGTTCATTGGAAAACACCTTCAGCAACATCGACGGCGGTGTCCGCGCCAGCCTGCGCGCGGGCCACAGGGCGGCGAGAGCCGCGGCCACGAGGGCAAACCCCACGAGCCGCAGATAATCACCCGGAAACAGGAACATCGGCAGCTTCCAGCCGAACGCCTCGACGTTGACGACCGACAACAGCACCCAGGCAAGCCCCAGCCCGAGCGGCAAGGCGCAGACGGCGGTCAGCACCGCGAGCAGCATAGCGCGCGCCAACTCGAACCGGCCAAGCGACGCGCGCGTCATCCCCAGCGCCCAGACCGGCGCCAGTTGCGGCACGCGCAGGGCGGCCAGCGTCAGCAGGCTCATGAGGATGGCGAAACCGGCGACGGCCAGCGTCAGGATGTTGAGCGCTGTCGTCACCGTGAACGTCCGGTCGAACACCTCGAGCGAGAACGCCTTGAGCGCTGCCTGATCGATGATCGCAGAGGCGGGCAGGCCCAGATCGTCCGTCAGCGCACGGCGCAGCGCGGGCACGTCGGCGGACGGTAGGCGCAGGCCGAAACGCGTCGGGACGCCGCCCGGAAAGGTGGCGGCGAACAGTTCCTCGCCAAGGATCACCTGCCCGATCGGGTTGCCGTAATCGCCGAAAATCCCGGCGATGGGCAGAGTCAGACCGGGGGCCAGCGTGACGGTATCGCCGGGTACAAGGTTCGCGCGGCGGGCCAGCTGCTCGTTCACGATGGTGGCGCGGCCGGCAAAGACGGCGTCCCAGACGGGCGTGCCGTCGGTGCTCAGGAACCGCCAGTTGTCGCGATAGGTGGCGTCGTCGCGCGCGGCATAGATGTCGGCGGGCATCCCCGCCACCTCGCGGTTCACCGACACCAGCGGCAGGATCGCGCGGGTGCGCGGCGCGGCAAAGGCCACGAGTGCCGCCGCCTCGTCCGCGTCGGCGGTATGGACGTACAGCTCGGCAGCGAGGCGTTGGTCGAGGAAACCGGTGAACGTCAGGCGGAACGACGACACCATCGTCGACACGCCGACGTTCGCCGCCATCGCCAGCAACAGCGCCATCAGCGCCAGCGACAGGCCCGGCAGCTGTTGCCGCGTATCCGCCCAGAACCATTCGGTGACCGGCCCCCGCGCGCTGCGCGCCGCCAGCGACAACACGCCCGCCAGCACCAGCGGCAGGGCAAGCGCCGCGCCGATCAGCAGGCAGGCAAGCAGGGCAAAGCCCGCGACCAGTCCGCTGCCCCAGACAGCAAGGGCCGCCGCCGAGAACAGCAAGGCCGCCGACACACCACCCAAAACCCCGCGACCGCCCGCCGCCCCCATCGCCCAGGCCCGCGGTTGCCCTGCCGCCAGCAGCGGCGCCCGCGCCAGTCGCCACAGCGCGCCCGAGGCCGCGAGCGCCGTGCCGCCGACCGAAATCACCAGGCCCGAGAGCCACCACGAGGGCCGCAGCGACAGCGTGCCGCTGACGTCCGCGCCGTACAGGCCGCGCAGGGTGGCGGCGACGTCTGGCAACAGGGCGGCGGCGATCAGATAGCCGAAGGTGACGCCGATGCCGCCCGCGATCAGCGAAAACGCCAGCAATTCAACCACCATCAGCGCAATCAGCCGCCCGAACGGCACCCCCAGCGCACGCAGGGTGCGGACGACGGCACGACGCTGCTCGAACGCCAGACCGATCGCACCGTTGACGATGAAGATACCGACCGCAAAGCTGAGCAGGCCGAAGGCGGTCAGGTTGAGGTGAAAACTGTCGGTCAGCCGCCCGATATCGCTGCCGCCCTGTGCCGGAATGCGCCGCAGGTCGGCGATCTGGTCCAGCGGCGTCTGGCGCACCGGCTGGTCCGGAGCGACGATCAGGCGCGAAATCTGCCCCTCTAACCCCAGCAGGCGCTGGGCGAACCCGATATCGGTCAGGGCCGTGCCGGGGGCGGCATCGGGCGCCTCGATCAGGGTGGCACCGGTATCCGTCAGCCGCGCGAGCGTCTCGGCCCGCCCGAAGATCTGGCCCGCGCCACTCAGGAAATCGCCGATCGCATCCGCCTCGACAGCGATGGGGCCAAGGGTGCCGGGGGCGGTCAGCGGATCGATCCCGATCAGGCGCACGGACCCATCGGGTCCGCCGATGCGGCCCTCGACGACCGGAGACACCCGCCATCCGGCCCGGCGCAGGGCGATATAGGTGGCCTGCGGGATGGCTGCGTCTCCGGCGCCGGTCAACTGGTCGAACCGCCCTTCGCCGAGGGTCGCGGCGGCGGCGTCATAGCTCGCCCGCGCCTCGGCGTTGATCGCCTGCACGCCGGACCACAGGGCGGTGGCCAGCGCCAGACCGGCCAGCAGGGTGAACAATTGCAACGGGTTGCGGCGCCAGTGCGACCACAGGGCGGCAAGGACGGCGCGGGTCATCGGGGGGTGGCCCTGAGCGGCATTGCCGCAACCGACGTTCCGTGTCGGGCACCGAAAGGCCTGCCCGACAGGCGCGCGTCCGCTGGTGCCCGGCGCCTCATGTCACGCGGCCCGCGCGCAGATGCAGCTGCCGCGACATGCGCCCCGCCAGACGGGCCGAATGCGTCACCAACATCAGGCCGGCCCCCGTCTCGGCGGCGAGTTCCAGCATCAGGGCCAGCACCGTGTCCGCCGTCGCTTCGTCGAGGTTGCCGGTGGGCTCATCCGCAAGGATCAGACGCGGCTTCGCGGCCAGCGTGCGCGCAATCGCGACCCGCTGCTGTTGCCCGCCCGACAGCTGTTCGGGGTATTTTCGCAGATGCGGCGTCAGGCCCATCCGGTCCGACAATGCCGCGATGAAAGGGGCATCGTGGCCGCCCGACAGGCGCGCCTGAAAGGCGATGTTCGCGGCGATCGGCAGGCTGGGTATCAGGTTGAACTGCTGGAACACGACGCCCACGGCCGTCCGGCGCAGGGCGGCGCGGCCCTTGTCGTCGAGGCCGGTGAGCGAGGTTCCCGCCACCACGATCTCGCCGCTGTCGGCGACGTCGAGGCCGCCGATCAGATGCAGCAGCGTGCTCTTGCCGGATCCGCTCTCGCCGGTCAGCGCAAGGGTTTCGCCCGCCTCGAGCGACAGGCCGATGCCGTCGAGGACGCGGACCGGGCCCTCGGCGCCGGGGAAACTCTTGGTGACGTCTGTCGCGGTCAATAACATTCGGCGTTCATCCCATACCGGGCGAGGCGGCGAAAGGGGCCGGGACGCAGCCATTGGTCGCAGGGGGGGCGGGACGCCGCCAAAGGTCGCAAGGGGGCGGGACGCGGGCAAAGTCGCAGGGCGTCAGGGCCGCAGCTCGATTCGGGTACGCGCCGACCGGCCCATCGCGTCGATGACGGTCAGCGATGAAAACCCGGGCCCGAGGGTATCGAGCGCCAGTTCGCGGGTGCGGGTCGTGGCGACCGGCGCGCCGTTGGCGAGCCATGTGAACGGGGCGGTGCCGTCGCGGACCCTGACGGTCAGGACGTCGCCCTCGACCACGGCACCGTCTGGCGGAAAGGCGATGGCCGGGCCGCCGTCGTCCGCGACCGTGCCCGGCGGGCGGAACCGTTGCAGGTGCTGTGGCAGGCGCTCGGTGGCGAGGATGATCGTTTCGGGGGGCGGCGGGGGCAGGGGCACGCGGGGGCCGAGGCGCCCGAACACGTCGAACAGGACAGGCGCCGCCAGGTCTCCGCCGAAGACGCCGGGCACCGGCGTGCCGTCGGCGCGGCCCATCCAGATGCCGACGACGTATTGCCCGTCGAACCCCATCGCCCAGGCATCGCGGTGGCCATAGGAGGTGCCGGTCTTGAACGCGATCCCTGCGCCCCGGACGCCGTAGGGGCGCGGTGTGCCGGTCAGGATATCGGCGATCTGCCAGGCGGCGGCGCGGGGCAAAACCTCGCGCGGCAGGAATCCCGGGCTGGCGGCAGCGGTGGCGCGCAGGTCGATGGCGGTGCCTGCGTGGGCGATGGCGCCATAGGTGGCGACCAGATCTGTCAGCGTCAGGCCAAGGCCGCCAAGGGCGATCGCAAGCCCGGGATGCCCACCCGGAAACGCCGGTTCCGCGCCCGCGCGCCGCAGCCCCGCGATCAGGTGATCGGGGCCAAGCGCCTCCGTCAGGCTGACGGCAGGCACGTTTAGCGACTGTTGCAGGGCGGTGCGGACCCGCAGTTCGCCCCGGAAGGCGCCGTCGAAATTCTGTGGCCGATAACCGTCGAAATCCACGGGCCGGTCGTCGATGATCGTTTCGGGATGCGCGATGCCGCGTCCGAAGGCGAGGCCGTAGATCAGCGGTTTCAGCGTCGAACCCGGCGAGCGCAGGGCCGTCGTCATATCCACGAATCCCTCGCGCGCATCGGCGGCATAGGCGGCGGATCCGACGGAAGCGAGGATTTCGCCGCTGGTGTGATCGGCGACGAGGATGGCGATCTGCAACCGGTCGCCGCCGGTCGATACGGCCCGGGCGGCCAGTGTCTCGAGCCGGGATTGCAGGCCCGCGTTCAGCGTCAGGTCGTGGCGCAGGACAGTGGGGTTTTCCGCGACGATACGGTCCGACAGATGCGGCGCCAGCAGCGGGAAATCGCGGCGGACGGTCGGCGAGCGCTCTGTCAGGGCGGCGGCCAGCGTGCCCGCGTCGATGATGTCGAACCGCTCCATCCGGGTCAGAACGTGGTCGCGGCCGTCGCGCGCGCTGTCGGGGAAACGGTCGGGCCTGCGGGAATTCGGCGCCTGCGGAATCGCGACGAGCAGGGCCGCCTCGGCGGGCGTCAGCCGGGCCGGGGGCCGCCCGAACCAGGCATAGGCCGCCGATGCCACCCCTTCGAGGTTGCCGCCGAACGGCGCGTGGTTGAGGTAGAGGGTGAGGATTTCATCCTTGGTCAGTTGCCGTTCGAGGGCGAGGGCCAGCCGCATCTGCCGCAGTTTGCCGCGCCACGCGCCGGTGCCGCTGTCCTCCAGCAGGCGCGCGACCTGCATCGTCAGCGTCGAGGCGCCCGAGGTCATCCGCCCGTTCCACGCGCCGATCGCGATCGAGCGGGTCAGGGCGGCACCATCGATGCCGCCGTGGTCGCGGAACCGCCGGTCCTCGTAGCGGACCAGCATTTCCAGATAGAGCGGATCGACCTCGTCCAGCGTCACCGCGAGCCGCCAGCGCCCGTCGGCGACGGTATAGGCGCGCAGCAGGGTGCCGTCGCGGTCGTGAACCTCGATGGATTGTTCGGCCAGCAGCGGCGGGATCACCGTGGCGTCGATCAGTCGGTCGAAGGCATCGCGGCCCAGGGCGGCGGCCCACAGCACGACGACCAGCAGAGCGATCCGGCGCGCGGCCTTCGGTTTGCGCGTCCGCCGCTTTCGGGCCTTGCGCGCCTGCCGGGTCTCGCGGCCCACGCGCCTACTCGGTGATCGTCGCAAACCCGGCGTCGGTATTGGCGCGCAGGTCGGGGCGGTACATGTCCTCGACGCTCGCCGCGGGGTGGTGGAACGATCCCGGCGACACCGCGCGCAGGATATAGGCCAGTTGAAACGCCGCGTCCGAGCGCCAGTCGACCGCCGCCAGAAACCGGTCCTGCCGGAACTCGGTGTTCTGCGTGGTGACGTTCCCGAGCCAGTCGAGGGCGCCGATATCGCCACCGCGGATCAGGTTCGGGTTGTCGATCTCGAACCCGGCGGGCAGCGGATCGTTGACCATCAGGCGCGCGTCCTGCCGCCCGAACGGCGTCACCGTCAGGACCGTGACGAGGCGCGTGCCGACTGGCACGGACGCCAGCGTCGCGGGGACGCCGTCGAGGGTGTAATAATCGCGCGCGATGGCGAAACCGGTGCCCTCCGCGACGGGGGGCACGTCGGGCACGCCGAAGGCAGAGATCGTCAGTTCGGTCGGTTCCGTGCCGGCGTTCGCGATGCGGACGGGGGCCGCGTTCGTCTGGGCCGCGCGCAGGCGTACCAGCGGGCCGGTGGGGGCCGTGCCGTCGATCGTCACCCCGGTCTGCGTGAAATCGCGGATCAGCCCGTCGGCGGCGAGAAGCGACCAGACCGCTTCCTGCGTGCTGACGTAGGACACAGGCTCGGTGGCCCGCAGGGTCAGCATCGCGGTGTCGACGGCGGTGCTGCCCACCTCGGTCGCCAGCGCCAGAACGGCGGCGGCATCGCGCCTGCCGGTGCCGTAATCGTTGCGCCAGATGCTTTGGCTCGACCGGGACGGTGCGCGCGCGACCATGCGGTTGGCCCGTTCGAACAGCATGTCGGCGCGCGGCTGATCGCCGTAATAGGCAAGTGCCGCGCCAAGTTGCGCGAGGGCGATCGGCTGGCGGAAATCATCCGCCTTTTCGTCGGCGTAATAGCGCAGGTCGCCGACGCTTGCCGCGCCTTCGCGGGCGAGGACCATCAGCGCATAGGCCAGATCGCCGCCGCCCTCTTCGAAATCGGGGGCGTAGTTCACCTTGTTTTGCAGGTTATCCATCGCGATGACAAACGCTGCGTCGGGCACATCGTATCCCGCCGTGCGCGCCCGGCTGAGGAAATCGGTGACATAGGCATCGAGCCACAGATCGCCCGAGTAGGCGCCCCACAACCCGAAAGCGCCGTTGGCGGCCTGATTGCCCAGAACCCCCTGAATGACATCCGCGATCCGGGCGTCGATTTCGCGCGGCTCGGCCAGACCCATCGTGGTCGCCACGCCGGAGAGATACAAAAGCGGCAGGGCGCGCGAGGTGATCTGTTCGGTGCAGCCGTAGGGATAGCGGTCGAGCGTGGTCAGCAGGCCGGGCGCGTCGAACCGCGCGAGCGGGCCGACCGACAGGGACGCCGTGCCGGTGCCGGGGGCAAAGCCCGCGAACACGTTGTCGTCGAAGGTGAACGTCTCGCCGGGTGCGAGAGTGAGGCGCGTGGTGCGCGCCACCTCGGGGTCGTTGACCTGCACGGGGACCAGCAGTTCCTTGGTCAGGACGCGGCCATCGGGCGTGGTGAGGGCCACGGTGATCGTGGCGGTCCCGGTCGTGGCGGCGCGGACCGGCACCGACAGGATCTGACGCCCCCCTTCCACCAGCGTGACGGTCGCGGGCACGATGCCCGTGCCGATGCCATCGCCCGAAACCGCCAGCCCCATGTCGCCCGCGGGGCCATCGGTGTGGGTGATTTCCAACAGCAACCGGCTCTCGTCGCCCGGCGCCATGAAGCGCGGGACCGAGGCGGTGACGACGACCGGATCGCGCACGACGACGTCCGTCGATGCCTGGCCCACCCCTGTTTCGGACCAGGCCACGGCGGACAGGCGGACCGTGCCGTTGAAACTTGGCATCTCGAAGGTAAGGTCCGCGCGCCCCTGCGCATCGACCCGCACGGGGCCGGTGAAATAGGCGACGAGTTCCTCCGTCGGCGGCGGTGCCTGCGTGCCCATGCCGGCACTACCGTCACCGCCGGTGCGAATGGCGCCAAGGGTGCCGGTCTGGCCGTCGATCAGGCGGCCATAGATGTCGCGCAACTCGACGCCAAGCTTGCGCTGGCCAAAGAAATGCGCCGACGGATCTGGCGCCTCGAACCCCGTGAGGTTCAGGATGCCGACGTCGGTGGCGGCCAGCGCGACATAGCCGCTGTCGCCGGGGCGCAACCCGTCGATCTGCACCGTGACGGGCAGGGGGCCGCGCGGCAATTGCACGTCCGGCGCGGTGATCGTGACGCCCAGCGCGCGAACGCCGGGATCGACGCTCGCATAGGCAAGGCCCAGCGCGCGGGACGGATTGCGGCCCGCGTCGGTGTCCATCGGGCGGATCACGCTCGCCGAGACATAGACACCGGCACCCCAGTCGTCGGTGACCGGCAACTCGATCAGGTTCTCGCCTTGTGTCACCTCGACCATTTGCAACGCCACGACGCGGTTCGTCATCACCGTCACGATGGCGGTCCCGGCGGCGCGCGGCACCACGCGGAACGTCGCGGTGTCGCCGGGCGCATAGCTGTCGGCGTCAAGCGAGGCCTCGAGGAAATCGGGCGTGGCGCCTGCGTTGGCGGGGGCATACCAGCCCGCATAGAAATCCGTCGACGCGGCGACGTATGCGCCGTCCGTCCGCTCGACGATGATCTCGTACCGGCCCCAGTCCACCTCCGTGCCGACCTGTACGGGCTGCGCGCCGAGGGTGGCGGTGCCGGTGGCGATGCGGGTGCGTGAGGTGACGGGTTCCCAGTTCCAGTCGCCGTAGTACTGATACCACTGATAGCGGGTTTCCAGGCGGTTGACGGTCCAGACGACCTCCATCCGCGCGGGTGCCGTGTCGACGACCGGCGGCATCGACGCGACGAGCGAGAACCGCGCCGTTTCGCCTTCGGGCACAACGTCGTCGAACGCGGGCCTGATCCCGATCATCGGACCGGTCGCCGCGACGGGCACCGTCAGGCGGCGCTCTACCGGGCGGCCGGATCCTTCGGTCAGGCGCAGGGTGGCGATCGCCTCGAGGGGCTGGGCCACCTCGGTTTCCGGCGCGTCGAGCGTGACCGGCACGACGGCGCGTCCGAAATCGTCGGTGCGTGCGTCGCCGTCGACGAAATATTGCTGCGCATCGAACCGTTCGTCGTAGCGGCCAAAGGTATAGCCGGGATAGTCGGGCAGGCCGACGGCCGCGCGGACCAGCACCTCGCCCTCGACGGGCAGATCGGGGGCGGCGGGGCCGAACAGGAACCGCGCGTCGACCACGAGGGCGGTCTCGTTGCCGAGGGCGAGCATCGGCTCTGCCGTGATCTCGAAATCGATCCGTTCCGGCAGGAAATCCTCGACCAATACGGCAGTGCTGGCGAGGGCGGCGGCGTCCACGTCGGCCAGCACGTCGATCCGCCAGGTGCCGCGCGGCGCGGTGCCCGCGATGGGCAGGGCAAAGACATGGCCGCCCGCGGCGTCGGCGGTGGACGCGGTGCGCGACCATTCCACGCCGTCGGGGCGATAGACGATTGCCGTCAGCGGCACGCCGGGCAGGGCGAACGCCCGGGGATCGCGCATGAGCGCGGTGGCGAACACCGTTTCGCCCGCGCGATAGGCGCCCCGGTCGGTGGTCAGGAACACGTCGATGGGCGGCGCAGGCTCACGCCCCTCGACGCCCCGGTCGGACAGATCGAAGGCGGGATCGGTCAGCGACAGGAACGCAATGTCATCCGCACCGTTGGCGACGAGGACCAATGCGGCGGCGGCGGCGCCCGTCCCGCGTGTCAGGCCGGGATCGAACCGGGCGACACCGTCCGCGTCGGTGGTGGCGGTGCCGATGATTTCGTTGGCGCGGGACAACAGCGTCACCTCCGCCCCGTCGATGGCATCCGCCGTCGCCAGCGAGCGGGCCACGACGGTGAGCCCGTCGATGCCGCCCATCGTGGTCAGGCCCACGTCCGACAGGATGAACCACTGCGAGGCGGGGGCCGTGTCGTAGGGATCCGCACCCGGAATCGTGGCGGAGATGACGTAGAGGCCCGCGGGCTGGCCCTCCAGCGCCCCTGACAGGGGCAGGCGGGTCAGGCCGTCACGGTTCAGCTCGGTCGAGACCTCGGCTGTGCCTTGATAGACGGGCGTGCCGATCTGATCGTCGAAATAGCCTTGCTGCCAGGCGTAGAGCGGGCTTGCGAACATGTCCTCCTGCATGGTGCGCAGGATGTTGCGGTCCGATACGCGGCCTATCGTGATGTCGACGGTATCGAGGTTCACCGTCTCGACCGGCATCGCGATGTCGCCCGAATTGGGCAGCACGTAGGCGCGGCTTATGAAACGCACCGCCGGGGTGCGGTCGCGGACGTAGAGCGCCAGTTCGACCGGTGCGTCGAGAGCTTCGCCCGATGCGGCGGGCAATCCCTGACGCAGGACGACGCGGTAGCGTTCGCCGTGGCGCACGCCGTCGATGCACAGCTCGGCACCGGCGACGGAGACCACCAGACGCGGATCGGGCAGCTGTACATAGTTCCCGTAATCCACCCCCGCCTGCACCAGCGGCTCGGTAAAGACCGCGCAGATGCGCGGAGTGGCGCTGTCGCTCTCGACGTCGGTCGTCCCGACGGTGAACCCGAACAGGCCGATCACCCGGTCGAGCGCCTCTTGCGTGGCGGCATCGGGCACAAGCGCGACGGCGGTGCGCAGGGCCGGGATCGCGGCGCGGCCATCGCCCCGGTCCTCGAGGATCAGGGCCATTTCGCGCAGCACCTGCGCCTGTGCGCCGGGGCCGGGGGCGCGCAGATAGGCGTTGACGATGGCGGGCAGCATCCGCGCCGTGGGATTGTTTGACGCAGTGCCGGTGCGGATCATCCGCGCGTAGGTTCTCCAGTCGGCCCAGCCGTCTCGGACGGCCACGGCCATGCCCATCGTGCCCAGATCGCCCGACGCGTCGTTGCCCGACGCATCCAGAAGCCGTGCCACGGTGAATTCGCCCGCCCGGTGAAGGTATCCGATATCGGCGGCAAGGGCGGCGGCGGCGGCAAACTGTTCCTCGGTCAGGATGGCCGTCAGATCGGTGGCGCGCGCCGTCGCAAGCGCCTCGGCGCCGGGGGACGCGGCGATGATGCGCGCGGAAATCGCGCCGGAGAACGGGACCGGCGCCAGCGGGCCCGATTTGCCGAAACAGACGTTCGCGGTCTCGTTATAGGTCAGGGCCGTGCACCTGCCGTTTGCGATGCAGGCGGCTTCGCAGGCCTCGAGCGTGGCGTCGAACCGGGTAAACATATCGCCGCCCGGAAAATCGGTGCCGGTCGAATAGATCGCGTGCCGGTCGGGGATCAGGTCGATATCCGGCACCGATGGCTGCTGTGCGGCGGCCCCCAGCGGGGCGAACATCAGGGCAAGGGCGAATGTCCAGTCGAAGCGGCGCATGACGATCTCCCGGTGGCGGATGGTGACGATCCTAGGGTTCGGCGCGGATTCCCGCAACGGGGCAGCTGGGCAGGACCGGGGCAGGTTTTCCCTACTCTGCCGCCTGGGCAGCCGGAACCGGATAGGGGCGCAGGAACGTCGGCGTCGCCGGGTCTTCGCCCGCGCTGAACGCATAACCATCGGTGTCGAACCCGCGCAGATCGGCGGGATCGGTGATCCGGTTGACCGTGATATAACGCGCCATCGCCCCCCGCGCGCGCTTGGCGAAAAAGCTCACGACCTTGGCGTCGTTGCCTTTGATTTCCTTGAACACCGGCGTGACGATCCGCAGACCCAGCGATGGCCGGTCGGCGGCGCGAAAATATTCGGCACTGGCGCAGTTGACGAGGGTGTCGGTGCCAAGGGCGGTCGCCTCGTTGCGCAGCGCCTTTGCGATGGTATCGCCCCAATAGTCGTACAGGCTGCGGCCCCGCCGGGTGCCCAGCCGCGCGCCCATTTCCAGACGGTAGGGCTGGATAGCGTCGAGCGGACGCAGCAGGCCATAAAGCCCCGACAGGATGCGCAGATGATCCTGCGCCCAGTCAAGGTCGGCGGTGCCCATCTGCCGCGCGCGCAGGCCCTGATAGGTATCGCCGTTGAACGCGAAGGCCGCGGGCGCCGTGGCCTCGGGGGCGGGGGTATCGGCAAAGACGCGGAACCGGTCGCGGTTCAGCCGGGCCAGATCGTCCGACAGCGACATCAGCGCGCGCAGATCGCGCAGCGGCAGGTTGCGGGCGGTTTTCGCAAGGCGGATCGCATCGGCCTGCCAGCGCGGCGCGGTTGCGCTGACGTCCACCCCTGCGGGCGAGAAATCGAGCGATTTGGCAGGGGAAATGACGGTCAGCATGGACGCTCCTCGGGGGCTGGTCTTCGGGTCGTGCCGGTCGTCTCGATGTGCCGGTTCGGCGGGCATCGCCGGTCTGGTTTATGTGCCGGTCCCGGAGGCATCGCCGGTCTGGTTTACATGCCGGTCCCGCGGGCATCGCCGGTCTGGTTTATGTGCCGGTATGGCGCACGGGGGCCAGCCTCACGTCGACTTCTTAGGTCGACTGCGCCAGAATGTCGAGAAACGTCGGCCCGAACCGTTCGGCATGGCGCGGCCCGATAAGCCGCTCGAGCGCGCCGGTATCGCGCGGTTTCGCCTTTGCGATACGGGCCAGTTCGCTGGCCGTCAGGCTCATGCGTTTTTCGGTGCCCGTGACACCCTGCCGCAGCGCCACCTGCGCATCGTTGAGCGCATCGTAGAGCGGCCCCGCGTCCCGCCCGGCAAGTTTGCGGCGGCTGGGATGCACCTGTTCGGCCATGCCGGTGATGACCTCGAGGAAATCGGCGCCGTAGCTTTCGAGCTTTTTCGCCCCGACGCCGCCGATCCGCGCCATGTCATCCAGGGTTTCGGGCCGCTTTTCGGCCATTTCGATCAGCGTCCGGTCGTTGAAGATGATATAGGCGGGGGCCTTCGCCGTCTCGGCGAATTCGCGGCGTTTCGCCTTGAGCGCCGAGAGCAGCGGCTGGTCCTCTTCGGCGACCAACTCGTGCACGCGCGGGCCCGCCTTGGCGGCCTTGACGGTATCGCTGCGCAGCACGATTGTCGTCTCGCCCCGCAACAGAGGGCGCGCGCCTTCGGTCATCTGCAACGCGCCGTGGCGCGCGGGATCGGGGCGCATCAGGTCGTGGCCCATCATCTGCCGGAAGATCGCCTGCCATTGCGGTTTCGACCACTCCTTGCCCACGCCCCAGACGGTGAGGCGCTCGTGGCCGCGCTGCGTCACCTTGGGCGTTTTCGTGCCCGTCAGAATGTCGATCAAATGGCCCGCGCCAAACCATTCCTCGGTCCGCAAGGCCGCCGACAGGGCCATTCGCACCGGCGTCGTCGCATCGAATGTCTCGGGGGGTTTGTCGCACAGGTCGCAATGGCCGCAGGCGGTGCTGTCCTCGTCGAAATACCCCAGCAGGGTCTGGCGCCGGCATACCAGCGCCTCGGCCAGCCCCAGCAGCGCGTTGAGCCGTCCGTGATCCGCCACGCGGCGTTCGGGCGGTGCCAGCCCCTCGTCGATCTGGCGCCGCCGCAACCCGATGTCGTCGGCGCCGTAGAGCGTCAGCGTTTCGGCGGGCAACCCGTCGCGCCCGGCGCGCCCGATTTCCTGATAATAGCTCTCGACGCTTTTGGGCAGATCGGCGTGGGCGACCCAGCGGATGTCCGGCTTGTCGATACCCATCCCGAAAGCGACGGTGGCGCAGACGATCAGCCCGTCCTCACGCTGAAACCGCGCCTCGGCGTTACGCCGCGCGTCCGCGTCCATGCCCGCGTGATAGCTCAGCGCCGAATGTTTCGCCTCGCGAAACGCCTGTGCCAGCGTCTCGGTCTTGGCGCGGCTGCCGCAATAGACGATGCCCGACTGCCCCTTGCGCGCGGCGGCAAAGCGCAGGATCTGCTCGCGCGGCCCGTTCTTGGCGGCAAAGGCAAGGTGGATGTTGGGCCGGTCGAACCCGCGCAAAAAGGTCTGCGGCGCCGCCCCCTTGAACAGGCGCTCGACGATTTCGGCGCGGGTTTCGGCATCCGCCGTGGCGGTAAACGCCGCGAGCGGCACGTCCAGCGCGCGGCGCAACACCCCGATTTCAAGGTAATCGGGCCGAAAGTCGTGGCCCCACTGGCTCACGCAGTGCGCCTCGTCGACGGCGATCATGCTCACGCCGATACGCCGCAGCATCGCCTGAACGCCGCCCGCCGCCAGCCGTTCGGGCGCCATGTACAACAGCTTCAATTCGCCGCGCTCGAGTTGTGCCCAGATCTCGTCGGTCTCTTCGGGTGTATTCCCGCTGGTCAGCGCGCCCGCCGCAACGCCTGCCTCGCGCAACCCCCGTACCTGATCGCGCATCAGCGCGATCAGCGGCGAAATCACCAGCGTCACGCCCTCGCGCAGCAGCGCCGGCAGTTGAAAGCACAGGGATTTGCCGCCCCCCGTGGGCATGATGGCAAGGGTATCGCGTCCTGCGGCGACCGCTTCGACGATCTCGCCCTGACCGGGTCGAAAACCATCGAAGCCAAAGATATCCTTGAGCAATCGCTCCGCGTCCGCGCCCACGTGGCACCCCTTTTTCATCCCTGCGATGGACCTATCACAGGCAGTTCCGGGGGCAACCGCGCCGCGACAAGCCGGGCCGCCTTTTTCTTGCTGAAAATACTCCCCCGCCGGAGGCGCCCCCGGAGGGCCGGCCCGCCTAGAAGCCGAACATGGCGGCGTTGTTGCGCAACAGGATCTCGAGGATATAGATCCCGATCAGCGCCACCAGCGGCGCAAGGTCCAGTCCGCTCATCGGCGGCAGGACGCGGCGGATCGGGGCGTAGATCGGCTCGAGGATCCGGCCCAGCCCGTACCAGATCTGCGCCACCATAGGCTGGTTCACGTTCAGCACCTGAAACGAGATTAGCCAACTCATGATGAAATGCGCGAAGATAAAGAATTTGGCGATGCCGAGGATCAGCCTCAGGATTTCGTAGATCGATTGCATGGTGCGGTTCCCTGTGGCGTCGGCATTGGGCGTCTTGCCCGCGCAGAGGTAAGGGCCGCGGCGGCCAAGGGCAATGCCTGGCGACACCGCGGAGGAAACGTGACCCGTGGTCACGATTGACGTTTGCGTCACTTTCGGTAGATCGACGGCACGGCGCCGCCGTCCCGAAAGGCATCCCATGTACCCCTTCGTCCGTCTGGCCAAGGACATGTTGCTGGCCCGCCGTCAGTCCCCCCTTGTCTTATGAATGAGGTGGCTTCTGTGTGATTGTGGAGCCACTTCCGTGCACGTCATTTATGACGGGCAGTGGCGGGGGTCGGACCGTTCCCCTCTTGGTCTTTGAGGACCGTTGCCGAGTATGGTCGCCCCCGTCTTTTCTGATGACCTGAACGGATACCTGGGCTTCGGGCCCGCATGACAAGACAAGGTAGGGAAAAGACACGTGGACAATACCATTGGCATCGACATTTCCAAAGACACACTTGATGTTCACTGCCTGAGCGACGGCGAACACACGCAGTTTCTCAATAGCAGAACTGGGCATGTGCAACTGACAAAATGGATTGGATTGCAGCCGGCGTCGGTGATCATTTTCGAGGCTACCGGTGCGTATCATCGGCAGCTGGAGCAAGCGCTTGGTTCAACTGCCATACCGTTTGTCAAAGTGAACCCAAAACAGGCGCGCCGGTTTGCGCAAGCCAGTGGCAAGCTGGCGAAGACAGATCGTGTGGATTGCGAGATGCTGGCGAAGATGGGTGCGGCCTTGCAGCTGGTCCCAAAGCCCATCTGCGCAGCAAATCTGTATGATCTGAGAGAGTTATTATCTGCACGGCGGGCACTCATTAAAGATCGTATAGCCGCCAAAGCACGTAGGGGTACGGCTTCTAACGCTCTCATAAAGCAGCAATTGGAAAGGCGTCTACGCCAGATCGAAAGCGATACTGCAAAAATTGATGCGTCGATGCTGAACCTGGCAAGTCAGGATCAGCACATGAGCGAACGGCTGGAAATTCTGTCCAGCATCCCCGGAATTGGGAAGACAACAGCGCTCCTCATTCTCGTGGATATGCCGGAGATCGGTGCCTTGGACAGCAAACAAGTTGCCAGCCTTGCCGGGCTCGCGCCCATGTCACAGAGCTCTGGGAAATGGCAGGGAAAGGCGCGGATACAAGGTGGCCGCCCAAGTCTGCGACACGCTATCTTCATGCCTGCTCTGGTCGCGATCCGGTTTAATCCGGATCTGAAAGCCAAATATGATCAACTCATCGCCACAGGGAAAGAGAAAAAAGTTGCGATCACAGCGGTCATGCGGAAGCTGCTGGTCCTTGCAAACGCTCTGCTGCGCGATCATCGGAAATGGGCAGAAAAGGCGACTTGACCAAGACGGATACTCGGCATCCTCGGCACCCATGTTTCGCATCATCGCTGCTGGCCGCAGGACATCGATCTGTTCATGGAAATGAACAACGGCCGTGTCCTGACGATCCTCGATCTGGGGCGCACGGTTCTCGCGCACCGCGCGGGTCTGCTGGCGGTTCTGCGCACCGAGAAATGCGGCCTGACCATGGCGGGCGTCTCGATGCGCTACCGCAGGCGGATCCGGCCTTTCGTGCGGTTCGAGACGCGCAGCCGCTGCGTCGGCTGGGACGCGCGGTTCATCTACCTCGACCAGTCGATCTGGATCGACGGGGCCTGTGCCGCGCAGGCGCTGTACCGCTCGGCGGTGACCGACGCTGCCGGCATCGTGCCGCCCGCGCGCATCCTTGGCGCGATGGGCCACGACGCGGGCAGTCCGGATCTGCCCGCGTGGGTGGAAAACTGGATCGACGCCGACGCGACGCGGCCCTGGCCGCCCGAAAGCGGCCCATCCCACTGAAGGTTGCCCGCCCGACTGAAGGTTGCCGGTGCCGGCAAAGGGTGCCCAATCTTTCAAAAGCGGCTGCCCGCGCGCGAGGCACGCGTCGGGCGGCGGCCCGTGATAACGCGTGCCTGCTGCAACGGCTTGTCCGGTGCGGTTTGCGCGGGCCCGGTACGCAGCGGGCCGCCGTGCAGACAGGCGTAGTTTTTCTTGCCACGCCAATGGTTTTGCGCCTTTGTCGGCGCTGAACCAAGAGAGCGGCCCCGATGGCGACGATCAGGCAGAAACGGATCTGGGGCTGGATGCTCTTCGACTGGGCGCAGCAGCCGTTCTATACGCTTGGGCTGACGTTCATCTTCGGCCCCTATTTCGCCTTTGTCGCCACGGAATATTACATGTCTCTTGGCCTGACCGAGGCGGCGTCGGACGCACGCGCCCAATCGGTCTGGTCGGCGGGGCAATCCATCGCGGGCCTGATTATCGCGTTCAGCGCGCCGCTTTTCGGCGCCTGGGCCGACCGGTCGGGGCGCAAACTGCCGTGGATCGTGTTCTTTTCGGGGATCTTTCTGATCGCCACCTCGTCGATGTGGTTCCTCACGCCCGATGGCGCGAACCTGATCCTGATCCTCGTGGTCTTTTATGTCGGTTTCATCGCCGCCGAGACGGTGCTCAATTTCACCAACGCCGTCCTGCCCTCGCTGGGCAACCGCAACGAGGTGGGGCGCATATCGGGGTCGGGGGCGGCGCTGGGCTATTGGGCCGGGGTCGTGTCACTGTTCATCATGCTGCTGTTGTTCGTGGAAAACGAGGCGACGGGCCTCACCATCCTGGGCAATCCGCCACTGTTCTTTGACGCGGGCAACATGGAAGGCACGCGGTTTTCCGGGCCGTTCATCGCGATCTGGTACGCGGTGTTCATGATCCCGTTCCTGATCTGGGTCCGCGACGGGCCGCGCAAGACACCCGAAAAAACGACGCTGGCCAAGGCCTGGGCCGATCTGAAAGTGACATTGCGGGCCGTGGTCAAGCGCAAGAGCCTGCTGAATTTCCTGCTGTCCTCGATGCTGTACCGCGACGCGCTCAACGCGCTGTACGCGTTCGGCGGGGTCTATGCGAAACTGGTGCTGAACTGGGAAACCATCAACATCGGCATCTTCGGGATCATCGGGGCGATCACCGCCGCCATCGCCACATGGGCGGGCGGGCTGGCCGATCAGCGGTACGGCCCGAAACCGGTGATCCGCATCGGCATCGTCATCCTTATCGCGGTGTCGAGCGTCATCGTCGGCATGTCGCGCACGCAGATCTTCGGCTTCCCGCTGCCCGCGGACTCGTTCCTGCCGGATGCGATTTTCTTCGTCTGCGGCGCGCTGATCGGTGGGTCCGGCGGCGCTCTGTATGCCGCGTCGCGCTCGATGATGGTGCGCCATACCACGCCGGGCCGCCCGGCCGAGGCGTTTGGCCTGTTCGCGCTGACGGGCAAGGCGACGGCCTTCGTGGCTCCGGCGCTGATCTTCGTGTTCACGGTCATGACCGGGTCCAATCAACTCGGGTTTCTGCCGGTCATCTTTCTTTTCCTCGCGGGTCTGATCATGCTACGATCGGTGAACAAAGACGGAGATCAACCCGCATGAGACCCTCACATTACACCCTGAAACGTGCCGGAGCCGGCCTTGCCCTGCTGCTCGCCGTTGCCGGTTGCCGATCCGACGTGCCCGTGGCCGCCGCGAGCGTTGCGGCAGCCACGCTGTTGCCCGCCGCCGTATCGACGCAGAACGCCGGCGACAGCCGGGTCGCGAAATTCCTGTTCAGCGCGATCGAGCGCGGGTCGGCGCAGGCCTCCGAAGCTATCGGTTTCTATTCGCGCGGCTGTCAGGCGGGTGCCGTTGCCCTGCCCGAAACCGGCGCGACGTGGCAGGCGATGCGTCTGTCGCGCAACCGCAACTGGGGGCAGCCGATCCTCGTCGATTTCATCCAGGACCTGAGCCGGTTTGCGGCCACACAGCCCGGCTGGTCCGGTCTGTACGTCGGCGACATGAGCCAGCCGCGCGGCGGCCCGATGCTGACCGGGCACGCCAGCCACCAGACCGGCCTGGATGCCGATATCTGGATGCTGCCACCGACACGACTGGACCTGAGTTGTCAGGAACGCGAGGACCTGTCGTCGGTCTCCCTGCGCCGGGCCGAGGGCGCCTATGTCAATTCGGCGTGGACGCCTGCGAATGAGGCGATCATCCGTGCCGCCGCCAGCGATCCGCGCGTCGAGCGGATTTTCGTGTTCCCCGGTGCCAAGGTCGCGATGTGCGACAACGCCACCGGCGATACCTCGTGGCTGCGGCAGGTGCGCCCCTGGTACGGCCATTACTCTCATTTCCATGTCCGGCTGCGCTGTCCGGCGGGCGCCACCAACTGCGAGCCGCAGGATCCGCCGCCCGCCGGTGACGGCTGCGAGGATGCGCGGCAATGGCAGCGCAATATCCTCAACCCGCCGCCACCCGATCCCGATTTCGTCGCCCCGCCGCCACGGCCCGAGATCACCATGGCGCGCCTGCCCGGATTGTGCACGAGCGTGCTGAACAGCGACTGATACGATGACCCGTTCCTTGTCCGCCTGCCTGCTGTGCGGGTTTCTCGTTGCGTGCCGCATCGCACCCGCACAGGCGGACGCCGTCCTGATCGGAACTTTCGCGTGGAATCTGGACGACGCACGCTTCGGTGGAATTTCGGGGATCGAGGTGTCGG
This sequence comes from uncultured Alphaproteobacteria bacterium, assembly GCA_963761735.1. Lineage (GTDB taxonomy): Bacteria > Pseudomonadota > Alphaproteobacteria > Rhodobacterales > Rhodobacteraceae > CAVXHQ01. The sequence goes on from CAVXHQ010000003.1 coordinate 1,030,848, forward strand.
CGGACGGGGCGACGTTCGTGGCGGTCGGCGACCGGTCGTTCACCATCGAGGGCCGGTTCGTCCGCAATGGCGGCCCTGCGGCGCCTGTCACCGGCATCGAAGCAGGACCGATTATGCCGCTTGGCGACGGGGCAGGTGGTACCGTGACGGGTCCGCGCGGTGATAGCGAAGGCATCGCGGTCGACGCCGTGGGCAACCGCTATCTCTCGTTCGAGGGGCCGGACCCCCGGGTGCGGATCGAGTCCGGACCGGACGGCGTTCCTGCGGCGCTCCCCCGCAACCCGGCCTTTGCACAATATCCGCCCAACAGTTCGCTCGAGGCGCTGGCCGTCGGTCCGGACGGCGTATTATACACGATCCCCGAACGCTCGGGGATGTTCTCGCGGCCGTTCCCCGTTTATCGCCTGCGGAACGGGGTCTGGGACGTGGCGTTCACGATACCGCGTATCGGCGCGTTCCTCGTTTCCGGGGCCGATATTGGCCCTGACGGGCGGTTTTACGTCCTCGAGCGGGATTTCACCGGCTATGGCTTTCGCACGCGGGTGCGACGGTTCGCGATGGACGGGACGGACGAAGAAGTGGTGCTGCAAACCGGTGCGCTGACCCACGACAACCTCGAGGGGATCTCGGTCTGGGACGACGGTACCGGCATCCGACTGACGATGGTCTCGGACGATAATTTCCGGTTCTTTCAGCGGACCGAGATCGTCGAATACCGGGTGGACCGCTGAGGGGCCGGGTGATACGCCACATGCCTTTCGGACAGGAGTGCTGACATGACCCTCAACGTCTATCTTTCGGGCGAAATCCACACCGGCTGGCGCGACGAGATCGCGACAGGCGCGAAGGCCGCTGGCCTCGACGTGACGTTTTCGGCCCCCGTGACCGACCATGCGGCCTCGGACGATTGCGGCGTGGCGATCCTTGGCCCCGAGGAGAGCAAGTTCTGGCATGACCACAAGAGTGCCAAGCTGAACGCGATGCGCACACGAAAGGGGATCGCGGACGCGGATATCGTCGTCGTGCGGTTCGGCGAGCAATACAAGCAGTGGAACGCCGCCTTCGAGGCGGGCATGGCCACGGCGCTGGGCGTGTCGCTGATCGTGATGCACGGGCCGGACCATCAGCACCCGCTGAAAGAGATCGACGCCGCCGCCCTCGCCGTCGCCGAAACGCCCGCGCAGGTCGTCCAGATGCTGACCTATATCGAGACAGGCGCGCTGTCCGGTTAGACCGCGCGATCTGGGCGTGTCAGGACGCTGGCTGGTTTCGGTGTCCCGGCAGGCTGCACGGTCGGCCCGATCATTTTCGTGGCGGCCCGGCGGCGCAGCCAGACACGGCGATCGGGCTGGCGCCTCAGGCTCATCGGTCGGACTGGACGGGGCAGGGGGGCGGTGCTAGGCGGTGCTGCCCGATGATCGGGTCAAGTGCCGCACCCTTGTCAAAACGGACCCATTCATCATGCATCTGCTACCTGCCATCCTCGCCATGGGCGTCGTCGTCACCGCCTCCAACATCGGGGTGCAGTTCCTGCTTCTCGACGGTCTGCTGACCTGGGGCGCGTTTACCTATCCGCTGGCGTTCCTTGTCACCGACATCACCAACCGGCTCTATGGCGCGCCCGCCGCGCGGCGGGTCGTGCTGGCCGGATTTGCCGTGGGCATCCTCTGTTCGGCCATCGGCACGCAGGTGATGACGGAATTCGGCCCCGCCGTCGTGCTGCGCGTCGCCGTCGCCTCAGGCGTCGCGTTCCTTCTGGCACAGATGGTCGATATCGGCGTCTTTGCGCGTCTGCGCGCCGGGCGCTGGTGGACGGCGCCGCTGGTGTCGACGCTCGTCTCCTCGACGCTCGACACCGTGCTGTTCTTTACCGTCGCGTTCTCGGCCAGCGTCGCGCTGTTCGGCGCGGATGCCAACGCGGCCATTGCCTGGGCGCAGGGCCCCGCGCCATTGCTGACGGTCGGGCCCGAGGTGCCGCTCTGGATCTCGCTCGCCGTTGCGGACTGGGGCGTCAAGATCGCGGTGGCAGCCCTCGCGCTGATCCCGTTCCGCCTGATCACCGGGCAAAAACCGCGCAGTCTGGCGTGACACGAAATTCGTGCCTGAATTAATTTGACATACACGCCCGATGTGCGAACGTGATCCCATCAGAAACATTTGAAAGGAGGTGATCCAGTGTCGAGAAAGAGATTGGAGAAGTGCGTCGGGACAGCTTGGGGGAAGACGATCTAGGGCAGACCCTGGTGACCCAACCCTCGGGTGGACACGTCTAACCGACCCCACCTCCTGGACTTTCGAGAGGGCCGTTCCCAAGAGGGGCGGCCCTTTTCCCGTAGATGCAGCGCCCCGCTCAAGACACGGGCGAGCCGCCCCGTTTCCTCTCATCCTGCCGCAAATATCCCGGGGGTGCGGGGGCTGGCCCCCGCTGTTTTGCTCACGGCAAGCGATGCCTTCCTCCTCCGACCGGACCCCGCCTCATGCCTCTCGTCATAGACACCATCACGATCGAGGACTGGGAACTGGTCGAGCAGTTCGTGCGCGCCTCCGGTCCCGGCGGGCAGAATGTCAACAAGGTCTCGACGGCGGTTGAACTTCGGTTCGAGGCCGAACGATCTCCTGCCCTGCCCGAACCGGTCAAACGCCGGTTACGCCGAATCGCGGGCAGCAAATGGACGGACGGCGGCGCCATCATCGTGTTCGTTCAGGATACCCGCAGTCAGGCCCGCAACCGCGAGATCGCGCGGGACCGGCTGGCGCAGATGATCCGCAAGGCCCTCGTGCCGCCCAAGCGCCGCGTGGCGACGAAACCGACCTACGGCTCCGTCAAACGGCGGCTGACGGCCAAGAAGGTGCGCGGACAGGTCAAGGCGCTGCGCGGATCCGTCGACCCCGACTAGATCCTGCGCGAACGCCGCTGTCGGATCGACGTTTCTTTTCCATCGTCATGACGCTCTGGTTGCGACACTGCGGCGACGGCATGCAGTATGGCGCGCCCTCTCGCGAAACACGGTCCTCCCAAAGCCTATTTTCCCGCCCATGCGCCGCGTTGCCGATTGCCGTGGCGAACCGGCGGCCGCGATGCAGGCAAGACGCGGGGCCCGGCATCGTGGGCGCCGAAACGCAGGTCCGGATTATTGCCTGCCTTGCACCGGAACCATTCAAGCGAACCAAGGTTCGTCATCCAAGGAGCGCTTTTGCGTCACGCCACCCACAAGGAGCCAAAAATGCACAACGTTTTCTATCTTATCGGCGTGATCGTCGTCGTTCTGGCCGTCATCGGCCTGGTATTTTGAGCCCCAAACGGAGATCTGATATGACATCCCCCAAAAATCCGCAGACCGGCCAGCAGACGGCCCCGCAGACGTCGGATGCCGCTTCACTGACCGACAAGACCAAGCAGGCCGCTTCGGATGCGGCGTCACAGGCAAAGGATGCGGCGCAGTCGGTTGCGTCCGACGCGGCGCAGGCCGCGAAAACCCACGCCGATGCGGCCAGATCGTCGGCTGCCGACGAGGCGTCGGGCATCGCCTCTGCCCTGCGCACCGCCGCCGACGAGATGCGCAGCGGTTCGCCCCAGGAGCGCACCCTTGGCCAGATTGCCGAAGGATTTGCCGACGCCTCCGAGGCGATTCGTGACAAGGACATGGGCACCATGGTGCGGGACGTCACCGATTTCGCACGCCACAACCCGCTGGTGTTTCTCGGCGGTGCGGCTTTGCTCGGCTTTGCCGCGACACGGTTTGCCAGGGCGTCGGGCGGTGCAGCCTCCGCGACGCGCCAGCCCCGTTCGCAGCCGCCCGTGCAACAGACGTCACCCTATGACTATTCCGGCGGAGATCTGACATGAGCGATACCAACCCCAGCAAAAGCACGGGCAACCTGTTGTCCGACGCAATGAGCAATGTCAGCGGTCTGGTGCGCAGCGAGGTTGACCTTGCGCGCGCCGAGATCGGCGAAAACGTGAGCCGAGCGGGTATGGCCGTCGGTATCATCGCCGGTGCCGCCATAATTGCGCTCGTCGCGCTGAACGTGCTGGCCGCTGCCCTCGTGGCTGCCTTGACCGAGGCCGGGCTCGACGCCGGCTGGTCGGCGCTGATCGTCGGTGTCGTGCTGGCAATCGTCGCCTATCTGCTGATCGCCAAAGGCGTGAATGACCTCAAACTCTCAAGCCTGGCACCGACACGGACGGCCAGGAACGTCCGGCGCGATGCCGCAGCCGTAAAGGATGCCTACGATGACAAATGACAACCGCACACCCGAAGAGATCGAGCGCGAGATCGAAGAGCAGCGGTCTGACCTGACGTCGAACCTCGAGGATCTGCAGGATAAATTTTCGATCGATACGCTGGTCCGTCAGGTTGGCGACCAGTTCCGGGAACACGGCGGCGACCTGGGCCGGTCTATCTCGCAGCAGGTGAAGGCGAACCCGATTGCTCTCGCGCTGACGGGCGCCGGTCTTGCATGGATGATGTTCGGCTCGCAGCAGCGTGCGCAGACCGGTTACGACGATGACGGCTATAACCGGACCGAGCGGGATGACCGCGCGACGCGTCTGTCGCAGGGGCGGGCCTATGCGCCACCGGCATCGACGCAGAACAGCCGCAGGTCTGCATTCGCCGACGGGCCGTCATGGGCACGCGAGGATGATCTGTACGATACGGGTGATTATGGCACCGGCACGTCGATGACGGACCGGGTCAAGGACGGCTATGCCGGTGCCAAAGACAGCGCGGCCAGCGGTATGGACTCCGTAAAAAGCGGCGCATCGTCGGCGGCGTCTTCCGTTTCGGACGCCGCATCGACGGCAGGTTCGCGCATTTCGGACAGCGCGTCGCGCGCCGGTTCGGCGATCTCCGGCGGCGCCGCCTCGGCCGTATCGACGGCGTCTGACAGTGCAGCTTCTGCGCGGTCGGCAATCGACGACGGTTTCGACGCGGTACGGACCGGCGTTGCCTCGGCGCGCAACCGGATTGCCGATGGCACCGAATCGCTGACCGAAGAAGGGCGCAAACGCGTCATCGCGGCGCGGTACAAGGCGATGGAACTGCGCCGCCACTCCGCGCGTCAGCTGGCCGATGGCCGGGATGCCGCTGCGGATTTCTACGACCGTCAGCCTCTGGTCATCGGCGCGCTTGCCCTTGCGGTCGGTGCGGCAATCGGCGGTGCTTTGCCCCGGACGCAGACCGAAGACGATCTGATGGGCAGCCAAAGCGACGATCTGTTTTCGCAGGCCGAGCGGATCTTCGAGGAAGAGAAGTCCAGGGCACTGGCCGTGGCATCCTCGGTGACAGAGGAAGTCCGGGACATCGCCGCAGAGACGAAAACCGATCTGGACAGTGGCGCACCGGGTGATCGCACCGCCGCCGAGGCGGTGGCCGATAAGGCGAAATCGTCCGCCAGGCGTGTGGCCGATGCTGCAAAGGCCGAGGCCGAGGACAAGAAGCTCGGCAAGCCGAAAACCTGAACCGAGCGATGCTCAGAACGGGGAGGCGCGCATGTCGCCTCCCCTGACCTGTCCGGGCCCGCGCTGCGCGTCCGGCAATATTGTTGAAAGGAACTCCGATGGCTCGTGGCCGTACCGCCGAATCACCGCTCGATATTCCGGCGCCGGGTTGGAAAGATATCGCCTTTCGCGTCAAGGACGAGATGGCGGCGGACCGGGTTGGCCTGATCGCCGCCGGAGTTGCATTTTACGGCATTCTGGCGATTTTTCCGGCCATTACGGCGCTGGTCGCCATAAGCGGTCTGTTGACGGACCCTGCCGAGATCGTCGGCCAGATCGACGCGCTGTCGGGCGTCATGCCCCAGGAAGTGATCACCATCATAACGGATCAGGCGATGAAGGTTGCCGGATCGCGCGACGGCGGCCTCGGACTTGCGGCGATCATCGGCATTCTGATCGCGATCTATTCGGCGTCAAAAGGTATGGCGAGCCTGATGGAAGGCGTAAACGTCGCCTACGACGAGACCGAAGAGCGTGGTTTCATCAAACTTAAAGTCGTCACGCTGGGCCTGACCCTGTTTTTGATGCTCGGGCTGCTTGTCGCGTTGTCCGCGATGCTGGCAATGCCCGCGGTTTTGGCCTTCGTCGATCTGGGCGGGATCGTCGAGCTTGTCCTGACCGCCGTGTTGTGGGTCGGTCTCGCCTTGCTGACCATTGTGGGGCTGTCGGTGCTGTATCGGTATGCGCCATCGCGCGATGCGCCCGAATGGTCATGGGCCTCCATCGGGGCGGTGATAGGCTGTCTGATGTGGGTTGTCGCTTCGGCGGGTTTTGCGTTCTACGTCAGTAACTTCGGCTCTTATAACGAGAGTTTCGGTGCGCTTTCGGCGGTCGTCATCTTGATGACGTGGTTCTGGATTTCGGCGTTCATCATTCTGCTCGGCGCAGAACTGAACGCAGAGATCGAGGCCCAGACCCGCAAGGATACGACCGTGGGCCGTGATTTGCCTGCGGGCGAGCGCGATGCGGTCAAGGCCGACAATCTGGGAGAGGCCAAAGGCCGGTGAGGCGTGCGCCCTGGCGATCTGCACGATATCGTATCCTCCGGCAAACCCGGGGCGGGCAACAGGCCATCTGCCGTGACCGGAAAGACATCGGATGTGCCTTACGCGACATGTCTGACGACATTCCTCGTCTGACCGGTTATCTGGGGTGAATCCGGCGCGGCGCCATTAGGCGTGCTCTCGTTCCCGGCTGCAAACCTGCCCTGACGGCGAACGACACTATCTACTACTCATTTCCCCTACCGGAGCTGCCTGATGATGGTCGATGAAACGGTTCCGGACGAGACTGCCGGCACGGCAAAAACACGCGAACCCCGCGACCCGATGCGCCTGTTATACATGCCTGTCATGGGGATCTTTCTTCTTTTGTTGCTTCAGGCGCTCGTTTGGGCGAGCGATTTCCTGATCCCCGTCACGGCGGCGCTTTTGGGCTATTTCGTGCTCAACCGTCCACGTCGATGGCTTCAGCAGGCGGGGATACCGCCGGTGGCCTCGGCGGGCCTGTTCACCACCGTCGTCACGTTCGTCATCGCGCTGCTGCTTGTGCGGCTCAGTGCGCCTGCCGCCGATTTCATTGAGGATCTGCCGTCGCTGATGGAACAGATCCAGCGGAAGCTGTCCACTTCGGGCGGAACCCTGCAGGCGATCAACGATGCGACGACTGCGGCGGAAGAGATCATGGCGGATCAGAATGCCCAAACCGTCGAAGTCGAGGTCGTCTCGAAAACCGGATTTGCCGCGACCATATTCAGCATGGCACCGGGGTTTCTCAGCCGTATCCTGTTCGCGTTGATCCTGCTGTTCTTTCTGGTGGGCTCCGGCGACATGTTCCTGACCAAGACCGTTCAGAGTTTCGATCGGTTCAGCGAAAAGCGCCGCGCGGTCGAGGTGCTGCATGCGATCGAGGACCGGTTGGGATATTATCTGGGGGGCATTACCCTGATCAATACCGGCCTCGGCGTTTCCATCGGCCTTGCAATGTGGCTGTGGGGGTTGCCGGGTGCTTTCGTGATCGGGTTCATGGCGTTCGGCCTGAATTTCGTACCGTTTCTCGGGGGGTTGCTGGGGGCCGCCATCGCGGCGGCCTTGGCCTTTGTCAGCCTCGACACCACATGGTCCGCAGCGGGCGTTTTCGTGACCTATATCGCTCTGACATCAATCGAAGGCCAGTTCGTCACGCCGATGGTCATCTCGCGCCGGATGCGCCTGAATACGACCGTGGTGTTTCTGTTCGTCGCGTTTTTCGCGTGGATCTGGTCGGTCATGGGCATGGTGGTGGCGCTGCCGATCCTGATCGTGATCAAGATCGCCTGCGATGAAACCCCGAACCTGAGAACATTGGGCCGGTTCCTGGGCGATCTGGACGCTGACCCGCCTCGGAAGACGAAGCGCGCCGAAAGGCCTGACGCGCGAGGGCCGATTTTATGACGTCTGGTTGCGGCGCCGGTCTGACAGATTTGAATACCGGGGACATCCACAGTCACCGGGCGCAACCGGTCCTTGACCGCGCCGGTGACTGCAATTTTCCGCCCGACGAGCACCGGCGGTACCATGCGGTCCCGTCGTTAACACCGTCTGTCCGCGACCGGCCTAAAAGTCGAGGTTCTCGACGCTCAGCGCGTTGGTCTGGATAAATTCGCGTCGCGGCTCGACGATATCGCCCATCAGCTTGGTAAAGATGTCATCCGCCTCGGCCAGATCGTCGACCTTTACCTGCAACAGCGTCCGCGCGTCGGGATCGAGCGTGGTTTCCCAAAGCTGGTCGGGGTTCATCTCTCCCAGACCCTTGTAGCGTTGCAGCGACAAGCCCTTTTCACCCTCTTCGAGGATTGCGGCAAGCAGATCGAGGGGCCCGTGGATCACGGTGCGCCGCTCTTTGCGGATCAGCATCGCGGGCGTGTCGTAGATCTCCTGCAAGGACTGCGTGAACGTGCCTGCCTTGCGGCTTTCGCCCGACCGCAACATCGCACCGTCCAGCGTTCGCACCTCTTCGACACCGCGCAGGATACGCGCCAGCCGGATGCCCTTGTCCTGCGTGATCCGGCCTTGCCAGCCACGCTCGTATTCCAGCGCGATCAGATCGAGCCGCGTGGCGACCTTGTCGGCGACGCCTTGCAGGTTTTGCTCGACCGCGCCGGGGACGAAGGCACCGGCAATCGCGGCCTGTTCAAGGATATGCCGCGGGTAATGCGTCGGATAGGCCTCGAGGACGCGGCGCAATTGCCGGGCCTCGTCCACCACCCGGCGCAGGTCCGGCCCGGCAAGTTCGGATCCGTCGCCAAGTTTCAGCGACGTGCTGTCGATGCCCTGCTCGATCAGGTAATCGTCCATCGCGGCCTGATCCTTGAGGTAGACCTCGGATTTGCCACGCGAAACCTTGTACAGCGGTGGCTGCGCGATATAGAGGAACCCGCCTTCGATAAGCTGCGGCATCTGCCGGAAGAAGAACGTGAGCAGCAGCGTGCGGATGTGGGCACCGTCGACGTCGGCGTCGGTCATGATGACGATCTTGTGGTAGCGCAACTTGGCGATGTTGAACTCGTCCCGCCCGATGCCGGTACCCAGCGCCATCACCAGGTTGCCGATCTCCTGGCTGCCCAACATCCGGTCGAACCGCGCGCGTTCGACGTTCAGGATCTTGCCTTTCAACGGCAAAATTGCCTGCGTGCCCCGGTCACGACCGGTCTGCGCCGATCCGCCGGCGGAATCCCCCTCGACGAGGAAAATCTCGGTCTTGGAGGGGTCTTTTTCGGAGCAGTCCTTGAGTTTTCCGGCCAGAAAGTTCACGTCCATCGCCGTCTTGCGCCGCGTCAGATCGCGCGCCTTGCGGGCAGCCTCGCGGGCCAGCGCGGCTTCGACGATCTTGCCCACGACGATCTTGGCTATTGCCGGATTCTCCTCGAACCACTCCGACAGCTTCTCGCTCACGAGGTTTTCGACGGCGGGGCGAACCTCGGAGGACACGAGCTTGTCCTTGGTCTGGCTGGAGAATTTCGGGTCCGGCACCTTGACGCTCAACACGCAGGTCAGGCCCTCACGCGCGTCGTCGCCGGTAAAGGACACCTTCTCCTTCTTCGCAATCCCGCTGGACTGCGCATAATTGTTGATCGTTCGCGTCAGCGCGCCGCGAAAACCGGCCATATGCGTGCCGCCGTCGCGTTGCGGAATGTTGTTGGTGAACGGCAGCACCATCTCGTTATAGCTGTCGTTCCACCACATCGCGACCTCGACACCGATGTCGTCCCGCTCGCCGCGAATATAGATCGGCTCTGGCAGGATCGAGGTTTTCGACCGGTCGAGGTATTTGACGAATTCCTTCACGCCGCCGTCGTAATACAGCTCGGTGCGCAGCGGCTCTGCGGGGCGCTCGTCCTCAAGGATGATCCGCACGCCCGAGTTCAGGAACGCCAGTTCGCGGAGGCGCTTTTCAAGGATGTGAAAATCGTAGTCGAGGTTCGAGAAGGTATTCAGCGACGCGAGGAACCGCACCTCGGTGCCCTTCTTGCCGTCGGCGGGGCCGGTGACCTCGAGCGGTTTGACGGTAACGCTATCCTCGAACCGGACGTAATGCGCGCGGCCGTTGCGCCAGATCCGCAGTTCGAGCCAGTCGGACAGCGCGTTCACCACCGAAATGCCGACACCGTGCAGACCGCCCGACACCTTGTAGGAATTCTGGTCGAATTTGCCGCCCGCGTGCAGTTGGGTCATGATGACCTCCGCTGCCGACATGCCCTCTTCCTTGTGCATATCCACGGGGATTCCGCGCCCGTTGTCGCCGACGGAAATCGAGCTGTCGGCGTTGATGCGCACATAGACATGGTCCGCGTGACCGGCCAGCGCCTCGTCGATACCGTTGTCCACGGCCTCATACACCATGTGGTGCAGGCCGGACCCGTCGTCGGTGTCGCCGATGTACATGCCGGGACGCTTGCGAACGGCGTCCAGACCCTTGAGAACCTTGATAGAATCGGCGCCGTAGGCAGCGTCGTCCCTGCCTGCGTCGTGCTGCTCGTCGGTCATGTAATGCGTCCCGCTCTTTTACCCCCCACATCTACGTGTTTCGGGCGGCAATGTCACGCTTCGGCCCCTATATTTTGTGGGCCGGGCCGGTGTCAGACAAAGGGCAGCACTGCCCCCACCGCGATCAGCAATCCGCCCGCAATCAGGGTGATCCGTCGCAGCGCGCCCGGCGTCGTGATCCGCACCCGCAGGCGCGAGATGACGGCGGCCATCGCAAGGTTGCCAAGCAGCGGGACGGTCGCCGAGACGGCGCAGATGACGGCGATGTCGGTCCACGTCACCGATCCGACATCGAAGAATCCAGGCAGGATCGTGACATAGAAAAACACGGCCTTCGGGTTGCCGCTAATCACCGCGACGCCCGCGGCAAATCCGGCCCACAGGCCCGGTCGCGTCAGCCGTCCGTCCACCGGGATCGGATCGTCCGCCTGCCGGATCACGGCTAGCCCCATGACGATGAAGATGACGCTTGCGACCCATTTCAGCGCGACGAGCAGCCACCCAACCTGTCCCACGGCCCAGGACAGCCCGAGGATCGCCACCAGCGGCCAGGCGATATCGCCCAGTGCCACGCCCACCGCCAGCGGCCATGCCGCGCGAAACCCGCCCGACAGGGCCCGCGCCAGCAGCGCCACCCACACCGGACCGGGCGTCAGAAACAGGCCGATCAGGGCCGCGACATAGATCCACAGGTCGGCGCCGGGTATCGTCATGCGGTCAGAAACAATTGCCGACGAGATCCAGAGGCGCTGTCTCATCCCAGATCAGCCCGTCGAACGGCAGCACCATGAGCCAGCGTGCAGGCTCTTCGGTCACGGCGCCGGTACGCACATCGTCGAAACCGACGAACCGCAGCGGGTTGCGCACCGCCCGAAACCCGTGTGCCGCGTACAGACCCGCACTGCCGAACAGCAGTACCGCCCGGGCGGGAGAGGTCTCCGCCTCGGCGATCGCCGCGCGCAAAAGCGATGTGGCAATCCCCTCGCCCCGGCGCGCGGGATCGGTCGCGACATCGCCCAGCGTCGCGACTGTCATCATCATGTCGCCAAGCCGCACGGCACGCAGGCCCAACGCCGCATGTCCCGCAATGCCCGCGGTATCCCGAATGACAAACCGCACATGATGCCGCTGCTGATAGAACGAGCGGCCCCCGAAACCGCCGTCCGGCCCGTCGCCGTTCTTGTCTCCAAACGCGGCGGCGAGCACTGCGGCAATCGCCGTATCGTCCGCAGGCGTCAGCCGCATTTCCTCGATCCGCTCGACTTCCATCACAGCACCTCCACCCGGCTTTCGCCCGCCTCTTCGACAACCTCGAGGCGGGCGGCCCGATTGCCAAGGTCTGCAAACAGCTCCGGCCCCGTACCGGTCATGAACGCCTGACAGCCCAGATCGCAGATCTCATCATAAAGGGCGGCGCGCCGGGATCCGTCAAGATGGGCCGCCACCTCGTCGAGCAGCAGGATCGGCGCGGTCCCGATCCGCGTGGCCAGCGCCCGCGCGTTGGCAAGGATAAGGGAGATCAGCAGGGCTTTCTGCTCGCCGGTCGAACAATCGCGCGCGGGCATTCCCTTGGCCCGCCATACTGCGTCAAGGTCGCTGCGGTGCGGTCCGATCAGCGTGCGCCCGGCGGCCAGATCGCGCTGCCGTCCTTCGGCCAGTGACACACGATAGCTTTCCACATCCGCAGGCATACCGCCCTCGCCCGGCACCAGCGCCAGATCGGCCGCAGGAAACGCCGCCGACCCGGTCGCCACCGAAAGCTCGGCGATCGTCGCCAGCCGGCCCTCTTCGATCTGCCGGCCCGCCAGCGCCATCCGCCCTTCGAGGGCCGCGTACCACTGCGCATCGCGGACCATGTCTTTCAACAACCGGTTCCGCTCTCGCATCGCCTTGTCATAGGTCAGCACGGCGTCGGCATGACCGGGATCGAAGCTGAGGACCGCGCGGTCCAGAAACCGCCGCCGCCCGTCCGCGCCTTCGATCCACAGCCGGTCCATCGCGGGCACGAGCCACAGCATCCGCGCCACCCGTCCCAGTGCCACCTGCGACGCCGCCTTGCCGTCGATCCGCACGTCGCGCGCGCCGCCCGGCTCTGCACCGGTCTCGATTTCATGACCGGCGACGCCGGCAGAGACCTTCCAGCCCAACGCCTCTGGCCTGCGCACCAGGTCGTCATTCGATGCGCGCCGCATGCCCCGCCCGGGCGACAGCAACGACACAGCCTCGATCAGGTTCGTCTTGCCCGCGCCATTGGCCCCGAAAATCGCCACGGGGCCGCCGTCGAACGCGAGATCCACGGCCCGGTGCGACCGGAAATGCCGCAACCGCAGATCCGAGACGATGCTCTCGCCCATATCGCGCACCCCCGGCTTCTTCTGGTCAAAAATATCCCCCCCGGAGGGTCCGAACAGCCCGCCGGGCGCCGTCCCGCGTGTCAGACGCGCATCGGCATCACGACATAGATGGCGCTGGTATCGTCGCCTTCGCGCATCAGCGTCGGATCGCCCGACGAGTTGAACAAGAACACCGCGTTCTCGCGGTCGACCTGGCTGGCAATTTCGAGCAGGTATTTCGCGTTGAACCCGATTTCCAGCTTTTCGTCTGCATAGGCCACGACCAGTTCTTCGTCCGCGGCACCCGCGTCCGGCGCGTTGACCGACAGGATCAGCCGGTCCTCGTCGAGCGACAGCTTGACCGCGCGGCTGCGTTCGGACGACACGGTTGCCACCCGGTCCACGGCGCGGGCGAAATCGGCGGCGTCCACCTCCATCCGGCGGGTGTTGCCGGTGGGAATGACGCGGGTGTAATCGGGGAACGTGCCATCGATCACCTTGGAGGTCAGGGTGATGTCGGGCGTGGCGAACCGTACCTTGGTTTCGGACACGGACACGTCGATCTGCATGTCGTCGTCGTCGAGCAGTTTGCGCAGCTCGCCCACGGTCTTGCGCGGCACGATCACGCCGGGCATGTCGCCCGCACCCTCGGGCAGGGGGGCGTCGATGCGGGCCAGGCGGTGGCCGTCCGTGGCGACGCCGCGCAGCACCCGGCCGTTTTCGCCGTCCGAGATGTGCATGTAGACGCCGTTGAGGTAATAGCGCGTCTCTTCGGTCGAGATCGCGAATTTCGTCTTGTCGAACAGGCGGCGCAGGTCGGCGGCGGGGGCGGTGAATTTCGTGGTGTAATCCGACGAGGCCATCACCGGAAAATCCTCTTTCGGCAGGGTGGCGAGGGCAAAGTTCGATCGTCCCGCCTGTATCGTCAGCCGCTCTGTCGCGGCATCGTGGATCAGCGTCACAAGCGCGCCGTCGGGCAGTTTGCGCACGATTTCGTTCAGCGTCACCGCCGAAACGGTCGTCGCACCCGCCCGCTCGACCTTTGCATCGGCGCGGTCGACCACCTCGATGTCGAGGTCCGTCGCGCGAAACCGGACGCTGTCGCCCTCGGCCTCGATCAGGACGTTGGCGAGGATCGGTATGGTATTGCGCCGTTCCACGACCGATTGCGCCTGTGCCACGGCCTTGAGGAGGGCGCCACGCTCGATGGAAAGTTTCATATCTCTGCTCCGCTCTGGCCCGTATCCGACCTTGGGGCCGCGCCGGGGCGCAAATGCCCCTACGGGAGCGGAAACCTACCGGTTTTCCTCTGCCACGCAATGGAATTGTCACGATTTTCCGCCAATGATGCCGTGTGGCACTGGTTGGCGCGGCGCGCCCTCAGCCTTCGAGGGCGCGCAGCAGCATCGTCACGTCTTCGGCGAGCTGGCTGTCGGTCTCGATCAGTTCCTGAATCCGCTTCACGCCGTGCATGATCGTCGTGTGATCGCGCTTGCCGAACCGGCGTCCGATATCGGGCAGGGACCGCGTCGTCAGGCGCTTGGACAGGTACATCGCCACCTGCCGGGGCCGCGCGATGATCCGCTGACGCGTCGGCCCCAGCAGTTCCGACAGGCGGATGTTGTAATGCTCGGACACCTTGCGCTGGATATCCTCGACCGTGACCTTTCGGTCCGAGGCCTTGAGCATGTCGGCAAGGCAGTCCTGCGTGAGTTCGAGCGTGATTTCGCGCCCCACGAGGCTGGCAAAGGCATAGAGCCGCATCAACGCGCCTTCGAGGATGCGGATGTTGGACGAGATCCGGTGGGCGAGGAATTCGAGCACGCCGTGCTGAATGCTCAGGCCGGGATAGAGGCCGCGATAGTAATCGACCTTGGATTGCAGGATGCCGACGCGCAGCTCGTAATCTGTCGGATGCACATCCACGACGAGACCCGATTGCAGGCGCGTCTTGATCCGCTCTTCGAGGTCGCGGATCGCCCCGGGGCTTTCGTCGGCGGACAGGATGATCTGCTTGCGGGCCTGAATGAGGGCGTTGAACGTGTGGAAGAATTCTTCCTGCGTCGATTCCTTGCCTGCCATGAACTGAATGTCGTCGACCATCAGCACGTCGACCGACCGGAACAGATGTTTGAAATCCATCATTCGCTTGTCGCGCAGGGCGGTGATGAACCGGTACATGAACTGTTCGGCGGACAGGAACAGCACGTTGATATGCGGTTTGCGAACCCGCAATTCGTGCGCGATGGCGTGCATCAGATGGGTCTTGCCCAGGCCGACGCCGCCGTACAGGAACAGCGGATTGAACCCGGTTTCGCCGCCCTCGGCGACGCGGCGCGCGGCGGCATGGGCGAGCTGGTTGGGCTTGCCCACGACGAACCGGTCAAAGGTGAACCGCGGGTCGAGTTCCGCGCCTTCGTCGCCGGACAGGCCGGTGGCGTCGGCACGGCCCGACGCAGCGGGCCTGGTGGCGTTGCGGGCGGCGGGCGCCGAAGACGCCGGATGTGACTTGTCGCGGCCGGCCGTGTCGGGTTTCGTGACGACGCAGGACATGCGCGCCGCGTCCACGCCGGCGCGTTTGGCATGGTACAGGATCTGGTCGCCGAAATTGCGGGTGACATAGTCGCCCAGAAACCGGGTCGGCACCCCGAATGTCAGCACGCCGTCGGCCAGCCGGTCGAACTGCAGCGGCTCGATCCAGTTGGTGAAACTGTTACGCCCGAGGGCACCTTTGAGGGAGTCCTGTACTTGTGCCCAGATGTCGTCGGTCATGCTTGCCTCGGTCCTTTCCCCAGTGAAGCGCATATTTGCGTCTTCGGATGCTGCGGCTGTGCCGCCGCCAGTTTTGTGCCGCAGCAGATGCGCGGCCCGTGTCGTTGCGCAGCCGGATTGCGGCTGCAGTGCAGTCACCTGCGAACCCGGGCAGAGGGCACAGCAGGGGCGTCATGACAAACCGGGGTTTGCCATCATCGACGATCGTCATGTCATCTGTCCCGAAACGCTGCTGTCGTATGGCGGGCCCGGTCCGGGTCGGCGCATATCTCGCGCAGGTCATGCGCGGCAGCAGGGCAAATTGCGTGCGGTGCACAGGTGCAGCCGCCGCCGGTGTGGAACACGCATAAGGCAGATCGAGGGGCCGCGGTGGCCCTGTCTGAATACGCATGTCAGGTCCGTGAAACGCACCGTGGCTTTGCCCGCCTTTCGACGGCACCCCAGGCATCCCGCACCTTCACCACCCCAATTCCCCCAGGAACGATGTGAATCGCAGGATCAATGTAACAAGGGGTTTGCGCCTCATACAACCGAACAACGCGCTTGACTTGAAGGACGCGGGGTGGGGCGCGGCATGCCGAATCTGGTGAATGCTGCGTCTGTGCATACTTAGCCGGGATGCCCGGTTTCAAAAAGCGCAGACCGAAATTATCTGGCTGAAAACCGCTGTTCTGCGTTGACACGAAAAGGTGAGGGAAACACCGGATTCGGCGCCGTTCCGCGACTGTACCGTCACTGGACACCTCGATCCTGACGCAGCGTTGCACGGGAATCCGCTCAAAGGTGCGGGGCACGCAGGCGGTGAACCGCGCGGTCGAAGATCGCCCGGAACTCACAAAGCGCGCTCCGGGCAGAGCGCGCTTTCAGGTCGTATGCAGATCGGACGGCCGCACGCTCCCCGTTCGTCACGGGATCGGCGCAAAGGTGCTCGTGTCGGTCAGGCGATTGATTTCACCCGGCTCGACAGGCGCGAAATCTTGCGCGCGGCGGTATTCTTGTGGACGACGCCTTTGGTGACACCGCGCATCAATTCGGGCTGGGCGGCGCGCAGAGCGGTGGCGGCGGCATCCTTGTCGCCCGAGGCGATGGCCTCTTCGACGCGGCGCAGGAAGGTACGGATGCGCGAGCGGCGCTGTTTGTTGATCTGGAAACGCGCCTCGTTCTGGCGTGCGCGTTTTTTGGCTTGGGGTGTATTGGCCAT
The DNA here is from genome assembly GCA_963761735.1 of uncultured Alphaproteobacteria bacterium. Classification (GTDB taxonomy): domain Bacteria; phylum Pseudomonadota; class Alphaproteobacteria; order Rhodobacterales; family Rhodobacteraceae; genus CAVXHQ01. The sequence continues at coordinate 1,047,681 of CAVXHQ010000003.1, forward strand.
GTGATGTTCCCTTGGAGCGGATCGGTTCAAATGCTGCACGATCGGCCCCTGTCGGGGGATAGCCAGGGTTTCGAAAACCGGCTTTCCGGCCTTGGCGGGCCTCACGCGCATGTATGACGCCGCTATAGGCGCAGGTGCGCCCGATGTGAACCCGTAATCGGGGCCTCAGCGGTCCCGGAACTGCGGCTCGCGCTTTTCGCGGAACGCGGCCATGCCTTCGGCCTGATCCTCGGTTGCGAACAGCGCGCGGAACAGCAGCGCCTCGTGGCGTGCGCCTTCGGCCAGCGGCGCCTCGAAAGCGCGGTTCACCGCCTCCTTGGCGGCGGCGGCGGCGAGCAGCGATTTGCCCGCGATCTTGTGCGCCGCCGATTTCGCCTCGTCGATCAGCTTCTTGCCCGGCACGACACGGCTGACGAGGCCCGCGCGTTCCGCTTCGGCGGCATCCATGAACCTGCCCGTCAGGATCATGTCCATCGCCTTGGCCTTGCCCACCGCATGGGTCAGGCGCTGGCTGCCGCCCATGCCGGGGATGATCCCGAGATTGACCTCGGGCTGGCCGAATTTCGCGCCTTCGGCGGCAAACGCCATGTCGCACATCATCATCAGTTCGCATCCGCCGCCCAGGGCATAGCCCGACACGGCGGCGATGACCGGTTTTCGGATCTGCGCAAAACCTTGGGCGAATCGCCAGAAGGCGTCGTCGCGCGAGATCTCGGCAAAGGTCTTGTCGGCCATTTCCGCCACATCCGCACCGGCGGCGAATGCCTTGTCCGAGCCTGCGATGACGATGGCACGCACTTTTTCGCTGCGGTCCGCCTCGTCGAGGGCACGGCCCAGTTCCCTGAGCAGTGCCGCGTTGAGGGCGTTCATGGCGTCGGGCCGGTTCAACGTGATCAGGGCCACGTCGTCGGCGATATCGACGATGATCGTTTCATAGGCCATCGGCAGGTGCCCTTTCGAGACTGGCAACGAACACAGGGCCGCCCCCGGCAAAAGGGCGGCGGTTCGACAAGGATCAAGGGATAGCAAATGGTGCGTGGGGTTCAAGCGGTCTTTGCCGTGCCCCCGACGTCAGGGGCCGCGGAAAACGGCGTCGACGGGGACGGCCTGGAAAGGGACGCCATGTGCGGGGACGGCATGTGCGAGGATGGGCCTAGCGTTGACACCGCGCGCAGAAAAACGTCGATCGGCCCGACTGGACGATGCGCCCGATCGTTCCGTCACACCCCGGCGTGACGCAGGGCGCACCCTCGCGGCCATAGGCGCGGAACCCATGCTGGAAATATCCCAACCCGCCATCCGCCTGACGATAATCGCGCAGGGACGACCCGCCCGCCGCGATCGCCTCGGCCAGAACGTCCCGGATCACGGGGACAAGGGCCGCCACCCGCGCCTCGGACAGACGCCCCGCCTTGCGCCGCGGGTCGACGCCCGCCCGGTGCAGCACCTCGCAGACATAGATGTTGCCAAGGCCCGCGACGATCCGCTGATCGAGCAAGGCGGTCTTGATCGGCGTATTGCGCCCGCGCAGCCGCGCAACGAGATACTCTTCGTGAAATTCGTTTCCAAAGGGTTCCGGCCCGATCGCCGAGAGCAACCAGTGGGCGTCCTGCTTGGCCGTCGCCACCAGATCCATCGCCCCGAACCGGCGTGCGTCGTTGAACGTGACGCGGGCGCCGTCCTCGGTATCCAGAACGACATGGTCGTGTTTTTCGGGCGCGGGATGGCGATGATGGAACACGCCGGGCGTTACCGCACCCCCCGGGGCCGAGATCAGCATCCGCCCCGACATGCCCAGATGGACGATCAGCGTCTCACCGCTGTCGAGATCCGCAAGGATGTATTTCGACCGCCGCCGCAGTGCCGTTATCCGTTTGCCGGTCAGCCGTTCCGACATGGCGGGGGGGAATGGCCAGCGCAGATCGGGACGCCGCACATCGGCGGCGACGATCCGGCGCCCCTCGAGGACGCCCAACAGGCCCCGTCGGACCGTTTCCACCTCTGGCAGTTCGGGCATCACTTCCTTTCGCGCGTCATTTGTCGTGCCGGCCGCGTGGCCGGACGTTGGAAATGGCCGCCGAACGACGCGGCATCCGGTGCATTCGACGCCGCCGATTATCAGACGCGGACCACGGACGCCATTGCCGTCGATGCCGCCGCCTGCGGCCTTGTGTTCCATTTGTTTCTCGCACGGGCCTTCTATATGCGCATCAGGGACACAGCGAGGCGCATCCATGACCACCGACCGCACGACGCCCCCCGGCCGCGACACGACAACCACCCATTTCGGCTATGAAACCGTTCCCGAAGGCGAAAAGGCCGGTCGGGTGCGGGGTGTGTTTTCGTCCGTGGCATCGAAATACGACATTATGAACGACGTGATGTCGGGCGGCGTTCACCGGCTGTGGAAAGATGCGATGATGGACTGGCTGGCACCCCGCGCGGGGCAGCGGCTGCTCGACGTGGCGGGCGGGACCGGCGACATCGCCTTCCGGTTTCTCAAACGTGCCGGATCGGGGATGGCGACCGTCCTCGACCTGACCGAACCGATGTTGATCGAAGGCCAGAAACGCGCCGAGGCCGAGAGCCTGGCCGCAGCACTCGACTGGGTCGTCGGCGACGCGATGGCCCTGCCGTTCGAGGACAACACCTTCGACGTTTACACCATCTCTTTCGGCATCCGGAACGTGACCCGGCCGCAAAAAGCGCTGGACGAGGCGTTTCGCGTGCTGCGGCCCGGCGGGCGGCTGATGGTGCTGGAATTTTCCCAAATCCCCAACGCGATGTTGCAAAAGGCCTATGACGCCTATTCCTTCAACGTGATTCCGCGCATGGGGCAGGCGATTGCCGGCGACCGCGAGAGCTATCGGTACCTTGTCGAATCGATCCGCAATTTCCCCGATCAGGAGACGTTTCTGGGCATGATCCGCGAGGCCGGTTTCGGTCAGGCGAAATACCGTAATCTGAGCATGGGCATCGCCGCGCTGCATTCGGGCTGGAAGATCTGAGATGCGCGGGCCGCACAATATCTGGCGGCTGATCCGCACCGGCGCGACGCTTGAAAAAACCGGCGCGATGATCGTCGTGCTCGACGCCCTCGAGGCAGGGCCGGCGCTGCGGTTCGTGTTCCGCGCAGTGGCGTTTCCGTTCCGCTGGCTGGGCTATCGCGGCGATCCGACGATGCCGCCCGCCACCCGCGCGCTCACGGCCCTTGGCCCTGCCTACATCAAATTCGGACAGGTCCTGTCGACGCGGCCCGATGTGGTCGGCGACGATCTGGCGACCCAGCTCAAGGTGCTGCAGGACAAGCTGGCGCCGTTCCCCCTTGCCGCCGCCAAGGCCGAGGTGGAAAAGGAACTGGGCCTGCCGATTTCGCAGATGTTCTCGACATTTTCGGAACCCGTCGCCGCCGCGTCGTTGGCGCAGGTGCACAAGGCGACGCTGATCGGCACCGGCGAGCAGGTGGCGGTCAAGGTCCTGCGCCCGGGCATCGAACGCGCGTTCCGACGCGATATCGACGCGTTCTATTTTGCCGCCCGCTGCATCGAGGTACTGTCGCCCTCGTCCCGCCGGTTGCGCCCGATGGACGTGATCGAGCATTTCGAAGGCGTGGTGATGGGCGAGCTGGACCTGCGCCTCGAAAGCTCGGCCGCCGCCGAATTTGCCGATACGACGGCGAACGACGCCGGGTTTTCGGTGCCGAAGATCAAATGGGCGCTGTCGGCGCGACGGGTCATGACGCTTGGCTGGGTCGAGGGCGTGTCGGCGGGCGACGTCGCGGCCATCGACGCGGCGGGCCATGACCGGCGGGCGCTTGCCGCGCGCGTCCTGCAATTGTTCCTGAACCATGCGTTGCGCGACGGGCTGTTCCACGGCGATATGCATCAGGGCAACCTGAAGATCACGGCAAACGGTGACATCGTCGCCTATGATTTCGGGATCATGGGGCGGATCGACGAATACACCCGCCGCGTCTACGCCGAGATCCTGTTCGGGTTTATCCGGCGCGATTATCACCGCGTCGCGGAGGTGCATTTCGAGGCGGGATATGTCCCTGCCGACCGGGATGTCGACGAGTTCGCCCGTGCCCTGAGGGCCGTCGGCGAGCCGATTTTCGGCATGGATGCCAGCCGCATTTCAATGGCGCGCCTGCTGAATTACCTGTTCGAGGTGACGGAACGGTTCGGTATGGAAACCCGGACCGAGCTGATCCTGCTGCAGCGCACGATGGTTGTCGTCGAAGGCGTGGCCCGAACCCTCGACCCGCATATGAACCTGTGGAACGATGCCCGACCCGTTGTGGAGAACTACATCAAGGAAAGCATCGGCCCCAAATCGCTGGCCCGCGACCTGTTCCGCACCGCCCGCGTCCTTGCCCGGTTTGGCCCGCGCCTGCCCAAGATGGCCGAGGCGGCGCTGATCCGCACAACCAACCCCGCGCCACCGCCGCCACGGCAAAGCCTGTGGCGTCCCTTTGGTCTTATGGGGTTTGGCGCGGCACTGGCCCTTTTCGGCGTCTGGATCGGTCAGATCATCTGAGGCGACAGGATCGTGCCCGGCCTCCGTCAGACCCGGGTCTCTCGCAGGGCCGACACCTCGCCCGCCGGCACCGCCACGTCGCCATCGAACATCAGGAACACGACGCCCCCTTCGGATCGCACCTCGCGGACCTGCGCGTACAGGGCCGGTGGCTCCGCAAGGATCACCTCGCCCTCGGCGGAGCTGACCACCTCGAAACTGTACAACCCGTCCGGAAACGGCTGACCGATGTTGTTCAGCCCGGTCCACTCCATCGGATCGGCGGAGACCGGCAGTTCGATGCGCTGCACCTCGGTATCGCTGGAATTGCGGACGATCAGTTCGACGGTGTCGGCCCGGGCGGCGGGGTTGGGCAGCAGCGCGATCGGCTCTCCGGTGAACTGTGCGGGCGCCTGCACCCGGGCATCGCGCCCGACCCAGGCCGCCATTTCCGCAAGCCCGCTGGACGCGATTTGTCCCATCAGCGATTCCAGAAGCTGGTTGGTCTGCACCTGCTGCTCGACGGAGGAAAACGTCGCCAGCTGAACGGCGTAATCCGACGAATCGATCGGGTTCAGCGGGTCCTGATTTTGCATCTGCACGGCAAGCATGCGCAGAAAGGTTTCGAAATCCTGCGAGATGGCGCCGCGTGCGGCGGTCGCCTGCGAGGGGGCGGCAGCGGTGGTGCCGGTGAGGGCATCGATCATGGCGTGTCCTTTCGTGTGTGAGTGTCAGAGCCGCAGGTCGAGCGCGCCGCCCGCCGTGCGGTAAACAGGTGGTGGCGTTGCAGCGGCGGTGTCGCCGACAGGCGCCGGTGCGCGACGTGCCGTTTCATCGGACTGTCCGTCCGCCTGCCTGTCCTGTCCGGACCCGCCCGTGCCCGCCTGCTCGAAGCTGAAGGTCACGGTGCCGTATCCTTGTTCGCGGAATTCCGCGCCGAGTTCGGCGATATGGCGGCGCATGAGATCGAGCGTATCGGGCCGCTCCACGAGGATCGCGACGGTCAATGTGCCGTCGCTGCCGCTCAGCCGCATCCGCACGCGGCCAAGTTCCGCCGGCGCCAGCGCGATCTCCGTTTCGCGTCTGCCCGCCCGGGCCGCGACCTCGGCCAGCTGAGCGGCGATTGCCTGCGCCGTCGCGCTGGGCGTATGGGGCGACGCGGGCGCGCCGATCGGTGCGGTTTGTCCCGCCGACGCACTGCCTGCCGGAGCGGTAAGGGCCGCGATGCCATCGGACCGCAGTTCTTCAGACATCGGCGCGGGTTGCTCGCGACCCGCAAGGATCGTCGCGGCAAGGGAAATCGGCGGGGTGGCTGCTGCATCCCCGGTCTTCGCCGCTGCAACGCCAGCCTTTATGGCCGGAGTGCCGGTCTGGGTGCCGGGTGGAGCAGTCGTTGTGTAAGACCATGCGTACGTCGCTTGCGCAGACGCCGTTCGGGGTGCTGTGTCGTGCAGCGGGGGTGACTTCGGCGGCTCGGGTGTGGGTGCTGGCGAAGCGGAAGCCGCTGCGGACACGACCGGTCGTGTTTCTGCGACAGATTGTGGCGCCGCGGATGCCAGACGTCCATTCGACGCCTCTTGTTGCACGGACGCACCTGACAAGAGCATGCCATCGGCGCGCGCCTGACGACCCGTGGCGACAGGTATCTGCGATGGCACAACCCCGGGGTCGGCTGCGCCGTCAAAGGACCGTGTGGTTGTTTCGGGATAGGGCTGCGCCGACCCCGACAGGGGTGTCCGGGCTGCGACGGATGCCGCCGTCGTATCGCGCGCGGCGGAAGAGGATAATTCCGTCGCCGGTGACGGCGCGACGTTATCCAGTGTCGCCTGAGCGGAGGTTGGACGGGGTGTAACGCTGACGGTCGCCGCCGCGTCGGTCGCGGTGCGGGGGGGCAGTGTTGTCGCGGGTGACGGTGTGACGCTGTCCGGCGCGGCCTGAGCGGAGGCCGGATGGGACGTGACGCTGACTGGGGTAGGCCCGGCTGATGCTCCCTGTGATCTGCCAAGTGGATCGGGGACGACGGGACGGGGAACGTCTGCACCGCTCTGAAGCGGTGGCGCAATGCCGAAAGCCGACGGGCTGCGAGGTGTTTGAACCGGTAAAGTCGGTCCATTGCGCAGGGCGTCACTGCCAGTCACGGCGGCGGGCGGTACGGACGTCTGCGTGGTGGATGGCGCCACGATCGGGTCGCCGGAAGCCGAGGGAGTGCGTCTGGACGTCAATGCAGCCGTGACGTCGCCGGTGCGGGTTTCGGACAGTTCGCCGGTCTGGCGTGCCTGTAAGATTCTTTCAGCGGCGCCTGCGGGGGAGTTTCCGGTAGTGGACGGAGTCGCTCGCGGTTGCGCAGTTTCGGGCATCCCGATCGCCGCCGAAATCGGAACCGCGGTGCCGGATTGCGGGGTTTGAAAGGATGGTGTCGGCAAAACCGGTTTCGGCGGGTCGGCGGCGACGCGGCCCGGCAGAATCGACGGCGAAGAGTCGGGAACCCCGAGACCGGACAGGACCGATGATCCCGCGGCAATGGGTGCAACAATCGCGGTGGTAGCGGACATTTTTCCATCCGGCGGTACCACCGGACCGGTTGCCGTCGGCGACATCTGTCGCGCCTTGGTGGGCACGTTTCGCGAAGAAGGCTCACCGTGCGCTGCCATCTTTGACGCCGGAAACGTCAGCGGTGCAATGGTGTTGCCCTGTGATGGATTCACTACGTCAAACAGTATCCTGCCCGCGACATCCGCAGGTCGATCCGCCGGTGAAATGAACGGGTTCGTCGCCGTGGTGAACGCCGGATCGGTGAATGACGACGTGGCCGATGGCTCAATTGAGGCGATGGATGACGCGGGACTGGGTGGCGCCGAAACGACCGGAGATTCAGCGGGACGCGCCGGGTCGGCGCCGAAGATGCCCTGAATCAGGTCGGTATCTGCCGCGATTCTTGCGGTGTCCCGGTCCGTAGCGTCAGGCACCGCGATTTCGCCGCGCGCATCACCGCCCGCGTCGCCGGTGGTGTCGTGGCTGGATGCCGGAGTACCGGACCCGCCGTCAGATCGTGCGCCGGTTGAGACCTGTGTCGTTTCAGTCGGCAATCGGGCGTTTAAACCACGCGGGCGCGCGGTTGATTGCGGCCGGTCGACCTCCAGTTGAAATGACTGGCCCGAGCGTGATCCGGGATCACGTGAAAACGACCCGACTGCCGAAGCATTTGCGTCGGACGGGACGGTGGATGCGGTCGCACCCTGTCCTTCCGGATGCTGTCTGGCGGTCTCGGTACGGCCGGACATGACCGGTGCGCGGTCTGGCGGGGCAAAAGGATGCATGCGGTCTCCGACGTTCTGACTGAGAGGCGTATCGACGGGCCGGCACCGACATCTGGCGGACGGACCGGCGGTATCTTGCAGGGCACCGGGATGATCCGGCGGGCTGACGCGACCGCGACAAACGGTTGGCGCCTGTGACATGGGCAGGTCGGCAGGATGATGCCGGCCCGGTGGCAGCGGAGGATGGTCGCTTTCGAAAAGGTGTCCATCGCTCCCGTCACTTATTGCCGCAATAAATTACCGATCCTTTACCGTTTCCGATCAATAACCGGAGAAATCGTTCGAATCGTAAGGAGATCGCCATGGCCGCTCCCGGCATTACGCCCGTCCCCGTTTCGGGGTCACTGCCCGGAATCGTTCCCCGTCCCGTTCCACGACCGTTCGGCGCTCCTGTCGTCGGGCAGGGGGGCGATCCGGCAAGGGCCGCTCCTTTCGATGCCGTCACCGGCAATCCGCGTCCCGCCGGGCGTGACGGGCCGATGTGGGCCGCGGCCCAGGCGCTCGAGGCCAGCTTTCTCGCGCTGATGCTCGAAGACGCAGGCGTGGGCGAAGTGCCCTCTTCATTCGGCGGCGGTCCGGGCGAGGCACATTTCGCGTCCTTTCTGAGAGAAGCGCAGGCAAAAGGCATGGTCGAGGCAGGCGGAATTGGACTGGCCGAATCGCTGTTCGACGCCATGAAAGGACGAGCCGATGTCTGAGGCCTCCGACCTTGCCTGCCTGCTGGCAGAGGAACACGCCGCCATTCTGACGGGCAACTTCGCGGATATCTCGCGTTTGTCGTCAGTAAAGGAAAAACTGCTCGCGGCACTGACCGTCACGGAAGTGCCGCTTGTCGATCTGCGCCGGATATCGGCAGAGGTATCGCGCAATCAGACGTTGTTGTCCGCGGCCATCGACGGCGTACGCGCGGTCAATGACCGGATGACCGAACTGCGTCGCGCGCGCGACGGGTTCGAGATCTACGGGCCCTCCGGCCACCGCTCGAAAGTTGGCGCGGGTAGACCCGCCTTCGAACGCAAGGCCTGAAGGGCCAGCCGCGACACCAGACCGACGTTCTCATAGGTCAGGATCCCCGGTCGCGTCGTTCAGGTCCGGAATTCGCGACGACGACGCGGTCATCGTTGCAATATTCGCCGCCGGATTATGCAGGCTTTGTCATCGCGCGCCCGACAGCCGCGGGTTTTGCTTGCGTCATTGCCAACTCGGCTAACGGGACATGGTGCGACCATGGTCGCCGGAGCCATCGCGGCGTGGAACGGTTGCGTCGCTGGCTCGGCATGGCAGGACGCCAGAATCGCGTTTCAATTCACCTTCTCCCTTGCTCTGATCGCCCGGCGTTCCCGCACCTTGCGGTTTCGCGGTCCATGGTCGCGGCCTGTTATACGGTCGTGGAAATGATCAGTGCATCAAGACGCAGGGGCGTGGGAGATATAGCCACCGCCGGGCATGAGCGAACCCATTGCCGGTTATGATAAATGCGACGCATTGGGGCGACGGGCGTTAAGGTCGCGTTAGGCGGTTGAGGTCAGAAAGATCAGGCATCCACGAGATGGCGCAAACGGCCTGAAGAGGGCCGTACCGCACGGGTCAGAAGGACCGTTCATGCCTCCCCGAAACGGGGTGGCATCCTGAAACCTCCGCGCAAAACGCGCGCTTCTGAAAGTACAAAACATGTCCAGCATTCTGACGAACAATGGCGCAATGGTCGCCTTGCAGACCCTCAAGTCGATCAACGCCGACCTCGGAAAGACGCAGTCGATGATCTCGACCGGCAAGCAGGTCGCCTCGGCAAAGGATAACTCCGCTGTCTGGGCGATTTCCAAGGTCATGGAATCCGACGTAAAGGGATTCAAGGCAATCTCGGAAAGCCTGTCGCTTGGTCAGTCGACCGTCGCGGTTGCCCGCAACGGTGCCGAAAAGATCACGGATCTGCTCAACGACATCAAAGGCAAGATCATCTCCGCCAACGAGGAGAACTTTGACGGTGAGAAGCTGCAGAACGACCTGTCCGCCCTGCGCGATCAGATCAGTTCCATCACCGGGGCCGCCCAGCTGAATGGTCTCAACCTTCTCGACAACAAGGAGTCGGGCGCCAATCTGGCCGCGATCCTCAAGAACAAGGGCAGTGGCGACGTCAACGTGCTGTCCTCGCTGGATCGTAAAGCCGATGGCACCGTCACCACGTCGACGATCGCCGCGGGTCGCCAAGACCTCGGGACGCAGGCGCTGACGTTCGGCACCGGCACCGACCTCGCCGCCGCTGCAGCCACGTCGGCGGCTGCAACCAACGTCGCCACCTATACCATCGTCGGCGATACGGCGACCACACGGGGCGGCAATGCCGTTCTGGCGGGCGACAGCTTCCGCTTTACCACCAACGTGTCGATGGGCGGTTCTGCCACGGCGGCCGACAACATCGTCGAATACGTTGCCCGCGATGGCGATACCATCACCGACGTCGCCAAGGCGATGGAGGCGGGCATTGCCCACAGCCTCAAGGCGAACGGCAGCACTTCGGTCGTGGCGCGGTCCGGTACGGCCATCACGATCACTGCGGCAGCGGGCTCGACGGTTACGGCCGGTACGTCCGCAGTCGGCTCCGCCGGTACCGCCGGTGGTGGTCTGGAACTGCTCAGCAAAATCGACGTGTCCACGCTCGATGGCGCAAAGGCCGCGCTGGGTGCGTTCGAAAGCATGGTGCAGAAGTCGATCAGCTCGGCTGCTGCGTTCGGTTCGGTCGAAGGCCGTATCGAGATCCAGGGCAACTTCGTCTCGTCGCTGTCCGACAGCCTGAAGTCCGGCATCGGTGCCCTCGTCGACGCCAACATGGAAGAGGCCTCGGCCCGTCTTCAGGCGTTGCAGGTCCAGCAGCAGTTGGGTGTTCAGTCGCTGTCGATCGCCAATCAGGCGCCGCAGTCGATCCTGTCGCTCTTCCGGTAAGAGCTCTTTCAGGCGGCCTTCGGGTCGCCTGAAACCTCACAGGGTTCCGCCGGTCCCCGATGACCGCAACGGCCGGCAAATCAATTGCCCCACATTAATGTCAGGTCCCGGCAAAGCCGTGTCCCGTTCCACAACAGTTCCGAAAAGGACACGACGTGAACGCAATGAACAAGGCACACGCCGCTTATGCCGCAGTGGGCTCCCCTCTTCGAACGACGCGATCGACAGAATATCAGGCATTCAGCGAGATTATCCGCCGCCTGAGCGCCGCGTCGAAATCCCCCGAGACGTTTCCCCAGCTTGCCGCTGCCATTGCCGACAACCGCTCGCTGTGGACGATCCTTGCGTCGGATGTCGCCGATGGCGACAACGCATTGCCGAAAAAATTGCGGGCACAGATTTTCTATCTTGCCGAATTCACCGATCTGCACAGTCGCAAGGTTCTGCGGGGCGAGGCGGAGACGCAGGTTCTGATCGACATCAATACCGCCATCATGCGCGGTCTGAGCGCCAACGCGCCGGCAAAGCCTGCGCAATCAGCCGAAATGCGGGGGGCGCGCTGATGTCCGGTCTCGTCCTGAAGCTCGGCCCGAAAGAGCGGGTTCTCGTCAACGGTGCGGTCATCGAGAACGGTGACCGCCGGTCGCGGCTGTCGATCCTGACACCCAACGCCAATATCTTGCGCCTGCGCGACGCTATCCGCCCCGATGAAGTGAATACCCCGGTTCGCCGGGTCTGTTACATCGCCCAGCTGGTGCTGTCCGGCGATGCCAGCGAGGAGGACGCGCGTCTTCAGCTTTTGCGCGGCATTGACCAGCTGGGTCAGGCGTTCACCGACGAAGACAGCAACGCGATCCTTGCCGAGGCGACGGAGGCCGTCGCCGAAGGCGATTTCTACCGCGCGCTCAAGCGCCTGCGTGGCCTGATGCCACGCGAGGAGCGGCTGCTCGCGGGTGTTCTGCGGGTGTCGTGATGTTTAAGCCGGTCATTCCCGTTACCGGACTTTCCGGCTGGCAGTTCCTGCAACGGACGTTGCCTGCGCAAAAAGAGGCGTTCGCCGAAAGCACCGCTTTCAAGCGTGATACAGAGTACTTTCGCGAGAATATCTCGAAGGTGAAAACCGCTGAGGATCTTGTGGGTGACAGGCGATTGCTGTCGGTCGCCCTCGGGGCCTTCGGTCTTGACGATGACATCAATTCCAAAGCCTTTGTGCAACAAATCCTCGAAGGCGGTACAAACGACCGGTCCGCACTCGCCAACCGGTTGGCCGACAGCCGGTATGCGAAATTCTCAGAGGCGTTCGGCTTTGGCGATATCGGGCCGCGCACGGCGTTCAGCTTTTTTGCCGATGAAATTCTGACGCGCTATGAAAACAAGCAGTTCGAACGCGCGGTGGGTGCACAGGACAATTCGATGCGACTTGCGCTGAATCTTGAAGGCGAGATCGGCGATATCGCCACGACCGACTCCACCAACAATACCAAGTGGTTTGCCGTCATGGGCAATTCACCGTTGCGGACCGTGTTTGAAACCGCGCTTGGTTTCCCGTCGAGTTTCGGCAGAATCGATCTCGACCAGCAGTTGGACGGATTCAAGGAACGCGCCCAAGCGACATTCGGAACGGACAAAATCGCCGATTTCAACGATCCTGAGCTTCAGGAGAAACTGGTGCGCTTGTATCTGGTGCGCGAGGAAATAGCGAACAGTAGCGGGGCCTTCTCCGGCGGATCGACGGCCCTGACCCTGCTCCAATCGGCACCCCGATTGTTCTAGAGCGGACCTGTCATGGTGCCTGGCTGTTCTGAGGATACGTGGCCCGCGCCAGAGAACCCGTCGTCGTGACAACGACGCGGGCCTTCAATCGTAAATTGTCCGTGCACATAGATTACGGCCTCGCTGGTGGTTTGCGGACTTGCGGTACAACCGGCGTCAAGGCCGTCGTCAATGCCAGGAAATGCGAGGGCACGCTTCCGCCCTGTAACGTCAGGAATTTCTCCAGCCCCGCGCGGCATGCGATGGCAGCGTCGATTTCCGGATCGGATCCCGCAGTGTAAAGACCCGCCTGAATCATCATTTCGGCGCGGTCATAGGTGCCCATCAGACTGCGCGCGCGGGCGATCAGACCGTTTTCGCCTGCCGTTGCCGCGTCCGGCAAGGATCGGGACACGGACCTCAGGACATCGACCGCCGGGAACCGGCCTCGCTCTGCGATCTCGCGGTCGAGAACGACGTGCCCGTCGAGGACGCCGCGCAACATGTCAGCCACCGGTTCGTCCATGTCCGACCCCGCAACGAGCACCGAGTAGATCGCCGTAATATCCCCCTGTGTTCCTGCGCCCGGTCCGGCCCGCTCGCACAGGGACGCGATGGCGGGGCCGGTCGTCGCGGGATAACCGCGCAGTGCGCCGGGTTCACCGGCGGCGGCGGCAACCTCGCGGTGCGCCTCGGCAAAACGGGTAACGCTGTCGAGCAGAAGCAGGACGTGGTGACCAGCGTCGCGAAAATACTCTGCCACCGCCGTCGCGGCCCAGGCGCACCGGCGACGCAGTTGCGGCGCGCGGTCGGACGTGGCGGCCACGACGACAGCGCGGGACATGCCCTCGGGGCCAAGGACGGCCTCGATGAAGTGGCGCAACTCGCGGCCCCTTTCGCCGACGAGTCCAATGACGATGACGTCCGCATCGACCCCCCGCGCGAGGCCGCCCAGAAGCGTCGATTTGCCCACGCCGGAGCCTGCGAAAAGGCCGATGCGCTGCCCACGCACGAGCGGCAGAAGAGTATCGAAAACGGATTGCCCCGTCTGAACCCGCACACCCATGGCGCGGCGCAGGTGCGGTGCGGGTGGCGAGGCACGCAAGGGCCGCCCCTGCGTGCCTGGCAGCAAGGGGCGACCGTCGATCGGCACCCCATCCGGATCGACGACGCGCCCGATCCAGGACGTATCGGGCGCGAACCGGCGTGCCCCTTCAAGGCGCATCGCATCGCCGACGGCCAGCCCGTCGGCGGGCCCCTCTGGCAGGATCTGCACGAGGGTGTCGGTCACTCTGACGATCTCGCCGCACAGGCCGCTTGTGCCGGCGCTACGCACCCGGTCGCCCAGACGCGCCGCGCCGCCAAGACCCGAAATTTCGACGACGCCGCCCGTCGCACCGGTGACACGGCCCACAGGCGCCGTGGCGCGCAGGTCTCCGATCGCACCGGTCATCCGTGTCAATATCGTGTCATTTGGCTGGTTCATCTTCGCCTCTTCGCTCTTTCGGGGGACGGAACGTGAAAATTCCAGTTCCTCTAAAATTGTCCCGGTTGTCACAACTCCTTCTTAAAGAATCACGGTTAAACCTTTGTTGAAGCCAGCAAGGGAGAAGCCCTTATGTTTGAATCACTCGATGTTTTCCGTCTGTCCGATGCGATGGCCCGCCATGCGGGATCGCGCCAGGCGACTGTCGCCACGAACATCGCCAATGCCGATACGCCGGGATACCGCGCGCAGGATATGGCGTCGTTTCAGGATACCTACCGCGCGTCGGAAACCTCTGCCCTGCGGACCACGCGGCCCGGTCATATGGGCGGCGACCTGTCCGCCACTGCGGCGCGCATCACCACATCAACATCCGAACCCGCGCCCAACGGCAACTCCGTTTCGCTCGAGAACGAGATGCTCGCCGGTGTCGCGGCTCAACGCGAACACTCCCGTGCGCTGGCGATCTATCGTCACGCCCTCACCGTGCTGCGCACGACCGTGTCCAGATAGGGGATCAGACATGACCGATTTTTCCGATGCGATGACAGTCGCCGCAAGCGGGATGCGCGCACAAGCGCAGCGCATCCGCTATGTCTCTGAAAACGTGGCGAATGCCGATACGCCCGGTTATCGTCGCAAGACAGTGAGCTTTGAGGAAGAGGTGGTTCGCGGCGTGCGGCCCGGCTCTGTGCTCGCCGGCGATGTGCGCCTCGACCAGACGGCCCTCGCCGAGATCTATGATCCTGCCAGCCCGCTGGCCGACGATCAGGGCTTTTATCAGGGATCCAACGTCAACCTGCTGGTTGAAATTGCCGATGCCCGTGAGGCCAGCCGCAGTTATGAGGCCAACCTCAAGATGTTCGAACAGATCCGCGAGATGTCGTCCTCCCTGATGGATCTGCTGCGCCGTTAATCCCCCAACCCCAAGGTATCCGCCCCCACCCCCCCGGCCAGAAGGCCGGTTCATAAGGAAGAACTCCCATGGAATTTGCATCCGCCACTATCGCCCGCCAATACGCCGCCAACCGGCCCGCGACCGCCCCCATGCCTGTCGACGAGGCGCAGGGTGGCGCCGGTGCGGCACTTGCAGGTGCCGGACGTCAGTTTGCCGAAACGCTGCAGGCCAGCGAAGGCCTTGCGGTGGATGCCATGACCAGCGGCGCCGATCCGCACGCGCTGGTGCAGGCGCTGGCGCAGACCGAGCTGGCCGTCGAGGCTGCGGTGACGATCCGCAACAAGGTCGTCGAGGCCTATCAGGAAATCCTGCGGATGCCGGTCTAGACCGTGCCGGAGGCTCTTTTCTACGACACGCTGCGTCAGGGTCTCTGGATCGCGACGTTGGTGTCGCTGCCGATCCTGTCGGCGGCGCTGATCTCGGGCCTCGTTGTGGGCCTGTTTCAGGCGCTGACAAGTATTCAGGAAATGACGCTCACTTTCGTACCCAAGCTGGCCTGCATCCTGATCGTGTTCTGGGCGACGATGGGTTTCATGACCGAAACCCTCGTCAGTTACTTTCAGAACACGCTCGTTCCGATCATCGCCGGCATCTGAGGACACTTATGGAAAACGCCACCTATACCCAGATCACGCGCCAGTCCGGCCTTGCCGCCGAAATGCGGGTGATCGCCAACAATATCGCCAACGCCAATACCACCGGCTTTCGTGCCGAGGGCGTTACCTTCGCCGAGCATATCAGCGCGTTGCGCGACGGTCATCCGTCGCTGTCGATGGCCACGGCCGAGGTGCGCGAAACCGTGATGACGCAGGGCGGCATGGAAATGACCGGCGGCCCGTTCGACCTCGCTATCGAGGGCGAAGGGTTCTTCATGATCGAAACGCCCGGCGGCGACCGCCTGACCCGGGCGGGCAATTTCACCCCCAATCAGGACGGCGATCTCGTCACGCCCGAGGGTTACCGCGTCCTCGATGCGGGCGGTGCCCCGGTTTTCGTGCCTCAGGGCGCAGGCCAGATCGGGATCGGTTCCGACGGTACGATTTCGGCGGGCGGTCAGCCTATCGGGCAAGTCGGGCTGTTCGTTCCGAACGATCCCAACGGTCTGATCCGCGAGGACGGGACCCGGTTTCAGGCGCTGGGCGGCGTCACCGAGGCGACCGACGGGCGGATGATGCAGGGGTTCCTCGAAGGATCGAACGTCAGCCCGGTGCTGCAAATCGCCCGGATGATCGAGGTGCAACGGGCCTACGAACTTGGACAGAGTTTCCTCACCAATGAGGATGAACGGATCATGGGTGCCGTGCGCGCCCTTGGCCGCGCCAGATAAACCAACCTTCACAGGAGGATATGCGACATGCGTGCCCTGGAAATCGCCGCCGCGGGAATGATGGCCCAGCAGATGCGGGTCGAAGTCATCTCGAACAACCTCGCGAACATGAACACTACCGGCTATAATGCCCGCCGTGCCGAGTTTGCCGATCTGCACTATCAGCAGCTGGCCCGCCCCGGCACCATCGCCGCCGCCGATGGCACGGTGCTGCCCACCGGCGTGCAGCTTGGCCTTGGCGTGCGGCCCACCGCCGTCAGTCAGATCGTCGAACAGGGCGCACCCGCCGCGACCGGGGGCGAGCTGGATCTTGCCATCGAGGGCGACGGTTACCTCGAGGTGACACTGCCCGACGGACGCGCGGCCTACACGCGCGACGGCGGCCTGAAACTGACGGGGGACGGTCTTATCGTTACCTCGGACGGGTTCTCCGTCGTGCCCGACATCACCTTGCCCCGCGAAACCCGATCAGTGTCGATCAATGCCGAGGGAGAGGTCTATGCCTATTTCGGCGACCGGGTAGAGCCGGAATTGCTGGGCCAGTTCACCCTGTCGGGTTTCGTCAATCCGCGCGGTCTCGAGGCGATCGGATCGAACCTGTTCCTCGAAACGGAAGCGTCGGGTCCGTCGCTGGTGGCGACACCCGGTCAGGACGGTCTTGGGACGTTCCGGCAGGGTTTCCTCGAGGAAAGTTCGGTCGATCCGGTCAAGGAAGTGACCGACCTGATCGAGGCGCAGCGCGGGTACGAGCTGAACTCGAAGGTAATCTCCGCCGCCGATCAGATGCTTGGCGCCATGGTGCAAATCCGATGATCCGCTGTATCCTCGCGCTCGCCCTGATCGCGGGCACCGCCCAGGCCGAAACGCTCGTCGCCGCCCGGACTCTGCCCGCGCAGACCGTCATCACCGCCGCGGATCTGATTCTGCAACCGCACGATATGCCCGGCGCCGTATCCGACCCGGACCTGCTCATCGGGATGGAGGCGCGCGTCGCCCTGTATGCCGGACGTCCGATCCGGCCCGGGGACGTGGGTTTTCCCGCTATCGTCGAGCGCAACGAAATCGTACCGATGGTCTACGCCGCCGGCGGGATCCGCATCGCGACCGAAGGCCGCGCGCTGGATCGCGCCGGTCCCGGCGACACGATCCGGGTGATGAACCTCTCTTCGCGCAACACCGTCACAGCCCGGATCGGCGCGGACGGTTCTGCCTATGTCTCGCAATAAGGCCCGCCAAATGACATTGACCCGTACCGCAGTTCTGTCCCTTTTCGTCCTTGGTTCCGCCTGTTCACGGCTGGCCGAGGTGGGCCAACCGCCCGCCATTCAACCCGCCGCCCAGGCGCCAGAGGCCGCTGCCATGCAGACCTTCGGCGTCCCCCTCGGGATCGATCCGCTGCCGCAGACAGAATATTCGAACGCCTCGCTGTGGAACGGCGACCGCGGATCCCTTTTGGGAGAGCGGCGCGCCATGGCCCGCGGCGATATCCTGACCGTGGTCGTCGATATCGACGATGGTGCGCAGATTTCCAACCAGACGGACCGGTCGCGATCCGGTTCGCAGGGGATGACCGTCGATGCGTTGTATGGCCTGCCCGAGGCGGTCAACAGCACCCTGCGGGGCGGTGCGGCACCGGGTGTGGCCCTTGACAGCGACTCGTCCTTTTCCGGCGACGGGTCCGTTCGCCGTAACGAACAACTGACGCTGAGGATCGCGGCCACCGTCGTCGAGGTTTTGCCCAACGGCGTCCTGTCGATCGAAGGCAGCCAGCAGGTCCGCGTGAATTTCGAGCTGCGCGAACTTCTCGTGTCCGGTTTCGTGCGGCCCGAGGACATCACCCGCCAGAACGAGATCACCTATGACAAGATCGCCTCGGCACGGATTTCCTACGGCGGACGGGGGCAGATCACCGACGTCCAGCAACCGCGCTATGGCCAGCAGATCACGGAACTTCTCCTGCCGTTCTGATGCCGCGGGCATTGGCGAACCGATCCCATGAAAGGCGATCCCACCCATGATGAAGATCCTCGTACCTCTCATTTTGCTTCTCGCCGGAACCGGCGGTGGTGTCGGCGCGGCGATGTTCCTGGCACCGTCCCCCGAAGTGGCAGCCGCTGCCGATCCGACGGGCGATTGTCCGGCGCCGGCGGATACTCTCGTGGGGGTCGATGCCGGACGTGCCGACTCCGGCGCGGTGGACGATCAGACAGACCCCATCGACGGTCCCGAATACGTGCAACTGAACAATCAGTTCGTCGTTCCGGTGGTGTCGGGCGACCGTGTTTCGGCGCTTGTCATCATGACGATGAGCATCGAGATTGCGCCCGGCACGGAGGATACTGTCCTTCTTCATGAGCCGAAAATCCGCGATGCGTTTCTGCAAATCCTGTTCGACCATGCCAATATCGGCGGCTTCGATGGCAACTTCACATCGACCCGCAACATGGCGCAGTTGCGTTCCGCACTGAGACAGGCCGTTCGCGACGCCGTCGGAAGCGATGCGCGCGATGTGCTCATACTCGATCTGGTGCGTCAGGACGTGCCAGCCTGAAAACTGTGACGCAAGACGCCGGAGTTCTGTGCAAGCGGGATGGTTTTCAGCCATCCCGCTCTTGGCGTTTGTCGGAATACGCGCGGGCAGTACGCTGGCCTTTGTCGCGGATTGCCTGTGCCGCCTGATTGCGCCCGAAGGCGCGCGACAACACGATCCGTGCGTCGGCCTGCGCCACAAGACAGCGGGCCAGTTCAACGTTCAGGGCGCTGCGCCGCGTATCGACCCACAGCTGCCAGTTCAGATCGGCGCCGGCACGCAAAGCCGCGTCATCCTCGATCGGCGTCGTCGGATCGTGGCGCGGCCGGTCCAGGTCGGCGATGGTTTCGCGCAATTCCGCTTCGCGGCGGCGCAAGGCGGCCATGCGGGCCTGTTCGGCATCGAACGCGGCCCCGGTCACACGGGCGAAGCCCGCAAGCTCAGCCAGACGATTGCTCATGCAAAACCTCTCACGGGCAAGGAACCGTTCACCGTGAGCGCGCGCGTTTGCGCATCACTTCGGCAAACCTGATGGCCGAGGCGACGGCGCGGAAATGCTCACCCGGGATTTCGGCACCCAGTTCGGTGGTGGCATAAAGGGCGCGGGCCGTCGGCGGATCGGAATGAACCGGAATGCCATGTTCGGCCGCCACCTCGCGAATGCGGGCCGCCACGCCATCGACACCCTTGGCCAGGCAGACAGGCGCCGTCCCCATGCCGCGGTGCCATTTCAGCGCCACGGCAAAATGCGTCGGATTGACGATAACGACAGACGCCTCCGGAACATCGGCCAACATCTGATTCATCGCGATTTCCACAGCGCGTTGCCGGCGCTGCTGTTTCAGCATCGGATCGCCTTCGGAGTTTTTTTGCTCGTCCATCAATTCTTTGCGGGACATCCGGTTTTTGCGGATGTGTTCCGCCTTCTGGAACAGAAAGTCGAGCGCGCCAAGCGCAAAGGCCACGATCAGGACGAGTCCCACGAGGCCCAGAACCAACTGGCCCATCGCAACGGATACGAGCGCCGGGGTGAGGTAAAGGGTCGCCATGATATCGGGCAGCTGCGCCCAGAGATAGACGAACAGGATCGCAGAATAGATAACCAGTTTTGCCGAGCTTTTGAAGAATTCGAACAGCCCTGAGCGGCCGAATTTGTTGCCGAAATTCTTGATGAGGGACAGGCGCGACAGTTTTGGCGCGAGCTTTGTCGGAGCGACGACGAAACTGTTCTGGGCAATGATCGACAGGATCGCGAACAGGCCGGGGATAAGCAGGAGGGGCAGGATCGGCACGAGACCCGCCGCGATGACCCCGCCCATGAACGGTGCGCCGCTGCCCGAAAATACATCTTTCGACAGATCGTCGGCCTGACCGAGCAGGATGCTGAGGTCGGTGCCTGCCGCGATGACGGCCGCGGGCCCCACAAGCCAGGCGGCTGTGAGAAACCCCGCATAGCCCGCCGCGGTGTTCAGATCGGCGGATTTGGCGAACTCGCCCTTCTTGCGCTGCTCGTCGAGTTTGTGTTGCGTCGGGTCGTATTGCTTGTCGCTGTCTTCGTCATCGCTCATATTGCCGGCCTTTCGGGGGCGTTCATGGCAGTGGACCGAATGGCGCGGCCATGAACGCAAACAGCAAGTCGCTCCAGATTGCGAGCATCGTCCCCGCCGAGATTGCAAACAGTGCAAGACCGCCTGCAGTGATGGCGGGCGCGCCGACAAAGGCCACCATGAGTTGCGGCATCGCGCGGTTGATGACGCCCAGCGTGACGTTGTAGATCAGCGAAGCCACGACAAAGGGGGCCGACAGGGTGAACGCGAGCATGAAGGCGCGCGAAATTTCCATGACGCCAGCCTCGGCAACGGTGCCGGGCGAAATCATCTCGCCGGGCGCGACAAGTCCGTAGCCATTGATCATGAACGCGGCGAGATGAACGTGCAGGCCCATCATCGCGGCCAGTGCAAGGCCCGCCACGACGAGCACGTTGCCGATGGCGGGCATTGGATCGACGCCCGCACTGGCGCCGAAAATCTGGCTGAGCGACGTCGACTGCGCGGCGATCGTGCCCGCGATTTGCAGGGCCATGACGAACAGACGCAACATCATCCCGAAGAACAGGCCGGTAATCACCTCTGGTCCGCCGATGGCAATGGCGGCAAGCGGGTTCGTCGGCTGCGGCGGCAGCAAAGGCGCTGCTGCGGGCAGGACGATAAGTGTGAACGCAAGGGCCAGCCCCAGTTTTACCCGGGCCGGGATGGATCTTTCACCGAATGCGGGCACCAGAGCCAGCATCGAGCCGACCCGCAGGAACACGAGAAAAGCGGCCCAGAGCCAGTCGGTGGTATAGCCGAGCAGGTTCGCGCCCTCGGCGATCATGCGGCCACCAGTCCGACGAGAGCCGGACGCGCATCCGTGCCGATTTCCTCGAACGACAACACCGCATTGGTCATGCCTCGGGCTGCCAGAACCGTCTTCAGAAAGCGGCGTCTCCGCATCGACGTGACCAATGCCGCCGTCGTGCCGTTTTCGGCGGCCTTGTTGATCTTGTCGGCGATGGCACCGGCCAGCCGGTTAAACTCATCGGGGGGCAGTGCGACGTCAGATCCGCCGCGGTCGGTCGCGATCTGGTAGCGGGTGAAGATATTCTCCCAATCGGAGGCGAGTTGCACCAGTGGGATCGATCCGTCGGGCCGCCGCAGGTCGGCGACAAGCTGAAATCCGAGGCGTTGACGGACATGTTCGGCGATGCCTTCGATGTGGCTATGGCTTTGCCGGCCTTCGGCGATCGCCTCGATGATCAGCGGAAGGTTGCGGACAGAGACGCGCTCCTCGAGCAGCAGGCGCAGTGTCGACAGCAGGATGTCGAGCGGCACCTTGTCGGGGATCATCTCGTCCAGCAGTTTGCGGTTGGCGGCGCTGCGGGCCGGGTCGGTCAGGTTCACCATCTCGTCGAGCAGGCGGCGCAGCGCCTTGTGGGTCAGCAGTCGCGAAAGATTGCGTTTGATGACTTCAAGCAGATGGGTCGCCAGCACCTCGGCGGGCCAGACGGTCGTCATGCCGTTGACGGCCGCGTTCTCCTGATCCTCGGGCGCGATCCAGCGGGCCGGCGCGCCGTACACCGGTTCATCCACGTTTTCGCCCTGCAACCCGCCGCCGTCGCTGTCGGGCCCGGCAAGTAGCGCCAGCACCCGCCCGGGACGCAAGCTGTCGCGGACCTGTTCGACGCCCTGGATCCGGATGACATAGGTGCTGTCGGGCAGGGCCGGATTGTCCGTCAGCCGCATTTCCGGCAGCAGGACGCCAAAGCTTGTCGCAACGTGATTGCGCATATTGGCGATGCGCGCATCGAGGCCGGTCGCCGCATCGACGACCATTTCTACCAGATCGGGCGCGAATTCAACGTGGATATCCTCGATGTCGAGGATGTCGCCCATCGAAGCCTCGGGCGCACGAGAGGGGGTGTCCGTCTTTGGCATTGCCAGTTCGGCGGCGCGAGCGGCCTTGCTGCGCAGAATGACGACAGCACAGGTTCCCAACGCAACGGCCCCCAGCATGAACGGCACGAAAGGCAGACCGGGGACAAGTGCGAACAAACCCATAAGGACCGCGACGGTTCCCAATGCGGCCGGGTGGCGGCCCAGCTGTGCGACGATGGCGAGATCCGTCGCGCCCGTCGCCCCGCCGCGCGCGAGCAGAAGTGCAGAGGCGATGGAGATGACGACGGCGGGGATCTGGCTGACCAAACCGTCGCCGACCGTGAGGATCGCATAGGTCTCGAACGCCTGCCCCGCGGCCATGTCATGCACGAAGATACCGACGACGAGACCCACCACGAGATTGAGCGCGGTGATCAGAAGGCCGGCGACGGCGTCCCCTTTGACGAATTTCGATGCGCCGTCGAGAGAGCCGAAGAACGTCGTTTCCGCTTGTTCCGTTTCGCGGCGCAGCTTCGCCTCGGTGTGGTCGATCGCGCCGGCGGCGACGTCGGCGTCGATGGCCAGCTGCTTGCCCGGCATCGCGTCGAGGGCGAAGCGAGCGCCCACCTCGGCCATCCGGGTCGCGCCCTTGTTGATGACGACGAAGTTGACGATCAGCAGAACGCAGAACACCACGACTCCAAGGATCACCGAGCCGCCCATGACGAAATTGGCAAAGCCCTGAATGACGTCTCCCGCCGCGTCGGTGCCGGTATGGCCTTCTGCGATGATCAGTTTCGTGGACGACACGTTCAGGGACAGCCGCAACATCAGCGAGGCAAGCAGAACTGTCGGGAAGGCGGAGAAATCGAGTGGCCGTTCGATGAACAGCGTTACCGTGAACATCAGGATCGCCAGCGAAAACGACAGCGCCAGCCCCAGGTCGAGAACCCAGGAAGGCATCGGCAGGATCATCATCACGATGATCGCCATAAGGGCGACGGCCAGCATCACGGTTGGCTGAAAAAAGGTGCGAAGGGACAGGGCTGGCATCGTCTAGTTCCCCCGGCCGACGGGCACGAGAGAGCCCATTTGCGCGATGCCACCGCCAGTAGCGCCGCCCGGCTGCAAAAGCGGGAAAGTGTTTACCCGCGGCAGGGCGGACGCGATCAACGGGCCCGAAGTCAGAACCGGAGGACCGTTGTTCTGCGCTGCGGCGTAGAACACGTTGAATCGGGCGCGATAGCGCGAGGCATAGACCTCTGTCCGCGAATGATAGGCGCCTGCGGCAAGGCCCCAGTCGCCGAGCTCTTCGTAGAGATCGGTGAGGAACCGGGCGGCATAAGCCGCGTTCTGGCCGGGGTCGAACATTTCTTCGAGAGACGAAAAGTTCTCGCCGTGCCAACGATAGTTGATCTGAAAACATCCGGTGTCGAAACTGGTGCGGCCCTCGCGTAGTGCCTGATAGGCGAAAGTAAGCGCCTCGTCCTGGCTGTCGAACCAGTACCCCGCGCCTTCGAGGTTGACTGTCCAGGGCCAGGGACGAGTCTCGCCATCGGTCGTGCGACCGGTTTCCGTCTGAGTGATCGCCATCAGCACGGCGAACGGCACGTTCGATGCGCTGGACGCCTCCGCAGCTGCCTGCGCACAGATTTCCGCTGCCGTTGCCGCGGCTGGAAGCGGCGAACCAAAGGCAAACGCGGCAGCGAGCCCGCCAGCGCAAAGCGCGGCTGGAAATGCTGAAAGAATCGTCGTCGTCGTTAGGGGCTTTGCCCGCATATCCGGCGCCTTCTGCTGCCTGTCGTCCGCCGACATTATGTCAGCGGCGTTACCAAAGTGTTGCGAGGACCCCGATGGAGCACGCGATCATCGTCAGCTTCCGTCGCCCGCATCAACGATGAATTGTTCGAGAAGGGCCTCAGTCATTTCGCGGGTGTCCGACGCCTCGTCCAGAAGGGTTTGTCTGTCTGCCAGCGGTGTCGTGAGACCGGGAGGCGCCGGTGGAGACAGAATCGCGCGGGATGCACCGCTGAGGAGCGGATCCTGCGACAGTTCCAACCCGGTCCAGTCCCCGGCACGCCAGGCGGCCGCGTCCGTTTCGACCGATGGATCCGCAAGATCGCGGGCCTCGTAGGCGCCGGTATAGTCGCCCGCGATGGTCCGGGCGACGGCGCGAATATCCTGGGCCCGCGGGTCTGTCATGCCTTCAAGGGCGAGATCGGCCCCGGCGACATCGCCAAGAGCCGCAGCCGCCGCACCGCGCAGGTATCGCCGTTCGCGCATGACGTCCCGTTCGGCGCTTCCGTACAGAAACGGTTGCGCCAGATCGGGGAAACCGATGTCCAGCAGGCGCGCGGCGACTGCATTCTGCACAACGGGTGAGATCGCATCGCGTCCCGTCGCCAGAGCGAGATCCAGAAACAGCGAGTTGTCGGCCCCGGCGGCAAGTCCGGCGATCGCATCGTCGGTTAGCGCGGCTTGCCGCTCGGGTCCGAGCACGTCAGCGGTGACGTCGATAAGGAAGAGTGCGGCACCGAAATCGGCCGATACGATCAAGGCGCGGACTTCGGCGCGGGCAAGTTCGGCCCCGACACTGTCGCTGCCCGCCTCGTGGCGCACGGCCTCGGCCAGATCGAGGACCGACGGTGGGGTTGCGCGCCCGGCCTCGGCAGTCAGATCGAGCAGGCGCACGATGGTTTCGGGGGCCGTGCGCGGATTTCGCGTGGCAATTTCGCCAAGCCGGGCGATTTCCGCGTCTGGGCCGTGTTCGGCGCCCGCCAGATTGGCGCCCGCCATTTCGGCGTCGAGGCCACCGCCGGTCACCTCGCCGATGGCCTCGGTCAGGATCGTACTGGCGATCAGATGCTCCCCGGCTACCGAAAACATGCCTGCAAGGCGCAGGCCCAGGTGTCCGCGCAGCGTCTGGGGAAGATCGCGGAAGCCGACGAGCGTCGCGTCCCGGTGCGCATCGCCGGTTCCATCGAGGGTGCCGCGCGCCAGCGTTGCCCAAAATGCCGCCTCCGGGCTGCACCCGATGGCACGGGCGATGGCGCTGTCAGGGGCGTCCCCTCCATCCACGATATTGGCCAGCGTTCTGATGCTGCGCACCTCGTCACCGAGGTTCGCGGGAATGTCATCGCCCAGAAGCTGCAAAAGGTCCGCAGCCTCGAGCCCAAAGCCGAACGCGATGTAGCGCTGCGCCTGCGCCACAACCGCCTCCGGTACGAAGCGACCGGTTTCGGTGGTCATCGCAAAACGACCCCCGGCGATCTGGCTAAAGAAATCCGCGTCGCCGTCGATCCAGCCTCCACTCGCAAGGCTGCCGACCCGGGTGCAGGAAACCTGCCCCGGCTGCGCCTCTGGTGTGCCATCGTCCCCGCGCGCGAGCCCGGTACGCAGGATCAGACCGGGGCGCGAGCCGAAACCATCGGCATCGGGAAGCGAAACGCCGTCCATCGGATCCGTGACCGGGGTCAGTCCGCGGCCGAGCGGAGAGAGTGTACCGTCTTCGCCGAGAGGCGCGGAGATGCTTGGAAAATCGAAGACGCCTTGCGTCGCTGCTCGGGCAAAGCTTCTCGACGATGGCACGTTCGGTCTCCACCAGAGAAGCCGGGCGGGAAACCGGGACATCGAAAGCGCCGGGCAGAAGGAGGGGCTCCTGGTCGGATATCTCCGACGTCAGCAACGGAAGCTCGATCAGGGGCGTTAATTCTGCAAGGGTTCCGGGCGCGGCACTCGGCAATACCGAACCGGTCTGGGCAGCCCGCTCCGGGGAACCGGAATTCAGAGCGATGTCAGGATCCGGTCCATCGATGACGTCGATGACAAGCATGTCGTCGCGATAGAGAAACGCTTCGATATGGCAATCGCAGGCAACGGAAATGTCGAGTCCGCCTGACGCAGCGGTCAATTCAGAAATACGATCGCGCGGAATGCGGTCGAAGACCGCCGAAAGATCAAACCCGTCGACGTCTCGCGACAGTTCGACACGGTATCCGGCATCCGTCGATTGCGTCGTCCAGCCGGTACCACCCGGTATCGTCAGGACCAGCCGGCTGAATTCGTCGTGTTCGCCCGACCGCACCGAAACGCTCTGCGCCGCAACGCCAGTTGCCGCAAAGCTGAGTGCGGCACTCAAAACGGCTGAAGTGAGCAGCAAGAGCCGCATAATCTATGCCGCTCCCTTGGTTGCCTTCAGGGCGTCTTCGAGATCGCCGAACGACGGGCGGTAATGTGCGGGTGTGTTCTGGCGCCCGACTTCGATGCAGATATTGGGGGCGTGGCGGTGCAGGTTGGCGACCATCACCTCACGGATCAGCTTGTAGAAGTGCGAATCCTCTTCGGTGACGGCACCCACCTTGACCGAAAAGGGCCCGACAAGACCGTAGGCGAGGAAAACGCCGAGAAAGGTGCCGACCAGCGCCCCACCGATCAGCTTGCCCAGAACCTCTGGTGGTTGATCGATCGACCCCATGGTCTTGATGACGCCGAGCACGGCGGCGACGATCCCAAGGGCCGGCAACCCGTCGGCGATGACCTGCAAGGCGTGGCTGCCATGCATTGCGTGGTTGTGATGTTCTTCGATACGCTTTTCCAGAACCTCTTCAACCTGGTGCGGATCGTCATAGTTCATCGAGGCCGACCGAAGCGTATCGCAGATAAGCAGGATCGCTTCCTTGTCTTTTTGAATGCGGGGATACCGGTTCATGATGCTCGAATCCGCGGGGTTTTCGATATGACCCTCGAGATCCATGGGATTGGTGCGTGCCACGCGGATCAACTCGAACATCAGGCACAACAGATCGCGGTAATCCTCGGGCTTCCATTTGGGACCTTTGAATACCTTGCCGATGTCCATCAGCGTATGCTTGACCGCTGATCCGCTGTTGGCGATGAAAAAGGCGCCTGCCGCCGATCCGCCAATGATGATCATCTCGAAAGGTAGTGCTTTCAGGATGATGGTCATTTTACCGCCGGCAAGAAGATAGCCGCCGAAGATGGCAATGAAGACGACGGCAATTCCGATTAGCCCAAACATGTGCGTGCTGTCCTTTGCAAACCGGGCCCGATGCCCCCCACGCCCGGTTATGGGCGAATGAGGTTAAGGCTTCGTCATCCTGAGGTGGAAAGAGGGAGTGGTTCGGCGAAGCAGGAGCGTTGAATGTCCTGCCCCATTCTCCGCGAACGGCGTTTATTCTGTCGGTACGGTGGCGTTCCGACCGGCCAGAACGACGGAGATCAGATAGGCCCGCTCAGGTTCCAGATTGGTCATGATCGCGGCGGCAGATGTTGGATTCATCCGCCCCATGAACCCAGCGGAGAACGCAGGTTCCATCTGCGTGAACAGAGCGGCGGCGTCTTGCGGTTTCATGTTTTCATAGACCGTCGTCAGGCGATCGAGGTCGTTCTCGGCGGCCGAGGACGCGATTGTCAGTAACGCTTCGAGCGACGCTTCTGCTTCGGCCAGCGCCACCAGTTTTTCCTCGATCTCCGCCTCGGCGAGGCGCAGGGCCTGCATTCGATCTGCGATCTGCGTCTCGCGGGTGACGATTCGGTCCTCCCGGGCACGCAGCGCTTCCATCAGGCTGGCGGGTGTGTCGCCGGAATCGCAGAACATCTGCTGCGCGGCCGTATCGTTGGTTGCCCCCTCGGTTGTGTCGCCAACGGCGAAGGCCTCGTTCGGCATCAATACAAGACGCAGCAGGCCGGACGCGATAAGCAATGCGGCGATGATCGACAACGTGCCGCGTCCGCGCCGAACGGTTTGGCGCGGCATGCGTTTGCGTACAGGCTCCGCCGTCACAGGTCTGGTTGCCGAAAACATGTCGGGCTGCGGATGCATCGCTGGCGTCGCACGTGCCTTTCCCGGCGACGGGCGCGAAAACTGCGGTGCCGGCCCGGTCATGCATCCACCTTCTCGGCGACCGGCTTTGCCGTGCGTACAAAGAACGGATTGGCGGGAGCGGCGGGCGGCGCGGTCGTTGGAAGATCGTGGAGAGAGGCCATCAAGAGTTCCAGCCGTTTGGCTGTCGCCTCGGCCCGTCCGCTGACATCGTCAAGCTGGGCGACCGCTTTGCGCGCCGTGCCCTGAGACGCGGCAAGCGTGCGTTGCAGGTCGTCGACCTGTGCGGAAAGCACGGCGACCGCACCGCCGACGCCGCGTTCGAGATCGGTGAAATTGCGGAGACGACGTGACAGCACATAGCAGTAAAATGCCGCGCCAATCGCCCCGGCGAACAAGAGAATATCTGAGATCATCGCCATTGTGTGCCCCTTCTGGTGACATGTCGAACGCCTTTGGCGCCTGTGGAGTTTGTGGGTGCGCCATGCGCGGCCCGATCTGTTGGTGGTGTCAGTTAAAGACGAACTCATTGACGAGAAGGTCGCGGACCCGGCCCTCGCCGGTGACAACCTGAACGCGCCGCAACATCTGGCTGCGCAGCCGGGTGAGGGCAGAACGATCTTCGAGGTCGGCGACTTCGACGGCCCTGAGATACCCGTTCAGGACATCGACGATCCGCGGCTGGATTGCCGTTACCTCGTCGACATAGGCCTCGGGAACGTCGAGCTGCGCGGTAAACCGCAGCAGATTGTAACGCGAGCCGGGTGGCAGATTTACAATGATAGTGTCGAGCGGCACGAAATACGGCGTACCGAGATCCGGCAGATCGTCGGCGCCGGGATCACTGCCATCTGCGTACGAATTGCTCGCATAGGCCTCGTCTCCACCGCCCAGAAGGCCGCTTTGCACCGCATAGAATCCCCCTGCCGCACCGGCCAGCGCCAGCACGACACCAAGGATCAACGGCAGTTTGGACCCTTTTTTGACAGGGGCCACATCGTGTGGATCGGCGGTTGCGGTCATCGACTTCTCCCGGTTCCCGGTATGGGGCCTGGGAATGAGATAAACCGAAACGGACTAACCGATTGTTAAGGCTGATCCGCCATTCATCCCGGTGTGGGCAGAACGCCCCCGAGATTTGCGGAGAATACGTGTGAATAATCTAGGAGGCGTCTGGGCCGGTCTTTCGATGGGGCGCAAACTTATCGTGGTGCTTGCGACGGTCGGTGTTTTTGCTGCGGTCTTGTTGTTGTCGCGGGGGGCCGCGACGCGGGACATGGGCCTGCTGTACGCAAGCCTCGAGAATGGCGCCGCGGGCGATGTCATCACCGCACTCGAGCAGCGGGGCGTGCCATACGAGGTGCGCGGCACCGCGATCTGGGTGCCCAATGCGCAACGCGACGAGTTGCGCCTGACACTCGCCTCCGAGGGGTTGCCGGCCAATACCGGGCAGGGATACGAGTTGCTGGATGGACTGTCCGGGTTCGGAACGACCAGCCAGATGTTCGATGCCGCTTACTGGCGCGCCAAAGAGGGCGAACTGGCCCGTACGATTCTGGCCAGCCCGCATATCCGCGCCGCCCGCGTCCATATTTCAAGCCCGACAAACAGACCGTTTCAGCGAGAGAGCACCGTTACGGCTGCGGTGACCGTGACGACAGCCTCGGGATCGCTGTCAGGCCCACAGGCACAGGCGCTGCGATTCCTCGTCGCCTCGTCCGTGTCCGGCTTGCTGGCCGAGAATGTCGCCGTCATCGACGGCCAGGGCGGCCTGATCGACATGGCCGACGAGCGGGGCGGCAGCGGCCAGCCCCTTACAGCCGAGTTGCGCGCGCGCGCGGAACGTCTCCTCGAGGCGAGGGTGGGTGCCGGCAATGCGATCGTCGAGGTGTCGGTCGATACCGTCACCGAGAGCGAATCGATTATTGAGCGGCTGATCGACCCCGACAGCCGCGTGGCGATTTCCACCGAGGTCGAGGAGCGCACCAATTCAACCACCGATACAGCGGGCTCCGACGTCACGGTGGCGTCGAACCTGCCGACAGGCGATGGCGCGGTCGGCGACGGCAGTTCCGCCAGCGAGGACGCGGAAACGCGGTCGGTCACCAACTACGAGGTGTCATCGACCAACCGCGAGATCTTGCGGACGCCTGGCGCCGTTCGTCGCCTGACCGTCGCGGTCCTCGTCAACGATCCGGTGACGACCGATCCGGCGGGAACACAGACCGTCGCCCCCCGCGACCCTGCCGAATTGATCGCGTTAAGCGAACTCGTGGCCTCGGCCGTCGGCATCGATCCCGAACGTGGCGATATCATTACCATCAGATCGATGCCGTTTGAGCCTGTTCAGACGCTGGGCACAGAGGCGATCGAAGATGCGGGCGCCGCTCCCCTGAACATGATGACCTTGATTCAGATCGCCGTTCTCGCACTTGTCGCGCTGATCCTCGGTCTGTTTGTCGTCCGGCCCATCCTTGCTGCCAACAAGGCGGCATCCCTGCCGCCGCCCGCGCGTGAGGACATCGGACTGATCGGTTCCGACACTGTCGCCGGTCGTGGCGCTGCGGTGGCCGGCACCATGGCGGAGGACGACGATTTCGGGCCTCTGCCGGGGCTGACTGCCGTCGGCAATGCGATGATCGACGACGACGACACTGTCGGTATGGGCCGCGCGGACGACGATCCGGTAAGTCGCCTGCGCCGCATGATCGATGAGCGTCAGGATGAAACCATCCAGATCCTGCAAAGCTGGATCGAAGAACCCGAACAAACGGAGCGCGCATAACATGGGACTTGCCCTGGCACTCGAAGATTTCGAAATCGCTCCGGCAGTCTTTGCCGCATCCCCCGAGCCGGACGGGCCATCGCCCGACTGGTACGCGGGCCATGCCGCGGGTCGCGCCGAGGCAGCGGCCACGGCGGCAGCGGCGCAGGACGCGCTCGATACTGCGTTCGTTCAGCGCCTCGAGGATATGGCCTTTGGCCATGCCGAGGCACGGAGCCTGCTCATGGCGGAGCTTGTCCCGCTGTTCGAGACGCTGTCGTCGACCTTGCTGCCCGCGCTGGCCGACGATGTGCTTGCGGCCCATCTTGTCGACGCTCTCGAAGCGGCTGCGCGCGACGATCTGGGGCAAAAGATCGTTCTGCGGGTCAGCAGCCGAGACGTCGTCGCGATCAGCGACAGGCTGGCCGCCTATGACAGGCTGCCGTTTGTCTGTCGCTCCGATCCCGCCCTGCCGCCCGGCTCCGTGATCCTGAGCGGCGGCACCTTCGAATCATGCCTCGATACCGCCCGTCTCACCGATGGCCTTGGCGCCATCCTTTCCGCCTTTATCGACGATCAGCCACTGGAGGCCGCCCATGGATAGCACCGCCCCGACCGACATTCCGACCAGCACAGGATCCCGCCCGGACCGCGGCTCCGCGGACCATCCGCTGAAATCCGTCCCGATCGAGATCACGATTTCGGTTGGCCGCGCGCGTCCCACGGTCCGCGAACTTTTGGCGCTCGATGAAAACGACGTGTTGCCGCTCGACCGGCGGGTCGAGGACCCGGTGGAACTCTACGTCGGCGACAAACTGATCGCGCGGGGCGAATTGCAGGAAGTCGAGGGGGGAGAACCCGGCCAGCTGGCCGTGCGGCTGACCGAAGTTGTCAGCCTGCACGGCGCGCTGGACTGAGACCCGCCATGATTGCCCTCCCCCGCACCATCGCACCTTGCACGCCCTTTCAGGGCGCGCCTGGTGCCGCTTTCGCGTCCCGATATGGACAAATTATCGTAATTTCGGTGTTGTTTGCGCTTATCTCCGGGCCGTTGCAGGCACAGGAGGTCACGCTCAGCATCGGCGAGGGTGGCACCCTTGCGACCCGGTCAGTGCAGCTGCTGGCACTTATTACCGTGCTGTCGGTGGTGCCGGGCATCGCGATTATGATCACCTGCTTTCCGTTCATGGTGACGGTGCTGTCGATCCTGCGGCAGGCCATCGGCTTGCAACAATCGCCCCCGAACATGATGCTGGTCAGCCTTGCACTGTTTCTGACCTATTTCGTGATGGAGCCGGTTTTCGTCGCCGCCTGGGACGCGGGTATCGCTCCGGTCATCGCCGAAACGATGTCCATCGAAGAGGGATTTACCCGCGCAATCGAACCGTTTCGCGGTTTCATGACCAACCGGATCGAGGCCGATACCTTCGAGGCCCTTGCCTCATTGCGTCCCGATGTCGGCCCTGGCATCGCGGTGGCGGATGCGCCGCTGTCGATCATGGTGCCGTCGTTTCTGTTGTCAGAAATCAGCCGCGCGTTTCAGATTGGATTCATGATCTTTCTGCCGTTCCTGATCATCGATCTGATCGTCGCGGCGATCCTGATGTCGATGGGCATGATGATGGTGCCGCCCGCGATCGTGTCCTTGCCGTTCAAACTGGCGTTCTTCGTGGTTGCGGACGGCTGGGCCCTCGTCTCGGCAAGCCTCGTGCAGAGTTATTTCTAGGGCTGAAAATTCGTCGACCGCCGGTGCCCCGAACTGCGTAAGGCGGTTACAGGGCGCGGCGGGCGCGCAGGGCGGCGGTGATGGTGCCGTCATCGAGATAGTCGAGTTCGCCGCCGACCGGCACACCCTGCGCGAGGGTGGTGACGGTGATGCCGTCGAGGTGATCGGCGATGTAATGGGCGGTCGTCTGGCCGTCGATGGTGGCGCCGAGGGCAAGGATAACCTCGGTGATGCCCTCGTCGGCCACCCGCGCGACAAGGCGCGGAATGCGCAACTCATCCGGCCCTATCGCATCGAGCGCCGAGAGCGTGCCGCCAAGCACATGATACCGCCCCTTGAAGACGCCTGCCCGCTCCATCGCCCACAGGTCGGCGACATCCTCGACCACGCAGATTTCGCCGTTGGCACGTTTGTCGTTCCGGCAGATGGGACACAGGTCCTGCGTCCCGATATTGCCGCAGGCCAGACATTCGCGCGCGGTAGTTCCGACGGTTTGCATCGCGTCGGCCAGCGGCAGCAGCAATTGCCGCCGCTTTTTAATCAGATGCAGCACTGCCCGCCGGGCCGAGCGTGGCCCGAGACCGGGCAGGCGGGCCATCAGATCGATCAGGGCCTGTATCTCGCCAACGTCGTTCATCGCGCGGCAATCCCGCGCTGCGCGCCGGGACAGCACAACCTGACCGATGGGCCGTCACACACGCATGGCGTCGGAATCCGCATCATGATGCGGTGACGCCTAAAACGGCATCTTCATGCCCGGCGGCAGGCCCATGCCTTCGGTCAGTTTCGCCATTTCTTCCTGCGCGCGGTCCGTTGCCTTGGATTGCGCGTCCTTGATCGCGGCGAGGATCAGATCCTCGACCACCTCTTTTTCAGACGCCACGAAGATCGACGGGTCGATGTCGAGGGCCGTCAACTCGCCCCGTGCCGTCGCCGTGGCCTTTACCAGGCCCGCGCCGCTCTCGCCGGTGACGGTGATGTCCGCCATATCGTCCTGCATCTGGGCCATCTTGCCCTGCATTTCCTGCGCGGCCTTCATCATTTTGGCCATATCGCCGATGCCGCCTAGTCCCTTGAGCATATCGTAAATCCTGTTGTCAGATGATGTTGAAATAGGCACGCCGGGCGGTTCCGGCAAGCCGGGTCAGTCGTCCTCGAACGGATCCCATTCGTCGTCGACCTCGGCCAGCGCCTCGACCTGTGCCTCGCTTGCCTTGTCCGCGGCCGTGCGTACCGCGGTGATCGTGGCCTTGGGAAACGCCGCGAAAATCGATTGGATCAGCGGATGCGCCGCCGCCTCGTCGTTCAGCGCCTTGCCCGCCGCGTCACGCACCTCGGCGATGGTGTCGGCGCCGCCATCCGCCACGACAGAGATCGCCCAGCGGCTGCCGGTCCAGGCCTGCAACCGTGCGCCAAGGCGGGCGGCAAGATCGGGCGCGGCGGTCTCCGTCGGCTCGAATTCGATCCGCCCGGGGGAATATTTTGCCAGCCGGAGCGTGGTTTCGACCTCGATCAGCAGCTTGACGTCGCGGTGATGGCGGATCAGCCCGACCACCGCGTCGAAGTGCGCGAACCGGGCGAGGGCGTCGGCGGGTTCGACCGCATGGGCGAGCGCAGATGGCCCCCGGGGGCCGGGATGGGCGGTGGCGCGCGTCGCGGTGGGTGGCGCCGCGCCGGGGCTGCGGTCGGCGGGCGCGCCGCCAGTGGCGCCGCCAGACGGCCCGGGCGGCGGCGTATCCTGCAACTTGCGCAGTAATTCTTCGGGCGTGGGCAGGTCGGCGACATGGGTCATGCGGATCACCGCCATTTCGGCGGCCATCATCGCATTTGGGGCAAGGGCCACCTCCTCGAGGGCCTTGAGCAGCATCTGCCACATGCGCGACAACACGCGCATCGGCAGGGCCTCGGCCATGGCGAGACCGCGCGTCCGCTCGTCGGGGCCGACGGTCGGGTCGTCGGCGGCATCGGGCGTGATCTTGATCACCGAAACCCAGTGCGAAATTTCGGCAAGGTCGCGCAGGACGGCCATCGGATCGGCACCGTCTGCGTATTGGCCCGAAAGTTCGGTCAGCGCCTCGGCGGCGTGGCCGCGCAGGATCATGTCGAACAGGTCCATGACGCGGCCCCGGTCGGCCAGGCCGAGCATCGCGCGCACCTGATCCACCGTCGTCTCGCCCGCGCCGTGGGATATCGCCTGATCGAGCAGGGATTCCGCATCGCGCGCGGATCCTTCGGCGGCACGGGTAATCAACGCCAGCGCATCGTCGGTAATATCCGCACCCTCGGCCGTGGCGATCCTGCGCAACAGCGCGATCATCACCTCGGGCTCGATCCGGCGCAGATCGAACCGCTGGCAGCGCGACAGGACCGTGACCGGCACCTTGCGGATTTCGGTCGTTGCAAGGATGAATTTCGTGTGTTCCTCGGGCTCTTCGAGGGTCTTGAGCATCGCGTTGAAGGCCGCCGTGCTGAGCATGTGCACTTCGTCGATGATAAAGATCTTGTAGCGCCCCGAGATCGGCTTTCCACGGGCCAGATTGTTGATCTCGCGCATGGAATCGACGCCGGTGGAAGAGGCCGCGTCCATCTCGAACACATCGATGAAGCGGCCGTCGGCGATACTGCGGCAGGGCTCACAGATGCCGCAGGGCTCGGTCGTCGGCCCGCCGTTGCCGTCGGCGCCGATGCAGTTCAGGCCTTTGGCGATGATCCGGGCCGTCGTCGTTTTACCCGTCCCGCGGATGCCCGTCATGATGAACGCCTGCGCGATCCGCCCCGCCTTGAAGGCATTTTTCAGGGTGCGGACCATCGCGTCCTGACCGACCAGATCCGCAAAGGTCTCGGGCCGGTATTTCCGGGCGAGAACCTGATATTCGGTGGCGTCTTCGGTGGCGTTTGGCGTGGTTTCTGACATGCGGTCCTGCGCGAGGTTGGCGGCGGTTCACCCTAGCCGCGCGGGCCGCAAGCGTCCACCGTCACAGCAGCCACAAAAGCGCCCCCGCCGCCACGGCGCCCAGCGACAAAAGCCCGGCGATGATGCCGATGGCAAGGTTCGAGTGGCTGTCGGTGCGGTGCTCGTTCAACCGGTCGCTGGCGGCGCAGGCAGAGCGCCAGGCCGACCAGAAGATCACAACCGCGGTGACGATGAACACCGTCGAGACGGTCTGGCCAATCCAGTCGGGCTCAAGGTCGCCGATCAGCGCGCGCAGACCTATCGCTACGGCGACAGCGGCCATGCCGGTGCGCATCCAGCCCGCAAACGTGCGTTCATTGGCAAGGACGGTGCGGTCCTCGGCCCAGTCGGTGCGGTGTTCCGCCAGATCGTTATTGTTTGCGCCATCTGTCACCGGGGACAGGTAGGGTGGCGGAACGGCGCGGCTAGTCTTCGCCGCGTTTGTATTTACCGCGCATCTTGCCGCCCTTGTGCATCTTGCCGCTCTTGCGCGCCCTTTCGCGCGACTGGGCCGTGGTCTGCGTGGCGTGGGCGTCTTCGCGCACGAGTTTGCGCCAGCGATCGAGGCGGCCCGGATCGAGGCTGCCGTCCGCGATGCCGGCCTGCACCGCGCAGCCCGGCTCGCCGTCGTGCGCGCAGTCGTTGAACCGGCAGTCGGCCACAAGGTCGGTGACATCGGCGAACACGGCCTCGATGCCGTCCGCCGCATCGGTGAGGCCAAATTCCCGCATTCCCGGCGTATCGATCAGCCAGCCGCCCGTCGTGGTGGGCCGCAAAGAGCGGGCCGTGGTGGTGTGGCGGCCCTTGGCGTCGTCCTCTCGGATGTCCTGCGTCAGGGCGGCGATGCCGGTCAGGTGATTTTGCAACGTCGTCTTGCCCACACCGGACGAGCCGACGAGGGCCAGCGTTTGTCCCGGACCGCACCACGGCGCAAGGCGGGCGGCCTCGCCTGCGTCGGTCGCGATCAGGGCGATGGCGGTGACGATGGGCGACAGGCGTTCCGCGCGGCGCACATAGTCCTGCGGGTCGTCCGACAGGTCGGCCTTGGTCAGCACGATCAGCGGCAGGCACCCGGCGGAGGCGGCAAGCGCCAGATACCGTTCCAGCCGCGCGGGATTGAAATCGGCATTGCAGGAGGTAACGATGCCAAGGGTATCGACGTTGGCCGCGATAAGCTGCGCGCCCGCGTTGCGCGACGACCGGGGACCGGCGGCACGGCGGGTCAGTTCGGTGGTGCGGTCCAGCCTGCGCAGGACGGAAACGCCGTCGTGCAGTACCCAGTCGCCGACGGCGTAGGTGCCGGTCTCGGCGGTGACAGCGAGGGGCAGCGGGCCGAAAGGCGTCAGGCCGGTAAGGTGGTTGCGCAACACCTCGCTGATGCGGGCAGGCGTCGCGGTCTCGTCCGTGCCCAGTTGCGCGGCGAAGGGGGCCGACCATCCAAGGTCGGCGAGTGTCATGTCAGTCAAGGGGGTATTCCCGGAACGAAGGGGCGTTTGCGGCGCAAGCATGCGTCGGGAGGCTTCGTCGGGCGAGGGCAAAGGGGCCGGGGTGGCTCAGGCTTTGCGGGCCCGGAGGGGGGGAGCGGCAATCATCTTCATCCTCCTGTCGTCGGGGTGGCATTGGGTGCTGCGTGTCGCAGGCGCCCTGGAACGGTTGGGATATCATGCTTTTGGCATGATCGTCGGAACCCGCTTTGCGGAACCCTGCGTCTGAGGCGGTGCATCGTGCGGTGCGATCTCACTTTGCCGCCGGCAAGAGTGAGGGGTGAGGAGTTGACATCGACCCAAGTGGGGCTCGTTGTGGCTGCTACCTTCCGGTCCTGACCAGGTTGGCGAGGCACTTGCCCGCGCCAACCCCTCGGACATGATATAGGGCCCTGCGCGGGATCGCGCAAGTCAGGAGGATATTGCGGGATCGCGCAAGTGAGGAGGATACAGCGGAATCGCGCAAGTGAGGAGGATATTGCGGGATCGCGCGCGCGACGAGCGTTTGGGCAGGACGGCACGAGGCGGGGGCGTGCGCGCAGGATAGGGCATGGACGCAACGTGAGCGCGGCATCGTGCGTCTCCGGCGTTGTGCGCCTCAGGCGATAAGGCCCGCCAACCGTGCGCCCGTCATGATGTCGTCGGATACGAAATGCGCGAAATTGCCGGTTGCGGGATGCAGATCGGGCGTCTGCACGACGACCATCCCCGCCGCATGTGCCGACCGCGCGCCGGTTTCGCTGTCTTCGAATACCAGACACCGCGCCGCCTCCACGGCAAGGGCCGCCGCTGCCGCAAGGTAGGGGTCCGGCGCCGGTTTCGCGTGGTCCACATCGTCGCAGGTGATCGTCGCGGCAAAGTAGCGGCCAAGCCCGGTAATCTCCATCTTGGCGTTGGCCTGCGAGCGACGGCTCGACGTGCACAGCGCCATCGGCAAACCGAGGGCCGCGACCGCATCGAGAAGTGCCGGGACGCCGGGTTTCAGCGGGATGCCATCTGCGAACCGCGCGCCGCTCAACCGGTCCCATTCGGCGCAAAATGCGGCAAGGTCGACCGGCTGGCCGCTTTCGATGGCGATCAGCCGTGCCCGCTCGGCGTCGTTCGTGCCTGCGGTATCCTCGAAGAACGCGACGCCGACGGGATGGCCCAGTGCGGCGCAGGCGGCGGCGCCGGTCTCGTTGAACAGCGCCTCGGTGTCGATCAGCGTCCCGTCGAGGTCGAAGATCACGGCCGCATAGGGCAGGGAATGTGTCATGGCATCCGTGGTGCGGCGCGGTGCCGCGATTGTCCAGTCCCCTCCTGTGCAGGGTCAGATGTCGTCGAACCCGATGCGGTATCTCAGGAATCCCTCGGGCGTCGGCCCCAGTGGCGTCAGGGCATCGCCTGCGGCGCCGGGCGGCAGGTGGTCCGCCGCGGCGGTGCCGGTATCGAACCACGCCGCCGTGTCCGGAATTCGCGCAAATTTCCAGACGGTGCGCGGCCGTGGGGCAATGTCTCCGGTTTCGCGCAGTCCCGACAGCAGGATATCGCGCAGGGGGCGCCGGTCGGAACGAAGGATGTGACCCTTCAGGGCAACGGCGAAACCGCCGCCACCACCGGCGCGGTAGCCGTTCGTGATCAGCAGGACCGTTCGGTCGGCGGCCAGCGCGTCCCCGTCGGCCAGACGAAGGTTCGACACCCGCGCGCCGACCGGCTGCGCGGGGTCGATGGTATAGCGCAGCCCGTGGATCACGTCGAAATTATAGCTTGGAATGTGCGCCGCGCGCAGCGGCTGATCGTGGACACCGGGCGTGACCCGGGCAAAAGCCGCGGCGGATACCTCGAGCCAGTCGGCAATGTCGTGTCCGCACAGACGCAGGATGCAGGCGCCGTTGGGATAGGGATACAACTCGGCGACGTGGCGCACGGCAATCGGTCCGGCGGGGATGTCGGCGAAATGCTCCGGCCCGGCCTGACCGCCCGCCTTGTAGGGGGCGACGGCGGCGAGGATCGGCAGGTCGCCGCGCTGATCAGGCGTCAGCACGCGGCAGGCATGGGCGCGAAGGTGATCGGCCACCACCGCAAGGGCGGGCGAGGCGGCTGCGAAGGCGAAATGCGTCGACAGCGGCACGATCGTGCGGGCGACGGGCTGCCGGATGATGCCAAGGACGCGGTCGTGCTCCTGCCGGACGCCGTCGGCAATGGCGGCATCCGCCGGGCGGGGGGCACCGGGGTCGGGCGTGACCGGCACCGCTGCGGCGCTGTGTCCGTCGACGCGCCAGCCGGTGCCGTCCCGCACCAGCGCAAGATCGATCACGCCCACATGGCTGCCGTGAAATCCCGCCATCACCGCCGGCTTTCCGTGCAGCGTGCCTGCCACCGGGTCCACCGCATCGGTGGCCGCGACTTTCGGACCCGGAAACACGCCGTGGACATGGCCCATCAGGACCGCGTCGATCCCCGCAACGGCGGCCAGCGCCGTGCTTGCGTTTTCCATGCCATCGGTGTGGTTGTCGGGGCCCAGTCCCGAATGGCTCAGGGCGACGACGATATCCGCGCCTGCCGCCTTCATTGCCGGAACTTGGAACCGCGCCGCCTCGATGATGTCGCGGGTCACGATTGCGCCGTCGAGGGTGAACCTTTCCCAGGCGGGGATCTGCGGCGGGGCGAGGCCGATGACACCGACCCGGACCGTATGGCTGCTGCCGTCACTGGCCATCAGGGTGCGGGTCAGGATCATCCACGGCGGCATCAGCGGCGTGTCGTCCGCCGGCCCGGTGCCGCGCGCCGTCAGGACATTGGCGCAGACAAGAGGGAACGCTGCCTGGGCCAGAATGCGCTGCAGAAAATCGAGGCCGTAGTTGAACTCGTGATTGCCAAGGGTGGCGATATCGTACCCGAGCGTATTCATCGCGGCGATCATCGGGTTGATAAACGCAGGCTCGGTTTCGTCCATGTCTGCGGACCAGTCCGACATCGGCGTGCCCTGCAGGAAATCGCCATTGTCCATCAGCAGGCAATTGGGTGCCGCATCGCGCAGGTCGCGGATCAGGGTGGCGGCCGAGGCAAGGCCGCTGCCCGGCGCCGGGCGGTCGGCGAAATAGTCGTAGGGCATGATGTGAAAATGCAGATCCGTCGTCTCGATCAGGCGCAATGTCGCCCGAACGCCGGTGTCGGTTTCCGCCGCTTCGTGCGATGGCAGCGCGCCGGACTCCGCCCGTGGCACGGTGCCGCCCGTTGCCGGTCCTGTGCGCCGATGTTCAACCATACAAGAGCCTGCAACGTCCTTCGTCCACACAACCGACACGACTGCCGGCGGGTGCGCCAGCAAAACCCGAACGTCGACCAGCAGTGTCCGGGCGGTACACCGATTTGGGGGCGCGGTCGAGGCATCGGTGTGTCTTGCCCGGAACGGATGCAGGCGCGCCGCACCTTTGC
The DNA here is from genome assembly GCA_963761735.1 of uncultured Alphaproteobacteria bacterium. Taxonomy (GTDB): domain Bacteria; phylum Pseudomonadota; class Alphaproteobacteria; order Rhodobacterales; family Rhodobacteraceae; genus CAVXHQ01. Next base: position 1,088,108 of record CAVXHQ010000003.1, read on the forward strand.
AAAGGCCGGTGCTGCGTGGCAGGAGGGAAACGGGCGCCCGGCTGCGCCCTGCCAGACCCTGCGGGAGGACCACGATGATCGGCGGCAACGAGATGACCTTTGGCGGATCCGGTCTTGACCGTGCCGCCGAATTGCGCGGCGATGCGGCGGCCCTTGCGGCGCTGGCCAACCGGCCCGGCGCGCGCTGGGTCGTGATGTGGCGGGGCAAACCGCTGGTGGTGCCAGGCGCGGGCGCCGGGGACGCGAGCGCCGGGGCGATGACGCTGGTGGCGCTGGGCCGCGATCACCCGCTGCTTGCTGCCTGCACCCGGCCCGCGATGTTTCTGGGGCGCGCCGATCCGGCGGATGGAGGCCCCGGCGAAGGCATCTGGGTCGCCGACCTGACGGGATGGGAGCCCGAGGGCGTCGACGAGGCCGCGATGGGCGGTTTCCTCGATCCGTCCGAACAGACCCACCCGGATGCGCCGCAGGGCGCGCGTTTCGCCGAACTGCGCGCGATCATGACCCGCCTGACGCCGCGCGACGCCGAACTGGCCGTCACCGCCAAGGCGGTGTTCGGATGGCACGAAACCCACGGCTTCTGCGCCCGCTGCGGTGCGGCGTCCGAGATGACCATGGCGGGCTGGCAGCGCGATTGTCCGGTCTGCAAGGCGCATCATTTTCCGCGCACGGACCCGGTGGTGATCATGCTGATCCTCGACGGCGACGACGTGTTGCTGGGCCGGTCGCCCGGCTGGCCCGAGGGAATGTATTCCCTGCTCGCGGGTTTCGTCGAACCGGGCGAGACCCTCGAGGCCGCCGTCCGCCGCGAAGTGTTTGAGGAGGCAGGCGTGCGCGTCGGCGACGTCGATTTCATCGCCTCGCAGCCCTGGCCGTTCCCTGCCTCGCTGATGTTCGGGTGTTCCGGGGTGGCGCTTGGCCGCGACATCACCCTCGACCCGGTCGAGATCGAGGACGCCCTGTGGGTGAGCAAGGACCGGATGACGCGGATTTTCGCAGGCGAGGAAGAGGGCGGCGACGGCGGGATCCGGGCGCCGCGCGCCGGTGCCATCGCGCATTACATTCTGGCGAACTGGGTTGCGGACGGTCCGTCTTAGCGCCTAACTGACGCCGATGTGCCGCCGTGCGGCGACACGTTCCCAACGATGAAGGCCCCGGTCGATATGGAACTCAGCACACGCGAAGACATCGAGGCGCCGATTGCATTCGTCTTCGGGCAGGTCACCGATTTTGCCGCGTTTGAACGGCAGGCCATGCGCCGCGGCGCCGATGTCCGCCGCCGCGACACCCGCGCCCGGCCCGGCACGGGATCGGGCTGGGACGTGGTATTCAAATTCAGGGGCAAGGACCGCGACCTGACCGCAGAGGTCACCGAATTCGACGCGCCGAACCTGATGCACCTGACGACCCGATCGGGCGGTATCGACGGTGTGACGGTGATCGAGCTGGTGCCGCTGGCACCCGGCAGAACCCGCATGTCGACGCAAACGACGCTCACGGCAAGCGGGCTGTCGGCACGGTTGCTGCTGCAATCGCTGAAACTCGCCAAAGGCACACTGGCAAAGCGTCTTTCGGGCCGGTTGAGCAGCTTTGCCAGAGACGTCGAAGGGCGGTTCACGCGGCAGGGATAGGTTGCCGGGAATTACCGCCGGCGTTACGTGACGGGGTCAGTCGGCAGCCGCCACACCCGTCAGAGGTCCGTCGCTCCGCGCGACAGGGCGGCGGGATAGACGCCCATCAGCACGAATCGGTCCGAGAAATACCCCAGTTCCTCAAGGGCGCGCGCGACGGGCGGATCCTCGGGATGGCCGACGATTTCGGCGTAGAACTCGGTCGCCGAAAAGCTCCCGCCCATATAACTTTCAAGTTTCGTCATGTTGACGCCATTGGTCGCAAAACCGCCCATCGCCTTGTACAGGGCCGCGGGAATGTTGCGCACGCGAAACACGAAGGACGTCATCATCTCCAGATCGCCACGCCGGGTCATGTCCGCCTCGCGCGCCATGATGACGAACCGGGTGGTGTTGCGGTCGTTGTCCTCAATGTCCGAAGCCAGCACATCGAGACCGTGGATTTCGGCGGCAAGCGTGCTGGCCATCGCGGCCTCGGCCTTGTCGCCTAGACGCGCGACCTCGCGCGCGGCGGCGGCATTGTCGGACCAGTTCAGCGTGGCGAACCCGTGGGTGCGCAAAAACCCCCGCGCCTGACCGAGCAGGACATCCATGCACCGCACGCGTTTGATGTCGGCCAGCGTTGCACCGGGCACGCCCATCAGGCTGATCGCGACGCGCACGAACGCCTCGCCAACGATCTGCAACCCGCTTTCGGGCAGCAGGGTATGGACGTCGGCGACCCGGCCATAGGTGGAATTTTCAACGGCGATCATGCCCAGATCGGCCGCGCCCGAGCGGACCGCGTCGATGGCCCCCTCGAACGTGGGGCAGGCAAGAGGCGTATATCCGGGCCGGGCCTCGCGGCAGGCCTGATGGCCGTAGGACCCCGGCTCTCCCTGAAACGCTATGCTGTTGCCCATCGCTTTGCCTTTCGTTGCGGCCGGGATGCCCCGGACCCGCGTGCCATTTTCGTCCCTACACGGCAATTCGTCGCGGCTCCATACCTTGCACACGCGGGGCCGGACCCTATAAAGACCGGACCAAAGCTAACCGGACGGGAACACGACATGTTCGACACGATGACGATGGTTAAGGTACTGGGCGGGCTGTTCGGCTCTTTCCTCGTGTTTCTGCTGGGCGGTTTCGGGGCCGAATTGATCTATGCCCCCGAGGAGGAAGGCGAAGAGCAGGCCTATGTCATCGACGTCCCCGACAGCAGCGCCCCTGCCGAGCCCGTCGAGGAGGGCCCGCCCTTCGAAGAGTTGTACGCCGTCGCCGATGCCGGTGCCGGCGAGACGAGCTTCGTGCGCGCCTGCGCTGCTTGTCACAAGGTGGCGGCCGGCGAGAACGCGACAGGTCCGTACCTGTACGGCGTCGTCGGACGCGAGGTGGATGCCGCCTCCGGCTATGATTATTCCGGCGCCCTCGAAGAGGTCGTCGCGGTCTGGACGCCCGAGGAAATCGACCAGTTCATCGCCGCGCCGCAATCCTATGCGCCGGGCACCAAGATGACCTATAACGGCCTGACCGATCCCGAGGCCCGTGCCAACGTGATCGCCTACCTTGCCACCCTCGACGGCTGAGGCCCGACCACGCCGATACCCGACGGGCCGCGCTGTGTGCGCGGCCTTTGTCGTTTGGGGGCCGGGGTCCGGGTCGTGTCGTCCGGATGCCGCGTCCCTGTGGGGACCACCTGTGGCGACCGCCTGTCGCATCGATCACGCATCGATCACGAATTCTCTCCTTGAATGTTGCCGAGGCCGCCATCTACCTTGTTCCCAAGGGCAAACAGCGCCCGCGCCATGAGGAGAACGCCATGACGAAGCCTGTCGGTACCACTGGGCCCGATGCCCGCACCGTCGACATAGCCCCTCAGGCGGCAGATGCCGCGCGCCGCTGGATCGCAGGCTCCGTCCTGACGCTCGCCCTCGGGCTGACCGCCGTGCAGGCGTCAGGTCAGGAGGCGCTGATCGAGAGCCACGGGTATTCGACCTATGGCGATCTGGTCCTGCCCGCCGATTTTGCGCATCTTCCCTACGTGAACCCGGACGCCCCAAAGGGCGGCGAGATCGCGATCTGGGCACAGGGCACCTTCGACAACATGAACCCGTTCGCCACGAAGGAAGGACGCCCCGGCGCGATGTCCTCGACGGGCATCGAGCAGATCATGCAGTCGACGGCGGACGAAGTCGGCGCGTCCTATTGTTTCCTGTGCGAAACGATTGAGTACCCGGAAGCGATCGAGGACCGGTCCTACGTCATCTTCAACTTGCGCCGCGACGTCACCTTTGCGGACGGCACGCCGATGACGGCGCAAGATGTCGTGTTTTCGCACAACATCGCCATCGAGCAGGCCACGCCGTCCTACGCGCAGGTCGTGGGGGCGATGATCACGGGCGTCGAGGCGCTCGACGATTACCGTGTCCGTTTCGATTTCTCGCCCGATTTTTCGCCCAACGACACGATCAGTCAGGCGGGCGCCACCTATATTTTCTCGCAGGCGTGGTTCGAGGAAACCGGCGCGCGTCTCGACGAAAGCCGGTTCGAGCCGACGATGGGATCCGGGCCCTACATGCTGGGCAGCTACGACGTGAACCGGCGGATCGTCTATGTCCGAAACCCGAATTACTGGGGCGCCGAGGTGCCGTTCAATATCGGGCGCAACAACTACGACAGTATCCGGATCGAGTATTTTTCGGACACCACCACCGCCTTCGAGGCGTTCAAGGCGGGCGAATTCACCTTCCGGCTCGAGAACTCTTCGCTGACATGGGCCACGGGATACGATTTTCCCGCGCTGGACAACGAATGGGTCGTGCGCGACGACCTGCCGGACGGCTCGCTGCCCGCCGCGTCAGGGTTCGTGTTCAACCTCGACGATGAGAAATTCCAGGACGTGCGGCTGCGTCAGGCGCTTGCACTGATGTTCAATTTCACCTGGACGAACGACACGCTGCAATACGGCCTGTTCCGGCAGCGTGAAAGTTTCTGGCAGGGATCGGAATTGCAGGCCGTGGGTGTCCCCGAGGGATTGGAACTTGCATACCTCGAACAGGTCGCCGACCTGATAGATCCGGCGGTGCTGACCGAAACGGTCACCGTGCCGCATGTATCGGGGGACCGGCAGCTTGATCGCGGCAACCTGAGGACGGCGTCGGACCTGCTCAACGATGCCGGCTGGATCCCCGGCGACGACGGCATCCGGCGCCGTGACGGTGAGACGCTGACGGTGGAGTTCCTGTCCTCCAGTCCGTCGTTCGACCGGATCCTGATCCCCTATGTCGACAACCTTACAAGCCTCGGCGTCGATGCCACATACAACCGCGTCGATCCGGCGCAGTATACGCAGCGGACGAATATCCTCGATTTCGACATGATATTCGACAGCTACCGCACCGGTCTCGAAGAGGGCAACAGCCTTGGGCAACGGTTCGGATCGCGTGGCGTCGGCGATATATTCAATCCGGCGAGCTATTCCGACCCGGCCGTCGATGCGCTGATCGAGGTGGCCGCAAACGCCACGAGCCGCGCCGAAATGGCCGCCGCCGTGCGCGCCATCGACCGGATCATGCGGCGTGACATGTTCATCGTGCCGGTCTGGTACAACCCGACCTATTGGGTCGCCTATTATGACATGTACCGCCATCCCGACGTGCTGCCGCCCTACGATCTCGGCTATCTCGATTTCTGGTGGTACGACGCCGAGGCGGGCGACAGGCTTCGCGCCGAGGGAGCGCTCAGGTGATGCTGCTGATCGTGGGTCTCGCGATGTACTGGGCGGCGGCGCCCGTAAACGAGGGGGGGGTTCTTTACCCGCCGCTCGAGACCGGTAACGCAGCGGAGATCCGCGATCATGATTTCCTGTCCGGGATTTTTCCGCCAGAAGGTGACGCCACCGAAGCGACCGAGCCTTTCGCGCCGGAGCCGGTCAAGACCGGACCGATCGTCGACAAGGTCTCATTGCGTGGTGCGGAACGTGCCACCGACAAGGTATTCGCCTGACATGATCCGCAAATGCCCGTCCGGTGTTATCGCCGTCGGTTCCCGGCTGGGTGACCGCTGATGGGCGCCTATATCCTGCGCCGTCTGCTGCTGGTGATCCCGACGCTGCTCGGCATCATGATCGTGAACTTTACCCTTATTCAGTTCGTGCCCGGCGGCCCGATAGAACAGATCATCGCGGGCCTCGAAGGGCGCGGGGACGTGTTCGAGGGGATTGCCGGCGGTGGCGGCGATACCGATATCGGCGGTGGCGGTGACAGCATCTATGTCGGTGCGCGCGGTCTGCCGCCCGCGTTCATCGAGCAGCTGGAACGGGATTTCGGATTCGACAAACCCCCGCTCGAGCGGTTTCTGAACATGCTGTGGGATTACATCCGGTTCGATTTCGGCGACAGCTGGTTCCGGTCGATTTCCGTCTTCGATCTGGTGGTCGAAAAGATGCCGGTGTCGATCACGCTGGGCCTGTGGTCGACGCTGATCGCCTACCTGGTGTCGATCCCGCTGGGCATCCGCAAGGCGATCAACGATGGATCTAAATTCGACACATGGACGTCCGGCGCGATTATCGTCGGCTATGCGATCCCGGGGTTCCTGTTCGCGATCCTGATGATCGTCTTGTTCGCGGGCGGATCGTACTGGGGGTTCTTTCCGCTGCGCGGCCTGACGTCCGACAACTTCGAACAGTTGTCGCTGTTGGGCAAGGTCCTCGACTATCTGCACCACATCGCCCTGCCGGTTTTCGTGTCCTCCATCGCCGGGTTCGCCACGCTGACACTTCTGACGAAAAACAGCTTTCTCGACGAAATCAAAAAGCAGTACGTGATGACCGCGCGCGCCAAAGGTCTCGGTGAAAACGAGATTCTGTACGGCCACGTGTTCCGCAACGCGATGCTCATCGTGATCTCGGGGTTTCCGGCGCTGTTCATCAGCGTTTTCTTTGGCGGGTCGCTCATTATCGAGACGCTGTTCTCGCTCGAGGGTCTCGGGCGTCTCGGTTTCGAGGCGGTCCTGCAACGCGATTACCCGGTTGTTTTCGGCACGCTGTTTGCATTTTCGCTGCTGGGCCTCATCGTCGGCATCGTCACCGACATCACCTATGTGCTGATCGACCCGCGCATCGATTTCGAGGCACGCGGATAGATGGCGGACCTGACCAAACCCGACACCGCGCCCCCGGCAAGGACCGCATCCCTTCCGCCGCGTCCGCGCCGCCGCTGGATCTCGCCCCTGAACGCGCGTCGCCTGCGAAATTTCCGCAAGAACCGGCGCGCCTATTGGTCGCTGTGGATCTTCACGCTGCTGTTCGTGACCTCGCTGTTCGCCGAATTCATCGCCAACGACCGGCCGATCATCGTGTCATATCGCGGTGAGGTGCGGATGCCGGTGTTCTCGTTCTATTCCGAGGCGAGCTTTGGTGGCGACTACCGGACGGAGGCGAAATATTCCGACCCCGAGGTCGAATGTCTGATCGTCACCGGCGGTCTGGTCGATTGTTTCGACACGCCCGAGGATTTGATCGCGCAGGTCGACGCGGGCGAGACCGTCGATATCGACGGCTTCGAGGCCGGCTGGACGATCTGGCCGCCGATCCCCTATAAATTCGACACCATCGTCGATGTCCGCGGCGTTGCCCCCGCGCCGCCGTCGGCGACCAACTGGCTCGGCACCGACGACACCAAACGCGACGTTGTGGCCCGCGTCATCTATGGCTTCCGGCTGTCGGTGTTCTTTGCCATCGTCGTCACGCTTGCCGCGTCGATCATCGGGATCGCGGCGGGTGCCGTTCAGGGCTATTTTGGCGGTTGGACGGACCTGATCTTTCAGCGCGTGCTCGAGATCTGGGGCTCGACGCCGCAGATCTATGTCATCATCATCATATTCGCCATTCTGGAGCGAAGTTTCTGGATGCTGGTCATCCTGTCGATATTGTTCGGCTGGCCCGCCCTGACCGGTGTGGTGCGGGCGGAATTCCTGCGGGCGCGGAATTTCGAATATGTCCGGGCGGCGCGTGCGCTTGGCGTGTCGAACACGAAAATCATGTTCCGACACATGCTCCCCAACGCGATGGTCGCCACGGTCACGCTTTTGCCGTTCCTCGTCACGGGCGCGATTGGCGCTCTCGCGGGCCTCGATTTTCTCGGGTTCGGCCTGCCGTCGTCGGCGCCGTCGCTGGGCGAGTTGACCTTGCAGGCCAAACAGAACCTCCAGGCGCCGTGGCTCGGGTTCACGGCGTTTTTCACCTTTGCGATCATGCTGTCCCTGCTGGTCTTTATCTTCGAAGGCGTGCGTGACGCCTTCGATCCGCGAAAGACCTTTGCATGAGCAAAATACTCGACGTCCGCGACCTTGCCGTGACCTTTGCGCAGGACGGCAACCGCATTGCGGCGGTGCGCGGCGTGACGTTCCATGTGAACAAGGGCGAAACGGTCGCACTTGTCGGGGAAAGCGGGTCGGGCAAATCGGTGACGGCCCTGTCGGCGGTGCGCCTGCTGGGCGACAATGCGCGGGTGTCGGGCACGGTGGCCTACGAAGGGCGCGATCTCGCGCTCGCCACCGAGGCAGAACTGCGCGGCGTACGCGGCAACGACATCAGTTTCATCTTTCAGGAGCCGATGACATCGCTCAACCCATTGCACACTATTGAAAAACAGCTTGCCGAGACGATCGAGCTGCATCAGGACATCCGTGTCACGGCGACCCGCGCCGAACAGCGCGAGGACCGCATCGCCTATTCCCGCAGCCGGGTGCCGCCGGGGACTGCGGCGTTGCTGGGCGGCGTTTCCGGGGTGTTCGCGATCATTGCGTTCGCCATCGTCGCGGATTTTCCCGACGCATTCGGGCCGCTGGGCGGGTTTTCGGTTATCGCCGCCACCGCCGCCCTTGGGTACGGCTATGGCCTGTGGTGGCGCGGACGGCGCGCATCGCTTGCCACCACGATCCGCAAGACCCGGCACCGGGGCGGCTTTTCCAACCCGGTCCGGGCGCGTGTTCTGGAGCTGATGGAACAGGTCGGCATCCGCGACCCCGAAGACCGGTTGGGCGCCTATCCGCACGAGCTGTCGGGCGGGCAACGTCAGCGGGTGATGATCGCGATGGCCCTGGCCAACACGCCCGACCTGCTGATCGCGGATGAGCCGACGACGGCGCTGGACGTCACCATTCAGGCGCAGATCCTCGACCTGTTGGCCGACCTGAAATCGCGTCTCGGCATGTCGATGCTGTTCATCACCCACGATCTGACCATCGTGCGCAAGATCGCCGACCGGGTCTGCGTGATGAAGGACGGCGAAATCGTCGAGCAGGGGCCGACGGCAGATATTTTCGCCAATCCGCAGCATCCCTATACCCGCACCCTTCTTGCCGCCGAATCGACCGGAACGCCGCCGCCGGTGCCCGATGACGCCCCGGTTGTCGCCGGGACCGAACACCTGAAAATCTGGTTCCCGCTTTATGCCGGTCTGCTCAAACGCACCGTCGGCCATGTGAAGGCGGTGAACGATGCCACGTTCAGTGTCCGTGCGGGCGAAACGGTGGGCGTGGTCGGCGAGAGCGGATCGGGCAAGACGACGCTGGCCCTTGCGGTGATGCGGCTGATCCGGTCCGAAGGGGCGATCACCTTTGACGGCACCCGCATCGACGGGCTGGGGCAGGGCGGGATGCGGCCGCTGCGCCGCGAAATGCAGATCGTGTTTCAGGACCCTTTCGGATCGCTGAGCCCGCGCATGACCGTCGAGCAGATCATTGCCGAGGGCCTTGGCGTGCACGGTGTCGAACCGGGGCGCGACAGGCGCGACATGGTGGGCGAGATCATGGTCGAGGTCGGCCTCGATCCCGGTCTGATGGACCGTTATCCGCACGAGTTTTCCGGCGGACAACGCCAGCGGATCGCCATCGCGCGCGCCCTGATCCTGCGGCCCAAGCTGATCGTGCTGGACGAACCGACGAGCGCGCTGGATATGACAGTGCAGGTGCAGATCGTCGAACTGCTGCGCACGCTTCAGCAAAAATTCGGACTGGCCTATCTGTTTATCAGTCACGACCTGAAGGTCGTCCGCGCGCTGTCGCACAAGGTGATGGTGATGAAACAGGGCGACGTCGTCGAGGCAGGCGATGCCGCCGACATATTCGACGCGCCGCAGACACAGTACACCCGGGAATTGATGGCAGCAGCCTTTGCTGGCACGCCGCGCGGATAACACGTCGTGACAGACCCGAGGCTGCCGCGATTTCCGGGCGCAGCCTGTCAGCGTGACCGCGTCACCTGTCGCCCCCGCGGACCCTCCGGGGGGAGTTTTTTCGGCAAGAAAAAGGTGGCGATCCGGCGTCAGCTTTCGTCGACGCCGATCGGCGTGCAGGCCGTGCCACGCGCCTGAAGCCTGCGGCACGCCAGGTCGGCGCCGTCGCGCGTCAGACCCATGAAGTTTGCATCGAACCCGCCGGAGCGTTGCAGGATGCGGCGCAGGCCCCCCTCGAGGGCGCCGGATTCAGCGAGGGCGACCTGGATGAGAAACCGCTCGGCGGCGTCACGATTGCCGAACCGACCGACGTTGATCCCGAAAAGACGGCCCCCCGATGTGGATACGCGGGTCACGATTTCCAGATCCTCGACCGGTGTGGCCGAGGAGGTGGGAATGATCGCGGCACTGGTCATCACGAGTTCCCGGGGGCGGGAGATCGGCGTCAGCGTCATCTCTGCGGGGGCGAATTCACCGGCGACCAGTTGCACCTGTTCAAGCGCGAGGTCGGCGAGAGGTGGCGGCAGCGGTTCGACGGGGTCCACGGCACTTTCCTGCACGTCGATCCCGAGGGCGAGATTGAGCGCATTGGTCACGGCGTCGTTCGAGGCGGCGGTGAGGACTGGCTCGTCGTCCGCCGGGCGCGCCACGGGGCGCAGACTTTGGTCGATGGCGCCGCTGACGCGGACAGTACGGCCAAAGGCATCCTGGTTTCGTTCGGCGCGCGACACAAGCTGATCTGCGGTGGGAGCGGCGGGAACCTCGGTCATCTGCGGCGCGCGCATCACCACCGAGGCGGGGGCGCGTTCAAACCCCATGTCGAGGAGTTCGGCGATGCGGGCGTTGCGATTGGCCGTCGAGGTGCCGCCAAAAACCGTGGCGATGATCCGGACGTTGCCGCGCCGGGCCGAGGACACAAGGTTGAAGCCGGCGGCGTTGGTAAAGCCGGTTTTGATGCCGTCCGCGCCTTCGTAGGCGTTCAGGAAACGAGTGTTGGTGTTGTTGACCTGGCGCACCCCCGCGTCGGCGGTACGGCGCGAGAACAGGTTATAATACTGGGGGAAGTCGTAGATGACGTGCCGCCCCAGCACGGACATGTCGCGGGCGGTGGACATATGGCCGGACGCCGTCAGGCCGTTCATATTCACGAACGTCGTGCTGTTCATGCCCATGGCCCTTGCGGTGGCGTTCATCCGGCGGGCAAAGGCGTCTTCGGACCCGGAGATGGCGATGCCGATCGCGGTGGCCGCGTCGTTGGCGGATTTTACCGCGGCGGCACGCAGAAGATAGCGCAGGCGGATCTCCTGGCCGGTCTGTAGCCCAAGGCAGGAACAGGCCTGGCCCGCGGCGGCGGCGGTGATCCGCACCGGCGTGTCGAGTGTGATTTCGCCGCGCGAAATTGCCTGAAACGCGATGTAGAGCGTCATCATCTTGGTCAGTGACGCCGGGTGCAGCCGGGTATCGGCGTTGCGCGAATGCAATACCTCGCCGGTGCGCGCGTCCATCACATAGGCCGCATAGGGCGCCGACCGCCCCTGCGTCGGGGCCATCAACCCCGCCAGTAATACAAATATCATCAACAGCCCGAAACGGGCCGCATATCCCATGCGATATGGCATTATGGTTGCCTTTGCTCTGCCTCGGGGCCCCCGTTTGCCGGGGTGCCTCATTGAATTTGAAGGCACGCTAACACGGGGAATGCCTGCCGAAAACTCCCCAAATACGACTAAAGGTTGAGTTTTTTGCGGCTGTGACATCGCGGATCTAGTGCAAGTGCAGATGCGCCACACAACATGGATGAATGCGGCAGGATCGTGGCGGACCTAAGGCAGCGACTCAAGCAAATGTGGCAGCGCGCCAAGGTCCGCAATCTCGCGAAAGCGGGGATGGCCGTCCGGAGCCGCCGCGTGCTCGAGGGCCCAGGGAGTGCCGTGCGGGACGTAAATGCCCCAGCCGCCAGCGGCGATGGCGGGCAGGACGTCGGATTTCATCGAATTGCCGACCATCAGGTGCCGGTCGGCGGGATGTTGGGCAAAGATGCGGGCATAGACGGGTTCGGATTTATCGGACACGATTTCGATGGTGTCGAACAGGTCGCCAAGGCCGGATCGCGCCAGTTTCTGCTCCTGATGCAGCAGATCGCCCTTGGTGATGAGGACGAGGCGATGCGTCCCTGCCAGCGCCTCGACGGTGTCTCGCGCATGGGGCAACAGCTCGACCGGATGGTCGAGCATTTCGTGACCCAGCGCCACGATATCGGCGATGACATTGCCCGGCACCCGGGCGTCCGTCACCTCGAGCGCGGTTTCGATCAGGGACAGCAAGTATCCTTTGATCCCAAATCCGTAACGGAGAAGATTGCGCCTCTCGACGGCCAGCAGATGCGCTTCCAGATCGACATCGTCGCTATAGGCCGCCAGCATCCGCGCAAAGCGTGCGGTCGTCAGCTGAAAGAACCGCTCGTTGTGCCACAGGGTGTCGTCGGCATCGAAACCGATCGTCCAGTTTTCAGGCATTTGAGGCACTCACATCGGGTTCATCGGTGGCATCGCTCTTTTCACCGGGCCAGCCTGTCTTATATAGTGATCCACATCCACCAGATTACAGGACGACGATGACCCCCGGTTCATGGACGATGTCCCCCAAAAAGCCTGGCGACGAGGACGGTGATACCGATTTCGGCGTCAGAGTAGAGACGCGCCCGAAGACCAAGCGCCCACCGATGTACAAGGTGCTGATCCTGAACGACGATTTCACGCCGATGGAATTCGTTGTGCACGTCCTCGAGCGGTTCTTCGGTCTGACCCACGCGCAGGCGTTCGATATTATGTTGACCGTCCACAAAAAAGGCTTGGCGGTCGTCGGCGTCTTCAGCCATGAGATTGCCGAGACCAAAGTGGCGCAGGTGATGGATTTCGCGCAGCGCAACCAGCATCCGCTGCAATGCACGATGGAAAAGGAGTAGGGGCCACCGCGCCCTACACACATGGCTCAGGCAAGATTGACCACCGCATTGACCGACGGCGTGCTGACCCTGCCGGAGGGATCCGTCTGCGTGATGCGACCGGGTGCTGCCTATGATGTATCGGCCCTGTCGGAGGCGCCGCAGATCCAGCACACTTTCCGCCCCGAGCGCGACTGGTGGGAGGCTGCGGGGCATCCGGTAATCGCGCGGATGGACAAGGTTGCCACCGCAATCGTCGTCGTCCCCCGGTCCAAGGCGCTTGCCCGGGGCATGGTCGCCGAGGCGGCACGGCTGGCGCACTGCGTCGTCGTCGATGGCCAGCGGACCGAAGGCGTCGATGGATTGTGGCGCGAACTGCGCAAGAAGATCGGCGATATGCCGGTCATCGCCAAGGCGCATGGGCGAATGTTCTGGTTCGACGGCGGCGATGCGGTGGCCGACAGACTTGCCGACTGGCGGCTGCCGGGGCCGCAACAGGGACCGGAGGGATTCGTCACGCAGGCGGGCGTTTTCTCCGAAGGGGCGGTGGATCGCGGATCGCGGCTGTTGCTCGAGGCGCTGCCATCGAAATTGCCGGATCGGATCGCCGATTTCGGGGCGGGCTGGGGATTTTTGGCCCACGGCATTCTTGCCGCGCACCCCGAGGTCGGCACCCTCGATCTGATCGAGGCGGAGTCGAGGGCCCTCGATTGCGCGCGGATCAACGTCACAGACCCGCGGGCGGCGTTTCACTGGGCCGACGTGACGCGCGTGGACGGCCTGTGGGATGCCATCGTCACCAATCCGCCGTTTCATGTGGGCCACGCCGCCGATGCGCAGATCGGCGTGGCGTTTATCGCCGCCGCGGCGCGCACGCTGACGCCGCAGGGCAGGATGTGGCTGGTCGCGAACCGCCACCTGCCCTACGAGGCCGCGCTGAAAGAGGCATTCGCCGTGGTCGAAGAAGCGGGCGGTGACGCCGCGTTCAAGGTGTTTTGCGCGGCCCGGCCGCTCAGGGCCGACAAAACCACTGGCAAAACCACTGGCAAGCCCGCCCGGCAGCGCAGCCGCGTACGCGGCTGATCGCGCGCCCCGCCCGCATCCCCGTCACAGACAGGAGCAACCCCGAACATGTCCATGTCCATCGCAGGCAAGACCGCCATCGTCACCGGCGCCGCCCACGGCGTCGGCCTCGCGATTGCGCGGCATTTCGTGGACGAGGGCGCAAACGTGGTTTTCGCCGACCGCTCCGAAGACGCGCTCGACCGGGAAGTTGGCGATCTGGTGAAGGACGACGGACAGGTCCGCACCTTTGCCGGCGATCTGCGTGAAAAACTGTGTATCACCAATCTGCTGTCGGCCACCGTCGATGCATTCGACGGGCTGGACATTCTGGTGAACGCAGCGCGTCAGGTTCTGCCGACCGATCCCCTCGATCCGGAGGACGATACCGTCACACGCATGATCGACCAGAATACCATGACCGCCCTGCGGATGTCGCAGGCCGCGGCACGGCGGATGATAAAACTGCACAAGGATCGCGAGGACGGGCCGGTCGGCGCCATCGTCAGCCTGTCGTCGATCATGGGCCAGCGCACGCACCGCGATCTGATGGGGCTGTCGATGTCCTCGGCGGCGACCGATCAGATGACCCGCAGCCTCGCCGTGGCCCTTGCGCCGCACCGTATCAGGGTCAACGGCGTCGCCTTTGGCAGCGTCATGAGCGCGAGCCTGAAGGCCGCCCTGAAGGACGATGAGGACGGACGCGCCGCGATATTGAAGGCAACGCCGCTGGGCCGGATCGCCAGCCCCGGAGAGGTTGCCCATGCGGTGCAATATCTTGCGTCGGATGCGGCCGGGTTCGTCACCGGCCAGATCCTGACGGTGGACGGCGGACGCACCCTTATCGACGCGGCGACGACGGCCTCTCACTGACGCGGCCCCCATCCGGCCCGGCGCGCGGCTGGCAGGTCCGTTATACGCAGATGCGCCGCCTGGCCGGGATGACGCGCCCTGAAACGCATCGTGGATCAGGCCGGAACGTCTGGAAACTGCGCGGTGCATTGCGCGACAGCGGCGTTGTAGCGGGGGCGCAACTGCGCATCGCGGGTCCGCAGGTCGGCCAGCTTGCGGCGCTCTTCGGCGATGTCGATGGCGACCGGCTCGGTCCGCTCGACGGTCTCGGTCTCTTCGCACCACGTCCGGTAGACCGTGCCGTCATCGCGTGTCCGCTCGCAGCGGGTACGGCGGGTCGCAACGTCCGTCACCTCGGCGATGGCATAGCCCCGGTTGATATTCCCCTCGGTCGTGCGGATCAGCCGGGCGATTGTGCTCAACTCGCCGCCGCCGGCGTTTTGGCGAATGCACAGATCGCGCTGCGTCGGCGCAACGCAGGCGGCAAGGACGGGCAGGGCGAGCACGGCAAGGGACAGCGAAAGGCGCATGGAGGTTTCCTCGGGGTTTGCGATGAGTCAAAGCCAATATCGACTGTGGCAGTATTGACCGTGCTGGTATCGGCAGGTGATTTACGATCATGTAAGCCCCGGATGAGCGATGCTATGCAATAGCAGATACTTGCACGGCACAACGCCCGATGAAACCGGGCCCGGAGGAATGCGATGACGCAGAGCAACGACATGAACCCGCAAAAGGCGCAGGCTGCGGCCTGGTTCCGTACGCTGCGCGATGAAATCGTCACCGCGTTCGGCGATCTCGAGGCCGGGCACGACGCGGATGCCCCCGAGGGTGTCTTCGAGGTGACGGAAACCGTACGCGCGTCCGATGACGGCAGCGATGCGGGCGGCGGCACGATGAGCGTGATGCGCGGCGGGCGCGTTTTCGAAAAGGTCGGGGTGAATATCTCGACCGTGTTCGGCACGCTGGGCGAGCGTGCGCAAAAAGCGATGGCCGCGCGCGGCGTGCCCGGCATGGAAGACGATCCGCGATTCTGGGCCAGCGGCATCAGCCTCGTGGCGCACATGCAGAACCCGCACGCGCCCGCGGTACACATGAACACCCGGATGTTCTGGACGCCGGGGGCGTGGTGGTTCGGCGGTGGATCGGACCTGAACCCCTGCATCGAATACGCTGACGACACGACGCATTTCCACGATACCCAAAAGACGCATCTGGCCCCGCATGGCGACGACCTCTATCCCGAACTCAAGGCATGGGCGGACGAGTATTTCTATATTCCGCACCGCAGCCGGGCGCGCGGCGTCGGCGGCATTTTCATGGATGACCGCAACACTGGCGACTGGGACGCGGATTTCGCGCTGACCCAAGACATCGGCCGGGCGTTCCTGCCCGCCTATCTGCCGCTCGTCGAGCGGCGCAAGGATCTGGCCTGGGGCGCGTCGGAAAAGGATGCGCAGTTGATCCACCGCGGCCTCTATGCGGAATACAACCTGGTCTACGACCGGGGGACGAAATTCGGACTGGAGACCGGCCATGACGCGAATGCGGTGCTGATGAGCCTGCCGCCGCTGGCAAAGTGGGTATAGCGCGGGTTGCAGGCGCTGGAGGGGCCAACCCCTCCAGACCACCCCGGAGTTATTGAGGCAAGAAAAAGGGGGCGGTTTTTGCCGGGTCGGTCCCCGGTGAGGATCCGGCCGGGCGGGATCAGCGGCCCCGGACCGTGTCGATCATCCGCTGCACGTTGTCGGGATCGGCGTCGGGCGTGATGCCGTGGCCGAGGTTGAAGATATGCGGGCCGCCTTTCAGGGCGTCGACGATGCGGCGGGTTTCGGACACCAGTTCCTTGCCCCCCGTCACCATGTGCGACGAGGCGAGGTTGCC
Organism: uncultured Alphaproteobacteria bacterium; assembly: GCA_963761735.1. GTDB lineage: Bacteria > Pseudomonadota > Alphaproteobacteria > Rhodobacterales > Rhodobacteraceae > CAVXHQ01. Next base: position 1,104,700 of record CAVXHQ010000003.1, read on the forward strand.
CTGCACGCACCCGGCGGGCTGGACGTGTTCGGCGGCCCATTCGGCCGTCACGGCGTCGTCGATGGCGATGCAATCGGCGCCGATGGCGGCGTGGGTGCCCTCGTAGCGCGTACCCGCGCCCCGCGGAAAGGCGATGACCGGCACGCCGGGGTGGCGGTCTTTGAGGGCAGCGGTGATGCGGGCCATCGGCGCGATGGAAAAGTCGTCGAAGTCCTGCCCCTGAAGCGATCCCGCCCAGCTGTCGAAGAGTTTGACAACCTCGGCGCCCGCCTCGATCTGCTTGCTCAGATAGGCGATCGTGCCGTCGGTCAGCAGGTCGATCAGCGAGGTGAACAGCGCGCGGTCTTCGGATTTCAGCGCATGCGCCGGGCCCTGATCGGGGGTGCCGCGCCCGGCGATCATATAGGTGGCGACGGTCCACGGCGCGCCGGCGAACCCGATGAGCGTCGTTTCGTCGGGAAGTTCGCGGCGCAGGATCCGCAGGGTTTCATAGATCGGCGCGAGGCGGTCGTGGATCGCATCCGCCGGTTTCAGATGGTTGAAATCGCGCTGGCCGGTGATCGTGGACAGGCGCGGCCCCTCGCCGGTGACGAACCACAGGTCGGCGCCAAGGGCCTGCGGCAGCAACAGGATGTCGGCGAACATGATCGCCGCGTCGAAACCATAGCGGCGGATCGGCTGCAACGTCACCTCGGCGGCAAGATCGGAGTTGTAGCACAGCGACAGGAAATCGCCCGCCTGGGCCCGCGTCGCCTTGTATTCGGGCAAGTACCGTCCCGCCTGACGCATCATCCAGATCGGCGGCGTCGGCAGCGTTTCGCCCGCAAGGGCACGCAGGATCGTCTTTTGGGGGGTCGTGGCGGCGGTCATGGCGGCTCCTGTTGCTGGGGGCGATGTTCCAAGAGGGGGGCGCGATGTCAAGGGATGGTGGCCCCGCGGGGCGCCGGTGCTGCCGGTCCATTGTGGTTGTCAGTATTGGCGCACGTCACTAGAACGCCGGATATGACACATCCCCTCCCCTCCCCCGCCAAACCGCTGCGCATCGGCACCCGTGGATCGCCGCTGGCGCTCGCGCAGGCGCATGAAACGCGGGCCCGCCTGATGGCCGCATTCGATCTGCCCGAGGACGCGTTCGAGATCGCCGTGATCAAGGTGACGGGCGATCTGGTGCAGGACCGCGCGCTCAAGGAAATCGGCGGCAAGGGATTGTTCACCCGCGAGATCGAGGAGGCGCTGCTGGGGCAGGGCACGCAGGGTACCATCGACATCGCCGTCCATTCGATGAAGGACATGCCGGTCGAGCAGCCGGACGGCCTTGTCCTGAACACCTACCTGCCGCGCGAGGATGTGCGCGATGCCTTCGTGTCCTTCGTCGGCACCGGCCTCGCCGATCTGGAACAGGGGGCGACGGTGGGGACGTCTTCGCTGCGCAGGCGGGCGCAATTGCTGCACAAACGGGGCGACCTGAACGTGGTCGAGTTTCGCGGCAACGTGCAGACCCGGATGCGCAAGCTGGGCGACGGTGTCGCGGCCGCCACGTTCCTTGCGATGGCGGGGATCAACCGGCTGAACATGGCGGACGTGCCGCGCACCGCCGTCCCGGTCGGTGACATGCTGCCCGCCATCGCGCAGGGCGCCATCGGAATCGAACGGCGGGTCGACGATGCCCGCGTGGCCGGAATGCTCGAGGCGATACACGACGGCGCGACGGGGCAGCGGCTGGCGGCGGAGCGTGCCTTTCTGGCGGCGCTCGACGGGTCGTGCGAGACGCCGATCGGCGGGCTGGCGGAACTGGACGGCGGATCGCTGCGGTTGCGGGGCGAAATCTTGCGGCCCGATGGCAGCCGCGTGTTGACCGACGATCAGAGCGGGGACGTTGCGGACGGCGCCGAGATGGGGCGCGCGATGGCGGCAAAGCTTCTCGCCGAGGCGGGGCCGGGGTTCTTCGACTGAACCGGGTGGTGGGGTAAAACCGACCCTACGAGTCACTGGGTTGTGGATAGACCTTGCCGGGGTTGAGGATGTTCTTCGGGTCGAGGGCGGCCTTGATGTTGCGCATCACGTCGAGGGCCACGGGATCCTTGCGCCGCCGCATTGAATTGAGCTTCGACTGACCGACGCCATGTTCGGCGGAAAAGCTGCCGCGCATTTCGGACACGAGGTCCTCGACCGCCTCGACCATCGCGTCGAACAGTGCCGCGTCGTCGCGGCCGGGATAGACCGTGTAGTGGATATTGCCGTCGCCGAGGTGGGCGACCGCGGTGTCCGTGCAGCCGGGATCCAGGGCGGTCATCGCCGCCAGCGCGCGGGTCAGGAACGGGGCCACCGACGCGGTCGGCAGGCAGATGTCGACGTTGACGTGCGGGTGACGCATGAAGATCAGCTCTCCGGCGTCGTCGCGGCGGGCCCAGATCTCGCGCCGCTGTGCCTCGTTCTGGGCGACGACCGCGTCGCGCAGGGTGCCGTCGTCGAGCATTGGCGCCAGTGCGTTTTCCAGCAGCGCCACGATGGGCACGGTGCCGTCCGGGCCGGCGCGCGCGTCGCGCGGCGCGGTTGCCCCGAGTTCGACCATGATGTTGACGTCGTGGGGTTCGGCGAACGGCTCTCGGCCGCCAAGGTCCGCGACATGGGCCGCGACATAGCTGCGCGACATGTATTCGAACGCCTCGACGGCGCCGCCGCTTTCGTCCTGCAACCGGTTCAGCAGGGACAGGGCGTCGGACAGGGCGGGCACGGCGAGCATGGCGGTGGCGTAGGCGGCGGGTTTCGGTTTCAGTTTCAGGACGGCGGCGGTGATGATCCCCAGCGTCCCTTCGGAACCGACGATCAGGTTGCGCAGGTTCAGCCCGGCGTTGTCCTTATGCAGCTCGCTCATCAGATCCATGACGCGGCCATCGGCCAGCACCACCTCGATTCCCAGACACAGATCGCGGGTGTTGCCATAGCGCAGCACGTTCGAGCCGCCCGCATTGGTGCCCAGCATACCGCCGATCATGCACTGGCCGCGCGCGCCGAACGTCATGGGAAATATCAGGTTCTTGGCGTCGGCGGCGGCGTGCAGCGCGTCGAGCACCACGCCCGCCTCGACGATGGCGATCCGCTCGCCCGTGCGAATCTCGCGGATGGCGCTCAGCCGGTCCACCGACAGCAGGAGCGCGCCATTGGCCTGCGCGCCGCCGACGAGGCCGGTAAACCCCGCGACGGGGACGACCGGCACGCCCGCGGCATGGGCTGCGGCCATGATGGCCGACACCTGTGCCGTCGTCGCGGGGCGCGCCACGGCGAGCGGGGTGCTGGGATAATTATGCGTCCAGTCCATTGCCCAGCGGGCGCAGTCGTCCCCGAGGGCAAGGTTTGCGGGCGCCACGATTGCAGAAATCCGGTCCAGAAAGGCGGTCATATCGGCGTTCCCCTGTTCGGCCGCATCGGTCTCCCACCGGCCTCGCTTTCGATGCCGACGATGCCGCATTTGGGGCCGGGACGAAAGCCGTTGCCGCGACGAACGGATGAAATCCGTGGCTGTCGCAGGCGTTGGCCGGTGTGATAACTGAAAGGGGCAGGGTGGTAGCGTGAGGCGGACTTGAACCGCCGACCCCAGCATTATGAGTGCTGTGCTCTAACCAGCTGAGCTATCACGCCATCCTTACCGCGCCTGCGCATAGCCTCGGACGCGACCGCTGTCAAACCAAATCCGGCTGCCGGGGACACAGCGCCTGCGACGGCGCCTTTGCGCAGCCCCGCTATGATTGCCCCTGCCTGCCCCTGTCGCTAGGTGTTCAGTCCCGGCATTTGGTGGATCGGATTGAGGATGAATCTATCCGGCTCTGCTGTCCAGATTTTGCAGATGTATTCGTAGGGCGTGAGGCCGTTGAGGGTCTTCAGCCTTCGGGCGAAGTTGTAGGCTGCCATGAAGTCGCCAAGATGCGTGCGCAGCTGACCGTGGTTTTCGGAGTGAAAGCGTTTCACCGTCGCATCCTTGATCGTGCGGTTCATCCGCTCGACCTGGCCGTTGGTCCAAGGGTGGTTGGGCTTGGTGAGCCGGTGCTCGATCCCATTGGCCCCGCAGATCATGTCGAAGCGCATTGGCCGGGAATAGATGGTGTTCCGGTTCCGGGGCTGCTCTGCGAACTGGATGCCATTGTCCGTGAGAATGGTGTGGATTTGGTAAGGCACGGCCTCAAGCATGTGCTGTAAGAACTCCCAAGCGGTGCGCCGATCAGCCTTTTCAACGAGTTGGCTCACGGCGAATTTGCTGGTGCGGTCGATTCCCACGAAGAGGTAAAGCTTACCCTCAGCCGTCTGCACCTCGGCAATATCAATGTGAAAGAACCCTATTGGGTAGCGTTTGAACTTCTGGCGCCCAGGCTTGTCCCCCTCGACGTCCGGCAGGCGGGATATGCCGTGTCGCTGCAGGCACCGATGAAGCGACGACCGCGTCAGGTGCGGGATAGACGGCTGAAGGGCATAGAGACAGTCGTCCAGCGGCAGCAGCGTATGACGCCGGAATGCCACGATCGCCGCCTCTTCCGCCTTGGTCAGAACTGTTGAGCGCGGTTCCCTTGTCCAGCGACATTCGGATCTGGCCCTAGGGCGACATGAAGAACTGGCCCACCTTCAGGTTGATGCAGTGATGGTTTCGGTCGTCGCAGCGGGCTTTTGCAAAAGCCCGCTGCGACGCTTTTCGCGGAGGCGATAGCTGTCGCCCCGGATCGTGACGACGTGACTGTGGTGCAGCAGCCGATCAAGGATCGCGGTGGCGACGACCGCGTCACCGAAGACGGTGCCCCATTCGCCGACCGCGCGGTTCGATGTGACGAGCAGGGCGCCGCGCTCGTAGCGTCGTGAGAACGAGCTGGAAGAACAGATGCGCGGCATCGGGCTCCAGCGGCAGGTAACCGAGTTCGTCCACGATCAGCAGCTTCGGCTTGGCGTAGTGTGTCAGCCTCTCTTCAAGGCGGTTCTCGGATTGCGCCTTGGCCAGGTTCGCCACCAGTTCCATCGCGCCGGTGAAGAGCACCGTGTAGCCGGCGACGATTGCCTCGCGACCAAGCGCCACGGCCAGATGCGACTTGCCGACGCCGGGAGGGCCCAGCAACAGGAGCGCGTCGCCGTTGGCGATGAAGCGCCCCGTGGCAAGGTCGCGGATCTGCGAACGGTCGATCGAGGGCTGAGCGGCGAAGTCGAAGCCGCCAAGGTCCCGCACGAACGGGAACTTCGCCAGCCCAAAACTCATGTCGATGCGGCGCTGGTCTTTGCGGGCGATCTCGCGCTCGCACAGAAAGGCCAGCGCATCGCGCAGCGTCATCTCCCCCCGAACGGCTTCGTCCAGCAGACTGTCGAGCTGATCCCTCATCGCCGTCAACTTCAGTCGCGTGAGCATCCGGTCAAGGTCGTCCTGCGTATGCACGCCCATCACCAGGCCCCTCCGGCGACAGCCTCATACTCGGCGAGGGGGCGCAGCAGTGCCGACACCCCGATCAGCGCCTCAACCCCGTCAGCAGGTGTCCTGGCGCGGCCCGCTGAACCTGCCACCCCGGCAAAGTGGACAGGGTCGATGATCCGACCGCGGCGGCCGGCGCTGCGCCGGTGGCAGGCGACCTCGACGCCGGCATGGGTAACCCGCACCGTCTCAGCCGTGACCAGCACGCGGACCCGCTCGCCGATCAAGCGCCATGGGACCGAGTAGGCATTCGTGTCCATCTCCACTGCACAGTCAGGTGCGACGCGTCGGCTCAGTTCGCGCGTCGCCATGAACGAGCCGCAGTGCTGGAGGGGCTTCAGGTGACCGGCTTCGTCACGCGCGAAGCGCAGGCCCGGGGCTTCGCCTGTGGTGCCATGGACCCGCAGGTCGGCGATCTGGCGGGTCCATTGCACCAGATGAGCTTCCAGCGCGGCAAAGCTCTCGAAGGCACGCCCCGCGATCGCGTTGCCCTTCACGTAGCCGACGCCGCGCTCGTCCTTGCCCTTCGTCCGGGGTCGATACGGCGCGCAGGCCTTTACCTGAAAGCCCCAGTGCCGGGCAAAGGCATGCAGCTTCGGGTTCACCACGACCTCGCGGCTGGCAATGTCGTGGCTCAGGATCAGTGCGCGGGCATTGTCGAGCAGCACCTCTTCCGGCACGCCGCCGAACGACGCGAAGGCGCTCTCCATGCCTTCAAACCAGTTCTCCTGCCGCTCGCCCGCGAAGGCCCGCACGTGGATGCGGCGGGAATAACCCAGCGTCGCCACGAAGAACGACACCTGCCGCGACACGCCGCCGATCTCGACCCGCCGCTGCCCGAAGTCGATCTGCAACTGCTGGCCCGGCCGCGTCTCAAAGCGCACCGTTGCCCGCGCCTCGGCCCGCAGCTCCTGACGCAGATGCGCCACCGCCCGTTCGACCGTGCGAAGGCTTACCTCGATGCCCTTCTCGGCGACAAGCTTCCTGACGGACCACATCTGCGTTGCCCGCATGGCGGCGAAACCGCTCCTCGACCCAACCCTCCAGGCCATCCAACGCCTTCGATCGCGGTGGCGGTGACGCCCTGCGCCACGTCCCCTCCTTCAACCATCGCCGTGCAGTCGTCCTCGAGCACCCAAGCTCCGCAGAAATCCGGCGGGCTCCCCATCCGAGAAACTTCAGCCTCAGCATGGCCGAAACATCATCCGGCTCCTTCATCTCATCCCTCCGCAGACCCTCGGTCTGCGGCAGCGTCTCAACTGTTCGATTGGTCATCCAGACTTCCCTCTCAGCTTATCGAGGGGCCAGTTCCTCATGTCGCCAGAGGGCCAGTTTGTCGTGTCGCCTGACACAATCGTTGGGTCCGTTGGAGCCGGTTGGGTGTCTTCGCCCGGATTTTGATGGAACTGGCTGCGGAAGGGCGGGAACGCAACACCTTGATGATTGATGCCACCCACCTGAAAGCGCACCGGACGGCCGCCAGCCTGCGGGGTAAAAAGGGGGGCACAGTCGCTTCATCGGGCGCAGCAAGGGCGGGCTGAACTCAAAATTGCACACTGTAACGGACGGCAACGGGCGGCCGATCGGCATGTTCCTGAGTGCGGGGCAGACCTCAGACTACATCGGTGCGCGGGCGCTCCTGTCATCGTTGCCGTCCGCCAAAGCCCTCCTGGCAGACCGTGGTTACGATGCGGACTGGTTCCGTAACGCCTTGATCGAAACAAATATCCAGCCCTGCATCCCCTCCCGGAAATGCCGCAAGGTGCCGATCCCGCACGACGCCGTCCTCTAAACGCGTACCTCAGTATTGCAGCTCTGACGGCGTGCGTCGTCGTCGCGCTCCCGTGACGAACCTGTCCCATGTTGCTTCCTTCCATTCCTCAGAAAGGATCGCACCATCAAACCGTGGGATCAAACACCTAGGGTCCGCGCGACCGTGCCGCCTGCCGGAACGGTGCGCGGCGGCATACGGGCAGTCGAAAGGGCGGGGCGATGAAGATCAGCGATACGGTGCGGATCCTCCAGGGTCTTGCGGCGGCGCACGACAGCGGCTGGCGGCGCGGCATCACCACCATCTGCTCGGCCAGCCCGATGGTGATCGAGGCCGCGATGGCCGAGGCGGCCCAGGCCGGTCAGATATTGTGCATCGAGGTCAGCAGCCATCAGGTGAACCCGTCGGGCGGCTATTCGGGGATGACGCCGGACAATTTGCGCGCCTTCGTGCTCGATATCGCGGAAGGGCTGTCGTTTCCGTTCGACCGCATCGTCTTGGCGGGCGGATCGCTTGGCCCGGCGCCGTGGCGCGGCGACACCTCGGAAAACGCGATGGACCGCGCGGCTGACATGGTGCGCGCCTATGCCCACGCCGGTTTTGGCAAACTGCATCTCGACACGTCGATGCCCTGCGCGGGCGATCCGGTGCGGCTGCCGCCGGGTCTGATCGCCAAGCGGGCGGCGAAACTGGCGAAGGTGGCGGAAGATACCGTCAAGGAACTCGGCATCGACAGTCCCGCTTTCGTCATCGGCACCGAAAGCGCGGTGCCCGGGGAGGCCGCCGTGACGCCGGTGCCGCAGCTACACGAAATGCGACAGCAGCACCGCGACGCTTTTGGTGCGCAGGGACAGGAAGAGGCATTCGCGCGCACCTTTGCCATCACCGTCCGGCCCGGTATCGGTTTTGGCCACGACCACGTCGATGCCTTCGTGCCGGCCGGTGCCGCCGATCTGGCCGACTGGCGCGACGCCACCCGCGGCCTGATATTCGAAGCGCCCGCCACCGATTACCAGTCACCCGCCGCCCTCGCCGCCCTCGTCGATGCGGGGTTCGGGGTGCTTCGGGTCAGCCCGGCGCTGACGTTCGCCCTGCGCGAGGCGCTCTACGGTCTCGATCTGATCGCGGCGGATTTCTCGTCCTATCGTGCGACCAGCCTGCACGCGGCGATGGAAACCGCGCTGCAATCGGCACCCGACCACTGGAAACCCTATGTCAGCGGCAGCCCGGCGGAACAGGCAATTCAGCGGCATTACAGCTATGCAGACCGGATCCGGTTTTACTGGACGCATCCTGCGGCGCAAAAGGCGGTGACCGATCTTTTCGCGGCACTCGACGGCGTCGAGATCCCGTTGCCGCTGATCAGCCAATACCTGCCCAAGGTTCTGGACGGCGTGACGACGGGACGTACAGCACCCACCGCGCGTGCGCTGGTACTCGGCTATATCCGCGCGACCCTTGCACCCTACACCGCCGCCTGCGGTGCGGCGCGGCCCGAAATCCGGATGCCGGGCGCCGATACCGGCCCGGAAGCGGCAATGCCCGACCGGGCGGTCGCCGTTGCGTCATGAAGAACATCCTGATCGTCATGCACGGACAGATCCGGCACGATTATCCCGGTTGCGCCGGTCATCCGCACCTTGCCACGCCGCATTTCGACCGGGTCGCCGCCCGGGGCGGGCGGTTCACGGGTGTAATGTGCAAAGCCCGATCTGCGGCGCCAGCCGGATCAGCACCTGCACCGGCTGCTATCCGTCGTCGCACGGCGTTGGGGCTGGCTCCGCGTGACGCGCGCCTGCCCATGGTGACGGACGGGCCGTGGAAGAGATGCACTGCGCCGGTGTGGGCCGCGCGATGCTGTTTGACCGGGACCACGACTCCGACGAGCTTGTCGATCCCGGCACCCACCCGGCATACGCGACGCAGATTGCGCGCTTGCGCGGCCAGCTGCACCGCTTGGGCTTGCGGATGTGGCAGCGGGTGGCGGTATCGGATGCGCAGGCCGTGGCGAGGCGCAGTGCCTTGGACCGCACCGGCATCCTGCCGATGATGCACGACGGATTCGAGGTGCCCGACGGCCTGACGGCGAAAAATCGCGGACCGGTCACGCAGCACCACACCCCGGATCAGCGCCGCAGGGTATCGCCGGCGTCGATCCGCGGGGTGAGTTCCACCGCCTCGCCCGCCACATCGCCGGGCGCGTCCTGCCGGGCGATGACGATCTGCGCCGCACGTCGTCCGATTTCGCGACGGCAGGCGTCCATCGTGGCGAGCTTTCGCGGCAATCCGTCCAGCAATTCAACCCCGTTGAACCCTGCAAGACCGATCTGCGCGGGAATATCCGCCCCTTGTTCAAGCAGATGCAGCAGCCCTCCCGCGCCGATCATATCGTTGGAATAATACAGAAAATCAAGGTCGGGCGTGCGTGTCAGCATGGCGCGCGTCATTTCGCGGCCCTTCGCCAGCGCCGATCCACCGGAATAGAACTCGCGGTCGGCAATCTCGATGCCGGCGCGCCCCAGCGTCCGCGTGAACCCCTCGAAACGCTTGCGCGCCCGGTGGTCGAGCGGCATTTTGGTGCCCAGAAAACCGATCCGGGAGTATCCCTCGGCGATGATCGCCTCGGCCATTTGCCGCCCAGCCCGACGGTGCGAAATGCCGACGCAGGCGTCGATGACCGGGCCGTCCACGTCCATGATCTCGACCACGGGCACCGTCGCCGCCTCGAGCATCGCGCGGCTGGCGTCCGAATGTTCGAGGCCCGCGACGATGATGCCCGCTGGGCGCCATGTCATCATCTCGAACAGGACCTTTTCTTCCTGTTCGGGCAGATAATCCGTCACCCCGAACACCGGTTGCAGCGGGCTTTCGGCCAGCGCCTCGGATATGCCCGCCAGAACTTCGGGGTAGACCATGTTGCCAAGCGACGGAATGATCACGGCCACCAGATTGACCTGACTGGACGCAAGCGATCCCGCGATGCGGTTGGGCACATATCCCATCCGCGTCGCGGCCTCCTGCACGCGTTGACGGGTTGCGGCGCTGACGTCGCCCTTGCCGCGCAACACGCGGCTGACGGTCATCTCCGACACGCCCGACGCCTCGGAGACGTCCCGAAGGGTCAGCGGGCGACGGGGGGGCGGGGTGCGCTTTTCTGTCATCGGCGGGTGCTGGTCGCTTATGTGTCGGAAACTGGAACTGGCGGGCCGCAACCGACTGTCGCGTTTTCTCACGCCGGGCTCATTCCTGATACCGCCCCGATCCCCGCCGGAGCAAGCCCCCGCAGCGCGAAGGGCGGTGCCGTCGACGCAAAGACGATTGACCTGCCCCGCCCCCTTGGGCATTCAATATCCTGTCGGCTCCGTGGCTCAACTGGATAGAGCAGCCCCCTCCTAAGGGGCAGGTTACTGGTTCGAATCCAGTCGGGGTCACCAAAAACACCTGAAAAATATGGCCTATTTACAGGGCTTTGTGCAGAAGCTTGCAGAAACCCCCGTGAGCTTTCGCGCCGAATTCTGCTGAAACGGCAGAAATTTCGTACAAAAGCTGTACAAAATTCGCACGTCTTTGCGCCTTTTGGGGTGTTCCAATGAGTTGGCGGATCGCGAACACATGCGCGGAACGCAAGTTCGGCAGCGCGACGCGCAAGCAGATCATCATGTTTCTGGCCGATAAGGCGAGCGATGACGGGTCTGGCATCTGGTGTTCGAAGGGCACGTTTCAGCGGCACACCGAGCTGGGAGAGACTACCGTCAAGCGGACGGTGCGTGAATTCCTGAAAGAAGGCATCCTAGTCGAGACCGGCGCACGCACCTGCAAGAACGGTTTCACCGTCGTTTACCGGATCGATCTGACCAAGGTCGAGGCGCTGGAGCCCACGCTTGAACCCGAGATTGAGACGGTGTCCACAGTGGCCCCCGTCCAGCTTGGTGGTGCCGCAAGACGTGGCGGACTTTCACATCGCGCTGGCGGTGTAGCCGGGGTGGCCATCGGGGATGTCGGTTCTGGTGGCGCTTGCAGGCTTCAACCACGAACCGGTGGAGGCCCCGATGACCGGGACCGACATGACCCTGATCGAGCTGCTGCAACAGCACGATGAAGGGAATTTTCTGCGCGCTGCGACCGAGGCGTTGCTTCGGACGCCGATGCAGCATGACGTCGAAGGCGTGATCGGCGCTGGCCGTCAGAGCGTGGCGACGGTCGGCAGACCTGCCGGAAGCGCTGTAAGCGTCCGGCCTGACCGCTCTACTCCGCCATTTTCCACGGTAGGAAGTCATCGACGCGGGTGATCTTGTAGTCCGGGATGCGAGCGAGCGTGTCTGCGAGCCAGGCCTGCGGGTCGACGCCGTTCAGCTTGGCGGTTTCGATCAGGGTGTAGGCGATGGCGGCGGCGCGGCCGCCGGTCAGTGATCCGACGAAGAGATAATTCTTCCTGCCGATCGCGACGGATCGCATCGCACGCTCGGCCGTGTTGTTATCCAGTTCCAGGACACCGTGATCGAGATACGGCTGGAGCCGCTTCATGCGGGTCAGGGCATAGCGGATCGCCGCGGCCAATGGCGACTTGCCGGAAATGGATGGCAGCTGGAGGTGCAGCCATGCCTCGAGATCGTCGAAGACGGGCTTCGCCTTCGCTTGCCGGATCTCGACGCGAAGGTCTGGCGGTGACCCTCTCGCTTCTTTCTCGACTGCGTAGAGTTGGGCGATGCGCAGGACGGCTTCGTCGGCGATGGCCGAGCCCTGCGCTCTATGGATGTCGACAAACTTTCGTCTGACATGAGCCATGCAGGCGACCTCGCGGATGTCGCCGGACCGGTAGAGATCCTCGAACCCGGCATAGCCGTCCGCGTGCATCCAGCCCTGATACGTTGCGAGATGATCCTTCGGATGCTGACCTTTGCGGTCGGGAGAGAACTGATACCAACTGGCGGGTGGGACACCGCTCCCCCAAGGCCGCTCGTCCCGCCCGTAAGCCCACAATCGCGCCGTCGCTGTCTTACCGGTGCCGGGTGCCAGCATCTTCACCGGGGTGTCATCCGTGAAGATGGCCTGTCCGGCCAGCACGTGGCGTCCGATAGCGTCTGCGAGCGGCTCCAGCAGCGCCGTCGACTTGCCGACCCAGTCGGCCAACGTCGAGCGATCCAGATCGAGCCCGTCGCGCTCGAAGATCTGGCTTTGCCGGTAGAGCGGCAGGTGATCGGCGTATTTGTTCACCAAGACATGGGCGAGAAGGCCGGGACCGGGGCGGCCGCGCTCGATAGGCCGCGAAGGGAGTGCAGCCTGCGTGAATGCCTCGCACCCGAAACACGCGAACCGCGGTCGCACGATCCGGTTCACGATGAACCGGCCGGGCACATACTCCAGCTCCTCGGTCACATCCTCGCCCAGACGGCGCAGTCGACCGCCGCACTTGGCGCAATCATCGCCGCCGGTCGTCAACTCGACTTCCATCCGCGGGATGTGATCCGGGATCGGACGGCGCTTCGGCTTGTCCTTCGGCTCCTCATCGGGAAGCCGCAGCTTGGCCGTCATCTTGGCGATCGAGATCTCGCTGGCTTCCAGTGCCAGCTGAAGCTGCTCGATAATCTCCGATGAGGCGCCGAACCGAGAGTTGCGGTGCCCGGCCAGCTGATGGCGCAGCTTCTCGATGAGCATCGCCTGCGACTTCACTTCGGCCAGCAAAAGGGCCGTGAAGCGGCGTAGTTCATCGGGATCTTCCGGCAGGGATTGGGCCACGTCAAGCATGCCAAACTATAGCAAAACATGGCTGCGGCGGGAATCCTGAATGCCCTCGACAGGGCAATTTATCCTGCCTTGAGCGGCTTCCAGCTACGCTGCGGGGCCCGCCAGTCGATGCCCTCCAGGAGCATCGCCAACTGCGCCGCCGTCAGGGAGATCTTACCCTCCTTCGCCGACGGCCAGACGAACCGGCCCTTCTCAAGGCGCTTCGAGAACAAGCACGCGCCCTGGCCATCCCACCAGATGATCTTGATCAGATCGCCACGCCGCCCGCGGAACACAAACAGGTGGCCAGCGAACGGGTCCTGCTTCAGCGCCGTCTCAGCTTGAGCCGCCAGCGTCGTGAACCCCCGTCGCATGTCTGTGACACCGGCCGCCAGCCAGACCCGCGTGTTCGACGGGACCGGGATCATGGCGACAGGCCCCGGATCAGCCGGGCCAGCGCCTCGGGATCGTAGGTGCCCACAATCCGCAGTCGGTGACCACCTGCGACATCGATCTCGATTGTGCCAGGATCAGCGGTCGGATCAGACACCGCGTCATGATCCCTCCACTCCGGCTGATCGACGATCTCAACCGGCAGGAAGCCAGCGACATCCGCAGCGCATATCTCGACCACCGGTTCGGCGGTGGGGGCGTATCGAGGATCCCGCAGCCATTTGAAGATCATGTTGGCGTTCATCGCATATCGACGCGCAACCTGCGCCACCGACACATCCGGCGCTGCCGTCTGAAAGCAGATCGAGCGCTTCTCCTCGTCGCTCCAGAGCCGTCTCGCACGACGCGCCATCGATCGCCCCTTAGTGTCCGCTATCCTAAGCGGACACTATCCCTCACTCCCTATGCGCGGCAGTGCAGGGAGACCGTACGGTTACGATGCGCTGCCGTGATCGCGACCTGAAGACCCGGCTCGGACCGCTGAACCCGCAGGTGCCGAAGCTGCGGCAGGGCAGCGGTTTTGCCGGCATCCTCAGGCCGCGCCGCACCTCGCAGAAGGCGCCGGTCGCGGTGATCCCGCAGGTCTGGATCGGCGGCGTCCGCGATGGCCGAAGCTGGCAACGCCGATGGATGACAGCGAGACCGTCGCGCTGGCCTGCATGGCGTTCCCGGCCCGGCACCGCCCGACTTTGCACGGCGCGAACCCCTTGGAATGCCTGAACAATCGGGCGAAGCGCCGCGCCGATGTCGTCGGGATCTTCCCGATCGAGGACCGTATCATCCGCCTGATCCGCGCTGTCCCGTTCGAGCAGAATGACGACTGGCAGAGCCGGCATCGCGACATGCAGGTCGACGCGTTCGGCCTCATCGACACCGCACAGACCCACCCGCCACTCGGCATATCACCACGGGCCGCCCGATCGATGCCCGCAAAGCGCCGTCACCGAATTTACACCAGTTTCACGGATGCTACCGCAACAGGTTCGGCGCGGGCGCCCGGAACACCATTCACGTTGATAACGGTCCCGAATGTATCGGCGGTGAACTGATGGCATGGGCCGAGAAACAGCGCGTACGTCTTGAATACATTCAGCCCGGAAAGCCGCAACAGAACGCCTGGATTGAGCGGTACAACCGCACCGTTCGCGGCGAATGGCCGAGCCAATGCATCCTTGAAACCATCGAGGACGCACAAGACCTGGCAACCGAACGGCTCTGGGCTGACAACAACGAGCGACCCAACAGGGGTCTCGGTGGCATCACACCCGCCATGAAACTGAAAACAGCCGCGTGAATTCTACGGCAGGACCCCCTTGAAAATGGGGGGATTACCCATCCAACTCTTGAAACGGGAGCGGATCAGGCGGACGGCGTACCTCACACGCGGGGCCGCAAGGCAGGACGTGTTTGACTGCTTCGAGATGTTCTGTACCCCGACACGCAAGCATACGACCAACAAAATGCTGTCACCGGTTGACCATGAAACAAGACCGTCGAAACCGAACCAGGCAGGCGTCTGGCAAACTGGAGGCACCTCATCGCGGTCGGTGCCGGACGGCGATCTGCGCCACCCCATGCTGCGGACCTTACAGCTCTTTTCCGGCCACAGCGCCGGATGACAGGCGCCATCGCGCCCCGGAATTCCCATTGATCCGTGCGCGATTTCTGGAAATCCCGTTTTGCCATACGATGTTGCGAAGACCCTAGCTTCGCTGGCGATCGGGTTGTAGTAACGGACAAACCCGCATTGTGCCGCCATGGGCACCAGATCCCGGACACCATTCACCCTCGGCCATGCAGGCCCCCGGCACCACCAAGGATTCCATGAACGCCAGCAAGACCCACCCCGACTTCACCGGGCTCCTGTGCGCCGCTTCGGACCTCGTCGATATCGCGCCGCAGGGCCTCGCGACGCAAAGCTCGATTTCGAAGTGGTCGCGGCCCGATGACGCGCAACAGGCGGTACTCGGCAGCCCCCGCCCCGATTTCGGCTTTCACACCGATAGGGAGGATGCGCCGTGGTGGCAGCTGTCCTTCGATGTGCCGCAAAAGCCGGAGGCGATCGTAATCTCCAACCGGCGCCGCATCGAATTTCAGGGGGTTGCCCGGTCGCTGCGCGTCGAGATCTCGACCGATGGCGCAGAGTGGATGACCGTCCATTCCGGTTGCACGCTGTTCGGGGCGGACGGAGCGGGGATCCCGCTGATCCTGCCCATGGACCCGCAGATCCGCCTGCGCCATCTGCGGCTGAGCCTTGAGGAACCTGGCTATCTGCACCTCTCGACGGTGCGGGTTCTGGCACGCGGATACGCCCAGACGACAGGGCCCGTCTTCGTCACCCAGCGCAGCGACGGGTTTGGCGAGCGGCTCAAGGGAATCGTCAATACGATCGCGATGGCCGAACTGTTCGATGGCGATTTCGCCTTCGACTGGCCGGGATTTTCGGTGCACACCGCGATCCATCACGCCATCGGCACCCCGCATGAAATCTTTTCCGACGCGTTTCTGGCCCGGCACCAGGGCGTTCCCGGCCCGGCAGTCAAGCTCGCGGCATTTCTGCGGCAGGACGCGGCTGGCAAACCCGACGAGTCGACCATCGTGCAGACGCCCCATACCCCGTTGGAAGAGGTCGATCCGGCGCTCGGGGCGCGGCTGGATTCCGGGGCCTTTGCCCAGGCTTTCTGGCGCATCGGTTTTTCGGACGGGCTGACGCGGGCGGTCGCTCTGGCCGACGGGATGCAACTGGCCGAAAGCACGGTCGGCCTGCACCTGCGTGCGGGCGATATCGTCTATGGGCGCTATCGCTTCAACCGTCGCTATACCAACAAGGTGGTTCCATACCCGCTTTGTCTTGCTTTCCTGACCGAAGAACGTGCGGCGGGGCGGGATGTGCTGTTGTTCGGTCAGGATGCAAAACTGTGCCGCGAACTTGCCGCGGCGACCGGGGCGCGGTTTGCCGGCGACATGCACGATATCCACGGGCTCGACACCCATCAGGCGGCGCTGTTCGACATCGTGGCGATGGCGCGCTGCGCCCGGGTGGTCGCGGGCCAAAGCGGTTTTTCCAGATCGCCCAGCGCATCGGTGGCTTCGAGATGATCGACCCGCGCCACCTGATGCCGCGACAGGCCGCCGTCAAGGTTCTCTGCAACGCTCTGCTAGACCCCGAGAGCGCGCCGAATATCGCGGTCTCGGCACAGCAAAATGCCTTTGCCGCCTGGTATGCGACATGCTTCTACGGTGACCTGATTGCGCCCGGCCTGCGGATTGACCTGTTGCGGATCGCCCTGCGCGACGATCCGGTCAACGATTTCTACGGCGTCATGCTGGCGCTGGCGCTGTTCGAGGCAGACGACGGGGCCGGGGCCTGGGCCGCCCTTGCGCGCCTGCTCGACACCGACCGTCCGACCGAACAGTTCGGCTCCCTGTCCGAGATCGTGCGCACCCTGCATCCCGACGATACGCCCGCTCTGCTCCTTGCGCGAGAGCCGCTGGAACGCATGGCGGGGCAGGGCATCGTCCCGGCGGCGGGGATCGCGGCGGCCATCTCCCGCCAGGTCGGCGACGAGGCCAGAGCCCTGCGTCTGCTCGATGCAGCCGACGCAGAGGCCACGACCATCGCCGAAGCGCTGTCAGGTTCGACATTGCGGTAAAGGGCGGCAGGCCTGCGACGCGCGGATGCAGGTGGCCGCCGGGCGACCAGGCCGCACTCCCGCGTGATAGCGGCCACAGCAAACCCCGAACGCAGGGCGCCCACACCGCAAGTTCGCGCGCCCACGTCAAAAGCGGCGCGCGAATGCCAGCGGTTTCCTGACGCGCTCAGCCCAGAAACCGTTCCATCCGCATCGTTACGGCGTCGGTGCCGCAGTTGCGGTGGACGAAATCTTGGCCGCGCGCCACCTGCGCCTCGAACAGGCCCGGCTCGGCGCGCAGCCGGTCCATGGCACTCTGGCTGTCGCAGTCCGAAACCGTCAGGATGTCGTCGCCAAAGACGCGCCCGAACACCGCGTCGGCAATCACCGGCAGGCCAAAGGCCATGGCCTCCATGACATTGCGCCCGAATTCCTCGATATAGGACCCTTCGTTGAAATTCAGGTACACGTCGCCGCCGTTCAGCAGGTTGGGCACCGAAATGCCGTCGTAATCGTGCACCGTCCAGCTTTCGGGACGTCCGGAAAGAACGCGTTCCGGCGTCGTGCTGCCGCCCAGTACCGTGAATCCGGCGGTTCCTTCGAGGACATAGGCCGCGCGGGTTTGCGCCGCCGATGCCGGCCACTTGGTCCAATGGTCGCGGGTATGGCGCACGGTGGCGGGGCCACCGGCGCGCAATGCCGCCAGCCGGGCAGAGGTATCGCGCGTGATCAGCGCCGGGTCCGTCACATAGGGCGGATACCAGATCTCGTCGGACACGCGGATGTCTGACGACCATTCGAGCAGGTAATCCCGTGTCAGCGGCGAGATCGGAAGCCATTCGATCGCATCCACCCCCAGAATCCGCGCCAGCCGCGCCGTCACATCGACGGGATCATAGAACGTCCGGTCGCGTTCGGTGGTCTGGAATGGCAGCTGGTTGACCAGCACCACGGCGCTTTCGGCCTCGATCCGGGGAAAACTGTCGAGGTCATGGGAAGCGATGGGCGGATGGTGCACGATCACCCGTTTGGCGCGCAGGCTGTCCTCCCAGGTGACGATTTCGGCGAGGCCCTCCTGGCACAGGTCACGGTACGCACCGTCGATGTCGTTCAGAAACCGCAGGTCCGCCCGTGGCCAGTGAAACAGCCCCACGCGGCAGCCCATCGCGTGCAGCGCGCGAACATAGTTGATGTTGCAGCCGCGCGTGCCGCCCTGCAAAAACAGGTCCGACATGATCAGAACGTCGAATTCGCGCACCTCGCGCCGGAGCGCGGGGATCATCAGGCTGTTGGGGGCCGGAAACGGTGCCGAGGGCGAGGACCGTCCGGTCAGCACGAGAGGGTCGATGCCCTGGCCCATGCCCTCGGCCTTGGCGCTCTGGCTTTGCAACCAGTGTTCGGCCTGACGGTGGTATTCGTGGCGCGAGCCGAATGTCAGGCTGCGCAGGTTCATCGTCTTTTGCTGGGTCAGCGAATTCTCGTGCATCAGAAAGAACGAAAACGGCACCTCGGTGTCGATGACGGCAAAGGCGACCTTGCCGTGGACCAGCTTGATGCGGCGCTCGAACTCGGCGTCGGCATTGGCCATGATCGGGTCCCAGCCGCCCAGCGCCACCACGTCTTCGCGGCGGAACATGAAACCGGGATAATTCTGGTGGCAATATTCCAGCGAATTGCGCGACGGGCGCAGTTTGAAATCGAGGTTCGGCAGCACCCGGCACATCAGCGTGGTGTTCACACGGATATCGGGTGTTTCCATCAGATGCCGGACCTGTCGTTCGATCATCTGCGGATGCGACCAGTCGTCGGAATCGTGGACCGTCACGAAATCCCCGGTGCAGCGTGCCAGCATGGCGTTGCGGTTGCCATAGGTGCCGGCGGTCTCGGTGTTCTCGATCACTGTGACCCGCGGATCGGCGCGCGCAATGGCGTGCAGGATCGCGCGGCTGTCGTCGGTGCTGCAATCGTCGGTCACGATGATTTCAAGGTTACGCCAGCTTTGCGCCTGCATGCAGCCCACGGCCAGATGCAGCGTTTCGGCCGAATTATACGACGACATGAGCACCGAGACGCGCGGCCCGTCCTCGACCGGCGGTGGGGCCGTCACCGTGCGCAGGCTCAGGAACGGCGCTTCGGGATCGTCACAGACGATGCGCTCGAGGCCGGAAAGTTCCATCATGTCGCCCAAAACGGTGAACATGTCCGCCTGCGATCCTTCGAGCCGCGCGAGGTTTGCGAGGCCGATCCAATAGTCGGGCACCGCGGGGGACATCTCGTGGTATTCCCGCAGGCGGCGACCGGCGCCGTCCAGGTCGCCGCAGCGCATCAGCAGATCGCTCTCGAGCAGGCGGGGCCGCAGCTGGCGCATGAAGACCGTCGAATAGCGACGGGTCTGCGCCATCATCCGGCGGGCGGTCTGCACCTGACCGGTATCGGCGCTTTGTCGTGCGAGGGCGTAGCAGGCCTTGGCCCGGTTTTCGGGCAGGATCGCCTCCGACATCGTCAGGTCGAGCAGGGCCCGACGTCCGAATTCGGAATAGCCCCCCCACATCTTTTCCTCGGCCTGATGGATCACGCGTCCGGCGCCCCGTGACATCTGGTCCTTGTGGCGCTTGTGCCGTTTGAGTCCGTCGACCTCCTTGCGCCGGGCCTTGAGAAAGCCGACCAGTTCGGCGTTCTTGGCCTTGAGCCGGCTCACCAGGCTGGGCGGTGCCTTTGCAGATCCGTCCGTCTCCGACCCGTCTTGCGCGGGCGTATCGGGCAGCCAAGTCAGAGCGGCGTCGGTCCGGCCAAACGCCTTGTCGAGGCGGGCCGTGGCGCTGAACGCCGGATCCTCGACCGCGTGCAGCACGATGGAGGCGATGTCGTCGGGGTCCACGCTTGCCGGCAGCGGCACCTCGAAGCCGTGCATCAGGTTGCTGAGGCCCTTCTCGGCCAGATGTGCCCGCTCCTGATCGGCGACCGCCAGCGCCACTTCCTCACCGTTGACGACGAGGCGCGCGGTGCAGGTGACATCCGGTGCGGCCATATCGGCGAGCCAGCCGACGATCCCCCTCGCTTTGCTCAGTCCTACCCATCCGCGCATCTCGCTCATCGTCCAAATCGCCTCTTTAAAATTACCGCCAGCAGGGCGTTTCGCCCGGCTACGCCCGTCGGGGCACCACGTTACCGCCCGCCCGGCGCAGGATATCGCCATCGAACCGGCATCCGCATGGCGGCCGCTGGCACCGTGCCGCGTTTCGGAACGTGGTGCACCGCCCTTGGCGGGATGTAAACGGATCGGCGTTCGTTTGGCGGCCCTTCGCTGACGAAACCTGCCGCCCGCACAGGCACGTCACATCACGGCACCGATCTGCCAGGGCACGAACTCGACCCCGCCAAACCCGAGGTCTTCGCTTCTCGTCTGCGCGCCCGAGGCCACCCGGATGAACAGCTCGAAAATTTCGCGGCCCTTGTCTTCGATGCTCATGCCGGCGCTGATGATATCGCCGCAGTTGACGTCCATGTCCTCGGACAGGCGGGCGTACATCTCCGAGTTGGTGGCGATCTTGATGCACGGCGTCGGCATATATCCCGACACCGATCCGCGCCCGGTGGTAAAGGCGATCAGCGTCGCGCCAGAGGCGATCTGGCCTGTGACCGAACAGGGGTCGAAGCCGGGGCTGTCCATGAAAACGAACCCGCTGGTGTCGATCTTTTCGCCGAACAGGAACACGTCGTTCAGCGGCGCGGTGCCGCTCTTGGCGACGGCACCCAGCGATTTCTCGAGGATCGTCGTGAGCCCGCCGCGCTTGTTGCCGGGGCTTGGGTTGTTGTCCATCTTGCCACCGTTGCGGGCGGTATAGGCCTCCCACCAGCGGACCCGGTCGATCAGCTTTTCGCCCACCCGCTCGGTCACTGCGCGGCGCGTCAGCAGGTGCTCGGCGCCATAGATCTCGGAGGTTTCCGACAGGATCGTGGTGCCGCCGTGGCGCACCAACAGGTCGGACGCGGCCCCCAGCGCGGGGTTGGCCGTGATGCCGGAATAGCCGTCGGACCCGCCGCATTGCATGCCCACCATCAGGTGCGACACGGGCGCGGGCTGCCGGGTGGCGGCATTGGCAAGCTCTGCAATGCCGCGCAATTCGCTCAGGCCCTTCAGGATCGTCTTGCGCGTGCCGCCCTCGTGCTGGATGGTCATGTACCGCAGCGCGCCATCGGCCCGGATCGTGCGGCCACCGACGAGGTCGGCGATCTGCATCACCTCGCAGCCCAGCCCGATCAGCAGGATACCGCCGAAATTGGGATGCTGGGCATAGCCCGACAGGGTGCGGAACAGGGTGGCATAGCCCTCGTCGTCGCCGGACATGCCGCAGCCGGTGCCGTGGGTGATCGGCACGATGCCGTCGATATTGGGAAAATCGTCCAGCAGGCCGGATTTTTCGGCAGCCTCCGCGATGAACCGCGCGACCGATCCCGAACAGTTCACCGACGTCAGGATGCCGAGGTAATTGCGCGTGCCGACGCGGCCATCGGCACGGTGAAAGCCTTCAAACGTGCGCTCATCGGGGATCGTGTCGAGGGTGCGCGCCTCGCTGGCGTGGGCGTAATCGCGGCTGTGATCGCCCATCCCGAGGTTGTGGACATGAACATGCGCGCCCGCGGCGATGCCGCATGTGGCCTGTCCGATGGTCTGGCCATAGCGCAGCACGTCCTGCCCGGCGGCGATATCCGCGATCGCGATCTTGTGCCCCTGCTTCACCGGTTGCAAAAGGGCCGGCCCGTCCGGTCCACCCGGTTCCCCCGCCGCAAGATCGGCAAGGGCGATCGCGACGTTGTCGAGCGGATGCAGACGTATCGTGCGCGGCATTTCGGCCATTCAAAACTCTCCTGTGGCCGGGGTCCGGCCCGTTGGTTACCGTAGAATTGACAGCTTTGGAGTGTCAACTAACATGCCCGCCAAAAGAGGCGCAGGTGCCGGACCCTGTTTGCGCGCCCGGTACCGGCGGTGGCGCATCGCCCCATCCCCGATGTATCAGCGGTCATCCATCGCCGTCCGGACAGAGCCGACCGGTCGCACCCCTTGGCAGCCCAAAGGGCGCTTTGCGCCCCGAGACGAAACCCACATGGGCCGCCGCATAGACGCGCCCGCACCACAGGAGGCATTTCATGCTGCGCAACATCCCCCCCATCCTCGGACCCGATCTGTTATGGAGCCTGCGCGCGATGGGACACGGCGACGAGATCGTCATCGCGGACGCGAATTTTCCGGCGACGGCCCTGACCGGGCGCTGCCACAGGCTCGACGGGATCGATGCAACCGAGGTGCTGGCCGCGATCCTGACCGTCATGCCGCTCGACAGTTTCGTCACCGACCCCGCGCTGGTGATGCAGGTCGTGGGGGACGCGGCGGCGGTGCCGCCGGTGGTGGACGCGTTTCAGGCGCTGGTGCATGAAAAGGCGGACAACCCCGTGACGCTTGGCAGCCTCGAGCGCTATGCGTTCTACGACCGCGCAAAGTCGGCGTTTGCCATCGTGCAGACGGGCGAGACGCGGCTGTACGGCAATATCATCCTCAAAAAGGGGGTGATCGGTTCCTGAGGGACGTGCGGACGGGCATCCGCGCCGCTGTGGCGGGCCAGGCTCTCAGCGCAATCGCGGCCCCTGAGGATCGAAGATCTTCAGGTCTGCGGTTCTGAACCGGGCTGTCACCGTGTCGCCGATCGCCGCACGGTCGCGCTGCTCGATGATCAGGGGCGCAGCACCGCCTCCCTGCGCATGGACGAACCGTGTGCCGCCCAACTCCTCGACGAGGATGACCTGCCGCGTCAGGGACACGGTGTCCCCTTCCGCGCGGTCCATATGCTCTGGTCGCAGGCCCAGCACGATATCCTGCCCGTCGCGCAAACCGCCGGTCAGCTTTGGCAGCGGCACCTGCACCCCGTCCGCCAGAACCGCGCCGCCACCCGACACCGTCGCGGTCATGAAATTCATCCGCGGCGAGCCGAGAAAGCCTGCGACGAACAGGTTCGCGGGGTCGTCGTACAGGGTCAGCGGTGTGCCCTCCTGTTCGATGACGCCCGCGCGCAGCACGACGATGCGGTCGGCCAGCGTCATCGCCTCGATCTGGTCGTGGGTGACATAGATCATCGTGTTGCCGAGGCGCTTGTGCAGCTGCGCAAGTTCCGTCCGCATGGTCACGCGCAGTTCGGCGTCAAGATTGCTCAGCGGTTCGTCGAACAGGAATACCGACGGGTTGCGCACGATGGCCCGCCCGATGGCGACGCGCTGACGCTGACCGCCGGACAGGTTCGCGGGCTTGCGGTCCAGCAGCTCTGCGATTTGCAATGCCTGGGCGGCGATGGCGATCCGGTCGGCCACCTCGCGGCGCGAATGACCGGTCATTCGCAGGCCAAAGCCCATGTTGCGGCGCACCGTCATATGCGGATAAAGCGCGTAAGTCTGGAAGACCATCGCCACGCCCCGGTCGGCCGGGTCCATGTCGTTGACGACGCGCCCGTCGATGGCGATCTCGCCGTCTGTGATATCCTCGAGGCCCGCGATCATCCGCAGCAATGTCGATTTGCCGCAGCCGGAGGGGCCGACGAAGACGCAGAATTCACCCTGCTCGATCTGCAAGGTCGCGCCGTGGATCACCTCTTGCGCGCCGTAGGATTTGCGCACCTCGTCCAGTGTCACGAACATCTATCGCCCTCCGAAACTGCCGGCGGTCAGGCCGGAGATGAACGCCCGGTTGCCGAGGATGAACACCAGCAGGACCGGCGCGATGGCGAGGACGGAGCCTGCCATCAGCAGCGGCCAGTCGGTGGCGAACTGCCCGCGCAGTGACGACAGCGCCACCGTCACCGTCTGCATTTCCGGTTTCGTCGTGATGATGAGCGGCCACAGAAAGTTGTTCCACTGGCTGACGAAGGCAAAGATTGCCAGCGCGCCGAGGGCGGGGCGGGCCAGCGGCAGGACGACGAAGAGATAGATCTTCCAGTGCCTGCAGCCGTCCAGACGCGCCGCCTCGATCAGCTCGAACGCGATGGTGAGGAAATATTGCCGCAACAGGAACACGCCGAAGGACGAGAAGGCGAACGGCAGGATCAGGCCCTGATAGGTGTCGATCCAGCCAAGGTTGCGCACGAGGATGAAATTCGGGATCAGCGTCACCTGCGGCGGCACCATGAGGGCCGCGAGGAAGATCACGAACAGGACCTCGCGGCCCCGGAATTTCAGGAACGCGAAGGCATAGGCCGCCATCGAGCAGACGATGAGTTGCAATGCCGTGATCGACAGCACGACGATGGCGGAATTCAGCATGGCGCGTCCGAAGGGAATGGCGCTGAACAGGTCGCGGTAATTGCCGGGGCGCGGATCGTCGGTGAACAGCGACGGCGGGTACGAAAACACCTCGGCGTCGGGTTTGAACGATGTCGCCAGCGTCCAGGCGAACGGCCCGCAGGTTATCAACGTGCCCGCCAGCAGCAGGCAGAACATCAGCCAGTCGATGGCGCGTTTGCGCCCCGCGCGGCCCGACAGCAGGCCCTTATCCATAGTGTACCCACCGGTTCTGCGTGGCGTACTGCACCATCGTGATCATCAGCACGATCCCGAACAGGATCATCGCCGCCGCACTTGCATAGCCCATCTGATAGAACTGAAACCCGTTCTGATAGATGTAATAGACCAGCGTATTGGTGGCATTGGCGGGTCCCGCCTGCGTCATGATGAACACCAGTTCGAATACCTGAAACGATCCGATGATCGAGATCACGAGGACGAAGAACGTCGTCGGCGACAGCATCGGCAGCGTGATGAACCACAGCCTGCGCCAGCCCCGCGCATTGTCGAGGGCGGCGGCATCGTACAGATCGGGGCGGATGTTCTGCAATCCCGCAAGGAACAGCACCATCGCATAGCCGACGTTTTGCCAGACCGAGACGATGATGACGGCGGGCATCGCCCATTTGGTGGACGCGAGCCAGCGCGGCACGTCGTCCACGCCAAGACCCGACAACAGCGCGTTGACGAGGCCGTAGTTCGAGTTGAACAGCCACGACCAGACGAGGGCTGCGGCGATGGTCGACGTGACGGCGGGCAGGAAATAGGCGACGCGAAAGAACGTCTGCCCGCGGATCCCCCGGTTCAGCGCCAATGCGGCCAGCAGCCCGAGGATCATCTGCAACGGCACCGAGGCGAGCACGAAATACGCCGTGTTGCCCATCACCTTGCCGAATATCGGATCCGACATCAGGCGGGTATAGTTATCGAGGCCGACGAAGGTGGGCGGGCGGAACAGATCCCACTGCGTGAACGAGATAAAGAACGCGGCGACGACCGGTACGCCGGTGAACGCCAGAAACAGCACCATCGCGGGCGCCAGAAAGAACACCGCGGCACCTGCGTCCTTGCCCAGTATCCGCCGCCGGCGTTTGCGTGCCGCGGACCGGAGGTCGACTGTGCCCGGCAGACCGGCCCCGGAGGCCGCGTCACCGGATTTGTCCAGACGGACGATACTCACCTGTTCCGGTCCAGACCGAATATCCGCGCCGCGTTGCGATAGAATATCTGGTCCTGCTCGTCTGCCGTGAGGCCCATGGTGTCGAAGCTCGCCTTCCATTTCTTCACGTCGCCCACCATCCGGCGGTGATCGCAATCCGAGCCGTACAGCATCTTGCGGGCGCTGATCTCCTTGCCGATATAGCCGCCCCCGACGATGTGGTCGTGCACCGTGTCGCCGCCCGACAGGTCGAAATGCAGACGCGGGCGCCAGCGCGCGACGGCGCAGGCGGTGCGGTAATCGGGCCAGCCGAGGTGGGCACCGATGATGAACAGCTCGGGAAAATAGAACGCGATGGTATCGAGGTAGATCGGCTGCATCCGCGCGGACGAAAACCCGTAGGGCTCGCGCTTGATCTGGCGCGACAGGCGCTGCACCAGCGCCTCCTCGTCCTCACCCTCGGGGATCGTCTTCCACGCATCCTCCTTGCCGCCGGACAGATAGTCGATGGCCCCGCCCTGAATGCCGGTGTGAAACAGGATCGGCAAACCGCGCGAGGCGGCGGCCTCATAGAAGGGCATGTAATCGGGGTGGTCGTAGTTCTTCGATACGCCGATGGTCTTGATCCCGTGGAATCCCATCTGCCAGAATTCGTCCACCATCGACACCGGATCATGATCGAGGCGCAGACGTCCCATCGCGATAATCAGGTCGGGCCGCAGTTCAAGGGCGTCGGCCAGCCGCCGGTTGCCGATCTGTCCGGGGTTGGCCAGCAGGGCCACCCTTTCGATATTCGCCTCTTCGCAGACGTCGGACAGGGCATCGAGATAGCCGGTTTCGGCGTCGCGGCCGAACAGCTTCTCCCAAAAACCATAATGGACGTGGCTGTCGATGACGCGGGCGGGCAGGTCGGCCATGGCGGGGTCCTTAGCACACGGTTGAAGGCGGTGGGGCGGGCGCCCGTCCAAAGTCGTTTCCGGGGGCCCGCCGGTCGTCGTTATCGCGCCAGACGCGCGTTCACGGGTTCGGCGATGTCACCGATGGCCGTCGCCGCATCCGTCTCGCCGTTCCACACCAGATCGAGCGCCGGGCCGATATACAGGTTCGAGATGTCGACATAGGCCGGGAACTGCGACAGCAGCTGGCCATTCGCCGTCTCGCTGAGGAACACGTCGGCAAAGGGCGCCTGAAACGCGGCCTGCACCTGCTCGTTGTTGGTCATCGCGGGCACGGCGGCGGCATCGGCACCCGCAAAGATCGACTGGCCCTCGGCGCCCGCCACGAACGACAGGAAGTTCCATGCCGCCTCCGGGTCGGCGGCGTTGGGATTCATCCCGAATCCCGCCCCGCCGATCCGGTTGGCGCGGATGCCATCCGGCCCGGTCGGCAGCGGGGCAACGGCCCATTCGAAATCGGCGGCGGCATAGGAGCCGAGGCGTGCGGCGTTGGTGATCGACATCGCCGCCTGCTCCGACAGGAACATCTGCGTCGTGCCGCCCGCCTGAGAGCTTTCGAGGAAGGACGGCATCGAGCGGTCCTCGTTGATCATGTCGCCGATGTACTGCACGGCGGCCACGGCCTCGGGGGCGTCCATCGTGAACGTCGTCGGCGCGATCGGATCGTCGAACACCGACCCGCCGTTCTGCGCGATCCAGATCGGCCAGTCGTTGGATTCCATCACCACGCCGTAACGGGTGACGCGGTTGCCCTCCATCTCGGTCAGGGCCGCCGCGGCCGCGCGCAGGTCGTCCCAGGCCCATGTGTCGTCCGGGTAGGACAGGCCTGCCGCGTCGAAGGCGTCGATATTGTAATACAGTGCGATGGTGGCGTTGTCGCGCGGCAGGGAATAGAGCGCGCCCTGATAGCTGTGCGAGCGCAGCGTCTCCTGATTGTAGTCCTCGATCGGAAAGCCGGTTTCGGCGATATGCGCGTCAAGCGGCGCCAGCGCGCCGCGCGCCGCATAGCTGGGCACGTTGGTGATGAAGAACACGTCCGGCCCGGCACCGGCGGCAAGCTGCGCGTCGAGACGGGTGAAATAGCCCGACCAGGGTGCGTGCTGAACCTCGACGTTAACGCCCGGATTGGCCTCTTCATAGGCCGCGACGATGGCCTCGAAAGGCGGCAGCTCGGCGGGATCGCCCCAATAGCCAAAGGTGATGGTGGTGTCCTGCGCCGATGCGGCACCGGCAAAGAGGACGAAGGCGGTGGTCGTGAGGAATTTTGCGTATTTCATGTCGATGCTCCCTGATCTGTCGTTTCGGTCGATGGTGAGGTGATTGTCGGTCGGCGACCCGGCAGCGCGACAAGGCGCGGGCCCGGCGCCTGCCCGATATCGGCGTACAGTCGCCCGAATGCCGCGCCGTCCGGGGCATGGCCGCCCCCGGGGCGGGTCACGGCATGTGCGCCGAACACGCATCCCGCGCGTACGCTCTCCGCGATGCCTGCGCCCGCGAGGGCGGCGCAGATATAGCCGCAGTTGAACGCATCGCCCGCGCCGATGGTATCGACGACGTGCACCGTCGGCGTGGGTTGGGTGCCCGTTGCGCCATCGGCAGCCCAGATCGCGCCCTGCGCCCCCCGCGTCACGATGACCACCGGAACGATTGCGGCCAGCACCGTCAGGGCTTGCTGCGGTGTCGTGGTTTCCGTCAGGCGCATCGCCTCGTCCGCGCCGGGCGCGAATACATCGAGGCAGTCCAGCAGATCGCGCACGCCGGGTGTCTCCAACGTCGCCTCCACGTCTCGGCAATCGCCGAACAGGCGAGCGCCCTGCGCGCGCGCGGTGCGGGCGGCGGCGATCCAGTCGGGCGTAAAGCGGAACGTCTGCACCACCCACGCCGTCTTGGGCATATCCGTGCCGGGAGCGGGCACCGGGCGGACGGGCGCGTCGCTGGCGCTCAGGAATCCACGGTCTCCACCGACCGAAAACGCCGCCGACAGGCGTGGCACCGGATGGGGCAGGTCACGGAACGCCACCGGATCGACGCCCGCCTCTGTCGCTGCGGCCCGCACCAGCGCGCTGAACGGATCGGTCCCGAATTCGACGCCCCAGGCGGTCGGCACACCGGCCCGCGCAAGGCCGGCTGCGATGTTGAACGTGCCGCCCGGAACGATCTCGGGTCCGGTGCCGAAAACCTCGCGCCCGGGCGCCGGGGGCGCATCCACCGTGCCGAACACGAGGTCGCAGAAATACTCGCCTGTCACGAAAACCCGCGCGCTCATGTCCAGTCTCCGGTGAAGGCGGCGTGGACGCCGAGTAACCGGTCCACCAGCCGGGCGGCCGTCCGCGCGCGACAGGACCAGTGGATGCACCATCAGCGCGTCCACGGCGAGCGCGCGGTCGCGCCGTGCCACGGCCTCGACGCAGAGCCGCTCGTAGAGTTTCACGGTGCCGACAAGTTCGCGCTGCACCGAAGGCATGGCGCCGAACGGCACAGGCTTGATCCCGCCCGCATCGATCCGGCAGCTGACCTCGACGATGTCGTCGGGGGCCAGATCGCTCAGCGTCGCGGCGTTCGGCACGTTGAGGCCGGTGCGGATCGCGCCGGTGCCGCGCAGCGCGCCGATCACGTCGAAGGCGACGCCTGCATAGCCCTCGCCGTCTGGCGGCACCTCGGGGGCGCTGGCACCTGCCGGGCGCGCCGACGCCATGTAGGAGCCGCTGCGCGCCGCCTCATAGGCCATGTATTCGGACAGGGCGGCATCCGGTGACGCGGTCTTGAGCCGGGGCACGAAACCGGCGTTGAGCGTGGCGATTTCCGCGCCGCGCCCGCCCTTGGCACGTTGTGCGGCCATCGCCGCGTCTATCGCCCAGAAATACCACAGGTATTCGTTGATCCACATGCCCCGCCGCCGTACCAGCGCGGGATCGAAGACCGACAGGGCGGTGGTGGCCAGAAAGTCGTCGCGCGCGAGCAGGTCGGGCAACACGTCGCGCCCGTCGTGGTGCACGGCAGGCGAGAACGACAGGTGGTTCAGGCCGAACAGGTCCGCCTCGACCGCCTGCGTCGGCACGCCGAGCGCGCGGGCGACGGCGGTCTGTGCGCCGTTGGCGCTGTCGCAGATGCCGACGATGCGCCCGAACCCAGCGTCGTGCAGGGCCTGCGTGACCAGCCCGGCGGGGTTGGTGAAATTGATCAGCCAGGCGTCGGGGCACAGGTCGGCCATGCGCCGCGCATAGCCCAGAATCGTCGGGATCGACCGCAGGGCCATGGCAAAGCCGCCCGCCCCCGTCGTCTCCTGCCCCAGAACGCCTTCCTGCGTGGCAATGGTTTCATCCGCGATGCGCCCGTCGATGCCGCCAGGACGAATCGTGGTGACGACGAAATCCGCGCCTCGCAGGGCCTCATCCGCGTCCGTCGTCGCCGTGACCCGCAGGGCACCGCCGGACCGCGCGACGAGGGCCTCGCAGATCGGCGCGATAAGCGCCAGCTGATCGGCATCGGTATCCATCAGCACGACGTGCGTCAGGCCGATCGCCGCGGCCCGCCGGCGCGCGCAATCGACGAACAGCGGTGCCCGCAATCCTCCGCCCCCGATCAATGCCAGCTTCACGCCGCCCCCTCCTCGCTTGTCAGGGTCAAGGCTAACTGGTCATATCCGGCTATGACAAGATGATTCCCGCGCCACCCTTGACGCAGGCGCGCGCGCACCGCAACAGGGCCTCATATGATCATCGACCGCGCCTCGCCCCTGCCACTGTATCAACAGGTGAAACGGCACCTGCTCGATCTGATGGAATCGGGTGACATACCGGCGGGCACGAAACTGGCGTCGGAACGCCAGCTGATCGGCAGCCTCGGCGTCAGCCGCATCACCGTGCGCCACGCGATGCGCGAACTGGTGATGGAGGGGCATCTGAAGAGTTTTCCCGGCAAGGGGTTTTATCCCGCCTCGCCCGAAAACCGCCACGGCCGCCGCAGCTATGAGATCGACCTGCTGCGCAGTTTCACCGAAACCGCCCGTGCCCACGGCAGCCGCCCCGAAAGCAGGCTGGTGTCCGCCGGCCTTGTCCCCGCGACGGGGCAGGTCGCGCGCCTTCTGGGGGTGGGTCGTGGCGACGGTATCGTCGAATTGCGCCGCCTGCGTCTGATCGACGGCGATGTGGTGATGCTGTGCTCGGACTGGCTGCCCGCTACCCGGGCGGCGGCGCTGCTCGATCTGGACTGGTCGGTTCCCGACCGGTCGCTCTATGCCGAACTGATCGGGCGTCTGGGTCTGCGCCCCTGTCGCGGCCGTACCGGCATTTCGGCGCGGCTGGCGACCGTATCCGAGATTGCGGACCTCGCTCTCGACGATCCCGCGGCGGTTCTGGTGGTCGAACAGGTGGCCTGCGACGATGCGGGCCGGGTGATCAACGCCAGCCTCGCGATCCAGCGGCCCGATCTGTTTCCCATGACGCTGGAACAAGGCGCTGCGCTGCCCACGTCCGAATAGGGTGGCGCGGATGGCCGGGGGGGGGGCCTAGCCGGGTCCGTTGGCGATGCTGTTCTCGAACGCTTCGGATGCGGCGGTCGTCAGGGGTTCGTCGATCAGCGCATGCGCGACGGTTGCGGAGATCGTCAGGGTTCTGACGCCGCAGCCGACGATCTCGAGAACCTCGTCCACCGACCGGATCGAGGCTGCGAGGATACAGGTCGGGCGGTCGGCCGCCCCGGCAATCTCAACCATCCGCCGCAAATGGGCCGGCGCATCGAGGCCTGCATCGCGCATCCGCCCGACATAGGGCGCGATATAGGTGGCGCCGAGGGTCTGCGCCGCGATCATCTGCTTGGCGTGATAGCAGGCGGTCATCAGGATCGGCCGTTTCAGGGCCGCGATGGCTGGGGTGGCGCGGATACCCGCCTCGGTCAGCGGGATCTTCACGACCGTGGCGATTCCCGCCGCATCGCCCGCGTCATACAGCCGGTGCGCGAAATCGAGGTAGGTCGCGGCATCGCCGTAGACCTGCGCGTGAAGTTCCCGCGCGCCCAGCGACACGGCGCGCCGGGCCATCGCGCCCCAGTCGATGCGGGGATAGTCAAGGCCCGCGCGCGCCGCCAGCGTCGGGTTCGTCGTGATGCCGTGAAACAGGCCCGTCGGCAGCAGGTCTGCCCAGTCCGCGTCCACAGCACTGTCGAGATACAGCCGCATCAGCGCAGCGCCGCGTCGAGTTCCGCCGCCGTCGGCGGCTGGCATCCCCGCCTGCCGCAGTTGATTGCCGCCGCCGTCGAGGCCCGCACGAGCAGGGTGCGCAGCGCCGCGTCGCTATCCGGCATGTCGCGCAGCGCGCCGGCCAGCAGCGTCGCCATGAACGTATCGCCCGCGCCGACCGTATCGACGAGGGTGGGCACCGGGGCCGCCGGGATCTGCACCGACACGTCCCCCGCATGGCCGATGGCGCCCTTCGGCCCCAGCGTCACGACGAACAGGCGCGCGGCGATGCGGGCGCGCAAGCGCGCGATGATCTCGTCGAGCGTTCGGTCGGGATACAGCCATTCGAGGTCTTCATCGCTGATCTTCAGAATATCGGCGCTGTCCATCATCCGTTCGATCCGGGCGGTGAACGTCGCGCGGTCCGGGATCAGCGACGGGCGCACGTTCGGATCGATGGAGCACAGGATGCCGCGCGCCTTGCAGGCCGCGAACACCGCCTCCCATGCGGCGGCGTCGGCGCCGTCGACCAGCGCGAGAGAGCCGATCTGGAAAGCGCGCGTGCCGTCGGGGATCAGCGCCATGATGCCGTCCTGCGTGACCATCCGTTCCGCCGTGCCGGTGCGATAGAATGCATAGGACGGTGCGTCGTCCACGATCGACACGACGGCCATCGACGTGGGCTCTGCCCGCCGCGCGCCGGTCAGGGTGACACCCGCCGCCGCGATGTGGGAGGCCAGCAGTTCGCCGAGGCTGTCGCGCGAAATCGGCGTGACATAGGCCACGTCCTCGCCCTGTTGACCCAATGCCGCGGCGCAGTTGTACGGAGAGCCGCCGGGATTCGCCTGATAGACCGGTTTGTTGTCCTGCGTGCCCGTCTGCACCAGGTCGATCAGGTTTTCGCCGCCCACGATGATCATCGCATCCCTCCTGCCCATGCCGTGCGGAACAAGTGGCGCAAAACGCGGGCGGGTGCAAATTGCGAAATGGACGGGGCCTGTATGGACGGGGCCGACGTGGACGGGGCCGACGTGGGCGGGGCCGGTATGGGCGGGGTCGACGTCCCCCCTTGCAACCGGACCCGGCTCTGCCGCATCGTGCCCTCCACACCGTCATCCGCACGAAAGACCCCGATGCGCCTGAGCCTTCTCCTTATTGTGTGCCTGTGGGCCGGGTCCGCCACGGCCGAACGCATCGTGGTGTTTGCCGCCGCCAGTCTGAAACTCCCGCTGGACGAGATTGCGGCGCGGTGGACGGCGCAGACCGGCGACGAGATCGCCCTCGCCTATGGCGGCAGCGGTGCGATGGCGCAGCAGATCCTGCAGGGCGCGCCCGCGCAGGTGTTCCTGTCGGCCAATCCCGAGTGGATGAACGTGGTCGAGGCGGCGGACTTGCTGGTGCCGGGATCCCGCGCCGACCTGCTGACCAACCATCTGGTCGTGATCGGTCCGCCCGATGCCGAACCGATGT
The DNA here is from genome assembly GCA_963761735.1 of uncultured Alphaproteobacteria bacterium. Taxonomy (GTDB): domain Bacteria; phylum Pseudomonadota; class Alphaproteobacteria; order Rhodobacterales; family Rhodobacteraceae; genus CAVXHQ01. The sequence continues at coordinate 1,137,807 of CAVXHQ010000003.1, forward strand.
TGCAACTGTCCGAATTGCCGGCGCGTCTGGGCGACGGCCGTCTTGCGGTGGGGCAGGTGGGATCGGTCCCCGCCGGGATCTACGCCCGCGCGGCATTCGAAAATCTGGGCCTGTGGGACACGCTGTCGCAACGCCTGATCGAAACCGACAGCGTCACTGCCGCCCTGCGCCTCGTCGCCCTTGGCGAGGCCCCCTTCGGTGTCGTCTATCAAAGTGATGTCCACGGTCGCACGGATGTCCGGCTGGTCGCCGGTTTTCCACAGGGCAGCCATCCCCGCATCCTCTATCCCGCCGCGGCTCTGCGCGGGGCATCTCCGCGGGCTCTGGCGTTCCTCGCGCATCTGCGCGACTCGCGGACCCTGCTGAGTTTCGCCGCCGCCGGTTTCCCCCGCGCGCCCGGATGATGGCGGAGCCGGATGTTGGGCGGGGCCGGATGATGCAGGGGGCCGGATGATGCAGGGGGCCGGCTGGCCGACGGACTGGCTGGGTCCGCAGGAATGGCAGGCGGTGCGCCTGTCGGTGCTGGTGTCGTTCTGCGCCGTCGCGGCGAGCCTGCCGGTGGCGATGCTGACCGCCTATGCCCTCGCCCGGTGGCGGTTTACCGGGCGGGGCGCGCTCAACGCGCTGGTGCATCTGCCGCTGATCCTGCCGCCGGTCGTCACCGGCTATCTGCTGTTGCTGACATTCGGGCGCAACGGCGCGGTCGGCGGGTTTCTCTACGATACCTTCGGCATCACCCTGGCGTTTCGCTGGACCGGTGCGGTCCTTGCCGCTGCCGTCATGGCGTTTCCGCTGATCGTGCGGGCGATGCGCCTGTCGATCGAGGCGGTGGACCCCCGGCTCGAGTCGGCGGCAGGCACGCTGGGCGCGCATCCGGTGCGGGTGTTCTGCACGATCACGCTGCCACTGATAGCACCGGGCGTGCTGGCGGGCACGATCATCGGGTTCGCCAAGGCGATGGGCGAATTCGGCGCGACGATCACCTTTGCCGCCGCGATTCCGGGTGAAACGCTTACTTTGCCCTCTGCGATCTACGCATTCCTTCAGGTGCCCGGCGGATCGGAGGGGGCGGTGCGTCTCGTCATCGTGTCGCTGGCGATTTCGCTGGGCGCGATTGCCCTGTCCGAGGCTCTTGCCGCGCGGATGATCGCACGCGGACGACGGACGTGAGCGGCCTGACCGTCGTGTTGCGCCACCGGTTCGACCGGTCGGGCAGGTCCGGCCGGTCGGGCGGGGCTGGCGGGTTCGCGCTGGACGTGGATTTCGACGCACCGCCCGGGGTGACGGCGCTTTTCGGACGTTCTGGGGCGGGCAAATCCTCGGTGCTGGCGGCCATCGCGGGGCTGTTGCGGCCCGACCATGCGCGCATTGTCGCGGGCGGGCGCGTCCTCGTCGATACCGATGCGCGCACATCGGTCGCGCTGCACCGACGCCGGGTTGGCTGCGTGTTTCAGGACGCGCGCCTGTTTGCGCATATGACCGTTCGCCAGAACCTGCGCTACGGAATGGCGCGCGGGCGCTCCGAGGCCCGGATCGCCGATTTCCTCGGCCTCACCCCGCTGCTTGGCCGCCGCCCCGGCGCGCTGTCAGGCGGCGAGACGAGCCGGGTGGCCATCGGACGCGCCTTGCTGAGCGACCCCGACATCCTGCTGATGGATGAGCCGCTTGCCGCCCTCGACGGTTCTCGCAAGGCCGAGATCCTGCCTTATCTGGCGCGCCTGCGCGACGAGACGCGGATCCCGATCCTCTACGTCAGCCACGCGCTGGACGAAGTGGGGCAACTGGCGAACCGCCTCGTCGTGATCGAGGCGGGGCGGATCGCCGCACAGGGGCCCGCCGCCGATCTGCTGGCCGATCCGGCGATGGTGCCGCATCTGGGGCCACGCGGCGTCGGCGCCGTGTTGACGGGGCGGATCGTGGCGCATCACGACGACGGGCTGAGCGAGGTTGCGGTGCCCGGCGGCACCCTGTTCGTGCCGCGTCGCGCGCAGGACATCGGCGACCGGCTGCGGTTGCGCATCGCGGCGGGTGACGTGATCCTGTCGCGGCAACCGCCGCAGGGGCTGTCCGCGCTCAACGTCCTCGTCGGGCGGATCACGGCGATCGGTGCGGACCCCGACAAAGGGGCGCCGGCCGCACCGGATGCGGGCGTTTCCGTTCGGATCGCCCTTGGCGGCTGTACCGGGCCGCGCGACGCGGCATTGCTGGCGCAGGTGACGCAACGCTCGGCCACGGCATTGCACCTCGCGGTGGGACAACAGGTCCACATGATCCTCAAGACAATCGCCGTGGCACCCGGCGATATCGGAGAAGCGGGCGAAAGTTATGTCGGATAACGTGACACCGGCGATTGACCTTGCTAGGGGAGGCGCTGAATTGCGCGGCGGGGGTGCGTCACGACGCCACGAACGGGAGACGGCATGACACGACGGTCCGCAGCGATAATGCCCAAACCGGTCGTCGGCGCGATGACCGGCACCGCCGCACAAAACCGCCGGGTCCAGTTGTGAGAGCCGTCGTTTTCGGTCAGTCGGGGCAGGTCGCGACAGAATTGCAACGGATGGCCGGGGCCGCGGGTGTGAGCCTGATCGTGCTGGGCCGTGAGGCCGCGGATCTGAGCAATCCCGAGGCCGTCGTGCGCGTTTTAACCGGCCTGTTGCCCGCCACCGACGTTGTGATCAACGCTGCCGCCTTTACCGCCGTCGATCTGGCCGAGACGCAGGAGGCCGAGGCCCATGTCGTCAACGCTGCCGCTCCGGCGGCGATTGCGGCGCTGACGGCGGCGCGCGGCATCCCCTTCATCCATATCTCGACCGATTATGTTTTCGACGGCAGCGGCACGGCACCTTTCGCGCCCGGCGACGCGACCGGTCCGCTGGGCGCCTATGGCCGCACGAAATTGGCCGGTGAGGAGGGCATCCGCACCGCCGGTGGTCCGCACGCGATCCTGCGGACCTCATGGGTGTTTTCCGCCACCGGAAGCAATTTCGTCAAGACGGTGTTGCGCCTGGCACAGACGCGGTCCGGTCTGTCGATGATAGACGATCAGATCGGCGGGCCGACATCGGCGGCGAGTATCGCGGCGGCGATCTACGGCGTTGCACGCGCGATGACCGAGGCCGAAGGCGCCGCCGCGCTGAGCGGTACCTATCATTTCGCAGGCGCGCCGGATGTCAGCTGGGCCGACTTCGCGCGGCAGATCCTTATGCGGTCCGGCCTGTCAGTGCCGGTGCAGGATATTCCGGCAACCAGCTATCCGACGCCCGCGCGCAGACCGGCCAATTCGCGCCTCGATTGCGCGTCGATGACAGCGACCTTCGGCATTCCGCGTCCCGACTGGCGCGCGGACCTTGCCCATGTGCTTGCCGATCTTGGCGTGGCCCCCGTGCGCCGCAGCACCCGCACCTGAAATCTGCCGCTCAGGCCCGACACGGCCCGCCGCTGCCGCCAGCAAGCGCGGATCGGCGGCCGCTGACGTCAGGCGGGAACCCGCGCAACCGTTCCGACGCGTCGATTCGGCCTTTGGACGCCCTCTGATTCCCCGCGAAACCCGAATCACTTCGCCGTTTCCCCTTCCGCCATCGAAACAATATGGACGTTTAGGGGATAATTGCGCGGTTTGCTGAAACAGCGGACACAGCGGACGCGGCCCGTCTTAACTTTTATCGCCGGCACCGGGGCCCACGGCAGGACAGGGCGGCACCTGTCCGGGTTGTGGTTAATCTGACGTAGCGTCCATCCGGGAACGGCACCCATAGTTCGGGTGCAAAGTGTCTCTGGTATCGCTACAATGCGCGGTATCGCGCTTATTGACCATAACCCGACGGCAATTGGCACAGTTTAGACCAGCAATAGCCGCTTGTGGCGAGGGATTAGTCAGGGGTTCCTGACACTCCTCGCCGTCACGAAGGGGAGGAACGGGGCGGATCTTTTCCCTCTCCGCACCGTTTCGCGACCGCTAGACAGCGGCTACGACACCATGAATCACGCGTAAAGTGATTGCCAATCATAGTGAACGACGATCGGAACGAATTGACTGAAATCTCGATCAAATGCTTATGTCCAAGTGTCGGGTGGCACAAATCGATGTGACCCGCAGACGAAAACCGGTCCGGCTGCCTGGACGCAGGTTCTACCAAAAGGGGGCCGGCACCGGACCCTGCCCGCAAATACCCCAGCGTTCGAAAGAACCCGGGAGCGGGATTGCTGAAGGAGGGCGACGTGATCTGCACGATCCGCCCTGGCGTTCGAAACCGCGCCGAGACGAGATTTTTTCTGGACGGCGTGCCGTCCATTTCCCTGGGGAGGGAAAAACGTGAGCTATCAATTTCGAGCTGCCCTCGATGGACCGAATGCGCCGCAGACGATCATGCCGTCGACAAGCATTGCACCAACTCATTTTGTGCCCAAAACCCGTACCTTGCCCGGAATATACCGCGCCCATTTAAAGCGATTTCTGGACATTGCCATCGTTCTGATGGCGTCCGTACCGGTCGCGTTCACCGTATTCCTGCTTGCCGTCGTCATCTCGCTGGATGGACGCCGGCCCTGGTACTTTCAGGAGCGGGTCGGTCGGGGCGGGCGGGTGTTTCGCATGGTGAAACTGCGCACGATGGTGCACGATGCCGACCGGGTTCTCGACGGGTATCTGGCGGCCGATCCTGCCGCCCGCGACGAATGGGATCACCACCAGAAACTGCGCCGCGATCCGCGGATCACCGCCATCGGCGGGTTCCTGCGCCGGGCTTCCCTCGATGAGCTGCCGCAGCTGTGGAACGTATTCGTCGGCGAGATGTCGATCGTCGGACCGCGCCCGATGATGGGCTCGCAGCGCGTGATGTATCCCGGCACCGAGTACTACGAGATGCGGCCGGGCATCACCGGCTTCTGGCAGATTTCCGTGCGCAACGAGTTCGAGCTTTGCCGAACGCGCCTCTTTTGACCGCCACTATTTCCGCGAACTGTCGTTTCTGACCGACCTTGGCGTCATCGCCAGAACATTCCGGGTCGTGTTGCGCGCCACGGGCGTCTGATCCTCGCAACATGACGCTGCCGGGCCGCCCTTCGGGGCGGTCTTTTGCGTTTTCGGTTCCGGGGGCTCGCGTCTCAGATACCCGGGCGGTGCGTGCCCGACGCCCTGCGTTCCGCCACCAGTGCGGCGACCCTGCGGCCCCACGCGTCCCAGTTCAGGTCCGTGTCGAATGTGTGCCGCGTCGACAGGCGCAGCGCGTCATAGGTCTCCGGTTCGGCGAGATAGCCTTCGACGACCCGCACGAAATCCTGCGCCGGCGCGTCGGGCGGCAAGGCATGGCCGTTGCGCGCGTCCCAGACCGGCACCCCGCCCGCCTTCAGACACAGCGACGGCGTGCCATGGGCCGAGGCCTCGCAGAACGCGAAACCATAGCTTTCGAACGAGGGCAGAACCATGAAATGCGCGGCCCGCAGGGCGGCCTGAAACACCGCCAGTTCGTCGGGGCGGGATTTGTCGAGCGACGGGTGTACCGTCACATGGTCCGCAAGGTTTGCGGGCACCTCGGGCGGTGTCGTGCCGATGACGGTCAACCGCGCATCGACGCCGCGCGCGCGCAGTTCTTCGAGGATCGACAGAACCATCGGGCCGCCCTTGGCCCACCAGTCGCGGCCGATGAACACCAGGCGCAGCGGTGTGTCGCGCGCCAGCACGGGCTGAACCGGCGCCATGTCAGGCGTTTCGATATTGGCGCCCCAGGGCACCATCATGGCGTGGCCGGGGCGCAGATCATAGGTTTCGTCGGCGGCGCGGTGCAGCCAGTCCGACGGCCACAGCAGCAGGTCGGTGGCCCGGTAAGTGCGCGCCTCGGCCCGGGTGATCCACGGATCCAAAAGGCGCGAAGGCGCAAAGTAGGACCCGAAATTCTCGCCCACGACGGAATTGCGATAGATCGTCTGTGTGGCATCCGAGGTAAAGACGCTCAACACGCCGGGCGGCGGCACGACACGGTGCAGGGAGGCGAAACTATAGGCGCAGAACAGGACGTCGTAGTCGCCCCGCAGCAGCGCGCGGCGCACGGCCCGCGCCGTCAGCCGCCCGAAGGCGAGGTGCAGCCGCCAGCGCAGCCGCAGGTTGATCGCATCGGGCAGGCGGTGCATCAGACGGCGAACCGGCTCCGCCAGCCCCCAGCCTTGCCCCAGAATGTCGACATCGCCGACATGGGCGTTGAGTGCCGCGTAAATCCGGGCGTTGCCGCCGGAATACAGGTTACGGTTCAGCGGGCTGTGGTCGCACAGATAGGCGATGCGCAGGCGGCGCGCCGGCGCGGCACTGACGTCGGCGGTGCGCGGCGTGTCGGTCATCTGATCCATTTCTGCACCGGCCCCCCGTGGTATTCTGCACGGCGCGGGCCCATTGCGGTATCGGTACGCCGAAAATACCCTCGGACGCACCCGCCGGATGGCCGCCTCACCTCACTAATCGGTGTCCGCTAACGGCAAAGTCACTATTTTGCCCCAGTAGCGCTATACCTAAACTTTGAAACACTCCATGCCGTGCGCGCGGCTGCAGCGTGGCGCGCACCGGACCGGAACCGGCCCTGCGCGCACCGACCGCCACGAAGGACATCACCGGCTTGCCCAACGCCTTCGCCCTTTTTGCCCTGATCGCGTGGCCCGCCGCCTCGGCCCTGTTGTTTCGCGCACTGTCGATTCCCCGGGCGCTGATCGCGAGCCTGCTGCTGGCCTATCTGTTCCTGCCGCCGCCGCCCGCGGGATTCGACTTTCCGCTGCTGCCCGCGCTGACCAAGGACACGATTCCGAACATGGTTGTCGTGGTGATCTGCCTCGCTCTGGCGCGCGAGCCGATCCAGTGGCTGCCCGCGCATCCGCTGGGTAAGGTGCTGGTGCTGATCTTTGTGCTGTCGCCCATCGTCACGGTGATTTCCAATGCCGAACCGGTGTTTTACGGGCGTGTCGGCCTGCCCGGCCTGCGCCTGCGCGAGGCGATTGCACTCTGCATGCAGCAGGCGCTTTTCGTGGCGCCGATGCTGCTGGCCCGGCATTTCATCGTGACCGAACGGCACCGCCGCGACGTGATGGTGGCCCTGATGCTGTGCGGCCTGCTGTATTCGCTGCCCGCACTGGTCGAGGTGCGCCTGTCGCCGCAGCTGAACCTGTGGGTCTACGGCTATTATCAGCACAGTTTCGAGCAGACGATCCGGTTTGGCGGCTATCGCCCGCTGGTATTCCTGTACCACGGGATTTGGCTGGCATTCTTTTTGATGACGACGGCCTTTGCCGCGCTGGCGCTGATGCGCGCGGAGCAAAGCCGCGCCTACCTCGGCTATGCCGCGGCGTCGGCCTATCTGCTGGTCGTGCTGTTCCTGTGCAAATCGGCGGGCGCGCTGATCTTTGCCGCGGCCTTTGCGCCGGTCATCGCCTTTGCGGGCCGCAAGATGCAGCTGCACATCGCCGTCGCGCTGGCGTTTCTCGCCGTGGCCTATCCCGCGATGAAGGGCGCCGATATCGTGCCGGTCGACCGCATGCTGGCCGCCGCCGAGGAGATCAGCATCGACAGGGCCAATTCGCTGCGGTTCCGCTTCGACAACGAGGACATCCTGCTCGAACGTGCCTTTGAAAAGCCGCTGTTCGGCTGGGGCAGCTGGGGGCGCAACCATATCCTCGATCCCGAGACGGGGCGGATTCTGACGGTGACGGACGGACGCTGGATCATCGTGATCGGGGTGTTCGGGTGGCTGGGGTTCATCGCCGAATTCGGCCTGCTGACCCTGCCGATTTTCGTGATGTGGTGGCGCGGGATCCGGGGTGACGCGGGCGGCATGTCGCCCTTTGCGGGGCCGCTCGCGCTGATGCTTGCGATCAATGTCGTCGATTTGATACCCAACGCGACCATCACGCCGGTGACGTTCATCCTTGCGGGGACGCTGCTGGGCTATGCCGAGCGCTATTCGAGACGCAGACCGGTGCGGACGCCCGTCTTTCAGACGATCCTTTAGCGGAGCCCCCGATGCAGCAGCCCACATCCCACCTTCCCGCCGCTCCAAACCTGGCCCCCGATGCGGCCCCCGACGCGGCCCGGCTGCGCATTCTGGTCGTCGCGGACGAGTGCAATCCCGAATGGCCGTCCCTGCCCATCGTCGGGTATAAATACGCCCGCGAAATCGCCGCCGGTGCCGAGGTGACGCTGGTGACGCATGTTCGCAACCGCGAGAACATTGAAAAGGCGGGCGACGGGCTGCGCGTCGATTACATCGACACCGAATGGATCGCCGCCCCGATGTACCGTATCGCGCGGCTGATCCGGGGCGGGGAGGACGTGGGTTGGTCGACGGCGATGATCTCGAATTATCTGCCCTATCTGGCGTTCGAGCGGGCGGTGTGGCGCCGTTATCGCCGTGACCTGCAGGACGGCAAATTCGACATCGTGCACCGGATCACGCCGATGTCGCCGACCCTGCCGAGTTATCTGGCAGGGCGCAGCCCGGTGCCCTTCGTGATCGGCCCGCTGAACGGCAACCTGCCGTGGCCAAAGGCGTTTTCGGACGAACAAAAGCGCGAGAAGGAGGGCCTGCGGAAACTGCGCAACCTGTACAAGCGCCTGCCCTACGCGCGCAGCACCTATGCCCGTGCCGCCTGCGTCCTTGCCGCTTTCGATCATACCCGCGCCGACCTGGGCCACGCGCGGCCCGATACCGTCGTGCCGTTTCCCGAAATTGGTTTCGATCCCGCGCTGTTCCACGATACCGGCACCTTGCCAGCGGGCCGTCGTGGCGATGGCCTGACGTTTCTGTACGCCGGGCGCCTCGTGCCCTACAAACTGCCCGAACTGGCGCTGCGGGCCTTTGCCGCGTCTGACGTGCTGCGCCAGCACCGCCTGCGGGTAATCGGCGACGGACCGGAACGCGCCCGGATGGAGGCGATCATCGCCGAGGAGGGTCTGGAGGATTGCGTCGTGATGGAAGGCGGCAAGAGTCAGGCCGAGGTGGCCGAGGCGATGCGCACCAGTGACGTCTTCGTATTTCCGTCGATCCGCGAGCTGGGCGCCGGTGTCGTGATCGAGGCGATGGCCTCTGGCATGCACTGCATCGTCACCGGTTACGGCGCGCCCGGTGCGCTGGTGGGGGAGACGCGGGGCGTGGCCGTCCCGCTGGCGCAGCCGGGGCCGCTCACGGACGGGTTTCGCGCCGCAATGGAGGCCGCCGTCGCCGGGCGGGACGCCGTTGCGAAAACTGCCGCTGTCGCGCGCGACCACGCCCACGCCGCCTACCCGTGGCACATCAAGGGCGCGCGGACGCTCGCGTTGTACAGGGCGGTGCGGGCCGGGGCGCCGCTGGCCCCATTTGGATACGAGGAAGGCTGATATGCGCAGGATCTTTACCCGTTTCATCGCTGCCGCGCGTGCTGGCCGCTTCGCCCGCGATGGCGCAGGCGCAGCAGGACCTGCGCGTCTGGATATTCGGCAACAGCCTCGTTCATCACGCAACCGACAGCGATGAGACCACGGTGCCCTATTGGCTGGCGCAACTTGCCGAAGCGGGCGGGCAAGGGCTCTCGCTGTCGGGGACCTGGGGGTTTCTGACCGATTTCGCCCGCGATCTGCCGCCGGTTTCGAAATGGTCGTTTCGGGGGGTCACGCCCGCGTGGGACAGCGAGCGGGTCGGGTTTCGCCGCGCCGGGATCGACACGGTTCTGATCACGCCACCGAATTTCATTCAATACCAGGGCTTTGACGAGAATTACGGCTGGGGCGACGCCGCCGATGCCTCGCCTCTTTCCGAAACCCTGCGGGTGATCGACTGGACGTCCGGTCAGGCCCCCGGGGCGGCGTTCTGGATCTATGAAGGCTGGGCCGAAATGGCGGGCGTCGTCGATTATCCGCCCGACGCGGCGGGTCTTGCGACCTATCAGGCGTTCAACGCGGGCGCCTATCACGACTGGTACGACGGCTATGTCGCGGCGATCGCCGAGGCGCGGCCCGACATTGCCGTGGGCCTGATCCCCGTGGCCTCGGTTCTGGCACGGGTCCTCACCGAAACGCGGCTGTCCGAACTGCCCGCCGGGGCGCTGTATTCCGACGCCGATCCGCACGGCACCGCCAACCTTTATTTCCTCGCATCGCTGGTCACCTACGCGACGCTGTATGCACAGGCCCCGCCCGCCGATATGACCCTGCCCGAGACGCTGCATCCGCTGATCCGCGAGACCTATCCGCAGATTGCCGCGGGCGTCTGGGCCGCCGCCACCGGCGCCGTGCCGCCGGATGAGACCGCGGCTGCGCTGATCCCGCCGACCGGCCTGACCGATCCGTCGCTGGCGATGGGTCTGAACGGGATTTCCGACTGGTCGACCCAGCACCCGTTCCTCGACCTGATGAAATCCGCGCGGCCCTGGGTCGGGCACCTGCCCGGACAGTGGGGCGGCTATGAGATGGCAGACCTGATCGCGGGCGGTCACATCGGGCCGGACGGCTGGCCGATATCCCTGCCGGACGATGCCGAGGCGATCGAGGCCCTGATCCTGACCGATCAGCCGGTCGGGGCCACCTCGCTGGCCGGACGGTACGTGATGACGTGGACCGGGCGGGGCGACATTTCCGTGGGCGGCATCGCCCGCGACGTGGCGCGCGAGGGCGACCGCATCACGTTCTCCTATCGCCCCGGCGAGGGCCTCGTGGCGATACGGATCGAGGCGCTGGACGCCGCCGATCCTATCCGCGACATCCGCATCGTGCGCGAGGACCGGCTCGACATGGCGGACGCGGGTGCGGTGTTCAATCCCGACTGGATCGAAAGGGTGCGCGACGTGCGGTCGGTGCGGTTCATGGACTGGATGATGACCAACGGCTCGCCGCAGGAGACATGGGACGACCGGCCCCGGGTGGACGATTTCTCCTACGTCTGGCGCGGCGTGCCGGCCGAGGTGATGGTGGACCTTGCCAACCATATCGGCGCCGACCCGTGGTTCACCCTGCCGCACATGGCCGACGACGATTATGCCGCACGGTTCGCGGCGCTTGTGCACGCCCGCCTGGATCCCGGACGGGTCGTCTATGCCGAATGGTCCAACGAGATCTGGAATTTCCAGTTTCCGCAGGCCGGATGGGCAGGCGCGCGCGCCGTGGATCGCTGGGGCGATGCGGCGGGCGGCGATGCGTGGATGCAGTTCGCGGGCCTGCGCGCCGCACAGATCGCCGACATCTGGGCCGCGGAATACGCGCAAAACCCCGCCGCCCTGATCCGCGTCGTGGCGACCCACACCGGCTGGATGGGGCTCGAAGAGCCGCTGCTCGAGGCGCCTCTGGCGGTGGCCGAGGGGCTGGCGCGGCCTGCCGACAGTTTCGATGCCTATGCTGTCACCGGCTATTTCGGGTTCGAGCTCGGCGGCGACGAGCGGGTCGACGAACTGCTGGCCTGGATCGACGATGGCAGCATCGTGCCTCGCATCACCGATGAATTGCGCGACGGCTCGCTGGCGGAACTGACGCAGGTGCTGTGGCCCTATCACGCGGGAATCGCGGCACAAAACGACATGATCCTGACCATGTACGAAGGCGGCACACATGTCGTGGGATACGGGGTGCAGGGCGGTGACGACCGGTTCACCGAATTCTACGGCACCTATAACTATTCGCCCGAAATGGCCGGCCTGTACGCCGAACTGCTGAGCGCATGGGACGCCGTGGGCGGCACGATGTTCAACGCCTTCGTCGATGTGTCGGCGCCGTCGCAATACGGCGCGTGGGGGGCGCTGCGGCATCTGGACGACAGCAATCCGCGCTGGGCCACGCTGATGGCATGGAACGCGCGGCCCGCAGGGGCGGCGCGTGCCGCGTTTGCGCACGGAGTGACGCTGGTGGGCTCGGATGCCAGCGAAGAGATCACCGGCAGCGGGCAGGACGACGTGATCACCGGCGGCGGCGGCAACGATATCGTCATCACGCGCGGCGGGCGCGATATCGTGCACGGCGGCGCGGGAACGGACCGGGCGATCCTGCCCGGCAACGCGGACGATTATTCGCAGCAATGGCAGGGCGAGACCCTGATCCTGACCGCCGGTCCCCGCCAGGTCGTGCGGCTGCGCGGCGTCGAGGAGATGGTTTTCGACGGCGCCCCGGACAGCGTTCAGCCCATCGTGATCCCGGTGCGCGCGGAATGAGCGTCCCTGTCGCTTTGCGCAATTGCCGTGACGAGGGTTTGCGCGCCAACACCCGCGCGGAACCCGTCCACGATCCGCGCCCGGCCGCCGTCCGACAGCCGCAGGGCAAGGCCCGGATCCGTCGCGATCCGCATAATCGCAGCCGAGAGGGCGTCCGGGTCTTTTGGCGGCACCAGCAGGCCGTGTCGGCCATCCACGATCAATTCCGGCACGCCGCCCGCATCGGTGCCGATGGTCGGCACGCCGCAGCTCATCGCCTCCATATAGGCGACGCCGAGGGGCTCGTGAAAACTCGCGAGCACAAAGATATCCGCCGCCAAAAGGCTGTCGCGCACCGCATCCGCGTCGATGGCACCCAGCAGGCGGACGAGGCCGGACAGGTCGAGCTCCTCGATCTTTGCCGCCAGCACGGCGCGAAAACCGGTGCCGCCCGCGTCGTCCTCGCCCGCGATATCCAGCCGCACGTCATGGCCCGCGTCCCGCATCAGCCGCACGGCGGCGAGCAGGTCCTGATGTCCCTTCACCACGTTCAGCCGGGCGCAGGAAAACAGCCGGATCGGCGCATCGGCGGCGCGCGGCACATAGGGCGCGGGGCGCGACAGCCAGTCGGTATCGACGCCCATCGGCTGGCGGTAGATCGCCTTTGGCAGGGCCAGCGGCATCTCGCCGCGCATTTCGGCAATCAGCCTGTCGGTGATGATCGTCGCAAAGGCAGCGCCCGACCATTTGAACCGCTGGCCGGGCCCGTAATCCGACAACGGCCCGTGCAGCGTGACCGAATAGGGCGGCCCCCCCATCCGGCGCGCAAGGGCGGCAATCAGGGCCGCGCGGCCGCAGGAATGGGCGTGGATATGGGTCAGCGAGTGGCGTCTGGCCGAAGCGATGAGCTGCCGCGCCGCCGCGGCGGTCAGCATCACGTCGCGCCAGAATGCGCGCGGTTCGGGTTGGGCGCGCAGCTGACGCCAGGGCAGGTGGGACAGGGCGCCCAGCGCCTGCACCGGGTTCAGGCGGCCGAGGTATTCGGTCCGCTCCATCGCCTGCGCCGACCAGCTGTGCGAAATCAGACCGGGCGGCGGCGGCCGCGTGCTGAACAGCCGGACGTGATGGCCCATCGCCTCCAGCTCGAGGATCTCACGCCAGAAAAAGATATGCGTCTGCCCCGGAAATTGCGGAACGATATAGCCGAGACGGATCGGTTTTGCGGGCGTCATGCGAAGGGATCTGTCCTGGGTGCGTCGTGCGCCACAGTGGCCGCCTGCGCACGCGTCGTCAAAGCGAAAGCGGGCGCAGGGTGCTGAGCGTCATCGTGCCCGCCAGCAACGAAGAGGCGCTGATCGGTGCGTGCCTCGATGCGGTGCTCGCCTCGGAGGGCATCGCCGGCGAAATTGTCGTGGCGGCCAACGGCTGCACCGATGCGACCGTGGCGCGGGCGCGGGCGCGGGCGGATGCCGCCGATGCGCGCGGCTGGACGCTGCGGGTAATCGACATCGCGCAGGGCGGCAAGATCGGCGCGCTGAACGCGGGCGACGGGGCGGCGACCGGCACGGTGCGGGTCTATCTCGACGCGGATGTGGCCGTCGCACCCGGCCTGCTGGCGCAGATCGCGGGCCTGCTGGATCGGGCAGAACCGTCCTATGCCAGCGGCACCGTGCGGATCACCGGCGGGCCGGGATGGATCAGCCGCCGCTATGCGCGGTTCTGGGCCACCGTGCCGTTCATGACGGGCGGCGTGCCGGGTTGCGGATTGTTTGCGGTCAACACGGCGGGCCGGGCGCGGTGGGGCGCCTTCCCCGACATCATTTCGGACGATACCTTCGTGCGTCTGTCCTTCGATCCGCACGAACGGCACCGCGCATCCGCGACCTACGACTGGCCCGTCGCCCCGACGTTTCGCCGCCTCGTCGCCGTGCGCCGCCGTCAGGATACCGGCGTCGCCGATATTGCCGCCCGTGATCCCGCAATGTCCGCCCGCGACGGCACGCCGGGCATGGGCCTGCGCGGTCTGATGCGCCGCGCCGCCGCGGACCCCGCCGGTGCCGCCGTCTATATCGCCGTGGCGATCACGGTCCGGCTGCGCGGCCCCGAACGCGAATGGACGCGCAGCCGGTGATCGGATCGCTCATCTCCGGTCTTCGCGGGACAAGCCTGACACAGCGCGCGATGCGCTCGTCGATGATCACCATGGGCGGTTTTGCGGGCAGCCAGTTCATCCGGCTGGCGTCGAACCTTATCCTGACGCGCCTGCTGTTTCCCGAAGCGTTCGGCGTCATGGCGATGGTGTCGGTGTTCCTGATGGGGCTTGCGATGTTTTCAGACGTCGGCGTCGGTCCCGCGATCATGCAGAGCAAGCGGGGCGACGACGCGGATTTCCTCAACACGGCGTGGACGATCCAGATCGTCCGGGGCGGCGTGCTGTACGTGGTGGCCGCGCTGCTGGCGTGGCCGATGGCGGCCTACTACGGCGAGCCTGACCTGATCCATTACCTGCCGGTCTCGGCCCTGACGCTGATCATCGCGGGGTTCAATCCGACGCGCCTGGAAAGCGCGCACCGCCATCTGCAGGCGGGCCGGATCACCGTGATCGACCTGGCGACGCAACTGGTCGGCATCGTTACGGCGGTGGCGCTGGCGTATCTCTGGCACTCGGTCTGGGCGCTGGTGATTTCGGGGATTTTGTCGATGCTGGCGCAGCTTTATTTCCTCAACGTCTATTTGCCCGGCGCGCGCAACCGTCTGCGGTGGGAACCCGCGGCGGGCACCGAACTGATCAATTTCGGCAAGTGGATATTCCTGTCCACCGTCTGCGGGTTCGCCATCTCGCAGGCCGACAAGGTGGTGATCGGCCGGTTCCTCGATACGGCGCCCTTCGGTGTCTACAACATCGGCTATTTCCTCGCCTCGTTCCCGCTGTTGCTGGCCGGGATTGTCACCCGCCGGGTCCTGATCCCGATCTATCGCGAAAGTCCGCCGGGCGCCTCGGCGCAGAACTTTGCCCGCCTGCGCCGGATGCGGATGATCGCGACGACGGGCCTGATGGCGATGGTGCTGGTGATGGCGTTCGGCGGGGTCTGGATCGTCGATCTGCTGTACGATGCGCGCTATGCGGCGGCGGGCGGCGTCGTGGTGTTGATGTCCGTGGTGCAGATGCCCGCCCTGATCGGGATGACCTACGATCAGGCGGCACTGGCGGCGGGCGATTCGCGCAGTTATTTCGTGCTGGCGGCCTGTCGCGCGGTGCTGATCGTGGCGGGCCTCGTGCTCGGTTTGCAGGTGGCGCAGGTCGAAGGGGCGCTGATCGGCATGGGGCTGGCCTGGGTCGCCTCCTATCCGGTGGTGATCTGGCTGGCCCGCGCACAGGGCGCCTGGGACCCGCTGCACGACGGGCTGTCGGCTGTATTTGCAGTGGTTGTCGGGGGGCTGGCGCTATGGCTGTACTGGCCCGATATCGCCGCGCTCAGCCTGCTGGAACGGCGATAAGGCGCTTCTTTGCCTCAAAATGGGCGCAAAGAGATACCATCTATGCAAAGCTGTTTCACGAGACGGAACCGACGAGGCCATGACGCATCCTGCCACATCTGCGATCCCCGGCGGCACGGCCCCGGCGGATCCGCGCGAGGATTTCGACGATGGGGACATCGCCATCGTCGGCATGGCCGCGCGCCTGCCGGGGGCGCAGAGCATCGACGCCTATTGGCACAACCTGTCGCACGGCGTCCGCTCGATCCGCGAACTGACACAGGCGGAACTGCTGGCGTCGGGCGAGGCACCGCACCTGATCGAACGCCCGGACTATGTGCCTTTCGCCGCGCCGCTCGACGATTTCGCGCATTTCGATGCAGAATTCTTCGGCCTGTCGCCGAAAGACGCCGCGATCATGGACCCGCAGCACCGGCAGTTCCTCGAATGCGCCTGGGAGGCGATGGAAAACGCGGCCCATGTGCCCGGACCGGGTACCGGCCCGGTCGGTGTGTTCGCGGGCTGTGGCATGGGCAGCTATTTCTACGTCAACGTCATGTCGAACCCCGATCTGGTGGACCAGACCGGCACGTTCCTGTTGCGCCATACCGGCAACGACAAGGATTTCCTGTCGACGCGGCTGTCCCATATCTTCGATCTGCGCGGCCCGTCGCTGAACATCCAGACGGCGTGTTCCACATCGCTCGTCGCCACGCATACGGCGGCGCAATCGCTGCTGAACGGCGAATGCGACATGGCGCTGGCGGGCGGCGTCACCATCGAGATGCCGCAGGCGCGCGGGTACATTTACAAAGAGGGCGAGATCCTGTCGCCCGACGGCGAATGCCACGCCTTCGATCACCGCGCGCAAGGCACGGTTTTCGGGTCCGGCGTCGGTGTCGTCGTGCTGCGCCGCATGGCCGATGCGGTGCGCGACGGCGATCATATCTGGGCGGTGATCCGCGGATCGGCGATCAACAACGACGGCGCGGACAAGGCGGGATACCTCGCGCCATCCGTCGGCGGGCAGGCCGCCTGTATCGCGCAGGCGCAGGCCGTGGCGGGCATCACGGCGGACACCGTGGATTATGTCGAATGCCACGGCACCGGCACTTACCTCGGCGATCCGATCGAGGTTGCGGCCCTGACCGAGGCGTTCGCGCGCACGTCGGACAGGTTGGATCACTGCCGCATCGGATCGGTCAAGACCAACATCGGCCATCTGGATACCGCCGCCGGGGCCGCGTCCCTCATCAAGGCCTCGCTGGCGCTGCACCACGGCCAGATGCCGCCCTCGCTGGGGTATGAGGCGCCCAATCCCGCGATCCCCTTCGACGGGTCGCCGTTTTCGGTGAACGACCGGCTGACGCCCTGGCCCGAGACGGATCATCCGGCCCGTGCGGGCGTCAATTCCCTCGGCGTCGGTGGCACCAACGCCCATGTCGTGCTGCAAAAGGCGCCCGGGCGCGGCGCATCCGCCGACAGCGACTGGCCGTTCCAGATCTTTACCCTCTCGGGCCGCTCCAGGGCGGCGCTGGATGCCAATGGCGCCGCCCTTGCAGAGCATCTGCGCACCACGGATCAGCCACTGGCCGACGTCGCCTTTACCCTGCAACAGGGCCGCAAGCATTTCGAGCGTCGGCGTGTCGTCGTGGCGGAAACCGGTGCCGAGGCGGCCCGTCTGCTGGTCGAGAACGACCCGCGCCGGGTGTTTACCCACACCGCGATGGCCGATCCGAAACCGGTGTTCATGTTCCCCGGCGGCGGCGCACAATATGCGGGCATGGCGCGCGACCTGTACGAGACCGAGCCTGTCTTTGCCGACTGGATGGACCGGGGGCTGGCGATCCTCGCGCCAATGCTCGACTATGACATCCGCGCCCTGTGGCTGCCCGAAAACGGGCAGGAGGACGCCGCCGATGCCGCCCTGCAAAAGCCATCGGTGCAGCTGCCGCTGATCATGATTGCCGAATACGCGCTGGCGCAGCTGTGGCGGGCGTGGGGTGTGCAGCCGACCGCCCTGATCGGTCATTCGATGGGCGAAAATACCGCTGCCTGCCTTGCCGGCGTCCTGTCGTTCGAGGATTGCATCGGCCTGATCCACCTGCGCGGCACCCTGTTCGACGCGGTGCCCGCGGGCGGCATGCTGTCCGTCGCGCTGCCTGCCGACGCTCTGCGTCCCTACCTTGGCGAAACGCTCGACCTGGCGGCGATCAACGCGCCGCAGCTGTCGGTGGCCACCGGCCCGCAGGCGGCGCTGGACACGCTCGCCCTGCGGCTGACGGCGGACGACATCGACCATCAGCGCATCCCGATCGACATCGCCGCACACAGCCGGATGCTGGAGCCGATCCTCGCCCGCTTCGGCGATTACCTGCGCGGCATCCCGCTGTCGCCGCCGCAAATCCCCCTCATCTCGAACCGCAGCGGCACATGGATGACCGACGCCGAGGCCACGTCGCCCGACTATTGGGTGGCGCACCTGCGCGGCACGGTGAATTTCGAAGGCGGGCTGGGCACGCTGGCCTGCGACCCCGCACGCCTTTATATCGAGGTCGGGCCCGGCAAGGCGCTCGCTTCGCTGGCCGGTCAGCATGGCACGGTGACGGCAAATCAGGTCATCGGATCGCTGCGCCATCCACAGGATCCGGTCGCCGACGATGCCTATTTCGCCGCGCAACTGGGCCGCGTCTGGGCCACGGGCGGCACATTCGACTGGGATCAGATCTGGGGCGACGGGCCGCGCCACCGCGTGCCGTTGCCGACCTATCAATTTCAGCGCAGCCGCTATTTCATCGAGGCCAGGGCGCCCGAGGCCCGCGCCGCGCACTGGCTCATGCGGACGCCGGACCGCGAGGACTGGCACTGGTTGCCCGCCTGGCGCCCGGCCTATGCCGCCTGCGACGTGGACGTGACCGGCGATCTGTCGGAGACCGCGCGCGAAACCTGGCTGGTTTTTGCCTGCGACACCGGGTTGAGCGATGCGGCAACCGCGCGGCTGCGCGCTGCGGGCCACAGCGTCGTCACCGTGCGCCCCGGCGATGCCTTTGCGCAGACCGGCCCGGACGACTTTCGGATTGCGCCCGAGCGGGGCCGCGAGAGTTATGACCAGCTGATCCGCCAGCTTGCCGCCGAGGACCGGCTGCCGACCCGGATCGTGCACGGCTGGCTGTTGACGGCGGACGAGGCGCACCGCCCGGGGTCGAGCTTCTTTCACCGGGTGCAGGAGCACGGGTTCTGGTCGCTGTTCCATCTGGCGCAGGCGTGGTCGGCCGAAGGGGCGGGTACGCCGCATATCACCGTGCTGACGTCGGATGCGATGCAGGTCCGGTCCGAGGCGCTGCGCTATCCCGAAAAGGCCACGGTCATGGGCCCCGCGCGGGTGATCCCCCGCGAATTTCCGGGGATGACCGTCGCGGTTCTCGATCTGTCGGTGCCGCTGCGGCGAAGGGCTGCGGTTGATGTGGGGCCGCTGCTCGAGGATCTGCTCAGCCCGCCTGCAAACGGCGTCGCCGCGATCCGCAGTGGCAAACGCTTTGCGCTGGGCGTGAAACAGGCGCCGCTGCCGGAGGCCGTGCTCGATCTGCCGCAGGGCAGTGTCGTCCTGCTGACGGGCGGTTTCGGCGGCATCGGGCAGACCGTGGCCGAGGCGCTGATCCGCGACCACGGCGCCCGCATCGCGCTCGTCGCGCGGCAGGCGCTGCCGCCGCGCGACGGGTGGGACGCGGCACTGGCGCGTCTTGCGCCCACCGGCAGCACCGCGCGCCGGATCATGGCGGTGCGTCGCCTCGAGGCGGCGGGCGGCACGGTGATGACGCTGGCCGCCGACGTGTCCAACATCGAGGAAATGACCGCTGCCAAGGCATCTATCGAGGCGGAACTTGGCCCGGTCCGGGGCCTCGTCCACGCGGCGGGCGTCATCGACGACGCGCCGATCCTCGCCAAGCAATCGGCCAGCATCGAGGACGTGTTCACCCCCAAGATCCACGGCACGCAGGTTCTCGATGCGCTGTTTCCGGATGGCACGCTCGACTGGATGGCGCTGTTTTCCTCGACGTCGACGGTCACGGCCCCTGCCGGACAGGTCGATTATGTGGCCGCCAACGAATATCTGAACGCTTTTGCCAAGGCGCGCGTCGGCGGGAAAACCCGCGTCGTGGCCATCGACTGGGGCCTGTGGTCGGACGTCGGCATGGCCGCCGACGCGATGGAAACACGGACCGGCGTCGCCGAAACGCCCCCCGTGCCCATTCAGGCCATGATGCTCGACTCCGCCGGTTTCGACGCCACGGGCGCGCGCAGATTTACAGCTGCCTATGCGCAGGACCGCTGGTTCGTCGACGAACACCGCACGGCGGCGGGCGTGGCGCTCGTGCCCGGCACCGGCTTTCTGGAACTCGCCGCCGAGGCGCTGGCAGCCCAGCAAGAGGCACTGCCCTTTGCCATCGAAGACCTGCATTTCCTGCGCCCATGCCGTGTGGACGCGGCGGGGACGCAGGTGTCCGTCACGCTGGCCAGATCAGACGAGGGCTATGACCTGCGCATCGAAAGCGGGCCGCCCGGCATGGGCACGGAGGTGAACGCCGAAGGCCGCCTTGCCCTGCTGCCGATGCCGCAGCCCGCCCGCCTCGACATTGCCGCAATCACCGCGCGGATGGAGACGCCGGAAACCGGCGACCTGCGCTCGCCGCAGGAGGCGCATCTGACGTTCGGACCGCGCTGGCGGGTGCTGCACAGCCGCGCCCATGCGCGCGGCCCGGTGCCGACAGAGGGGCTGGCGCACCTGAGGCTGCCACCTGCCGCACAGGCCGACGCGGCGATCCTGCACCCCGCGCTGATGGACCTTGCGACCGGCTGGGCGATGGGCCTGATCGACGGCTATGACGGTGCGCACCTCTGGGTGCCGGTCTCCTACGGCACGGTGCGCGTCTTCGCCCCGCTGGGCCCCGAGATCGTCAGCCACGTCCGCAACGCCGCCGCCAACAGCGCGGCCCATGCAACGGCGAGCTTCGATGTCACGCTGGCCGCCGCCGATGGCACGGTCCTCGTCGAAATCGAGGATTTCACGATCCGCAAGATGCAGGGCGCCGTGCGTTTCGCCGCCCCCTCCGCCGCGCCGCCCGCCGGGCCGCGTCCGCTCTCGCCCGCCGAGGAGCGGCTGCGTCACAACCTGACGCAGGGAATTCCGCCCGCCGACGGTGCGGCGCTGTTCCTGCGCGCCGTGGCCGCCGGTCAATCGCAGGTATTCCTGACATCGTTGCCTCTCGACGCCCTTGTTGCACAGGGAGACGCCGCCGATACGGTGTCCGAGGCCCAGACATTCGAGCGACCGCAACTCGACAGCGACTACGTCGAACCGGCCAACGACATCGAACGCCGTCTGGCCGGGTTCTGGCAAGAGCTGCTGGGCGTCGAAAAGGTTGGCGTCGAGGACAGTTTTTTCGATCTTGGCGGCCATTCCCTGATCGCCGTGCGCCTGTTTGCGATGGTCAAACGCGCCTATGCGGTTGATTTTCCGATCTCGATCCTGTTCGAGGCGCCGACGATCCGCGCCTGCGCCGCCCTCATCGCCGACCGCGGTGTCGCAACGGACGACGCGACGTCCGGTAAGGCCCCCGACGTCCCCCCGCGCCGGTTCACCCATCTGGTCCCGATGCACAGTGGCGAGGGCGGGCCGAAGACACCGTTTTTCCTCGTCGCGGGGATGTTCGGCAACGTGTTGAACCTGCGTCATCTGGCGCATCTGCTGGGCGCCGACCGGCCATTCTATGGCCTTCAGGCGCGCGGGCTGTATGGCGACGCCGCGCCGCACGCCGACCTTGAACAGGCCGCCACGGACATGATCGCCGAGATGCGGCAGGTACAGCCGCACGGGCCCTATATGGTTGGCGGGTTTTCGGGCGGCGGCATCACCGCCTATGACATCGCGCGGCAGCTGACCGCGCAGGGCGAGGATATCGCGGCCCTCGTGATGCTCGACACGCCGCTGCCGCAGCGCCGCCCGCTGAGCCGCGAAGACCGGATGACGATCCAGTGGCAGGAACTGCGCGCGGGCGGCGTGGGGTATCCGTTCCGCTGGCTCGCGAACCGGGTGCGGTGGGAGATTGCGAAGCGGCGGCCCCGCGCGGAGACGGCACCGGACGGCGCCTTCCACGACATCGCCATCGAGGCCGCGTTCTATGCCGCCATCGCGCGCTACGCGGTGCGCCCGTGGGAGGGCCCGCTGACGCTGCTCCGCCCGCCGCAGTCCGGCAAGTGGGAGGTGGCACCCGGCCGCTGGGTCAGCTCGGAGCGCGCCTATGTGCTGCCCGACAACGACTGGACCGGGTCCGCCCCGCGGATCGAGGTGATCGAGGTGCCCGGCACCCACGACAGCATGGTCCTCGAGCCGAACGTGCGGGTCCTTGCCGCGCGCATGAAAAAGGTGATCGAGACGGGCGAGCGGGCGGCGCGGCGCCGCGCCGCGCTGGCGGCCGCCGATGCCTGGGCCGGCGACAGGGCCGCGCAATGAGGCGGTGCATCCCAAAGCCGTGGGTAGGCGCCGCAATGACGAGGGCATGGCAATGAGGGTGCGCACCGTCATCCTTAACTGGCGCACGCCCGATATGACCCTGCGCGCGCTGGACGCGGCGCGGATAGCGATGCGCGGCGTCGACGGCGATATCGTGGTGGTCGACAACGCCAGCGGCGACGGCTCCGAGGCGCGCATCACCGCCGCGATTGCCGATATGGAGGGCGTGCATTTCGTCCAGTCGGGCCGCAACGGCGGGTTCGGCGCCGGCAACAACGCAGGCATCCGTGCGCCGATACCGGGGCCGGTCCCGGAGGCGTACTATATCCTGAACTCCGACGCTTTCCCTGCCCCGGAGGCGATCCGCGTGCTGCACGACTACCTCGTCGCCGTGCCGGGGGCCGGTTTTGCGGGCAGTCTGATCCACGGACCGGACGGCGAGACGCATCTGACGACGTTCCGGTTTCCGGGAATACTGAGCGAGATCGAGGGGTCCATCCGGTTCGGCCCCGTCAGCCGATTGCTGACCAACAGCACGGTGCCGCTGGCCACGCCGTCCCGCGCCGGACGTGTCGACTGGCTCGCGGGGGCGAGCCTGATGATGCGCGCCGAGGTGCTGGCCGGGGTCGGCCTGTTCGACGAGACCTTCTTTTTGTATTTCGAGGAAACCGATCTGTGCCTGCGCGCGGCGAGGGCCGGTCACGAGGTGCATTTCGTCCCCGACAGCCGGGTCGCCCACATCGGATCGGTGTCGACGGGGATGAAGGAATGGTCCCGCGTGCCGGGGTACTGGTTTGCGTCGCGGTGGTATTATTTCGCGCGCAATCATGGCCGTGCCTATGCAGTCTGCGCGACTGCGGCCCATGTCGCGGGCGGCGCGTTTCACCGGCTGCGGTCGTTCGTGACAGGCAAACGCCCTGCCGATCCGCCGCGGTTCCTGCGGATGCTGATCGCGCATGATCTGGCGGCACTGTTCCGCCCTTTGCCATCGGTGCGCCCCGCGCCAAAACCCGTGCCATTGCGCGCGCCCGAACCGGAACATGCCCTCGGCCCGAAATCCGCCGTTGATCCGAAACCGGCCCTGGAAAGGACCCCGACATGACCTTTGACGCGCTTCTGGTGGGCCACGAAAGCCTGACGATTCAATGCGGCACCATGCTGATCGAGGCCGGGCACCGCGTCGTGGCGGTCGTCACGGACGATGCTGCCGTGACCGGTTGGGCGGCGCGACACGCCGTGCCGGTGGTGGCGCCGGGGCCGGGCCTGTCCGCGCGGATACCGGCGTCCTTCGACTGGATCGTCAGTGCCGCGAACCTGAGGATCATTCCCCGCGATGTGCTCGACCGCGCGGGGCGGGGGGCCGTGAACTTTCACGATGGGCCGCTGCCGCGCTATGCCGGGCTGAACGCGCCGGTCTGGGCGATTTTCAACGATGAGGCCACGCACGGCATCGCCTGGCACCTGATCGAGGGCGGGATCGACGAGGGCGACCTGGTCGCCACCCGGTCCGTGCCGATGTCGCCGGACGAGACGGCGCTGTCGCTGAACACCAAATGCTACGCCGCGGCCCTCGACAGCTTTCCCGAGGTGATGGGGGCGCTTGCCGCCGGCGTGCCCGGGCGGTTGCCGCAGGACCTGGCGCAGCGCACATATTTCGGTATGGCGGACAGGCCGGGCAGCGGCGGGCAGATCGATTTCGCAGGCACCACAGATGCCGTCCTGCGCCTCGTCCGCGCGCTGGATCATGGCGCCCATACCAACCCGGTCGCCACGGCCAAAATCGTCGTGAACGGGGCACTCGTGCACGTGGGCCGGGCCACGGCGGCGGATGCCACCGGCACACCGGGCGAGGTTCTGGACGTCAGCGATGCCGCCATCACCGTCGCCACCGCCGACGGTGCCGTGACGTTGACCGGCCTTACGGGCGCGGCGCGCCCCGTTCCCGGCACGCATCTCCTGCCGTTGCAAAACGATGTCACCGCCCCGCGCGATGCGCGCGCCCGGTCTCTCTTCACGGCGTGGAATCCGGTCGCGCTGCATTTGCCCCGCACCGACGGGCTGGTGCGAAAGAACCCTCCCAGCGGCGCACCCGGCACCGATGGTGCCACCGTCCAGGTCGAGACTGCGCGCAGCGCGGACGAGATCTTTGCCGCCATGGCGCGGCTTGCGATCCGTCTGGATCACGGCACCGATATCGCCATCAGGATCGCGCCAGCCTCGCCCTTGTTCAGCACGTGGTCGCCGCTGCGCCTCGGCACAGACACCGACGTGCCCCGCGCCATCGCCGATGCCACCGCGTTCGCCGCCGACCTGCCGGTCCGCCTGCCGGGCACCACCGTCGACATTCCCGACATCGCGTTCAGCACCGATGGCCCGCTGGCCGGTGCGCTCGTCACCCTCGAGGTGCGCGACGGCGTTCGCCTGCACGGCGATCCCGCGCGGATCGGCGCCGACGGTCTGGCACTGCTTGCCAACCGCCTGGCGCATTTCATCGAGACAGGCGAGGTGATGCCCCCGGCGGAGCGTGACACGGTTCTGACCCGGTGGAACGCTACCGAAACGCCCGTCCCGCAGGGCTGCATCCACAGCCATTTCGAGGCGCAGGTGGCGCGCACGCCCGATGCCACCGCGCTGATTTTCGAGGACGAGGCGCTCACCTATGCCGCCCTCAACGCGCGGGCCAACCGCATGGCGCACCGGCTGGCCGCACTGGGCGTCGCCCCCGGTGCGCTGGTCGGCCTGCACCTGCGC
Source organism: uncultured Alphaproteobacteria bacterium (assembly GCA_963761735.1). GTDB lineage: Bacteria > Pseudomonadota > Alphaproteobacteria > Rhodobacterales > Rhodobacteraceae > CAVXHQ01. The sequence continues at coordinate 1,162,672 of CAVXHQ010000003.1, forward strand.
CGTTCCGCCGAGCTGGTCATCGCGGCGCTGGCGATCCACAAGGCGGGGGCGGCCTATGTGCCGCTCGATCCGGCCTATCCCGCCGACCGTATCGCCCTGTACATCGAGGACAGCGCCGCCGCGCACATCGTCACCGAGACCGCCCTTGTGGATGCGATGCCACCGCATGCGGCGCAGCTTCTGGTCGTCGATGCGGACGCGGGCCTTGCCACGGCATCGGATGCGAACCCCGACAGGGGCGTCGGGCCGCAGGATCTGGCCTATCTCATCTACACCTCCGGCTCGACCGGGCGTCCCAAAGGCGTGATGATCGAACATCGCAACGTGTCGAACTTCTTTACCGGCATGGACGCGCGGATCGATCCTGCGACAGACGAAAACGGTCGTCCCGGTGTCTGGCTTGCCGTCACATCGCTGTCCTTCGACATTTCGGTGCTCGAACTGTTCTGGACGCTGGCGCGCGGGTTTACCGTGGTGATTTCCGGCGACGAGGACCGGACGCTAGTGTCGAACGGTGACGTGACGACCGATGCGATGGATTTCTCGCTGTTCTACTGGGGCAATGACGACACCTCGGGTCGCGGCAAATACGATCTGCTGCTCGAAGGCGCGAAATTTGCCGACACCCACGGATTTTGCGCCGTCTGGACGCCGGAACGGCATTTCCACGCCTTTGGCGGCCCCTATCCGAACCCCTCCGTAACCGGGGCCGCCGTTGCCGCGGTCACGAAAAACATCGGCGTCCGTGCCGGATCCTGCGTGGCGCCGCTGCATCACCCCGCGCGCATCGCCGAGGAATGGGCCGTCATCGACAACATGACCGGCGGTCGCGCGGGCCTTGCCATCGCCTCGGGCTGGCAACCCGACGATTTCGTCCTGCGGCCCGAAAACTCGCCGCCCGCGAACAAGCCCGCGATGATGGAGAGCATCGAGACGCTGCGCAAACTCTGGGCCGGAACGCCCGTCGCCTTCGCCCGCGCGGACGGCACGCCGCACGAGGTGGTCACACAGCCGCGCCCGGTATCGAAGGTGTTGCCGATCTGGGTCACGACCGCCGGAAACCCCGAAACCTGGCGCGAGGCGGGGCGCATCGGGGCCAATGTGCTGACCCATCTGCTTGGGCAAACGGCGGATGAGGTGGCGCAGAAGATCACGCTGTATCATGCCGCCCTGCGCGCGGCCGGTCACGATCCGGCGGACCACACGGTCACGCTGATGCTGCACACCTATCTGGCCGACACCCGCGAGGCCGCCCGCGAGATCGCGCGCGAACCGATGAAAGAGTATCTGCGCTCCGCCGCCGGTCTGATCAAACAATATGCCTGGGCGTTTCCGGCGTTCAAGAAGCCTGCGGGCGTCGACAGCCCGATGCAGCTCGACCTGTCCTCGCTGGAGGCGGACGAGATGGAGGGCATCCTCGACTTCGCGTATCAGCGGTATTTCAACGACAGCGGGTTGTTCGGCACCGTCGAGGATGCGGTGGCCCGGGTCGAGGGCCTCAAGGAGATCGGCGTTTCCGAGATCGCCTGTCTGATCGACTATGGCATCGCCACCGACACCGTTCTGGCGGGCCTGCGGCCGCTGGCCGAGGTTCTGGCGCGCACCAATGTCGCCGCCGGTCCGGCTGTGGACGACTTTTCCATCGCCGCACAGATCGTGCGCCACGGCGTTACGCATCTGCAATGCACCCCGTCGATGGCGCGGATGCTGGTCACCAACCCCGACAGCCGCGCCGCCCTGAAGGGCCTGAAACACTGGATGGTCGGCGGCGAGGCCCTGCCCGGATCGTTGGTGGACGAGGTCGGTCAGGCGACGGCGGCGCATATCGAAAACATGTACGGCCCGACGGAAACGACGATCTGGTCGACAACACGCACGGCGCGCCCCGGCGATGGCATCACCGGCATCGGCACGCCGATCGCGAATACCCAGGTCTATGTGCTCGACGGTGATCGCACGCCCGTGCCGGTGGGCGTGGCGGGCGAATTGTGGATCGGCGGCGCGGGCGTTGCGCGCGGATACTGGCAGCGACCCGACCTGACGGCAGAGCGGTTCGTCGACAATCCGTTCGCGGATGACCGGTTGGCGTCCGGCCGGATGTACGCCACCGGCGATCTGGTGCGCTGGCGGCCGGATGGGACGCTCGATTTTCTCGGTCGTGCCGATGGGCAGATCAAGCTGCGCGGCTACCGGATCGAACCGGGAGAGATCGAGGCGGCGGTCGATGCGCTGCCGGGAATCGCGCAATCGGTGGTGATCGCGCGTGAGGACGTGCCGGGGCTGGTGCAGCTCGTCGCCTATGTTGTGATCGACACCGATGCCGGCGCACCGGGCGAGGCGGCGCTGCGCACGGCGCTGGCCGGTGGCCTGCCTGCGCATATGGTGCCGTCGCGGATCGTGCCGCTTGCCGAATTCCCGCTGACGCCGAACAAGAAGGTGGACCGCAAGGCTCTCCCCGCGCCCGTGGCCCGTGCCGCGGCGCGAGTGGTGCCTCCGGCTGCGGTTGTGGCAGCACCTGTCGCCGCCGACACCGGCGTGGACGTGGAAAAGACCATCGCGGCAATCTGGTCGCGCCTGCTGGGCGTGTCCGGCATTGCGCGGTCCGACAATTTCTTCGACCTTGGCGGGCATTCCCTGCTGGCGGTGCAGGCGCACCGCGATATCCGCGCCGCCTTGGGTGCGACGACGCTGGGCATCACCGACATCTTCCGGTTCCCGACGCTTGGCGCACTTGCCGACCGGGCAGGCGGCGGTCCCCCGGCGGTCGCGGCGCCAAAGGCTGTGCCGTCACCGCGCATGGCGCCGCGTGCCGGTGTGGCAAATGCCCCGACCGTGCCGGATGCCGGCGCGGATGCACGACAGGATATGACGGCACGCCGACGCGACATGCGCGCCCGCCGGGTTGCGGCACGCTAGATGACGGCGGTTGCGACACTGGTGGATATGGCGCCGATTCTGCAAGGCTGGCTTGGGCCGGACGTCGGCGTCGGGCAATGGCGCGTGGCGCGCCCCGCCGCGCTGTGGCCCGTCGAGGCCCCCGCCATGGTCCGCGCGATCCCCGCGCGCCGCGCCGAGTTCGCCGCCGGTCGCGCCGCGGCCCGGCTGGCGCTTGTCGCCCTTGGCCGGCCTGCCGCCGCGATCCCGATGGGGCCGGACCGCGCACCCCGCTGGCCGGGCGGCATGTGCGGCAGCATTACCCATCACGACGGCCTTGCACTGGCCGTCGCCTCGGCCTCGGCCACGGACAGTCTCGGGATCGATCTGACTGACGATGCCGTTCTGCCCGGCGGCGTCGGCGATGCAGTGGCGTTTGGCGATGAGCGGGCGCTGCCCGGCGCGCTCGTCTTTGCCGCCAAGGAGGCGGCATACAAAGCGTTTTACCCCGTGACGCGCGAGGTTTGGGGGTTCGACGCGCTGAGCATTCGCCTGACACCGCAGGGGTTTGCAGCGCGCCTGAACCGGCCTGCCGGGCCGCGGACGACCGGCGACGTGGTGCACGGGTTTCTGGCGCGGCACGACGGGCAGGTCCTTGCCGCGCTGCGCCTGCCGCATCGCGATCCGCACCGATGAGCCCGGGGGTTTCCGGCCGCAAACCGGGCCTGAAACATGGCCAGAACAAGGCGCGTATTTCGCATCCACGAACAGTCCGTTTCCCGGTGATCCCGCCCAGACCGTGGAAAATTCACGGCAAATGCGCTATGTTCCCTACTGGGTGCGGCGGCGTGCGGACGCGGAGTGCGACCGGGACCAGACCGGTGGCACACGCCGCATATTGCGCCCCGTGGCCCGTTCCGGCCCCGCCCGCGTTACTCAGGAGATGGCGATGAGCCAGATGTTTTCCCCGCGCAATATCCTTCGGATGCTGTGGCGACGTGCGCTGATCATCATGCTGATACTTGCGATCGGTTTGCCGATGGCGGTGTGGTACGCCCTGAAACAGGACCGCCTGTACGAGGCGATCGCCGCGATCCAGATCGAGGCGCCTGAAGTGACCGATCCGCTGACCCGTGTCGCGACCTCGTCGACCGGGGCGAATACGCAACTCGACCTGATCCAACAAAAACTCATGTCGCGCGACCATATGACCGATGTCATCGCGCGGCTGGGCCTGTTCGAAGATGTCGAAAGTTCCATTGAACGGGTCGGCCTGCTGCGCGGCGCTGTCAGCATCGAAAAGCTGATCGATCCGGCGGCGGCGTTTCGGCCCGATGTGCAGCCTTCGGGCCTGATCATCACCGTGCGGCTGGGCGACGCGGTAGAGGCCGCGAATGTCGCCAACGATTTCCTCAACGCGATTCTCGCCGAGGCGCAGACCCGCGCGGATGGACGTGCGGCGTTGACGCTGGCGTTTTTCAACGCAGAGCAGGAACGTGTCGGTGCACAGATCCTGACCGTCGAGGCGGCACTGTCGGAGTTCAAGATCGCCAACACGAGCGCGCTGCCCGAGAATATAGCGACCCAGCGGGACCGCATCGCCCGGTTGCGCGAGCGGCGCGGCACCCTCGAGAACCAGCTCATCGACCTCGAGATCGCGAGTGAAAGGTTGCGGGCCGAAGAGGTTGCGCGGCAACGCGCCTTGCTCGATTCCGAGTTTGCCCGCATCGACACCGAAATCGCGTTGATCGAGGCGGCCCTGCAACGCGCACCCGACGTCGAACGGCAGTTGTCGGCGCTGATCCGCGAATTGACCCAGCTTGAAGGACAATTCGCCGTCATCACCACAAGCCGGACCGAGGCCGCGATGGCGCAAACCATTGAAAGTCAGGATCAGGCAGCGCGGTTCGAAGTTCTGGAAACCGCCCTCGTGCCTGAATTTCCGGTCTCGGCCAGCCGACGCAAGCTTGCCATGGCAGGTGCGGTCGGTGCCGGTCTGCTGGCACTTGGCGTGGCACTGCTGTTCGAGGTATCGAACCCGGTGATCCGCAATGCGGCACAGCTGGAAAAGCAGCTTGGCATCCGCGCCGTCGTGACCATTCCGCATCTGCAGGGCCGGGTGCAGCGCCGCCGTCGCAAGGCCGGTCTCTGGGCGCTTTTGTTGTTGCTGCTTGGCGGGCTTGTCAGCGTCGCGTGGTGGTTTCGCGATCGGCTGGGCGAGCTGATCGGCCAGGTGCCCTGGGCGCGGTTGCGGGCCGATGCGCTTGGCCGGATGCGCCTGCCTTTGCGGGGCTGACACCGGTGATCGCTGGTTTGTGGGCGCAGACGGGGTCGCGAAGTTTTAAGTAAAACTTCGTCTCGGACTTTTTCAAAAAGTCCGGCGCGCCGGGGTGCGCCGGGAGCGTCTGTTTCACGGGCGCACCGCGCGGAACCGGTCTGTCAGTAGGTGTTGTCTTCGTTGTCCTCGGCCATGTTGAGGATTACGCCCATCACCGGTTTGTCGTCGCCCAGACGCCGGTGCACCTCTTTTACGTCAGCGGCGTTGGTGATGCCGCCGCCGACGACAAGCAGCACACAGTCGAAATGCGGGCGGAACGCCATCACGTCGTCATAGGCAAGCGCCGGGGGCAGGTCATACAGGATCACGTCGGGGCCGAAATCCTCTTCCATCCGGTGCAGCGCCCGGGCGGTCGTGTCTTGTTGCAGCAGCTCTGCCGCGAAATTCTCGGGCCGGTCGTTCAGCGCAAGTGCCAGACCCTCGCCGATGTGCAGCGTATTCTTGCCCGGACGGCACAGATGATCCGCCATTGCGGTATGGCCGCGCAGCACGTCGCCGATGGATCCCGGCGCCGTCACGCCGATATACCGCGCGAGCGACGGATGGCGCAGGTCCATGTCCAGCAGCAGCGTGCGGCTGCCGTCGTAGCGGGACAGCGTGACGGCAAGGTTCGCGGCGGTGAAACTCTTGCCACAGCCCTTCGTCGGCGAGGTGATCGCCACCCGCCGCCAGCCCTTTTCGGCCAGCGCCTGTTTCAGGCGGGTGCGCATCACGTCGAACGAGGCATGAGCCGGATCGGTCCGGCTTGCCGTGATGATCAGATTGCGGTCGAGCAATGCGCCATCGACGGGAACCCGGCGCAGGGCGTTCCAACTTGTGGTGCGGTCCGGCGGGGACGGGGCGATCGGCTCGGCTGTGTCCTCGACCGGCACGACCGGTGGCGCAGACCCCATTGGTTCGTCCACGATGGACGGTTCCGGCGTCGCGTCGGTCGGGCCGGGCGACGCCGCATCCTCCGATTCTGGCTCGGGATCGGGTTCCGTCGGCGGCACCGGACCTGACGGCGGCGCGTCGTCGACGGGTATCTCGTCGTCCACCGGGACCGCGAGGGCCTCGCGCAGGCCGCTCATCGTCTCGGCAATCTGGACGGAAACGGGCGGGGTGTCGAACTTTGCGATCTCTTCGAGCAGGCGTGCATGTGCTGCGGCGTCCAGACGCGGGCGGCGATACTTGCGGACGGGGCTCTTGCTCATATGCTCATACTTCTGATCGGGCGTCGGATTTGGCTTTGCGTCGGCGGTCTGCTCCGTTCAGCCCGGTTCGTTCGCGGCCCCGGCCGCCCTTGAGATCGAGGTAAACCGCACGAACGTGGCAAAAATAGGCCAGTACGGGGCGTTTGCCAGCGATTGTTTCCAGATGTGACCGCCCGGATATCCGGCACGCGACGGCATCAGAACCCGAAAAGACCGGCCTCGTCGATGGCGCGGCGCAGGAAGGATTCGCGGTCGGCCTCGGGCGTCCAGCCCAGCGTTTCCTTGGGTTTGCGGTTGTCGAACGGCGACAGATGGCCGCGCGACAGCCAGTCGGCCCGGCTGGCGCGCACCGCGTCCCGGCGCCCCTGGACAAAGCGTTTGAGGGCCCATTTGATCTCGCCCGCAAGCCACATGTTCGTCAGGTTGCCGCCCGACACCCGTATCCGTGCGCCCAGCCGATGATGAATGGCATCGAAATAATCGCGCCCCGTCAGCATCCGCTCGCCGATGAGGTTGAAACTCGTTCCCAGCGCCGCAGGGTCCGCCGCCATGCGGATCAGCCCGTCGGAGACATCGTCCGAGAGCACGAAGGGCAGGATGTTGCGCCCGTCGCCCCAGAGTTTCACCGCCCCCGCCCCGTGCCAGCGCCCGATGCCCCAGTGTTGCAGCGGCCCGCCAGGGCCGACGACGATGCCGGGCCGCGCAATGGTCAGCGGCAGGCCCCGTTCGGCGTGCAGGGCCATCAGGCGGGCCTCGCATTCCGCCTTGGACCGGGCGTAGACGTTGCGCGCGTCGATGGCTCCGAACCCGGTGCTTTCGGTGATTTTTCGCACTCTGCGCGACATGTCGTAGGACGCGATCGTGCCTGTGTAGACGAGGCGATTTACCTGCGCCGCGAGTGCCGCCTGTCCGATGCGCACCGCCGTGCCCACATCGTTTTCAAGGGCCTCTTCCCACGAGGTATCGACGGATTTGGCAAGGTTGTAGACCGTGTCCATGCCTTTCATCGCCTCGGTCAGGGCGTCGGCATCGCGCAGGGACACCGGCACGGTTTCCACACGGTCGCCGATATCGGCGAACGGCCCGGTGCGCCCCCGGCTGACGACCCGCACGTCCTGGCCCCGCGCGACCAGCGTGCGGGTCAGGTTGCGACCGATGAACCCGGTGCCGCCGATGACCATCGCGCGCGGCCTGGGCGTGCCGGTGGCGACAAAGGGCGCGGGTATGTCCGGCATCAGGGCAATCGTCGCATCGAGCGCCGCCATCACGGCCTGCGCCGACGTCGCGTCGAACCGGGTATCGAGGGGGCGCCCCTGTGTCACCGCGTCGGCAAAGGCGCGCGACATCCGCCTGAAGCTCAGGCCGTAGGGCGATTTGCGGTTCAGCGACAGGGTTTGCCGTACCGCGTTCACGGCCCCTTCGCGCAGGTGCGCCCAGGCCTGCGCCAGTTCTGCCTTGAGGGGGTTGAGCACGAGATCGGCGGTGTTGTCGCTGCGGACCGCAAGGACGTCCGCGGCGAAATCCAGATGCGCCCGCGCCGTGGATCCGCGCAGGGTGATGGACCGGTCGTCGGTCGTCTCGACGGTGGTAAGCACGATCGTGATTTCGGTAATCTCCGCGCGCTCCTGAACGGTCGGCCCGGTCAGCATGGAAGGCATCGGGCGCGAGCGCGCGAGGATGCGCCACGTCTGATGCCGCAACCCGCCGCCCGACAGTTCGACGGGATGGCCCAGATCGAGAGACAGGATATCCAGCGGCCCGAACAGATCCACTGCAAACGAAAACGGATGGGCGCCAAGCTCGAGCAGCAGGTTGCGCGGCTCTCGCAGCAGCCAAAGCCCGAACGGGCCCGAGCGCAGCGGGGCCAGCGGCAAACACCAGCAGACCTCGGCGGTGGCGACGCGGCCCAGCAGGCCCGCGTCCTTCATCACCTTCAGCCGCTCGAATCCCGGCGTTCCGAGAAAGTTGTGGCCGGCGGCGAAATGCCGGTTCGCGTCCTGCGCGGCGGCGGCGATCTGCGCCGTCTCGGCGGTATTCAGCGCCACGGGTTTTTCCACGAGGACATGCAGCCCGGCGGCGAGGGCCTGTTTGGCGAGGTCCGCGTGGAATTGCGGCGGCGTCAGGATATAGACCGCATCGCAGACGCCCGCGGCGATCAGATCGTCGAGCGAGGCGAAATCCCGCGCGCCCGCAGGTGCCGCGAGGGCGCTGGCGGCTGCGTGATCGGGATCGACGACCGCCGTCAGCCGCGCGTTCGGCGTGGCGGCAATCGCGTCGGCGTGCCAGGCGGCGATATAGCCCGCGCCGACGATGCCTGTGCGCATCGGACCCGAAACGGGCGGCGGCGGCGAGACGATGTGGTCGATACGATCAGGCAACATAACCAATACTCTATTTATTTATACTCTATGATCTTGGCGGCAACACCGCGCTGGCGGCGGATGTAAAACGTCAGCATCCCGAAAAGCTGCGGCAGCTTTGCAAGCGTGTAATAGGCGCCGTGACGCAGCGACTCGCCGGTGGGCTGACCCCCGCGCTGAAGGCCGCGAACAGTCCGTATCCACGACAGGCCGAACACGAAGAAGATCAGGAACAACTCGATGCGCAGCGACACGACGAACCCGGTGACGACCAGAACCGGTATCGCCGCGCCATAGAACCACACCCGCCGCCGTTCGGCCACGAAATGGTCCGGGTGCATGCCGCCGACCTCGGCAAAGCCGTGGCCGGTGCGCAGATTGCGCCGCCACCACTGGCCAAACCGCAGCATCGCGGCATCGTGCACCGTCATTCGCAGCGGCAGACGCCAGACGCGGTGTCCCGCCGCGCGGACCCGCAGGCAGAATTCCTCATCCTCCGACGCGATGACGCCCGCGTTGAACCCGCCGACCGCGCGGAACACCGGGGCCCGCACCATCATGTCGCCGCCGCAGGACCGGATATCGCCCGCCGGGCGGTGCCATTCGATGTCGCACATCTCGTTGTAGACGCTGGCCGAGCGGTGGATTTCCTCGCGCCATCCGGTGACGATGCCCCATTCGGGCTGCGCATCGAGGGTTGCCGCCGCCTCGGCGACAAAGCCCGCGACCACGCCGCAATCGCCGTCGACGAACTGTACATAGTGCGCGCCGCCCAAGGCCTCGACGGCGTCGAACCCGGCGTTGCGTCCGCGCGCGGCGGTGAACGGCACGTCGGGATCGAGTTCCACGACATGCACGCCCATCGCGCGGGCGGCCTCGACGGATCCATCGGCAGAGCCGCTGTCGACATAGACGATTTTGTCGACTTCGCCGTGCAGCGAGGTCAGGCAGCGGATCAGGCGCGCGCCTTCGTTGCGGCCGATGGCGACGGCTGCGATGCGGACGGGGCGGGGGCCGACGGGGGCGGGCCCGACGGGGAGGTAACTGGCGGGGAGGTGACTGGCGGGGTCGCCGTGGACCGGGGTGGTCATGCGGGGTCTCCGGGGCGGACCGCGGGGCGGGTGCCGTGGCCGGCGGCCGGATAGGCGCACAGCAGGATGCCCAGTCGCGCGGCCTCGCGGGCCGCGTCGAACTCTGCCGCAACGGCCTTGCGGCCCTGCGCGCCCATCTGGGCCGCGTGGTTCAGAACCTCGAGGATCGCGCCCGACAAGGCGGTCACATCGCCCGGCGGCACGAGGCGGCCCGCCGCGCCGTCCACCACCAGCTCGCCCACGCCGCCGACCTGCGTCGCCACGACCGGACGGCCCGCGGCCATCGCCTCCATCAGCACGACGGGGACGCCTTCGGCAAAACTTGGCAACACCAGCGCGTCGGCCTGCGCCAGCGCCTGCGCCACGCCCGACTGGTCGCGATAACCGGTGAAGGTGACGGCAGGCCCAAGGTCGCGCGCCGCAGCCTCGAGGGCCGCGCGGTCCGGCCCGTCGCCCACCAGCGTCAGCGTCAGATCGGGCCGCTTCTTGCGGGCGGCACTGAATGCCTCGAGCAGCACCGGCACGCCTTTGACCGCGGCCAGCCGTCCGACGAACAAGAGCCGCGCGCCCGAGGGCACCGGCGCGTCGGCATAGCGGGCCGGATCGACGCCGCAATGCACGATGTGCAGCTTGTCCCAGTGCGCCGCATCCGAGAACAGCATCGCCTGCGACCGGCAGAACCGGCTGATGCAGACGACGAAGGCCGCGCGGGCGATCTTGACGTCGAGACGCCAGTGATGCGGCTCGAAGAAGATGTCGGGGCCATGCAGGGTAAAGCTGTAGGGGATGCCCGACAGCCGCGCGGCCAGCATCGCCACGGTGCAGGATGCCTTGGCAATATGGTTGTGCAGATGCACGACACCGCGCGCGGTCATCCGGTCGGCCAGCACGACGGCCTCGGCGAAATAGATCAGGGCGTACAACCGGCCCCGCAGGCCACGCGGCGCCGTCCGCCAGGCCAGCGCGAGGGCACCGCACCAGGCGCGCGGATGCCGCAGCGCGCGGAATTGTGCCGCAAGACCGCGCAGGGATTTCAGCGCGGGCAGCACATGAAAGGTTTGCGCCTGTTCTGCCTTTTGCTCGGGGCCGGTGATATGTTCGGGGCCGGTGCGGCGGATCGAACAGGTCTCGATGTCGAACCCGAGGTCGCGCAGCGCGGCCACCTCGCGCTGAATGAAAGTATCGGTGGCGCGGGGATATTCGCCGGTCAGGTAGGCGACAGGACCGGCAAGCGGGTTTGCGGTCATGGCCGGTGCGCCAGTGCGTCGGCCATCGCGGCCCCGAACGTCAGGTGCGGCGTCCAGCCGAGGGCCGTCTTGGCGCGTGCATTGTCATAGCGGCGCGGCATCATCCGGGCGCGCAAAACCTCGCGACGCAGCAGGCCCGGCGCGCGGGCGGGGGCGATACCGGACAGGGCATCGAGGATTTTCCAGTGCAGCGGCAGGGTGGTGCGTGGCCAGCCGCCCTGCCGCAACGCCGCCAGATAGCGCGCCGCATCGGGGCGTTCGTCGTCGAGAATGTTGAGGATCTGTCTGCCGTCGGGTTTCGTGCCCGCCGCCAGCACCAGCGCCGCGGCGCCGTGGTCGACGTGGCACAGCGGGATCTCGCCTTTGCCGATCCGCACGACAACCGGCCCGGCGGCGGCACCGATGTGCCCGTGCCACGTCCGCCCCGGCCCCCAGACGGCCCCGATCCGGCAGATCCACACCGGTCCGGCGCCCGCGGCGGCAAATTCCTGCGCCAGCTTGGCACGGGTATAGGCATCGCGGCGTTGGGGGGCGGGCTCCACCGCGCTCGCCTCGTCGATCAGCCCGTTTTCGGGGCCCGCCGCATAGACCGCCATCGAACCCGCCAGCACCAGGTGCGCGGCGGTGCCGCCCCTGCTCATCGCGAGGGCCAGCCGTTCGGTGGCGCGCACGGTATCGCGGGCCATGTCCGCGTCGGTGCCGGTCATCGCGGCAGCGGTGTGGATCACGGCGTCGACGCCCGTCAGCAGCGGCGCGACATCCATCGACGCAAGATCGCCGCGCACGATCTCGGCCCCTTCCGGTGCATCGCCCGAGCGGACCAGCGCCCGCACCGACCAGCCTTGCGCGAGGGCGTGGCGCGTGACCGCCCGGCCCAGATAGCCCGCGGCCCCGGTGATCAGAACGCGCCTCACCACACCATCTCCGGCATCGGATCACAGCCGGTGGTCATCGCCTGCGCCCCCGTGCTGTCGCCCGCATTCTGGATCGCCAGCGTCACCTCGTTGAGGTGCAGCGCGTAATCGCCCGCCAGACGGCTGTGGCCGCCTGCGGCGATGGCCCGCAGCATCTCGACGGGACCGAGCGCAAAGTTCATCGATGCCGCGCCCCGGCGCCCGGCGCGGGGATGCCCGCCGCCGGGATAGCGCAGGCGCCGTCTCAGCGGGCTCTCGAGCAGCCGCCGACGGATCCGCAGGCGGCGCCGCCAGGTGACGGGGGCGCCGTTGTCCCAGGCGCGCGGCACCTCGAGGACGCCGTTATCGCCGATCACGCGGATCCGGTGATCGTGCGGCGCGGCGATAGAGCAGGTCAGCCGCGCGACCTCGCCACCGTGAAAGAACAGCACGGCGGTCGAGAAATCGGGGGCGGTGCCGGTCACGCCGCGCTTGTCGGGAATGGTGTGGGCAGAGGCGGCGGTGACGCTGCGGACGGGCCCGAACATCGCGATCAGCCACGACAGGTAATAGCCCGCGTGTTCCAGAGTGCAGCCGGTCCGGAACTCGTCGGCATAGGGCCACGGCGCGCCGCTTTCGCTGGCCCAGGCCTCGAGCGGGGCCTGCGGGATGAAGCCGTCGTCGAGCTCGGCATAGATCAGCCGGGTTCGCCCCGCGACGCCGCCCCTTACCGCCCGCAACAGGCCCTGTGCCGCCTGCCCGAGGACGGAGGCGGGGGCGCTGGCGAGGTTCAGACCCCGGCTGGCCGCCAGCCCGTGCAGGCTGCGCGCCGCGTCCATCGTCATGGCCAGCGGTTTTTCCGACCAGACGTGCAGGCCCGCATCGAGCAGCGCGCCGGTCGTCGCGAAATGGGCGTGCGGATTGGTCAGGTTCAGAACGACGCCGTCCGGTGGCGTCGCGTCGATCAGATCGTCGAGGCTGGCGCAGGCGGGCACGTTCCAGTGGGCGGCAAAGGCGGCAAGGCGGGCGGGGTCGTGATCCCATACGCCCGCCACCCGCACTTGCGGAAACGTCGCGAGAGAGCGCATGTAGAGGTCGGCGACGAACCCGCAGCCCAGAAGGGTAACGCCGGTCATCGGGGGGTCATCGGGCGGCCATCGGGGGCGCTGCGGTGGGGATCGGCATCATCGACATCGGGTCCTTTGGCGCGCAAACCGCGCGTACTCCGGGGGGGCGCCCGGGCTTTCGCGCCTCACATCATGGAAGCGTGGCAACACTTTGACCGCGCCTGCGAATATCGGCCAGTGCGGCTTTGCAGGCTGCGGGACGGGGGGCTATGGACGTGGCATTCGGGCCGCATATCGCTTGTTTCACGACAGAATGGGAGGGCCGGTGCAGTTTCAGATACGCGATACGACCGTGGCGATCACGGCCCCGACACGGGCCGCGTTCGATGCCCTTGTGTTGGCGCGGCTGGCGTCGGGGACCGGTTTTGCGGTGGCGACGCTGAACCTCGATCATATCGTGAAACTGCGCCGGTTGCCCGCCTTCCGGCGCGATTATGCGGCGCAGGATATCGTCACGGCGGACGGCAACCCCATCGTCTGGCTGTCGCGGCTTGCGCGGCGTCCGGTGGCCCTGTTGCCCGGCGCCGATCTGGTGGTACCGATGGCGCGGATGGCGGCGGCGGCGGGGCGGCCCGTGGCGCTGGTCGGCAGCACGATGGCGAGTCTGGCGGCGGCGGCAGATGCGCTGACCGGGCAGGTTCCAGGCCTCGTGGTGGCGTTGCAAATCGCGCCGCCGATGGGGTTCGACGCGCAGGGGGACGCCGCGTCGGCTATCCTGCGCGACCTGAGCGACGCCGATGTGGGCCTTGCGTTTCTGGCCCTGGGCGCGCCACGGCAAGAGGCGTTCGCGGCGCGGGGGCGGGTACTGGCACCCGGCGTCGGGTTCGCATCCATCGGTGCGGGGCTCGATTTTCTGGCCGGCGAGCAGAACCGCGCACCGGCCTGGGTGCGGGCGATCGCGATGGAATGGCTCTGGCGGATGCTGACCAGTCCGGCGCGTCTTGCGGGCCGCTACGCGCGGTGCGCGGCTATCCTGCCGGGGCTGGTGTGGGCCGCGTGGCGGTCGCGGTAGGCGAACTTTTTGAAAAAGTTCGCGCCGAAGTTTTTCAAAAACTTCGCGCCCGGTGGCGGCGATGGGGTCTGCGTTACAGCCGGCGTGCTGTCTGCCGCCGCCCGAGGAGCCGGTCCTTGACCCTGCCTTTCAGGCCGCGGGCGGGGGGCAGTTCGCGGTCCTGCTCCCATGTGGTGCCGTTCAGGCTCGCGTCGTCCCACAGGGCCAGCGCCGCACCCCATTCGGCGGCGACCTTTGGCGGCAATCCGTCGGCGATGCCCATGCCGGTGGCCAGCATGCCGGGCATCCAGTCGGTGACGACGATGCCCGGGAACCGGTCGCCCAGATCGGCGACCAGCGCGCGCGAAAATATCCGCGCGGCCCCCTTCGAGACGGCATAGGCGGCGCTGGCGGGCATCGGCGCGATATCGGCAAAGGTCGAGACATTGAGGATCCGCCCGGTTCCGCGTCGCACCATCGGCCCAAGTGCTGCACGGGTGCAGGCGACGGTGCCGCCCAGATTGACGGCCACGGTTGCCGCGAAACTCTGCGCCGTCTCGTCGAGGATATCGCGGCGCGGATACAGGGCGGCGTTGTTGACGAGGATGTCGGGTGCGCGCCTCGCAGCGTCCAGCGCGGCGAAGGCGGCCTCGACGGCATCCGCGTCGGCGACATCGACGACGTGCCCGGCAAACAGCGGCCCGGCGAAGGCAGCGGTTTGCGTCAGCGCATCGGCGCGGCGGGCAAATCCGGTGACATGCACGCCCCGCGCGCAGAGCGCCACGGCCAGCGCGCGGCCAAGGCCGCCGCTCGCGCCGGTGACGACGGCGTGTTTCGCGGCGTTTTCAGTCATCTTTCATTTCCGTCCTTCATCCCGCTGGTGATGCCATCCGCGATCTTCAGCGCCAGCGCCGCGATCGTCAGGCTCGGGTTCACGCCCATCGACGTCGGGAACAGGGCGGCATCGGCAACCCAGAGGTTCTCCATCCCGTGCACCCGTCCATCGGGGGCCGTGACGCTCGTGGCGGGGTCCGTGCCCATCCGGGCGGTGCCGCAGGGGTGGCCGAGGTTCGGCTCCGGCGCGCGGGCGAGGAACGCCACGGGTGCCCCGCGAAAGGCGTGTTTGATGGCCGCCCGAAAGGCGGTTCGGCGCGCCCGCAGTTCATCGGAAATGCGATAGTCGAAGGCCACGCGGTCAGGCTGCGCCGGATCGAACAGGATGCGGTTTTCGGGGTCCGGCAGATCCTCGAGCAGGCCGACGAAGATTTTCGCGCTGCCCAGCGCGCGGGCGGCGATGGCGGCGGGGATGCGGGCGAGTTCATGCAGGATGCGCCCGCCGCCCCGGTGCCTTGTCCCGATTCGCTGGCGCAGGAAATGCAGAATCTCGGGATAGCGCGCCTCGATCCCCATCGCCTGCACCATCCCGAGGCGCGCGCCGTCGCGCCAGTACAGATCGCGGAACCCGACCGATTTGGAGGCACCGCCACGCCCACCGGCCCAGACGGCCACCATCTCGTTGAGGTGGAACATCAGGTGCCGCCCGACGAGACCGCGCGCATTGCCGATGCCATCGGGCCATTCGGCACCGGTCGAGGCCAGTAACAGGCGCGGCGTCCCGAACGCGCCGGCGGCCATCACGACGCGGGGCGCCCGCAGCGTCAGGGCCTCGCCGCCCCGCCGCACGTCGACGCCGGTGATCCGGCCATTGGCACTGTGCAGGGCCAGAACCGTGGTCCGCGCCATCAGGGCGGCATTGCCGGTGGCAAGGGCCGGCATCACCCCCGCAGAGCGTCCGTCCATCTTGCAGGGCCGCGGACATTTGCGGCCGAAACATTCCGCGCAGTCTGGCAGGTGCCGCACCGCCGCGTGCAGGCGGTAAGGGTGCATCCCGTTGCGCCGCAGCCGCGCCATCAGGGCGGCATCGCCCGGGTCCGGGTCGCGGGGCGGGCCAAGTGCGGGGCACGCCACGTCCGACAGCGGGTCGGGCTCGCCTGCGACGGCGTACATCGCCTCGGCCCGGTCGAACCAGAGCGCCATGTCGGCATGGCGGACCGGCCAGCCACCGGTGGGATGCGGCCGGTCCGGCGTATCGTCGAGGTCGTGCGGTTCGGGTCGTTCCAGCGTTGCCGCGTAGAATACCGAACTGCCGCCCACACCGCTGCCCAATGGCGCGAAAACCTGTGCCTCGCGCCCGTCGATGCGGGCCGATACGGGCGTGGGCCACAGCCCGCGCACGGCCCGCGCGACCGGATCGCCGCTGCCGGAACCGGTGCCCGGGTCGATGCCGTTTTCCTCGGACGCATGTCCCTCGTGGCCCATTTCGACGAACAGCACGCGGCAGCCCGCGTCGGCCAGCGCCCGCCCGACGGTGCCGCCGCCGATGCCGGTGCCGATGACGATGACGTCCCAGTCGCGGTCGGCAGGATCGGATGGGCCGTTCACGGCGCGGTGCCGGTCAGGAACGGCATGAACAGCGGACGCAGCGCCGCCGCTCCGGCGTTGGTCAGGTGGTTGTTGTCGAAATAAAGCGGACGGCCCGCGCGCATCACCGAACAGCGGTCCTGGCAGACGATCGGCCAGGGATCGATCAGCGTGATCGCGCCTTCGCCGACAAGGGCGAATTGCGGCGCCTCGGCATCCATGACACGGGCGGCAAGCACCTCTGGCACGACAGACAGATAGGGGCCGACAGTGGCCTCGGTCAGCCTGCCATGCGCCAGCGCGCGGGCGATATCGCGCGACGCATAGCCGGGCACTTCCGGGATCTGGCGCAGGACGGTGACCGGGCCGACCGCCGCGGTCAGTTCCGCGACGGTGGCGCGCAGTGCCTCGGCGTAGAGGCCCGCACGGGTGTCGGCGACATAGCCGCCGGTGTCGTCGGCGCGGATGTCGATCCGGTTGTCCGCATCGGTGCCGATGCCCGTCCCCTTGGCGTAATAGGACCAGCGCGCGACGAGCAGAACCCGCTCGAGGCTGTCGATCCGGCCCGCCCCCTGTCGCAGAATCTGCGTGGCGTCATAACATGCTGCATCCTGTGCGCGGGTGGCGGCACTTTCGGTCTTGCGCAGGCCGAAAAGCGGCGGGCATCCGGCGTGCCAGACGATGATCCCCGGGGTGCCCGCGTCGAGAGCGGCGGCGCCCAGCCCGTCCATCAGCGCGCGCAGATGGCTGTCGCCCCAGATCAGGACGCGGGGCGGGCCGTCGGGGCCGATGGCGCAGGTCTCTATCCCCGCGAGCGGGCCGTCGGCGGCCACCGAACACCGCGACCAGTCCTGCAGGAAATCCTGACTGGCGGCGATGTGGCCCTGCACCATGGGCGAAAACCGCCCCGGCATCCCGTCGCGCACGAAAACCACCGCCCCCATCGCAAGCATCGCGGCACCGGCAAGCGCCGTCCCGCCGACGAACCGGCGCGGCGCGATGCGGGCGCGGCGCAGGGGCCGTTCGACCAGCGCCCAGCCGAGAATGGCGAGGACCACGGCGAGGGCCAGCCAGAGCGCCGCTTCCCACCACGCAGGCTCGCCGCCGCGCAGATATCCGGACAGCACCCGCACGGGCCAGTGCCACAGGTACAATGAGTACGAGATCAGGCCGATGAACACCGGCACCCGGTGCGACAACACGACGACAGACCCAGCGCCGCTGTTTTGCCCTGCCAGCATCATCGCCGCCCCCGCGACGGGCACTGCGGCCTGCCACCCCGGAAACCCCGCCGCCGACACGAGGAACACCGCGGCCAGGATCAATCCCAGACCGAGGTCCGGGACCCAGGCGGGAACAATGCGTGTGCCGGACTGAAGCCAGATCGCCAGCAGAACGCCGGTCAGCAATTCCCACGCGCGGAACGGGAACAGGAAGAAGGTCGCCACCGGATCGGACGGGGTAAGGGCGATGCAGGCGACAAGCGAGGCGCCCCAGCACACGACGAGCAGGCCGGTCAGGCCGCGGCGCCAGAAACCGACGGCCGCGACGAACAGGGGCAGGACGACGTAGAACTGTTCCTCGACCGACAGCGACCATGTGTGCAGCAATACCTTGCTGTCGCTGCCGATGTCGAAATATCCCGCCTCGCGCCAGAACTGCACGTTCGACAGCCAGAGCGTCGCGGCGATGAGGGATTTGCCGAATTCGCGAAATTCGAACGGCAGCAGGATGAACCACGCGGCCAGCGCGCTGACGGCGGCCATGGCGAAATAGGCGGGGGCAAGGCGGCGGACGCGCCGCAGCCAGAAGGCGCCAAGGGCGATGCGTCCGGTCGTCCGGCGTTCGCGCCAGAGCAGACCGCCGATCAGGAACCCGGAAATGACGAAGAACACGTCGACGCCGACGAACCCGCCCGGCAGCGGCAGTCCGAAATGATACAATACGACAGCAAGGACGGCGACCGCGCGCAGCCCGTCGATGCCGGGCAGATAGGGTCCCGCCGGATGCGCGCTGCGCGGCGCAGGGGTGCGCCGGGTGTCGGGATGCTCCGAAATCTGCCTTGCCTTATCATGCCAATGGAACTGTCGCCCGGGCTTGGGCGAAGAATAGCGCATTTGTGCGGCGGTATTCCGCAAAAATTTCGCCTTCAAGGATTTTTCGCTCGCGGGGTTGCCGCCCGGACGCGGATGGGGCCGGATGCCGGCGTCAGATTTCGCGCCCGAACGCCAGTCGAAAACTGACCGCTTCGGCGATGTGGTCGTGCAGAACATCCTCCGATCCGTCGAGGTCGGCGATGGTCCGCGCGACCCGCAGGATGCGGTGGTATCCGCGCGCCGTCAGGCCGAACCGGGTCGCGACCCTGGTCAGCAGATCCTGTCCGTCCGGGTCCGGTGTCGCGATATCCTCGAGCATCTGGCCCTCGGCGTCGGCGTTCACCACCATCCCGTCGTGACCATCGAACCGGGCGGCCTGCACCGCGCGTGCCGCCGCCACGCGGGCCGCGACGGTTTCGGAACTGTCGCCCGAGGCCGGCAGGTTCAGATCGGCAAAATCCACCGCCGGCACCTCGATCCGCAGGTCGATCCGGTCCATCAGCGGGCCGGAAATGCGCCCGAGGTAATCGTCGCCGCAGGCCGGCGCCCTGGGGCAGGCGCGGGACGCATCGTTGAGATATCCGCAGCGGCACGGGTTGGCGGCGGCAACAAGCATGAACCGGCAGGGATAGCGGACGTGGGCATTGGCGCGGCTGACGAAGACCTCGCCGGTCTCGATCGGCTGACGCAGGGTTTCGAGGACCTGCCGCGAGAATTCCGGGAACTCGTCCATGAACAGCACGCCGTTGTGCGCGAGGGATATTTCCCCCGGGCGCGCCTGCCTGCCGCCGCCGACGATGGCGGCATTGGTGGCCGTGTGATGCGGCTCGCGGTAGGGGCGGGTGCGGCTGATGCCGCCGTCGGAGAGCAGGCCCGACAGCGAATGGATCATCGAGGTGTCGAGCGCCTCGGCGGGCGACATCGGCGGCAGGATGCCGGGGATACGCGCCGCCAGCATGGATTTTCCCGACCCCGGCGGGCCGACGAACAGGATGTGGTGCCGCCCGGCGGCGGCGATTTCCAGCGCGCGTTTCGCCCGCTCCTGTCCCTTCACGTCGCGCAGATCGCGGACGTGGGCCGCGCGGGTCACGTCGCCAGGGGTGGCGGGCGACAGGGTATTCGCACCCGTGAAATGGCGGATCGCGGCATTCAGGCTGGGGGCGGCGATCACCTCGGCGGCATCTACCCAGGCCGCTTCGGGGCCGCAGGCGGCGGGGCACAACAGGCGACGGTCCTCCTGCGCCGCGGCCATCGCGGCGGGCAGCGCGCCGGCCACGGCGACGAGCGTGCCGTCGAGCGACAATTCCCCGAGCGATACCGTCTGCGCGGCCTCGTCGCGGGGGATGATCTCGAGGGCGGCGAGCAGGGCGATGGCAATCGGCAGATCGAAATGCGAGCCTTCCTTGGGCAGGTCGGCGGGCGACAGGTTCACCGTGATCCGTTTGGACGGCAGCGCGATGGACAGCGCGGTGAGGGCCGAGCGCACCCGCTCGCGCGCCTCGGACACCGCCTTGTCGGGCAGCCCGACGATGGCGAAGGCGGGCATCCCGGGCGAGACGGCGCACTGCACCTCGACGAGGCGCGCGTCCACGCCCTCGAACGCGACCGTATAGGTCAGTGAGATCATCGCACGTCCGCCCCGTTTCCCAATGGTTAACGTAGCGGGGCGATGGTTTAAGAAAGGTTAATGCCCCGGATCGACGACCGTGATTCAGGTGACGGCTGTGAATTCAGGTAACGATCGGGATTCAGGTATCGCGTCGGCTGCCGCACGGGCGATGGCATCATGACTGCGCTCATGGGCCAGAAAGACCGGCCGCGCCTCGGGATCGTGCAGGGTCATGTCGCGGTACGCCGCGCTCTCGAACCCATAGGTTCTGCCATCGAGAGCCATGAAATGCGTCACCGGATCGCCGGAACAGGGGCAAGCCGTGTTGACCGACGGGCCGTTCGCAACAGTCGCTGTGCGGGACGCGGGGCCGGGCCACGGCGCCTGTGGCAGGGGCAACCGGTACGGCATCGGATCGTAGGCGTCCGTCATCGCCATCGCGCGCCATTGCCGGAACCGGGTGTCGTGCAGATGGGCGGCGGCATAGGCGCTGCCCGCCTCCGACACCGGCAGGCCATAGGTCGCGATGCGCGCCGCGACCGGCGCATAGAACGCGTCGGCAATCGAGTAGTCGCCGAAAAGCCACGGGCCCCCGCCGCCGTGACGCGACCGGGCCAGCGCCCAGAGCATGTCGATCCGGTCCAGATCGGCGCGCACGTCGTCGGGCGCGTCGAACCCGGCCCAGCCGTGGGCGAGCATCATCGGGCAGGCGCCGCGCAGGGCGCCGAAACCGCTGTGCATTTCCGCCACGATCGAGCGTGCGAGCGCCCGGGCGGCGCCGTCGCGGGGCCAGAGGCAGAGGTTCGGATGCCGTTCCGCGAGAGTTTCGGCGATGGCGATGCTGTCGGTCAGGACGTGGCCCTCGGGCGTCTGCATCGCGGGGACGGTGCGGGCGGGGGCGACACCGGCAAGGTCTGCGGCCATCGTGCCGGAATACAGGTCGACGATCGTGGTGCGAAACGGCAGGTTGAACCGCGCGAGCATGAGCCAGCCGCGCAGCGACCAGCTCGAGAACGTGCGGTCGCCGATATAAAGGCGATAGGGGGCGTCGGTCATATCTGCGGCCTTTCGGGGATTTCCGCAGAGGCTACGCCGACCGGCGCCCGTGGCATAACGCCGATTTGTGCGCCGGACCATCACCGGCGCCGATGGAACGGGGTCAGGCGGCGACGTTCACCGAGATCAGACGCCAGTCGCCGGGGCCAATGCCGGGGCCGATGTCGATCCGGCTGCGCGACAGCGGTGCGATGTCCTGGGCCAGCGTCGCGTGGGGCGATTTTCCGGTTGCGCGGGCGATCTGCGTCAGGATGGCGCCGAAATGCGCGACGACGATTAGATCGCCGTCCGGATCGTCGGCCAGCAGGGCGTCGATGGCGCGGCTGACGCGGGCCGCGGCCATGTTCCAGCTTTCGCCGTCCGGGGCGGAAGCGTCGCCGGGGGTCTCCCAGAAGGTGCGGCTGAGATCCGGGTCTCGGGTGGCCACGGCGTCGAAGGTCATGCCGTCCCAGACCCCGAAGTCCAACTCCCGCAGGTCCGGCACGTCGGGCAGGCGGGTGCGCCCGGCGCCCAGCCGGTCGGCGGTTGCCGACGCGCGGATCAGGTCTGACGACACCAGTTTGGCACCCTGCGGCAAGGTGGCGTGCAGTCGGTTCAGGGCGGCGGTGTCGCCAAGATCGGCGGGCACATCTCGCCAGCCGGTGAACGCCTTTTGATGCGTCGGGCCGTGTCGGACGAGCCAGAGCGTCGCCATTACAACGTTCCCTTCAGGACCAGCGGCAGACCCGCCATCACCACCACGACAAGGGACGCCTGCGCCGCGATCTGTTGGTTCAGCCGTCCCTGTGCGCCGCGAAACTGCCGTGCCAGCCGGTTTTCGGGGACGATGCCGTGGCCGACCTCGTTCGAGACGATCGTCACCGGACCCGCGTGCCGCGCAACGGCGGCCAGCAGGGCTGTGGCCTCGGCATCGGGGTCGCGTCCCGCGTGCAGCAGGTTGCTGAGCCAAAGTGTCGCACAGTCAAGCAGCACCGCCTCATTTTCAGGCACATCCGCCAGTGCCTGTGCCACGTCCACCGGCGCCTCGATGGTTATCCACCCGGCTCCGCGCGAAATTCTGTGCTGAGCGATTTTCTCTTTCATTTCAGCGTCGAATGGCACCGCCGTCGCGATGTACCACGCGGATCCGCCGCCGCGCCGTGCATGGTTTTCCGCGAACGCCGACTTGCCTGACGCAGCGCCGCCTAGAACCAAAGCCAGATTAGACAAGCGCATGAGGAAACTTTCGGTGATCCGGAGACGTTAACTGGACGTAACAATACCATAGCAGAGACAGCGGACACCGACGTCCCGCCCTGCAACTGGACATCGGACGCGGCACGGTTTTGCCGCCATAGAACAGGGAAACTGCCATGGCTTTCGACGGATACGCGGATAGAACCATGTCACGCAAGGCGATGAAGGCCGAGCTTCTGGATGCCGAAACGGAACTGCGCCTTGCCTATGCCTGGCGCGACGACCGGGACGAACAGGCGCTGCACCGTCTGATCACCGCCTATATGCGGCTCGCAATTTCCATGGCGTCGAAATTTCGCCGCTACGGGGCGCCGATGAACGACCTGATCCAGGAGGCGTCGCTGGGCCTGATGAAGGCCGCAGACAAATTCGATCCGGATCGCGGCGTGCGGTTTTCCACCTATGCGGTCTGGTGGATCAAGGCGTCGATCCAGGACCATGTGATGCGCAACTGGTCGATGGTGCGCACCGGGTCGACCTCCTCGCAGAAATCGCTGTTCTTCAACATGCGCCGGGTTCAGGCGCGGCTCGAGCGGGAGTACGAGGGCCGGGGTGAGGAACTCGAAGGCCATGTGCTGCGCCAGCTCATTGCCACCGAGGTCGGCGTGCCGCTGCACGACGTCGAGATGATGGCGGGGCGGCTGTCCGGGTCGGATTATTCCCTCAACGCCACGCAATCCTCCGACGAGGACGGGCGCGAATGGATCGACGTTCTCGAGGACGATGCCGATCAGGCGGATCTGACCGTCGCCAACAACCATGACCGCGAGACGCTGCGCGAGTGGTTGCTGTCGGCGATGGGCGCGTTGAACGACCGCGAGCGGTTTATCGTCCGCGAACGCAAGCTGCGCGAGGATCCGCGCACGCTCGAAAGCCTCGGGACGGAGCTGGGCCTGTCGAAAGAGCGGGTCCGTCAGCTTGAGGCGGCGGCTTTCGGCAAAATGCGCCGGTCCCTCGAAGGGCAAAGCGAAGAAGTCCAGGGGTTCCTCGGCTGAAGCAGGGCCTGCGCGACATCTGGCCGCGCGTTGTCAATGCGCGGCACAGCGCCTAGCGTACCGCGATGACCGCAACCCGAGGCGCGCCGATGTCCGATGCACAACCGAGCGAAAAACCCGCACAGAGCCTTGCGGGCAAGAAGGTTCTGCTGATCGTCGGCGGTGGGATCGCCGCGTTCAAGTCCCTCGATCTCATCCGCAGGTTGCGCGAACGCGGTGCGTCGGTCGTGCCGGTGCTGACAGCCGCCGGGGCGCAGTTCGTCACACCGCTCAGCGTATCGGCGCTGGCGGGCCACAGGATTTTCACCGATTTGTTCGATCTGACCGCCGAGGCGGAGATGGGCCACATCGAACTCAGCCGCGCCGCCGACCTTGTGGTCGTGGCGCCCGCAACCGCCGATCTGATGGCCAAAATGGCCGCCGGGATCGCGAACGATCTGGCGACGACGCTGCTGCTGGCCACCGACAAGCGCGTCCTGCTCGCGCCCGCGATGAACGTCCGGATGTGGCAACATGCGGCGACACAGCGCAATGTCGTAACGCTCGCCGCGGATGGCATCCTCAGCGTCGGTCCGAATTCGGGCGACATGGCCTGCGGCGAATACGGGCCCGGGCGTATGGCCGAACCGTTGGAAATCGTCGCCGCAATCGAGACCGCGCTTGCGGACGGGCCGTTGCGCGGGCGGCGTATCCTCGTGACGTCGGGCCCGACGCATGAGCCGATAGACCCGGTGCGTTACATCGCCAACCGCTCGTCCGGCGCGCAGGGAACGGCCATCGCCCGCGCGTTGTCGGCGCTTGGCGCACAGGTGACCTTCGTGACCGGCCCCGCCGACGTGCCCCCGCCCGGTGGCGTCCGCGTCGTTCGGGTCGAAACGGCGGCGCAGATGCTGGACGCAGTGCAGCAGGCCCTACCGGTCGACGCCGCCGTCTTTGCCGCCGCTGTCGCCGACTGGCGCATGGCGCAGGCGGCCACGTCGAAGATGAAAAAGGACAGGGGCGCACTGCCCGTCCTGAAATTCACCGAAAACCCCGATATCCTCGCCACGGTGGCGCGGATGACGACCGGACGTCCGTCCCTCGTGGTGGGGTTCGCCGCCGAAACCGACGACGTGGTGGCCAATGCCACGGCCAAGCGGACGCGCAAGGGATGCGACTGGATCGTGGCGAACGACGTCTCGCCCGGCACCGGCATCATGGGCGGCACCGAAAACGCGGTGACGGTGATCGACGCGGAGGGCGCCGACGTCTGGCCCCGGATGCGCAAGGACGAGGTCGCGCGCAAACTCGCGCAGCGTATCGCCGTTGCCCTCGGAGAGCAGACATGATCCGCGCCGTGAAATCCCGCAACCGGGGGCGTCCATGACCGGACCGGTGACGCTGCACATCGCCTACGATGCCGGAGCGGACCGCACCGTGCCGCTGCCGTCCTATCAGACCGCGGGGGCCGCCGGCGCCGACATCTGCGCAAACCTTGCCGACCGGGCACCGCTGACGCTGGCATCCGGCGCGCGGGCGCTTGTCCCGACCGGTCTGCGCATGGCGGTGCCCGCCGGGTACGAGGTTCAGATCCGGGGCCGCTCCGGTCTCGCGCTGGAACACGGGATCGGGCTGGCGAATGGCGTCGGCACCGTCGACAGCGATTATCGCGGACCGGTGGGGGTGATCTTGGTCAATTCCGGCGAGGTGCCGTTCGTGGTTACGCACGGGATGCGTATCGCGCAGATGGTTCTGGCCCCGGTCGTGCAGGCGCAGATGGTGCTGGTGGAAGCGCTGGACGCGACAGCGCGGGGCGGCGCGGGGTTCGGCTCCACCGGGACGGGTACGACAGGGCCGCGCGGCGCATGATCCCGGTTCTGGTCATGGCCGCTGTCCTGTGGGGCACGGGTGCGGCGATGGGCGTGCCGCGGCGGCAACGCTGGACGCTGATCGCGGTTCTCGCCCTGGGTGTCGTCACGGCGTTGATCGCGCTGCCCGAGGGCAATCCGGTCCGTACTTCCCTGGGGGGAGACGTACGCCTGTGGCTCGTCCTTGCGGGCCTCATCGCGGTCGTCGTCGGCTACCGTCGGCTGCTGGGCCGGGTAAAGGCGCGCGCAGAACCGGCGCCGCCACCGCCGCCGCCGCCCGCCACCGGGTCCGCGTTTTCGGAAACGGAACTCGACCGCTACGCCCGTCACATCGTGCTGCGCGAAATCGGTGGCCCCGGGCAGCGCGCGCTCAGGAACGCCACCGTGCTGGTCGTGGGGGCGGGGGGCCTTGGCGCGCCCGCCCTGATGTATCTGGCCGCCGCGGGCGTTGGCACGATCGGCGTGATAGATCCCGACACGGTCGAGATCGCGAACCTGCAACGTCAGGTGATCCACGACGGCGATACCGTCGACATGCCCAAGGTTCATTCCGCCGCCGCCCGGATGCGCGCGATCAATCGCCACGTCACGGTGCGCCCCTATGCGCGCGCGATGACGGCCGACATCGCGCAGCAGATCGTCGGCGACTACGACCTCGTCCTCGACGGCACAGACAGTTTCGATACGCGCCGGATCGTCAACGCTGCCTGCGTCGCGCGCGGTATCCCGCTGATCGGCGCCGCGCTGACCCAGTGGGAAGGGCAGATATCCGTCTACGATCCCGCCCGGGGCGCGCCTTGCTACGACTGCCTGTTCCCGCAGGCCCCCGATCCGGCCCTCGTGCCCACCTGCGCCGAGGCGGGGGTGGCGGGGCCGCTGCCGGGGATACTGGGGTCGATGATGGCCCTCGAGGCGGTCAAGATCATCACCGGCGCCGGGGCGCCGCTGCGTGGCCGGCTGATGCTCTGGGACGGGTTGTACGCCGATGCGCGGGTGATCGAGGCGGCGCGCCGCCCCGATTGTCCGGTGTGCGGCGACATCGAAGAGCGAACCCAAGAGGTCGGCTAGACGGCGCCGCCCCCCCCCTTTTTCTTGCTGAAAATACCTCCCGCCGGAGGCTCCGCGATTTGCGCCGCGCGCTTGTGTCCGCGGCAGGCACTGCCATAGTGGCGGCCAGATCCAGTTGGGACAGCAAGGGAAGCCCTTTCACATGACACGCACCCGTATAATCGCCGCCGTACCGGCCCTGATCGCCGCCGCTTTCACCGCAGCCACTCTCACCACCGCCGCGCAGGCCGAGGCGCATCTGCCCGACCTTGGCGGGCAGGAGGTGATCGTCGCCGTCGAAAACGCCTATCCGCCGCTGCAGTTCATGGACGCCGACGGTGCTGCGGTCGGCTGGGAATACGACGCCATGGCCGAGATCGCGGCCCGCCTGAACGTCGAGATCGTGTATGAAAACACCAGCTGGGACGCGATGATCCCGGCGGTCAGCAACGGCCAGTACGATATGGGCATGACCGGCATCACCATCCGCGAGGACCGGGCCGAGGTCGTCGACTTTTCCGACAGCTATATGACCAGCCAGATGTTCATGCTGGTGCGCGGCGACGAAGAACGGTTCGCCGATGCGGCTGGTTTCGCCGCCGATCCCGATCTGCTGATGGCCGCGCAGCCTGGCACGACGCCGTTCTATGTCGGCGTCTATGACGTGCTCGACGGTGACGAGGCGAACCCGCGGATCAAACCCTACGAGACCTTCGGCGCGACCGTTCAGGCCCTGAGTGCCGGCGACGTGGACATGATCCTGTCGGACGGCGTCGCGGCGCAGGGCTATGCAGATGCGTCTGACGGCGGCCTCAAGGTTGTCGGCGAGGCGATGGGCACCGAGGATTTCGGCTTCATCTTTCCGCTGGGGTCCGAACTCGTCGAACCGATGAATGCCGTCCTTGCGGACATGGCCGCGGACGGCACGCTCGATGCGCTGAACACCCGCTGGTTCCTCGAGTACAAACTCGGCGAATAATGCCGATCGTCACATCGGCGGCCGGGACACGCGGGCCCGGGTTCCCGCGCCTGTCCGGGGCGGGGCGCGTCCGCCCTGCGGCGCGGCCCGGCGGATGAGCCGCCGTGGCAAGGGCGCCGACGATTTTCCGTGGTGGCTGGTCGTCGTCGGGCTGACGCTGGCGTGGATGTTCTGGGAGGTGGCCTCGTCGCAGGTCTATTCCGCCGTGCTCGACACCCTGTCGCGCGGCATCCGCATCACGGTGATCGTGACGCTGGTGTCCTATTCGGGTGCCTGTGTGCTGGGCCTGGCCCTCGCGCTCGGCTCGATGTCGGACCGGATCGTCATCCGACAGATCTGCCGGTTGTACGTCGAGGTAATGCGCGGCGTGCCGATCATCGTGTTGTTGCTCTACGTCGCTTTCGTTCTGGCGCCGGGGATCGTTATCTTCTGGAACTGGATCGCCGAGCCGCTGGGCCTTGGCTTGCTGCGCGGCCGCGATTTCCCCAACATCTGGCGCGCGGCGATTGCGCTGACGCTGGCCTATGCGTCGTTTCTGGCCGAGGTGTTTCGCGCGGGCCTGCTCTCGGTCGACGAAGGACAGATCGAGGCGGCGGAGGCGCTGGGCCTGAACCGCTGGCAGCGGATGCGCCATATCGTGTTCCCGCAGGCGTTCCGTATCGTTCTGCCCCCCCTGGGCAACGATTTCGTGGCGATGGTGAAGGATTCGTCGCTGGTCTCGGTCCTTGGCGTCACCGACATCACGCAGTTGGGCAAGGTGACGGCGGCGGGCAATTTTCGGTACTTCGAGACTTATAATGTCGTGGCGCTGATATACCTTACCATGACCATCGGGCTGAGCCTCGTGTTGCGGCGCCTCGAAGAGCGATTGCGACGGCGGAGCGCGCGGTGACGACGGAACAAGTATTGGTGGCGAGAAAAACCCGAAGGCCTGCATGAAATGGAGACGATGCGATGAATGTGTTGATGCAGCACTGGGATACGCCGTTCGAAATGCCGCCCTGGGGGCAGATTTCGGACGACGACTGGGGCCCTGCCGCCGAGGAATGTCTGGGTGCCGGTCGCGCCGAAATTGCCGCGATTGCAGATAATCCGGAGGCGCCGACATTCGCCAACACGATCGAGGCGCTGGAACGGGCGGGCCGCGATCTCGACCGGGTTCTGGGCGCGTTCTATGGCGTGGCCGGTGCGGACAGCACACCGGCGCGCGAGGCGTTGCAGCGCGAATTCGCGCCGAAACTGTCCGCCTATTCGTCGGAAATCACGTCGAACGCCGCGCTGTTTGCCCGGATCGAGGCGCTGTGGGACGGGCGCGAGGATCTGGACCTGACCGGTGAGCAGCGCCGCGTTCTGATGCTGACATGGCGCGGGTTCGTGCGGGCGGGGGCGCAGCTGACCGGTGCCGATGCCGACAGGCACAAGGAGATCAAGGCGCGGCTGGCGGTTCTGGGGACGCAGTTCACCCAGAACCTGCTGGCCGACGAGCGCGACTGGTCGATGCCGCTTGACGAGAGCGACCTCGAGGGTCTGCCCGATTTCGTGGTGCAGACCGCGCGGGCGGCGGGGACCGATATGGGCGCGGACGGGCCGGTGGTGACGTTGTCACGCTCGCTTATCGTGCCGTTCCTGCAATTCTCGTCGCTGCGGCATCTTCGCGAAAAGGCCTATGCGGCCTGGGGCGCGCGGGGCGCGCGCGGCGGCGAGACCGACAACCGCGGGATTGCCGCCGAGACCCTGCGGCTGCGCGAGGAGCGGGCCGCTCTTTTGGGCTATTCGACGTTCGCGCGCTACAAGCTCGAGACGGAAATGGCGGGCAAGCCCGAGGCCGTGCGCGACCTGTTGATGCAGGTCTGGGCGCCTGCGAAACGCGCGGCCGAGGCGGATGCCAGGGTGCTCGAGCGGATGTTGCATCAGGACGGCTATGACGGGCGGCTCGAAGGCTGGGACTGGCGCTATTATTCCGAACGGCGACGGCAGGCAGAACACGATCTGGACGAGGCGGCGATCAAGCCGTACCTGCAACTCGACCGGATGATCGAGGCGGCGTTTGCCTGTGCCAAACGGTTGTTCGACCTCGATTTCGCGCCGATAGAGGCGCCGTCCTATCACCCGGATGTGCGGCTGTGGGACGTGACGCGCAAGGGGCGGCACATGGCCGTGTTCATGGGCGATTATTTCGCGCGACCATCGAAACGGTCGGGGGCCTGGTGCACGACGCTGCGCGACCAGGAGGCGCTGGACGATGCGGTGCGGCCCCTCGTGCTGAACGTCTGCAACTTTGCCAAACCGCCCGGGGGGCAGCCCGCACTGCTGAGTTATGACGACGCGCGGACCCTGTTCCACGAGTTTGGTCACGCCCTGCACCAGATGTTGTCGGACGTTACCTACGGGTCGATTTCCGGCACCTCCGTGGCGCGCGATTTCGTGGAACTGCCAAGCCAGTTGTACGAACACTGGCTCGAGGTGCCCGAGGTTCTGGCCGAGTTCGCGACCCATGCCGGGACGGGCGAGGCGATGCCCGGGGACCTGCTGGAGCGGATGCTGGCGGCGGCGACATACGACACCGGCTTTTCGACGGTGGAATACGTGGCCTCGGCGCTCGTCGATCTTGAATTCCACGACGGTACCGCCCCCGCCGATCCGATGCAGAAACAGGCCGGGATCCTCGAGGAACTGGGGATGCCGCGCGCGATCGGGATGCGCCACGCGACACCGCATTTCGCCCATATCTTTGCGGGCGACGGATATTCCAGCGGATATTACAGCTATATGTGGTCCGAGGTGATGGACGCCGACGCCTTTGCCGCCTTCGACGCGGTGGGCGACCCGTTCGATCCGTCGCTGGCCAGGAGCCTTGAGGAAAACATCCTGTCGGTCGGGGGCAGCCGCGATGCGGCGGATGCCTATACCGCGTTCCGGGGGGCGATGCCGGATGCGACGGCGCTGCTCAAGGGGCGTGGTCTCGACGGCGGCTAAGGCAGTTTGATAGGCAATTGACGTCCGCGAAAACGCGGATTTACGTGGGATTGAGGCGACTATTTACCGCGGATGACCGCGAAATCAGGCAGTCGTGCGACGGCGCTAATCGAGAATCTCGTCCGCGCCGACGCCCCACAACGCCTCTTTCGGTGCCCAGCCGCCATAGCCCCCGGCGGAGATGTAGCAAAACGCCACGGCGCACTCCTCGAGGCCGGCGATCACGCCGCGTTCGAACTGCGCGACCTCGGGTGAGGTGAGATCGGCGCGCGTGCGTACCATCAGGGCGTCCGCGTCGACGAGGACGGTGCGGTGGCCCGAAATCAGCGCATAGTTGATCCAGCCGCCGATGCCCTCGCGGTCCACGACCCGGCGCCAGTGGCCGTATTCGGCGACGACCTGCAACGGCATGCCGCGACGCAGGAACACCCAGTCGATGCGGTGCGACAGCGACGGGCCCCGGCGCACATTGCCCCTGTCGGTCTTGAGCGACACGAATCGCGGCAGCGGCAGGTTGGTTTCGGGACCGACAGTGGGGGCCGTAAAGGACGCGGGGGCGGGGGGCGCCACGACCGCCTCGGGCGGAGGCGCGATATCGGCCAATGGCGCG
The DNA here is from genome assembly GCA_963761735.1 of uncultured Alphaproteobacteria bacterium. Classification (GTDB taxonomy): domain Bacteria; phylum Pseudomonadota; class Alphaproteobacteria; order Rhodobacterales; family Rhodobacteraceae; genus CAVXHQ01. The sequence goes on from CAVXHQ010000003.1 coordinate 1,193,658, forward strand.
GGGCTGGCGATCACGGCGACCGGGATCAGGTCATCCGGTACGGCGAGGTCACCCGGACGGGCCTGCGGCCGCAGATCCTGGGCCATCGCGGCGCCCGCACACACGATTGCCACGGCGCAAAACGCCATGCCACGACCGACCGACCCGAAGTACATAGACGAAATCCCTGGCTCATTCCTCGTGGAACCACGCCCATTCGGGCGCGACGTTCTTGCGGTCCCGGTTCCTTGGGTTCACTCTGCCAGCCACGCGCAGACTTGCATAGCGGGAGATATGAGACATGCCGGGTAAACGACTGAGTGTTGTCGTCACGCGACGGTTGCCGCAGGCCGTCGAGACGCGGATGACCGAATTGTTCGATGTCACGCTGCGCGAATCCGAGGACGGGATGAGCCGCGACGATCTCGCCACAGCCCTGCGCACGGCGGATGTGGTCGTGACGACGCTTGCCGACAACGTCGACGCGGCCCTGCTGGGGCAGGCCGGCGAGCGTCTGAAACTTATCGCCAATTACGGCGCGGGCGTCGATCATATCGACGTGGCGACGGCGCGGCAGCGGGGAGTGCTGGTCAGCAACACGCCCGGCGTGATGACTGAGGATACCGCCGATATGGCGATGGCGCTGATGCTGGCGGTGATCCGCCGCATCCCCGAAGGACTGGCCGTGATGCAAAAGGGCGGCTGGGAAGGCTGGCGTCCCACCGCGATGCTGGGCGGGCGAATTGGCGGGCGGCGCCTGGGGATCCTCGGGATGGGCCGGATCGGTCAGGCGATGGCGAAACGGGCGCGCGCGTTCGGGATGCAGATCCACTATCACAACCGCAAACGCCTGCGCACCGAGGTCGAGGACGCGCTCGAGGCGACCTATTGGGAGAGCCTCGACCAGATGGTCGCGCGGGTCGATGTGGTCAGCGTGAACTGCCCGCACACGCCGTCGACGTTCCATCTGATGAATGCCCGCAGGCTCAAGCTGATGAAACCGGATGCGGTGATCGTGAATACCTCGCGCGGCGAGGTGATCGACGAAAACGCGCTGACCCGGATGCTGCGCGCGGGCGACGTGGCCGGGGCCGGTCTCGACGTCTATGAACGCGGGGTCGAGGTCAATCCGCGCCTGCGCGAACTGCCCAACGTGGTGCTGCTGCCGCACATGGGGTCTGCGACCATCGAGGGCCGGATCGAGATGGGCGAGCGCACGATCCTGAACATCCAGACCTTTGCCGATGGCCACCGCCCGCCCGATCTGGTCGTGCCGGGCATGCTTTAGCCCGGCATCCGGCGCAACGCACCCGGTTCTTGAAAATTCCGACGTTTTCTGCGCCTTCGCCGGAACGAATTGTCCTGCACGACGGTTGCCTCCCCAAGAAGACACTACAAGGAGAGACAACATGCTCGGTTGGGCAATTACGTTTCTTGCCATCGCCCTGATCGCCGCCGCTTTCGGCTTTGGGGGTGTCACATCCGCATCGGTCGGGATTGCCCCGGTCCTGTTCTTCGTCTTTCTGGCGCTGTCCATCACAGCCGTCATAACCAAGGCGGTGCGGGACAGGTCGCAGATCGAGACCCGCGGATAACGGTATCGAAGGCCGCGCCCTGACGCGCGGCAAAACACTGAACATAAAGGAGATCGCCATGAACTGGGATCAGGTAAAAGGCAACTGGAAGCAGATGAAGGGCAAGGCCCAGCAGCAGTGGGGTGAACTCACCGATGACGAGCTGGACCAGGCCGCCGGCAGCCGTGAAGAGCTTGAAGGCAAGATCCAGGCGAAATACGGCAAGACCAAGGAAGAGGCGAGCAAGGAAGTCGACGAGTGGATGGCCAAGCAGTAATCCACGACGCTGGCTGTTCATCCCGAGGGTGAAAACGCCTCGAAAGGGTCCGCGCGTAAAGCGCGGGCTCTTTTTTCGTTCAGAGGTCAGCCGGGCCAGCGTTTCGGCAATCGCGCCGAGCCTGCATGCACGGCGGCGCGATAGGTCGATATCTTGTGCGGCGATCCCGCGCTGCGCGGCACCGGAAGGGTGAGTGTCTGACCGAAGCGGCGGACGACCGGACCGTTCGGCAACAGCGCGGGCAGCCAGTCGCCCCGGGTCACCACGTTGAGGATATCGGGCCGGTCGCCGAGTTGCGGCCCCCGCCGGGACGCAACGGCAGGCACGGCAAAACACATGGCGGGGCATTGAAAGTGATGCGCAAGGATCTGCGCGCACCCGGCACCCAGCGAGTGTCCGATGATCAGTTTTGGGACATGGGGCCAGAACACCCGCGCGATCTCGAACGCATATTGCGCAAAGAGCGACAGCCAGATCGTGCCTGCGATGGTCTGGTTATAGGTGCTCCATCCATGAATCTTGCCATAGCGGTGCCATTGGTTCGTGGCGGCCTGCCGGTCCGTCCGCTCATTCATTCCGGGGATTACCAGCACGCCGGATTTCAACAAATAGCTTTGCGCAAACCGCGGCGTTTTGCGCACTTTCAAGGGCGGCAATGCGACGGGGCCGACATAGGCGGCCGACAGCAGATCGATGGCATCGGTCGGCGCAAGCGAGGTCGTCATATATCTGTCCCCGGGTCGGAAAGTGGTTGTGGGTCTAAAACTGGCGTGCAGGCACGCGACTGAAATGATCGGCGTCAGCATCGCGCCATGATGACGCCGCTGTCAACGGACGCGTTCCTGACCCCGCCTCCGTGTCGGTTGACCCGCGTTGTCGGCAACGTTGCCCCTGTGGCCGATGCTGGCGGGACACCGGATGGTCCGGGGCGGGGGCCGTTCGTGTCAGACGTCGCTTTCAGGCATCGCTTGGTCGGCTGGCTCTGACGAGGGCGCGCGCAAGCTGCGAGATTGCCGCCAATCCGGGGGCGTTCCCGCCCCGGACCCCCGCCCGAACCCGACACCGCAGGAGCCGCCCGATGTCCCAACCCGAGATGAAAACCCATGTGAAGGCCCTTGTCGTCGGCGGCGGTGCCGTCGGCACGTCGATCGCCTATCATCTGGCAAAGGCGGGCTGGTCCGACGTCATGCTGCTTGAGCGCGACGAGCTGACGAGCGGATCGACCTGGCATGCCGCGGGGCTTTTGCCGCTGTTCAACATGTCGTTCGCAACGACGCACATCCACAAATATTCGGTCGATTTCTATAAATCCCTCGAGGCGGAAACGGGCCTCAACGCCGGTTTCGCGGTCGTCGGCAATCTGCGCATGGCGCAGACCCGGGCGCGGATGGACGAATACATGGTCTACGCGACGACCGCCGAAACCTGCGACGTGCCGTTCGAATGGCTCACACCCGCGCAGATGAACGACCGCTGGCCGCTGTTGCGCACCGACGACCTCGAAGGGGCGATCTTTCACCCGACCGATGGCTATATCAACCCCGCCGACGTGACGATGGCGATGGCCAAGGGCGCGCGGATGCACGGCGTGACGATCGAGCGGAAATGGCAGGTCGATGCCTATGACTGGCAAGGCGATCACTGGGCCGTGACGGTCACGAAGATGGTCGAGCGGGGCGGCAATCTGGTGCCGTCCGAGGAGACCCGCGTGATCCACGCCGAACATGTGGTGACAGCAACGGGCAACCACGCGCAGCGCACCGCACGGCTGCTGGGCATCAAGACGCCCGCGATCCCGGTCGAACATCGGTTCATCGTCACCGAACCCGATCCCGCACTGGTCGACTGGCGCCGCACCAACGGCGAGCATCCGGTGCTGCGCGACGCCGACGCCCGCTGGTACGTGCGCGAGGAACGCGGTGGCTGGATCCTTGGCCCCTACGAGGACGGCGCACCCTCGCGGTTCAGACACGGCGTGCCGGACAGTTTCCGCGCGGACCTGTTCCCCCTCGACCTCGAGAGGATCGAGGCCGAATACATGGCGATGATCCACCGGCTGCCGTCCTCCGAAGAGGTCGGCCTGAAGGACGATTTCAACGGCCCGATCTGCTATACGCCGGACGGAAATCCGCTGGTCGGCCCGGCGCCGGGGCTGCGCAACATGTGGCTTGCCGAGGGGTTTTCGTTCGGGATCACGGCGGCGGGCGGCACCGGGTATTACCTCGCGCAGATGATGGTCGAGGGCGAGGCCAAGATCGACATGGCAAGCCTCGATCCCAAACGCTACGGCGACTGGATGACGACGGAATATGCGGCGGCCAAGAACGAAGAAAGCTATTCCCACGTATTCATCCTGCACCACCCCGACGAAGAGCGTCCGGCGGCGCGGCCCTTGCGCACCTCGCCGGCCTACGACCGGCAGGCGGCGCGCGGCGCGCAGTTCGGGCATGTGAACGGCTGGGAGCGGCCGAATTATTTTGCACCGCTGGGGTTTTCGGACCACGACGCGCGGTCGTTCCGGCGTGGCGGATGGTGGCAATACGCGGTCGACGAGGCCAGGGCGGTGCGCGAAGGCGTGGGCCTGCTTGACGCCACGGCATTTGCCAAGCACCGCGTTTCCGGGCCGGGGGCGAGCGCGTTCCTGGACTGGTTCACCACCAACAAACTGCCGAAGGTCGGGCGCATCAACCTGACCTATGCGCTGACGGCGGCAGGCACGACGCGCACCGAATACACCATCGTGCGGCTGGCCGAGGACGATTATTACCTTGTGTCCGCAGGAGGTTGGGCGACCTATGACGAGGATTACCTGTACAAGGCCATCGCCGACAAGCAGGCGGAGTTCGGGCGCATCGACCGCGAGGATGTGACAACGAAATGGGGCGTGTTCGCCATCGCCGGGCCGAAATCGCGGGACGTGCTGAAATCGGTCATTTCGGATGCGGATCCCGAAACGGCGCTGTCGAACAAGCGGTTCCCCTGGCTGTCGTCGCGGCGGATCGAGCTGGGGATGTGCCCGGTGAACGCGATCCGGGTGGCATATACGGGCGAATTGGGGTGGGAGCTGCACCATCCCATCGAGATGCAGAATTATCTGTTCGACCTGCTGGAGAAGGCGGGGGAGCCGCACGGCATGAAGCTTGTCGGGGCGCGGGCGCAGAACTGGCTGCGTCAGGAAAAAAGCTATCGCGCGTTCGGCACCGAACTGGGGCGCGACGCGACGCCGCTGGAGGCCGACCTGCCGCGGTTCGTCGATCTGGGCAAGGCGTTTCACGGCAAGGCCGCGATGGAGGCGATCGGCGTGCGCAGCACCTGCGTGACGCTGCTGATCGACGGGCCCGCGGATGCCGATCCGTGGGGGCGCGAGGTGCTTTTTCAGGGCGATACGCGCGTCGGGCGCCTGACCTCGGGCGGGTATTCGGTGGCGTTCGGCAAGAGCATCGGGATGGGATATGTGCGGCCCGATCTGGCGGTGCCGGGAACGCGCCTGAAAGTGCGGATGTTCCGCGAGCTGTGGGACGCCGAGGTGGTGTGCGACAGCCCCTACGATCCGAAGAACGCGACGATCCGGGTCGACGGATAGGGACACCGGGACGGCGCTGTCGCCTGCGGCGAGGCCCCCGCCCGCCGTCCCGTATCGGTGCGCCGTCCGCAGTGGTTCCGGCCTTTGCGGACGGTTTCCGGCCAGACGATTCCGAGGGCGCCATCGGCAAGTGGCAGAATATCTGCCTGACGCGGCGTGTCGGTCTAGCCGGGCTGACGTCTGGCGGCGACCCATTGGCGCCATGCCGCAGCACTGCCGTTGAAGGCGTTCAGATCGACGTCGCCGGGGATGCCGGGCACTCTGCCGGTGCCGGAATATTGCCAGAACCGCCAATCGCTGCGCCCATACAGATCCGTGGGATCCCGTGCGGTGGCGCGCAGCCACAGATCCGTGTCGGTGACGTCCAACAGGCCCATGTCGCGGTAAAATTCGATCGTGGTGTAGACGATGGGCCGGGTGCCGTACCATGCATGCAGCGCGTCGAGGAACACCTGTATTTCGGCGCGCACCTGCGTGGCGGGCGGGCGCACCGTGCAGGTTGGCGAGAACGGCGTCCATTCCATGTCGAGGACCGGCGGCAGGGCGCCGGGACGCCGGGGCACGTTCTGGATATACCACGCGGCCTGCTCGGCGGCAGAGCGGCAGTGATAGAAGAAATGATAGGCGCCGACCGCGACACCGCCGGAGGCGGCGGCATTCCAGTGTTCCGTCAGGCGCGGATCGACAGTGTCGCCGCCTTCGGTTGCCTTGAGGAACGCGAAGGAAACCCCGGCGTCGCGGGCTGCCGACCAGTCGATGCCGGACTGATAGCGCGAGATGTCGATACCGTGGACCGGGTAGTTTTCCGGGCGCGGACCCTGCCAGTCGGTCGGGTTGGAATCGCCGAAACGGGGGGCGTTTACGGACAGGTTGCGGGGCGCCGCCGCGAGGGTCGGTGCCGCGGTCGGCCGCGCGCCGCAGCCTGCGAGGGCGAGGGTCGACAAAAGGAAAAGGCGGCGGTCGATCATGAGAGGTGCCTAGATCAGGAGAACGGTCAGGCCTCTTCGAGGCGGTCGGTTGCGGGCGGTGGCGCGGGGTACAGGGCGGTAAGTGCCGCGTAAAGATCCGGGTCCAGCGGCGAGGTCATCGCGGCAAGCGAGGGTGCGAGCTGTGCCACGGACCGGGCCGACAGGATCGGCACCGGGCGGGTGGCATGCGCCGCCACCCAGGCCACGGCCAGCGTTGCGGGATCGTGGCCGCGATCGGCGGCGAGGCGCGCGAGACCGGCGGCGGCGGCGTGCATGTCGTCACGGCCGTAGCGCGCGGCATACCGGTCGTCTGTGCTGAGGCGGCCCGCCTCGCCGCGCCCGTATTTCCCGGTCAGCAGCCCGCCACCGAGCGGCGAGTAGGGCACGACCGCGATGTCCTGATCGGCGGCCATCGGCATAAGCTCGACCTCGGCCTGACGTTTCACGAGGTTGTACATCGGCTGGATCGCATCGATCCGGGTGCCCAGCGCGGCACAGACGGCCTGCGCTTTCATCACCTGCCATGCGGCGTAATTCGACACGCCGATATGCCGGATGGCCCCCGATTGCTGCAACCCGGCCATCGTCTGAAACGTCTCTTCGAGGGGTGTCGCGTCGTCGAAACGGTGCAGATAGAGCAGATCGACGCTGTCCATGTCGAGCTGTCTGCGGCACCGTTCCCACTGTGACAGGATGTTGTCGCGTCCGGCGCCGCCCGCGTAGGCGACCTTGGTCGCGATGTACAGATCGTCGCGGCAGGGGGCGGCAAATGCGCCCAGCAGGGTTTCGGCGCGCCCGTCGGTATAGGCGACGGCGGTGTCGAAATGCGCGATGCCCGCGCTGCGGCAGGCGTCGAACAGGGCGCGGCTGGCATCCGCGTCGGCGGTGCCGCCCCATTGCATGGTGCCGAAGGCAAAGGGGGCGACGGGCTGGCCGTTGTGCAGGGTTGGGTTTGTCATGATCCTATCGTGGCACGGTCCGGGCGCATGCGAAAGCGGGCTTGACGATTGTGCGGGCATGTTCCGGCGCAATCGCGCGGAGCGTCTGGCGGGGGTGCGCAAAATCCTGTCGCGGCGGACGCGGACCTGTGGCATGATGGCGTGAACGGTTGCGCAAAAGGAAATCCGATCATGACGACTTCGACGATCAGCGAAGAGCTGACCATCACCGGCAACATCAAGGGCACGGGCACCATCGTGGTGCAGGGCACGGTGCTGGGCGACATCAATTCGCAGACCGTCGATATCCTGACGGGCGGGCGCGTGGACGGCAACGTGTCGTCCGACGTCGCCCATGTGCGCGGCCATCTGAAAGGTGCGCTGACCGCCAAGGACGTAGAGCTGCATAGCCAGGCGTTCGTGGATGCGGATGTCACCGCCGAGGTCCTGAGCTCTGAAAAGGGCGCGCGGATTGTCGGCAAGGTGGATATCGGCGGCGGCGCCAAGGCCTGATACACAGCCAGGGGTTGCCTGGGCCAGATTTGACCGGACGAGATACGATTGAGCCAGGCTGTTGTTCGATGTGAAAAAGGCCCGCCGATCTGGCGGGCCTTTTGAGTGTCGCAGGTGCGGCTCTCCGGATCAGCTCGGGATGTCGCCTGCGAGGCCCTCGACGAAGAAATCCATCGTGACAAGTTGCAGGTCGGTCGCGACCTCGCCGTCGGCGAGGAACACGGAGCCGTCCTGTTTGTTGATCGGGCCGGTGAACGGATGATAGGCGCCCGATGTGATGTCGGCGATCAGCTGTTCGGCCTCGGCCTTGACGTCGGCGGGCACCGCGTCGGTAATCTCGCCGATGACGACCTCGCCTTCGGCCATGCCGCCCCAGGACGCCTGCTGCTCCCATGTGCCGTCGATCACGGCCTGCACCCGCTTGATGTAGTAGGGCGACCATTCGTCGATGATCGACGCGACGCGCGGCATCGGCGCAAAGGCGATCATGTCGGAGGCCTGACCGAAGGTAATGACGTCACCGGCCTCGGCGGCGGCGGCCTGCGGCGCGGTGCTGTCGGTGTGCTGCAAGATCACGTCGACGCCCTGTTCGATCATCGCGGTCGCGGCGTCGGCCTCTTTGGCGGGATCGAACCAGGTATAGGCCCAGGCCACGACCATCTCGACCTCGGGGTTGGCCTTGCGCGCGTGCAGGAAGGCCGAATTGATGCCCTGAATGACCTCGGGGATCGGGAAGGACCCGATGTAGCCGATCTTGTTGGTCTTGGTCATACGGCCCGCGATATGGCCGATCACGGCGCGGCCTTCATAAAATCGGGCGTCATAGGTCGACACGTTCGGATGCTCGCGCATGAAACCGGTCGCATGTTCGAACATCACATCGGGGAACTGGGCCGCGACGTTGTTGGTCGCCTCCATATAGCCGAACGACGTGGTAAAGATGAGGTCCGCGCCCTGCAGCGCCATCTGGGTGATCGCACGCTCGGCGTCGGCACCCTCGGGCACGGTTTCCTGAAAGATCGTCTCGACCTGATCGCCGAAATACTCTTCGACGGCGAGGCGGCCCTGATCGTGCTGATAGGTCCAGCCGCCGTCGCCCACGGGGCCGACATAGATGAAGCCGACCTTGACCGGCAGATGCGCGTCGGCGCGCACCGGCAGACCGGCGGCGGCGGCGAATGCGGCACCGGCGCCGGTGGCGAGAAGTGTTCTTCGTTTCATGTCCGTTTCCCTGTTGTGTGCAAGCTGCTTAATATTTCATCGCGATGCATGGAAGATTTGACCAAGGCTCCCCGGGGCCCGGCCTGCGCCATCCTTGCGTGCCGAGAGTATCACCAGTGCAATGACTGTGGCAATGTAGGGCGCCATCGACAGGACCGGCACCGGGATCGGGACGGCGGACAATTGCAGATTGATCTGCAAAACGCCCAGACCGCCGAAAAGATAGGCACCCACGACAAGGCGCCCGGGCCGCCATGATGCAAAGACCACGATCGCAAGGGCGATCCAGCCCGCCCCGTTCGTTACCCCGTCGGTCCATTGCGGAACACGCACCAGGGAGAGGTAGGCGCCGCCAAGGCCCGCACAGGCGCCGCCGAACAGGATCGCCGCCGTGCGCACCAGCCGCACATTATAGCCCAGCGCATGGGCCGCGTCGTGATTTTCGCCCACCGCGCGCAGCACGAGGCCCGCGCGGGTATACCGCAGCAGAACCCAGACCATCAGCACGATGAACAGGCACAGATAGACCGGCGGCGTGTGCCGGAACAGCGGCACCCCCAGCAGCGGCATGTCGCGCAGGAAATCCGGCAGGACCAGCGGCGTGAACTGCGGCGCGCGGATCCCTTCGTACGAATCGCTGGCCAGCGCCGCAAGGCCGGTCCCGAACAGCGTGAGAGCCAGGCCGGTCGCCACCTGATTGGACAGCAAAACCTGCGTCAGCAGCGCGAACAGGGCCGACAGCGCCGCCCCCCCAAGGGCCGCGAAAATGAATGCGGCATAAGGCGAAGTGGCCCCCGTGCAGGCCCAGTCCGGCAGCCACGTCCAGCAGGTGACGCCTGCAAGCCAGACGCTTGCCGCGAACCCCGCGATGGCGCCGGTGATCATCATTCCTTCGACGCCGAGGTTCAGCACGCCCGCCCGCTCCACCACCAGCTCGCCGATGGCGGCGAACAGGATCGGCGTCGCCGCGATCATCAGGGACGCGATCAGGGTCAGCCAGTTGATCGACGACAGATCCATCAGGTTTTCCCCAGCGAGACGATGCGGCGGCGCAGGCGCAGCCGGAAATTGGTAAAGATGTCGAACGCCAGAAGGAAGAACAGCAGCATCCCCTGAAACAGCTGGATCGCCGCAACCGGCAGGCCGAGCGACTGCTGCGCCGTCTCGCCGCCGATATAGGTCAGCGCCAGCAGCAATCCTGCAAGCGCGATACCGACCGGATGCAACCGTCCCAGAAACGCCACGATGATCGCCGTAAAGCCGTACCCCACGTTGAAATCGATCGAGATCTTGGAGGCGGGCCCCGCAACCTCGAACATCCCTGCAAGCCCGGCGAGCGCGCCCGCGATGCCGAAACAGATCAGGATAAGGCGCCCCGGATTGACGCCCGCGAATGACGCGGCCCGCGGTGCCTGTCCCGCCAGCCGGATGTGAAACCCGAAGATGTGGCGCGACAGCAGCACATAGGCGAATATCACCGCGACGATGAACGCGACGACGCCCCAGTGCATGCCGGTCCCCGCGATCAGCTCGAGGTTCTGCGACGGCACCCACCGCGAGATATCGCGGCTGCCCGGAAATCCCATGCCTTCGGGGTTGCGCAACCGGCCGATGGCCGCCCAGGCCAGCAGGTTTTCCGCGACATAGACAAGCATCAGGGACACCAGGATTTCGTTCGTGCCGAACCGCACGCGCAGATACCCCGGGATCAGCGCCCAGAAAGCACCGCCCAGCGCGCCCGCGATCACCATGGCCGGAAACACCAGCCACCGCGCCTCGAGCGCCAGCGACCAGTCGAACAGCGTCGCGCCGCCCAGCCATCCGGGCAGCGCGACCGCGACCGTTTCGCCGGGATAAACCGCAAGGGCCACCGAGGCGGCGCACAGGGCACCGACGATGTATTGCCCCTCGGCGCCGATGTTCCACACCCCGGCCCGAAACCCGAGGGCGAGGCCCGTGGCAATCAGGATCAGCGGCGCGGCCTTTACCAGCAACTGCTGACGGTAATAGAATGCAAACTCGCCGAAGATCGGATCCCAGAATATCGTCCGGATCGCGATCAGGGGATCCTTGCCCAGCGCCCAGAACAGCAACCCGCCCGCAATCATCGTGGCGATCACCGCGAAGAGGGGCGTCAACAGCGCCCACAGGCGAGAGGGTTGCGGGCGGCGCTCGAAAGAGATCATCGAAGCGTCTCCGGTGCCGGACCTGAATAGCGCCAGATGGAACAGCAACGGGCGAAAGCCGTCCCCGCCGCGCGTGCCGTCGAAACCTGCGCGCGCGCCCCCGTTTTTCTTGCCGAAAATACTCCCGCCGGAGGCATCCGCCCTGCACCGCGCACGCCGCCGGTTAACATGTCACGTCTGCACATCGACCGGCACCTCCGCTTTCGCCGCATCCGCCCCGCCAAGCATCATGCCGATATCCGCCACGGTCAGCCCCGCTGCCGGGCGCGGCGCCGACAATCGCCCCGAGACGAGGGCGGCGAACCTGTCGGAAATCTCCATCAGTTCGTCGAGATCCTGCGAGATGACGATCACCGCGGCGCCCTGTGCGGCCAGATCGATCAGGGCCTGCCGGATCGCGGCGGCGGCGGCGGCGTCGACGCCCCATGTCGGCTGGTTGACGACCAGCAGATCGGGCGCCTGAAGGATCTCGCGGCCGATCACGAATTTTTGCAGGTTGCCCCCCGACAGTGCGCGCGCCGCGACATGGGGGCCGGGGGTGCGCACGTCATAGGCCTTGATGATTTCATCCGCAAAACCGCGCGCGCGGGACCAGTCGAGGAAACCGCCACGCGCGATCCCGCGCCGCACCGTCCCGCTGAGCGCCGCGTTTTCGGTCAGCGACATTTCGGGCGCCGCGGCATGGCCGAGCCGTTCCTCGGGGGCGGCCAGCAGGCCGAGGGCGCGCCGTGCCGTCGGCCCCGTCGCCCCGATATCCTTGCCGCGATAGGTGACCATGCCGGGCTTGCTGCGCATCTCGCCCGACAGCGCCAGCAGCAACTCGTCCTGTCCGTTGCCCGCCACCCCGCCGATCCCGAGGACCTCGCCCGCGCGACAGTCGACGTTGATATCGCGCAAGGGCGTGCCGAAGGCATGGCCCGCGGGCAGGGTCAGACCCGCAAGGCTCAGCACCACGTCACTCGCCGCATCGCCTGCCGCGCGGGCCTGCCGTGACGCAGGCTTCAGGGCGCTGCCCACCATCATTTCCGCCATCTCGGCCGCCGACCGCTCGCGCGGATCGCAGGTCGCCACCACCTTGCCGTGGCGCAGCACGGTGGCGGTTTCGCACAGCGCGCGGATCTCTTCGAGTTTGTGCGAGATGTACAGGATCGACCGGCCCTCGGCCTTCAGCTTGCGCAGCGTGTCGAACAGCTGATCGACCTCCTGTGGGGTCAGCACACTCGTCGGTTCGTCCATGATCAGCAGCCTGGGCTCCTGCAACAGGCAGCGCACGATCTCGACCCGTTGCCGCTCGCCCGCCGACAATCCGCCGACGGTGCGCCTCGGGTCGAGGGCAAGGCCGTAACTGCGGCTGACCTGCGTGATGCGCGGCGCCAGCGCATCGGGCGAGATCGATCCGGGCATTGTCCTGTCGAGGCCGAGCGAAATGTTTTCGGCGACGCTGAGCGCGTCGAAGAGCGAGAAATGCTGAAACACCATCGCCACACCGGCGGCGCGTGCGGCCCGCGGCTCGGGCGGGGCGAACGGCGCGCCGTTCAGCGTCATGGTGCCCGCATCGGGCCGGACAAGGCCGTAGATCGTCTTGACCAGCGTTGATTTGCCCGCGCCGTTTTCGCCCAGCAGTGCGTGGACCTCGCCCACGCCGATGTCGAAGCTGACGTCGGCATTGGCGACGACGCCCGGATAGCCCTTGGTCAGGCCGCGCAGGGACAAGAGCGCGGTCATGCAGAGGCCCTTTGCGGCTCGGTCAGCGTCACAAGGGCCGCGACGGTGCCGCGCGCGATGTCGGCGGGCGCCTTGCCCAGCGCCTTGTCGCCGATGGGGCAGACGATCGGTGCGGGGTCGAGTCCCATGTCACGCAACCGCCTGTCGAAACGCGCCTTCTTTGTCGCCGAGCCGATAAGGCCGATGCTCGCCGCGCCGCGTCGCAGCAGCGCGGCGCAGAGTGCCAGATCGATGTCGTGCGAATAGGTGAAGATCAGGTGGTGCGCGCTGGTCGGCGCGTGACGGGCAAAGAGCGGCATATCGGCAGCAAGGATGGGCGTGACGTTGCCGTTCGCGCCGCCGGATTTCGAGGTCTGTGCAAGCGCCGGGGCCGGAAACCGCTCGGTGGCATCGTCGACCCAGGTGATCCCGAACCTTTGCGGCGGACAGGCCCGCACAACCGCCCGCCCGACATGGCCCGCGCCCCAGATCCACAGGGCCGCCGGGTGCGGTCGTTCGGGACCGGTCGCGGGCGTCGGAATTTGTCCCGGAACCGGATCGATGCCCCTGACACTGTCGTCGCGTCCGAACCGCAGCGTGACGGCACCGCCGCAACACTGGCCAAGGCCCGGCCCCAGCGGAAAGCTGCGCGATTGCGCCGTCGTCCCACGCGCCAGCATGTCCCGCGCAATACCGATGGCGCGGTGTTCAAGGGCGCCGCCGCCGATGGTGCCGCGTATCGCATCCGCCGTCACCCGCATGGCCGTGCCCGCGTCGCGCGGCGCAGAGCCGCGTGTCGCTGTCACCTCGATCCGGATGGCCGGATCACCGCGCGCCTCCGTCATGCGCGCGCCCGCCCGACGGCGGCCAGCACGGCCTGCGCCGTCGCGGGTGCCTGAAGGTCCGGCCACGCGGTGCCGCAGGCGGCGATTGCATCCCCCAACGCCAGAAACGCCGATACCCCCAGCATCAGGGGCGGCTCTCCGACGGCCTTGGACCGCCCAATCGTCATCGCGGGGTTCGGTGCGTCCCACAGCGTTACGTTGAACACCTCGGGCCGATCCGAACAGGCGGGGATCTTGTAGGTCGACGGCGCATGGGTCCGCAGGCGGCCCTTGTCGTCCCACACCAGTTCCTCGGTCGTGAGCCATCCGGCGCCCTGCACATAGCCGCCCTCGATCTGGCCCACGTCGATGGCCGGATTGAGCGAGCGACCCGCATCGTGCAGGATGTCCGTGCGCAGGATACGATTTTCGCCGGTCAGCGTGTCGATGACGACCTCGGTCACCGCCGCCCCCTGCGCGAAATAGAAAAATGGCGTGCCGTCGCCCGCGACACGGTCCCAGGCGAGGCCGGGTGTCGCGTAAAATCCGGTGGCCGACAGGCTGACGCGGGCGAGGTAGGCGGCGGCGACCGCCTCTTGCCAGGTCAGCGCTTTCTCAGCCGTGATTACCTTGCCGCCCTCGAACCGCGCGTCGCCGCCGATCAACCCGCCGATCCGGTCGCGGATCGCCTCGCAGGCCGCAAGGACCGCCATGCCGTTCAGATCGGTGCCCGACGAGGCGGCGGTGGCCGATGTATTGGGCACCTTGCCGGTATCCGTCGCCGTGATCCGCACCGCGTCGATGTCGATCCCGAAGGCCCCCGCCGCAACCTGCGCGACCTTGCGGAACAGGCCCTGGCCCATCTCGGTGCCGCCGTGGTTCAGCTGGACGGAGCCGTCCTGATAGACGTGCACCAGCGCACCGGCCTGATTGAGGTGGGTGAGGGTGAAAGAAATCCCGAACTTCACCGGTGAAAACGCGATCCCGCGTTTGAGGACCGGGTTCCCGGCGTTCCAGCGGGTGATCTCGGCGCGCCGCGTGGCATAGTGCGAGGTCTCCAGCAGCCGTTCCGTCAGCCCGTGCAGCACGAAATCGGTGACCTGCATGCCATAGGGCGTCGTATTTGGGGGCGTCGTATTGGCGGGCGTCGTGACGGGGGGCGGTTCCGGTGCATCCGCTTTTGCCTCGGGCTGCGGTGAATGGGTGCCACCGAACCGGCTGCTGCCACCTTTGGCGGGCGCGATGTTGCGGGCGACCGGCATGTCCGTGCCTGCCCCGGCGTCCGACGTGGCGCCGGTGGCGTCGTAGGCATCGCCGCCGCCCGCTGTCGTTCCCGTGATCTTGGTGCCGCGCCCGCCCCGCTCGGTCGCGATGCGCCGTCCGTGACCGGCACCTTCCCCGCTCAGCGCCCCCCGGCTGGCGAGATCCTCGCCACTGGCAAGGTCCCCCTGATTCTTCTGGTCGAAAATATCCTCGGGGGGGGCCGAAGGCGGGGGGGCAGACGGCTCCCCCTCTCCTTGCGCCATCTCGCGGTAATAGTTGAGTTTTCGCACCTCCGCCCCGTCCCGCCCCAGCGCATGGGCCAGATGGTCCATCACCCGCTCGACGCCCACCACTCCCTGCGGCCCGCCAAAGCCGCGAAATGCGGTGGCCGACTGGGTGTTGGTACGCAACCGGTGCGAGGTTATCCGCGCGGCAGGCAACAGATAGGCGTTGTCGGCATGCAGCATCGCGCGGTCCGCCACCGGCAGCGACAGGTCCTGCGCCCAGCCGCAGCGGACGTAGTGAGTGAAATCGACGGCCGACAGCCGCCCGTCGGCATCCGCGCCCGCCCGGTACAGGATGCGGAAATCGTGGCGCTTGCCGGTGACGATCATGTCGTCGTCGCGGTCATAGCGCATCTTGCAAGGCCGCCCGGTCGCGCGCGCGGCCACGGCGCAGGCAACGGCAAGAGCGTTGCCCTGACTTTCCTTGCCGCCGAAACCGCCACCCATGCGGCGCACCTCGACGCGCACCGCATGCAACGGCACGCCAAGCGCATCGGCCACCTTGTGCTGAATTTCCGTCGGATGCTGCGTCGAGGAATGGACGGTCATGTCGCCCGCCTCTTGCGGCAGGGCCAGCGCGGCCTGACCCTCGAGGTAGAAATGCTCCTGCCCCCCGATGTCGATGCTCCCCTCTACGGTAACGGCGGCGTCCTTCAAGGCAGCGTCCACGTTGCCTTTGGTCCAGACGATGGCCGCGTCTTCGAAACGGGTATCGGCGGCCAGGGCGTCGTCGATTGTCAGCACCGGCCTGTCTTCGGCTATTTCCACAGCGCCCAGCCGCGCGGCATGGCGTGCCGCGAGATGGCTTGTGGCGACGACGATGAACAGCGGCTGGCCCACGTAGTGCACCGTGCCGGTCGCCAGCAGCGGCTCGTCGCGGGCCGAGGGGGACACGTCGTTGGCATGAGGCAGGTCGGTCGCGATGAGCACCGCCTCCACGCCCGGTGCCGCGCGCACGGCCTCCAGATCCATCGACAGGATCCGCCCGCTGGCGATCCCGCTCAGGCCGAAGGCCAGATGCAGGGTGCCCGCAGGCGTCGGGATATCGTCGACATAGCGCGCGCCGCCGGTGACATGGCCGCGCGCGGCGTCGTGGGGCAGGGGTTTACCCGTTGCGGCGCTCATGCGTGCACCTCCAGCACGTTTGTCGCACTGCCCTGATCCGCGGCCCAATAGCGCCACAACAGGTTTTGCGCGGTCTGCAACCGATAGCCTGCCGAGGCGCGCATGTCCGACAGCGGGCTGAAGTCATCGGACATGGCGGCCGTCGCGGCGCGGACCGTGTCTTCGGTCCATCGCTCGCCTGCGAGGGCCGCCTCGGTGCGTTTGGCCCGGCACGGCGTGCCCGCCATGCCGCCAAAGGCGATGCGCGCCCGTGTCACGATGCCGTCCTTTATATCCAGATCGAACGCCCCGCAGACGGCGGAAATATCCTGATCGAACCGTTTGGAAATTTTCCACGCGCGCAGGCCGGGGGCACGGGCCGCAAAGCTCACCGCTTCGACGAACTCGCCCGGCTGGCGGTCTTGTCTGCCATAGGCGACGAAGAAATCCTCGAGCGGCACAGTGCGCCGCACATCGCCCCGCCGCAGCTGCAGGGTCGCGCCGAGGGCGATCAAGACCGGGGCGTTGTCGCCGATGGGCGAGCCGTTCGCGAGGCTGCCGCCCAGCGTCGCGGCATTGCGCACCTGGACCGAGCCATAGCGCCGGATCACCTCGGCGTAGGCGGGAAGATCGGCGGCGACGGCCTCGCCAAGGGCGGTCATCGTCACGGCGGCACCGACGTGCAGCATGCCGTCCCGGCGGTCGATCTGCGCAAGATCGGCTGCACCCGCGATAAAGCAGACCGCGCCCAGATCGCGGAACTGTTTCGTCACCCAAAGGCCCACGTCGGTCGCACCGGCGATCAGCGTGCCGTCCGGATGATCCGCGTACCACGCGGCCAGCGCGTCGGCGGACGTCGCGACGAACGGCGTGCCGGATACCGGGTTTCCGCCCATGTGGTCGCCCGTGTGGTCGCCCGTGTTTGGGCCCGCATCTGATCCCGTATCGAAGCCTGCATCGTCCGGTGCGAACCAGCCGGGGACCGGTGCCCCCCCGGCGGCCTTCGCGGCGCGCACGATCGGGGCATAGCCGGTACAGCGGCACAGGTTTCCGCCCAGCTGGTCGTCGTGGTCGGTGCGCCCGTTCAGATGTGCCGTCGCCATTGAAACCACGACGCCGGGCGTGCAAAAGCCGCACTGGCTGCCGTGATGGTCGATCATCGCGGTCTGCACCGGGTGCAGCGTGCCGTCCGGGGCGGCAATCCCCTCGACGGTGCGGACCGATGCGCCGTGCAGCTGCGGCATGAACAGGATGCAGGCGTTCAGCGCGACAGCCGCCGCGCCAGACCCCGGCGTGCGGCGCACCATCACGGTACAGGCACCGCAATCGCCCTCGTTGCAGCCCTCTTTCGTGCCGGTCAGCCCGCGCCGTTCGCGCAGCCAGTCCAGCAATGTCTCTGTCGTCCCCGCGGTCGTACGCACAATCTCGCCGTTAAGGCGAAAAACGATCTCCATGAAGCAATCCGCCGCGATACCGAAAATTCCGAACGGACCCTGCGCAATCGATGCGGCGTAGACGGCGAGGCCCTGTGGGGTGAGATAAAAGAGGCAAGGTTGCCCATTGGCAAGAGATTTCTGGCATAGGAAGGTGCCGGACCGGGAAGCGGTACTGTCCCGCCAGTGCCGCCAAAACGGGCAGCGTGCCGCGTGCGATGGCACAGGGGGGTGGACAGGCGGGCCCCGCGTCGGCCAGGATGCGATCAAACCATGAACATGCGAGGGCCAGATGGCAGAAACCGACACCGTCAGGATCGATTACATCGAATTCGCCTCTCCCCGGCTGGAACAGACGGAAGCGTTCTTTACCGCGGCCTTCGGCTGGACCTATGAGGAATACGGCCCCGATTACCGCGACATCAGCGGCGCGGGCACCGGTGGCGGGATCGAACGTGGCGACCTTGTGCCGCCGCTGATCGTGCTGCTGAGCGACGATCTGACAGGCATGCGCGATAAGGTCACCGCCGCGGGCGGCGAGATCACGCGCGACATCTATGAATTTCCGGGCGGCAAACGGTTCGAGTTTCTCGAGCCGGGCGGTACGAAACTGGCGGTCTGGTCCAAAGGCTGACGACGGCGCGGCGGCGCATCCGGGGCGGCACAGCCGCTTTGCCGGGCGCGCGCATCTTTCCCCGGGGCGGGGGGCGCGCTAGACTGCCGCCATGACACAGCCGCGCTTCATCCACCTTCGGGTGCACACCGAATATTCCCTTCTCGAGGGGGCAGTGACGCTGAAATCCTTGCCCGGCCTTGCGGCCAGGGCGGGCATGCCCGCTGTCGCGATCACCGACACCAACAACCTGTTCGGCGCGCTGGAATTTTCGGAAGCCGCCGCCAAGGCGGGCGTGCAGCCGATTATCGGCTGTCAGATGGCGCTGGGCTATCTGGCGCCCGAACCGGGCAAACGGCCCGGAGATCCGGCGCCCGTCGTGCTGCTTGCACAGAACGAGCGCGGGTACGAGAACCTCATGAAGCTCAACTCCTGCGCCTATCTGGATGCGGGCGGAGCGTTGCCGCAGATCAGCGTCGACGCGCTGTGCGACCATGCCGAGGGCCTGATCTGCCTGAGCGGCGGGGCCGGTGGCCCGGTTGGACGGCTGTTGTCGGCGGGACAGCGGCCGAAGGCCGAGGCGCTGATGCAGACCCTCGCGGCGGCCTTTCCGGCACGGCTCTATGTCGAGGTGCAGCGGCATCCGGGCGAGGCGGGCCTGCCGCCGGCGCAGGCACAGACCGAGCCTGCGTTCATCGAGATGGCCTATGCGATGGACCTGCCGCTGGTGGCGACCAACGATGTGCATTTCCCCAAGACCGACCTGTTCGAGGCGCACGACGCCCTGCTGTGCATCGCCGACGGCGCCTATGTCGACCAGCAGGGAGACCGCAGGCGCCTGACGCCGCAGCACTATTTCAAATCCGAGCGGGAGATGGCGACGCTGTTCGCCGATCTGCCCGAGGCGCTGGAAAACACCGTCGAGATTGCCCGGCGCTGTGCGTTCCGCGCGTACAAGCGCGCGCCGATCCTGCCGAAATTCGCCGATGACGAGGTGGCGGAACTGCGGCGGTTGTCCATCCTGGGGCTTCGCGCGCGGCTCGCCGTGATTCCGCACGCGGCGCCGGTCGAAGACTATGAAAAACGTCTCGAATTCGAGCTGGGGATCATCGAGGGGATGGGATTCCCGGGGTATTTCCTGATCGTCGCCGATTTCATCAAATGGGCGAAGGACGAGGGGATACCGGTCGGGCCGGGGCGCGGGTCCGGTGCCGGGTCGCTCGTGGCCTTTTCCCTGCTCATCACCGATCTCGATCCGCTGCGCTATTCGCTGCTGTTCGAGCGGTTCCTGAACCCCGAACGGGTGTCGATGCCCGATTTCGACATCGATTTCTGCATGGACCGCCGCGAAGAGGTGATCCGCTATGTGCAGGGCAAATACGGGCGCGACAGGGTCGGGCAGATCATCACCTTCGGCGCGATGCTGTCGAAGGCGGCGGTGCGCGACATGGGCCGCGTGTTGCAGATGCCCTACGGCCAGGTCGACCGGATATCCAAGATGATCCCCGTCGAGGGCGTCAAACCCGTCAGCATCGAAAAGGCGCTGGCCGACGAGCCGCGCCTGCGCGAAGAGGCGAAGAACGAGGAAGTCGTGGCCCGCCTGCTGAACTATGCCCAGCAGGTCGAGGGGCTGCTGCGCAACGCCTCGACTCACGCCGCCGGTGTGGTGATCGGGGATCGGCCGCTGGACGAGCTTGTGCCGCTGTATCAGGACCCGCGGTCCGATATGCCCGCGACGCAGTTCAACATGAAATGGGTCGAGCAGGCGGGGCTGGTGAAGTTCGACTTTCTGGGCCTGAAAACCCTGACCGTGATCCAGAATGCCGTCGACCAGATCCGTGCTGCGGGGCGCACGCTGAACGTCACGGCGCAGGGCGTGGAATTGTACGCGCCACCCGAGGGCTTCGAATACGACATCGGGGCGATCCCGCTGGACGACGAAAAATCCTATGCGCTGTATTCCGCCGCGAAAACCGTGGCGGTGTTTCAGGTGGAATCCAGCGGCATGATGGATGCCCTCAAGCGGATGAAACCGACCTGCATCGAGGATATCGTGGCCCTCGTGGCGCTGTACCGTCCCGGCCCGATGGAGAATATTCCCGCCTATTGCGAGGTGAAGAACGGCGCGAGGCCGCTGGAATCCATTCATCCCTCGATCGACCATATCCTGTCGGAAACGCAGGGCATCATCGTCTATCAGGAACAGGTGATGGAAATCGCGCAGGTCATGGCGGGCTATTCGCTCGGCGGTGCCGATCTGCTGCGCCGCGCCATGGGCAAGAAGATCGCCGAGGAAATGGCCAAGGAGCGCCCCAAGTTCGAGGCGGGTGCGGCGGCAAACGGGGTAGAGCCGAAAAAGGCGCGCGAGGTTTTCGACCTGCTCGAAAAATTCGCCAACTACGGTTTCAACAAGAGCCACGCCGCCGCCTATGCCGTCGTCAGCTATCAGACGGCATGGCTCAAGGCGAACCACCCCGTCGAGTTCATGGCCGGTGTGATGAACTGCGACATCCACCTGACCGACAAGCTGGGCGTGTATTTTCAGGAGGTGAAGAAAGGGCTGGGCCTCGAATACATCCCGCCCTGCGTGAACCGCTCGGGGGCGACGTTTACGGTGCAGGACGGGCGGCTGGTCTATGCGCTTGGCGCGCTGAAGAACGTCGGCGTCGAGGCGATGCGGCTGATCGTCGACGGGCGTCGCTCCGGCGGGAACGCAAATGAAGAGGATAAACCCTTCGTCTCGGTCTTCGATCTGGCGCGCCGTGTCGATCTGAAACGGGTCGGCAAACGCCCGTTGGAAATGCTCGCCCGCGCCGGTGGCTTCGACCAGCTCGACGGCAACCGGCACCGGATCCTCGCCTCGCTGGACGGGCTGGTGGCCTATTCGGCGGCGATCCATGAGCAGAAGGGCTCCAATCAGGTGTCGCTGTTCGGCGAGGCGGGCGACGATCTGCCCGAACCGCGACTGGCCGGTGTGCCCGACTGGCTGCCCGCAGAGCGGCTGGCCGAGGAATTCAAGGCCGTGGGCTTCTATCTGTCCGGCCACCCGCTCGACGATTACCGCGCCGCGTTGAAACGCAAGGGCATCCTGACGCTCGACGAGGTGACGGAACGCGCCGCACAGGGCGCGTTCATCGGCAAGATGGCCGGCACCGTCGCCGGGCGGCAGGAACGCAAATCGGCGCGCGGCAACCGGTTTGCCTTTGCGCAACTGTCCGATCCCACCGGTCAATACGAGGTCACGTTGTTCTCCGACACGCTGGAATCCGCGCGCGACCACCTCGAGGCGGGGATGCGCGTCGTCGTGCAGGTCGAGGCGACGATGGAGGCAGACCAGCTCAAGCTGCTGGGCCGGTCCGTCGCCCCGCTCGACGATGTGGTGGCCGATGCGGGCGCCGTGGGGCTGCGCATCTATGTCGAGCAGGCCGCCGCCGTCGCCCATGTCGCAAGTGTCCTGCAAGGCGCGGTGCGCGACAAGGTGCGCGGCGGCAAGGGGCCGATCCTCTTTACCGTGATGGCGGACGGCCTGCCGGGCGACGTGGACGTGGACAGCGGCATGGAATTTCCGGTCAACCCGCAGATAAAGGGCGCGCTGCGGTCCCTCGAGGGGGTGATCGAGGTCGAGGAGATCTGAGCGATCCTTCGCCCGCCGACACCCTACCCGCTTGGGTGCCGAGTGGACGCGCGCGCCGTCACGCGGTAACAGCGCCCGAAACCGCCGTGTCGCATCGCCCGGTCCGCCACCGCGTCAATACTCTTCGGGCAAGGGAATAACGCCGATGAAGCATAGATTTTCGTTGATTCTGGCCGCACTCGTTCTGCTCGGTGCCTGCGCCGATCCGCTGTCCGATTTCGAACGGCTGGACGATGTGGCGCTTGCCGAGGGTGGCGCTGCCGCCTCCGTCGCCCCGGGCATCGCCGATGGCGCGGATGCGCCGCTGGTGGTGCCGGGCCTGATCGCGGGCATTACCGGCAACGGCGGCGCCCCGGACGATCCGCAGGCCGTTGCCGCCGACGCCGCCGCTCAGGCCGTGTCCGCGCCCGTCGCCGTGGTGACGCCCGGGCCGGGACTGTTCGCAAGCCTGTTCGGCGGCGGCAGTGCCGCATCGCGGACCGGTGCGGCACTGCCCGGCGTGGCGCCTGCGTCGGTGGTGATCCCCGGCGGCACGGTCCTGCCCCCCGGAACGGCGCTGTCGTTCGGGGTGATCGCCACGGTGTGCGGCATCGACGCCTCCGACATGGGCACGCTCGTCGCCAGTGCCTCGGGCTATGGCGTCTATGACACCGACCCGACGTCGACCGGGCTGCGCACCCAGTACATCACCGGCTTTGCCGACGATTGCGCGCGCCAGTTCACGGCTGCCCTGGCGATTTTCGGCGATATCCCCACCCATGAGATCGTGCGGTACAGCGGTACCGCCGATGCGGGCTATTCGACGACGGACCGCGCCTATGAAACGATCAAGGCGTCCTATTGCGGCGTCGGCGCGCGCACGCCCTGCGGTGCCCGCCTCGAGGCGCTGTCGCAGCGGACGACGTTCCTGACGATCTACCGCGCCTTCGGCACCGCCGACGGATTTGCCGATATCCTGCTGAGCGACGGTGAGGTCATCGCCGACGATTTCTAGCGGCCGACGATTTCCGGGGCGCGCCGGGTCAGGGTGCCTTCGACGGGGCGTGTTTCAGCGGCACGCGTTCGAACGCGACCCATCGAACCGCAAAGCTCACCAATGCGGCGGACGGCTGTCGCCCACAAGGACGCCGCCGTCGCCGGTCTCGCGCCCCGCCTCCCGCTCGACGAGCATCGCGACCTGACGGGTCAGCCGCGCGATGTCGGCATCCTGACGGGCAACGACATCGGACAGATCGTCGACGGCGCGCAGCAGGTGCGCGATCTTTTCCTGCAAGGCGATGTCATCGGTCATGGCGCAGTACGGCGCCATGTGCGGCGCGAATGCAAGCCCCTCCGGTTGTCCCGCCCGTGCAGCCACGCTAAAGCAGCGTGAAATCCGTACCTGCCGCGATCACCGCATTCCGCGACGGGCCATGAGGGCGAACCAGATGACAGATGCGCCGCAAAAGCAGCCCAAGCCAAAGAAGGTCCCGCGCCCGAAGGCCGAGACGCCCAAGGGATTTCGCGACTATTTCGGCGCGCAGGTGACGACGCGCACCGCGATGCTGGCGAAAATCGCCGAGGTCTATCACCGCTATGGTTTTGACGCGCTGGAAACATCGGCTGTCGAAACCGTCGAGGCGCTGGGCAAGTTCCTGCCCGACGTGGACCGCCCCAACGAAGGCGTGTTCGCCTGGCAGGAGGACGCCGGTGCCCAGAAGCCCGGCGCTGAGAAACGCGGCGACTGGCTGGCCCTGCGCTATGACATGACGGCACCGCTGGCGCGGGTGTACGCCCAGCACCGCAACGACCTGCCGACGCCATACCGCCGCTATACGATGGGGCCGGTCTGGCGCAACGAGAAACCCGGGCCGGGGCGGTTCCGGCAATTCTATCAGTGCGATGCGGATACGGTGGGGACGTCAACGACGTCCGTCGCAGCAGATGCGGAAATGTGCATGATGCTTGCAGATGTGCTCGAAGAAGTCGGTATTTCACGTGGTGATTATGTTGTGCGTTTCAACAATCGCCGCACTCTCGATGGCGTTCTCGACAGTGTTTATGGGATGAAGAAGGCAGACGGCTCTCGGGAAGCGATGGGCGCTGCATTTAACCGGGAGATCCACCGCGATGATATTCTTCGGTGCATCGATAAATTTGACAAAGTGGGCGTCGATGGCGTTCGGCAATATCTAACTAAAGGTTGGCGGGATGACTCTGGCGCCTTCGTTGAGGGTCTTCACCTTGACGAGGATCAGGTCGAGATAGTTCTCTCGTATTTACAGTGTCGCGGTATTTCGAACATCCAAACTTTAAAGAATTTAGAAGACGTTGTCGGAATGCCTGACGGCTCGATGGCCGGAGAGAATGGTGTCAAGCAACTGCGTGAGATGTCCGAGTTGGTTCAGGGACAAGGATACTTCGAAGATCGCATAATCATCGACCCCTCCGTCGTCCGCGGCCTCGGCTACTACACCGGCCCCGTCTTCGAGGCCGAACTCACCTTCGAGATCACCGACGACAAGGGGCGTCCGCGCCAGTTCGGCTCTGTCGCCGGAGGCGGGCGGTACGACGATCTGGTGAAGCGGTTCACCGGGCAGGCGGTGCCAGCGACCGGCGTGTCCATTGGCGTCGACCGGCTATTGGCGGCACTTGAGGCCAAGGGTCGGCTGGACGAACGGGCGGCGGGACCGGTGGTCGTCACCGTCATGGACCGCGAGCGGATGGCCGATTATCAGGCGATGGCGGCGGAGTTGCGCAACGCCCTCGTCGACCCCGACGACCCCGAAAAGGGCAGGATCCGTGCCGAGGTCTACCTCGGGAACCCGAAGAATTTCGGCAACCAGCTGAAATACGCAGACAAGCGCAACAGCCCCGTTGCGATCATTGCGGGGGGGGACGAGTTCGACGCGGGCAAGGTGCAGATCAAGGACCTGATCCTCGGCGCGAAAATCGCCGAAAACGCGAGCCTCGAGGAATGGAAAGACCGGCCGAGCCAGTACGAGGTGCCGCGCGGCGACCTTGTGGCAAAGGTGCGGGCGATCCTTGCGGAACAGGCGGGCTAGGTCGTGACGACGCCGGACGCGATACGCGCCGAGGCCGCGCGCCTGCGGGACCTGTTTGCGGCGCGCGGCGCGCAGATCGTGACGCCCGACATCCTGCAACCCGCCGATACGCTGCTCGACATCTACGGCGAGGACATCCGCGCCCGCGCCTATGTCACCGCCGATCCGTTGCGCGGCGAAATGATGCTGCGGCCCGATTTCACCGTGCCCATCGTGCAGACGCATATGGAAACGGCGGACAGGGCCGGTGCGGAGCCCGCCCGATACGCCTATGCGGGCAAGGTGTTCCGCAAGCAGGAGACGGACGCCGCGCGGCCCGTCGAGTACATTCAGGCGGGCTACGAGGTGTTTGGCGGGGCCGATCCGGCGGCTGCGGATGCCGAGGTTTTCGCCGTGATCGCCGACGGTCTGGCGGGTCTGCCGGTGCGGGCCGTCACGGGCGACATGGGCGTGCTGACGGCGGCCATCGGCGGGCTGACGACGAGTGCGGCGCGCAAGGCGGCGCTGTTGCGCCACATCTGGCGGCCCATCCGGTTTCGGGCGCTGCTGGACCGTTTCGCCGGGCGGACACCACCGCCTGCTGGGCGCGAGGCGCTTGTGGCGCAGGCAGATGCGCTCGGACAGGCCGGCCCCGAGATCGGGCTGCGGGGCCGTGCGGAAATTGCCGAGCGGATCGAGAGATTGCGCGACGATATGGCGACGCCGCCGATCCCGGAACCCGAGATCGCGCTGATCGACCGGCTGTTGTCGCTGCGCGCACCGCTGCCCGAGGCGCTGGATGCGCTGCGCGCCGCACGCGATCAGATGCCCGCTCTGGCACCGGCCGTGGCGGCGGGCGATGCGCGGATGGCGGCGCTTGCCGCGCTGGGGGCCGAGCCGTCGGCGATCCTGTTCGAAGGGGCGTTCGGGCGCACGACGCTGGAATATTACGACGGCTTCGTTTTCGGGTTTCTGGCCGCCCAGGGCGGCACCGCCGTGGCCACCGGCGGGCGGTACGACGCGCTGACCCGTGTGCTGGGCGATGGCCGCGACGTGCCTGCCGTCGGCGGGGTGATCCGGCCCGCGATGGCGCTTGCGCTGAAGGGGGACGGGGCATGATCAAGCTGGGTGTGCCGTCCAAGGGGCGGCTGATGGAAGAGACCTTCGGCTGGTTCGCGGCGCGCGGCGTCACCCTGCGACGGGCCGGGTCCGACAGGGATTATGCCGGTGCCGTCGACGGCATCGACGGTGTCGAACTGGTGCTGCTGTCGGCGGGGGAAATCCCGCGCGAACTCGTCGCGGGGCGTCTGCATCTGGGCGTCACCGGGTCCGATCTGGTGCACGAGAAGGTGCCGGGATGGGACCGGCGGCTGCGCGCGCTGGCGGCGATGGGGTTTGGCCACGCGGACCTGATCCTGGCGGTGCCGCAGATCTGGGTGGACGTCGAAACCCTCGACGATCTGGACGCGGTGGCCGCGGCGTTCCGCGCGCGCCACGGCATGCGCCTGCGGATTGCCACCAAATACCACCGCCTCGTGCGCGACTATCTGCGCGACCACGGCGTTGCCGATTACGCCCTCGTCGACAGTCAGGGGGCGACCGAGGGGACCGTCAAGAACGAGACGGCAGAGGCGATTGCCGACATCACCTCGACGGGGGCGACGCTGGCGGCGAACGGCCTCAAGATCCTCGGCGGACCGGTGATCCACGCCAGTCAGGCGACGTTGTTCGCGGGGCAGGATGCAGGGTGGAGCGGTGCGGAAAATGCGGCGTTCGGCGGGCTGATGGCGCGACTTGGGCTTGACGGGGTGCCGGACTGATCGTCGGCTGGGTGGGGTATCGACCGGAGGCGGCGCTCATTGCGGCGTCGACCCTCCCGGGGGAGTTTTTCGGGCAAGAAAAAGCGGGTGGGGTGCCGCTCAGCGGACGCCGATGTCGGCGAGGGCGCGGCTGAGCTCGGGGGCAGGGCCTCTTCGGTCTGGCGGTCTGCGGGCATGTCCGGCGGCGCGTCGGGGCCGGGCAGATAGCGCCAGCCCTGAAACGGGCGTTTCGGGGTGGCGGCGACGCGGACAAGGCCGGGATCGAGGACGATGGCACAGCGCGCGATGCCGTCGGCGCCCTCGTAGGCGTCGAACCGCAGGATCGGCTGGCGGCACAGGATCACCCCTTTGATGACCCAATAGATCGAGCCGCCCGCAAGCACCTCATCGGCGCGGCGTGGCCACATGCGGGTGACGTGGCGGGGACAGCCGTCGGGGGCCTGCGCGCGTTTGGTGTCCTGCCAGGCGGCAAGGTCTGCGATGTCTTCGGTGCCGACCGAAAGCTTCAGGATGTGGAGTGCGGTCACGTCGTGATTCCCGGTTTGGAAGCGCGCGCGAGCACCAAGTCGTGGGGTTGGACCGCGCCATTTATCAAGATATAGAGTTACATTGAGTGTGCTGATTCTACCATAGGCAGGATCGTCGCGCCCGTGCCACGCCCCGAGGCAATCCAACGCCGGGCTGCGCAATTGGCCCTTGCCCCGGCTTTGCCACCAATCGTAATGTCGTCGCCTGCCCCAGATCGTATCCAGACCGGAGACCCCTCTCATGTCCCTTTTTGCCGCCCCCATCGCCGAGGCCATCTGGGACATGAAATATCGTTTCAAGGAACAGGACGGCACGCCCATCGACGTCACCGTCGAGGACAGCTGGCGCCGGATTGCGGGCGCGCTGGCGTCGGTGGAAAAACAGCCCGAGGTCTGGGCCGAGAGATTCTACGCCGCGCTTGAGGATTTCAAATTCCTGCCGGCCGGGCGGATCACGGCAGGGGCGGGCACCGCGCGGTCGGTGACGATGTTCAACTGTTTCGTCATGGGCACGGTCCCCGACAGCATGGGCGGTATTTTCGACGCCCTGCGCGAAGCCGCCCTCACGATGCAGCAGGGCGGCGGAATCGGCTATGATTTCAGCACGATCCGTCCCAAGGGCGCGGTCGTCAAAGGCGTGGCGGCGGATGCGTCGGGGCCGCTGTCGTTCATGGATGTGTGGGACGCGATGTGCCGCACGATCATGTCCGCAGGCTCGCGCCGGGGCGCGATGATGGCGACGATGCGCTGCGACCACCCCGACATCGAGGATTTCATCGCCGCCAAATCGGACGCGGCGCGGCTGCGGATGTTCAACGTCTCGGTTCTCGTGACGGACCCGTTCATGGATGCCGTCAAGGCCGACGGCCCCTGGGATCTGGTGTTCGGGGGGACGACATATCGCACCGTCCGCGCGCGCGACCTGTGGGACGCCATCATGCGCGCGACCTATGATTTCGCCGAACCGGGCGTGATCTTCATCGACCGGATCAACGCCGCCAACAACCTGAACTATTGCGAGACCATCGCCGCCACCAATCCCTGCGGCGAGCAGCCGCTGCCGCCCTATGGCGCCTGCCTGCTGGGGTCGATAAACCTTGCGCGGCTCGTTTCCGATCCATTCGGCGAGTCCGCGACACTGGATGCAAAGGCGCTGGACGACCTCGTCGCGACGGCAGTGCGGATGATGGACAACGTGGTCGATGCCTCGCGCTTTCCCCTGCCCGAACAGCAGGCGGAGGCGCGCGCCAAGCGGCGGATCGGGCTGGGCGTGACGGGTCTTGCCGATGCGCTGCTCATGGTCGGGCAGCGATATGGTTCGGCAGAGGCGGCGGTCGTCACCGAAGGCTGGATGAAACAGATCGCGCGCGCCGCCTATCTGGCGTCCGTGGACCTCGCGACGGAAAAGGGCGCGTTCCCGCTGTTCGACGCCGGGAAATACCTCGCCTCCGGCACCATGCTGGCGATGGACGAGGACGTGCGCGCGGCAATCGCCGAGCATGGCATCCGCAACGCCCTGCTGACGTCCATCGCACCGACGGGGACGATCTCGCTCTACGCGGGCAATGTTTCGTCGG
The DNA here is from genome assembly GCA_963761735.1 of uncultured Alphaproteobacteria bacterium. GTDB lineage: Bacteria > Pseudomonadota > Alphaproteobacteria > Rhodobacterales > Rhodobacteraceae > CAVXHQ01. Next base: position 1,222,703 of record CAVXHQ010000003.1, read on the forward strand.
GTATCGAGCCGGTGTTCGCCTATGCCTATACCCGCAAGGTCCTGCAAAAGGACGGCAGCCGCACCGAAGAAGAGGTCGTCGATTACGCCGTGCAGATGTGGCGCGATCTGAACGGCGACGCGGACCTGCCCGACTATTTCGTCAACGCGCAGACGCTGGCGCCGCTTGACCATGTGCGCATGCAGGCGGCGGCGCAGAAATGGGTGGATTCGTCGATTTCAAAGACGATCAACTGCCCCGAGGACATCGGTTTCGACGATTTCAAGGAGGTCTACATGGCCGCCTGGGACCAGGGCTGCAAGGGCTGCACGACGTACCGGCCCAATGCCGTCACCGGCTCCGTTCTGTCCGTGTCCGAAAGTGCCGAGGCAGCGCCCGCGCCGGTCGAAGGCGGCGAGGTCGTGTACCTTGCCGAACCGCTCGACCGGCCCGGCGAGCTGGACGGGGCGACCTATAAACTCAAATGGCCCGACAGCAGCCACGCGATCTATATCACCGTCAACGACCTGGTGGTGAACGGCCAGCGGCGGCCGTTCGAGGTGTTCATCAATTCCAAGAACATGGAGCATTTCGCCTGGACCGTCGCGCTGACGCGGATGATTTCGGCTGTTTTCCGGCGCGGTGGCGACGTGACGTTCGTTGTCGAAGAACTCAAGGCCGTGTTCGATCCACGGGGCGGGGCATGGATCGGCGGCAAATACGTCCCGAGCATTCTGGCGGCCATCGGCGGTGTGATCGAGCGGCATATGATCGCGACAGGCTTTTTGCTCGCCGAAGGCGCGGGTCTGAAAGCTGATCCCAAAGCGGATGTGATATCGATCGGGAAAAAACGCGGAAAGTCCTGTTCGTCCTGCGGATCCTATGAATTGCGAATGGTCGAAGGGTGCATGACATGTGGCTCTTGCGGATATTCGAAGTGCTCGGGGTAGGTGTTCGATCCCCATATCTGATGGTGTGATCTTTTCGGTGGCGTGGAAGGACGCCCTATGGGACACGTTCGTTATGGCAGCGCCACGACCACGCACACCGTCATAGCGGCATTTAAGCGATCGCAGGCTTTGATCGCGGCGCTTAGCCGTGAGCCTGGGGTCGACCCGAAGACGGTTGCCACGTGGCGAAACCGGGTCACGGCAGGGGATCTGAAGACTGGTCCAAGGGACCCTCGCTCAACGGTTCTCACTGAATCCTGGCAAGCGATGGTGGTCGCCGTCCGGCGGCACACGTTGCTGCCTCTGGACGATTGCCTCCATGCCACGCAGCCCGCGATCCCGCACCCACCCAGATCCTCATAGCACCGCTGCCTGCAGCGACATGGGATATCGCGGTTGCCGGTTGTCGGGGCCCCCCCTCGTGACATAGATTTACAATGCACTGCCGGGCAGGGGACAAGCCAAAGCGCCAGCGGTTCGGGCGCTAGCCTGTCGGGTTCTTCCACATCGATATTGCGGAGGGGCAGACTGCGGCGGGAAAGCTCTATCTCTTTGTCGGCATTGACCGAACCGGCAAGTTCGCGGCCGGTCCAGCTTGTCGAAACGGCCAACCGCAAGTCAGCCCGGGCGGTGCCGGACCATCTGCTCAGGCAGGTGCCTTGCCGCATCCCCACGATCCTCACGGACAACGGCATCCGGTTTGCCGGGCAGCCTTGGAACCGCAACAAGATCCATTCACGGCCCACGGTTGGCCGCCATCATCCCGCAGATGTTATGATCCATAAAAAATCAGTATTGGATCATCGTCTAAACTTCCCTTCTTATCAAAATAATGTATCAAAGGGAGACCGTCATGACTGACAAAGGACTATATCTCACGTTCGTCGAGGCGGATGTGCGGGCGGAAATTACATTGTTCTGGGATACGGCCCCCGTCACCTGCAAAACGCTTTACGGTGCGATGGAGACCCCCTACCGCTGGGACGCGACCCACGCGATCTTTTCCGGCCCCGAGATCATGACGGGCCTGCCGGACAGCCACCGCACCTTCGATCCGCTGTCGATCCCGCCGGAAAACCGCACGGTACAGCCCGAAGCGGGCGAGCTTTTGTGGTTCTACCAACCGAAGAACTTCTTCAAGATCGACCCTGACGAATTCTGGGAAATCGGTATATTCTACGCGCACGGCGGCCGTACCTTCGGACCGACCGGCTGGATCCCGTGCAATTATTTCGGCAAGATTACCAAGGGTCTGGATGCGTTCGCCGAGCAGTGCTCGCTGATCCGCCGCGAAGGTGCGAAGACGGTCGAGATCGGCCGCCGCTGACCCGTTCCGGAGTAACCAACACCCCCTGACGATACGGTCGGGAGGTTAACAGGAAGGAAAATACAGATGAACAAGGCAGTTTTACTCTCAACCGTCGCAGGCGCCCTCGCGGTTGCCGCACCGGCCCTCGCGCAGTCGATCACCATCAATTCGTTCGGGGGTGCCTATGAAGAGGCGCACGTCCGCTGCGTCGTGGACCCGTTCCGCGCGGCGACCGGCGCCGAGGTGCAGATCGTCACCGCCTATTCCGCCGACGCCTTTGCCCAGTTGCGCGCCCAAAAGGATGCGCCGCAGTTCGACGTGATCCATTTCTCCGGTGGCCAGGAGATCGTCGGCGCGACCGAGGGCCTGCTGTCGCCCATCGACGCTGCCGCCCTTGAGAATATCGGCAACATCTATGACATCGCGCGGCCCAATCTTGCGGGCGGCGAGGGCCCGGCCTATTCCATCGCACCGGTGGGCATGTTGCTTGGCGAGGGTGTCGATCTGGCCAGCTGGGCCGAGATGATCGCGCAGGAGGATGCGGGCACCACGGTATTGACCGATATCTCGAACGGCTACGGGATGCTTGGCTTCTTGATGATCAATCAGGTTGCGGGCGGCACGCTCGACGATATTCAGCCCGGCCTGGATGCCATCGCCACGCTGCTCGAGCGGAATGCGCTGATCATCAACACCTCGCCCGAAATCCAGCAGGAGTTTGCGCAGAACGGCGCCGAAGTGGCCCCCTATGCCGCCGACTATGCGTTTACGCTGCGCAACGCGGGCCTGCCGGTTCGGTTCGTCCTGCCAGAAGAGGGCGTGCCGGCGAGCTATATCACCGTCAATCTGGTGGCCGGCCGCGACAACACCGATCTCGCGATGCAGTTCATCGACATCGAAATCTCGAAGCCGGCGCAGGAATGCATGGCCGAGGCGCTGCGCTATACGCCGACCAACAGCACCGTCGAACTGCCCGAGGACGTGGCCGCCGACATGGTCTACGGCGAGGAGGCGGTATCGAAACTGATCCGTTTCGATCCGGTGGTGATCGAGGCGAACCGGTCAGACTGGGTCGACGCCTGGAACCGTACGATCGCACGTTGATCTGAGGCGGGGCCCGGCGATGACCGACAGACGCGAAAACCTGCTGTTGTTGGTGCCGGGCCTCCTGCTGCTGGCGCTGGCCTTCTTTTTGCCGATAGCGCGCATGCTCGCGCTGTCGGTCGAGGGCGAGGACGGTGTGACGATGACGCATTTCGCCCGCTTCTTCGAGGACGGGTTCTACCTTGGCGTGTTGTGGCGCACGGTGCGCCTGTCGATCCTGATCACGCTGATCTGCTCGGCGCTCGGATTTCCCTTTGCCTATCTGATGGCGCGCAGCGGGCCACGGGCACGCCTGTGGCTCCTGATCATCGTGATTCTGCCGCTGATGACCTCTGTGGTCGTGCGCACCTTCGGCTGGATGGTGATCCTGTCGCGCAGCGGTATCGTGCCGGAATTCCTGCGCGACCTTGGCCTCGTGGGCCGCAATTTCGAATTGATGCGCACCGAAACGGCGATCGTCCTTGGCATGGTGCAGGTGCTGATGCCGTTCATGGTGCTGTCGATCCTTGGGGTGATGTCCCGCATCCCCGAGAGCCTCGAAGAGGCGGCGCGCACCATGGGGTGCAGCTTTCTCGCCACGCTGCGGTCGGTCGTGCTGCCGCTGTCGGTGCCGGGGATCGCCGTGGGTTCGATCCTCGTATTCACCCTGTCGGCCAGTTCCTTCGTCACGCCGAACCTGCTCGGTGGCTCGCGCATTCAGGTGCTGGCGGCGTCGATCTACCGCTCGGTCACGCAGACCCTCGACTGGAATTTCGCCGCCGCGCAATCGGTGATCCTGTTCGCGGGGATCCTGCTGGTGATGGCGCCTTATATTATCCGGGTGGGGCGGTCTCATGATTAGGTGGGCCAATGATTAGGTGCGCAAATGGTTAGGCGCGTTCCCCTCTGGGTGCAGGTCGTGTCCTGGGCATTCGTCGGCCTGATGACGCTGCTGCTGCTTGGACCGCTGGTCGTCGTGCTGGGCGTTTCGGTCTCCGAAAGTCAGTTCATCGCCTTTCCGCCGCAGGGATTTACCCTGCGCTGGTACCGCGAGGTCCTGCAGGACGACCGCTATCTTGCCTCGTTCCTGCAATCGCTCAATCTGGCGCTGATCGTCACCGCCACGTCCAGCGTTCTCGGCGGCGCGGCGGCCATCGCGCTGCACCGCCGGGCGATGCCGGGATCGGGCGCGCTGGCGACGGTGTTCCTGTCGCCGCTGATCCTGCCGACGATCATCTTTGCCGTCGGCATGCTGATGTTCTGGTCCGCCACCTTCGGGGCTGTCGGTTTCATCACGCTGGTGATCGCGCATACGGTGATCTGCCTGCCCTATATCGTGCGCACCACGCTCGCCGTGTTGCAGGAGGCCGACCCGAACCTCGAGGAGGCGGCCCGCACGATGGGCGCGGGGCGCTTGCAACGGCTGTGGTTCGTGGTGCTGCCGCAATGTCTGCCGGGTCTGGGGGCGGGGATGTTCTTTGCCTTCAACATCTCGTTCGACGAGGCGGTGCTGTCGCTGTTCCTGCGTCAACCCGACCTTACGACCTTGCCGGTGCGGGTCTACGGCCAGCTCGAATTCTCGCCCGATCCGTCCGTTGCCGCCGTGTCGTCGCTGATGATCGGCCTGACGATCCTCCTGCTGCTGGCGGTGGACCGTATCCTCGGCCTCAAGAAATTCTCCGAAACCTGACCCTGACCCGCTGGGAACCGCACATGTCCGACCTGTCGCTCAAAGACATCCGCAAATCCTTTGGCCGCACCCAGGTGCTGCACGGCATCGACATCGATATCGCGGCGCAGGAATTCGTCGGCCTGCTGGGCGCGTCGGGCTGTGGCAAGACCACGCTGTTGCGGATCGTCGCGGGCCTTGAGAGTACCAGCGCCGGTCAGGTGATCATCGACGGGCAGGACGTTACCGGCCTGCCGCCCGAAAAGCGCGACATCGCGATGATGTTTCAGTCCTACGCGCTGCTGCCGCACCTCGACGTGTCCGAGAACGTGCGCTTTCCGCTGCGGATGCGCGGTATCGGCAGCCGCGCCGAACAGGACGAAAACGTCCGTGTCGCCCTTGAAACCGTGCAGCTGAGCAAGTTCGCGAACCGCAAACCCGCCGCCCTGTCCGGTGGGCAGCAGCAGCGGGTGGCGCTGGCCCGGGCGATCGTGTCGAAGCCCAGGGTGCTGCTTCTGGACGAGGCGCTGTCCAACCTCGACGCCCGCCTGCGCGAGGAAATGCAGATCGAGCTGATGGAGATCCACCGCAATCTGGGCCTGACGACGCTGTTCGTCACCCACGATCAGGACGAGGCGCTGTCGCTGTCGGACCGGGTCGTGCTGCTCAACGCGGGCAAGATCGAACAGGAGGGCGCGCCAGACGAGATATACAACCGTCCGAAGACTGCCTTTGCCGCCCAGTTCCTCGGCTCGGCCAACCTGATCGCGGCCGATATCGTGGCGCCGGGGCGCGCCCGGCTGGCCGGTGGCGGCGAATTTGCGGTGGATCCGGATCTGCCGCAGGGGGACGCCCTGCTGTCCATCCGGCAGGAGGACATCACGCTGATCCCCGAGAACGACACCGCCGACACCGATGCTGACGGGCCGGTCGCCACGGTGCGCACGCGGGTTTACATGGGCTCGCGCAGCCGCGAGGTTCTCGATCTCGACGGTCAGACGATCCGGGTGCTGACGCCCGGGGCGTCCACCCTGAAACCGGGCATGAAGGTGCGCCTGGACGTGGCCGCGGACAGGATCGCCCGCCTCGATCCGGAACCCGGAGAGCCGCACTGACCGACGCGAGCGACACACCGCAGGCGGCAGCGCCCGGCGCGGCCCTTGGCAATTTGCGGGTCATCGACATGCGGACGATGGTCACACTCGCCCAGACCCAGCATTTCGGTCAGGCCGCGCGCCTGCTCGGCACCTCGCAACCAGTCGTGTCGTCGCGGGTTTCGCGGGTCGAGGAGCAGTTGGGCCAGACCCTGATCGACCGGTCGAGCCGCAGCTTTACCCTGACCCGCGAAGGCAACATCGCCGTCGAAAGCTTTCGCGGCATGCTCGACGCGATGCTCGCCCTCACCGATCAGCTCGACCGCACGCAGGGCCCGGCCCCGGCCGTCGTGCGGATCGGCGCCATCGACACGGCGGTGTCGAGCTGGCTGCCCAGCCTTGTCGACCGCCTGCATCTGCGGTTGCCGCATCTCCGGATCGAACTGTCGATCCAGAGCACGGCCGATCTGCTGTCGGATTTCGCCGACGGCAGGCTCGATCTGATATTCGCGCTGGATGCGGGCATCGGTGAGGACGCGCACACCTGGTTTGCCTGCAGTTACGACATGGTCTGGGTCTGCGCGCCGTCGCGGCAGCCCCGGCAACGGATCCTGAGTGCGGTCGATCTCGCCGCCCTGCCGATCATCAGCTATCCCGAAAACACGCCGCCGTTTCGCCTGCTGGCGGCGTATTTTCAGGGAGAGCGGGCGCTGGCGCGGAACATGATGTCGTGCAACTCGCTGTTCGCGATCATCAACCTCGCGGTAAGCGGGCACGGCGTCGCCCTCGTGCCGCGCGTCACGGTACGACGCGAGCTGGACGAGGGGACGCTTGTCGCCCTTTCGCTCGCCCGGGCGATCTCGCCGATGGATCTGATCGCAACCTGGCACGAAAACAGCGACCGTCGCCTGCTGGCGCAAATCAACGAAGAGACGCGGGCAGACATCCGCAAGTTCTGCGCCGAAAACACGTCCGTCTCGGTCTAGAGCCGCGTGGGCCGCGCCCGCTCACTCCCAGCCGCTGACGTTCTTGACCTCGAGAAATTCCTCGAGACCCCAGGTGCCGCCTTCGCGGCCATTGCCCGATTGCTTCATGCCGCCGAACGGCCTGCCCGCGCCGCCATCCTTGCCGTTCATCTCGACCATGCCCGACCGCAACTGCCGTGCCACCCTGCGCGCGCGGGTGCCGTCCGTGGTCTGGATATAGTTGGTCAGGCCATAGGGCGTGTCGTTGGCCATCGCGATGGCCTCGTCCTCGGTATCGAAGGGCGTCATTGCAAGGACCGGGCCAAAGATCTCCTCGTGCCAGATCGTCATGTCGGGGGTGACGTCGGCAAAGACCGTGGGCCGCACGAAATGGCCGCGGTTCAGGCCGTCGGGCCTGCCAGGGCCGCCCGAAACCAGCGTCGCACCTTCGTCGATGCCGGTCTGGATCAGCTTCTGGATCTTGTCCCACTGGGCGCCGGAGACGACGGGCCCGATCTGCCTGCCCTCGACATCCGCAGGCCCCACCTCCGTGTTTTCGGCTGTTTCGCGGGCGGTTTGCACGGCGGCGTCATAGCCCGACCGTTCGACGAGCATCCGCGTCGGCGCGTTGCACGACTGGCCCGAGTTGCCGAAGCAGTGGCGCACGCCGCGCGTCACGGCGTTGTCGTCGGCGTCGGCAAAGACGATGTTCGCGCCCTTGCCGCCAAGCTCGAGGCTGACGCGCTTGACCGTGTCCGCCGCCGCCTTGCTGATCGCGATGCCGGCGCGGGTGGAGCCGGTAAAGCTCACCATATCGACGTCGGCGTGCGTCGTCAGCGCGGTGCCCACGCCTGTCCCGTCACCGTTCACCAGATTGAACACGCCCGGCGGAAAATCCGACGCATCCACCATTTCGGCGACGAGCATGGACGACAGGGGCGACAACTCCGACGGTTTCAGGATCACGGTGCAGCCGGCGGCCAGTGCGGGCGCAATTTTCAGCATCACCTGATTCATCGGCCAGTTCCACGGCGTGATCAGGGCACAGACGCCGACCGGCTCGTACAGGATCCGGTCGCCCGGTGCATGATCGCCCAGCGGACGCTCGAAGGCGAAATTCTTTGCAGTCCGGATCGCGGTTTTCAGGTGCCCGGCCCCGGCGCCGACCTGAGAGGTTTTCGCCAAGGCGATGGGCGCGCCCATCTCGGTGCTCATCGCCTGGGCCATCTCGTCCGAGCGGTCCCTGTAGGCCGCAAGCAGACGTTTGAGAGCAGCGATGCGCTCTGTCAGCGGCGTCGCGGCCCAGCCCGGAAAGGCCGCCCGTGCGGCGCAGACGGCGGCATCCACATCCGCCGGTCCACCCAGCGAGATCGTGGCGATCGTCTCTTGGGTCGAGGGGTCTTCGACCGGCAATTCGCGTGTGTCGATCGAGTCGACCCATTGGCCATTGATGTAGTGTTTGCGTGCGTCCCGCATGGAAAGTCCTGTCTGTGAGCGATATCTGAACCGCGACTTCATGTCCGGATCAGGATACGGGTCTCGCGGTGTTTCATCCATCGCCTTTTCGCGGATCGTCCGACGGCGGGGTTCGGTGAATGGCGGCATATGCCGGGCGTCCCGAGATCTGCCGAAGGCCGTGACGGCGGCACCGGTCGCCCGGTTCTGCCGAACGAAGCCAATGGCCGTCGCTGTCGGAACCCGTCGGTCCCGCGGCCGCCCGCCAGGCTGGCCGGACCAACGGCAGGGCGCGCCTGGTTGCGGGGCGGGGCGCTGTCCGACAGACGTTTTTCGATGGCGTCGCGGCGGTCGAGGACGCGGTCCCGGTAATCCTCGGTCGCGACGGTGCTTTCCTGCGAATGGGCGTCCTGCATCGAATTGACGATCGGGCCGACAAGCAGGTTCACGACCGCGAATGTCGTGACCATGATGAACGGCACGAAGAACATCCACGCAAAGGGAAAGCTCTCCATGATCGGGCGGACGACGCCCATCGACCAGCTTTCCAGCGTCATGATCTGAAACAGGGTATAGGCCGACAGGCCAAGGCTGCCGAACCAGTCGGGAAAGGCCGCGCCGAACAGTTTCGCGGCCATCACGCTTGCGATGTAAAAGATGATCGCCATGAGCAGGAAGACAGAGCCCATGCCGGGCAGCGCCGCGATGAACCCCTCGACCACGCGGCGCGGGCGCGGCACCACGGACATAAGGCGCAGGACGCGCAGGATCCGCAGCGCGCGCAGAACCGACAGCCCGTCTGTCGCGGGCAGGAGCGAGATCGCGACGATGGCGAAATCGAACAGGTTCCAGCCGTTGCGAAAGAACCGCGGGCCAAGGGCGACCAGCTTGGCCGCGAGTTCGACGACGAAGATCGCAAGGCAGATGGCATCGAGCAGGAGGATCAGGTCGCCCGCACGCGCCATGACGGCAGGCGATGTCTCAAGGCCGAGGATCACGGCGTTGAAGACGATGACGGCCATGATGATCTGCCCGGTCAGGGGCCGTTTCAGAAGGGAGACGAGCGCGTTTCGCACGCGGCAGCTTTTCAAAGCGGAACGGATGAGGTGTGATATGACGCCTGAGCCGACCCCCCGCAAGGGCGCCGGGCCGAAGGGGAGGTGCCGTGAACGCGCGCAAGATCTATCGCTGGGGCGTTTTCCTGCTCGCGGGCGGATTCATCGTCCGGACGATCCTGTTCGGCCGGTATGACGAAGTTTTCGGGCCGTTTCGATACCTGACGGTCTGGGCGCTCGTGTTCTCGTTCTTTGCCGCCAGCCGGATGATGGCCCTCGAGCAGGGCCGCTCGACGCGTCGCTGGAAAGGGCTGGTGGCGATGACGGCGGTGCTCAACACCATGGTCGTGCTGCTGTTCTGGCGCCTGTACTTTGCCGATCCGGCGTCGGTGACGCGCGACGGGGCGCTGGGCGACTGGTACATGGAAATGTACCTGCACGGGGTGGGTCCGGCAGTGCAGGTGTTCGATGCCGTGGTTCTGCACCGCGCGCCCCGGGCATGGCGGTCCGCCATTCTCTGGCTGGTCGGCGTGATCGCGGTTTACGCGGTCTGGGTCGAGGCGGTGGTCGCGCCGCTCAACACGGTGCCGTCTGGCACGGTCACGTCAGGGTTGCCGTATCTGTTCCTGAACAATCTGGAGTTCGGCGCCCGGGCGCAGTTCTATGCCACGAACCTTGCCGTCGCCTTCGTCGTTCTGGCGATCTATGCGGGGCTGACGATGGCGCTTATCCGTGCGGTGCCGCGGCGGCGAGCAGCGCCCTGAGGCCGGAGCGGTAATCGGGATATTTCAGGACGACGCCAAGGTCGTCCCTGATCCGGGCGTTCGAGACTTTTTTGGATTCCGCATAAAAGCTACGGGCCATCGGCGACATTTCGGCATCGGCGAAATCGACGGCGGCGGGCACCGGCAGGCCGAGCAGGCGTGCGGCCTCGGCGATGACGTCCTGCGGCGGGGCCGGGTCGTCGTCGCAGACGTTATAGACGGTGCCGGGGGCGGGCGCGTCGATCGAGGCCATCAGGACGCGGGCGATATCCTCGACGTGGGTGCGTGAAAACACCTGTCCGGGTTTGACGATCCGGCGCGCGGTGCCGGCGCGCACCTTGGCGAAGGGGCCGCGTCCGGGGCCGTAGATCCCCGCAAGCCGAAAGATGTGCAGCGGCAGACCGAGCGACGCCCACGCCGCCTCGGCCACCACACGGGCACGGCCCCGGTCGGTGGCGGGGGCAAGCGGGCTGTCCTCGGTGACCCAGCCACCGTCGTGATCGCCGTAGACACCCGTCGTCGACAGGTATCCGACCCAGTCGAACCGGGCAGCACGGGCCGCGATTCCGGCGCGCAGCTCGCGCAGGACGGGATCGCCGTCCGCGTCGGGTGCCGCCGAGATCAGGACATGCGTGGCGGCATCCAGCGCCGGGATCATGTCTGCGCCGGGCCAGACCCGCGGCTCGACGCCGCTGTCCATCAGGGCTGCGGCCTTGTCGGGCGAACGGGTGGTGCCGATGACGCGCCAGTCGTCGCCCAGCAGGCGCGTGAGGGCCTGTGCGCTATAGCCGTGGCCGAAGGATAAAAGGGTGGGCATCGCTCGTCTCTCCCTGTCGGGCGCGCCTCGCTTATGGCCGCACCGTCACGTATTTTCCAGACGGGATCGCCCGTGTCCGCGGCACGACATGCCTTGCGACCGACCGTGCCCGTCACATCGCGTTCGGCCCTGCGCGCCCGTCGCGCGCCGGTCCCGCGACAGTCAGGTTGCGTAATCGGAGCCTTCGCCGTCGAGCAATGCGCGCAATTCGGCAAGGTGGCGCACGTCCTGCTCGGGATAGGCCTCAAGCTCGCGGGCGGTCTTTTCGGCGATATCGTCGGGAATGACGCGCAGCGGCCGGCCGGTCTGCAGCGCGCGGATATAGGTCTCGGCGGCGCGTTCGAAATAAAACAGGCGGTTGAAAGTTTCGGCGACCGTGGCACCGATCACCAGCACGCCATGGCTGCCCATGACCATCACCTTCTTGGCCGGATCGGTGAACAGAGCGGCACAGCGCGCGCCCTCGTCCTCGAAGGCGAGGCCGCCATAATCGCCGTCGATGACGACGCGGTCGAAGAACGTCGCGCAGTTCTGGTCGATGGGCGGCAGACGGCTGTCGGCGAGGGTCGACAGCACTGTGGCAAAAATCGAATGGCAGTGCATCGCGCAGCGGGCGTGCGGCACAGCGGCATGAAGCGCGCCGTGCAGACCCCATGCCGTCGGGTCCGGCGCGTTCGGCCCGGCGTAGGTGGCCGGGTCGTCCGCATCGATCAGCAAAAGATCCGAGGCGCGGATACGGGCGAAATGCATCTGGTTGCGGTTCATCAAGAACCGGGAGCCGCTGTCGTTCACCGCGATCGAGAAATGGTTGGCGACGCCTTCGTGCATGTCCAGTCGCGCGGTCCAGCGAAAGGCGGCGGCCAGGTCTGCCCGCGTGTCCCAGTGATCGAGGTTTTTCAGCATGACGGTCCCTTTGTGCTGGGCGCAAGGCTGGCAGGACGCCGCACCGCGATCAAGCCCTCCCGATCAGCCGATCACCCGATCAGCCGCAGCAGCGCGCGTTCCGCCGTGCGCAGGCCCCGAACCTCGGGCAGGTCGTGGCCAAGGGCGTGGCGCGCCATTGTGTCCGCCTCGCTGAGCGCGATGACCGCCGGGTGGATATAGCTGTTGCGCGCGATGGTGGGCGTGTTGTGCAGCCGGGACGCCGCCGCCTCGGACAGCGCCTTGATCGTCGGGGCACCGTCCGACCGCAGCGCCGCCTCCATCGCCGCCGTCGATCCGGCCCATGTGCGGAACGTCTTCGCCGTCATCCCCGCGCCACCGATCTCGGCCAGCCGTGCGTTGACCTCTTCGGAGGTCACCGCATGGGCGTTTCCCTCGTCGTCGGTCCAGCTTGCCAGCGTCGCCCCCGGCAGATCGTGCAGCGCGCTGAGCACGCGGGCCAGTTTGCGGTCCGTCAGACGGGTCCGCACCTTCTGGCCGCCCTTGGCGGTATAGCGCAGCGTCAGGACCCCGTCCGTCATCCGCAGGTGCCGCCCCCGCAGGGTCGTGGCGCCGAAACTGCCGTTCTCGTCGGCATATTCCGGGGTGCCGACGCGGATCGCCGTCCTGTCGATCAGGGTCAGCATCGCGGCGACGGCAAAATCGCGCTCACCGGCCTCACCGTTCAGATCGGCGGCGATGCGGCGACGAATGCGGGGCAGGGCGGCGCCGAAATCGGCAAGGTGGCTGAATTTCGTGGTTTCGCGCCAGGCCCGCCAGTCGGGGTGATAGCGGTACTGTTTGCGCGCGCGCACGTCGTGGCCGGTGGCAAGCAGATGGCCGTTGCGTTTCGGCGTGATCCACACGTTTTCATAGGCCGGAGGCACCGCGAGCGATTTCAGCCATTTGCGCAACCCGGCGTCGGCGATGGTCGTGCCGTCGGCGGCACGATAGGTGAATCCGCGCCCGTGCCGGTGGCGCGTGATGCCGGGGCGGTCGTCAGGATAATAGGTCAGGTGGGCGGGCTGCATGGCGGTTCTTTTGCAAAGGGCATTCAGGTAACGTCACGGGAGGTGCCGCGGTTCCACGCGCGATGTCTTGCGGCGGCCCGGCAAAGGTGAGATTGTGGGAAATGGAACAACCCCACCACTCCCCCGCATCGCAGACGCCGCAGGTCCGCCCCTGGGCCGATTGCGCGCCGCACCTCGTTGCCGTCGCCGCCGGGCGCACGCCTGCCGACATGGTCATCACCGGCGGACGGCTGGTGAACGTGCAAAGCCGCGAGATCCTCGACGGCTGGCAGGTGGCGATCGCGCAGGGCCGGTTCGCCTATGTCGGCCCGGATGCGGGCCACTGCATCGGACCCGACACGCAGGTTATCGACGCGGACGGGCGCTATGTCATCCCCGGCCTGATCGACGGGCACATGCACATCGAGAGCGGCATGCTGACGCCCGCCGAGTTCGCCGCCGCCGTCATTCCGCACGGCACGACGACGATGTTCACCGACCCGCACGAGATCGCCAATGTCCTCGGCCTTGCCGGAGTGCGGATGATGCACGACGAGGCGCAGTTGCAGCCGGTAAACATCTACACCCAGATGCCGTCCTGCGCGCCCTCCGCGCCCGGTCTGGAAACCACCGGGTTCGAGATTTCCGCCGACGATGTGGCCGAGGCGATGGCATGGCCCGGCATTATCGGGCTGGGCGAGATGATGAACTTTCCCGGTGTCGTTTCAGGCGATGCGCAGATGCTGGCCGAAATGGCCGCGACGATGCGCGCAGGCAAGACGGTGGGCGGGCATTACGCGTCGCCCGACCGGGGCATCCCGTTTCACGCCTATGCCGCGGGTGGCGCCGCCGACGATCACGAGGGCACGGCGCAGGCCGACGCCGTGGCCCGCGCGCGGCAGGGCATGCGCTCGATGTTGCGGCTGGGATCGGCGTGGTACGACGTCGAAAGCCAGATCACGGCAGTGACCGAAAAGGGCCTCGATCCGCGAAATTTCATCCTGTGCACCGACGATTGCATGGCCGGCACGCTGGTCAACGACGGTCACATGAACCGGGTGGTGCGCCATGCGATAGACTGCGGCCTCGACCCGCTCGTCGCGTTGCAGATGGCGACGGTGAACACCGCCACGCATTTCGGCCTCGAACGCGAGTTGGGCAGCATCGCGCCGGGGCGCCGGGCGGATGTGATCCTGACGTCGGACCTGCGGACCCTGCCGATCGAGACGGTGATTGCGCGGGGCCGGATCGTGGCCGAAGATGGCGACCTGAAGGTGGAATGCCCGCATTTCGACTGGCCCGACACGGCCCGGCAGACGGTGCATCTGGGCAAGACGCTGACCGCAGACGACTTTGCGATCCCGGCCCCCAGGGGTGCCACGACCGTCACCGCAAGGGTCATCGGCGTCGTCGAAAATCAGGCCCCGACCGACGCGCTGACCGTCGAACTGGTGGTGAACGACGGCCTTGTCGAGCCTGTCGGACCCATCGCGCAGATCGCACTGGTCGAACGGCACCGCGGCACCGGTGGCGTCACCAACGGTTTCGTTCGGGGGTTCGGGTATTCGGGCCGCATGGCCATCGCATCGACCGTGGCGCACGACAGCCATCACATGATCGTCGTCGGCACCGACCGGGCCTGCATGGCCGCCGCCGCCAACCGGCTGGGCGAGGTGGGCGGCGGTGTCACCGTCTGGCGCGACGGCGCGGAACTGGCGCTGATCCGTCTGCCCGTCGCGGGCCTGATGTCGGATGCGCCCGCGCGCGAGGTTGCGGCGGCGGCCGATGCGATGGTGGCCGCGATGGCCGCCTGCGGCTGCACGCTCAACAATGCCTACATGCAACATTCCCTTCTCGCGCTGGTGGTGATCCCCGCCCTGCGCATCTCCGACATGGGCCTCGTCGACGTGACGACGTTCCGATTGACCGACCTGTTTGAAAGTACCGATCGATGACCGAGAAAGACCTCACCATCCCCGAAACTCCCGGCCCCGAGACGTTCACCGAGCCGGCCGCCGCGGTGGCGCGCCTGCGCGAGATCTACGACACCTCCGTCCGCTTCCTGTCGCGGCATTTCGCCGACGCCACGGTGAGCGGCCAGCCCAAGGCCCGCATCCGCGCCTACTACCCCGAGGTGCGGCTGACCATCGCCACATTCGCCCCCGCCGACAGCCGCATGTCGTTCGGTCATGTCAGCCAGCCGGGCGTCTATGCGACGACCGTGACGCGCCCCGACCTGTTCGCCGCCTACCTCGAGCAGCAGATCGGGTTCCTGCTCAAGAGCCACGGCACCGGCGTCGTCATCGGCACGTCGGACACGCCGATGCCGGTGCATTTCGCCGTTGCCAACGATCCGCATCTGACGATTCCGCAGGAGGGAACCCTGGATTTCGTGTTGCGCGACGTGTTCGACGTGCCGGATCTGACGACGATGCACGACGATATCGTGAACGGATCGGGCTATGTCTATCCCGATGGCGCGATGCCGCTGGCGCCGTTTACCGCGCAGCGGGTGGATTATTCGCTGGCCCGTCTGTCGCATTACACGGCGACGGCGGCAGAGCATTTTCAGAACCACGTGCTGTTCACCAACTATCAGTTCTATGTCGACGAGTTCGAGGCCTATGCCCGCACGGCGCTGGGCGATCCGGACAGCGGGTACACCTCCTTCGTCGCCACCGGCAACGCCGAGATCACGCGCCCAGACGGCGAGATTCCGGTGCCGGTGAAGATGCCGCAGATGCCGTCCTATCATCTCAAACGCAGCGACGGCAGCGGCATCACGCTCGTGAACATCGGCGTGGGGCCGAGCAACGCCAAGACGGCGACGGACCACATCGCCGTCCTGCGGCCGCACGCCTGGCTGATGGTCGGGCACTGCGCGGGGCTGCGCAATTCGCAGCGTCTGGGTGATTTCGTGCTCGCCCATGCCTACCTGCGCGAGGACAAGGTGCTGGACGACGATCTGCCCCTGTGGGTGCCGATCCCGCCGCTGGCAGAGATCCAGATCGCCCTCGAGGACGCGGTGGCCGAGGTGACGGAACTCAAGGGCTATGACCTCAAGCGGATCATGCGGACCGGCACTGTCGCGAGCGTCGACAACCGCAACTGGGAGCTGCGCGACCATCGCGGCCCGGTGCAGCGGCTGTCGCAATCGCGCGCCGTGGCCCTCGACATGGAAAGTGCGACCATCGCGGCTAACGGCTTCCGGTTCCGGGTGCCCTACGGGACGTTGCTGTGCGTGTCCGACAAGCCGCTGCACGGCGAGCTGAAGCTGCCGGGCATGGCGTCGGATTTCTACAAGACGCAGGTCGCGCGGCACCTGCAGATCGGCATCCGGGCGATGGAAACCCTGCGCGACATGCCGCTGGAACGGATCCACAGCCGCAAGTTGCGCAGCTTTGAGGAGACGGCGTTCTTGTGACGCGCGTTGCGGCGGCCCCGAATTGACGCGACGCTAGTGGTTGTTTTGGCTGTTTCGTGCCCTTTGCACGGCTGTTGTACCGTAAAATAAGCGGTTTTCGGCCCGTTCGTGCCGATTGTCCCTTGCATCGCTGGTCAAATCGTTGTGTCCCTATACCACATTGCGTAGTTTTTAATCGAACAGACCCAGGGTTGGGGCTGCGAGCAGGAGAAAGACAAATGGCAAAATCACCGATGACCAAGGCGCAGCTTGTCACCGCGCTGTCCGAGACCATGGAAACCGACAAGAAATCCGCCTCGGCGGCCCTCGACGCCGTCGTCAAGATCATCACCGACGAAGTGTCGGGTGGCGGCGCCGTCACCCTGCCGGGCGTTGGCAAGATCTATTGCCGCGAGCGTCCCGAGCGGATGGTGCGCAACCCCGCCACGGGCGAGCAGATCAAGAAGGACGCCGACAAGGTCGTGAAAATGACCATCGCCAAGGCGCTCAAGGAGAGCGTGAACGAGTAATCCTCGTCACTCTCCACCTCGAAAAGGCTGCCTTCGGGCGGCCTTTTTTGTGCGCGGGTGCCGGGCTGCTCGTCTTTTCACGCGCTGCGATCGGGGCCGCTCGTCGCTCCCGTGCGGGCGCGCCTCGCCTCTGGACCCGCGCGCTGCACAGGCATAGGCAGCGGCCATCCAGGTGCCGAAAGGAAGTTGCCGATGGACGTCCGCTCGATCCTGATGGGGTTTGCATTTGCACTGATGTGGTCGTCGGCGTTCGCGTCGGCGCGGATCATCGTCGCACAGGCGCCGCCGCTGGGTTCGTTGGCGTTGCGGTTCCTCGCCTCTGGGATCATCGGCGTCGGCATCGCCTTTGCCCTTGGCCAGCGGGCGCGCCTGAGCCGCGCGCAGTGGCGCAGCGTCGTGGTGTTCGGCATCTGCCAGAACGCGCTCTACCTGGGGTTCAACTTCGTCGCGATGCAGGAGGTGCAGGCCTCGTTCGCGGCGATCATCGCGTCGGTGATGCCGCTTCTGGTGGCGCTGGCGGGTTGGGTGATCTTTCGCGAGAAACAGCGGCCTCTGGCGGTTGTGGGCCTCGTTGCCGGGTTCATCGGCGTGGCGATCATCATGGGCGCGCGGCTGGACGCCGGGCCCGGCGGCGGGGCGACGCTGCGCGGGGCGGCGTTCTGTATCATCGGCGTGGTGTCGCTGGCGGCGGCGACGCTGGCCGTGCGCGGCGCGTCGGGCGGTGGCAATCTGCTGATGGTCGTCGGGTTGCAGATGTTCGTGGGCAGCGCCGTTCTCGCGGTGCCCGCCGCGTTCGAGACATGGGACGTGACGCTGACGCCCTCGCTGATCGTGGCCTTCGCCTATACCACGCTGGTGCCCGGTCTGCTGGCCACATTCGTCTGGTTCACGCTGGTCGACCGGATCGGCGCCGTGCGCGCGGCGACGTTCCATTTCCTCAACCCGTTCTTCGGGGTTCTGGTGGCGGCGGTGGTTCTGGGAGAGCGGATCACCGCCCGCGATGTCCTTGGCGTGGCGATCATCGCGGGCGGCATCCTTGCGGTGCAACTGTCCCGCGTCAGGCGGTAGCTTTCGGCTCCTGCCATTCGTCGGGTTCCACGATGCCCATGCTCCGGGCGAGTTTCGCGTCGAAATCGTTCGCCCGGGTGATGAACGGCTGATCCGCACATCGCGCCACCCAGTCGCGGACGGCGGGCACGTCCGGCGTTGCGGGCGGGTACCAGTGGAACATCGACGCGCAGATCATGTCGGCCACGGTATGGCGCCCGGCCACGAGCCAGTCCGCGCCGTCCAGCGCCGTCGAAAGGCGCGCCGTGACGGCGTTCATGTCGCGGAACGTCGATCTGATCGCCGGGTGATCGATGCCGACCCCCATGAAAATGCCGACGGGTTCCATTACGTCGCCGTACCACATCAGCCACGACAGGAACCGGCCCCGCTGCGGATCGCCGACCGGAACGCCAAGGCCGCTGTCGGGGTACAGGTCGGTCAGATAGAGCATGATCGCGGCCGATTCCCAGATCTCGACGCCGTCGTGGACGAGCAGGGGCACCTTGCCTTCTGGATGCGGGTTGGCGGTGTCGATACCGCCGCTGCCATCCTGCCGGGTGATCGTGACGGGGCGGATGTCGACCTCGTCCTGGATGCCCAGAGCGTGGATGAGGGCGACGACCCGCGTCGAGCGGCTCTTGGGGGAGTGAAACAGGGTCAGCATTGAAAACGGCTCCTTTCGGTTGGTGAGTGACGGGCCGGCCCATCGGGGACTTTGCTTTCCGGCTGACGCCTTTATGCTGCGCCCGTCCTGACAGATCGTGACAGTAGCAAATGGCCCGCAGCGACCGACTATTACGATTGCTCGACGCGATGCGCCGGCTGCCCGCACCGGTGACGGCGGCGCGGCTGGCCGAGGAAACCGGGGTGTCCGAACGCTCGCTGTACCGCGATATCGCGGCGCTGCGCGCATCTGGCGCGCGCATCGAGGGGGCGGCGGGGTACGGCTATACGATGACCGAGGACCCGGCCCTGCCGCCACAGATGTTCAACCAGGTCGAGGTCGAGGCGCTGGTGGCGGGCCTGTCGAGCGTCGGGTTCATGGGCGACGCGGCGTTGACGCAGGCGGCGGAAACGGCGCTGCGCAAGATCGTGGCGCGATTGCCCGAGCGGGTGCAGCGGCAGGTGGCGACAACGGCGACACAGGTACACAGGTTTCGCCCGGCGGGGCGGATCCGCGACGAGGTTGCCATCATCCGGTCGGCCTGCTGGGAGGAACGCGCCCTCGACCTGACCTACACCGACCGCGAAGATGCACCCTCGCAGCGGCGGGTCTGGCCGCTCGCGATCGTCTATCTCGACGATACGCAGATGCTGCTGGCGTGGTGCTGTCTGCGGCAGGATTACCGGCGGTTCGTGTTCGGCCGGATCGACGCCGTGGCCGCGACGGACGAGAGCTTTCGCCCGCGCCGCATGGCGCTGCTGCGCGAGTTCTACGCGCGCTTCTAGTCGTAGCGCAGTTCCGAGGCCTTGCCCCGGAAGATGTAGTAGGACAGCACCGTGTACCCGAGGATCGCGGGCAGCACGAAGAGCGTGCCGAACAGGATGATGAACAGGCTTTCGGGGGCGCTCGCAGCCTCATAGATGGTCAACCGGTCTGGCACGACATAGGGATAAAAGCTGTAGGCCATGCCGCCGTAGGCCAGCGTCCACAGGGCGGTGGCAAGGGCAAAGGGCGTCCAGTTCCAGTGGTCGTCCGTGTAGGGCATCGCGCGCAGTTTCGCCCAGAGGACGACGACGATGATGCCCGACGCGATCGGCACCGGCGCCAGCCAGAGCATCTCGGGCCAGGAAAACCACTTGTCGAAGATGCGTTGCGACACAAAAGGCGTCGCCGCCGAAATCGCGCCGATGCCGAGCACGAGACCCCAGATACCGCCCCTGGCCCAGGCGACGGCCTTGAGTTGCAACTTGTTCTCGGCCTTGTGGATCACCCAGGTCGCACCGATGAAGCTGTAGCCGACAGTGAGGAACGCCGCCGTCAGAACGGCAAATCCAACGTGCGCCCAGGTCCACGTCAGACCCATGACGTACATGCCCAGCATGAACCCCTGCGACAGCGAGGTCATCAGCGAGCCCGCGAAAAACACGTTGTTCCACAGACGCTTCCATGCCTGCGGTGCCTTGACCCGAAATTCGAAGGCGACGCCACGCATGATCAGACCGATCAGCATGATCGCGACCGGCAGGTACAGCGCCGTCAGGATCATCCCGTGTCCCGCCGGAAACGCCACCAGCAGGATGCCGACGGCGAGCACGAGCCAGGTCTCGTTGGCATCCCAGAACGGCCCGATCGAGGCGATCATCACGTCCTTTTCAGCCTCGTCCGCAAAGGGAAACAGCAGACCCACCCCAAGGTCGAAGCCGTCCAGAACCACATAGATCAGGATCGAAAGCCCCATCAGTCCTGCAAAGACAAAGGGCAGCCAGACAGCGGGGTCGCCAAAGGTTTCCATGGTGGTCTTTCCGTCTGAGAGACCGTCGCCGGTGGTGGCGACGGTCGGGGGTGTCTATTCGGCGGGGACGATCGCCTGAACCTGTGCGGCCTCCGACGGCGGCACTCCCTGGCCGATGCTCTCGCCTTTGGCGGCTTTGCGGGCAAGATAGAAGATCACGAGGATATAGGCACTCAGCAAAATCACATAGACCATCAGATAGGCCAGAAGCGAGGTTGCGACGAAGGGGGCCGGAATATCCGCAACCGCCTGTTCGGTTGTCATGACGCCCTGAACCAGCCACGGCTGCCGCCCGATTTCGGTGGTGTACCAGCCCGACAGCGTCGCCAGCCAGCCCGCAAAGGTCATCGCCACGAGGCCGAACAGCATCGGCCGGGGAATACCGTCCGCCCAGCGCCGCGTGCCCGTTTCGGCGTTCCTGCGCAGCATCAGCGCGACGCCAAGCCAGCTGACCAGCAGCATCAGAACGCCGGTGCCGACCATGATCCGGAACGACCAGAACACGGCCGAGACGCGGGGGTGCAGAATGGTGCCGTCCTCGGCCACGAATTCGTTCAGACCCTTGACCTCGCCGTTCCAGTCGTGCGTGAGGATGAAAGACGCGAGTTTCGGGATGCCGATTTCGAAGCGGTTCTCGCGCGCTTCGTCGTCGGGCCAGGCGAAGAGCAGCAACGGCGCGCCGCGTTCCGTTTCCCAGACACCTTCCATCGCCGCAATCTTGGCGGGCTGATATTCCTTGGTGTTGAGGCCGTGGATGTCGCCGACGTAGATCTGCACCGGGATCAGCAGGGCCGCGGCCACGATGGCCGACCGCAGGGCCGATTTCACGCCTTTCGTCTCGCCGCCGATCAGCAGGCGGAAGGCCGAAACACCGGCAATCAGGAAGCTGACGGTCAGGAAGCTCGCGATCATCATGTGGGCAAAGCGGTAGGGCATCGACGGGTTGAACACGATGGCCCACCAGTCGGTCGCATAGGCGACGCCGTCGATCATCTCGAAGCCCTGCGGCGTGTGCATCCAGCTGTTCAGCACGATGATCCAGAACGCCGACATTGTCGTGCCGAATGCCACGAGAAACGTCGCGAGCGTATGAATGCGCGCCGAAACCTTGCGGGCGCCGAACAGCATGATGCCGAGGAACACCGCCTCGAGGAAGAACGCGGTCATCACCTCGTAGGCCAGCAGCGGCCCCGCGATATTGCCGACGGTTTCCATGAAACCGGGCCAGTTGGTGCCGAACTGGAACGACATGGTGATGCCCGAAACGACGCCCATTGCGAACGACAGGGCGAAGACCTTGACCCAGAACATGTAGGCCGACATCCACTTTTCGTCGCCCGAGGCGTTGAACCGCACCCGGAAATAGAAAAGCACCCAGCCCAGCGCGATGGTGATCGTCGGGAACAGGATGTGGAACGAGATGTTCGCCGCAAATTGAATTCGCGACAAGAGCAGGGCGTCCATCATGGTGCTGTCCTCGGATATTGGTCAAATCTGTTATGTCATCTGATGTATGACGGGGCGGTAAAATAACAGGGGGGTGCGACCTTGTGCGCCCCTTTGGCGCGGCCTTATCCGCCGTCGCGATGCGAATTTCCGCAGCGCACCGGTGCGGTGGCCCGCACGCCTCCCGGCCGGGTGCGTCAGGACTTGCACGCAGGTGCGCGACAGCCGAAAGTCGGGGCAATGAAGGAGACCCCATGTCCGACGGCTATCTGACGACCCATGTTCTCGACACGGCGCGCGGCTGTCCGGCGGCGGGCCTGCGCATCGTGCTGCACTGGCGCAGCGGCAACAGCGACCGGACCCTCGCCGAGGCGGTAACCAACGTGGACGGTCGCACCGACGGGCCGATCTTGCCCAAGGCGCGGTTCGCGGCCGGACGGTACGAGCTGGTGTTCTTTGCGGGCGATTATCTGCGCGCCACGGGGCAGGCGACGGAGACGCCGCTGTTCCTCGACGAAATCCCGATCCGCTTCGGCATGGCCGACCCGGATGCGCATTATCATGTGCCGCTGCTGCTGTCGCCCTACGGCTATTCGACGTACCGGGGCAGCTAGTCTAGTACCCCAGCGCGATACCGTCCTTGCGCGGGTCGGATCCGCCGGTCAGAACGCCATCGGCGCCGATGACGATGGCTTGCGCGCCGCCCAGCGGCACATCGGGCACCCGCACGGTCATGGCCCAGATCGGCGAGATCGCGGTGAACCTGTGCTGCATAGCCCCGCTCGACCTTGAGGATACCGGCGTCGGCAAAGCTGCGCGGGGCGTCGATGGCCGACTGCACGTCCATCCCGAAATCGGTGAGGTTCGACAGGAAACGCGCGTGCCCCGCAGGCTGATAGCCGCCGCCCATGACGCCGAACGGCGCATAGGGCGCGCCGTCCTTCGTCAGCAGGCCGGGGATGATCGTGTGCATCGGGCGCCTGCCCCCCGCTGCTTCGTTGGGGTGGCCGGGTTCGAGGGTGAACCCCGCCCCGCGGTTCTGGAACAGGATACCGTATCTGTCGGAGGCAAGACCCGCGCCGAACCCCCAGAAGATCGAATAGATCAGCGACACCGCAAGCCGGTTGGCGGTCGACGACAGTGATATAGACGGTATCACGGTGGATCGCCTGCGTTCCCGGCAGATCCACCGGCAGTACCGCATCGGGCCGGATCAGCGCGGCCAGCCGCAATGCGGTGTCGGGCGACAGCATATGCGCCAGCCGCGCGGTACGGTCGGGGTCCGCGATGATCCGGTTGCGGGCGTCATAGGCCAGTTTCGTGGCCTCCGCCTCGAGGTGGACACGCGCGGCGCCGACAGGATCGAGGGCGGCGATGTCGAAATGCGACAGGATATTGGCCAGCAGGATCGCCGTGGCACCCTGACCGTTCGGCGGATGCTCAACCAGTCCGAGCCCGCCGTAACTGCCCGAGACCGGCGTGTCCCAGGTACAGCGGCAGGCGGCGAAATCGTCCGCCGTGTGGACGCCACCAAGGGCGCGCAGCGACGCGATCATATCGTTCGCCACCGCGCCTTCATAGAACCCTGCGCGGCCTTGCGCGGCGATGCGGCGCAGCACCTCGGCCTGACCGGGGGCGCGAAATACGGTGCCGGGGGCGGGCGGCGTATCGGCCAGATAGACGTCGCGCGCCGTGCCGCGCAGGGCCGGGGCATCGCGGACCCAGTCAAAGGCCACCCGCGCCGCGACGGGCACGCCCTCATCGGCATAGCGGATCGCGGGGGCGAGGACCCCGGCCAGAGACCGCGCGCCGTACCTGTCCGACAGCGCGCAAAAGGCGTCGATGGCGCCGGGGATCGTCACCGCCTCGATGCCCTGCAGCCGGCACAACGGCATGGCCCGCAGCCCGCATCGCCTGAGCCGACAGGCCAGCGGGCGCGCGGCCAGACCCGTTGAGGGCCACCACGTCCTGTCCGGGCTCGGCGATCAGGGCAAAGCAATCGCCGCCGATGCCGGTCATCTGCGGCTCGCAGATCCCCAGAAGAGCGGCCCCCGCAAGGGCGGCATCCACCGCATTGCCACCTGATTCGAGCATCTGCACCGCCACCTTGGCCGCAAGCGGATGCGAGGTGGCGCACATGCCGTTCGCGGCAAGTACAGTCGAACGTCCGGGGTGGTGAAAATCGCGCATGGAGCCTCCGGCATCTGTGCGAGGACGCTAGCGGGCGATCCGGCGGATGCAAGGCGAAGTTTGGAGGGGGAGAACTTGCATAAGAGCCCCGGCGTCACACACTGGGTGGGGGCTATGTCGTGCGACGCCGGAGGAAGCTATGCAGCTACAGGAACAGGTTTGACGGTTGCGCGGGGCAGCACTGCGGTGGCATCCGGGCAAAACTGTGGTCATTCGGGAATCAACGAAACGATGCGTTTCGGGGCGGGCAACAATGAAAGGGTCAGAGGCATGACGCAGAGGGGCAGGGCCGATTACGGGCATCTGCGGCAGACCATCGCCGCGCTGACAGCGGGCGAGGACGATGTCGTGGCCCTGATGGCGACCGTGGCCTGCGAGGTGCACCACGCCGACGACCGGTTCGACTGGACCGGGTTTTACCGCGTCGTGTCGCCCGGCCTGCTGAAGATCGGCCCTTATCAGGGCGGTCACGGTTGCCTCGTGATCCCTTTCGCGCGCGGCGTCTGCGGTGCCGCGGCACGGACCGGCGAGGTGCAGCTTGTGCCCGATGTGCATGCCTTCGAGGGTCATATCGCCTGCGCCACGTCGACACGGTCGGAACTCGTCCTGCCGGTGTTTGCGCACGGTGCGGTGATCGGCGTGTTCGATATCGACAGCAATCGGCCCGATGCGTTCGGGCAGGAAGATGCAACGGCGCTGGGCGACATTCTGACGTCGGTGTTTCGCGGCTGACGCGGGGTTTGCGGTTCGGGCGTGATGTCAGGGCAGCGTCGGCGCACCCGGCGGGTCGCACAGTGCCCGGCGATTTTCGCTTTGCGGATCGCGCAACCTGTGCCATGAAAATTCCAGTGAAAATTTCATGAGAGTGTCATGCGGCAGGAACGCTTCCCCCCAACACACACGCTTGGCGCCGATCTGCGCAGCCTGCGTCGCGCCCGCGGGCTGACCCTGCAGGGCATGGCCGCAACACTGGGCCGCTCGGTCGGCTGGCTCAGTCAGGTCGAACGGGATCTGTCGGAACCGGGGGTCGACGATCTGCGCCGGATCGCAAAACTGCTCGATGTGTCGGTATCGAGCCTGTTTCGCGTCGCGGGTGCTGCGTCCGAGGTCGGGCACATCGTGCGCGCGGGCGCGCGGCGGCCCATCGGATCGCGCGATGCGGGCCTCGTCGAGGAACTGCTGTCGCCGGACCTGACGGACGATTTCGAAGTGGTGCATTCGCGCATCGAGCCGGGGGCCGCGCTGACCGAAACGCTGCAACGGCCCACGCAGGAGGTGGGGTATATCGTGTCCGGTGGTCTCGACCTGTGGATTGCCGACGCGCATTTCGCGCTTGGCGCCGGCGACAGTTTTCGCATCCGGGGCGAGCCGTTTCGCTGGGCGAACCCGCACGATGTGATGTGCGTCGCGATCTGGGTGATCGCGCCACCGGTGTACTGATCTGGGTGATCGCGCCACCGGTGTACTGATCTGGGTGATCGCGCCACCGGTGTACTGATCTGGGTGATCGCGCCACCGGTGTATTGACGGCCGAATTCGGTGGCAGGGACGCGCGGGCCGGTAAATCGAGGGGAGAGCCATGCTCAAGGGATCGTGTCTGTGCGGCGGTATTTCATTTCAGGCCCGCGGAACCGCGCGCGATCCGGCGGCCTGCCACTGCGGTCAGTGCCGCAAGCAATCGGGGCATTACTGGGCCGCGGTGAACGTCGCGCTCGACGACCTGACGATCATTGGCGCCCCGACATGGTATGCGGCCAGCGCGGCGGCCAGGCGCGGCTTTTGCGGCACCTGCGGGTCGTTTCTGTTCTGGCAAGGCGCTGACGAAGACGAGATGGGCGTGGCGCTCGGTGCGCTCGACGGGCCGACGGGGCTGCGCCTGGAAAGGCACATCTTTACCGCCGACAAGGGCGATTACTACGACATCCGCGACGGCGTACCGCAGGAGGCGCAGGAAAATGGCTGAGGCAACGAAGGCATTTCCCACGCAGGCGCGCGTCGTCATCATCGGCGGCGGCGTGGTCGGAACCTCGGTCCTGTATCATCTGGCGCTGGCGGGGTGGACCGATTGCGTCCTGCTGGAAAAGAACGAGCTGACGGCGGGCAGCACATGGCACGCCGCCGGAAACTGTCCGTCGTTCAGCAATTCGTGGGCAATCATGAACATGCAGCGGTATTCGCTGTCGCTGTATCGCGGGCTGGCCGAGGCGGTCGATTATCCGATGAACTATCACGTCACCGGGTCTGTGCGGCTGGCGCATACGCCTGAGCGGATGCAGGAATTCGAGCGGGCGCGGGGGATGGGCCGGTCGCAGGGCATGGCGATGGAGATGATGAGCCTCGCGGACATGAAGGACGCCTGGCCGTTCATGGAAACGCACGATCTCGCAGGCGGCCTGTGGGACCCGGACGACGGCGACATCGACCCCGCGCAGCTGACGCAGGCGCTGGCCAAGGGAGCCCGCAAGCGCGGCGCGCGGATCGAGCGGTTTTGCGGTGCCACGGGGGTGCGCCGGGACGGCGACGATTGGATCGTGCACACCGACAAGGGCGACATCCGCTGCGAAAAGGTGGTCAATGCCGCCGGGTACTATGCGCAGCGGGTCGGCGAATGGTTCCGCCCGTTCGGCGGGCGCACCGTGCCGATGGTGGTGATGAGCCACCAGTATTTCCTGACCGGGGAAATCCCGCAGATTGCCGCCTGGACCGCCGGGACCGGGCGCAAGGTGCCGCTGCTGCGCGACGTGGATTCGTCCTACTATCTGCGGCAGGACAAAAACGGCCTGAACCTTGGTCCCTACGAGCGCAATTGCCGCGCCCATTGGGTGACGCCCGACGATCCGATGCCCGAGGATTTCTCGTTTCAGCTGTACCCCGACGATCTGGAACGGCTGGAGTGGTACATCGAGGACGCGATGGCGCGGGTGCCTCTGCTGGGGACCGCCGGCGTCGGCCGTGTGATCAACGGGCCGATCCCCTATGCACCCGACGGTCTGCCGCTGCTGGGGCCGATGCCGGGCGTGCCGAATGCCTACGAGGCCTGCGTTTTCACCTTCGGGATCACCCAGGGCGGCGGTGCGGGCAAAGTGCTGGCCGAATGGATAACGCAGGGCCAGACCGAGTGGGACATGTGGGCCGTCGATCCGCGCCGCTATACCGACCACGCCGATCAGAGGTTATTGCCACGACAAGGCCGTCGAGACCTATGGCCATGAATACGCGATGCATTTTCCGCACAGGACCTGGCCCGCCGGGCGGGATAAAAAGCTGTCGTCGCTGCACGACCGGCTGGCGGCAGCGGGCGCGCAGTTCGGTGCCTACAACGGCTGGGAGCGGGCGAACTGGTTCGCGCGCCCCGGCGACGACACGTCGGCAGAGGCTGCCGAGACATGGGACCGCGCGGGACCTTGGGAGCCACGGGTGCGGGCCGAGGTCGAAGCGGTGCGCGACGGCTGCGGCGTCACGGCGATTTCGGGATTCACCCGGCTGGCGGTCGAAGGGCCGGGCGCGCGGGCGCATGTCGACGGACTGACGGCGTCCCGACTGCCGGCGGTAGGCCGTGTCGGTCTTGCCTATTTCGCCGATGTGCGGGGGCGGCTGTTGACCGAAATGTCGGTGATCCCGCGCAGCGACGAGGCCGTCTGGCTGATTACGGCGGCGGCGGCGCAATGGCACGACCGCGACGTGCTGCTCGATGGCCTGCCGGACGGCGTCACCGTTTCGGACCGCACCGGACAAATACGACTGTCTGCTCGTCACCGGTCCGACAGCGCGGGATGTTCTGTCGCGCATTTCGGACGCGGACCTGACGTTGGGCTGGCTGAGCTTCCAGACGGCACGCGTGGCGGGCGCGGATTGCGTGATGCTGCGGGTTTCCTTCGCGGGCGAACTTGGCTGGGAAGTGCATTGCAGTCCGGACGATGCGCCCGCGATCTGGGACGCGCTGATGGACGCAAACGTGACGCCTTTCGGCATGTTCGCCCTCGATACGATGCGGATCGAAAAGGGGTACAAGGCGTGGAAGGGCGATCTGTCGTCGGATTACTCCCTGCTGGAACTGGGCCTCGACCGGTTCGCGGACTTCGGCAAACCCGAATTTCGCGGCAGATCGGCGATGCTGGCGGAACGGCAGGCGGGCGTGAAGAAGGTATTCACCATCCTGACGCTCGACACCGCACCAGAGGCGGACGCGCCCCATATGGCGGCGATCTGGCAGGGAGGCGAGATCGTCGGCGAGGTGACATCGGGCAGCTGGGGCTACCGCGTCCGCGCCAGCGTTGCGCTAGGCATGGTGCGGCCCGATCTGGCGGTGCCGGGTACGCAGGTGACGATCGAGATTTTCGGGGCGCAGGTGCCAGCCACGGTGCGCGGTGCGGACCCGTTGTGGGATCCGAAGAACCTGCGATTGCGGGCCTGATGCGGGACGCACCGTCGGTCGGACCGGAACCGGGTACTTATAGACATCAGCGCCGCCACGACGGGTTCAGACCCGGCGGCGCGCTGGATACACAAGACAGGGAATGCGGGATATGACACATCCAGGCCAGACACTTCCGAAACAAGCGCGGGTCGTGATCGTCGGCGGCGGCGTGATCGGCTGTTCGGTGGCCTATCACCTGACCAAACTCGGCTGGAAAGACGTTGTTTTGCTGGAGCGCAAACAGCTGACCAGCGGGACGACATGGCATGCGGCGGGTCTGATCGCGCAGTTGCGGGCGAACCCGAACATGACGCGGCTGGCGAAATATTCGCAGGAACTTTACGGCAGCCTCGAGGACGAAACCGGGGTTGCGACAGGGTTCAAACGCTGCGGCTCGATCACCGTGGCGCTGACGGCGGCGCGGCGTGAGGAGATATTCCGGCAGGCGGCGATGGCGCGGGCCTTCGGCGTCGATGTCGAGGAAATTTCGCCCGCCGAGGTCAAGGAACGCTACGCCCACTTGAATATCGACGGCGTGAAGGCAGGCGTCTACCTGCCGCTCGACGGGCAGGGAGACCCCGCCAACATCGCGCTGGCCCTTGCCAAGGGCGCGCGCCAGCGCGGCGCCGTGGTGGCCGAGCGGACGAAGGTGACGGGCGTGCGCCGCGCGGGGCGGCGGATTACCGGCGTCGACTGGCAGAGCGGCAACCAGACCGGGCACATCGCCTGCGACCAGATCGTCAACTGCGCGGGCATGTGGGGGCACGACGTGGGCCGGATGCTCGGCACGAACGTGCCGCTGCACGCCTGCGAGCATTACTATATCGTCACCGAGGCGATCGAGGGCCTGGGCCGGATGCCCGTGCTGCGGGTGCCCGATGAATGTGCCTATTACAAAGAGGACGCGGGCAAGATGCTGCTCGGCGCGTTCGAGCCGGTGTCGAAACCCTGGGGGCCGATTCCGGAGAATTTCGAGTTCGACCAGTTGCCAGAGGATTTCGACCATTTCGAGCCGATCCTCGAGCAGGCGGTAAACCGTCTGCCGATGCTGACCGATGCCGGTATCCACACCTTCTTCAACGGCCCCGAGAGTTTCACGCCCGACGACGCCTATCATCTGGGTCTGGCGCCGGGGATGGACAACGTCTGGGTTGCCGCCGGGTTCAATTCCATCGGCATCCAGTCGGCGGGGGGCGCAGGCATGGCGCTGTCGCAGTGGATGGACACGGGCGACAAACCGTTCGATCTGGGCGATGTGGACGTCGCGCGGATGCAGCCGTTTCAGGGCAATACGCGCTATCTGCGCGAGCGCGTCACCGAATCTCTCGGCCTTCTGTATGCCGATCACTGGCCATTCCGGCAAAAGGCGACGGCGCGCGGCGTGCGGCATTCGCCGTTCCACGACCAGTTGCGCGACGCCGGCGCCGTGTTCGGGGAACTGGCCGGCTGGGAGCGCGCCAACTGGATCGCGCGGCCCGGGCAGGCGCGCGATTATCAATACAGCTGGGGGCGGCAGAATTTCTTCGACAACGTCGCCGAGGAACTGGCCGCCGTGCGCACCGGCGTCGGCGTCTATGACATGTCGTCCTTCGGCAAGATCCGCGTCGAGGGGCGCGATGCGCAAGCGTTCCTGAACCGGGTGTGCGGGGCGCAGATGGCCGTGCCGGTGGGCAAGATCGTCTATACCCAATTCCTGAACCGTCAGGGGGGTATCGAGGCGGATGTTACCGTGACGCGGCTGTCGGAGACGGCGTTTCTGGTGGTTACGCCCGCCGCGACCCGGCTGGCCGACGAGACCTGGCTGCGCCGGGCGCTGCGCGACGAATTCGTCGTCATCACCGATGTGACCGCGGGCGAGGGCGTGCTGGCGGTGATGGGGCCGCGGTCGCGCGAGCTGTTGCAAAAGGTCTCGACGGGGGATTTCGGCAACGAGGTCAACCCGTTCGGCACAGCGCAGGAGGTGGAATTCGGCCTCGGCCTCGCGCGGGTACACCGGGTGTCCTACGTCGGCGAACTGGGCTGGGAGGTGTATGTGAGTGCCGACATGGCGCGCCACGCGTTCGGCGCGCTGGCGCAGGCGGGGGCCGATGTCGGCATGAAGCTGTGCGGGATGCACATGATGGACTGCGGGCGTATCGAAAAAGGGTTCCGCCATTTCGGCCACGATATCACCAGCGAGGATCATATCCTCGAGGCGGGCCTCGGCTTCGCCCTTGGCCGCGACAAGGGCGATTACACGGGCCGTGCCGCTGTCGAGACCCGGCGCGAGGCGGGGCTGGACCGGCGGATGCTGCAATTCATGCTCAACGACGCGGAACCGCTGCTGTATCACAACGAGCCGATCCTGCGGGACGGCGAGATCGTGGGCCATCTGACGTCGGGCGCCTATGGCCATCACCTTGGCGGGGCGATGGGCCTTGGATACGTGCCGTCGACGGGGGAAAGGCCCGCCGACCTGCTGGCGTCGGCCTGGGAGATCGACGTGGCCGGAATCCGGGTCGCCGCGACGGCCTCTCTGCGGCCGATGTACGATCCGACGGGCGCGCGCGCCAAGGCGTGACGCGGGTACGATCGGGGATCTGTGCCCCGTCTTGCCTGCGGGCCGGTTGAAACGCCAAGTGCGGACCGGCCCGCGAAAGTCGTTGACAGACCGGCCTGCAAAGCCTAATCCGCCCCTCACACGGCCTGCCCAGGTGGTGGAATGGTAGACGCGCTGGCTTCAGGTGCCAGTGTCCGCAAGGACGTGGAGGTTCGAGTCCTCTCCTGGGCACCAAAAATCCCTGATTTATCAAGGCCTTGAGGTCCCCTCCCTGCGTTTCGGTCGTCGGCGTCGCGTCCGCGGCAACCGGAGTGCCCGCCCCGCCGGGCATTGTCTGTTACCGTCGCGGAGACCGCGCAGTACTGGGCAGTACTGGGCAGGGTATCGGCGGCAAGCCTTGTTCCCTCGATTGCAAAGATCAAGTCGCGCTATCCGATGGCGAACCCGAACCACGGTGAGGCATGCCGGGCCGGACCGGGTCGCAGATCGGGGGTGCGCCTGTCGGAATGCATCCTATATTGCCCGTCATGACCCAGATCCCCGACGCCGGTTTCACCATCGCGAGCTATAATATCCGCAAGGCCATCGGCCGTGACGGGCGTCGCGATCCTGCGCGGGTGCTGGGGGTGATCGCGGCACTGGGCGCGGATATCGTGGTGCTGCAGGAGGCCGATTTCCGGTTTCAGGGACGGCGTGCGGTATTCGAGCCGCAGGATATCATGGATCTGACCGGTCTAGTGGCGATCGACGTGGCGCCCGATGCGCCGGGTCTTGGCTGGCACGGAAACATGCTTCTCGTGGCGCCGGGCGTCGTCGTGCGCGACGTCACTCCCCTCGATCTGGCGGGGTTCGATCCGCGCGGCGCCGTGGTTGCCAATCTGGCGGTGGGGGACCGGCGCCTGCGCCTTATCCACGCGCATCTCGGGCTGATCCCGGCGCAGCGGCGGCGGCAGGCCGCGATGCTGGCGGGCCGCGTCTGCACGGCGGGACCGACGGTGCTCGCCGGCGACCTCAATGCATTTCGCTCAGGGTTCAGCCTGCGGCCCCTCGATGCCGCGATGGCCCTGTTGCCGACGGGGCCGAGCTTTCCGACCCGCCGCCCGGTGATCCGTTTCGACAGGATGTACCATTCGGCGGGTCTCGAGGCCGTGTCGTCGGGGGTGGTGGACAGCGCCGCCGCCCGTCTGGCATCGGATCATCTGCCGATCCGGGCGCGACTGCGGTTCGAGGACTGAACCCGTGCCGCGATATCTATAACAACGGTGCTGCCAGCCGTGCGACAGAGTCGCGAAACCGCAGCACTCTGGGACGCGCCGCATAATCGGCGGCGTCGAACCGCCAGCACCCGGCCCGGTCGGCATCGAAGGCGCGCACCAGTTCGCCCGCGATGGCATCGTCGTAGATCACGGCCGTCAGCTCATAGTTGATGCTGAACGAACGGATGTCCCAGTTCGCGGACCCGATGGAACAGACCCGCCCGTCGACCGCGATCGTCTTGGCGTGCAGATAGCCCGCGTCGTACATCAGCACGTTCACGCCCGCCCGCGCGACCTCCGCCAGATAGGTGTTGGCCGCCCAATAGGGCAGGTATTGCCCCGGTCCCGCCGACGATATCATCACCTCGACCTGCACGCCCGACATCGCTTTCATCTTCAGGGCGTCGGAAATCGTCTCGTCGAGGATGAAGAACGGCGACTGGATCAGGATATGGTCTTCGGCGGAGGTAATCATCTCGAAATACAGCTGCCGGATCGCCTCGTATTCGCTGTCGGGGCCGGACAGGCAGATCTGCACCGGCAGGTGCGCGTCGCAGGCCTCTTGCGGCAGATCGGGGAAATACGGAGACGGGTCGAGATCGACGTCCGTCGCGTTCATCCAGTCGATCAGGAACACGCCCTGCAACGCCCAGACTGCAGAGCCGCGCAGCTCGATATGGGTATCGCGCCAGCGGCCAAACCCCTCGGGCGGCTCGATATGCTCGTCGCCGATGTTGAGGCCGCCGGTAAACCCGATGGCCCCGTCGATCACCGCGATCTTGCGGTGGTTGCGGTAGGAAATCGTATGGATGCGCCAAAGCTGCGAAAACGGCACGATCTGGATCCCTGCCTTGCGCGCGTGGCGCAGATAGGACCGGCTGAGGCGCGAAAAGCTCCCCACGGGATCGTACAGGATGCGCACTTCGACGCCCTGGGCGACTTTGCGAGACAACAGGTCGAGCAGGATCAAACCGAAAGTATCGGCATTCCAGCTATAGTAATGCAGATGGATCGAGTGTCTCGCCGTCCGCATCGCGGCCAGCATCGCGGGATAGGCGGTGTCGGCGTTCTGCATGACGGTGACGCAGTTGCGCGTCGTCACGCGGCTGTTGTTGTTGGAATGCAAAAGGGTGGCGATGC
This sequence comes from uncultured Alphaproteobacteria bacterium, assembly GCA_963761735.1. Taxonomy (GTDB): domain Bacteria; phylum Pseudomonadota; class Alphaproteobacteria; order Rhodobacterales; family Rhodobacteraceae; genus CAVXHQ01. The sequence continues at coordinate 1,256,201 of CAVXHQ010000003.1, forward strand.
GCGCGGCGGCGGGGAATGTCTCGTTGAAAAGCTGCAGGGTGTCTTCATGGTCGCGGGTGACGGTATCCAGAAGGTGCGACAGCTCTGCGGGCGCCGATTGTCCGGTGACCGAGTATTTGCGCAAGAACGCCCGGTGGCCACGGCCCACGAAAAGATAGATCGCAAGGCCGATCAGGGGCAGCACGGCAAAGGACAAGAGCCACGCGAACGTCGATTTCGGAGTGCGGTTCTCCGAGACGATAAAGACCGTGACGACGACCAGATAGAGCGCGTAGACGAACGGAAAACCGTGGGTCGGGAGCACAGGCGGGCCTTTCCTTGGGGCGGGCGATGCGTTGCCCGTCACAGTCTTATGCCTTGTCTGTGGCGGTATCGCCAGAACACCTGTGGGCACCCAGACGGCCATGGGTGACGCGCACCGGGCGGACCGGCACGCGGGGTCATGCCGATGCTGTCCGCGATCGTCTGCAACGGGGTGACAAAGGCCGCGCCTCCCGCCAGTCTGGGCCCATGCAGCACAGCCTCCCCACCAGCACCGGGATCCTCGCCGACCTTATCGCATTCGACACCACGAGCGCCTTGCCGAACCGTGCGATGATCGACCATCTGGCCGGTCTGTTGCGCGACGCGGGCGCGCAGGTGCAGGTGATCGAGGCCGACGCATCTCTGGGCGGTGCCGCCAAGGCGAACCTGTACGCCACCGTCGGTCCCACGGATCGCCCCGGTGTGCTGTTGTCGGGCCACACCGATGTCGTGCCGGTCGAAGGTCAGGCGTGGACGGTGCCGCCCTTTGCGCTCACACAAGCGGACGGTCGTCTGTACGGGCGGGGCACTGCGGATATGAAGGGGTTCGTGGCCTGCGCTGTCGCCTGCGCGCTGCGCGCCGCACAGCGCGATCTGAAAACGCCGCTGCATCTGGCGTTCAGCCATGACGAGGAAATCGGCTGCATCGGCGTGCACAGCCTGATCGGCATGCTCGATGCCGCCCCCTTCGTGCCCGCGCTCTGCATCGTGGGCGAGCCCACGGAAATGGCCGTCGCGGTGGGCCACAAGGGCAAGCTGGCCGGGCGCATGACCTGCATCGGCGTCGAGGGGCATTCCGCCCTCGCGCCCCGGGCGCTGAACGCCATTCACCTCGCCGCCGAAATGGTCGCCGCGCTGCGCGACCTTCAGGCCGACATCGCCCGCCACGGCGCGCGCGACGGCGATTACGACGTGCCTTATACGACGGTGCATGTGGGCCGGATCGGGGGCGGCATCGCCCTCAACATCGTGCCGAACCGCTGCACCGTCGATTTCGAGATCCGTACGATCGCCGCCGACGACGCGCAACAGATACTGGCCCGGATCGAAGGCATCGCCGAGGCCGTCGTCGCTCCCTACCGGGCGGATCATCCGACAGCGGCCATCGGCATCGCGGTGACAAACCGCTATCCCGGCCTCGATACGGCGCCCGACGATCCGGCCGTGGCCTTTGTCAAAGCACTGACGGGCGCAAACGGGACGTTCAAGGTGGCATTCGGCACCGAAGGCGGGCTGTTCTCGTCGCGCCTCGGGATTGCCACGGTCGTCTGCGGGCCGGGGTCGATGGCACAAGGGCACAAACCCGACGAATTCGTCAGCACCGACCAGATCGGCCTGTGCGACACGGTTCTGGGGCGGCTGGTGGACCGGCTGTGCGACGGCATCTGAGAGGCGCATTGACCTGCCGACAGGTCGCGGGGCGCCGGTCGGACGGCGCGAACGGGTGTGCGTTTTGTGCGGCGTCCGATCCCGCTTGATAAAACCTGACGCACTGGCATAGAAATCCGGACGCGGACCGGATGAGGAGAGGGGCCAAAATGACATCGGCCATCACCTCAATGCCGCCCATCCTGAAGCGCCTGCCTGTGCGGGTCGTGATCCTGGGTTTTCTCCTCATTACCGGCGTATTCGCCGTGGCCCTGTATCAGGCCTTTGCCGCCGAACGGCAGGTCCGCGAACGTGCGGCCAAGACCACGCAGATCGTGCTTGCGCTGCAGCAGGCGCTGCAGACCGGCGTCGACGCCGAAACCGGACAGCGCGGCTTTTTGCTGACCGCCGATCCGCGCTATCTTGAAACCTACGAGGTGGCGCGCGCCGAATGGCTGGGCCAGCTTGGCGCGATCGTCGAAACCTTTCCGCCGCATCAGGAAAGCCAGCGCGCCCAAGCCCTTGAGATGATCCGTCTGGCGCAGGCCAAACTTGTCGAGCTTGAGCAGACCATCGCCCTCGTGCAGGCGGGCGATCTTACCGGGGCGATTTCCGTCGTCCAGTCCGGCGAAGGCACCGAGATATTCGATGCGTTTCGGGCGCAGTCAGAGGCGCTCGCCGCCCAGGAGCGGGCGATCCTCGCCGCTCAGGTCGCGCAGACCGAGCGGATCGAACGGCGCACCTTCGTCATGCTGGGCATGCTGACGGCGATGGGCATCGTGCTGACGACACTGTCCCTCTGGCTCGAGCGGCGCACGACACGGGCGGAACATGGCGCCCGCGACGCCGCCGCCCTGCGTGCCGCCTATCAGCGCAGCGACCTGCTGGTGCGCGAAATGGACCACCGGATCAAGAACCTGTTCACCATCGTCGGCGCGATGATTTCGCACTCGGGCCGCACCGAGACCGATCTAAAACCCGCACTTGCGACACTGCGGGGACGCATAAACGCGCTGTCAGTTGCCCATTCGGTCAGTCAGGGCAGCCTCGAACGCCGCTCCGCCGATCTGCGGCACGTCGTCGAGGCAACGCTGGCGCCGTTTCGCACCGCCGAACACAGTGTCGAGATTGCGGGGGACGCCCTGGCGCTTCCGGTCGGGCTCGTCTCGTCGCTGGGGCTGATTTTCTATGAACTTGCCACCAATTCAAGCAAGTACGGCGCGCTTTCCGGACCCGGCGGCAATATCTCGATCTCGTGGGCGGCGCAGGACGGCACAGTCACCCTTGTCTGGCGCGAACGGGGCGGCACGCCGCCGTCGAGCGAGGCGCCGCAAACCGATGTGCCGCCTGCAAAGCCCATGACCTCTACCGGGTTCGGGTCCGTGATGTTGCAACAGGCCGCGATGCAGATCGACGGCACCCTGACGCGCAACGCGGCACCCGGTGGCCTCGATGTGACGCTGCGGTTCCGGCCCGGGGGAGACGGCGGTGCCTGAAAACGTCAAACCCGTCGCGCCGTTCGTCGGGGCGAAAGCCGCCGTGTTCATCGGCGAAAAACTGGTGTGTCTTCTGCGCGATGACCTGCCGGGTCTGCGCTTTGCCAACTGCTGGGACCTGCCCGGCGGTGGCCGCGAAGGCAACGAGACCGGGTTCGAGACGCTGACCCGCGAGTTGGACGAGGAACTGGGCCTCGACGCCCGCGCCGCCCGGATTTTGTGGGAATCCTATGGCCCGAGCATGACCCATCCCGGCCGGATGTCGTGGTTTTTCGGACTGCGGTTGCCGGGTGGCAGCGCGCGCGATATCCTTTTCGGAGACGAAGGCAGCGCATGGGCCCTGATGTCGCCCGCACGGTTTCTGTCGCTCGACGACGCGGTGCCGTCGTTGCAGGTGCGCCTGGCACGCTGGCTTGAACAGGAGAAAACCGATGGGAAAGGCCGCTGAACCGCGCACGGAATGCCGGACACCCACGACCGGCAGGAAAAGCACCAGCATCCCGACCTGGAAATTCGATCTGCTGCGCCCGGTTATCCTCGATGTGGTGGGCGAGGCCGGCGACGCAGGCTTTCCGACGGCCGAACTGTCGGCGGCCCTTGCGGCCCGGATCGCGCCGGACGATCTGGCGCGGCTTGGCAAACTTGGCTGGCACATGATGGCCGTGAAACTCGAGTTGGAGGTGGCGGGCGAGGTGCGGCGGCTTGACGGCTCACCGCAGCGCCTCGTGTGCGGCTGACGGGCGGGCCGCGTCGGCGCCGGTCGCCCAATGGTCCGAATGATCGACGCAGGATATGTCGCCGTGCGGCAATTTCGATTTCGGCATCGCGCAGGGTCTGGTTCCGCGGGGGGCCGTCCGAACGGATCTACCGCGCGCGCGCCCGATGACCTAGACAGGATATGCGCAGACGCGGAGGCAATGCTGTGGACCTTGAAACCTTCCTGACCAATTTCGTCGGACCCAATCTCGTTCTGATCCTGATCGCGGGCTTTATCTTTGTCTGCATCTTTCTGGGCGTGCGGATCGTGCCGCAATCCGAGAAATACGTGGTCGAACGTTTCGGGCGCCTTCGCTCTGTCCTAGGCCCCGGCTTCAACCTTATCATTCCGTTTCTCGACCGGGTGGCGCACAAGATCTCGATCCTCGAGCGGCAATTGCCGGCGCACAGTCAGGACGCGATCACGTCGGACAACGTGCTGGTACAGGTGGAAACGAGCGTGTTTTACCGCATCATCGAGCCGGAAAAGACGGTCTATCGCATCCGCGACGTCGACGGCGCGATTTCGACCACCGTGGCGGGCATCGTGCGGTCCGAAATCGGGCGAATGGAACTCGATCAGGTGCAGGCGAACCGGTCGTCGCTGATCGATGCGGTGCGTCAGCAGGTTGCCGAACAGGTCGACGACTGGGGGATCGAGGTGACGCGCGCCGAGATTCTCGACGTGAACCTCGATCAGCAAACCCGTCAGGCGATGCTGCAACAGCTCAACGCCGAACGCGCCCGGCGCGCGCAGGTCACCGAGGCCGAAGGCAAGAAACGCGCCGTCGAGCTGAACGCCGACGCCGATCTGTACGCCGCCGAGCAAACCGCCAAGGCGCGTCGTATCCTCGCCGATGCCGAGGCCTATGCGACGCAGGCTGTCGCTGTTGCCATTGCCGAGAACGGCCTTGAGGCGGCGCAATATCAGGTCGCGCTGAAACAGGTCGAGGCCCTTGTGGCGCTGGGCAACGGTGTCGGCAATCAGACCATCGTCGTGCCCGCCAGCGCGCTAGATGCCTTTGGCGAGGCGTTCAACCTGCTGAAAGGCCGCTCCTGATGGGCGATCTTGTGCAAACCTGGTGGGTGTGGATTTCCGCGGCTCTGCTGCTCGGCATTCTCGAGGTGATGATTCCCGCGTATTTCTTCCTCGGGTTCGCCATCGGCGCGCTGCTGCTTGGCCTTGCCGCGGCGATCGGCGCGATCCCGTCGTCGTCGGCGGCAATTATCGCGCTGTTCTCCGTCCTGTCGCTTCTCGCGTACATCGGGCTGCGTCTGTCCTTTCGCCTGCACCGCGGCGATGTGAAGGTCTGGGACCGGGACATCAACGACGATTGAGCGATTCGGGAACAGCGCTGCCTGACGCCGAAAAAGGCGAAAACACACAAGGTGCTTCCGCCTTCGTCCTACCTCACCCGCCTTGGACCGGGCCGCGCCGCCCAAGGGACAGACAGCGGGACTGCGGGGTCGGCAAGAGTGCGATCAGTGGTACGACGACATCAGCGATGCGCCGGAATCCGACATCCGCATGGCGTGACGTGTCAGACCCGAGGCGATCGCGTCGAACGACATATCTATCGGGCCGGCGGTCTGGCAGGGATAGCGAAAAGTCTTGCCGTCTCGCAGGATATCGACGCGTGCCTCGTAGGCACCGGCCTGTGGGTTGTACCGCACGCTTCCAAGTTTGATCTGTGTCATTTTGAAGGTTCCGCCATCTTGTCTCGTTGCGGATAAAACGATGGATACGCGAAAAGGTTCCTGCCAAGCGATCACGAACTTGACAGGGGATGAAAAGGCCAACTGCCGATTCGGCCGGTTTGCGCATGCGGCCCGTCGACGCTTACGGCGCATCTACCGTTCTGACCCGTCTACCGGTTCGGATTGCGGGCCTGCGGCGAGGCGAGTTCCGCCTGAATGGCGCGGGCCGCACCGCGCGGATCGGCGGCTGCCCAGATCGGACGCCCGACGACGACATGATCGGCGCCCGCCGCCAGGGCCTGCGCGGGCGTCATCACCCGTTTCTGATCTCCGAGTGCCGATCCTGCCGGTCGCACGCCCGGACAGACGATACGTTTGCCCGCAGCCTCGGGCAGCGCACGCACGCGCGCGGCCTCTTGCGGGGAACAGACGATGCCGTCGGCCCCGGCGTCGAACGCGCGGCCCGCCCTCTCGACGACCAGATCGGGGATCGTGCCGTCGCGGATCAGCGCGGCGTCGAGATCGGCACGGTCCAGTGAGGTCAGGATCGTGACGGCGAGGATTTTCGTCTGCCGTCCCGCGGCCCCTTCGCAGGCGGCGCGGACGACGCAAGGATCGCCGTGGACGGTCAGGAAATCATGGTCGAATTGTGCCAGACCGCGCACCGCCGCCTCGACGGTGGCCCCGATATCGAAAAGCTTCATGTCGAGGAATATCCGCTTGCCGTGCGTGTCCTTCAGCTCGTTGGCAAGAGCCAGACCGCCGCCCGTCAGCATCCCCAGCCCGATCTTGTAGAAAGTCACCGCGTCGCCGAGTTTTTCGGCCAGCGCCAGCCCCGCAAGCGCGTTTGGCACGTCGAGAGCGGCAATCAGCGTGTCGGGGGACGGGTCTGCCATGGGATCCTCGGCTTTGGGGCCCGGCGATCCGGGTCGTGCCGTTCTAGGCAGCGGGAGGCCACAGGACAAGCGCGTGGTTTTGCGCAGGCCGCGTCTTGCACAGCCCCGCGCCCGATCCCACATCATCCGTACCGGGCCCGAACCGGGGCGTGCCGCAGATGCGGGCGCCGCATCACCGGGTGCCACTCACGAGGAGAGAAGACATGAACCTTGAAAAGTTCACCGAACGATCGCGCGGCTTCATTCAGGCGGCCCAGACCATTGCAATGCGCGAGAGCCACCAGCGGCTCGCCCCCGAACATCTGCTCAAGGCGCTGCTCGACGACGAACAGGGCCTTGCGACGAACCTGATTTCCGCCGCCGCCGGCGATGTTTCCGCCGTGCGCGACGGTGTGGCCGCCGCCATGGGCAAGGTCCCGAAGGTCAGCGGCACCGACGGTCAGGTGTTTCTCGACGGTGCGACCAACAAGGTTCTCGACGAGGCGCAAAAGCTTGCCGACAAGGCGCGCGACAGTTTCGTGCCCGTCGAACGGCTGCTGATGGCGCTGGCGATGGTGAAATCGCCCGCCAAGGACGCGCTCGTTGCGGGCAAGGTCAGCGCGCAGGCCCTCAATTCGGCGATCAACGACGTCCGCAAGGGACGGACGGCGGACAGCGCCAATGCCGAGGACGGCTATGACGCGCTGCGCAAATATGCGCGCGACCTGACCGAGGCCGCCGAGCAGGGCCGAATCGACCCGATCATCGGGCGCGACGAGGAAATCCGCCGCGCGATGCAAGTGCTGTCGCGCCGGACCAAGAACAACCCGGTCCTGATCGGCGAACCCGGCGTGGGCAAGACCGCCATCGCCGAGGGCCTTGCCCTGCGGATCATCGACGGCGACGTGCCCGAAAGTCTGCGCAACAAGCGGCTGATGGCGCTCGACATGGGCGCGCTGATCGCGGGTGCGAAATACCGGGGCGAGTTCGAAGAGCGGCTGAAGGCGGTCCTCAAGGAGATCGAGGCCGCCGCCGGTGAAATCGTGCTGTTCATCGACGAAATGCACACCCTTGTCGGCGCGGGCAAGGCGGACGGCGCGATGGATGCCGCCAACCTGATCAAACCGGCGCTGGCGCGGGGCGAGTTGCACTGCATCGGTGCCACGACGCTGGAAGAATACCGCAAATACGTCGAAAAAGACGCGGCCCTCGCGCGGCGGTTTCAGCCCATCGTGGTGCAGGAGCCGACGGTCGAGGACACAATAAGCATCCTGCGCGGCATCCGAGAGAAATACGAGCTGCACCACGGCGTCCGGATCAGCGATTCCGCCCTCGTCGCCGCCGCCACGCTCTCGCACCGCTACATCACAGACCGTTTCCTACCCGACAAGGCCATCGACCTCGTCGATGAGGCCGCGTCGCGTCTGCGGATGGAGGTCGACAGCAAACCCGAGGAACTCGACGCGCTCGACCGGCAGCTGTTGCAAATGCAGATCGAGGCCGAGGCGCTGCGCCGCGAGGATGACGAGGCGTCCGTTGCCCGGCTGGAAAAGCTCGAAAAGGAAGTCGGCGACATTCAGGAAAAAGCCGACGCGATGACCGCCCAGTGGCAGGCAGAGCGGGACCGCCTCGAAGGTAGCCGCGACCTGAAGGAAAAGCTCGACCGCGCGCGTGCCGAGCTGGAAATCGCCAAGCGCGAGGGCAATCTGGCCAAGGCCGGAGAGCTGTCCTACGGCGTGATCCCCGCGCTGGAACGGCACCTTGCCGAGGCCGAAGGCGCGTCCGATGCGCTGATGGTCGAAGAGGCCGTGCGCCCCGAGCAGATCGCCGAGGTCGTCGAGCGCTGGACGGGTATCCCGACGTCGCGGATGCTCGAAGGCGAGCGTGAAAAGCTGCTGCGCATGGAAGAGGGCCTGCACCGCCGCGTCATCGGTCAGGACACCGCCGTCCACGCCGTCGCCAACGCCGTGCGCCGCGCGCGCGCCGGTCTGAACGACGAAGGGCGGCCGCTGGGCAGCTTCCTGTTCCTCGGGCCGACCGGCGTCGGCAAGACGGAACTGACCAAGGCCGTCGCCGAATTCCTGTTCGACGACGACAACGCGATGGTGCGGATCGACATGTCCGAGTTCATGGAAAAGCACGCGGTCTCGCGCCTGATCGGCGCCCCGCCAGGCTATGTCGGCTATGACGAAGGCGGCGTGCTGACCGAGGCGGTCCGCAGGCGGCCCTATCAGGTCGTCCTGTTCGACGAGGTCGAAAAGGCGCACCCGGACGTGTTCAACGTGCTGTTGCAGGTTCTCGACGATGGCGTTCTGACCGACGGTCAGGGCCGCACCGTCGATTTCAAGCAGACGCTGATCGTGCTGACATCGAACCTCGGCACGCAGGCGCTGTCGCGGCTGCCCGACGGTGCGGATGCGGGCGGCGCCAAGCGGGACGTGATGGACGCCGTGCGCGCCCATTTCCGGCCCGAATTCCTGAACCGGCTCGATGAGACGATCATCTTCGACCGGTTAGGGCGGGAAGATATGGGCGGTATCGTCGAAATCCAGCTGGCGCGGCTTGCGAAACGTCTGGCCGGGCGCAACATCGTTCTCGATTTCGACACCGAGGCGAAACAATGGCTGGCGGATGAGGGCTACGATCCGGTGTTTGGTGCACGGCCTCTGAAACGGGTCATCCAGCGCGCCTTGCAGGATCCGCTCGCCGAGATGATCCTTGCGGGCGATGTCACCGACGGACAGGAGATAGACGTGCGCGCCGGACCCGACGGTCTGCTGGTCGGCGACCGCGTTTCGGGATCGAACCGTCCGCGCCCCGACGATGCGGTGGTTCACTAGGCCGGTGGGGGCGGGCGCAGGCTCGCCCCCCTCTTTTTTGCCCGACATCTCGATTGGCACGCGCGGCCCCGTTTCATCCTGCCAGAAATATCCCCGCCGGAGGCATCTGACGCCGAAACCCGCGACCGCCCGACGTCAGGCGCGCAACGCGGGCAGCCCGATGCCTGTCGCCTCGAACCCGCCGTCGACCGCAATGCACTGCCCGGTGACGTAACTTGCCCGATCCGAGCACAGAAACGCGATGACTTCCGCGATTTCCGCTTCGTTGCCATAGCGGTTCAGCGGGATCGCGTCGTGATAGGCCGCGATGATCGCCTCGGAGTGCACGGCCATGGCGAGTTTCGTGCGGACCGGTCCCGGGGCCACGCAATTTGCGCGGATACCATATTCGCCCAGTTCCACCGCCTGTTGCAGCGTCAGCTGGATCACCGCCGCCTTCGAGGTGCCGTAGGCGACCCGCAGGGTCGAGGCGCGCAGGCCCGAAATGCTGGCGATATTCACGATGGCGCCCTTCGATGTACGCAACAGCGGCGCGGCGGCCTGCGTCATCAGGAATACCCCGTCGAGATTGGTCTCCATCACGCGGCGCCAGCGGGCGAACCCGGTCTCTTCGATCGGTCCGAAATCGGCGACGCCTGCGTTGTTGATCAGCGCGTCGAGCCTGCCGAACCGCTCGTTCCATCTGCGCGAACATACGGCGGTCACGGCGTCGATGTCCGAAACGTCGCATTTCAGGATCGTGGCCGCCGGCAGGGCGGCGCCTGCCTCTGACAGCGCCTGTTTATCGCGGTCGAGGATCACGGCGTGCCACCCCTCGCGCTGAAATATCCGAGCGGTCGCAAGGCCGATGCCCCGTGCGCCGCCGGTGATAAGCGCCACTTTGCTGTCCATCCGGTCCTCCATTGCGCCGTCATCCTGCGCGGCGCTTCCAGTTTGACCGGACCTGCGCAAAAGAAAAGGCCCCGGCGCGCGATACGCCGGGGCCCTCATTGGCGATGTAAACCGATGGCCGGGACGGATCGCCTATTCGGGCAGGAGCACGCCGTTGATGACGTGGATCACGCCGTTCGACGTTTCGATGTCCGTTTGCGTGACCGTGATGCCATTGACGGTAACTGCGTCGCCGATTGCAAAGGTCAGGTCGCCGCCGTTGACGGTTGTGGCGACCATGCCGTCTGTCAGGTCCGCTGCCATCACCTTGCCGGGCACCACATGGAACGTCAGGATCGAGGCCAGCGCCTCGGGATCGGCCAGCAGGCCTTCGACGGTGCCCTCGGGCAGCGCGGCAAACGCCTCGTCCAGCGGTGCGAAGACGGTAAACGGACCTTCGCCCTTCAGGGTGTCAACCAGATCTGCGGCCTGCACGGCGGCGACGAGCGTCTCGAAGTTGTCGGCGGCGATTGCGGTATCGACGATGTCCATCGAGTGTGCGTCGGCGAAGGCGGGTGCCGCCAGTGTCGTCGACGCGGCGAGGGCGATGAAGGTTCTGCGTAGCATGATGTTTCTCCGTTGGTGATAACGAATGCCTTGCTGGCATCTGAGAGGGAAACGCAGGCACAGACCCGTTGGATCATCGGAAATTTCCCGCCATCGGGCGGTTTTGCCCATTTGACGCCGGAAATTCGCGGCCTAAGCTGTCGGCTCACAGCGGCGCCACTCACAATGATGTGACAGTCTGGGCGAGACTTTTGGCAAAATCATACGTTGTATACATAGTAAAGTGTCGGGTGGCATGTAGAGTTCCGCCCAAAGAGACGCGATGGGGCAGGCGGTTGCGAGACCGGCACGACCCCATCGGTGTACTGGAATTGGAAGGAGCACTCGTGGCCTATCGCTGGACAAACGACCTGAACTGGAACGACGTCACCCCGAAAGCCGCATTCCTCAATCGCCGTCAGGTGATGGCGGGGGCGATGGGACTGGGCGCGATCGGTGCAGGTGTCGTGCCCTCGGGGGCCGCAGCACAGGAACTCGAGCCGAATACTTTCGAAGAGATCACCACCTATAACAACTATTACGAGTTCGGCACCGGCAAGGAAGACCCTGCCGCCAACGCCGGTACGCTCGTGACCGAGCCGTGGGAAATCACCATCGACGGCATGGTCGACAACCCGGGGACCTTTTCACTGGCCGAGGTGATGGACGGCCTGACCGTCGAGGAACGGATCTACCGGTTCCGCTGCGTCGAGGCATGGTCGATGGTGGTGCCGTGGAACGGTGTTGAACTGTCGGACATCCTTGCGAAGGCGGGCGTGCAGGCAAATGCCAAATACGTCGCCTTCGAAACCGTCGTGCAGCCCGAGAACATGCCGGGCGTGCGGCGCGGCGTCCTCGATTTTCCCTATGTCGAGGGATTGCGGCTGGACGAGGCGATGCACCCGCTGACGATGATGGCGACCGGCATATACGGTGAGCCGATGCCGAACCAGAACGGTGCGCCGATCCGGCTGGTCGTGCCGTGGAAATACGGGTTCAAGTCGATCAAGAGCATCGTGCGGATCACGTTGACCGATACGCAGCCGCCGACGACCTGGAATGGGATCAACTCGCGTGAGTTCGGGTTCTATTCCAACGTGAACCCGGAGGTGAGCCACCCCCGCTGGAGCCAGGCATCCGAGCGCAAGATCGGTGGCGAGTTGTTTACCAGCCGTCAGGACACGCTGATGTTCAACGGTTATGAGGCGGAGGTTGCCGATCTGTACGACGGCATGGATCTGGCAGAGAATTACTGAGCCTTATCCGTGGCAGTCTATAGAGAGACCAGCCAGACCGCCCTGTTTCGGGTCGGGTCATGATCGTCGACCGCATCAACTCCGGGCTGCGGCGTGTTCCGCCGTGGCTTCTCTATATCGTCGGCGCGGCCTGGGCGGCCTGGCTGTTCTATCTGGGGCTGACCGGTCAGCTTGGCGCCGAGCCGATCAACCGGCTTGAACGTGAGTACGGTGCAGTGGCGCTGAAGCTGCTTATCGTCGGCCTTGCGGTCTCGCCCCTGCGGCGGTGGCCGGGGCTTAACCTGCTGCGGTTCCGCCGGGCGATCGGTGTCACGGCGTTCTTCTTTGTCCTCGCTCACTTCGCGGTCTTTGCCGTCCTCGACCTGGGGGCGATCGGCAGAGTGTGGGAAGAGATCGTGAAGCGTCCCTACATAACAGTGGGTGCCGCGGCTTTGTTGCTGCTCGTTCCCGCGGCGATCACATCCAACAATCTGGCCGTGCGGCGTCTTGGGGCGGCAAGCTGGAAGAAGGTACACCTTCTTACATTTCCGGCGGCTATTCTGGCGGCCGTGCATTTCCTCTGGCTGTCCAAGGGATTTCAGATCGAACCTCTGGTGTACCTGGGTTTGATTCTCGCCTTGCTCGCCCTGCGCCTGAAATCGCGCCGTCGGTCTGCCATGAGGGCCTGAGGGACCTGCGATTTGCCCGATCGGGCATCCTCCCTCTCTATACAGTCGGGACGACAGGCAGAATCGACGCGATTCTGCCGACACCAGTCCCCTCTGACAGCCTTATCCCGTCCAAAAGCACCGCCAGCGGACCGGTTTTTCAGGGAGCGTACGGCAAATCAGTGCGGATCCGGCGCGAATCCAGCCCCAATCCAGCCCGAATCCCGGTGGCAGATGCAACGAGTCGCCGGAAAGGCAGGCATGCCCTAGGGTCAGGTGTTTGGCGAACCGCAAAATCTAGCGGTCACCGTGCAGGGTGCGCCTAACATTCTTGCATTCGGACCCAGCGTTCGAGACGGAAAAATACCCTAACCCCCCTAAAACACGGCGAAAACAGGTTTTGTCATAAAAAATGCATGGAGGCCGAAATTAAGGGTTGCGGGTACCAGTCACTAACCGTAGAACCCCTCTCAACGGCGGCGCAGAGATGCACCGCGGGGCGCCAACCGGGCGGGACACACCGGAAACGGGACGGACCGAGACGAGACGCTAAGAAGAAAATCAGAGGCACTACAGGCGGGGCGCGCCAAATACACAGGGCGCATCCAGTCTCTTTTGTCTCAACGCTGTTTGAAATTGCTAGTAACTGAAGAGATATGTGGGCGGTTTGGTTCATTCGATGGATCAGCCTCTTCATATCGCGCCGGTAGAGATTGCCACCAATATGGTAAGATCGATGACCGGTGTCAGCTTCACTGTTTGGACGGCTTTTGTTACTTCGGTAACTGAAGCACAACAAACAGAAGACTGCCTTTATCCTTTGCAGGATAGAGGCGATGTGCAGAGGTTCGAACGTCAAGGACAGCATCTTCGGATGCTTTCAACTTGAGAGTTTGATCCTGGCTCAGAACGAACGCTGGCGGCAGGCCTAACACATGCAAGTCGAGCGCACCTTCGGGTGAGCGGCGGACGGGTTAGTAACGCGTGGGAATATGCCCCTTTCTACGGAATAGCCTCGGGAAACTGAGAGTAATACCGTATACGCCCTTCGGGGGAAAGATTTATCGGTGAGGGATTAGCCCGCG